>NZ_AP027742.1:0-2400000 GCF_030296775.1 Claveliimonas bilis | reverse complement strand
TAAGGTATTTGATACGGACTGGGCAGCCGATCTTACGATCATGGAGGAGGCTACAGAACTTCTGGATCGCGTGAAAAACGGCGGCGTACTTCCGCTGATCACTTCCTGCTCACCGGGATGGATCAAATATTGTGAGCATTATTTCCCGGATATGACAGAAAATCTGTCCAGCTGCAAATCACCCCAGCAGATGTTCGGGGCGATGCTGAAAACATATTTTGCTGAAAAAGAAGGAATCGATCCGAAAAAGATTGTGTCCGTCAGTGTAATGCCCTGTACGGCAAAGAAATTTGAAATCGGAAGAGATGATCAGAATGCAGCGGGAGTTCCGGATGTGGATATTGCCATCACCACAAGAGAACTGGCCCGGCTGATCAAAAGGTGCGGCATTGACTTTACTGCGCTGCCGGATGAGAAATTTGACGATCCGATGGGCGAATCTACAGGTGCAGGTGTGATCTTCGGCGCAACCGGAGGAGTAATGGAAGCCGCTCTTCGTACTGCAGTGGAAGTTCTGACCGGTGAAGAACTTGCCAATCTGGAATTTACCGATGTGCGCGGCACAGAAGGAATCAAGGAGGCCAGCTACAATGTGGCCGGAATGGACATTAAAGTGGCAGTTGCTTCAGGACTTAACAATGCAAGGAATCTGCTTAATAAGGTGAAATCCGGAGAAGCCAGCTATCATTTCATAGAGATCATGGGATGTCCGGGCGGATGCGTCAATGGAGGCGGACAGCCGCAGGTATCCGGCGATGTGAGAAACTTTACAGATGTACGTGCCATCCGGGCAGGAGTGCTCTATCGGAATGATCAGGCAAAATCAATCCGGAAATCCCACGAAAATCCGGCGATCAAAAAGCTTTATGAGGAATATCTGGGCGAACCGGGAAGCCATAAGGCTCACGAATATCTGCATACAACTTATGTAAAGAGGACTGTGAATTAGCCGGATAAGGAAAAGATCCACAAATAATAAGAAATCCCGGAGGCGGAGCAAACATACCGTCTCCGGGATTTTGTTTGCCCAGCATGGGCGTATTCTAATGGGTGAAAGTCCCAAGTGCGCGTAGGCAACGACGAAGCACATAGCCGAACAGCAAGGGTGTCCGCCGTGAGACGGAATCTGAAAGAAGCTGTAAGCAAACCTCTGACCTGACGGACAGGAACCGCATATAAGGCTCGGAAATGCGGATAAGGTGGCAAAAGGCACTGAAGTCCAAAAGGTTGCCGGAAGTACGAGTAAATGTGGCAGGTGCATGGAGGGAAAGAATACGCACCTTAACTGGGGAGGTCTCACAGGCGGTTTCATCAGCCGTAGTAACAACGAACAGTGAGAAGTCAGCAGAAGCCATAGTAGTGAGGAAGTTCCTGTAATGGGAATGGAGCGAAGGGCTGAACAATCAATCAGTTGAAGTACGTTCCACTTCGTAGCCGGAGCAACGCCTGTCGATAACTTCAAAGGCGGAAAAGGCAAAAGGGGCAGAAAGGAAACAACGCATGGACATAAGTAGTCTAATGGAGCAGATATTGAGTAAGGACAATCTTAATGCGGCATATCTGCAAGTCGTCAGGAACAAAGGAGCGGCAGGGGTAGACGGAATGACCGTGGAAGAACTCGGTCCATACCTTTCGGAAAACGGCGAGAACATCATGGAACAGCTACGGAGGAGAAAATATAAGCCGCAGCCGGTACGCAGAGTGGAGATACCGAAGCCAGACGGAGGAGTAAGGAACCTGGGGGTGCCGACGGTAGTTGATCGTTTTGTACAACAGGCGGTAGCACAGGTATTGACTCCGATATTTGAGGAGCAGTTTCATGACCATAGTTACGGATTCAGACCAAACCGATGCGCACAGCAGGCAGTCCTAAAGGCATTGGAGATGATGAATGACGGACACAGCTGGATAGTAGACATTGACCTTGCGAAGTTCTTTGATACGGTAGACCATGATAAGCTGATGACAATCATCGGACGAACCATAAAGGACGGGGATGTGATATCAGTGGTAAGAAAGTTTCTAGTCAGCGGAGTGATGATAGACGATGAGTATGAAGATACAATAGTCGGCACACCGCAGGGAGGGAATATCTCGCCATTATTAGCGAATATCATGCTTAACGAGCTGGACAAGGAACTGGAAGCAAGAGGGCTGGATTTTGTCAGGTATGCCGATGACCTAATCATCATGGTCGGGAGCAGGCAGGCGGCGGAACGGGTCATGAAGAGTGTGACGAGATTTATAGAGAATAAACTCGGACTCAAAGTGAATGCCGAAAAGAGCAAGGTAGATAAACCAAAAGGGATAAAGTATCTTGGGTTTGGATTTTACTATGACTCATTTGCCAAAGGATATAAAGCCAGACCCCACACGAAAGCGGTGGAAAAGTTTAAGGAGCAAATGAAGAAACTTACATGTAGGAGTTGGGGAGTCAGCAACACCTATAAGGTGGAGAAACTCAACCAACTGATACGAGGATGGATTAATTACTTCAAAATCGGAAGCATGAAAAAGTTATGTGGAAAGCTCGATAAGCATATCCGCTTTCGATTGCGGATGTGTATCTGGAAACACTGGAAAACACCTAAGAACAGGGAAAAGAACCTTATCAAGCTCGGACTGCCACGGCGTGCGGCACATGGTATTTCGTATGCAAAGGGATATGCCAGAGTGTGCAGGAGCTGGAATCTCCACATTGGAATCAGTAAAGAGAGACTGGCTAAGTTTGGGCTTGTATCTATGGAAGACTACTACGCCGAAAGGCGGGTTACTTGTTAAGTTGATTGAACCGCCGTGTACCGAACGGTACGCACGGTGGTGTGAGAGGTCGGTAGGCGAAATAATCGCCTACCTCCTACTCGATTAGAAGGAGATTTCAGGAGGAAACATGAAGAATTATCAGTATTTTTTGTTTGATCTGGACGGAACGGTGACAGACCCGGGAGAGGGAATTACCAATTCTGTTATGTATGCACTGCAAAAATTCGGAATCCATGAGAGGGACAGAAGGAAACTCTATCGATTTATCGGCCCCCCGCTGGCAGATTCCTTCCGGGAGTTTTATGGATTTTCGGCGGACGAGGCGAAAAAAGGGATCAGGTTTTACCGGGAATATTACAGCAAAAAAGGAATATTTGAGAATAAGCTTTATCCGGGAATAGAAGATGTGTTGAAGAGAATGAAGGAAGACGGCAAAACGCTGGTGCTGGCCACCTCAAAACCGGAATTTTTTGCAGGCCAGATTCTGGAATACTTTCACCTGGACAGCTATTTTACGTTTGTTGCCGGGGCTACTATGGATGAAAATCGTGTGAAAAAGGGAGATGTGATCGCCTATGCCCTGGAGCAGTGCAGTATTACAGATAAAAGAAAAGCACTCATGATCGGCGACAGGAAGCATGATATCCAGGGGGCGAAAGAAAACGGCCTTGACAGTATGGGCGTGCTGTACGGATACGGAAGCAGGGAAGAACTGGAGACGGCCGGGGCGGATTACCTTGCGGAAACAGTGGAAGATATTTACGGCAGCGTATAAAAATCCCATCAGATTTAACTTCTGATGGGAAGAGCTGCTCTTACTTTTTCCACTCCTTCGTTAATGATAGCCCCGGTGCGGCTGGCAGACTCCTGGGCTTCCGCTGAAATGCCGGAAATGCCGGTTGAAGTTTCCAGGGCAGCCGGATCGTTGACAGGAAGGATATAAAACTGTGCTCCCACATCATCAAAGCGATAGACCCAGGTAGGAGTGAAAACAGCGTCAGTCAGAGAAATATTGCCTTTTTTATCTCTGTCGATAGAAAGACTGAGAACATATCCATCCTCTGTCTCGCCTGTGGGCATTTCGGCCTGCATATATTCTTTTTGCTGATTGGAAAGAAAGTTGCCGATGGCGTAGGCGCATACCATCTGGTGTTCTCCGTTCGTGCTTGTGAGAAGATCTACCGGCTGAATGACATGAGGATGACTGCCGATCAGAACGTCAATCCCCAGATCACATAATTTCTGTGCAATCTCCTCCTGTTGCTGGGACTGTTGCGTCTGGTACTCAGTGCCCCAATGCATATAAGCGATAGTATATTCAGCTCCGTCTTTTTCCATTGCCTCCAAAGAATCCTGAAGTTCTGTATAGAAACTGTCCAGATCATTGTAATCGAAAGAATTGATCAGAGCGGAAGCGCTGTCGGACAAGGGAATGCCGTTAATGGATGGAGCCCCGCCCGCTTCGGTTGTCTCATATACATAACTGATGATGCCGACTTTGATCCCGCCGATATCCTGAATAGTATATCTGTTTTCCTCTTCGGAAGACCGGACACCGCAGGGGATAAGATTTTTCTGCTTTATTACATCCAATGTACGCAGAAAACCTTCTTCTGCTGCATCATATACATGATTGCTGGCAAGATTTACCATATCGATCCCGCTTGCTGCCAGAGCGTCGGCCAGGGCGTCAGGACCCTGAAACATAGGGTATCCGCTGTAGCCGTTACTTCCATCTACAAGAGAACCTTCAAAGGTGACAGAGGTATAGTCGGCCTCTGACAGGAGATCTTTGCAGTAGGTGAAAATGGATGTGTAATCATAGGTCCCGTCCTGGGAATCCAGATAAACGGGAGATTCCAGAAACGGTTTGTGGAGAATAATGTCTCCGGCGGCTGTATAAGTGATAGAAGCCGGTTTTTTGGCGGTGGAAGGCTCTGCGGATACTTCCACTGCCTTGGGCTTTCCCTTTTCCGGTTTTGCTGCAGTCGGAAAATAGACAGACAGAAGGGCTGAAACAACAATGGCTGCAGCAATACAGGAGAAAACACCGGCATAGAATGCCGAGCTTCCGGCCAGCAGATGTCTGGACTTTCTCCTTTTTTGTTTTTTTCTGTGACGTTTCAATTCCGACATGTTCCCCACCTCTTTTGTATGTTACATAAGTACAACCAATGTGTTTTTGTAAACTGATTTTATTGTAAATCTGAGCAGGACAAAAAGCAAGCGGTATCAGACACTATTATTGTGGCGTATATTGCTGTTTCCGTTGCAGGGGGACAAAGCGGATGATATACTATGATAAAAGCCCGAAAAATAAAGGGGGATACCGGATGAAGATTAAAATTTGTATTGGAAGTTCCTGTCATTTGCGGGGATCAGAGACTGTAGTAAAAAGGATACAGGAACTGGTAAAAGAACAGGGAATGGATGAACAGATTGAACTGGGAGGATCTTTTTGCATGGGAAAGTGCTCCAGGAAAGTCAGTGTGAAAGTGGATGATGAGATTTACCATATCGGGCCGGAAGAGGTGGATGAGTTCTTTTTTAAGATCATAGGAAAGGAGGAGTGAGAATGCGGGTTATAGATTTTAAGGATGCAAGCTGCAGACATTGCTATAAATGTGTACGTCACTGCGAGGTAAAGGCAATCTCCGTGCAGAATGCCCAGGCTCATATTATGAAAGACCACTGTATCAACTGCGGGCATTGTCTGGAAGTCTGTCCCCAGAATGCGAAGAAATTTGCAAGTGATATGGACCGGGTTGTAGGCTATCTTCGGCAGAATATGAAGGTTATCATTTCTATTGCGCCTTCCTATCTGGGAGTGCTGGACTATGACAAGCCGGGACAGGTTGTATCGGCCCTGAAAAAGCTTGGATTTTATGAAGTGAGAGAAACGGCGGAAGGAGCGGCCCTGGTAACAAAAGAATATCGCCGGCTCTTAAAAGAGGGAAAGATGACCAACATTATCACAACATGCTGTCCCAGTGTAAACGATCTGATCGAGAAATATTACCCTGAGCTTGTTCCTTTGATGGCGCCGGTGGTATCGCCTATGATCGCTCATGGACGCCTGATCCGGCAGATTTACGGGGATGATGTGAAAGTTGTATTTCTGGGTCCCTGTATTGCCAAAAAAGAGGAAGCGGAAGGTGATGAAAGAGTAAGCGGGGCTATTGACGCTATTCTTACCTTTGAAGAAATTGTAAAGTGGTGGGAAAGGGAAGGAATCAACCCGAAAGAGTGTCCAAGCGAGCCTCTTGGCAACCCGAGTCCGAAAGTAAATCAGCTGTATCCTGTAGGAGGGGGTATTATCAAATCCATTCGGGCAAGTTCCGTGGAGGATAATTACTATAAAGTTTCTGTAGACGGACTTACTGCATGTATGGAACTTTTTGATGAATTGAAAAAGAATGAGATTGAAAACTGCTTTTTTGAGGTGAATGTCTGTGAAGGAGGGTGCATAAAAGGGCCTGCATCCGATAAATGGCAGCGGTCTGTGGTCCGAGCAAAGATGGACGTAGAGGATCAGGCGGTTTACCGGGAGGAAGCAAGTGAGATCGATGGCAGCGGCGTGGACATGGAGAAAATATTTATGGACCGCCGTGTGACAGATATGGAGCCGACAGAAGAGCAGATGGAAGAAGTGCTGCACGCTATGGGAAAATACACCAAAGAAGATGAGCTGAACTGCGGGGCATGCGGTTATCCAAGCTGTCGTGCAAAGGCGAAAGCAGTTTTTCAGAAAAAAGCAGAGATCGGCATGTGTCTGCCCCATGCAGTTGCACAGGCAGAGTCTATGTCCAATATTGTTATGGATGTGACGCCCAGTATGATACTGATCATTGATAAAGAGCTTCGGATCCGGGAATGTAATAAAAAAGCCCAGAAGATGCTGGGGGTATCCAGAGAAGAGGCGCTGGAGCGGTATATTTTTGAATTTATTGAGCCGGAGGATATCGTTCAGGTATTGGATACAAAGGAACAGATCATACGAAAGAAAGTCAGCCTGGATGCGTCGGAAATGATGGTAGTAGAGAGCATTATTTATATTGACCATCTGGAATCCGTTCTTGTGACTTACCAGGATGTGACAAAAGAAGAAAAGGCAAGGGAACAGCATTACCATTTGAAGATGGAGACAGTGGAGATGGCGCAGAAAGTCATTGACAAACAGATGATGGTTGCGCAGGAGATTGCAGGGCTTCTTGGAGAAACAACGGCAGAGACAAAGGTAACGCTGTCAAAGCTTAGGGATTCCATTTTATTTGAAGAGGAAGAATGATATGAGCGTTCGTGTTGATATAGCGTGGAAGAGTCTGAATAAACACCATGAGGAGCTGTGTGGAGATAAGGTTGAGATTCTGAAAACAAAGGATTCAGATATTGTGATCCTGGCAGATGGCATGGGAAGCGGAGTAAAAGCCAATATTCTGGCAACTTTGACGTCTAAAATCCTCGGCACCATGCTTCTGAATGGAGCGGCCATTGATTCCTGTGTGGAGACCATCGCGAGTACGCTGCCGGTCTGTAAAGTGAGAGAAGTTGCCTATGCCACCTTCAGTATTCTGCAGATTTTCCATGATGGAAGTGCGTATCTGGTAGAATTTGACAATCCTTCCTGCGTTTTTATCCGGGATAAAAAAATCGTGGATTATCCATATGAGGAACGGATGATCGAGGACAAGAAGATCAGGGAATATCGGTTTCAGGTACAGTTAAACGACTGCTTTGTGCTGATGAGCGACGGCGTGATCTATGCGGGAGTCGGCGAGCTTTTGAATTTCGGATGGACATGGGAAAGCATGGCTGAATATACACTGAAATGCACGAAAGAGACATTATCCGCATCCCGGCTTGCCGCAATGCTGTCGCAGGCCTGCTTTGAGCTGTATGGCGAGAAGCCGGGAGATGATACGACAGTAGCAGTGACTCGTGTGATCGAACGGAGAATTGTGAATATTTTTACCGGTCCTCCAACCAATAAAGAGGACGATGAACAGGTGATTCATGATTTTATGAAAAACGAAGGGAAAAAAGTTGTCTGCGGAGGTACAAGTGCCAATATTGCTGCCAGAGTCCTGAAAAAGGAGATCATTACATCACTGGATTATGCAGATCCGAGCGTTCCGCCTACAGCGACGATCGAAGGTCTGGATCTGGTGACGGAAGGGGTTCTTACCATCGGTAAAGCATTGGGACTTTTGAAAAGATATGAGCAGGATGATTTTGATGAAGAATTTTTCGATGAACTGGACGGAAAAAGCGGAGCGGCAAAGCTGGCCAAGCTTTTAATCGAAGAATGTACGGATCTTCACCTCTTTGTGGGGAAATCTTTGAATCCGGCACATCAAAGCTCTAATCTTCCTTTTGATCTGAGTGTTCGGATGAATCTTGTGGAACAGCTGAAAGAATGTGCGGAACATTTGGGGAAAAGTGTGACAGTGAAGTATTATTAAGCAAAAAAGGACGGGGTATTTCGCAGTTTTACCCATGGTATTATGCAGTTTGGGACGTAACACTTTTAAAAAGTGTTACGTCCCAAACTGCATATTTCATCATAAAATCCCGGATAGGAAACGTCCACGCACTGGGCGTTTTGTATAATGGTCTCCCCTTCCGCTGCAAGGGCCGCCACTGTAAATGCCATGGCAATCCGGTGATCAAGGAAGCTGTCGATTGCGGCGCCCCTCAATGCTTTTCCGCCGTGGATGATCATGCCGTCATCAGTGGGAATGACATCAGCGCCCATAGCCTGAAGTCCGCGGGTGATGCTGTCGATCCGGTTGCTTTCTTTGACTTTCAGTTCAGCGGCATCGGAGATGACAGTGGTACCTTTGGCGTATGCTGCAAGAACAGCGATAACCGGCAGCTCGTCAATGAGAGTAGGGATATCAGATCCGCCAATGGCTGTGCCGTGAAGAGGAGAGTAGTTTACCAGCAGATCAGCGGTAGGCTCACCGGCAGAAACATGCTGATTGATGCAGGTGATGTCAGCGCCCATTTCCCTGCATATTTTCAGGATGCCGGCCCGGGTGGGATTGATCCCGGTGTTTTTGATAAGAAGCCGGGAGCCGGGGATCAGAAGGGCAGCAGCAATGAAATAGGCTGCTGAGGAAATGTCTCCGGGTACCTGGATATCCTGGGCAAAAAGTTCCCGGCAGGGCTGGATGGAGGCGCACCAGGAACCATTCTCATTTTGATGCGAGGAAACGTCGGCACCAAAGCCGGACAGCATGGATTCCGTATGATTTCGGGAAAGCGCGGGCTCTGTCACCTCTGTGGGGGAGTCTGCATACAGCCCGGCCAGAAGGACGGCAGATTTTACCTGGGCAGATGCAACTTTGGAGTTATACCGGATCCCATGAAGCTTTCCGGGGGAGATGCCAAGGGGCGCACAGCCATTTCCGGAAATGCTTTTAATAGAAGCGCCCATCTGGGACAGAGGCTCGATGATCCGATTCATCGGCCGCCGGTTCAGAGAGTCGTCCCCTGTCAAAATGCAGCTGAAATCCTGTCCTGCCAGAATACCGGAGATCAGCCGGGTAGTTGTTCCGCTGTTTCCCGTATACAAAGGTCCATCCGGCTGCTTCAATCCATGGAGCCCCTGGCCATGTACAAGAAGTTCCGGTGAAAAAGAATTGTCGGAACGTACGCTGGAAGAGTCTGCATATTCTATACGTATCCCCATTTTCTGAAAACATTCTATTGTAGACAGGCAGTCCGCTCCGGGCAGAAATCCCTGTATCCTTGTGGTTCCCTTTGCAATGGCGCCCAGCATAACGGCGCGGTGAGAAATAGATTTATCGCCGGGAATGCGGATAGTTCCGGACAGCGGGTGCATTGCGGGAGTGATCAACTGATTGTGTGTAAACTTACCGTTCATAAACAATATACCTGTATTTCTGCAGAAGTTCCGACGCCTTTCTTGAGGAGGCGTCATCGTAAAATTCTATGCGCAGAACCCCTTCTTCAAATTCGCGGTTGTGAATGATGCCGATGTTTTTCAGGTTGATGTTATTGGAAGCAAGAATGGTGGCAATTGTTGCAATCCCTCCGGCTTCGTCAATGATATCACAGTAAACGGCAAATACTTTTTTGATGGGTCCTGATGATCCGCCGGGAATCGAATTTCTATAATTCCTTGAACTGTCGAAAAGATGGTAAAGGGCCTGTTCATCCCCTTCGTCTACCGATGCTTTTGCCTCTTCCAGTACAGAAATATACTGTTCCAGAATATGAGAGATATTCTCTTTGTTTTTCAGACAGATATGCTGCCACATGGTAGGCGAGGAGGAGGCGATCCGCGTGATATCTTTAAAACCTCCGGCTGCCAGCTGTTTCATCAGCTCATCCGGCGTATCTGCATCTCTTACCAGGCAGACGAGGGTGGAGGCGATAATGTGGGGAAGGTGGCTGATAGCGGCTGTGATCTGATCATGGAGATGATAGTCCAGCACAACCGGCAGCGCCTTCAGGCTTTCAATAAAATTCTGAAATTCCGAAATCTTCTCTTCAGGGACTTCCTGGGCAGGAGTCAGGATATAGTAGGCATTTTCGATCAGCATTGCCTTGGAATTGGTATATCCGCTTTTTTCAGAGCCGGCCATAGGATGTCCGCCAATGAAATACTTCCCTAATTTCAGTTTTTTAATTTCCTGATGGATGCTTGTCTTCACGCTGCCTACATCCGTCAGAATGCATCCCTCTTTCAGATAACAGGCAACCTGCTTAAGATAAGCATTATTATAGGAAACAGGGGCGCATAAGAAAATATAGTCGCATCCCCGGAAACTGTCGTCAATATGAACGGCGGCAACGTCGATCACAGACTCCTGGGTAGCAAGTGCCAGCGTTTCTTTGTTTTTGTCAAATGCGGTAATGGTATATTCCGGATAATACTGCCGGATTGCCCGGGCAATGGAGCCGCCGATCAGCCCAAGTCCGATAAAACCGATTTTTTTGCGTCTTACCTCAGCAGACGATAAAAAGGAGTGTGTAAATTCATTCATAAATTGCTAAAGTCCTCTCTGATAGCTGTAGTCAGATGAAATGATCTTTCATCACAATTAGTTAAATTTTACTATGTCCGCCGGGGCTTGTCAAAGACCAGGTGATATTTAAATCTGACTGAATGGAAAAAAATTTCCTCAAGACAGAATTGTATATTAATACCAGGCAGTATTTTGTAAAATGTGCATGAAATAGTTGTAAAAACAGTTTTTTTTTAGTACAATATACCCATGAGATTTTACAAAACAAGGAGGCAGCCATATGAAGGTTTACAGAACGGACGAAATCAGGAACGTGGTTCTTTTGGGACACGGAGGATGCGGAAAGACAAGCCTTGTTGAGGCAATGGCTTACGTATCGGGAGCCACCAGCCGTATGGGAAAGGTAGCCGACGGCAATACGATCAGTGATTTTGATAAAGAGGAACAGAAGCGGGGATTTTCTATCAGCACAACACTGGTACCCATCGAGTGGGAAAAAGCAAAGATCAATATTCTGGATACGCCGGGATATTTCGACTTTGTCGGAGAAGTGGAGGAAGCGGTCAGTGCAGCTGACGCCGCAGTTATTGTTGTTTCCGGAAAAGCAGGTGTAGAGGTAGGAACGGAGAAGGCCTGGGCACTCTGCGATAAATACAATCTGCCCCGCATGGTTTATGTGACAGAGATGGATGTGGATGATGCCAGCTTCCGTGAAGTGGTACAGCAGCTGACAGACCGGTATGGAAAGGTGATCGCGCCTCATTTTCAGCCGATCCGCGAAAATGAAAAGTTAGTAGGCTATGTAAATGTTATCAAGAATGCAGGAAGACGTTATACAGGCATCGGCCAGAGAGAAGAGTGCGAGATTCCGGATTACTGTAAACCAAACCTGGAAATCTACAGGGAAAAACTTCTTGAAGCAGTAGCAGAGACAAGTGAAGAATTTATGGAACGGTATTTTGCCGGAGAAGAATTTTCAATAGAAGAAATCAGGGCGGCAATGCGTACTGAGGTTATGGACGGCGATATTGTTCCGGTGGCAATGGGATCCAATATTCAGGCACAGGGAGTTGCCAACCTCCTTTCTGATATTGTTCGTTTCTTCCCAAGCCCGGACTGCAGAAAATGTGCGGGACTCAACAAAACAACAAATGAGATCTTTGAAGCAGACTACAATTTTTCCGCAGCAAAGAGCGCGTATGTATTTAAAACAATGGTGGATCCGTTTATCGGTAAATATTCCTTCGTTAAAGTATGCTCCGGCGTTCTGAAGGGAGATGATGTTCTCTACAATACTACTTCAGAGACAGAGGAAAAACTTGGAAAGATCTATACAATGTGCGGAAACAAGCCGGTTGAGGTAAGCGAGATGTTTGCCGGAGACATCGGCGCCATCGCAAAGCTTTCCAGCACAAAGACCGGGGATACACTGTCCGCGAAATCCAGTCAGATCGTATACGGAAAGACAGATTATTCCAAACCATATACATATATGAAGTATGTAGTGAAAAATAAAGGCGACGAGGACAAAGTATCACAGGCGCTGCAGAAAATGATGGCAGAGGATGTTACGCTTCGCGCAGTCAATGACAGCGAAAACCGGCAGAGCCTGATCTATGGTATGGGAGATCAGCACCTGGAGGTAGTTGCAAGCAAGCTCCTTGCAAGGTATAAATGCGAGATTACTCTGGAGACGCCGAAGGTTGCTTTCCGGGAAACTATCCGTAAAAAATCCGATGTTGATACAAAGTATAAGAAACAGTCCGGAGGACACGGACAGTATGGACATGTTAAAATGCGTTTTGAGCCGTCCGGCGATCTGGAGACTCCTTATGTATTTGAAGAAGAAGTAGTTGGAGGCGCTGTTCCGAAGAACTACTTCCCGGCAGTAGAGAAGGGACTGCAGGAATCTGTCCTGAAAGGACCTCTGGCAGGATATCCTGTTGTAGGCGTGAAGGCAGTTCTCTATGACGGATCTTACCATCCTGTAGATTCTTCAGAAATGGCGTTCAAGACAGCAACGATCCAGGCATTTAAGAAAGGTTTCATGGAGGCAGGCCCCGTTCTGCTTGAGCCGATCGCTTCTGTGAAGGTCACAGTCCCGGATGAGTATACCGGAGATATTATGGGTGATCTGAATAAGAGAAGAGGCCGTGTGCTTGGTATGAACCCGGTAAGCGGCGGTTATCAGGTAGTTGAAGCAGATGTGCCGATGACAGGTCTGTTCGGATATTGTACAAATCTTCGTTCCATGACAGGCGGACGCGGTACGTATGAGTATGAATTTGCCCGCTATGAGCAGGCCCCGTCTGATGTACAGGAAGCAGAGATTGCAAAGAGAGCTGCAGAAGAGGCATAAGATAACCTAAAACAAAGTGATTTAAGAGATATTTCAGGGAGGAAATTCCTTTCCTGGAATGTCTCTTTTTTCTATTGCAGTATAATACTAAAAGTGCTATAATCCACTTGCCATAATATCAGGGCAAGAAAAAACCTATAGAAAAACTACATAAAAAAGAGGGAAAAACGGTGAAGATAGTTATCATTGGAGATGGAAAGGTAGGCCATAAACTGACTGCCCAGCTTTCCGAAGAGGATTATGATATTGTGTTGATCGACCAGAATGAAGGCAGACTGAAGGAAGCGCTGAATCGCATGGATATATTCTGTATTACAGGAGACGGCGCAAATGTTGAAGTTCAGAAGGAAGCGGACGTTCCACATGCCGATCTGGTGATTGCCTGTGCATCTACAGACGAGTTGAATATGCTAAGCTGTCTCCTTGCCAAGCGTTTGGGGGCAAAGCATACGATTGCCAGAGTAAGGAATCCCATCTATTATAAACAGATCGGGTTGCTCAAAGAGGATCTGCATCTTAGTATGGCTGTAAATCCGGAACTTGCAGTTTCTCATGAGATTGCAAGAGTACTTCTTTTTCCGGATACCAGCAAGGTGGAAACTTTTGTAAAAGGCCGGGTGGAGTTGGTGGAATTTCCCATTCGTGCTGAGAGCCGCCTGAAAGATCTTTCATTGGCAGAGATTTACCGGAGATATCAGATCAAGATACTGGTATGTGCAGTAAAGCGTGGAAATGATGTATTTATTCCGGATGGAGAAACAGTGTTAAGAGAAGGGGATAAGATCCATATGGCTGCTACCCATAAGGAGCTGGAGTCATTTTTTAATGCCCTGGGAAAGAGAAGCGGAAAAGTAAAAAATGTGCTGATCTGCGGAGGCGGCAGCGTAAGCTATTATCTGGCAAGCCAGCTCGGATCAGACAGAATGAATGTAAAGATCATCGAGAAGGATTATAATAAATGTGAAAAGCTCTGTGAAATGCTGCCGGACGCAACGATCATCCATGGAGATGCTACAAATCACGACCTTTTGATCGAAGAGGGGATTGAGCATGCTGATGCCCTTGTGGCTCTGACAGGAATGGATGAAGAAAATATTATCATGGCGCTGTTTGCGAAAACAAAAAATGTGCCGAAGATCGTTGCTAAGGTTAATGAGGATTCCAGGGCACAGATGGTGGAAGGACTGGGAATTGACAGTATTGTGTCGGCAAAGAGTGCAACTGCCGATGTGATTCTAAGCTATGTGAGGGCAAGGCGTAAATCCTTAAAAAGTGCCAACGTGGAAGCTCTGTACCGACTGGTAAACGGTAAAGTTGAAGCATTGGAATTTATTATCCGGAAGGAATGTGAATACACCAACATCCCTCTGAAAGATCTGAAGACAAAGAAAAACTATCTTATTGCCTGCATCGGGAGAAAGGGAAAAATCCGGATTCCCAATGGTGATGATCATATTGAAGTCGGGGACAGCGTTGTAATCGTAACAACAGAGCGGGGAGTCAATGACCTGAAGGATATGCTGGAGAAATAGAGGGAAACAAAAAATGAACAGGAAGATGATTTTACATATTCTCGGTAAAATGATGGGAGTGGAGGGGCTTCTCCTTCTGATCCCGGCGCTTGTAGGATTGATCTATCAGGAAAAATGTGCGGTTTATTTTGTTATTACGGCCGCGGTGCTGGCAGTTATTTTCCTGCTGACAGGAAGGAAGAAACCGGAAAATACGATGCTTTACGGAAAAGACGGCCTGCTGATCGTTTCATCAGCCTGGATCTTGTGGTCGCTTTTTGGAGCACTTCCTTTTTTCCTTTCCGGATCGATCCCGAATTATATGGATGCATTTTTTGAAACCGTATCCGGATTTACCACGACAGGATCTACGATTCTGAAGAACGTGGAAGTGCTTCCGCAGTGTATGACTTTCTGGAGAAGTCTGACACACTGGGTAGGCGGAATGGGTGTGCTCGTTTTTGTTATGGTGCTGACGAACCTGGACAAGCAAAGTTCCATTCATCTGATGCGCGCGGAAGTACCAGGGCCAGAGAAAGATAAACTGGTTCCAAAATCACGGACAACAGCGCAGATCCTTTACGGAATGTATTTTATTTTGACGGCGATCCAGGTTGTTCTTCTGCTTTTGGGAGGAATGAATCTTTTTGATTCTCTGATCCATGCATTTGGGACAGCGGGGACAGGCGGATTTTCCAATTATGCAGACAGTGTGGGGCATTTCGACAGCGCCTATCTGGATGGAGTGATCAGTGTATTTATGATTCTGTTCGGGATCAACTTTAACCTGTACTTTTTCCTGGCGGTCCGTGAATTTAAACTGGTATTTAAAAATGAAGAATTACGGGCATATCTGCTCATCATATCAGGTGCGGTCGTAATGATAATGATCAATATTTATCCGATATACGGGTCTGTGGCCGAAGCATTCCGCTATTCGGCATTTCAGGTAGCATCGATCATTACCACTACCGGATACGCTACAGCAGATTATATGCTGTGGCCGGAGTTTTCCAGATGTGTGCTTGTAGCACTGATGATCATTGGAGCCTGTGCGTCTTCCACAGGAGGCGGAATCAAAGTATCAAGACTTTTGATCTCCCTGAAAAGTATTTATAAAGAAATCAAACAGATGCTGCACCCTAAGTCAGTAAATGTAGTAAAGCTGAATAAAAAGAAGCTGGGCGAGGATACAATAAGAAATGTCTATGTATATCTGCTTGCCTATATTACCCTTGCGATCGTATCAGTTTTGATTGTTTCACTGGATAATTTTGATTTTGAAACGACAGTCGGTTCGGTGATCACAGCGCTGGGTAATGTTGGCCCCGGCCTTGGTATGACCGGGCCGGTGGGAAGTTTTGCAGACTATTCACTTCTGGCAAAATTTGTGTTTTGTTTAGATATGTTGGCCGGAAGGCTTGAAATCTTCCCGTTTTTAATGTTATTCTCTTATGTATGGAGAAAAAAATTTTAAGACTCCATAAAAAGGAGGAATTATGAAAACAAGCAGAAAAGTATTGCTGGGGATGATTGTCCTGATCCTTGCAGGAATCTACTATTATGTAGCGCTCCCGGCAATTAATATCCACTCGTCGGACGTCTGGTTTTTTGCGCTGTTCCTTCTTGCTGTGCTTGCAGTTGCCTATGCAGTAAGAAAACGGTTGGGAAGAACAGAACTGAAGCAGTCCAGAGTCATGAAAATTTTCGGGATTTTGATCCTGATTATCGGAGTGGTTTATCTGGCAGGGACACTCCTGTCCTCACCTATTATTAATGCGAAAAAATATCAAAGTCTTTTAAAGGTAGAGGAACGAGAATTTACAAAAGATATCGAAGAAGTTTCTTTTGACAAAATACCGCTTCTTGATAAGGATTCTGCTGAAATTCTCGGCGACAGAAAAATGGGAAGCATGGTGGACATGGTATCACAGTTTGAGGCAGATAATATCTACAGTCAGATCAACTACCAGGACAGACCGGTGAGGGTATCTCCTCTGAAATATGCAAGTCCCATTAAGTGGCTGACAAATCAGTCGGAAGGAATACCGGCCTATATCATGATCGATATGACGAATCAAAATACAGAGCTGGTTAAATTGGAGGAAGGTATCAAATATTCCACAAGCGAATACTTTAACAGGAATATATACCGTCATTTGAGGTTTGCTCATCCGACCTATATTTACGGGGAACTGAGCTTTGAAATTGATGATGAAGGAGTTCCATATTGGATCGCTCCGGTGAAAAAATTTAATATTGGATTATTTGGAGGAGAAACAGTAGGAAAGGTCGTACTCTGTAATGCAATTACAGGGGAAACGACAACCTATGATGTGGAAGATGCGCCACAGTGGATTGACCGTGCCTATTCCGCAGATCTTCTGGTGGAACTGTTCAATTATTACGGTACGTTGAAGCATGGATTCTTCAATAGTATTTTAGGGCAGAGGGATTGTCTGCGGGCTACAGAAGGATATAATTATCTGGCTCTGGATGATGATGTGTGGATGTATACCGGCGTGACCTCAGTAAATGGAGATCAGTCCAATGTAGGATTCGTTCTGGCAAACCAGAGGACAATGGAAACAAGGTACTATGAAGTGGAAGGTGCAACAGAGGCAGCGGCCATGGCGTCTGCCGAAGGGCAGGTGCAGAATCTGAAATACACGGCCACTTTTCCGATGCTGCTTAATGTGGCAGATGAACCGACATATTTTATCGCACTGAAAGATGATGCCGGGCTGGTAAAAAAATATGCCCTTGTCAATATTCAGAAATATCAGATTGTGGCAGTGGGAGACAGTGTAAATGAATGTGAGGAAAGCTACAGAAATCTCCTTGTGAAAAATGGAATTACAAAAGAAGAAGAGGATACCCGGCAGGAAAAGAGCATAAGCGGCAAGATTACGAAAATTGCTCAAGGTGTCGTGGATGGAAATTCTCACTACTATATTATGCTTGACAGTTCAGACCAGATTTTTGATGTATCGGTAGTGGATCATATCGACATCATTCGATATGAAGAAGGACAGACAATTACAATGGAGTATAAAGAAGATACTCCTGCCAATACGGTAACGGCTATCCGTTAGACGGGCGAGGAAAAGATGGGATGAGAGAACAATGGAATTAAGTATACTGCTGGCGGAGCAGATCGCAGCGCTCTTTTTGATGGGGCTGGTAGGTTATCTGGCCGTGAAATCCGGAAAATTCAGAGAATATGAAAGCCGGATCATTTCAAATCTGGTAGTGTATATCTGTTCTCCTTGTGTGATCATTGATGCATTTCAGATCGATTTTACTGCAGATAAGGTCAAGGGGCTCCTTCTGGCCGGAGGGGCTTCGATACTGGTGCATATTATTTTGATCGGTGGAGGGAAGCTTCTATCGAAACCGTTCCATTTGAATGGGATTGAGAAAGCTTCAGTGGAATACAGTAACTCCGGAAATCTGATCGTTCCCCTGGTGGGAGCAGTACTTGGAGCAGAGTGGGTATTTTACACAACTGCATTTATGATCGTACAGACGATACTTATCTGGACCCATGGGCAGTCAGTGATCTGTCAGGGACTGGAGATGAATTACAGGAAAATATTACTGAATCCGAATATCATTGCGATTATAACAGGACTGTTTTTGTTCCTTACGAAAATACGCCTGCCTGTGATCGTAAATGAGTGTATCAGTGGATTTGGGGATATGATAGGACCTGCAAGCATGATGGTTGTGGGAATGATCATTGGAAATGTAGATTTGAAATGGGTATTTTGCCAGAAAAGGCCATATTTTATCTGCTTTTTACGGCTGATTTTCTTTCCGATGATCATTATACTGATTTTTGCATGCAGTGGAATCCGAAATCTTCATCCGGATGCTGAATATATCCTGATGATCGTCATACTGGCAGCCAGCGCTCCGGCAGCGGTTATGGTGACGCAGCTTGCGCAGATACATGACAGAGATGCCATATATGCCAGTGTAATAAATGTTATGTCTGTAATTTTCTGTATTGTTACTATGCCTTTGATGCTGCTCTTTTATGAAGAGCTTATCTAAAAGGTAAAAAATAAAAACAATCATACAAAGGATGGAAAAAATTATGGGAATCACAGAAGTTTTGCAGTTGCTAGGGGGACTTGCACTTTTCCTGTACGGTATGCAGATGATGAGTACCGGTCTGGAAACAGCGGCAGGAAACAAAATGAAGACAATCCTGGAAAAACTTACTTCTAACCGGATCAAAGGTGTTATTGCAGGTGCGATCATTACCGCAGTTATTCAGTCGTCTTCAGCAACCACAGTCATGGTTGTGGGATTTGTAAATTCAGGACTTATGACTCTTAGACAGGCTGTATGGGTAATTATGGGAGCCAATATCGGTACAACCATTACCGGACAGCTGATCGCTCTCGATGTAGGGGCTATGGCGCCGTTTTTTGCATTTGTCGGCGTGGCGTGCATCATGTTTGTGAAAAAAGAAAAAGTAAGACATATCAGTGAAGTGATCGCCGGATTCGGTGTGCTCTTCATCGGTATGGATATGATGGGGGCTGCTATGGTTCCTCTCCAGAGCTCGGAAGTGTTCATTAACTTTATGACAACCTTCCAGAATCCGCTGGCAGGAATTGCAATGGGTGCGATTTTTACCGCGATCATCCAGTCCTCTTCCGCGTCAGTAGGTATTCTGCAGGCGCTTGCTACAGCTGGACTTGTTCCTCTTTCCAGTGCGGTATATATTCTGTTTGGACAGAATATAGGAACATGTATTACAGCGGTTCTGGCGTCTATCGGAACAAAGACGAACGCGAAGAGAACCACGATCATTCATTTAATGTTCAATATTATCGGTTCTGTTTTATTTACAATTATTTGTATAGTGACACCATTCACATCTTTGATGGCACAGACAGCACCGGGTAACCCGGCTGCACAGATCGCCAATGTGCATACGACGTTTAATATTGTGACGACACTGCTCCTTCTGCCATTCGGAACTTATATGGCGAAGCTGGCAGAGAAAATCCTTCCGGAGAGCGAAAAAGAGAAGGAGGAAGTCAAACGTCTCAAATATATTGTTCCCTTTGAGACCAATTATCAGGTGGGACATGCAGCAATTGTACAGACACAGGTTGAGAAGGAAGTTGACCGTATGACAGGTATGGTCCGTAAAAATGTAGAGGAGAGTTTTGATGCCCTCTTAAACAATGATGTTGAGAAGCGGGAAGAGATTGATGAGAGGGAAGAATACATTGACTACCTCAATGTGGAGATATCCCGTTATATTGTCCATGTAATGTCTACAGAGGCCGGCAGTCAGGATTTGGTAAATATCAACGGCTACTATACTGTAGTGGGCAATCTGGAACGAATTGGCGATCATGCGATGAATATTGCGGGATATGCATCTAATCTGAAAAAGTGGAAACAGACTTTCTCCGAGGAAGCGCTTTCCGAAGTGCGGGCGATGCGTGACATGTGTCTGAAAACGATCGATACACTGGAAGGATTTACGCGGGGAGAGAAGGAAAAGATTCTGGAGCGCACAGCACAGAATGAGCAGAGGATTGACGATATGAGGGATGAATACCGTGACAAACAGGTAAACCGCATGCAGAAAGGAACCTGCCAGGCAGATACAGGTATTATCTATTCCGAAATCCTTACAGATTTTGAGCGAATCGGAGATCATGCGCTGAATATTGCACAGAAATATAATGAGATAGCATAGAAGGAAAACTTCTTTTTACAGATCGGGGACAGAGTATTTTGCAAATACTCTGTCCCCGACGTTATTTTACGGTCTAAAAAAGGTCCTGTGTCAATCATTTTCATTTGCACAGAACCTTTTTGTTTTCCCCAACTTTTTAATTTAATACCTTACAGGTCTCTGAAAGATTGATTCCTGTGAGATCATCCTTTCCGGCGCTGATGCTGACGTAAAAATCAATGTCGCATTGTGCGGAAATCTTTTCCAGACGTTCTACGAATTTTGGCATGTCCTCTGATTTGATGTGGTCGCGTTTCAAAATTCCATCGATAAAGATACACTCTACATCGTGATTAGCACTGTACATTCCGTACAGGAAACCGATATATTCATCAATATTTGTGATCGCATCATAGTCGTCCATACATACAACCCGAATATCAAATGCTACGCTGCTTGTATCACGATGACTGTTTTTGATAAAAACTACATTCCCGCTGCATGCCTTTGCCTGTTGATTTGCAAGATCGATCATCTGCTGTGTCTTACCGCTGCCTTTCGGCCCTGTCAATAAATTTACCATGGGAAACACTCCTTTTTTATGTATTTGACATACGTATTTTCTTAACATTTATTATACATGAATTTAATGAGAGAAACAATACTTAATTCCAGAAGTCTGTCTTGTCTTTCAGGGCAATATCTGCAGCTTTGAAGACCGGATTTTTGCCGGCTTTTTTCTGTTTGATATAATCCTGCAGACAATGTACGGCAGGTCCGCCCAGCAGGATGATGACAGGCAGGTTGATCAGTGCCAGAAAGCCCATGATTACGTCTGCTGTACTCCATGCTACGCTAAATTCCATTAAGGATCCGCCAAATACTACAACTGCTGCAAACAGACGGAAAACAGTCAGAAGTTTTTTGCCCGGTTTTTTATCACAGAGATAACCAAGGCCCATTTCTGCATAAAAGTAATTTCCGATCAGAGTTGTAAAGGCAAAAAGGAACAGGGCTACCGTGATGAAAACAGTACCAAAGGATCCAAGAGATTCCGCTGCCGCAGTCTGGACCCAGGGCATACCTTTGAGTTCATCACTGGGAGCTACCCCAGAGCAAAGAAGCATAAATGCCGTTGCGGAGCAGATCAGGATTGTGTCAATGAATACAGAAAGCATCTGGACAAGTCCCTGTTTTACAGGGTGGGATACGGATGCGCTTGCAGCGGCGTTAGGAGCGGAACCGACACCGGCTTCATTGGAGAAAAGTCCTCTTTTGATACCCTGCATGATGCAGGATCCTGTAAAGCCTCCAAAGATAGCCTTTAAGTCAAAAGCATTGGAGAAAATATCTGCAAACATCTGCGGTATAAGATTAAAATGTGTTACAACGATAAACAGCGCTACAGCAAGATAAAAAATACCCATAAAAGGAACAAGGATTCCGGTGATTTTGGAAATCTGTGTACTTCCGCCAAATACACACAGGCAGAAAATAACTGCAAGAATACCTCCAACTACCATCGGAGTCGTGGATTCATTAAAAAAACTGTAAGTACGGAAGGAGTCAGTGATGTTGAAAGATGCTACAAGATTGAAACCAACCATGTAGGTCATGATCAAAAAGACAGCAAACAAGGCTCCCAGCCATCGTTTTTTCAGAACTGCCTGGATATAGTAGGCAGGCCCGCCATAGCAGGTTCCGTCTTGAGCTTTTCTTTTGTAGATCTGTGCCAGAGTACTCTCAATAAACGCAGAGGCACTGCCGAGAAGAGCAGTTACCCACATCCAGAAGACAGCTCCGGCGCCGCCAAGGCATATGGCCGTAGAAATACCGGCAATGTTTCCCGTTCCTACTCTGGAAGCGGTGGATACCATCAGAGCCTGAAAAGAAGAAAGACCGTTTTCGTCATTTTTGGGTTCCATTACGACGCGGATAGACTCACCCAGCATGCGAAATTGTACGAAACGTGTCTTGAAAGTAAAGTAGATCCCTGTACCAAGAAGCAGGACAATCAGAATGTAGCTGTACAAAAGATCGCTCAAAGTGTTGATGATTTGTGCAAACATGTTCAAACCTCTCTTTCCTGTTGTGTTGGATTCTATAATCGGTCATTTTGGCAGGAAATATGCGCTTCCTCTAAAATGGCCATGCTTATATATCATAATAGAAAGAAGCGGGGTTTGTCCAGCAAAACCGGGAAATTTTCTTACATATTATTAAAGATAATTGCCGGGGAAAACTTGACAGGAAAAACTCGTATGGTAAAATTAAAAGATAGTGTATACTCTTGGCTGTATATGCATTTATCAAGGAAGAGTATTTACGCGTATGCATGATTTAGGAGGAATGAATAATGGCTGTACCTTATAATCATAAGGCGATTGAGAAAAAATGGCGGGAAAACTGGGAGAAAAATCCAGTTAACGTCAAAGTAGATAAGACTGGCAAAGAGCGCGAGAAATATTACTGCCTGGATATGTTTCCGTATCCATCAGGAAATGGCCTCCACGTAGGACACTGGAGAGGATATGTTATTTCTGATGTGTGGAGCAGATACAAATTATTGCAGGGATATTATATTATTCATCCCATGGGATGGGATGCGTTCGGACTTCCGGCAGAAAACTATGCGATCAAGATGGGAGTACATCCGGCAAAATCTACTGCAGAAAATGTAAAGCACATCAAAGAGCAGATCAACCAGATCGCAGCGTTGTATGACTGGGATATGGAAGTCAATACAACGGACCCGGAATTTTATAAATGGACACAGTGGATCTTTGTGAAAATGTTCAAAGAGGGTCTGGCATATGAAAAAGAATTTCCGATCAACTGGTGTCCGTCCTGTAAGACAGGTCTTGCAAATGAAGAGGTTGTAAACGGAAAATGTGAAAGATGCGGTACGGAAGTGACGAAGAAAAACCTCCGTCAGTGGATGCTGAAGATCACCGCTTATGCAGAGCGTCTTTTAAATGATCTGGACAAGCTTGACTGGCCGGAGAAAGTGAAAAAGATGCAGTCTGACTGGATCGGTAAATCCTACGGAGCGGAAGTGGATTTCCCGGTAGAAGGACGGGACGATAAGATCACAGTCTACACCACAAGACCGGATACGCTGTACGGCGCTACTTTCATGGTACTTGCTCCGGAACATAAGCTGGCGGCAGAGCTCGCTACACCGGAATATAAAGAGGCGGTTGACCAGTATATTTATGAGGCATCCATGAAGTCAAACGTGGATCGTCTGCAGGATAAGGAGAAGACAGGCGTTTTTACAGGAAGTTATGCCATCAACCCGCTGAACGGAGAGAAGACACCGATCTGGCTGTCCGATTATGTACTGGCGGATTATGGTACAGGAGCGATCATGTGCGTACCTGCCCATGATGACCGCGACTTTGAATTTGCTACCAAATTCGGAATCCCGATCGTTCAGGTTATTTCCAAAGACGGCAAAGAAATAGAAAATATGACAGAGGCATATACCGAGGCATCAGGAATCATGATCAATTCCGGAGAGTGGAACGGAATGGAATCTTCTGTGCTGAAAAAGGAAGGCCCGCATATTATAGAGAAAAAAGGAATCGGACGAGCTACGGTAAATTACAAGCTGCGTGACTGGGTATTTTCCCGTCAGCGTTACTGGGGAGAACCGATCCCGATCGTACACTGTCCGGACTGCGGCGCTGTGCCGGTACCGGAAGAGGAGCTGCCGCTCCGTCTGCCGGATGTGGAGTCCTATGAGCCTACAGGTACAGGAGAATCTCCGCTTGCAGGTATCGAGGAATGGGTAAACTGCAAGTGTCCGGTATGTGGAAAACCAGCTAAGAGAGAGACAAATACCATGCCGCAGTGGGCAGGATCTTCCTGGTATTTCCTGCGCTATGTGGATAATCACAACAGCGAGGAGCTTGTATCAAGGGAGAAGGCAGATGCGCTGCTTCCGGTAGATATGTATATCGGCGGAGTAGAGCATGCGGTGCTCCATCTGCTCTATTCCAGATTTTACACAAAATTCCTGTGTGATATCGGAGTGATCGATTTTGACGAGCCGTTTACAAAGCTGTTCAATCAGGGAATGATCACCGGAAAGAATGGTATCAAGATGAGCAAATCCAAAGGAAATGTCGTATCTCCGGATGATCTGGTAAGAGATTACGGATGCGATTCTCTTAGAATGTATGAGCTGTTTGTAGGTCCGCCGGAACTGGATGCCGAGTGGGATGACAGAGGAATCGACGGAGTATATCGTTTCCTGAAGAAAGTATGGAACCTCCTTCAGGACAGCAAGGAGAAAGAGATCGAGGCGTCAAAGGATATGGTAAAAGAACGTCATAAACTGATTTATGATGTTACAACTCGTCTGGAGAGCTTCAGCCTCAATACAGTTATTTCCGCATTTATGGAACATACAAACAAGCTGACAGAGATCGCGAAGAAAGCCGGCGGCATAGACAAAGAGACATTGGAAGCTCTGGCTGTGCTCCTTGCTCCGTTTGCACCTCATATGGCAGAGGAAATGTGGGAAGAGCTGGGGCATGAAGAGACTGTATTCCATGCAGGATGGCCGTCTTACGATAAAGAAGCAATGAAGGACGATGAGATTGAGATCGCTGTCCAGATCAATGGAAAAACAAGAGCAGTCGTATCACTTCCTGCAGAGATTTCTAAAGAAGAAGCCCTGGAGAAAGGAAAAGAAGCTGTCAAAGACAAACTGACCGGAACCATTGTAAAGGAAATCTATGTGCCGGGAAGAATTATAAATATTGTACAGAAGTAAGCTGTGCGGATAAAAGAAGAGGCAGGACTCCTTATGCTTGCATAAAAGGAGGCCTGTCTCTTATTATAGGTTGTGACCCTGTTAGCTCCTGATTTTTTATTTGAAAGGAGCTAACTATTTATAAAGACAACGCACATTTGAGAGATTGATATAATATTTGATTATACTAAGATCCAGTCACCAATCCATCTGTTTTCAGTAAGGTCATATAATCTTTTATAAATCTTTCCGTTAATCTCTTTATACTTCCACACATATCTATTTGCCTTTCCTATTTGTGATTCTTCTTTTGAGATTGGATTAGTAATCGGTTGTTGCGCATATGCTGTATAACAAGGAAAAAGCATTGTTAATACCAGCAAATTAGTCACCAGACTTTTGATTAATAGTTTTCTCTTCATAAATTGGAACCTCCTTTAAATCCTCCGGTATACTGGTCATTGTACCGATAAATTCTCCATTCATATATAATTTATAACCATCAATGGCAGTTACTATATAAGCGTTATCTGGAGTAATACTGAATGCGCCTGCTTCTTTAAAAACTTCCTCTGCTTCTTTACTGTAATCTGCCTCTGGAACAAAAAACAAAGAAATAAACATTATTATTGAAATAAACATAATATTTAAAATCAAGGTGACCATTTTCCTGCTGTTAGCAACATTAGCATTTTCTACAAGCAGAGAGATTCTTTTTTTAAAATTAGCGTTCTCAACTAATGAAAGGTCGAAGGATTTGTCTGAAAATGGTATCTTTGCAATATTCAGAAGTGATTCTGCATATTCTATTTTTTCAGTTTCATTTAATTGCCTGGATACCATATAGTCATTTGAAAATTCTATTGCACTATTATATTTCTTTCTTAGCATATATACAAAAGGATTCCACCAATGCACTGCAACTAATAAATCAAGTATAACTTTTAAATGTAAATCAAAGTTACGATAATGTTGTATTTCATGTGATAAAATAAAATGTAAGTCCTTTGAAGAAACAATATTTTGTGGAAAAATAATAATTGGATGAAAGATACCAAAGATAGAAGGACTAACATTTTCTGGTACACAAGCTACTTGCATTTTGCTTTGTTTATATGTATTTAACAAATAATAATATTCAGATTCTTTTACTTCTTCTGCTGACAGGATATAGGGGGTAATATAGGTATATACTTTTTTTCTTTTTAGTATATAACGAATAATCTGGATGACTGCTCCTATGAACCAAATGCCCAGCATTATATCAAAAATATTTACAGTTTCGGTTATTTTAATGTATACAATATTCCCTACAGCATTCATGATTTTTGCTCCGCGAAAGGAATAGGTAAATGGAAAATTAACAGGTATCAGCATTCGAAGCATAATAATGGCTGACAAAACAAATATAGGTTTTAGGTAACAGATCAAAATGCCTTTTGCCCTGTTTAAAGTTAAATACATATATATAGTCAGAACAATAATTGACAAAAAACATATCAAAAGGGATCCAAAAGAAACTAAGCGCATATATTATTTCTCCAATTTTTTCCTTTTTTCTTTGATTATTTTTTCTAATTCTGTAATAGCAGCCAGATCGTTAATTTCATCCACATAATGTGCAATCAGGTTCTTATCATTTAATACCTTACTAACTACCTGATCATATTCTGTGATAACCTGATCCCGACTTATAATTGGCCTATAGCTTCTGGACAATACAGTTCCACTATAAACAATGTCTGCAACTTCAATGGCATTTTTCTTCATAAGAGCTCGGAGCGTAGCCTGGACAGTATTAATATTAAGATCATCCTGCTTTTTTTCGATTTCTGATGCAATTAATGGTTTGTCCGATTCCCACAATATTTTCATGATATCTTCCTGCCTTCGTGTTAACTTAATCATTTTTATCCTCCTTTGCAACCGTTATATATTATTATAATAACACATTATTATTTATATTTCACTATTTAATAATATAAAAATATTGAATAATCAATAATAACATCTTATTGCTTTATTTCCGTAATCTTTAATAATTTTGTGCTGAAAACCTTAGCAATCTAAAGCAGTAAATTAAATTTCGATATTTCCTTTAATATTAATTTAAATTTGAATATAATGTGTAAAATTCAATTGATTTAATTTATTATTAGTATATAATTTAATATGTTAAAAATATATTGAAAATAATGACTTGATATTATATAATATATTAAAAATAAATTATCGCATAGATGACAAGGTTATAAGTGGATTACTCAACAACAATCGTAATAAAAATCGTGTAAGGCGTATCATATGAAAAAGAGATGGATTATAGAGATATTTTTTTGTTATGTAATCACAGTAATTATTGCATTTGGCCGTCCATTAGTTATTCAGAAAATTGTTGATACTGGATTAGTAGGAAAAACTTTTAGTGTCGTAATAGTATGTTCTATTATACTAGTTGGATTATCTATTATAGAATCTGGGATTAGTATTTTACAAACTTCGGTTTATGTAAATATACAAAATTGGATTGTATTAAGGCTGTATTACAAATATTTTAGCTATTTATTGAATCTTAAAGTGGCTTATTTTAAAAATAATAATTCTTCTGAAATTATTAACAGAATTACATCAGATATAGACAATATTAGTTCGTTATTTAATAGTGGCTTGATAAATACAGTAAGCTATTTATTGCAGATATTGAGTGGAGTTGCTGGATTATTTGTAATTAATTGGAAACTTGCTATCTTTGTTCTTCTTGCAGTACCAATAAAATTTTGTTTAATTACTTTTTTTTCAAATAAAAGAGAGCAAAACACAGAATGTATTTTAAAATATTATTCCGATTTTTCCGGATGGTTTGATGATACATTAAATGGAATTGCTGAAATTAAATTATGGAATTTATTTAAAATAAAGAAAAAAGAATTGATAAAATATCAAAAATATAATCTCAAGTTTCTCAAAGAAGGTAATCTCTTAAATTCATTTAATTTGGCAGGAGATACTTTGTTGCAATGGATTATCACTGGATTCCTTTATGGCGTAGGAGGTTATTTTGTTTGTATCAACGAAATGACCGTAGGTAGTTTAACTGCATTTATTACATACAGTTCTTATGTAATTGGTCCTATAGCTTTGATTTTTAATTTGAAATTCTTGCTTGCACAAATAAAACCATCTATCAAAAGGTTGCAAAAATTAAAAAAACTGGAAAACGAGCAAACATTAAGCGGATATCGTGAAATAAAAAATTTTGATAAAGAAATCATTTTTAATAATGTTAGTTTTTATTATGATAAAAATCATCCTGTTTTAAATGATATTTCATTAACAATTAAGAAAGGTGAAAGAATAGCCCTTATAGGAGATAATGGTTCAGGTAAATCAACCTTAATTCAACTTCTATTACAATTTTATCATCCACAAAAGGGACAAATTTTAATAGATGGCGTTGATATTGGAGAAGTAAAACTTAATTGTTATCGTCAATTATTTAGTGTTATAAGTCAAGACATATATTTATTCAGAGATACTTTGCGAAATAATATTCTTTTAGGAAAAAAATGACTGATAGTCAACTCTGGCAAATAATAGAAGAATTAAAGTTAGAAAAGTTTATTCAAAGTTTGCCACAAGGATTGAATACGATACTTGATAGAAACGGAGGAAATTTATCCGGCGGGGAGCGTCAAAAAGTTGCCTTCATACGAGCAATAGTCAAAGATGCAAAAATTATTATAATGGATGAAGCCACTTCAAATATAGATCGGATATATGACAGTTTTATTCACAATTATATTTTTCAAAAATGTAATAATAAAACTGTGATAATTGTTACCCATAAAGCAGAAAATCTAGAAAATTTAGACAAAATATATGAGATTAAATGTCATAAAATCCAAAAGAAATAGTCAATAAATTAATTAGAAGAAGTTGAATATGTTAAGGATGGAAACAATTATAAAAGTATCTATATAAAGAAGGGAGAAGGTGTCTATGGGAGAAATTGTAATAAAATGTTTTTCAACATTAAAAAAGTATTATTTCTATGATCGACACACAAATTCAGTAGTTTGCGTAAATCCTGAGGAATACAAAATCTTAAAAAATGTCGAACGAGATGGGAAAATTCCAAATAATTGCAGGGAATTAGACAAATATTTACAAAAAGGATTATTGCAGAAGAAGATTACAAAAAAAATAATTCACCCCTCTTCCGATGATATTGAATATTATGCAAACAAGCAATTAAAAGAACTAATATTACAAGTGACGCAGCAATGCAACTTAAGATGCTTCTATTGTACATATTCGGGTAATTATTATAATAGAGGACATTCAGACAAAAGAATGTCTTGGGAGATAGCACGGGAAGCAATAGATTTTTATTTTGAACATTCTATAGATTCAGATAAATTAATTATTGCTTTTTACGGAGGAGAGCCATTATTAGAGTTTCCGCTCATCAAAAAATGCGTAGAGTATGCCGAGGGAAAAGTTCAGGATAAAGAATTGAGTTTTTTTATAACTACTAACGGAACTTTATTATCAGAAGAGGTTATTAGCTTTTTAGCAAAACATAAATTTGCAGTTACAATCAGTTTAGACGGCAAAAAAGAAGAACACGATGTAAATCGTAAATTTAGAAATGGGCAAGGTTCTTTTGATGTAATCGTTCGAAATTTAAACAAAATAAAAAAGTATGACGAAGAATTTTTTTCTACTGTAAGATATAATACCGTCATCAATCCAAAAGCGGATTTAAAAAATGTTTTAGACTATTTCGCTAATTCAAAGTTATTCAATCCTATTCAAGTCAGATTAAGTATGTTAAATGAAACAGGTGTATCAAATAATGGATTACTTAAAGTAAATGATTCATTTTGGATTCCACACAGATATGAACACTTAAAGGTATTGCTATACTTATTGGGAAAAATTGATCGGAAATATATACACCCCTTATATATTACAGATCATAGAGCAATAGAACTTTTTTATAAAGAGACTCATCAACATTATATAGAACTGGAAGCAATGCATCACGGTGGTCCATGCATCCCTGGGGTAAGAAGGTTGTTTGTAGACACTTCAGGAGATTTTTATCCATGCGAAAGAGTTAGTGAAAATGTTCAAGGAATGAAGATAGGAAGTGTTGAAAAGGGATTTGATTATAATAAAATGCGTTATATTTTGAACATCGGTCAATTGACAGAAAAAGAATGTTTGGAATGTTGGAATTTACGTTTATGTAGAATGTGTGTAGGACAAGTTGAGCCTACAAATAATAAATTAACATGCGAAGGAAAGTTATGTAGTTGTACTTGAGTTTCCGCAGAATTATCCCCTAAGACAAATATGCTGCGTTTTGTTATCCACAACTTTCAAAAAATGTCCAAAATATAAGGAATCCTGTTCCTTTTTGATGTAAAATTAAGCTACCAAACAAAAACTTTACTAAACAAAAAAGAAAGGGGATTCCTTATGGCTAATTCTACATCAACTACTTATCGTTTGAAAAGAAAAATTTTGACTTTTACTAATAAAATCTCCCGCAGACTTTCGAAACCAGACCGAAAGTTCACAGCAGATATGGTTTATGGCATTCTGGCATCCAGAAGCTGCCTGCTCACTGATATTTCCGACCAGCTTCATGAAACAGTACAGAAAGCCAATACTGTAAAACGGCTTTCCAATCATCTTTCAGAAGGAACGCCGGCTTCTGCGGCTGCTTCTTATCTCCATACCGTAAAGAGACGCGTTCCCTCTGAACCAGTGGTCCTCATTGATGAAAGTGATATCGTAAAACCAGATGGAAAACAGTTTGAAGCTCTTGGTATCATTCGCGATGGTTCTGAAAGCACACAGACGAAAAGTGTTTATAAAAAAGGATACCATGTAACAGAGGCCTGTGCCCTGACTGCCAGCAAGCATCCTGTCAGTGTTTTTTCCATGATCCATTCTTCTGCTGAGAAGGACTATAAATCTGTAAACACCATCACGTTTGATGCGATCAAACAGGCAGCTGCTCTTTTTGGGAAGGCCACCTTTGTTATGGACCGCGGTTATGATGACAATAAGATATTTCTCGTCCTCGACCATCTGAAGCAGAATTACGTGATCCGTCTGAAATCCAACCGGAAACTTCTTTATCACAATAAATGGACAAAGGCAACGGAACTGCGGAACCGGAGGAAAGGAAAAGTAAAAGCGGATGTTTTCTATAAAGGAAAAAGACATACCGCATATCTTTCCCACGTAAAAGTTCATATCACTGCCTCCCGGAAGGATATCTATCTGGTCCTGGTCTATGGGATCACGGAACATCCCATGATGCTGGCTACAAACAAAGAGATCCGTTCAAAGGATGATGTGATCCGCATTGCCAGAACCTACTTTTCCAGATGGCGGATCGAGGAATATTTTCGTTGTAAAAAGCAGACCTATCAGTTTGAAAACTTCCGTGTAAGGAAACTGGAAGCCATTAATGCGCTTAACTTTTATATTACTTTAGCCATGGCATTTTTAGCGCAGGAAGAATTAAGTCCTGATACAAACCCCCTGAAAGTTTCAATCATACAGGAAGCTAATCCAATCAAGGAGAAAGTCAGTTTCTGCTATTATCGGTTGGCAAAAGGCATCTTCGGCATACTGTCATATGCAAAAGAGGGCATCCGGCTCTGGTACAGGACAAAACGTCCAGTGAACCGTCAACTCTGCCTTAAGCTGACCGTTTGAATAGATAAAAGAATATATCTCCCCAAGCCCGGTTCCGACGGGGCTTATAAAAGTGCCTCTATTCTCGGTGCTGCCATTCTAAATTTCTCAAAAAACAGCAGATTGGTACTTTAGGAAGACATATCTATCTTTTTAATGCAGTTTGCGGAAACTCAAGAGTTGTAAAACGAGTATAAATGATACTTTGTATAATTTAAAAGAATTATGTGTTTTGATAGAAAATGGATATCATTTTCACGAGGAGGATCATGATGAGTGAGAATAGTAAGAGAAAAATTGTATTGTTCCCTGCAAATTATGAGTCGAATGTAATCTATGAACACTCCAAGGAATTAAAAAAATATGAAATAAGTTTTATAGTTACATATAAAGAAAATGAAATAGAAGTTCAAAAAAATAGCATTTACACAAATGATTCCGAAAAAGCCCTTATGGATTGCGATGTCTTGATTTTATGTGATAATGTGCAAAAAATGGGCAAAAAAGCATATATTAATCGAATTAATGAAGCCATTCGAAAAAATATACCAATATACACTAGCAGCTTTATCTATAAATGGCTGGGAGTTGAAGTATTTAAAGATGCTGAGACAACAATTCTAAATAGCTATAACAATAGAATTTGTACTTCGTCAAAAAAATTACGAAAAGTGACATGCCCAGTTATCTCTATATTAGGAGATGGTGAAAATTGTGATAAGTTTTCTTTGATATTATCAGTAAAAAAAGTTTTAGAGGATAAAGGATATAGCGTTTTAGTAATTTCTGGGAATCCACTTGCAAGGTTATTTAATTGTGACGTATTACCTGATTTTTTATATGCGGATGATATATCTCTGCCTCTAAAAGTTAAACGAGCCAATAGTTTTATTTGTGACTTAGCTGAGCAAAAACTTCCTGACATAATACTGATTAGTTGCCCTAGTGGGATAATGACATTAAATGATTATGAACACAATTATTTTGGAGAAATTTCATATGTTTTATCTAATGCAATAATAAGTGATTATGGTGTTCTCTGTATACATTATAGTAAATACTATACGGATAAATATTTTGATGAAATGAAAAAGTTGTGTAAGTTACGATTGGGCGTGGATATTATTAAATTCTATATCTGTAATCAAACTTATAATGTAAATACCGAGGAAGAAAAAGTAGAATATAATTTCTATTCTAACAAGTTTTGTAAAGAAAATTTGCCAACAGAAATTGTGAACAGCAATATTGTCTTACTTCCAGACGATAAAAAAGGGATTGAAACATTCATAGATGAATTAACTTCCCTTTTAAATGAAAATCCTGAGATAATTTAGATCATTTGTAAAAAATATACAGGGGGTATATATATGACAAAAGATATTGCTAAAAAAATGTTGTTAGAGGAAATTAGTGCTCTTTTTGATATTACTATTTCAGATTTAAATGATAATTTGCTTGATCAAAAGTTTGGAATAGATACCGTTGATTTCTTATATTTAATTAATACGCTTGAAACTAAATATGGAATTAATATTTGCAGAATTTTAGAAACGAATGATAGCCCAATATTTACTGTTAACAATTTGGCGGCAGAAATAGAGGCGATTGGCATTAATGAAAATAGGAATAATTGACGATTCTTTAGATAATAATGTAATGCTTGATTTTTCTCAGATACATAAGTATAAAATAACGAAATGTCAAGTAAAAACGGTATGCCAAACAAACGATATAGTTAATTCTACTCATAGTACATTATGCTGCAAGATTTTGAACGATAACTTAAGAAATCCTAAGAACCACGTTTTAATACATGTTGATATTATGAATAAAAATCAATTAGATATTAACGATTTCATAATTGCATTAGAATTTCTTTTTTCTAATCAAATTGATGTATTATGTTTGAGCATTGGCACAACGATATTATCAAAACAAAAAGAAATATATCCTTTGATTAAAAAAATGTATGACAGTGGAATTACTATAATAGCTGCAAGCAGTAATGCTAATCTTATTACTATGCCGGCAGCGTTTCAAGAAGTGATCGGAACTATAGCATTACCTGTAGAACATTTTTGTTGTCAAAAAATCTATGCTATTCCAGATAATGATCTTCATGTGGATTGTGGGACAGTTTTGGATTCAAATATAGGAAATAGCTTTTCAGCTCCTCGTGTTTTGGCAAATTTGTTAAATAAAGTTGATGCGTTATGCGAAGAAAGTAGTTTTTCATGTTCAAGAAACCTAATAAATCAGTTTCTTGCCCAAGGAGAAACCTGTAATGATCGCCAGATTAATGTACTGTCTGAAGCACTGCTTCCAAAAAAAATTATCAATCCACCAATTATTTTAATAGAATCAGATGATATTTCAATATTTTCTAATGTTTTAAATTGTCTTACTAAAATATTTGGTTATGAATGTGTATGTATTACAGACAATAATTCTTCAAGCGATGATTTTAGAATTATAAATTATAATAAACAAAACTTCGAACAACAAATAAATATTTCATTTCATCGTAATGTTGATCTTTTATTATTAAATTCAAATATACTTTTAACATTTCCAAATATAGTAGATACTACTGATTGTTGCTGGATACATGTGTATCGAAATAGCATGAAATTAACCGTCTGTAACCAGGTAATACACAATTATAGTAAACATGAAATAGAATCAATATGCAAAGATATGATATTATTATTACAAGAATAGAAGGGGGTGATTTCTAATGAAGAACAAAACATATATTTTGGTTTGTTTGCTATGTTTAAGTTCTGGATTAATGGCATGTGCTAAAACGCCACAAGAAGAAATTGTTGTTGACCGATCAGAGGGGATTCCGAAAGAAAGCATTCTGGAAAAAGATGACGATGTACCAAAAGATCTGCAGATTCCTGATCATTGGCACGAAAAGATTGAAAGAAGCGATGGTTTTGTTACTTTAGAAGCAGATTATTCTCCACAGATACCAGAAATATACAATACACCTGTAGATGTTTATGAACAATCAGTATTGACCAATGAATTGTTGGAGAAATTATGCGATTATTTTTCAGATGGGAATCCATTGTATGAATATCCTAAGATGACAAAAGATGAATTAGAATCGGAAAAAGCGAGAATGGAAAATTATGAGGGGACTTGGGCTTCGTTATCTGGTGGATTAGGATCAACTCAATATTGGCAGGATCAACTTAGTAAAATGGATCAACTTATTGATGAAGCTCCAGAAAAAGCGGGAACAAAGAATTCTATAAAGCCTGTTCTTATGGAGCCGGTACAGACAGAAAGAGATTTCTATGATGGAGTAAGTGATTATTATTATGATACAGACGAAAAACTAGGTTTCACAGCCAAAATAGATAAAGAAAATGAAAAGAACCCCTTAATCCGTGCGATAAGCTATAGCGATAAATTAGGAAGCACAACCAATTTTCTGTATTCCCAGGGTACGTTTATTGATGAAGAATATCTGATGCCTTTGATTCATGGAAATTTAGATAGCAATAATAAAAATGATGCTTGGCTAAAATCATTAAAAGAACATATGGAAGAGATACCATCTCTATCTGAAGAGGAGGCTTTGAATGAAGCGAAGGCTTTACTCGATAAAATATCAATAAAAGGGTTTGAAGTAGGCAGCTGTGTCAAAGCAATCGGAAATAGGAATACAGAAACATGGGTATTATGGGACGAAGATAATCCCTTTAATGAGGTTGGATTTTCAATTTATTTTTATCGTACATTGGGAGACTTGATGGGATATAGTCAGCGGTCACCTGAAATACTAGAAGGAATTCCAGAAACAGTATACGCCCCACAATTTTCTTCCGAAAAAATTCAAATCATTATCACGAAAGATGGTGTTCAAAAATTTGCTTGGACAAATATGTCAAAGAAAATAGATACAGTTGCAAATAACACAAAGCTACTTTCTTTTGATGAAATAAAGGAAAAACTGGCAGATCACCTGCTGTATTCCGCTCTTTCTGACGATGGAGATGAGCTGAAGGATACTGGTACAAAATGTATATATAATGTTACAAATATACAGATTCGTGCGGCCAACATTAATGCATTTGAAGAACCTGAAAAAGTATGGTTGGTTCCTGTGTGGGTTTTCAATTTAGAAAAGACAGGATTAACTTCAGATGGGGAGGTTCTTAAATGGGGCACAGAAAACGTCGTATTAAATGCAATTGATGGAGGATTTGTATCGATCAAGCAGGGAGAAGGATAATGTACTGTTTCTATATATGACATTATTCAATCATAAAATTATTCTTGGAAAGGAGGAGTAGAGTTAAAGAAGTTTGAATAATGTTATTTATAATAAGGCATTCATTATAAAAATAGGAGGAATATGAAATGAAGAAACTAAATAAAAGAATTCAAGAAAATCGTAATACATTAGAGCAGTATAAGAATTGCGTATGTGATATCAATTGCGATTGTTATTGTGGTCCGGGAGGATATCCGTGGGCTCTTGCAAAAGAAAGTTTACGTGAAAACATGAAGTCTAATATTGACAGAAATATTACAGCATGATTTTTCTATTTCTGCGCTAAAAGTATATTTTTGTTGTAATATTAGAATGTTTAATTAATTAATTTCAGGCAAAGAAAACATATTGTTTTCTTTGCCTGAAAAGCAATAATATGTTTAATTCATTATTATGTAGTAATTTGTTTGTATATGGTAAATCACTAGTACCGTGCTAGTTTCCTTGTCTCATGAGATAATAACTCCAGAAAACTACAAGTTTTTTAAAGGAGTTAGTGCCATAGATAAAATCACACATCAGGTCCGTGCAGAGCACTGGACCAAGATCCTGAATGAATGTATGAACAGCGGGATGCCAAAGACCGCCTGCTGCCGGGCAAACGGAATCTCTGGAAAACAGTTCTTTTACTGGCAGCGCATCCTGCGCTGGGAAGCTTATGAAGCATCTCAAAATCCGTCTCTGTCCGCAGTTATAGAGACGGGACAGTTATCTACTGTTCAGCAGTCCGTATCTTTCGCTGAGATCAAACTTCCTGCTGTGTTACCAGATGCATCATCCGTTTTCCATCCGGATTCCGGAAGGTTTACAAAAGGCTAAAACAGGGCGGCTTCAGCTGGTCCCGTACAAAAGAAGAGGCTCTGGAGATCACGCCGGAACAATACCGGGCGCTGATGCAGGGGCTGGAGATCGTATCCAGACATCCGATCCAGGAAGTGCAGCCCAGCAATCTCCTGTGATACGTTGTGCAAAACAGAGAAATTTAAAAATCTTTTCCGGTTCGCCCTCGCAGATACAGTGGAAGTTATCCACATCCGGGTCTCATGCAATTCATTCAATTAAGAGTACTCCACATCTCCCGGCAGGTGATGGCCAACTGGGTGATCCAGTGTGCCGACCGGTATCTGGGGGCACTTTATGATTACCTTCATAACAGGATGTACCGCTTCCATGTGCTGCAGGCCGATGAGACTCCAGTCAAAGTTGTGCGTGGTAAGGTGATTTTACAGCCACAGGGTAAGGAGTTTTTTACATGACGCGGTAAGGAGTTTTTTACATGAGTTGGTAAGAAGTTCTTTACACCGTCCGGTAAGAACTTTTTTACATCCTCTGCGGCGAGTTTTATCACAGGAGGAGTCAGCAGTTCATCCGATTTTGTATACTGTAAGCAGTACACAAGAGAGGAGACCTTTATGCTGACAAAAACAAAAATGCAGGAAATACAGGATTTAAAACTGCAAGGTTACACAAAAGCTGATATTATCAGATACTATGAAGCGCAGGGACGCAAGCCTCCCAGCCGGCCCACAATCAGCAAGTATTATGACATGGATGTGCTCCCGGATGATCCCGGCGCTAAGCTCGCAAAACCGAAAACCTTTGATGCGGAACCTTTCCGCAGTACGATTATCAGGATCCTTGAAACAAACAGCGGAAAAACGTTCTGTATGTCATCAGTTTACGATGTTCTGGAAGAAAAATTCATCGAAAACGGAGACTATGAGAAACTTCCCGGGAACCAACAGACGCTCCGGAACTACATCCATTATCTTGAGGATTCCGGACAGATCAACAGGGAGCCTGAGCACCGCCGTATCTATGATTATGTTTTTGACACCCCGCCCGGAGAACAGATGCTGATTGACTTCGGTGAGGAGACTCTCTCAAAAACAACGCATATCCATTTCATGTGCCTTTTGCTGCGTTATAGCCGTTTTTTATGCGTCTATGCACAGGATCACAAGTATAACTCGGAAGAGGCCTGTAAGGCGATCTACCGTAGTTTCTGCAGGCTTGGAGGGCGTCCTAAAGAACTGGTCATTGACCAGGACGCCGTGTTTGTCGCCAGTGAAACCTATGGTGAAGTCATCAAGACCAGGACCTTTGAAGATTTCTGTACTGAACAGGATATCCGGCTCTGGGTGTGTAATAAAGCGGATCCGGAAAGCAAGGGACCTATCGAAAACTCTGTCGGGTTCGTGAAGAAAAACTTCTTCAGTGCGCGGAAGGTCACCTGTATCGATGATGTATGGCGTTCCCTGCCCGGATGGCTGGAACGCAAGAACCAGCGGATCCACCGTTCTACCTTACGGGTCCCAAAAGCAGTCTACGACAGCATTGAAAGGTCAGCCATGCGGCCTCTTCTTCCATCCGTGTATGAAACATCTCCGAATACATTCCGCACTTATGAAATCGCGGCAATACCTTACGTCCTGTATAAATCATGCAGGTATTCGGTTCCACGTGATTATGCTTTCAAAACGGTACAGTTCAAAGTTGTCAGTGGGAAGATCCACATTTATGATGACCAGCTGAACTATATCTGTTCCCATAATCTCAGCGAGAGGAAGGGAAGTGTTAATCAGCTCCCGGAACACCGGAAACAGGACTCCGGAGACTGGATCGAGATCATGGAGCGTCTCCGTGGGAAATGGAACTGCTATGACTTCCAGCACTTCATCAATGGTGTGAAAAAGGAAAATCCACGGCATATCTCCAAACAGCTTCGGGCAATTGAACAGTTCCTTGATTCTGAGAATCCGGATAAATCCCTGGTAGCGCAGGTGATGAAGGAATGCTGCCAGAAATACCGGTATCAGTTCTCACAGTTTAAAGTTGTTTACAGTCTTGCAAAAGCCGGCCGGGAACTGACCACAGACGACTGCCGTGCCCAGGTTCCATCCGGCAGTGTCAGCTACACGGATCTTTCTGTTTATGCAAAAGCCTTTCAGGAACGCACAGAAAGGAAGGAGGCTGCTGCTCGATGAACCGTGAAATCTTAAAAAGTATGGATACCGGCCATATCCCTGTACAGCGGCTCACAGCGTTGCTCGAAACATTTACCTTAAAGCACGCGGCGCGCATGCTTCCGGATCTTCTGGAAACTGCGGATCTGCAGGACTCCTCCTGCAGGGAATTTCTTCTGGCCGTTCTTGAGACCGAAGTCAAAGGGCGGAATGAACGGCGTCGGAAGCGTAACTATTCCGCGGCGCATTTTCCACCAAATATCCGGCCGCTGGAAGAGTTTGATCCGGAAGAGCTGGAGTCAGGTATCACCCACGCACAGCTCTCCGTTTTGAAAGAACTGTCCTGGCTGGACAACTGCGGAAACCTTGTCTTTGCGGGGCCTCCGGGCCTCGGCAAGACCATGGTTGCCTGTGGCCTTGGTCTGCAGGCTGTCAACAGCGGCTATACTGTATGTTTTGAGAAGATGACCAGTCTGATCAAGATCCTTGATACCGCAGAGACAGAGCGTGCAGCCGGATTCCGGCTCAAAAATATCAAGAAAGCACAGCTTGTCATAATTGATGAGATCGGCTACACACCGATCAGCCGCGGACAGGCAAACAGATTTTTCACATTTATCAGTGATACCTATGAAACCAGTTCTATCATCTTTACCACCAACAAAGAGATCGTTGACTGGGCTGAGATGATGGGGGATCCGGTACTTACCACTGCAATGCTGGATCGGATCCTGCACCATGCCAAGTGTTACTCTTTCCGCGGGGAATCGTACCGGCTGAAGCACCCTGACCTTTACCCAAAGGGAGAAACAGGGATGTAAAAAACTGCTTACCGGGTAAAGTAAAAAAGTGCTTACCTTACGATGTAAAAATCTGCTTACTAAGGGATGTAAAAAACTCCTTACCATACGGTGTAAAAAACATCTTACCTAACAATGTAAAAAAGTGGTTGACATTTGCACAAAGTAGCGAAGGATGGGCGTCCGGCGAACAGTAACTGTGTTACGGGACACACCGCAACTATGTGCGATGTTCCGTTCACTGAATCCTAAGCTTTTCAGGCGAAGGATTTCTCGATATTTGGTCATAGTGGTGACCTCCTTTAACTGTATTCATATCTACTGATGTTGTTCTTACAGTATAAAGGAAATCTATGTAATAGAGCCTAATGTGGCTCTGACTTACCGGAATATATGGCTTTCATTCTCCGGAATGGCAGCTCTCAAAGTCCGGACAGGTGGCTCAAAGAGCCTCGGAATAATCAATTATATGGGTGTTCTACTTTGGTTAGCACACCTATTTTTGAAGGAGGAGAAGATGAAAAACCGTTTTCCAAATAATAGTTCCTTATTTTCAGGTTTAAGAAAAAATCTTTTTATTATTTTTTATATATTATACACACTGGTAATGATGGGAGTAAGTGTTCATTTTGATAAGAAGAATCAATTTTACTTAACTAGTTTTTTAGGCATAGCAATTTCTGCAGTTTATGTTGGGGCTATTATTTTTAGAAATCGGCATGATCTAACTTCGTTAGGAATTTGTACGAAAGGTTTGAAAATAACGATAGTATTATTTGTGCTTATAGTTGGAATTTCTTTCTTTATGAATTATCCGCAGTTTTCTTCTTCAGAAGTTTCAATTTGTGATTACATTTTTAATATGATTATATATTTTTGTATGTTTTTCTTTGTAGAAGAATTTATTTACAGAGCTTATTTAGGGCCAAAGCTTATGAGATTATATAATAAGCATCTGGGAGCTGTTATTAGTGGAGCATTGTGGGGGAGTATGCATATTCTCTTGAATATTGGGCGTCCCTATATGCAAGTGAATAGCCTTTTGATATTTAATTCAATAACCTCTGGTATAGCAGGACAGTACATATTTATGTTCTTTTATAAAAGAGTAGGAAATATTTTTTTCCCTGTTTTCCTTCATATGGCGCCACACATTCTGACTACAGAAATAACTTATAAAATATCTGTTTTTACGCGATAAATATATTTCAAAATCATTACATAAGACGCATTTATATTGATGTGAACTTCCTTGATAATTAACTCTCGTTTTCATAAGCAGACGTATGGAAGAGGTGAAAAATCCCTTGGTTTCAACAGGAAAATGCGATTTATTTATTGCAGATATTGAGTGGAGTTGCTGGCCTTTTTGCAATTAATTATACGTTATCGCATATATAATGTTTTAATTATTCGGATTCGTGCGGCCAACATTAATGCATTGAAGAACCTGAAAGAGTATGGTTGGTTTCTGTGTGGGTTTTCGATTTAGAAAGGACAGGCTTAACTTCGGCTGGGGAGATCCGTAAATGGGGCACAGAAACCATCGTATTAAATGCCATTGATGGAGGATACATTCAGCCGAATGCGGATCCCGGGATTGAAGTGGACTAAATCCTGAAAGGAGGGGGTAAGGAATGAATGGAATCTATCGAATGGATATCAAACGTGGATTATCTTCACCAGGGTTTTATGTGGGCATTGTGCTTTGTTCTTTAGCAGCTGTTTTCGGCATGGGAGAGATGATGGAAAATATTGCAGAATCTATAATACCGGAAGGAGAAATCCGTTTCCTGTCCGCGGTCTGCATAGCGCTTCGAACGGAAGCCATTGCTTATGTATTGCCCATTGTATGTACATTCGCAGTAAGTGGGATGTTTATTGAAGATATGCAAAGCAGAGTGTTATATTATAGTATCCTTAGAACGACAAAGAAGCGTTACTATACCAGTAAAATACTTAGCTGTGTATTGGTTGGATTTTTAACAGTTCTTGCCATGATCTTACTGCTGCTTATTATTTTTGGCATCTTGTTTCCGCCAAAGCAGGCGGAAATACAGACCTTCCAGACAGATAGTTTGATATATTTGTGCAAGATGGCAGCAATTTTGTGTATAAACAGCTCCTTTTATGCTTTGCTTGGGGGAGTGATTTCCGTTGGCTCTAATAATCGCTATATGGCCTATGCCTCTCCCTTTATTTTGTATTATATCATATCCACCTTATTGAAAGCCTATCTTTCAGATTATCCCATTTTGAATCCGGAAGAATGGATGTTATTGAGAATTTCCAGTGAAAGTCAGGTTATAGTGATTTTGCTTGCTGCTAATTTGATAGCGGGAACCGGATATCTTATTATGATGGAAAGAAGGTGGAAACATGAGTGAATTTTGTCTTGTATGCTCAATGACCAGATTGAATTTCCTGGGGTGGAAGAAAAATCCCCAGATTGTTTTGGCGTTTATTCTGGCATTTGTGTTCTGTGTTATGATGTCTGCCAAGGCTATTATGTTTGCCCGGACCTATGGAACGATCATGCAGATTTTTGAACCTTTTGTATGGGCATTCAGTGATGGAAAATCAATTCTGCTTGCTTCTTTTCTTTTGATTTTCTTCTTTATGGACATGCCCTTTATCAACGAAGCAACACCCTATTATCTGGTCAGGGCCAGGCGAAGTACCTGGATCTGGGCCCAGATCCTGTATATTGTGGCTGTAACATTGATCTATATGTTTTTTATACTGATAGTATTTTGTATATTATGTGCACCCCTCTCGTTCGTGGGGAATATGTGGAGCGAGACAGGAGCTCTTTTAGGGTACTCTGGTGTGGGAGAGAAGGTGGCGCTTCCTGCTTCAGTGAAAATAATGGAAATGTCAAAACCTTATAAGTGTACGGCCGCTATTTTCTTTTTGATGACCTTATATACCCTATTGGCAGCAACGCTCATGATGATCTTTAATCTGCTGAAAAATAAGTTTGGCGGCGTTGTAAGTGTATTCATCCTGAATCTTTATGGCCTTCTTCTGAATCCGGATATGGTAGGCAGGCTTTTAAATATACCGGATATATTGCAATATAAAAGTAATGTGATTACTGGGTGGATTTCTCCTTTGAATCATGCCACCTATTATATGCACAATTTCGGCTATGATCTGTTGCCAAGGTTATGGCACAGTTATCTGATTCTGGTTGTGTGGGTTCTGTTAAATATTTTGATTATCAGAAAGCTGGCCAGGCGTTACCAGTTCGTATTTTCATAGAGAAACGGAGGGCAGACGATGAATGAAGTAATGGTAAAAGTTGAAAACTTGAGAAAGACCTTTCGGGAGCAGGAAGTTCTCAAAGGGATAAACTGTGAGTTTTTAAGAGGAAAGACGTATGCTGTGATCGGAAACAACGGTTCCGGAAAAAGTGTATTTTTTAAATGCGTATGCGGTTTTCTTACGCCTACAGCCGGTCAGGTTACAGTAGGAGGAAAGCAGATTGGAAAAGATGTAGATTTTCCTGAATCTATTGGCCTTCTGATTGAACATCCGGGCTTTATGCAGCAGATGTCAGCATTTAAAAATCTCCGGTTAATGGCGGGAATCCGCGGTCAAATTACGGATGAGCAGATCAAAGAGGTCATCCGTAAAGTGGGTCTGGATCCGTCTTCAAAAAAAGCAGTGGACAAATATTCTATGGGAATGAAGCAGAGACTTGGCATTGCCCAGGCAATCATGGAAGCCCCGGAATTGCTGATACTGGATGAACCCTTTAATGGATTGGATAAGGGGGGAGTGGAGGAGATACGCGCTTTATTGATGGAGTGGAAGGAGAAAGGGAAAACGATCCTTCTAACCAGCCATAACAGTGAAGACATTACTCTTTTGGCAGACCATGTGTGGGAAATGGATGCGGGAAAAATGACACGCGTTAAATAAAAATATCTGTCTTTACACAATAAATATATTTCAAAATCATTACATAAGATGCATTTATATTGAGAATACCTTGAAATTTAATTTATTAATTTTTGAGGTATTTTTTTTATTTAACAGGAACTTTGCTCCCTGTTAAATAAAACGCTCTGTGGGATATGTATTTGCGCGAAGCGGAAATTGTTGTTTTGGATAAAACTGACGATAAAAAAGAAATGTGAAAATTTATCGCTCAATAGAAGTAATAATAGTATAATATCACAAAAATAAAAATATAAATTGTGCATAATTGATGAAAAATAAAAATAGCAGGAAAATATATTGACTATTTTACCTAAAAGTAGTAATGTGATAACAGATATAAGACATCTGATATCAGATTAGCAAAAAGGGTTAAGGAGGAAAAAGAAATGGCAAACATTTATTATGACAAGGATGCGGATTTAAGTCTGGTAACGGACAAAGTAGTGGCAATCGTAGGATATGGAAATCAGGGACGCGCGCAGGCGCTGAATATGAAGGATTCCGGTGTAAAGAGGATCATCGTAGGAAGCCGCCATGACGGATCTTACGACCAGGCAGAGAAAGATGGATTTGAGGTATTCCCGATTGCTGAAGCCTGCAAGATGGCAGATGTAATTTTCATGCTTCTTCCAGACGAATTTGCACCGAAGATCTTTGAAGAGCAGATCGCTCCTGGATTGGAAAAGGGCAATATTGTTAATTTCGCTTCCGCCTACAATATTACATTCAAAAAGATTATTCCGCCTGAGTATGTAGATGTTGTTATGGCAGCTCCAAGAATGATTGGAGAAGGAGTTCGTGAGATGTATCTAAGAGGAGAAGGCTTCCCAGCATTTGTAGGCGTTGCGCAGGATGCGTCCGGGAAAGCGCTGGAATATGGCAAAGCCCTTTGTAAAGCGATAGGCTCCACGAAAAAAGGTGCGATTGAGGTATGCTTTGATGATGAAACATGCCTGGATCTGATGACAGAACAGGGAATTTGGCCGATTATCTATCATGTATTTGTAGAAGCATTTAAACTTCATGTAGAAATGGGACATCCGGAAGAAGCAGTACTGATGGAGGAATACATTTCAAAAGAACCTATGTTCATGATGGAGAAGGCAGCAGAAATGGGAATGTTCAAACAGCTTCCGTTCCACTCACATACAAGCCAGTATGGACAGCTTAAAAGTTTTGAACTTTTTGATCCGACACAGATTAAAGAATTTCTCCGCGACAGATATGACAGAATACGCAACGGTGCATTTGCAGAGGAATGGGAGAAAGAACAGAAGGAGAATGATCTGGCGACTCTGAAAGAACTGAGCCAAAAGGCAATGGAAAGCGAACTTACAAAGGCAGAAGAACGACTCTTTGAAAAGATTAATTAATATTACGTAAAGGGACGGCGGATCGAACAGACCGTCCCTTTCTAAAAGGAAGAAGGGAGGAAAGAATATGTCTGAAATGGCACAGGTATCATTATGGCTTATTATTTCAATCGTTGTGATTTTAATTTCTATTATGAAATTGAAATTAAGTCCAGTTATCGGGTTGATCTTTGGAAGTCTTGTCATGGGGCTTGGATGCGGCATGAATCTGTTAGATACAGCGACAACAATTGGAACCGGATTTGGCGACCTAATGGCTGGAATCGGTCTTCCAATCGGTTTAGGCGTTATTTTAGGAAAACTGCTGGAAGAAAATGGAGGCGCTCGTGTGATTGCAGAAACGCTGGTAGCAAAAGCCGGCGAGAAATATGCGCTTTACGCTCTTGGATTTGCGGGATTTCTTCTTGCAATACCGGTATTTTTTGATATTACTTTTATTATCCTTGTACCTCTTGCAATTGAAGTAAGTAAAACTTTGAAAAAACCTTTGCCATACGCCATTGGCGCTGTAACGATCGGTGCGGCCGGAGCACATACTCTGGTTCCGCCTACACCAAATCCTCTTGCAGCTGCACAGATCTTTCATTTTGATCTTGGTATCATGCTTGGTGTAGGGGCAGTTGTCTGCCTTTTCGTCTATATTATAGGAACAACGATTTATTTTAAAATGCTGGATAAAGGGTTCTGGAATAAAGAAAAAGATGAAACGGGAATTTTGGAAATGAGTGAGTCAAAGCCAATCCCGGAAGGAGCACCAAGCTTCGGTATGGCTCTGATTCCTTTGCTGCTCCCGGTTGTCTGCATCCTGCTTGACACAGTCAGTACAGCATTTGGAGTGGATTCCGCTGTACTGTCATTTCTCGCAGACAAAACAATCGCCATGCTCCTTGGAACTCTGGCTGCTTATTTGATCTCTATTAAATCTATTGGGAAAAATCTGGAAAGTGTAGCGAATAAGGCAGTTGCAGATTCCGGTATCGTTCTTCTGATTACCGGAGCCGGCGGATCGTTTGGAGCTGTGATCAGTGCCACCGGATTTGCTGACATCATTGCGGAAAGCTTTACATCAATTGGAACTTCGCCGGTTGTTCTGGTACTGTTTGCCTTTATCATAGCGGTAGTGTTCAGAATAGCGCTTGGTTCAGGAACAGTTGCTTCCATCACTTCCATGAACATAATGGCTGGTTTTGCCAGTATGACAACACTGCATCCGGTTTTTATCGCACTGGCGTGCCTGGCCGGCGGAATCAGTGTTGGACATGTAAATGACAGTGGTTTCTGGGTTGTAACCAACATGTCCGGCTACACTGTAAAGGGAGGACTTAAGTCCTACACACTGGCAGGCATATTTATAGCCGTATTCACAATGATTGTTTGTATTGCGGCAGCACTAATCAGCTCCATATAGTAAATCAAAAGGTTTTCGGACTGGCATATCTTGCGGAACTGCCAGTCCGAATTTTAATGATGCAGTGTCAGGGTATCCCACTTATTGATAGAGTGAAGAATTGCGTCGTGCATGGCATTTTGATCTCTCTTTTTAAAGGCTTGAAGGATCCGTTCATGGTTTTCCAGCACAATATTCTGATAGATGGAGTTGGAAACCTCCATGGAAGGCTTGAACAATTTCATGATCGCATTCCCGATACAGGAAAAAAAAGGATTTTTTGTTGCGGAATAGATATATTCATGAAACTGGACATCTAATTCCAATGTGTCTTCCTTTTTTTCGGCTTTTTCTTTCATTTGTTCATGCAACTTTTCTAGAAAAAGGATCTCTTCATCAGTAATTGTATTTACGGCAAGGCAGCTGACAGCGTTTTCAATGATGCGACGAAATTCAACCAGATTATCCTGTGAAGAATTGCTCTGGAGGATCAGCTGATAGGTCAGCGGGTTTAAGGCATCGGAATCAATAGAAGTACGGATACGGCTGCCGTGTCCTTTTACAATTTCTACGACGCCGACTGCCTCCAGCATTTTTATTGCTTCACGGATGCTGGATTTTCCGACTCCCAGGTTTTCAGAAAGTTGATTTTCGGAAGGAAGATACTCACCGGGTTTGAGCTGTCCGGTTGCCAAGGCTTCGGTAATTTTATCAGTAACCATGCGGCTCAAATTTTTTTTGGGCATGGGCAAAAGCCATGATTCATTTGATTCTATCATATAAAAACCTCCTAATATTCTAATTTTAACATAATTCAACGACCAATTCTATTTATTTTTGAAAAATAGAGTGAATCGATGTAAAAAATATATTTTATCATTTGTGTTGGAGTTTCTGGTACAACTATAGAAAGGGGAAGAAATATGGGTTTTGAAAAAATGTTTTCTCTGAACGGAAAAAATGCGTTGATCGTTGGAGGGTCAAGGGGACTTGGAAGGGGAATGGCAGAAGCTCTTTCGGAGGCAGGAGCACAGGTAATCCTTGCTAGCAGAAAAGAAGAAGAATGTAAAAAAGCAGCAGGAGAAATACAGAAAAAAACCGGCGGAAAGGCTTTTGGACTACGAGCAGATATCAGTGGGAAAAACGGTGCTTCCCAGCTGGTGGCAGAGGCGGTAGATTTGGCAGGACATGTGGATATCCTTTTGAACAGCGCAGGAGTCAATGTCAGAAAACCGTCAGTGGATTATACGGAAGAAGATTGGGATAGGGTACAGGAGGTACAGCTGAAAGGTGTGTTTTTTACCTGTCAAGCTGCGGCAAGGCATATGATAGAAAAAAAGATCAGAGGGCGGATTATTAATGTTGCGTCCATCAATGCAAAGGTTGTTGCAAGGGAGGATATCGTTTCTTATGTGGCCGCCAAAGGCGGTGTGATGCAGATGACAAAAGCGCTGGCAGCAGAGTGGGCGTCTCATGGAATTACGGTGAATGCGGTCGCACCGGGATTTTTCCAGACAGAACTTACAAAAGTTTTGTTTGAAGATTCGGATGTAAGATCCAAATTGTTAAGCCATATACCGATGCGGCGTTTTGGAGATCCAGATCAGGATCTAGGAGGGATTGCCGTATTCTATGCGTCAGATCTGTCAGCCTATACAACCGGACAGATGTTGTGTGTGGACGGAGGTTATACATTGATATAGACGCAGAAAAAAATGATATAATAATATATTAATGACAAGCGGAGGAAGAAAATGAAATTTAAAGAAATTACTGTGGAAGATATGACATTCAATCCCTTTACAAGGACAAATAAAGACTGGATCCTGATTGCGGCAGGGGATGAAGAGGAAAATAATCTGATGACGGCATCATGGGGGTTGTTTGGAACACTCTGGAGAAAAAGTATTGTGGAAATTTTTATCCGCCCTCAGCGCTATACCAAAAAATTTGCAGACGAGAATGATATGCTCACTATATCTTTCCTGCCGGACGGTTACCGGGAAGCATTGAAGATCTGTGGTACAAAGTCGGGAAAAGATATGAATAAATGGGAAGCTGCGGGTCTTCATCCCTATTATGTGGATGGGACAGTAGGAGTAGAGGAGGCAGAACTCATTATTGTGGGAAAGAAACAGTATACGCAGTGGGTGGATCCGACACTGTTTATTGAAAAAGAGAATGACATAAAATGTTATCCGGAGAAGGACTACCATGAGATGTATATGCTGGAAATTGTAAGGATTCTGCAAAAGGAAGAGTAGCGTCGGTGTACAAGGGGCAACACGGTCGGTGAAGGGTAGATTTTAGTCCCTTCTTCGTTACTTTCACTCCGCGTACGTCTCTGTACGCGTCGTTCAAGTGCCTAAAAGGGGCTAAAATCTGCTCCTTCCCGACTCACAGACTCCAGCCGCAGGAATTTCGGGGTTTTTCAAGGCAGACGATTGAGGCGTACTGGACGTACGCCGAATGAGGATAACAAAGAAAATCCCCGAAATTACGCGGCTTGGAGCGTATTGTCCCCTTGTACACCGACGCTAACATTTGATTATGACAAACTAGGAGACCGGTTTGGTGGCGCAGCGGCGCCGGTTCAACCTCCGGTATACAAAGATTCCGGTCAGGTCTGCTAAAGCCCATCCGATCGGAACGGACAGCCATATGCCGGTAACCCCGATCCACGGCACCATAGAGAGTGTGTAGGCCAGCAGCACACGGGTTCCAAGGGAAATGACTGTCAGAACGACAGACATGCCCGGGCGGGCGATAGCGCGGTACAGCCCGTATAATAAAAACAAAATACCAATCCCAAAATAGCAGGAGCCTTCAATGCGAAGATAGTGGACTCCGGCTTCGATGATCTGCGTCTCATCGGCAGATACAAAGATCTGCATAAGAGGACGGGCAAAGATACAGACGAGAAGACTGACAGCCAGACAGAAGAAAAAGGAAACAAGGAATGCGCTTCTGATCCCCTGTCTGATGCGGTCTTCTTTTTTTGCCCCGAAATTTTGTGCAATAAAAGTGGAGAAGGCATTTCCGAAATCCTGTACCGGCATATAGGAGAAGGATTCCAGCATACCGAGATTCTTATCGCCTATGATCAAACGTACACCTGTAAGCCCGCGTTATTTCAGCCATACAAAGAAAGAACGCCAACTTTCACGATCCTCTTTCATGCCATCCGCAGCGCCAAGGATCTCCCGGCAGCCATCCTGACTGACTCCGATAGCAACGAGGATGGAAACATTCTGAATTTCACCGCCCCCAGTTGCGTTTCAGATAAACACCATCCACATAAACATAGGGATAATCCCCGGAAAGCGGACGGGTACGCCAGGTTTCGATATGCTCATAAGCTTTTTTATTCAGGTTGCTGATGGTGCCAGGAGAGACTTTCGTTCCCATAAGTCTTCGGTGATATCCTCCACACGGCGGACGGAAACACCGGCCAGATACATTTCAATAAGAGCTTCTTCCACAGAGGATTCTCTGCGCCGATATCTTTCAATGATTGCAGTTTCAAAAGGAATGCCTTTGAGTTTTGGAACTTTCAGCTCCACTTCCTCAGCGGTAGTATGGAGATTCTGCTTATAATGACTGGAACGATATCCCTGACGGTCAGAAGAACGCTCATACTTTTCAGCGTTGACTAATTCGTCGGCTTCCTTATCGAGCAGAGCGTTTAAAGTTTCTTCGACACTGTTACAGACAAGATCCTTTAAATCGTGCTTTATTAAGTCCTCATTTAGTTGTATAATTTTATCAGACATGGTTCTATAACCTCCTTTGATAGATTTGGTTGTGGTGACTTAATTTTACCAAACGGCTATAGACCATGTCTATTTTATACATCAATTAATATATGGGTGTTCTACTTTGGTTAAAACACCCATTTTTGAAGGAGGAGAAGATGAAAAACTGTTTTCCAAATAATAGTTCCTTATTTTCAGGTTTAAGAAAAAATCTTTTTATTATTTTTTATATATTATACACGCTGGTAATGATAGGAGTAAGTGTTCATTTTGATAAGAAGAATCAATTTTACTTAACCAGTTTTTTAGGCATAGCAATTTCTGCAGTTTATGTTGGTGCTATTATTTTTAGAAATCGGCATGATCTAACTTCGTTAGGGATTTGTATGAAAGGTTTGAAAATAACGATAGTATTGTTTGTGCTTATAGTTGGAATTTCTTTCTTTATGAATTATCTGCCGTTTTCTTCTTCAGAAGTTTCAATTTGTGATTACATTTTTAATATGATTATATATTTTTGTATGTTTTTCTTTGTAGAAGAATTTATTTACAGAGCTTATTTAGGGCCAAAGCTTATGAGATTATATAATAAGCATCTGGGAGCTGTTATTAGTGGAGTATTGTGGGGGAGTATGCATATTCTCTTGAATATTGGGCGTCCCGATATGCAAGTGAATAGCCTTTTGATATTTAATTCAATAACCTCTGGTATAGCAGGACAGTACATATTTATGTTCTTTTATAAAAAAGTAGGAAATATTTTTTTCCCTGTTTTCCTTCATATGGCTCCACATATTCTGACTACAGAAATAACTTATAAAATATCTGTTTTTACACAATAAATATATTTTAAAATCATTACATAAGATGCATCTTTTAAATTACCAATATCACACAATGGCTGTGATTAGAGCCGATACCATCGGGATTTTTTAAGATGCCGTCTTGTCGTTCGAGCGGCGCCGGTTCAACCTCCGGTATACAAAGATTCCGGTCAGATCCGCCAGAATCCATCCGATGGGAACAGACACCCATATGCCGGTGACTCCGATCCACGGTACCATAGAGAGGGTGTAGGCCAGAAATACACGGGTTCCCAGGGAAATAACCGTTAAAACCACAGATATACCCGGACGGGCGATAGCGCGGTACAGCCCGTACAATAAAAACAAAATGCCAATCCCGAAATAGCAGGAGCCTTCAATGCGAAGATAGTGTACTCCGGCTTCGATGATTTGTGTCTCATTGGCAGATACAAAGATCTTCATAAGAGGACGGGCAAAGATACAGACAAGAAGACTGACAGCCAGACAGAAGAAAAAGGAAGTGAGGAAAGCACTTTTGATTCCCTGTCTGATGCGGTCTTCTTTTTTTGCGCCGAAATTCTGTGCAATAAAAGTAGAAAAGGCGTTTCCGAAATCCTGTACCGGCATATAGGCGAAGGAATCAATTTTTACAGCAGCCGCAAATGCAGCCATGATAACCGGGCCGAAGCTGTTGACAAGTCCCTGTACCATGAGGATGCCGAAATTCATAACAGACTGCTGAATACAGGTGAGGAAAGAAAAACCGGTGATTTCCCGAAAAATATCCCGGTCCCACCTTAGATTTTCTTTCCGGGGACGAAGAGAGGGAAAATGCAGAAGAGTGTACAGTGCAAGTCCCATTCCGGAAACATATTGTGAAAGGATAGTCGCAAAGGCAGCGCCTGATACACCCCAATGGAAGGAGAGAACAAAAAGGAGATCCAGAACAATATTCATGACGGCAGAAACAGCCAGAAAGATCAGTGGAATCCTGGAGTTTCCAACAGAGCGGAGGAGGCAGGCAAAATAATTATAGAAAAAAGTGGCAGGAATCCCTGCAAAAATGACAAGCAGATAATCCCGCATCAGATCAGTGACAGAAGCGGGGACGCGAAGGAACCAGATAATGCTGTTGATGCCAAGAAAAACAGCCAGGTTGAGAACAACAGTAACGGCTCCGATAAAAAGGAACGATTGAAAAATAGCTCCCTTCATACGAACTTCATCCTGTTTTCCATAGCTGATGGAAAAGGAAGCGCCGCTTCCCATACACAGGCCCAGGATGATGGAAGTAAGAAATGTCATCAGAGTGTAAGAAGAACCTACCGCAGCCAGAGCATCGGCCCCAAGGAAGCGTCCGACAATGATCGTGTCAGCAATATTGTAAAACTGCTGGAGCAGATTCCCGGCAATCATGGGAAGTGCGAAAACCAGTAGGCTTTTTGTGATATTTCCGGTTAAGAGTTTGCTCTCATTCATCCGTAAGGTCCTCCTGAAAGTTCCTGTTTTTGGGCATTAACGATACTATTATAGAAGAGAAGCCGGAGGGCTGTCAAATCTGCGCAGTATGCAGCCACGAGAATGATTTTAGCATGTAGTTGAGAGGATGGCGTGCTGCGCGGTGACGCCGGGAATGGATTCTTGTTGACAGAAGGAAGTAAGACCTATATGATGGTAAAAAACAAAAAGGAGAGGTTTATGGGATTTGATCTGAATATAAGTATTCCGGTAATTACAGTATTTCTTCAGGGGATCTTAAGCTTTTTTTCGCCTTGCATTTTCCCGCTGATCCCTTTATATATCGGTTACCTGTCAGGAGGAGCGGTCAGAAGAGGTGACAGCGGAGAGCTGCAATACCAGAAAGGAAAGGTTCTGACCCATACGCTGTTTTTTGTGGCTGGGATCAGCTTTACTTTCTTTTTGCTGGGGATGGGTGTGTCAGCTGCAGGAGAGTTCTTTTCCGAACATCAGGCTGTGTTTGCCAGAGTGGGAGGAGCCCTTGTGATCCTTCTTGGATTGTATCAGTTTGGCCTTTTGGGGACGTCTAAACTTCTTGGAAATGAACATCGGCTTCCCTTGAAATTTGACCGGATGGCTATGTCTCCTGTTGCAGCGCTGCTGATGGGATTTACATTCAGTTTTGCATGGACGCCGTGTGTGGGACCGGCGCTGTCGGGCGTGCTGCTGATGACGGCATCAGCAGCCACAAGGACGAAAGGATTTCTGATGATCGGTGTCTATACGCTGGGATTTGTTATTCCCTTCCTGGCTGTCGGTATATTTACCACAACTTTACTGAAGATTTTCAAAAAGCATGGAAATATTGTAAGATATACGGCGCGGGCAGGAGCGGTGCTGATGATCCTCATGGGGCTTATGATGATGACAGGAAAGATGAATGGAGTGACAGGGTATCTGTCAACGCCCTCCGTGGAATCAGAGTCCGTGCAGAATGATGAAACAAAAGACAATGGGGAAGAGGACAGTGTAGAAGAAGGAGCAGGAGAAAACGCAGAAGAAGACAGTGCAAAGACAGATCCTTCGGCAGCTGTTGATTTCACTTTGACAGATCAGTATGGGCAGGAGCACAGGCTGTCAGATTATCGGGGGAAGGCAGTTCTTCTGAATTTCTGGGCAACATGGTGTACGGTATGCAAGAGGGAAATGCCCGACATACAAAATCTGTATGAGGAATATCAGGCGAAAGGCAGCGGGAGCGATACGGTAATTTTGGGAGTTGCTTTTCCCGGAATTTCGGGAGAAGGAAGCAGGGAGGAAATTACTGCCTTTCTTGAGGAAAACGGATATACTTATCCGGTGCTGATGGACGAATCAGGACAGCTGATGGAAAGATTCGGGATCATGGCGTATCCTACAACCTATATGATCGATAAGGAAGGGAAAATTTACGGCTATGTAAGCGGCATGGTTGGCAAAGAAGGTCTGGAGAGTATGATCAGCCAGACGCTGGAAGGAGAAAAATAATGAGGCAGGCGGACAATTGTCCGGCCTGCCTCAATTTATGAAGGGGTTATTTAGAGGCCAGTATTTTTTCTATGCTGACCAGTTTTACGCTTAATACAAAAATTTCAGTAGCGACCTTCAGTTCCTCGGTGGTCGGATAGGATGGAGCAATACGGATGTTGCTGTCCTGCGGATCCTTTCCGTAGGGGAAGGTAGCTCCGGCGTCTGTCATGACAAGACCGGCTTCTTTTGCTTTGGCAACGATTTTCTTTGCGCATCCCGGAAGAGCGTCAAAGGAGATGAAATAGCCACCGCGGGGAGCCAGCCAGGAGCCGATGCCGAGTCCTCCGATTTCCCGTTCCAATGTTTCCAAAACGGCATCAAATTTAGGACGCATGATATCTGCATGCTTTTTCATGTGCTGTACCATGCCGTGAATATCTTTAAAATATCTTGCGTGGCGGAGCTGGTTTACTTTATCGTGACCGATGGTCTGGATCTTCATCTGCTCGCGGATTGCCTTAAGGTTTTCAGTGGATGCAGCGATGGCGGCGATTCCGGAACCCGGGAAACTGATCTTGGAAGTAGAAGAGAACTTATATACCATATCCGGATGTCCTTCCTTCTTACATTCCATAAGGATTTCAATGAGATAATCCTGCTTGTCTTCATATAAATGATGGATTCCATAAGCATTGTCCCAGAAGATACGGAAATCTTCGGCAGCAGGATTCAGTTTTGCAAAACGGTGTACTGTCTCGTCAGAGTAAGTGATTCCCTGTGGGTTGGAATATTTTGGAACGCACCAGATTCCTTTGATAGCCGGATCGGAGCTGACAAGCTTCTCTACAATATCCATATCAGGGCCGGTTGGAGTCATTGGCACGTTGATCATTTCAATGCCGAAATATTCTGTAATTGAAAAATGTCTGTCGTACCCGGGAACCGGACATAAGAATTTGACTTTATCCAGTTTGCACCAGGGAGTGCTTCCCATTACTCCGTGAGTCATAGAGCGGGCAATTGTATCATACATGATGTTCAGACTGGAATTCCCAAAAATTACAATGTTTTCCTTTGGAACTTCCATCATATCAGCAAGCAGCTGCTTTGCTTCACGTATGCCGTCCAGGACACCGTAATTGCGGCAGTCCACTCCTTCCTCACAGACAAGGTCAGAGTCGCTGTTCAGGACATCCATCATTCCCATAGAAAGATTCAGCTGTTCTGTAGACGGTTTACCCCGGGACATATCCAGCTTCAGTCCCTGTGCCTTTACCTTTTCAAATTCAGCTTCCAGTTCTGATTTTATTTCCAGCAATTCTTCTTTTGATAATTCTTCATATGTTGTTGCCATCCTTGCATCCTCCATCTCATTTTCCCATATTTTACTCAATGCTACCATTGTAGCGGTAAATTGAAGAATCGTCAATTGGTTCTTGCAAAAATATTGATAAAAACCAGTAATTCTGTAAAAAACCACAAGAAATATGAAGCTTTTTAAAGTTTTTTATTCATTTATTAGGAGAAATACAAAAAAGAAAGGCGGGACTTTTGACAGTCCCGTCCCCGATGAAAAAATCTGTTTTAATGAAGCAGCCTGCTTCCGGCAGTTATTTCATTGCCGGCTGTGTCAGGATTGAGCGGACATGTTCGATTTCCTGCTGTGATGCTTTTGCAGCAGGAACGTAATAACTGCGTGATCTTGCCAGCTCAAAAATTTTCTCCTGTGACATCTCGCAGGCATTTCTCATCTGTTTCAGGCACTGTTTTAATTCCTGATTTTCTGTCTGCGGGATCATTTCACCAAAACGGGTCAGCTCGCCGTTGACTCCGGCCAGAGCGTCGGCAACCATTGTCTTTTCATTTAACATTTCTTTCCCTCCCTTTGAGTTTACATGTTCATTCCGGATGGACCGGCTTGTGAAAAGGCGTACAGTCCTTTAGGAAAGTTACAGGAAACGCATCAGTTCCTGTTTGTTTTTCATGGCGCTGTCGGCAGCGTCCTGAAAAAGCTTTTTGATCTCGGCATCCTCAGTCATGTTTGCATATTCTGTCATTTTGCAATGACTTGTGTCATAGCCGCCGATAAGGTGGCGAAGGTTTTGAAGATCCAAAACGGATAATTCTGACATTTCTTTTCCTCCTTGCTGTTGACTTTATTTGACAGGATTAGTATGGTTAAAAGGCAGAGAAAATATGCAGTAAATGCAATATAAAAATATAGCGGAGGAAGAAAAAATGAAAGTAGGAATCCTTGGAGCGGGAAATATTGCGAAAAAAATGGCGGAAACATTGAATGGAATGGAAGGAGCAAGCGCGTATGCAGTTGCTTCCCGAAGTCCGGAAAAGGCGGAAGAATTTGCAAGATCAAATCATGTGGAAAAAGCCTACGGCTCTTATGAAGAAATGCTTCAGGATGAACAGGTGGAGCTTGTCTATGTAGCGACTCCCCATTCTCACCACCTGGAACACGGAAAATTATGTATAAAATATGGAAAGCCGATTTTGATGGAGAAAGCATTTACAGCCAACGCCGATCAGGCGCGCGAACTTTTGGACTGTGCCGGAGACAGAGGGGTTTTTATTACAGAGGCCATCTGGACCAGATATATGCCTTCCAGAAAGAAAATAGACCATATCATTGCCTCCGGGCAGCTGGGAGAGATCTGTTCTCTTACAGCAAATCTGGGCTATGCCCTGACAGATAAGAAGAGGATGACAGATCCGGCCCTGGCAGGCGGAGCGCTTTTGGATGTGGGAATCTATCCTTTGAATTTTGCAAGTATGGTGCTGGGTAATGATGTTGAAAAAATGACGTCCGCATGTGTGAAATATAAGACTGGCGTGGATGCACAGGACAGCATCATACTGTCCTATCCGGGAGGGAAAACAGCGACTATCCACACCGGGATGCTGGCGGCGACAGAACAGTATGGTATTGTTTACGGTACAGAGGGTTATCTCATTGCATACAACATTAATAACATTGACCGGATTGAGATCTTTACGCCGGACAGAAAGTTAAAAGAAAGGATCGATATCCCTCCTCAGATCACCGGTTATGAGTACGAGGTGCTCTCCTGTAAAAAGGCTCTGGAGGAGGGACGCCTTGAATGCCCGGAAATGCCTCACAATGAAACCTTAAAAATGATGGAATGGATGGACGCTCTGAGAAAAGACTGGGGAATCCGCTATCCTTTTGAATAAGGAAAGCTATATCCCCCTGGACGCAGCAGATATAAAAGAGCGGAACAGCCGCCGCATTTTTGCGGAGTTCATCATGCATTCGGGGTGCCACTGGACGCCCACCACGAAGGGACGACCGGTCAGTTCTATCCCTTCTGCAATGCCGTCGGGAGAGTGGGCTGTGATGGATATTCCTTTTCCGGCAGTCAGGACAGCCTGATGGTGGAAACTGTTGACTTCCGCATGATCTCCCAGAATATTATGTAGTATACTATCTTTTTGGAGGGTGATGGAATGGCAGGGATCGCTTCTTAGACGGGAATGCTGCATGTGGCACAGACAGGGTTCGCTGTGAAGGGAAAGATCCTGCAGAATTTCCCCTCCCCGCACAATGTTCATAAGCTGCATTCCCCGGCAGATACCCAGGACGGGGCGCGACAGAGTGAGAACATGTTTCATGAGGGACAGCTGAAACAGATCGGTTTGGAAATCTGTTTCTCCGGCAGAGGAAAGGGGCGGCCGGTCAAAAAGAAGGGGCGTCACATCTCCTCCGCCGCAGAAGAGAAATCCGTGGCAGATGGAGGCGGCCTGAAGTGATGCCTCCTTTTTCCCTGTGCAGGGCAGGACAATGGGGCATCCCCCGGAGCGGACAATGGCAGAGATATAGGAGTGGGTGACGAACTGGCGTTGATCCATAAAACCGCACATAACGACACCAATAAAAGGAAGGGAAGTGGGAGTCATAGTACTTCCTCCGTCTTGATAAAGTAGTATAGTATATGTATGAAAGAAAGGAGCACAAATATGAGTGTGATCGATCTGCACTGTGATACCATATGGCGTCTCATGGATCTGGGAGGACAGGGGGACCTTTTGGAAAATGACGGCGCGGTCAGCATCAGAAAAATGCAGGCAGGAGAAGTTGCAGTACAGTTTTTCGCCTGCTTTTTGTACCGTGACGCCATGGAAGGGAGAACAGAAGAGGAAAAATATGAAAATGGCTACTTCCATGTTCTTGATATGATCCGATATGGGAAAGAGCAGATGGAAACTTATGGCAAAGAAATTGTTCCGATTACGGGAAAAGAAGAACTTGGAGATTTCCGGACGGGAAAAAAATGCGGAGCAGTGCTGACGGTAGAAGACGGAGGGATCCTGAATGGAAAAATAGAGCGGCTGGAAGAACTCTGGGACAGAGGAATCCGACTTCTGACCCTTACCTGGAATTATGAAAACTGTATCGGATTTCCAAACAGCAATGAAAAGGACAGGATGGAAAAGGGGCTGAAGGCTTTTGGCAAAGAAGTCGTGGAAAGGATGAATGAATTGGGAATGCTTGTGGATCTCTCCCATGCTTCTGACGGCACCTTCTGGGACGTTCTCCATCAGAGCAAAAAGCCGGTGACGGCCTCCCACTCCAATTGCAGAGCGCTTGCCAACCATCCGAGAAACTTAAGTGATGAAATGCTAAAGGCGCTGGGAGAAAATGGAGGGATAGCAGGCCTTAATTTTTACGGTCCATTTCTTGGTACACCGAAAGAATCCCGGATAGAGGAAATGACTGCTCATATCAGACATATGATCGATAAAGGCGGAGAGGACCTTCCCTGCCTGGGAACGGATTTTGACGGATTTGACGGAATGGATAAGATGGATCTTCCGGATCAAAGCTTTCTGGGGCAGCTGTGGGATGCCTTGAAAAGGGCGGGACTTACAGAGCGCCAAATAGAGAAAATTTGCTTTGAAAATGTCTGGAGAGTCTGGAAAGAAAGGTAGAAGATAAATGATTTACTCAGGATATGAAATACTTTGGCTGTTCTTTGTTTACAGCTTTTTAGGGTGGATAGCAGAGACGGCGGCATTTGGAGCAGATTTATCCCAATGCGGCGCAGGCGCAAAAAGGGACGGGGTAAATCGCAGTTTTACCCATGGTAAAATGCAATTTGGGACGTAACAAAGTTAAACTTTGTTACGTCCCAAATTAACTATTTCGTCTCTTTTTTTACTTCCTGCATTTTCATAGCGCGCACCTTTAGCGGCAGTCCGAACAGATTGATGAATCCGTCGGCATCATGGTGATCGTAGAGATCGCCGGTTGTGAAGCTTGCCAGGGATTCACTGTAAAGAGAGTATGGAGAAGTTGTGCCGGCTTTGATGATATTGCCTTTGTACAGTTTAAATTTAACTTCGCCTGTTACATACTCCTGCGTGCTTTCGATAAATGCCTGAATGGCTTCCCGCAGAGGAGTAAACCATTTTCCTTCATATACAACCTGGGCAAGTTTATCACCCATTTCTTTCTTTACTTCATAAGTAGCGCGGTCCAGTACAAGTTCTTCTAACTGCTGATGTGCTTCGTAGAGAATGGTTCCGCCGGGAGTTTCATATACGCCGCGGGATTTCATGCCGACAACGCGGTTTTCAACAATGTCGATGATACCGATTCCGTGTTTTCCGCCCAGTTCATTTAACTTGCGGATGATGTCGGAAACTTTCATCTCCACTCCGTTGATACTCTTTGGTACACCTTTCTCAAATGTCATAGTTACATATTCTCCTTCATCAGGAGCCTTTTCCGGGGTAACGCTAAGCACCAGAAGATCATCATAATTTGGCTCGTTTGCCGGATCTTCCAGCTCCAGTCCTTCGTGGCTGATGTGCCACAGGTTACGGTCGCGGCTGTAGCTGTGTTTTGCGTCAAAAGGAAGCTCGATACCATGTTTTCTGCAGTATTCAATCTCGTCTTCACGGGAGTTCATGGTCCATACATCTGTCATACGCCATGGAGCAATGATCTTAATGTCCGGAGCCAGAGCCCGGATACTGAGCTCGAAGCGGATCTGGTCGTTCCCTTTTCCGGTTGCGCCGTGGCAAATGGCAACAGCGCCTTCTTTTCTTGCAATGTCTACAAGACGTTTTGCAATGGCAGGGCGGGCCATGGATGTTCCGATCAGGTATTTGTTCTCATATACTGCGTGTGCCTGTACACATGGAACAACGTAATTGTCGCAGAAGTCATCTACAATATCCTCGATATATAATTTGGAAGCGCCGGATAATTTTGCACGTTCATTGAGTCCGTCCAGTTCTTCGCCCTGTCCGCAGTCTACACAGCAGCAGATGACCTCGTAATCAAAAGTTTCCTTTAACCAGGGAATGATTGCGGTAGTGTCAAGACCGCCTGAATAAGCAAGTACAACTTTTTCTTTCATGATATTTCCTCCTGAAAATTTATTTTCATTTTTACAGTTCATGTTAATCGCAAGGATTACTATACACTATATTTAATAATTATGCAACTAAAAGTTGAAAAAAGAATATTTTAATGTTTGATATACAAAATATCTTGCATAATATTCATAAAAGATGTATAATCATGCAATATCGGAGGAGGAGAGGCCTGTTTTGCTACTTTACAGGAAAAAGAAAGTGGTATAAACTTGAACAGGTAACCTTATTAATAGGAAGAAAGGATGTACAGCAATGATAAAAGTTGGAATTATCGGTTCCACCGGATATGCCGGCGGGGAGCTGGTGCGCATACTGACGGGACACAAGGATGCGGAAATTGTATGGTACGGCTCCAGAAGTTATATAGATCAGAAATATGCAGATGTTTACCGGAACATGTTTCAGATTGTAGATGCAGCCTGTATGGATGACAATATGGAGGCGCTGGCCGCACAGGCGGATGTGATCTTTACGGCAACTCCACAGGGGCTGTGCGCTTCACTGGTGAATGAGAACATCCTGTCACAGGTCAAAATCATTGACCTTAGCGCGGATTTTCGTATAAAAGATGTAAAAACTTACGAAAAATGGTACGGAATTGAGCATAAAAGTCCGGAATTTATTTCAGAGGCAGTTTATGGTCTCTGTGAGATTAACCGAAATGATGTGAAAAAGGCAAGACTGATCGCAAATCCGGGATGCTATACAACCTGTTCCATTCTGACAGCCTACCCGCTGGCAAAAGAGGGGCTGATTGATATGGATACACTGATTATCGATGCAAAGTCCGGGACCTCAGGGGCAGGACGAGGAGCGAAGCTTCCAAATCTTTTCTGTGAGGTCAATGAAAATATAAAGGCGTACGGTGTGGCAACCCACAGACATACGCCGGAGATCGAGGAACAGCTTGGATATGCTTCCGGCAGGGAAGTTGTCCTGAATTTTACCCCTCATCTTGTGCCCATGAACCGGGGCATTCTTGCGACAGAATATGCGAAGCTTACAAAAGATGTAACCTATGAAGAAGTAAAAGCAGTATATGATAAATATTATAAGGATGCGAAATTTATCCGTGTGCTTGACAAAGGCGTTTTCCCGGAGACAAAATGGGTAGAGGGAAGCAATTACACGGACATTAATTTCCAAATCGATCCGCGCACAGGCAGAATCATTATGATGGGCGCTATCGACAATCTGGTGAAAGGAGCGGCCGGACAGGCAGTACAGAATATGAACCTTGCCTTTGGATTGCCGGAGGATGAAGGGTTAAATCTTGTACCGATGTTCCCGTAGAGTGAAAAAAATGACGATCCGTGAAATGAAAATAGAGGATTATGATCAGGTATACAAGCTGTGGAAAAAGATCAAGGGATTCGGTATCCGCAGCATTGATGATTCCAGAGAAGGAGTTGCCCGCTTCCTTCAGAGAAACCCTACTACCAGCGTCGTAGCGGAAGAGAATGGAAAAATTGTAGGCGGAATCCTGTGCGGACATGACGGAAGAAGGGGATGCCTTTATCATGTCTGTGTGGATGAGGCATACCGGCGTCACGGAATTGGAAAGGCTATGGTAGTAAAGGCCATGGAAGCGCTGAAAGCAGAGAAGATCAATAAAGTCTGTCTGATCGCATTTACCAAAAATGATATCGGAAATGCATTTTGGAATACAATCGGCTGGACAGAGAGGGAAGATCTGAACTATTATGATTTTGTGCTAAATGATGAAAATATTACGGCTTTTAATGAGCAATAGAAAATGAACAGCTGATAAGCAAGGAGTGTGTGGAAATGGAGATTATCAAAGGCGGAGTGACCGCAGCAAAGGGATTTGAAGCAGCATGTACAGCTGCAGGATTAAAGTACAAGGATCGTACGGATATGGCGCTGGTGTACAGCCAGGTACCGTGTGTGTGCGCCGGTACATTTACGACTAATGTGGTAAAAGCAGCGCCGGTAAAATGGGATCAGAAGGTAGTAAAAGGCGGAAAGAAGTCACAGGCGGTTATTGTAAATTCCGGTATTGCCAATGCATGTACCGGAGAAGAAGGGTACGGCTACTGCCAGGAGACCGCACAGAAAGCGGCAGAAGTCCTCGGTGTGGATGCGGATGGCGTCCTCATCGGCTCCACCGGTGTGATCGGCAGACAGATGCCTATCGAGAAACTGAAAAAAGGAATCGAAGCCCTGGGGGAGAAAAAGCAGGATTCACTGGAGAGCGGAACCGCTGCTGCAAAGGCCATCATGACCACAGATACAGCTGAAAAAGAGCTGGCTGTAACTATTGAAGCCGGCGGAAAAACCGTTACTATCGGAGGTATGGCGAAGGGTTCCGGAATGATCCATCCCAACATGTGTACCATGCTTGCATTTATCACGACAGATGCAGTTATCTCCAGGGAAGCGCTCCAGAGTGCTCTTAGTGAAGATGTGCCGGATACCTACAATATGATTTCCGTAGACGGCGATACATCCACAAACGATACGGTTCTTCTCCTCGCAAACGGGCTGGCGGAAAATGAAGAGATCCAATACGGAACAGAAGATTATGATAAATTCAAAGAAGCGCTTCATGTGATCAATGAATATCTGGCCAAGAAAATTGCCGGCGACGGAGAAGGAGCTACCGCGCTTTTTGAGGCGAAAATCGTGGGAGCGGAGACAAAAGAGCAGGCAAAAATCCTGGCAAAAGCCATTGTATGCTCTAACCTTACGAAGACAGCCATTGCCGGACACGACGCAAACTGGGGAAGGATCCTGTGCGCCATGGGATATTCCGGCGCGCAGTTTGATCCGGAAAAAGTGGACCTTTTCTTTGAGAGCAGCGCCGGAACTATTCAGATCATTGAAAACGGAACTGCTGTAGATTACAGTGAAGAAGAGGCGACCAAAATTTTGTCGCAGCCGGAGGTGACGGCCAGAGCTGACGTTAAGATGGGAGAAATGACGGCGTCTGCCTGGGGCTGTGATCTCACCCATGGTTACATTGAGATTAATGCAGATTACAGGAGTTAGAAAAAATGGATAATAGTATGCAGAAATATCTGGACAAGGCGGAGGTTCTGATTGAAGCCCTCCCCTATATCCAGCGGTTTAACCGGAAAGTCATTGTTGTAAAGTACGGCGGAAGCGCCATGGTGGATGAGGAGTTGAAAGAACATGTCATTCAGGATGTGACGCTGCTTAAACTGGTAGGATTTAAGCCTATTATTGTACATGGCGGAGGGAAGGAGATCAGCCGCTGGGGCGGAAAAGTAGGAATGGAGCCGCAGTTTGTTAACGGGCTGCGTGTGACAGACGAGGCCACCATGGAATTGGCAGAGATGGTTCTTTCCAAAGTAAATAAAGAGCTGGTACAGCTGGTGGAAGGCCTGGGAGTAAGAGCAATCGGAATCAGCGGAAAGGACGGAAGGCTTCTGAAGGTAAAGAAGAAACTGTCCGGCGGCGAAGACATTGGTTTTGTAGGAGAAGTAACGGAAGTAAATGCAGATATTTTGTGGGATCTTCTGGAAAAAGATTTTCTTCCTATTGTGTGTCCGGTTGGATTGGATGAAAAATTTTACACTTACAATATCAATGCTGACGATGCAGCCTGTGCTATTGCAAGGGCAATGCATGCAGAAAAACTGGCGTTTCTTACAGATATCGAAGGCGTTTACAAAGATCCCAAGGATCCGGAAACCCTTATATCCGAGCTGACAGTCACAGAGGCAAGAGGTCTGATGGAGGACGGATATATTGGAGGCGGTATGCTTCCAAAACTGAACAACTGTATTGACGCTATTGAGAACGGAGTGTCCAGAGTGCATATCCTGGATGGAAGAATACCCCACTGCCTGCTTTTGGAAATCTTTACAAATAAGGGAATTGGAACTGCGATTTTGGATGATGAAGGGAGTAGATTTTGCCATGAAGAATAAATGGATGGATGAGGCGGATCATGCGCTTCTCCACACTTACAATCGGTATCCTATTGTGCTGGAAAAGGGAGAAGGCGTGTATCTGTATGATACAGAGGGAAAGAAATACCTTGATTTTGCAGCCGGAATTGCCGTGTGCAGCCTGGGATATGGACATAAAGGCTATACAGAAGCATTGAAATCACAGATAGATCTTTTGCTGCATACGTCTAATCTCTACTACAGCCGTCCGGCAGCGGATGCGGCGGCCAAGCTTGCCAAAGCAGCACAGATGGACCGGATCTTTTTTACCAACAGCGGCACAGAGGCTATCGAAGGAGCACTGAAGGCGGCAAGAAAGTATGCTTACACAGAAGGTTCCGGAAAATTTGAGATCATTGCTATGGAACATTCTTTCCACGGAAGAAGTATGGGAGCGCTTTCTGTGACAGCCACAGAAAGCTACAGGACACCATTTGAACCGCTGATCGGAGGTGTGAAATTTGCCCGTTATAACGATCTGGAAAGCGTAAAGGAACAGTTTTCTGATAAGACCTGTGCGGTCATCATGGAAACCCTTCAGGGAGAGGGCGGCATTTATCCTATAGATCCGGAATTTTTCCGGGGAGTGCGAGAGCTTTGTGATGAGAGAGGAGCGCTTCTCATCCTGGATGAGATCCAGTGCGGCATGGGACGGACAGGAACTATGTTTGCCTGGCAGGATTACGGTGTGAAGCCGGATATTATGGCAATGGCAAAGGCTATCGGAGGAGGCGTCCCGGTAGGGGCATTTGCCATGACAGAAAAGGTGGCAGAGAAGTCTTTGGCACCCGGAGATCATGGAACAACCTATGGAGGAAATCCTTTTGTATGTGCGGCAGTTTCCAAAGTTCTTGACATTTATGAGGAGGAACATATCCTGGAACACGTCAAAAAGGTGTCGGCGTACCTGGAAAAGAAGCTGGATGCACTTGCAGCCAAGAGCGATGCTGTAAAAGAACGGCGCGGAAAAGGTCTGATGCAGGGGCTTGCAATGAACGTTCCGGTAGGAGAAGTGATCGCAAAGGCGCAGGAGGAAGGACTGCTTGTCATTTCAGCAGGAGGGAATGTCCTCCGCATTGTACCGCCGCTTATCATCACGGAAGATTATGTGGATGAAATGATTGAAAAGCTGAAAAAGGCGTTATAAAACAGCCGGCTGTAGGAGATACTATTCCTTAATTATGAAAGAAGGAAGGTATTTCTTATGGCTGGTTTTTTCATTGCGCTTTTGTCCGGTGCATTGATGAGCGTGCAGGGAGTATTCAATACACAGGTGACAAAGACAACAGGGATGTATGTCAGCAATGGCTGGGTACAGTTCAGCGCCTTTTTGGTCTGCCTGGCAGTGTGGTTTTTTATGGGACGTGACAGTATCGGGGCCATTGCCCGTGTGGAACCCAAATATATGCTGTTGGGAGGCGTGATCGGAGCAGGAATTACCTGGACAGTTATTAAAAGCATGGAGCAGCTGGGACCGGCAAAAGCGGCGCTTCTCATTGTCATCGCACAGCTTACGGTAGCTTATGTGATAGAATTGTTCGGCATGTTTGGCGTTGAAAAAGAACCGCTGGAATGGAGAAAACTGGGAGGACTTGCGTTGTCTTTGATTGGAGTTGCAATTTTCCAATGGAAATAGTACAATAACGGTGTCTAGGCATAAAGAGGGGTGTTTACGGTTTTTTAACTGTAAAGGAGGATTTTATGCGTAGAAAACCAGGAATGGTTCTTATAATTTTGACAATGATGACGTTTGTGCTAAGCGGCTGCCAAAGCGATGAGATTACCGGGGAGGAAGTTACCCTGGAGGAGGAAGCGCTGCAGGAGGAAAAAGGCTCCGGTGAGGAGCAGGAAGACGGGGAGAGTCAAGAGCAGCGGGAAGGAGCAGGCAAAGAGCAGACAGGCAGAACAGATGAGGGAAAGATCTGGGTGTATGTCTGCGGACAGGTGGCTTCGCCAGGAGTCTATGAACTGCCGGAAGAGTCCAGAATCTATGAGGCAGTCGAAAGCGCCGGAGGGATTTTGGAACAGGGAGCGGCGGAGAGCGTCAATCTGGCGGAAAAAGCGTCGGACGGACAGCGTATTTATATACCGTCAAAAGAAGAGGCGGCCGCTATGCCGGCTGAAACTCCGGACGAAGGAAGCAGCGGCGGCATGAATGATGAGAGAGTAAATTTAAATACAGCGGATAAGGAAGAGCTGATGACGCTGACGGGAATAGGAGAGACGCGGGCGGAGGCAATTCTGACTTACCGTGAGGAAAATGGAAGCTTTCATTCCCCGGAGGATATTATGAATGTCCAGGGGATCAAAGAAGGCATCTATGAAAAGATTAAGGAGCAGATCAAAACAGAATGAGCAAAAAAGTATTAGTGGTAGATGATGAAAAACTGATTGTTAAGGGGATACGTTTCAGTCTGGAGCAGGATGGAATGAAAGTGGACTGTGCCTATGACGGAGAAGAGGCTCTGAAGTTGGCGGCGGAAAATACATACGATATCATCCTTCTGGATGTAATGCTCCCAAAAAAAGACGGATTTGAGGTGTGTACACAGATCCGGGAATATTCGGATGTGCCCATTATCATGCTGACTGCAAAGGGCGATGATATGGATAAGATCCTGGGCCTGGAATATGGAGCAGATGACTATATTACAAAGCCTTTTAATATTCTGGAAGTCAAAGCCAGGATCAAGGCCATCATGCGCCGCACAGGCAAGAAAACCGAAGAGACAGAAGATAAAAAGATCTTCGTCAAAGGCGAAATGAAAATAGACTGTGAAAGCCGGAGAGTTGTAATCGGCGAAAAGGAGATCAACCTGACGGCAAAGGAATTTGATCTTCTGGAACTTCTGGCAACAAATCCGGGAAAAGTGTACAGCAGAGAAAGTCTGCTCAATATTGTGTGGGGCTATGAGTATCCGGGAGATGTCCGAACGGTAGATGTACATATCCGGCGTCTCAGGGAGAAGATAGAGACCCATCCAAGCGATCCGAAATATGTCTATACAAAGTGGGGAGTTGGTTACTATTTCAGGGGTTAGGCTGTATATAAGAAATCATTTTTTTAAAAGTCTCAGATTTCGTATTATCTTTTTACTCATGCTGGTAGGGATTCTTCCCTGCCTGATTCTGAAATCCATTATCCTGAAAAGTTATGAAGACAGGGCGGTAGATGTCCAGACCGCCCAGATACAAAATCAGTGTACCATTCTGTGCGATCAGCTTGCCGCTATGGGTTATCCTGGAAAGAAAGCGGCGGAAGCAATGCTGCCTGAGCTGGAGCAGCTGTCCAGCATATATAACGGAAGGGTCATGCTGATAGACAGTCAGTTTCAGATTGTGGAAGATACCTATGATCTGGATGAAGAAAAGACAATCGTATCAGAAGATGTGATCCAATGTTTTGAGGGCGAGGGGACAAAGATTTACGATGCCAAAAGCGGATATATAGAAGTAACATCACCTATTTTTGCAGCGGATAAGGAGAGCGTAACAGGGGTTATGCTTGTCAGTGTATCCACCACACCTATCCTTGACAGCATTGAAGTGCTGGATGCAAAAGCATGGATCGCGGAAGGGATCATCATTCTGACTGTGGCGGTGCTTGCGATTATTCTGGGGGCGGTAATGGTGCGGCCTTTTGCCAGAATTACATCTTCCATTGAGGCGGTGAATGAGGGATACGATGACAATTATCTCCATGAAAATACTTACACAGAGACAAGGCTGATATCAGAAGCTTTTAACAAAATGCTGGGACGCCTGAAAATCCTAGACGATTCCAGGCAGGAGTTTGTGGCGAATGTTTCTCACGAGTTGAAAACACCGATTACTTCTATGAAGGTTCTGGCGGATTCACTGCTTGCCCAGGAAAATGTGCCGGTGGAGCTGTACCAGGAATTTATGCAGGATCTTTCAGAAGAGATTGAAAGAGAGGACAAGATCATCAACGATCTTCTCTCACTTGTAAAAATGGACAAAACAGCAGCTTCTCTGCAAGTGAAGCAGGAAAACATCAATGATCTTTTAGAAAAGATACTGAAGAGACTTCAGCCGATTGCCGCTGCCAGAAATATTGAAGTAGTGTTTGAAAGCTTTCGTCCGGTAAACGCAGAAGTTGACGGAGTAAAGCTTTCTCTTGCTATAACAAATCTCGTAGAAAATGCAGTAAAATATAATATAGACGGCGGATGGGTACACGTGTCTCTGAATGCAGATCATAAGTTTTTTTATATTGAAGTGGCAGATTCCGGAATCGGAATACCGGAAGAGTCCAAAGAGCATATCTTTGAGAGATTTTACCGGGTGGACAAATCTCATTCCAGAGAAATCGGAGGAACCGGACTGGGTCTTGCGATTGCCCGTAATGCAGTAGTTATGCACCGCGGAGCGATCAAGGTATACAGCCAGCTTGGAGAAGGAACAACATTTACTGTAAGGATTCCGCTGAATTATATTGCCTAGGAGGGATGGATGTGAAAAAGAAACATAAAAGTGTCCTGTGGATTTTCATATGTATACTTTTGTGCACCGGCTGTTCGGCAGATAGCGGAAAAGAAGCAGAAAAAGGCCCTTATGTGTACTATATTAATGAAAAGGGGACTTCACTTGTCCGTACAGCGTGGGATTCTTCCTTGACTGAAGGCAGTGCAAAAGAACAGGCAGAGGAGGCTATGGAGCTCCTTTCATCGCCTGCAAGTGATATTTATAAAAGTGCGGTTCCCGAAGGGGTGGAGGCAGCAGTAGAAAGGATAGAAAAAGGTTATGCGGATCTGTCCTTTAATGAAGCCTACAGGAATATGAAAAAGAAGGACGAAGTGCTGATGCAGGCGGCAATTGTGCAGACATTGGTTCAGATAGAGGGAATTGACCGTGTGGGATTTTTTATCGGAGAGGAGCCGGTCAAGAACGAGGATGGTACCAGCGCAGGCTATATGACGGAAGATGATTTTGTACAGAATATCGGTTCAGCGCTCCATTCTTATCAGAAGGCGGAGCTGAAGCTCTATTTTTCCAATATAGAGGGAAATGCTCTGGCAGAACAGACGGTAAACGTGCGTTACAACAGCAATACATCTTTAGAAAAGCTGATCGTGGAACAGCTGCTGAAAGGCCCTAAAGATGACAGCTGTCTGCAGACTCTTCCACCGGATGCGGTTCTTCTGGGGATTTCCGTAAAAGCCGGAATATGTTATGTGAATTTTGATGAAGGATTTCTTGTACAGGGTTATAATAATGCAGAACCGGAAACAGTTATCTACTCTCTTGTCAATTCTCTTACGGAGAGTGAAAGTGTGCGAGAGGTACAGATTTCCATTAACGGGGAATCAGATGTTCTTTTTGGAAATTCCATTGATTTGAGTAAACCTTTTTCCAGAAACATGGAAATTGTGGAGGAAACAAAATAATTTTGAAAAAAAGAATATTATTTACAATATGTCTTTTCCTTTTCTGTTTGGGATTTGGGGCGGTTCATTTTGCAGGAGAATATTTCCTGGAGGAACTTCAGCCCTCCCAGACAGAGAAATATATTCCGCCTGACAGTACAGTACATCTGGAAGGGGAAGTATACCGGAAGGAAGCAAGAGAAGACTACCAGATCTTATATCTGAAAAGCAATTCTATTATCTATAATCGACCATTCAAAAACAATTCATTGCAGGAATCAAAAATACTCTTATATGATCCACAGAAAACAGCAATCAAAACAGGAAATAAGGTGCAGGCGTCAGGCAATCTGTTTTTCTTTGATGAAGCCAGAAATCCCGGGGGTTTTGATCAGAAATTCTATTATCAGAAACAAAATATCCATGCAGCCATCTGGGGAAAGGAGGTCCGCGTGACAGACCAAAAGGTTTCTTTTCTTCAAGATAAACTGGAGCAATTCCGCGACAAATGGAAAGCGTCGCTTTATGAAGCTGCGGGTGAAGAAGATGGAGGAATCTTAGCGGCCATGATCATCGGAGATAAGGCCGGGATGGATGCGGAAATAAAGGAACTCTATCAGGTCAACGGGATTGCACATATTCTTGCCATATCGGGGCTTCATCTTTCTTTTATCGGGACGGGAGTATATCAGTTTTTAAGAAAACAGACCGGCTCCTATTTGGCAGGCGGTGTGGCAGGAATGATGTTTCTGCTTCTTTATGTTATGATGATCGGTCTGACAGTGTCGGCGCTTCGGGCGCTGGTTATGTTTTTGATACGGGTGGGGGCTGATATGAGCGGACGGGCATATGACATGCTGACCTCCCTTTTGGCGGCCGCTGTTATTGTTGTGCTGTGGCAGCCGCTCTCTTATTATGACGGAGGATTCCAGATGTCTTTCGGTGCAATTCTGGGCATCTGGATTGCAGGGCAGGTACAGCGGAAGGCGGAAAAAGAAAGAGAGAAGGGGAAAAACAGCAGGAGGGAAAGCGGAAGACTTGCGGGGAAATGGAAAAGCTCACTGATGGCCAGCCTGGGTGTGCAGGCAGTTCTGCTGCCAATTACCTTATATCATTTCTTTTCCTACCCACTTTATTCGGTTTTTTTGAATCTTCTGGTCATTCCCCTTATGTCGCTGCTTCTTGTGCTGGGAGCAGGCGGCAGTCTTCTCTATTGGGTGTTTCCTCAAGGTGGCGGTGTTTTGATCTGGATCTGTAAAAGGATACTGGATCTCTATGAAATCTCCTGCAGGGCAGTGATGAGGATTCCTGCCAGTGAGATTGCTGTGGGCCGGCCGGAATTAGAAACTGTCATTTTTTACTATGGAACTGTTGCGGTGGCTCTGTGGATTTTTTTCAAACATGTGGGAAGAAGAAAGTGGGGAAGTCTGCTTTGTGTTTTTACGGCATGCGGAACTCTTATGCTGGCAGGACAGGTATCCGTATATGGGAAGACTTACATTACTGTGCTGGATGTGGGGCAGGGGGACAGCATTTTTATGAGAGGCGCAAAAGGAACCACGGTGCTTGTAGATGCCGGAAGCAGTACGGAGAAACAGATTGGAAAATATAGAATCGAGCCCTTCCTAAAGTCTCAGGGCGTGGGTCAGTTGGACTACGTATTTGTCACTCACGGGGACAGTGATCATATGAATGGAATAGAAGAAATGTTGTCCAGACAGGGCAGAGGGGTGGAGATTTCCTGCCTCATTTTTCCCGCAAGGGAGATGTGGGATGAAAAATTGGAGGCACTTGCTGCATTGGCTGAGCAATATGAAGTGAAGATTCGTACGGTGGAAAGAGGGCAGGGAATCATTTCCGGGGAGTGGAGGATTACCTGCATACAGCCGGAAGGGAAAGATAAGTTTGAAAAGGGAAATGAGGCTTCCCTCGTTTTAGATGTCAGTCTGGGAAAATTTGACCTTCTGCTGACAGGAGATGTGGAAGGAGAGGGGGAAAAGATTCTGGAAGAGCGGACCGGGAAGTCATATGATGTGCTGAAAGTGTCCCATCACGGTTCTAAAAATTCAACTTCTGCAGAATTTCTTGAGGAAGTCTCTCCGGACTATGCGCTGATTTCTGCCGGAGAAAACAACCGTTACGGCCATCCCCATCCGGATACGGTTGAGCGTCTGGAAGATCGGGGATGCAGCATATATACCACGATCAAAAACGGAGCTGTCACTATCTGTACAGATGGGAGGAAGATGGAAATACAAAGTTTCCTGCAAGAATGAGTCTAGCCAGAAACAGGAAAATCCATTATAATTGTGGGTATGAAAAGTTTAAATGAAGATATTAAGACAGGACAATTGAAAAACATGTACCTTCTCTACGGAGAGGAAGCTTATCTGAAAAAGCAGTACAAAAAAAGACTGACCCGGGCGATCATACCGGAAGGGGATACCATGAACTATTCCTATTATGAAGGGAAAGGAATTTCCATCCCGGAAATCATCGACCTGGCGGAGACTATGCCCTTCTTTTCAGACAGGAGACTGATCGTCATTGAAAATTCAGGATTTTTTAAAAATGCTTCTCCGGAGCTGGCCGACTATCTCAAGACAGCTCCGGATACTGCCTTTTTTCTTTTTATAGAAGAAGAGGTGGACAAGCGGGGAAAAATGTACAAGACGGTCAAAGAAAAAGGACGTATTACAGAACTGGGATACCAGGATGAGAAAACACTTCTTCTTTGGATCGCAGGCGCAGTGAAAAGGGAGAAGAAGAAAATCCAGGAATCCACAGCAAGACATCTGCTCTCTAAGGTGGGAACAGATATGGAGAATCTGGAAAAAGAGCTGGAGAAGCTGTTTTCTTATACTGCTTTTAAGGAAGAAATTACTGTGGAAGATGTGGACGCAGTCTGCACGACACAGATCACAGACCATATTTTTGATATGGTAGAGGCGGTCGCTATGAAACAGCAAAAGAAAGCGCTGGATTATTATTATGATCTGCTGGCCTTAAAGATACCTCCTATGAAAATCCTGGCACTTTTGACCCGGCAGTTCCGTCTTCTTATGGAGGTTAAGCTTTTGGTATCACGGGGCTATGCAAGACCTAAAGTTGCAGAAGTAACCGGACTTCACCCCTATGTGGCGGGAAAATATATGAGCCAGTGTAAAAGCTTTTCCGGAAGAGATTTAAGAGGAATCATGGAGGATGCCGCTGAAATGGAGGAAGCAGTCAAGACAGGCCGTCTGGCAGATACGATGTGTGTGGAGCTTTTTATTGTCAAGTACAGTATGAAGGATTAGGAAAGCGATTAGGAAAGAGGATTGCCAAAAGAGGCGGTATCGTGATATGATAGCCTGTGCGGGAGAATCAGCCCGCATATGAGATGGAACATTTATAAAATCAGATGAATTTGAAAAAAGAATTTGTAATGGAAGGAACGATAGAAGTGGAAGGAATTGAGCAGAGCAAAATACGTAATTTTTGTATTATTGCACACATTGATCACGGAAAATCTACACTTGCCGACCGTATTATCGAGATGACCGGACTTCTGACAAGCCGTGAGATGCAGTCTCAGGTTCTGGACAACATGGAGCTGGAAAGAGAGCGTGGAATTACGATCAAGGCCCAGGCGGTCCGTACGGTATACAAGGCAAAGGACGGAGAAGAATACATTTTTAATCTGATCGATACACCGGGACATGTGGATTTTAACTATGAGGTATCCCGCAGTCTGGCAGCCTGTGACGGTGCAATTCTTGTGGTGGACGCAGCACAGGGAGTAGAGGCCCAGACTCTGGCAAATGTGTATCTTGCATTGGACCATGATCTGGATGTGATGCCGGTTATCAACAAGGTGGATCTTCCAAGTGCGGAGCCGGAGAGAGTAATAGAAGAAATTGAAGATGTCATCGGTATTGAAGCGGAGGATGCTCCGCTGATCTCTGCAAAGACAGGCCTTAATGTGGACGAAGTGCTGGAACAGATCGTACAGAAGATTCCGGCGCCAAAAGGGGATCCGTCCGCACCTTTGCAGGCCCTTATCTTTGATTCAGTCTATGATTCCTACAGGGGAGTTATTGTTTTTTGCAGAATTAAGGAAGGAACCATCCGGAAAGGAACAACGATCCGCATGATGGCAACCAAAGCAGAGGCGGAAGTTGTTGAGGTGGGATATTTCGGAGCAGGGCAGTTTATTCCGTGCGATGAGCTGGCAGCAGGAATGGTAGGTTATTTTACAGCCAGCCTGAAGAATGTGAAAGATACCAGGGTAGGTGATACAGTTACCAATGCAGATCACCCCTGCAGTGAACCGCTTCCGGGGTATAAAAAGGTAAATCCTATGGTTTACTGTGGTATGTATCCGGCAGACGGGGCGAAATATCCGGATCTTAGGGATGCTCTGGAAAAGCTCCAGTTAAATGATGCAGCTTTGCAGTTTGAACCGGAGACGTCGGTGGCTCTTGGGTTTGGATTCCGGTGCGGATTTTTAGGACTTCTGCATTTGGAGATCGTACAGGAAAGACTGGAAAGAGAATACAATCTGGATCTGGTGACAACAGCGCCGGGAGTTGTTTACAAGGTGCATAAAACAAACGGAGAAGTGATAGAGCTGACAAACCCTTCCAATCTTCCGGATCTGTCGGAAATTGACTACATGGAAGAACCTATGGTAAAGGCGGAGATCATGGTAACATCCGAATATATCGGTTCCATCATGGAACTTTGCCAGGAGAGAAGAGGAATCTATCAGGGGATGGAGTATATGGAAGAGACAAGAGCAGTACTCCACTATCACCTGCCGCTGAATGAAATCATTTATGATTTCTTTGATGCGCTTAAATCCCGTTCACGGGGATATGCGTCCTTTGATTACGAGATGATGGGATACCAGCAGTCAGAACTGGTGAAACTGGATATTCTGATCAATAAGGAAGAAGTAGATGCCCTTTCCTTTATCGTACATGCAGGAACAGCTTATGAGCGGGGCAGAAAGATGTGCGAGAAGCTGAAGGAAGAGATACCAAGGCAGCTCTTCGAGATTCCGATCCAGGCAGCGATCGGAAGCAAGATTATTGCAAGAGAAACAGTGAAAGCCATGAGGAAAGATGTGCTTGCAAAATGTTACGGCGGTGACATCAGCCGAAAGAGAAAGCTGCTGGAAAAACAGAAAGAAGGAAAGAAGCGGATGCGCCAGGTGGGAAATGTAGAAATACCACAGAAGGCTTTTATGAGTGTGCTGAAGCTGGACGACCGTTAATGGAGGGCGGGGATTTTTTAATCCCCGTCCTTAATTAGAATCACCATATCCTTTTGAAAAGCTATTAGATTCTTTTGAAGGAAATGGAGAGGAGAGAAATAAAAATATGGCGAAAGAACTGGAATTATATATTCATATACCATTCTGTGTCAGCAAATGCAGGTACTGTGATTTTTTGTCGGCTCCGGCAGATGAAGAGGAACGGGAAAGATACGTGGAAAGCCTCTGCAGCAGGATACGATCCTGCAAAGAATTTGCAAAAGACTGGCATGTGAGCAGTATATTTGTGGGAGGAGGTACTCCTTCTCTTCTTACAGGAGAGCAGATGGGATATATTTTCAGAGACATAAGAGAAACGTTCCGGGTGGATGATATGGCGGAGATTACAGTGGAAATGAATCCGGGAACTGTCTCGGAAGAAAAGTTAAAGGCATACAGGGAAGCGGGCATTAACCGGCTCAGTATCGGTCTTCAGTCAGCCAACGATCAGGAGCTGAAATGCCTCGGAAGGATCCATACCTATGAAATGTTTGTTCATAGCTATCAGATGGCAAGAGACTGCGGATTTTCCAATATTAATGTGGACTTAATGTCAGCCATTCCGTTCCAGACTCCGGAAAGCTACGAAAAAACTCTGCGGACAGTGGCAGAGCTTGTGCCGCCTCCGGAACATATATCAGCATACAGTCTTATCATCGAAGAGGGAACGCCTTTTTATGAGCGATACGGAGAAGGAAAACATGCCGAGGAACTTCCTGCAGAGGAGGAAGAAAGGGAAATGTATGTAAGGACGAAGGAGGTTTTGGAGGAATACGGATATATCCGTTATGAAATATCCAACTATGCCAGGAGCGGATTTGCATGCAGACATAATCTGGGATACTGGAACAGGACACAGTACCTTGGCATAGGCACAGGAGCCTCCTCTTTGATCGGAAATAAAAGGTGGAGGGAAGGGGAGGAGCCGGAAATATTGACAGAAAAAGAGGAAATGGAAGAATTTATGTTTCTGGGACTTCGTAAAATGGAAGGAGTGTCCGAAACAGATTTCCGGAATGTTTTCCAGAAAGAAATGCAGGAAGTTTACGGCCTGATCCTGCAGAAGATGAAAGAGGAAGGACTCATGGAACAGGCAGGTGACAACTGGAGGCTGACAGAGCGGGGGATTGACATCAGCAATTATGTAATGAGTGAATTTTTGTTCTGAAGAGAGTGTTTGGAGAAGAGAGTATCCGGATAGAAAAGGCAGCTTATTGTAAATGGCAAAAAGAGGGTGTCCCAAAACTATGAAGTTAAAATCCATAGCCTGGGGACGCCCTCTTTCGATTATTCTTCCAGGGAAGTTTATCTTTCGTTATCTTTGCGGCTGTTCTGATATGCCAAAGCTGCCTCTACAAATCCGCGGAAAAGAGGATGCGGACGGTTGGGACGGGATTTCAGTTCAGGATGGGCCTGTGTTGCGATGAACCAGGGATGTTCCGGAATCTCTACCATCTCTACGATCCGTCCGTCAGGGGAGAGGCCGGAGAGCTTCATGCCATGACTGGTGAGATCCTCCCGGTAGTCGTTGTTGACTTCGTAGCGGTGCCGGTGCCGCTCTTTTATTTCTTCACTCTGATAAAGTCTGTATGCCTTGGAAGTTTTATCCAGGATACAGGGATATGCGCCGAGGCGGAGAGTTCCTCCAATATCTTCCACACCTACCTGGTCAGGCATGATATGGATGACAGGATGGGTGGTATCGGGATCCAGTTCAGCACTGTGGGCATCGTGGAAACCGACAACATCCCGCGCAAATTCAACGATAGCAAGCTGCATGCCAAGGCAGAGACCAAGGAACGGAACCTGATGGGTTCTTGCATAGCGGATGGCAGCAATCTTCCCGTCGATCCCGCGGCTGCCAAATCCTCCCGGTACAAGAATGCCGCTGACATCTCCAAACAGCTCGTCTGCATTGTCATCTGTCACTGTTTCAGAGTCGATCCATTTGATGTTGACGGTGGCGCGGGCAAAAATGCCGCCGTGTTTCAAGGCTTCCACCACACTGATGTATGCATCGTGGAGCTGGATATATTTGCCTACCAGAGCCACTGTAACATCGGTGTTGGGGCTTTTCAGGTAGTCCACCATTTCACGCCAGTCTTTCAGATCCGGCTGCGGGCAGTCCAGATGGAGACATTCGCAGACAACCTCGGCAAGATGCTCTTTTTCCATTGCAAGAGGCGCTTCGTACAGATATTCCACATCCAAATTTTGAAGAACATGCTCTGCAGGGACATTACAGAACAAAGCGATCTTGTCCTTGATGGATTGATCCAGAGGGTATTCGGAACGGCAGACAATGATATCCGGCCAGATTCCCATACCCTGAAGATCCTTGACGCTTGCCTGGGTAGGTTTTGTTTTCATTTCCTGGGAAGCCCGCAGGTAGGGGATCAATGTAACATGGATCAAAATGACATTTTCCCTGCCCCTTTCGTGCTGAAACTGCCGAATAGCTTCCAGGAAGGGCTGGCTTTCGATATCGCCGACAGTGCCTCCCACTTCAATTATGGCAATTTCCGTATTTTTTGCTGCAGGATTACGATAGAAACGGCTCTTGATCTCATTGGTGATATGAGGGATAACCTGAACGGTTCCTCCGCCGAAATCCCCACGGCGCTCCTTGTGGAGTACGGACCAGTAGATCTTTCCGGTTGTGACATTGGAATTTTTGGTAAGACTTTCGTCAATGAAACGTTCATAGTGTCCGAGATCCAAATCCGTTTCGGCGCCGTCGTCTGTGACAAACACTTCTCCATGCTGTACAGGATTCATGGTACCCGGATCGATATTGATATAGGGATCGAATTTCTGCATTGTCACCGTATATCCTCTGGCTTTCAGCAGTCTTCCAAGAGAAGCAGCTGTTATGCCTTTTCCCAGTCCTGAAACAACACCGCCTGTAACAAATACGTATTTTACTGCCATAATATCCTCCTTTTGAAACCAAACTACTTTTAAAAAAATATATTATACAGCTTTTTCGTCAGAAAATACAGCTTTTTTTTCATATTTTGGCTCAAAAGTTGCCTGAATGGCTAATTTTTTAAACTGATTAATGTCAACTGCGCTCAGCATGACCGAGGTGTGAGCCTGGCATCCTTTTAATTTTGGAAGCTGCTCCAGAGCTTTTTGCGCCTGCCTATCTGTTGCCGCACTGATGGACAGGGCGATCAGAACCTCATCTGTGTGCAGCCGGGGATTCTGGCTTCCAAGATAATCAACCTTCAGCTTCTGGATCGGCTCAATGGCAGAAGGCGAGATGACATGGCAGTCATGGTCAATGCCGGCCAGTTCTTTCAGAGCATTCAGAAGAAGAGCAGCGGATGCACCGAGAAGACTGCTTGTCTTGCCGGTTACGATATGCCCGTCAGGAAGTTCCAGGGCAGCGGCAGGCGCATTGGTGGCTTCGGCGCGCTCGAGAGCGGCATCCACTACCGGACGGTCATGGACCGTGATGCCGGTCTGGCTCATCAGCATTTCGATCTTACGGACTTCATCCTGAGAGCAGGATCCCATGATAAAGCGGTCCATTGTATCATAGTATCGTCTGATGATTTCCTGAAGAGAAGCCTGTCGGCATACCTCGTCATCACAGATACAATTTCCCGCCATGTTGACGCCCATATCTGTAGGGGACTTATATGGATTTTTTCCATAAATCCGCTCAAAGATGGCGCTTAAAACAGGGAAAATTTCAATGTCCCGGTTGTAGTTTACCGTTGTTTCTCCATATGCTTCCAGATGGAAAGGATCGATCATATTTACATCGTTCAGATCAGCTGTGGCAGCCTCATAAGCAAGGTTGACCGGGTGCTTTAACGGAATGTTCCAGATAGGGAAAGTCTCAAACTTGGCATATCCGGCGTGGATTCCTCTCTTATGTTCATGATAAAGCTGAGAAAGACAGGTGGCCATTTTTCCGCTGCCGGGGCCCGGCGCTGTCACTACAACGAGAGGACGTTCTGTCTCAATGTAATCATTCTTGCCGTATCCTTCATCACTGACAATGAACGGGACATTTCCCGGATAACCAGGTATAACATAATGAAGATAGACCCGGATGCCAAGGCGTTCCAGGCGGGCTTTGAAAAGATCAGCGCTGCTTTGTCCACAGTACTGTGTGATGACAACGCTGCCCACATAAAGGCCGGCATGCATAAATTCTTTCCGAAGCCGGAGAACATCAGAATCATAGGTTATGCCAAGATCTCCACGGACTTTGTTGCTTTCGATATCTCCCGCGCTTATGACGATCACGATTTCCGCCTGGTCTGCCAGCTGCTTTAAAAGACGGAGTTTGCTGTCAGGCTGGAAGCCGGGAAGTACCCGGGAAGCGTGATAATCATCAAACAGTTTGCCGCCAAACTCCAGATACAGCTTGTTGTCAAACTGTGCGATCCGGTCACGAATGTGGGAAGACTGCATTTTCAAGTACTTATCATTGTCAAATCCAATTTTCATTTGTGTATCCCCTTTTACTGCTCCGCACTACTTGGGCGGAGAAAATATTTTCCTCACAAGTATACTACAGGGAAGTGCGAGTTTACAATCTTTTCATAATGTTTTTATTGATTTTAAAAGTATGGATACTTATAATAAGAGAAGTACAGGAGGACAAATATGGATAACCAGAATAATCAGAACAGAAATAATAATCAGGACCCGGGCCGCAATAACCGGCAGGGCATTTCTTTTATTCTTTTAGTGACCCTGATCACTTCCATCGTGGTACTGGTTTTGTTCCAGCTGCAGGGCATGGGAAATGCAGAAGAAATTTCCTATAACAGATTTCTGCAGATGGTAGACGACGGAAAGATCGAGAAGGTTGAAATAGGAAGCAGTCAGATCACTATCACAGCCAAAAAAGATACGGACAGTCCGACACAGCAGCAGTATTATACAGGGACCGTCAATGACGATAAGCTGATAGACAGACTTCTGGATGCAGGAGTTGAAGTATCCCAGGAGATTCCGGACACCACTTCAGCAGTGATTTTGAATCTGATTTTTACGTTCGTGCCGATTGCCTGCCTTGTGGGCCTGTTCGTGTGGTTTACGCGGAAAATGTCTAAAGGCGGCGGAATGATGGGCATTGGAAAGAGTAATGCCAAAATGTATGTAGAAAAAGAAACAGGCGTAACCTTTCAGGATGTTGCCGGTCAGGATGAAGCAAAGGAATCACTGCAGGAGGTCGTGGATTTCCTGCACAATCCGGGAAGATATACCAGTGTCGGGGCAAAACTGCCGAAGGGAGCTCTTCTTGTAGGACCGCCGGGAACAGGAAAAACTCTTCTGGCCAAGGCGGTTGCGGGAGAAGCAAAGGTACCGTTTTTTTCTCTTTCCGGTTCTGCCTTTGTGGAAATGTATGTGGGTGTCGGAGCATCCAGAGTGCGTGATCTCTTTAAGCAGGCACAGCAGATGGCTCCCTGCATTATCTTTATTGATGAGATTGATGCGATCGGAAAGAGCCGTGATAATCAACTGGGAGGAAATGATGAGCGTGAGCAGACTCTGAATCAGCTCCTGGCAGAGATGGATGGATTTGATACAAATAAAGGACTCCTTCTTCTTGCAGCGACGAACCGTCCGGAAATACTGGATCCGGCTCTGCTTCGTCCGGGACGGTTTGACCGCCGTATCATTGTAGAAAGACCGGATCTGAAGGGAAGGATCGACGTCCTGAAGGTACATTCCAAGGACGTCAGAATGGATGAAACAGTAGATCTGGAAGCAATTGCCCTTGCTACATCAGGTGCAGTCGGATCTGATCTTGCAAATATGATCAACGAGGCTGCCATCAATGCCGTAAAGCATGGAAGAAACGCTGTATCGCAGAGCGACCTTTTTGAGGCGGTGGAAGTGGTGCTTGTGGGTAAGGAGAAAAAAGACCGGATCATGAGCCAGGAAGAGCGAAGGATCGTTTCTTATCACGAAGTTGGCCACGCGTTGGTAAGCGCGCTTCAAAAGGATGCCGAACCGGTTCAGAAGATCACCATTGTTCCAAGAACAATGGGAGCGCTGGGATATGTAATGCAGACTCCCGAAGAAGAAAAATTCCTTAATACAAAGAAAGAACTGGAGGCAATGCTGGTGGGAATGCTGGCCGGCCGTGCAGCGGAGGAGATTGTTTTTGATACAGTAACTACCGGAGCCTCTAATGATATTGAAAAGGCTACCAGTATTGCAAGAGCTATGATCACGCAGTACGGAATGAGCAGTAAATTCGGTCTGATCGGCTTGGAATCTATTCAAAACCGTTACCTGGACGGCAGACCGGTCATGAACTGCGGACAGGAGACGGCTTCCGAAATTGACAGGGAAGTTATGGTCATGCTGAAGTCATCTTATGAGGAAGCAAAACGACTCCTCAGTGAACATAGAGAAGCCTTGGATAAGATTGCAGCATTCCTGATCGAAAAGGAGACGATTACAGGAAAAGAATTTATGAAGATCTTCTATGAAGTAGAAGGTATTGATCCGGAGGAAAAGAAAGCTCCGGAGCAAAGAGTTGCTCTCAAGCTTACGGCGCCGGAAACTGACACAGAAAAGAAAAGTACTGATCTGCCGGCAGATGCAGTGCCGGAAGAGAACGCTGACACGGAAAATGAAATAAAGGCAGCAGAGACAACAGCGGCTGAAGCGGAAGCGGTTGGCGAAGAAGCTAAAGAAGAAACAGAACAGTAAGAGAAATGCAAGCGCCCCTGTGCGGTATGGTATGAGAAGAAAACGGGATACCGCACAGGGGTTTTACAATGTCTGTTTCCGGAAAGGAGGAAGGAAACCGTGTTCGATATACAGGAAGAATTGAAAAAGCTTCCGGGCAAACCGGGCGTCTATCTGATGCATGACGAGAAGGATGAGATTATTTATGTCGGGAAAGCAATCAGTCTGAAAAACCGGGTACGCCAGTATTTCCAGACAAGCCGCAGCAAAGGGGTTAAGATAGACCAGATGGTGACCCACATCACAAGATTTGAGTATATTGTGACAGATTCAGAGCTGGAAGCGTTGGTGCTGGAGTGTAATCTGATCAAGGAGTATCGCCCGAAATATAATACTATGCTCATGGATGACAAGACCTACCCTTTTATTAAAGTGACGGTAGACGAGCCTTTTCCCCGCATTATGATGGCCCGGCGTATGGCAAAAGACAAGGCAAAATATTTCGGCCCATATACAAGTGCGGGAGCGGTCAAAGATACCATTGAGCTGATCCGGAAGATTTATAAGGTAAGGAGCTGCAACAGAAGACTTCCCAGAGATACAGGGAAAGAGCGCCCCTGTCTGAATTATCATATCCATCAGTGCGACGCTCCCTGTCAGGGGTATGTATCTCAGGAGGACTATCGGCGTTCCATTGATGAAGTACTGCGGTTTCTGAATGGAAATTTTGACAGTATTTTGAAGGAGCTGGAGCAGAAAATGATGCGGGCTTCAGAAAATATGGAATTTGAGAAAGCCATTGAATACCGTGAATTGTTAGGAAGTGTAAAGAAAATTTCACAGAAACAGAAAATAACAGACACTGCCGGAAACGACAGAGATATCATGGCAATGGCAGCAGATCAGAGCGATGCGGTTGTCCAGGTGTTCTTTATACGAGGTGGAAGGCTGATCGGCAGAGATCACTTTTATTTGAAGATTATGGAAGGAGAGCTTCCGGGAGAGATTCTATCCAGTTTTATCAAGCAGTTTTACGCAGGCACTCCCTATATTCCTTCTGAACTCATGCTGCCGCAGGAAATAGAGGATACGGAAGTTCTGGAAGAATGGCTTTCACAGAAAAGAGGGCATAAGGTACAGATCAAGGTCCCTAAGAAGGGTACAAAAGAGAAGCTGGTGGAGCTGGCTGCAAGGAATGCGCAGCTTGTTCTCCAGACAGACCGGGAGAGGCTGAAAAGAGAAGAGGGAAGAACGATCGGAGCGGTCAAAGAAATTGCGAAACTCCTCGGACTGGAAAATATCGTGCGCATGGAAGCTTATGACATTTCCAATATCAGTGGCTTTGCTTCCGTGGGATCCATGGTTGTCTATGAAAAAGGCAGGCCGAAGAAGAATGATTACCGTAAATTTAAGATTAAGAGCGTGCAGGGACCAGACGATTATGCCAGCATGGAAGAAGTGCTGACACGCCGTTTTCGTCATGGATTGGAAGAAAAGAAGGAAGGCAGGGAAGGAGGAAGTTTTACGGCTTTCCCGGATCTTATTCTCATGGATGGAGGAAAAGGGCAGGTCAATATTGCGCTTCAGGTTCTTGATAACCTGCATCTTACCATTCCGGTGTGCGGCATGGTAAAGGACGATAATCATCGGACAAGGGGATTGTATTTTGACAACAAAGAAATTCCCATTGACAGAAATTCAGAGGGGTTCAAGCTGATTACCAGGATTCAGGATGAAGCCCACAGATTTGCGATTGAATTTCACCGCAAGCTAAGAAGTAAGGAGCAGGTACACTCTGTGCTGGATGATATCCCCGGAGTAGGGCCTGCGAGGAGAAAGGATCTTATGAAGCATTTTGCCAGTCTGGATGAGATACGGGCGGCAACGGTAGAAGATTTGAAAAGGCTGCCCAGTATGAATGAAAAATCCGCAGAAGAGGTGTATCAGTTTTTTCACTGATGTGTTATACTGAGCACTATAAAAAGTAGTAAAGGAGATAGATTATGTCTAAAGTTGAGATGCAGAGGATCGTAGAAAAAATGAATCTGAAAAATCTGACTCCGGATGTGGATCTGACAGATAAATATGTAGTTGTTCCGGACATCAATCGTCCGGCATTGCAGCTGGCAGGGTTTTTTGAACATTTTGCTGCGGAGAGGGTACAGATTATCGGATATGTAGAACATACATTTCTGGAACAGATGGAAAAGGAGGCAAAAACGAAAGTATATGACACACTTTTCTCTTACAAGATTCCGTGTATTATTTTTTGCCGTGCATTGAAGCCGGATCCGGAACTTCTGGAAAAAGCGAATGAAATGCAGATACCGGTTTTTTCCACAGAAATACAGACTTCTGCTTTTACGGCTGAGATCATTCGATGGCTGAATGTACAGCTGGCGCCATGTATTTCTATCCATGGAGTCCTTGTGGATGTTTATGGCGTCGGTGTACTGATCATGGGAGAGAGCGGGATCGGAAAGAGTGAATCCGCTTTGGAACTGGTAAAAAGGGGACACCGGCTTGTCAGTGATGATGTGGTGGAGATCCGCAAAGTAAGTGACGACACTCTGGTAGGTTCGGCGCCTGATATTACGAGAAACTTTATTGAGCTTAGAGGAATCGGCATCGTAGATGTAAAGACATTGTATGGTGTGCAGAGCGTCAGAGAGACACAGAATATAGATCTGGTCATTACTCTTGAGGACTGGAACAAAGAAACGGATTACGACAGGCTTGGAATGGAAGAAGAGTATACGTCCTTCCTTGGAAACAAAGTCGTATGCCATCAGATACCGATCCGTCCGGGAAGAAATCTGGCGATCATTGTAGAGACGGCAGCGATCAACCACAGACAGAAGCAAATGGGATATAATGCGGCGCAGGAGCTTTATAAGCGTGTGCAGAGAAATTTAGCGAAAAAATAGACAGGAGCAGATGGAATGAAGAAGTATTGTTTTGGAGTGGATGTTGGGGGAACAACCGTTAAAATGGGATTGTTTTCCACAGAAGGAGAATTGTTTGATAAATGGGAGATCAAGACCCGCACAGAAAATGGAGGAGAGGCCGTCCTTCCTGATATCGTAGATGCCATTTTCGGTAAAATGGAGGAAAGAGGAATCAGGAAAGAGGATGTGGAAGGAGTCGGCGTCGGAGTTCCAGCACCGGTAAATGAGCAGGGAATCATCAAGGACAGCGCTAATATCGGCTGGGGATATAAGGAAGTGAAGAGGGAAATCGAGGAACTTCTTGGGGGTATCCGTGCTGAGATCGGAAACGATGCAAATGTGGCAGCTTTGGGAGAGATGTGGCTTGGAGCCGGAAAAGGCTGCAGTGATATGATCATGGTGACTCTTGGAACCGGTGTCGGAGGAGGAGTTATCACCCATGGAAAAGTCATTGTGGGAGCAAACGGTGCAGGAGGCGAGATCGGTCATCTCTGTGTCAACAGTGAGGAGACAGAAAGGTGCGGATGCGGTAAAAAAGGCTGTCTGGAACAATATGCCTCTGCTACAGGTATTGCACGTCTTGCAGGAAAATATCTGGAACATTATGATGGACAGACCTTACTCTCATCAAAGAGCATCAGTGCAAAGACGGTTTTTGACGCTGTGAAAGAGGGAGACAAGGTGGCAGTTGAGATCGCAGAGAAATTTGGAAGATACCTGGGATGTGCGCTGGCTAATCTTGCAGTAATTACAGATCCGGCTGTCATTGTAATTGGAGGCGGAGTATCAAAAGCCGGACCGGTTCTCCTCCCATTCATTGAGAAACCTTTCCGGGAGAGTGCATTTTTTGCAAATCAGGACACGAAGTTTGTTCTTGCAACTCTTGGAAATGATGCAGGGATATGCGGTGCGGCCAGACTGATCATAGAGTAATGGACCGGCGTTTCAAAGAGAAATGTTCAATCAGCTATTGACATTTCTCTTTTTTATCTGTAAAATATAACAGTGATATATAACAATGTTATATCCGGAGAGAATTATGAGTGAGAATGAGAAGACAACTTTAAATTTAATACAAAGAGCTGCCAGGCAGGAATTTCTTGAAAAAGGTTTCCGATCTGCTTCTTTGCGGAATATTGCCAGAGCAGCAGGTGTTACGACAGGTGCACTTTATGGGTACTATGGAAGTAAAGAGGAGCTGTTTGCGTCATTGGTCGAAGAACAATATGATTATTTTATGAATTGTTTCTGCAATGCCCAGAAGGAATTTGCAGATTTACCGGAAGAAAAACAGCCGGAAAATCTTAGTACAGTTTCCGGCGGATGTATGTACGATATGCTTCTATATGCTTATAAATATCTGGATGAATTTAAACTGATTCTCTGCCATTCAGAGGGGACGCGTTTTTCAAAACTTATCGATAAAATGGTAGAAATCGAAACAAAAGGAACTCGCGACTATATGGAAGTGCTTAAAAAATTAGGAAGACCGTCGCCTCCTATTGACGAAAGATTGGAACATATATTGATTACAGGGATGTTCAATACATTTTTTGAATTGATCATACATGAAATGCCGCTTGAAGAGGCAGAGCATTATTTAAAAGAAATGAGAGATTTCTATACTGCCGGATGGATGAAAATTATGGGACAGCAGGTAATTTGAGTCTGTAGTTTTGAATAATGGAAGGCGAGAGCTTTCCATTATATTTGATACATTAGTTAGTATAAACTAACTAAAATACGAAACAACTAACTGGAGATATTAGAGAATAATAAATTTATTCTCATATCATAAAAATATTTTCAAGGAGGGTTTTTCATGAAAAAACAGTCTAATTTATCAAGATTGATGAGCTATGCCGGAAGACATAAGATACTGACCTATCTTTCCTGGATATTATCAGTTATAAGTGCGCTTCTGGCACTTGTACCTTTCTGGTACATATGGCGTATCATCCACGACATACTGGAAGTGTCTCCCGACTTTTCACGGGCATACAGTATTACTCATTATGGCTGGCAGGCAGTAGGATTCGCGGTGATATCTGTTATTGTCTATATAGCGGCTCTGATGTGTTCGCATATCAGTGCATTTAGGGTTGCATCCAATATCCGGAAAGAACTGATGCGCCATATCACCGCACTTCCTCTTGGTGTGACGGAAAAATACGGAAGCGGGAAGCTTAGGAGGATTGTGAATACATCCAGCAGTGCAACTGAAAACTATCTTGCACACAGACTTCCTGATAAGGCCGGCGCCGTTGCAACACCTGCAGGACTGCTTTTTCTGCTTGTTGTCTTTGATTGGAGACTGGGACTCTTAAGCCTGATACCGGTTGTTCTTGGCTTTTTGATCATGATGAAAATGACCGGAAAAAATATGGAGCAGAAAATGGAAGAATATCAAAATGCACTTTCAGATATGTCTAATGAGGCTGTTGAATATGTGCGGGGAATACCGGTAGTAAAAACGTTCGGACAGACAATTTTTTCGTTTAAACGATTCAAAGGAACTATTGACAATTATGAAAAGTGGGTTATCGCATACACAAAGGCTTTGCGGCTTCCTATGATGTTTTATACGACTGCTATCAATGGAGTATTTGCTTTTCTGATCGCTGGGGGAATTATTTTTGCAAGAGGGGGAGTAACGGATACACTGCTTTTAAACCTTATTTTCTATATCATTATTACTCCGGTAATTGGAACGACATTGACAAAAATTATGTTTATGAGCGAGGATGCGATGATCGTAAATGACGCGATAAACAGAATTGATGAGGTGCTGAAGGAAAAACCTCTGCCGGAATGCAGAAAAGTGCAGGAACCCTTTAACTATTCTATTACATTGGAAGAAGTAAGCTACAGCTATGATGGAAAGAAAAATGCATTGGATCATATCTCTCTTTCTATCGGGCAGGGACAGAAGGCAGCTTTGGTAGGTCCATCGGGAGGTGGAAAGACAACTCTTGCCAATATTGTGACAAGATTTTTTGATCCGCAGAAGGGACGGATCTTGATAGGGAATGTCGATATACGAGATATTCCGAAAGAAGTACTTATGAATAAAATATCTTTTGTATTTCAGAACAGCCGCTTGATCAAGGACTCTATTCTGGAGAATGTACGTATGGGAAAACCCAACGCATCGCGAGAGGAAGTTATACAGGCTCTGGATGCGGCACAGTGCATGGATATTATTGAAAAACTGCCGGATGGAATAGATACTGTTGTCGGTACAAACGGTGTATATCTGTCAGGTGGCGAGCAGCAGAGAATTGCAATTGCGAGGGCTATTTTAAAGAATGCACCTATTCTGATCCTGGATGAGGCCACTGCATTTGCGGACCCAGATAATGAAGTACGGGTAGGGCAGGCATTATCGGTTCTCTCAAAAGGAAAAACAGTAATAATGATCGCACACAGACTCTCTTCTATTACCGATGCAGACTGCATTTATGTACTGAGGGATGGGAAAATTGCTGAGAGTGGCACGCATGAAGAATTGATCGCGCAAAATGGAATATTTACTCATATGTGGAAAAATTATTCGGAAGCGGCGAAGTGGAAAATTGCAAAGGAGGTAAGTCTATGATTCGGATATTACAGAAACGATTTGCATTATCAAGACAGGGAGCTGTGGATTTGATAAAAGGGTGCCTTGCATGCGTGGTACAGGATATCTCCTTCATGCTGCCTGTCGGACTCCTGTATTTTCTGGTTATTGATATGATGAATGGAGGAGTAAATGGACAACGCACAGCTTTTTATGGGATAGGTATTGTGATTTGCCTTGCAGTTATATTTATTGCTGCCTGGTTTCAATATAATGCGACTTACCTGGCAACTTATGTGGAAAGCGGAGTCAGGCGTGTTACTCTGGCAGAAAAGCTTCGGAAAATTCCGCTGTCCTTTTTCGGGAAAAAGGATCTTGCAGATCTGACGAATTCTATTATGGGAGACTGTGCCACTCTTGAAACGGCATTTTCACATTATGTTCCCGCTCTGGCAGGATCGATTATTTCTACAACATTTATTTCGCTGTGCCTTTTTGCCTATGACTGGCGGATGGCTTTGGCAGCAGTTTGGGTTTTGCCGGTTGCCTTTGCGATCACACTTTTTTCAGCGAGGATCCAGGAATATTTCAACAGAAAGTCAGTAACTGCCAATGTAGCTCTTGAAAAGGGAGTGCAGGAGTGCATCGAAACATTACAGGACTTAAAGGCAAATAACGCGGAAAAAAGGTATTTGAAAGGTCTGTATAAGAAAATCGACGATGTGGAAAAAAGACATATTATTACAGAACTTGGAACTGCTTTGTTTGTTGTTTCAGCCACATTAATTTTAAAGTTCGGTATTGCCACAGTCGCTCTCACAGGATCAGTGCTTCTGATTCGCGGTGAGATTGATATTCCACTGTTCTTTATGTTTCTGCTTGTTGCCTCCAGGCTGTATGCTCCTCTGGAAGGGGCACTGCAAAATCTGGCGGCCGTTATCTCTACAAGGACGAATATTAACCGGATGAATGAAATTCTTGATCATCCGGTTCAAGGGGGCAGCAGCAGTCTGACAAATAAAGGATATGATATTGTATTCGATCATGTGGGATTTGCTTACAACATGGGAGAAACCGTTCTGGAAGATGTATCGTTTACTGCGAAGCAGGGAGAAGTGACGGCTCTGGTAGGTCCGTCAGGTGGAGGAAAGACCACAGTCTCCCGGCTTGCAGCGCGGTTCTGGGATGTCAGCAAAGGAAAAATTACGGTCGGGGGGATGGATATATCGGAAATAGATCCGGAAGCTTTACTGTCGCTGTACTCTATTGTATTCCAGGATGTTACGTTGTTTAATAATACTATTATGGAAAATATCAGGATAGGAAGAAAAGATGCAACAGACGAAGAAGTGCTTGTAGCTGCACAAATGGCAAACTGTGAGGAATTTGCCGGGAAGCTTCCGGATGGTTATAATAGTATGATCGGAGAAAACGGATGCGAGTTGTCCGGCGGCGAAAGGCAGCGGATTTCCATAGCCCGGGCTTTCCTGAAAAATGCACCTGTCATTTTATTGGATGAGGCCACTGCAAGTCTCGATGTGGAAAATGAAACTTTGATACAGTCCGCTTTGTCGAGATTAATAAAAGATAAAACAGTGCTTGTAATTGCACATCGCATGCGAACAGTAAGCGGGGCAGACAAGGTTGTTGTGCTTTCCGGCGGCAAGGTGGCGGAACAGGGAACGCCTGGCATACTTATGGAGAAAGGGGAAATTTATCCTCATATGGTAAAACTACAGATGCTAAGCCAAAAGTGGAGTATCTGAATACAGCGTATAGGTTAATAAAAAATCAAAGGGACAAGAAATTTCTTTCTGTCCCTTTGATTTTTTATAATCCGCTTTTTCTTTTAATTACTTTATTGTCCTTCGGTATTACCGGAATCACCGGAACCGCCGCCGGTATTGCCGGAATCACCGGAACCGCCGCCGGTATTACCGGAATCACCGGAGCCGCCGCCGGTATTGCCGGAATCACCGGAACCGCCGCCGGTATTGCCGGAATCACCGGAACCGCCGCCGGTATTGCCGGAATCACCGGAACCGCCGCCGGTATTGCCGGAATCACCGGAACCACTGCCGGTATTACCGGTGTTGCCAGTGTCGGTATTGCCGGAATCAGAAGACGTATTTGCATCCTGATTTGCGGTATTGTCGGAATCACCAGAATCGACGGAACCGTGTCCAGGACAAACCTCAGTAGCTACATTGTCAGTAGCAAAATATTCCGTTACAGAAGGACAGCTTCCTGCCCGTGCCAGTTTTCCTGTAATTGTACAGATTGTTTTCTGTTCAACAGAAGCTGGCATCTGGAAGTCCCGTGTCTCCAGACCGGCATGGACACGGCTCATGATGGAGTTCCAGATCCGCAGACGGAAGGTAGTGTCAATATTCGTCAGAGATTTTGGATCATCATATCCGCCCCATACACAGCAGGTGTAGTACGGAGTATAACCGCAGAACCAGAGGTCCTTGTCTTCATCGGCGGTTCCGGTCTTACCTGCAACAGGCATATTGGAAAGGGCGGCAGCCCGTCCTGTTCCGCTTGTAACAACGCTTTCCATTGCGCTTGTAAGAAGAGCAGCAGTGGAGTCTTTGATCGCTGTATGAGATTCGGAAGGATTCTCGATCAGAACATTTCCGTCATGATCCAAAATTTTTGTGTAAAGAGTAGGCGTATTGTATACACCGCCGTTAGCAATAGAAGCAAAGGCCGCGCACAATTCATAATTATATACACCATCTGTCAGACCGCCAAGAGCGATCGGTTCATATTTATCATTGTCCACCAGAGTGCTCATAGAGAAATTCTCTTTTGCGTATTCATATCCCAGATCCGGTGTGATCTGCTGGATCGTTTTTACAGCACAGGTATTCTGTGAATTGGCAATGGCCTCTCTAACTGTAATATTGCCCATGTAGCTGTTGCCGGCATTTTTAAATTTTGTACCGTCGGAATAGGTCCACGGTTCATCCTTTATGACATTAGCAAGAGTAATCTGGTTGGTATCCAGAGCCGGTGCATATGCAGAGAGGATTTTGAAACAGGAACCAGGCTGCCTTTTGGAACCGGTGTAAGCGCGGTTCAGACTCTGGCTGGTCTGTTTAGCGCCTCGTCCACCCACCAGTGCCTTGATCTGTCCTGTCGCCTGATCCATCAAAGTGACAGAAGCCTGAGGCTGCGGAGTGAGGATGATGGACTCATCATAGGTATCGCCCTCTTTTGCAATGCTGGCCTTCCAGGCGGCAATGACACTGTTCGCTTCCTCTTCCGAAGAGAAGGTAAGCCCCTCTGTGCTTCCGTATGTTTCAGCGCGGAATGCCTCGACATGACCTTCACTGTAATTTTCTACAGTGCCGTCAGCTCTTGTGACAGTCAGGGCATAGGAAGAAAGTCCCACTTCTTTCAGCCAGGGGTAATTACTGTCATTGTTCATCTCTTCATCACAGATCTGCTGAAGGGCAAGATTCTGAGTAGAGATAATGGTAAGGCCTCCGCTGTAAAGGGCATTGTAAGCCTGAGTCTCTGTATAGCCCAGCTTGGACTGCAGATCGTTAATTACCTGTTCAGAGAGGGCGTCTACAAAATAGGAATAAGGAGAATCCTCACCAATCTGTGAATTGACAGTCTGGATTCTTGCATATACATCATCTGCCATAGCCTCATCATATGCGGCCTGGTCAATATAGCCCTGATCCAGCATTTTATTCAGAACTTCTTCACGCCGTTTTGCGTTCTCTTCCGGATTGGTGATCGGATTGTACAGGGAAGGATTCTGCGTGATTCCGGCAATAACCGCACATTCCGATAAGGTAAGCTCTGATACATCTTTATTGAAATAACGTTTGGAAGCAGACTGAACACCAAGAGTATTTTGTCCAAGATTGATGGTATTCATATATGCCTCCAGAATCTCCTCTTTTGACATCTGCTTTTCGATATCCAGTGCCAGGAACTGTTCCTGAATCTTTCTCTCTAACCTGTCATAGAAGGTCTCTTCATTTACAAAATCAGGAAAGATATTATTTTTGATCAGCTGCTGTGTCAGCGTGCTGGCACCCTGTGAAAAGTTTCCCCCGGAAGCAAGACCCGTTACTGCCGCACGGAGAATACCCTGGGGATCGATTCCGTTGTGCTCATAAAAACGTTCGTCTTCGATCGCTACAAATGCATGCTGGAGATTCTTCGGAATCTCATCAATGGATTTGTAGATACGATTGGAGCCGGCTTCTACAAAACGTTCAATTTCCGTGGAACCGTCATCGGCGTATACTAAAGTGGTATATCCTTTTGGGCGGACATCCTCAGGAGAGATATCAGGAGAATTATCCAGAATTCTTTTTAAAAAAATCAGACCACCTACGGCACCGATAATGAAAACGGCGATCACACAAAGGAAAAATGCCTTGATCAGTCTGACTCCGACGCGCTTGCCCTGCATGGTCGATTTTGAGGTGATTTCTTTCTGCTTTTTAGAAATCTTTCTTTTTCCGTAATTCATGCATTTATGCCTCCTTTATTCCAAGTCATTATAGCAAATTTACCTATTGAAATAAAGAAGAAAATGAAAACTTCATATTTCAGTAGGAAAAACTTAAGAAATCAAGTATAGTATATATGTATGAAAGTGAGGGATATAAAAATGGAGTATCGATTAGTATATCAGGGGGGAGAAGGAGAGATCACAGAAAAAAAGTCCCGTTTTATCGCTACAGTTCTTCCGGTGTCAAACGAAGATGAAGCAGTGGCGTTTGTGGAATCTATGAAAAAGAAGTATTGGGATGCTACGCACAATTGCTCTGCTTATGTCATTGGAGAGCACTATGAAGTTCAAAGATGCAGCGATGACGGAGAACCAAGCGGAACAGCGGGTAAACCGATGCTGGATGTACTCCTGGGAGAAGATCTCCATGACACGGCAGTAGTGGTGACGAGATATTTTGGAGGAACGCTTCTTGGAACGGGAGGACTTGTGCGGGCCTATTCGGCGGCGGTAAAGGAAGGTCTTTTATCTTCTACTATTATAACCAGAAAACGGGGCGTTAAACTGAACCTTGAAACGGATTATACGGGACTTGGAAAAATACAGTATATATTTGGGGAGCGCAATATAGCAATCCTGGATACGGAATATACGGACCGGGTAGCGTTGGAGGCGCTGGTACCGGAAGAGCTGCTGGATAAGATAAAGGAAGAAGTAACAGAAGCAACGGCAGGACGGGCGAACATAACAGAAGGGGGTCCCTGCTTTTATGCAGAAATAAATGGAAAGACCAGAGTTCTGGAGTAAACTCCAGAACTCTGGTCATGAAAAAGGGAGCACCCTGTTATTGAAACTCCGGCTCGATCAGACCGAAGGTTCCATTTTTTCGTTTGTATACCACGTTGACTTCTTCTGTTTCCGCATTACAGAAAACAAAGAAATCATGTCCCAAAAGTTCCATTTCTATGCAGGCATCTTCCGGATACATAGGTTTGATACCAAAACGTTTGGTACGTACAATCCTGATCTCCTCATCTGCTTCGTTTTGTTCCTGGCTGTCAAAAAATTCCTGTTTGAAATTACCCCCTTCCTGGTGTCTTGCAATCAGCTTTGTTTTATATTTGCGAAGCTGACGTTCAATGACTTCCTCCACAAGATCAATGGATACATACATATCGCTGCTGACCTGCTCGGACCGGATGATCTGGCCCTTTACCGGGATAGTGACTTCGATTTTCTGACGTTCTTTTTCAACGCTCAACGTAACAATGATTTCCGTATCAGGAGTAAAATACCTTTCCAGCTTTCCTAATTTGTGTGTGATGGTATCCTTTAAACCAGGTGTCACATCAATGTTCTTTCCGCTAATGATAAATTTCATGATGCCCAACTCCTTTTTAAGAGAATTTCAGACGAAATAATGTCTGACAAAATAGTAAGACAAACTATTTATATCTGATATATTGAGTATAACATGTTTTTGTGTCAATGTATAGCATGTATTACTTCGATTCTTGAAATTTTTCCGTCCTTCATTTTATCGATACGAAGAGCAACATCTGCAACAGAAACACATGTACCTACTTCAGGAGTTACATTTTCTTCCGACATTTTTTCAAGTATCGCGTCATTGAGAGTAGAGGACGGACTGGGACATGGAATATGACAGGCCATTAGCTTATTGATCACCTGAATTCTGGAAGAAGCACGGAAAATATTTTTCTCCAGGAGATCGAATCCGCAGAAAAGAAATTTTCTTGTGGCAAACAAAACGGCGATGGCACATACTCCGATCAGGCTGGAAAGAGCAGAGGAATGGCCGTTGATAATCTGCCGTGCGATGGCAAAAACCAGTACTTCAAATACCGTGTCCGGTGTGTGGTAGTACATCATACGGATCAGCTCAACACCAATGATCAGCTCAAAACAGGATTCCAGCAGATCCTCATAATTGGGATAAACATCCAGGTCCGGGATATGTACAAGAGAACCGGCCAGACGTATGCATAAAAGGATGATTCCGACTGCAAGCATCATGGAGATAAAAAACTCCAGAAACATGGCAAGATAGGAAAGGAACATAGTAATATATTTTTTCATAATGCCTCCTAAGTCTCCTGGGCGGTGCCGAGTATTTTTTGGAAAATCGCCGGATATATCACGATGATCCATAATATAAGTATAAAATATTCTATCATTTTTGCAAGTATGGATGTGCCAAGGATAAAGGAAAGTCCTCCTTTGATCAGAAGCAGCATACCAAGTCCGCAGATAAGTTTGGCCGCCTGGATCCGGCGGTTTTTCGCGGCTGTGGAAAACCGTATCCTTGTCCGCTCCAGATACCAGCCTACGGCAAACCCCATGCCTGCGCCGGCAGCTTTGCAGCAGTCGGAGGCAAGCTCTTCAGTAACAATGCCGTTCTTCAGAAGGAGGAGCGCATAAATGGCAGCTCCTGCAGAGAAGATAAGCATGGCAGCGAACACACTTCGGCTGTGAGGAGAATCTTCCAAAAAGAGGGCGCGAAAATGCCAGATCAGCCATGTGCAAAGAGCGGATACTCCCAGAGAAGCAAGGACATCTTTGGGAGTATGGCAGCCCAGATACATACGGGAAAAGCCCACGCATAAGGGCGCAAAAATACACAAAACCTTCAGCCATTTCTTCCGGGTCCATGTAAACAGCGGAAAGAAAAAAGAAGAGGCGCCCTGTGTATGCCCGCTTGGAAAGGAATATCCGGTAGCATCAGGAACAGCACTTTCCACAGCATGGAAGCTGGGATCCAGAACCCAGGGTCTGGGAATCCGAAAAGAAATCTTCAGTGTCTGGACGATCAGCCCGGCACTGAAATAAGTAAAGCCCAGCTGATATGCCAGCTTTTTATTTACACACCAGTAAAGAAAACAGATGATGCCCACAAGAATGAGTTCCTGTCCGAAATAGGTGATAACCTGCATAATTTTGTCCATGGAAGGGGTGCGGATCCCTTCCAGCAGCCAGAGAAAATCCATAGATAAATCCTTTCTCCATAATATAAAAGTGGTTTTTATGATTTGTTATTATTTCTTTTGCGCATCTTTGGATCCAGAATCTTTTTGCGGATACGAAGAGACTTCGGGGTCACTTCCAGCAGTTCATCTGTATCGATGAAATCCAGCGCTTCTTCCAGGCTTAAAATCCTTGGAGGAGTCAGCCTTAGTGCCTCATCTGCGCTGGAAGAGCGGGTATTGGTCAGGTGCTTTGTTTTACATACGTTGACTTCGATATCGTCGGTTTTGGCATTCTGACCGATTACCATGCCGGAGTAGACCTTTTCGCCGGGACCGATAAAGAGTGTTCCGCGCTCCTGGGCGCTGTACAGTCCGTATGTGACGGATTCTCCTGTCTCGAAGGCGATGAGGGATCCCTGTTTGCGATACTGGATGTCGCCTTTGTAGGGGGCATAACAGTCAAACGCTGTGTTCAGAATCCCGTTCCCTTTTGTGTCTGTGAGGAAATCACCGCGGTAGCCGATGAGTCCCCGTGCGGGAATGGAAAATTCCATACGGGTATAGCCGCCGCTGGCAGTGCCCATATTGCGGAGTTCTCCTTTACGCTGTCCCAGTTTTTCAATGACAATACCGGTAAATTCTTCCGGTACATCAATGAATGCAGTTTCCATCGGCTCAAGGAGCCTTCCTTTTTCGTCCTTTTTGTACAGGACCTCTGCCTTGCTGACAGCAAACTCATATCCTTCCCGGCGCATATTCTCTATGAGCACAGAAAGATGGAGCTCGCCCCGGCCGGATACTTTGAATGTGTCCATATTTTCCGTATCCTCCACCCGGAGGCTGACATCTGTATTTAATTCCCGGAACAGACGGTCGCGGATATGTCGGGATGTAACATATTTTCCTTCCTGACCGGCAAAGGGACTGTCATTTACCATAAACTGCATGGCAATGGTTGGTTCGGAAATTTTCTGAAAGGGAATGGCTACCGGATTTTCCGGGGAACAGATGGTATCGCCGATCGAAAGATCTGAAATACCGGAAATTGCCACAATAGAACCGATGGTAGCTTCCTTCACATCCACTTTGTTCAGACCGTCAAATTCATAGAGCTTGCTGATCCTTACTTTTTCCTGACGCTCCGGGTCGTGAGCGTTTACGACGATCATGTCCTGACCGGTGCGGATTGTGCCGTTATCTACTTTGCCGATACCGATGCGGCCTACATATTCATTATAGTCAATGGTACTGATCAGAACCTGAGTGTCGGCATCCGGATCTCCTTCCGGCGCCGGGATGTAATCCAGGATGGTCTCAAAAAGCGGCACCATATTCTGGGGACCGTCCTCCAGCTCCAGCACGGCATAGCCTGCCTTTGCGGACGCATAGACAAAGGGGCAGTCCAGCTGCTCATCAGAAGCGTCCAGATCGATGAACAGTTCCAGCACTTCATCGATGACTTCGGAAGGGCGGGCCTCAGGACGGTCGATCTTGTTGATGCAGACGATGACAGGGAGCTTCAGTTCCAGGGCCTTTCGCAGCACGAATTTTGTCTGGGGCATAGCTCCTTCAAAAGCATCCACTACCAGGATCACCCCGTTTACCATTTTCAGGACACGTTCTACTTCGCCGCCGAAATCGGCATGTCCGGGTGTGTCGATAATGTTGATCTTTGTTCCCTTATAATAAACAGCAGTATTTTTAGAAAGAATGGTAATTCCACGCTCACGTTCAATATCATTGGAGTCCATGACTCTCTCGGCTACTTCCTGATTTTCGCGGAATACACCGCTTTGTTTGAGCAGCTCATCTACAAGCGTTGTTTTCCCATGATCGACATGGGCGATAATAGCAATATTACGTACATCTTCGCGTTTTGTCTTCATACGAAATCTTCCTTTTCTTTTGATCTATCACATTCTACATTATTTTGTAACTGTTTTAGTTTATCATATTTCCCAAAAAAAACAAGGAATATAGTTCTAATATCTGTTTTTCCCGCATAGATTATGTAGTGACTCTAAAAAGCTTAGAATACGATTCGGAGGAAGGGAGATTTACACGTTATGTCAGATAAGATTATTGAAAACAACCAGGTAACTATTATGGGGCAGATCGCATCAGGATTTACATTCAGCCACACAGTGTTTGGAGAAGGATTCTATATGGTGGATGTGCTGGTGCGCCGTCTTAGCAGCTCGCAGGACCGGATTCCGCTGATGATCTCGGAAAGACTGATGGATGTTACGCAGGATTACACAGGGGAGTTTATTATGGCGACAGGGCAGTTCCGCTCTTACAACAGGCACGATGAACAAAAGAACAGGCTGATATTGTCCGTATTCGTAAGAGAAGTGTCTTTTATTGATGAAGAGTTGGACGGGGCCAAGACGAATACGATCCTGCTGGACGGATATATCTGCAAACTGCCGGTGTACCGCAAAACGCCGCTTGGAAGGGAGATTGCCGATCTTCTTCTGGCAGTCAACAGGCCATATGGGAAATCCGATTATATTCCCTGCATCTGCTGGGGGAGAAATGCCAGATTTGCCTCTTCTTTTGAGGTGGGGGAGCATGTCCAGGTGCTTGGGCGTATACAGAGCAGAGAATACGTAAAACGTCTTTCAGAGACAGAGACAGAAAAGAGAACGGCATATGAAGTGTCGGTAAGTAAACTGGAATGTCTGGAAGATTGACAGACCATGTACCAAACTGCCCTGAAGCAGGCAACGTTCCATTGACATTGCAAATGAATAATGATACACTTTTTAGAAGATATCATTTTTTATTATAGAGGTCAGGAGGAATAGTATGGCTATTTTTACAGGTGCCGGGGTGGCGCTGGTTACACCATTTCATGAAGATGGAAGCGTGAATTTTGACAAACTGGATGAGCTGATCGACTATCACTGCGAGAATGGAACAGACAGTCTGATCATATGCGGAACAACAGGAGAGTCCTCTACTTTATCAGAAGAGGAACATATGGAATGCATTAAATTTGCAGTGGAACGCACGAAAAAACGGCTTCCTGTAATCGCCGGAACAGGTTCCAACGCTACATATACGACCATTGACATGTCAAAAGAGGCAGTGGAATACGGAGTGGACGGACTTTTGATCGTTACTCCCTATTATAATAAAGCAACACAGAAAGGACTGGCTGCACATTATAAGGCTGTAGCGGAAGAAGCCAAGGCGCCGATCATCATGTACAGTGTGGCAAGTCGTACCGGGCTGAACATTGCTCCGGAGACAGCGGCAGAGCTGATCCGCGATGTGGACAATATTGTGGGGATCAAGGAAGCTTCCGGCAATATTGCACAGGTAGCGAAGATCATGTATCTGACAGACGGGAAAGCAGATCTGTATTCCGGAAATGACGACCAGATCGTACCGCTTTTGTCTCTGGGAGGAAAAGGCGTTATTTCTGTGCTCTCTAATGTGGCTCCAAAAGAGACCCATGACATTTGTGCAAAGTTCTTTGCGGGAGATGTGAAAGGAGCCTGTGAACTTCAGCTGAAGGCAATTCCGCTGATCGAGCAGCTTTTCTGTGAAGTGAATCCGATTCCGGTAAAGAAGGCTGTAAATCTGATGGGAATGGAATGCGGAGGACTTCGTATGCCTTTGACAGAGATTTCTCCGGAACATGAAAAAAGTCTGGCACAGGCAATGAAGGATTTTGGAATAAAACTGGCATAAAAGCCAGAGCATGAGTGGTGAGCTGAAAAAAGCTGAATAAAAGGGACAGGATCAAAAGACAGCATGATTTCTGTCCCTTTCACGTATGAAAATAAGTACGTATGAGGATGGAAAGCGGAGGTAAAAGAAAATGGTAAGACTGATTATGCACGGCTGCAATGGGAAAATGGGACAGGTGATCACACGGATGGTCAAAGAAGATCCGGAAGTGGAAATTGTTGCCGGAGTGGACAAATATACCGGGATTTCCAATGATTATCCAGTGTATGATGAGATTGGAAAATGCAGTGTGGAGGCGGATGCGCTGATCGACTTTTCCAATGCGGCGGCAGTAGACGAGCTTCTTGCATACTGCAGAGAGAAGAAACTTCCGGTAGTGCTGTGTACCACAGGACTTTCAGAAGAACAGCTGAAAAAAGTGGAAGAGGCTGCTAAGGAGACGGCGGTTCTGCGCTCGGCCAATATGTCTCTTGGAGTAAATCTTCTTATGAAGATTCTGAAAGACGCAGCCCGTGTGCTTGCCCCGGAAGGCTTTGACATTGAGATTGTGGAAAAGCATCACAACCGGAAGGTGGACGCTCCCAGCGGAACAGCCATTGCCCTGGCGGATTCTGTCAATGACGCTCTTGACGGAGTCTATTCCTATACCTATGACAGAAGCAGGGAGCGGAAGGCAAGAGATTCCCGCGAGATTGGTATCTCGGCAGTGAGAGGCGGTACCATTGTGGGAGAACATGAGGTGATCTTTGCCGGAGAGGACGAGGTGATCGAATTTAAGCATACCGCTTATTCCAAAGCGCTTTTTGCCCGGGGAGCTGTGGCGGCAGCCAAGTATCTGGCGGGAAAACCGGCAGGACGTTATGATATGTCGGATGTAATACAATTTTAAATACATATGAAAATGGGGAGGATGGATATGGAAGAGCTAAAAATGAAGTATCTGGAGAGGCTCTCGGAGTTGTATCCCACAATTGCCAGTGCTTCTACAGAGATCATCAATCTGCAGGCAATCCTGCACCTGCCAAAAGCGACAGAGCATTTTCTGACTGATATTCATGGAGAATATGAGGCTTTTTCGCATGTGCTGAAAAACGGATCGGGATCCATCCGCCGGAAGATCGACGATGTATTTGGGAATACTATGAGTAGCCGGGACAAACAGTCCCTTGCTACTCTTATTTATTATCCCACAGAAAAGATGGATCGGATCAGGCGGGAGGAACCAAACATGGAAGACTGGTACAAGATCACGCTGTACCGGCTGATCGAGGTATGCAAGCGTACTATGAGCAAATATACCCGTTCTAAGGTACGAAAGGCCCTGCCGAAGGATTTCGCTTACGTGATCGAAGAGCTGATCACAGAGAAAGCGGATGTGCTGGATAAAGAATACTATTATAATTCCATTATCAGCACGATTATTGAGACAAGTCGGGCAGAGGAGTTTATTGTGGCTTTAAGCGAAGTGATCCAGAGGCTGACGGTAGATCACCTGCACATTGTGGGAGATATTTATGACAGAGGACCCGGTCCCCATATTATCATGGACAAGCTGATCCGCCATCATTCTGTGGATATTCAATGGGGAAATCATGATGTGCTGTGGATGGGAGCTGCCGCCGGACAGAGGGGGTGTATTGCCAATGTTATCAGAATTTGTGCAAGATACGGAAATCTGGATATTCTGGAAGACGGATATGGCATCAACCTGCTTCCTCTTGCAACATACGCGTTGGAAACCTATGCCGACGACCCCTGCACCTGTTTCGCACTCAAGGGAAGCACAGGATACACGGCAAGGGAAAAAGAGATGGAAGTGAAAATGCATAAGGCTATTTCCATTATCCAGTTCAAGGTGGAAGGGCAGATCATAAAGAAGAATCCGGGATTCAAACTGGAGAAAAGGAATCTCCTCCATCACATTGATTTTGAGAATGGTACGATTGAGCTGGACGGAAAGGTCTATGAACTGCTGGACAAAAACTTCCCGACGATTGATCCGCGCCGTCCTTATGCGCTGACAGAGGAGGAAGAGGATATTATGGACCGCCTGGAACGGGCGTTTCTCGGATGCCAGAAGCTGCAGGAACACATGAGGTTCCTTTTGAATAAGGGCGGACTTTATAAAGTCTACAATCAGAACCTTCTCTATCACGGATGCGTTCCGCTGAATCCGGACGGAAGTCTGAAATCCGTAAGGATTTATGGGAAGGTATATAAGGGGAAAGCTCTTTACGAAGTGCTGGAGAGCTATGTGAGAAAAGGCTTCTTTGCTCTTGACAAGAAAGAGAAGGAGAGAGGCAAAGATATGATGTGGTATATCTGGCTTCATGAAAATTCACCGCTTTTCGGTAAAGATAAGATGGCCACCTTTGAGAGGTATTTTCTGGCCGAGAAAGAAACCCACAAAGAAAAGAAAAATCCTTATTATGAATTTCTGGAAAATGAAGAAGTGGTCGATCGGATTTTGGCGGAATTTGGCCTTCCGGGAGAAGGAACTCACATTGTCAACGGGCATGTGCCGGTGAAGTCAAAAGCAGGGGAAAGTCCTATTAAATGTCAGGGGAAGGTTCTTGTCATAGATGGAGGCTTTTCCAAAGCATATCAAAAAGAGACAGGAATTGCAGGTTATACGCTGATCTATAATTCCTATGGACTTATCCTGGCTGCCCATGAGCCTTTTGAATCTACAGAAGCAGCCATTGAAAAGGAAAGTGATATCCATTCTGACAGCACGATCGTGAAGCGTGTCATTGCAAGAAAGACGGTGGGGGATACCGATATCGGAAGAGAACTGAAAAAGCGTATTGAGGATCTCGCCTGGCTTCTGGAATCCTACAGGGAAGGAATTATTGCAGAAAAAATTTAAGATATGAAAAGATTTTTAGAGTTTTAGAAAAAAATGGAACACAGGAACATGTATAAATTTTTCATAAGCTGCGGATAGTATTCATAGAAAATGAAGAAAGGGAGTACAAACTTATGAAACAGTTAAAAAGAGGAATTTTAATCTTCCTGTGTGTGCTGTCATCCTTTGGAACTCTGGCAGGCTGCGGAAGAAATGAAGAAGATAACGGAGCAGTAAAGGAAGAAAACAGTACTGACAACACGATGAATGATGCTACAGACGGGACGAAAAATGACGGAGCAGCCGAGAATATCGGAGAGGATATCAAGGATGAGGCACAGGACATCGGAGAAGACGTCAGAGATGGAGCAGAAGATATAAAAAATGACGTGGAACAGGGTGCTGAAGATGCCAGAGAGGATATAGAAAACAGTAATAATAATACAAACAGATAAGCGATACCACAGGTGGATTTTCAAGTCTGCCTGTGGTATGATTATTTTTGGAATAATTTGACAATGTTTTTCAATCATTCACCGAAGAAGGGAATGAAGGGAGGCAGATATGAGATTCAGACCGTGCATAGATATACATAACGGCAAAGTAAAGCAGATTGTGGGAGGAAGCCTGAAGGATCATGGAGATAAGGCTGTGGAAAATTTTGTTTCCGGATATGATGCGGCGTTTTATGCAGAGCTTTATAAAAAGGACAATCTGAAAGGAGGGCATGTGATCCTCTTGAATCCGGTTTCATCGGAATATTATGAGAAGAACAGGCAGCAGGCGCTTGCGGCGTTAAAGGTATTTCCCGGAGGTCTGCAGGTAGGAGGGGGCGTTACGGCAGAGAATGCGGCGGAATTTATTGAGGCGGGGGCCAGCCATGTTATTGTGACGTCCTATGTATTCCGGGAAGGGCAGATACAGTGGGATAATCTGGAAAGACTGGTGCACGCTGTAGGAAAGGAGCACATTGTTCTGGATTTAAGCTGCCGGAAAAAAGATGCTTCCTATTATATAGTAACGGACCGATGGCAGACATTTACCAAAATCCAGGTAAATGAAGAGATTTTGTACTGGCTGAAGGAATCCTGCAGTGAATTCCTCGTCCATGGGGTGGATTCGGAAGGAAAAGCGGCCGGTGTGCCGGAAGATCTGGTTGCTCTGCTCTCTAAAATCAGGGGAATCCCCATTACATATGCAGGAGGGATCGGAAGTCTTAAGGATCTGGAACAGTTTCGGCAGATCAGCGGAGGGAACCTGGATTTTACCATTGGAAGCGCCCTGGATCTGTTTGGAGGAACGATTCCCTATGATGCGGTGAAAAATATGTCATGACTGTGAACATTATGAACACTTTATAAATTTGTTGAATTGGATTTGGGATAGTGATAAAATGTGGAATAGAGTAATTTTTTGAATAAGGAGTTAACAACATGGGTTTTATAGAGAAAATATTCGGAACGCACAGTGAACATGAGCTGAAGCGGATCTATCCCATTGTGGATCATATTGAGGCTCTTGAGCCGGAAATGAAGCAGCTTTCTGACAGTGAACTGAAGGACAAGACAAGAGAGTTTAAAGAAAGGCTGGATAAGGGAGAGACTCTGGATGATATTCTGCCGGAGGCTTATGCAGTAGTAAGGGAAGCAGCTTCGCGCGTGCTGGGGATGCGCCATTATCGTGTGCAGCTGATCGGAGGAATTATCCTTCATCAGGGACGTATCGCAGAAATGAAGACAGGTGAAGGTAAGACGCTTGTATCTACACTGCCGGCCTATTTAAATGCACTGACCGGGCAGGGAGTCCATATTGTAACGGTCAATGATTATCTGGCAAAGCGTGATGCGGAGTGGATGGGCCAGGTACATGAGTTCCTGGGACTGAAGGTAGGTGTTGTGCTGAACAGCATGGACAATGATGAACGCCGGGAGGCATATAACTGTGATATTACTTATGTGACAAATAATGAGCTGGGCTTTGATTACTTAAGAGATAATATGGTGATCTATAAAGAACAGCTTGTGCAAAGAGGGCTGAAGTTTGCTATCATTGATGAGGTTGACTCTGTTCTGATCGATGAAGCCAGAACTCCTCTTATTATCTCCGGGCAGAGCGGTAAGTCTACAAAGCTCTATGAGGCCTGCGATATTCTGGCAAGACAGATGGAAAGAGGAGAAGCCAGCGGTGAGTTTTCCAAGATCAATGCCATTATGGGCGAGGAGATTGAGGAGACAGGAGACTTTATTGTCAATGAGAAAGAAAAGACGGTCAACCTTACAGAAGACGGTGTGAAGAAGGTAGAGAAATTCTTCCACATTGATAATCTTGCAGATCCGGAAAATCTGGAGATCCAGCATAATATTATTCTGGCTCTCCGTGCCCACAACCTGATGTTCCGCGACCAGGATTATGTGGTGAAGGATGACGAAGTTCTGATCGTCGATGAGTTTACGGGACGTATCATGCCCGGAAGAAGATATTCTGACGGTCTTCATCAGGCAATTGAGGCCAAGGAGGGCGTGAAAGTAAAAAGGGAGAGCAAAACTCTTGCAACGATCACGTTCCAGAATCTGTTTAATAAATATGAGAAAAAGAGCGGTATGACAGGTACGGCGTTGACAGAGGAGAAGGAGTTCCGTGAGATCTACGGCATGGATGTTGTAGAAATCCCGACGAATGTACCGGTGATCCGTGTGGATATGGAAGATGCTGTATATAAGACCCAGAAAGAAAAATTCCGGGCTGTGTGTGATGAAGTGGAGAAGGCTCATGCAAAGGGACAGCCGGTTCTGGTAGGTACGATCACTATTGATGTGTCAGAGCTTTTAAGTGGAATGCTGAAAAAGAGGGGGATTAAGCATAACGTCCTCAATGCCAAGTTCCACGAGATGGAAGCAGAGATCGTTGCACAGGCAGGACAGCATGGAGCAGTTACCATTGCTACAAACATGGCAGGCCGTGGTACCGACATCAAGCTGGATGATGAAGCAAGAGAAGCTGGCGGGCTGAAGATCATCGGTACCGAGCGCCATGAATCCAGACGTATTGACAACCAGCTGCGCGGACGAAGCGGACGTCAGGGAGACCCGGGAGAGTCCAGATTTTATATTTCCCTGGAAGATGATCTGATGCGCCTGTTCGGTTCGGAACGTCTGATGAATGTATTCAACGCCCTTGGTGTTGAGGACGGTGAACAGATTGAACATAAGATGCTTTCAGGCGCCATTGAGAAGGCACAGGAGAAAATAGAGAATAATAACTTTGGAATCCGTAAAAATCTTCTGGAATATGATCAGGTTATGAATGAACAAAGAGAGATCATATACGAAGAGAGAAGAAGAGTTCTGGATGGAGAGAGCATGCGGGATTCCATCTATCATATGATCAGTGAATATGTGGAAAATCTGGTGGACAAGGAAATTTCAGCAGACCAGGAGCCGGAAGACTGGGATCTGACGGAATTAAATGTAAGCCTTCGCGGAAGCATTCCTATGATGGATCCTGTTTCACCGGAGGATGTCAAAGACATGTCCCAGAAGAAGCTGAAACATTTCCTGAAAGAAAAAGCAGTAAAAGCATATGAAATGAAGGAAGCGGAATTTCCGGAGCCGGAGCATCTCCGCGAGATTGAGCGGGTCGTGCTTCTGAAGGTGATTGACGCCAAATGGATGGATCACATTGACGATATGGATCAGCTTCGCCAGGGAATCGGTCTGCAGGCCTACGGTCAGAGAAACCCCAAGGTGGAATACAAAATGCTGGGTTATGATATGTTCGATGAGATGACAAAATCCATCACTGCAGATACAGTTCGTACGCTGTTCCACATCAAGCTGGAACAGAAGGTGGAAAGAGAGCAGGTTGCCAAGGTGACTGGAACCAATAAGGATGATACTGCAGTGAATGCACCGAAGAAGCGCACGGAGAAGAAAATTTATCCCAATGATCCGTGCCCGTGCGGAAGCGGAAAAAAATACAAGCAGTGCTGCGGAAGGAAAAAGGCATAGAGAGCGCTGCGAATCAGTTGAAAATGAAAGAGGTGAAAGTAAGTGGTCGAGCTGGATCAGTATAAAAGCATTATCAGCTCCTATGAAGAACCTCTTGCCGGAATGAGGGATTCACTTTGACATCTCCGGCAAGGAAAAACGGGTAGAAGAACTGGAGCGAAAGCTGGAGGAACCAGGTTTCTGGGATGATGCAGAGCATTCACAGAAAATTATGAAAGAATTAAAAGAGCTGAAAGATCAGCTGGATACCATGAAACATCTGCAGGGAACATGGGAAGACATCCAGGTTCTGATCGAAATGGCTCATGAAGAAAATGATGAGTCCATGGTGGAGGAGATCGAAAAGGAAATCTCACAGTTTGAGGAAGCTTTTGAATCTCTTAGGATACAGACGCTGCTCTCGGGAGAATATGACGCATGCAATGCCATTGTGACTCTGCATGCCGGTGCCGGCGGGACGGAGTCCTGCGACTGGACCAGCATGCTTTACCGGATGTATACAAGATGGGCAGAAAGGAAAGGATTTTCCATACAGGTACTGGACTATCTGGACGGAGATATTGCAGGTATTAAAAATGTCACCTTTGAGGTGAATGGAACCAATGCTTATGGTTATTTGAAGTCGGAAAAAGGCGTGCACCGCCTTGTCAGGATCTCGCCTTTCAATTCTGCCGGAAAGCGCCAGACATCTTTTGCATCCTGTGATGTGATCCCGGACATGGAAGATAATACGGGTGATATTGAAGTGCCGGAGGATGAGCTGAAGATCGATACCTACCGTGCCAGCGGTGCGGGAGGTCAGCATGTCAATAAGACATCTTCGGCTATCCGTATTACCCACCTGCCTACAGGGATCGTGGTGCAGTGCCAGAATGAGAGGTCGCAGCATCACAACAAGGATAAAGCCATGCAGATGCTGAAAGCCAAGCTGAAACTTCTGAAGGAACAGGAGCAGGCGGAAAAGGTGTCGGATATCCGCGGTGAGATAAAGGAAATTGGATTTGGAAATCAGATCCGTTCTTATGTGATGCAGCCTTATACGCTGGTGAAAGATCACAGAACAGGAGAAGAGAGCGGAAATGTGACTGCTGTGTTGGACGGTGCATTGGATCCTTTTATGAATGCATATCTTAGCAGTCAGAACCAATAGAGGAAGAAAGGGGAAAAGGATGATAAAGATAGCAGTACTGGGATACGGGACAGTAGGTTCCGGAGTAGTGGAAGTAATCCGTACAAATGAAAAAGTGATTGACCAGAGAGTCGGAGAAGAGCTTCGGATCAAATATGTTCTGGATCTTAGAGATTTTCCCGGTGATCCGGTACAGGATATCATTACCCACAATTTTGAAGATATCCTTAAGGATGAGGAAGTGAAGATCGTTGTAGAAGTGATGGGAGGCATTGAGCCGGCATATACATTTGTAAGGCAGAGCCTGGAAGCGGGAAAAAGCGTTGCTACCTCCAATAAAGCCCTGGTGGCAAAACACGGAGCTTCTCTTCTGAAACTTGCCAAAGAAAAAAATGTAAACTTCCTGTTTGAGGCCAGTGTGGGAGGAGGAATCCCGATCCTGCGTCCGCTTCACTCGTCTCTGACCGGAGATGTCATCGAGGAGATTACAGGAATCCTTAACGGAACAACAAACTATATGTTGACGAAAATGTTCTATGAGGGAGCAGATTACGAAGAAGTGTTGAAGGAAGCGCAGGATAACGGCTATGCGGAGCGCAATCCGGAGGCAGATGTGGAAGGCTACGATGCCTGCCGTAAAATTGCGATCCTTTCTTCGATCATATCCGGACAGCAGGTTGATTTTGAAGATATTTACTGTGAGGGAATTACAAAGATCACAGTAGAAGATATGAAGTATGCAAAAGCGATGGGAATGACCATTAAGCTTCTTGCCTCCTGCAAGAGAGACGGAGAGAAGTTAAACGCTATGGTGGCGCCTTTCCTCCTTCACAGAGAGCATCCGCTTTTTTCTATCAACGGAGTGTTTAATTCTATCTTTGTTCATGGAAATATGCTGGGCGACGCCATGTTTTACGGAAGCGGTGCAGGGAAACTGCCGACTGCCAGCGCGGTAGTGGGAGACATTGTGGAGGAAGCAAAACACCTGAACCGAAACCTGGGCGTAGGCTGGAGCGAAGAGAAGCTTGCACTGGAAGATAAAAAAGATGTAAAACGCCGTTTCTTCGTACGTATGAAAGGGAAAAAAGAAGACTTTGAAGAAAAGCTGACAGAGGAATTTGGTATGCTTCAATATGCGAAGGCAGAGGGAGTGGAAGGAGAATTTGGCTTTCTGACCCCGGTCATGCCGGAAGGAGAATACGAGAAAAAAGCGGAAACGTTCCGGGACAGTATTCTCGGAATGATCCGAGTGGAAGAGTAAAAGAGCAGAAAGGGGAAACAGATGAAATATATTGTTGTTTTGAGTGATGGAATGGCCGGCAGACCTCTTGAGGAGCTGAATGGAAAGACGACATTGGAAGCAGCCGATACTCCGGTGATGGATCGTCTGGCAAAAACTGCAGAGATCGGAACTGCAGCCATGGTTCCTTCCGGAATGGCTCCGGGCAGTGATACGGCGAATCTGTCCGTCCTGGGATATGACCCAGACATATATTACACTGGAAGATCTCCCCTGGAAGCTTTAAGTATCGGTGTCAATATGGAGAAGACAGATGTTTCGTTCCGATGTAATCTGGTGACTCTCACAGAAGAAGAGCCTTATGAGGATAAGAAAATCCTGGATCACAGTTCCGGTGAGATCAGTACCAAGGATGCGGGAATCCTTCTGGATGCTCTGCGGGAAGGACTGAAAAAGGAAGGGTATGAATTTTTCCGGGGAACAAGTTACCGGCATCTTCTGATCTGGAAACGGGGGCAGGTCTTGGATCTTACGCCGCCCCATGATATCCTTACAAAGCGGATTGGAGAATATCTTCCCAAGGATCCGGTTCTGCGTAAGATGATGGAGAAAAGTTACGATATTTTATCCGGGCACCCAATCAATCAGGAAAGATGTAGGCAGGGATTGCATCCGGCCAATTCTGCCTGGTTCTGGGGAGCCGGGACCCGCCCGTCTCTGACGTCCTTTTATGAAAAGACAGGAAAAAGAGGCGTGATGATATCGGCGGTCGATCTGCTGAAAGGCCTTGCTGTAGGGGCGCAGATGGATAACGTTGTTGTAGAGGGGGCCAATGGAGGGCTTCACACCAACTATGAAGGCAAAGCAGATGCGGCGGTCAATGCTCTGACAAAAGACGGCTATGATTTTGCCTATGTCCATGTGGAAGCGCCTGACGAGATGGGGCATCAGGGAGATACAAAGGCGAAGATAGAAGCGATTGAAAATGTAGACAAAAGAGTGCTGGGAAGAATTGTGGAGGGAATGGAAAGATCCGGAGAGGATTTCCGTATTATGATCCTTCCCGATCATCCGACGCCGATCGAGGTACGTACCCATACAGGAGACGCAGTTCCGTACCTGATCTATGACAGCCGGGAAACAGCCGGGGGCATTCATACATACAGTGAGAGGGCGGCAGCGGACAGCGCGTTTGTCTGGCCGGAAGGATACCGGCTGATGGCACATTTTCTGGAGCTGGATTAAAGTAAAGGATGAAGGAGAAACAGGAGGGACTATGTTAATTGTAAAGAAGTTCGGCGGTTCGTCCGTCGCAGACAGAGAAAGGATATATAATGTGGCAAAACGCTGCATTGAGGACTACAGGAAGGGGCATGATGTGGTAGTTGTACTCTCGGCCATGGGAGACACCACAGATGATCTGATCGCCCTTGCCCAGTCCATTAATCCGGAACCGAAAAAAAGAGAGCTTGACATGCTTATGACAACAGGAGAGCAGGTGTCTGTTTCTCTGATGGCAATGGCTATGCATGCAATGGACGTTCCGGCGGTTTCACTGAATGCATTTCAGGTAAAAATGAATTCCACTTCCCGTTATGGAAATGCCAGGTTTAAGTCTATAGACAAAAAGAGGATCCTGCATGAGCTGGATTCCCGGAAAATCGTAATTGTGACAGGATTCCAGGGAGTGAACAAATACGAAGATATTACCACGCTGGGAAGGGGAGGTTCTGATACAACAGCGGTTGCCCTGGCAGCAGTCCTCAACGCAGACCTGTGTGAGATTTATACCGATGTGGACGGAGTCTATACGGCAGACCCCAGGGTGGTGAAAAATGCAAGGAAGCTGGAGGCGATCACTTATGATGAGATGCTGGAGCTTGCTACATGCGGAGCAAAGGTTCTGCATAACCGTTCTGTGGAAATGGCGAAAAAATACGGGGTTGAACTGGTAGTAAGGTCCAGTCTGAACCGCAGTGAAGGAACAATTATTAAGGAGACAGTAAAGATGGAAAAAATGTTGATTACAGGCGTAGCCGGTGACAAAAATACTGCAAGGATCTCGGTGATGGGAGTAGAAGATAAGCCGGGGATCGCATTCCGGATCTTCAATACACTTGCGAAAAACAATATTAATGTGGATATCATTCTGCAGTCTGTAGGGAGAGAGGGGACAAAAGATATTTCCTTTACAGTTGCCCAGGATGAGTTGAAACGTGCTCTGGAAATTCTGGAAGAACACAAAGAAGCGCTGACTATTCAGGAGATCAGCTATAATGAAAAAGTTGCGAAGATTTCTGTAGTAGGTGCGGGAATGATGACGAATCCGGGAGTTGCCGCGAAGATGTTCGAATCTCTTTACAATTCCCGAATTAATATCAGTATGATCTCAACTTCAGAGATCAGAATTACCGTTCTGATCGATGAGAAGGATATTGACGAAGCTATGAATGCGGTTCATGACGGATTTGCTCTTGCGCTTGTGGAGTAAGAGCGAAGCCGTATGGCTGTGATCAGGAAGGATCAGACTTTTTTAGAACGTGAATCTATGAAGCCGAGAGCGATCTGCCGGTCTTCAGGAGCAAGGGTGCGGAATTTAGAAATAAATTCCGTTTCTTCTTTTGTCAGATAAATCCTGTTCTCTGTTGCCCGGTCAACGCCAAGACGGAAGAAATTCTTATCTTCCTGGATCTGTACAGAATGGTCTGACTCCATGAAGGAAGAGAGCTCTCTGCTGACAAGGTCATCAAGAGAGAGGTGATACAGGCTTGCAAGACGGATCAGGGAATCCAGATCCGGCGAACGTTTCAGATTTTCATAGTTGGAATAAGCCTGTCTGGAGATATTGAGAAAAGCACCCAGATCGTCCTGGGTGAGCCCGTACGCTAAACGCAGATATTTGAGATTTCGTGCAAGTTGAATGTTGGGCATTGCTATACCTCCGTTTTAAAGTATCTTTAGTATAGCAATTAACCTGACAAATGGGGCGTTATGCAACAAAACGAAAAATAAAGTGAAAAAGCAACAAAATGTTGCAAATATTATTTTTCTGTTTTGCTTAAGGTACTGTTGTGGTAAAGAGAGGAAAAAGTGACATCCTCACCGAACCAGGACGGCGGCTGGAAGTTTTCTGCTATTTCCTCGGAAGGAAATTCTACTTCGGCCAGAATGAGAGGGGAAAGGTCATCCTGAAAGACATCCAGTTCTATGAAAAGGTTGTTGTCTATAGGAATGACATGGCGGAATTTACGAATGAGCCTTCCGTCGATTTTTGACCGCAGATGTTCATAGGCACTGGAAGTGAGAGGAAGATTGTATTCCTCCCGCACCATGAGGCCTTTTGATTTATAGGTGAGGAAGAAACTGTCATCATCCCGGCGGATGCGTACAACGGGATCCGTGCAAAGGTATCCCTGCTCAATGCGCCTCGTTTTTATGATATTCAGATCAGACGGAATTTCCGGGATCAGATATTTTTTCTCGATTTCCATATATGTCTCCTTTTTACTTTTCTTGTGAGTTGCCGTGAACTGTAACTATCATAATCCATAAAAAGACAGTTGTAAATAAATTGCTTTTTCAGAAGCAGTCTGATACTATAAATGCAGAAGATAAAAGGAGGAATCACTATGAAAAAAGCGGCGGTGTTACTGGCGGATGGTTTTGAGGAAATTGAAGCGCTCACAGCAGTAGATTTGCTTCGGCGTGCAAGGATATATGTGGATACCGTATCCATTTCAGACGACTATATGGTCCATGGAGCTCATGGCATCAATGTGCAGACAGAAGATCTGTTCGAGGAAGTAAACTTCGCTGAATTTGACATGATCATTCTGCCCGGGGGAATGCCGGGAACAAAGAACCTGGAAGAGCATAAGGGAGTACTAAGAGTAGTAAAGGATTTCCACGAAAATGGAAAATATATAGGGGCGATATGTGCCGCACCGGGAATACTGGGCGCAATGGGCATTTTGAAAGGAAAGAGAGCTGCCTGCTATCCGTCGGTGGAAGAGAGACTTTCCGGGGCTGTTATCATGAAAGTTCCGGTTATTCAGGATGGAAATATCATCACCAGCCGGGGTATGGGAACAGCGATTGATTTCGCTTTGAAGCTGATCGAGGTTCTTACAGATAAACTGAAGGCGGAGGAGATAGCGGACTCCATTATTTATCTAAAATAGAGTCTAGCCATTTTACATAGTTTGTGTTATACTCTATGAATGAGTGTAAAGCTGAAGAGCCTGCAAAATATGCGGCGCCAGACCGTATAAAAAGAGCAGGATAGAAACAGGAGGAAATGATTCATGAGTTTACAGGTAGAGAAACTGGAAAAAAACATGGCGAAACTTACAATTGAAGTTTCTGCAGATGATTTAGAAAAAGCGCTTCAGAGTGCGTATAACAGACAGAAATCCAAGATCAGCATCCCGGGATTCCGGAAAGGAAAAGTACCGCGCCAGATGGTAGAGAAAATGTATGGCGCAGAGATTTTCTACGATGACGCTGCAAATGCCCTTCTTCCAAAGGCTTATTCTGAAGCCTATGACGAGTGTGGTCTGGATATTGTTTCCCAGCCGAAGATTGACATTGTACAGATCGAAAAAGGAAAACCGTTTATTTTTACAGCGGAAGTGGCAACAAAGCCGGAGGTAACTCTTGGAGAGTATAAAGGGCTGAAGGTTGATAAGGTTTCCAACCGCGTGACACAGAAGGAAATTGATGCAAAACTGCAGGAAGAGGCAGAGAAAAACGCAAGAACAATTACAGTAGAAGACCGTCCGGTACAGGACGGAGACGAAGTAATCCTGGATTTTGAAGGATTTGTTGACGGAGAAGCGTTTGAGGGAGGAAAAGGAGAAAATTATCCTCTGACAATCGGATCCGGTTCCTTTATTCCGGGATTTGAGGAGCAGCTTATCGGAGTAGAATCCGGCAAGGAGACAGAAGTCAATGTAACATTCCCGGAGGACTACCATGCAGAAGATCTGAAGGGAAAGGCTGCTGTATTCAAATGCACGATTCATGAGATCAAGGCAAAAGAGCTGCCGGAGATCGATGATGAATTTGCAGCAGAAGTTTCCGAATTTGATACATTAGATGAATATAAGGCTGATATCAAAGCAAAGATCAAAGAACAGAAGGAAAAGGAAGGAAAATCCAAACAGGAAGATCAGGCTGTAGAACAGGCTATTGCAAATGCTTCCATGGAGATTCCGGATGCGATGATCGATACACAGGCAAGACAGATGCTGGATGATTTCTCACAGAGAATGGCACAGCAGGGACTTACCATCGAGCAGTACTATCAGTTTACAGGATCAAGCGCAGAGAAGATGATGGAAGATCTGAAGCCGCAGGCAGTAAAACGGATCCAGACACGTCTTGTTCTGGAAGCAATTGCGAAAGCAGAGAATATTGAGATCAGCGATGAAAAGCTGGACGAAGAGATTGCAAAAATGGCGGAAGCCTATAAGATGGAAGCTGACAAGCTGAAAGAATACATGGGCGAAGCAGAAAAGAAACAGATGAAAGAAGATATGGCTGTACAGGAGGCAGTAACCTTCCTGGTAGAAAACGCAGTGACAGAATAATACATTGCGGCAGACAGTAAAAAATAGGAGGAATTTACATGAGCTTAGTACCTTATGTCATTGAACAGACCAGCCGTGGAGAGCGTTCCTACGACATTTATTCCAGATTGCTGAAAGACAGGATCATCTTCCTTGGGGAAGAGGTGACAGATGTATCTGCAAGTGTGATCGTTGCGCAGCTTATGTTTCTGGAAGCAGAGGATCCGGAGAAAGATATCCATTTGTATATCAACAGTCCGGGCGGTTCTGTTACAGCAGGAATGGCAATTTATGATACAATGCAGTACATCAAATGCGATGTGTGCACATATTGCATTGGTATGGCGGCAAGTATGGGTTCTTTTCTCCTTGCAGGAGGCGCAAAGGGAAAAAGATTTGCCCTGCCTCATGCGGAAATTATGATTCATCAGCCGTCTGGCGGAGCACAGGGCCAGGCGACAGAAATCCAGATTGCAGCGGAGCATATTTTAAAAACCCGTGAAAATCTGAATCAGATCCTGGCAGAGAATACAGGACAGCCGATTGAAGTCATCCGTGTGGACACAGAGAGGGATAATTTTATGTCCGCAGAGGAGGCAAAGGCATATGGGCTGGTAGATGAAATTATCGCAAGCCGTAAATAGAACAGGGGGATAGGCATGCCGGGGATATCTCCCCTGGTCTGCCTGTCCTTTGTTTGTCTTAGAAAGAAATAGTTGAAGAGGTGAAGAGATGGCAGGAAGAAACGACGATCAGATCAGATGTTCATTCTGCAATAAAACGCAGTCACAGGTCCGCAAGCTTATTGCCGGTCCGGGCGGCGTCTATATCTGTGATGAATGCATTGATGTATGTGCAGAGATCATGGAAGAAGAGTTTGAATATGAAAATACCAGAAATATCAACCCTTTTGATGATATCAATCTTCTGAAGCCGGAGGAGATCAAAGCTTTTCTTGACGAATATGTGATCGGACAGGAAGAGGCGAAAAAGGTGTTGTCTGTTGCAGTATATAATCATTATAAACGTATTATGGCAGAGAAGGATCCGTCCGTTGAGCTGAAGAAGAGCAATATTCTGATGCTGGGACCGACAGGATGCGGAAAGACGCTTCTGGCCCAGACACTTGCCAAAATTCTCAATGTTCCTTTTGCCATTGCAGACGCGACGGCGCTTACCGAGGCCGGATATGTGGGAGAAGATGTGGAAAACATTCTCCTTAAGATCATTCAGGCAGCAGACGGAGATATTGAGAGGGCGGAATACGGGATCATTTATATTGATGAGATCGATAAGATCACAAGAAAATCAGAAAATCCCTCCATTACCCGTGACGTTTCAGGCGAGGGAGTTCAGCAGGCACTTCTGAAGATCATAGAGGGGACGGTTGCAAGCGTGCCCCCACAGGGAGGCAGAAAGCATCCTCATCAGGAACTTTTACAGATTGATACAACAAATATCCTTTTCATATGCGGCGGGGCTTTTGAGGGCCTGGAGAAGATCGTGGAGAAAAGGATTGATCAGAAATCCATTGGATTTAATGCGGAGATTGCGGAAAAACACGAAGATGATATTGACCGCCTGCTGAAGCAGGTGCTTCCGCAGGATCTGGTAAAATTCGGGCTCATTCCTGAACTGGTGGGACGTGTTCCGGTAACAGTATCTCTGGAAATGCTGGACCGCAATGCGCTGATCCGCATTCTGACAGAGCCGAAGAGTGCGATTGTAAAACAGTACCAGAAAATGCTGGAACTGGATGGCGTGGAGCTTACCTTTGACAGGGATGCGCTGGAAGCAATTGCGGATATCTCGCTGAAGAGAAAGACCGGAGCGAGAGGACTCCGTGCAATTATGGAGAATATCATGATGGATACTATGTATCATGCCCCATCAGATGAGACGCTGAAAGCTTGCCGTATTACGAAAGCAGCCGTAGATGGAACAGGTACTCCTATCTGCGAACATGATCATTTACAAATAGAAAGTGCATAAACAAGGGGGCGGGCACAAGCTTGATTGTGCCCGCTTTTATGTCAGATAGGGCAATCCTGTACAGAATCGAAGAGAAAATCACGGAGGATGACAGATGAGTAAAGAAGTAAAGAGCCTGCCTATGGTGGCACTTCGGGGGATGACAGTTCTTCCGGAGATGGTGACACATTTTGATGTGAGTCGGGAACGTTCCATACAGGCTATAGAAGAGGCGATGCAGGAAGAGGGACAGAAAGTCTTTCTGACAGCGCAGAAAGATATTGAGGATGAGGAGCCGGGAATGGAAGATCTTCAGCAGATCGGAACCATTGCTTCCATCCGCCAGGTGATCAAGCTTCCCAGAAATCTTCTGCGTGTGTTGATTTCAGGGGAAAAACGGGCTGTGATCAATACCATTGAGTTCACCGATCCCTATATGAGAGCGAATGTAACAGTGATCGACAATGTCAATGAGACACCGGAGCTGTCGACGGACAGTGAGGCAAACAGTGCGAATCTGGAAGCCATGGCAAGAGGGCTGAAAGAAATTTACATGGAATATGTGATGCGTCTGCCCAAATATCCTAAAGACATGATAAAGCAGATACAGGAATACACAAAACTTTGTCAGGTAGTAGATCAGATTGCGGCAAACGTACCTCTGGAACAGAAGGATCTGCAGGAACTCTTAGAAGAGCCGGATCTTTTAAAACGCTATCAGATGCTGGCGTTCAAGCTGGTAAATGAGATGCAGATCATGGATATCAAGGAAGAGATACAGAAGAAGGTTAAAGAAAGAGTAGATCAGAACCAGAGAGAGTATATTTTAAGAGAGCAGCTGAAACAGATCAGAGAAGAGCTGGGAGAGGACAATACAATCTCAGATGCAGAAGAATTTGAAGCGGCTGCAGCAAAATTAAAGGCATCAAAGGAAGTAAAAGAAAAACTGCAAAAGGAGATCAACCGCTTTAAAAGCTCTATGAACAGCCCGGCAGAAAACGGCGTGATCCGCACTTATATTGAGACCATGCTGGAGATGCCCTGGGATAAAGCGGTGAAGGATCATAAGGATATTGCATATGCGAAGAAGGTGCTGGAAGAGGATCACTACGGACTGGAGCAGGTAAAGGAAAGAGTGCTGGAATTTCTGGCAGTCCGTGCTCTGACAAGAAAGGGAGAAAGTCCGATCCTTTGTCTGGTGGGACCTCCGGGAACTGGAAAGACTTCCATTGCCAAATCTCTGGCGCGTGCTCTTAAGAAGCCCTATGTCCGCATTTCTCTTGGGGGAGTGCGGGATGAAGCGGAAATCAGAGGACACCGGAAAACCTATGTAGGAGCCATGCCGGGAAGAATTGCGGCAGGTCTTCGAAGTGCGGGAGTAAAAAATCCCCTTATGCTTCTGGATGAAATCGACAAAGTGAGCAATGATTATAAAGGAGACACTTTCTCCGCTCTTCTGGAAGTGCTGGACGGAGAACAGAATTATCGTTTCCGGGATCATTATCTGGAAGTGCCTATTGATCTTTCTGAAGTTTTGTTTGTAACTACTGCCAATACGCTGCAGACCATACCCCGGCCCCTTCTTGACCGTATGGAAGTGATCGAGGTTTCAAGCTATACAGAAAATGAGAAGATGCACATTGCCATGGAGCATTTAATCCCAAAACAGTTGAAGAAGCATGGGCTGAAAAGCGAACAGCTCCATATCAGCAAAGGCGCTGTGTGGAAAATGGCAAGAAATTACACGAAGGAAGCAGGAGTAAGACAGCTGGAGCGAAAAATCGGAGATATCTGCAGAAAGGCGGCCAGGGAGATACTGGAAAACAAAAAGGATACAGTCCGTGTAACAGAGAGCAGCCTGCATAAATATCTGGGAAGAGAGAAATATACATACCAGAAGGCAAATCTTACGGATGAAGTAGGAATCGTCCGCGGTCTTGCATGGACCAGCGTAGGAGGCGATACGCTGCAGATTGAAGTTAACGTGATGCCGGGAAAAGGAGAGATGATCCTGACCGGGCAGCTGGGAGATGTAATGAAGGAATCCGCCCGGACAGGCATTACCTATATTCGTTCCATCGGCAGGGAATATGATATTGCGGAGGACTTTTTTGAAAAGCATGATCTGCATATTCATATTCCGGAAGGCGCAGTTCCAAAGGACGGCCCATCCGCCGGGATTACCATGGCGACTGCTATGCTTTCGGCTGTTACAGGGCAGAAGGTACGTGCAGACATTGCCATGACAGGAGAAATTACCCTTCGGGGAAGAGTACTTCCCATTGGAGGTCTGAAAGAGAAGCTTCTGGCGGCGAAGAGTGCAGGAATGAAGACAGTTCTTGTGCCAGAGGAAAATAAGGAGGATGTGGAAGAACTGTCTTTGGAGATTACAAAAGGGCTGGAGATTATACCGGTATCTCATATGGAGGAGGTACTTCGCAGAGCCTTTGACATAGACCAGAAAGAGTAGACGGGGTCTTCAGCTGCAAAAGCTTTATAAGGAAAGAAGAGGACAATAAAATGATCATAAAAAAAGTAGATTTGGAAACTGTATGCGGTATTACCAGTACTTTGCCGCAAAATACCAGGCCTGAGATTGCATTTGCCGGCAAGTCTAATGTCGGCAAGTCTTCTTTGATCAATGCACTCATGAACCGGAAGTCTTTTGCCCGTATTTCCGCTACGCCGGGAAAGACTCAGACCATCAATTTTTACAATATCAATGATGAGATATATCTTGTGGATCTGCCGGGATACGGATATGCGAAAGTGTCCCAGAAAGAAAAGGAAAACTGGGGAAAGATGATCGAAAAATATCTTCATACATCCAAACAGCTGCAGGCAGTATTCCTGCTGATCGATATCAGACATGAACCATCAGCAAATGACAAAATGATGTATGACTGGATTGTCAGCCAGGGATGTCATCCCATCATCATTGCCACCAAGATGGACAAGCTGAAGCGAAGTCAGGTAAGCAAGCATATCAAAATGGTAAGGCAGGGACTTGGACTTTTGCCGGAAACCAGGCTGATTCCCTTTTCTTCTGTTACCAAGCAGGGGAGAGAGGAAATATGGAATCTGGTAGAAAGAGAAATTCTGCAAAGTTCTGATGAGGAGTAGGAGGGTGCTGAAATGGAAATGAATGTCAGGGAAAGACTGAATGACCACCGCCCTTACTGGAAAGTAGTAGTAAGCCTTGCCTTCAGCCTTCTGGGAACGGTTTTGTTTGTTTATATTGGTATAAAGGCACTTCTCTATTTTATGCCATTTGTGATCGGATGGTTTCTTTCATTTATTGTAAGTCCTCTGGTTGTATGGCTGGAAAAGCGGTTGAAAATTGTAAAGCGGTTGGGATCAGCCCTTATTATTATTCTGGCGCTGGCAATCTGTGTCGGAGTGATCTATCTCATCTTCAGTCGCCTTTGGAGAGAGATTACAGTTTTAATCGAGGATTTCCCATCCATGTATCGGGATCTGGAAGCGGGATTCAGAGTAATCGGGGAGAAGACATCGCAGTTTTTTGAGATTCTTCCGGGCGGTGTACAGGAAGGGCTGCAGACCTTTGTACAGAATCTTGATGAAACAGCAGGAAATCTGGTTGGAGGGATCAGCCAGCCGACGGTGGAGGCCGCCGGTAATATTGCAAAGAGGATTCCGTCTATTTTGATATCCACTATTGTAACGATTATTTCAGCTTACTTTTTTATTGCAGATCGGGAGGGCGTTATCATCTGGGCAAAGCATATCTTTCCTTCTCCTATTGTAAAGCGCATGACAATGGTTATGGATAATCTGAAATATGCAGTTGGCGGATATTTTAAGGCACAGTTCAAGATTATGGCAGTTGTATTTGTCATTCTTCTTTGCGGTTTCGGTATTATGGGAATGCATTTTTCCATTCTTCTTGCCCTTGGTATAGCATTTCTTGATTTCCTGCCGTTTTTCGGCACCGGTACTGCGCTGATACCCTGGGCATTATATGAACTTTTGACCGGGGATTACAGGAGAGTGGTAGGACTTCTGATTCTGTATGCTGTTACACAGATCGTGCGGCAGCTGATTCAGCCAAAGCTTGTGGGAGACAGCATTGGTTTAAATCCGCTTTTTACCCTTGTACTTCTCTATGCAGGCTACAAAATGGGAGGACTTTTTGGAATGATCTTTGCAGTGCCTTTAGGTATGATCGTGGTGAACCTTTATCAGGCAGGAGCCTTTGATTATATATTGGATGATGTGAAAATTCTGGCAGAGGGCATCATAAGCCTTCGGGAAGGAGACTAGGATTATATGACAATTGAAAAGATTATCAAAAGATCCGGGCAGGAGGAGGTCTACTCCCCGGACAAGATCATGCAGGCAATGGAAAAGAGCTTTCTCTCCTGCGAGGATCCGGCTGCTCCGGGGGAGTTGGAAGAGCTGCTTGGCCTTGTAGAACGTAAAATGGAACAGGATAAGATCCGAAGTGTGGAGGAAATTCAGGACAAGGTAGAAGAAGCTCTGATGGAGAGAGGACATTTTAAAGAAGCCAGAGCTTATATCCTTTACCGTCAGAAACGGACAGAGCTTAGAAAAGTAAGGAATGAACTTGTCAGCCTGGTGGGGATGGAGCAGCTTTCAGAAGTGCTTGCCGGGATTCAGAAAACCTATCCTTCAGATGTTTATCCGCTTTCAGCGCTGGCAGGCAAATTTGCCGGTTTTATGAAAAGTCAGATGACAGCAGAGGAAAAACTCTCTGCTCTTGTGAAGGCAGCAACGGAACTGACAAGCCAGGAGGCGCCAAAGTGGGAAAACATTGCCGGGAATCTTCTTGCTTTTCAGTTTAACAGCCGTTTGAAAAAGGAGGAGGAAGACCGAAAACTTTGGAGCCTTTATGATAAGATCCGCTATCTTACAGCGGAAGGGCTGTATGGAGCGTTCATTCTGGAAAACTATTCGCGGGAGGAAATCTGTGAGGCAGAATCTTATATCCAGCCCCAAAGAGATCTTCTTTTTACATTCTCAGGGCTGGAACTTCTCATTAAGAGGTATGTGATCTGTACACATCAGCATGTACCGCTGGAAAGTGTGCAGGAGATGTTTCTTGGCATTGCCCTTCATCTTGCCATGAAGGAGAAAGCAGACAGGATGTCCTGGGTAAAACGGTTTTATGATATGCTCTCAAAACTGGAAGTGACGATGGCAACGCCGACTCTGTCCAATGCAAGGAAGCCTTTCCATCAGCTCAGTTCCTGTTTTATTGATACTGTGCCTGACAGTTTAAAGGGAATTTTCCGCTCTGTAGATAACTTTGCACAGGTCAGCAAATATGGCGGCGGAATGGGCCTGTATTTCGGGAAGGTTCGTGCGGCCGGAGGGTCGATCCGGGGATTTGAAGGCGCAGCGGGCGGTGTGATACGCTGGGTGAGGATTGTCAATGATACAGCAGTAGCGGTAGACCAGCTGGGAGTGAGAGCCGGGGCTGCCGCGGTCTATCTGGATGCATGGCACAGGGATCTGCCGGAATTTCTTCAGCTGCGTACCAATAACGGAGATGAACGGATGAAAGCCCATGATGTGTTCCCGGCAGTATGTTATCCGGATCTTTTCTGGAGAATGGTACGGGAAAATATGGATCAGGACTGGTATCTGATGTGCCCTCATGATATTTTCCTGATAAAAGGATATTGTCTGGAGGATTACTATGGTGAAGAGTGGGAGAAACGTTATTTGGACTGTGTCAATGATTCCCGCATTACCAAGCGTGCCATCAATCTGAAAGAACTGGTAAGGCTGATCATCAAATCTGTGGTGGAGACAGGCACGCCTTTTACGTTCAACAGAGATATTGTAAACCGGGCAAATCCGAATCCTCACAGAGGAATCATTTACTGCTCCAATCTGTGTACGGAAATTGCCCAGAATATGGCGCCTATTTCTACGGTAAGTACAGAGATTAAAACAAAAGAAGGGGATACGGTTGTTGTAAATGAGACAAAGGCAGGAGATTTTGTTGTCTGCAATCTGGCCTCCCTTTCCCTTGGCAATCTCCCGGTAGAGGATGATGACTATATGAGGGAGACCGTGCGGACAGTGGTGCGGGCTTTGGACAATGTTATCGATCTGAATTTCTATCCGCTTCCGTACGCCAAAATTACAAATCAGAATTACCGTTCCATCGGTCTTGGTGTCAGCGGTTATCATCATATGCTGGCGAAGAATCAGATCGGCTGGCAGAGCGAAGCACACCTTGCTTTTGTGGACACTCTGTTTGAAAAGATTAATTATGCTGCAATAGAGGCAAGTTCCGATTATGCAAAGGAAAAGGGAAGCTACCGCTATTTTGAAGGATCTGACTGGCAAAACGGAGACTATTTCCGGAAGAGAGGATATGACTCGGAAAAATGGAAGGCCCTGGAGAAAAAGGTAGGAGAACAGGGGATGAGGAACGCTTATCTTCTCGCTGTTGCGCCTACCAGCTCTACCTCTATTATTGCAGGAACAACAGCCGGTATTGATCCGGTTATGAACAAGTATTTCCTGGAAGAGAAAAAAGGAGCTATGCTTCCCAGGGTGGCGCCGGATCTTAGTATGGATACTTATTGGTATTACACCAATGCTCATCACATTAACCAGGAGTGGTCTGTGAGAGCCTGCGGCGTGCGTCAGCGGCATATCGATCAGGCACAGTCTATGAATTTTTATATTACCAACGACTATACCATGCGGCAGGTGCTGAACCTGTATCTGCTGGCATGGGAGAGCGGCGTAAAAACGGTATATTATGTGCGTTCCAAATCGCTGGAAGTAGAAGAATGCGAATCCTGCTCCTCTTAAGGGGCAGGATTGTTTGGCAAAAGAGGAGGAAGAAAAATGCAGGAATTTGATGTAACAAAACCGCTTCCCCATAAACCGTTGTTTAATCCAAATGGGGATACGGAAGTGTTAAAAAGGCGGATGATCGCCGGAAATACGACAAATCTCAATGATTATAATAATCTGAAATATCCGTGGGTATCAGACTGGTACCGTCAGGCAATGAACAATTTCTGGATTCCCGAGGAGATCAATTTATCTCAGGATCTGAAAGATTATCATAAGCTGCTTCCCCAGGAGAGAAAGGCCTATGATAAGATCCTTTCTTTTCTTGTGTTTCTGGATTCTATCCAGACAGCCAATCTTCCATGTGTAGGAGAGTATATTACGGCAAATGAGGTAAATCTGTGTCTGAATATTCAGACCTTCCAGGAATGCGTTCATTCACAGTCTTATTCCTATATGCTGGACAGTATCTGTTCACCGGATGAGAGGATGGATATTTTGTATCAGTGGAAAACCGATGAGCACCTTCTGGCAAGAAACACGTTTATCGGAAACTGTTATAATCTGTTTCAGGAAAAAAAGGATGCTGCGACGCTGCTTAAGGTTATGATGGCCAATTATGTTCTGGAGGGCGTGTATTTCTACTCCGGATTTATGTTCTTCTACAATCTTTCAAGAAACGGGAAAATGCCGGGATCTGCTCAGGAGATCCGCTACATCAACCGGGATGAGAATACACATCTGTGGCTGTTCCGCAGTATTATTCTGGAGCTTCGCAAGGAACATCCGGAGCTGTTTACAGATGAGATGGTAGATGAGCTGCGGGAGCTTCTGAAGGAAGGCGTGAGACAGGAAATCGCATGGGGACATTATGTTATCGGCGATGACATCCCCGGGCTGAACAGACAGATGGTGACAGATTATATACAGTATCTGGGAAATCTCAGGTGGACTTCTCTGGGATATGAGGTGTTGTATCCTGATCAGGAGAAAGAGCCGGAATCCATGAAATGGGTATCCCAGTATTCCAATGCCAATATGGTAAAGACAGACTTTTTTGAGGCAAGATCAACAGCTTATGCCAAATCAACAGCATTGGTAGATGATCTGTAAAATAAAGTGAGAATGGTTTTCAAAAAATACACAGAAGAAGTATTGCAAAATACGCTGGCAGGGTATATAATATAGAAGAAATACCACTAGGGGGTATGAAAGAAAGGAGACCCTGGCAGATGAAGAAAGAAAAATATAATGTTACCGGGATGACCTGCGCAGCTTGCCAGGCAAATGTAACCCGATGTGTACAGAAATTAGAAGGGGTGGAGGAGGTAGATGTCAGCCTCCTTGCCAATCAGATGACAGTTCGTTATGATGAGACGAAACTGGATAGAGAAACGATTCTGCAGTCCGTGCAGGGAATTGGCTACGGCGCCTCCCTGACAGGGGCAGATGCAAAAGACCGGTCCGGAGGATTCCGGAGTGAATGGGAGAGCCGGCAAAGCCGGGCTGAGGAGGAACGACGGAGTATGAAAGTACGTCTGACCGCTTCGGTTATTCTGCTGATTCCGCTGATGTATGTAGCCATGGGAGCGATGATGGGACTTCCGGTACCTGGAATATTGACAGGTATGGAAAATGCGATGATCTCAGCTCTGACACAGCTTATTCTCACGATTCCGATTCTTGTACTGAACCGAAAATTTTACAAAGTAGGGCTGAAAGCACTGGTAAAGCGCGCTCCCAATATGGACTCGCTGGTAGCCATCGGATCGGGAGCCTCTCTGGTTTACGGACTGTTTGCCATGTACCGCATGGCGTATGGATTCGGTCATCAGGACATGGCACTGGTGCACGAGTACGCACATGCCCTTTACTTTGAATCTTCAGCGATGATACTGACCCTTGTGACAGTGGGAAAATATCTGGAAGCCCGCTCGAAATCCAAGACTTCGGATGCTCTTGGAAAGCTGGTGGATCTGGCGCCGAAAAATGCAGTGGTCCTCCGGGACGGCAAAGAGATGACAATTCCGGCAGAGCAGGTAGCGGCAGGTGACACAGTAGTGATACGCCCCGGAGAGAGCATACCGGTAGATGGTATTGTGACAGAGGGGTATGGCTATGTGGATCAGGCGGCGATTACAGGCGAGAGTATACCGGTGGAGAAACAGCCCGGCGATACAGTGATTTCCGCCACCATAAATAAAAACGGAACCTTCCGGTTCCAGGCTTCTAAAGTAGGGGAGGATACTACTCTTTCCCAGATTATCCGTCTGGTGGATGAAGCGGGAAATTCCAAAGCCCCGATTGCAAGAATGGCTGATAAGGTCAGCGGCATTTTTGTTCCTGTGGTGATCGGAATTGCTGTTTTGACAGCTGTGGTATGGATCCTGGCTGGCCAGACCTTTGAATTTGCTCTTTCCAATGCCATAGCAGTTCTGGTGATTTCCTGCCCCTGTGCCCTTGGACTGGCAACGCCCGTGGCGATCATGGTAGGAACCGGAAAAGCGGCGGAGTACGGTATTTTAGTGAAATCAGCAGAAAGTCTGGAAAATCTTCACTCCATTGATACGGTCATTTTGGATAAGACGGGAACGATCACTTCCGGGCATCCCCAGGTGACAGACATTGAACTCTTAGATGAGAGTATGGAAGTACAGGAATTTCTTGCCCAGGCAGCAGCGGTGGAAGCAGGGAGCGAACATCCTCTTGCACAGGCAGTTGTGGAGAAGGCAAAAAGAGATGGGTTGGACATTCCGGAAGTTAAGAATTTTGAAGCAACAGCCGGCCGGGGAGTTCGTGCAGAGGTAAAGGGACAAAGTTATATAGCCGGGAATCTGGCGTTTATGAAGGAAGAACAGACGCTGGGAGAAGGAGTGGACGCCAAAGAAGTGCAAAACAAGATGGAGAAATTTGCATCTCAGGGAAAGACACCTCTTCTTTTCGCAAGAGAAGGACGTGCTGCCGGTATTATTGCCGTGGCAGATACCGTCCGGGATTCCAGCCGTGAGGCAATCCGGAAATTCCGGGAAATGGGCCTTCATGTTGTCATGCTGACCGGAGACAACAAGGTGACTGCTGAAGCGATCCGCCAGGAGCTGGATATTGAAGAAGCTGTGTCTGATGTGCTTCCGACGGAAAAGGAGGCGTGTGTCCGCTCTTATCAGGAGAGAGGGCATAAGGTTGCCATGGTGGGAGACGGAATCAATGATGCGCCGGCTCTGACACGGGCAGACATCGGTATTGCCATTGGGGCAGGTACGGATATTGCCATTGAATCAGCTGATGTGGTATTGATGAAGGATTCTCTTCAGGATGTGGTGACTGCGATTGAACTTAGCAAGTCGGTGATCCGCAATATACACATGAATCTTTTCTGGGCATTTTTCTATAATATTCTGGGGATCCCCGTGGCGGCCGGAGCACTGTTCCCGGCTTTCGGACTTCGCCTAAGTCCGATGATCGGTTCGGCAGCCATGAGCCTAAGCTCTGTGTGCGTTGTTACCAATGCCTTAAGGCTCCGGCTTTTTGGGCCCAGCCGCAGTGAAAATGAAAGAGAAAGCAAGATTCAGGAGGCAGCCGGCGCAGATATGCAGGCCGCTGACGTGGATATGCAGAATAAAAACCAAGATGAAAATGAGAAAGGAAGTATGGTCATGAAAAAGAAACTGATTGTAGAAGGTATGATGTGTGCACACTGTAAAATGCATGTGGAAAAAGCACTTGCAGCAGTAGAAGGCGTAAAAAGCGCCCAGGTCGATCTTGACAAAAAGCAGGCTGAAGTAGAGCTGTCGGCAGATGTGGCTGATCAGGTTCTGATGGACGCGGTGAAAGAAGCCGGCTATGAACCGGTAAGCTGCACGGCAGAGTAAGAGAAGGCCCCAGAGCAGAAAGGAATGACCGTATAATGAAAGAAGAATCATTTAAGACAAAGGAGATTTCCCTTGCAGAGTTTGAGGGAATACGGATCGGACATGCTTCCGACGAGGAGGCAGCGACAGGCTGTACTGTTCTGATTGCCGAAGAAGGAATGGCAGCGGCTGTAGATATAAGAGGAGGAGGACCGGCGTCCAGAGAGAGCGCTCTTCTGGAGCCGCTGGCTTCCACAGAGATGATCCATGCCATCGTACTGAGTGGAGGAAGCGCCTTTGGCCTGGAAGCCGGATGCGGCGCAGCGAAATTTCTGGAAGAAAAAGGAGTCGGATTTGAGACCGGGTACGCCAAGGTTCCCCTGATCTGCCAGTCCTGTATTTATGATCTGGGGATCGGGCGTGCCGATGTGCGTCCGGATCTTCAGATGGGATATCTGGCCTGCCAGGATGCTTACGAAAGGGATCAAAGGACTGCAATGGGAAATGTAGGTGCAGGAACAGGAGCTACTGTCGGAAAGGCTATGGGAGCAGAGCGGATGATGAAATCAGGTCTTGGAAGCTACGCTGTGCAGGCAGGAGAATTGAAAGTAGGAGCTCTTGTTGTGGTAAATGCTCTGGGAGACATCTATGACAGTAAGACTCATGAGAAGATAGCAGGCATGCGGAATGGAAAAGGAGACGGATTCGAAGATGGCGAGCAGGCATTGCTGTCCGGCATTGCGCAGCAGGAAGGGGACAATCTCTTTACCGCAAACACCACCATTGGAATCGTCATCTGTAATGCAGATCTGAATAAAATGCAGTTAAAGCGAGTGGCATCTGCTTCCCATAACGGATATGCCAGAACGATCCGCCCTGTGCATACATCTGCTGACGGCGACAGCATTTATGCGGCAGCAGTTGGAAGCAGCCGGATAAATGCCAATGTAGATATGGTAAGTCTCCTTGCGGTCCATGCAATGGAAAATGCGGTAAATAGAGCGGTCCTTTCGGCAAAGAGCCTGCACGGAGTACCGGCTGCGGAAGATATTTTACAAAGGATAAAATAATCGGAAAAGTATAGAGCCGGAACATTTTATTTCTCGGTAGGGAAGAGTATGATCTGTCCGGCCAGAAGACGGTACATCTGATCTGCAAGAACCGTTCTGTCCAAGGTGTTCCGGCTGATATTTTCCATTAAAAGCCCGGCAATGCCGTAAGTATAGAAATCCAAAGCTACTTTCAAATCATGATAATTGATGGGGATTTCAGAGGCTTTGTTTTGATACATTTCTTCCATGTAACTGCGGAAAGTGTGAAAAAGTAAGTTTTCCATGCTGTCCCTTTGACGGGAGTCTAAGAGGCGCTGGATAAAAGTATGATTTTCGATGGAAAAGTCTACAAACAGATAGAGAGCATCCTGGACAGAGGGTGCAGACAGACAGCATTCCATAAGACGATCAGCTGAACTTTGGAGTATATATTCGATAACATCAAGGATATCGCGAAAATGATAGTAAAAGGCCTGACGGGAAATACCGCATTTCTCTACCAGGTCTTTAATTGTGATTTTGTCTATGCCTTTTTTGCCAGTCATTTCGAGAAAGGTATGGGCAATTTTTTCTTTCAAATTTTCAGTCAAGTATACTTCCTCCTGTTGTAAAAGCACTGAAAGACAACAGCTGCTTTTATATCTGTGTTATTTTCCCGCCCTCCATCAATATGAAAAATCATAACATAGAAAAAAAGAGCTGTCCAGATATCTTCTTTACAGATGCAGCAGTCTGTCTAGTCATTTGAAAAAGATTGATAATGGAAGAAGAAAAAAGAAGGTGATAAAGTAAATAATAGAAACGGAGGGATGAAGCATGAAGATCGGTCAGGGCATTTTTGCGGCAAAGCTTTATGAACTGGAATGTCAGTATGAGCAGTTTCAGGGAAGAATGAAAGTTTGCCAGAATGAGGATCATCGAAGAATCCTGGAGGAAATGCGCCAGATGCGGAACGAGTGTGATAAGCAAGGGTATATACTGGAACAGAGGATGGAAGGATGCCGTTCCCGGGCGGTATATAAGCTGGCTGAAGCACAGCTGGAATATATGAACCGCACAAAAGAGCTTATTGACAGTATAGCAGACGACATAGGAGGGGACGGGACTACAGTAGAAAAAGAAGCAGAGGCAAAGACGCTGTATGCGGAATATAGTATTGATTTTGCCGTACAGGCAATGAATCACGCTCTCTTAGCAGCGCTGACAGCCATTGACGCACAGATGAAATGCGAAGAACAGTAGGAGGGAAAAATATGCAGCAGGTAAAATCACCGAAGAAACCACTGATTTATTACTATACGATTGTTATTATTGTACTGCTTCTCTTTAATCTGTTGGCAATGCCATGGATTTCAGAAAGACAGATCAAAGAAGTAGACTATGGTACATTTATATCTATGACAGAAGAAGGAAAGATAGGAAAGGTAGAGATCCAGCAGCAGGAAAATACTATTTTGTTTACAGACGAGGACGAGACAGCAGTCTATAAGACCGCTATGGTAGAGGACGACCAGCTGACTCAGAGACTGTATGATGCGGGAATTTCGTTTTATGGGGAAGAAATCCGCCAGACCTCTCCGGTTTTAAGTGCGCTGCTTTCCTGGATCATTCCTCTGGTAATCTTTATTCTGATCGGACAGTATATGTCCCGTAAACTTACTAAAAAGGCAGGGGGAGCTAATTCCATGATGTTTGGCATGGGAAAAAGTAATGCCAAAATTTATGTGAATTCTACGGAAGGGATCAAATTTACAGATGTGGCAGGGGAGGATGAAGCGAAAGAAAATCTGACGGAGATTGTGGAATATCTGCACAATCCCGGGAAATATAAAGAAATTGGGGCTTCCATGCCGAAAGGGATCCTTCTTGTAGGCCCTCCGGGAACAGGAAAAACCATGCTTGCCAAGGCAGTTGCAGGGGAGGCCAGTGTTCCCTTCTTTTCTATTTCAGGATCCGAATTTGTGGAAATGTTTGTGGGGATGGGGGCATCAAAGGTGAGAGATCTGTTCAGTCAGGCAAAGGAAAAAGCTCCCTGTATTGTATTCATTGATGAGATTGACGCCATCGGTAAAAAGAGGGATGGACAGATCGGAGGAAACGACGAGAGAGAGCAGACATTGAATCAGCTGCTGACAGAGATGGACGGATTTGAGGAAAATACCGGCGTTATCATACTGGCTGCCACAAACCGACCGGAATCTCTGGATCCGGCACTTTTAAGACCGGGCCGGTTTGACAGAAGAGTACCTGTTGAACTTCCGGACCTGAAAGGGCGGGAGGACATTTTAAGAGTACATGCCAAGAAGATAAAAGTTGCCGGAGATGTAGATTTTAATAAAATTGCGCGTATGGCTTCGGGAGCTTCAGGGGCGGAACTGGCAAATATTGTCAATGAGGCGGCGCTTCGGGCCGTGAGAGAGGGAAGAAAGTTTGCAACACAGAGTGATCTGGAAGAAAGTATTGAGGTTGTCATTGCCGGATACCAGAAGAAAAATGCGATTCTGACAGACAAAGAGAAATTGATCGTATCTTACCACGAAGTAGGCCATGCCCTCGTTGCAGCAATGCAGACACAGTCTGCTCCGGTTCAGAAGATTACGATCGTGCCCCGTACATCCGGCGCCCTCGGATATACTATGCAGGTAGATGAGGGAAATCATTATCTGATGAGCAAGGAAGAAATTGAAAATAAGATCGCAACTCTGACAGCAGGAAGGGCGGCAGAAGAAATAGTATTTCATTCTATTACAACAGGAGCATCCAATGATATTGAGCAGGCGACAAAGCTTGCGAGAGCCATGATCACAAGATACGGAATGAATGAGGAGTTCGGAATGGTGGCCATGGAAACCCGGACGAACCAGTATCTTGGAGGTGATACTTCACTTGCATGTTCCCCGGAAACTCAGACACAAATTGACAAAAAGGTAGTAGATGTGGTAAAAGAACAATATGAAAAAGCTGCGAATATCATTCGGGAAAACAAAAAGAAGCTGGATGAGATCGCACAGTATCTCTATGAGAGGGAGACCATAACCGGGGAAGAATTTATGAAGATTTTGCTCAAAAAGGATGAATAGAAATGGTATTTCAATATTATTTAGAGCAGTTGAGAGCTCTGCTCTACACCGTTCCGGTAATTTTAATTGCCATAACATTTCACGAATATGCACATGGGTGGGTGTCTGAAAAACTGGGAGATCCCACTCCAAGGCTTGAAGGGAGAATGTCCCTGAATCCGCTGAAGCACCTGGATCTGGCGGGAACGCTTTGCCTCATCTTCTTCCATGTGGGATGGGCAAAACCGGTAAGGATCAATACCAGATACTATAAAGACAGAAGGAAAGGAATCATACTGGTGTCCCTTGCGGGACCCGTTATGAACTTTATTATAGCCTTTCTGTCTCTCGTGCTGTGCATGCTCTTTGCGGTATACGGAGGAGAGGACTCGGCGTTTGCGCAGACAGGTTTTTTGCTCTGTTACTATTCTGTGCAGATGAATATCGGTCTTGGCGTGTTCAATCTGATCCCGTTTCCGCCGCTGGACGGCTCCAATGTACTGGAACAGATTTACCCAAAAGTGGCATATTTTTACGCGAGAATACGCCCCTACCGGACTTTGATCCTGGTAGTCCTTCTGATGAGCGGAGCCTTAAGTTATCCCATGAACTCCGTGGGAAACTGGCTTTTCCGTCTTATGTGGACGATCGTCAGCGCGTTGATGGGAATTGACTCCGGAGGAGCTGTAGTTCCTTCTGGCGGAACATATGTGTAATCGTACAAAAGCCTTTTTCTTTATTTGAACAGAAAATCAGCAAAGTCGCCGCAGGGCGGCTTTGTTTGTGAGTTTTACCATGCCCCGGGACAGTTCGACATACCCTTCTGAAGAGAAATATTTCAGCATACGGGTGACTACCTCTCTTGCGCTTCCCATCAGCCGGGCGATCTCTTCGTGGGTCATATGGAGTTCATCGGATTTTAATGAAGCAGATTCATCCAGTAGGAAGATGGCGAGGCGCCGGTCAAAGCTCATAAACAGAATCTGCTGCATTGCCCACATGACATCAGAGAATCGTTCTGTAATTGCACGGTATGCAAAGGCCTCCACATAGATGTTGTCGTGCATCAGAAGTGCAATGGCTGAAGAACTGATCTGAAGGAGTTCACAGTCTGTCACAGCGTCAATGTATACGTCAAATGTGATGGATTGAAGGACACAGGAAGCAGAAAGGACACAGAGTTCCCCTTCCTGGATACGGTACAGCGTAATCTCTCTGCCATCCTCCGATAGAATATATACGCGGAGCGAACCGGATTTTACAAGGAGAAGCCCGAGGCATTTGTACTCGGCGCTGTGAATGGATTCTCCTTTTTTGTAGAAAGAAAAGGCTGCATTTTGCAGCACGATATTTTTTTCGGAAGAAGTCAGTTTATCCCAAAAGGGAAGAGAAGTTTCAATATAAGTCTGCTGCTCACTTTGAAGCATAAAGAGACCTCCTTTTTATCTTGAATGGAATCACCCTTTACTGGCGTTATATATTATTTTAATATAGGAAAAGGAACCTGGCAACCGTAATCGGGTGAGATTTCCGGCTGTATTTGTAAGGGAGAGTGTGTCTGGTTGCATTTCATTGCCAGGCAGAGTATACTGGGAAGAAGAAAACAGGAGGAGAGAATCAGCTATGGTAGAAAAAGGGGTTGTAAATGCAAGATTTCAGGTTCTGCACCTGAAACATATGGAATATCTGCTGGCAGCAAAAATGCGGTGCCAAAAGCTATATATTGGGATTACTAATCCGGACCCGTCCTATGTGCGGGAATCGGTCAACGATGAAAACCGCTCCACAAGAGGCGCAAATCCGCTGACCTATCTGGAACGGTATGAGATGATACGCCTGGCGATGGAAGAATTTGGAGTGCCGGCATCAGAGTATGAGATTATGCCGTTTCCCATTAACCGCCCGGAGTATATTACACAGTACGTCCCAGAGGATGGCGTGTACTATCTGGGAATCTGCGATGGCTGGGAAGAAGAAAAGCTGAAAATCTTAAACAGCCTGGGGCTGAAAACAGAAGTACTCTGGAGGCGGACAAAGGAAGAAGCCGGAGTGACCGGCACATGGGTGAGAAGCTGTATTGCCACCGGAGAGGAGTGGGAGCATCTGGTTCCCAAGAGCGTATATCAGTACATTGTGGAGCGGGGGCTGGAAGAGAGAATCCGGCATCTTCACCTGGTACAGGGAGAACCGGATGCGAAAAGCAAAATAGCAGAAGAAGATATAGATTGATAAAAAAATAACATGGCACGTAACATTTTTTAAAAGTGTTACGTGCCAAATTGCATTTTTTGATTAGATATTTAATAAATTTTTTGTGAAAAGTATAAGAAGATAATAAAAATTAGTCTTTATACGTTGACTTTAGTGATCAACACTACTAAAATAACCGTTAGACATCTAACTAATAGGGAGGTGCGAAATGAAATTGGAGAACGGAAATGCTCCTGTTCAGATGATTTTGCAGCAGCTTCTTCATCTGACAAAGTATCAGGCAATACATCTTTTGGAGCATTTTGATCTGAATCCGGGGCAGGCAGGTATTCTGTTCACACTGAGCCATCGTGGGAATCTGACACAGAGAGAGCTGGCCGCCAGAATCGGGATCACACCGCCGTCCATGACGGTTGCTCTTAGGAAAATGGAGGAGAAAGGCTATGTGATAAAACAGCCGGATGAACTGGATCAGAGGAAAATCAGGATTCACCTGACGGAAAAGGGGACTGGATGTATTGATGACATGAAGAAAGTATTCCGCCAGATAGAGGAAATCATGTTTCGGGGATTTTTGCCGGAAGAGAAGCTTCTTCTTCGGAGATTTTTACTGCAGATGGAAGAAAATATCCTGAAATCCAAAGAAATGGATGGAATGGATATGAACTGTATTATCAGCCGGATGTATCCCCAGGATAAAGAGGAATAATCATGACAAAAAGGAGAGACATAAGTATATGAGAAAGCTGTTTAAGTTCCTGAAGCCTTATGCAGGAACCGTTTTTTTGATTTTATGTGTATTGATGGTACAGGCATATTGTGATCTGTCCCTTCCGTCCTATACTTCTGATATTGTAAATATTGGTATTCAGCAGGGCGGTGTTGATGAGACAATTCCGGAGGAAATATCAGAGGAGGAGTTAAACAAGCTTCTTTTGTTTGTCCCATCGAAAGACCAGGAAGAAGTACAGAATGCGTATGAGGTCAGCAAAGACAGGGATTATGATTACGATGGAACGGTGTACCGTTTAAAAGACGAAATCAGCGGACAGGAGGATAAGGCGCAGGAACTTTCTGATATACTGGGAAAACCAATGCTTCTTGTTTCGGGATTCGAATCTGACAGTGATATGACGAAACAAATGGAAGAAAAGATGCAGGAGCAGATGCAGCAGCAAATGCAACAGACGATGCCGCTTCAGCAGGGACAGGCAGAAATGCCTGTACAAATTTCAAATGACATGACAGTCTTTGAGATGTTTTCCATGATGGATGCAGCCCAGAGGGATGAGATGGTAAGCCAGATGGATGAGGGACTTAAGGATATGCCGGACACCATTGTGGAACAGGCGGCCACAGTCTATATCCGTTCTGTTTATGAAAATCTGGGACTGGATATGGATGCCATACAGAACAGTTATATCCTAAGCACCGGAGGCAAAATGCTGGCGCTTGCCGCTCTTGGAATGCTGGCCAGCATTTTGGTAGGTCTGATGGCGTCCAGGGTTGCAGCAAGTGTGGGACGGGAGACAAGAGAAAAGGTATTCCACAAGGTTGTAGGATTTTCCAACAATGAGTTTGATACCTTTTCTACCGCTTCGCTGATTACCCGAAGCACCAATGATATTCAGCAGATACAGATCCTGACAGTCATGATTTTAAGGATGGTATTGTATGCACCTATTATCGCTGCCGGCGGTATCTGGAAGGTGTTCAATACCAATGTGGATATGTCATGGATCATTGGTCTGGCAGTGGGACTGATTTTTGCAGTTGTAATTATACTGTTCCTTGTTGTAATGCCGAAATTTAAGATCGTACAGAAAATGGTAGACCGCCTTAACCTGGTTTCCAGAGAGATCCTTACCGGTCTGCAGGTTATCAGGGCATTCAATACAGAGGAGCATGAAGAAAAACGGTTTGACAGGGCAAATACGGATCTGACAAAGCTGAATCTTTTTGTAAACCGTGCCATGACTTTTATGATGCCAGTCATGATGCTTATCATGAATGGGATTTCTGTTTTGATCGTGTGGAACGGCGCTCACAGCGTTAACGACGGTACAATGCAGGTGGGAGATATGATGGCATTTATCCAGTATACTATGCAGATCATTATGGCCTTCCTTATGATCTGTATGATTTCTGTCATGCTTCCAAGAGCTGCCGTATCTGCCGAGCGTGTCGATGAAGTGCTTCAGAGCAATACCATGATTTTGGATCCGGATCAGCCGGAAGAAATAGAGGACTGCCGGGGAGAGATCACATTCGATCATGTATCCTTCCGCTATCCGGGAGCAGAGGAAGATGTACTGGAAGATCTGAATTTTACTGCAAAGCCGGGGCAGACGACAGCGATTATCGGAAGTACCGGATGCGGTAAAACAACTTTGGTAAATCTGATCCCCAGATTTTATGATGTGACAAAGGGAAGGATCTTATTGGATGGCCATGATATCCGGAACATTACACAGCATAAGTTAAGAAGCGAGCTGGGATATGTGCCGCAGAAAGGTATTCTGTTTTCAGGTGATATTGCGTCCAACATCCTTTATGGCAATCCGGACGGGACAGAGGAAGAAATGGAAGAAGCAGCACAGATTGCGCAGGCAACAGAATTCATTAAAAATAAAAAGAAAAAATACAAAAGTCCGATCTCGCAGGGTGGATCCAATGTTTCCGGAGGACAGAAGCAGAGGTTGTCCATTGCCAGAGCGGTGGCAAAACATCCAAAGATTTATATTTTTGATGACAGCTTTTCCGCTTTGGATTATAAAACAGATGTGGCAGTCCGTAATGCTCTTAACAAGAAGACAAAAGACAGCACAGTAATTATTGTTGCCCAGAGGATCAGCACCATTCTCCATGCAGAACAGATTATTGTCCTGGATGACGGAAAAATCGCCGGCATCGGTACCCACAAGGAATTGTTGAAAAACTGCGAGTCCTATTATCAGATCGCATCTTCACAGCTCTCTGAGAAGGAACTGGAAAATGACATGAAGGAGGTGGGCTAGGATGGCACCAGGAAAAAGAGGACATGGACATATGGGCGGCCACATGGCGCCGGGGGAAAAGGCAAAAGACTTTAAAGGCACCATGAAAAAACTGATGGATTATATGGGAAAGTATAAGATTGCTATACTGTTTGTAGCTATTTTTGCCATCGGAGGCACAGCCTTTAATATAGCAGGACCTAAGATTATAGGAAAAGCAACGACAGAGATTTTTAACGGATTGGTAAGCAAAGTGTCAGGAGGATCCGGGATTGACTTCGGAAAAGTAGGGCAGATTTTGCTTGGGGCGATGGGGCTTTACTGTGTCAGCGCTATACTTTCCTTTATACAGGGCTATATTATGACAGGAATCTCACAGAAGATGACTTACCGCCTGAGAAAAGAAATTTCGGAAAAAATCAACCGTATGCCTATGAACTATTTTGATAAAATGACTCATGGAGAGATTCTTTCCCGTATTACAAATGACGTTGACACCCTGGGGCAGAGCCTGAATCAGAGTGCTACACAGGTCATTACATCAGTGACGACCATCATCGGCGTACTTGTTATGATGCTGAGCATCAGCCCTTTGATGACACTCATTGCCCTTTTAATCCTTCCGGTTTCCATGGGACTGATTTCTGTGATCGTCAAGCATTCCCAGCGGTATTTCAAAGACCAGCAGGAATATCTGGGACACATTAATGGTCAGGTAGAAGAGGTTTACAGTGGTCATAACATCGTGAAAGCCTTCAATAAAGAAGAAGACATTATCCGGGAGTTTAATGAGACAAATACCATTTTGTATCAGTCTGCCTGGAAATCACAGTTTTTCTCCGGTATGATGATGCCGGTTATGCAGTTTGTAGGAAATCTGGGATATGTGGCGGTGTCCATCCTGGGGGGCTATCTGGCGATCAGGAATACGATTGAGGTGGGAGATATCCAGTCTTTCATTCAGTATGTCCGTCAGTTTACACAGCCGATCCAGCAGGTAGCACAGGTTGCCAATATGCTGCAGTCTACGGCGGCAGCTTCCGAGAGGGTGTTTGAATTTCTCGAAGAGGAGGAGGAAGAGCCTTCGCCTGAAAGTCCGGTATCCACAGAGAATCTGGAGGGCCGGGTGGAATTTGACCATGTGCACTTCGGATACAATCCGGACCATATCATCATCAATGATTTTAATGCCAAGGTAGAGCCGGGACAGAAGATCGCCATTGTGGGACCGACAGGAGCCGGAAAGACGACGATGATAAAACTTCTGATGCGGTTCTATGATGTGAACAGTGGAGCGATTAAGGTGGATGGTCATGATATCAGGGATTTTGACAGGGGAGAACTAAGAAAAATGTTCGGCATGGTTTTGCAGGACACCTGGTTGTTTAACGGCACTATTGAGGAAAATATCCGTTACGGAAAGCTGGATGCTACTCACGAGGATGTGGTGGAAGCGGCGAAAGCGGCTTATGTGCACCGGTTTGTACAGACGCTTCCAAGCGGATATAATATGGTGCTCAATGAGGAGGCAAGTAATGTTTCCCAGGGACAAAAACAGCTTCTGACGATTGCAAGAGCAATCCTGGCAGATCCGAAGATCCTGATCCTGGATGAGGCAACAAGTTCGGTAGATACAAGGACAGAGGTGCGGATCCAGAAAGCCATGGACAATCTGATGAAGGGACGGACCAGCTTTATCATCGCTCACCGTCTTTCCACAATCAGGGATGCGGACATGATCCTGGTCATGAAAGACGGAGATATTGTGGAACAGGGAACACACGAAGAATTGCTGGAACAGAACGGATTCTATGCAGAACTGTACAATTCACAGTTTGCAAAGAGTGCATAAAAAATTCCTGCAGCGGCGCAGCACTGAAAACAGTGCCGTCTGCAGGAATTTTTATTTTGCATTGTATTCCATTTGGCGGATAAATGATGTATGATAGAAAAAGGATTGTTTAAGGAAAGAAAGGAAAATATACATGGCACAAAATAACAGTAATCAGAATAACGGTGTAAAAAAGCAGGAAGCTCTGACGAAGCTTAGGATGGCATCGGAGCTTTATGTTCTTATGTCCGGATTTACAAAAATGCCTTACGTATCCTGTGATCCGGATACATACGATGATCAGGTCCTGATATTCTGGACAGAGGAAGAGGCAAAGCAGGAGGCAAAAAAACTGCTGGAAAACAAAGAACTTGTCAGTATTGTGAAGGTGGAGAATAAACAACTTCTTGCCTTTTATTCCAGCCTTTTTGCCATGGGCGTCAATGCCCTGTTTGTCAGCAGAGGACTGGAGGGAGAGACAAGGATACAGCTGGACGAGTTTGTGAAAAGACCTCAGGCGGACAAACTTCCGGAAGGTCAGGTGCACGTGGAAAATCCGGAATTTCATCTTACGGCCCTCTATCTGATGCAGGCGGTACGGCGGGATCCAAATGCGGCAAAGGAGGAGGCTGTCAAAGAACTGCAGGAAGAAATGCTGGCGGATTTCCAGAAAGGACGCTATATTGTGCCGGTGGAGCCACAAAAAGGACTTCCGGTTATGAAGCAAAAGGATGGGACAATATTCCAGCCTGTTTTTACAGATGCGGCAGAGTTTGCAAAATTTAACCGGGAAAAGCGGTTTCAGGCTGCAGTAGTGGAATTTGCAAAACTGGGCGAGATCCTTGCACCGGAAGCAAAAGGAGTTATGGTAAATCCCATGGGGGTAAATGTTCCCCTGCAGATTGCCCGGAAGAAAAAAGAAGACGCAAAAGGGTAAGCTACATATATTAATACTGAAAAGAGAAAGGAAGAGAAAAATGGTGTACAACAATATTTTAGAAGCAGTGGGAAATACGCCATTGATCCGTCTGAATCATATGACAGGATCTGATGACGCAGAAATTCTGGTAAAATTTGAAGCAATGAATGCAGGGGGATCTATTAAGACAAGGACCGCTCTGCATATGATCGAGACAGCAGAGGAGAAAGGGCTGATCCAGCCGGGGAAAACTACAATTGTGGAACCTACCAGCGGCAACCAGGGAATTGGTCTGGCTCTGATCGGAGCAGTGAAGGGGTATAGGACGATTATTATTATGCCGGATTCTGTCAGCGAGGAGAGAAGGAAGCTGGTAAGCCATTACGGAGCAGAAGTAAAGCTGATCCATGATGCGGGAAACATTGGAGATTGTATTGAAGAATGTCTCCAGACAGCTCTTAAAATGGCAAAAGAGGATCCCAATGTATATGTGCCCCAGCAATTTGAAAATGAAGCCAACTCGGAGATTCACAGAGAACAGACAGGAAAGGAAATCCTTGAGCAGGTGGCGAGGCCTATTCATGGATTCTGTTCGGGAATCGGAACCGGCGGTACCATTACAGGAATCGGAGAAGCATTAAAAGCGGAAAATCCGGATATGGAAATCTGGGCAGCAGAGCCGGAAAATGCGGCTATTTTGTCAGGAAAAGAGATTGGCACCCACATTCAGATGGGAATTGGCGATGGAGTGATCCCGGCAATTTTAAATCAGAATATATACAACCGGATTGAGATTGTTACAGATGAAGAGGCGCTCGAAACAGCAAAAGAGCTTGCTGCCAAAGAAGGGCTTATGTGCGGAATTTCCGGAGGCACCAATGTGGCTGTGGCAAAACGGATGGCAAGGGAGCTGGGAAAAGGCAAAACAGTGGTAACTGTTCTGGCAGATACCGCGGAGAGATACTTCTCCACACCGCTGTTTGACTAGAAAGAGGAACGGAAAATGTTTCGTACTTTATTTTCCTTTTTCAAACCCCACCGGGGAATCTTTATACTGGATATGTGCTGTGCTGTCCTTGTGGCGGCTATTGATCTTGCATTTCCGCTGGTATCAAGAAATGCCATGTATGAGATGCTGCCGGATAAAATGTATCAGACATTTTTTACGGTAATGGCCATTGTGGCGGTCAGTTATGTGCTTCGCTCAGTGTGTAATTATATTATGACCTACTGGGGGCATACCTTTGGTGTGCGGGTGGAGGCTGACATCCGGGAAGCGCTGTTTTGCCATCTGCAGGATCTGGACTTTGAGTTTTATGATGTGAACCGTACCGGAAAACTGATGAACCGGCTGACCGGGGATCTCTTTGAGATTACCGAGCTTGCCCATCACGGCCCGGAAGATCTTCTGATCTCTGTCCTTACGATTGTGGGGGCTCTTGGATTCATGTTTTCCATTGAGTGGCGGCTGGCCCTTGTAGTGGCGATTATTATTCCCATCTTCCTTTTGGTTGTCATGGTATGCAGAAGGAGCATGGCGGATGCGTCGGTCAAAGTGAAGGAGAAAATGGCTGCTATTAATGCGGATATAGAATCCTGTATTTCCGGGATGAGGACTTCCAAGGCGTTTGCCAATGAGGAAGTGGATCAGGAGAGATTTGAAAAATCCAATGACCGGTTTAAGAACTCAAAGGGGATTTACTACAAAGCCATGGGAAGGTTTAACGCCTCTTTGGAGTTTTTTATGTGTATTATGCCGGTGGCTGTCATCACGTTTGGAGGATGGCAGATCATGCAGGGCAGAATGAACTATGTAGATCTTATTACTTTTAATCTTTATATCAGTACGTTCATTACCCCGATCCGAAAACTTTCCAATTTTGCGGAAATTTTTACAAATGGAACGGCAGGGCTGAAACGGTTTGATGAGATCATGCGTATCCAGCCGGCGGTAAAGGAACGGGAAGATGCGAAAGATATGGAGGTAAAAGAAGGGCAGATCGATATTGATGATGTCAGCTTTTCCTACGATGAGCATACAGAAGTGCTGACCCATGTGACACTTCACATTGAGCCGGGACAGAAGGTGGCTGTAGTAGGCCATTCCGGAGGAGGGAAGACCACTTTGTGCCAGCTTGTACCAAGATTTTATGATGTCACAGAAGGAAGCATCCGGATCGACGGCACAGATATCCGCAGTGTGAAAAAGCGTTCGCTTAGGGATAATATCGGAATTGTCCAGCAGGATGTTTTCATGTTTGCGGACACTATCCTGGAAAATATCAGATACGGGAAACCGGATGCCTCCTATGCAGAGGTCGTGAAGGCGGCGAAAGAAGCGGAAATTTTCGATGATATTATGGAGATGCCGGATCAGTTTAATACTTACATTGGAGAACGGGGAACGATGCTGTCGGGAGGGCAGAAGCAGAGGATCGCTATTGCCCGGATCTTCCTGAAAAATCCGAAGATCCTGATTCTGGATGAAGCGACTTCCGCGCTGGATACCATTACGGAGAGTAAGATCCAGGAAAGCTTCGATGAGCTGACAAAAGGGCGTACCACTCTTGTGATCGCCCATCGTCTTGCTACAGTGAGAAATGCAGACAGAATTGTGCTTATAGATGAAGGAAAAATACAGGAGAGCGGTACACACGAGGAGCTGATGCGCAAAGGCGGCAAATATGCTCAGTTGTACCGCACTCAGGAATTAAAATAAAAAAAGTTCTGTTTACAGGAGGTTTTGCATAATGAGAGCATAAACCTCCTGATTTTTTTTGTTCCAGTTGTTAGCTACTGTCTGGGCTTCCGCTTCCGACGGAACGGTAATGGTCAGATCGATAAGAGGAAACTGGTTTTCCATTACCTGACAGCGGACGGAATATTCCATATTGCCATTGGGGAAGTAGTCCGCCTTGACAGAGACTTCGTTTTTCAGTTCGTAATGTTTTTCCTTTAAAAATTCATCAATGTCGGACTGGATGGCCGGAGAAATCTTATTGCGGAAATACTGTATGGTTTCAGCCCCTTCTTCCGTGAGGTGGTAGAAGGTTCTGCTGTGAGTAGACTCCTCCCGGATGAATCCGGATTCGTTAAGCTCGGCAATGGCTCTTTGCAGCTTGAAATAAGTGGTATAGCCTTTATCGAGAATAAATTCAGAAATCTGTGAATTAGTCAGAGGAAAATCTACTTTCTCCAGCATGTACAAGATGATCAGTTTGTATAATGTAAATGGTTCTGCCATGAATCATAACTCCTTCCCTGCCAGATATTCTGGCATTTCAGATATGCCTGCATCTGATTCAATACAAGCCTTTTATTTCCTGTCCAAAGAGGTGCGATGAGCAGCGGTTTCGGCCCGTCGCCGGTCAGCCGGTGGATGACAATGTCCGGTCTTAAAAGAGAAAGGCACTGACCTGCCACATGAATGTATTCCTCCATGTCAGGGATATGAAACGGATGCTCTTTGTAGTAGTCCGCAAGATCCGTATGCTTCAGCACATGTAGCAGCTGAAGTTTGATTCCCTGGATATCTGTGTTGTTCAAATAACAAATGGTTTCATACATCTGTTCGTGAGTCTCTCCCGGAAGGAAGAGAATTGTGTGGACGATGACAGGAATATCAAGTGCGCGAAGCTGCATTACCGCATCCTCAAAAACAGAAAGGGGATAACCCCGCCGGATAAACTTGGCGCTTTTCTCATGTATGGTCTGAAGGCCAAGCTCAACCCAGACGGGTTTGATCCGGCTTAGCTCCTCAAGAAGCTGAAGTACAGGCGGTTCCAGACAGTCCGGCCTGGTGGCAATGGACAAGACCCGTATATCGGGATGAAGGATTGCTTCTGTAAAAATGCGGCGCAGATAAGAAACGGGAGCATAAGTGTTGGTGTATGCCTGAAAATAAGCGATATAACCTGTGCCTTTAAATTTCTTTTCTGCCTGTTTTTTCCCGGTTTCAATCTGCCGGGTTACAGAAAGACCGGGATCGGATGCGAAATCTCCTGAACCGCCCTGACTGCAGAAGATACAACCCCTATCTCCCAGCGTTCCGTCGCGGTTCGGACAGCTCATATGTCCGTTTAGGGAAATTTTATACAGCTTTTCTCCGAAAACATGCTTCAGATGCCAGTCCAGGGAATGATAGCGCTTTTCTCCCCAGAAGACAGGTTTTAAATCTTCCATACAGATTTTAAATGTGGTCTCGGACTGCACGGCTTACGACATCAGCCACACGAGGATCAAAAGCTTCCGGCAGGATGTTGTTTTCATTTAATTCTTCATCCGGCACAAGCCCTGCAATGGCAAGAGCTGCCGCCAGCTTCATTTCCTCAGTGATCTGAATGGCACGTCCCTCCAGAGCCCCTTTAAAAATACCCGGAAAAGCGACTACATTATTTACCTGATTTGGAAAATCGGAACGGCCGGTTCCGACAACCTTTGCACCGGCTTCTTTTGCCAGATCCGGCATGATCTCCGGCACAGGATTTGCCATGGCAAAGAGAATGGCATCCTGATTCATGGAAGCAACCATTTCTTTTGATACAATACCGGGAGCGGAAACTCCTACAAAAATGTCAGCACCCTTCAGGGCGTCGGCGAGAGTGCCGGTTTTATTCTCCAGATTGGTGACTTCTGTCATCCGTTTTTGCATCCAGTTCAGGCCAGGAGAGTCTTTGCTGATAATTCCGTTGATATCGCACATAGTGACATGTGCGAAACCATACTGAAGGAGAAGCTTGGTGATGGCAACTCCGGCGCTTCCGGCTCCGTTTACGACAACCTTTACGGTCTCTTTGTGTTTTCCTGTGACTTTCAGAGCGTTGATAATTCCTGCGAGCACCACAATAGCAGTTCCGTGCTGATCGTCGTGAAATACGGGAATGTTAAGAAGCTGCTTCAGCCGTTCTTCAATTTCAAAACATCTGGGTGCACTGATATCCTCCAGATTGACGCCTCCGAAAGCCGGAGCGATATTGACGACTGTGCGGATAATTTCATCCGTATCCTGTGTATCAAGGCAGATAGGGACTGCATTGACGCCGCCAAATTCCTTGAAAAGGACGGCCTTGCCTTCCATGACAGGCATGGCGGCTAAAGCGCCGATATTTCCCAGTCCCAGAACGGCGCTTCCGTCAGAAACAACTGCTACCGTATTGGATTTCATGGTGTAAGTATATGCCGCTTCCGGATCTTCGGCGATTACCTTGCAGGGTTCGGACACGCCCGGCGTATAAGCAATGGAGAGATCTTCCCTTGAACGGACGTGTGATTTGGCAGCGGTTTCTATCTTTCCATTCCACTGTTTATGCATTTCTAAAGCTTTTTCCTGTATCGTCATTATATTCCACCTTCTTCTTATTTTTATAGATTTTTATAGACTTGTTAGAACTGTTAATAATCATACCATTCCTTGAAAACAGGTGCAATATTTTTATCAGGATTCCTTGTCCTGCGTATACCTGTATAGTTTCATAAAATTAGGACTTTAAAAAGGGAAAAAGATATAGTATAATAGCTCTATATTTCAGGTTGTCAAGTCAGACGAAAATTCCCGAATCGATTTAAAAATTGAGTAAGAAAGGATCAGTGTATATGCGAGAAAAATATGAGACTCTGCCTCTTGCCACGTTAAAAGATCTGGCAAAAGCAAGGGGACTGCGCGGTATTTCCACAATGAAAAAAGCACAGCTTATCGACCGCATGGTAGAAGAAGACGAAAAAGAAAAGAAGGAAGAGGAAAAGAAAGAAGAAGAAAAAAAACCGGAAGAGAAAAGGACTGTAACAAAGCAGGATGTAAGAAACGAGTCCAGAGGCGAGCAGCATAAAAATGAGTCCTTCAGAAAAAACAATTCTGCACAGGTCAGACTGACAGAGGAGAATGCAAAAGAGCTGTCAGCCAATACCGGAGACCGGGAGCTGCATGATATTGACCGCCTGGACAGCGGGGTGACAGCCAACGGTATTCTGGAAGTGCTTCCAGACGGATATGGCTTTATTCGCTGTGAAAATTACCTCCCGGGGGAAAATGATGTCTATGTTTCTCCTTCCCAGATCCGGCGTTTTAATTTGAAGACCGGAGATATTCTGGAGGGAAATACAAGAATCAAGACCCAGCAGGAAAAGTTCAGTGCTCTTTTGTATCTGTCCAAGATCAACGGCATTCATCCGGCTGTTGCAGCCAGAAGGCCCAATTTTGAAGATCTGACCCCAATCTTCCCAAATGAAAGATTGTCCCTGGAAAGCGGAAGAAGCAGTACAGCCATGCGGATCATGGATCTTCTGTCTCCTATCGGAAAAGGGCAGAGAGGTATGATCGTTTCTCCTCCAAAGGCAGGTAAGACTACTCTGTTAAAAGAGGTGGCACTCTCTGTCAGAAAAAACAATCCGGAAGTACATCTTCTGATCCTTTTGATCGATGAGCGCCCGGAGGAAGTAACAGATATTAAGGAAACCATTGAGGGAAAAAGTGTAGAGGTCATTTACTCTACTTTTGACGAGCTGCCGGATCACCATAAAAGAGTGTCGGAGATGGTGATCGAGCGGGCCAAGAGGCTGGTAGAACACGGAAAAGACGTTATGATCCTTCTGGACAGTATTACCCGTCTTGCAAGAGCCTACAACCTCACTGTGCCGCCGTCAGGGCGGACGCTTTCAGGAGGACTTGATCCTGCGGCTCTGCATATGCCCAAACGGTTTTTCGGCGCTGCAAGAAATATGCGGGAGGGAGGAAGCCTGACAATCCTGGCAACAGCTCTTGTAGATACCGGAAGTAAGATGGACGATGTGATTTACGAGGAATTTAAAGGAACCGGAAATATGGAGCTTGTTCTTGACCGCAAACTGTCAGAGAAGAGAATGTTCCCGGCTATCGACATCCCGAAATCCGGGACAAGGCGTGAAGACCTCCTTCTCACAAAGGAAGAGCAGGAAGCTGTGGATTCTATGCGTCGCGCATTGAACGGTATGAGAGCGGAAGAGGCCGTAGACAATATCCTGAATATGTTTTCCCGGACAAAGACAAACAGGGAACTTGTTCAAATGGTAAAAAAGACAAAAATAATATAGACAAGAAGAAAGTTTTGTGATATAATTACAGAGCTGTTTAGAAAACGAAAAGAATCCATGCGTATATACGCAGCGAGAATAAAGAAGAGGTGAAACGAAATGAAAGAAGGAATACATCCAGCTTACCATCAGGCAACAGTGACATGTAACTGTGGAAACACATTTGTGACAGGCTCTACAAAAGAGGATATCCACGTAGAAATCTGCTCCAAATGCCATCCATTCTACACAGGTCAGCAGAAAGCTGCACAGGCACGCGGACGTGTAGATAAGTTCAACAAGAAATACGGATTGGACAAATAAGAAAAACGGTAAACGGGTTGAGGTTTTTACAATCTCAACCCGTTCTGCATATACGAGAAACGGCAGGAGGAAGGTATGAAATCATCGAACATCGGCGGTCAGGCAGTGCTGGAAGGCATTATGATGAAAAACAAAGAAGACTATGCAGTAGCTGTCCGAAAGACAAACGGAGAGATAGAGGTACACAAAGATCGTTATACCGGAGCGGCAGGTAAGGTGGGACGCCTGGCAAGGATTCCGTTTATCCGTGGAATTTTCAATTTTATCGATTCCCTTGTATTGGGAATGCGGACACTGATGTACTCGGCTTCCTTTTTTGAGGAAGAAGAGGAGACAAAGCCCCTTACTAAGGAAGAAAGTGAGAAAAAAGAGCAACAGGAAAAATGGATGATGCGCGGAGTAATGGCATTTTCCATTGTGCTGGCAGTTGCCATTTTTATGATACTGCCCTATTTTCTTTCCGGACTTTTGAAGCCATTGATTCCGTCCTACCATATCAGAACAGTAATTGAAGGGTTTGTGAGAATTGGAATCTTTCTTATATATATTATGCTGATTTCCAAAACGGAAGATATACAGAGAACGTTTATGTACCATGGGGCAGAGCATAAATGCATCAACTGCATTGAACACGGGCTTCCGTTGAATGTGGAAAATGTCAGGATCAGTTCCAGGCAGCATAAGCGGTGCGGAACCAGTTTCCTGTTCTTTGTGCTGGCTATCAGCATCATTCTTCTTCTGCTTGTCCAGGTGGATTCTGTTGTTATGCGGGTGGTGGTGAGAATTGCTCTTCTTCCCGTAATAGCAGGCATTTCCTATGAAGTTTTAAGACTGGCAGGAAATTCAGATCACTGGCTGATAAATTTTCTGAGCAGACCGGGGCTTTGGATTCAGAAGATGACGACAAAGGAGCCGGATGACAATATGATCGAAGTGGCAATACAGGCAGTAGAGGCTGTCTTTGACTGGAGGAAGTATGAAGCAGAAACATTTGGAACAGAGTCTGACTCTTAAAAGTGCGCTTCAGGAAGGGACGGAATGTTTGAAGAAAGCAAAGGTTCCGGAGCCGGAGCTGGACGCCTGGATTTTGTTGGAATATGCGGCAAAGGTGGAACGGAGCAGGTATTATCTGGATCCGGAAAGGGAGCTTTCAGAAAAGGAAAGCTCTCTTTATATGGAAGCAATCCGCAGGCGCTCTTCGAGGATCCCGCTGCAGCATATTACAGGAGAGCAGGAATTTATGGGGTTTTCCTTCCGGGTAAATCCCCACGTTCTCATTCCGCGGCAGGATACAGAGATTCTTGTGGAGACTGCTTTGGAAAAAGCAGAGAACCATATGCGGATCCTGGATCTGTGCACAGGATCCGGATGCATTATCATCAGCCTTAGCAAAATGATCCTTGAGGGAAGAGAACCGGCATGGGAAATAGAGTGCGAAGGAAGTGATATTTCACCGGAGGCTCTTAAAACAGCTAAGGGAAATGCTGACCGCCTGGGCGCGCGGGTTCATTTTATCCAAAGTGATCTTTTTGAAAATATACAGGGCGCATATGATATGATCGTGTCCAACCCTCCCTATATCCAGACGTCTGAAATCGAGGAGCTTCAGGATGAAGTCCGGCTTTATGATCCGAGGATCGCTCTGGACGGGAAAGAAGACGGACTGTATTTTTACCGGAGGATCATAGAGGAAGCAAGGGAGCATCTGTCAGAGAAAGGCTGGCTGCTCTTTGAAATCGGATGGGACCAGAAAGAGGCTGTCTCGAACCTTATGGAGGAGGCAGGGTATACCCTGGTCACTGTAAAAAAGGATCTGGCGGGACTTGACCGTGTGGTAATGGGAAGGTACAATAAAGCGTAGTGTGAAAATAGGTAGGAGGAGAAAAGATGTTTGACAAATTAGAGGATCTGCTCATTCGATATGAAGAAATTATGAGTGAGCTGCAGGAGCCGGGAGTAGCAGATAACCAGGAACGCTTCCGCAGACTTATGAAAGAACAGAATGATCTGACTCCCATTGTTGAGGCATATAAAGAATACAAAGCATGCAAGCAGGCTATTGAGGACAGCCTTGCTATGCTGGAAGAAGAAACAGATGAAGAAATGAGGGAACTTGCCAAAGAGGAGCTGAATGATTCCAAGGCGAGAGTGGAGAGTCTGGAGCAGGAGCTGAAGATTCTGCTTCTTCCTAAAGATCCTAATGATGATAAAAATGTTATTGTGGAGATCCGCGCCGGGGCAGGCGGTGATGAGGCTGCTCTTTTTGCAGCAGAGATCTATCGTATGTATGTCCACTATGCAGAGAGCAGAAGATGGCGCACAGAGCTGATTTCCGTAAGTGAGAATGGAATAGGCGGATTTAAAGAAGTTGTGTTTATGATCACAGGACAGGGCGCATACTCCCGCCTGAAATATGAAAGCGGTGTACACCGCGTGCAGAGAGTACCGGAAACGGAGAGCGGCGGACGTATCCATACGTCCACGATCACGGTTGCCATTATGCCGGAAGCGGAGGAAGTGGATATCGTGATCGACGAAAAGGACATCCGTATCGACGTTATGAGGGCGTCCGGAAATGGAGGACAGTGCGTCAATACGACAGACTCTGCGGTGCGTCTGACTCACTATCCCACCGGAATCGTGATCTACAGCCAGACGGAAAAGTCTCAGCTGCAAAATAAAGAAAAGGCTTTCAGGCTGCTTAGGTCCAAGCTGTATGATCTGGAAATGGAGAAGAAACAGGCGTCAGAAGCGGAAGCCAGAAGAAGTCAGATCGGAACCGGAGACCGTTCAGAGAAGATCCGTACTTACAACTTCCCCCAGGGAAGGGTGACGGATCATCGTATCAAGCTGACGCTGCACAAACTGGACAGCGTTATGAATGGGGATCTGGACGAGATCATCGACAGTCTGATTGCAGCGGATCAGGCGGCAAAACTGGCAAATATGAATGAAGAATAAAGAACCGGAGCAGAGAACAACAGACAGGAGACAATGGAAAAGAAGGGTAGAATATGCTGGAATATGATTTTAAACGTCCACAGCTGGAAGATAAGGAGATTATCACACATTATTTTAAACATCATACAAGCCGAAGCTGTGAACGGACTTTTGTGAATGTTTTCTTGTGGGCGAGATTTTATAATGTAACGTATGCAGTTATTGAGGATACACTGGTCTTTAAAAGCGAAGACGAAGGCAGGCTTGCATTTGCCTATCCGGCAGGTGAGGCGGACTGTGTAAGGAAAGCCATTGACAGGCTGGATCAGTACAGTAAGGAAAGGGGCAAAGCATTCTGCCTTTATAATGTGACTCCAGATAATTTTGAACAGTTGGAGAACTGGTATCCGGGAAGATTCCAGGTGGAGTACAATGAAGATCTGGCCGACTATGTATATGAGTCGGAGAAGCTCTGTACACTTTCCGGTAAGAAACTTCACGGAAAAAGAAATCACATTAATAAATTCAAAGCCACATACGAGGGAAGATGGAGCTATGAGCCGATTACAAAAGACAATGTGGAAGAATGTTTCCAAATGGCTTTGAAGTGGAGAAATCAAAACGGATGCAACGATGATCCGGAAAAAAATTCAGAGATGTGCGTTACGCTCAATTCCCTGCGGCTTTTTGAGGAGCTGGAATTAAAAGGAGGGCTTCTCCGTGTGGATAACCAGATTGTGGCATTTACCATGGGAGAGCCAATCTGTTCCGATACATTTGTTGTGCATATTGAAAAGGCATTTCCGGATGTTCAGGGTGCCTATCCGATGATCAATCAGCAGTTCGTAGAGCATGAATGTATGCAGTACAAATATGTGAACCGGGAAGAGGATACCGGGGAGGAAGGCCTTAGGAAGGCGAAACGTTCCTACCGGCCGGTGTTTATGGTAGAGAAAGGGCTGGTAACAGAGAAAAGCCCGGCAGATGTACAGTAAGGAGGAGATAGAATGATCGCAGATAAAATGAAAGGTATGGTGGCAAACAGTTCCGCTATCCGGGCAATGTTTGAAGAGGGCAATCGCCTGGCTTCCCTTTACGGAGCGGAAAATGTATATGATTTCAGTCTGGGCAATCCCAATGTTCCGGCACCGGAAGCTGTAAAAAAAGCCATCGTGGAGCTGGTGGAAGGTGAAGATCCCATTGCACTTCATGGATATACCAACAGTAACAGTGGTTATCCGGAGGTACGGCAGGCAGTGGCGGATTCTTTGAATGAAAGATTTGGGACATCCTTTGGCGAGAGAAATATTATTATGACAGTGGGGGCAGCCGGCGGTTTGAACGTTATTTTTAAAACGCTGCTCAATCCGGGAGATGAAGTCATTGCATTTGCTCCTTATTTTGGAGAATATCGTTCCTACACAAACAACTATGACGGCGTGCTGGTGGAAATTTCTCCTGATACAGAGACATTCCAGCCAAGACTTCAGGAGTTTGAACAGAAAATCACTCCAAAAACGAAAGCGGTCATTGTCAATACTCCGAACAATCCTACCGGAGTGGTCTATTCAGAAGCTACCATTCAGAAAATGGCGGCTATTATGGAGGCAAAGCAGAAAGAATATGGAACAGATATTTATCTGATCTCGGACGAGCCTTACAGAGAGCTTGTCTATGACGGAGCAGAAGTACCTTATCTGACAAAGTATTATGACAACACCATTGTGGGATATTCCTACAGTAAATCCCTTTCCCTTCCCGGAGAGCGGATCGGATATCTGGTTATTCCCGATGAAGTGACAGACAGTGAAGAAGTGCAGTCTGCAGCCAATGTAGCTACGCGTATTCTTGGATTTGTCAATGCGCCGACGCTGCAGCAGAAGGTTGTGGCAAAATGCCTTAATGAAAAGACGGATATTTCTTTTTATAACAGAAACAGGGAAGCACTCTACGAAGGTCTGAAAGAATGCGGTTTTACCTGTATTAAACCGGAAGGGGCTTTCTATCTGTTTGTGAAATCACCCATAGAGGATGAAAAAGAATTTTGTGCGGCGGCTAAGAAATATAATATTCTCATGGTTCCGGGCAGCTCTTTTGCCTGCCCCGGCTATGTGAGACTGGCATACTGTGTAGCTCATGAGACGATTGTAAATTCTCTTCCGAAGTTTAAAGAGCTTGCAAAAGAGTATTTTTAAGAGGACAGCTATGAGCAGATTAGAAGAAAACATCCGAAAAGTCACACCTTACGTACCGGGAGAACAGCCCCAAAATAAGGTGATCAAACTGAATACAAACGAAAACCCCTATCCGCCTTCTCCGGAAGTGGACAGGGTGCTTGGAGAAGTAGACTCCGGGGATTTCCGGCTTTATCCGGATCCTTCCTGCAGTATTCTTGTAAAAGCTCTTGCAGATTGTTACGGAGTAGGAGAAGACCAGATATTTGTAGGCGTAGGGTCAGATGATGTACTGGCAATGTGCTTTTTGACCTTTTTTAACTCGGGAAAGCCAATCCTTTTCCCGGATATTACCTATTCTTTTTATAAAGTATGGGCTCAGCTGTACAGCATTCCTTATGAGTGCCCGAAACTGAATGAAGAGTTCCGGATCGTAAAGGAAGATTATTACAGGGAGAACGGCGGCGTTATTTTCCCGAATCCAAATGCACCGACGGCTGTTTATGAGGAGTTGGATTTTATAGAAGATATTCTGGAACATAACCGGGATGTTGTTGTGATCGTGGATGAGGCCTATATTGATTTTGCCGGCAGATCCGCTATAGAACTGATAGAGCGCTATGATAATCTGGTAGTGACGCAGACTTTTTCCAAGGCCCGCTCCATGGCGGGAATGCGGATCGGCTATGCTATCAGCAATCCGAAACTGATCCGTTATTTGAACGATGTAAAATATTCTTTCAATTCCTATACGCTAAACAAGGTAGCTCTTGTATGTGGAGAGGCTGCGGTAAAAGATCAGGAATATTTTGAAAATACGGTAAAAAAGATTACAGATACAAGGGAAAAGACAAAAAAAGAACTTGCAGATCTTGGATTTTCCTTCACAGATTCAAAAGCAAATTTCATTTTTGCATCTCATCCTGAATATGATGCAAAAGAGATGTTTGATGCCATGAAGGAGCAGGGAATTTATGTACGGCACTGGGACAGTGAACGGATCAGCCAGTACCTGCGGATTACTATTGGTACAGAAGAAGAAATGCAGAAATTATTTGAATTTTTGAAAAAATATATGCAGAAATAAGGAGAAGAGACTTATGTTAAAAGCAGTGTTACAGGGAATAGTAGTGGGAATTGCCAATATTATTCCGGGAGTCAGCGGCGGGACTATGATGGTTGCCATGGGGTTATACGATAAGCTGATCCACGCGATTACACATTTAAAAAGTGAGTTCCGGCAGAGTATGAAACTGTTGCTGCCAATTTTTATCGGTGCAGGGCTTGCTATCGTGATTTTGTCCAGGGTATTTGAGTTCCTTTTGGAGAACTACCCGATTCCAACAAACTTTGCATTCTGCGGACTGATTGCCGGCAGCCTGCCTTTTATTTTTCAGAAAGTAAAAGGTCATTCCGTCACAGTAGGAAAAATAATTCCTATGGTGATATTTTTTGCTGTTGTTATTTTGATGGCTGTTATGGGAGAAACCGGAGGAAAGGAAGCAGATGTAAGTTTTACCCTTATTAATGTAATTAAGCTTCTTCTGGTTGGGATCATTGCAGCGGCGACGATGGTAATTCCGGGAGTCAGCGGCTCTATGATGCTTATGCTTTTAGGGTATTATGATACTATTTTAAGAACTATTAACAAATTTATCGACGCGGTTTTATCCTTTGACATTAACAGTATTCTGGTACAGTGCGGTATCCTGATTCCATTTGGTATCGGTGTAATTCTCGGAATTTTCCTGATTGCCAAGTTGATTGAATTTATTTTCATGAAAGCGGAGATCCACGCATATTATGCGATCATTGGCCTCATTGTGGCTTCGCCTATTGCAATTCTTTTAAAGATAGACTGGAGCGGTTTTTCAGTTATGACTTTGGGGGCAGGAATCATCTCCTTTATTGCCGGATGGTTTGTGGCAAGTAAGCTTGGCGGTGAATAGAAAATGCCGGAGGCCCAGCCTGCAGATTCTAAGAGGAAAAGATATGAAGTGTAAATATTTTGCGGCAGTTTTGATCTCTGCTTTTGCGGTCGTCAGTTTTAGCGGCTGTTCTTTCCCAAGGTCGTTTGATGAGACAGAAAGCGGTACGGCAGCAGGGGAAGGAACAGCGGCAGCAAAGGAAAAAGCACAGGAAAATATGCAGGAAGAAGAAAACGAAAAAGTAAAAATTGGTGTATCTTTTGATTCCATGGAGCAGGAACGCCGCGAAATAGAGCGGACAGTTTTGGAAGATACGGTTCAGAAGCTGGGAGCCCTGGTGGAGATCCAGAGCGCCGAAGGGGACGTAGAAACGCAAAAAGAGCAGATCAGGGAGTTTACAGATGAAAGCGTCAATGTAATTATTGTCGCTGCTGTGGACAGCAGCGCCCTGGAAACAGAAATCCGTAATGCGAGAAACCAGGGAATCCTGGTAGTTTCTTACGAACGCCTGGTTCAGGGAGAACAGACAGATCTCTTTGTGGCAGCAGACAGCCGGATGGCAGGGGAACAGATTGCCGATGAAATCAAAAATCAGCTTCCGGAAGGGGGAAGCATTCTGCTTGTATGCGGGCCGGAGAACGACCGGAGCAGCCAGAATACAGCAGATACTCTGGAAGAGGAATTGGAGGGAAACTCCTGGGAGATTGCTTACAGAGGATGCGCCGCTTCCTGGAGCGGGGAAGATGAAAAGCATGCTGTAGAAGAGGCTTTTCAAAATGCAGGAAAACAGGCAGATGCAATTGTATGTGCAACAGACCGTATGGCCGGCATGGCGGCTGAAATCCTGGAAAGCGAGCAAAGAACAGGCGAGATGGCAGTCATCGGACAGAATGCAGATTCTGACGCCTGCAGACGGATCCGGGAGGGCACACAGACAATGACCATCTATATACCGGCGGAAGAGCTGGCCGAAAAGGCAGCTGAATACGCAGTTCAGATGGCGGAAGGCGGTAACTTTTCCGAAACGATTACAGAAGAATACGAACTGGTCGGAGAGGAAGAAGAATTTATGGTGCCATGTTACAGAGCAGAAACATTGGCTGTTACGGAAGAGAATGTAAGCAAATTGGGACGTAACACTTTTTAAAAGTGTTACGTCCCAATTTGCTTACAGCCCTGTGTAAAATTGCTTTTAGCCCTGTGTAAAACTGCGAATATTACTAAAAATTGTGGTAATTGGTAGTGCTGCCTACAAAATATTGATATAATAGCAGCGGATTATTCTATAAAAGCTATCCCACGGTAAAAGGCCTTTATTAAAATAATGTTTAGAGAAAATTAAGATGAATAATCAGTAAAGCTGATGTATACTGAGAATCAGGGGTATAAAGTTAAAAAGGAGGTGGGCATATGCCTGCATTTTACGCACATGACCGTTTTGGCAAAGAGGTGTCAGCCCGGCTGAACGGTGAGCTGAAGGAAATTGTAAAAAGATATTACAGACAATTCAGAATCGGTCTCCAGGGACCAGATCTCTTTTTCTTTTACCGTCCGTACCTTCCTAATAAGGTTTCAGAATACGGTAATCATCTTCATGCCATTTCAGCATATCCGTTTTTTGAACACGCAGTAAAGGTTGTGCGAAAAAGAGGAAGAAAGACAAGAGAGTACGCATATCTTCTTGGATTTCTCTGCCATTATATTCTGGACAGTGAATGTCATCCTTACGTGGAAACTTACATTGGAAAGAGCGGAGTTCAGCATCTGGAGATTGAAGAAGAGTTTGAAAAAATGTTGCTGCGTCTGGATGGAAGAGATCCCTTTTCCTATCCCATGGCTAAGCTTGTGCCGGTAGATATCGCAACAGCAGAGGCTATTCGGCCTTTTTATGAAAATATGACAAGTAAAGTAATTCTCCGCTCCCTGAAGGATTTGAGAACGGTAAAAAAACTTTTTACGACCCGCGGTCCTGGGAAACAGGCTCTGATCAATACAGCTATGAAGATGACAGGGAAATATCCCTATTTAAAAGGGTTGATGAATCAGCGCATTGATAATCCCAAATGCCGGGAGAGCAATCAGGAACTGAAGAGGAGATTTGATGGAGCTGTCGGCCTTGCCGTAAAAATGGCGGAGAGCCTGGATGAAAGCGTGCAGACAGGAAAGGGGCTGGAGAGGCGTCTTGACCGGACATTTGGATAATCAGGAAAAAATAAAAGAAAATCAGAGCAGCCTGCCGGAACGTTCGAAGAAAAAGTTCCTTAGCCTGATCCTGGCAGTCCTATGCTTTTGCTTGACTGCCTGTCAGGCACAGAGTGGAGGAGCAGAACAGGAAAACGTTCCGGTGTCTTCGGTATCATCAGAGGAAATCTCTTTGGAAGAAGTGCCGGAATATACAGGAGAACCTTATGTGGAGGTGGATGAAGGAGAACCGGATTTTTCAGAAGAAGAGCTGACAACAGATTCTTATGAAACGTACAGCGAACTGGATGAGCTGGGACGGTGCCAGAGTGCCGAAGCCTGTGTGGGTACAGATCTTATGCCGGAAGAGGAGAGGGAAGGGATCGGAGAGATAAAACCGTCGGGATGGCACACTGTAAAATATGACACTGTAGAGGGAAAATATCTCTATAACCGTTGTCATCTTATCGGCTATCAGCTTACTGCAGAAAATGCCAATGAAAAAAATCTGATCACAGGAACAAGATACATGAATACAGAAGGGATGCTTCCTTTTGAAAACGAGATTGCGGATTATGTGAAGGAGACCGAGAATCATGTTATGTACCGGGTCACGCCGGTGTTTGAGGGAGATAATCTGGTAGCATCCGGTGTATGGATGGAGGCAGAATCTGTTGAGGATGAAGGAAGAGGCGTTTCTTTTAACGTATATGTTTATAATATACAGCCGGGAATAGAAATTGACTACAGCCGTGGGGACAGTCGGGAAGCCAGTGATGCAGATGTCCTGGAAAAAGGAGAGACAAGTGATGCAGAGGACAAGAAGGGAGAGACTTATATTATCAATGAAAACACAGATAAGTTTCATAAACCGGACTGCTCCAGCGTATCTGATATGAAAGCCCGAAATAAAAAAGAATTTTCAGGGAACAGGGAAGAACTTCTGGAACAAGGTTATTCTCCCTGCGGAAGGTGTCAGCCATAAGTTTATAAAAATTTAATAAGTATTTTCTGCTATAAGTGTTATAATATGCATGTAACAAGGAAACCGATTTAACTGACCTCTTTGTTTTGCAAAGTTGAAGGCTGTTAAGCAATCAGATTTTGGAGGAAAAGATAAATGAATACTTTAAAAGCTGAAAAAAGAAACATGCAGACAAAAGCGAAAAAACTTAGAAGGGAAGGCTTTGTTACCGGAAATGTATTTGGCAGAGAAATGAAAGAGTCCATGCCGATACAGATATTAAAGACAGATGCAGAGCGCCTGATCAAAGGCCATGGAAAAGGCAGCCAGATCATGTTGGAAGTTGACGGCCAGACCATGGATGTCCTGATCAAAGAGATTGACCTTAGCCCGTTGAAAACAGATATATACGAGATTGATTTCCAGGCTTTGGTGAGCGGTGAAAAAGTTCACTCTGTAGCTGAGGTGATTCTGCTGAATCACGAAAAGGTAAATACAGGACTCGTACAGCAGATGTTGTATGAGATTTCCTATAAAGCAGTCCCGGCGGCACTGGTTGAGAAGGTAGAGATCGATGTGGGAGATATGAAACTTGGTGATTCGCTTCAGGTGAAAGATCTGGATATTGCTAAGAAGAAAGACATTGATCTTATTACAAATCCGGAGACAACGGTAGTAGCTGTCACAGAAATACACAACAGTGCTTCAGAGGACGAAGAGGCTGAAGAAACAGAATAAAAATATTTATTTGAGGATACGCAGGTACAACTTGTGTATCCTTTTTTATTTTATAGGAGAGTTTTATGGGAAAGTCCTTCGTACTGCCCTATATACAAGATCTGACGGCCGGATGTATAATGGATTTAACAGGAGGAAAAGAGTATGAAATTTCCAAAGATGTACCAAATTTACAATCACGACTACAGCAGGGAAAACATCAACAATATAGAAACAGAATTTGAAAGGGAATATGAAAAAGCTTCCATTGATCCTGACAGGATTAAGGGGAAAAAAGTAGGAATTGCAGTAGGAAGCCGGGGCATTGATAAGATTGTCCCTATTGTTTCGCAGACTGTAGAAAAAATAAAAGAGGCAGGCGGAAGGCCGTATATTTTCGGAGCAATGGGGTCTCATGGGAACGGAACGGCAAAAGGACAGAGGGAGGTGCTGGCATCCCTTGGTATCACAGAAGAAAAGGTGGCAGCCCCCATCCTGTGCAGTGGAGATACGGAAGAATGGGGAAAAACAAAAAAGCATGGATTTACGGTTTACGGTAATGTATTGTGCCGGGAATTTGACGCGGTAGTTCTTATAAACAGGGTGAAGATGCACACAGATTTTGAGGATGTAACAGAGAGTGGCGTACTGAAAATGATGGCTATTGGAATCGGAAATCCAAGAGGCTGCCAGAATGTCCATTCCCTTGCATTAAAATATGGCTATGGGACGGTAATCAGGGAAACAGCAGAGTTTATGAGCGCCAGGCTGAATGTCCTTTTTGGAGTAATGATAACAGAAAATGCAGTTCATGAATTGAGTGGCATCTATTTGCGGAAACCGGAAGATTTTTTGGAGACAGAGAAGAAGCTGCTTGAGAAAGTGAAAAAAGAAAGAATGAAGCTTCCGGCAGATCAGATCGATGTTCTGATCGTAGATGAGATGGGGAAAAATATTTCAGGGTCAGGCATGGATACAAAAGTGATCGGAAGAGTTTTTGTGACTGGACAGTCAGAACCGAAAATCCCGCAGGTCACCAGGATCGTTGTTCTTCACCTTACAGAGGAGTCTCATGGGAACGCCATTGGGATCGGTCTGGCAGATTTTTCCACAAAGGAGGTCCTGGATCAGATTGATTTTGCTGCCACAGCCAAAAATGCAGTGGCTTCCATGGCTCCTGCCCAGGGGAAAATTCCATGTATAGAAGCAAATGACCAAGAGGCTACTGAGGCAGCCATTGCCACTGCTGCTTTGGACGAACTGGAAAAAGCAAAGATCATTCGGATCAAAAATACCAATAATATAGAAAAACTCTGGGTATCAGAAGCTCTGTATGAGGAGCTGAAAAACAATCCTGATATTGAACTGCTTCAAGAAGGGCAGGAACTTCAGTTTGATGACAACGGTCATCTGGAAGAATTTTTGTAATGCCGCCTTCCTCTGTTTGTGTCAGGATATTGAATAGAAGGATAATAGAGAATACAAATAAATAAGCAGTGCTTATTGAAAAAAACGATAAGAAATACTTTCCCCTGAATTGTTGAGAATATAGAAAAGTGATACCGTTATATATAGCTGAAAAGGAAGATAAAACAAAGGGGGATGGTATAACCATGAACAAAAAATCATCCATTTATTTTGATAATGGAAGCACTTCCTATCCAAAGGCTCCCGGAGTGGCCCGGGAAGTCGGCAGATTGCTGACAGAAGGGGCATTTAATATCAACAGAGGGAATTATGAGGGAGCATATGAAGTGGCAGATACGGTACTGGAAACGCGAGAACAGCTGGCTGATCTTTTCCATGCAGAAAGTTCCCGGCAGGTTATATTTACACCGGGAATTACCCATTCCCTGAATTATTTTATCCGCGGATTTTTAAAGTCCGGAGATCATGTCCTTGTGACGGGAATGGAGCATAATGCGGTGATGAGGCCACTGTACGCCATGGAAAAAAGGGGCGTCTGCTATGAGGCTGTCTATACGGATGAGGAGGGAAATGTGTCTCTGGAAGATATGGAGCATAAAATCCGCCCAAATACAAAAGCAATCATTGTCCTTCATGCCTCTAATGTGTGCGGCACGATTGTGCCTGTGGAGGAAATAGGAAAAATCTGCAGGGAACGGCAGATTTATTTTGTGGTGGATACAGCCCAAAGTGCAGGAACGATTCCGGTTGACATGAAGAAGACCGGAATTGATTTCCTTGCTTTTACCGGCCATAAAGGTCTTTTAGGCCCCCAGGGAATCGGAGGATTTTTGATTTCTTCTTCTCTGGATGACAAGATGGAACCACTGATCATGGGAGGTACAGGCAGCCAGTCAGACAGCCTTAAGATGCCGGAAACCCTGCCGGACAAATATGAAAGCGGAACCCTTAATCTTCCCGGAATTATCGGGCTTCATGCAGCTTTATCTTATATTAAGGAGCAGGGAATAGAGAAGATTCATCAAAAAAAGATGGATCTGACGAAATATTTCCTGGAACAGGTGAAGCAGTTTCCGCAGATACGTATTGCGGGAAAGAAGGGGACCGAAGGGAGAGTTGCGGTGGTTTCACTGGATTTTCTAAAGACAGATAACGCGGTGGCAGCCTTTAAGCTGGAACAAAAATATGGCATTATGACCAGGGTGGGCCTGCATTGCGCACCGGCAGCACACTATATACTCGGAACCTATCCTCAGGGAACGGTTCGTTTTGCTTTCAGTACTTTTAATACAAAAGAGGAGATCGATCAGTGTATTCAGGCATTTAAGGAATTGTAACAGCAGAAAGTGAAAAGGACTTATAGAAAAAGTCAATAAAATGAGAGAATTATTATAAAAAGCAATAAGAAAACGGCCTCTTTATAATTGTTTGGAAATTCTAAAAGTGTTACCGTAATAGAAGGAGTACTGTGGAAAGTACAAAAAGAGGAGGTTATTTTATTATGGCAGATTACAGAAAGATGTGGGAAGATTTGGGAATGGATGTGGACACACACGACCAGTTGTGCGAAGTTTTGCCACAGGCATTTGGCGATGTTTATCTTTCCCAGGAAAACAGGCCGGAGGCAATGGATTATTTTAACTTTGTCGTTGCAGAAATACACGGGGTCCGTCCGGCAGAGCTGATCGAACATCAGAAAAAAGGCGGGAAAGTATTCGGGACATTCTGTGTCTATGTGCCGGATGAAATTGTATTTGCAGCAGATGCGATCGCTACAGGACTGTGCGGCGGATCACAGTTCTGGGTTCCGGGAGGAGAGAAGGTTCTTCCTACCAATACCTGTCCTTTGATCAAGGCATCAGTAGGTGCCAGACTGGACCGTACCTGTCCGTTTTTCCGTATTGCTGACATGTATGTGGGAGAAACTACATGCGACGGAAAGAAAAAAGCATGGGAAATTCTGGCAGAGGATGTTCCGGTACATGTAATGGATCTGCCCCAGATGAAGAGAGAGAAGGATGTCTGTTCCTGGGCGGATGAAATCCGGGAATTTAAAAAAGTAGTAGAGGATTTTACCGGAAATAAAATAACAGCGGAAAAGCTTGCTGACAGTATTCATATGATCAATCAGAAGAGGAAAGCCCTGGAAAGACTGTACGCTTTTCGCAGAAATGACAGGCTTCCCATCAGTGGAAAAGATGTACTTCTGATCTCACAGATCGCATTCTATGATGATCCCACAAGATTTACAGAAATGACAAATAAACTGTGCGACGAACTGGAAAACAGAGTAGCAGAGGGTGTGAGCGTATTTCCGGAAGGAACAAAGAGAATTATGCTGACAGGAACACCTCTGGCTATTCCAAACTGGAAGATCCATAATCTGGTAGAAACAAGCGGAGGAGCAGTTGTCTGTGAAGAAATGTGCACCGGCACAAGATATTTTGAACGCCTTGTAGATGAGACAAAGACGACGGTAGATGAACAGATCGACGCTATTGCAGAAAGATATATGGGAATCAACTGTGCATGCTTTACACCAAACAGCGCAAGAATTGATGATATTGTCCGCCTGGCAAAAGAATATAAAGTGGATGGAGTTATTGATGTAAATCTGAAATTCTGCAGCCTTTATGACGTAGAGGGATATACGGTGGAAAAAGCGCTGAAGGAAGCAGGAATTCCGGTACTTGGAATTGAAACAGACTATGTAGACAGTGATGCACAGCAGCTTCGTACAAGAATCAGTGCATTTATAGAAATGCTGGGGGCATAGGCCCATGTCAGAAAAACAGCATTACATTTTATTTCCCAATCATGATAATGGAATGCGGCTTCACAGAGAGCTGAAGGCACTTGGAATCAGGGCGGTCATCGCCCCGACTCCGAGAAGTGCAAGCAAGTGCTGCGGGATTTCCCTGATTTATCAGGAAGAAGATAGGGAGAAAATAGAGAAATGTATTCAGGAAAACGATATTGAAATTCTGGATATGGTGGTGGTTGAAAAGGATATCAACCCCGGCAGAGACCGGTACTGCTGATGAAAGACCGGAATAGTGAAGAAGCAAAAGACGAAGGGATAGTACATGAATTATATAGGAATAGATATTGGTTCAACAGCTGCCAAGGTGGTGGTAAGAGGAGAAAAGGAACTTGCATTTACCATGCCTACCGGCTGGAGCAGTAAGGAAACAGCGTTGACGATCCGTGAAAATCTGAAGAAAGACGGAATCAATATGGAGGAAGGCCAGGCAAAAGTCGTGGCTACGGGCTATGGAAGAATTGCGGTAGATTATGCAGATTATGTTATTACAGAGATTACCTGCCATGCAAGAGGCGGCCGGGAGCTGGGAAGCGATCACTGCGCAGTCATCGATGTGGGAGGACAGGACACGAAAGTGATCCTCATCGAAAATGGCATGGTGCAGGATTTCCTTATGAATGATAAGTGTTCTGCAGGGACCGGGAAATTCCTGGAAATCATGGCAAACCGTCTTGGAGTTACGCTTCAGGAACTTTTTGATATGGCCGCTGCGGGAAATACACTTTCTATTAGCTCATTGTGTACAGTCTTTGCTGAATCAGAAGTGATCAATTATATTGGGGAAGGCAGAAAGAGAGAGGACATTGCGGCTGGTGTTGTGGATTCTGTTGCAGCTAAAGTGGCTCAGCTTGCAATGAGGAAAAACCTGCCGGATCATATTATTTTGACAGGTGGGCTTAGCAGCAGTGAATATTTTACAAAAATACTGTCAGAAAAAATCGGACAGAAAGTATGCCCTACTGAACAGGGACGATATGCAGGCGCTTTGGGAGCGGCACTGCTGGCAAAAGAAAAGACAAAAACAGATAAAAGGAGATAAAAATGGAACTGATCAAAGAATTGCCAGAGGTATTTGAAGAATTTGCAGAGCAAAGGAAAAATTCTTTTCTCGGAGTAAAAAAATTAAAAGAGCAGGGAGTTCCTATTGTGGGAGCATATTGTACTTATTTCCCCCAGGAGATTGCAATGGCTATGGGAGCCGCCACAGTGGGACTGTGTTCCACTTCCGATGAGACAATACCGGAAGCAGAGAGGGATCTCCCCAAAAATCTCTGTCCTCTGATCAAATCCAGTTACGGATTTGCGAAGACAGACAAATGCCCGTTTTTCTATTTTTCCGATGTGGTAGTCGGGGAGACAACCTGCGACGGAAAGAAAAAGATGTATGAATATATGTCTGAATTTAAAGATGTGTTTTTGATGGAACTTCCAAATACACAGGGCGAGGAAGCGCTGAAGCTCTGGAAAAGCGAGATCATTCGCTTTAAAGAATATCTGGAAAAGAAATTTGACGTAACGATCACCGAGGATGATATCCGGGAAGCAATCAAAGTGAACAATGCCGGACGGCGCTCTTTGAGAAAATTGTATGAAGTTATGAAACATGATCCGGTTCCGATCTGCGGACATGACCTTTTTAAGGTATTATATGGAAGTACCTTCAAATTTGACCGGAGAGAAATTCCGGCAGAGGTAGATGCCCTGGTAGAAAAGATACAAAAAGAATATGCGGAAGGAAAAATGCTGGAGAAGATGCCCCGTATTCTTTTCACCGGCTGTCCTGTTGGAGGAGCGACAGAAAAGGTGATCCAGGCAATTGAGAGCAATGGGGCAGTCGTTGTTACATACGAAAACTGTACCGGCGCCAAATCCATTGACAAGCTGGTAGATGAGGAGAATCCTGATGTGTATGATGCTCTGGCAAGAAGATATCTGAATATCGGATGTTCCGTTATGACTCCTAATCCCAACAGACTGGAGCTTTTGGGACGTCTGATTGATGAATATAAAGTGGATGGAGTAGTTGAAATGACGCTGCAGGCGTGTCATACTTATAATGTGGAGGCTTTTAGCATCCGCAAATTCGTAAACCAGGAAAAAGGGATTCCATATCTCAATGTGGAAACAGATTATTCACAGGCAGATATTGGACAGCTGAATACGAGAATTGCAGCATTTATTGAAATGCTGTAATCATATAGACACAAAGAAAGGTGGAAGAAACATGATAACAGTAAATGCAATGGGAGATAACTGCCCGATTCCGGTGATTAAGACAAAGAAGGCAATGCAGGAGCTGACAGGACCGGAGACAATAGAGGTTCTTGTAGATAATGAGATTGCCGTACAGAATGTATCAAAAATGGCAGCATCCAGCGGAGGGAAAGTAACTTCCGAGAAAAAGGGAGAAAAAGAGTTCCGGATCGTGATTGAAATGGAAGGAGCGCCATCACAGGCTGCCGGAGAGGAAGAGGAAACTGCCTGCATCCCGGATGCCAGAGGAAATACCGTTGTTGTCGTATCTTCTGACCGCATGGGAGAGGGAAATGATGCCCTTGGAAAAGTTTTGATCAAAGGATTTATTTTTGCTGTCACACAGCTGGATACACTTCCTAAAACCATGCTGTTTTACAATGGCGGAGCAACCCTGACCTGTGAAGGGTCGGATTCGCTGGAAGACTTAAAGAGTCTGGAAGCACAGGGCGTGGAGATCATGACATGCGGAACCTGTCTGGATTATTACGGATTAAAAGAAAAGCTGGCTGTCGGAACTGTGACAAATATGTACAGCATTGTCGAGACAATGGCAGGAGCCGGAAGGATCATCCGTCCATAAAGAAAGCAGACGAGGTGTTACAGGATATTTGAATTGTCAAGTAAAAAGTAGAGCATATTAAACTTAAAATGACAAAAGCCGGGGTAAATTTTATTGCCCCGGCTTTTTGAGCCGTGATGTACTTCTCTGTATCAGGCATACACATTTTTTTTGATAGTGTTATAATGGAAATGACGGAAAAGGGAAAGGAATGAAATATATTGAATAAGTTATCTGTCTATATTTTAAAACGCTATCTGCTCCTTCTGGTGGGCCTTTCAATCATGGCATTTGGCGTCGCATTTTCTATTAAAGCAAGTCTGGGAACCTCTCCGATTTCGAGCGTACCGTATGTGGTCAGTCTGTTTACTTCGCTGACTGTAGGGACGGCTACAATTACAATGCATTGTGTATTTATTTTGCTGCAGATACTGATCTTGAGGAAAAATTATCACCCAATTCAGCTTATGCAGCTTCCGGTGGCGTTCTTCTTCGGCTATCTCACGGACTTCGGTGTGTGGGCAGTTCAGGGAATCCACTGTGATACATACTGGCAGCAGTGGCTCGTCTGTCTTGTCGGTATCCTGTTGGTGGCCGTGGGAGTCAGTTTTGAAGTTAAGGCGGGAGTGATAGTATTGGCAGGAGAGGGAGTAGTACTGGCAATCTGCAAAGTGTTTCCTCAAATAAAGTTTGGATATATGAAAGTAGGGTTTGACGTAACGCTGGTTATAATTGCCTGTATTTTGTCGCTTTCCTTTACAGGACAGCTTCAGGGCGTGAGAGAAGGAACAGTGGCAGCGGCTCTTTTGGTTGGGATGCTTGCAAAACAACTGGGGAAATTGTTGTCAAAGTGGGAACTGGAAAAGGAATAGTTTTGACAGTCATATATAACGATGCTATAACATATTCGGCATAAAATTTTGTCAATACAAGAAAAAGATATTGATATTTGTTTTCAAATAGGTTATTATAACAACAAATAGTTAGTTTTAACTAACTTAAATAGAAACATGCAAACTGATTAAATGAAGGGCAAAGATATTTATACAAAAGGAAGGCGATAAACCTGACCAGCCGGCAGAGAGGAGAAATTTTATGTTTACGATCCGGCCATATAGAGCGGAAGATGTAAAAGACTGCAGCCGATGTTTTTATGAAGACTTTTTTACATGTCCCATTGACGGAAATGACAGAGGATTTTTGCGGGATTATGTCCAGATCCTTATAGAAAAATGCAGTTTCACCTATGTGGCGGAAACTTCGGATCACCAGGTTGTGGGGTTTATCTGTGGCATTTATGATAAAAAATTTCATCCGAAAAAGTCGGATTTTGACCGATGTAAAAAGCATTATGGAGCGTGGTGCCGGATGTTTTTGAAGTTCTATCTGGGACAGTATCGCTTGTCCGAAGCCTTTCAGAAGCAGCTGGATGATTTCCTTTTGCAGCTGCGTGAGCGGGAGGAAAAATATTTTGATAGCTGCGATCTCGAACTGGCAGCCCTTTCATCCGGAAAGGACTATCGGAAAGGGCTGGGTACGGTGCTGGTGTCAAAGTTTATGGACAGAGCGGAAGCTGACAGGGCAAGTACAGTGAGGCTTTTGACCAATACACTGGCCACCTGGAAATTTTATGAAAAACGGGGATTTATAAAAAAGGCAGAAAAGCCGTTTCCGGACGGATCCGGACGGATCCGGACAGAAAACGCTTATTTATGAATATCGTCTCGAGCAGAAAGGAAGTATAGGAAGATAAAGGATATGAAGATGAATGGAAGAAACCGGGATTCGATTAGACTCGGTACACATGGAGAAAATTATGGGAACTGGATGTCCGCGCCGGTCTTTTATATGATGGGCGCGCTGGTTGTCCTTATGGCAGTTTTATGCGTCGTATCGCATTTTATTCCCGGCATAAGGGTGATTGGAATTTTAGCGTTGATCGCTGCAGTAGCAGTATTGATCCTGCTTGCCTGGACCACCTGGATCCGGCGACAGTACGCCTTTGGCGGAGGCGGCATGATGGAAAAGGTTCATGAGGTTCTTTTATCCCATCTCGATTATGACGGGAAAGGGAAGCTTTTGGAGGTGGGCTGCGGATCGGGAGCGCTCTCCATCAGGGCAGCGCTATCCTGGCCGGAGACGGAAGTTACCGGCATTGATTACTGGGGGGCTGTTTACGATTACAGCCAGACCATGTGTGAGAGAAATGCGCAGAGCGAGGGCACAGCCGGCCGCTGCAGGTTTCTTCGCGGCGACGCACGGAAACTGGATTTCCCGGATGAGAGTTTTGACGCTGTGGTGAGCAACTATGTCTATCATAATATCAACGGCGCGGACAAGCAGGCCCTGCTGCTGGAAAGTCTGCGGGTGCTGAAAAAAGGCGGTGTGTTTGCCCTTAACGACGACATGAAGCCTCGGATGTACGGGGATATGGAGAAGTTCGTAGAGAAACTGCGCAAAATGGGATACCAGGAAGTACAGATCATCAATACAGCACAGGAAGCCTTCGGTTCACACCGCCGCGCAGCATGGATGATGCTGGGAGACTCCCGGATGCTGGTAGGACGAAAATAAGATTGGTAAATACACTGCCAGTCTTATATCAGAATACCATAACCGGGAATCCCCGGTATTTTTTTACTTCTTTTGGGTCGGGTAACTGTCTGGCAAGAAGCCGTAAAAAGGTTTCTATAATAAAAACTAATTTCCACCATCGGATCTTATCGATAAATAAAGGATTTTAGAAAAACTTATTTCTGGATTTCCATAGATTTTAAGGGACATTTTCTTTATAATGAAAAGGAGAAAAGCAGCTGGATGTGTATTTTATGACATTCAAAAAAGACCGCAGGAAGTGTTTTTGAAAAACTAACTTCCACCGGTTTTTCTGTATGGTTTGTATGAAATCCTGTCATTGGCCCGGAGCTTTTTGTATTTTAGGTTGTTGAAAAAATTTACTTTAAAAGCGTAGGTTTCAGTGTGACCTGATCAACCGGGATCCATGCCATATGGCAGAGCTCCAGCAGTTTTCTGTCCAATAGGAGAAGAGCCAGTTCAAACGGGGTGCAGCCGTTTAGACTGGCTCTTGCCGTACTATTGATATGATTAGCTATGAGCGTGGCCTGTGCCTGTGTCAACCCGGAGAAAGTTTTTCCCTTGGGAAGAACATAGCGGATAAATTCATGGTTCTTTTCCAACCTTCCCTTTTGCCAGGAAGCCATCGGGTCACAGTAGAAAATGAGAGTATGAGAACCATGGCCATTATTTCGTTCAAAGACGGAAGGATCTTTAAAAGAGGAACCATTATCCGTCAGGATCACGGAAAAAAGCCTAGAATACCGGGCAGGTCCCAGGGAGGCATATAGGAAGTCAAAAACATCCCTGACAGAAGCTCTGCAGTCGCTCTCCATGAGAAAAAGGAGCATAAAGGAACAGCTGCGAAAGAAAAGAGTAAGGAGGACAGGAGAGCTTTTGCCGCCGGCGCCTTCCACCACATCCATTTCCACAATGGAACAGTCTGGATGAGCGGCTATGTACTGCTCAAAGTCCAGATATGTGCGCCCCATACGATAGCCGGGAATTTCTGGTTCAGACCGCCGTTTTTTCCTGGGTTTATAAGAAACTTTTCTGGGGAGATCCAGATTTACTGCAGAGAAACAACGGAGATCGATATAGTTGTAAAGAGTCCGCTGGGAACAGTTGATCTCCTCCCTGTGGGTGAGATAAATATGGGACAGAGGCTGCCCTTGCTTCAAAAGAGGAGAGATGAGCTTGTCCAGTTTTTCCAGGGATTCCGGAGACTGATTGATCCCGGATCTGGAAGAAGATTTGACCTCCTGATAGGAATCTTCTGCGTATTTTGCCCGATAAAAATAGAAGTCATGGGAACAAGTACGCAGTTTAGGACAGCTGTTGCAAACGTAAGGAGGCTTTAAGAGCCGTGGACAGATCAAGGGAGAAAAGTCCGGACAGTAAAAAGAACAGCGCTTGCTGCGGCATTTGGAGCAAAGGGAGAGACAGGAAGTGCGTCCGCACAGGTGCTGCCTGGTACAGGAAGAAAAATGAGCGCATTCCGAGCGTCTGCGGCTGTTCTCGTCCCGATAGTGTGGAACAAGGAAACGATGCCGCCGGATTTCTTTAGAGATGGTAGAGGAGTCTTTGGAAAGAGCCCTGGCCATTTGAGAAAAAGAGAAGCCTTTTTCGATCATGATTTCAATCTCTGCACGATCAGAAAGAGTAAGATGCTTAAAGTTACCAATATGATGAGTTGCCATGATGACCTCCAATCCGCTCCGGGGAGTACAGGATAACACGATTGCAAAGGTAAAATCCACCCCTGATTTATAGAGAAGCAAAAAAGGAAAAAAAACAGAAATAACTTTTTCAATTAACGGAAGCCGTAAAAAATTAGAAAAATTAGCACTCACCTATTGACACTGCTAATAATAAGTGTTATATTACAAATAGAACAAAGGGAAAGAGATAGAGATAGAGATAGAGATGAGCAGATTCCTGAAGTTCAAAAACAACATTTCAGCTGCATATTTTACTGCAGGAAATGCTAATATAAATAAAAGATAGGAGAGATGATTTATGATGATGCCTAGTATTTTTGGAGAGAATTTATTTAATGACTGGTTTGATTTTTCATTTCCGGAGGTGGACAGAAGATATACAGGACGTACGGATCAGATTATGAAGACGGACGTTAAGGAAAAAGACAATGGTTATGAAGTGGAGATTGATCTGCCTGGATTCAAGAAAGAAGATATTAAGGCAGAATTGAAAGAAGGATATCTGACGATCAGCGCTGCCAGAAATGTCAGCAATGAAGAGAAAAAGGAAGGAAAATATATCCGTCAGGAGCGTTTCACAGGCAATCTGAGCAGAAGCTTTTATGTTGGAAAGAATATTACGCAGAATGATATCCATGCGAAATTTGAGAATGGTATTCTTACATTAGACATTCCTAAAGTGGATGAGAAGCAGGTGGAAGAAAACCGTTATGTTACAATTGAAGGATAACCTGCAGAAATTCCCCGGAATGATTTCCGGGGAATTTAGCGTTGGTGAAAAGGCAAAGGATCGGGAGGTGATGTAATTGGAAACAAAAAAAGATTGCTATGAGGTTCTTGGAGTGGATAAAAATGCAGATGCAGGTACAATAAAAAAAGCATATAGGAAATTAGCTAAAAAGTATCATCCAGATACAAATGCCGGCAATCCGCAGGCAGAGCAGAAATTTAAGGAAATTACGGAAGCCTATGCGATCCTAAGTGACCCTGAAAAGAAAAAAATGTATGATCAGTTTGGCTATGCTGCCTTTGACGGCAGCGCACCGGGAGGCAGTGGTTATTCGGGCAGAACATACGGAGGATCTGCAGGAAGCGGTTATCAGGAATTTCATTTTGAAAATGGAAATATGGATGACATTTTTGATGATATTTTCGGCAACTTTTTTCATGGAAAAAAGAAAGACGGTTTTGGAAAAAGGTCTTTTTACAGCAATGATTTCGGCGGTTTTCAAAACGATTTTCATACAGGCGGGTTCAGGCAAAAGGGCGCCGATTTAAAGGCAGAAACCAATATCAGCTTTGAAGAGGCTGTCTTTGGATGTGATAAGATTATAAGTTTCCAGGATCCCAGTGGGACTGACGGTAAGGTACAGACCCTTCAGGTGCATATTCCGGCAGGTATTGACACCGGGAAGAGCATACGTCTGAAAGGGAAGGGAATGCCCGGAAACGGAGGCGGAGAGCCGGGAGATCTTCTCTTGAAAGTGAAAGTAGGAGAAAAGAGAGGATTTGAGCGAAAAGGAATAGATGTTTATTCTACCCTTCAAATTCCATTTACAACAGCAGTGTTTGGAGGGGAAGCTCTGGTGAATACTCTCTATGGAAATGTAATGTGCAAAATAAAAGAAGGTACACAGTCAGGTACGAAGATCCGGCTGCGGGGAAAAGGGATTGTGTCTCTGGAAAATCCGGGGATACACGGCGATCATTATGTAACAGTACAGATTGAGGTGCCGAGAAATTTAAATCCGGAGGCAAAGAAGAAATTAAAAGAGTTTGAAAAAGCGGCAGGATTGAATAACGGCGGTCATGGAAGGAAGAGTGTAGCTTAAGTTCCAGTCCAGGGTATACAAAATTATCTGTAAGAAGAACCAGAAGGGAAGATCACTGAGAAAGCGAAGGAGCTGTTCTGTGATTTTTCCCTTCCTTTTTTATACACGTGATATAATGATTACATACCCGTGTAGAGGAAAAAGGGTAATTTAGAATAAGGAGACAACCGGAAAATGATAAAAATTACAAAAGAGAACTTTCATCCAGGACAGATCTGCGCATCCGGCCAGTGCTTCCGAATGGATCCTGTAGGAGAGAAGCGGTATGCTCTGATTGCGTCCGGGTATTACCTGGAAATAGAAGAAGTGGGGGACCAGAGCTTTCTTTTTTCCTGTACCAGGGAAGAGTTTGAAAAATTTTGGAGAGGATATTTCGATATGGATGGAGACTATAGCGCCTGTATAAGGGCAATTGATCCCAGGGACAGCTATCTTATGGATGCGGCCCGTTTCGGTTCCGGTATTCGGATTTTGCGTCAGGATCTGTGGGAAATGATCGTGTCTTTTATCGTTTCACAGCAAAATAATATTCGCCGTATCAAGAAAATTCTGGAACTTTTATCACAGAGATATGGAACAAAGATGACTGATTTACAGGGAAAGGAATACTATGCGTTCCCGAAACCGGAAGAACTGGCTCAGGCGGATGAAGATGCACTTCGGGCATGTAATCTTGGATACAGAAGCAGATATATAAAAAATACGGTAAACAGTGTGCTTTCCGGAGAAGCAGACCTGGAGAAGATAAAAGGGATGTGCTATCAAGAGGCACGCAAGGAGCTGATGAAGCTTAGCGGAGTAGGGGAGAAGGTGGCAGACTGTATCTGTCTTTTTGCACTCCACCATCTGGAAGCATTTCCCGTTGACACACATATCAAAAAAGTTCTAAAAAAGAACTATCCACAGGGATTTCCTTTTGAAAAATATAAAGGGTCGGAAGGAATCCTGCAGCAGTATATTTTTTATTATGATCTGCAGCATTCGGAAATCTGAGATCGGAAACAGCAAATGTGACAGTTACTGCATATTTTTCCTTGCAGCCAGGATATAATAAGGGCATAAGTGAAAAAAGGAGAAATCAGATGGAGAAATGCAGGGAAAACCAGTTGAAGAAGGAGGAAAGAAAGCGGAATGCCAGGGAATTTCTTCTGGCATCTGAGGGAGGATGCAGCGCTATGTCCTGGGAGACAGAAGATGGTCTTGTACTGTGGGGAAGAAACTTCGATTTTAACAGGATAGCGAAAGGGACAAATGTCCTGTATGTCCCGGCGGAGATTCCTTATGATACATGCGGCGGCGTACTGCCGGAAGAAAAGACATTACCCTCAAAGAAGCGGGGAAAATATGCGGCAATTGGAATCGGAGGGCTTTTTCTTTCCGACACGCCTCTTTTTTATGAAGGCATGAACGAGGAAGGGCTGATGGGAGGTCAGCTCTATTTCCGTAAATTCGCCGCATATCCAAAGAACTGTCAGTCCGGACGTATACCGGTACAGCCTTCGGTGCTCCTGACACATGTCCTGTTGCAGTGCAAAGATACAAAGGAAGTAGAAGAAGAACTGAAAAACCGGATCAGTCTTGTAGATTTGCCGATTCTGGGAACTGTGGTGCAGGTGCACTGGATGTTTACAGACAGGAGGGGAAGAAGCATTGTAGTAGAGGAGCGGCGGGATGGTCTTCATGTCTATCCGGATACAATGGGAATCATGACGAACAGCCCGGATTATGAATGGCATCGGTTGAACATCTTAAATTATGTGCAGATCAGGCAGGAAGATTATGGCATAAGGGAGTTTGATGGAGAGAGAGTAGAGCCCTGCTTTTCCGGCAGCGGTACTCTGGGGCTTCCAGGAGATTTTACCTCTCCGTCACGGTTTGTGCGTCTGGCCTTTTTGAAGAAGTATGGGGTGAAGGGAAAGAATGAAAAAGACGGGGTGACAAGGCTGTTTCATATGATGCATCACGCTGCGTTCCCGCCGGGACTTGCAGTGGTCGGCGAACCGGGGGAGAATATGCCGTATGATGAGAGAATGGTTCCCTATGACTATACGATTTACACCTCCGTGATGTGTGCACAGTCGGGAAGGTTTTACTGGACAACTTTTGAGAATATGAATATCCGCTGTGCAGCCCTTGCCGATCTGAAAGAGCGGCAGGAGCCGGTACAGCTTGAATTGAATGGAAGGGACGGATACAGTCAAGAAAGAGTAAGATAACGGAGGTAAATTTAAATACAGATCAGGTCAGCTCAGACATGCCATGATAGAGCTGGTAGTACATGCCTTTTTGAGCCAAAAGTTCCTCATGATCCCCGCGTTCTATGATCCGTCCGTGTTCCAGAACGAGGATGGCATTGGCGTTTCGCACAGTACTGAGGCGATGGGCGATGACAAAGACGGTACGTCCTTCCATGAGGCGGTCCATGCCTTTTTCAATCAGGCGTTCCGTTCGCGTATCAATGCTGCTGGTTGCTTCATCAAGAACGAGAACTGGGGGATCTGCCACGGCTGCCCTTGCAATAGCAAGAAGCTGGCGCTGTCCCTGGGAAAGGCCCTGGCCGTCTCCGGTGATCCATGTGTCATATCCGTCCGGCATCCTGCGGATAAAGGAATCGGCGTTGGCAAGAACAGCGGCTTTCGTTACTTCTTCGTCGGAGGCGTCCAGTTTTCCAAAACGAATATTATCAGCAATAGTTCCGGTAAAGAGGTGAGTATCCTGGAGTACGACAGCCATGGAACGGCGAAGAGACTCCTTACGGATATTACGTATATCAATTCCGTCGTAGGTGATCGTTCCTTTGCTGATTTCATAAAACCGGCTGATAAGGTTGATTATTGTTGTTTTCCCGGCTCCGGTGGAACCGACAAAGGCAATCTTTTGTCCCGGTTTGGCATAGAGGCTGATCTGGTCAAGAATCATTTTGTCCTCCCGGTATCCGAAAGAAACATGGTGGAAGCGTACATCACCTTTTAATGGAGTGAGCATGTGGGAAGAAGTATTCTCCCATGCCCATATTCCTGTGTGCTTCTTGGATTTGACAAGGGTGTGATCTGCGGTTTCGGCTGCATTGACAAGGACAATGGTTCCATCGTCTTCCTCTGGTGTTTCCTCCATCATCTGAAAGATCCTTTCTGCACCCGCCAGCGCGGAGAGCATAAAATTAGACTGCTGCGTGAACTGGTTTACCGGAAGGGTAGACTGGCGTACGAAGATCAGGTAGCTGGCAAGGCTGCCGATATCTGTCATGCCGTAAATAGCCATAAGAGCGCCCAGGACAGATACTACAGCATAGTTAATATAGGAAATACTGACGACCATGGGAATCATCGTGCTGGAGTAGGAAACTGCTTTTGTACCGGCTTCCTGCAGCAGAGCATTTTTTTCCTGAAAATGTTGCAGGCTGTCAGATTCATGGTTGAAGACTTTTACCACCTTCTGTCCCTGAATCAGCTCCTCAATATATCCGTTCAGTTCTCCAAGGTACTGCTGCTGACGGTTGAAATAGTAGGTGCTTTTTTTCCCGCTGTAGCGAATGTAGAGAAACATAGAGATATAGCCCAGAACAACAAGAAAGCTTAAGCGCCAGTTCAGGACAAAAAGAATTGTCAGTGTCCCCGCAACCTGAATAAAACTCTGGATAATCATGGCAAAGCTGTTGTTCAGGGCATCGGATATGGTGTCCACATCGTTGGTGAAGCGGCTCATGGTATCTCCGTAAGGATGCCGGTCAAAATAGTCCAGGGGAAGTTTTTCCATCGTGTGAAACAGATCCCGGCGAATATCATAGATAATCTTCTGCGCTGCCTTTACCATGGTCTGGCTGTAGCCATAAGAAGAGAGCGCTCCGGCGAGGTAGATGGCGGCAGTAAAAAGGACACCAAAAAGCAGGCCGGAAAAATCACCGGGAACAATATACCGATTGACAAGAGGCTTTACCATATAGGTGCCAAGAAGGTTTGCTCCGGCGCTGATGGTGACAAGAACAGCCACGGCAGCCAGAAGAAACTTATGCATTCCCATATAGGATAAAAGCCTGACGAAAGTTTTTTTCGGATCTTTTGGACGTTTTCTGCTAAGCGTTGCCATTTGTCGTGCCTCCTCTCATCTGAGAATCATAAATTTCCTGATAGACGGGGCAGGATGCAAGGAGCGACTCATGAGTGCCCAGGGCATGAAGGTGTCCGTCATCCAGGATCAGGATTTTATCTGCATGCATGACAGAAGTAACCCGCTGGGCAATGACCAGTTTGGTCATGGAAGAAAGAGCCGAAAGTCTGCGGCGCATTTTTTCTTCCGTGGCGGTGTCAACTGCGCTTGTAGAATCATCAAAGATCAGAATTTTCGGATGCTTTAAAAGAGTACGGGCAATACACAGCCGCTGCTTTTGCCCGCCGGACAAATTAATGCCGCCCTGCTCCAGTCTGGTATCCAGTCCGTCAGGAAAATGGCGGATAAACTCATCAGCGCAGGCAGTATGACAAGCATTCCAAATCTCTGTATCAGAAGCGTCGGGATTTCCCCACTGGAGATTTTCACGGATCGTCCCGGAAAAAAGCACATTCTTTTGAAGGACAATTCCCACAGCGTCCCGGAGAGCACAAAGAGAATAAGAACGGACGTCGGATCCGCCTACAAGTACTCTGCCGCCGGATGCGTCATAGAGTCGGGGAATGAGCTGTACCAGGGTGGTTTTAGAGGAACCGGTCCCGCCGATAATTCCTACTGTTTCCCCGGAACGGATATGAAGGTCGATGTCAGAAAGGGTATACTGCTGTGCGTCTCTTTTATACTTGAAATATACATGTTCAAAGTCGATCCGTCCGTCTGAAATTTCGGTGACAGGATCCTTGGGATCAGAAAGATCTGGACATTCGTCAAATACTTGATTGATTCGCCGTGCACTGGCAAGAGATCGGGTAAGCATAAGAAATACGTTGGAGATCAGCATGAGGGAATTGACGATCTGCAATACATAGCTTAGAAAACCGGTAAGCTGCCCTACCTGCATCTGTCCGGTCCTTATAAAGTTTCCGCCAAACCAGAGAATCAGCACAATGGCAGTGTACATGGTGGCCTGGAAAGCAGGGAGATTGAGAACGGCAAAGTGAAAGGTAGTGCGGCTGGTATCTGCAAGAGAGTGGTTAGCCTTTTCAAAAAATTCTTCTTCATACTCCTCTCTTACAAAAGCCTTCACAGCACGGATGGCGGTGAGATTTTCCTGGATAGCGGCATTTACTCTGTCCATGCATATCTGCAGTCTTCCGTACAGAGGCGCGACTTTTCGCACAATGAAAAAAAGGATGACTCCAAGCACAGGGATGCAGGCAAGGAAAACAAGCGAGAGTTTTGCATTCATCAGGAAAGCAAGAAAAAGTCCGAGAATGAGCATAACAGGACCTCTTACCATCGGCCGTATTCCTCCGGTGATCGCATTTTGTATCACGGTGATATCGGTTGTCATACGAGTGATCAAAGAGGAGGTGGCAAAATGATCCAGATTGGAAAAGGAATATGTCTGAATACGGGCAAATTCCTGTTCGCGCACAAAAGCACCAAAGCCAAGGGCGGCTTTGGCGGCAAATTTTGCGTAAAACAGTCCTGTAATGAGAGACAGGACAGCACAGATTCCCATCTGCATACCTTTTATAAGAATATAATGTATATTTCTGTTTGCCACTCCCACATCGATGATGTCGGCCATGATCAGAGGGATGACAAGTTCAAATCCGGTTTCCGCGATAATAAAGAGAATACTGAGAATAAATTCCCGCCTGAATGGCCCGAGATGAGAAAAAATCCGTTTCAGATCATGCAAGATAAGGACTCCCTTCCTCATTTATAAAGATATTATAGCAGGGTTAGGAAAGAAAATCACGAAATAATTTCCTCTCTTTACAGAGTACATTCCTGAAGCTGCCGGCGGAAGATCAGGCGGAACAGAAATCTGACAAGCGGACCGCAGAAAAAAATCTGCCAGCAAAGCGCCATGGGAAAATTGATGGCTACTGTCTGAAGCCACACTGCTGCAATCTGCACTCCAGCTTGCTTAAAGATGAGGGTTGCCCACAGACTCATGGAAGGACACATAAAGCATACAGTGACGCCAGCGCGCACAAGAGTGACAAGTACAGGATGATCCCTCTTTGGATCCGCCATACGAAACGCAATTCCGGAAGCAATCCGATCCATCAGAAAATAGCTGGTTGCAAAGCACAAAGGAATCATAAAAGGAAGTTCCGACAGTGCATGGATAAAGCAGGAATTAGACATGCCTCCCTGAAGGAGAGCGGTATTATAAATTTCCATCGCAAGTACCATAAAGAAAGACATCAGTAAAGTAAAAATGATTTCCTGAAAACGATTTTTTGGCATGTGCATAACCTCACATTCTATTGTTTTTTTATTTAATAGGAAATTTCTTTCCTATTAAATAAAACGCTCCGCGGGATGCGCACTCGCGAGAAGTGGAAGTTGCCGCTAAAGCGACCGCGCTCGGCGCGAGAGTTCCGCAAGGGAACTCTTTGTTCCTTTATAGGAAAGTTCAACTTTTGCTGAACTCTTGAATGAAACTAGCCCGCACAAAGGCGGGCATAGGAAACAGACGATTTTGTTTTAGAAAATATAAAAACCTTCTTCGCCAAAACCGTCATCATCCAGATCGTCAAATTCGTGTAAGAAATAATCCATGTCCAAAAGGTCATCGTCGCTCATATCACGGATTTCATCAGAGGTCATACCTTCTGGAGGATTTTTTATATACTGTTCCCGAAGTTCCTTTGCAAGTTCTGCCTCAGTAATTCGTTTGATATTGTCCGCCTCCATTTCTGTATCAGATATATTGATTGTATCACGCAGAAGGAGACGATGGAAGAAAAGAAAAAGAGGCAGGAGCCCGGCACCGATGCTTTCGCATAACCTTTTCGTATAATTCATGCAAAGGAACCGGTCTGTGGTTGAAATATAATTCAAGAAAAAGCATGGTCGTACCACAGGAAGGACACTTTAAAGGATCATATCCGAAGGAATGCAGGATGGAATCCCGCCAACGGTTAAAAGAAAGAAATATCTTATGCTTTTCTCTTGAAATAGCCCGGCGGAGGTATTTGTCAGATTTACGGTGCCTGGCATAGATGCCATAGTAACGGATCATTTTGAAATGTTTTTCCGGGATATGCTGGGTAAGCCTGGCTATGAAATCAAGGACCGGGATGGTTTCAGAGACCAGTTTTTCATCTTCATGCCGATGATAATGAAAGGTAACAAATTCGCCATCATAAGAATCAATGCGGGAGGTTGCGATCACAGGGCGTCCGAGATAACGGCCAATGTACTTGATCACGTGAGATGGATTACATTTGTTGGGTAAGGCCCGGACGTAAAAACCATTTTTGTGATCGGCATAGACAGAAGCCTTAAGCTTTTTAAAAGGGTCACCGATCCTGGAATGTAATTCGTTGAGAAGAACGGTCTGGAAAGAATCCCGCAGGAGTTTGTAGTTGAAGTGCTTTTTGTGGCGCCAGCGCAGAGAGAGGCCAACGCCGCCTTCGGAAACGAGACAATGGATATGAGGATTCCATTTCAGATCCCTGCCAAAGGTATGAAGGACACAGATAAAACCAGGAGTAAAGCGTTCAGCATAGTTATCTTTGAGGAACATACGGGAGACGACGCGGTTGACAGCAGAAAAGAGGCAATTTAAGAGCGAACGGTCCTGCAGGAACAGAGGACGGAGTTCTCTGGCAATGGTAAACACACAATGGAGATGCTGGACATGGATGATTTTAAAAGACATCGAGGTAGTCCTGTCAATGGAATACATGTTACCGCAGGAAGGACAGAAGCGGGAGTGACAGCGAAAAGGGAGAAACTTAAGATTACCGCAGGAAGGGCAGGCATACATGGTGCCACCAAAAGAGGGATCGCCGTAATGGATCATTTTTTCTACATTTTCGATGACAGAGTCACGAGGATGTTGGATATAGAGCATTTCTTCAAAATGGTCTGTAAAAATCTTCTGTAAGATATTCATAAGACTATTATGAAGGGAAAAGACACAAAAAGAAACCCCTAATCCCCTCAAGATTGAGGGGCGGGGGAGTTGAAGTGTCGAAGACACTTTTTTATGGATGAAAGCGTCAAAGAATGATTCGCATACATGTATGTTTCTTACAAAAACTTTACATATGATTTACTGAATGATGATAGTTGGGTGATAAGGCACATGGTATTATAAAAATGAACTTAGTTCCGCGGATATGATAAGAAAATGAAATAAGTTCTTTGTTAAGTGAATAAAAACAAGGAGGAAGAACATGAGAAAAAAGAAATTAAGAGGAGTAGCAGTTGTATTATCATGTGGTTTGACGATGGGAATGTTAGGAGGCTGTGGTATTGCAGGAGAAGGAGAGGCAGAGAATACCAAAAACAATGAAGACAAAACAGTAATTGAGTATTGGCATATTAATTCGGAAACTGTAGGTGGAAAAACGGTTGATGAATTAGTAAAGGAATTTAATGAATCTAATAATGAAATTGAAGTAGTAGCGCGATACAATCCAGAGGAATATAAAGGATTAATGCAGAATTTGCAGGCTGAAACAGCAGCAGGTAATGCGCCGGCTGTAGTACAGATAGGATGGACTTATTTGAATTATTTCTCGAGTAATTTTGATTATGTTTCACCACAGAATATAATTGATGAATTTTTCCCGGAAGATAGTAGTTTTATTACAGATAATTTCAATGCTAATATTTTAGAATTGGCGCAAAATAGTGATGGTGAGCAGGTGGGAATGCCTTATTCTTTAAGTACACCGGTTTTGTTCTACAATGCTGATATATTAAAGGAAGCGGGGCTTCCAGAAGAGGGACCCGAAACATGGGAAGAAGTGGAAGAATTTTCAAGTAAAATAAAAGAAAGCACAGGTAAGTATGGCCTGTATATGCGTGAAGGACCTGATAGTTGGAATCAACAAGCATTGTTGGAAAGTAATGGCGCACAGATTATTTCAGAAGAAGACGGGAAATATAAAGCTTCTTTTGCTTCTGAAGAAGGGGTTGAAGCATATACGATGTATGCTGATATGGTATCTGACCAGGAAGCATTGCACGCAAGCTGGGAAGAAGGATTTCAGGCATTTATTAATGGAGAAGTTGCTATGTTGCATACTACGATAGCATATATGGCAACGATAGAAGATACGGCACAGTTTGATGTCAGAGCAGTAAGTTCACCCGTGTGGGAAGGGAAAGATCGAGTTGTACCTGCAGGAGGATGCTTCCTAGCTATTACTGCGCAAGACGAAGAAGAACAAAAGGCAGCATGGGAGTTTGAAAAATATCTGTACTCTGTTGAATCAATGGCAAAATGGACCGAGGGAACCGGTTATGTTCCTCCGAGAAATAATGTAATTGAGGCAGAAAACGGATTAAAAGATTTTGTAGAAGAGCACCCTATGTTTACAGCGGCGGCAGATCAAATGAACGGTGTTGCTTCATGGGCATCTTTTCCAGGTGATGCAGGTCTGGAAGCAGAACAAATGTTAATTGATATGAGAGATCAGATATTAAGCGGAACCGTAGACATAGAGAAGGAAATGAAAGAAACACAAGATTCCATTAATCAGATTATGGAATAGAAAGAAGGAAAATAATGAGTCAACTTCATTTTGCACAATTATCAGATACGCATATAAGAAAAGATTACAGTGTAGGATTATTGAGCGGCATGTTCACTTCATTATTATCTCCGGATGAAAAGCTTAGAAAAATATTGTCTGTCGTTCAAAGCCAACCCCTTGATTTTATTGTGATAAGCGGTGATTTAGTTCATGAAGGAGAAGAAGTTGACTATCACCAGTTTAAAAAGATTTTGGATGAGTCAAGAATCCAGGTGCCGGTTTTACTGGCGCTTGGAAATCATGACAATAAAGAAGCGTTTTGCAATGTATTTGAGCAGAAGCTAACTCATGGAAGGTACTATTATTTTTATCAGATACGAGAATGGAAGATTGTTGTGTTAGATAGCGCAGACAGGGAACATGGAGTGGGTGAAATTGATGACATTCAGATAGAATGGCTGGAACGGATTTACGATAAAAAGGACAAAATAGTTGTTTTCGTGCATCACCCGCTTTTTTGGGATGATTATTTGCTTCAAATAGGAAAAAATGGAAAAAGATTACAGAAATTTTTGTCACGTTCAAATGTAAAAGGTATTTTTTGTGGTCATGTACATAGGAACAGTATGAAGATAGAAAAACAGATTTGCCAATTTACAGTAGAATCATCTGCATGTGGGTTTGATTATATTGAGAAAGGTATTTCAGAGCAGGAAAGAAGTGGCTATCTTTCTTGTATAATGGACAATGATGGGATGAAAGTAGAAAATTGCATATGTGGAACTAAGGAGGTTTACCAAATACCAAAGGAGATTTTGAAAGAAGTATTGGATAAAAAGGAGTAAAAAAATGCAGAAAGCAGAAAATTGTATTTTGTTAATACAAAGTATGTATCCTAGTTTTCATCGTGTAGAAAAAAAAATTGCGGATTACATTTTGGAAAATTCAGAGGAAGTGGTAACACTTTCAATATCGGAGTTGGCAAAAAATCTTGAAGTTGCAGAATCCAGCATTGTGAGATTTTGTAAAATACTGCATTTGGGTGGATTTGGAGAATTGAAACTCAATTTGGCATGCCGTCCAAAGGAAAAACCGGTTCTTCCGTTTGGGAATGTAAAAAAGGATGACAGTACGGCAGAAATATTAGACAAGGTCTTAGGGGCAAGTATACAAGTGTTAAGCGAAACTCGAGATTTCATAAATCATAAAAAATTTGGTGAGGCCGTGGAATGTATACGAAATGCAAATAAAATTATTTTTTGTGGAATGTATACATCTTCTACAATTGTGCATGATGCGTACATGCGTTTGTATCGAATTGGATATCCTGTTTTTTGTTTTACAGATCCATATGAAGCGAAGATAGCCGCCAGTATGCTGGATGAGAATTGTGTAGTTTTGGGAGTTTCTCATACCGGAAGAACAAAGGAAACGATAGAGACCTTGCGTTTGGCGAAAGAAAATGGCGCAAAAGTAATTGCGCTGACAAGTTTTGTAAGGAGTCCTATTTTAGATGTCGCGGATATTTCACTTGTAATTTGTTCTTCAGCTTCTGAAGGAGTCATGGAGGCAGTATCATCTAGAATTAGTCATATTGCAGTAATGGATGCTCTTTGTACTTGTCTTGGAATTTCCAGATATGAGCAGACTACAAAAAGAATTGAGAAAAACTCGGAAATTATTAATAAAATGAGATTTGAATAGACTTGAGAAATCTGTCTTTGGATAATTAGCAGGCAGATACAATGATTGGAGAGCGTTATGAAAAAAATAAAACAAAAAGGTCTGGGGTATCTTTTTTTAATTCCATCGATTTTAGCATTTGGGATTTTTATGTTTTATCCCATGGCACAGACGATATATTTAAGCTTTTTTGATTGGAATCTTGTGAGTTCTACAAAAGAATTTGTTGGTTTAAATAATTATATTACTTTATTTACAGATTCAAATACATGGAAAATTCTACAAAATACATTAGTATATATTCTTATATTATTAATTGCTAATATGGTGATACCATACATTTTATCATTTATATTGTCAGTGATTATTAAGAAGGGGAAAAACTTCTATAAAGCCATATTTTTTCTTCCAAGTGTAATATCACTTGTGGTCGGATCTATTTTATACACATGGATATTAAATCCAGTGTCTGGACCTATAGCAATTATATGTAATAATTTTGGAATAACCATTCCTGTGTGGTCTAAAACGGAAGGCTGGGTGATTGCAGTATTATGTATTATTACTTCGTGGAAAGCATTTGGATACAATTTTATAGTTATTTTAGCAGGGGTATCTGGAGTATCGCAGGAAGTGATTGAAGCTGCTAAATTGGATGGTGTTTCTACACTTAAGATTTTCAAGGATATCATTATTCCGATGAGTTCTGCAACAGGAATTTACGTATTCATATATACTATTGTACAGGGGCTGCAGTACGTTTATACACCTATAAAAGTCATTACCCAGGGTGGACCTAATTATGCCAGCTCAAATTTGATATATATGGCGTATCATGAGGCGTTTACTCTGTATCGAACGGGTTCAAGCTCCGCTGTGGCGGTCATTACAGTGATTATTTTTATGCTGCTTCTTGTTTTAGAATTTCGATTTGTAGAGAAAGGAGTTTACTATGAAAACTAGACACAAGATAAAAGACTTGCAAATTCCTTGGCATATCCTTTTGGGAATTATGGTAATTACATCTCTTTTCCCAATTGTATTTGCAATCTGCAACTCATTTAAGACAAATCAAGAAGCTGTTAATACAGTAATGAGTTTGATACCTCAAAACCCTACAATAGAAAACTATTTTCAAGTTTTTGAAAAATTACCATTTGTTCAAATTACAGTGAATACATTTGTGATTGCAATAATAGTGACATGCCTTAAAACGATTACGAGCTTGCTGGCGGCATATGCATTTGTCTATTTTACATTTAAAGGGAAAACGCTGATATATTTTATCATGCTGAGCACAATGTTTATACCGTTTACTGTTACCATGATTCCTAATTATTTATTGATTTCAAAATTAGGATTGTCAGATTCCATTTGGGGTGTTATGTTGCCACAGTTTGCAGATGTGTTGGGAATTTTTATGTTGAGGCAGGCAATGAGAGGCATCAATAAGTCACTAGTTGAAGTTGCAAAATTAGATAATATTGGAAATTTCAAGATATTGAAAGACATTGTATTGCCATTGGCTCGTCCGGCAGTTATTTCAACAGGGATTATCTTTTTTATTAATTCTTGGAATGAATATGTATGGCCGGTTTTAATTCTAAAGAGTAAAGAAAACTATACCTTATCCTTAGCGCTGCAAATGTTTGTCAGTGCAGAAGGTGGGACAAATTTTTCTCTAGCCATGGCGGTGTCTGTTATGACGATGATAATTCCTCTGATATTATATCTGATTTTTCAAAGATACATTATTAATACGTTTGCAATGTCTGGCATTAAAGGATAGGAAGGTTTGGGATAAGGAATGAATAACAAGAATACTAAAGAGATTATATTCGAGCAGGTAGATAAATGTTACGGTAAAAATTATGTAATAAAAGATTTTAATCTGCAAATAAAAGATGGAGAAAGGATTATTCTTCTGGGACCATCTGGATGCGGAAAATCTACAACATTAAGAATTATAGCAGGGTTGGAAGATATTAATTCAGGTAACTTATATATGTCAGGAAAACGAGTAAATGATGTACCGTGCGGCGAAAGAAATGTGGCAATGGTGTTCCAAAACTATGCTTTGTATCCACATATGACTGTGGCCCAGAATATTACATATGGTTTAAAAGCCCATAAAATTGAAAAAGGTGAAATTAAAAAAAGGTTAGATGAAGCATTAGAAATGCTTGATTTAGTAGAATATGCCCAAAGAACACCCAAGCAGTTATCTGGTGGACAAAGGCAACGAGTGGCATTGGCGAGAGCGGTGGTAAAACGTTCCCCATATTTTCTATTAGATGAACCGTTGTCTAATCTGGATGCGCAATTAAGACTTCATGCAAGAAAAGAGCTGGTGAAAATACATGAGAGATATCACCAGACTCTGGTTTATGTGACTCATGATCAGATTGAGGCCATGACTGTGGGGCACAGAATTGCATTGTTGAACAAAGGAGAACTACAGATGATAGATCATCCATCGGTGATTTATAACCGTCCGGCAAATATCTTTACAGCAAAATTTATTGGATCTCCATCTATGAATATTGTGGATGCGAAATATGGATCAGGGAAATTATGGATAGGAAAACAAAGTGTTCATATACCGGAAATTTGGTGCAAACAAATACTATGTGCTGAGACGGAGAACCTATTATTAGGTATTAGACCCGAACATTTGATATTCAGTGATAAGCAAGAACAAGATACTTTGTGTGCGACAGTAAAATATGTGGAAGATTACGGAAATCGATATGGTGTTTATCTTGAGGTAGAGGGAATAGAGTTGATTGCATTGTGTGAAGATATGGTTCCACAGTGTGGTAAAAATGTCTATATCAACCTAAATCCAGAGAAAATTCATTTGTTCAAAAAAGAAAATGGGAAATCAATCGGATATCCAAAAGAAATTCCAATGCTTATGAGCATTCACATGAATGAGGTAAATGTAAATAAAAAGGAAAAATGAAATATGTTGCAAAAAAAGAAACTTTTCCTATTTGATATCGATGGTACAATAGCTTTAGGAAATCAATTGATAAACGGTGCAAGAGAATTACTGGATTATCTAGTGGAAAAGAAAAAAACTATATTTTTTATAACGAATAATTCTACAAGAAGCCAGCAGGATTATGTTGCGTATTTTGAACAATGGGGGATAGCAGTATCTGAAGAAATGTTTATGACGGCAGGCGTTTTAACGGCAGAATATTTCAAAAAAAATTTATTTGATAAGAAAATTTTTCTTATGGCAAGTTCTGAATTGACAGAAGAGTTTGCAAAAAGAGGATTACATATTGTAGATCATTATGAAGAAGATATTGACTGCGTATTAATCTGCTTGGATAAAACTATGACTTTTCAAAAACTTGCGGATGCCTGCCGCTTGCTACAGGATGAAAATGTTTTATTTTATGCAACTAATATGGATTTGAGCTGTCCTACAGATTGTGGAGTTATTCCGGATTGTGGTTCAATCTGCAAAATGATTGAATGTGTTACAGGAAGAAAACCAAGATATATAGGAAAACCGGCACCTGATATTGTAGAGTTATGCTTAAAGAAGACAGGCTGTAATTCTGAAGAAGCGATTGTCGTCGGTGACCGCATTGATACTGACATGGTATGTGCACAAAATGCAGGAGTGGAAGGCGCATTACTACTAAGTGGTGCGACTTCCAAGAAGGATATGGAAAATAGTAATATTTTGATATCTTATGTATTTGAAGATGCAAAGAGCCTCTTAGAAAATTTGCTGATAGGATAAAATCAGATGGTTCACATAGTAAATATACCCGGTTATTGCAGGAACTGCAACCATGGACATGTAGAATACTTTTTGTTATAATAAATCCATCTTTCTAAAAACAATAATCTTTTGCCATTATCTGGCAATATTCAGTCAAAAATTTAGTAACTTTATATATCAATAATAGATTTGAGGGAAGTGGTGATTGTTTGAATGAACCTTTATTGTTGATGGGAGTTGTGATTTTGATCTGTATTCTGCTGAATCAGTTGCTAGAGAAAATTCCTGTCCCATCGCTGTTGATTTTTATTGCACTGGGCATGTTTTTTGGGGAAAACGGAGTTCTGAAAATTCCATTTGACAATTATGGAGTGGTTAATGTAATTTGTTCCATCTGCCTGATTTTTATTATGTTTTATGGCGGGTTTGGGACTAATATTCTGACAGCCCGTCCGGTACTGGCTCCCTCCATTCTGTTATCGACACTTGGTGTTATAGGAACCGCCGGAGTGGTAGCAATGTTTGCACATTTTGCATTAAACCTTCCCTGGCTGGAATGTTTTCTGATCGGCTCCGTTATTTCTTCAACAGATGCGGCTTCGGTTTTTAACATCTTACGTTCACAGAATCTGGCTTTGAAATATCACACAGACTCTTTGCTGGAGGTGGAGTCCGGTTCCAACGCCCCCATGTCCTACATGCTTACTACGGTTGCTATTGCGTTTCTGAGCGGAGAGTCTGTTTTGGTTCCGCTTTTATTGGCACAGCAAATCATTATTGGAGTTTTTTGCGGGATTTTGATGGGGTATCTGGCGGTAAAGCTGCTTCATCGGCAGCTTCTTCCTTCGCAGCAAAGCCATACCATTTTCCTACTGGCGGTTATGTTCCTTGCCTATACCATTCCGGCACAGCTAAATGGAAATGGCTATCTGAGTGTGTATTTATGCGGAATCTGGATTGGAAACTCCAATCTTCCTAAAAAGAAATATCTGGTACATTTTTTTGATGTGTTGACACATGTGGCACAGGTGCAGATTTTCTTTTTACTTGGTTTGCTTGTAACTCCTGTAAAGCTTCCGTCTGTCATTGTGCCGGCGGTTATTCTGATGGTATTTTTAACATTGGTTGCAAGACCGGTAGTTTGTACAGCACTGTTAGTTCCGTTCAGGGCAAAACTTAGACAGATTGCGCTGGTATCCTGGTCCGGACTTCGAGGTGCGGCGTCAATCGTATTTGCGATTTCCGTGGTCCTTGCTGGCGTGGAAACAACATACAATCTCTACAATCTTGTATTCTGTATGGTATTGTTATCTATCTCCATCCAGGGGACTTTGCTTCCGGCAGTAGCGAAAAAGCTTGCTATGATTGACCTGACGGCAGATGTGGGCAGTACCTTCAACGATTATCAGGAAGATAGTGATATCAGTTTTATAAAACTTCGGATTGATGCAGGTCATGCCTGGTGCGGGAAAACACTTGTTGATCTGCAGTTTCCAGCTGATCTGCTGGTTGCTATGATTGTGCGGAATCATGAAATTGTCATTCCGAACGGTGATACCAGGCTGGAAGTGGGAGATTTGCTTGTGCTTGCGGCTCGAAGCTTTGAGGATCGGGCAAAACTGGCACTTCGTGAGGTTGTAGTAGAGCGTGGAAAGCAATATGCCAACAGGCCTCTGTCACAGAGCTTTCGCGAAAAATCCAACCGTGTAATTTTGATAAAGAGAGGGATTCAAACGATTATTCCGGATGGAAGCACAGTAATCCAACCGGGGGATATTCTGGTACTGACTCAGTTCATCAATAAAAAGCAGATATAAACGAAGGGGCTACAATTTTAGAAGTGGAAGATGATTATTTGAATATTATTAGAGGGGCCTGATGAATAACAAAACGGAGGTTAAGATAGAAATGAGGAATGAATACACACCGGTGGAAGTGGAAGTGAAGATACCGGTGTGCAGTCTGGAAGACACTATAAAGCGTCTGGAACAAGATGGATTCTGCCTGGCGGGTACATGCCGGGAAGAGGACGTGTATTATAACAGCGCACATTATGATTTGAGGGAACATGACAAAGCTCTTCGGATTCGCCGGGTAACAGATTTGGATACGGGAAAAACCAGGGCAGAATTCAACTGCAAAGGTCCGAAACTAGATCAGGTATCCGTCTCCAGAATGGAGCTGGAGATGCATCTGGAAACACCGGAGATTCTAGAGCGGATCCTGGAAGAGCTTACATTCCTGCCTGTACCATGCGCTGTCAGAAAGACACGTTTCACCTATACCAGAGGAAGAGTTACCGTGGCCGTAGATCGGGTAGAAGGCCTGGGAAATTATCTGGAACTGGAGATCATAGGTCAGGGAGAGGAGCAGAGGCCAGCCTGCCTGAAAGAGATTGAAGCAGTTATGAAGGAACTGGGGTATGAACAGAAAGACACCATAAGAACTTCTTATCTGTCCATGTTGCAGAAGAAAGAAGAGGGCGAGGTGCAGAAGAAATGAGTATAACAGTAAATTTATATTATACGGGAGAAAAGGGAAATGCGAGAAAATTTGCAGAAGAAATGACAAAGAGCGGGATGGTTGAAATGATCCGCAATGAAGAAGGGAATCTTCGTTATGAGTACTTCATCCCTCTGGAGGATCCGGAAACCGTCCTGTTGATTGACAGCTGGAAAGGTCAGGAAGCCATTGACCGGCATCATGCATCGCCCATGATGGAAAGGATTGCTGAACTTCGAGAGAAGTATGATCTCCATATGAGGGTGGAAAGGTACCTTTCAGATGAAGAAAGAATCTCCGAAAAAGACAGGGCATATATTCGAAAATAGCTGAAAGGAACAAACCGGTAAAATTTTGTGAGGCGCACAAATGATATGGTGCCCATGCGGTAAAAGAAACACCATTGAAATCAATACCTTTTGAGGGTGGATTCCAATGGTGTTTTTATAGTATGATATCAGAAATCATGGAATATTGCGGGATTCGCTATCTGTGGGGTGTACGTTTTTTGGCGGAAAGGATAAGATATGTCTGGAAAGGAGTTGAAGATATGGACAGTAAGAAGATTGGGGCGTTCATCGCCGTCAATCGCAAGAAGAAAGGACTGACCCAGGAACAGCTGGGGGAGAGACTTGGCGTCACCAATAAGACCATATCGCGCTGGGAGAATGGAAACTATATGCCGGACTTGTCGATGCTGGAACCGCTAAGTAAGGAACTGGAGATCACGCTGAATGAGCTTCTGGCCGGAGAAGAGATCAGGGAGGAAGAGAGTGCCGCCCGTGCAGAAAAGAATTTGATCAGCGCTATTGACTACAGTGTAAAGAAAATCAAAAATGAACATAAGAAGATATCTGTTTGTATCATGATCGTAGGAATCCTGATCTGTATATTCTCATTTTCTATATTCGAACCGGAAAGCAGTTGGGGAGAAATCTATTCCATCCTCGGATGTCTTCTGATAACAGCCGGGATTTTCCGGGAATTAAGAGCCATGTCCTTGCTGAAGAGAATACTGGTCGGTGCCGGTGCATTTCTGCTGCTGATCGGGAGTTTTATAGCGGCTGACTTTGTGGGCGTATCAGAATATAAACGCCCGCCTGGTTACCGGTATTCGACTATAACTTATTTTACCAAAGGGAAGATCATAGAATACCGCAACTTGTTTTATCATGTGTTTCAGATTAATGCAGATACGCCGAATGAGTATTTTATTATTGATACAAAAAAGGAGTATGGCGTGGATACAGTTCCGGTCAGCCCCTTTAACCGGGATAAATGCGGGATAAGGCAGATTATCCGGTATCAGAGTAATTACATCGGAGACAACAGCAATATCGGGAATTTATTCCATGCGCTGCCTCTGTCAGAGCGTGGATATGTATTTGAGATTGATTCGGAGAACTGTGGCGCAACCATCGATTACCATACAACAGACTGGTATGGAAATGAAGATCTCTATACAGAAAAAGGACTGATTTACAATTCAGTTTCCGCATTTGCCCTGATTAGGAATTTGGAATATATACGGTATAACTTCAGCGGCAGCAGTTATGTGATTACCAGAAAGGAAGTGGAGCAGAATTATCCAGAGTACCATCAGGTGGTCAACGGACAGAAAATTGATGAAGAAGCTTTTGATGAATATGTGGAAAGCAAGATGAACGAGGATGAATTCGTGAAGACAGTGTTTGCACTGTTCGAAAAGCAGGGATAAAACTCAAACGGCGGAAGTCAGAAAAGGGCGAATGAAGAGATCTGTAAAAAAAAGTTAAAGATGAGAGTGGATCTGGTCAAGAAGAATTAATTCTCCAAAAATATTATTAAAAAAATTAGTACTCACCTCTTGGCTCGTTTGGGGTGGTTTTGTCCTGTGGCGTCAGAGCCCGTAAAGCCTTATTTTACAAGGTTTTTGCGGGTTCTTACTTTTTGTCTGGGAGCGTCAAAAATCGTCATTTTGAAAGAAAATGGTGTAGTAGAATTGCTGAAATTATAAAAATAAGATGTTGATTTCGCAGTCCTTTTTCGGTATATAAAACATGGTGTTCCATTAACAGTAGATTTTGGGTGAAAGGAATATTTATTATGAATAATAATCAAATGCCACCTGATTTTAAAAAATATGATTTTACGATGGCTTCTTTGCTAAAGGAAAACACGTTAACTAGATATAGAACCTGTATTTTACAGAATATTGAAAATTTGAAAAAAGATCGTCTTTACTATTCGACACCTATTAATTTTAATGATCCGTTTGATACACTTTTATATGCAAACTATTTTAGAATATTAGATGATGTCGCGGAAAATCTTAATATAGGAATGGAAAATTATCTTAAGTGTTTAAAGGAAAAAGATAAATTTTTAGCTTCTTTTGGCATTGCTATGTGGTATGGTAATAAAAAAGATGATTTTTTAGAGAGTTTTTTTCAGTCTATACATAATGCGGCAAAAGAATTAAAAGAGTCCCTTAGAAATAATGCTAGAATTATATGTTTTTCAGAAGATTATTTATCAATGTTGATGTGGTCACATTATGCAGACAATCATAAAGGATTTGCTATTATCTATGATAGAGACGCTATTGCTAATGCTGATAATTTTACTGCGGATAATACAGTTATCAAAAAAAAACCATTATTGAGACCAGTAAATTATGTTGAACAACAAATTGATCTTACAGAAGAATTAGAAGAATATGTTAGAGCGTATCGAATGAAAACTTTAGGAGATGTAACCCCACCACAGTGTCATTTGTCTGTAGAAAAACTTCGAACAACTTTATTAGAAAAGTCACAGGATTGGTCATATGAAAGGGAATGGCGTGTGATTCCAAGACATATTAATTTGGAAAATTCGTCTAATCTTAGTTATATGAAAGTACGACCGAAAGCTGTAATTTTGGGGGCACAGTGTGAAAGAAATAATCAAAAAGAAATTATAGATATATGTAGGAAAAGAAAGATATCGGTATATAAAACCGAAATTAATTACTGGGAACCGGGATTCAAATTAGTAGTTATTGAGCCAAATCCCAATATTTAAGTTGTAAGAAAAAGATAGGGGCTATGATATTATAAATTAAAGGATTAATTTAATATAGAACAAATGATGGGACGAATCAATGCTTTGTAAATTTATTTGTTAGTGTGAAAACATATGTAATTATACGAAAGAAGGGGTAGTTTGGAAAAATATGTAGCTCACAGAAATGAGTTTACAGGTTCGATACAAACAGTAAAAGTTCACTGTGAGAATACGGCTGAGTTATGTCGGAAATTTTCTATTCCTGAATTGAAAGACTTTTTGTTTGTAATAGGGCTGCTTCATGATGTAGGGAAATACCAGGAATCTTTTACGAAAAGGATCAATGGTGCCAATATCCGGGTAGAGCATTCTACCTGTGGAGCCTTGGCTGCCTGTGAGAATTATACAACTGGTCCTATGGCGCTGATGATGGAATATTGCATTGCAGGACATCATTCCGGGATACCGGATGGGGGATTTGCAAATGACAGCAGCGATATGCCGACGCTGCAGGGGAGGATGAAGAGACAGTTTGAGGACTATAGTGAATATAAAAGCGAACTGTTTCTGCCGGAATTAATTGTTTTTTTATTTAATAGGAAATTTCTTTCCTATTAAATAAAACGCTCCGCGGGATGCGCACTCGCGAGAAGTGGAAGTTGCCGCTAAAGCGACCGCGCTCGGCGCGAGAGTTCCGCAAGGGAACTCTTTGTTCTTGCAAAAAAATAAACGAGCAGGCTGTCAACTGGACTTACGTGACATGCACTGCTCGCTTAAGCGGTTTGATTATAACATTTGTTTTTTGGATTTGCAAGTAAAAATCCGTGGGATGATATGTAAGGTTACAGGGGCAGAATGCCTCTATTTTGTGATCGGAATACCCTTTGTAATGCGGCGGATGATTTTCCAGATTACTACAATGGGGATTCCCAGCGTGATGACAACTGTCGTCAGAAGTCCGGTACATCCTCCGATAATTACAAGCAGCATCATTCCTATATTTCCGATATCCATTTTAGACCACTCCTTTGCCTTTTCAACGATGTACAACCCTTATTTTAATTCTTGGGCCCGGCAAAGGAAAGAGATCTCGAGATTCTTTAGCAAAATTTTAACAATCCTCCTCCTTCATGCGGTATCCTACGCCTACTTCTGTAAAGATGTATTCCGGCTGCGCCGGATTTTTTTCGATTTTTCGGCGAATATTAGCCATATTTACCCTGAGGATCTTGTTGTCCTCATCAGCGTATGGTCCCCACACATCATGGAGAAGAGTGGAGTAGGTAATGACCTTGCCTGAATTTTGAGCCAGGAGCGCCACTATTTTATATTCGACAGGGGTGAGATGGACAAATTCCCCGGAAATAGTAAGGCTTCTCTTGTCAAAATCGAGTACCAGGTCACGGCAGTGATAGGTATGAATATTGGCGGACGACGCAGCCAGAGGGCGGCTGCTGTGACGGAGGCTTGTCCGGATTCTTGCGAGAAGCTCGGAGGTTCCGAAGGGTTTTGTAATATAATCGTCTGCGCCGTTGTCCAGAGCCAGTACCTTTTCTTTTTCTGTTGTTCGGGCAGAGATTACAATGATCGGACAGCTTGTCCAGCTTCGGACAGAGCGGATGATGGACTGTCCGTCTATATCAGGCAGGCCAAGATCGAGCAGAATCAGATCGGGACAGTTGGAACTGATCAGCTGGAGTCCTTCTTTTCCGGTACTTGCTGTTACAGTTTTGTACCCGTGATTTTTTAACACTTTGCTCATAAAGGCCAGGATATTTTTCTCATCTTCAATAAAAAGGACGGTTATTTTTTGCTGCATCTTAATTTTCCTCCGAATTTGGTAAGGTGAATGTGAATACTGCGCCGTGTTCATGGTTTCGGGCTGTGATTTCTCCGCCATGGGCTTCTACAATTGTCCGGCATATAGAAAGTCCGATTCCCATGCCTTTGTGAATATCACTGCTGTCACCGGATGAGTAGGTACCGAGGAACAAACTGTCGATCCGGTTTTCATCAATTCCCCGCCCGAAATCTTTCACTTCAAAGGTGGTAAAGAGGTCGGATTGACTGATAGTAAGGACAGTAGGAAGATGACTGTCAGAATGAACGACTGCATTTTCCAGAAGATTGATCAATACCTGTTCAATTAGGGTTGCGTCCATGGGAATCATCAGGAAGTCATCCGGCACATGGACTTCAAAACGGGCGTCGGGAATCCTTTTCTGCAGCCTTAATACGGCTTCTGATACAACTTCTTCTACAACTTCAGGAGACTTATGTACCTTTCGGTCATTGGTCTGGATACGGGTAACGCTTAACAGATTTTCTACCATATTAAGGAGCCAGTGGGAGTCATCATTAATATTCTGGAGCAGTTCTCTTTTCTCCTGAGAAGAGAGAGAATCCTCGGCGTCCAGATAAGAAGCAGAGGCTCCGATAATCCCGGTAAGCGGTGTTCTTAGATCATGGGAGACAGCGCGGAGAAGGTTAGCTCTTAGTTTTTCACGTTCCGCTTCTTCCATTTCTTTTTCCCTTTCAGCGTTAATGGCAATCTGCTTTTTCAGTCTGCTGGTGACTGTGGTGGTCAGTAAGGTAATGACAAGCATTCCGATAAAGGTAATAGGATAACCGGTCAATGTGAAATTGAGGTCAAAATAAGGATAGGTAAAAAAATAATTGATGCAGACGACAGAAAACAGAGCGGTGAAGATACCATATCGATAACCGCTGGTGCAAAGAGAAATGATGATCAGTGCCAGTATATAGATCAGAGCAATATTGGCAGAATTTTCCGGGACAAAACGAAAGAATAAAAAGGAAAGCATTGTTGCAGGAATCAGTATAAGACATGTAATCATCCAGTTATTGGAAAGTATCTTCTTCACCTTTTAACCTCCTTTTGCAATCGCATTGCTGTCCAAGATAAGAAAAATGTAACATACAACAAAGGAAAAGTAAAGGTTGACAGGCTATAGGAATTTCTATATAATAAGCCAAGCGATAAGGGAGTAGTTGGCGCATATAAGCGCAGTATTGTCAACATACTGATGTGAGAACATCTGGCATTACTTTAAATAATGAGACTTATCCGTGGGAGTGACCTGCGGATAGGTCTTTTTTGTGATATCGCCGAACCTTCCGGAAGGGAAAACAACAAAAGGAGACAAATATATGGGAATTGCAGAACTTTTTCTGATGGCAGTAGGATTATCAATGGATGCCTTTGCAGTAGCTGTCTGTAAGGGCCTCGCCATGAAGAAATGTACTTGGACTAAGGCGGGGGTCGTTGGATTGTATTTTGGCGTGTTCCAGGCCGGCATGCCGATGATCGGATATCTTTTGGGAATTCAGTTTAAAAATGTGATCACATCTGTTGATCACTGGATCGCATTTATTCTTTTGGGCATTATTGGAGGAGGGATGCTCAAAGAAGCATTTGAAGATGGAGAATGTAAAGAATGTGGAGAAGCGACAGAAGAAGAGGAATCGCTGGATATCAGAACCATGCTGGGACTTGCGGTAGCTACAAGTATTGATGCGCTTGCAGTAGGGGTTACTTTTGCATTTCTGCAAGTAGAGATCGTGCCGGCAGTCAGCTTCATCGGCGTAACGACCTTTCTTATTTCAGCAGCGGGAGTCAAGGTTGGAAATATCTTTGGCGGACGCTGGCAGAAAGGGGCACAGATCACAGGTGGCGTGATTTTGATTTTGCTTGGCGTGAAAATCCTCATTGAGCATTTGGGACTGATATGATACACTAAAATGACAGGTATTTGACCGATTTGCAAAAGGACGAAATAGAAAAAATAAGAAAACAATTGAGGTGAAGCTATGAAATGGAATAAATTCCGGTTAAAGACAACGACTGCCGCAGAGGAGATCGTCAGCAGTACTTTGATGGAGTTGGGGATCCAGGGAGTAGAGATTGAGGATAAAATCCCTTTGACTCAGAAAGATAAAGAGCAGATGTTTGTGGATATCCTGCCGGAAACAGCCGAAGATGATGGGATAGCATACATTACGTTTTATCTGGAGGAGGAAGAAGATAAAGACGCTGTACTTCAGAGAGTAAGAGAAGAGCTGGATGATCTGTCGGAATTTCTGGATATCGGTGAGGCGTTCATTGAGGAATCACAGACAGAAGATGTGGACTGGGTAAATAACTGGAAACAGTATTTCCACCAGTTTACGATTGATGATGTGCTGATCATCCCATCCTGGGAGGATGTAAAGCCGGAGGATGAAAACAAAATGATCATTCATATTGATCCGGGAACAGCCTTTGGAACGGGAATGCATGAAACGACGCAGCTTTGTATCCGGCAGATCCGTAAGTATGTCACGCCGGACACAGAGATACTGGACGTGGGGTGCGGAAGCGGAATCCTGGGAATGCTGGCTTTGAAGTTCGGAGCACGGCATAGTGTGGGAACGGATCTTGATCCCTGTGCCATCGATGCCACCCATGAGAATATGGAAGTAAATGGAATTTCCAGAGATCAGTATGAGGTGATGATCGGAAATATTATTGATGATAAGGAAATCCAGGATAAGGTGGGATATGAAAAATATGATATTGTAGCAGCCAATATTCTGGCGGACGTCCTGATCCCTCTGACTCCTGTTATTCTTTCTCACTTAAAGAGCGGGGGAATCTATATCACCAGCGGAATCATAGATGACAAAGAAGAGGCAGTCAAAGAGGCTGTGGAAGCAGCCGGAATGGAAATTCTGGAAATCGGACACCAGGGAGAATGGGTCAGCGTAACAGCGAGGAAGAAATAGATGCAGCATTTTTTTGTGACACCGATGCAGGTGGAAAAGCCCTATATTTATCTGGAAGGTTCTGACGTGAACCATATGAAAAATGTACTTCGGATGAAAAAAGGGGAAAAGGTGGAAATAAGCGATGGGAACAACCGGAAATATGTGTGCGCGGTAGAATGCTATGAAGAAGGGAAGGCGGTCCTTACGATCCTTGAGGAAAAGGAGCTGGATACAGAGCTCAATGCCAGGATCTGCCTGTTCCAGGGTCTGCCAAAGGCAGACAAGATGGAGCTTGTTATCCAGAAAGCGGTAGAACTGGGAGCGGCAGAGATCATTCCTGTAATCACGAAAAGATCAGTAGTAAAGCTGGATGCCAAAAAGGGAGAAAAGAAGGTGCAGCGATGGAATGAGATTGCCAAAAGCGCCGCCAAACAGGCGGGGCGGGGAGTGATTCCCCAGGTTTCCCGGATCATGTCTTATCAGGAAGCGCTGGAATATGCCGCTGCTTTGGATGTGATCTTATTTCCCTATGAGTTGGCAGAGGGGATCGCTCATTCCAGGGAGGTGATCTCCTCGGTGAAGCAGGGACAGTCTGTGGGCGTGTTTATCGGGCCTGAAGGCGGATTTGAGAAAGAGGAGGCTGATCTTGCAGATAAAAAGGGTGCTGCGACCATTACACTCGGGCGGCGGATTTTAAGAACGGAAACAGCTGCTATTACCGTACTCTCATTGCTGATGTATCACCTGGAATCCTAGAAGCGCATAAGTTAATAGTAAAAATGAATCAATAGATCAGGAGTTGTTGGGAAATGATGGAAGTTTATCTTGATAATTCTGCCACTACCAAAGCGTATGAATGCGTGGGGGATCTTGTAAGAAAGGTCATGTGCGAGGATTATGGAAATCCTTCTTCTATGCATATGAAAGGAGTGGAGGCAGAGCATTATATAAAAGAAGCAAAGGAAATTCTGGCAAAGCTTTTAAAAGTTCAGGAAAAGGAAATTTTCTTTACTTCCGGCGGAACGGAGAGTGACAATCTTGCGCTGATCGGCGCTGCCCGTGCCAATAAGAGAAGGGGAAATCATCTGATCACTACATCCATAGAGCATCCGGCTGTCCTGAATACCATGCGTTATCTGGAAGAGGAGGAAGGCTTCCGGGTGACGTTTCTTCCGGTAGACCGGTTTGGACGGGTGAAACTGTCTGACCTTCAGGAAGCTCTCTGCCCGGAAACGATCCTGGTTTCCGTTATGTATGTAAATAATGAAGTGGGTTCTGTACAGCCGGTAGATGAGGCTGCCGGGATTGTCAAGGCCTACAATAGAGAGATCGTTTTTCATGTGGATGCAGTGCAGGGATTTGGAAAATACAGGATTTATCCGAAAAGGTCCAAGATTGACCTGCTGTCCATCAGTGGGCATAAGATCCATGGGCCGAAGGGAACTGGCGTGCTTTATATTTCAGAAGGAGTGAAGATAAAACCCATTGTCTTTGGCGGGGAGCAGCAGAAAAATATCCGCTCCGGCACGGAAAACGTTCCTGGCATTGCAGGGCTTGCACTTGCGGCAAAGGAAATCTATACAGACCTTGAAGAGAAGGTGGCCCGCATGAGGGAGCTGAAAAAGCATTTTATTGAAGGTGTGACAAAGCTGGAAGATACGACAGTGCACGGTCTTTATGATGAGACCAGCGCGCCCCATATCATCAGTGTGGGATTTGCGGGAGTAAGGAGCGAGGTGCTTCTTCACGCGCTGGAAGAAAAGGGAATCTGTGTCTCTTCCGGATCAGCCTGCGCATCCAATCACCCGGCCATCAGCGGTGTGCTTAAAGGTATTGGAGCAGGAAAGGAATATCTGGATGCCACGCTGCGGTTCAGTATGTCAGAGTTTACTACAAGAGAAGAGATTGACTATACACTGGAAACACTATATAATTTAGTACCGGTGCTGCGGCGCTATACGCGAAGATAGCCGTCAGCGAAGGAGAGGGAAGAAAAATGACATTTCATACTTTTTTGATAAAATACGGAGAAATCGGAATTAAGGGAAAGAACCGCTATCTGTTTGAGGATGCGCTTGTCAGACAGATCCGCTATGCACTTCGGGAAGCGGACGGTTCTTTTAAAGTTCACAAGTCAAGAGGCAGAATTTACGTGGACTGCGAGGGAGAGTATGATGCAGATGAAGTGACATCCTGCCTGCAGAAAGTGTTCGGGATCGTCGGTATCTGTCCGGTTGTCTGTGTGGAAGACCGCGGATTTGAGCAGCTCAAGAAGGATGTAGTTGCCTATATGGACGAATTGTATCCGGATAAAAACCTTACTTTTAAAGTAGAAGCGCGAAGAAGCAGAAAGACTTATCCGGTCAATTCCATGGAGATCAACTGCCTGGTGGGAGAGGCGGTTTTGGATGCTTTTCCTGAAATACGGGTCGATGTCCATAAGCCGGATGTCCTGCTCAATATCGAAGTAAGAGAACAGATTTATATTTACTCCAGAATTATACCGGGGCCGGGAGGAATGCCGGTTGGAACAAATGGAAAAGCAATGCTCCTTCTGTCTGGAGGAATTGACAGCCCGGTGGCAGGGTACATGATTGCAAAACGGGGTGTGGCGCTGGAGGCCACTTATTTCCATGCACCTCCGTATACCAGTGAAAGGGCAAAACAAAAAGTGGTGGATCTGGCCAGGATCGTTGCATCCTATGCGGGTCCCATTAAGCTTCATGTGGTAAACTTTACAGATATTCAGCTCTATATTTATGATCAGTGTCCCCATGAGGAACTGACCATTATTATGCGGCGTTATATGATGAAAATTGCAGAGCGTTTTGCGAAGGAAGACGGGTGCCTTGGCATGATCACAGGAGAGAGTATCGGACAGGTGGCAAGTCAGACTATGCAGAGCCTTGCGGCGACAAATGAAGTATGTACGCTTCCGGTTTATCGTCCGCTGATCGGTTTCGACAAGAGAGAGATTGTGGAAGTGTCGGAAAAGATCGGATCTTATGAGACCTCTATTCAGCCTTTTGAAGACTGCTGTACGATTTTTGTGGCAAAGCATCCTGTGACAAAGCCTAATATCAATGTAATTCACAAGTCAGAGGAAAATCTGACAGAGAAGATTGATGAGCTTGTGGAGCAGGCTGTTCGTTCTGTGGAAGTGATTGAAGTTCAGTAAAAAATACGCCGGAATGTCAGAGCATTTCGGCGTATCTGTTATTTTATGTTTGTCTATATGATATTCGGTGCAGTACCAATCGGTCTATACAAGGTATGGTTTCAGAACTTCCAGGATTTCAGCTACATCACTGTCATTGTCGGCATGAATATTCAGGTCGATTGCCTTGGACAGGTCCAGGCTGAAAATACCCATGATAGATTTGGCATCAATTACATATCTGCCGGATACTAAATCGAAATCATAGTCAAATTTTGTAATATCATTTACAAAAGATTTTACTTTGTCAATTGAGTTTAAAGAAATTTGTACTGTTTTCATTTGGAAAAACCTCCTTGATTTCTAATTCATTTTCTATAAACATCTTAAGAGGTGCATAGATAAAAGTCAAGGAACAAATTGCCAAAGAATCAGGCTGAAATTCGTTAAAGCATACAACAATTTGTATGAAGCCGTCAGGCAGAGCAGCTTACGATATCATTTATACAAAGCAATATAAGAAAAGAGAGGAAATCAATGAAAAAGGCAGCACTTCACAATTTGGGATGCAAAGTAAACGCATATGAAACAGAAGCGATGCAGGAGATTTTGGAAAAGAGCGGTTATGAGATCGTTTCCTTTCATGATAAAGCCGACGTCTATGTTATTAATACCTGTACAGTAACCAATATGGCAGACCGGAAATCCAGACAGATGATTCACCGGGCAAGAAAAATGAATCCCGATGCGGTTATTGTTGCGGCAGGCTGCTATGTGCAGGCGCGGGGAGATGAGCTGGAGGAAGGGATCGATATTGTGATCGGTAACAACAGAAAGCAGGAGCTTGCCGGAATCCTGGAACACTATTGGCAGGAGAGGGAAAAGAGAGGCAGGCAGACTGCTGTTCAAAAAGAAATTGTAGATATTGGTCATACTTCGGAGTATGAGGAGCTTCATCTGACCCATACGGGAGAACATACCCGCGCATATATCAAAGTACAGGATGGATGCAATCAGTTTTGCTCCTACTGTATTATTCCCTATGCAAGAGGAAGGGTGAGAAGCCGGAAAAGAGAAGATGTGGTTCGGGAAGTAAAAGAGCTGGCAAAAGGCGGATATAAAGAAGTCGTACTGACAGGAATCCATTTGAGCTCTTACGGAATTGATCAGGAGGACAATTTGCTGAATCTGATCCAGGCTGTGCATAAAGTAGAAGGAATACGAAGGATCCGGCTGGGTTCATTGGAACCAAGGATCATTACAGAGGAGTTTGCACGTACTCTGGCAGAACTTCCCAAGATTTGCCCCCACTTTCATCTTTCTTTGCAAAGCGGATGCGACGAAACGCTGAAAAGAATGAACCGGAGATATACCTCTGAAGAATATTATGAAAAATGTTGTCTTCTCCGAAAATATTTTCAGGATCCGGCTCTCACGACAGATGTGATCGTAGGATTCCCGGGAGAAACCGAGGAGGAGTTTGAAAAGTCCAGAGACTTTATTGATAAAGTTAATTTTTATGAGACACATATTTTCAAATATTCCCCCCGTAAAGGGACGAAGGCTGCTGCTATGGACAGGCAGGTCCCGGAGCAAGTAAAAGCAGAGCGGAGCAATGCGCTGATCCAACTTAGCCGGAAGAAACAGAACGCTTATGAAGAAAAGCTGATCGGCACCAGCAGGGAAGTGCTTATAGAGGAGGCTGTGCAAAGAGAAGATGGTATTTATCAGGTCGGCTATACTCCGGAATATGTGAAAGTCGGACAAAAAACGCCAGAAAATTTGGCGAATCAGTTGATAAATGTAGAAATTGAGAACCGTTTACAAATAATTCATTGAATTTCAGATGGGAATAGAGTAGAATAAGTATGAAGTATTTTTGGAGGACGTGAATATGAGAGAATTAACAAATACTCAGTTTTTCCAGGTGGAAAGCGGCCCGCAGATTCAGGCCAAGGACATCCTAGAAATAGTGTATAAAGCGCTGAGCGAAAAGGGATATAATCCGGTCAACCAGATCGTGGGTTATATTATGTCCGGAGATCCCACTTATATTACCAGCCATAATGGAGCGAGGAGCCTGATCATGAAAGTAGAGCGGGATGAACTGGTAGAAGAGATGCTCAAGACGTATATTGCGCATCATGATTGGGAATAATTTCTATGAGAATTATGGGACTGGACTATGGTTCCAAGACTGTAGGTGTGGCTGTAAGTGATCCCATGGGCATTACAGCGCAGGCAGTGGAAACCATTTGGAGAAAGGAAGAGAACAAGCTTAGAAAAACATGTGCCCGCATTGAGGAGATTATTCGGGAATATCAGGTGGAGTCCATCGTACTGGGACTTCCCCGGCATATGAATTACGATGTGGGAGAAAGAGCGGAAAAAGCGTTGGAGTTTGGTGAGATGCTCCGCCGGCGTACCGGCCTGGAGGTCGTGATGTGGGACGAGCGTCTGACTACAGTGGAAGCGGAACGGACTTTAAAAGAAAGCAAAGTTAGAAGGGAAGACCGCAAGAAGTATGTGGATCAGATTGCGGCTGTTTTTATATTGCAGGGATATCTGGATGCAAATACACAGACAGAGCGATAAAGGCGGCGCCAAAGATTTACAGAGCTTGTTTTGAGGTGTTAATTATGATGGAAAAAATTAAATTTTGTGCAGATGGTGCGGAGGAAGTTGAGTTTTACGTACTGGAGCAGACGAGAATTAACGGAACGTCCTATATTCTGGTGACTGATTCAGAAGAAGGCGATGCAGAATGCCTGATTTTGAAGGATAGATCAGAAGATAAAGATACAGACAGCATTTACGAAATTGTGGAGGATGATACAGAGCTGATGGCCGTATCCAAAGTATTTGAGGAACTGCTTGAAGATGTTGAAATTGAAAGGTAGCATACTATGTCTATAAGTCAGGAAAAATTTAAGGAAATGCTGAAAGAAAAAGGACTCAAAGTAACCAATCAAAGGTTACTTGTGTTACAAGTGCTTGCAGAGCATCATGAGCAGCACATGACTGCAGAAGACATTTTTGAACTGGTGAAGGAGGACTATCCGGAGATCGGTCTGGCAACGATCTATCGGACGGTTCAGCTTCTGCTGGAAATGCAGCTTGTAGATAGGATTATTTTGGATGATGGGTGTGTGCGGTACGAGATAGGGGATTTCTGCGACGAAAGAACAGAACCCCATCATCACCATCATCATTTGATCTGCCGTGACTGTGGGAGCGTAATGGAATTTCGGGATGATCTTCTGGAGAACCTGGAGGATCATATTGAGAAAGAAACAGGCTTCCACGTTATGGATCACGAGCTGAAATTCTATGGACAGTGCAGAAAATGTCGGGAAAAGCAAAATAACGGAAAATAAACCTATGGAGGTGTAAACTTGAAGAAAGAAAACAATGGAAAACTGCGTATCATTCCGCTTGGAGGCCTGGAGAAGATCGGAATGAATATTACTGCCTTTGAATACGAAGACAGTATTATTGTGGTGGACTGCGGTCTGGCTTTCCCGGAGGATGATATGCTCGGTATTGATCTGGTCATCCCGGATATTACTTATCTGAAGGATAATATTCAGAAAGTAAAGGGATTTGTCATTACCCATGGACACGAGGATCACATCGGAGCGCTGTCATATGTTTTAAAGGAAATGAATCTTCCCATTTATGCAACAAAACTTACAATGGGTATTATTGAAAAGAAGCTGACAGAGCATAACCTTCTGCGCAGTACACGAAGGAAGGTCGTAAGATTCGGACAGTCTATCAATCTGGGACAGTTCCGGATTGAATTTATCAAGACAAACCACAGCATCCAGGATGCCTCTGCCCTTGCCATCTATTCACCGGCAGGGATCGTGGTGCATACCGGAGACTTTAAGGTGGACTATACGCCGGTATTTGGCGATGCTATTGACCTGCAAAGATTCGGAGAGATTGGGAAGAAAGGAGTATTGGCGCTGATGTCAGACAGTACCAATGCCGAGAGACCCGGATTTACACAGTCAGAACGCACAGTAGGTCATACTTTTGACCATCTGTTTGCGGAACACCGTAATACAAGGATTATTATTGCTACATTTGCATCCAACGTGGACCGCGTGCAGCAGATTATTAATTCGGCTTACAAATATGACAGAAAAGTTGTTGTGGAAGGCCGGAGCATGGTAAATATCATTTCTACGGCTCAGGAACTTGGTTATCTGAACGTACCGGATAAAACTCTGATCGAGATTGACCAGCTGAAGAATTATCCGCCGGAGAAGACAGTTCTGATCACCACAGGAAGCCAGGGAGAATCTATGGCTGCGTTATCCAGAATGGCAGCTGATATTCATAAGAAAGTGACGATCATGCCGGGAGATACGGTTATTTTCAGTTCCAATCCTATACCGGGGAATGAAAAGTCTGTATCAAGAGTGATCAATGAACTTTCTGAAAAAGGGGCCAACGTTATTTTCCAGGATGCCCATGTTTCCGGACATGCCTGTCAGGAAGAGTTGAAACTGATCTATTCTCTTGTGAAACCGAAATATGCGGTTCCGATCCACGGGGAATACCGTCACAGAAAGGCAAACGCTTCTCTGGCACAGTCCCTTGGAATCCCGAAAGAGAACATTTTTATGCTGCAGTCCGGCGATGTGCTGGAAGTCAGCGATAAGGAAGCAAAAGTAGTCGATAAAGTACACACAGGAGAAGTGCTGGTAGACGGTCTTGGTGTCGGCGATGTAGGAAATATTGTATTGAGAGATCGTCAGCATCTTGCAGAAGACGGAATCCTGATCGTTGTCATGACGCTGGAGCGGGGAACTAACCAGCTTCTGGCAGGACCGGATATTGTATCACGAGGCTTCGTATATGTCAGAGAATCCGAAGGTCTTATGGAAGATGCAAGAAAAGTGCTGGTGGAGGCGGTGGACAATTGCCTGCATCGGCAAAGAGGCGCTGACTGGAGCAAGATCAAGCTGGTAGTACGTGACACGATGAATGAATTTATCTGGAAACGCACGAAGAGACGCCCGATGATCCTGCCGATTATTATGGATGTTTAATACACTTTGGGACGTAACACTTTTCAAAAGTGTTACGTCCCAAATTAACGTAAGTGGTGGGTAAAACTGCAAATAACCCTGTGTAAAAATGAAATGGAGTATATGTAAAAGTGATAACGGACGAACGTTTGACAACATTTATCAACTCTCTGGAGAGCCGGGATTTGCCTATTTTGGAGGAAATTGAGCAGGAGGCTCTGGATGCGAATGTGCCGATCATCCGAAAGGAAACCCAAAGCTTTCTGAAGGTATTGCTTCAGATCCATCGGCCCATGCGTATACTGGAAGCCGGAACGGCAGTGGGATTTTCCGCGCTTTTGATGAACGCCTATGCCCCGGAGGGATGTCATATTACTACAATTGAAAATTATGAAAAGCGTATTCCGATCGCGAGGGAAAATTTCCGCCGGGCAGGAAAAGAAGAGGCAATTACCCTGGTAGAGGGGGATGCCCTGGAAGTGATGAAAGGTCTCGAGGGACCCTTTGATCTTATTTTCATGGACGCGGCAAAAGGACAGTATATTCATTATATGCCGGAGGCGATCCGGCTCTTAAGAAAAGGAGGCCTTTTGGTATCTGATAATGTGCTGCAGGATGGAGATATTCTGGAATCCCGCTTTGCGGTGGAGAGGAGAAACCGGACCATTCACAGCAGAATGAGGGAATATCTGTATGAACTGAAGCACGATGAGAGACTTCTTACTTCCATTGTTCCGCTGGGAGATGGAATTGCGCTGAGTGTAAAGCAATAGATTCAGTATAAAACAGCTGAGTATGAAACAATAATGGAAAGGATAAAGGGAGAAAATGAAGAAAAGACACCCGGAACTGCTGATCCCGGCAAGCAGCCTGGAAGTATTGAAAACAGCAGTTATTTTTGGAGCCGATGCAGTTTATATCGGCGGAGAGGCATTTGGACTGCGTGCGAAAGCAAAGAATTTTTCCCGTTCTGATATGGAAGAGGGGATAAAGTTTGCTCACGAACACGGAGTAAAAGTTTATGTGACAGCCAATATTCTGGCTCACAATGATGATCTGCCGGGAGTGAGGGAATATTTTGAAGAGTTGAAGGAAATGAAGCCCGATGCGCTGATCATTGCCGATCCGGCCATTTTCGATATTGCAGGAGAAATCTGTCCTGAAATCGAGCGGCATATCAGCACTCAGGCCAACAATACGAATTATGGAACATATAATTTCTGGTGGCGCCTGGGGGCAAAGAGGGTGGTGTCGGCGAGGGAGCTGTCTCTGGAAGAAATCAAGGAGATCCGCCGCAATATTCCGGAAGAGATGGAAATTGAAAGTTTTGTGCACGGCGCTATGTGTATTTCCTATTCCGGAAGATGTCTTCTGAGCAATTTCTTCACAGGAAGAGATGCAAACCACGGAGCCTGCACCCATCCCTGCAGATGGAAGTATTCTGTCATGGAGGAGACAAGACCTGGCGAATATATGCCGGTTTATGAAAATGAAAGAGGTACGTTTATCTTTAACTCCAAGGATCTGTGCATGATCGAGCATATCCCGGAATTGATCGACGCCGGTATAGACAGTCTGAAAATTGAAGGGCGCATGAAAACAGCCCTCTATGTAGCTACAGTGGCAAGAACATACCGCCGGGCTATTGACGACTACCAGAAAGATCCGGAGCTTTATCGGAAAAATATGCCCTGGTATCTGGAACAGATCATAGGCTGTACATACCGGCAGTTTACCACGGGATTTTATTTTGGAAAACCGGATGAGACAAGCCAGATATATGACAACAATACTTACGCAAAAGATTATACCTATCTTGGAATCATAGGAGAAGAAAAGGACGGATTGTACCGGATCGAACAGAGAAATAAATTTTCTGTGGGGGAACAGATTGAGATCATGAAGCCGGACGGAACAAATGCAGAGGTAAAGGTGAAGAGGATTCTTGATGAAGATGGAAACGAACAGGAGAGCGCGCCTCATCCGAAGCAGGTTCTGTATGTGGATCTGGGAGAAAAAGCGGATCGGTATGATATTTTAAGAAGAAAAGAAATAGAATAAAGTGCAGGAAGCTGCGGGCAGATCAAAAATAGGCCCGCAGCTTTTCTATTGCACTCTTTTCGATTCTGGAAACGTAAGAACGAGAGATACCAAGCTGTCTGGCAATCTCCCGCTGTGTGTATTCTTCTTCGTTATATAAACCATATCTCATTTTCAGGACCAGACGTTCCCGTGGAGAGAGGACGGATTCCACTTTGGAGTACAGAAGCCGGATATCGTCTCCCAGCATAACTTTCTCATGGGCATCATCATTTTGTGATTCAATGATGTCAAAAAGCTGGATTTCATTGCCCTCCCGATCTGTTCCGATGGGTTCATAGAGAGAGATTTCTTTTGAAGATTTTTTCTTCGTTCTTAAATACATCAAAATTTCATTTTCGATACACCTTGCCGCATAAGTTCCGAGGCGTACAGATTTGTCAGGATTGAAAGTAACGACCGCTTTGATCAGCCCGATGGTGCCGATGGAGAGAAGATCTTCTGTGTCCTCATCTGCAGTCTGGTATTTGCGGACGATGTGCGCGACCAGGCGCAGGTTTCTCTCGATAAGGATGTGTTTGGCTTCCAGGTCTCCTTCCGTATATTTCTGCAGGTAGTATTGCTCTTCAGCGGCTGTTAGAGGAGAAGGAAAGGATTTCAATAGAAGCACCTCTTAGCGTAGTTAATTACAGTCTATGTGAAAACAGGCTGATTCGTGCTTTTCCATGTGCAAATATCTCTTTTGTCCAAGAAAACAGCAACATGGGAATTTGAGTTGACAAGTTTACGTAAATAATATATTATGTGGACTATAAAAGGTAACATAAATGATCAAAAAGTTCTGTTTCGATCAATTTCAATTCAGGCAGTCTGCCTGAGGAAACAATCTCACATGTCAAATGAAAAAGGAGGAATATGATGAGTGTAGGTACGGTATATTCCGCAGCTCTCCAGGGACTTGAAGTAAAATTTGTACAGGTGGAGGCAGATCTAAGCACCGGACTCCCCATGTTTCATATGGTGGGGTACCTTGCGGCAGAGGTGAAGGAAGCCGGAGAAAGAGTAAGGACAGCTATCCGAAATTCCGGCATTACTTTTCCGCCCAAAAGAACGGTGATCAATCTGTCTCCCGGAAATATAAGAAAGAGAGGTTCTTCTTTTGATCTTGCAATCGCACTGTCTATCCTGGTGTCTCTGGGGGAAATTCCCATCTCGGTACTGGAATCTGCAGTTGTTGTAGGAGAGCTGGGGCTTGACGGTTCTATCCGTCAGGTGGCGGGAGTGCTTCCTATTGTGTGGGAAGCGAGAGAACAGGGGATGAAGATGTGCCTGATTCCTGTAGAAAACAGAGAGGAAGCAGCTTTAGTAGACGGGATCCGCATTTATGCATTCCGGACGCTCCGAGAATTGTGGGAAACACTGTCCGGCGGTATTGTGCCCCAAAAGAGTAGGAGAAGCAAAATAACTGCAGAAAGGACAGAGAAGGAATCTTCCCTGGATTTTGCAGATGTAAAAGGGCAAAAAGGTGTAAAGCGTGCAGCAGAAATTGCAGTAAGCGGCGGGCATAATCTTTTGATGATCGGACCGCCGGGAAGCGGAAAATCTATGATCGCAAGCCGCGTTTCTACCATACTTCCCCCTCTGACCGAAAAAGAGAGCATTGAGCTGACGAAAATATACAGCGTACAGGGACTTTTGCAAAATGAGTTCCCGCTTATAACAAAGCGACCTTTTCGGGAGGTGCATCATACAGTGACAAAGGCGGCGCTGATCGGAGGCGGCCAGTATCCTGTGCCTGGAGAAATCACTATGGCAGATAAGGGAGTTCTGTTCCTGGATGAGCTGACAGAGTTTGCAAGACCGGTACTTGAAGTGCTCCGTCAGCCTCTGGAAGAAAAAAGGATACGGCTGGTGAGAAAACAGGGAGTGTATATATTTCCTGCTGATTTTATGCTGGTTGCAGCAATGAACCCCTGTCCCTGCGGATACTATCCGGATTTGTCAAGGTGCAGCTGTACTTCCGGTCAGATCCAGCAGTATCTGGGGAAAATCAGCCAACCGCTGCTTAGCCGTATTGACCTTTGTATTGACTCGCCGGGACTGGATTACGGTACGCTGAAATCTTCATCAAAAGAGGAATCCTCTGCAGAGATCAGAGCCCGGGTATGTGAGGCCCGGGAACGTCAGAGGAGAAGATACAAAGAGGAGGATTTTCTTGTCAACGCCCTGATTCCGGCATCCAGGATCTCTTTATACTGCTCTTTGGGAGCGGAGGAAGAAAGAGTGATAAAAGAAGCGTTTACAAGGATCGGGCTGACGGCGCGTACTTATCACAAAACACTGAAGGTGGCAAGAACCATTGCGGATCTTGCAGGACAGGAGAAGATTGGCGTAAGACATTTAAGAGAGGCAATCGCCTATCGTATGCCGGATCAAAGATACTGGGGGAATCTGAAATGAAATATGAATACTGGTTTGCTTCGATCCGGGGACTTTCACATCAGAAAAAGAGAAGGCTGCGGGATGCAGCGGGCAGTGGGGAAGCCATATATTATATAGAAGAAAGCTTGCTGAAAAAGCAGGAATACCTGACAGAAAATGACAGAAAAACCATCGGATTTTGTCAGAAGAACAGCAAAGTGGGAGAAGAGTATGAAAGATTTCTGGAGAAAAATATAAAGTTTATCCCTTATTTTGATCCGGCTTATCCGCAGAGAATGAAAGACTTGAATGACCAGCCTTATGCTTTGTTTGTCAGGGGAAATCTGCCAAAAGAAGACAGGGTGTCGGCAGCAATTGTAGGTGCCAGACAGTGCAGTGCTTATGGAGAAAGGCAGGCAATCGCTTTTGCGGAACTCCTTGCAGGGGCGGGAGTACAGATCATCAGCGGGATGGCAAGGGGGATAGATGGGGCGGCAGGAAGAGGGGCAATAAATGCAGGCGGATGCACATATGCTGTATTGGGATCTGGCGTGGATGTATGCTATCCGCGGGAGAACAGGGGACTTTATGTTGATATACAAAAATCAGGAGGAATCTTATCGGAGCAGCTTCCCGGCAGTCCGCCTCTGCAGGGGAATTTCCCCAGAAGAAATCGGATCATCAGCGCTCTTTCGGAGCTTGTACTTGTCATGGAAGCAAGAGAAAAGAGCGGTTCGCTGATTACAGCAGATTTTGCATTGGAACAGGGAAAGGAGGTGTATGCGCTTCCGGGACCGGTGACAAGTCCTTTGAGCCGGGGATGCAATGCTTTGATCCGGCAGGGAGCGGGGATATTGATTTCAGCGGAAGACTTTGTGGAGGAGATGAAAACAATGGGCTATTTAAGGAAGAATTTCGCTAAAAAATCAGACAAAAATAAAAAAATGCTTGAAAGCACCGAAAATATATTGTATAGTTGTCTCGATTTGTTTCCCAAGGGAGTTCATCAGCTCATAGAAGAAACAGGATTGGAACCGTTTCAGGTTATGGAAACGCTGGTGGCTTTGGAATTAAAAGGATACATTCAGGAAATTTCGAAAAATTATTATATCCGTTCAGAATAAGAAACGCAGAGGGTATTGGAGGAAAAAAGTATGGCTCATTATCTTGTTATTGTAGAGTCTCCTGCAAAAGTAAAAACAATAAAAAAGTTTTTGGGAAGTAATTATACAGTTATGGCTTCCAATGGTCATGTGCGGGATCTCCCAAAAAGTCAGCTTGGAATCGATGTGGGGCATGATTATGAACCGAAATATATTACCATCCGCGGGAAGGGGGATATTCTTGCCAGCCTTCGCAAGGAAGTAAAAAAAGCGGATAAAGTTTATCTTGCAACCGACCCTGACCGCGAAGGGGAAGCGATTTCCTGGCATTTGTGTAAAGCATTGAAACTGGAAGATAAAAAGACATATAGGATCAGCTTTAACGAGATCACTAAAAATGCAGTAAAAGCATCCATTAAAAATGCAAGAGAGATTGATATGGATCTTGTAGATGCCCAGCAGGCCCGGCGGGCGCTGGATCGTGTCGTTGGATATAAGATCAGTCCTCTTTTGTGGGCGAAAGTAAAGAGGGGATTAAGCGCCGGACGTGTACAGTCTGTGGCTCTTCGGATCATCGCAGACCGGGAGGAAGAGATCAATGCCTTTATTCCCGAAGAATATTGGACTCTGGATGCCGTCTTAAAAGTAAAGGGTGAGAGGAAGCCTCTGACAGCTAAATTCTATGGGACTGAAAAGCAAAAAATGACGATTCGTTCTGAAAGCGAGCTGAACCAGATAGTAAAAGAGCTGGAGGGAGCAGACTATCAGGTGGCAGATATCAAAAAAGGAGAGCGCTACAAAAAAGCTCCGGTGCCTTTCACTACCAGTACCATGCAGCAGGAGGCATCGAAAGTGCTGAACTTTGCTACGCAGAAAACGATGCGTATTGCACAGCAGCTTTATGAAGGAATCGATATTAAAGGAAACGGAACAGTGGGTCTTATCACTTATCTGCGTACAGACTCCACCCGTGTTTCCGATGAGGCGGAAGCCAGTGTAAGGGAGTACATCTCGGGAAATTACGGAAGTGAATTTGTCGCTTCCGGTGCAGCGGGAAAGGAAAATGGAAAGAACATACAGGATGCCCATGAGGCTATTCGTCCTACAGATGTAACAAGAACTCCGGCTGCTATGAAAGAATCTTTGAGCAGAGATCAGTTCCGCCTGTATCAGTTGATCTGGAAGAGATTTGTCGCCAGCAGGATGAAACCGGCAAAATATGAGACAACATCTGTCAGAATTGCGGCGGGAGATTACCGTTTTCAGGTTGCGGCTTCTAAGATTGTTTTTGAAGGATTCCGCACAGTTTACACAGAAGCAGATGAGGAAAAAGAAGAAACCAATGTGCTCTTGAAGGGACTGGATAAAGATTCTGTCCTGAATTGGGAAAAATTTGACACAAAACAGCATTTTACCCAGCCGCCGGCACATTATACGGAAGCTTCCCTTGTAAAGACACTGGAAGAGCTTGGAATCGGGCGCCCCAGTACTTATGCCCCCACGATTTCTACAATTATAGCCAGAAGATATGTAGCAAAGGAAAACAGGAATCTTTACCTGACGGAGATCGGAGAGGTAGTGAACAATATTATGAAGCAGTCCTTTCCGGCCATTGTAGATGTGAATTTTACGGCAAACATGGAAGGCCTTCTTGATAAAGTTGCAGAAGGAAAAGTCGCATGGAAAACAGTAATTGAAAATTTTTACCCTGATCTGGAAGAAGCGGTAAAGATTGCAGAAAAAGAGCAGGAAAGCGTCAAGATTGAAGATGAAGTCACAGATGTGATCTGTGAAGAATGCGGACGGAATATGGTGATCAAGTATGGACCTCACGGAAGATTTCTTGCCTGCCCCGGATTTCCGGAGTGCCGCAATACGAAGCCCTATCTGGAAAAAATCGGAGTGAAATGTCCCAAATGCGGGAAAGATATTGTCCTTAGAAAAACGAAAAAAGGAAGAAAATATTACGGATGTGAAGATAATCCGGATTGTGATTTTATGTCCTGGCAGAAGCCGTCAGAGCAGAAATGTTCAAAATGCGGCGGTTACATGGTAGAAAAGGGAAGTAAACTTGTCTGTATGAATGAAAAATGCGGATATGTAGAAGCAAAAAAAGCAAAAGATAATTAAGAAAATTTCGCATAATCATTGTAATTTCCAGAATTGTATGATAATATAATGTTCAAAGGATGGAGGATGCTTATGAGTGTACAATTATTAGATAAAACAAGAAAAATCAATAAATTACTGCACAACAATAACTCCAGCAAAGTAGTTTTCAATGACATCTGTGAAGTGTTGACAGAAATATTGGATTCCAATGTATTGGTAATCAGTAAAAAAGGAAAAGTTCTTGGAGTCAGCAGATGCAGTGGTGTAGGTGTGATCACAGAATTGATCAAAGGTGAAGTGGGCTGCCACATTGATGAGATGCTCAATGAGAGGCTTTTGAATATCCTGTCTACTAAGGAAAATGTAAATTTGGAAACTCTGGGATTTTCCCCGGAGGCAGCAAAAGGATATCAGGCGATCATCACTCCCATTGATATTGCTGGAGAGAGGCTTGGAACATTATTTATCTACAAACAGAATGCCGGCTATGAAATTGATGATATTATTTTAAGTGAGTATGGAACAACAGTAGTAGGCTTGGAAATGCTTCGTTCTGTAAACGAAGAAAATGCAGAGGAGACAAGAAAAGAACACATTGTACAGTCAGCCATCAGCACATTGTCCTTCTCGGAGCTGGAAGCGATCATTCATATTTTTGATGAACTGGAAGGAACAGAAGGGATTCTTGTGGCAAGCAAAATTGCAGACCGGGTGGGAATTACCAGATCAGTCATTGTAAATGCGCTCCGGAAATTTGAAAGCGCCGGAGTAATCGAATCAAGATCTTCCGGAATGAAAGGTACTTACATTAAAGTAGTGAATGATTATGTTTTCACAGAACTGGAAAAGATCAAAGAAGAAAGAAACAAATAAAAATCAGGACAGCACAAAGCAAAGGGTATCGGGGAACTGATACCCTTCTTTTGAGAAGGAGGACTTTATGTTTGAAAAATGCAGCGCAGTGCTGAAGATGACCAGTGTATTCCTGGAAGACGAACCCCTGGACAGGACAGAGTACACATGCACAGTCAGCAGGTATGATGAGGAAGGGGAACGCATATATCTGGTTATGAACGGAGAAGATATTACAAGGATATCGCTGGATGCAGAATACAGCTGTACCCTTATGGCTGAAGAGGAGCTGGTATGCCAGGGGAGAGTAAAGGAAAGATTTCTTGATAAAAATGGAAGCCAGCTTGTATTTGGCATTGAAAATGGATTTTATAAAAATAATCTAAACTAACAGAAAGTGTGTTGACAAACGAAAAGGAGAGTGCTATTTTATAACTAGAGTTTTTTAGCACTCTCTTTTTATGAGTGCTAACAAAATAGATAGCTTAAAGGAGGAACCATTCATGAAATTAGTACCATTGGGAGACAGAGTTGTATTGAAACAGTTAGTTGCTGAAGAAACAACAAAATCCGGAATTGTTCTGCCGGGACAGAATAAGGAAAAACCGCAGCAGGCAGAAGTTATCGCAGTAGGACCGGGTGGAGTTGTAGACGGCAAAGAAGTAGAAATGCATGTGAAAGAAGGACAGCAGGTTATCTATTCCAAGTATGCTGGTACAGAAGTAGAAGCTGATGAAGAAACATACATCATTGTAAGACAGAGCGATATTCTTGCAGTGATTGAATAGAGATACAAATAAGCTAAGATAGATTACAGATCATAGACATTGAAAATAGAAGAACTAGGAGGAATGTTATCATGGCAAAGGAAATCAAATACGGAGCAGATGCCAGAGCAGCTCTGGAATCAGGAGTAAATCAGCTGGCCGATACAGTCAGAGTGACACTTGGACCAAAAGGAAGAAATGTAGTCCTTGACAAATCTTTCGGAGCTCCGCTTATTACAAACGACGGTGTAACGATCGCAAAAGAAATTGAGCTTGAGGATGCTTTTGAAAACATGGGAGCGCAGCTGATCCGTGAAGTTGCATCTAAGACAAACGATGTTGCCGGAGACGGAACAACAACAGCAACTGTGCTTGCACAGGCTATGGTCCATGAAGGAATGAAGAACCTGGCAGCAGGAGCAAATCCGATCGTTTTGAGAAAAGGAATGAAGAAAGCAACAGAGACAGCAGTAGAAGCGATCCAGAAAATGAGCAGCAAAGTAACAGGAAGAGATCAGATTGCAAGAGTTGCAGCAATTTCCGCAAGCGACGATGAAGTAGGTGAAATGGTCGCAGAGGCAATGGAGAAAGTTTCCAACGACGGTGTTATCACTATCGAGGAATCCAAGACTATGCAGACAGAGCTGGATCTGGTAGAAGGTATGCAGTTTGACCGCGGATATGTATCTGCTTATATGGCAACAGATATGGATAAAATGGAAGCAAATCTGGAAGATCCGTATATTCTGATCACAGATAAGAAGATTTCCAATATCCAGGAGATCCTTCCTCTTCTTGAGCAGATCGTACAGGCAGGAGCAAGACTTCTCATTATTGCTGAAGATGTAGAAGGTGAAGCTCTGACAACTCTTATTGTCAACAAACTGCGTGGAACATTTAATGTGGCAGCGGTAAAAGCTCCGGGATATGGTGACAGAAGAAAAGCAATGCTGGAAGACATTGCAATCCTGACAGGCGGACAGGTAATTTCCGATGAACTTGGGCTGGATCTGAAAGAGACAACAATGGATCAGCTGGGACGTGCAAAATCTGTAAAAGTTCAGAAAGAAAATACAGTTATTGTAGATGGACTTGGAGATAAAGAAGCAATTGCAGCCCGTGTTGCACAGATCAAAAAGCAGATCGAGGAGACCACTTCTGACTTCGACAGAGAAAAACTTCAGGAAAGACTTGCAAAACTGGCAGGCGGTGTGGCAGTAATCCGTGTCGGAGCAGCAACAGAGACAGAAATGAAAGAAGCAAAACTTCGTATGGAAGATGCTCTTGCAGCTACAAGAGCGGCAGTCGAGGAAGGAATTATTGCCGGAGGCGGATCTGCATATATCCACGCTTCCAAGGAAGTGGCAAAACTTGCTGATACTCTGGAAGGCGACGAGAAGACAGGAGCAAATGTTGTACTGAAAGCTCTGGAAGCTCCATTATTCCACATTGTTGCAAATGCAGGCCTGGAAGGTGCGGTTATCATCAATAAAGTCAGAGAATCAGAGCCGGGACAGGGATTTGATGCATATACAGAACAGTATGTAGATATGGTAAAAGCCGGAATCCTGGATCCTGCAAAAGTTACAAGAAGCGCTCTGCAGAATGCAACCAGCGTTGCATCTACACTTCTGACAACAGAATCTGTTGTGGCAAATATTAAAGAAGAAACTCCTGCTATGCCGGCAGGCGGCGGTGGAATGGGCATGATGTAATTCCTCGCAGTGCGGAATATAAAAAAAGAATAAAAAAAGAAAACTCTCTGTAAGGGGAGTTTTCTTTTTTTGTCCATTTGTGATACAATATATGTACCCTCTCTTTGTAAGAGATAGATTCCCTTACAAAGAGAGGGTACATATCAATACAAAGCGGAGGAAAAAACAATGAGTGATTTTTATACAGAACAGCTGATAAAGAAACGTACAGACGGGAAGGACATTATGAAAAAGACAGTGCTGATTGCCCTGACGGTAATTTCATTTTTTGCCGCTTTTTTATTTCCGCTTCTTATGCTCCTTCCGGTTATTATGATCGTTGTGGATGTGTTTCTGTTCAGAAAATTGGATGTGGAATATGAATATATCTATATCAATGGTGATCTCGATATTGATAAGATCATGCACAAAGAAAAGAGAAAACACATGTTTTCTGCAAATGTAAAAGATATGGAGATTCTGGCGCCGGAAAATGCTTTCCAACTGAAGGATTTCAGAGAGTCTAAGTTCTATGATTACAGCAGCGGAAATCCGGAGTCCCGGAATAGATATATACTTGTGATCAGTCGTTCAGGAGAGATCACAAAAGTTCTTTTTGAGCCGAAAGAGGAGCTGATAGAAGGAGTTTACCTTCTGGCCCCCAGGAAAGTGATTCGAAAATAATGAAAAAGAATATGTGGAAACCTGTTGACAAAGAACCACAGTATTATGTATGATAGCACATAAACATAAGATGGATAAAGAAAGAGAGGATTTCAACGATGGGAAAAATTATTGGAGAAGGAATTACATTTGATGACGTACTATTGGTACCGGGTTATTCAGAGGTGATTCCAAATCAGGTAGACTTATCGACTGATCTGACAAAGAAGATCAGACTGAATATTCCTATGATGAGTGCAGGGATGGACACTGTAACAGAACACCGTATGGCGATTGCTATGGCAAGACAGGGAGGGATCGGTGTCATCCATAAAAATATGTCCATTGAGCAGCAGGCAGAAGAAGTGGACAAGGTAAAACGTTCAGAGAATGGCGTTATCACAGACCCGTTTTATCTTTCTCCTGAAAATACACTGGCAGATGCAAATGAGCTGATGGCTAAGTTCCGTATTTCCGGTGTGCCGATCACGGAAGGGAAAAAGCTGGTAGGTATCATTACCAACCGTGATCTGAAATTCGAGGAGGATTTTACAAAGAAGATCAAAGAATCCATGACTGCAGAAGGCCTGATCACAGCACCGGAGGGAATTACCCTGGAAGAGGCGAAAAAGATCCTGGCTAAGGCAAGAAAAGAAAAACTTCCTATCGTTGATGAAAACTTTAATTTAAAAGGTCTGATTACCATTAAGGACATTGAGAAACAGATTAAATATCCGTTGTCTGCAAAGGACGGGCAGGGACGCCTTCTGTGCGGCGCAGCGATCGGTATTACGGCAAACTGTCTGGAGAGAGCCCAGGAGCTGGTAAATGCAAAGGTGGATGTGATCGTTATGGACTCCGCTCACGGACACTCTGCAAACGTTCTGCGTACGGTTGATATGGTGAAATCAAAGTTCCCGGATCTTCAGGTGATCGCAGGAAATGTAGCGACCGGAGAGGCCACAGAGGCTTTGATCAAAGCCGGAGTGGATGCTGTGAAGGTGGGAATCGGACCGGGATCTATCTGTACAACCCGTGTTGTTGCAGGAATTGGTGTACCGCAGATTACAGCGGTAATGGACTGCTATGAAGTGGCGGACAAATACGGTATTCCGATTATTGCAGATGGTGGAATCAAGTATTCCGGAGATATGACAAAGGCTATTGCGGCAGGAGCCAATGTATGTATGATGGGAAGCATTTTTGCGGGATGTGACGAAAGCCCGGGAACATTCGAATTGTTCCAGGGAAGAAAATACAAAGTGTACAGAGGTATGGGTTCCATTGCTGCTATGGAAAACGGAAGCAAAGACCGCTACTTCCAGTCTGATGCGAAAAAGCTTGTGCCGGAGGGCGTGGAAGGCCGTGTGGCATATAAGGGAACAGTGGAAGATACAGTGTTCCAGCTTATGGGCGGTCTGCGTTCCGGTATGGGATACTGCGGAACTCCGACTATTGAAGATCTGAAGAAGAATGCAAGATTTATTAAGATTTCCGCTGCATCTTTGAAAGAAAGCCATCCTCATGATATTCATATCACAAAGGAAGCGCCGAACTACAGTGTAGACGAGTAAAGAGAGTTTAGCGGAAACGGCGTATCAATAGAAATATATAAGAAGGAGCAAGGGCAGAGAAATTTGCATTGTTCCTTCTTTTCTTTTTCGCTATAATAATTGATAGAAGTGTCGGTGTATGAGAGGAGAAAGAAACTATGAAAGAGATATTTGGAAAATTATCAGACGGACGGGAGATATCCCTTTTTACTCTGAAGAACAAAAACGGTATGGAAATCCGGGTCAGTGATTACGGCGCGGTTTTGGTCAATGTATTTGTGCCGGATAAAAACGGAGAAAAACGGGATGTGGTATTGGGGTATGACAATCCGCAAGGATATGAAAATGGAGACAAATTTTTCGGGGCTATAGTGGGAAGAAGCGCCAATCGTATTGGAGGGGCCTGCTTCACTTTGAACGGAAAAACATATCGGCTGGAAAAAAACGATCATGACAATAACCTCCATAGTGGGATGGATTTTTATAATAAGCGGATATGGCAGGTGAAAGAGGCAGATGACAGCCATGTGATCTTCCTGCTTCACAGTCCGGATATGGATCAGGGGTATCCGGGAGCCGTGGATATCGAAGTGACGTACACTCTGACAGAGGACAACGGAGTAAATATCCATTATCATGCAGTACCCGCAGCAGATACCATTTTGAATCTGACGAATCACAGTTATTTTAATCTGGATGGAGAGGGAACAGGGACGGTGTTGGAGCAGAAAGTGTGGATAAATGCTGATACCTATACTCCGGCAGATAAAGCTTCCATTCCGACAGGAGAGATTATCCCGGTAGCAGGAACTCCTATGGACTTCCGGACAGGAAAGTTACTCGGAGAGGAGATAGACAGCAGCTATGAGGCGTTAAAGTTGGGAGGCGGATATGATCATAACTGGGTACTGAATGGAAGCGGGCTTAGGAAAGCGGCAGAACTCCTTTCAGGGCAAAGCGGGATCAAAATGGAAGTTTATACGGATCTTCCGGGAATGCAGGTGTATACAGCGAATTTTCTGGAAGATGACCACGGGAAAAACGGTCATACATATGGAAGAAGAAGCGCAGTGTGTTTTGAGACACAGTATTTCCCGGATGCAGTAAATAAAGAGCAGTTTGCAAGTCCTGTTGTTTCAGCAGGAGAAATTTATGAGACAGAAACAAGATATTGCTTTTCTGTTGTTTCTTAAAATTTCAGGAAAAGATAAGTAAGTCTTCAGATTTCTTTTCGCAGCATATGATAGAATGAATATACAGTATGGCAAAAGTGTGGGAAAGAGAAGATGAATACAACGAGAAATATAAAAAGGAGAAAGACAAAAGCACAGCATCAAAGGCAGATGAAAAAATACTGGAAGAGAGGAATGATCTTCCTGGCTGTCCTTCTGGTCGCTTTGATCGGGATAAGAGTTCTGAAACCGGAATGGCTTGGCAGAGGGTACATAGAGTTTCAAAGCGATGAGATCGACGCCAGCAAGCCGGATATAGATGTGGAGCTGCTGACAGTAAATCCATATTCCCGGCCGGGGGCAGAGACAAATAGGATTACAGGAATTGTAGTGCATTATACAGCCAATCCCGGTTCTACAGCAATGGAAAACAGGGATTATTTTGAGGGATTAAAAGACAGCCATGAGACTCAGGCCAGCAGTAATTTTATTGTAGGATTGGATGGGGAGGTTGTACAGTGCGTTCCGACATGGGAAGTGGCCTATGCTTCTAATTCCAGAAATATAGATACGGTCTCCATTGAATGCTGTCATCCGGATGAGACAGGAGAGTTTACAGATGAAACCTACAACTCCCTGGTGCAGCTGTGTGCCTGGCTGTGTATGAAGTTTCAGCTGGACGCAGAGGATGTCATACGCCATTATGATGTGACAGGAAAGATCTGTCCAAAGTATTTTGTGGAGAATGAAGATGCCTGGAGTAATTTTAAGGAAGATGTACAGGCGGCTATAGACCGGACCTGAGAGGGGGATGCTGAATGAACCGATGCCCATGGTGTACATGTAATGATAAAATGATCCGTTATCATGATGAAGAGTGGGGAGTCCCGCTTCATGATGATCAAAAACAGTTTGAATTTCTTATGATGGAAGTCATGCAGTGCGGCCTCAACTGGAACATGATGATACAGAAGAGGGAAATCTTCCGGAAATGTTTTGAGGGATTTGATTTTGAAAAAGTAGCAGAATATGAAGAAAAGGATATCGAGCGGATTATGAACACGGAAGGAATGATCCGCTCCAGAAGAAAAATTGAGGCTGTTATACATAATGCCCGCTGTTTTCAGAAGATCAGAGAAGAATGGGGATCTTTCAGCGCCTATATCTGGCATTTTACGGATGGAAAGACCTATCTCTACACCGGACATAAAGATGGCAAGATACCTGCAAGAAACGGATTATCTGACAGGGTGAGCGCTGACCTGAAGAAAAGGGGGATGAAATACATGGGCTCCATTACAGTTTACTCTCATCTGCAGGCCTGCGGGATGATCAATGATCATCAGGAATCCTGTTTTCGTTATCAGGAAATTGCGGGAATGTCTGATGCAGTACATAAAAGGCGCGATAAGGAATAAGAGGCGTTTTGTCGTTGTGTTCCTTCGGCTTTGCAGGAAAAAGACATTCGATTTTGTATGGAAAAAGCGAAAAAGATTGACTTTTCTATGTAGATGGTTATAATAAAAAATAGCTGGTCAGTCAGTGAAAATTAAAAAGATAAAAGCAGAGACGGAAAAGAGTATGCATGTGAACTATCCAGAGAGAGGGGCAGTTGGTGGAAGCCTCTTATAGCAGAAGATGACAGAAAACCATTCCCGAGCTGTGCTGCCCAACGAAGCAGAAGCTTTCAGTATGCAGCATCGTAACTCCGCGTTAAGGGGACAGGTTTTTTAGACCAAAGTGAAAAATGAAGGTGGAACCGTGCGAAAGACCGCACCCTTGCAACAGGCAGCATAAGCTGTCGGGCAGGGGTGCTTTTTTATTCAATAGGAACTCCGTTCCCTATCGAATAAAACGCTCCGCGGGATGCGCACTCGCGCGAAGTGGAAGTTGCCGTTAAAGCGACCGCGCTCGGCGCGAGAGTTCCTCTTGCGGAACTCTTTGTTCTTCAATGCAGGGTTTTGAAAAAGAAAGGAGAAAAGATATGAAAGTAAGCATGAAAGACGGATCTGTTCAGGAAATGGCATTTACGGATGAGATCGGGCAGGAGGCGTTTCGTCACACTACATCCCATATTCTGGCACAGGCGGTAAAACGGCTCTATCCTGATACGAAATGTGCTATCGGGCCGGCCATCAAGGACGGATTTTACTATGATTTTGAATTTAGTTTTCCGTTTACATCTGAAAATCTGGCAGATGTAGAAAAGGAAATGAGAAAGATTGTAAAGGAAGCCCTTCCTCTTGAGAGAAGCAGCGTCAGCAGAGAAGAAGCTCTCAAACTGATGGAGGAGAGAAATGAACCTTATAAGGTGGAACTGATAGAAGAGCTGCCGGAAGGAGAAGAGATCAGCCTCTACAGACAGGGAGAATTCGTAGACCTGTGTGCAGGACCTCATGTTTCCAACACAAGTGTTGTGAAAGCATTTAAGCTCCAGAGTGTGGCAGGAGCATACTGGCATGGTGATGAGCACAATCAGATGCTGACAAGAATTTACGGTACATCCTTCCCGAAAGCAGCGGAGCTGGACGAATACCTGAAACGTATGGAAGAGGCAAAAAAGAGAGACCACAGAAAGCTTGGAAAAGAGCTTGGACTGTTTGCCATCATGGAGGAGGGTCCGGGATTTCCATTCTTCCTTCCGAAAGGAATGGTTCTTAAAAACCTTCTGATCGATTACTGGAGAGAACTCCATACAAGAGAAGGATATGTGGAGATTTCCACTCCTATCATTTTAAGCCGTCATCTGTGGGAAAATTCAGGACACTGGGATCACTACAAAGACAACATGTATACCACAGTCATTGACGAGGAAGATTATGCAGTAAAACCAATGAACTGCCCGGGCGGAATGCTGGTATATAAAGTAGAGCCGCGTTCTTATAAAGATCTCCCGATGCGGGTTGGTGAGCTGGGATTGGTTCACCGTCATGAAAAATCCGGACAGCTTCACGGCCTGATGCGTGTGCGCTGCTTCACACAGGACGATGCCCATATTTTCATGACAGAAGATCAAATCCAGGACGAGATCAAAGGCGTTGCAAGACTGATTGATGAGGTATATTCCAAATTCGGATTTAAATATCATGTAGAGCTTTCTACAAGACCGGAAGACAGTATGGGAAGCGACGCAGACTGGGAGATGGCAACAGATGCTCTCCGTGGAGCACTGGAAGATCTTGGTCTTGATTATGTGGTAAATGAAGGAGACGGTGCGTTCTATGGACCGAAGATCGACTTCCATCTGGAAGATTCTATCGGAAGGACATGGCAGTGCGGAACAATTCAGCTCGACTTCCAGATGCCACAGAGATTTGAACTGGAGTATACAGGAGCAGACGGGGAGAAACACCGTCCGATCATGATCCACAGAGTAGCCTTTGGATCCATTGAGCGTTTCATCGGTATCCTGATCGAACATTATGCAGGGAAATTCCCGACCTGGCTTGCGCCTGTACAGGTGAAAATCCTTCCGGTATCAGAGAAATTTGCAGACTATGCAAAAGAAGTTTCTGATTCTTTGAAAGCAGCGGGAATCCGCGTAGAGACTGATGACAGAAATGAGAAGCTGGGATACAAGATCCGCAGCGCTCAGATGGAAAAAGTTCCATACATGCTGATTGTTGGTGAGAAAGAGGTAGAAGAGAAAGCAGTGTCAGTCCGTAAGAGAGACGAAGGCGACATTGGAAGCATGAAAGTAGAGGAATTTACCGCGAAAGTGCTGGAAGATAAATAGTGCTGAATCAGCAGAAGAGGAAAAGAAGGTAAAAGACAGCGTCAAGCGCTGAAAGAAGGATAGAAGCGGGGATAGTATCTGAAAAAGATATTGTCCCTGCTTCTTTTTGCCCTGAAGCAGTCAGTCAAATGATAAAAAGAAAAAAAGCAGATACGTACTGTACTGCTCATCACAAAAGATATATGGAATATTTCAGACTTTATCAGGAGATTTACAGAAGGCTTGAAGATCTGTTCCCTAAGTTCACATAGGATTTTCCATGATAACCATTCTGGCAACTGTCTGCGGATCTTCGCCATAGCTCTGTCTGGAAATCAGGATATTGTAAATATAGGTTTCGTCCAGTTCGAGCAGAGAAGAAATTTCGCTGATGCTTTTCCCGTCATCGTTTAAGGCGAGAACCTGCTGGACGTCTTTTGTAACTTCATTTAATGTTTTGGGCATGGGATAAGGTCCTTTCTTTCATATCTTTTTCTATAATGGCAGCGCTGCCCTACAGACAAGGCAGCACTGTCAAAATATTATGGATCTATTGTAATACAGATGAATGAAAAATGCAAATCTTACAGGTAGTGCAGTCTGTCTAATGTGGCAAGTACCATGTGGCGGCCGGCGTCGGTACCGTCGATGATGCGTCTTGCACGGACAGAGTCTCCGATGTTGAGGATCTCGGTGTCTTCTCCGTCGAATCCTTCTACAATCTCATCCCACAGAGGCGCATAAGCTTTCATGCCGAGGCATACAAAACCATAATCAAAGGGAAGTTCCTCCTCCTTTCCATCTCTTTTCACAATGAAGGAGTGAGGATTTACTTTCTGAAGAGCAGTGTTGACAAGCTGTGTTACCTGATGTTTTTCCATGCATTCTTTCATGCTGGAAGTAGAAGAAGCGTCCAGCCCGTTTCCGATCGTTGGAAGCATTTCAATGATGGTTGTCTTTGCTCCGCGGGGAGCGAAAAATTCTACAACATCCAGTCCTACTGCACCCCCGCCGATGACGATGACAGTCTTTCCGGTCATATCTTTGTCAAATGCTTCTACATTTCCCATCAGATCCTTGATTCCGTATACGCCGGAGCCTTCCTTGCCGAGGTTTTCATGAAGCCCGTCGATCGGAGGCAGAAGAGGAACAGATCCGGTTGCGTTCACGACAAGATCCGGATGATAGGATTTGATCATATCTACCGTTGTGTCTACGCCGGTTTTAATTGTAAGGTTTTTCAGTTTTTCCGCCCGGTGTTTCAGATAGGTCGGGAAGTCGGCCAGTCTTTTCTTTGCAGGGATTTTGGAAATTTCTACGGACAGGCCTCCGATATGATCCTGTTTTTCAAGTAAAGTAACGCTGCAGCCCACTTCCGCTGCTGTACATGCTGCCTCAAGTCCGGCTGTTCCGGCTCCTACTACAACTACGTTGCAAGGTTTCCTTACCTGCTGTTTTTTGTAGGCTTCTCCATTGATAAGATCCGGATTGATGGTGCAGCGCAGTGGTTTGTTTCCGCCGATACGGTTTCCTACACAGCCGATGTTGCAGGAGATACATTTGCGGATATCCTCTACATCGCCGTATCTTGCCTTGTTGCACCAGTCAGGATCAGCGATGAGTCCGCGGCCGATGCCGATGATGTCAGAATCTCCCCGTGCCAGGATGTCTTCTGCAACCTGCGGATTCCGGATATTTCCGATAGCGATAGTCGGTTTGTGGAATTTGTCCCGCACTGCTTTCGCCATATAGGAACGCCAGCCGTCCTCCAGATAGTTTGCGTCGATCTGATACTGGATGGATGGGTTTAAAGCGGAGGAGGTATCGAAAATATCAACCTCATCATTTAAAAATTCCAGATATTCCAGACAATCATCTACTGTGTTTCCGCCTTCTACAAGCTCGTCCACGCTGAGACGAAGAGAAATAGGAATCATAGGACCGACAGCCTTTCGCACCTCGTCAATAACCATACGGCAGAAGCGGGCTCGGTTCTCGGCGCATCCGCCAAATTCATCCGTGCGGTCATTCATAGTAGGAGATAAAAACTGGCTGATGAGATAAGAATGTCCCGCATGGATCTCTACCATGTCAAATCCTGCGTTTACTGCGCGCCTGGCAGCAGTGCCGTAATCTTTGGCAATGCTTTCCAACTCTTCCCTGGTAAGAGGGCGGGGGAGCTCTCCGCCTGGTTTGGAAGGAAGGGTGGAAGCGGAGACAGGCTGCATACCTATTCTGGAAGACATAGCGGATGCTCCTGCATGGTTCAGCTGCACGCCTATGCAGGCGCCATATCTGTGACAGGCTTCTGTGAGATTGAAAAGACGGGGGATATAGCAGTCTTTATCAATACGAAGCTGTGTAGTTCCATTGGATCCTTCCGGATATTTTACACATACATTTTCTACAATGATAAGTCCTGTGCCGCCGCGGGCTCTGAGTTCATAGTATTTGATGTGTTCGTCGGTGAGCTCTCCGGTATGTCCTGCGAAGTCGCTTCCCATAGGCATCATTGCAACACGGTTTGGCATGACCATTCCTCTTACTTTAAGAGGACTAAAGATATGTTTGAAGTTGTTCTTCATTTACGTTTACCTCCGTTTTATAAACCTTTGTTTGATCATATTATAAAATATTGTTAAAACAAAAACAAATTCATGTTTATGCCTTTGATGATAGAATCTGTCTATGGATTGAAAAATAAAAAGTGTTTTGTTATAATAAGTAACGATTCAGCCATGGGCCTAAGCAGTAGATCAGAGACTTGAACGGAAAAGGAGAAAAGGTGTAATGAATGATTTAGAGATGTATCGTGAACAGCTGGCGCTTTGTGATGATAAAATCATTGACGCTCTTGTGGAGAGAAATTCCATTGTGGAGAAGATTATGGCATATAAAGAGAAATACGGCATGCCGATTCTTCAGCCGCAGCAGGAGGAAAAGCAGAAAGCAAGACTGAAAGAAAAACTGGATGATAACAAATATAAAGAAGAAATTTACGATGTGTTCCGTCGGATCAACCGCAACAGTAAAAGGATACAGGCTCGAAAACTGTTCGATTACAATATTATATTGATTGGATTTATGGGAGCAGGCAAAACAACAGTTTCCGATTACTTGAGCACAATGTTCGCCATGAATATTGTGGAGATGGATCAGGTGATTTCAGAGAGAGAGGAAATGAGCATTCCGGATATTTTCGCTACATATGGAGAAGAGTATTTCCGGGAACTGGAGACAGATCTTCTGGTGGAGATGCAGAGCAGGAAGAATACCGTAGTTTCCTGTGGAGGGGGAGCTGCCTTAAGAGAAAGAAACGTAAAAGAGATGAAGAAAAACGGAAGGGTGGTTCTTCTGACAGCGAGCCCGGAGACAATCTATGAGCGGGTAAAGGACAGCAACGACCGTCCGGTTTTGAACGGAAGAAAGAATGTGGCTGGAATTTCCGAATTGATGGAGCAGCGCCGTGAAAAATATGAAGCAGCGGCAGATATTGTTGTCAATACAGACGGAAAAAGTGTTTTGCAGGTATGCGAGGAAATGATCCAGAAATTAACAGAAATGGAAGAAGAATAATGTTTGAAAAATTTTTCCCGGACCGGTATGTGGCGTCCACATATGTGATAGACTTTGAAAAATTATATAAAAATGGAATAAGGGGATTGATATTCGATATTGATAATACACTTGTACCTCATGGCGCCCCGGCGGATGAACGGGCCATCCGGCTTTTTAAACGTCTGAAAGAAATCGGGTTTTCCTGTTGTCTGATTTCCAATAATCAGGAAAAAAGGGTAAGGACTTTTAATGAACCCATTCAGGTGGATTATGTATATAATGCCCACAAGCCGTCCACAAAGAATTATAAGAAAGCTATGGAGATTATGGGGACAGATGTGTCGGATACGGTGTTTATAGGCGACCAGCTCTTTACGGATGTGTGGGGCGCCAAACGCACAGGCATTCCCAGTATCCTGGTACGTCCTATTCATCCTAAGGAAGAAATCCAGATTGTTCTGAAGCGCTATCTGGAAAATATTGTACTGCATTTTTATAAGAAAAGCCTGGAAAAGGAAAAAAAGGTTGAAAAAAGCAGTAAACTATTATAAAATGGTAAAAGTGAATAAGAATGCCATGTGCCGGGGGAAGGCACGATTTAAGGAGGATTATAATGGTTTCAGCAGGTGATTTCAAAAATGGTTTGACTGTAGAAATTGAAGGGAATATTTATCAGATCCTGGATTTCCAGCATGTAAAACCTGGTAAAGGCGCTGCTTTCGTGCGCACAAAATTAAAAAATATCATAAACGGCGGCGTGGTAGAAAAGACATTCCGTCCGACAGAAAAATTTGAGACAGCTCATATTGACAGAAAAGATATGCAGTACTTGTATACAGACGGTGATCTGTATAACTTTATGGATATGGAGACATATGACCAGCTGGCAGTAAATGCGGATGTGGTCGGAGATTCTCTGAAATTCGTAAAAGAGAACGAGACGGTAAAAGTGATTTCTCATCAGGGAAATGTGTTTGCTATTGAACCGCCTATCACTGTAGAGCTGCGAGTTACAGAGACAGAACCTGGTGTGAAGGGAGATACAGCAACAGGTGCTACAAAGCCGGCTATCGTAGAAACTGGAGCACAGATCATGGTTCCGCTGTTTGTAAATCAGGACGATGTTCTGAAGATCGACACACGTACAGGAGAATATTTGTCCAGAGTATAATGAGAAGTGTATACAGAGACAGATTCATCTGAATTTTAATAAGAAAAGAAAAAGCCTTGCATTTTGTGCGGGGCTTTTTTATAATGTAAGTTACCATAATATCTATCTGCCTGGATCTGCAAAAAGACAAAAGCATCTGATGGAGAAAGGAGCTTTATGTCATATGAAAAATTCGTGGAACTGTTGGAAAAAAGGCTTCGGGAGGCTTTGCCGGAAGAATGGGATATCTGTATCCGTACAGTGATCAAAAATAACGGGAGAGAGCGCAAGGGTATTGTGATCCGTGAGCCAGGGCTTAATATTTCTCCGACGATATATTTGGAGGGATATTTCGAGAGATATCAAAGAGGATATACTCTGGAAGAAATCGGGTGTCAGATTAAAGAACTGTACCAGCATGTGAAAGTGACGCACAGATGGGAGGGAGGATTTCTGACAGAATATGAAAATGTCAGGTCGAGGATTATTTACCGGGTAGTGAACTGTCGAAAAAACCAGGACTACCTTAGAGGAATCCCCTATGTTCCCTTTTTGGATCTGGCTGTTATCTTTTTTGTAATGCTGAATCTGGATGGTGAAGATAAAACGGCTTTCATGCCTGTGGGGGAAGAGCACCTTCGCCTGTGGAATGTGAAAAAGGAAGACGTTTACCGGGAGGCATGTCAAAATACACCAAGACTTCTTCCGGCTGAATTTGCGCCTATGCAGACTGTTATATATGAAATGGCAGGGGAGGAAGGCCCGGAAGAATGGGAGCAGGGCGAAGAGGATGTCCATATCCTGACAAACAGCAGCCGGAATTTTGGCGCAGCAGCCATACTCTATCCTTCCTGTCTGAAGCGTATCGGGGAATATCTGGGCAAAGACTTTTATATAATGCCAAGCAGTATCCATGAAGTGATCATTCTGCCGGTCAGTATGGCGCCCTCCTGGGAAGAACTGGATCTGATCGTCAGAGAGATGAATCAGACGCAGCTTGACAGAGAGGATGTGCTGTCTGACAGGGTCTATTTTTATTGCCGGGAGAAGGAGAAACTCATGCTGCCGGAAAAAGAATAAGAAGAACAAAGAGTTCCTGGCAAATTAAAAAAGAGCAGTCGGTATAAACTGACTGCTCTTTACGTCTCTGACCAGAGTCGAACTGGCGCACCTGCCTCCGGAGGGCAGTGCTCTATCCACTGAGCTACAGAGACAAGTAGTATAATAGCACAAATGGAACAAAATTACAAGATTGACTTTCAAAAAAATAGCGAGTATTATTTTTAGTGCCAGACTGCATACAGAATAAGAAGTGGAGGTAGAAATGAAGGGAAGACTGAAAAGCAGCGGCAGTACAGCAAAAAAGGGCAGGCTCCTTAAGATTGCAGCGGGATGTCTGATATTGTTAGTGCTGGCTGCAGCGGGATTCAATCTTACCAAAGAGAAAGCGAAAAGCCAGGAGACAAAGGATACGGCAGCAGAGCTGCAGGAAGACATTCAGAAGAAAGAAAACAAAGGCTGGGAGCTGATCGAAGAAAATCCACTGAAAGAAAATACGGATACAGCAATCGAACAGGCCGTCCATGATTATTATGAACAAAAGACAAGTGAAAACGGCTTCGCAGAAGGGTATAACAATCTTACAATCTATCTGAAAAAGGCAAGATATGAGGATTGCTATATTGCCTTTGTGAAATATACTATGAAGATAAAAGACATTTATACAGAGGTGCCGGGGATGGAAACACTGTATCTGAGAAAAGAGAAGGGAAAGTGGCAGATCCTCTCCGAAGGGGCGGAGGATGAGATCCTACAAGAAGCAGAAGAGGTTGCATCCCATAATGACGTACAGCAGTTTATGGCGGGAGTGCAGCAGGATTATGCCGGTGCGGTTGCATCGGATGCTATGCTTGCAGAGGTGCTGACAGATCTGGAACAGGCCTCCTCACGGTAGAGAAGTAAGAAATAGGATATACAACGGATAAAGGAAAGGAATAAGGGATGACAGGTTACAAACATGCATTCAGAAAGGCGTTTCCTTATACGATTCCTGTTTTGACGGGATATCTTTTTATTGGGATTGCCTTTGGCGTTATGTATGCGGAGAAAGGGTATTCCTTTTTATGGGCAATATTGATGAGCCTGCTTGTATATGCAGGCTCCGGGCAATATCTGGCAGTAAATTTTTTTACGCCGGGTATTTCTTTTGTACAAGTGATATTCATGACTTTAATGGTAAATATCAGACACATATTTTATGGGATATCACTGCTTGACAAATTTAATCAGATGGGGAAAAAAAGGTGGTATATGATCTTCGGTCTGACTGATGAAACCTATTCCCTTTTATGTACAACAAAAATACCGGAAGGAGTAGAAGAAGAAAAATTTCTATTTGCGATTTCTATTATGAATCAGTCCTACTGGGTAATCGGTTCTGCCATTGGAGGACTTGCAGGAAGTTTTCTGCCCTTCAATTCGGAAGGGATCGACTTTGCCATGACAGCGCTGTTTGTGGTGATCTTTGTGGAACAGTGGATGGATGCCAAAAACAGGATTCCGGAAACAATAGGCGTGGCGGCAGCGTTTCTCTGCCTGCAGATATTCGGAGCCGACAGTTTTGTGCTCCCTTCCATGCTTCTTATTATCATGATCCTTTTTGCAGGACGAAGGAAGCTGGATGAGAAGGAGGTGGCAAAATGCCGTTAAGTGCAGGAGTATCATTTGTAATTATTTTCCTTGTGGCGGCCACTACTTTTGCTACAAGAGTCGTTCCGTTTTTGATATTTCCAAAGGGGAAAGAGATACCGGAAGTGGTGCGTTATCTTGGAAGAGTGCTGACACCGGCAGTGATCGGTATGCTTGTGGTATACTGCCTGCGGGCGACACCTGTGGCAGAAGCGCCCCATGGGATTCCGGAAGCGGCTGCTGTCTTTGTGACAGCGGCGCTTCATGCCTGGAAGAGAAATAACCTTTTAAGTATCGGAGTAGGCACTGTGCTTTATATGGTGTTGATTCAAGTGTTTTTTTAGGAAAAAGAAAAAGGCATATGACGAGCTGCAGATTATACTGCAGAAGTCATATGCCTTTTTGTGCAAATATCCCTTCTCTGCAAGGTTAGCTTAAATTGATTTTCTTTTTCATAATAATATAAGAAATAATATAAAGTATGATGGCAAATACAATTTCCAGGGCAAAGGAAAGATTTAATATATTTGTCATATAGGAAGCAAAGGTAAAGTCAGAGTTGCCGACAGTACCTATTATAAGGTTATCAGTAAGCAGACCGTAAATCCCCATCAGTATGGTAGCCGCAATCGAGGAGATGGTGGTAAGGACAAAATAGGAAACAACAGCTCCCAATACCTTGTGACCGTTAAAAAGCTGCCCCAATATGACGGCTGACTGGATACTGACCACATTGACAACCGCGCCGATGAAGGTAAGTACTACCATATACAGCAAAAAGAAATGAAAGCTGCTCTGGCTGGAAAATCCCAAAAGCCGGATAAATTCTCCCCAATGAGCGCTGAGAGCTTCGGTAACAGGCGGGATAGCGATCAGGATAAAAGCGCACAGGTACAGGATGAAAGCATCAATAGCGCACCATATAGTTCCAGAGAGTGTCTTTGACAATAAGTGCATCCCTTTGGTGACGGGAAGGGTATTGGTGAGATATCCCTCATCGGAGAATAAATTTTTGTAAAATCTTACTGCTATAACGAGAAGGGTACCAAATGAAGCGCCCGCAAACAGGATGATATATACAGTAAAGGTCAAAGCAATAAGCAATTCGCTTATATCATCAGCTTCATAAGGAAATCTTCCGGTCAGGAATATGCGTCCCAGTATGGAAAATATAATCAGAAAAATATGAATGACGATCAGAAATCTGGTTGTAGATTTCAGATCATACCGAATCAGTTTGCCTAACATCTGAACACCTCCCGGAATAACGCATCTACAGATTTACCCTGATCCATTCGTATTTCATCTACCGCTGCATTGAGTACAACCTGCCCCTGCTTTAGAAAGAGAACCCGGTCCAGGATGTTTTCAATGTCTGTGATCAGATGGGTGGAGATCAGGATGGTCGCGTTTTCGTTGTAATTTGTCAATATGGTCTGAAGAATATAGTCCCTGGCAGCAGGGTCCACTCCACCAATCGGTTCATCCAGAACATACAGCTGGGCGTCACGGCTCATTACCAGGGCCAGCTGAACCTTTTCTTTTGTTCCCTTGGAGAGAGCGCGCATACGGGAGTTGACGTCGATCTCCAGATCTGTCATCATATGGTAAGCGCGGTCAGTGACAAAGTTTTCGTAAAAATCTGAAAAATAGGAAATGATATCCTTGATCTTCATTGAGGGATCCAGATAGGTCCGCTCCGGGAGATAGGATACGATCTTCTTTGTCTCAACGCCGGGCGCCATTCCATCGATCAGAACCTGTCCTTCTGTAGGAATCAAAAGATCATTGATCAGTTTGATCAAAGTGGTCTTTCCACTTCCGTTCGGTCCCAAAAGCCCGATGATCTGCCCCCGTTCCAGAACCAGATTCAGATTCGTAAGGGCGTTGACATGGTTGTTATATTGTTTGGTAAGCCCTTTGCATTCTAATATCGGCTTCATAGTCAGTGTTCCCCCTTTATAGCTTCCTGAAGTAGAGCAAGCGTCTCTTCATCCTGGAATCCGAGACTGCGCATTTTTTCAAAAAATTCATGGATATGGCTGGCAGCCTGTTCCTGTTTCATTTTTTTCAGCATAGCTTCATCCTCCGTTATAAACCGGCCGCTGGTTCTCTGGGCGTAAACCAGGCCGCTTCTCTCCAGTTCGGAAAGAGCTTTTTGCATTGTGTTTGGATTTACCGCGGCCTCCACGGCGAGATCTCTTACAGACGGAAGTTTATCGCCGGGTTTGTAGACTCCGGAAATGATATCCCTTTGTATCCGTTCCATAAGCTGCAGATAGATCGGGCGGTCATTATCTAATTCCCATGGCATGCATGTCACCTCGTTTCTATTGTACGATTTGATATCCAACAAATGTATTAGCTATATAATACAATAATACATAAATATAAAATTGTCAAGAGAAAAAGAAAAGCCGGCTTATTTGCCGGCGATTTCTTCCTGAAGACGGGAATTGAACTGTCCGCATCTTAACATCTGTATTTCTTCCCGATAAGGAGGGAAAGACTTTTTTGAATTTTCGGAAGAGGGGATATAGGGAGTTTCGAGAATCTTGGGAACATTTTCAAAATCAGGGTGATGCACAATGGTGTGAAGGGCATCAAAGCCAATGGTGCCAAAACCAATATTGGCGTGGCGGTCTTTGCGGGCGCCCATCGGATTCTTGCTGTCATTGATATGGAAGACCGCAATCTGATCTTTGCCCAGAATGCGGTCAAATTCATCGATCACACCGTCAAAGTTATTTTTAACATCATATCCACTGTCATTGGTGTGGCAGGTGTCAAAGCATACACGCAGCTTGTCGTTATACACAACGCCGTCATAAATGCGGGCGATTTCTTCAAAGCTTCGTCCGATTTCAGTCCCCTTTCCGGCCATTGTTTCCAGTGCGACATTGACGGTTGTTTCCCTGGTAAGGATGTGGTTTAGGCCGCGGATGATCTGAGCGATTCCAGCGGATACTCCTGCCCCCACATGAGCTCCGGGATGGAGGATCAGAGTGGAGCTTTTGCAGGCGGCAGTACGGTCAATCTCCAGGGCAAGAAATTCTTCTGCAAGTTCATAGGTTTCCGGTTTGACAGTATTTGCAAGATTGATAATGTAAGGGGCATGGACAAGGATCTGTCTGATCCCGTGTTCCTCCATATATTTCCAGGCCGGGTCGATATTCAACTCGCTGATGTCTTTTCGTTTTGTGTTTTGAGGCGCCCCGGTGTAAAACATAAATGTATCAGCTCCGTAGGTGACTGCTTCTTTTGCAGAGCCAAGGAGCATATCCTTTCCGCTCATTCCAACATGAGAACCAATGATCATAACATTCCTTCTTTCTTTTATTATTGGTTATTCGAGGGTAGCATAGTTTCGCGGAAATGGCAAGGAAAATCCAGTTTGTCAAAAGAGAGATATTGAGGGAAAGGGGGAATTATGGTAGACTGTAGAATGATCAAAGGGTATTGTGGAACAGGAATGGAGGAAAAAAGATGAAAAAGCTTTTAGATAAGATAACCGCAGAAATGGAAGAGGCTTTTGAAGAAGCGGGCTATGACAGATCCTATGCAAAGGTAACGCTGTCAAACCGTCCGGATCTGTGTGAATACCAGTGTAATGGGGCTATGGCGGGAGCCAAGGTTTATAAAAAAGCGCCGATAATGATTGCAAAAGATGTGGTGTCTCAGATCGGGAGACAGGGCTGCATTGCAGAAGCAGAAGCAGTTGCTCCGGGTTTTATTAACCTGAAGATTGATGACAGATACCTTGCATCTTATTTGAATGATATGGCGGGAGAGGAAACGCTTGGTCTGGAAAAGACAGAGAATCCGGAAATGATCGTTATAGATTACGGCGGACCTAATGTGGCAAAGCCTCTCCATGTAGGGCATCTCCGATCCGCGATCATTGGAGAAAGTGTCAAGAGAATCTGCAGAGCAATGGGGCATAAGGTTCTTGGAGATATACACATGGGAGACTGGGGCTATCAGATGGGACTTATAATTACAGAGTTAAAGAAACGCCAGCCTGATCTTCCGTATTTTGATGAGTCTTTTGAAGGAGAATATCCCAGTGAGGCGCCATTTACCATCGGAGAGCTGGAAGAGATTTATCCGACTGCAAGCGCCTATGCTAAAGAGCATGAAGAATACAGGGAAGAAGCATTGCATGCTACCTATTTGCTTCAGAACGGACACAAGGGATATACCGCTATCTGGAAGCATATCATGCAGGTTTCCGTGGCGGATCTGAAGAAGAATTATGCCAATTTAAATGTGGAGTTTGATCTGTGGAAGGGAGAGGCGGATGCGCAGGCCTATATTCCGGACATGATCGAACGGCTGAAAAAAGAGGGGTTTGCAAGGGTAGATGACGGAGCCCTTGTCATTGATGTAAAAGAAGAGACAGATACGAAAGAAATTCCTCCATGTATGATCCAGAAATCAGACGGGGCCTCTTTGTACGGGACGACAGATCTTGCTACTTTAGTCCAGAGAGAGGAAGACTATCATCCGGATCAGGTGATCTATGTAGTGGATAAGCGCCAGGAACTTCATTTTACACAGGTATTCCGGGCAGCGAAAAAAACCGGGATCGTACCGGAAAAGACAAGGCTTCGTTTCCTTGGATTTGGTACAATGAACGGAAAGGACGGAAAGCCCTTTAAAACAAGAGAGGGCGGTGTAATGCGCCTGGAGAACCTGATCCGTGAAATTAACGAGGAGATGTACCACAAGATCACGGATAACCGGACAGTGGGCGAAGAGGAAGCAAAGGAGACTGCCGGAATTGTGGGAATGTCTGCTATTAAATATGGAGATCTGTCTAATCAGGCCAGCAAGGATTATGTATTTGATGTGGACCGCTTTACATCATTTGAAGGAAATACAGGTCCCTATATTCTTTATACTATTGTACGGATCAAATCCATTCTTCATAAATATGAAGAAATGGGAAAACATCTGGAAGATCTTTCTGTCAGCGGAGCTCACAGTGACAGTGAAAAGGCGCTTATGCTGGAAATTGCCAAATACAATGCTGTCATGGAGACCGCTTATGAGGAAACAGCGCCTCATAAGATCTGTGCGTATATTTATGACCTGGCAAATGCATTCAATCGTTTCTACCATGAAACGAAGATCCTGGCAGAGGAGGATGAAAAAGTACAGGAGAGTTATATTGCAGTTCTGATCCTGACAAAGAGAGTACTGGAGGCATGTATCGATATACTTGGATTTGAAGCGCCGGAAAGGATGTAGACAGGAAATGGAGATTGGGCAGACAGAGAAGCTTTTTTATCAGGACAGTCACATGAAAGAATTTGATGCGAAAGTGCTTTCCTGTGAAAAGGATAAAAAGGGCTATCGTGTTATTTTAGAGAGGACCGCATTTTTCCCGGAAGGCGGAGGGCAATATGCTGATACCGGATGGCTGGATGAGGCAGAGGTCTGGGATGTGAAGGAAAAACAGGGAACTGTCCATCACATAACGGATCGTCCTTTGGAAGTAGGAAAAACTGTTCACGGGAAAATCAGCTGGGAAGAGCGTTTTGAAAAGATGCAGCAGCATACGGGAGAACACATCATTTCCGGGCTTGTACACGCCCGCTTCGGGTATGATAACGTAGGCTTTCACCTGGGAAATGATTACTGTACTATGGATTTTAACGGTCCTATCACGCCGGAAGAGCTGGAGGAAATTGAGTGGGAAGCCAACAGGGCAGTTGCCCTGAATCTGAAAGTAGAGACACTTTACCCCTCCAGGGAAGAGCTTTCCTTTATGGAATACAGAAGCAAAATAGAGATCGAAGGCCAGGTAAGGATTATAGAAATTCCGGGATTTGATGTCTGTGCATGCTGCGCCCCTCACGTAAAGAGAACAGGGGAGATCGGACTGATCAAGCTGGTAGGGAGGATGAACTACAAAGGCGGAGAGAGGATTACCATGCTGTGTGGGTTCCGGGCGCTTAGAGACTACCGGATCAAACAGGCAAATGTAAAAGCCATAGGAAATCTGTTGTGTGAGAAGGAAAATGAGACAGCAAAAGCTGTGGAAAAGCTGAAGGCGGAGCGGGATGGCTGGAAAAATAGAACATTGCTCCTCCAGCAGAAGCTTTTGAGATACCAGGCAGCTGAAACAGCAATAAGAGAAGGCGTGACCTGGATATTTGACAGCGGGCTGGAAGGAAACGGGCCAAGGGAGCTGATGAATGCTTTGCTTGACAGAGGGGCAAAAATAGCGGCTGTGTTTGCCGGAACATCAGAGGAAGGGTATCGCTATGTGATCGGAAGCAGGAAAGAGGATGTCCGTCCGTTCGGAAAAGAGCTGAACGAAAGGTTTGACGGCAGAGGCGGCGGCAAACCGGAGATGGTTCAGGGAAGCCTGAAAGGGAAGCAATGCCTTATTGAGGAATATCTGAAGAATAAATAAAAGGAAAGGACATGGGATGCAAAATCCATGTCCTTTTGCCGTTCCATTATAATTTGATTTTTATGACATCTACATCGAGATCCCACAGAAATTTGTCCAGGTCTTTGAAAGAAAGGAAAACGGTAGCAGTGTTTTCCAGAGGATGGATCCCGAGACTTTTACAGCGGGAAAGATCCTTGTCGATAAAAAATTCCACCTCATGATCTGTGTCATTCATAAGTCCGAAGGGGGAAACGCTTCCCTGTTTTAAGCCAAGATACTGTTCCAGGCGTTCCTCTGAGGCGAAGCTTAGATTGCCGGCTCCAAGCGCGCGTCCAAGAGACTTGAGATCTACTTTTTTCTTTTCATCGCAGGTGACAAGGAAGTGACGTTTGCCTTTGGAATCCCGAAGAAAAAGATTTTTGCACAGAGTACCCTTTTCCGGAAGGCCGAGGCGGTCCATGTCCTCCATAGTATGAACAGGTTCATGTTCAACGACTTCATATTTAATACCGAGTTTATTCAGTGCGTCATAGACACGCTGTTTCTGATCTTCCATATTATAAAACTCCTTTCCTGAAAATTATATTTACTATTATATGGCCTGGAGACAGGAAAGTAAAGAAAAGGAAGCGGAATCAGTCGGCAGAGAGTTTATACTTTTTTAATTGAAACTTTTGTAAATGAGAAGTAGAATAAGAAAATCAGGAGTTTTATGTACTGTTACATATTTAGATTTGGAAAGTGAGGAACAGAAATATATATGAGCAATCCATGGGAAAATCCCGGAACAGATCCCGGGTCCGTTGAACCGGGGCAGGAACAAAAGAAAGACGAACAGGAGAAGACGCCCATACCGTCAATGCCGAAAGTATATAAAACCGGTGCATGGTATGTGTTTGTGCCTCTGGTGATCAAATTAGTCGTCAGTATGGTTGTCAGTATGGCGGCAGCGGGAATATACAGCTTTTTTTACATGTCCAACCACTATGATGAAGCAGTGGGGGCAATGCAGAATCAGGATGCCATGACGGATATGACTTTGACAATAACAGAGCAGCTGATGCAGTATACCACACTGCTGGAGGGGATCAGCGCATTGCTTGTGATTCCTATTATGTTGTTTTTGTTTCACAGGGACCGTAAGAATGAAAAATTTCTTGGAATCGTGCCGAACAAAAAAGCTTCTTTGTGGCAGTATGCAGGTGTGATCGGCATTTCGGCTGTCTTGTGTGTGGGTGTAAATAATCTGATCATAATCGGAAATCTTCAGTCGATGAGTGCATCATATCAGCAGACTACAGATGCCCTTTACAGTGCATCCCTGCCCGTACAGGTGATTTGTCTGGGCCTTTTGGTACCTGCAGCTGAGGAACTGGTATTCCGCGGGGTGATGTTCAGGAGGATGCGCCAAAGAGCAGGATTTATCCGCTCGGCAGTTTCCGCATCTTTGATCTTTGCCGTTATTCATGGAAATATGGTTCAGATGATCTATGCTTTTTTCATGGGAATGGTGCTCTGTTACTTATATGAAAAATACGGATCTGTCAAAGCTCCGGTATTGGGGCATATGGTAATGAATCTTGTTTCAATTGCAGCTACAGAAACGGCTGCCTATGAATGGATGATGCAGCAGCCTATGAGGATCGGTATTATTACGGTTGTATGTGCAGCAGCGGCGTCCAGTATATTTGTGCTGATACAGCGCATTGATGAGAAACCGGTTCAGCCGTCAGCTTAAATATTACGGAAATATTACAAAAATTAAAAAAGTATTGCAAAAATATAAATTTTAATTTATATTAAATGTATGGGAGGGGAAACACAGCAACAGGAAACAGACATAGCAGATAATTGAAAAGGGACAGAATTAAGATGAACAGAATAGGAAGAACACTGCTGATGACAGCATTAGCCAGTTCTTTAGCCACGACATCGGTACTTGCTGCACCGTCGGCTGCAGAGCTGGAAGAGAAAAAAGAGGCAGCTACAGAAGAGGCAGAGTCCTTGCAGGAACAGTTGACAGAGCTTATTACCAAGATCGGATCAATGGAAGAACAGCTGATCAAGACCGGAGAGAAGATCATACAGGCCGAGGAAGATTTGGAGGAAGCCGAGAAAAAAGCAGAAGAACAATATGATTCTATGAAACTTAGGATCAAATATATGTATGAAAGCGGAGAGTTAAGTTCTCTGGAAACCCTTATATCGGCAAAAGACTTTTCAGATCTGGTTAACAAAGCGGAATATATTCAGAATGTTCATACATATGACCGGCAAAAGCTGGAAGAACTGGAACAAACAGAAGCAGAAATAAAAGATCTGAAGGAAACTCTGGAGACAGAGCAGAAAAAGCAGCAGGATATGCAGGAACAATATGAGCAGGAGGAAGAAAACCTGAATGCGACTCTGACAGAGAAGAAAGCAGAGATTGCTGACTTTGACGAGCAGATTGCAGCAGCAGCTGAGGCGGCGGCACAGGAAGCGGCGCAAAGAGAGGCCGAGGCAGCAGCGGCAGCAGGACAGGAGGAATCCGGCGAAAGTGACAGTTCACAGCAGGATGAGTCTGACAACAGCACATCCTCTGAAAATACATCCGGCGGTACAGAGTCGGGCGGCAGCTCTTCGTCGGGAAGCGGTTCCTCATCGGGAAGCAGTTCCTCGTCAGGAAGTTCCTCCTCTTCGGGAAATACTTCTGTGGCACAGGCAATTGTAAATGCGGCTTACAGCCAGTTGGGAGTTTCTTATGTATATGGCGGTTCCACTCCGGGATCTGCCCTGGATTGTTCCGGGCTTGTGCAGTACTGCCATTCTGTTGCGGGAATTTCTCTTCCGAGAACTTCTTATGCACAGGGTGGATGCGGAGTGGCAGTAACGGATCCGCAGCCGGGAGACATTGTGTGTTATGGAAGCCATGTAGGAATTTACATTGGCGGAGGGAAAATGATACATGCTCCGAAACCGGGAGATGTTGTAAAAATTGCCAGTGTTTACGGATCTCCGTGGTACAGGAGATGCTGGTAATCCGGTGAACATAAAGCTGAAAGCAGGAAGGCAGTAAAAAGAATTGCCTTCTTGTTTTTATTTCTTGGAAAATTTGTTGAAATTGCAGAAAAATTGTTGTATTCTTATTGTGTATAAATATAAATCAAGGTAATGGCGCTTCCGCAAAAGAGCGCGAAACAGACAGAAGTTAACAGCATACAGATAGAGATAAGGTGGGAGAGTATGAAGAAAAAAATAGTACAGGCAACTGTCACGGCGATGCTGGTCAGCTCCATGGTAGTATGTCCTGTTTTTGCAGAACCATCCATAGATGATCTGAAAGATAATAAAGCAGCTGTGGAAGGGGAAGTGACATCTCTGCAGAGTCAGTTGACAAGCATTCTTGACAAGATCAACACACTGGAAAGTGATCTTTCAAAAAAGCAGGAAGAGATTGAAAAGGCCAATGTCGATCTGGAAGAAGCTATTGTGCAGCAGCAAAAGCAATTTGCAGATATGAAAAAACGAATCCAGTATATGTATGAAGCGGGAAATGGAAATGAATTGGAGATCCTTCTCTCCGCGGAAAATTTTTCGGATTTGATCAATAAAGCAGAATACATACAAAATGTACATGAGTATGATAAAGAAAAGCAGGCGGAATGTGAAGCTACAACAAAGAAGATAGAAGAGCTGTCCGCCACACTGCAGGAAGAGGCAGAGTCTCTGGAAAAAATGCAGGTACAGTTGGAAGAGGACAAGACTTCCCTTAATACGATGATAGATGGGAAACAGTCAGAGATTGCCCAGCTGGATGCCAGCATCCAGGAGGCGGTGGCAGCCCAGAAAGCAGAAGAGGAAAAACGTCAGCAGGAAGCAGCACAGGCAGCAGCGGCCCAGGAGGCTGAAGAAAATAGCAACCAGTCCCAGCAGGGAAATAATTCCGCCGGAAACGAAAACAGCAACAGCGGATCAAACGGAGGAGGATCCGGAAGTTCATCAGGCGGAGGAAATGCATCGATTGTGCCGCCGCAGGGGACAGACGGAGCGGCAGTTGTGGCGTATGCAAGACAATTTCTCGGAAATCCTTATGTACTGGGAGGCAACAGCCTGACAAATGGAATTGACTGTTCCGGGTTTACCCAGCAGATTTATGCAAAGTTCGGAGTCAGTCTTGGAAGGACGGACAGTTCACAGGCTTATGCGGGAGTGGAAGTACCGCTTTCACAGGCACAGGCGGGAGACCTTCTGGTGTATTACGGACATGTAGGCATCTACAATGGAACCGGGGGGATCATCCATGCATCAGCTCCCGGAGTAGGTATCGTAGAGTGGAGTGACTGCACTTACAGGCAGATCCGCAGTGTCAGAAGAGTTCTGTAGTAAAATATCAATGAAGAGAGAAAAATGATCATGAAAGTGCCGGAAAGCCAGAAAAATGCTTGCATCCGGCACTTTTTTATGGTATTATATTCAAGTCGCAAAAAAACACGCATATGTCTGCCTGTAAAGGTGCCTAAGCCTTTTTGATGGATTACAGGATGAAAGGCCGGTCTTACGGGAAATGCAATGTGCGGAAGTAACAAAACCAAATGGAGGAAAGAAACATGAGTGTTATTTCAATGAAGCAACTTTTAGAGGCAGGTGTTCATTTCGGACATCAGACAAGAAGATGGAACCCTAAGATGGCTCCGTACATCTACACAGAGAGAAATGGTATCTATATCATTGACCTTCAGAAATCTGTAGGAAAAGTAGATGAAGCATATCAGGCAATTTCCGATATCGCAGCAGAAGGCGGAACAATCCTGTTTGTAGGAACAAAGAAACAGGCACAGGACGCTATCAAAACAGAAGCAGAGCGCTGCGGTATGTTCTATGTAAATGAGAGATGGCTGGGCGGAATGCTCACAAACTTCAAGACAATCAAGAGCAGAGTAAACCGTCTGAAAGAAATCGAAGCAATGGCGGAAGACGGAACATTTGACGTACTGCCGAAGAAGGAAGTTATCCAGCTGAAGAAAGAGTGGGAGAAACTGGAGAAAAACCTTGGCGGAATCAAAGAAATGAAGAGACTGCCGGATGCAATTTTCATCGTTGACCCGAAGAAAGAAAGAATCTGCGTTCAGGAAGCACATACACTTGGCATTCCGCTTATCGGTATTGCAGATACAAACTGTGATCCGGAAGAGCTGGATTATGTAATTCCGGGAAATGACGATGCAATTCGTGCAGTAAAACTGATCGTTTCCAAGATGGCAGATGCTGTTATCGAGGCAAATCAGGGAGAAACAGGTTACGAAGAAGAATATGCAGAAGGTGAAGAAGCTTACGAAGAGCAGGCTGAAGAAGCTGCAGAAACAGTGGAAGCTTAATTAAAACCCCTTGTATAAATAAGATTTCGACGGAGGAATGAAAAATGGCAGTTACAGCTAGTATGGTAAAAGAATTAAGAGAACTGACAGGCGCCGGAATGATGGACTGCAAGAAAGCTCTTAATGAAACAAATGGAAATATGGATGAGGCGATCGAATACCTGAGAAAGAACGGTGAGGCAAAGGCAGTGAAGAAAGCCGGAAGAATTGCCGCTGAAGGTATTGTAATGGCAGAAGTAAAAGATGACAAAACAGCAGCAATTGTTGAAGTGAATTCAGAGACAGACTTCGTTGCAAAGAATGCTGATTTCCAGGCATTTGTAAAAGCTGTTGTTGATCAGGCAATTGCATCAGAGTCCAAAGATATGGATGCATTCATGGCAGAGGCATGGAACGAAGACGCTTCCAAGACAGTAAAAGATGTTCTGACAGAGAAAATTTCTGTTATCGGAGAGAACTTAAGCATCAGAAGATTTGAAAAGATCGTATCTGACGGATGTGTCGTAGCATATATCCATGGCGGCGGACGTATCGGTGTTCTCGTAGAGGCGGAAACAGATGTCGTAAACGATGAGATCAAGACATGCCTGAAGAATGTAGCTATGCAGGTTGCAGCTATGTCTCCGAAGTATGTATCCCGTGAGGAAGTTTCACAGGAATACATTGATCATGAGAAAGAGATCCTGCTTGCACAGGCTAAACTGGAGAATCCGAACAAACCGGAGAACATCATTGAGAAAATGATTATCGGACGTCTCAACAAAGAGATGAAAGAGATCTGTCTGTTAGACCAGGTATATGTTCAGGACGGCGACCTTACAGTTGCAAAATATGTAGAGAAGGTTGCAAAAGAGAACGGCGCTAACATGACTGTTAAGAAATTCGTTCGTTTCGAGACCGGAGAAGGAATCGAGAAGAAGGAAGAGGATTTCGCAGCAGAAGTTGCAAAACAGATGGCTGGAAACTAAGTGAATCAAGTCCGAAGGACGCAGATGAACTGTAGTTGGAAGCTATGCAGCGTTGCTTAGCGAACCGAGCATGAAAGGCGAAGGTGAGGTTAGCAACAGTCGCATGGGAATGTAATTTTCTAAAATAAAAGGTGCGTGAAGCCCTTGAAAATCCCGTAAAACGGGTATTTTCAAGGGCTTTTTTGCGTTCCGGAGCGAATTGAAACCCGAAGAGGAATTGCTGTAAATTCATAGTGAAATATCTTTAAGTTAATGATATTTCCCGTTTTACGGAAGGTGCGAAACTTGCAAAAGAAAACAAGATTGATTTCATTCTTGCAGTGGGAGGCGGTTCCGTGATCGACTGCTGTAAGATTGTAGCAGCGCAGGCAAAGACGGAAAAAGATTTATGGGAGATGGAGATGACAGACCATCAGTTTCCGACAGATGTCCTGCCAATGGGGGCAATTGTTACAGCATCCGGAACAGGAGCAGAAATGAACGGAGGTGCGGTCATTACCAACGAAGAGAAGGTGATCAAAGCGGGGATGGCAGCGGCAGCTCCCAGATTTGCAATCCTCGATCCTTTATACACTGCGTCCGTTCCGAGAATGCAGGTGATTTCCGGGGCGTTTGATACATTGAGTCATGCGATGGAAACTTATTTCGGAAATTCCGATCAGGACAATGTTTCTGATGATGTGGCGCTTGCAATCATGAAAAATACAGTTGTGAATATGAAACGACTGATGGGAAATGTAGACGATATACAGGCGAGAGGGAATCTGATGTGGGACTCTGCTATGGCAGAGAACGGGATTTTGAAAGTGGGAAGAGTGACGGATTTCCAGGCACATCAGCTGGAGCATCAACTTGGCGCATATACCGACTGCAATCACGGACAGGGTCTTGCAGTGATTCATCCCGCTTACTACCGTCATGTTGTAGAAGATGCTGAAGAGAAGTTTGAAAAGTTTGCTAAAGAAGTATTTGGTGCAGATACAGCCCGGGCAGGTGTGGCGGCTCTGGCAGACTTTATTAAAGCATGCGGTCTTCCAACAAAGATGAGCGAACTGAAGTCTAAAGTAGAGATTACTCCGGAAATCTTACGCAATGTAGCAGATACATGCAACGTAATCAAGTGCGGGCCGAGAGAACTTAGCCGTGATGAAATATACGATATTCTGATGGAATGTATGTAAACATATTTAAGAGGAAAGATGCTTTTCCGTTTACTCCTTGGCAGTGATGCGGCACGGGCAGCGCAAAGTGTATTAAAAGACAGGCTGCAGGAAATTATGGACTGGATGGATGTAAGCCGCAGGTCAGATTACAGATAAAAATAATTTCCGAACTTTCGAAAGAGTTTTTTTCAGGCATACCATATGATAAGTAACCTTTGCCTCCGGATCAAGTATCGGGACAAGAACACGGTCTGCAGAGTTCCAGTTATCCGCAAGAGCTATATCGGATACAAAACATGGAAGGATGGAGGAAGACATCAGCTCTTCAAAGGCGAATCGGTCGGTCTGCACCAGAAAGCGGGAATGCGGCATTTTTTCCCGCGGCAGACTATGCCAGAATCCTATATCTGAATACAGAAGCATATTTTCTCCATCCATTTCTTTCATATAGATTCCATTGCTGCCAGCAAATCGATGCCCGGAAGGGACGGCGAAAAAAAGAGTTTCCGTTTCTGTTTTCTGTATATACAGATCTTTATCTTCCGGACGATAGGGCAGGATAATAATCTGATAGAGTTCAGAACGGAGTCCCTCGATTAAAGGTTCACAATCCCGGCATTCAGAAGAAATGGTCATCTCAGGATACAGATGTGTTGCATTCCGGACCGCTGTGAGCATAGGCATAGGAGCGCAGGAGCCAATGGAGATCGTACGCCCGGCACGATCCAGTGCCCGAACCCTTTCTACCATACTGTCAGTTTGCTCTAGTATTCGCCTTGCATAATCTGCAGCCAACTCTCCGTTGGCATTGAATTCCAGATGGTTCTTTGTGCGTAAAAACAGCGGTACGCCAATTTCATCTTCCAGTTTCTGCATGGAACGAGTCAGAGTGGGCTGGGAAATATGCAGTTCTTCAGCAGCTTTCGAAAGTGTGCCGTATCGGGCAAAAGCCTCAAGATGTCTTAGATGTTCGTGTTCGATCATATCGGTGTCACCTCATTTTCAGTATTCATATATAGTATAGCACAATGCGGGATTGATATTGTACTTTTTCTGAAATACTTTTTATAATTTACATTGTAAACAGGTTATGGGTATACCACATTCGGAAAGAAAAAGGAGGATATGATCATGGAATATGTAACATTAAATAATGGAGTAAAGATGCCTAAGGAAGGATTTGGAGTATTTCAGGTGCCGGATCCGGCGCAGTGTGAGCAGGCGGTTCTTGATGCCATCGCAAGCGGCTACCGTCTGATCGATACAGCAGCTGCATACATGAATGAGGAGGCAGTCGGGGAAGCCATTGCAAAGTGCGGCGTGCCGAGAGAAGAGCTGTTCATTACCACAAAGCTCTGGGTACAGGATGCAGGTTATGAAGAGGCAAAGAAAGCTATCCGGACATCTCTTGACAAATTGGGACTTGACTATCTTGATCTGTATCTGATCCATCAGCCCATGGGTGATTATGTAGGAGCATACCGGGCAATGGAAGAGGCGTATAAAGAAGGCACATTAAAGGCTATCGGCGTTTGCAACTTCTATCCGGCACGCCTTGCGGATCTGTGTGAGACTGTGGACGTGATCCCGGCAGTAAATCAGGTGGAACTGCATCCTTTCTTCCAACAGGAAAATGCACTTGCCCTGATGAATGAGTATGGCGTGATTCCGGAGGCATGGGGACCTTTTGCAGAAGGAAATCATGGGATTTTTACCCATCCGGTGCTCTCTAAGATTGGCGAAAAGTATGGAAAGAGCGCTGCTCAGGTAGCTCTTCGCTGGAATGTGCAAAGAGGCGTAGTGGTAATTCCGAAGTCTGTGCATAAGGACCGTATGGAGCAGAATATAGCTATATGGGATTTTAAATTAAGTGACGAGGACATGGCAAAGATCGCCGAACTGGATTTGGGTCACAGTGAGATTGTCAACCACGATGATCCTGCATTTACTAAAATGCTTCATAGTCTGAAAGTTCACGATTAAAGCAACGGGAGGTTCCTGGAAGATGATCTTCTATTTTACCGGAACAGGAAACAGTCTCTATGCAGCGAAACAGATTGGAGGAGAGTTGATAAGCATTCCCCAGGCAATTCACAGGAAAGAGCAGAGCTGGAGGGCAGAGGAGATTGGGATTGTCTGTCCTGTGTATGGACATGAAATGCCTGCTATGGTAAAAGGATTTTTAAAAAAGGCAGAATTTCAGACAGAGTACTTTTTTCTGATCCTGACTTATGGAAATATACATGGCGGCGCTGCAGAGCTGGCACAGCAGGAACTGAAACGATGCGGGAAAAGGGCAGACTATATAAACACTCTGAAGATGATAGATAATTTTCTGCCATCTTTTGATATGGAAGAGCAGATCGCATCTGAGCATGGAAAACAGATTGAGAAACATCTAAGCCGGATATGTTCAGACATTAAGAAGCGTATACATTGGATACAGCCGGCCACAGAAGAAGACCGGCTGTGGCATCAGAAATATCTGGAATATCAAAAGTCCGTCCCGACAGAGCAGTGGAAACACATTTATCAGGTGACAGAGGAATGCATCGGCTGCGGAATCTGTACACGGGTCTGTCCGGCGGGATGTATTGAACTGAAAAAACAGAGGGCAGTCCACATAATGAAAAATTGTCAGATGTGTATGGCATGCATCCACCACTGTCCGGAAAACGCCATCCGTTTGACAATCCCGGAAAAGAACCCGGCGGCCCGATATCACAACGAACATGTCCGCCTTACAGAGATCGTAAAGGCGAATCATCAGGATGCAATGCAGTAAATCAAAAAACGAAGCGCAGAGTGCGTTTCCAAGTTTCAGGAGGTATCATAACAACGGATAATCTTCTCCGGAATAAGGCGTTCACTGTCAGCGTGGGAGATGTGGAACATATGGCTGCCTGTGACTACGTGGGGATGGTTTCTGCAAATAAGGAAGAGAATAAGATGGAGAAAGCAGGATTTACAACCACAAAAAGTGAGTTTGTCAATGCGCCGGTGATCAATGAACTTCCTCTTACATTGGAATGTGAGCTGACGGATGTGATCGGCGGGTCCAAAATTTTTGGAAAGATTGTCAATGTGAGCATTGATGAAAAGGTTCTTGGGGAGGATGGGGAATTGAGTCTGGAAAAGTTCAGTCCCATTACTTACGATACAGTGCATTACGGATATTACAGGCTGGGAGAGAGAGTCGGAAATGCCTTTAAAGACGGAAATGCACTGAAATAGACACAGCTGGTTTTCCTATATTGTATGGGGAATCAGATACAGTAAGGATAGAGTTTAGAAAGAAAAAGAGCAATCGGAATGGTTGTTCTTTTTTACATAAGAATAAGATCCCGATCATACCGCTGATCAATAAATTGCAGATGAAAAAATGTATGATGAAGTCAGTCATATAAATCCTTCTCCTTAATCAGAGTCTTTGGAAAGGATGGAACGTAAATTGCGGAGTTCTGTTTCTGACAGTTGATTGTTTTCCAAATATGATGAAAGCATTGCGCTGATGTTTCCATCATAGAAACGGTTCAGGAACGAATTGCTCTGCTGATTGATATATTCGTTTTCTTCTACGAGAGGAGTATAAACAAATACACGCCCCTGTTTTTCATAAGTCAAAGCGCCTTTTGTCACAAGACGTTTTATAAGAGTCTGGATTGTTTTCGCACTCCACGAAGTAGTCTTCAATAGGCGATCTGTTATTTCATTTGTGCTGATGGGAGCAAATTTCCATATAACCTTCATAACTTCAAACTCAGCTTCAGAGATCTGTGGTAAAGCAGACATAATCATTCCTCCCTTGAATCTTACATCTGTAATAAAAATATTATAGTATGTTCCGGTGCATTAGTCAAATAAATGAAGATTCGGATGACCGGGCAAAACTTATAAAGTGTTGAGAAGAAAGAAAAATGATAGTATTATTAATAATAAGAAAATGCAGGAGAAAAGGAGGAACACCGGTGTATTTCTCGTATGGTAAAACCGAAGTGGAATACCTGAAAAGCAGAGACAAAATTCTAGGTGAGATCATAGATAAGATCGGCCCCGTTGAGCGTAAAGTGGATACGGATTTATTTTCATCTGTCGTTCATCATATTATCGGACAGCAGATTTCCACAAAAGCCCAGGAGACGATCTGGAAACGAATGCAGGATGGACTTGGCAGTGTTAATGCAGAAAGCATTGCGGCGGCGGATGTTTCCGCTCTGCAGTCTTTTGGGATCACATTCCGTAAAGCGGAATATATCAAAGATTTTGCCAAAAAGGTAGAGAGCGGGGAATTTGATCTGGACAGTATTTCTCACATGTCCGATGAGGAGGCAGTCAGGCGGCTGGCATCTCTGAAAGGGATCGGTGTGTGGACAGCAGAAATGATCCTCCTATTCTGTCTCCAGCGTCCTGATATTTTCAGCTATGATGATCTGGCGATCCTAAGGGGGCTGCGAATGGTCTATCATCACAGAAAAATAGATAGGAAGCTATTTGAAAAATACCGCAGACGATTCAGTCCCTGCTGCAGCGTTGCAAGCCTTTACCTCTGGGCTGTAGCAGGAGGCGCTATACCTGGTATGAAGGACTATGCGCCAAAAAGGAAATGACAGGAAATGGAGGGAGCATATGCAGTACATCAGTCATTACAGATCGCCGCTGGGTGATATTCTTCTGGCGGCAGATCAAAACTGCCTGACAGGATTGTGGTTTGAGGGACAGAAATATTTTGCCCTTCATCTGGATAAAGAAAGGGAAGAAAAAGAAATTCCGGTCTTTGAGAAAACGAAGGAGTGGCTTGATATTTACTTTTCCGGGAAGGAGCCTGACTTCACAGTGCCTCTTCGTTTTATTGGGACGGATTTCCAGAAGGAAGTGTGGAAGATCCTCTGTTCTATTCCATATGGACAGACCATGACTTATGGGGAGATTGCAGGAAAGCTTGCTGAAAAAAGAGGAAAAAAGAGCATGTCAGCCCAGGCGGTAGGCGGCGCTGTGGGACATAACAGAATTTCCATTCTTGTTCCCTGCCACCGGGTTGTGGGAAGCGACGGAAGCCTGACGGGATATGCAGGCGGGATTGAGAAAAAAGTGAAACTGCTGACATTGGAGAAGGCGGATATGAAGTCTTTCTTCCTCCCAGATAAAGGAACGCTATAATGAAACTGTGTGGGAGGAAAATGCGGATGGACTGGATGAGCAAAGTGCTCTCGGGAACAAAAGATCTGCTGAAATGCAAGGATCATGTCCTGGTGGGGATAGATGGCAGGTGTGCGGCCGGAAAGACTACATTTGCGGCCGGGCTGCAGCGAAAAGAAGGCTGCAGTGTGATTCATATGGATGACTTTTTTCTGCGTCCGGAACAAAGGACGCGAGAACGATTAGAGTGTCCGGGCGGAAATGTGGACTATGAACGTTTTCGGGAAGAGGTTATGGAACCGCTGATAAAAGGTGAAAAATGTTTTTACAGACCTTACGACTGTCATCTGCAGACGTTTGGAAAGGCAAAATGCATAGAACCGGGACGGCTGACGGTCGTGGAAGGATCTTATAGCTGTCATCCTGCTTTGTGGAACTATTATGACCTCCATGTTTTTATGACAATTGATCCGGCTTTGCAGATACAGAGGATTGAAAAACGGAATAGAGAAAAGGTCAGAGATTTTCGGGAAAAATGGATTCCTTTGGAGGAAAAGTACTTTTCTGCATGCAGAACAGAAGAAATGTGCGAGATAAAAATTTCTGATTTTATTTTGAATGAAACAAATTGCGAAGAAGGAAAGGAAGAGTAAAAATGAAGGGAAGACAAATAATTTTCAGCCCTACAGGAGGAACGAAAAAAGTAGCGGATCTTCTTGCAGGAGAATGGAATCTGAAAAGAGAGGCGGTCGATCTGACAGATCCTTCTGTGGATTTTGGAAGTATTTCCGTGGAAAAAGAAGAGCTGACGCTTATTGCGGTGCCGTCCTATGGCGGACGTGTTCCAGCGCTTGCAGCAAAACGGTTCCGTCAGATCAAAGGAAATGGGGCAAGGTGTGTGATTGTCTGTGTGTACGGCAACAGAGCCTATGAAGATACTTTGACAGAGCTTGAGGATCTGGCGGAAGAATGCGGATTTGAGGTTATAGCGGCAGTAGCTGCCATTGCAGAGCATTCTATTATGCATCAATATGCGACAGGCAGACCGGACAGAGAAGATGAACAGGAATTGAAGGAATTTGCAGAAAAAATCTGGAAGAAGTTTCAAGAAGAGCAGAGTAAAGGGCAAATATGGGAGCAAGAAAAGAGAAAAATATCAGACTTTAAAGTGCCGGGGAACCGTCCTTACAAAGAATCTGCCCCTGTGCCTATGGTGCCGAAAGCAGAGGATGGATGCAACCAATGCGGAATCTGTGCGAAGAAATGTCCTGCAGAGGCAATTTCTCTCAATCATGTACAGGAAGCAGATGAGAAAAAGTGCATTTCCTGTATGCGCTGTGTGGTTGTATGCCCTGCCGGGGCAAGAAAAATAAATGCAGCGGCAGCAGCTGCCGTTGCACAGAAGATCGAAAAGGCCTGCTCTGTCAGAAAGAGGAATGAACTGTACTGTTAAGATCAGGTGTGTTAGCATCAAGCGGCACTTTGGCAGGGCCGGTGGAATTTCTGACAATCAGACTTGCATGGAGGAGAAGAGTTCCGATAGCAATTCCATTCATCAGGCTTTCCAGTGCATAGTATCCGCTTTTGCCAAGCTGGATCCGTTCCTGGCGCACGGTTGTGAGAGGAGGGGCGGTGTAGGCGCAGATGGGAAGATCGTCAAATCCGATGATACTAATATCGTCCGGAATGCGGTATCCCATCTGCTGGCACTGGATCATAGCAGCATTGGCAATAAGATCGTGGCTGCATATGATGGCGGTAACCCCGAGATTTAAAAGCCGGGGAAGATGTTTCTCCATGCACTGGGTAATATAGTAGGAGCTCCCGGCATAGGTAGGATCGCTTTTCAGGCCATTTTGGCGAAGTGCCGAAAAGAAAGCTTTGTGGCGGACCTGCATAATGTGCGAGCCAAGGGCGTGGCTTAGATAGCCGATTTTTTTATGCCCCTTTTGTTTTAAGTGAGAGACAGCCAGCTCCATCCCCTCGCCATTGTCGATCCCTACATATCCGATATGGGGATTTGCCATAATATAGTTGTCGTAAAGGACGGTGGCAGTGTGGCTTGTGTGGAAGTCTTTCATCCAGGGGTCGCTTAAAGAAAAGCCCAGGATGAAGGAGCCAAGATAGTCATGCTTCAGCATAAACGTATCATAAGAATAAGATTTCTGCAGTTTTTCCGTTACCGGAATAATGTCTACTGAATAGCCGGCCGGTTCCGCCATCTGCCGGAATCCTAAGATAATCTCATACCCAAAATCGTGAGGGTTCTCATAATCCATATTTTCAATCAGAATACAAAGTCGGCGTACCCCTCCGGGACGCCGTATTTTTGTATATCCCAATTCTACAGCTGTTTCAAGTACATTTTTTTGTAAAGTTTCGCTGATGTCAGTTGCCCCATTGAGCGCTTTGGAGACAGTACCCTTGGAAATCCCCAGTTTATCAGCAATATCCTGTATTGTAGCCATATAAGGACCGCCCTTTCTTTTGGAAAATATCTGTTCATATTATAGCTAAGTAAAGATAGAAAATCAACGGATTTTAGGTAAAACAAAAGAAAGTTTCGTATATTTTCGAAAAGGAAATATGAGTAAGTAGAAAAACTATACAAAAAAATGAGAAAAAAACTATGAAAAATAGATAAATCTTAAAATTTGTACAGATGAATTATTGACTAAAATAGAAAGAGAAGGTATGATTAACACATAACGAAACAATACGAAACTTTTAAGGAAATGGAGATGAAGTAATGAAGAAGAGAGGGTTGGCGCTGCTGCTTACTGCCGGACTTCTGGCGACCGGACTTAGCGGCTGTGCCGGACAATCTGAAGGCGGAGCAGGAGAGACGGAAAAAGTCCGCCTGATGGAAGGCCTGGAGTGTGGGAGAAATACTTCGGGTATATGAAAATCTGGAAAAATAGTATATGATAAAGAATATGATGAAAGTGGATCACAGAAATGTGATAGATAGAAAGGAGATACAAACATGGAACAGGCATTGGAAATGATGTTGCAGGAAAAATTTCATAAAGGAATCAAAGAAGCATCAAAGGAAGAGATTTACACAGCGCTTCTTTGTGTGACAAAAGATAAAATGAAAGGCATGAAGGCTAATACCGGAGACAGAAAGCTGTACTATATTTCAGCGGAATTTCTCATCGGAAAGCTTTTGTCCAATAATCTGATCAATCTGGGACTTTTCGAGGAGACAAGGGAGGTACTGAAAAAGTACGGGCATGATATCACAGAGATCGAGGAGATGGAACCGGAGCCTTCTCTTGGAAATGGAGGACTTGGCCGGCTTGCGGCCTGCTTCCTTGATTCCATTGCAACACTGGGACTTGCAGGGGACGGAGTGGGCCTTAACTACCACGAAGGTCTCTTCCTGCAGAAATTTGCAGATCATAAGCAGTGGGAGGATAAAAACCCATGGATTACGGAAAACAGCTGGCTGACCAAGACAGACCGCCATTTCCAGGTTCCTTTTAAAGATTTCACATTGACGTCTACTATGTATGACATTGATGTGCCGGGCTATGAAAGCGGATGCAATAAACTGCATCTCTTTGACCTGGATACCGTAGATGAAGGGCTGATTCATGATGGAATCCAGTTTGACAAGACAGATATCCGGAAGAATCTGACCCTGTTCCTCTATCCGGACGACAGTGATGAGGCGGGGCACCTTCTTAGGATCTACCAGCAGTATTTTATGGTGAGCAATGCTGCACAGCTCATTATCCGTGAAGCGGAAGAAAGAGGCGTAAACCTTTATCATCTGCATGAACATGTGTGCATCCAGATCAATGACACTCATCCGACTATGGTGATCCCGGAACTGATCCGTATTCTCACAAGTGAGAAAGGCTTTAATATGGACACAGCCGTAGATGTGGTGAGAAAGACATGTGCCTATACGAATCATACGATCCTGGCAGAGGCTCTGGAGAAATGGCCGGTTGCCTACCTGGAGCAGGTAGTGCCCCAGCTTATGCCGATCATCCGTGACCTGGATGCAAGAGTCAGAAGAGACTTCCACGATGAGAGAGTCTACATTATTGATGAGCAGAACCGTGTACACATGGCTCACATTGATATCCATTACGGCTATGCTGTAAATGGAGTTGCCGCTCTTCACACAGAGATCCTCAAGGAATCTGAGCTGAAGCCGTTTTATGACATTTATCCGGAGAAGTTCAACAATAAGACCAACGGTATTACTTTCCGCAGATGGCTGCTCCACTGCAATCACAGACTGGCAGACTATTTGAAAGAGCTGATCGGAGAAGGATTTGTAAAAGACGCTTCCCAGCTGGAAAAGCTTCTGGAATATCAGAATGATGAGAAAGTGCTGGCACAGTTGAAGGAGATCAAAAAAGAGGCTAAAATTGAGCTGAAAAATTACCTGAAGATGACACAGGGCATTGAGATTGACGAGAACTCTGTCTTTGATATCCAGATCAAACGTCTCCATGAGTACAAGAGACAGCAGATGAACGCTCTTTATGCTATTTATAAATACAAAGAGATCAAGAAAGGCAATCTTCCGAAACGCCCGGTCACAATGATTTTCGGCGCAAAAGCGGCTCCTGCCTATACGATCGCAAAGGATATCATCCATCTGATCCTCTGCCTTCAGGAACTGATTGAGAAAGATCCCGAGGTAAGGAAATATCTGCGCATTGTGATGGTGGAAAATTATAATGTAACGAAAGCAGAGAAGCTGATCCCTGCATGTGATATTTCCGAGCAGATCTCTCTTGCCTCCAAAGAAGCATCCGGAACAGGAAATATGAAATTCATGCTGAACGGAGCAGTGACACTTGGAACAGAAGACGGCGCCAATGTAGAGATCCATGAGCTGGTAGGCGATGACAATATTTACATTTTCGGTGAGAAGTCCGAGAAAGTCATTGATCTGTATGCAAATGCATCTTACTGTTCCAAAGACATTTACGAAAATGATCCTATGGTGGAAGAGCTGGTAGACTTCATTATCAGCAAGGATCTGATCCGTATCGGAGATCCGGTGAACCTGGGACGTCTGTATAAGGAAATCGTAGGAAAAGACTGGTTCATGACACTTCTGGATGTGAAGGATTATATCCGCACAAAGGAACAGATGCTGGAAGACTATGAAGATGAAAAGAGCTGGGCAAAGAAGATGCTGGTAAATATTGCCAAGGCGGGATTCTTCTCTTCTGACAGGACCATCGCGGAGTATGACAGAGACATCTGGCATTTATCATAGGCAGCAGGGGGATAGAAAGCAATGAGACAGACAGGAATATTGATGCCGGTATCTTCCCTTCCCTCCCGGACAGGGATTGGGGAGCTGGGAAGCAGTGCATATCAGTGGATCGATATGATGAAAGAAAACGGCATAAAGATATGGCAGATCCTTCCTCTGAATCCGGTTGGGTACGGAAATTCTCCGTACCAGCCTTATTCCTCCTATGCGGGGGATGAGCTGTATATCAGCCTGGATATTCTGAAGGAGGAAGGGCTTTTGACAAGCCTTCCGGAGAGCTTCCGGGAGAAAGAGAAAAGGGTGGACTATGATGCAGTCCGTTCCTTTAAGATTCCTTACCTGAAAGAAGCTTTTGAAAGGTTCCGGGAACAGAAACTGGATCAGGAAGCAGACTACCGCCAGTTTGCAGATCAGGAATGGGTGAAGGAATACAGTGTATTCCGCGCACTGAAAGCGGCAAACGGCGGAACATGCTGGAACGAGTGGAAAGAAGAGGACAAAAACTGGCCGGAAACCCGGCGGCAGCTTACGGAGGAAGAAAGAGAGGAAGCTGCTTTCCACGTTTTTCTTCAGTATCAGTTCTTCAGACAGTGGATGAAGGTAAAGAAGGCAGCCAATGACAGCGGCGTCCGGATCATGGGAGATGTGCCTTTCTATGTGGGGGTAGACTCTGTGGACGTATGGGGCGGGAAAGATAATTTCCTTCTTGATACCGACGGACGGCCCATTTTCATTGCGGGAGTGCCGCCGGATTATTTCAGCGCGACAGGACAAAGATGGGGAAATCCTATCTATGACTGGGACTATATGAAGGAGCATGAGTATCGGTTCTGGCAGGACCGGATCGGTTACAGCGGAAAGCTTTTTGATATTGTGCGTATTGACCATTTCCGGGCTTTTGACACATATTGGAAGATCCCGTCTACCTGCCCCACAGCTGTCGAGGGAGAATGGATCGAGGCACCGGGATATGAGGTGCTTGATATCCTGACCGAAAAGCTGCCGGATGTGGAGCTGGTGGCTGAGGATTTGGGAGATCTGCGCCCGGAAGTTCTGACGCTGAAGGAACACTATCATTTAAAGGGTATGAAGATCCTCATGTTCTCCATTGAGACGAAAGGAAAATATGCATACGACAGCTTCCATGATACGGAAAATATGATCATTTACACGGGAACTCACGACAATGATACCCTCATGGAATGGTACGGTAATTTAAACACTGCCCAAAAACGCAAAGTAAGAAAATTCTTAAAAAGGCAGGGATGCAGCCAGGGATCCGTAAAGGAGAGACTGCTCCATTATACTTTAAAAAATAAGGCGGAGTACGCCATTGTTCCAATGCAGGATATTCTGGGACTTGGAGAAGAAGGCCATATGAATACACCGGGAACAGTCGGCTCTCCAAACTGGGAATGGCGCCTTCCGGATTTCCATGAGGCCGTGGAAGACTTAAGATCTCTGAGAAAGGAAATGACAGATCGGAAATAGAAAGGGACAGCAATGGAATTTACAGGAGTTTATCATAAAACATCGGAACAGATGAGCTATGCGCTCAATGAAAATGAGCTGGTGGTAAACCTTAAGACCGGCTATGACGTCAGACGGGTGTTCATTCATCACGGGGATCCCTTTGAAGCAGGAATCCTGGGAGGAAATGAGAAGTGGACGGGAACAAGGGAGGAGATCGTATTTAAGAAACGGCTCCGCCATCAGATCTGGTGGACCACAACCCTTCAGCCGCCTTACAAAAGATGCAAGTATTATTTTGAACTCCATACGGAAACGGAGATCTGGTATTACTGTGAAGACGGTTTTCTGACAAAAGACCAGATAGACATGGAGGGGCGGATGATCCAGTGCTTTACCGTTCCATGGATGAATCCGGCGGATGTAAACTGCACCCCGGGGTGGGTTAACGATACGATATGGTATCAGATCTTTCCGGATCGGTTCTGCCGCGGGGAAATAGAAGGGGAAAGAAAAGAGGATTTCGTTCCCTGGAGAAAAGGCAAGGTCACCAATGAGGAGAGGTTTGGCGGCAACCTGGAGGGAATCAGGCAAAAGCTTCCCTATCTTGCGGATTTGGGAATTACTGGTATCTATTTGAATCCTATCATGGAGGCCGAGTCCAATCACAAATACGACACTACAGACTACACAAAGATCGATCCTCATTTCGGAGATAAAGAAACATTTGCGAAATTAGTAAAGGAGGCTCATAGTCTTGGTATTCGGATCATGGTGGACGCAGTGTTTAACCACTGTGGTCCTAAGTTTGCTCCATGGCAGGATGTGCTGGAGAAAGGACAGAAATCTCCTTACGCCGACTGGTTTATGGTGCAGACCTGGCCGCTTCTCAAAAAGCGTGCGGATACAAGGGACGGCAGATTTTATTCCTTTGCTTTCGCCGATCAGATGCCGAAGATCAATACCAACAATGAAGAAGTGATCGATTACTTCTGCGGCGTGTGTGAAGGGTGGATCACAGATTATGATATTGACGGGATCCGGTTTGACGTGGGAAATGAAGTGTCCCACCGTTTTCTGAAAAAGATTCGGGAACATTTAAAGAGATGCAAAGAGGATATTTATCTTCTGGGAGAGATCTGGCATGATGCAAGCCAATGGCTGATGGGGGACGAGTATGACTCTGTGATGAATTATCCGCTGATGAGCGGGATCCATGACTTTTTCCTGGACAAAGGGATGAAAAAAGAGGAGTTTGAGTATATGATAAACCGCTGCTATACCATGTATATGCAGCAGAATAACAATGTCATGTTCAACCTTCTGGATTCGCATGATACGGAGCGGCTGATGAACCGTTTTCACGATCTGGATATGTTTTACCAGCAGCTTGCCGTGCTCTTTACCATGCCGGGAAGTCCCTGTATCTATTATGGTACAGAGATCGCCATGGAGGGCGGACACGATCCGGACTGCAGAAGATGTATGCCATGGGATGAGCTTGAGACTCCCAAAAATCAGGAAAAGATCCGGTCTGTAAAATCTTTGATCCGGATGAGGAAAGAAGAGGACGCCTGCAGGAGCCTCTATTTCCACTTTCCGGGGGAATATGAAAATGAGAGATGTGTGGAGTACATTAAGTTGGACGAAAACCAGAATGAGCTGGAGGTTCTCTTGAACTGTTCGGAAAATGAGATGAAAGTAAGACCGGAAGGAGAAATCCTTTTTTCCAGAAAATACAAAGACGGTATTTTAGAAAAAAACGGAACTCTGATCCGAAGAAAGAAGAAACGATAGAAGGAGGAGCTGCAAATGGTTAAGACAGAGAAAAAATGGTGGAAGGATACAGTAGTTTACCAGATCTATCCCCGTAGCTTCCAGGACAGTAACGGCGACGGAATTGGCGACATCAGGGGGATCATACAAAGGCTGCCTTACCTGGAAGAGCTGGGAGTTGGCGCCCTGTGGCTCTCCCCTGTATGCCGCTCTCCCCAGGACGACAATGGCTATGATATCTCGGATTACCAGGATATCGATCCCATGTTCGGGACGCTGGATGACATGGAAGAACTGATTCAGAAGGCAAAAGAATGCGGAATACGCATTATTATGGATCTTGTCCTGAATCATACCTCAGATGAGCACCGCTGGTTTAGGGAAGCAAGGAAAAGTAAAGACAATCCTTACCACGATTACTATGTGTGGAGAGATGGAAAAGAGAGCAAACTTCCCAATGATATGGAATCTGTGTTTGGAGGACCGGCATGGGAATGGGTGCCGGAGCTTGGACAGTATTATTTTCATCAATTTTCCGTAAAACAGCCGGACCTTAACTGGGAAAATCCCAAGGTGCGCCGCGAGATTTACGATATGATCCTGTGGTGGATGGATAAGGGCGTCGGGGGCTTCCGGCTGGATGTGATCGACCAGATCGCCAAGGAGCCGGATCTGAAAATTACAAATAACGGCCCGAGGCTTCATGAATTTATCCGGGAGTTAAGCAAGGAGACGTTCCAGAAGGGCGATCTGATCACAGTAGGAGAGGCATGGGGTGCAGATACCGAGAGGGCGAAGCTTTACAGCAATCCTGACGGCAGTGAATTTTCTATGGTATTTCAGTTTGAACACATCGGTCTTGACCAGCAGGAGGGAAAGACGAAGTGGGATCTTAGCCCTCTTCCCTTTGTGAAGCTGAAAAAGACTCTTGCAAAATGGCAGACAGAATTGGCAGGACAAGGATGGAACAGCCTGTTCTGGAACAACCATGATCTTCCCCGCATTGTCTCCAGATGGGGAAATGACGGAAAATACCGGGTGGAATCCGCCAAGATGCTGGCATCTGTGCTGCATGGAATGCAGGGAACTCCCTATATTTATCAGGGAGAAGAACTTGGAATGACCAACGTGCATTTTGATGATATCAGCCAGTATAAAGATATTGAAACGCTTCACATGTATGAGGAGCGGATGGAAGAGGGATATTCCGAAGAGGAAGTGATGGCCTCTATCTATGCAAAAGGCCGGGATAACGCCCGTACACCGATGCAGTGGGATGAGAGCAGACATGCAGGTTTCACAAAAGGAACTCCCTGGATTGCAGTCAATCCCAATTATCGGGAGATCAACGCTGCCAGGGAAATGGCGGATCCGGATTCTGTTTTTCGCTATTATCAGAAGCTTATCAGACTGCGAAAAGAATATCCTGTCTTTGCAGACGGCGTATTCTCGTTGCTTCTTGAGGAAGATGAGCAGATTTTTGCCTACACAAGAACCGACGAAGAGTCAGAGCTTTTGGTATGGGCCAACTTTACGGACCGTCCGGCGCAGTGTACTTGGCCGGAAGAGTGGAAGGAAGCCGAAGTGCTTCTTAGCAATTACGACAGCAGTATGAAAGCAAATGAGCTGCGGCCTTATGAGACGGTCATGATGATCAGGACCTTACAATAAAACATCATAAAACATTAAATTTTCTTTAGAAAATCTTTCGATTCTTATAGCGTCCTCCTTTAGATTTTTGGGGTATCCTAAAAATAACAAGGAGGGCGCTTCTATGAATATCCAGACATTAACACAATATTTTCTCGAATACGGAGCTTTTTTTATTTATCTCATCGTGCTTTTGGAATACCTGAATCTGCCGGGATTTCCGGCGGGAGTCATTATGCCGCTGGCCGGAATATGGGCATCTCAGGGAGAGATCAGTTTTTTCATGGTTATGATACTGACAGTGGCGGCAGGTCTTACAGGAAGCTGGGCGCTTTATTTTCTTGGAAGGGCCGGGGGAGAGAAGGTGCTGGGTTTTTATTTCAGGAAATTTCCAAAACAAAAGCCGGTCATTGAAGGAAAGATAGAGATGCTGCGGGAAAAAGGGTGTATCGGCGTGTTTGTGAGCAAACTTCTGCCGATGGTGCGCACACTGATCTCTATACCGGCCGGTATGGTGAAAATGGATTTCATAAAATATACTATAAGCTCTACGCTTGGAATCTTTTTGTGGAATCTGGTATTTGTAGGAGCCGGATATTTCTTCGGAGAAGCCGCAATTCGTATCTGATAGCTGGAGGAGGGAAAGACAATGAGAATTGCTATGCTGACAAACAATTACAAACCTTTTGTGGGAGGCGTGCCGATTTCCATTGAACGGCAGGCTAAGGCTTTAAGAGAACTGGGGCATGAGGTGATGATCTTTGCACCGGATTATGGAGATACAGAGGAAGAAGAGGGAGTGATCCGCTGCCGGATCCGGAAAAGACGGATGGCCAATGGGATGGTATATCCCAGATTATTCAACCCTGAGACAGAGAGTGCCTTCCGAAGGGAGAAGTTTGACTGCATCCATGTGCATCAGCCGGTTTATATGGGAAATATGGCTTTGTATCTCGGAAGAAAATACCATATTCCCATTATCTATACGTACCATACACGTTATGAGGATTATCTTCATTATCTTCCGGTATTCCGGGAAGAAGAAAAGGCAGGAGCAATCCGAAGACTCCTGATCCGCGCGGCCAGAGAGAGGGTGATCCCCTGGTATATGAGATGGTTTACCAACCGGTGTGATACCGTACTTGCACCGACAAAAGGAATGAAAAGAGACATCCTGCTGAATGGAACCTCTTCTTTGGTGGAAGTATTTCCCACAGGCCTGGACGAGGGGTTCTTTGAGGAACACAAAGAGGCGGCGATTGCAGTCAGGAAACAGTATGGAAAGGATAAGAAGTATCTCTTCTGTACAGTTTCCAGGCTGGAGGAAGAGAAGAATCTGTTCTTCTTATTAAAAGGGATGAAAAAACTGAAAGAAGAAGGCATGGAGTCTTTCCGGCTCCTTCTTATCGGAGAGGGAAGTCTGAAAGGGGGACTGGAGAAGACAGCAGCCAAATGGGGACTGGAGGATTGTGTAACATTTACCGGAAATATTCCCAATGAAGAACTTCCAGCTTATCTGCAGGCAAGCGATCTCTTCTTATTTTCTTCAAAGTCAGAGACTCAGGGTATTGTGATCCAGGAAGCGCTGGCAAGCGGATGTCCGGTGATAGCCATCCGGGCAAATGGAGTGGAAGACACGATAGAAGACGGATGCAACGGATATCTGGCGAAAGAGGATGTACAGGAGTGGTGTATGAAGATCTGGAAGGCTCTGGAAGGTCCCGGCAGGGGAAAGATGAGGGAGGAGGCCAAAAAGAGCGTATCCGGTTACCGGAATCTGGCTCTGGCTGCAAGAGAGGAGCAGATCTATACTAATTGTATAGAGGCAAAATGGAAGGAGGAGACAGCGGGTGAAAGGGAACATGCTGCAGTATCTTTTTCAAGGTTATTTAAAATTACTTAAACGAACCATGCGTATTCAGTGGGAAGAAAACGAAGTGGGACGCGAAGGACAGATTTTCGGCTTCTGGCATGAGGACAGTTTCTGTATGAATCTTATACTGGAAGAACTGGCCTTAAGTGCAGGACCGGTCAATGTGATCGTCACTGCGGACCGCCGGGGGGATTATATTCAGAATATGGTGGAAAGCTGCGGCGGAAAAGCAGTCAGAGTGCCCGACGGAAAGGCTTCCTATCATACGTTGAAATCGATACAGAAAGATCTTGCAAAAGAGGAAGAGTCCATCGCGGCGGCATTGGACGGTCCTTTGGGACCCAGGCACGAACCGAAGAAACTAGCTTTCTATTTTTCAGAACAGATGCAAAAAGAATTTACAGGATTTACCCTGGAATATTCTGCCTGTATCCGCCTTTGGTGGCGCTGGGATGAATATGCGATTCCGCTGCCTTTCTCGAGAGTGTCTGTATTTGCGCACAATTACGGCGTTGTGAGAAGAAAGAATATCCCGCCGCTTCCGGCATCGGGAAGGGCAAGGAAATGTGGTTTTATGAGTGAGGCAAAAGTGCTATACTCAGGAAGGAATACAGGAGAATATTTAGCAGGAGGGAACCATGGAAGCAAATCATATCTTAATTGTGGAAGATGACAAAGAAATACGGGAAGGCGTAGAAATATATTTGAGGAGCCAGGGTTATGAGGTGTTTCGGGCTGCAGACGGAGTGGAAGGCTTAAAGGTACTGGAACAAGAAGAGATCCATCTGGCGATCGTGGATATTATGATGCCCCGGATGGACGGCATCCAGATGACAATGAAACTTCGGGAAAAGTATGATTTCCCCGTCATTATGCTTTCAGCCAAATCAGAGGAAGTCGATAAGATCACCGGACTGAATCTCGGGGCAGATGATTATGTGACAAAGCCTTTTACGCCTATGGAGCTTATGGCGAGAGTAAACTCACAGCTTCGGCGGTACCGGAAATTTATGGAGAAGCTGGAAGTGAAGGAAAACGTCCACGTGATCGGCGGACTGGAGATCAATGAGGAGACAGTGGAAGTGACAGTGGATGGAAAACCGGTGAAGCTGACGCCTATTGAATATAAGATCCTGCTTCTCCTTGCGAAAAATCCCGGAAGAGTATTTTCGGCGGAAGAAATTTATGAAAGAGTCTGGCAGGAAAAGGCAGTGGGAACGGATACGGTTATGGTCCATGTCAGAAATATCCGCGAAAAAATAGAGCTGGATCCGAAAAATCCGAAATATTTAAAGGTGGTGTGGGGTGTTGGATACAAAATTGAAAAACAATCCTAAAATTGTATGGCTGGCAGTGATCCTTGTTCTCTGCATTTGTTCGGCAGGAATGATCCTTCTCTATCCGTCTATCCGGAACAGTGCACAGGAAGACAGGAATGAGAGCAGCAATGAACTTGGGCTGTACGTAGATGAATTTACTTCCCTGGCAGAAGGGAACTATGTCCTTTATAATCAGCTCTCAAAGGAAACTTCCCAAGCGGATGTCCTGGAGGAAAATGCGTATAATGAATTTCGCCTTCTGGAGCGGTATACGGATTACAGCATTACGGACGAGGAGGGGAACATCCTTCTGGAAAGCCAACAGGATGTACAGGAAGCGCTGGAGAGCGGGCAGGACGGACGTTATGCGCTTAAAGTGGAATTTGTGTTTGACAGCCACGGGCAGGTAAGTTCTATCGGGGTATCCGGCAGCAGGCTGGATAGGGAAACGGCCTATGGGATGGAGCAGGCTTTGATCAGTGCGCAGGAAGACCTGGAGTATGATTTTGACTATAATGGATTCCGGAAGATTTCCAATCCGGAGAATGTGACGGTGCGGTACGGAATGACGGAAGAAAATCTGACGGAATATTTGTATACCGGTCGGATGGGTGATGAAGAGTCGGCGGATGTATACTGGGTTTTGGAAAGTGATGGTTTTTTCTGGATTTTTCTGCTTTTTGTTGGGATAACAGCAGCAGCGGCGATTTTGCTGCCGTTCTGGAAAAGGACAGACGGGCCGGCCCTTTTCCGGGCTCCCCTGGAGATCGTTTTGCTGGTGGCGGTCATATTCTTTTCTACGCTGTTTTATCAGGCGCGCATGATCTGGAAAACTATGAATCATGAACTGATCCTGATCGTATCTCCGGCAGAGGCCCCTGTCAATACGGCAGTTTCCTATCTTTTGAATTTCTTTGTGTGGGCGTTTAGCTTTGGCATTGTATTCTGGCTTGTAACCTGCCTTCGTCCTATGTTCGCCATGGGAAAAGAATACTGGCGTCAGAGGGTGTGGACCATACGTTTTATCCTGTGGGTGAAACGGGGAGGTACCCGCAGTGTCCGGGGAGCAAAGAATACAGCGGGAGGAGTATGGCAGAGGTTTAAAGAGTTTCTCCGCCGTCAGTATGACCTTCTGCTTCACTTTGATTTTACAGATAAGACAAACAAGATGATTCTGAAAGTGGTGATCATGAATTTTGTCGTGCTTTTTATCATTACCTTCTTCTGGGTATTTGGTATCGGCGTACTGATCGCCTATTCTATCATTTTGTTCCTTTTCCTCAGAAAATATCTGGACCAGGTGCAGGAGCAGTATAAAAGTGTATTGAGAACAACTTCCCGTCTGGCGGCAGGGGATCTGGATACCGAGATCAGCGAAGATGCAGGAATATTTAATCCGGTGCAGGATGAGCTTAGGAAGATCCAGGCAGGATTCCGCAGGGCAGTAGAAGAAGAGATGAAAAGTGAGAGGATGAAAACCGACCTGGTTACAAATGTATCCCATGACTTAAAGACGCCGCTCACAGCCATCATCACTTATGTGGATCTTCTGAAAAATGAAAAAGATGAAGAGAAGAGAAAGGAATATATCGGGATACTGGAGAAGAAATCGCAGCGACTGAAAGTGCTCATTGAGGATTTGTTTGAGATCAGCAAGGCAACCAGCCATAATGTGACATTGCACTTTATGAAACTGGACATCACAGGACTTCTGAAGCAGATAGAGCTGGAGTACGACAGGAATTTAAAGGCAGCGGGACTGGAAGTGAAATGGGATGTGCCCGAAGAGAAGGTTATTGTGGAGCTGGACAGTGAAAAGGCGTACCGGATCTTTGAAAATCTGATCGTCAACATTTCCAAGTATGCCCTCCCTAATACCCGCGTATTTATTGAGGTGAAAGAAGAGCAGGACAATGTGTCTGTACGGATGAAAAACGTCTCGGCCGCAGAGCTGAATTTCAACGCAGATGAGATCACAGACCGCTTCGTCAGAGGAGATGTGTCAAGAAATACAGAAGGCTCCGGGCTGGGACTGCCCATAGCCAAATCTTTTACAGAGCTGATGCACGGCACACTGAAAATCTCCACAGAAGCAGATCTGTTCCGGGTGGAAATCGTATTCCCGCGTGTCAGAGAATAACAGGCAGGGAAAGCTTAGGAGCTTTCCCTGTTTTGGCGTCGCTGGACTTTTATTTGGAATCATGCTAAAGTAGTAAGACAAAGTGACGTAAGAGAGGGAGAACATGAAATACTACTTTGCGCCTATGGAAGGGATTACAGGACCCATTCACCGGAAGGCTTTTGATGCCTGTTTTCCTGGTGTGGACAAATACTTTACCGCTTTTATTGCACCCAATCAGAAGGGGAAGTTCAGCGCCAGGGAGAAGAAGGATATTGATCCGGAGAATAATCGGGGAATTTTCCTGATTCCCCAGATTATGACCAACGACGCCGGGGATTTTACGGTGACAGCCCTTCAGCTTGAGAGTCTTGGATATAAGGAGGTCAATCTCAATCTGGGATGTCCGTCCAGAACAGTTGTCTCAAAGTACAGAGGCTCCGGATTTCTGGCAATACCGGACAAGCTGGAGCGATTTTTGGACGACGTCTTTACAGACAGAGATAAAAAGATGCCGGATATGCGTATTTCCATAAAGACAAGGATCGGGAAGGATGATGCTGGCGAGTTTGAACGTCTTCTGGAGATATACAATCGTTATCCGCTGGAAGAGCTGATCGTTCATCCGAGAACCCAGCAGGATTTCTACCAGGGGCGTCCGGATATGAAGGCCTTTGGCTATGCTGCCGAAAAGGGGAAAAGTCCTGTGTGCTACAACGGGGATATCCTTACGGTTGGAGACTTAAATCGGTTTACCAGCGCTTATCCGCAGATAGATAAGGTTATGATCGGCAGAGGATTCCTTCGGGATCCGGGGCTGATCTTACGGCTTCAAAATAAAGAAGCGCCGGGAAAAGAGCTGCTTTTGAAATTTCACGATAAGGTTTATGAAGGCTATAAAGAAGAGATGCCGGGGCCTAAGCCGGTGCTTTTCAAGATGAAAGAATTGTGGGCTTATATGGGACAGATTTTTGCAGATGCCAAAAAGCCTCTCAAGCGTATCCGTAAAGCAGAGAAGCTGGAAGCATATGAAGCGGCAGTGAAGGAATTATTCGAAGAATATGAAATGACGGTGGAAGCGTAAGAGGCGATAAGTAGTGAGATCTGTGAAAGCATTGCTGAAATTTTATGACAGAGAAATTGCTGGAAGGAGTTTTTCTTAGCCTTCTTTTGTGGGTTCCCTTTGGAGATGTGCTAAAAAGGGAAATACCGGATGGCATACCGGCAGCAATGATCTTACTTGCGGCTGCAGATATGTGGAGCGGTGGGATGGCTCTGCCAGAGAGGCTGGCAGGGCTTTTGTGTATCAGCCTGCCTATGACAGCCATAACGATGGTGCGGCCGGGAGCCTTTGGAGGAGGAGATATTAAGCTGGCAGCAGCCGGCGGAGCCTTTTTGGGAGCGATAAGAATGATAGCGGCTGGCGGAATTGCCGTTTTGCTGTGCGGAATTGTGCTGACGCCCCTTGTGTTGACGAGAAGGATTACCGGGAAAGAGTCCATTCCCTTTGGACCGTTTTTAAGTGCCGGGATGGCTGCAGGTCTTCTTTGGGGAAAAGAAATTGCGGCCTGGTATACCGGAAGCGGAGCCAGATAAGAACACGTGAAACAAATTTGAGAAAATAGAAAGGAGAATGGCAGAAAATGGTGGATCAAGATGCGAAAAAAGGATCCGGCGGGGAGATGGTCAGGCTTTATACAAGGCAGAATGACAAAACTTTGTACCAGCTGGAAAGAGATGGAAGGATCATCAACCAGAGAGTATACGTGGAGCTTCATTTCGGAGACATTGCGCCTCTTTTTATGGAAAGCTACGACTGGTTTACAGAGGAGGCGGCCAGGAGAGTGGAAAAACCGGCAGACGTACATGCGCCTATCTGGTGCTCCATCAGCAGGGAAAACTGCCTGAAGCCCATTGAAGGAACAGTGGTATATGTTCTGGAAGTGCCGGCGGAGAAGATCATCTATTTCGATGAAGGAAAGTGGGATTATGTGCTAAACCGGATCTACCTTCCCAAAGATGAAACGGACAGACAGGAGTATAAACAGCACTTGAAAGATATTGGCGTTGTAAACGGATTTGAGTTCTTCCAGGGCAGGTATGCGGGAAAATATCCACAGGAGGAGGCCCGCATAAAAGAGAGCTGGCTTAGAGTGTTTGAAATTGACAACTGGACTATTTTCAATGTCTGCGGAAATATCTGGGAGATCCGCAAAGAATGGGTAAAGCAGATTGTACATCCCGGAGAAGCTGTGGTATAATGTCCACGTAAGCAATGAGCCGTGCAAAAATGTGGAAAACGCAAACGCCTGCTTGCAGGCGATTTGAGGTTTTCGCATTTTTATAGGGCGAAAGCCCGTGAGCGAGAGCCTGGAAGGGCGCGAGCTGGCACGGCGGACAGCATACATGCGAAAGCCCGGAAGCGAGAGCGTGAAGGGCCCGGCAGCAGGCATAGCGTAAACTGGACTACAAAGGAGGAATTGGTATGAAATTAGTAATAACAATGAGCCGACGATACGGTACAGGAGCAAGCAGGATTGCACAGGAGCTTTCAGAAAGGCTTGGCATTCCGGTATATGACAAGGTGAATGTAGAGGAAGAGCTTGGCAGGCATACTTATGAATCCGAAGTGGAAGTGATAAAGAAACTGGCAGAAAAGCCCTGCATTATCCTGGGACGCTGCGCTTCTGAAATCCTGAAAGATCAGAGAAATGCGTTTAATATTTATGTGTGCGCAGATAAGGAGGATCGTATCCGGCGAATTATGGGGAAAGAAAATCTGACCTATGAGGAAGCAAGTAACAAGATAGAGATGACAGACCAGGAGAGGGCAGATTACTACCATGAACATACAGGAAAGGCGTGGGGAGATGTTAACAATTACCATATGATCTTGAATACATCGGATCTGGGGCTGGAAAATTGTGCAGATATTTTAATGAAGTATTTTGAACGGCAGGAACTGATATAGTTTCTGCCGCTATTTTATTTAATAGGAAATTTCTTTCCTATTAAATAAAACGCTCCGCGGGATGCGCACTCGCGCGAAGTGGAGGCTGCTGCTTAAACGACCGCGCTCGGCGCGAGAGTTCCGCTTGCGGAACTCTTTTTTCTTTTGACGGCTGCCGGAGTCACAGTGAGAAGCTGTGGGAGATTTCATCTAGGTCAGTTCAGCGATTCTTGATACTCCGACATAAATTTCTGAAATTTTATACCAGGTCGAATAATCAGTGATTCCGGTTTCGGGAAGCCCAAACACTTCCTGGAATTTTCGGACTGCTTCAGCAGTGGCAGGTCCGTAAATTCCGTCGGCAGTCAGCTTTGGAAGGGCCGGATACGCATCTGAAATTACATTAAGCTGTTCCTGAAGCTGTCGGACCTTATTGCCGGAAGACCCAATCTCCAGATTGTAACCCGGCCAGGAGGATGGGATACCGGAGATTGCCTCTGCGGTGTTAATATACATATCTGCGCCGTAATAGTAGCGGAGGATTTCAATAGGAGAGTAGCCCTGATCTCCCAACGATTTCGACCCCCACTGTGTCATCCAGTTGGGACACTGCACGCGCCGCCCGTCACAGTACTGTGTCAGGATCGGCTGCCGGACGTTGGGGCGGGAAAGATAGCTGGCAAACAATTCATCTACAATAACGGAAATGGTATCGTAGATATTCCGTTCCGGAATCCATTTGTGGTCAAAAGCAGTGGAGGAAGTAATAGTGAAGTCAAAACCCTGATTCCGGTACCACTCCGTGTAAACCCTGTTTAAAGTAAAAGACATGATGGCAAGAACATTGGCACGGATTGTATTGGCAGGCCAGGTGGCATATATTTCACTTGACGCTACATTTTTGATATAATCCTTATATTTGACATAATAATTCTGAGCTGTACTGTCCCGGGGGCTTCCGTCATGCACCACGATATATTCCGGTACAACCACGCGGCTTAATACGATTTCCCCGGTTTCATTGACAGGTTTGATCTCTGCTTCAGGAATTTTCTCCGGGTAGATTCCATATAAAGTATGTGCGGGAATCACGAACCGTTCTTCCCCCGTCTCCGAAGAATCAGACGGACGCATCTGTATGTTCTGGATGGCAGTGACATCTGCAAGGATTTCTGTGCCGGCAATGCTGATCGTTTCAAATCCCGGAGCAGTGATAAGAAGGGTATATTCCGAATAAGGCTGTTCTTCTGAAGTGACGTCCAGACTGTATTCTACCGGAGGGGCATCGAGCTCCAGAGTTTCTGACTGTCCGGAGGAATCCGTGGTCACTTCCTCTATTGTACTGTCAGGTATTCCGGTGTAGGAAATGCGGATATTGGCACCGGATACAGGAAAGTGATTGATTTCTGATGTAACATTGATCTGAAGTTTTCCCTTGGAGGGAGTGTCTGAATTAGTGGGAATGGAACCATTCATAATAAGAACCTCTCAGGCCATTTAAGTCTGTTGCATATAGTATATGCAAATAAGTCCGGAAGGTGATTGACTTATACAAAATCTTGATGCAAACAGGAGGCATTTACCCTTTGGGAGAGATTACGCCGACAATAGTTGACGCTATGCAGATGTAAGAACAAAAATAAAAGCTAAATTGAAATTTTAAATTCCGGTGAAGAGGTAAATTCCACCATACTTTATTTTTCGCGGATTTTACAGGGGATTTTTAAGCAAAATCTCCAGTTTTCTGTTATAATTAGCTAAACTCATCGAAAAATACTTGATTTCTGGGCATGGGAAACGGACCGCTGGAATACGGTGTGCGGGACTGAATTCCACCGGCCACATCTAAAAAATGTGAAACGTTTACTTCCAGTCTGACAGCAGATTTCGATCAGTTGATTAGTGATTAAAGCGGATCAGCTTAGGCGTCAGATTTACCTCATCCGGGGCAATCGGTCTAAGCTGAAATGCGTTTAAGACCTCTTCTCCAAGTGCTTCCAACGCGACGCTGTATGGCGTCCTCCCACCCAGGCTTTCCCTCGGTGTGGAATTGATATGGTTCACAATCAGGTTTACGTCCCATTGTGTAAGGAATTCAAAACTGGTTCCTTTTGGGAGGATCATCCGCAGCATCGTGTGTGCTTGTTCCAATCCGCCCTTCTGCCCACTCTGCATCGGGTCACAGTAATAAATGCTGGAACGCTGTATTCCGTTTACGCCGGTTTCCAAAGCATCCGGATCACCAAATTCAGAGCCCCGGTCCGTGAGGATATATTCAAACACGGAAGTAAATTCATAGGTTCCCATACGCTTTTCCAGACGGTCAAAAACAAGACGGACAGCGCCTTTGGTGCAGCGGTTCATCAGAAAAGCAAGGAAGAGTTTTTCTTTGGTGAAAAACATGGTCAGCAAGGTCTTTTTTGATTCCCTGGAAGAATGGACAGTATCCATCTGGACATAGCCTGTAAGGGCAAGGGAACAGAAGTCATGATATAATCGGTTGCTAAAGACTGCTCTGTCCGTGATCTGTGTTTTATGGCACCTTCTTGGTTTGAAATGAACTTTCCGTTTCAGATCTATGTTCCTTGCCGTAAAGAGTCCCTGGTCAAGATACGAATACAGGGTACGGACGGACATATCCAGCTCCGGATGGTTTGTCAGGATATGATAGGGAGACTGTCCCTGTTCGATCAGAGGGGAAATGATCTGATCCTTTTTGTGAAGCTCCCGTTTGGTCATGTTAATACCTGTTCTAGAATCCCGGAGTTTTTCCCGGTATTTCCTGTCAGCGAACCTGGCGTTATAAGAGTATTTGTGGGCAAGCGTGCAGTGATTGATTTTTTTCGTACAGCCGTTGCAGACATAGGGAGCCCGGTCAAGCCTTACGCAATGCTCTTTTTCAAAGTTTCTGCAGGTTTGGTTGCAGGTAGGACAGGATGCGCATTTGATTCCGCACAGGACAATCTTTCCACAGGCGTTCGTTTTCTTACAGTGATAGCGGTGAATACAGAAGTTTTTGGCATTATAGAAAGTCCCTTTGTGATACCAGTCTGAGAGACGGTGAGCCCTGACTTCTTTAGAGATTGTAGTAGGATCCTTACACAGGAACCTGGCAATATCCTTAAAGGAAGTGCCCTTATTTAGTTCGTTTTCGATATAGATACGGTTTTCAAGGGTAAGATGTTTTTGGTTACCAGGAATATATTTACTCATGATGAGCCTCCTTCTACTGCTGTCAGAAGGAGAGATAACCATACCATGGATGTATGAAAGAGTAAATATCAACTGTGCAGAAGTAAACGCTACTACCCGTAGGAGAGGTGGAATTTAAAATTTCATTTTTGGAACAAAAATAAAAATGCGAGAAGTGGTTGAAAAAAGTCTTAGATTGTAGTATAATCAATACAATTTGTGGAGACATGATTTGTCGCTGGAAATAGACATAGAAAGGCAGTTGTGCTTGCACGGACTGCCTTTTTTATGGGGCAAAACATGACTTTACATATTGCCATTAAAACAAAGTGAAGGGAAAAGGTGAATAAATGAAAGCGTTTCTTATTTTAGAAGACGGAACCGTCTTTACAGGAACCAGCATAGGTTCTACGAAAGACATGATAAGTGAAATTGTATTTAATACCTCCATGACAGGCTATCTGGAGGTGCTGACTGACCCTTCTTACGCAGGACAGGCCGTAGTTATGACCTATCCATTAATTGGAAATTACGGAATAACACCGGATATGGAATCAAAGAAAGCATGGCCGGACGGTTACATCGTAAGAGAATTATCAAGAATGCCCAGCAATTTCCGATGCGAGGGCACCATTCAGGATTTCCTGAAGGAGCAGGATATTCCGGGAATCGCCGGAATTGATACCCGTGCCCTTACAAAGATCTTAAGAGAAAAAGGTACGATGAACGGAATGATCACGACCAATGAAAACTATGATCTTGATGAGATTATCCCGAAACTTCACGCATACAAAGTCGGAGATGTGGTATCCAAGGTAACCTGTGAGGAGCCATACGTGCTGGAGGGCAACGGACCGAAAGTGGCTCTGATGGATTTCGGCGCAAAGAATAATATTGCACGCTCTCTTAATAAGAGAGGATGCCGCGTGACCATTTATCCGGCTGATACATCGGCAGAGGAGATCATCGCATCCAAACCGGACGGCATTATGCTCTCCAACGGCCCTGGAGATCCGGAAACCTGTACCGAGATCATTGCAGAGATCAAGAAGCTCTATGACACAGATATCCCGATATTTGCCATCTGTCTGGGACATCAGCTTATGGCACTGGCAAATGGAGGAAAGACATATAAGCTGAAATACGGACACAGAGGAGGAAATCATCCGGTGAAAGATTTAAGCAACAACCGGGTATATATTTCCTCACAGAATCACGGGTATGCAGTGGATGCATCCACCATTGATCCGTCTGTGGCAAAGGAAGCTTTTGTCAATGTCAACGACGGAACGAACGAAGGACTTTCTTATATCGGAAAGAACATCTTTACGGTTCAGTTCCATCCGGAAGCATGCCCGGGACCGCAGGATTCCGGTTATTTGTTTGACAGGTTTATGGATATGATGAAAGGAGCAAACTAATGCCAAGAAATAAAGATATTAAAAAGGTACTGGTGATTGGATCCGGACCGATTGTAATCGGGCAGGCTGCAGAATTTGACTATGCGGGAACACAGGCGTGCCGTTCTCTGAAAGAAGAGGGGCTTGAGGTTGTGCTTCTCAATTCCAACCCGGCTACAATTATGACAGATAAGGATATTGCAGACCGTGTTTACATTGAACCGCTGACTGTAGAAGTGGTAGAACAGCTGATCTTGAAGGAAAAGCCGGACAGCGTGCTTCCTACTCTGGGAGGACAGGCAGCTCTGAACCTTGCTATGGAGCTGGAAGAAAACGGCTTCCTTAAGAGAAATAATGTCCGCCTTATCGGTACAACCTCCGAAACGATCAAGAAAGCGGAGGACCGTCTGGAATTTAAGACTACCATGGAAAAGATCGGAGAGCCATGTGCAGCGTCCCTCGTTGTGGAAAATGTAGAGGATGGTATTAAGTTTGCGGAGAAGATCGGTTATCCTGTTGTGCTTCGTCCGGCCTATACTCTGGGAGGAAGCGGCGGCGGTATCGCCCATGACAGAGAACAGCTGGTAGAGATCCTGGAAAACGGACTTCGTCTCTCCCGTGTCGGACAGGTTCTGGTAGAGCGCTGCATCGCCGGATGGAAAGAGATCGAGTACGAGGTGATGCGTGACGGAAACGGCAACTGTATCACAGTATGTAATATGGAAAATATCGACCCGGTAGGCGTTCACACAGGAGACAGTATTGTAGTAGCTCCGTCCCAGACTTTGGGAGATAAAGAGTATCAGATGCTGCGTACCTCAGCTCTTAACATTATCAGTGAACTGAACATCACCGGAGGATGTAACGTGCAGTACGCTCTTCATCCGGAGACATTTGAATATTGCGTTATCGAGGTAAATCCGCGTGTCAGCCGTTCTTCAGCGCTTGCTTCCAAAGCTACCGGATATCCGATCGCAAAGGTTGCAGCTAAGATTGCCCTTGGTTATACACTGGATGAGATCAAAAATGCGGTTACACAGAAGACATACGCAAGCTTCGAGCCTATGCTGGATTACTGTGTCGTAAAAATGCCGAGACTTCCGTTTGACAAATTCATCAGTGCGAAACGTACGCTGACAACACAGATGAAGGCGACCGGAGAGGTCATGAGTATCTGCGACAACTTCGAGGGTGCACTGATGAAAGCGATCCGTTCTCTGGAGCAGCATGTGGACAGCCTGATGTCCTATGATTTCTCCGACCTTACTAAAGAGGAGCTTCTGGAAAAGCTTGAGATCGTAGATGACCGCCGGATCTGGATGATCGCAGAGGCCATCAGAAAAGGTATCTCCTATGATGAGATCAACCGTATTACAAAGATTGACAAATGGTTTATTGATAAGATTGCCCGTCTGGTAGAGATGGAGCAGACCTTAAAGACAACATCACTTTCAGCAGAAACACTGAAAGAAGCCAAGAGAATGGAATTTCCGGACAATGTGATCGCGGCTCTGACCGGCAATACGGAGCGTCAGATCCACGATATGCGTCACGAGTATGGAATCACCGCTTCCTACAAGATGGTAGATACCTGTGCGGCAGAGTTTGCGGCAGCTACGCCATATTATTACTCCGTATACGGAAGCGAGAATGAAGTGGAGGAGACAAGCGGCCGGAAAAAGGTACTTGTTCTTGGTTCCGGACCGATCCGCATCGGACAGGGAATCGAGTTCGACTTCTGTTCTGTGCATTGTACATGGGCATTCTCAAAAGAAGGCTATGAGACGATTATTGTAAATAATAACCCGGAGACAGTAAGTACAGACTTTGACATTGCAGATAAGCTGTATTTTGAACCGCTGACACCGGAAGATGTGGAGAGTATTGTCGATCTGGAGAAACCGGACGGAGCGGTTGTGCAGTTCGGCGGACAGACTGCTATCAAGCTGACAGAGGCACTGATGAAGATGGGAGTGCCGATCCTTGGTACATCTGCCGAGAATGTAGATGCAGCAGAAGACAGAGAGCTGTTTGATGAAATTTTGGAAAAATGCGGAATCCCGCGTCCGACCGGAGGAACCGTCTTTACAGCAGAGGAAGCCAAAGAGGTTGCAAACCGTCTGGGTTATCCGGTTCTTGTGCGTCCATCCTATGTACTTGGCGGACAGGGAATGCAGATTGCCATCAACGATCACGACATTGATGAATTTATCGGTATTATCAACCGTATTGCACAGGATCACCCGATTCTGGTTGATAAGTACCTTCAGGGAAAAGAGATCGAAGTAGATGCGGTATGCGACGGTGAGGATATCCTGATCCCGGGTATCATGGAGCATATCGAGCGTGCGGGAATCCACTCCGGAGACAGTATTTCCGTTTATCCGGCACAGAGTATTTCGGAGAAGACAAAGAGAACCATTGAGGACTATACAAGAAAGCTGGCGCAGTCCCTGCATGTCATCGGACTGATCAACATTCAGTTCATTGTGTGCGGTGAGGAAGTATACGTCATTGAAGTAAATCCCCGTTCCAGCCGTACGGTTCCTTATATCAGCAAGGTGACAGGCATTCCGATCGTTCCTCTTGCAACAAAGGTTATCATTGGACACAAGATCAAAGACCTTGGTTATACGCCGGGACTCCAGAAAGAGGCGGATTACTTTGCCATTAAAATGCCGGTATTCTCCTTTGAGAAGATCCGGGGCGCTGATATCAGCCTCGGACCAGAGATGAAGTCAACAGGAGAATGTCTGGGTATTGCCCGCACCTTTGACGAGGCGCTTTACAAAGCATTCCTGGGAGCAGGAATCAAACTGCCGAAGTACAAGAACATGATCATTACCGTAAGGGATGAGGATAAGCCGGAAGCAGTAGAGATCGGACGCCGCTTTGAAAAGATCGGCTACAAGATCTTCGCTACAAGAAGTACAGCTAAGGCACTGCAGGACGGAGGAGTAAAAGCGATCCCGGTCAACAAGATCGAGCAGGAATCTCCGAACCTTATGGACCTGATCCTGGGACATGAGATCGATCTTGTCATCGATACGCCGCCTCAGGGCGCTGATCGTTCCAGAGACGGATTCGTGATCAGAAGAAATGCCATTGAGACGGGCGTAAACGTGCTCACGGCTATTGATACAGCGGAAGCTTTGATCACCAGTCTGGAAAATACAGATATCAAGAAGCTGACACTGATCGATATTGCGAAAATTTAAGGATAATTCTAGAAAGGGCATTCTGAAGACAAGGAATCTTCAGAGTGCTTTTTCTATATTTATTTTATGATATATCTTGCAGGAAAATTTTTAAATTACTGTTCAAGGATGGATTTATCATGTAGAATACTATCAGGAAGAAGGAAAATTTAGGAGGGATTATGTACCGTATCTTGATCGTGGAAGATGACAGAACAATTGCACAGGCTTTGAAAAGACATCTGTCAGGCTGGGACTATGAAGTATATTGTGTAGAGGATTTTAAAAATGTGATGGAAGAATTTTCAAACGTTCAGCCTGATCTTGTACTTCTGGATATCGGACTGCCCTTTTATAATGGCTATCACTGGTGCAGCAGTATCCGCAGGATTTCCGATGTGCCCATTATTTTTCTGTCAGCGGCAGGAGACAATATGAATATTGTTATGGCTATGAATATGGGTGGAGATGAATTTATTGAAAAACCCTTTGATTTGAATGTGGTGACAGCGAAGGTGCAGGCAATGTTCCGAAGGGCTTATTCTTACAGAGGGAATACCAATATTATTGAACACAAAGGATGTATCCTCAATTTGTCGGATGCTTCGCTGATCTATCAGGAGCAGAAAATAGAACTGACGAAAAATGAATTTCGAATCCTGCAGATTTTACTGGAACATGCAGGAAAAATTGTTTCCAGGGACGAGATCATTGCAAGATTGTGGGAGAGCGACGCCTTTATTGATGAGAACACACTGACAGTCAATGTGGCAAGGCTCAGGAAAAAATTGGCCGGGGTAGGCCTGGAACAGATGATCGTGACAAAAAAAGGGATTGGATATATGGTGGAAGCATGAAAACAGCAGGCTACTATTTAAAAGAACACTGGAGAGGAATCGTTGGTTACTTCGGAGCGGCGGCGATTATTTTGATAGTGGGGCTTCTCTATGAAGTTCGGATGGAGGCCATGTCATACGCAGTCTTTTTGTCGATGATATGGCTGATTTTGTGGGGGAGTGCAAATTTTGTCCGTTATGTAAGAAGAAGCAGAGAAAGGGAAGAAATGCTGAAAAACATTTCTTTTTTAAGGCCGGGAGCGCAAAGTGCAGATACTCTGGCAGAGGAGCAGTATCAGAAAATGCTGTCGGTTCTCTGGGATCAGAAGATGGAGAAAGAGTCAGACGCCGCCATTGCAAGACAGGAGAGTGTAGATTATTACAGTCTGTGGGCGCACCAGATCAAAACGCCCCTTGCGGCAATGCGTCTTCTTTTGCAGGAAGAAGGGCAGGAACATGGATCAGACAGTTTTCTAAAGGAAATGGACAAAGAGCTCTTTCGCACAGAACAATATGTGGAGATGGTCATGACCTATGTGCGTATCGGGGATATTTCCAAAGATCTTGTGCTGCAGTGGTATTCTCTGGATAAATTAATTAAACAGGCAGTACGAAAATATTCCAGACTTTTTATTTTGCAGAAGCTGAAATTGAATTATCAGGAATCAGACCGGATCGTGCTCACAGACGAAAAATGGCTGTCCTTTATTTTGGAACAGCTTTTATCCAATGCGCTGAAATACACAAAGGAAGGAGAAATATCGATCCGTGTATCCGAAGGAAAGGAGCATGAGCTTACCCTGATGATCCAGGATACCGGAATCGGTATTTATGCAGAGGATCTTCCCCGTGTATTTGAAAGGGGCTTTACCGGCTATACGGGAAGAGAGCACAAAAAGTCTACCGGCATAGGGCTGTATCTTTGCAAACAGGTGGCGGATAAGCTGGGGCACAGTATCTGGATCGAATCAGAACCCGGTGTTGGGACAACTGTATTTCTGGGCCTGGGAAGAGTTCCTGTGCAGGCGGAGTAAACGAGAAATAAAACCTACCGGCAGCTTTTTGCCAATAAACTGAATGTGACAAATTTGATCTCGCGTATGGAAATTTATATGGAATAAAAATCAGGAGATGAAGAAGGACTTATGATAAAACTGCTTGCTGTGGATATGGACGGCACTTGCTTAAACAGGAAGAGCCTGATGACAGAAGAAACGAAAAAGGCGCTGGAGGCAGCGGCAAAGTCGGGGATTACGGTAGTGCCTACTACCGGAAGATGTTTTTTTTGCCTGCCTCATCAGCTGGCGGGAAGGAAAGATATCTATCGGTATGTGATCAGTTCCAATGGAGCCCGGGTGACAGACTGTGAGCTGGATAAAAGTTTGCTTTGTTCTGATATTCCTAAGGAGACCGCCCTTTCACTTTTAGAGGAGTGTGCCGGAAGCGGGGCAGGAATCGCGTCTCACATGGAGCATGTCTATCTGATACAGGGAAGAATGCTTGCTCTTATGGGGAGAGCATTTTACGGAAAAGACGCCAGGGGAGTGGAGCTTGTTAAAAATATGGCGTCCTATATCCGGAGCAGGAACAAAGGGGTGGAGGAGATCCAGTTGTATTTCCTTGCACCGGGCACAAGGATCAGGCTGGAAAAGATTTTGGGAAATTTTCCTCAGCTTTCTTTTGCCAGTACGAAAATATATATGGAAATCTTTTCCCGTAATACGTCCAAGGGAACAGCGCTTACAGCGCTTTCCGGTCATCTTGGGATCCAAAAGAGCGAGATTGCCTGTATCGGGGACGGGGAGAACGACCTTTCCATGTTTGAGGCTTCCGGACTGAAATTCGCCATGGGAAATGGCGTGAAAAAACTAAAGGAAAAAGCAGATTACGTACTTCCGTCAAATGAGGAAAACGGGGTGGAGGCTGCCATAAAAAATTATATCCTGGGAGGCTGTTAAAAATGAAAATTACAGTTTTAATGGAAAATGATTCCGGACGAGAGGGATGCCTTAGCGAGCATGGGCTTAGTTTATACATAGAGACGAAGAAGCATAAGCTTCTGATGGATACAGGGGCCAGCAGTCAGTTCCTTAAAAATGCCGGGATGCTCGGGATCGATATGGCGGGAGTGGATACGGTAATTTTAAGTCACGGCCATTACGACCATGGCGGAGGGATTCCCGGCTTTTTGGAATGCAATCAAAAGGCAGTCATTTACATGCAGAGGGCAGCCGGAGGAGCCTTTTATCATGTGGAGGAAGAAGAAGTCAGGTATATCGGAATAGATCCTGATATTCCGGGGGATTCACGGTCTGTTTTGCTGGAGGGAGATTACAGGATCGATGAGGAACTTTTCCTATTTTCCCATATTTCCGGAAGGAAACTGTGGCCGGAAGGGAACCGGGTCCTGAAAAGAAGGACAGAAAAGGGGTTTGTTCAGGATGTGTTCGACCATGAACAGTGCCTTGTGATCAGGCAGGATGGAAAGCATTATCTTCTCTCCGGATGCGCACATAATGGGATCCTTAACATTCTGGAACGCTATAGGAAGATTTATCACAGTTATCCGGATGCAGTGATCAGCGGCTTCCATATGAAGAAAAAGAAAGGCTACACTGCGGAAGATATCCGAAACATTGAGGAGACGGCCAGAGTTTTAAAAGAGACGCCGACGATCTACTATACCGGACACTGTACGGGTGAGGAGCCATACCGAATGATGAAAAAAATCATGGGAGAAAAGATCCGGGCGATCCACAGCGGGGATATTCTTTTGCAGGAGATGAGAGGAGAAATGCCAGATGAAAATAGCAGTATGTGACGATGAGCCCATCTTCCTGGAAATGATCCGTAAAGAACTGGAACAGTACTATAAAAGTTTGGATGTAATGATTGAAACATTTCATTCCGGAGAAGATCTTCTTCGAGTGATAAAAAGGAATCCGCAGATATACCGATGCATTTTTCTCGATATTGAAATGCCAGGCTTGTCAGGATTAGATACAGCAGAAAAAGTAAAAGAAATGGGGCTTTCCATACCGGTCATTCTTCTGACAAGTCATACAGAATATGCTATGCAGGGCTATGAAGTGGGGGCTTTTCGGTTTCTTGGAAAACCGGTGGAGCAAGAAAAGCTGCACCAGGCTTTGGAATCTGTAGAAAAAATGGAAGCGGAAGGAAGACGCTTATCTGTCAGGGTGGATGGAAAGGATCTTTTTATCCCTGTGGAGGAAATTCTTTATTTAAAAAGTGAGAACGTATATCTTTCTATCCAGACAGAAAAGGAACGCTATTTGATAAGAGGCAAAATAAAAGATCAGCTATTCCAGCTTCCTGAAGAACAGTTTTTCCAGATTCACAGAAGCTGGATCATTAATCTTAGAAAAGTATATTCCTATGATGGAAAGAAGGTCTTTTTAACAGAGGGCACGCAGATTCCGGTAGGGCGCAACCGAAGAGAATCCTTTCAGAGGATGATGTCTAAATGGGTGAAAGAGAACTGACAGGGTGCAAAAAGTATGGGAAAATTGGCATTATGTTTATATAACTGTATAGAGATGGCGGAGATTTTGCTGGCACTTTTGGCTGTGAGCCGATATGTTTATCTGGAGCCGGTTCTGAAAAATAGAAAGGCTCAATTCATATATGGAACAGCCTTTTTTGTTTTTACATTTGTTGTTCAGATGCTTCCCGGAATTTGGGAAGATATACAGATTACAGGAATTTTATTTTTCTGTGTCTATATATTTTTGACAAGGGAAAGTCACAGGATAAGAGGAATATTTCTTTTGATTCCGGCGCTTGGATTTTTGGTAGGGATTACGGCGCTTTTCTATGCTGTTCCATATCTGGTGACAGGAGCCTATCTTCCGGAAAGAGAAAATGCACTTCTTTCGGACGGAATCTTCTGGATAGTTGTCTTGATTTTCTATATCAAAGGTGCGGGATTCCGGCAGAGGGCGGCCAAAGAAAGTGCTTACAGGCAGCTTGGAAGGTGGGAGAGGAACTTTCTTCACGGAGTGGGGATTTTCCTTTTTGCAGTGGGCTCTTTCCTGATAACCATATACGAAGCCGGACTTTCGCAGGATATGTCGAGATTTTTGACAGGTCTTGGATGTCTGTCTATCGTATTTCTTGAAGTTTCTGCAGTTGCTTTGGTACAACAGGGAAACAAAAAGGGATATTTTCAATATATGACAACTATAGGGGAACATTATATGAGAGCCGAGCTGGTACATTTCCGTGCTTATAAGGAACAGGAAGTGAGACTTAGGAGATTTCGTCATGATATCAAAAACCATCTGGCATGTCTGTGCAGACTTTCAGAGACAGGAGACCTGGACAGAATGAGAACTTATCTGGAAAATCTGGAGGGAGAGCTTCGTCAGACAGATCATGCCGTGCAGACTGGAAATGAGATTGTGGATGCAATTTTAAATGAAAAACTCCTTCTTGCACAAGCGATGGGAGTCTCATTTTCTCTGGACGGAAATTTTTCATGTGAAATTGAAATGCAGGCGATGGATATTTGTACCATATTTGCAAATGCATTGGATAATGCACTGGAAGAGCTGGAAAGGTCGTCAGCGGCAAAGATGGACAGGAAAGAGGACGGTGAGCAGCAGAATGGCTGGATCAGGTTAAAAATTTCCTGTCAGGGGAAAATGGCATGTTTTGTGTTTGAGAATCCGGTTTGTCCGCAAAAAAAGATCATGCCGCCAGGATGCACTGATAAGAAAAACGAAAAAGAGCATGGATTTGGTCTTTTAAATATTGCTTATGTGGCAGAAAAATATCATGGCAGCATGAAACAGCAGATCCGTGAAGAAAAAGAAGGGTCTGTATATAGTCTGGAAGTTCTTGTGTTTACAGAATAAGTACCATTCACAACAAAATCAGTACCGTTTACAACGAAAAAACTCCGTTCTTTCCAAAGTGAGATATGGTGAATACAGGAAAGAAAGGAGAAATAACAATGGACACAAAGAAAAGAGCTTTAAAAAAGAAAATAAATCACACAGCCAGAGGGGTGTTGTTTTATAATGTGATCCTTGTAGGAGTGACATTGCTTTTTGCAGTGGGATATGGCGTGTATGTCGCTTTGAATCCTTCTTGTGCAGGAGACGCTGGTACGATGCAGAAAATTCTGGAAAGAAGTCTGGGAAATTATGCAGGTGTCTTGAGTATTGCAGGCGTGGCGGCAGGGCTTTTATATCTTGGAATACGGCATAGAAAAAATGGCTATCTTAAGGAGAGCTTTGTAAGGAAAAAGGGGATGACACCGGCGGTATTTGGACAGATGGCCTGTGTATTTATGTCGCTGCAGGTGCTATTTATTGTGGGAGCGGCATTGGCAGAGATTATTTTAAATCAGTTTGGTTATTCTCTTCAGGCGTCAGTGGACAGTGCCGCATCTGCAAGCACGGACTGGTCAATGTTTCTCTATGTGGGGCTGGTAGGGCCGATAGCGGAAGAACTGGTGTACCGGGGAATCGTGATGCAGAGTCTTATGAGTTGCGGCAAAGGATTTGCAGTAGGAATATCAGCACTGCTTTTTGGAGTAATGCATGGGAATTTTCCCCAGGGATTATTTGCTGTTGCGGCAGGAGTTGTGTTTGGCTATATAGCATCGGAGTATTCCATTCGGTGGTCTATTGCTCTTCATATACTGAATAATGTGATTTTCAGTGAGGCTTTGGGAAAACTGGCAAAGCTTTTGCCGGAAACAGCGGCAAGTGTGGTAGAATACGGTACGCTTATTGGATTTGCTGTTCTTACCTGTGTCATTTTTTGCAGAAAACGGGATAAGATTGCTTCCTGGTGGAGAGAAAATCGTCCTGAAAAATCCATGTGGTTTTCTGCCCTGACAGCGGTGTGGATGATACTGTTTTTTATTATGGAGTTTTTTATCGCGTTGAATGGTATCAAGCCAGTTGCATAAGAGAAGTTTCCTGAAATTTCCGACAATGTTAACTTACATGAATGTGACAAAAATGTAAGGATAAAGGGCCGGAATGTAAGTTAAATGAATGGAAGAGACCTGCCTTCTTTTGTATAATAAGCCTGTAAATAAAATGACAAAGGCAAAAAAGGAGGCAGGTTTTTTATGTCATTACTGGAAGTGAAAAATGTAAAGAAAATATATACGACCCGCTTTGGAGGGAATCAGGTGGAAGCGCTGAAAAATGTAAATTTTTCAGTGGAACCAAGAGAATATGTTGCGATCATGGGAGAATCCGGTTCCGGTAAGACCACACTTTTGAACATTCTGGCTGCGTTGGATAAACCTACGTCAGGAAGAGTTTATCTGAAAGGAAACGATCTAAGCAAAGTAAAAGAAAAAGAAGTGGCAGCTTTCCGGCGTCAGAATCTGGGGTTTGTCTTTCAGGACTTTAATCTTCTGGATACGTTTTCTGTGCAGGATAATATCTTTTTGCCGCTGGTTCTTTCCGGCAAAAGCTATGAAGAAATGTCAGGGCGCCTTAAGCCTATCGCACAAAAGCTTGGAATCAGCCAGATCCTTGGGAAATTTCCTTATGAGATCTCTGGCGGACAAAAGCAGAGGGCGGCGGTCGCAAGAGCCCTCATCACAAAACCGCAGCTGGTCCTTGCAGACGAACCCACAGGAGCGCTGGATTCCAGGGCATCGGATGAACTTCTTAGGCTGTTTACTCAGATTAACAGGGATGGGCAGACGATCTTGATGGTGACTCACAGTGTCAAGGCAGCCAGTACAGCGGATCGGATTTTGTTTATTAAGGACGGGGAGGTATTCCATCAACTGTACAGAGGAAATCTGACCAACGAGCAGCTTTACCAGAAGATTTCTGATACACTGACTGTACTTGCCACAGGAGGTGAGAGGAATGAATAGCAGAATTTATTCCAGACTGGCAGTCAGCAATATCAAAAATAACAGAAAAACCTATGTCCCGTTTATTCTCACATCCATCCTTACGGTTATGATGTACTATATTATAGACGCCCTTGCAGGGAATAAAAGCATTGAGATTGTCAACGTAATCACAGTGCTACGGATGGGATGCGGCGTGATGGTTGTATTTTCCGTGATTTTTTTGTTTTATACCAACAGTTTTCTCATCAAGCGCAGGAAAAAGGAGATTGCTGTTTACAATATCCTTGGAATGGGAAAAGGACATATCGGCAAGATGCTGACAGTAGAGACGCTCATAGTGGGAGGAATCAGCATTGCAGGCGGCATTGCCGGAGGAATGGCCTTTGGTAAGCTGATGCATCTCCTTTTAATACGGATCATTCACTATGATGTGGGAATGGAGTTCCATATTTCTGTGCAGTCTGTATTTGATACGGTGATACTGTTTGCATTTATTTTCTTCCTGACATGGTTTTATAATCTGTTTCAGATCAGGCTGGCTAATCCCATTGAGCTTCTGCGGGGCGGAAGTGCAGGGGAAAAAGAGCCGAAGACAAAAGTGATCCTGGCTTTAATCGGAGTTGTTACTATGGCAGCAGGATACTATCTTGCTGTGTCAACCAAGAACCCTCTTGAAGCGATCAATACATTTTTTGTGGCTGTAATTTTAGTCATTATCGGAACGTATGCACTGTTTCTGGCAGGAAGTATTGCTCTTTTGAAGCTGCTTAGAAAGCGGAAAAAATTTTATTATAAGTCCAATCATTTTGTCTCTGTTTCCGGAATGATCTACCGGATGAAACAAAATGCCGTGGGGCTTGCCAATATTTGTATTTTAAGTACGATAGTGCTGGTGATGATATCCAGCACAGTGAGCCTGTATGTGGGCGTGGACGATGTGATGGCATATAGGTATCCCAATGATTATCAGATGACGCTCTATGAAGCAAGCCAGGAAAAGATAGACAAAGCGAATAAGCTTATTGAGGAAGAGCTTGACCGGGGAGGGCTTAAGAAGGAGGGAGAGACAGCCTGCCACTATGGAACAGCAGTTCTTATCAGTCAGGGAGGAAACAAATTTACGACCAGCGAGAATGGGACTTATTCTCCCCGGGATCTTACAGAATTGTACGTGATTCCACAGGAAGATTATCAGAAACTGGAAAACACCTCCACCAGTCTGAAAGAGAATGAAGTGATCATCTATACTACAGCTGAGAATTACGGAAGAGATTCGATCCAGATTGACGGCCGGAAATTTCAGGTAACAGAAGAGCTGGATGACTTTGTTCTGGAAGAGAAGAATCAGTCACGGGTTGCGCCGGGAATGTATATGATCGTGGCAAACGATGAAGTGGCAATGCAGCTGGATTCACTGAAAAGCGGTCTTCGGTATGACATAGATTTTGATATGACAGGCAGTGATGAAGAAAAGGCCGTGGTAGAGGAGAAGATTGCGGACAGGATCACAGAAGAACTTCCGGGTACTTATTTTACCAGCAGACAGGCAGGGACAGAAAGCTTTTTCGGCTTTTACGGATGTTTGTTCTTCATCGGTATGTATCTTGGATTCATGTTTTTAGTGGCGACAGTGCTGATCATCTACTACAAACAGATATCTGAAGGTCTGGATGACCGGGAACGGTATGTGATCATGCAGAAAGTAGGAATGGACAAAAGAGAAATACGCCGGGCGATCCGCAGTCAGATCCTGATTGTATTTTTCCTGCCTCTGCTGTTTTCCATCCTTCATATTATGGTTGCCTTCAATGTGATAACAAAACTTCTGGGGATATTCGGACTTTTCAATACCGGGCTTTTCGTCCTGTGTACTGTGGTGACTGTGCTGATATTCGCGGCATTTTACATTATTGTATTCGCTATTACCGCAAGAGAATATTATAAGATTGTCAATTAATGTCCGGGTGTGGTAAAATAAGGACAGTAAAAAGGAGGACATGAATCATGACAAAAGCAAACGAAAGAGAAGTTGTTACTGTGGAGCGTGCCAACGGCGGTGCCGGTTTCATTATGAAGGAAGGGCTGCTGAATGAGGAGCAGCTGGGCGAGCACTGCCGTATGTTCAGCCGCGTAACACTGAAACCGGGCTGCGAACTTGGACATCATGAGCATCACGGTGAGACAGAAACTTACTATGTGTTAAGTGGAAAAGGCATGTACGATGACAACGGAAAGGCTGTTCCGATTGAAGCCGGAGATGTAACATTCTGCAAGGACGGCGACGGACACGGAGTAAAGAATAACGGCGATGAAGATCTGGTATTTGTAGCCCTGATCCTGAAAAAATAGCAGTAGAGAATAGAAAGAAAAAGCAGGCAATGTTATCAGAATATGTCAGTTAGCAATTCTGATAACATTGCCTGTTTTTGTTATACGTCTGAAAGCGCACATTGCTTTATTCTTCACTGCCGCCTAATAGATTGTTCAGAATGCCGGAGCTTACCAGATATACAAGATCAGAGTCCTGTACCTGCACGTAGCGGGTGTCGTCGTCTGTAGTATTTCCGATATACAGCGTAAAGGTCAGAGGATCCTCATCAGATTCTTCTTCAGAAGATTCATTGTAAGTCAGTTTCACTGTGATTCTGGAATCTTCATCCAGGCCAAAGGAAGCCAGCTCCTCGGCATCGGCATGATAGCTTGCAAGCTCCGTCAGACTCATGGCCCCGTATCCGCCGGCAATGGTAGAGATAGTTTCCGTCTGTTCGTCATTGTCAGATGAGTAGATTGTTGTTGTCCCATTTTCGGTAATGTCAGCCTGTACAAGGTTTCCGCTTCCGATAGAGGGGACATCATCTTTTGCAACCATGGTATCAAGGTCATACTGCATGGATGATACAATGGAGGAGTCTGCCGTATAAAGAATATCTTCCTGCCCGTTTACAGCAAGGTAGTAGTCTTCATCTACAGAATTGCCGATGGTAACAGTTGTAAGAGTTCCGTCCTGATCTGTTAGTTCGATGGTATAGGCAGGATCTTCAAGCCCGTAGTCAGAGAGGGCATCAGGATCAGAAATTTCCCGGGTGGCGGTAAGAGAACAGAAGGTATCTTCCATGGTTTCGATATAACTCTGCGTCAGAGGGATATCTCTGTCATTGGAGACATACCAGGTATTTCCGTCTTTTGCAAAGCTCATGGTGGTTCCCTCGCTGTGGTCTGTATAGGAAAGAGCTAAGAGGGATTCTATGTCTGTGACAGATATTTGAGAGTCATCCCCGCCGTTTTGTTCTTCCTGCTTCCTTTCATAAAAGGAAAGAAAAAGAAAGATCAGGATGAGTATGACAAAAAGCGCAAGAAGAATCAGCAATGTGCGGTGCTTTTTCATGTCCATATTTTTATACCCTCCTTTAAGCTTTTCGGCGTTTTATCCAACGCCAGAGTCCATAGATCAGGAAAATGACAGGGATACCGACAATGGCGACAATGCCTATCAATCCGGTATACTGCATCGTATTGTTTTCGAGCTGCAGACTTTTTGCCTCAATGGACAGATTTTCCACATCATCAAAATTGGCGGTAACGGCATTCATGAACAAAGAGAGATTTTCGATGTTTGTGAACTGACTGGTAATTGTTTCATCGATCATGGAAGAGGAGCTGATGACTGTAAAACGGCTGTCATTTTCTGTGGCAGCAGCCCCCAGGATATAACTTCCCTCTTCTGTGTTCCCGTCTTCTGTCACAGCGTAACTGTTTGATGAGGTTGTCATGAAAGGAGTAAGGGTAATGGTGTCACGTGCAGGCGTTCCTTCTGTAAAGCCGTGAGCATTGGCAAGGAGCACCATCTGGGATTCTATATTTTCAGCCAGATCTCCGGATACACTAAGCAGCGGGAAAATATAGTAATAATTTCCCTGATAAGAGCGCTGCATATCTGCGATATACCCCTGGGACGGCTGAAGACCGTAAGTTTCCATCAGAGAAGAAAAATTAGGCATATCCGTCAAATCTTCTCCCTGTATAAAAAATACATTTCCGCCGTCTTCCATGTAGGAGGTAAGAAGATTCAGCTCATCTTCCGAAATGTCGGCAGACGGTGCATAAAACAGCAGAAGGTCGCAGTCCTCCGGTATGGAGGAGGCCATCATAAGATTCAGCTCCTCTGTAGTAAAAGAAGATTTTTCCATCAGGTCTGTGACTGAGGATGGAAGAGAACTTTCTCCGTGCCCGCTCACCGTATAAATGGTTTTGCTGACATCAGTGGTAACATAATTCACAGCGCTTGTCAGTTGCCCTTCTCCGTCAAATTCAGACTCTGTAAGGCTGCCGGTAGTATAGTAGGACATTTCATCGTAAGTGATAATATCCTGGAAAGAAACAGTGGTCGTCTTTTCCGTATCAGGACAGGAGGCAACGATAGTGTCAGATTCTGCCTCATATTCTGTCAGTGCAGACGGATGAAGAACCGGATCAATCCATTCCACATTGATGTGGCTGGAAAGAGCTGCATATTTTTCAATAAAGTTCCGAATCCGTTCATCGGCGCTGCTCTTTTCGGCAAGAACCGTAAAATCCACACCTTTATCCAGATCCTTCAAAAGATCCCGGCTGGTATCTGTGATCTCATAAATATTATTAGTGCTGATATCAATCTGCTTCAGGGAACTGGGGAGCCTGCCGGCAATCAGATTAATGAAAACAACAATCCCTATGACAACGGCAGTCATTGCAAGGCTGTAACTGCCCTGCCGGGATGAAACAGTAGAAAACAAATTTTTGATTTTACCCATAGTGATATGCTCCTCCTAACTCCAGCGTCTTTTTTGTATGGACTGCATCGTCAGAAAAATAAACAGTCCGATGATGGAAAGATACAGAATAACCCCATTTGTGTCAAAAAGCTGATTTGATACAACATCTGTCAGAGGGGCCGTAAGATCCAGGCGTCCGAGAAAATCCGGAAGGAGATTTTCAAAAAGGCTGGAATCTACTGCATAGGGAATGATGCATGCGGCAAGCACGATCACTTCCAGAACACCGCCCAGAATATAATTGCGGGTAAGATGCCAGACAAGGGCGCATACAAGCGTAAATATCACGATAAGGATGAAAAGGTTCAAAAGAGCGGAAGAGGGAAGGAATCCGATCAGTCCGTCCCAGAGATACAGGATCAAAAGTACGCCGATGGATGAAAGAGCGGCGATGATCTGACTTTCTGTAAGGGAGGAAAGAAACATGCCAATAGATATGAAAACGCATCCAAGGAGAAAAAAGATCAGGATTCCGCTGTAATCTGTCAGAAAATAGGCATTTCCCTGTATTTTAATGACGAGAGGAAAAAGGCAGAACACAATGTTGGGAATAAGGAAAACAGTTACCATAGCCAGATATTTTCCCATTACGATCTGTCCCAGGGACACAGGAGCTGTCAATAGAAGCTGATCTGTTTTGCTTTTGCGGTCCTCGGAAAAACTTTTCATAGTGAGCACCGGTATGGCAAGCATAAGAATAAATACAAGGGAGCTTAGCACATAAGAAAAAACGGGATATCCGTAAGTCAGATTATATGCCATAAAATAGACTCCTGTAAAAGCAAGAAAAAAGGCAATGAATACATAGCCGATCATGGAATGAAAATAAGAATCCAGTTCTCTTTTATAAATTGCTCTCATCATTCTCCTCCTCGTTCTCTTCCTGATTTTCTGATTTGGATTCCGGCAGCTTAGCCTCTGGAATCGTTTTCTTTTGTACTCGTGGGGATGATTTTTTAGAGGCTTTTGGCCGGACGATTTCAGGCGCTGAGGTAAGTTCCAGGAAAATATCCTCTAACGTTGTCCGGGTGTTTGCAAGACGCAGAAGAGGGAGCTTGCGATCAGCAAATGCCCAGAAGATATCTTCGCGGATATCTTTTTTCCCCGAGACTGTCAATACCGCGCTGATGCATCCGTTTTCATCAGGATCGGTATATTCGGCTTCCAGAACAGATGAAAGAGAGGCGACGGCTCCTTTCACGGAAGACAAGTTCCCCTTTGCAAGGAGTTCGATCGTCTCATTTCCCTGCATCTTATGTTCCAGATTTTCGGGAGTATCACTTGCCACCAGTTTTCCCTGATAAATGATCATAATATGGTCGCAGATTTCCCGCACCTCAGAGAGAATATGTGAACTGAGAATGACAGTATGGTCCGTGGCGAGACTGCGGATCAGCTGGCGGATCTCAATGATCTGCTGCGGATCAAGCCCGACTGTCGGCTCATCCAGAATAATGATTTCCGGAAAACCTACCAAAGCTCCTGCAAGTCCGACTCTCTGCCGGTATCCTTTGGAAAGATTTTTTATCAGACGGTTTCTGACAGAACCAAGCTTTACAAGACGGATGATCTTCTCAAGCTGCTCTTCCTGAAACGTTTTGCCAAGCTGCTTCAGACAGAAAACAAATTTCAGATATTCCAGAACGGTCATATCCATATAGAGGGGCGGCTGTTCCGGCAGATAACCGATATCCTTTTTGGCTTTGTAAGGCTCTGTGAGAATATTGTGGCCATTAATGAGAACTTCTCCTTCCGTTGCTCCCAGATAACCGGTCATGATATTCATAGTTGTTGATTTTCCGGCGCCGTTTGGACCGAGAAAACCATAGATCTGCCCTTTTTTGATCGTAAAATTCAGATGATCCACGGCGGTATGTGATCCGTAGCATTTTACAAGATTTTTCACTTCGATCAATGCACTACCTCCTCGCTTCAGAAAATTTTTCTTTTTCATTTTAGAAACAGAATGTGTATAAAATGTGATGAAAGTCTGAAAAATTTTTGGGCATACAGGAAGAAAAGAAAAATGAATAAAATGGCAAAATTGCAGAAAGTAACTGTATGAATATTCAAAGAAAAAAGAAATTTTTATAAAAAAGTGAAAAAATATACCTTGACAATACAGTCAGACAAGCATATAATACAATCCATATTTGAAAAGATGCAGGCAAAGAGGTTGTTGGACTGATTTTCCTGCGTCTTTTTTCATAAAAAGCCAAAATTATAGATATATTTTGGTAAAAATAAGTGCAATATAGCGGAAATGAGGTGTGAGACTAAATATTCAATAACTTGAAGAAAGAGAAACACAATTGCATGTTAAAGTTGTAACGATACTTGCTATTTTCAGAAAATTTTGGTAAAATAGAAAATAACAATACGGAAGAGAGGAATCAGAGAATGCTTTTCCGTGTACCGGTACGTTACAAAGTCAAAACAACAAGGCAAAAAGCAGCAGAAAACACAAAGGAATTTCAAAATGGAAGAGAAGGGGGCATTTTATGTTTGAAACAATCAGTAATGCGATCTATGATATTGATGCTGTGATTTGGGGCTGGTGGCTGATCATTCTGTTATTTGGTACCCATATTTTCATGACAATTCGTACTGGCTTTATCCAGAGAAAGACATTGAGCAAAGGAATTAAGCTTTCTGTAACCAGAGATCCGGATGCAGAAGGAGAGGTTTCCAACTTTGGAGCGCTTACAACAGCGCTTGCCGCTACCATCGGTACCGGTAATATTGTCGGTGTAGGTACTGCGATTGCTCTTGGCGGTCCGGGAGCTGTGCTTTGGTGCTGGCTTTCCGGTGTATTCGGAATTGCTACAAAGTATTCCGAATCTCTGATCGCGGTAAAATACCGTGTAAAGACAAAAGACGGACGTATGCAGGGCGGTGCCATGTATGCACTTTCCAGAGGGTTAAAATGGAAAGGCCTTGGAAAAGTTCTTGGTATGATCTTTGCGATTTTCGCTGGATTTGCTTCTTTTGGTATCGGCTGTGCCACACAGGTAAACGCGATTGCCAATATCGTGGAAGAAAACGTTGGTGTTCCGGGATGGATCGTTGGTATTGTAATTGCTGTTCTTACTGCGATTGTTATTTTCGGCGGTATTAAGAGTATTGCAAGCGTGTGTGAGAAGCTGGTTCCATTTATGGCAATCTTTTATGTGCTGGGATGTATTATTATTCTTGGCTTCAATTATGACTATATTATTCCGGCAATCAAGACAATCTGTACACTGGCCTTTACTCCGGGAGCAGCGGCAGGCGGACTTGTAGGAACAGGTATTATGGCTGCAATGCGTTTTGGTATTGCGAGAGGTCTTTTCTCCAATGAATCTGGTATGGGTTCTGCTCCTATCGCGGCGGCAGCAGCACAGACAAGAAATCCGGTTCGTCAGGCGCTGGTATCTTCCACAGGTACTTTCTGGGATACAGTAGTTGTATGTCTGATGTCCGGTCTTGTAATTGTAACTTCTGTTATGAAGAATCCAAACATTAATGCGGATGAGATCGAGGACGGTGGAGTTTTAACTACATTAGCATTCCAGCAGATTCCGTATCTTGGACCGATCATTCTGACACTCGGCATTATCTGTTTCGCATACTCAACAGTTCTTGGATGGGCATATTACGGAGAACGTGCAGTAGAATACTTTGCAGGTAAAAAAGTACTTATCGGATATCGTATCCTTTATGTTGCTGTAGCAGCAATCGCTCCGGTTGTCGCACTTGACGTTGTATGGGCACTGGCAGATATCCTGAATGCTTTGATGGCTGTACCTAACTTGATCGCAGTTCTTCTGTTGTCAAATGTCATTGCCAGTGAAACGAAGAAGTACATTAATGATCTGGATGCCTGGGATGAAACCCCTGTTCCGGTTATCGATGACTGATAAAATAATTTTAAACGGAAAATGTCTTGACAAAATGATCTGAGAGAGGTAAAGTAATATCCATCAGATACATATAAGCAAAACCGATGAGAAAGAGAAGTAGATTATCATTGTAAGGTGAAAGAGAGCGGCAGATGGTGGAAGTGCTGTACCGGACGGATAGTTGAATGGACTTTCGAGGGCGGCCTGAAAACCGGGAATGGTGAGTATGGTTTGTCGGGAACCGAACCCGTTATCAATCAGGAGTGTATGTTAGTACATGAGAAAAGTGGACGCTTCGTCAATTTGAGTGGTACCGCGATAATAAAGTTTATTACCGCCTCAAACCTTTGGTTTGGGGCGGTTTTTTATTTGACAGGAAACCTCGTTCCCCATGAAATAAAACGCTTGGCGGGATGCGCATTTGCACGAAGAAGAAGTTCATTTCACGATTTTCTCTCCTAACAACAGCAAAGAATCAAAAAGGAAAAGGAGAACAAAACAATGAAAAGAAGAACAGTAGCAGTATTATTAACAGCAGTAATGACGATGGCAATGACGGCAGGATGCGCAGGCAGCTCCGGATCATCAGATTCCGGAAGTGGAGAAGAGAGCTATACCATTGGTATTTCACAGTTTGCAGAGCACGGCTCTTTGGATAACTGCCGGGAAGGATTCTTACAGGGCTTGGAAGAGGAAGGAATCGTTGAAGGAGAAAATCTTACGGTGGACTACAAAAATGCAGCGGCAGATATGGGGACGGCAAGTCAGATATCCGATACTTTCGTTTCTGACAAGGTGGATATGATATGCGCCATTGCAACGCCTACTGCTCAGAGCGCATACAATGCAGCAATGGATACAGATATTCCGGTTATTTATACAGCAGTAACAGATCCGGTGGCGGCAGAACTTGCAGATGAAGAAGGAAATCCGGTAGGAAATGTGACAGGAACATCTGACGAACTGCCGATTAAAGCACAGCTTGAGATGATCCGGACTATGCTCCCTGATGGCCAGAAGATCGGCATCATGTATACTACAAGTGAGGCCAACTCTATTTCAGCGCTGGAAACATATAAAGAACTTGCAGGAGATTACGATTTTGAGATTGTGGAAAAAGGGATCACGGCAACAGCGGATATTTCTCTTGCGGCAGATGATTTATTAAGCCAGGTAGACTGCATTACAAATCTGACAGACAATACAGTGGTTGCGTCCCTGCCGACTATTCTGGAAAAGGCGAATGAAAAGGGAATCCCGATTTTCGGAAGCGAGATCGAGCAGGTAAAGATCGGCTGCCTTGCAGCAGAAGGATTGGATTATATTGCGCTTGGAAAGCAGACAGGACAGATGGCGGCAAAGGTGCTCAAAGGAGAGGCAGAGGCGTCAGAACTTCCTTATGAAACGATTACAGAGCCCGGATTTTACGTAAATACAAAGGTAGCGGAAAATCTTGGAATTACTGTACCGGAGGAGCTGGCAGGAACAGCAGTAGAAAGCTTTGATACGATCTCTGAGGCAGAGGCGGAATAAAGAGACGTATCTGCAGAGGAAATAACAGAAGGTGAGGCATGATTCATGGATTTTGTTGTAACTATTTTTGAGCAGGGGTTGATATATGGCATACTTGCTCTTGGGGTTTATATCACATACAAGATACTGGATTTTCCGGATCTTACGGTAGATGGAAGCTTTCCGCTTGGCGGAGCGGTGACCGCTCTTCTTATTACAAAGGGGATAAATCCTTATCTCTCTCTTTTAGCAGCCTTTCTGGCAGGAGCTTTGGCAGGGGTCTGCACCGGGCTGATCCATGTGAAGGGGAAAGTAAGAGATTTGTTATCGGGAATTATTATGATGACGGCTCTTTGGACTATCAATTTGTATATAGCGGGAACTTCCAATGTACCGTTGTTTTCCCAGGACAGTATCTTTAAAAATGACTGGATCCAGGGAATCATGCCGGAAGCCCTGCAAAGCTATATAACGCTGATCCTGGCTCTTGTTCTGGCAGCGATCAGCAAGATCCTTCTGGATCTTTATTTGAAAACAAAGTCCGGCTATCTTCTGCGGGCGGTGGGTGACAATGATGTGTTGGTAACTTCTCTGGCCAAGGATCAGGGCAATGTGAAAATCGTAGGCCTTGCCATCGCCAATGGCCTTGTAGCTCTGGCGGGAAGCGCATTCTGCCAGGAGGAGAGAGTGTTTGAGATTTCAATGGGAACCGGGGCGATCGTGATCGGATTGGCGAGTGTTATTATCGGAACAAGTATCTTTAAAAAGCTTACTGTTATGAAGGCTACTACAGCTGTTTTGATCGGCTCTGTCATATATAAAGCCTGTGTGGCTGTCGCTATCCGCAACTTTGAACCACAGGCAATGAAATTGATCACAGCAGTTTTATTCCTGGTAATTTTGATTATCAGTATGGAAAGAAGAAAGAAGGTGAAACCGGATGCTGGAACTCAAAGACATTCATAAATACTATAATCCCGGTACAGTCAATGAAATGTGTCTGTTCCACGGGTTTAACCTGTCCATAGAAGAAGGAGAATTTGTCTCCGTAATCGGGAGCAACGGTTCCGGAAAAACGTCTATGCTGAATATTATCTGCGGAAGCATTCCGGTAGAGGCCGGCCAGATTTTTATGAACGGCTCTGACATTACTAAAGAGAAAGAATACAAACGAAACCGAAGGATCGGAAGGGTGTATCAGAATCCTGCCATGGGGACCTGTCCTTCCATGACGATTCTGGAGAATATGGCATTGGCGGATAATAAAGGAAAGGTGTATGGATTCGGACGGGGGACCAATAAGGCGAGAATTTCCTATTATAAAGAACTTTTAAGCCAGCTGGGACTTGGTTTGGAGGATAAGCTGGATATTAAGGTGGGAGCGCTGTCCGGAGGCCAGAGACAGGCGATGGCTCTTTTGATGTCTACGATGACTCCTATAGAATTTCTTATTCTGGATGAACATACGGCGGCTCTGGATCCTAAGACGGCAGAGCTGATCATGGAGCTGACAGACAAAATCGTAAAAGAGAAGAAACTGACTACGATCATGGTAACTCACAATCTCCGCTATGCGGTAGAGTATGGAGACCGTCTTTTGATGATGCATCAGGGCGAGGCTGTACTTGACCTGAAAGGTGAGGAAAAAAAGGCGATGTCTGTAGATGAAATATTGAAGCAGTTTAACGAAATCAGCATAGAATGCGGCAACTAGAGAATCATCCAAAATTAAGAACCCGTCAGGGTTCTTTTTTTGTGAAAAATTTCAGGCCGTATACCGTTGACGGAACATAGGACAGGTGATAAACTTAATAAAGCAAATTTATACACTATATAGTGAATAAAAAAGATGAATGATACTAAATATAGAGAGCGACGAAGTGGAGGAGACTGGCATCATATGGTAAAAAAAGATGTAAAAGTAATCAAAAAAGACGGGACGAAGGAAGCGTTTAATGTACAGAAGGTAGTGGTTGCAGTAAATAAGTCAGCCTATCGTGCCCTTATCAAATTTACAGATGAAGAACTGGGGTTTATCTGCAAATTTGTAGAAGAAAAAGTGGACGACATGGACATCACGGAAATTCCCATTGCGGAAATGCATAACGTGGTGGAGGGCGCGTTGGAGAAAGTGAACCCGGTGGTGGCAAAAAGCTATCGCGATTATCGTAACTACAAGCAGGATTTTGTGCAGATGCTGGATGATGTATATAAGAAAAGCCAGTCTATCATGTACATCGGAGACAAGGAAAACAGCAATACGGACAGCGCTCTTGTGTCCACCAAAAGAAGTCTGATCTTTAATGAACTGAACAAAGAACTTTATAAGAAATTTTTCCTGACAGTGGAGGAGATTCAGGCGATCCGTGACGGATATATTTATATCCATGATATGTCTGCAAGAAGAGATACTATGAACTGCTGTCTTTTCGATGTGAAATCAGTGCTGACAGGAGGCTTTGAGATGGGAAATCTCTGGTATAATGAGCCTAAGACGTTGGACACTGCGTTTGATGTGATCGGCGATATTGTTCTAAGTGCGGCAAGCCAGCAGTACGGCGGTTTTACTGTGCCGAGTGTAGATGAGATCCTGGAACCATTTGCAGAGAAATCCCACAAAAAGCTGATCCGAAAATACCGTGATCTGGGACTGGATGAAGAAACTGTGCAGAAGGTAGCATGGGCAGATCTGGAAAAGGAGATGGAACAGGGATTCCAGGGATGGGAATACAAGTTTAATTCCGTTTCATCCAGCAGGGGAGACTATCCTTTTATCACAGTGACAGCCGGAACAGTACCGAGCAAATACGGCAAGCTGGTGACAATGAAAATGCTGGAAGTCAGGAAGAACGGACAGGGGAAGGAAGGACATAAAAAGCCTGTCCTTTTCCCGAAGATCGTTTTCCTGTATGATGAGAATCTTCACGGACCGGGAGGCCCGATGGAAGATGTCTTTGAGGCGGGAATCGACTGTTCCGCTAAAACCATGTACCCGGATTGGCTAAGCCTTACCGGAGATGGGTATGTGGCGGGGATTTATAAGAAATATGGAAAGATCATAAGTCCTATGGGATGCCGCGCATTTTTGTCTCCGTGGTATGAAAGAGGCGGAATGGAGCCGGCAGACGAAAACGATCAGCCGGTATTTGTGGGACGGTTCAATATCGGAGCGATCAGCCTACATCTGCCTATGATCTATGCAAAGGCAAAACAGGAGAGCAAAGACTTTTATCAGGTGCTGGACTATTATCTGAATCTGATCCGCCAGCTTCACTTGAGAACCTATGATTATCTGGGCGAGATGAAAGCATCCACCAATCCTCTGGCTTACTGTGAAGGAGGATTTTACGGCGGACATCTTGGACTTTACGATAAGATCAAACCTCTTTTGAAGTCTGCTACAGCATCCTTTGGGATTACGGCTCTGAATGAACTTCAGCAGCTTCATAATAAGAAGTCTCTGGTAGAGGACGGAGAGTTTGCCCTGGAGACACTTCGCTATATTAATGAGAAGATTGCAGAATTTAAAAAGGAAGATGGAAGGCTCTATGCCATTTACGGAACTCCGGCAGAAAATCTGTGCGGCGTTCAGGTGCAACAGTTCCGCAAGAAGTATGGGATCATTGAAAACGTGTCGGACAGAGAGTATGTGAGCAACAGTTTCCATTGCCATGTCAGCGAGGATATTACTCCCATTCAGAAACAGGACCTGGAGGGAAGATTCTGGGATTTAAGCAACGGCGGAAAGATCCAGTATGTGAAATATCCGGTTAATTATAATAAAGAAGCGATCAAATCCTTGGTGCGGCGCGCTATGGCAAAAGGATACTACGAGGGAGTCAACCTTTCCCTTGCTTACTGTGATGATTGCGGACATGAGGAGCTTTCTATGGATGTATGTCCGGTATGCGGCAGTAAAAATCTGACGAAGATCGACCGTATGAACGGTTACCTTTCCTATTCCAGAGTGAAGGGAGATACCAGACTGAATGAGGCGAAAATGGCCGAAATTGCAGAAAGGAAAAGTATGTAGGAATGAGATATCATAATATTACGAAAGACGATATGCTCAATGGGGACGGACTTAGGGTAGTATTATGGGTGGCAGGATGTGCTCATGGCTGTCCGGGCTGCCATAATCCCATTACATGGGATCCGGAAGGAGGACTTCCTTTTGACGAGGAGGCAAAGCAGGAGATTTTCGATGAACTTGATAAGGACTATGTAAGCGGCATTACATTTTCCGGCGGAGATCCTCTTCATGAAGCGAATGTCCGGCAGGTCACTGCGCTGGCAAAAGAGATACGGGAAAAATATCCGAACAAAACAATCTGGCTTTATACAGGAAGTCTCTGGAAGGAAGTAAAGGATCTGGAGATTGCAAAGTATCTGGATGTTCTTGTAGATGGAGAATTTCAGGAAGAGAAAAAGGACAATACCCTTCACTGGAAAGGGAGCGCAAATCAGATGGTGATCGATGTGCCAAAAACACTGCAGATAGGAGAAATTGTTTTACATGATTAAGAGAATTGCTAAATTTCATAAAGTAAGCCTGGAACAGTTTACAGAAGGATGGAAGGATACGTTTGGTGAGACAGATAAGGAGAAGATCCGCGAAATATATGAGGAAATAAAGCTTCCGAAGAGAGCGACATCAGGATCAGCGGGTTATGATTTTTTTGCACCCGTTTCTCTGACGATCGCACCGGGTGAAACTGTAAAGATTCCTACCGGGATCCGCGTGGAAATGGAAGAGAACTGGGTGCTGAAATGCTATCCGAGAAGCGGACTTGGTTTTAAATACCGGCTTCAGTTGAATAATACCGTTGGGATCATAGACAGTGATTATTTTTACTCTGATAATGAAGGCCATATTTTTTCCAAGATCACAAATGATACAAACGAAGGGAAAACCATTGAAATAGCGGCCGGGACAGGATTTATGCAGGGGATTTTTGTAGAATACGGCATTACAGTCGACGATGACGCAGATGCGGTGCGAAACGGAGGGTTCGGCAGTACAACCGGGAAATAGAAGTTAAAAGGAGGCAGGGTGAAAATTACCCTGTCTCTTTTTGCATATTTCCGGCAGATCAGGGCAAATTAAACATATCGTATAAGGATATGGAGGAAATAAGATTATGCCGGATACAAGAATTGTGACTGCCTCAGTAAAGGAGAATGTCGCATATATGAATCAGATCCTGCCGATTCAGGACAGTTTTGATCTGATACAACGAGATCTTATGATTGGAGGAAGGGAAGCTGCCTTTTTCTTTATTGACGGATTTATGAAAGACGAGGCGATGCTGAAGATTATGGATTCCTTTCTTGGAGTGACGAAGGAGAATATGCCTGCAAGTGCCACAGGATTTGTAAAACAGCATGTGCCTTATGTAGAAGTTGATATCATAGGAGAATTTGATCAGGTGTTCCGAAATCTTCTGTCAGGAACTACCTGTCTTTTTATTGACGGCTATGAAGCATGTATTGTGATCGACTGCAGAACTTACCCGGCCAGAAATGTGGGGGAACCGGAAAAGGATAAATCTCTTCGGGGATCCAGGGATGGCTTTGTAGAAACAATCGTATTTAATACAGCGCTGATGAGGAGGAGGATCCGGGATCCTCACCTTGTGATGCAGATGCTGGATATCGGAGAAAGTTCCCGAACAGACGTGGCAGTCTGCTATATGACTGACCGGGTAGATAAGCAGCTTCTTTCACGCCTGATAGATGAGTTGAAAAATATTCACACAAAAGATCTCCGTATGAACCAGCAGACACTGACAGAGCAGCTGTTCCGAGGAAAATTACTCAATCCGATGCCGAAATTTAAATATACAGAACGTCCGGATACAGCCGCCGCCTGTCTGCTGGAGGGGAAAATCGTTCTTTTGGTGGACAATTCACCTTCTGCCATGATCCTGCCAACGTCTGTTCTTGATATCATCGAAGAGGCAAATGATTACTATTTCCCGTTGATCACACAGCTTTACTTAAAAATCTCACGGGGGATCATCACATTTCTGACTGTTTTTTTTACGCCGGTATTCCTTTTATTTATGCAGAATCTGAACTGGCTGCCGGAGGTTTTTCATTTTGTAGCCCTGAGGGATACAGTCAATATCCCCCTTGTGTTTCAGCTTTTGATATTAGAGGTTGCCATAGACGGGCTTCGTCTGGCAGCATTGAATACGCCCAGTATGTTAAGTACACCTCTAAGTGTCATTGCAGGTATTGTTATGGGAGAATTTTCAGTACAGTCCGGATGGTTTAACTCGGAAGTTATGCTGTATATGGCATTCGTGGCGGTGGCTAACTATACCCAGCCTAATTTTGAGCTGGGCTATGCCCTGAAATTTATGCGCCTTATTCTGCTGGTTTTAACAGCTCTGTTTAACTGGGGCGGATTTGCTCTGGGAACGGTGACTATTCTTTGTATGATATGTTTTAACAAGACTTTTACAGGAAGAAATTTTCTTCGTGTGAAATTGAATTAGAAAAAGGGACGCCAATATTCAAAAGGCACCGTGAAGGGATCTCCGAAACAGCATTCCGAAAAAAATTTTGCCTAATAGTGGAAAAGGTGGTATGATTATGAAAACGGGATTTAGGAGGTCGTAAGAATGAGAGATTACGTGATCACAGTAAACAGTACGGTAGATTTGCCGAAGGAATGGCTGGCAGAGAGAAATGTTCCGGTTGTTCCTCTTCGATATACAATAGACGGACAGACTTATGAGGATATGGATGGACTTTCTTCAAAAGAGTTTTTTCAGAAACTCAGAGAAGGGAAAATGGCTGTTACTTCACAGGTGAATCCGGAGGAAGCAAAAGAGGCTCTGGAAGGCTTTGTAAAAGAAGGGAAGGATGTGCTCCACCTCGCCTTTTCCTCTGCTTTAAGCGGAACATGCAACAGCATGAAAATTGCGGCGGAAGAGCTGATGGAGGAATATCCGGGATCAAAAGTTATTGTGATCGATACGCTCTGCGCTTGTCTGGGCGAAGCGCTTCTGCTTTATAAGACGCTAAAGCAGAAGGAAAGCGGAAAGACATTGGAAGAAACTGCAAAGTGGGTAGAGGAAAATAAGCTCCATATCTGCCATAATGTAACAGTGGATGACCTGAATCATCTTCACAGAGGCGGAAGAGTTTCCAAAGCTACGGCAGTCCTTGGAACTATGGTGCAGATCAAGCCCATCATCCACATGGATAATAACGGCGCCCTTCAGGTTATCGGAAAAGAGAGAGGAAGAAAGAAAGCTCTCAATAAGATTGTGGATATGGCTGTGAAACAGGCAGAAGGATGGGATAATGATATTATCATGATTACCCATGGAGATTGTATCGAAGATGCAGAATATGTAGCTTCTTTGGTACGCCAGAAAATGGGAATAGACAATATTCTGATCAATAATATCGGAACTGTGATCGGAAGCCATACCGGTCCGGGCGTAGTGGCGGTATTCTGTATGGGAAACGAAAGATAAGAGGTAGAACTCATGAAAAAAAATCTGACCATTGACCCAAATATGAAAGAGAAATGGCCGGCAACAAAGGTTGGCTGTCTGCAGTACCATGTCAAAGTAGAAAAAAAGAATGAGCAGATGTGGGAATATCTTAAAAAGGATATTTTAAAAAAAGTAAAAGATGAGATTTTTGATTATGGAATAAATGAGATTCCGGGTATCAAAGAATCCAGAGCGGCCTATAAAGCATTCGGAAAGGATCCAAGCCGATACAGAGTGTCGTCAGAAGCGCTGATCCGCCGGATCGGACAGGGAAAAGGGCTTTACGAGGTCAATACAGTGGTAGATGTGAATAATCTGATATCCATTGAATCCGGGTTTTCTGCAGGGTCCTATGATGCGGATAAAATAGGTGAGGAACTGACGTTTCGGATAGGACTTCCCGGAGAAACCTACAAGGGAATCGGGAAAAACGAAATAAATATAGAGGCGCTTCCTGTTCTGGCAGATGAAGAAGGGGCGATCGGAAGCTCTACCAGTGATTCCGAGAGAGCAATGATCACAGAGGAAGCGCAGGAAGTACTGACTTTGGTCTACTGCTTTTCCGAGAACGGAGATCTTAAAAAGGTGTTGGAGAAGGGAAAAGAGTATCTGGAAAAATATGCCGGCGCGGAAGAGATAGAATCCTGGATCGTGGAATAAAAAAATAATAAAATAGAGAACCGTCTGCGGACAGAAGCTGTTTTATCAGCCTGTCATATCCATACCGCAGACGGTTTTTTGTTTACCCTTCGCCGACCGTGCTGCCCCTTGTACACCGACGCTATTCTTTGCAGACATCTACCCAGGCTTTAAAACCGGAATATTTTTCCAGCTCCGGGATAGTCAGTTCAATGGCGCTGTTGGCGCTGCCGCAGGCAGGAAATACTGTCTCAAAACGCTTTAGCGATACATCCAAGTAGACGCTGCCCCCGTCTTTGATTCCAAAAGGGCATACGCCGCCGACCGGGTGGCCGATCAGATCAAGCACCTGATCGGGTTTTAACATAGATGCCTTTTTGTGAAAAGTGCTTTTGTATTTCTTGTTATCAACACGGGCATCTCCGGCAGTGACGATAAGAATCGGCTGCTCATCCACCATGAAGGAAAGAGTTTTTGCAATTCGCTGCTCATCTGTATGCAGGGCCAGGGCGGCCTCTGTGACAGTGGCGCTGGATACGGGAAATTCCAGGACACGGTTTTCCATATCCCATTTCCTGAAATGTGCTTTTACGTTTTCTATAGACATGTGGTCATACCGCCTTTCCGTGATATGGATGAATTAAAGTTTAAACCATCCCATTGCATTGGCAACAGAGCTTCCAAGGATCAATATCAAAAATACAGGGGTGATCCATTTGATCATCACGGTAAACAATTTTTCCCCTGCAAATTTTCCATTCGTTAAGCGCACTTCATCTGAAATACTCTTCGGCTTGATAATGAAACCGGCAAAGATTGCGGTGAAAAAGGCAACGATCGGCATAAGCACACTGTTGCTGACAAAATCCATAATGTCAAGGATTGTCATATTTGCCCAGCTGATAAAGGAGAGAGGGCCAAATCCAAGAGAGGACGGCGCTCCAAGTACAATGCTCATTACAGTCACAAAGATACAGGAACTTTTTCTGGTCCAGTGAAATTTATCCTGGAAAATGGACACAATTGTTTCCATCAAAGAGATGGAAGAAGTCAGGGCTGCAAAAATAACAAGAAGGAAAAATGCAGCTCCTACAACTCCGCCGAAGGACATGCTCTCAAAAACCTTAGGCAGAATGACAAACATCAGGCTGGGACCGCTCTGCAGGATTTTCGGATCTCCGCCGGAGAAAACAAATACGGCCGGAATGATCATAAGGCCTGCCAGGAAAGCAATCACAGTATCAAATATTTCAATCTGGCGTACAGAACTTTCAAGGTTCGTATCTTTACGCATATAAGAACCGTAAGTTACCATGATACCCATAGCAAGAGACATGGAATAGAAAAGCTGTCCCATAGCGGCAAGTACAGTCTTGACAGAGAAATCAGACATGTGAGGCTGTACGTAGTATGCCAGACCATCCATAGCTCCGTCTAAGGTGAGACAGTAAATGGAAATACCAATGGCAAGCACTACCAAAATCGGCATCATAAATTTACTTACTTTTTCAATTCCTTTTTCTACACCAAGCAGAACAATGACTGCAGTAGCGCCAAGGAAGAGCAGGAACCATCCTAAAGGCTGGAAAACACTGCCTACAAAACCGGTAAAGTAATCATCGGCTGCAGTAGCGGCGCCTCCTCCGGTCAGAAATACGGCAAAATATTTAATGACCCATCCGCCGATCACAGAATAATACGGAAGGATAATAATTGGAACAAGGGAAGCTAAAAGTCCCAGGAATCCAAAACGGGAGTCCAGAGCTTTAAAAGCACCGATCGCACTCAAACCGGTTTTACGTCCGATTGCCACTTCGGCGATCATCAGTGAAAAACCAAAGGTAACTGCTATAATAAGGTAGACAAGGAGAAAAGTCCCTCCTCCATACTGTGCAGCCAGATAGGGGAAACGCCATATATTTCCCAGACCGACTGCTGAGCCGGCAGCAGCCAGTACAAATCCCAGCTTGCCGGAAAAACTGCTTCTGTTATTCATTTGTAAAAAACCTCCTCATAAGATATTGTTTTTCTCATTTTTTTGTTTTTCCTTTCAAATGTGTGCAGGTTATATTATAATGAATAAGATAGTATTTAGCAAGTAAAACCCGATATTTCAGGTAGAAAAAAGTGTTGACATGAAAAAAGAAATGTGATAATATTGACAATGCGTAAAGCAAAAAACAAAGCAGAGTATCCACTCTCACCATAGCACGATCGGGTGACTATCGGTTTGATATTGACAGTCTTACATGAGTGAGCATGTTATGTGATATAAGTGGGTAGTCTGAGCTATTCACTTATTTTTTATTTTATGATGGAGGTGCACTACAATTAGCGATTTAATGATTAATGAACAGATCAGAGACAGAGAAGTACGTGTGATCAGCGAAGATGGAGAACAGCTGGGTATCATGTCGGCAAGAGAAGCAATGAAGCTGGCAGAACAGGCGGAACTTGATCTGGTAAAAATTGCTCCTAAGGCTCAGCCGCCGGTATGTAAGATCATTGACTACGGTAAGTACAAATATGAGCTGGCAAGAAAAGAAAAAGAAGCCAAGAAAAAACAGAAAACGGTTGAAGTGAAGGAAGTGCGTCTTTCACCGAACATTGACACAAATGACTTGAATACAAAAGTCAACAATGCCAGAAAATTTATCAGTAAAGGCAACAAGGTCAAAGTTACTCTGCGTTTCCGGGGAAGAGAAATGGCTCACGTACAGCAGAGCAAGCATATTCTGGATGATTTTGCAGAACTGCTTGCAGATACAGCGGTGGTGGAAAAGCCGGCGAAACTGGAAGGAAGAAACATGAGCATGGTTTTAACTGAAAAACGTTAAAAATATTTAATTATCTTAAGGAGGAAAATATCATGCCAAAAATTAAAACAAATAGAGCGGCTGCAAAGCGCTTCAAAAAAACAGGTACAGGAAAGCTGAAAAGAAACAAAGCTTATAAGAGCCATATCTTAACCAAGAAGTCTACAAAGAGAAAAAGAAATCTTAGACAGGCTACAATTACAGACGCAACAAATGTAAAGAATATGAAGAAAGTATTACCATATCTGTAAGATTGGCGAAAGATTGAAGGAGGAATAAGACATGGCAAGAATTAAAGGCGGAATGAACGCTAAGAAGAAACACAATAGAACTTTAAAGCTGGCGAAAGGATACAGAGGAGCACGTTCCAAACAGTACAGAGTTGCAAAACAGTCTGTTATGAGAGCGCTGACTTCCGCATACGCAGGAAGAAAACAGCGTAAACGCCAGATGCGTCAGCTCTGGATCGCACGTATCAACGCTGCTGCAAGAATGAACGGACTTTCCTACAGTAAATTTATGCACGGATTAAAGGTTGCAAACGTAGATATGAACAGAAAGATGCTGGCAGAGATGGCTGTAAATGATAAAGAAGGATTTACAGCACTGGCAGAGCTTGCAAAGAAGAGTATTGCTTAATAAGAGGCAAGAAAGGAAGTTCCTGAAGGTTTCCGCCTGACAGGGCGGAAATTTTCAAAGGATTTCTGAAAATATATATATTATATGAAATATAAAAAATTTAATAAAAACTGTTGACATTCGAAGAGTGATGTAGTATTATAATTTTCGGACAGCAGATGTCATGCGGAAGTGTCGGAACTGGCAGACGAGCAAGACTAAGGATCTTGTGATCAATGCGATCGTGTGGGTTCAAGTCCCATCTTCCGCAGTTGGAAAATCCCTTGAAATCAAGGGATTTTTTTTATTCATAACAAAAAGTAACCATTCAGGTAACCAAAAAGTGACATAACTGTATTTGCGTATATGACATCGCCGTAATAATGGGGGATGTTTATTTTTTTTTAAAGTCCTTTTATAACCTTATTGTGCATACTCACCATGTAAAATAATAAAGAGGAGGAAAGCATATATGACTGATTATGTATAATAAAGGATTATAGGGTGAAAAAAAGATGCCTTTGGGTGTCTTTTTTTTGTTGCTATCAATTCTAACATTGAATTACAGTGTTTTTCGTATTTATATTCAATTTCATTTACTGTATTTTCCCAATTTCTTTTGTAATAAATAATAAGAGGAGGAAGTAACGATGATCAATTTAAACGAGGTAGTACAGTATCTTAAAAGAAACTATCCGAACCTTAAGGCGGAGATAGTCACGGCAGCGAAGAATGGAGGAGAGTGTACTGGAATTTCAGTTACCTTTCGAGAAAATGCATCTGCAATCTATTATCCGAACAGTTACGAAACAGATTGTGATAAGGTAATAAATGAAATTCTGACTATGATCGGAAAAATCCGTGGAGCATGTCCGCTTGATGAAATTCATCTTCCTACGTCATTTAATGAAATAAAAGATAAGCTTACTATCGGTGTTATGAATGAGTCATATGAAGAAATGCTGAAGTCTCATCATATCATCATACGGCGAGAGGAAGACCTCATTTTTTATCCAGTTGTTGTACTGAATGATAGTATGAGCTTTAAAGTGACTAAGACTATTCTAAAATTATGGAATGTGACAGAAGAGCAGGTATTTGAGGCGGCATATGCTTCAGAAGAGCTTAACAACGTGGGATTACATTCACCCTTTGATTTGGCAATGAGAAATCTGGATGAAAATTATTTTGAGAAGAATATTGATGGTTCGTCAGAAAGAATGTTTCTTGTCTTATTTTCTCATGGGAATTTTCATACTGCCGGAGCAATTTTTTCTCCAAAAATACAGAAAAAGCTAAATAAGTTATTCCCAGATGGTTTTTTGATTTTACCAGCTTCCGTTTTTGAACTTTTAATTCTGCCCCCATATTTTAAAGATAAAGTGTCGCCCGAAATATGTAAAGCCATGGTTAAGGATGTTAACATGACAGAAGTTTCACCAGAAGAGTATTTATCAGACTCTGTATATACCATCGAAAATGGAAAATTAAAAAAAGTTGCATAACAGGGAAAGGCGCCTTCGGGCGTCTTTTTCTCGTTCCAGGTAGTCATCTACCATATTCATATGAAACAGATATTATCTGCCGAAAGGAGAATTGTATGATTACAACAACTGAAAAGAAATTTCTAAAGAATTTTACGACAATAGCAAATGTCTTAAATAACATCGATGAGGATGGTATTCTGAAGATAGAACGTGCTAAAGGCGATCTGATCGTAATGTCTGCCGAAAAGTTTGATCAGATAGCAGAAGAGACGTTATCTATTCTTGCGATGCTGGAAGGGATCCAAGGGTGTGACGGGAACTGTGAATACTGCGATGATAAAGAAGACTGTCCTCTTGAAGAGATGATGGAAGATGAAGAGCCAACGGATGATGACGAGGGCTTCTGTACTGGATGTCCGCGAATAAGATCCTGTCACTGCCGTAAAGCGGAACCAGGTTACCATCAATGGGATCAAAGTACGCACGGCAGTAGTCAGCGGCCTTGGAAATACCAGAACCCTTCTTGACAGAATGGAAAAAGGGGAAGTGCAGTATGACTTTGTGGAAGTCATGGCATGTCCCGGCGGCTGCGTGGGCGGCGGCGGACAGCCGATCCACGACGGACAGGAGCTGGCATTTGAAAGAGGGAAGCAGCTCTATCGCCTGGACCGGGATTACAAGGTGCGCTTCTCACACGAGAACCCGGATATTCTGAAGCTCTATGACGAGTATATGGGGCAGCCTATGTCACATAAAGCACATATGCTGCTGCACACAGAACACGAATGTGAGGTTAAATCTTTGTAAAATTGTAAATTTTCTACACCCTTGTCCGGCCGACAATGCTAAAATTAAGACATTGAAAAAAGTCAAAAAAACGGAGCAATGTTCCGGACAAGGGAGTGACAGATATGTGGGAGACTGAACTGAGGCTCTGCTATGCCATGCTGAGCCGGAACCAGAAAAAAGCGGCAGATCTGCTTCTGGAAAATCCGGAGGCGGCCGGGAACATAACTGTGCGGGAACTGGCAGAGAGGGCCGGCGTGGGGCAGGCCACCATTATCCGCATGCTGCAGGCAGCAGGGTATGAAAGCTGGTCGGCCTTTCAGAAGACTGTGTGGCAGGAGAAGGGGCAGCAGGAACTGTCCGGTGAGCAGACCGGGCAGAAGCGTGAAAATAAGAAGTACGAGGCAGTCTTTCAGATTATACGGGATGATCTGACCATGATATCCGATATGGCAAAACATCTGGATCTCAGACAGATGGAAGAGGTGGTCAGAGTCATTAAAAAGGCCAAGATCATCGATGTATACGGGACAGACAACTCGGCCAACGCGGCGGCTGAACTTTCGGGGCGGATGCTTCATCTGGGACTTACCAGCCGGAATTACTCGGATCTGTTCTTTCAGAAAGTCAGCGCCGGGCATCTGGGGAAAAAGGACGTGGCCATCGGTTTCTCCATATCCGGAGAAACCCAGGCTGTCATAGATTCCCTGGCGGCGGCTAAGCAGGCGGGGGCAGTGACGGTGGCTGTGACAGGCGGCCAGACGTCAGAGCTGGCACGGATCGCGGATTACATTTTCATTACGCCCACGATCCATTTTTCGGAGATCAGCAGATGGATCTCATCCAGGATCTCTCAGATGGCTTTTGTGGACGCCCTGTGCGGGGCGATCATGCTCAGCGATCCGGAACGGTTTGACAGGATGCTGATACAGTCCACGAAGGAGTTCGAGCAGGATATGCATCATAAAGAAGAATAAAATGGGGAAAAGGATTTTTCGGAGCGTTGCTCCGGGAGGTCCTTTTTTTATGCTCTCCCGCAGAAAATGACTTAACGCAGACTTTACATTTCTTTGAAGATTTTTTAAAAATCATTGTTTATAATCCGGGTTGTGTCCGAAAGGACGCAGGAGAAAGGAATAAGAAATCCATGTTCAGACGAATTTTAAAACAGGCGCTCCCGACCATGATCGCATTCACGATGTCAGGCATGTACAGTGTGGTGGACGGACTGTTTGTGGGAAAAGCGGCGGGGGACATCGGACTTGCGGCGATCAATATCGCCTGGCCGATACCGGCAGTGATCACTGCGCTGGGAGTCGGGATCGGAACAGGCGGAAGCGTCCTCTATTCCAATATGATGGGGAAAGGGGACCGGGAAGGCTGCAGGAGAATGTTCAATACCACAGCGACCCTTCTTGTCCTGGCTGGTATTCTCCTGTCACTTTTCCTCTTTCTTGTGAGAGATCCTCTTCTTCAGATCTTAGGGGCGGAAGGTGAGGTGCTGGAAGAGGCACAGAAGTACACAGGCATCATTATCGCGGGAGGCGTGCTCCAGGTATGCGGTACCGGTATCACTCCCATCCTGCGGAACATGAACCTGTCCTTCGCGGCCATGATCAGCATGGTGACCGGATTTGCGGTCAATATCGGAGTCAACTATTATCTGATGTTTCCAATGGGAATGGGGATACGGGGTGCGGCCTGGGGCACGGTGACAGCCCAGCTTGTGGTCCTCGTCATCAGCGTGGCGGTTCTTCTTAAGGCTTACAAAGAGAAAGCCCGTCCGGCTCTGGAGGGAAAGCTGGCCGCAGGGATCTGCCGCAGCGGCGTCACGGCTTTCGGCGTATCCCTGGCTCCCACGGTGGCTCTGATCTTCACCAACTGGCAGTGCCTGCGGTACGGTGGAAACGCGGCGGTAGCCTGCTATGCAGTGATCTCCTATATTGTGTTTCCGGTACAGTACCTTCTCACCGGCATAGGAGACGGCGTGCAGCCGCTGCTCAGCTACTACAACGGAGCAGGAAAGCCTGCGGAGCTGGCACAGGTCAGAAAGACAGCAAGAGCCGGAGCCGGTGTGCTGGGAGTCATCACCATGGCAGCAGTGTTTATCTGTACGCCGCACCTGGCCCGGTGGTTCGGGCTTTCGGATGAGGCGGTTGTATTTTTTGAAACCGGCATGCGGATCAGCGCACTTGCCTTTCTTGTGACAGGCTTTGTCAAATTCAATCTGTCCTATCTGAATGCAGTGCTGAAGACGAAGCTGGCCGTGATCCTCACGTTTGCAGAAAGTCTGATCGTCTCGCCGGCGTATCTGTTTCTGCTTCCGGTGGCTGTGGGGATGTCCGGCATATGGATCTCACTGCCCGCAACGGCGGTTACAATGCTTGTGATCTATGGAATTATAAACAGAAAGGAAATGAGTTATGAAAAAAAGGATTAATTTCCGAAAGGTGGGAAGTGTGTGGCTGTTTGTCCTGCCTGCACTGATCCCGCTGATCGTGTTCTGGATTTACCCGATACTTCGGTCAGTCTACATCAGTTTTACAGACTGGGATTACATGTCGCCAACATACAATTTTGTATTTCTTGACAACTTTATAGCGCTTTTTAAGGACGACCGTTTCTACGATGCACTGTGGAATACACTTGTATTTACTGTGGGAACCCTGGTTCCCACCATCGTACTGGGACTGCTCCTGGCGCTGCTGATGCAGAAGGCGTTCAAAGGAAGCGGGATCGTGAAGTTCATTCTGTTTTCCCCGTGGATCACGCCTACAGTGGCAATTTCCATTGTGTGGACCTGGATCTATGATCCGGACACCGGAATTGCAAACGCAGTGCTGGAATTTCTGCATCTTCCGGCACTGCAGTGGATAAAAAGTTCCGAGACAGCCATGCTGGCGGTGATCATTGTGACTGTCTGGAAGAGCCTGGGATACGCTATGATCTTCTACCTGTCGGCTCTGGAGAAAGTTCCGGGAGAGCTGTACGAGGCAAGCGGCCTTGACGGGGCGAAGAGCTGGCAGAGATTCCGGGATGTGACGCTGCCGTGTATCTCCCCCACCACATTTTTCCTGGTGATCATTACAATGGTCAGTTCCCTGCAGGCCTATGATCAGATACAGATCCTGACCCAGGGCGGCCCGTCGGGAAGCACAAGGACGCTGCTGTATATGTACTATCAGCTTGGATTTGAGGAATTTAATATGGGACAGGCTACAGCGGTGGCTATCGTCATGATCATTCTGACGGTGTTCCTGTCAACCATACAGTTCACAGCATCCAAAAAATGGGTTCACTATTAGAAAAGAGGAAAAAATATGAAGATAAAAACAGGAATTCAAAAGACAGGAAAAATCATCATACTTCTTGTGTTCTGCGTATTTACAGTGTTCCCTTTCATCTGGATGGTGCTGAGTGCACTGAAGACAAAGGCGGAAGTTATGGATGTGTCTGCCTTCTTCCCGGCAGAATTTCAGTGGCAGAATTTTTATGAAGTCATCTTTAACTCCCCGCTTCTGAAATACGTGGCAAACAGCTTGTATGTATCTGCATTTACACTGCTGATACAGATTGTCACAGGGGCCATGATCGCCTATGCCATCGTGTTTATGAACTTTAAGGGTAAGAAAGTTCTGTTTGCCATTATCATGGGAACGTACATGCTGCCCACGGCAGCCACCTATATTCCCAGCTACATCATTCTGGCCAACTGGGGACTTCTGAATACATACACAGGCCTTATTATCTCGGGATGTGTCAGCATATTCGGCATCTTCCTTCTCAGACAGGCCTTCATGCAGGTGCCTGCGGGAATGATCGAGGCGGCCAGGATAGACGGGGCAAGCCACTGGCAGATCCTCTGGAGAGTGGTGTGCCCCATGACAAAGTCCTCTTTTATCACCATGGGACTTATGAATTTTATCACCTGTTACAACAACTACATGTGGCCGTCCCTTATCACGGACACAGACGAGAAAATGCTGGTGTCCCAGGGACTTAGAAAGTTCTTTATCGAAGGAGGCGCCTACGGAACCGAGTGGCCCCTTGTTATGGCGGGAAGCGCCATCATCGTCCTGCCGCTTCTGATCCTCTTTGCCTTTACCCAGAAATGGTTTATCAACGGCATCGGCGGAGATACGGGTATGAAGGGCTAGTCCCTCTTACATAGATTATTTTTAACTGAATAAAGGAAAAGTAAAAAAGGAATTGAACAAAAAAGGAGAAATGACATGAAAAAAAGAATTGTATCAGCACTTTTATTATGCGCAATGGCAACCTCTCTTCTGGCTGGCTGCGGCGGTAGCTCCGCTTCTGAGACAACTACCACAGCAGACGGAAAGATCCAGATCGATCTGTGGTATTCCGGAGGAAAGACGGCTGTAAATGTATTCCAGGAGATCGTGGATGATTTCAATGCCTCACAGGATCAGTACGAGGTAGCGACTACAACCCAGGCAGACTACACAGAGACATATGAGAAACTTCAGGCAGGTATTGCAGGAAAGAACGCGCCGGACATGGCACTTCTTGACACAGACAAGTCCAGAAACCTTTCCGAAAAGAACCTTGTGGCAGATATTAACGAGTATGTAGAGGCTGATGATGAGTTTGACAAAGACGACTACATTGAAGTTTTCTATGAGCAGGGCGTGGATGCAGACGGAAAGCTGTTTGCCCTTCCGGCATATGGAACCACACAGGTACTGTACTACAACAAACAGATCTTTTCAGACGCAGGCATTGACCCAACCACCATCAAGACATGGCAAGATCTTGAGGCAGCAGCAGAGAAGATCACTACAGACGACGGCTCTGTCATCGGTTGGGAGCCTATGTGGGGCTACGCAAACCTGGTGGATGCTGCCTTAAGCAACGGCGCTTCCCTGATCAGCGAGGACGGGGAGACATGTCTGATCAACTCACCAGAGTGGGTAGATGTGTGGGAGAGCTTCCGTCAGTGGATCCACGATGACCAGATCATGAAAGTACATTCCGGTGGACAGGGATGGGAGTACTGGTATACAACCATTGACGATGTGCTTCAGAACAAGGCCGGCGGATACACAGGATCCTCAGGAGACCAGGCAGACCTTGACTTCAGCATTGTGGGAGCCATCGAGCAGCCGGGATTTGGCGACAATCCGTCCGCACCTACAGCAGACGCACTGCAGCTTGTTATGCTGGAGGGATCCTCTGATGAAGAGAAGCAGGGCGTGTATGAATTTATGAAATACTTCACAACACCGGAGAACCAGGCAAAATGGTCCATGGCTACAGGATACGTGGCAGTGCGTGAGTCCACACAGGAAGTGCCGGATTTCAAAGCCTACACAGATGAGAACCCCCATGCACTTGTACCTCTGCAGCAGTCCATGCACGGCACATCAGCCCTTGTAGACCCGACGGGAGGCAAGATCCTTGACGCACTGAAGATCGCGGCAGACCAGGTAGAGCTGGAGAATGTTCCGGCACAGGAGGCGCTGGACGCAGCACAGGAAACAGCACAGGAGGCGCTGGACGCGTTATAAAATGAAAGAGACACTGACATTTACCATCAGCCGCAAAGCGGACAATCTGCACAGGGAACCGGTACAGGTTCCCTGTGATACAGAAAACCTGTATATCCAGGTGGATCTTCCGGATGAGTTCCGGTACATGAGCTTTATCATTGTGGAAGATCCAGACGGCCGCGTCCGGCTGCAGAAGCAGCTTGCCTGGGGAGAACAGAACCTGGGCATCGGGGCAGGACCGGAGGATACCACAATCGGAGGCGTGCCCGGCAGGATCCAGGCGGGCACATGGCAGGTAGGACTTGGTATTTTCACAGAATATCTGAACCAGAGACTGGGGGAAAGAGAAGGACAGATCACCATGACAGTGTCCGATGAAAAGGGCGCTGTCTCAGATCCGATGGATACCTGCTGGGTGGATGACGGGCTGGCTATCTCGCCGGAGAAGTACCGCTGGGACAGAATATGTGGAACGAAAAAGCAGTGGTACAAGGGTGATTTCCACACCCATACAAGGCTGTCTGACGGCAAGGAGTCCCTGGAAAGAGCCATGAAGAAGGCACAGGATATGGAGATGGATTTCTACGTGCCGACAGAGCACAACCTGATGCACACAGGATGGTGCAATACATCCCTGTGTATCCTTCCCGGCATAGAAGTGACGACGGACAAAGGGCACATGAACCTGTTTGGTATCACAAAGATGCCGGAGCGCATCATGGACATCGTGGCCCACAATGGGGAGGAGATCGTGGATACCTATATGGAGGAGACCATACAGGAGGCCAGAAGAAATCACTGGATCACAAGCATCAATCATCCTTTCCTCACCATCTGGAAATGGCTCTATGAACAGACGGATCTGCGCGACATAGACTGCCTGGAGATCATCAATGATCCCACGTACACAGACGCTCCGGACTCCAACGAGAAGGCGGTGCGCTTTCTGGACGCGCTGTGGCAGGACGGACACAGGATCTACGGTGTGGGAGGCAGCGACTCACACAATCTGGTGGAGGAGCGCTACGAGGGGGCGGATCTTCCGTCTATCCCCGGCGATCCGGCTACATGGGTCTGCTGCGGCGATCTGTCACCGGAAAATCTGATGACAGCCGTGAAGGCGGGACATATGTGTGTGACCCGGTTCTGTAAAATGACGCCGGTGATCCATGCGGCAGGAGAAACATTCCTGCCCGGGGACGAACTTCCGGAGGAAGCCAGGACAGTCACCATACAGGCTGTCGTGGAGGGGCTTTCTGAACAGCCGGAGATCTCCCTTGTGAAAAACGGCAGCTTTGAGAAGCTGGAAGTAAAAGAACTGGGAAATGGCGCCTGGGAAGTCCTGGCGGAGACAGACCTGGAAGAAAGGCAGTGGCAGTGGATACGTCTGGAGATCCGCAGCAGCAAAAAGCAGCTTCTTGGTTACATGAACCCTGTGTTCAAGGGACAGAAGATATCCAGATATCGCACATTCGGCGAAATAAATAAGATGATGGATGAACCATAAATATGATCAGAGGAATTTTATTTGACAAAGATGGAACCCTGGTGGATTTTTTCTCCCTGTGGCTTAAGGCGGCTCTGGAAGTGACTCCGGCGTTTTTACGAGAAAACAACCTGGACGACAACGCGCAGATGACCGATTATGTGCTGCGGGCCATGGGCGTGGAAGACGGGAAAGTGGATCCTAAAGGTGCGCTTGCCTACAAGTCCTACCAGGAGATCGCGGAAGATATCTGCCGGGCGCTGGAAGAAAAAGGCATTGTCCTGGATACCGGCAGGGTTCAGGAGCAGCTGGAGCGGCTCTTTAACGGGAGTGTCACCAGCGGAGACATCAGCTACAGAGAGCTGACAGATATCGGACAGGTCATGCGGGATCTGAAAGGAAAAGGGATCTGCGTGGGACTTGCCACGGCTGACACCCTGTACTCGGCAGAGAGCTGTCTGAAAAAGCTGGGCACATACCAGGAATTTGACTATGTAGGAGCCGATGACGGTATCCGAAAACCCAAGCCGGAGGCGGATATGTTCCTGGAGTTTCAGAACAAATTTCATCTGAAACCGGAGGAGATCGCCGTGGTGGGAGACACTTACAATGATGTTGTGTTTGCAAAGAACAACGGCGGCATTGCCATTGGAGTCTTAAGCGGCGTCAGCAGCGAGGAAGACTTCCGGGGCGAGGCGGACTATATTCTGAATTCCATCCAGGAGCTGCCGCAGCTTCTGGAGCGGATGGAATAAATAAAACAGATCAGACACGGATGACAAGGAGGAATAGCTGTGGCTGAAATTCAGTTAAACCATGTTTATAAAAAATTTGATGATGGAGTTACCGCGGTAAAGAATTTTACCCTGGATATACAGGACAGGGATTTCGTGGTCTTTGTAGGACCTTCCGGGTGTGGAAAATCCACCACCCTGCGCATGATTGCCGGTCTGGAGAAGATCTCCGACGGCACTCTTGTGATCGATGGGAAGAAGATGAATGATGTACAGTCCTGCGACAGGGATATAGCCATGGTATTCCAGAATTATGCTCTCTATCCACATATGACAGTGGCGGAGAATATGGCATACAGCCTGAGGCTGAAGCATGTGCCGAAAAAAGAACGCAGACAGAAAGTGGAGGAAGTGGCAAAGATCCTGGGACTGGAAGCGGTGCTGGACAGAAAGCCGGCAGAGCTTTCCGGCGGACAGAAGCAGAGAGTGGCCATGGGGCGCGCCATCGTGCGGCAGCCGAAGGCCTTTCTCATGGATGAGCCTTTGTCCAACCTGGACGCCAAGCTCAGGACCCAGATGAGGAGGGAGATTCAGAAGCTGTACAGGGAACTGAACAGTACATTTATCTACGTGACCCATGACCAGACAGAGGCCATGACGCTGGGGACAAAGATCGTGGTTATGAAAGCCGGCGAGATCCAGCAGATCGCCTCCCCGGAAATGCTGTACAATGAACCGGCCAATGTGTTCGTGGCAGGATTTATCGGCATGCCGCCCATGAATTTCTTCAGAGGCAGATGCCAGATGCGCTATGAGAAGGTCTATGTCAGCACAGCGGGTATGCAGATCGAGCTGCCCCCGGACATGGCTGACCGGGTAAAGAAAAAAAGCGAGCTTGGGAAGGACGTCATTATCGGCGTGCGCCCGGAGGATATGCTGATCGCGGACGAGGGAGTAGAAAGCAAGGTCCGTGTCTATGAGATGCTGGGCTCGGAGACATATCTGTATTTCGATCACGATGGGGGAACTGTGGCAGTCAGAACAGCGGCAGACACTCCCATCCGCAAAGGAGACAGAGTGCACTTCAACTTCCGAAAGGACAAGATCCATCTGTTTGACGCTCAGACAGAGGAGAGAATATAAAATATCACAACAGATAAAAGGAACGAAGCGCCGCTTCATCTTCAGAATACGAGGATGAGGCGGCGCTTTGTGTTCGCTTGTACCTGGCAGTAGCAGAGTACAGCTTATCTGTAGATAAATTCAGTTATGACTCTGGCGGAAAGCTCTGCGTTTGTCAAGATGGAAGGGTGCCCGCCTGTCTGAAACATGTGGATGGAACGGTCCTGCACGAGACGGCTCATCTCAAGGTACTCCTCTTCCATATTCCTGCGGCACATAGTGTCCTCTCTGCTTCCAGTGAAAAGGATGGGAAGGGAAATAAAAGCAGCTTTATTTCTCAAAGCGGCAATTTCAATGTTGTGTTCTATGGGAAGCAGGATGTTTCCCTTGAGGCAGATGGAGATAAATTCTGCCTGGGGAAACTGTATGTAGAAGACGAGAGCGTATTCAAGGAGATGGCTTTGGAAAGCGGAAATTATATAAGCGCCTATACATGTACTGTGAATACCTCGAAATGGACATTTGCAGCCAGACAAAATCTGTCCTCTGCTACAGAGAGCGCCAATTGGAGCGCAAATGTGGAAAGCGCGTTCCGGGGCGTAGCGACACAGAGCGCTTTTCAGTCCAATAGCAGTCAGCTGACAGCAGAAGAAAATCAATTTGTAAACGCGCTGGCATCTGTATGGATCAACACACTGAATACACCTCTTTGCGAGGGATTTGTGGAGTCATCCAGTGTGCAGCAGGAATTACGATTTGAGATAAACGGGAAGGAGTGTGTCCTGAAAAGTAAAGGCGTTGCATTTGGATTTGGCGGGGTGAACGCTGTGTATCTAAATGTGGACGGGGCTTCTTATGACTCAACTGTGGGAATCGTATCAAATGCAAATGTAAAAGAATTTTCAGAAAAGGCTCAAAAATATCTGGCTGAAAATATGAAGAGTGAGCTTATCGGATATGCTAGCGGTGGTATTGCTGGAGTCCTGCAAGGCACATTTGGCTGGGGGGATATTACAACGTCCGTAGTAAAGAAATTTGTAGAAAAAGCAGTAAAAAATGTCTGCATAGATTCTTCAGTGTTGAACACCAGTGACAGTAAAAGTGTTCAGGATTTAAAGAAGAGCTTCAAGGTATTGGATATACTTTCGAAAAGTGCGAAAACCATGTCTGTCAAAGCAGCGGATCATTCAGCGGAAAGTATAAAAGTACCGGAAGAAGAGCAGGAAGAAATTGTGATCCCCGCTTTATCGCCGACTGTAAAAGATGACTGGCTGCGGCAAGAACTGATAGATGTTCTGGGGGACGATGGATCGGGAGAACCGGATTTTAGTAAGGCTGATGAAATCACAAATCTGGATCTTTCAGACGGATACATCAGAGATTTAAACGGACTTCAGTATTTTGATAACCTGGAAGAACTGGATATAGCAAATAATGAGATTACTGATCTGTCGCCTATATTTGGGCTGCGGAATTTAAAAAAGTTAGACGCCAGCGGACAGTACCTCTCTAATCTGGGTGCGCTTGCCTCTTTAGGAGAACTTACGGAGCTGCAGCTTGCGGATAATGAACTGACCACCCTGTCTTCGCTGAAAAAACTGACTAAACTTGAACGATTGGACGTCAGCGGAAATGAAATCCTGGTTTTCGGAACGGCAGGAACGCTGCAGAATCTACAGTATTTGAATGTGGCAGATAATCCTATGAAAGAAATAGATTTGTCAGGTTTATCAGACCTTGTGAATTTGACAGAACTGAATATCAGCGGATGCGGCCTTGAATCATTGGATGGAATTAACACGGAAAAGCTCTCAGTACTGAATGCTTCAAATAATAAGATCAACAGTGTAGATGCGTTGGCGAAAGCGGAGAGTTTGGTAAGCCTTGATCTGTCTTACAATGCAATAGCAGAAGCGGAGGCATTGAAGACTTACATAAATCTTCAGCAGCTGTCGCTGGAAGGAAATCCCCTGGAGGGATTAGATTGGATGGAGACTTTGGCCCGCTTGATCAGTGTCAATCTGTCATGTACGAATCTGACAGAAGAAGATCTGGCGCATATGCAGAACCTGAAGCAATTGCAGACACTGGATCTGTCCGGAAATATGATTTTCGGATTGTCTGTACTGACAGATTTAGAGGGCTTGCAGGAGATCAATGTGTCCAATACTCCGCTGAATAATGCAGATATTCAGACATTGAAGGAAAAGGGAATTGCGGTAATTAACGAAACCATTCTGCCGGCAGTTCAAAATATGTATTTTATAAATAATAATGTAGAAATTGATCAGGAGGGAAACTATTGGCAGGATCCTGTATGTTATCCTTCCGGCAGCATTTTAGAAAATGCAGTGTGGACAAGCAGTGATGAAAAAATTGCCACGGTGGATCCGTCTGGAATTGTAACAGCACAAAGAGCTGGGAGTGTAGAAATCAGGGTAACTACTGCGGATGGTGAATTGACGGCAGCTTATCAGATTCATATCGAAGGCGGAACAACGGGAGACATCAATGCAGACGGACAAATCAATCTTGTGGATTTGATGAAGTGCCTGAACCATGTGGGAAGAAAAGAACTCCTGGAAGGTGAGGCTTTGAAAGCGGCAGATATCAATGGAGATGGAACAGTGAATCTTGTAGATTTGATGAGACTGTTGAACTATGTAGGGAGAAAGACATCTGCGCTATGATCCTTTGATTAAGTCAGATAGTTAAGTGAAAAGAGGGTACAAAATGAGGATAAAAGATAACTACAGAATAATTCGCAGATGGATAAGGACTATTTTATTTGTTATCTGTCTGATATGGTTTGCCGGAAATGTCTCTGAAGTTCATGCACAAGAGTATGTGTTGCGTGAAGCCATAGGAGATCTGGAAGCATTGGTTGGGATTGAAATATCTGATGAGCAGGCTGACGAATGGAGTGCGGAAGAAAAGAGTCAGGGTAGTCAGGATGCACAGGCAGGAGCTCAGTATCCATTTTTAGAATATGGATCAGATTACGGGTATCAGGATATGATAAAGAGAGATCATGGAGAACAAAGGCAGGCACTTTATCGTGAATTGAATGAAGAGTGCCGAAAGTTTACCGTAGATGGGTCAGATGCGTCGACAGTATCGGTCGGTGAAAATCAGTATGCAAAAGCATTTACAGTTAATCTGTCAGAACTTGGTCTGACTGATTTGACAGGCTATGAAAAGACAGAAGTTTACTTTACATTCCGGAACGATAATCCCCAGTATTTTTGGTTGGCGAACAGTGTCTTATACTCCGGCCGTACCTTAGAGGTCGTGACGTATGACGAATACGCTGATGGTGATGTTCGCAGAAATACATTAGATGAGATAGTAAACACAGCAGAGACAGTATATCAGTCTGGAATTTCAGACCAGGATCATATCTACAATAAAGTGCTATATATCCATGATACTTTGATTGCAGATATTGAATATTCAGAAGATACCACAATACCAATTTCTCATTCTATTGCAGGTGCTATGACCTCCAGCCGGTCGGCGGTATGTGAAGGCTATGCGAAAGTGATGCAGGTTATGATGAATTCTTATAATATTGAGAATATATATGTGACAGGATATGCCGGGGGCGGACATGCCTGGAACATGGTGCAGATGGATGACGGGCTATACTACTGGCTGGATGCTACATGGGACGATCAGTTCTATGAAGAGTTTCAGCATGATTATTTCCTGGTAGGAAATGAAAACTTTACAGATCATATTCCGGATTCACCCGATAGTTCGGGAGTAAATTTCCTATATGAATTGCCGGAAGCCTCTGATACAGATTATGTGTATGACCCTTCTTCTGGAGAGATAGAGAAGAAGGCGGGAGACATTAATGGAGATGGCTACATTAACTTAGTCGATCTTATGATGTGTTTGAATCATATTGGGAGGAAGGAACTTTTGGAAACGGAACCACTTAAAACAGCGGATATTAACGGAGATGGCACTGTTAATTTGGTGGATTTAATGCGCTTGCTGAATTATGTGGGACGAAAGAGCAGTGTTTTATAAGCGAATAGTGAGAACCTGAAAAAACTTGTGAGTCAGGATGCTGTTATGGTAAAGAGGGGTGAGAAGTGAATAATTAGGCTTCTCACCCTTTTGGTATGCATTAAGATGACGGATATGCATGAAAATTACATTCAGATCGAAAGGCAGGAAGTGAGAAAGTTTGCATATGTATCAGAAACCTTCCTGCTGTCAAGCGGAATTCGAGAGCATATAAGATAATGAGAAGATTTATCGATAATGGCGATTATGTTTGACTAGCCCGAAAAAGTATTGCTATGCTGATACTATACCTTTAAGGTGATTCAGCAGAGGAGAAGGAAGTGATGGCAAGTGAAACAGCATAAATTCTGGGCGTGGGCTGCAGTATTCTGTTTTATAATGGTATTTTATACCGGATACAGACATAAGTGATCAGACGATAGTCAGTCAGTATAAAAATCTTATCAGGAGGTAGAATTTTATGTTTAGTGAATCATTAATGAAGAAGATCGGATTATTTGCAGGAGGTGTCCTCTTCGGAACGGCAGGGGTAAAGATTTTATCCAGCAGGGATGCAAAGAAGGTATATACAGAGTGTACGGCGGCTGCTCTGCGCGCGAAGGACTGCGTGATGAAAACAGTTACCACAGTCCAGGAAAACGCAGAGGATATCCTTGCGGAAGCACAGCAGATCAATGAGGAAAGGACAGCGCAGGAGGCTGCGGCAGTGCAGGAAACAGAAGAAGACGGTGCGGATCCTTCAGATGAAGGAAAGATATAGCCGTCTATGAAATATATCATAAAGCATGAGATCAGAGGCCGTCTTCGCATTCATGTCATTCAGAAAAAAATGACATGTGCGGAGGCGGATACTCTTTTGTGGTATCTGGACAGACAGAAAAATATAACAGATGTCAAAGTGTATGAACGCACCGCAGACGCTGTCATCTGTTATAGCGGGGATCGGACCGCGCTGATCCGGCTGCTGAGAAGTTTCCGGTATGAAAATGTAACTGTGCCGGAAACAGTTGTTCGTAATTCCGGGAGGACGCTGAACACAGCATATAAGGAGAAGCTTATTGCGAAAATACTGCTGCATTACGGTGGGAGACTTCTGATGCCCTCTCCGCTGCGGGCGGGGGTTGTGGTGTTCCGCTCTCTGAAATATCTTGCCGCGGGACTGTGCTGTATCCGGAAAGGGAAGATTGAAGTCCCGCTTCTGGACGCGGCAGCGATCGGCGTCTCTGTCATACGCAAAGACTTTAATACCGCCGGTTCGGTTATGTTTCTCCTGGGAGTCGGAGAACTTCTGGAAGAGTGGACCCATAAAAAATCAGTGGGAGACCTGGCGCGGAGTATGTCCCTGAACATTAAAAAGGTCTGGCTTAAAAGAGACGGACAGGAAATCCTTGTGAAGGCAGACCAGATCCGGAAGGGAGATGTCGTGACCGTACATATGGGAAATGTGATTCCTTTTGACGGAGAAGTTTACGGCGGGGAAGGGATGGTAAACCAGGTTTCTCTGACCGGGGAGGCCATGCCTGTACGCAGAGTACAGGGCCAGTCTGTCTATGCGGGAACTGTAGTCGAGGAGGGAGAACTGGACGTTCTGGTAAAGGCGGTTTCAGGATCTACCAGATTTGAAAAGATTGTGGCAATGATCGAAGATTCTGAGAAATTGAAGTCTTCCATGGAGAGCAGGGCGGAGCACCTTGCTGACAGGCTTGTGCCGTATACTTTATTCGGAACAGCAGGCGTATGGTTCCTGACCCGGAATGTAACCAAAGCGTTATCTGTGCTCATGGTAGACTTTTCCTGTGCCCTAAAGCTTGCTATGCCGCTGACCGTACTGTCAGCGATCCGGGAAGCAGGCGGATACGGAATTACAGTAAAGGGCGGGAAGTTTTTAGAGGCAATAGCAGAAGCGGACACAGTGGTCTTTGATAAGACGGGGACGCTCACAAAGGCGAAGCCGACTGTGAAAGCGGTACTTCCTTTTGGAGATTATCCGGAGGAAGAATGTCTGCGGATTGCGGCGTGCCTGGAGGAACATTTTCCCCATTCCATGGCAAAGGCCGTGGTGGATGCGGCAAAGAAGCGGCAGCTCGCCCATGAGGAAATGCATTCTAAAGTAGAATATATCGTAGCTCATGGGATTTCTTCCTATATCGATGGGAAAAAAGTGGTGATCGGCAGCAGACATTTTGTTTTTGAGGATGAGAGCTGTGCGGTCCGCCCGGAATACCAGGAAAGGTTTGAGACGCTGCCGGAAGAATATTCCCACTTGTATCTTGCCGTCGAGCAGGAGCTGATAGCAGTCATCTGTATCGAAGATCCATTAAGGAAAGAAGCGGCAGATATGATTCGGGCGCTGCGGGCAGAAGGAATAAAGAAAACAGTTATGATGACTGGAGACAGTGAGAAGACTGCCGCCTCTGTCGCACGCCAGGTTGGTGTAGATGAGTATTATGCGGAGGTGCTGCCGGAAGAAAAGGCCGGATTTGTGGAACGGGAGAAAGCACTGGGGCATAAGGTTATTATGATCGGGGACGGAATCAATGATTCCCCTGCTCTGTCTGCTGCTGATGCCGGCATCGCAATCAGCGATGGCGCAGAGATTGCAAGAGAGATTGCCGATATTACCATCGCAGCGGAAGACCTGGGAGAGCTTGTTACATTGAAACGCCTCACAAACGGAATGATGAAGCGGATCAGGAAAAATTATCACCAGATTATCGGGATCAATGCAGGGCTGATCCTGCTGGGAGGCGTTGGAATGATCAGGCCTACCTCCTCCGCTTTGCTCCACAATACATCGACCCTGCTGATCAGCTTAAGGAGCATGAGAAATCTTTTGACAGACGGAAATAAATAAGAATGATGCGAAGAGGGGGACTCACAATATGTGCAGTCCCCCTCAGTTGTCGGCCCGGCTTAGGTCAACGTAATATATCCCTGTGTGTGGGAGACGCTTGATTAAAAGAACAAAGAGTTCCGCTTGCGGAACTCTCGCGCCGAGCGCGGTCGCCTTAGTGGCAAAATTCCACTTCGCGCGAGTGCGCATCCCGCAGAACGTTTTATTTAATAGGAAAGAAATTTCCTATTAAATAAAAAATCCTGAAAAATGTATAAGATAGTTATTGAAATCTAACTAAAGTTAGAATATACTAATTCAAGGTAGGAATAATCCTGTTTCAAAACGTATTCGTTGATGTGGTATCTCTTATACTGAAAGGATCAGGCAAACGTTTTAACGGTGAGGGTGCATGGAGCGGCGGAGCAGGATTTGAAGTCATCAGTATTTCACAAACGTAAGGCGGGGCGAGTGAGTGAACGGAAAAGATGAGATTATTCAAAGGCTAAAAGAAAACGGGTGCCGGATCACAAAGCAGAGAAAGATCCTGATTGATATTATTTTAGAAAATGACTGTACAAGCTGTAAAGAAATCTATTACAAGGCATCACAGGAAGATAAAAGGATCGGCTTGGCAACTGTATACCGTATGATCAATGCACTGGAAGAAATCGGTGCAATCAACAGAAAGAATATGTATAGAGTAGAATGCGGGGAGACAGGTAATAATGATGACGGATGTGAAATTGTTCTGGAGGATGATACGGTTCTGCGAATGCCGAAAGAAAAGCTGGATCGGATTGTTCAGGAAGGTGTCAGACAAAGCGGATATCTGAATTCGGGGAAGAAAATATCAAAGATTATTTATCATAGCGGGCAGATATAACAGACGTATCGCCGCTATAACTAGTAAACTGCATAAAAGACGGATAGGCAGTAAATATTAAGGTTAACCCGGTAAATATATGCGGGAAAAGACCGCCGGATCAGGAATGTTGCACCCGATCCGGCGGTCTTTTTTCGGAGGTTAATCAATATTTCATGAGTAGCAGCTGCTACTATTTCTTTGTTTTCTTTTTCGGCGGATATTCCAGTCCGATCCGTTTTGCCTGACGTTCCGGATCCCAGAAGAATCCCCATTCTACGAATAATTTCCGTTTTGCTGTCTCGGCAGGAGTCCATGTTACAATGTCTTTATTTTTGTAGAGTTTGTCGATCTCCTCGTCGGTATAGCCAAAGTACTGAAGAACTTCCCTGTTGTGCTCGCCGAAGCAGGGAGCGGAAGCAACGATCTGAGAAGGATTCTTCTTGAAGATATTGGTAATGCCGATGCCTTTCATGCGGCCGAAGCACTGATCTTCCCATTCCACCAGGTTCTCACGTGCTTCATACTGCGGATCTTTTTCGATATCAGCAGGTCCGTAAGCTCTCTGGCAGGGGATACCTGCCTTGTTGAAGATTTCTTCCAGCTCGTCGCAGGTGTGGGAAGCACAGAACTCGGTAAGGAGTTTGTCGGCTTTCTGTCCCCTTGGGTCAAAGAGAGGGAATCCGGTACAGTCTTTTGGAATATCTTTTGCCACGCCCGGTTTTCCCATACCGATGATCGGATATCCGCGGGTAACAGGGCCCTGTCCTGTGATAGCGACAAAGATAGTATTGCCGTCCTTTGTATCGTAGAAGGAGAAGCATGCCGCCATGTCGCTCTTGTTTCCTGTACGCTCCGGAACAGGCTCGCCCTGCTTCGGATAGCCGTTGTTGAACCACCTTGCCGGATAGTTGTCCAGCAGACGGAACATTGTGTCATACTGTGCCACGTCACAGGAATCTCCCTCGCCGGTGCGCTGTGCGTTGATATAGCCGGAGAGAGCGACGATGCAGGCATTGTATGCGGTCACATAGTCTGACAGGTACGGATTTACTTTCAGAGGGCTGGAAGTGGGCGAAGGTCCGTTCAGGTACATATATCCGCCCATTGCCTGTCCGGACACATCGTAGGACGGTTTGTCCTTAGATGGCCCAAACTGTCCGTATCCTGATACATGGACAATTGTAAGGGCTTTATTGTGTTCCCAGCAGGATTTATCTGTAATACCGCGTTTTGCGTAAGATCCCGGCTTACCGGCCTCGATCCAGATATCTGCCCATTCGACACATTTATAGAAGATTTTACGTCCGGAAGCCTTTGCTGTATTGATCGTAATGGAATATTCGTTACGGTGGTTCTGAGACCACGACAGTGTACCTCTTGTCTGGCAGGCGATGGAAGGAGATTCGGCCTGAAGGACCTGTGCTCCCATTTCAGCCATGAGGCATCCGGCAAATGGTCCGGCGATGTTGGTACCAGTTACAAATACCTTAACGCCCTGAAGAACACCAAACTGCGGATATTCATCAAATTTTTGAGTTAATTTGTTGTCGATTTGTTTCATGAATAGTTCCCCTTTCTTAAAAAGTAGTATAGTAAATAAATATTAACGTAAAATAGCTGCTGTTTAATCACCCTGCGGATATTTTGCCTGAAGCTTCTCACTTCCGCTGATGGCGCCGGATACAAAGAAGAACATTAAAACAGCTACGATCATGTAGAAGATCCAGGTCATTCCATAACCTGCAATCCCCTGGATAATAGAGGTCAGCACAGCGCCGAAAGCAGATCCGATCAGGAAGAAGAGATTAGCAGTAGCATAAATTCCGGCATAATCTTTTGTTCCGAATACTTTGGACATCAAAACTGCCGGCAGAACTTTCGGAAGGAACATAGCCAGTGCGAAGAATGCATATCCAAATACGACCACTGTAATTCCGGTTACAGAGTAAGCCACCAGACTTGCCAGCCCGACGATAACCAGTACAGCTGCACAAAGAACGGTCTTGCGGATGCCGAGTTTGTCCATCAACACGCCGCCGCCCAGCATACCAAAAATGGAAACAACGGAATAAACGGACAATACTGTTCCCTGAAGAGTTCCGCCGTCCTGCGCGATGGATGTGACAAAGTTCGGAACATGAGTTGTAACTCCTGCAGCCAGTATACCGACACAGATCACAACGCCAAGGACGCAGTACCATGCGCTGGATTTTGTGGCAACTTTTTTAGATACGCCGATCCACTCGGCTGCCTTTTCCTGACGGCTGTCCTTCTGGTCTGTTTTGTTTCCGGTGCGGTATGGTTCTGTGCCATACTCTGCAGGAGAACGTTTTACCAGGAAGAGGGCAGTAAGGACGGTGATGACGCCGACTGTAACAGCTGCAAACAGCATTGCGGTTTTCCATCCGTCAGTTCCGGAAGAAATAAATTTTGTAAGAACAGGCGACCATACTGTACCGCCAAGGCCGCCTCCGGCATAAGCGATCGACATCATGGTTGCGCGCCGGTCTTCAAACCATGCAGTGACAAGCATGGAAATCGGAAGCTGTGTCAGACCGGCCATAAAAATATTTGACAGGCCGAATATCAGGTAGAACTGCCAGATAGCAGTACAAAAGGTTGCAACTACCCAGCATAGACTTGTTCCGATCGTTACGATCATCATGATGAGTTTCATATTTTTCTTCTGGTACATTCCTGCAATGATCATAGCTCCGATCGCACTTGCAAAAGAGGAGATCAGACTTACCATTGACCAGCTTGTTGTACTGAAGCCGAGATCAGCACAAACCGGCGCCATGAACAGGGAAAAGCAGTTGCTCATAATGGCTGTGGGTATAAATGACAGGATGAACGCTGCAACGAGTACTCCCCAGCCTTTAAATTTTTTAGTCTCCATAGTTTTAGTCTCCATTTGAATCTGAATTGTTTTTAATATACTGCTCTACAAGCGTACTGCGTACGACTTTACCGTTTGCGTTTCGTGGAATTTCATCCACAAATTCAAAAGATTTTGGAATCTTATAAGGGGGCAGATAATCAAGGGCAAGCCGTATCAGGCTTTTATCGCTTACAGGCTCCTTGGTCTCAACGATAGCGTGGATGCGATGCCCCCATTCCTTGTCGGGAATACCGACAACAACCACATCTAAAACTTTTTTTGATTTTTTTAATACAGTTTCTACCTCATTGGCAAATACATTCTCTCCTCCGGTTACGATCATATCGCTGCGCCTGTCGACAAAATACAGATAACCATCGTTATCGATATATCCGATGTCGCCCACACTCCGAAAACCGTCTTTGGAGATTTCCGGCGGAGGAGAATTTAAAAATCCGATTTCCGGTGCATTTTCTGTCCAGGACATATAGATATTACCGGCCTGACCGACAGGAAGATCCTGCCCGTTGTCGTCACGGATCGCAATACTTCCGCAAGGCATTTTTCCAACGCTGCCTTCATGGATCAGCCATTCATCCCCACGGATAGAGGTGATCCCCACACATTCTGTCATGGAATAGATTTCATATATTTTCTCCGGTGAAAGAATGCGGAACCATTCCTTCTTAAGATCTGGAGAACAGACTCCTCCGGTATGGCATAAAACTTTCAGGCTGCCAAGATCCTCCGGATTAAAATCCGGCATCTTGATAATGCGCTGCATAAGCGTTGGAACCAACTGTACGTACTCGATCTGGTGTTTTTTGATTAAAGCTACGATTGCTCTCTGGTCGAAACAGGAGGGCATATACAATGTATTTCCGCAAAAAAGCCCATTAAAGGCGACAGAGTGAGGGGCACCGTGAAAGAGTGGCCCAGCCAGAAGCTGACGCATTTCAAATCTCATACCGGTCATGGCAAACCATGCCCGAAGCCCTTCATCACTTCCTCCGGCGGGCATATTTTGAAGGACAACCTTGGTTTTTCCTGACGTTCCGCCGGTACAGTTTGCAAGATTGGGTACAGCAAGAGTATCGGGCGGCATTTCAGCCGGATATTCCTGACATACTTCTTTTAATTTGGTTGAACTCAGACTGAAATATTTGCTGGGCTTCCAGCGGTTAGTCACAACAAGAGAAGGTGAGACACATCCGCAAATTTCAAGAAGATTCCTTCTGGGAAGCCTGTCGGATACAGGAACATAGCATGCACCTGCTTTCCAAATGCCAAATGCAAGAGCAATATGTGTGGGAATGTTAGGGAGCGCTACAACTACACTTTTACCTGATCGGATTCCCTGATCCATAAGATACCATGCAATTCGATTGGATAATTCCTCCAGAGCCCGCCAGGTCATGACGGACTCTGTATTCTTAGGGGAAATGTATACGATCGCAGGATCATCTGGTTTTGCTTTTGCGATATTAGCCAACTGAGTTCCAGGAGTAAAAAAACTATTGTTGCTATGATTAAAAATATTGAAGCGTGATGTACACACAGTATTTAACCTCTCATTTCTCTCCCAGATTCGAGTTTTTTCTATATGTATATCGCTTAATTAGCGACATTTGCCGGTCTGTATCCGCCGTCTACAGGCAGGGTAACGCCTGTGATATAGGAAGCGGCGCTGGAAGACAGGAAAAGAATCGCATCAGCGATAACCTGAGGTTCGCCAATATAGCGAAGAGGGATACCCTGTGCAAGGTTTTTCTTAGCAAATGGCGGAACAGTGTCAAGAAGCTTTGTGTTGATAACACCCGGTGCAACAGCGTTGCAGCGGATTCCGGCATAAGCCTGCTCCCATGCCATAGACTGTGTGAAAGCGATAACACCGCCTTTGGATACCGGATATGGGCATCCGCATCCGGAACCATAAATACCTGCTACAGAAGCAGTATTTACGATACAGCCCTTTGTCTTTTTCAGCATTTTGATGGCATATTTTGTCATGTTGAACATACTTTTAATATTGGTATCCATAACATAATCCCACTGCGCCTGTTTCATTTTGTGGATAGGAAGGCTGCTGTCAACACCGGCGTTGTTTACTAAAATATCCAGTTTTCCCCACATTTCTTCAATTTCAGCATACAGTTCCTGTGCAGCTTTGTAATCGCACAGGTTGATTGCTTTGTGTTTAAATTCATAATTTGGATTGATGGATTTGAGTTCCTCAAGCTGTGCGCTTACATCTTCTCCTTCTTTGCCGAGGAAATAAACTTTTGCTCCTGCTTTCAGATAAGATTTTACAGTGGCATATCCAATGCCTGTGGTACCACCAGTAACCAGTACAACTTTTCCTTCAAATTCGTTTTCAAACATTGTTTGATCCCCTTTCCTGAATGTAAATATGTGTGAATTTCTTTTTGTTTTCGAAGCTTTCCCGTCACCTCGAAAGTCCATCACCAATGTGTCATCCAATGACTGTCGATATTTTAACATATTTTTGATCATGCAACGGTTGGAAAGTTGTGGCTTTATGCTAAAACAAAGAGACAAAAAGTAAGAATTTATAGTCAATTTGACAGACGTATAGAACTTGAAGAAGGGGAAACCGGTGAAAATGCAAAAGAGTCATTGTTAAAAATATATTTTTAACAATGACTCTTTTCATAATTTTCTGGTGATAGTGATTCTGTTTTGCTCCCTTTATATTATTTTTCTGAAGGGAACAGATAACTTTTAGGAATACAATCAGTGATCAAGCCAAAAAAGTCCATAATATAACAGAAGCAAAAATGGATACTGTCTTTGGAATGGTTTTCTGTTTCGCTTAAGAGGGCATCCATGGAATCATTGGCAATCTGGGCCGGCAGCCCTTCGAGACAGGCGATCGGCGGCTGCGATGGAACAACCATATGCTCATATTTCAGATATGGATTCGCGATCATATATACGTAGGTACTGCTGTTGATGCGCGCCTCTGCAATGGTAAGTTCCTCCTGGCTGGAGGGAAGCAGGCGGTAGCGGTGAAAGGGATTTAAATAAATTAAAGTGTTCGGCTTCAGTTTGTACCCCATTCCGTTTACATATATCGTTCCTGTTCCCGAACGAACCAGAAGAAAAGTTTGCTCCTGATTGTTAATGTAAGATGTCGGAGCTTTAATATGCCGTGTGCGCGCATGAATATCCTGTGGAAGCACGTTGTTGGAAAAATAATCATGTGCACCGGAAAACGTAGAATTATTTCTGGGGGAAGATTTTTGTTTATTCTGTGTACTTTTTGATGTGGAATCCTTTTGCATAGTCATCATCTGCTTTCTTTTATGGTTTTAGGCGGGATGCTTTTTTCGTCCTGTTCCCCCCGACGCTGCCGTTTTCTGAATTCGCCAGGGGAAAGGCCGTTAATATTGAAAAATACCCGCGTCATCGTGCGGTCGGAACCAAAACCGGATTCAATAGCAATATCCAGAATGGGCAGGTTAGTAGTAGCCAGCAAAGATTCTGCATAGCGCACCCGGAACTGAAGCAGAATGTCTTTGTAGCTGGCATTCAGTTTTTCTTTAAACTGACTGCGCAGGATATTTTTTGTAGTGTAAAGATCCCGGGTCATAATATTTGCATCAATAGGTTCAGTCATATTGTCATATAGATAAGTGATGGCAGACAGAAGAGGTTCACTGATTATCGTTCCCCGATAGATCCGTCCGTCTTTACCGTTGCTTAGCATCTGTTCCCGGTAAGCCAGGGGCGTCATATCTGTTATGGCTTTGAAATGACGGAAAAATGAAATCTCTTTATTAAAACCGGAAATCGAAGATATGTAGTTAAAAGGCAGATTATCATAAAGAAAATATGCCATTGCATGCGCCAGCCGCATCCAGTTCAGATACTGGCCGAAATTCAGCCCGGTAACGACAAGAAGCGTATGATTAAGAGACGCTTCACTTGAAGAAGGGCATACATTATCGACTACGTCCGATACAGTCAGGGGCGCATTACTGTGGGTAGCGATATACAGGCTGATCTTCCGGCTCAAGGGGAAAGACTCAAACTGGTAGCTCGCCTTTGCGCTCTGTGCCACACGGTTATAGAGTAGTTCGATCTTACGGAGAAAAGAGCTGCGCAGGATAGCTGATCCGTAAGATTTCTTCTTACCTAGTTTCTGGAACTGATCGAATAAGTGGATGATCTGTTCCACCTCGGAGCCAGCCGGACCGATTACAGGAAGACTGTTGACAATTTCCTGTTCTTCATTAAAAGATATTCTGCTGAAAGAATAATAGTTTAAAAGCTGATAATCATAAGAACAGACCCATAGCTGAAGTTGTTCATTAAAATCCGGACAGATTGTAAGAACTTGCGAGCATTGGATCCATGATATGCAGCCGGGCTCCACTGCAAATTTTTCCCCATTTATAATAAAAATGCCACGCCCCTTTTTTACAAGAATAAAATAGCTGTCAAACTCCATGATCGGACACATTTCAGTACTGACGGTATATTCCTGAAGTTTCAGATACTTGTCAGGACCGCAGAATATGCCGTTTCTTGGTGGTTCGCATAAGGGATAGATCTTTTTGTTCACAATAATACGTCACCTCTCTGATTTCTGTGGCAAATGTCGAAATATGACACTCCAAGTATGCGAAAAGGATAGCATATTGAAAAAGAAAAATCAATGAGGCACATAAATTTTTTGGATTTTCAGATTTTGAAACGAAGAAAGGTAAAAATAGAAAAAACTGCAGATACTACATGGCATCTGCAGTTTTTCCAGGAGTAGAATGTCTTTTACAGTCTATATTATTTACAATTTGTAAGCGGCCTCAAAACCTTCCCACATAGCGAAGCTTGCCTGGCGGGCTCTCACCGCGTCGCCGATTGCATATACTTCAGGAATAAATGTCTTCAGTTCTTCGGAAAGCGGATCGTAATTTCGGGAACCGAGGCCGAAAAGTACATAATCAAATCCGCGGAGCCATTCCTCCGTGCCGTCTGCTCTTTGTACTTTTACGTCGTGATCTGTTACTTCCAGGATTTTGGAATTTACGTTAATATCCACACCTTTGCTCTTGAGCTTCCGTACCATTGGAGTACGGTTCGGCGCGCAGACATTGGTGAGAAGCTGGGGCAGCATCTCCACCATTGTGACTTCCACATCACCGATGCTGGCTTCAAATCCCCTGGTAAAGGAATTAGGACGTGCATTTTCGAGAAGAACTTCTGCAGTCTCACAGGCAACGGCGCCGCCTCCCAATACGCAGACACGTCCTCGCGGAATGACAATCTTGCCGCGTAAGAAATCGTGAGCTGTACGGACCGGATAATCCTGTGTTCCTTTGATCGGCGGGATCAAAGGTCTTGCGCCGGTAGCTACGATCACGGCGTCAGGAGCAAATTCCCGAACTGCTTCTACAGTGCCCGTTTTGCCAAACTCAAAAGTTACACCGGCTTTTTTAGCGCGATAGTTTAAGTGCACCATCCATTTGGTCATTTCCTGTTTGCCGGGGGCAACAACAGCCAGATTCAGCTGTCCGCCGATTTTTTTATCAGCTTCCCAGACAGTAACCTGGTGTCCTCTTTCTGCAGCTGTGACAGCAGCCATCATACCTCCGGGACCGGCGCCCACCACCAGTACCTTCTTGGATTTTTCAGCCGGAACTTCCGGAAAATCATATTCTCTTCCGACTCTCGGATTGATATGGCATCTGCACTGTGGACTTGCCTCGCTGCGGGTGATACAGCTTCCGCCGCAGCTTGCGCATGGCGTGATATCATCAAACCGGTTTTCATAGGCTTTTTTGCACAGATCAGGATCTGCAAGAAGCGGACGTCCCATAGATACACCGTCTACTAGACCGCGCTCTACAATATCTGCTGCATAGCGGATATCATTGATCTTTCCAACAACAAAAACAGGGATATTTACTACTTTTTTGATTTCAGATGCTTCATATACATTTACACCGATGCTCTTGTTCTGGCAGGGGATGATATGCTCCAGTCCTTCATACTGGGTACCGCCGGAAACTTCAAGCATATCGACTCCGGCCGCTTCAAATTTGGGAGCCAGGTACAACATATCTTCGAGAGAGTTGCCTCCGATCATACGTTCGTCGCCGGAAATACGCAGGAAGATCGGAAAATCCCGGCTTACATTTTTCCGGACTTCTTCAATGACTTCCAGAATAAATCTTGCGCGGTTGTCCAGACCTCCGCCGTATTCATCCATTCGTTTGTTGCGGAGAGGAGACAGGAAAGAACCGGGAAGCATATAGGCGTGAGCGCAGTGAAGACTGACGCCGCCGCATCCGGCTTCTTCCGCCCGGCGTGCAGCCTGACCGTACTGTTTTACGATCTTTTGGATTTCTTTTACCGTAACAGGACGGCTGACATGACAGTTGGCGTTTACATTGGCAGAAGGTCCGAGAGGTGCGATCTTACGGTATCCGCAAATAGATTCGGGACCTGCATGGATGATTTGAGGAATCAGAACACTGCCTGCCTCCCTGACGCGTTCTGCAAACTGTTTAAACTGTGGAACAAGACTGTCTTTATCCAGAGATGTCGTGTTTCCCATATAAGGATATTTGCTGTCGACAGTTACAGCGTCGATTACAATATAGCCGGTGCCGCCCTCGGCGCGCCGTACAAAAATATCCGCCAGCTTTTTCGGGACGGATCCGTCTGCTGCTTCATAATCCATACTCATAGGAGCCATTGCCACTCTGTTCTTCAGAGTGGTTCTTCCAATCTGAATAGGACTGAAAAGCTTTGAATTTTTCATATCTGTTATCATAAAACTTCCTCCTGAACGTTTGTTTTAATAAAATAATAAACGAACTGAAAGAGGGAGAATGCACATTTTTTTGTCAATCAAGCTACATTTTCAAAAAAAATCGTGAGAAAGTATTTCTGTAAAACAGGACATTTATTTAAAAATCACTACAAAATTCAGAGAGAACTCTTGGCAATTAGACAATAGTGATATTAAAAATCGAAATTTTGTACATTGTTTGTATATAATAATCAAATTTTTGCTCCTGCAGGAATGTAAAGATAGTGTTAAAATTTAAACAACTTTTAAGGATTACAGCTATGTAATCTGTTCATCACCATTATAAAACTAAATACTGAAATGAAATACTATGAATTATATTCAAACATTTTCTGACAGGTAATTCCCGTATCTGCCAGAAGGAGGATACAGATGAAAGATCTGTATTAAGAAAAGAGAGGATGGTTTGGAAAATGAGTTATGACGCATTGTTTTCACCGATTAAACTGAGAGGACTGGAGCTGAAAAACAGAGTAGTTCTCCCGGGGATGAATACAAAGATGGCCAAAAACAAACATGATGTAGCGGAAGACCTGACAGGATATCATGGAGCGATCGCAGCAGGAGGCTGCGGACTGAATATTGTGGAGATTGCTACAATCTGTCCGGAATGTCACGCCTATCTGTATCTTGGCCTTTATAATGAGCACCACAGAGATGAGCTGAAGAAGATTGTAGATGCGATCCATGAAAACGGTGGAAAGGCTGCTGTGCAGATCTGGCATGGAGGATTTGTTCCCCAGGAGTTTTTTGATAAAACGAATAAGCTGGAAACACCGGACAATCTTACAGTAGAGCGTATTCATGAAATTATCAAACAGTACGGGCAGGCGGCAAAATTTGCCGTGGAAGCCGGATTTGATGCGCTGGAATTTCACGGAGCGCACACTTATCTGCCTCATGAATTTATGAATCCTTCTTTGAATCAGAGAACAGATGAGTACGGCAATCAGAGCCTGGAAAACCGCTGCCGCTTCAGTCTGGAGGTAATCCGGGAAATGCGTGCAAATATGCCGGATGATATGCCTTTGATCATGCGTATCGACGCCATTGATGAGATGCTTCCAAAGGTTACAACAGTAGAAGAAACCATCCAGTTTATCAACTGGGCAGAAGAAGCCGGCGTGGATGCCATGGATCTTTCCAGAGGGAATGCCCGCAGTCTTGCAACTGTTTATGAGGTTCCTCCTTATAATTTGGAGCCGGGATTTAATATGGATAATATTGCAGCAATAAAAAAAGGTATTCACATTCCTGTTATCGGAGTGGGACGTGTCAATATGCCGGGACTTGCAGATGAACTGATCCGCGAAGGAAAGATCGATATGATCGCGGTTGGAAGAGGACAGCTGGCTGATCCACAGTGGTGCAATAAGGCAAAAGAAGGCCGCGAGGAGGATATCCGCCGCTGTATCGGATGTACAGAAGGATGTTATGACAAGGTTATCGATCCGAATGCGAAACATATTACCTGTACGAGAAATCCTATGCTTTGTCTGGAATACAAAGGACTTCCAAAAGCTGAAACGCCAAAGAATGTTATGGTGATCGGCGGAGGTATCGGCGGTCTGGTTACAGCAGAATTTCTGAAAGCGCGGGGACACAATCCAACGATCTACGAAGCAGCGGAAAATCCGGGAGGAAGATTTGTGCTGGCAGGAAAAGCACCTAAGAAGCAAGAATTTGCTGCCGCTGTAGAATGGGAAATTGAGCAGTGCAGGAAGAAAGGTATTGAGATCAAGACTGGTACAAAAGTAACACCTGAGCTGATTGAAGAAGTAAAGCCGGACCATGTCATCATAGCAACCGGCTCTGAATATGTAAAACCGGATATTCCGGGAATTGATGGAGCAGACGTTGTTTCTGCAGAAGATATTCTGACAGATAAAGCAGAGGCCAAAGGAGAAGTGCTGATCCTGGGCGGTGGTCTGATCGGCTGCGAGACAGCCCAGTATCTGATCAACAAAGGCGTGAAGGATGTCCGTATTATGGATAAAAAGCGTGTCGGAAACAAGATGGGTATGCTGCGTACGATGTTCCTTGATATCGAGTATCCGGGCAAGACGATCCAGAAGAGCAACCGAAGCAATATCACAAGCATCGGCGACCATGAGATTACATATAAGTTTACAGATAAATTCAAAAAGACAAGCGAGAAAACCCGCCATTTTGACACTCTTGTAATTTCTGTAGGAACGACATCCCGGAAGACAGAGGATCTGAAAGCAAAATGTGAAGAATTGGGAATCGCTTATGATGTAATTGGTGACGCGAAGAAAGTAGGAATGGGTATTGATGCGACAGCCGACGCATACGCAGTTGGAATGAGCGTATAATACTAAGGAAAGGACAGGATATTATGACAATTGAAGAACGTCTTGAGGCATTGGAAAAAGAAGTGCAGCAGCTGAAGGATGTACAGGCAATTAAAGAACTGAAGAGCAGATATTTCTGCGCAATGGATACAAAGGACTGGGAAGCGATGGAAGCCACTATGGCGCCGGATATTGAGACATCATACTCTGATGGTAAACTGGTATTCCACGGTCCGAAAGAGATTACAAATTATCTGGCAGAAACGATGCCGAAAACAGAAATCACTCTGCATCAGGGACATAATCCGCAGATCTGGTTTGAGAGCGATACAGTTGCCTATGGAAAATGGTATCTGCAGGATGATCTGCTTTTTGATAAGGGCGATACTTATGAAGGCCTGGAGATCAGGGGGTCTGCTATTTACACAGATAAATATGTAAAGATTGACGGACAGTGGCTGATCCAGGATACCGGATATCTCCGTATTTTTGAGGAGTCATCCCAAAGAGATGCGACACACCGTGTTCGTATCAGTATGTTCCGCCCTGCTACAAAGAAAAAGAAAATCGCAAAAAGAAAAACAACAAAATAAGAAAGAAAAACAGCAAATATGCCGCTGTGCCTGTTTTGGTATAGCGGTATATTTGCAAAAACGGCGATTTGAACAGACAAGACGGGAAGAGAAGAGGTGGGAAAGATGCTGCGGGAATATCGCAGAAAAATTTACAAAAAAATCCGTTTTGAGACATGGTACCGCAAAGGTAATTATTATTGGCGCAAACGGGATAAGATGGATGAGATCATTGAGAAGTACAAAGGCCCGGAAGCCTTTGAGGACCGTCGGTATCTTCGCAGGCTGAAGAGGGATATGATCCGGAGTCTTTTTAAATATGGTTCTTACTACAGCGAATACTTTCTCTATGATTATGAAGGGAAAGATCCGGAATACCGGGCGTCTTTCATTACAGAAGGAATACGAATGAGTTTTTATCCCCGGATGAATAAACGAAAAAACACCGACATTTTGGAAAATAAATACAGGACGTATAAGAAATTTGAGAATATGTACAAGCGGGAAGTCATCCGCATCAGAAAAAATGAAGATCCGACCCAGGAAAATTTGAAAAAGCTGCAGGAATTTGCCGGCCGTCATGGTGAGTATGTAGTGAAACCGGTATATGCAGCATTTGGGAAGGCAGTGAGAATTGAAAATATCGCCATGTACGATTCGGTAGAAGACGCCCACGAGCATTACCGGAAATATGGCGCTGTTATAGAAGAAAAAATCGAACAGGGATGGGAGATGGCCCGCATACACGAAGGGTCCGTCAATACACTCCGCATTCCTACTGTTATTATCCGAAACGAAAAAAACGAGCCGGAGATCAGGTTGTTTCATCCTTCTCTTAGAATGGGAAGGGAGGGCAGCTTTGTAGATAATTTCAGCGCCGGCGGGATCAGCGCACTGATCGATCCGGACAGCGGAGTGATCTATACGGACGGCGCTGATAAAAAAGGTCACAGTTATGAGTGCCACCCGGACAGTAAAGTGAAGTTTAAGGGGTTCGGGATTCCCCGGTGGGAGGAAGCTGTAGCAATGGTAAAGGAAGCAGCGATGATGATCCCGGACAACCATTACTGCGGATGGGATCTGGCTTTTGCCAGGGACAGAGGCTGGTGCATGGTTGAAGCAAACTGTACGGCGCAGATGGGAGCTATGCAGATGGTGGAAAAAAAAGGACGCAGGCATGAGCTGGAGGATCTGATCACACAGATGCAGGAGAAGAGGGATTGTGATGAAGCAGTTAGATGAAGTCAAAAGATATCTGAACGCAAGGAAGCATATACGGCAATTTGCAGGTGAGTATGCAGAAAAATCCGGAGAGGATCCAAAAGATGTGGAGCGGGATATCCTGCAGGCTAAGAAGAGGAACCACATTTCATTTGCAGAATATGAATGGACGGGGTATTATCACCTGACTCCGGAACAGAAGAAGACAATCTCTACTCTTTGGACACGGATGGAATTTCGGAAGCAATTTACAGACAGACGTTACATCGGAATGCTTATGAATAAGTATATCTTTTCAAAAGTGTTTGGGGATTTTTATGGCCGATGGTGCATGCGTGCGTCTGAAGCAGATGCCAAAAGCTTAAGAGAAATGGCAAAAGAGAGCGGCCGTGTTGTTTACAAACCTAATTGCAAAGGAATGGGGCAGGGAATCCGCGTTCTTTCTGCCAGGACAGAGGAAGAGGCAAAGGAAGCTCTGCAATATATTCAAAAAAGCGGCGGCGGGATTGTGGAGGAGTATATCTGCCAGGATGATCTGTTAACCTCGCTGAATCCCAATGCCGTCAGTGTGATCCGGTTTTATTCTGCCAGTTCTCCGGAAGGCGAATTTCTCTTTGCTCCGGTGCTTACAGTGGCGCATAAGAATAAAATTTCCAACGGCTGCAAGGATGCACTGACTGCAATGGTGGATATCCGGACGGGAGAAGTGCTGACTGATGCAGTAGACCAGAACAGTGGGGAGATCTATCAGGCACATCCGTCCACCGGAATGGCATTCAAGGGATTGAAGCTGAATAATTGGGATAAGACGATCCAAATGATGCGACGGGCGCTGCCTCTTGGAAGAAAAATATCCAACATCGGATGGGATGTGGCTCTTACAAAAGAAGGACCGATCCTGGTGGAGGCCAATACAATACCGGGTTTTATGACGGCACAGTATGCAGGATTCGGATGGATCACAGACGGATACGGTTACCAGCCTCTCTTTGATGCGGTGCATGGCAAATCCTTTGAAGACGACGGACGTTATGAGAGAGTGGTCCTGAAGCTGGAATAGTGCAAAGGAGGCGGGATATCGCCGAATACAAAGAGGAGTTTGCAAGATGGCAGATAAGATCAGGGTATATTACAGTAAAATTCACAATATGGGAGATCAGCTGAATAAACTGATCATTGAGAAGTGCTTTGGCTATGAGACGGTACGCTGTTCTTTTCTGGAGGGAGAGATGTGTGCCATCGGAAGCTGCCTTGGAATGTATACCTTGCACGGCAGCGTGCCTATGCGGATACAGCAAAGGATCAACGGGATCCAAAAGCCCCATGTGTCCATCTGGGGAACTGGTTTTATCAATTATACAGACTGTGAAGGCAGCTTTTTTAAAAGAGATATGAATTTCTGCGCGGTTCGGGGAGAACTTACAAGAAAAGCAGTGGAAAAGATGAGGAAGAAAAGGCTGGATATTCCCACGGCAGACGCCGGGATTTTGGCGGCAGAAGTGCTGGAGAGCCTTCCTTCAAAGCGCTATGACGTAGGTGTCATCCCCCATCTTTGTGATCTTCAGGATCCCAGGGCGGCAAATCTTCATCAGGAGTATGAAAATGCCCGCTTCATCAGTGTGAAGGAGGAGCCGCTGGAGGTGATCCGGCAGATTGCAGAATGCCGTTTTATTCTTTCCAGCAGTCTTCACGGGCTTATTATAGCAGACAGTATGGGGATTCCCAATCTGCACGTGGAATTTGGAGACAGACTGTTGGGGGATGGATACAAATTCGACGATTATTATTCCGCTTACGGGTTGACACATAAGCCCTATGATATGCGTACAGAGCCCCTTCCGGAGCTTGCCTGGATCCAAGAACAGTACAGGATCCGTCCGGAAGCGGTGGAAGCAAAAAAGAAAGCTTTACGGGAAGTATTTCCTTTTCCGGTAAAGTAAGGAGTTGCCTTATGGAGAAAAAACTGATCACAGTGATCATTCCGACTTATAATAGGAAGAAAAAGCTTCTGGAATGCATCAGCAGCATCCTTGAGCAGACTTACGAACATATTGAAGTGCTGGTAGTGGATGATGCTTCTACGGACGGAACAGAAGAACTTTTTCAGAGAAAAACAGATCCCCGTCTCCGATACATACGTTATGAAACCAACAGAGGAGCCTGTTACGCCAGAAACTGCGGAGCTGCCCTGGCAAAAGGGGAATTGCTGGCCTTTCAGGACAGTGACGATCTGTGGCATCCTAAGAAGCTGGAGAAACAGTATGCATGGCTGCTTTCCAACAAAGCCGATCTGTGTTTCTGCGGGATGAACCGGATATCAGAGAAAGGTAGCCGGTTCTATTTTCCGGTACATCCTTTCAGGGCCGGCCATGAATTGGAGGCCTTTCTTGCAGAAAACAGAGCGGGAACACAGACTATGCTGATGTACAGGCATGTGTGGGAAAGGCTGCAGTTTGATGAGACGATAAAACGCTACCAGGACTGGGACTTTGGCATTCGCGCGGCAAAGCAGTTTGCACTTTGCTATCTGCCGGAAGCCCTGGTGGAATCTAAGGTGGGAGAAGACAGTATATCTGCCAGAGTGACTTCCTATCCCCATCTGCGAAGGCTGTACGATAAGCATGCGCTTTTGTACCGCCAGTATCCGGCCAGCGATGCAGTGATGAACCGGCGGCTGGGGAAGAGGGTGCATGCTGCAGATCCTGCTTTGGCAGCGGAGCATTTCAGAAAAAGTTTTGCCCTAAGCCATAGCTTCTATGATCTGGGCTATTGGACGGCAGATCGGATAAGGTCAGCAATGAAGGAAAGAGGGAGGAAGAGGGAAGGATGACAGCATTTGTAATACTGCATTACCGCGCGGTGGAGATGACAAGGACATGTGTGGAACGGATCCAGGCGCTGGATGGCAGCAAACATATTGTGATCGTGGATAATGCGTCTCCCAACGGGACAGGGCGTATCCTTAAGGAGGAATATGCCGGACAGGATAACGTTACCGTTCTTCTGAATGAAGAGAATGCCGGGTTTGCAAGAGGAAATAACCTTGGGATACGATGGGTGTGCACCCATCTTCCGGCACAGTTTACCGTTGTGCTCAATAACGATGTAGAAATCCGGCAGAAAGATTTTATTGTCAGGACAGAGGAAATTTATAAAGAGGATCCCTTTGATATCCTGGGACCGGATATTGTGTCGGTATTTTCCGGTATTCATCAAAATCCCAAGAGTCTGAAAGGATGTACGCTGGATTCGGTGAGGAAAAAGCGGGCAAATGTAAAACGGAGCACGCATCCTATCCTGCTTCTTTTAAGCAGTGGAGAGAAAAACAGTCCTCTGCTCTGGAAACATGTACAGCGGCGCCGAAGAGCGAAACAGTGTATTGATGTATCGGTTCCGGCAAAAAACGTAGTTTTGCATGGTTCCTGTGTGATTTTTTCCGAGCGTTACCTGAAATCGCATCCGGAACCTTTCTATCCCAAAACATATATGTATTATGAAATGGAAATTTTGGAATGGATGTGCAGGCGGGAAGGAAGCGTTGTGCGATATGATCCGTCCATTTGCGCATTGCATTATCAGCATGAGGCGTCCAGGCAGGAACTGAAGTCCATTATCAGAAGATCGAAATTTGTGATGGACTGCCTTCTGGATTCGCTGACGGCAGCAGAAGAGCTGATCCTTGAGACAGGCGGGGAGGAAAGGGTATGAAGAAAAAAAAGATCAGCAAAGCGGAGAGAAATTTTTTTGCGTTACTTTCTTTTTTCTCCCCGCGTATCAATACAGAACTGTTATTTTTTAAGAAATTCGGACGTTTGCCGGATCTTAAAAACCCTGTCACGCTCAATGAAAAACTGCTGAAATTAAAGCTGGAAGAATACAGAGACAGTGAACTTGTCAGAAAATGCGCGGATAAATACCGGGTGCGGGAATATGTCCGGGAGAGAGGACTTGAAAGCTGCCTGAATGCTATTGAGGCGGTTTATGACAGGGCAGAGGATATTGACTGGGATGCGCTTCCCCACAGTTTTGCAATGAAATGGAACTTTGGATGCAGTTATAATATTATCTGCCGTTCCAAGGATCAATTGGATAAAAAAGCAGCCAAAAGGCAGATGGAAAAGTGGGGGAGAGAGCCTTTTTGGGCATATTATTCAGAACTCCAGTACAGAGGTGTTGACAAGAAGATCATTGTAGAAGAATATATCGGAAGCCCGGAAGGGCTGCCTCCGGAGGATTATAAATTTTACTGTTTTCATGGACATGCCCACTGTGTTATGGTGTGTGCCGGAAGAGAGGAAGGATGGCCCAGATTCTACTTTTTTGACAGGAAATTTCAGCTTATGCGCATCAACCACGACGGGAAAGAAGCGCCGGATGATTTTTCTCTTCCCAAACCCCAGAGGGTTGAGGAGGCTTTTGAGATAGCGGACCGATTAAGCTGGGGGTTCCCTTTTGTGCGGGTGGATCTGTATTTGACAGAGCGGGGCGTACGCTTTGGCGAGATGACATTTACGCCGTCCGCTGCCTTGGATAATAAACGCCTTCCGGAGACAGATCTGCTCTTTGGAAGTATGGTGTAGGAGGAGCAGCTATGTCGCGATGGAATACCGGGAAAAAAACTTATCAGATGGCAAAAAGCCTGCGCCGGCAAAGAGGCGGTTTTACGGCGGTCTACCTTATGGATGCCTTAAGATGCGGATACCGCCATCAGGCTTCGCCGGAGAATTATTTTGTGCTCCGTTTCTATGAACTGGATGAAAGGGAGAGGGGGACTTACCTGACTTCCGGGCGGTCCTCTATGGCAGATCGCAGATTGAATCGGTTTATGACAAAAAAGAACAATCAGATACTGGCCAGCAAACATTTGTTTTACCGGCATTTTTCTGATTTTGTACGGCGGGAAAGTCTGTATGTGCCGGAGGTTTCTCTGACAGAATTTCTGAACTTTCTTGAGGCTCACGAAACTGTTGTGCTGAAACCGGACCGGGGGCTTATGGGGCATGGGATTGAGAAAGTACAGACAAAGGAAATAGAGGATAAAAAAGAACTCTATGAGAGATGTCGGGACGGCGGACTTTTGATAGAAGAAAAAATCCGACAGCATGAAGAACTGGAGAAGATCAGTTCCTGTGTAAATTCCATTCGTATTAACGCCGCCAGAGACAGTAAAGGAAAGATCCGGCTGATCGGAGCCTGTCTGAAATGCGGGGCAGAAGAGGCGGCCGCAGACAACTTTCATTCAGGCGGTATCGCTTATCCTTTGGATCTTAAGACAGGCACTGTCGCAGGGCCGGGGAGGAATAACAAAGAAATCCGGGACTATGAGCGGCATCCGGGATCCCTGGTCTATATGCCCGGATTTACAGTGCCCTGCTGGGATGCTGTCATTGCATGTGTCACACAGGCTATGGAACATATGCCCAAGGTCGGGTATATAGGATGGGACATTGCAGTTACTCCGGAAGGACCGGAGATGATCGAAGGAAACTGCCATTGGCCGGGTGGAAATATCATTCAGCTGGATGGGATAGGAAAGTATCCTCTGATACAAGAATGCTTGGAAGGAGTAGAGTGAAAATGAGTATTTTGACAGAAAACTATATTGTAAAAAACGTAAGGGCCTATCCGGTCCTGCGGGAAAAATTTATGGCTTACATGAAGGGAGTGAAAAATCTTCCGGAAGGGTTTCGTGAAAACAAGTTGTTTCACGACTATCTGAAAGTCAGAAGAAATAATCCGGAAAAGAGAGTATCCCAGAGCGAGTATATGATATTCGGATTTTATAATTTAAGTACAGGCGAGCAGAAAAAGTACCTTACGGATGTGGAGGCCACTCGTCTGATGCGGCCTTATAATAATGATTCAGAACCGTATCTGAAAAGCAAAGCTACGTTTCTGAAAAATTTTACACGTTTTATTCACCGGGGATGGCTTTATGTGCCAAAGGCAAGTTATGAAGAATTTTGTGATTTTCTCCATAAATATCGTACTATTGCCCTTAAGCCGCAGTATTCCAGCTGGGGAATCGGTTTTTTCAAACTGACGGAGGAAGAGTTCGCTTCAAAAGAGGATCCGAAAGAATTTTATCAGAAATTATGCGAGGGAAGATATCTTGCGGAAGAATTTGTACAATCCTGCAAGGAGCTGGCGGCATTTCATCCGTCGTCTTTGAATACGCTGCGTGTGATCACTTTCAGGAACGGGGACCGTTTTGAAGTCTTCGGCGGCGGTCTGCGAGTGGGAAATAACGGCCTTTGCGTAGACAATGCCCATGGAGGAGGAATTTTCTGCGAGATCGATCCGGAAAGCGGGAAGATCATCACCGATGGACTGGATGAATATTCCAACAGCTATGTTACCCATCCTATGACCGGAGTGCCTTTCAAAGGGATGCAGATCCCCCGCTGGAAGGAAGTGGTAGAGCTGTGCAAGGAGGCCTCCAAAGAGCTTCCCTGTCTTCGTGTGGTCGGCTGGGATGTGGCGATTCTGGAGGATGGTACTTTGGAACTGATCGAGGGAAATCACAGCCCGGGAATGAATATTGTGCAGGCACCTGCAAAGCATGGCGTCTATGAAAGGTTTTCTTCCATGCTCCTTGATTATTATGGTGAACCGGATCAATATGTGACAAAGCAATCTGCATAGATAACAGCCAGGTCTGTTGAAAGGCCTGGCTGTTATTGTTGGGGAAATTAAAGGTTTTCGATCTGCTCAAATACTTTATAGGATACATCCTTGCGGTTGTTCCGTTCCGTATTATAATTTTCAAAATCATGGTTTGGCACAAGACTCATAGTATTGTCTCCGGCTACCGTCCGTTCTACGATCAGCCATTTGCCGTCACGGCATTCCCAGAGATCAACGTCCCTGCATCTTGCCTCTACCGTAAAGCTGCCTTTGGAACCGTCCTTGTTTTTCTTTGGAAATTTACATGCCGCATACATATATGTTTCGCTGGCAGCTTTATTTCCGTTTACTTTGATGAGAATATTTGTCATCATATGGTGGGTTGAGATCATATGGCGGTGCTGCTTCAGCATATTGTCGATAAACTGGCGCCCGGTTCCGGATGGAAAAGTGGGGCCGTAATTTACTTTACTGTCTTCCGCAAATACGCTGTAGCCAAGTTCATTGTCGATACGATCCAGAGCGCGGCAGTATGTATAGATCTGGTCCCGGATCGCCTCCTTTGCAAGTAATACTTCCAATGCCTTATCGTCCATAACTGTTCCTCCTCTTAGATATTTATGATTGAAAATTATACCTCGTTCTCCGTGAAAATCCAAGAATATTGACTGAATAGTTTGGAAATGTAGTGGAATGTTTGACAATTTCCGGAAAAATGTAGGTGAAAATAAACTTTTTGGCTTGTTGTTAAAAAGCAGAAGGGAAAATGTCAGAAAAATATAGGGGGGGGGTGAAAGAAAAATGAAAAAATATTTTGATGTTGGCGAAAATTGTAGTATAATAGATATAAGTGGGTGCAATTGAACGGAAATTATGGAAAGAAAGGAAGAGGATATTGTGCTGGTGAAATATGAGGGACTTCAGCATGGATCGGAAAATATTCCATCAGAGCTGCTTTTACAGCATGTGGAGGGCGGAGTCACTCTTTTGGAAATCGGGGAAAAAATCAGGATAATTTATGCAAATCCGGGGTTGTATCGTATTCTGGGAATAGAAAAGGACAGTTGGCTTTTTCCCTGTACTCTGAAGGAGATCGGCCTGCAGCTGGATTATGAGGCGGATTACGGTATGTCTTTAAGACATGCGGCAGAAGGGAAAGCGGCAGCAGAAAATATCCACCGGATTTCGGCGGACGGGAAGAGGTGGCGCTGGATCCATGTGCGGGCAGTCAAAGTAGGACATACAGAGAATGGGAATCCCGTTATGCTGGAATTTTCTACAGATATTACAGAACTTATGGAAAAAGGGGAAAAGCTCAAAGAATGCAGCGAACGTCTCAAGGTGGCTTATGGACAGACGCCCCAGGTTCTGTGGGAAGTAAATATTGAACGAAAAGAATACGGTATTTATGATATCAGCACGCAATCTGTGCGGAAAGATACATGTATTTCCAATTTTCCGGAATCTATGATCGAAGATGGGGTTGTGCATCCGGATTCCTTCCGCCAGTTCCGCGAATTTGCAAAGGGGATTTTAGGCGGAAATGAAGCCGGATCGGGGAATTTTATCCTGAAAGATCCAAAGATGGGATGTTACGGATGGTTTACTTTATCCTACAGGATGATTTATGATACAGATGGATTCCCGGTAAAGGCTGTAGGCGTGCAGGAAAAATTCCCGGATATTTTCGGCTATAATACAGAATTCGAGAGGCGTCCGCTTCCGGAAGTGCTGCGTCACCATCTTGTGGCCAGGATCCGGGTAAATCTTACAACGGACCAGGTGGAAGAGGTATGGCTGAAAGGAATTGATCAGACTTCAGCTCACAAGGGGAGATCTTATTCGGAAATGATAGAGGGGGATGATCTTCTTCCTTTTATAAAAGGGGAGGGGCGGGAGTTCCAGGAAAGGTTCAGCCGGAAAAACCTGTTGAAAGCATATGAGAACAGTCAGCTATGGTCTTCCAGGGAATATCACAGAGTGGCAAACGGGGGACAGATCCGCTGGATGACGGACATGGTAAATCTCGTCCGCGACAAGAGAACAGATGAAATTTACATGTTTGCCTGTTTCAGCGACATTCAGCAGAGATATGAGTGGGAACAGCAGCTGGAACAGGATATAGAGCATGACATAGAAAATGGATTTTATAATATGAAGACAGCCCGCCTTTTGGCAGAAATGCTGATAAAGGAGAGAAAAAAGGCAGTCTGCGCCATGGCTTTGATCCAGATTAACGGCAGTTCCGGCGGAAACCAGGAGGAAGTGAAAAAACAGGAAGAACGGGAGAGGCATTTCATTTTTGTTGTTCTGTCACTGGCGATCGGAACCGACTGTATCATTGGGCAGTATAATCAAGACTCTATCCTTGTATTTTATCCGGACGTCGGGTCCAGGTATGAGATTAAAACGCGGCTGGAGGACGCTTTTGCTTATATCCGGGCAGCTATGAGCAGCATAAGCGGAATAGACGCCATGCGTTTGGTGGCGGGAGTCGTCACGGAAACAACAGAACAGGCGGATTACGACGTAATGGTCCTTCATGCCCAGTATCTGTGCGAAATGTGGAAAAACTCAGCGATAGATACAGTGGCTTTGCCTACAGGAGCAGAAAACTGGTCCTGGGTGGGAGGAAATGGAAAAGAAGAGGAAGAATTTCAGACAGAAGAGGCAGAAGAGGAATTGTCCGTCAAAGAGCAGAAGGCGGCTCTGCGCTGTTATACTTCCATGCTGCGGGCGGATTCGCTGGAGCAGTCTGTCAAAAGCTCCATGAGCTGTATTGGCGATTACTACCGGGCAGCCAGAGTTTATATCCTTGCACTGGCGGAAGACAGGCAGACGGTAACGATCCAGTATGAGTGGAAGAAGCCCGGGAAGCCCAGTATCCGTCATGTGATGTCAGGGGTTCAGGTAGAGAAGATCCCCCTGCTTAAGAAATGTCTTGAGGAAAACCGGCCGGTATTCTCAAAGCATAAGCTCTCGCTGAGTAAAGAAAGGGACGAAGAGGACTCCTGGAATTTTATCGTATTCCCTACAGAAGAAAGACAAAAAATAACAGGCTTCCTTTGTGTGGAGAATCCCAAGAGACATTCGCGCCAGTCCTCCTTACTGAAAGAAGTGGTGCCGTATCTGAAAAAAGAGGAAAGCCGGTTCCGGTTCCGTCCACAGATCAGAAGCGGGGCAGTACAGGATATGGTTTCAGGTCTTCCTAATCTTCGGGCCTGCAAAGAGATGATCAACAGTATTGATTCTGCAAATTACAGCTCCATGGGGGCTCTGGCAATCGATATCCCGAATATATCTGATATAAACAACAGTCTGGGATTCCATTACGGAAGGGAGATGCTGGCCTATATCGTGGAGGCTTTGATAGGCGTATTCGGGCAGTGTTTTATCTTTCGTACCTGGGATGCAGAGTTTGTTATCCTGTATCCCAATACGATCCTGGAAGTTTTTGTGGGAAGATGCAGCAGGCTTAGATCCCGTGTCCAGCGGCGCTATCCGGGCGAGATCCGTATCGGATATACCTGGTCAGACGGGGCTTTTACAGCAAAAAATCTGGTGCGCGAGGCACGGTCCATCATGAGATGCGAAACGGTTGAGAATGCAGGGGGAGACGGAAGAGATTTCTTTGGGGAGCAGGAAGAGCGGACCGGTGAGATGCAAAGAAGATATATCCCCTATTTCCAGCCGAAAATCGATATGAGAAACGGAAAACTGGCCGGCGCCGAGGCACTGGTGCGCGGAGTGGATGCAGAAGGAAACATTATTGCTCCGGGGCAGTTTATTGAGGAGCTGGAAAATAGCGGAAAGATCCGGGATCTGGATCTGTTTATGCTGGAAAGTGTCCTTCACCAGATGAGCGAATGGAAGAAGAAGGGGCTGGAGCCTGTCCGTGTCTCGGTGAATATGTCCCGCGTTACGCTGTTTAACCCCACGATACTTGCTTCCGTACTTGCGATACAGAGTCATTATCCGGAAATTGCAGCAGATCAGATCGAGCTGGAAATTACAGAAACGGCAGGCGATGTGGAAACGGCGCCCCTGTCCGGCATCGTAAATAATTTCGGAGAATATGGTATCCGGTTCGAATTGGATGATTTTGGATCGCATTATGCCAATATGACCGTTTTCAGCAATATTAAATTTGATACGGTGAAGCTGGACCGGAGTCTGGTAGCTGATCTGCCGGACAATGAGATCAGCTGTATGTTGGTGGAAAATATCATCAAAATCTGCCGGAATGTAGGGATGCGCTGTGTGGCGGAAGGAGTGGAAACGCATCGGCAGGAAGAGGCATTGTTAAAAGCGGGATGTGTTTACGGACAGGGCTATTACTATAACAAACCGTTACCGCCTCAAAAATTTGAAGAGATTTATTTAAGTCAGTAACAGATGGAGGAAATCTAAGATGGCAAAGAAAAGAAGTATGGATACCATACAGAAGAAAGATGCGAAAGCTTCATTCATAGTTGGCCTGGGGGCATCGGCAGGAGGGCTGGAAGCCCTGCAGCAGTTTTTTCAGCAGATGCCTGCCAACAGCGGTCTGAGCTTTGTTGTGATCCAGCATCTTTCTCCTGATTATAAAAGCCTGATGGCAGATATTCTGGGGAAATATACGGAGATGGACGTCAGACAGGCAGAAAATGAAATGGCAGTTGAGCCGAACACAGTTTATCTGATCCCTCCCAAGAAGAATCTGACACTGAAAAACGGAAAGCTGATGTTGACAGAATATATACATGGGACACTGAATCATCCGATCGATGTGTTCTTTGCTTCTCTGGCGGAAGAAAAGGGAGGAAAGGCGATTGCAGTCGTGCTTTCAGGCACCGGTTCAGACGGGACAAGCGGTATAAAGACAGTGAAAGAGCATGGAGGACTGGTGATCGTACAGTCTCCGGGAACGGCGAAGTTTGACGGAATGCCCCGCAGCGTGATAAATACGGGACTTGCGGATTTTATTCTTTCACCGGATGAGATTGTGGATGAGATCCTGAATTTTTCTAATTATCCCGATCTGATCCGGTTTGAAGACCATGAGGTATTTCTTTCGGATGAGGAGACATTCTCTCAGATTTATGCGATTTTAAAAAAGGCCAGCGGCATTGATTTTACTAATTATAAACGGACAACTGTTATGCGCCGTATTGAAAGAAGAATGGTCATTACCCACAGGGTCAGCCTGTCGGATTATGTAAAAATGCTGGGCGAAAACCTGGAGGAAGGCAATATACTGGCGAAGGAGATTTTGATCGGTGTTACAAATTTTTTCCGGGACGCTGCCTTTTTTGAAAAGCTGAAATATCATGTCATATATGATATTGTAGAGAGAGCTGATATAAATGAGCCGATCCGGGTGTGGAGCGCCGGTTGTTCTACCGGGGAGGAAGCCTATTCTATTGCTATTTTGTTCCGGGAAGTGCTGGAAGAGATGAACATTCAAAGGGATGTGAAGATTTTCGCCACAGATGTGGATGCCAAGGCAATCGAACAGGCTGGAAAAGGAGTTTTCACAGAGAGTATATTGGAAGACGTGTCAGGGGAACGTCTTGCGAAATATTTTACAAAGAAAAATGACCAGTATGTGATCTCAAAGGAAATCCGAAGGATGATCATTTTTGCACCGCACAATATGCTTTCTGACCCGCCCTTTGGGAAACTGGATCTGATAAGCTGCAGAAATGTAATGATCTACTTCCAGCCGGTACTGCAGAAGTCTCTGTTTTCCATTTTTCATTCCGCGCTGAAAAGCGGAGGGTATCTTTTCCTTGGAAAGAGCGAGACGGCAGGCGAATACAGCAGTGTGTTCAAACCTGTGTGCGGGGCGGAGAAAATCTATCTGCATAAAGGAGAAGGAAAGGTGGATGAATTTACGCCTCCGTCTTTTAATATCCCTAATGTGAATACGATTTCTCCCCGGATTGCCAGCTCTGTAGACAGGGAGGGAGCAGAATATGCTTTTGAAAATACGTATATTCATTTTATGGAAAACTTCCTTCCGGCTTCTGTCATTTTGAATGAAGCAAATAATGTGATCCATTTCTTTGGAAATTATCAGGATTATATGTCCATTGCACCGGGAAAAGCCACTTTCAATTTTTTCAGCATGATCAATGAAGACCTAAGTCTTGTGGCTTCTACGGCTTTAAATCGCTGCAGATCAGAAAAAATTGCAGTTACTTATACCGGAATCACAGTAGACTGTGTAAATGGAAGGGAGAATATTAATCTGACTGTCAGCCCGATTTACGGGAAGAATAAGGCAGATACCGGACTGATCGCAATCCTTTTTATGAAGGATGAAAAGATAGAAATGGAAGGCGTGACAGAAAAGTACGATGTGGATAAGACGTCAGCCCGCCGGATTGCAGATCTGGAACAGGAACTTCACGAATCCCAAAATGACCTGAAATCTACGATCGGAGAACTGGAAACTGTCAATGAAGAATTGCAGGCGGCCAATGAGGAGCTTTTGACAGCGAATGAAGAGCTGCAAAGTTCTAATGAGGAACTGCAGTCCGTCAATGAGGAACTCTATACTGTAAACACGGAATACCAGCAGAAACTGGATGAGCTGACAATGCTTACGAATGACCTGTCCAATTTCCTTTCTTCCACTATGATAGGAATCCTTTTTGTGGACAGCAATTTGAATATCCGTAAATTTACGGAATATGTAGGCCGGGAGTTTCAGCTGATGGATCACGATGTAGGACGCTCCCTCCAGATTTTTGCACACAGTTTCCCGGCGGAAGATATCATCAAGGATGCCGGGGAGGTCTTGAAAAACCTGGTGCCTATAGACCGTGAGGTGACAGGAATGAACGGGCGGTTCTATACCTTGAGGATCGCACCTTACCGGACAACGGAGAACAATATCCGCGGTCTCGTTATTACAATTATTGACAGTCTGGGAGCACAAAAATAGCAGAAGAAATCGAGAAAAAATCTGAGGAAGGGGTATTTTTCCATGCCCCGCCACAGATTTTTTCTTTTTGCTCTTTTTTGCAGAAAAGTGCAATAAATTCTGTAAAATATTGTATAATAGAAGAAAAAATCGAGAAAATTGAAGGGAGGGTCCGCTTATGCTCGAAAAACTGGATTTGTCAAAGAAGATGGAAAAAGAAATTTACAGATCAGAAATGGAAAAACTGATTCCAAGACTGGGAAAGCTTCAGAGAAAATGTAAAGATTTGAATATTCCGGTGATGATCGCCTTCGAGGGATATGGAGCTGCCGGAAAGGGAGTTCAGATCAGTAAACTGATACAGGCGCTCGATCCGAGAGGGTTTCAGGTATATGCCGTAAAAGGCGAGACGGAAGAGGAGAAAATGCATCCCTTTTTGTGGCGTTTTTGGACAAAGCTCCCTCCCAAGGGAAGAATTGCGATTTATGATACCAGCTGGTACAGAAGAGTGCTGATCGATCGTTTTGATAAAAAGATAAAAAAATCAGAACTTTTTGATGCATATGAAGCCATCCGTTCTTTTGAAAAACAGCTGACAGATGACGGCATGGTAATCATTAAGATTTTTCTTGCCATTGACAAAAAAGAGCAGAAAAAGCGGTTTGATAAGCTTCTGTCTTCTAAAGATACAGCATGGAGAGTGAGTGAAGGCGACAGAAAGAGAAATGAAAAGTTTGAAAAGTACGAGGCAATGAATGAGGAGATGCTCTCCCGCACAGACAGTGAAAATGCGCCATGGCACATCGTGGAGGCAGTAGACCGCCGGTTCGCTACAGTAAAGATCTATTCCATTGCAGCAGAGACCCTGGAGAGACAGATAGAGGCAGTGGAGAAAAAGAGTGAGCACAGCCGGGATAGGGCAGAAGAGGAGAAGGAACCAAAAGACAACGGTAAAGAGGAGATGAAGCTGACAGAGTCTATTTTGGCAAAGGCGGATCTCTCTCTTTCCTATACGAAGGAAGAGTATGAAAAGAAGCTGAAGAAACTTCAGAAAAGGATCGAAGAGCTTCACGGAGAGCTGTACAGAAAGAGGATTCCTGTCGTGCTGGCCTTTGAGGGGTGGGATGCCGGCGGAAAAGGAGGAGCCATTAAGCGCCTGACAGCAAAAATGGATCCCAGAGGTTATGTGGTCCATCCTACAGCATCACCAAACGCGGTGGAGAGGCAGTACCATTATCTGTGGCGGTTTTGGCGCTCCATGCCCAAGGCGGGCCATATCGCTGTCTTTGACAGAACATGGTACGGAAGGGTTATGGTAGAGCGGATCGAGGGATTCTGCACCGAAGAGGAATGGCGGCGGGCATATAAAGAAATCAATGACATGGAGAGAAATCTGACGAAGGAGGGTGTGTTGATCCTGAAATTCTGGATGCAGATTGATAAGGATGAACAGGAAAGACGCTTCCGGCAGCGTCAGGAAAATCCGGAAAAGCAGTGGAAAATTACGGATGAGGACTGGCGGAACCGGGAAAAATGGGACCAGTATGAAACGGCAGTGAACGAGATGCTTGTACGTACTTCTACTGCAGAGGCACCTTGGATCGTGGTAGAGGGGAATGATAAATACTATGCAAGGATCAAAGTACTGGAAACTGTTGTAAAGGCCATAGAAGAACGGATGGAAACAGGGGGCGGGAAAGCATGATGAATATCAGGGAAGAGCTGGAAGAGCGGGAAAAGGAATATTTAAGTCCCTATGCATCTTTAAGCCGGAAATCAAAGGGGAGGAAAAGACCGGAACCGGAGTGCGATATCCGGCCGGTATTCCAGAGAGACCGGGATCGGATCCTTCACTGCAAGTCCTTTCGGAGACTGAAACAAAAAACGCAGGTTTTTCTTCTGCCGAAGGGGGATCATTACCGGACAAGAATGACGCATACGCTGGAAGTATCTCAGAATGCCAGGACGATCGCAAAAGCGCTCCGGCTCAATGAGGAACTGGTAGAAGCCATTGCCCTGGGACATGATCTGGGTCATACTCCTTTTGGTCATGCAGGAGAGCGGGCGCTCAATCAGATGTGCCCGGATGGATTCCGGCATAATGAGCAGAGTGTCCGCGTAGTGGAAATCCTGGAAAAGCAGGGGAGAGGACTGAACCTTACCTGGGAAGTAGTGGATGGTATTTTGAACCATAAGTCCAGCGGAACGCCTCATACACTGGAAGGGGAGATCGTGAGACTCTCCGATAAGATCGCCTATATCAATCACGATATTGATGATGCGGTACGAGGCGGAATTTTGAAGGAAGAGGATCTTCCGGCAGAATATACGGATGTGTTGGGGCATACGACCAGAATGCGTCTGAATACCATGATCCATGATGTGGTGAGCCACAGTATGGGACAGCCGCGGATCGTCATGTCTGATGAAATACGGGAGGCGACGATGGGCCTTCGAAAGTTCCTGTTTGAACATGTTTATCAGAATCCGGCGGCAAAAGGGGAAGAGACAAAGGCGGTCAATATGATTATTAATCTGTACGGATATTATATGGATCATATTGAACTTCTCCCGGAACAGTACCTGGTAATGATAACAGAAAAAGGGGAAACAAAGGAGAGAGTTGTATGTGATTATATAGCGGGAATGACCGATTCCTATGCGGTAAAAAAATTTCAGGAATATTTTATTCCGGAATCTTGGAAAAATTAAAGGAAATAAAGAAGTTTTGTCGAATATTAATAATGAGGGCTTTTTTTCCCTCTGGATTTATGTATAGAAAAGGATGATGTCAGCACATGTATTATCCGGATGAAGTGGTAGAAGAGGTTAGACTGAAAAATGATATTGTAGATGTGGTCTCCGGGTATGTAAAACTTCAGAAAAAGGGAAGCTCTTATTTCGGGCTTTGCCCTTTCCATAATGAAAAGTCCCCTTCTTTTTCCGTCAGCAGAGATAAGCAGATGTACTATTGTTTTGGCTGCGGAGCGGGAGGAAATGTCTTTACATTCATTATGGAATACGAGAACTATTCTTTCGTGGAAGCTCTGAAATTTCTGGCGGAACGTGCCGGAGTGGAACTGCCGGAGCAGGAGTACTCCAAAGAAGCCAAAAGGCGGGCAGATGAGAAAGCTGTCCTGCTTGAGATCAATAAGCTGGCGGCAAAATATTATTATGCGCAGCTTAAGGCTCCCCAGGGGAAAACGGCTTACGAGTATCTGAAGGGAAGGCAGCTGGGAGATGATACCATCACCGCATTTGGACTAGGGTATTCCAACAAGTACAGCGACGATCTGTACCGGTATCTGAAAACGAAAGGGTATACAGACGACATTCTTTTTAAAGCAGGACTGATTTCCTTTGACGAAAGACATGGACCCTATGATAAATTCTGGAACCGTGTTATGTTTCCCATTATGGACGCCAATAACCGGGTGATCGGATTCGGCGGACGGGTGATGGGGGATGCGAAGCCAAAGTATCTCAATTCGCCGGAGACGCCTGTTTTTGATAAGAGTCGCAATCTGTATGGACTTCACAGGGCACGTACATCCAGAAAACCCTATTTTCTTCTGTGTGAGGGGTATATGGATGTGATCTCGCTCCACCAGGCAGGATTTACCAGCGCGGTAGCGTCTCTTGGAACAGCGCTTACGCCGGGACATGCTTCCTTGATCAAGCGGTATGTCAATGAAGTATATCTTACTTATGACAGCGATGAGGCGGGAACCAAGGCCGCTCTGAGGGCAGTTCCCATTCTGAAGGAGGCAGGGATCACCGCCAGAGTGATCCGCATGGACCCTTATAAGGATCCCGATGAATTTATTAAGAATCTGGGAGCGGAGGCCTTTGAGGAAAGGATTCATAAAGCCCGGAACGGTTTTATGTTCAGCCTGGAGATGGCGGAGAAAAACTATGATATGGGATCGCCGGAAGGGAAGACAGATTTTCTGAAGGAGGCAGCGAAGAAACTGACTCTTTTTGAGGAAGAAATTGAGCGCAGCAATTACATAGAGGCGGTGGCAAAGACTTACGGGGTGAATGCAGACGACTTGAGAAAGCTGGTGACAAAGACAGCGATCCGGGACGGGCTTGCCAAGCCGGCGGAAAAACCGCGTTCCACAAGAAAGCAGGAAGAAAAGGAGGATGGCCATCTGAAATCCCAGAGGATCCTTCTTACCTGGATGCTGGAGGGAGAGGAAATTTTCCGGCAGATCAGGAAGTATGTGTCACCGGAGGATTTTACGGAAGAGCTGTATCGTCAGGTGGCAGAGCTTTTATACCGGCAGTATGACGAAGGAGCCGTAAATCCTGCCCAGATCATGAATCATTTTACAGACGAGGAAGAACACCGTCAGGTGGCAGCCCTGTTTCATACAAGGATACGGGAACTTTCCACAGTAAGAGAACAGGAGAAGGCTCTAAAGGAAACGATCCTGCGGGTGAAAGAATACAGCATCGAGAAAGCGGCCCGCAATCTGGACCCCGCAGATATGGCGGGACTTCAGAAGCTGATGGAGGAGAAGCGGATGCTTCAGACACCTGAAAAACTGCATATTTCTATTAATTAAGGATAAAATATAAACAAGCAATGAGAGGATGGACACTGCATGGAAGAGAACATTGTAAAATTTGAGGAAAAGCTGAAGGATCTTCTTGCCCTTGGAAAGAAGAAAAAGAGTATTCTGGAAATCCAGGAGATCAATGATTTTTTCTCAGATATGGAGCTCAACTCTGAGCAGATGGAGAAGGTATTTGATTATTTGGAAGCAAACAATATTGATGTGCTCCGGATCAGTGCAGACGATGATGCGGACGATGATGTGGAGATCATGCTTTCGGACGAGGACGAGGTAGATATTGAAAAGATCGATCTGTCTGTTCCGGACGGAATCAGTATTGAAGATCCTGTGCGTATGTACTTAAAGGAAATCGGAAAGGTGCCGCTTCTTTCAGCAGAGGAAGAAGTGGAGCTTGCAAAGCGCATGGCAGAAGGAGACGAGGATGCGAAGAAGCGTCTTGCAGAAGCTAACTTAAGGCTGGTAGTCAGCATTGCGAAACGTTATGTGGGAAGAGGGATGCTTTTCCTGGATCTGATCCAGGAAGGCAACTTAGGACTGATCAAGGCCGTAGAAAAATTTGATTATGAGAAGGGCTTTAAATTCAGCACCTATGCTACATGGTGGATCCGCCAGGCGATTACAAGGGCTATTGCCGACCAGGCAAGAACGATCCGTATTCCGGTTCATATGGTAGAGACCATCAATAAATTGATCCGTGTGTCCAGACAATTGCTGCAGGAACTGGGGCGTGAACCCACGCCGGAGGAAATTGCCGAAGAGTTGGACATGCCGGTGGAGCGTGTGCGGGAAATTCTGAAGATTTCCCAGGAGCCGGTGTCTTTGGAGACTCCGATCGGAGAAGAAGAGGACAGCCATCTTGGCGACTTCATACAGGACGACAATGTGCCGGTTCCGGCAGAGGCAGCAGCGGCAACGCTTCTGAAAGAACAGCTGGATGAGGTGCTTGACACCCTGACAGAGAGGGAGCAGAAGGTATTGAGGCTCCGGTTCGGTATGAACGATGGCCGTGCCCGCACTCTGGAGGAGGTAGGCAAAGAATTTGATGTTACAAGAGAGCGTATCCGCCAGATTGAGGCTAAAGCGCTCAGAAAGCTGCGCCATCCAAGCCGCAGCAGAAAATTAAGAGATTATCTGGATTAAGGAAGAGGCGCCTATGGAACTATCAAAAAGACTGTCTGCCGTGGCAGGTCTTGTGACAGAGGGCGCCTCTGTTGCAGATATTGGCACGGATCACGGTTATATTCCGATCTACCTGGCCCGGAAATGCAAAGAGGGAAAATGGATCGCCATGGATATCAATTCCGGTCCTCTCGAGCGGGCAAAGGAGCATATCCGGGAATATGGCCTGGAGGAAAAGATTGAGACAAGGCTTTCAGACGGACTTTCAGCATTAAAGCCGGGAGAAGTACATACAATGATCGCAGCGGGAATGGGAGGAGGTCTTGTCATACACATTATGGAAAAGGATCCTTCCGTGACTGCTAAGATCCGGGAGTTTATTTTGCAGCCGCAGTCAGAAATCTCAAAAGTCCGGTTTTATCTGGAGGAGAGCGGCTACCGGATTGTTTGTGAGGATATGGTGGAAGAGGACGGAAAATATTATCCCATGATGAAAGCGGTTCATGGGAAGGAAGAGAAACCCTATGAAGAAGAGGAACTTCTTTATGGAAGGGAACTTTTGAAAAGAAAGCATCCGGTTCTTAAGAAGTATCTCTTTCGTGAGAGACAGATCCGGGAAGGGATCCTTGGGGAGTTAAAGAAAGTGGAAAATGAGAGGGCGAGGATCCGGGAGAAAGAGCTGGAACATGAGCTGAAAATAATAGAAAGAGCACTGCAAAGATACGAAAAGTAAAGGAGCTGGGAAAAGATGTTGTGCAAAGAAGTTATCGATGTGATTGAAGCGGCTTATCCGCGAAGCTATGCAATGGACTGGGATAATGTGGGATTGCTTGTGGGAAGAGATGACAAAGAAGTGCGGCGCATTTATGTGGCGCTGGATGCTACAGATGATGTGATCGAACAGGCAGCAGACTGGAGAGCGGATATGCTTATCACTCACCATCCCATGATCTTTACAGGATTAAAAAGGATCAATAATCTTGACTTTGTCGGAGCCAGAATTTTAAAATTGATCCAGAATGATATCTCCTATTATGCTATGCACACAAACTATGATGTGCTTGGAATGGCAGAGCTTTCCGGCAGGAAGATGGATTTCGGAGAGACAGAAGTCCTGGAAGTGACATCCCGGGAAGAAAGGGATGAAGGGATCGGAAGAGTAGCTGACCTGAAAACGCCCATGACTCTGAAAGAGCTTTGCTGGCTTGTAAAGGATAAATTCCATCTGGGTGCCGTGAAGGTGTTCGGGGACACGGATCAAAAGATCAAAAGGCCGGCCATCTCCCCCGGAGCCGGGAAGAGTATGATAAAAGCGGCTCTTGATAAAAAGGCAGATGTGCTGATCACCGGTGATATTGACCATCATACAGGAATTGATGCGGTTGCCCAGGGGCTTGCTGTCATTGATGCAGGACATTATGGAATCGAACATATTTTTATTGAGGATGTCAGAATATATCTGGAGGAAAAGCTGCCTGGCATAGAGGCAGCAGCCGCTCCGGTCTGCCATCCCTTCCAGATTGTATAGAAGAGGGACTTAAATATATGGAAGAAAAAACATATCAGGTTAAGACATCGGGAAATTTAAGAGAATATCCGGCAGGAACAAGTTACGGAGAGATTGTCCGCGATTTTCAGAAAGATTATAAAAACGACATTGTCCTTGTGTTTGCCAATGGGAAACTTCAGGAGCTGCATAAAACGTTGCAGTGCGATACAGAGATTAAATTTGTCACTACCGGGGATGAGATCGGACATAAGACATACAAAAGAAGCATGTGTTTTATGCTTGTCAAGGCAATCTATGACGTGACAGAGCACCGTCTGGTAGACAAGGTGAGGATCCACTATTCAGTAAGCCAGGGATATTACTGTACCATTGAGGGGAAAGTGACTCTGGACAGAGAATTTTTGCAGCGTGTCACAGACCGGATGAATGAGATGGTGGCAGAAGATATGCCCATTCGTAAACGGACGGTTCATACAGATGAAGCCATTGAGCTTTTCCGCAAGCACGGTATGTACGATAAAGAGCGGCTTTTTGCCTACCGCCGTGTGTCCAGGGTCAATATTTACAGTATGAATGAATTTGAAGACTACTATTATGGATATATGGTGCCAAGTGCGGGATATCTGAAATATTTTGCGCTCTATCTTTACGATGAGGGATTTGTGATACAGATGCCTACGATGGAGTCGCCCAGAACACTGGAACCGTTTGTGCCTCAAAGTAAACTGTTTCATGTGCTGAAGGAGTCAACAGGCTGGGGAGATATGCTGGGTATAGAGACTGTTGGCGCACTGAATGACAAAATTACAAAAAGCGATATGAGAGAAGTGGTTCTTGTGCAGGAAGCCATGCAGGAGAAAAGGATCGCGGAAATTGCCGGTATGATCGCCAAAAAGCCGGAAAGAAAAATTGTATTGATCGCTGGCCCATCCTCTTCAGGAAAGACAACATTTTCACACCGGCTGTCTATTCAGCTTCGGGCAATAGGCATGACGCCCCATCCCATTGCAGTAGATAATTATTTCGTGGAGAGGGAAGATACGCCAAAGGACGCCAAGGGTGAGTATGATTTTGAATGTCTGGAAGCAGTAGATACCGCCCTGTTCAACGCCCAGATGGAAGATCTTTTGAAAGGGAGAGAGGTTGTGCTTCCGGTCTTTAATTTTAAAACAGGGCATAAAGACTTCTCCGGTCCGCCGAAAAGACTGGGCCCAAGCGATGTGCTGGTGATAGAAGGGATTCACTGTCTGAATCCTCGTCTGACACAGTCTCTTCCGGATAAGAATAAATTTAAAATCTATATCAGCGCACTGACGCAGCTGAATATTGATGAACACAACCGTATTCCGACAACAGACGGACGTCTCATACGCAGGATTGTCCGGGATGCAAGAACCAGGGGAGCCTCGGCCAGAAGAACGATCTCTATGTGGCCTTCTGTACGGAAAGGGGAGGAGAAAAATATCTTTCCTTATCAGGAGGAAGCAGATATTATGTTCAATTCTGCCCTGATTTATGAGCTGGCTGTCCTGAAACAGTATATAGAGCCCCTGTTGTTTGGTATTGAGCGGGACTGCAGAGAATATCAGGAGGCCAAAAGACTTCTGAAATTTCTGGATTATTTTGTGGGAATCGGGAGCGAGATTGTTCCGGCTAATTCCCTTCTTAGGGAATTTATCGGGGGAGGATGCTTTAAAGTATAGAGAGCGCCGGTTTAAGGCCGGCGTTCTTTGCTGTCTTTTGGATAATAAAATGCAGTAAAATTTTCCAGGCGGGAGGACATGTTGATCATGAGAAGATCAGCAAGTGCCAGGGCAGCCATGGCCTCCACAACAACGACGGCCCGGGGAACGATGACAGGATCGTGTCTGCCGTGTATGGAAAGTTCTATTTCTTTTCCATCTGAGGTTACGGTATGCTGCGGGCGTGCAATAGATGGTGTGGGTTTGACGGCGGCGCGGAAGATCAGGGTGCTGCCGTCGCTTAAGCCGCCCAGGGTGCCGCCGGAGTGGTTGGTCCTTTTCCGGATACGGGAACCATCAAAAGTAAAAGCATCATTGTTGTCACTGCCTTTTGCAAGGGCAGAGCGAAAACCGTCTCCGATCTCTACTCCCTTCACCGCGCCGATGGACATGACTGCCTGTGCAAGAGCGGCGTCCAGTTTGTGAAAGACAGGTTCGCCGATTCCTGCCGGAATCCCTTCGATCTGACATTCGATGATCCCGCCGGAAGAATCCTGGTTTTTGATACAGGATTCCAGATAGGCGGAAGCTTCTTCGCTGAAAGATCTGGAAGGCATATACAGCGGATTTTCCGAAATTTGAGTGAAATCATATTCTCCGTCCGGAACAGAGATGGGCCCAATGGACTTTGTATATGCAGTTATGCGGATGCCCACGCTTTCGAGAAGACGGCAGGCAACTGCACCGGCGGCCACTCTTCCGATAGTTTCACGTCCGGAGGAGCGCCCTCCGCCTCTGTAGTCTCGGAAACCGTATTTTTGATCAAAGGTAAAATCAGCATGTCCGGGGCGAAAGCAGTTTTTCAGTGTATCGTAATCCCTGGAAATCTGATCGTTGTTTCTTATTATAATAGAAATGGGAGTTCCGGTTGTCCGGCCTTCAAATACGCCGGATAAAATTTCGGCGGTATCCTTTTCGCGGCGGGCTGTAGTAAATTTTCCCTGACCGGGACGACGGCGGTCCAGATATTTTTGAATATCATTTTCGCAAAGAGAAAGTCCGGAAGGACATCCGTCTACTACAGCTCCCAGGGCAGAACCGTGGGATTCTCCCCATGTTGTTACTGTAAATAAAGTGCCATAAGTAGAGCCAGCCATAGGTACAAAAATCTCCTTTGTCATATTTAAAATAAATGTTAAAAGTTATTAAGTTTTATTATAAAGGGCGGACGGCTTGTTGACAAGAGATTGGCAGAACACTATAATGACTACATATTGAGTTAAAAAAGAGGAGTAATTCATAAATGAGTGACAAAGAAAAAAATGTAGACCCCATGGAGCGCTCTTCAGATGAAATTGTCCAGGAGACAATGAAGGAAATATATGATGAAATTAACAACTCCGATCTAAAGGAGGAAGTAAATAGTCATGATACAGATGAAGAGGCGCTGGAAGAACTTCAGGAAGAACTTCGGAAAGGAGAAATGGAGGAACCGGCTGCAGAAACAGAAGAAGAGACGGATGAGGAAGATGCGGAAGAAGCAGAAGAAAATCCGGAAGATTGGATGGATTATGACAGCGGCGTTATATCTTTCGATGAAAGTGATTTTAGAGACAGGGAAGAAGACGAAGAAAACTTAGAATCAGATGCGGAAGAAACAGAACTTCCGGATGAGGAAGATGATTTCGAGGAAGATCCGCGTCTGGTACGTCCTCGCCGCAAGAAACTTGCGGTGAGGATCATCCTGATCATTGTAGGAGTACTGATTCTTGCCTATCTTGGAGCGGCGCTGTTTTTTAACAGCCATTTCTATTTTTTTACGAAGATCAACGGGACGGAATTTTCAGCTAAAACCGTGGAGCAGGTTGAAAAATATATGGAAGGTCAGGTTGCAGACTATGAGCTGACGCTGGAGGAAATTGACGGCGGAACAGAAGTGATCGACGGCACCGATATTGATCTGGAATACGTAAAAGGTGATGAGCTGAATAAGCTTTTGAAGGAGCAAAATCCGCTGCTGTGGATCACTGCGCTCTGGGATCACCCGGAGATTACAGCACCGGTAGGGGTGGAGTTCGATGAAAGTAAACTGACAGAAGTATTGAATAACCTGACCTGTATGGATCCGGAAGAACAGGTGAAATCCGAGTCGGCCCGGCCGGTATTCGAAAATACAGAATTTGTGATTCAGCCGGAAGTGGTGGGATCAGAAATTGATACAGAGAAGTTTACGGAAGCTGTGAAAACAGCAGTCGGAGGCTTTGTCAGCACACTTGATATGGAAGAGGCGGGATGCTATATTCTGCCGGCCTTTACATCGGAATCCGAGGAAGTGATCGCGGCGAAGGATAAAATGAACAGTTATCTTGGGGCCCACATTACATACGACTTCAGCCCTTATACAGAGGTGGTGGATTCGTCTGTGATCTCACAGTGGGTTACAGTAGATGACAGCATGAATGTTACCTTTGATCAGGATGCAGTACGCGCTTATATTCAGGATCTTGCCAATAAATACGATACTTATGGGAAGACAAGGACAATTACAACCGGTTCGGGAAATACCGCACAGGTGGAAGGCGGAAGCTATGGATGGCAGATTGACCAGGAGGCAGAGTATACTGCTTTGACGGCAAATATCGAAAAAGCGGAAACCGTTACAAGAGAGCCGCAGTATGCAAGACGGGCTGCTTCTCATGAGGGCAACGATTTTGGTACAAGTTATGTGGAGATTGATCTGACAAACCAGCATGTGTGGGTATTTGTTAATGGTCAGTGTGTAGTGGAGACGGACTGTGTAACGGGAAATCCCAATCAGGGAAACGGAACTCCTCAGGGAACTTATTCTATTGCATATAAACAGCAGGATACGACCCTGCGGGGACCTAAGAATGAGGACGGCACTTATGAATGGGAGTCGCCGGTATCCTACTGGATGCCGTTTAATGGAGGGATCGGATTGCATGATGCAAGCTGGCAGCCAACTTTTGGAGGGGACTGGTATTTATCCCATGGTTCCCACGGCTGTGTAAACCTGCCGCCTTCTGTAGCTCCGACGGTATATGCCAATATTGAGGCAGGTACTCCGGTTGTATGCCACTATTAAAAGAGGATACGGATATGTATGAATTATTAAAGAAAGACGGAGAGGCCCGCAGAGGGCGGCTCCATACAGTACACGGGGTCATTGAGACCCCTGTATTTATGAATGTAGGTACTGTGGCAGCCATCAAGGGAGCTGTTTCTACAGATGATCTAAGACAGATCGGAACACAGGTGGAGTTATCTAATACCTATCATCTTCATGTGAGGCCAGGAGATAAGATTGTCAGACAGTTGGGCGGACTTCACAAGTTTATGTCCTGGGACAGGCCTATTTTGACAGATTCCGGAGGGTTTCAGGTATTTTCCCTTGCAGGTCTTAGAAAAATCAAAGAAGAAGGCGTATACTTCCAGTCACATATTGACGGACACAAAATATTTATGGGTCCTGAGGAGAGTATGCAGATTCAATCAAATCTCGGGTCTACCATTGCTATGGCTTTTGACGAGTGTCCTTCCAGTGTGGCCAAAAAGGACTATATCGAGCAGTCTGTGGCAAGAACAACGAGATGGCTGGCAAGATGCAAAGAAGAGATGGAGAGGCTGAACAGCCTGTCGGATACGATCAATCCCCATCAGCTTCTCTTCGGTATCAACCAGGGAGGAATTTATGAGGATATCCGGATCCGGCATGCAGATGAGATCCGGCAGATGGATCTTTCGGGCTATGCGATCGGAGGCCTTGCTGTTGGAGAGTCTCACGAGGATATGTATCGGATTCTGGACGCTGTCGTGCCTCATCTTCCACAGGACAAACCAATTTATCTGATGGGAGTCGGTACGCCGGCTAATATCCTGGAAGCCGTGGACAGAGGGGTAGACTTCTTTGATTGCGTTTACCCAAGCAGAAACGGACGTCATGGTCATGTTTATACAAAACAGGGTAAGAGAAATCTTTTTAATGCAAAATATGAGCTGGATGACCGTCCGATCGAGGAGGGATGCGGATGCCCTGCATGCAGATCTTATTCCCGCGCTTACATCCGTCATCTTCTGAAAGCGAAGGAAATGTTGGGAATGCGCCTGTGCGTGCTTCATAACCTCTATTTCTACAATCATCTGATGGAAGAGATTCGGGAGGCGATTGAACAGGGAACCTATAAGGAGTTTAAGAAAAGGACTCTGGAAGGCATGCTAAGTCAGGGGAAATAGAAAGATGACACAAAAAGTACTTGATGAAAACAGTATTATTGTGTATGATAATAACAGTGCATAAGATAGAAATGGTAGGAGGAATTTATTTATGAATTATGCTTTAGCAGCCGGAAGCTTCCTGAATAGTCCCATCGGGATTATCCTTATATATGTTGTCATTATCGGTGGTTTCTGGTTTATTCTTATGAGACCGCAGAAAAAGGAACAGAAAAGGCTCGCAGCTATGATCGCTGACATGGAGGTAGGAGATACAGTATTGACTACCAGCGGATTTTATGGCGTAGTGATCGACCTGACTGACGATGACGTAATTGTTGAGTTTGGAAGCAACAAAAATTGCCGTATTCCAATGCAAAAAGCAGCAATTGCACAGGTGGAAAAGGCAAATCAGGATTAATCCATTTGTTTAGAATTAAAATTGTTTAAGAGATGAAAGAACCGGTATTTCCGGTTCTTTTCTGTTTACGGGACGTTTTGTTCTTTCTTGGAAAAGAAGAATATCATTTTTACATATAAAAAAGGAAAATGTGTAAATTTTATGGAGAAAATGTGAAAAAGTTGAAAAAATTATCGGAATTATGTTATGATTTTTTTGTATCAGTGTGATGCCATTGTGCAAAGAAAATGTGGTCTGAAACACAAGATTCTTTAGAAATGGCTTTATATGAATAATTAATAAAGGGTAAGGAGGTAAAAGGTAAATGAAAAAAGGAAAATTGCTGATACCAATGCTTTTCATGTGCATGGTTTTGACCGCAGTCCCTGCTATGAAAAGCAATGCGGAAGATGCCGAGGGGGAGCAGACATCTTCAGAGCTTCAGGATGAAAATTCACAGAGTCAGGAATCCGTTACTGCTATGGATGAAAACGGAAATATTACAGAAGTCGGCGATTCAGATGGAGTGGTTGAAGACGAAGGAAGCAATGCCCGGGCAAGAAGCAGTTCGCCGATGATCGTCAATTTTAATACGAAAAGCAATGAGACAACCAGTTATACGGAAGACGGAACAGGGAAAGCCGGCTATGTTAACGGAGATTATGGCGCAGATGCGGCTTATCTTGGGACAAGCAATGGCAAAGTCAAATTTATGATGTCGGGCGTTATTGGCTGGGTGGATGAATCGGAAGTACAGGTTATAAGCCTGGATGCGGTTGAAGTAGTCAGCGGATATGAAGTGGAAGACGGAAGGCTGCTTCACTGTATTGTGTATGATATGACTACACCTGGGTACAGAAGCCGTCTGGATAATGGAGAGGCTCCTTCTTACTTGACTTCCGGACAAAAATATTACAGTTATGACGGTCATTATTTTTATACCGATTACGAAACTATGATCTCAGATTATCAGAATAATACACGCTCCCATTCTGTGAATCCGGATCAGCCGTATTATAATTATTATCAATATCTTCCGCTGCGAAGCCAGACATTATACAGCGGAGACAGTTTAAACACCATGATCGCCGCAAAAGTGTCAGGCAGTTCCAAAATGAGCGGTACGGGAAGCGATTTTGTTAATGCACAGGAAGCTTACGGAGTAAATGCGCTTCTGATGGTGAGTATAGCAGGAAATGAAAGCGCCTGGGGAACCAGTTCGATCGCATCCGGAAAAAACAATCTATTCGGGCTGAATGCCGTTGATGCTTCGCCGGGTGAGAGCGCAGATACATTCTCAAGTGTTCAGGCATGTATTGAAGATTTTGCGTGCGGATGGATGTCGCAGAGTTATCTTGATCCGTCCAGCTCTACATATTCAGGAGGATTCCTTGGTAATAAAGGAAGCGGGCTTAATGTAAAATATGCGTCGGATCCGTACTGGGGTGAAAAGGCTGCCAACATTGCCTACAATTTGGATCAGGCGGCAGGAAGTCAGGATTGCGGAAGCTATACCATCGGTATTAAAGATACGCTTGCATCCAGCCATAATACAGTAAATGTAAGACAGGAGAGCAATACAAGTTCAACAGTCCTTTATCAGACTGGAACCAGCGCAAATTATGCTGTTTTGATTTTGGACAGCAACAGCACAAATGGATTTTATCGCATTCAGAGTGACGCCGTGCTAAATGCGGACAGAACATCTGTTGCATCAGCAGGAGAATATAGTTTTGATTCCATGTATGCTTATATTTCCGCAGACTATGTAACTGTTGTGAATACAGGAACGGTATCTGCAGAAGATCCTGTGACAAAGACTCTCCAGTCTATTTATATTGCAGCAGCGCCATCCAAGACAGAATACTCGGAAGGGGAAACTTTTGATCCTTCCGGAATCAGTGTAAGGGCAGTGTGGAGTGATGGAACCGAGACAGATGTATCGGGAGAGATTACCTACAGTCAGGAAGCGTTGACAACAGCAGATACAGAAGTACAGCTTCAGTATACTTCCGGAGAAGTGACTGTATCAGCGGTGCAAAGCATTACCGTTAAGGCTGCTGCCGACGATGGAAGCGGAACAGATGATTCGGCAGATACCAGCGATGGTAACGGAACAGATGATTCGGCAGATACCAGCGATGGAAGCGGAACAAATGATTCAGCGGATACCAGTGACGGAAGCGGAACAAATGATTCGTCGGATACCAGTGACGGAAGCGAAACAAATGATTCAGTGGATACCAGCAATGGAACTGGGACAAATGATTCAGCGGATGTCAACAGTGGCAGTGTGACAGAGGCTCCATCAGAGGCAAATGATGGAACAGATACGAAAAAAGCAGAAACTGCCAGTCAGGAAGGGCAGAATTCAAACGTCCGTCAGGCAGCACCAAGAACAGGAGATACTTCTTCTGTTGGAATTTGGATAGCGTTGGCAGCGGCAGCAGTGATCATCATCATAGCCACAGTTGTTATTAAAAAGCGAAAGAAATAAATAAAACCCATGCCGATAGAGCAAGTAGCTTATGAATAAGTGGATGCAATCAAGAAAAGAAAGGGAAAAAACTGAATAAGAAAATCGAAAACTGCCGTTGAAGGAACACCTATTCCTACAACGGCAGTTCTATTTTATAAAATAATTAAAAACCGAGGACACTCTATTTTTTGTGTTAATTCACTGTGAAAGGGTTGAAACAAGTCATAAAATGAGATATTATTAAAAAATAATGAAATTTGTATAGAAAGGAAGAGGTGTATGGATCTGAAGATTGGAGTGATCAAAGGCGATGGTATCGGGCCGGAGATTGTCACAGAGGCCATGAAGGTTTTAGATAAAGTTGGAAATGTATATGGACATACCTGCCATTATGAACAGCTTCTTTTGGGAGGCGCCTCTATTGATGTGCACGGAATCCCTCTGACCGATGAGACAATAGAAAAAGCAAAAGCCTGCGATGCAGTATTAATGGGATCCATAGGGGGAGATGCAAAAACTTCACCCTGGTATCAGCTTGAGCCGGATAAAAGACCGGAGGCCGGACTTTTGAAAATAAGAAAGGCACTGAATCTTTTTGCCAATCTGCGGCCTGCAGTTTTGTATGATGAATTGAAAGGAGCCTGTCCTTTGAAAGAAGACATTACGGAGGGCGGTTTTGATATGATGATCATGCGTGAGCTGACCGGAGGTCTGTATTTTGGAGAAAGGAAAACCGTAGAGGAAGATGGCGTTATGACAGCCTATGATTCTCTCACCTATAATGAAAATGAGATCAGAAGGATTGCAAAGCGTGCTTTTGACGTTGCGGAAAAGAGACGATGCAAAGTAACAAGTGTGGATAAGGCGAATGTACTGGATTCTTCCAGACTTTGGAGAAAAGTTGTAGAAGACGTGGCAAAAGAGTATCCGAACGTTGAGTTGGAACATATGCTGGTAGACAATTGTGCGATGCAGCTGGTAAAAGATCCGCGTCAGTTTGATGTGATTTTGACAGAGAATATGTTTGGCGATATTCTCTCTGACGAAGCCAGTATGGTGACCGGATCTATTGGAATGCTGGCAAGTGCCAGTCTGAATGAAACAAAATTCGGCCTGTATGAGCCAAGCGGAGGTTCCGCCCCGGATATTGCCGGAAAAGGAATAGCAAATCCGATCGCAACCATTTTATCCGCTGCTATGATGCTAAGATTCAGTTTTGACCTGGATCAGGAGGCAGACGCCATTGAAGCGGCAGTAGAGAAAGTCCTGAAAGACGGGTATCGTACGATAGATATTATGTCGGAGGGCAAGAAGCAGATCGGCACAAAAGAGATGGGAGATCGGATCGCAGCATATATTTAGATACAGTTTTACACAGGGTATATTGCAGTTTTACACAGGGTATTTTTCAATTTGGGACGTAGTAAAGTTTAAAAGTGTTACGTCCCAAATTGCAACGGAGGATTGAATATGAGAAGTGATAATGTAAAAAAGGGCGTGCAGCAGGCACCCCACCGTTCGTTATTTAATGCGTTAGGATACACGAAAGAAGAGCTTGACCGTCCACTGATCGGTATTGTCAGCTCCTACAATGAGATTGTTCCAGGACACATGAATCTGGATAAGATCGTGAATGCAGTGAAGATGGGTGTGGCAATGGCAGGGGGAACCCCTATTGTATTTCCGGCCATTGCAGTGTGTGACGGAATCGCCATGGGACACATTGGTATGAAATATTCTCTTGTGACCCGTGATCTTATTGCAGATTCTACGGAAGCGATGGCAATGGCCCATCAGTTCGACGGACTTGTTATGGTTCCGAATTGTGATAAGAATGTGCCTGGGCTTCTGATGGCGGCAGCCCGGATCAATGTGCCGACAATTTTTGTCAGCGGCGGTCCAATGATGGCCGGACACGTACATGGCGAAAAAACAAGTCTTTCCAGTATGTTTGAAGCAGTTGGCGCTCATGCGGCAGGAAAGATGGACGATGAAGGACTTCTGGAGATGGAAAACAAGGCATGTCCCACATGCGGATCCTGTTCCGGGATGTATACAGCAAACAGCATGAACTGTCTGACAGAGGTTCTCGGAATGGGACTTGCAGGAAACGGAACGATTCCGGCAGTTTATTCCGAGCGTATCCGTCTTGCAAAACATGCCGGAATGCAGATCATGGAATTGGTAAGAAAAAATATCTGTCCAAGAGATATTATGACGAAGGAGGCAATCCTCAATGCCCTGACTGTAGATATGGCACTTGGATGCTCCACCAACAGTATGCTGCATCTGCCGGCGATCGCTCATGAGATCGGTATGGATTTCGAGATCGATTTCGCAAACGGAATCAGTGAGAAGACTCCGAATCTCTGCCACCTTGCACCAGCAGGCCATACTTATATTGAAGATCTCAATGAGGCGGGCGGCGTTTACGCTGTCATGTCTGAGCTGAATAAAAAAGGACTTCTCCATACGGAGTGTATGACTGTAACCGGAAAGACAGTTGGCGAAAACATCAAAGGAGCGGTGAACAAAAATCATAACGTCATCCGGCCAATCGACAATCCATACAGCGAAACGGGCGGCCTTGCAGTTTTGAAAGGCAACCTGGCTCCTGACGGAACCGTGGTAAAACGGTCTGCAGTTGTAGATGAAATGCTGGTTCACGAAGGGCCTGCAAGAGTCTTTGACTGTGAGGAAGATGCGATCGCAGCGATCAAAGGAGGAAAAATTGTAGAAGGTGATGTGGTTGTGATCCGCTATGTAGGGCCCAAGGGAGGTCCCGGAATGCCGGAAATGCTCAATCCAACCTCTGCTATTGCCGGAATGGGACTTGGATCCAGTGTAGCTCTGATCACAGACGGACGTTTCAGCGGTGCATCCAGAGGAGCGTCTATCGGACATGTTTCACCGGAAGCCGCAGTGGGCGGCCCCATTGCTTTTGTAGAAGAAGGAGATATAATCAAGATCGATATTCCCGGACTGAAAATCGAACTGGATGTTCCGGATGAAGTATTGGAAGAAAGGAAGAAAAACTGGCAGCCTCGTGAACCTAAGATTACAACAGGATATCTGGCAAGATATGCTTCCATGGTTACTTCGGGAAATCGCGGCGCTGTATTGGAAATTCCAAAAAAATAAATAAAAGTAGGAAAAGAGTGATGAAATGCAGTTGACAGGTGCAGAAATTGTTATTGAATGTTTAAAAGAACAGGGTGTTGATACAGTATTCGGCTATCCGGGGGGAGCAATCCTGAATGTATATGATGAGCTGTATAAGCATAGTAATGAAATCAGACACATTCTTACATCCCACGAACAGGGAGCAGCCCATGCGGCGGACGGCTATGCCAGAGCAACAGGGCGAGTAGGGGTATGCTTTGCCACCAGCGGGCCGGGCGCAACGAATCTTGTGACAGGAATTGCGACAGCATATATGGACTCTATTCCAATCGTTGCAATTACCTGTAATGTAGGAGTATCCTTACTTGGAAAAGACAGTTTCCAGGAAATTGATATTGCAGGTATTACTATGCCTATTACAAAGCATAACTATATTGTGAAGGATGTAACAAAACTGGCAGATACCATCCGCAAAGCCTTCGTAATCGCAAAAAAGGGGCGTCCGGGGCCGGTTCTTATCGATATTCCGAAAGATATTACCAGCACAGTGACAGAATATGAGCCGGCAGTGATCGAGCCGGTAATGCCCTCTGAAGAAGTGTGCGAGGAAGATATCCAAACAGCTTTGGAAATGATCCGTCAGTCCAAAAAACCCTACGTCTTTGTGGGCGGCGGTGCGATTTTGTCTGGTGCTCATAAGGAATTGTATGAGTTTATAAAGAAAGTAGATGCTCCTGTGACAGACTCTCTTATGGGAAAAGGAGCATTTCCCGGAACAGATGAACTTTATACCGGGATGATAGGAATGCATGGAACAAAAACAGCAGATTACGGTGTGGATGAATGTGACCTTCTGATCGTAGCCGGCGCTCGCTTCAGCGATCGTGTTACCGGAAATGTGAAGGAGTTTGCAAAACATGCCAAAATCCTTCAGTTTGATGTAGATGCAGCTGAGATGAACAAAAATGTGCTTATCACAGAAGGAGTGATCGGTGATCTGAAGGTGACTCTTAAAAGGATTAATGAGCTTTTGGAACAGCAGGATCACAGCGAGTGGAAAGAAAAGATTATGGCTTACAAGGAAAAATATCCTCTCGTTTATCCAAGTGAAGGGTTGACTGGTCCTTTTGTAGTGGAAGAAATCTACCGTCAGACAAAAGGAGAAGCGATCATTGTAACAGAGGTTGGTCAGCATCAGATGTGGGCGGCACAGTATTATAAGTACACAAAACCGCGTACTTTGCTCACTTCCGGCGGACTCGGAACTATGGGATACGGGCTTGGCGCCGCGCTTGGGGCAAAGACCGGAATGCCGGATAAGACAGTAGTCAATATTGCCGGGGATGGATGTTTCCGTATGAACATGAATGAAATTGCCACAGCGGTAAGAAGCAATATTCCGGTGATTCAAGTAGTGATCAACAATCATGTGCTGGGAATGGTACGTCAGTGGCAGGATTTGTTCTATGGAAAAAGATATTCCCAGACTGTTCTTAATGATGCAGTGGATTTTGTAAAGCTGGCAGAAGCGATGGGAGCAGAAGGCGTTCGGGTAACTACACGGGAAGAATTTCAGGAGGCCTTTGCAAGAGCGCTGACTCTCGGAAAACCCATTGTCATTGACTGTCAGATTGATAAAGACGAGAAAGTATGGCCGATGGTGGCGCCGGGAGCGCCGATTCGGGAAGCCTTTGACGAAGCGGATATGTAGAAATAGAAAAGAAAATGGAGGGAGAAGCTTATGAGCAGAGTCTATAATTTTTCAGCAGGACCGGCCATGCTGCCGGAAGAAGTTCTGAAAGAGGCGGCGGAGGAAATGACAGATTACAGAGGAACCGGAATGTCTGTGATGGAAATGAGTCATCGTTCACAGGCTTTTGCCTCTATTTTAAATGAAGCGGAAACAGATATACGGGAGCTGATGCATATTCCGGAAAACTATAAAGTCCTTTTCCTGCAGGGAGGAGTATCTTTGCAGTTTGCCATGATTCCTATGAACCTGATGAAAAACAAAGTGGCAGATTATATCGTAACCGGACAGTGGGCAAAAAAGGCTTATCAGGAAGCGCAGAAATACGGCCGGGTTAATAAGATTGCCTCATCTGAGGATAAAACATTTTCCTATATACCGGACTGTTCCGATCTTTCCGTGTCGCCGGATGCCGATTATGTATACATATGTGAAAATAATACTATTTACGGGACAAAATTTCGTGAGCTTCCCGACACGAAAGGGAAACCGCTTGTGGCGGATGTATCCTCCTGCTTTTTATCTGAACCGGTGGATGTAACAAAGTACGGTTTGATTTATGGCGGTGTACAGAAAAATATCGGCCCTGCCGGAGTAGTGATCGTCATTATCAGAGAGGATCTGATCACAGAAGATGTCCTTCCGGGTACGCCGACCATGATGCAGTATAAGACACATGCAGACGCCGGTTCTCTTTACAATACTCCGCCGGCTTACGGGATCTATATCTGCGGCAAGGTGTTCAAGTGGCTGAAAAAGCAGGGTGGTCTGGAAGAAATAAAGAAGAAAAATGAGAAGAAAGCCAAGCTTCTCTACGATTATCTGGATGAGAGCTGTCTTTTTAAGGGGACAGTCGAAAAGAAGGACCGCTCTCTTATGAACGTACCGTTTGTGACAGGTAATGAAGAACTGGATGCCAAATTTGTGAAAGAGGCAAAAGAGGCAGGACTGGAAAATTTAAAAGGACACCGGAGTGTGGGCGGTATGAGAGCCAGCATTTACAATGCAATGCCATATGAGGGAGTTCAGGCACTGGTAGATTTTATGAAGAAATTTGAGAAGGAGAATCTGTAGACATGTATCATTATTATTGCTTAAACCAAATTTCTGAGGCTGGGATGGAAGGTATGACGGAACAATATGTACCAGTCAGTGACCCGGGGAAAGCAGATGCGATCCTTGTAAGGAGCGCTGCCATGCATGACATGGAGTTTAGTCCGGAGTTGAAGGCGATTGCAAGGGCGGGCGCCGGAGTAAACAATATTCCTCTGGACAAATGTGCGGAGAGGGGGATTGTTGTATTTAATACACCCGGCGCAAATGCAAATGGTGTGAAAGAGCTGGTGATTGCCGGAATGCTTCTGGCATCCAGAGACATCATTGGAGGAATCAACTGGGTGCAGGAAAATGAAGAGGACGGTAATATTGCCAAAGACGCAGAAAAAGCGAAAAAAGCCTTTGCAGGATGTGAGCTGGAAGGGAAAAAGCTTGGCGTGATAGGGCTTGGCGCAATTGGAGTGCTCGTGGCAAATGCGGCAACTCATCTTGGAATGGATGTGTACGGGTTTGATCCTTATGTTTCCGTGGATTCTGCATGGAGACTTTCCAGGAATATCCACCACGCAAAAACCGTAGATGAATTATATAAAAACTGTGATTATATTACGATCCATGTGCCGGCAATGGACAGTACAAAAGGCATGATCGATAAAAATGCACTCGGACTCATGAAGAAGGGAGTAATTGTCCTGAATTTTGCCAGAGATGTCCTGGTAAATGAGGAGGATATGATCGATGCCCTGGAAAGCGGTCAGGTACGTCATTATGTGACAGACTTCCCGACTCCTGTTATTGCCGGAGTAAAAGGTGCTATCGTTATTCCACATCTTGGAGCATCCACTGAGGAATCTGAAGATAATTGTGCTAAAATGGCAGTCCGTCAGATCATGGATTATCTGGAATATGGAAATATCCGCAATTCTGTCAATTACCCGGACTGTGATATGGGAATGCCGGGCGAGAATAAAAGAATTGTTCTTCTCCATTACAATAAGCCGAATATGATCGGTCAGTTTACCAGAATTTTGGCAGATGATAATATGAATATTGCCGATATGGCGAATAAAAGCAAGGGCGGATATGCATATACGATGATCGATATTGATTCGGAAATCCCGGAACGGGTAGCGGACGATTTAAGGCAGATTGACGGGGTGCTGAGAGTAAGGATCGTAAATTAAAGAGAAAGGGCCGGAGACAAAAGCAGCGTGAGCAGGGCTGAAGATGACTCCGGTCTTTTCTTTGCCTGTGCAGATACGGAAGGGGGAAAGACTATGCAGGATACTGTTTTACAGTTTTTTGACCGGCAGATGGACGCACCATGTTCTGATTTCGGATCCTTCACAGATTGACAAAGAGCTTATGGGATGGATAGAAGAAGCAAGCCTTTTTTCAGACGGTAAAAGATGATTTTGGAAGATATATGTCGAAATATATATTAAACAAATGTTACATGAAAGATAATTAATATTACAATCCTGATATTTTGTTGAAGCATAAGAAGGGCAATGTTATTCTAAATAAGGTATCAGATATCAAAGTAATATAATTATAAGACAGATATCTGAAAAATGATGACAGAAGCGGAAAAACTCCGGTGAAATGAGGTACATATGATAAAGCAAAGAGAATCCGCTCATTCTGTGCGGGACAGAAAACAGAGGTTAAAACGGGAGAAGACGGTCAAACGAGTAATTGGGGCATTTATTTTGCTTATCCTGCTTATCATTGCTTTTCAGACTACGGTAGCAGCTCTAAAGAGTAGAAATATATTGATCACAGTAGAAGCGAAGTCAGTTTCAATAAAGCAGGGCGAAGAAATGCCGGCGTTTCAGACAAAAGTGTCCAGTGAGGCGAAAGAAAAAAAGATGCATAAAAAGAAACTGGACAAAAAAAGTGGATATACAGTCTGGGATCTGATGCAGGATCTGAAGCAGGGGAAAGGCTATGAGATTGCCTGCAAAGCAGACGGGACAAAGGAAGGAAAATTTCCGATCCAGTTACAGCTTTCCAAAGAGATAGAGCAGCAGCTTGCCAAGAAGTGGAAAGGGAAGGTAACCATAAAGCTGACGGACGGAGATCTCACTGTTCTGAATAAAGTAGGCGAATGGGACAAAGAGAAGTTCCGGCGCTGGGATGGTACTTATGTGGAAAATGATTTTGTTACAGTAAAGGAAAGAACTTACTATTTTGGAGAAGATGGCCGGAAAGTCAGCGGATGGAAGCAGATCGGAGCAAGTTACTATTTCTTTGATGAAAAAGGTATCATGCAGAAAGATCAGTGGAAAAAGAAAGGTGAGAGCAAAGCTTATCTTCTTTCAGATGGAAAAGCAGCACTAGGGTGGATGGAACTGGATGAGAAGACCTACTATTTCAACCAGGAAGGTGAGATGGCAACAGGAAAGCAAAGGATCGGCTCATCTGTATGTGTCTTTGATGAAGAGGGGGCGCTGGAGTCTAAAAAAAGTAAGGTTGACCCTGAGCAGCCCATGATGGCTCTTACATTTGATGATGGACCGGGAGATCGGACGGCAGAGTTGATTGCTGCTTTGGAAAAATATAATGCCCACGCCACGTTTTTTATGCAGGGCATCAATATTCCCGGCCATGAAGATGTCATTTCCAAAATGGTAGAGGCAGGCTGCGAGCTGGGCAATCATTCCTATAATCACCCGGAACTGCCTAAATTAAGCGATGCAGATATGCGCGCACAGATCGGTGATACGAATAATCTGATCGAGAAGGCATGCGGGCAGACAGCGACAGTGATGCGTCCGCCTTATGGGGCGATCAATGATGCGCTAAAGAAAAATGTGGGAATGCCTATGATCCTGTGGAATATTGACACGCTGGACTGGAAAACGAAGGATGCGAATGCAGTGGTCAATAATGTGCTTCAGACTGCAGATGACGGTGACATTGTTCTCCTTCATGATATACATGGTTCCAGTGTAGATGCAGCGCTTACTTTGATCCCTAAACTAGTGGATGCAGGCTATCAGCTGGTAACTGTATCGGAAATGGCAGAGGCAAGAGGGATACATATGGAAAGCGGAGGCGTCTATACAGATTTCAATAAATAGAGCATATTTTATATGATAAAAACAAGAAAGACTTCCAACGATTTACAGCAGATCATGGAAGTCTTTCTTATTTCATATCGTTATTTTATTCCAGCGGCAAGAGCAGCCCGATGCTTTTCAAGAAGAACATGGATTTTCTGTGTGGGATCCAGAACAGAGCCAATGGAAATATCATGATTCAGGGATTCAATGATAAGAGCAATAAATTTGCTCATATCGGCTGTTACAAAATATGGCTTGTCCAGAGCCGCAGGCGGCAGATACGTCAGGTTTGTAGTGATCACGCGGTCGATATAGCCTTTTTCATAGTATTCATCAAAGGCAGACAGGCCATTTGTGAAAAGACCAAAGGTAGTGCAGACAAATACTCGTCCGGCTCCGCGGTCTTTCAGCTGTTTTGCCACATCCAGCATACTTTCTCCGGAAGAGATCATATCATCCACAATGATCAGATTTTTGCCTTTTACATCAGATCCGAGAAATTCATGGGCTACGATTGGATTCTTTCCATTTACAATAGTAGAGTAATCACGGCGTTTGTAGAACATTCCCATATCTACTCCAAGGACATTGGAGAAATAGACTGCCCGGTGCATTGCTCCTTCATCGGGGCTTACGATCATCAGATGTTCTTTGTCTACCTGCAGATCCGGTTCGGCACGAAGCAGTGCCTTCATGAACTGATATGGAGGATTGAAGTTGTCAAATCCCAGAAGAGGGATCGCATTTTGCACCCGCGGATCGTGGGCGTCAAAGGTGAGGATATTGGAAACGCCCATATCTACCAGTTCTTCCAGGGCAAGTGCGCAGTCCAGGGACTCACGTTTTGTACGTTTATGCTGCCGGCTCTCATAGAGGAAAGGCATCATGACATTGATGCGGTGTGCTTTTCCATTGGCCGCAGAGATAATACGCTTCAAATCCTGGTAATGATCGTCCGGGGACATGTGGTTGAGATGTCCATTTACACTGTAGGTCAGGCTGTAATTGCAGACATCGACCATAATGAAGAGATCTTTTCCGCGGACAGATTCCTTGAGAAGCCCCTTTGCCTCTCCGCTTCCGAAGCGGGGGCAATGACATTCTATAAGATAGTTGTCCGTCTGATAGTTGGAAAACAAAGGAGAATTTAAGTCTTCCTTCAGTGTTTCCCGACGAAACTGTACGATGTAATCATTTACTTTTTGCCCCATTTCTCTGCAGCTTTCCAGAGCGGCAATCTTTAAAGGGGCGACAGGCAGAGCCTGTTCCAAGAGTTCTAAATTTGGCATAAGTGCCTCCTGTGTATTATATTTTTTCTTTTCTTTATTATTTATATCATTTTTCCTATAAAAAGGTCAACTAAATCGGGAAGAATATGTTATACTTATTTCGCTGATAATTTAATAATAGGAGTTTATTCTATGAGCCATAAGCATGAAATAAAAGACGTAAAGCCGGGCAGTATTGCAGAAGAGCTTGGTGTCGAACCGGGAGATTTTCTACTGTCTATCAATAGTCAGGAAATTGAAGACGTATTTGATTACCATTTTTTTGTTAACGATGAGGAGCTGACGCTTCTGATCGAAAAAAGAAATGGCGAAGAGTGGGAACTTGAAATAGAAAAAGAATATGAAGAGGATTTGGGGATTGATTTTGGAAAAGGTCTGATGGATGAGTATCGTTCCTGTCGCAACAAGTGCATTTTCTGTTTTATTGATCAAATGCCGGAAGGCATGAGAGATACTCTCTATTTCAAGGATGACGACTCGCGCCTTTCTTTCCTGCAGGGAAATTATATTACGCTTACCAATATGAGCGATCATGACATTGACCGGATCATCCGGTACCATTTGGAACCGATTAATATTTCCTTTCATACGACAAATCCGGTTCTTCGCTGCGAAATGCTGCACAACCGTTTCGCGGGAGAGGCCCTTGAGAAGGTAAAGCGTCTGTATGCAGGTCAGATCTGTATGAACGGACAGATTGTTCTGTGTAAGGGCGTCAACGACGGAGAAGAGCTGGAGAGAAGTATCCGTGATCTGTCAGAATATCTTCCCTATCTTCAGAGCGTGTCAGTTGTTCCGGTGGGACTTACAAAATTCCGGGACGGGCTGTATCCATTGGAGCCTTTTGGCAAAGAGGACGCCATCAAGGTACTGGAAGTGATACACCGCTGGCAGAAAAAGTTATATGAGAAGTGGGGGATCCACTTTATCCATGCAGGAGATGAATGGTATCTGCTGGCAGGGCAGGAACTTCCGGAAGAGGAAAGATACGACGGATACCTGCAGCTGGAAAACGGAGTGGGCATGTTAAGGCTTCTTGAAAATGAATTTCAGGAGGCGTTTGCGGAGTTTCCGGGCGATGAGAAGCCAAGAGAAGTGTCTATTGCCACCGGAAAGCTTGCATTTCCCTTTATCAGAGCTATGGCGGATCGGATCGAAGGGAAGTATTCCGGGACAAAGATCCATGTCTATGAGATCAGAAACGACTTTTTCGGGGAGAAGATTACCGTGGCCGGCTTGATCACAGGGACGGATCTTGCAGCACAGCTTAAGGGAAAAGAGCTGGGAAATGTTCTTCTTCTTCCATGCAGTATGTTTCGGAGCGGAGAAGAGGTATTTTTGGATGACATGACTTTGGAGGATTTGAAAGAAGCTTTACAATCTGACATAGATATTGTAAAATCAAGCGGGCAGAATTTTATTGAGGCCGTTTTGAAAGAAAGATAGGAGGAAGACCATGAGTAAACCGGTGGTGGCCATTGTAGGAAGGCCAAACGTTGGAAAATCCACCCTTTTTAATGTACTTGCAGGAGAGATGATCTCCATTGTAAAAGATACGCCAGGTGTAACGCGGGATCGTATTTATGCAGAAGTGTCCTGGCTTGACAGAGAATTTACACTGATCGATACCGGTGGAATTGAACCGGAGAGTAAAGATATTATCCTTTCGCAGATGAGGGAGCAGGCGCAGATTGCCATTGATACGGCAGACGTTATCATTTTCCTGACCGATGTACGACAGGGGCTGATCGACGCGGATGCAAAGGTTGCAGACATGCTCCGGCGTTCCGGGAAGCCAGTTGTGTTAGTGGTAAATAAAGTAGATAATTTTGATAAATTTGCAGTAGATGTCTATGAATTTTATAATCTTGGAATCGGAGATCCCATGCCTATATCCGCTTCCTCCAAGCTGGGACTTGGAGATATGCTGGATGCGGTGATCGCTCATTTTCCGGAACATTCTGCAGAGGAAGAGGAGGACGAGCGTCCGAGAGTAGCCATTGTAGGGAAGCCCAATGTAGGGAAATCCTCGATCATCAACCGCCTGCTGGGCGAGCAGAGAGTGATCGTGTCTGATATAGCGGGAACTACCAGGGATGCCATTGATACAGAGGTGGTTCACGACGGCAAAGAATATGTGTTTATTGATACTGCAGGGCTCCGGAGAAAGAACAAGATTAAAGAAGAACTGGAGCGTTACAGTATCATCCGTACGGTAACTGCTGTGGAGAGAGCAGATGTGGTTCTTGTTGTCATTGACGCTGCAGAGGGTGTGACGGAGCAGGATGCCAAAATCGCGGGAATTGCTCACGAAAGAGGAAAAGGGATCATCATTGTGGTCAACAAGTGGGATGCCATTGAAAAGAACGACAAGACGATGAGAGAATATGAAAGCCGTGTGCGTCAGATTCTTTCCTTTATGCCCTATGCGGAGATTATGTATGTATCTGCACTGACCGGGCAGAGGCTGCCGAAACTGTTTGAAAAGATTGATATGGTCATTCAGAACCAGACACTCCGCGTGGCTACAGGAGTGCTCAATGAGATCATGATGGAGGCAGTTGCTATGCAGCAGCCGCCGTCAGACAAGGGAAAACGGCTGAAGCTTTACTATATTACCCAGGTATCGGTGAAGCCGCCGACTTTCGTAATTTTTGTGAATGATAAAGAGCTGATGCATTTTTCATATACACGATATTTGGAAAATAAAATACGGGAGGCCTTTGGGTTTAAAGGAACTTCTTTAAGATTTTTCATTCGTCAGCGAAAGGAAAAGGAGCAGTAGGAAATGGAACGAATCATTTGTTTGTTGATCGGATATGTGTTTGGATTGTTCCAGACCGGATATTTGTACGGAAAAACAAAACATATTGATATCCGCACAAAAGGAAGCGGGAATGCCGGGACCACCAATGCATTAAGGACAATGGGAAAAAAGGCGGGGCTTATTACCCTGCTGGGCGACTGCCTTAAGTGCGTATTTGCGGTGCTGGTGGTACGGCTGATCTACGGCGGAAGCCACGGTGATATTCTCCCTGTGCTGTCCATGTACGCAGGGATCGGAGCAGTGCTTGGGCATAACTATCCTTTTTATATGAAGTTTAAGGGAGGAAAGGGAATTGCCGTTACTGCAGGGATCATTATTACCAGCTGGAATATCTGGATCATGCTGATCTGTCTTGCGGTGTTTGTGGGCATGGTCGCAGGGACAAAATATGTATCTGTAGGGTCTCTGGCAGTGGTGATCATATATTTCCTCTGTGTTGTTGTATATGGACAGATGGGGGGATTCGGTGTGCAAGGCAGTTATCTGTATGAGATCTACATTCTTGCCGCACTGGTTGTGATTTCAGCATTTTTTAAACACAGATCCAACATACAAAGGCTCAGAGAAGGTACTGAGAATAAATTAAGCTTCGGTGGAAGGTAAATTTCCGCAGGATAATTTGCGGATATGCATAGAGAGGAGGAATAATATGGCAAAAGTAGGGATTATGGGAGCGGGAAGCTGGGGAACAGCTCTCTCACTTCTCCTTCACAAAAACGGGCATGATGTGACTGTGTGGTCCATCAATGCAGACGAGGTGGAAATGCTTTCAAAAGAGCGGGAGCACAAAAGCAAGCTTCCGGGCGTAAGGCTTCCGGAGGATATGAAGTTTACCACAAATGTAGAAGAAACTGTAGTCGGAAAAGATTTTGTGGTTCTGGCAGTTCCCTCTCCATTTACGAGAAGCACTGCAAGAACAATGGCTCCTTATGTGGCAGATGGGCAGATACTCGTTAATGTGGCAAAGGGAATTGAAGAGGCCACCCTTATGACACTGTCCGACCAGATTGAGGAGGAGATCCCGCAGGCGGATGTGGCAGTGCTGTCCGGTCCAAGTCATGCAGAGGAAGTGGGAAGACAGCTTCCTACAAGTGTTGTGGTTGGCGCCAAGACAAAGGCTACCGCGGAATACCTGCAGAAGATGTTTATGAATGAGGTCTTCCGTGTGTATACAAGCCCGGATATCCTGGGAATTGAGCTTGGAGGATCCCTGAAAAATGTCATTGCGCTGGCGGCAGGCATGGCTGACGGCCTTGGTTATGGAGATAATACAAAGGCAGCTCTTATTACAAGAGGAATCCATGAAATTGCAAAGCTGGGCGTGAAGATGGGCGGCACAAAAGAAAGTTTTATGGGACTGACCGGAATCGGTGATCTTATTGTAACATGCGCCAGTGTTCACAGCCGTAATCGTAAAGCCGGTTATCTGATCGGACAGGGCAAGACTATGCAGGAAGCAATGGACGAGGTGAAAATGGTGGTAGAAGGAGTGTATTCTACCAAAGCAGCTGTAGCTCTCGGCAAAAAATACGAAGTGGACATGCCCATTATTGAGCAGGTCAATGCGATCCTCTTTGAAGGGAAAAATGCAAAAGAGGCAGTATATGACCTGATGATGCGGAAAGGAAAAGCAGAGCATACTGCAAAATCCTGGGATTGATGTTGACATCACGAATGCAAAAAGTTTAACGAAGAAAGAAAAAAGTGTACAGAAACATGCATAAAAAGTAAGAAAAATCAGCGTATCACGTAGCGATACGCTGATTTTTCTATGGAATGTTAATTTGACACGTAACACTTTTAAACTTTGTTACGTCCCCTGTTAAGTTTTTAGCAATATTTTGGCCTTTTGTCGTACATACCTTTTAAACTCATTGATGACCGGCGCCTGATACACATCCTTCAGTGTGCACATATAGAAAATACGCTCCCAGGTAGGGCGGGCAATCCGGATGATCTGTACAGGCATATAAGCCAGAATAGGCATGTGCGGCACAACTGCAATACCAAATCCGGCGGCAACCAGTCCGGCCACGGCCTGATCTTCTTCCACTTCATATGCCATCTGCGGCATTCCGCCGCATTCAAGGAAAAGTTTATCAATGGTAGGCCTTATGCCGCTTCTTTTTGAAAACCCAACATGAGGATAAGGCAGTGTGTCTGCAAGATCAATTTCATTTCTGGTACTTAGAGGATGCTGGTTCGGCACGATCAGTACCAGATCCTGCTTTGCCACCGGGATAAACTCGATGGAAGGTTCATTTCCCATTTTGGAACAAAAGGCAATATCATATTTCCGGGTCTTCAGACCTTCGATCATGTCCGGGGTAAGCCCGGTGGAATTGTGAAAACGGAAATCAATATTCCGACCGGGATGCTGATCCAGATATCCGCGTACGAGCCGGGGAACGAGGTCTGTGCTTAATACCCTCAGCACCGCCACATCGATCTGACCTTCCCCGCTGCCGGTCAGCTGCAGTTTGTTGACGCTGGAGTCCAAAAGCGCCAGGGACTGCTCCACATCTTCCAGAAAAGCACGCCCGCATTTGGTAAGAACGACATTTCTGCCTTCCTTTTCAAAGAGACGGACCCCCAGTTCCTTTTCCAGAGAAGAGATGGCATGGCTTAGGCTTGGCTGTGTAATGGAGAGGAGTTCAGCGGCTTTTGTATAATGCTCCAGATGGGCCAGTGTTACAAAATAGCGTAAATGGTATAGATTCATTGGCGACCCTCCTTTGTTGATTTTTTATTTTAGCATAAACTATAAACAAATTCTATGAATTTGCATTATATTACGAATTTGTTTTTTATTTAACAATAGCATATAATTAAATCATAGCAAATATCACAAGATTGAACAGAAAAAAAGAAGGAAAATGTTCAATTTTAACAATGGAAGGAGAAGAAACTATGTCAAAGAAAAATCCAATCACAGTCAGCTCATGGACCCTGGGAGATCAGTGCAAATTTGAGGATCGTGTTATTGCAGCAAAAGAGGCAGGATATGAAGGGATCGGCCTGCGTGCAGAGACATATGTGGATGCACTGAACGAAGGACTTTATGATGAGGATATTCTGGCAATCCTTGACAAACACGGAATGAAAGTGACAGAAGTAGAATACATCGTACAGTGGGCAGAGGACAACCGTTCCTATGAGCAGAAATATAAAGAGCAGATGTGCTTCCATATGTGCGATCTGTTTGGAGTAAACCATATTAACTGTGGCCTGATGGAGAACTATTCTGTAGAGCATACTGCACAGAAACTGAAAGAACTTTGCCACAGAGCAGGAAAGAGAATTATCGGTGTAGAGCCGATGCCGTACAGCGGTATCCCGAATCTGGAAAAGGCATGGGCAGTTGTAAAAGCTTCCGGAGCCGAAAATGCCTACATTATTCTGGATACATGGCATTGGGTAAGAGCAGACCAGCCGTACGATATTCTGACAAAAGAGCAGGCTGAAAGGGTAATCTCCATCCAGATCAATGATGCATACGAAAGACCGTACGCTGCTTCGATTTTAAGGGATGAATCCATGCATGACCGTCTTGCTCCGGGAACAGGTGCTAAGGACACAGCAGGATTTGTAAAAATGATCAAAGAGGCAGGAATTGATCCGAAGGTGATCGGAGTGGAAGTTATTTCCGATGAAATCCTTGGAAGAGGCCTGAAAGAAGCTGCTGCCTATACATACGATAATACTGAAAAAGTATTGAAAGAGGCATGGCCGGAAATGGTGGAAGACTAAGAAGCCCTGTAAAACTTTAAATTGAGAAAAACAAATAGAAAAAGTGAGGAAATAAAGATGAGATTTAAGACAATGTTTTCCCCGATTCAGATCGGACCTATGACAGTAAAAAACCGTTTTGTTGTCCCTCCTATGGGAAATAACTTTGCAAATCCGGATGGAACATGGAGCGATCAGTCCGTTGCTTATTATGCAGAGCGGGCAAAAGGACAGTTCGGATTGATCACAATTGAGGCAACTGTTGTCCATCACGGTGCAAAGGGAGGACCGAAAAAGCCCTGCCTTTACGATGACAGCAGCATTGAGAGTCTGAAAAAGATTACCGATGCCTGTCATGCAGAGGGAGCTAAGGTTTCCATTCAGCTGCAGAATGCAGGGCCCGAGGGAAATGCAAAGAACGCAGGAGCTCCAATTGAAGCAGCTTCCGCCATTCCTTCTGTATATGGGAAAGACACGCCGGTAGAAGTACCGACAGAAAAGGTCTATGAACTGGTAAAAGGTTATGGAGATGCAGCGGAGCGTGCCATGAAAGCAGGAGCAGACGCTGTAGAGATTCATATGGCTCACGGTTACCTGGTAAATTCCTTTATTTCCCCGCGGACAAATAAACGTGTAGATGAGTTTGGCGGAAACTTTGAGAACAGAATGCGTTTTCCGCGCCTCATTGTGGAAGAGGTCAAAAGAAGAGTGGGAGGAAAGGTTGCGATCCTTGCCCGTATTAACAGTTCCGATGAGGTGGAAGGCGGAGATGATGTACATGACAGCGCTGCTATTGCCGCTTATCTGGAAGACTGCGGCGTAGAAGGCCTCCACGTATCCCGTGCTGTACATATCAAAGATGAATATATGTGGGCGCCAACTGCCGTACATGCCGGATTTTCCGCAGATCTTGTTACGGAGATCAAACGGGCAGTTTCTATTCCGGTCATTACAGTAGGACGTTATACAGAGCCTTATTATGCAGAACTTCTTCTTCGGGAAGGACGCGCTGACCTTGTGGCATTTGGCCGGCAGTCCCTGGCAGATCCTCATATGCCGGAAAAAGCAATGAATGACAATCTGGAAGATCTGGTTCCGTGCATCGCCTGTCTGCAGGGCTGTGTTGCAAATATGTATAAAGGCGAGCCAATCTGCTGTCTGGTGAATCCATTCCTGGGACATGAGGCGCAGGGATATCCGAAAGCGGAAAAATCCAAAAAAGTTATGGTGATCGGAGGCGGTGTCGCCGGTATGTGTGCAGCTTTTGTCGCAGCAGAAAGAGGGCATGATGTTTCTCTTTATGAAAGCACAGATAAACTGGGCGGAAATATGCGGCTTGCAGCTTATCCGCCGGGAAAAGGCGATATTACAAATATGATCCGCAGTTATATCGTAAGATGCGAAAAAGCAGGCGTGAAAATTCATATGAATACAACGGTTGACCTTGAGATGGTAAAAGCAGAAAAACCGGATGCAGTGATCGTATCTACCGGATCAAGAACACTGATCCTCCCTATCGAGGGCATTGAAAATCCTGCTATTATTCACGGTTCTGATCTTCTGGACGGTAAGAGGGCGGCCGGCAAAAAAGTCCTTGTTGTAGGCGGCGGTATGGTAGGATGTGAGACAGCAGCCTTTTTGGGAGAGCAGCAGCATGATGTGACCGTTATCGAATACCGCGATACAGTAGGTGCGGACGTGATCCATGAACACAGAGTATTTCTGATGGAAGACTTTAAGAATTACGGAATCAAAGAAATTACAGGTGCGAAAGTATGCAAATTCTTTGACGACGGTGTAGAGTATGAGTCTCCGGACGGAAGCAGACATGAAGTGAGAGGATTTGATTCTGTCGTCCTTTCCATGGGATTTAAGAATTACAATCCGTTTGCAGAACAGTTAGAAGAACTTGGTCAGGAAGTATATGTAGTCGGAGACGCAACAAGAGCAAGAAGAGCATTGGATGCTACAAAAGAAGCCTATGCGGCGGCAATGCAGATTTAAGAAAAGTCTGTATCAAATAGAACAAGTCGGGAGGAAGGAAAAATGGAAAAAAGAATTTCAGGACATACAGGTTTAATGGCGTTATTCGGAAGCCCGGTAGGACATTCGGGATCACCGGCAATGTATAATTTCAGTTTTCAGCACGATGGCCTGGACTATGCATATCTGGCGTTTGATGTAAATGTGGAACAGATGCCGAAAGTATTTGAGACAATAAGGCTTTTGAAAATGAGGGGCGGAAACTTTACGATGCCCTGCAAAAATATCGCTGCCAAGCTGGTGGACAAACTGTCCCCGGCTGCAGAGATCATCGGAGCCTGCAACACCTTTGTCAATGATGACGGCGTTATCACCGGACATATTACAGACGGCGTGGGATTTGTAAAGAATCTGGAAGTCAATGGAGTGGACGTAAAAGGCAAAAAGACAATTGTACTGGGAGCAGGCGGAGCCGCAACAGCGATCCAGGTGCAGCTTGCTTTGGACGGTGCAAAAGAGGTACATATTTTCAATGTGAAAGATGAGTTTTTTGAAAGAGCAGAAGGAACAAAAGCAAAACTGGCAGAGAAATGTCCGGAATGTGTTGTGACAGTAGAGGACCTGGAAGATCAGGAAAAACTGAAAGAAACAGTTGCAAACTGCGATATCGTAATCAATGCCACAACAATGGGTATGAAGCCTCATGACGATGTGACACTGATCGACAAGTCCTGGTACCGCAAGGATCTTGTAGTAGCTGATACGGTTTATAATCCGGAAAAAACAAAAATGATCCTTGAAGCGGAGGAGGCAGGCTGTAAGGCCATCGGCGGAAAGGGAATGCTGCTTCAGCAGGGAGCTGTCAATTATGAATTGTTCGTAGGAAAGAAGATGCCGCTGGAAGAGTATCAGAAATTCCAGGCAGAACAGGCAAAATAGGAAGAGGAGAAAGGTCATGAAAGCGAAAAAGTATATTTTATCACTGGCAATGGTGTACATGGCATACTTCACTCATGGTATTCAGGCGATCATATTGTCACAGAACCAGGTGAACTTTTATACCCAGTGGGGATACACAGACGCTGTAGAAGGCGCGGCAGCCGTGTCTTTGGCAATTACGGCAACAGGTTTTGGAAAAATGCTGACCGTGTGGCTTGGAGGAGAATTTTCCGACCGGATCGGGCGGAAGAAAATGGCAATCGCAGGTGGAATCCTCTATATCATCTGTTTTGCAGGACTTTTGTTCACTTCTAACTTTATGGTGGCATGTGTGAGCGCTTTCCTGGCAGGTGTGGCAACTTCAGGATTCTGGGATGCATCCCTCTATCCGGCAGCGCAGGAATCCGTTCAGCAAAGATATGCCGGATCTGCTCTTATCGGAATTAAATTTTTCGTATCTTTGTCCGGTATCATTTACCCGCTTCTGGCAGTTCAGTTTTCTGCAGCAGGAAACTGGCAGATCAATATCTGGATTCCGCTTGTCATGTCGATCATTGCAGTAGTGCTTGCAGTGATTGCGCCGTTTGCCTATGACGATCAGATGAAAGAAACAGTTAAGACGGCAGATGGAAAGACAGAAAATGCAGCGCAGGCGGAAATTGAAGCAGCAAAGGCAAAAATGCTTGTGAAGCCAAACGGACTTGTAAACTTTATTACCATGTTCTATGGTTTCCTGTGTATGTTTATTATGTATGGCGCACAGCAGTATACAAAGGCATTTGGTATGAGCAACTGCGGTCTGACAGAAGCACAGGCAGCAGGCATGACATCCATATATACAGCCGGTTCTGTCATTGCTGTTATATTCTGGGCGGTCATGATGGGTAAGCTTCAGTGGAATCCTCTTAAGGTTGTACTGATCGACTCTGTATTCACAGCAGTTGCACTTGGCATTGTGCTCCTTGTAAGCAATGTGGCGGTAATCTATGTGGCAATTGCCCTTCTGGGATTCTTCGCAGCAGGCGGCGCCCTTCAGACAGGGCTGGGAGTCCGCCAGGAAATGTGCCCGGGACCAAAAGGAAGGAATACAGGTATCTACTATACATGGATGGGACTTGCAAGCTGCTTCCTTCCATATATCGTGTCCGCAATGACAAAATCCATCGGGGAGGCGTCAGCCGTATATACAATGATGGGACTGCTTCTTGCGGCAGCAGTGATCGCAATTCTTATGATGGCTTATCTGGCTGTACAGTATAAGAAGATTTTCGGTAAGAGTGCCCTTAGCAAATAAAGCGTTGGACGAAAAAAGAAGGGTGTGAATACTGTAAATGTGTGCAGTATCCACATCCTTTTTTTAGGAAAAAGTATAGATAAAATATATCAATTAAAAAAGAAAAAGGAATAAAACGGCGAGGGAGGTAGCCCAAATGAAACTTTTAAAATGGCTGGATGATTATCTGGAAGAAGCCCTGCTTCTCATTATGCTGGGGATTATGGTCGTTGTTATGGGGATACAGATCACTGCAAGATATGTATTTGCATCGTCCCTGTCCTGGTCAGAGGAAATAACAAGATTTCTGTTTATATGCTCCGGATTTTTAAGTGCCAGCTACTGTATTAAGAAGAGTCTGTCAGTGAAGATCGATCAGTTAGTGAATATGCTGCCGGGAAGAGGCGTACATATTTTCCGCCTGATCAGTTACAGCATACAGCTTGTATTTTTCTCTTATCTGATCCCTTTTGCATGGAAATATGTCATGTCGGGAATAGAGAGCGGACAGTTAAGTCCCGCCTGTGGAATCCCCATGTATGTCATCCAGTCATTTACAGTGATCAGTTTTGTACTGTGTGTCATCCGCCTGATACAGAAATGGCTGTATCGGCTCCAGATCATTCTGGGGGAAAGAGAAGAAAAGGAGGAGGATTAAATGTCATCTGCAGTGGTATTGATTTTGTTTTTTGTGTGTCTGCTGATCGCGATTCCCATTTCGGTTTCACTGGGAATCGTGTCCGTACTGCCAGGGGCATTTGACCCGTCATTTACGGCAAGCGCTACTTATGTGATCCGCTCTATGTTCGGAGGACTGGACAGTTTTCCGCTTCTTGCGGTTCCTATGTTTATCCTGTCCGGTATCATTATGGCAAGAGGCGGTATTTCCAAGCGGCTTTTTGATCTTTTTGCCTACTTTATCGGCAAAAAAACAGCAGGCCTGCCTTGCGCGGTCGTTGTAACCTGCCTGTTTTACGGGGCAATTTCCGGTTCCGGGATTGCTACAGTTGCAGCAGTAGGGAGTATGACCATTCCTCTGCTGGTAAATTTAGGATATGATAAAAGATTTTGCACAGCCCTGGTTGCTGTAGCAGGAAGCCTGGGCGTCATCATTCCTCCCAGCATTCCCTTTATTATGTATGGAATGGCCTCCGGTGTGTCGGTCAGTGATATTTTTATTGCCGGGATCATTCCGGGCATACTGATCGGGGTTATGCTGATGGTGTATGCCGTTTATTACTGTAAAAAGAACGGGGAAGATAAAGAAAGGATCAACGGGGAAATCGATCATCTGCGGTCACAGGGACTTTGGAAAGTGTTTAAAAGCAGCTTCTTTGCAGTACTTTCTCCGGTGATCATACTGGGCTGTATTTATTCCGGGGTTGCATCTCCCACAGAGGCAGCGGTGATTTCTGTATTTTATTCTCTGATTGTCAGCCTGTTTCTGTATAAATCCCTTTCTTTCCGAGATTTGTACGCAGTGTTTGCTGAGGGAGTGAGGACATATGCGCCGATTCTTTTTATTCTTGCAGCCTCCATTGCTTTTTCCAGGGTTCTTACTTTAATGCAGGTGCCTCAGACGATCAGCGGCTGGATACTGGAGAATTTTTCTAATAAAATACTGATCCTTATTGTCGTAAATCTTTTCCTCCTTCTGGTGGGAATGATCATGGATACCACACCGGCTATTCTGATCCTGACGCCGATCCTTCTGCCCATCATGACAGGAGTGGGAGTGGATCCGATCCACTTTGGAGTAATGATGGTAGTAAATCTTGCCATTGGATTTGTAACGCCGCCTATTGGGGTGAATCTGTTTGTGGCAAGCTCGCTGACAGATATACCGGTGATTCAGATTGCAAAACGGGCGCTTCCCATGATCGGATATTTCCTGATCGCCCTTTTGCTGATCACATTTATTCCGCAGTTAAGTCTTGCGTTGTTATAGGAGCTAACTATATAAAAATCAAGTAGTTTTTTTAACATTGAATTTTAGTTAGTAAAAGTATGTACTTTGAAAATATGTGAATAATTATGGATTTTGTGGCACAACAAACAGACCTTCCCAAGAAGGCTCATTGTAATAAGCTGGGTTGTAATTATAGCTATATCAGTAACGTAGAATCAAAACTCTGTCCGGTACTTAGAAGATGATAGATGACTCTTAAAAGTTTTCTGATACAGTGACCTTGAGCACATCTGTGACCTTTGCCTTCGGCTATCTTTTTGTTGTAATAAGAAGTGAAGACCCTGTTGTGATTGATGACCGGCAAGATAATCTGATACAGTGTTTTTCTCAGATACCGGGAACCTTTCTTGGTGATTGCAGTATGCCGGGCGATAAACTGACTGGATTCATAGTGATATGGGGCGACACCGGCAAATTTAATGATTTGAGACGCTTTTGTATAGTTGCAAACATCTCCTAATTCCGCTAAAATAGAAGTACCAGAGAAGTGTGAAATTCCTGGTATGGAGAGGATAGGAGAGTTGTTTTGCAGGGAAAACTCTTCTATCTTTTTGTCTATTTCAGAAAGTTGTTCTTCTATCATTTCAATTTGACTTACAAGGTGTCTGATCTGGATTTCTTCAGCAACAGAAGAGATGCCGACAGAAGCTTTGGCTGCTGTTTTAAGCTGTTCGGCAGAAAGTTGAATCCGTTTTCCGCGCCCCTCATATTCAAAACATTTCCGGATGGTCCGGATATCAGAGTTTGCAATCTTTTCAGCAGAAGCAAACGATTTTAAAACATTCATGTAAACAATGCCATACTTTGAACGGAATAAGGAATTAAATTCAGGGAATACGATATCAATACATTTCTGAAGCCGGTTTTTGTAGAGGTTTAATTCCTCTTTCAGGTTGTGGTGATGGCGTGTCAGCTGCTTTTGTTCATAAAGGTCGAAACGGTTTACTTTTGTAATGCGATAAGGCTTTTTACGCTGATTTGAGCCGATGACATCACAAATGGTAAGAGAATCCAGGGGATCGTTTTTGGTAATGCCGCCCTGAAGTTTTCTGGTAAGGTCAGTAGTGGTTGGGTTGATCAGAGCAACAGTATAGTGCCTGTTAAGAAGATATTTGAGTAAGGCAAAATGATAATGCCCGGTATCTTCCATGCCAATAAGAAGCTGTGATTTGGCATAGCAGCTTAGTTTTCCGATGAGTAACAAAAAGCCATCTTGATTGTTATGAAAAACAGAAGGATTAGAAAGTATTTCACCGGATTGTTTGTCAATGATGGAGAAGATGTGTTGATGTTTACCAATGTCAATTCCGACTAAAATCATGATAATACATTCCTTTCGTAAAAAATATGCAATGTGTTATCCACAGCACTTACTTCGTAAAACCTGGTACAAGATAGGAATTCAAGACTCATCTAACTAATCATTATTTAGAAATAAGGTGTGGTGAGAACCTCCTACAAGTAGTCAAAGCCACAGGATAAAAAAATACAAATCCACATCACATATTTACATCATACAAATGTACAATACCGTAATCAACCACGGACTAAAAGGTTGATAGAAAGGAGACGGTATATTTGTAAGTGACCGTTAGATGAGTCAATTACAATATACCAGGAGAAGAAAGATGAAGAAAATATGGAGCGGAGCAATTGTGGGAGTTCTCCTGGCGGCAAGCGCCGGGACAGCGGCATTCGGCATGGCTTCCACAGACAAGCAGGCTGCAGACGGAAAAGAACAGCGCTATGCGTGGCCTCTTGCTACCTGCAGTACGGAAGATACCATTACCCATGTGTTTGCTGAATCATTTGCTGAAGAAGTGGAACGTTTAAGTGACGGACAGATGGAAATCCAGGTATATCCGCAAAGTACCCTTGGAGGAGACCGGGAACTGATGGAGAGCTGTAAGGACGGCGATATTCCTTTTGTAGTGCAGTCTCCGGCGCCACAGGTCAGCTTTATGCCGGAACTGTGCGTCTTCGACACCCCCTGTGCATTTGAGGATATAGAGGAGGCAAGGGATACCATTGATGATCCCCGTTTTCAGGAAATTGTTCAGGAAATTTATGAGAATGCAGGATATCAGCTCCTCGGTATGGCGGATCAATGCTTCCGGGTGATGACCAGCAGTGAACCATTTGAAGGGATGGAAAGTTTTAAAGGGCAGAAGATCCGTACCATGGAAAATACTTATCATCTCCAGTTCTGGAAAGCAATGGGAGCCAATCCGACTCCGATGACTTTCAGTGAAGTGTATATCGGGCTTCAGCAGGGTACGATCGACGCACAGGAGAATGCCTATGAGCTGATTGTAAGCGCAAAACTTTATGAGCAGCAGAAATATCTGATCCAGACGAATGCAGTCCCGGATTATATTACTTTGATCTCCAGCGACGAATTTTTCCAGACATTAGAGGAGGAACAGCAGGAGATCATCCGCCAGGCGGCCCAAAATGCCCAGGAAAAGGCCAGAGAATCTGCCGATACAAGACAGGGAGAAAGGCAGAAGCAGCTGGAGGAAGAAGGAATGGAAATCATATCTGTCGATGAGACGACATGGCAGGAAATGAGACAGGCCTGCCAGCCGGTATATGAAAACATCCGGGAACAGGCGGGAGAGGAACTATTTGATCTCTATATGGGAACGGATGAATAGAACGGCCGGACAAAAGTACCGATAAAAAGGATCCGCTTGACGGATCCTTTTTCCTGCGGTAATTTATAGAAAACAGAGTTACTATTCACAGCCGTTTCAGACCTGACGGCAGAGGCGTTGTGCTTGCACAAAAGCTCCTGCTGTCAGGTCTGAAACAGGACTGTGAAGCAGTCACCCCACCTATATAAGCAGTCTTAGCCCCGTACGGGGCGGAACTGAAGCGCGTAAGCGCGACGAGTGCGCATACAGGCGGGGTGGCTGTGAATAGTAACAAAACAGGTACAAACAGGAAAGAAGAATGGAGGAATAGAATGCGCATACTCATTGCGGAAGACGAAAAAAATCTGAACCAGATGTTGAAAAGGAGACTTCAGGAAGAGTATTACAGTGTGGATTCCTGTTTTGACGGGCAGGAGGCTTTGGACTACTTGAGCGGAGCAGAATATGATGCGGTTGTACTGGATATAATGATGCCGGTGCTGGACGGTCTTTCTGTTCTGAAAAAAATCCGTGCAAAAGATAAGACGCTTCCGGTTCTTCTGCTGACGGCAAAGGACAGTATTGAGGACAGAGTAGCCGGACTGGATGCCGGTGCCAATGATTATCTTGTGAAACCCTTTGCTGTGGAAGAGCTGCTGGCAAGGATCCGGGTTATGCTCAGGAAGCCTTCGGCGCAGGCAGAAGGAAACTGCCTGATGGTCGGAGATCTGGTTTTGTGTACGGATACTCATAAAGTGACAAGAGGAGGAAGAGAGATTACGCTTTCGGCCAGGGAATATACCCTTTTAAGATATATGATGCAGAATCAGGGAATTGTACTGTCAAGGGACAAGCTGGAACAGCATATCTGGAATTATGATTTTACAGGCGGTTCCAATGTCATTGATGTCTATATCCGCTATCTGCGGCGTAAGATTGATGAGGGCAGTGAGAAAAAACTGATCCATACAGTACGCGGAGCAGGATATGTGTTGAGGGATGATGTATGAAAAGGTGGTCGACAAAAACAAAACTTACTCTGCTCTATGCAGCTTTTATGGTCCTTTTGACCTGTGCGGCTCTGGCAATCCTGTTTTCTTTGAGTAATCAGGAAATCCTTTCTTCCGTTCAGTCAAAACTTAGGGAGCAGGTAGAGGAAAGTCTGGAGGATATCGAAGGAAGTGAGGGAAATCTTAAAATAGATTCGGATTTTTATACGCTGGAAGAAGGGGTTTATCTGTCTGTCTATGACGGACAGGACGGAGAATTTCTCTATGGAATGATTCCGGCAGGATTTGACGCACAGGCAGATTTTATGCCGGATGGGCTGCAGACGATCAAAGGAAGAAATGAAAGCTGGTATGTGTTTGACCTTTCTTTCCGGGCGGACGGATATGGAGAAGTTTACGTCAGGGGAATTACTTCCGTTACACGGGCGGAAAATTCGATGCGGGTCACTCTGCGCTTTGCCCTGATCCTGCTTCCTCTGCTGGCAGCCATTACGATCATTATCTGCTATTGCTTTATCCGCCGGGCGTTTCTTCCGGTAAAAAAGATGACAGAGACAGTGCAGAAGATCCAAAGGGAACGAAGTCTTTCCATGCGGGTAGGTCTTCCGGAAGGAAAAGATGAGATCTATTATCTTGCAGCAACTTTTGACAATATGCTGGAAGATTTGGAGGAATCCTTTCACAGAGAAAGACAGTTTACCTCTGATGTATCCCATGAACTTCGCACTCCGGTGACTGTAATACTGATGCAGTGTGAGGAAATCCTGCAGGATCCGGCTCTTTCTGAAGAGCAAAGGAGACAGACAGAGGTGATAAAGAAAAAAGCGGAAGAAATATCATCCATGATCTCACAGCTTTTGCTCCTTTCCAGGGCGGATCAGGGCAGACAGGTGATACAAAAGGAACTTCTGGACATCAGTGAGTTGACAGAGATGATAGTAGAAGAACAAACCATCCTGGCCAGGGAAAAAGAAATTATGATTACGGAAACAATAGAGGAAGGGATATACGCAGCCGTGGATGAGAGCCTGTATATACGACTTCTCGTGAATTTAATTTCCAATTCCATTTCCTACGGTAAAAGAGGCGGTCATACGGAAGTTTCCCTGCAGCAAAAGGAAGGAGCAGCTGTTCTTCAGGTAAAGGATGATGGAATCGGGATTTCAAAAGAGGATCTTCCCCACATATGGGACCGATTTTTCCGTGCAGACAGTGCAAGAAGCGACGGCAGTCATTCCGGCCTGGGTCTTTCCATGGTAAAATGGATCGCGAAAGAACATGGAGGAGACATAGAGGCAGAAAGTGTTTTGGGAGAAGGAAGCCGGTTTATCTGCAGGATTCCACTGCCTTCAAAAGAAAATTAAAAAAACTTTTCTTTTTTAATCTTACTTTAATTTTTTGTGGGTATAGTAAATACAACAAAGAAAAAGAAGGGAGATTACAGAAATGAAACGAAATAGAGTAAAAATGCTTGGAGCAGCAGTGATGATGACGGCAGTTTTAGTGACAGGATGCGGAGTTTCGGGAGCCGGCACTGTACAGAACAATACATCGGGAAGCAGTACCGATATTGGGCAGGAGGAAGCAAAAAAGATCGCATTAGAGGATGCAGGTGTACAGGAGTCTGATACAACAAGAATGAAAATAAGTCAGGATCAGGATGATGGAAGCCTGCAGTATGATGTACAGTTCACTGTGGCGGAAAAAGAATATGATTATGAAATTAATGGAACAAACGGAACAATCCTGAGTGCAGATGTAGAGACAACCGGAGGAAATGCGGTACAGAGCCAGGCAGGAAGCAATGGAGACACAGCGCAGAACCAGACAAACAGTGGAAATACCGCAAATGCATCCGGAACTTCCGGAGCCAATGTTGCAGTGAGTGAAGCTGATGCAAAGGCAGCGGCCCTTGAGAGAGTCAGCGGAGCTACCGAGGCAGATATCCGCATGGAGCTGGAACTGGATGACGGATATTACGTATATGAAGGAGATATCATCTACCAGCAAAAGGAATATGAATTTGAGATTGATGCACAGACCGGAAAGTTCCTGAAATGGTCTGAAGAAAGATATTAGGAAATAATGTTAAGAAAAACCCACCGGCAGAATCGGCTGAATGAAAAGCCGTTTCTGCCGGTGGGTTTTTTGACTTAACAGCCCAGGGCGCTGTGTACTGTCTTAAGCACATCGTAGAGTTCACCCGCTGCAATCTGTCCGGGGGCAGAAGCCATGGAGCCGGATCCGAAAGTGAGGCAGGATCCGAAAGCTTCGCAGGAGAGACGGCTGATGCTTCCTGTTCCGGCCATGGACATGGTAATGATCGGCCGGTTGGCATAATCAGACGCCATTTCTTCTGTGGCTGCAAGAAGAGTGATCACATCCCGTTTGTTTTGAGGCATGACGGCAAGTTTTGGGATATCAGCTCCCATATCCTGCATCCGGCGCAGACGGTAAATCATGTCGTCCTTGGCCGGAGTCTTTTCAAAATCATGGTTGGAGGCCACAACTTTTGCGCCGTTTTCATGGATGAAACGGATGAGATCGGCAACGATCTCATCACCCGTGAAAAACTCCACATCAATGAGATCTGCAAGTCCTGATCTGGCGGCGGACTTGTTTAAAGATACGTAGGAGTCAGTGCCCATTGGATGGACACCGCCTTCTTTTTGGGTGCGGAAAGTGAAAAGAAGAGGCGTATCCTGAAGAATTTCATGAATTTTAGACAGCACATCCAGTACCCGCTCTGTATGTTCCACTTCCTCAAACCAGTCTGCCCGCCATTCCATAAGATCCATGGGCATGGACTTATACTGTCTGGTAAGGGAGAGAATCTCTTCTTCCGTTTTTCCTACATTAGGGATACAGATGGCGGGAATCCCAGCCCCAAGTTCCAGATTTCTGATTTTTACTGTATGCATCATTTTACCTCCCTGAATATCAGTCTTCATAGACATAGGAAATGCCAAGTTTTTCTTTCATGTATTCACTGTCCACGCGCTGTCCCAGCATCAGCTCAATAGCGGCAATTGCCTGAAAGAGCATCATACCCTGGCCGTTCATGGTCTTACATCCCGCTTTTCTTGCCATTTTCAGCATGGCAGTCTCATGGGGGGAGTAAATGACGTCTGTCACGATCAGCTCCTTCGGGAAAAAGGAAGCGTCGGGAATGTAGGTCTGTCCCTCAAGCGGTTTCATACCGACTCCGGTGGCGTTGGTGAACAGATAGCTGGAAGCCATCTCTTTTTTCAGGCAGTCCAGGTCTTCCAGAGGATAAAATGTGGCTTTACAGTTTGTGTTTTTGTTGATTTTATCCACTGTTTCCAGTGCATTATCCCGGAAACTGTCATCTCTTGCAAAAATAGACATTTCCCTGACTCCGTCCAAAGCAGACTGAATCTGTACGGCAGTTGCCGCGCCGCCGGACCCGACAATGGTTACTTTCTTTCCGGCAGGATCAATGCTGTTGTCTTTCAGAGACTGGACATATCCGATCCCGTCTGTATTGTGACCGATGAGGTATCCGTCTCTATTTACGATAGTGTTGACGGCGCCACAGAGCATGGCAGCCGGAGAAACCTCGTCCAGATACTTGTGTACGATGGTTTTGTTTGGCATGGAGATGTTGGAACCTCTCATCTTCAGAGCACGAAGCCCTTTGATGGCGTCTTCCAGATCATCGGCATTTACTTCAAATGCCAGATTTACAATATCTACGCCTAATTTTTCATAGGCAGCGTTATGAGTGGCCGGAGACTGGGAATGTCGGATGGGGTATGCCATAAGACCGATCAACTCAGTATGCCCGGTAATCTGATGTCTTTCCATGATTATTCGCTCCTCTTTCTTTGTATTTATCTGTTTACATTTTAACAAAACAGGCATTTGCAATCCAATACAAAATAAACACAGAAACAATAGATACAGGCTATTAAAAGGTGAAAAACCAGAGAAAGCAGCTTCTAAACAGGGAAAGGAGTGCATATATTCTAACAGCATATGTGGAAGGGGCCAGAGAACATGGACAATTATCAGTTATACAAGGATATACAGGTAAGGACAAACGGAGAAATATACATAGGAGTAGTAGGACCGGTGAGGACTGGAAAATCAACATTTATTAAAAGATTCATGGATGTTCTTGTTCTGCCTCATATGACGGAGGAACATGCAAAGGCAAGAACAAGGGATGAATTGCCGCAGTCAGCCTCAGGAAGGACCATTATGACTACAGAACCCAAGTTTGTACCAAAAGAGGCAGCCCAGATCAGCCTGACAGAAGATGTGTCAGTGAAAATACGGCTGATCGACTGTGTGGGATATATGACGGAAGGGGCAGTGGGGCATGAGGAAGGAAAGGAAGAGAGAAAAGTAAAAACCCCCTGGTTTGATTATGAAATTCCTTTTACAAAGGCTGCAGGCATCGGGACTCAGAAAGTGATCCATGATCACTCTACTATAGGGATCGTAGTAACAACAGACGGAAGTATCGGAGAGATTGAAAGAAAGAACTATCTGGAGCCGGAAGAGCGCACGATCCGGGAACTGCAGAGTATTGGAAAGCCTTTCGTTGTGCTGGTGAACAGCAAAAGACCGATGAGCGAAGAAGCGAAAGAAACGGCAGAATATATCAGGCAGCAGTACAAAGTGCAGGCGATTCCGGTGAATTGTGAACAGCTGAAAGAAGAAGATATCCATAAGATCATGAAGGCAGTGCTCTTTGAGTTTCCCATTGCCGAAGTTCAGTTTTTTATTCCCAAATGGGTGGAGATGCTTCCAAGAGAACATGATATCAAACAGGAGCTTCTTGTACATATACGGGAAGTAATGGAACAGCTGGGCGAGATCCGCGATGCGGCGGCAGGGATAGAAAAGCCGGACAGTCCATACATAGAAGAGATGAGAGTAGATAAAATCGAGATGGATACCGGATGCGTAAAAATACAGATCAAAGTAGGAGAGGAATATTATTATCAGGTTTTAAGCGATCTGACCGGAGCACAGATCAAAGGGGAATATGAGCTGATATCGGAACTCCATCGTCTGTCAGAGATGAAGAAAGAATACGAAGGAGTACAGGGGGCATTTGCCAGTGTGCGGATGAAAGGATACGGAGTTGTAAAACCGGTAAGGGAGGAAATTACTCTTGACGAGCCGGTAGTAATACGTCAGGGGAATAAGTATGGCGTGAAGATCCATTCCCACGCTCCGTCTATTCATCTGATCAGAGCAAATATTGAGACGGAGATTGCCCCGATCGTGGGAAGTGAACAACAGGCAGAGGATTTGATCCGCTATATAAAGAACGCTAAGGATTCTGACGGAGGAATCTGGGGGACTAACATTTTTGGAAAATCCATTGAAGAACTGGTGATGGATGGCATGCAGAGCAAGATTTCCATGATCAATGATGAAAGCCAGGTAAAACTGCAGGATACCATGCAAAAAATTGTCAATGACAGCAACGGAGGAATGGTCTGCATTATTATATAGGCTGTTACTATTCGCAGTTCTGTTTCAGACTTGGCAGCAAGTGCTTTTGTGCAAGTACAACGCGCATGCTGCCAAGTCTGAAACGGCTGTGAATAGTAATCAAAGTACAAAAGAAAAGACTTGACACAGAAAAGGCATATGAATATAATTGTATTAAAATAATAATACAATAAAAGCACAGACAGATGAAGGAGAAGACGATGTTAGAGGTGTGGGAATTAACAAAATATTATGGGAAAAACCTGGCGGTAGATCGGGTAAGCTTTCAGGTGCCGGATGGACAGATCGGCATTTTGCTGGGACCAAACGGCGCCGGAAAGTCAACGATCATCAAAAGTATAGCAGGCCTTTTAAGATACACAGGACAGATCAGGATCAATGGCATTTTGTCCAAAGAACTTGAAGCAAAAAGAATTTTTGGATATGTTCCGGAAATTCCGGCTATGTTTGATGCACTGACGGTAAGAGAACATATTGAGTATATGAAAATGGCTTATTCTTCTGATATTACAGAAGAGGAGGTCGATGCACTGCTCGAAAGATTTGAACTTCAGGACAAGCAGGATAAGATGGGAAGTGAACTGTCCAAGGGGATGATGCAGAAAGTAAGCATCTGCTGCGCCCTGGCGGTTAAACCGAGGGTTATTCTTTTTGATGAGCCTATGGTGGGGCTGGATCCCCAGGCAATCAAAGAACTCAAGGAAGTAATTCTGGAGTTGAAAAGGCAGCAGGTGACTGTGCTGATCAGTACTCATATGCTGGAGATGGTAGAGGAACTCTGGGATATTATGTACGTAATGAAAAAAGGAAAGATCATCGGTTCTTACCGCAAGGAAGAAGTGGGCAATAAAGATCTGGATGATCTGTTCTTTGAGATGACAGGTGGTGAATAGGATGAAGGCGTTGTGGTATCTGACAAAGAGAAGTTTTATTAACCGTATGAAACGGGCGCTGAAAAAGCCGGTATCCTATCTGTACTTTGTATTGATCATTGCGTATGCGATCCTTATTATTTTCAGTTTCGGGAGTCTGGCCGAAACCGGAGGCATCAAAGACAAAAGAGGAATTGTCTATCTGATGACCGTGTGGATCTATTTTATTTTTTGCTCTAACTTTCTTTCCTACGCTAAAATGAAAGGAATTATTTTCAGGCCAAGCCATGCGCATTTGGTATTTACAGCACCTATCAGTTCAAAAATTGTCCTGCTGCATGGCGCTATACTGAATTATACGGTAACATTTGTGGCAGATTTGCTGTTTTCAGTGGCAGCTTTCTGGGTATTTGATGTACCTCTGACCAATGCGGTCCTTCTGTTTTTCTTTACCTTTATTACAGAGACTGCATTTGAAGCAGGGCTGATCGTCTTTCTTTATTCCGGTGAAGAGAGATTTCAGAGACTGATTTTTGCAGTCCGTATTGGTATCTTTCTGATATTAGGGGCAGTGGCTGCAACTGCAGGCTGGTATCTGATAAAGGAAGGATTCAGTTTTGCCAGCGCGCTTCATTTTCTGGAGTCTCCCATACTGCAGATGATTCCTGTGGCCGGCTGGAATACGGCTGCTGTACGCCTCATTGTATTAGGAGGAAATACGTGGACTATAGCAGGAACAATCCTTTATATTCTGCTGTGCGCCGTTATGATTGTGGCGGCATACCGGATCAAATGCAGTGGAGAATACTATGAAGACGCGGCGAAATTCGCTGATGATTACAAGAAACTGAAAGAGAAAAGCAAAAAGGGAGAAAGTTCATTTTCTTTAGGGAAGAAGAAATACCGGGCAGCCAGAGCAACATACAGAGGGACAGGCGCAAAAGCAATTTTTTATCGGCAGCTGTCTGAGTACAAAAAGGAAAGATTCTTCATATTCGGTGGTTTTACACTGACTGCAGTGATCGGAGCGATAGTCTGCATTGTATTTATAGATCCTGCAGCAGAATTTCCGCCTCAGCTTCCCCCGGGAACTGTTTTGATGGGAGTGATCGCTTATATGACATTTGTCAGTACAGGATTTCTCGGAAAATGGGGAAAGGAACTGGAACTTCCGTATATTTATTTAATCCCGGCTCCGGCAGTCAAAAAACTCTGGTATGCTACGCTGATGGATCATATCAGATCACTGATCGATGTGACAATTTTTGTTGTTCCGGTAGGGATCGCCTGGAAGATTCCCGTCTATCAGATGGCGATGATCATTGCAACTTATGTGGTTTTGCAGGCAAATCGCCTGTATATCAAAGTTCTGGGAGAGAGTATCTTCGGAAATACGCTGGGGGAAACGGCAAAGCAGTTTTTCCGCATGGGTGTCCAGGGAGGTATTATCGGAATCGGAGTTGTTCTTGCTGTAGTGGCAGGAATTTTAAATTTCAATTTGCTCTTCCTAATTGTTCCGGTTTATAGTATGATAATAACAGTTCTGATCGCTGCTTTAAGTCTTCCCAGATTTGAGTCTATGGAACAGTGGGAGTAAGAAGCGGCATAGGAAAAAAATCAGCTAAGAAGGTGAAAAAATGTTGTCAGAAGATTATGTTACACTGGAAATTGAAAAGGCAAAGCATATTGCCCTTGTCGCCCATGACGGTAAAAAGCAGGAGCTGGTAGAATGGTGCGACAGGAACAAGGATATTTTGAAGAGTCATTTTCTGTGCGGGACAGGTACAACAGCCCGTCTGATCGCAGAGCGCACCGGGCTTCCTGTGAAAGGATACTGCAGCGGTCCTCTGGGAGGAGATCAGCAGATTGGTGCCAAGATCGTGGAAGGACAGATTGATTTTATGATCTTTTTGTGGGATCCGCTGGAAGCACAGCCTCATGATCCGGATGTAAAAGCATTGCTGCGGATTGCAGTTGTCTATGATATTCCGATTGCAAATAACCTTGCCACTGCAGACTTTATGCTTCATTCTAAATATATGAATGAACCATACAGCAGAAAGATCGAGAATTTCAACAAGACGATCCAGGATCGGGTAGAGAAAATGAAATAGAAAGGCTGCGCGGATACATAATATAGAATGAGACAAGGAGCTGAAACAGAGGATCGGTAGATTTTCTGTTTTGGTTCCTTTTTTGGTTTAATAGGAAAATTCTTCTTGACACAGTATGATAAAGTATGTTATTTTTTAATAAATAATTTAACGCGTTAAAGCGTTACGGTTTAAAGCTAAAAAGAAAGAAGAGGGAAAAGAAATGGCAGTAAAATTAATTATTTTGATCCTGTTTTTTGCGGTTATGATAGCAGTTGGGATTTATGCAAGAAGACATACCAGCAGTGTAGACGGATTTGTACTGGGCGGCCGCTCTGTCGGCCCGTGGCTTACCGCTTTTGCCTATGGGACCTCTTATTTCTCTGCTGTGGTATTTGTAGGATATGCCGGGCAGTTTGGCTGGAAGTACGGTCTGGCTTCAACATGGATCGGTATTGGGAATGCAGTGATCGGCAGCCTTTTAGCCTGGGTGATCCTGGGCAGGAGGACGCGGGTTATGAGCCAGCATCTGAAATCAAGGACCATGCCGGACTTCTTCGGAAGCAGATACGAGAGCAGGTCTTTGAAAATTACTGCTTCAGCGATTGTATTTATTTTTCTTGTGCCGTATACAGCGTCTATTTATAATGGGCTGTCCAGGCTTTTTGAGATGGCGTTCCATATTCCTTATGCATGGTGCGTTGTGATCATGGCAGTTATCACGGCTGTGTATGTGATACTGGGTGGATATATGGCTACAGCGATCAATGATTTTATTCAGGGGATCATTATGCTGATCGGTATTGTTGCCGTAATAGGAGCTGTACTGAGCGGGCAGGGCGGATTTATGGAAGCGGTCGGCAAGATGGCTGAAATTCCAAGCGACGTTCCTGTCACTATGGGGCAGCCGGGAGCGTTTACCTCATTTTTTGGTCCGGATCCTCTGAATCTTCTCGGGGTGGTGATCCTTACTTCCCTGGGGACCTGGGGACTCCCACAGATGATCCATAAATTTTATGCCATCCGGGATGAAAAATCTATCCATACCGGAACAGTGATCTCTACTTTATTTGCAGTTGTGATTTCAGGGGGATGTTACTTCCTTGGAGGATTTGGAAGACTGTTTGATTCGGCAGAGATTTATGACGGAAGCGGAGAGGTGGTTTATGACAGCATTATTCCTTTTATGCTATCCAGACTTCCGGATATATTGGTGGGAATCGTAGTAATACTGGTGCTTTCGGCGTCCATGTCCACGCTTTCCTCACTGGTCCTGACTTCAAGCTCTACCCTGACGCTGGATTTTCTGAAAGACACTGTGTTTAAAAAGATGAGTGAAAAAAAGCAGGTTGCGGTGATGCAGGTGCTGATCGTGTTCTTCATTGTACTGTCCGTTGTCATCGCTCTGGATCCGCCTGCCTTTATTGCACAGCTTATGGGAATTTCATGGGGAGCTCTGGCAGGTGCGTTTCTGGCGCCGTTCATGTACGGTCTGTACTGGAAGGGCGTGACAAGAGCGGCTGTATGGGCAAGTTTTATAGCAGGAGTGGGAATTACAGTGTCCAATATGTTTCTTCATTACATTGAGTCTTCTATCAATGCGGGGGCTATTGCCATGCTTGCCGGAATGCTCATCGTTCCAGTGGTGAGTCTGGCAACGCCTAAACTGTCAAAGGATCACCTGGATGGAATTTTTGCCTGCTATGAGGAGAGAGTTACCGTCAAAAAGAAGCATTCCCTGAAGGAGGATTAAGGCAAGAGACTTTGTATATAGGTTGACATATTCAAAAATGCTGTGTTATAATTATGTCTGCGCAAAAGGTTTTAATAAAAGTGTATTGACATTTGAAAGCAACTATAATAGTATATAAAACAGTAAGAGCGAACATTCGTTCGTGTCAGCAAGGAGAGTATGTTATGGCTAATGAAGAGAAGATAAAAGCGCTGGATGCAGCGATTGCAAAATTAGAGAAGGACTTCGGAAAAGGTACGGTGATGAAACTGGGCGATCCCAAGGCGCAGGTGGCTGTAGAAACGATTCCCACCGGATCTTTGAGCCTTGATCTGGCATTGGGAGTGGGAGGCGTTCCGAGGGGACGTGTCGTTGAAATTTACGGACCGGAATCAAGTGGAAAGACAACGGTTGCCCTCCATATGATCGCAGAAGTACAGAAAAGAGGAGGAATTGCCGGATTTATTGATGCGGAACATGCGCTGGATCCGGTTTATGCCAAAAATATAGGCGTAGATATTGACGAGCTGTATATCTCACAGCCGGACAGTGGAGATCAGGCGCTGGAGATTTCGGAGACAATGGTGCGTTCCGGAGCTATGGATATTATTGTAATTGACTCTGTTGCGGCTCTGGTGCCAAAACAGGAGATAGAAGGCGATATGGGAGACAGCCATGTAGGTCTTCAGGCAAGGCTGATGTCCCAGGCGCTTAGAAAGCTGACCCCGGTTATCAGCAAATCCAACTGCGTGGTGATCTTTATTAATCAGCTCAGGGAAAAAGTGGGAGTAATGTTCGGAAATCCGGAAACGACCACAGGCGGACGTGCTTTGAAATTCTATGCTTCTGTGAGAATGGATATTCGGAGAACGGAGACATTGAAGCAGGGCGGCGAGATGGTAGGAAATCATGTACGTGTCAAGATCGTGAAGAACAAGATCGCGCCTCCGTTTAAAGAGGCAGAGTTTGACATCATGTTTGGAAAAGGAATCTCAAAAGAAGGAGATATTCTGGATCTTGCAACCAACATTAACCTTGTAAATAAGAGCGGAGCCTGGTATGCATACAATGGAAATAAGATCGGCCAGGGAAGAGAGAATGCCAAGAACTATCTGACAGAGCATCCTGATGTTATGGAGGAGCTGGAAGCAAAGGTAAGAGCCCATTATCACATTGACGGCAGCGCGGCAGAGGATGACGGGGCAGAGAAGAAAGAGGAAGAATAATGACAGTGACACAGATTGAAGCTGTGGCAGGAGGAAAAACAAAATACAGAGTATTTTTGGACGGACAGCCCGCCTTTGTCTTGTACAAAGGCGAGCTGTCCCGTTATCATATCCGGGAGGGAGCTGTTCTGGAAGAGACTGTGCTGGCTCAGATTGAGGAAGTAATAAGAAAGCGGGCAAGGCTTCGCGCCATGCACCTTCTGAATGCCATGGAAAGGACAGAAAGCCAGCTTCGGTCCAAGCTGGAAGAGGGGGGCTATCCAAAGGAGGCGGTCCAGGACGCACTGGACTATGTGAAGTCGTTTGGGTATGTGAATGACGAAGATTATGCAAGACGTTTCGCCGAGAACCGTAAGAAAAGCAAAAGCAGGCGGGAAATCCAGAGTCTTCTTCTACAAAAAGGACTTTCAAGAGAAGAGGTGGAAAGTGCGCTGGAGGAAGTGTACGGGCAGGAAGATGCACTGGATGCTATCCGCCGTCTTGCCAAGAAAAGGCATTATGATCCGGCGACGGCAACTTCTAAAGAAAAACAGAAATTGTGCGCATATCTGACAAGGAAAGGCTTTCGCTATGAGGATATCCGTCAAGTGATACAAGTTCCCGATTGGAATGCTTGACATCTTTGTGAAAACAGTATAAAATTTAACTGTTGTATTTGTACAATGAAAATTAAATAAGGAGGTGCTCCTGTGCCGTATGGAATATTTATTGCTGTAGCTGCAGTGCTCGTTATAGCAGCAGCAGTCATCAGTCATTTCGTCACGGTTTCCAATCTGAAGAAGAATGCAGATTCTAAAATCGGAAGTGCGGAAAGCAAGGCCCGTGAGATCATTGATGACGCAGTGAAGACGGCAGAGGCCAAGAAAAAGGAATCCCTCTTAGAGATTAAAGAAGAATCTATCAGAACGAAGAATGAGCTCGAGAAAGAGACAAAGGAACGTCGGGCGGAATTACAGCGTTATGAGAAGAGAGTCTTATCCAAAGAGGAATCTCTGGACAAAAAGGCCGAAGCGATCGAGAAGCGCGAAGCAGGATTTACAGCAAAAGAAGAGCAGCTTAAAGCCAGAGAAGCAAAGGTGGAAGAGCTGAGCAAGCAAAGAGTACAGGAACTAGAAAGAATCTCAGGACTTACCTCCGAACAGGCAAAAGAGTATTTGTTAAAAACTGTTGAAGACGATGTGAAACATGATACTGCAAAAATGATAAAGGAAATGGAAGCGCAGGCGAAGGAAGAAGCAGAGAAAAAGGCAAAGGATTATGTCGTGACTGCTATCCAGAGATGTGCTGCAGATCATGTGGCTGAGACAACAATTTCTGTTGTACAGCTCCCAAGCGATGAAATGAAAGGAAGAATCATCGGACGTGAAGGAAGAAATATCCGGACGCTGGAAACCCTGACAGGTGTGGAACTTATTATTGATGATACACCGGAAGCGGTTGTATTGTCTGGATTTGATCCGATCCGAAGAGAGGTTGCAAGAATTGCCCTTGAAAAGCTGATCGTTGACGGACGTATTCATCCCGCAAGGATTGAGGAGATGGTGGAGAAAGCACAGAAAGAAGTGGAAGCTGTTATCCGGGAAGAAGGAGAGGCGGCTGCTCTTGAAGTAGGTGTTCACGGAATCCATCCGGAGCTTATCAGACTCCTTGGAAGAATGAAATTCCGTACCAGCTATGGTCAGAATGCGCTGAAACATTCTATTGAAGTTGCGCAGCTGGCAGGTCTTCTTGCAGGCGAGATTGGATTGGATGTGCGTCTTGCAAAGAGAGCTGGACTTTTACATGATATCGGTAAATCCATCGATCATGATGTAGAAGGATCCCATATCCAGATTGGTGTAGAACTTTGCAGAAAGTACAAAGAATCAGCAACTGTGATCAATGCGGTAGAAGCTCATCATGGCGATGTGGAGCCAGAATCCCTGATTGCGTGTGTGGTTCAGGCGGCAGACACTATTTCAGCTGCAAGACCTGGCGCAAGAAGAGAAACCATCGAAACATATACAAACAGATTAAAACAATTAGAAGATATCAGCAACCAGTTTAAGGGTGTTGAGAAATCTTTTGCTATTCAGGCCGGTAGAGAGATTCGTATTATGGTAGTTCCAGAACAAGTATCTGATGCAGATATGGTATTACTGGCAAGAGATATTTCCAAGCAGATTGAGTATGAATTGGAGTATCCAGGACAGATAAAGGTAAATGTGATCCGGGAATCAAGGGTTACAGATTATGCCAAATAGATGATAAGTCTGAAATAAAAAAGAGTTCCGTGAGCGGAACTCTTTTTTAGTAGGGGAATCCACTTTATTTTATATGGACAGGAGAGAATAGAAATTATGAGTGAAGAGATCAAAAGAATAAAAAGAGAATTGGTGCATAAAGGCGCAGTGATTGATATATACGAAGATACTATGGAATTTCCGGACGGACATACGGCCAAATGGGACTATATCCATCATGACGGAGCAGCCGCTGTTATTCCGGCGCTGCCGGATGGAAGGATCCTGATGGTGAGACAATACCGCAATGCTCTGGAGAGGGAAACGATAGAAATACCGGCCGGAAAGCTGGATAATCCGAAAGAACCGGGCATTGAATGCGCATCCAGGGAATTGGAAGAAGAGACGGGATACCGGTGCGAACATCTGGAACCGCTTTTGACACTGCACACAACAGTAGCGTTCTGTAACGAGAGGATTGAGGTGTTTGCGGCCCGTAATCTGATCCCTTCCAGACAGCATCTTGATGAGGATGAATTTATTGATGTGGAAGCGTATACAATGGAAGAACTGAAGGAGAAGATTTTTTCCGGTGAGCTTCAGGACTCCAAAACAGTAGCGGCAATTCTGGCTTATGAAGTAAAATACTGTCAGGACCGGATGGAGAAGAGGAAGACAGGAAAATAAAAGAATACAGGAAAGGCATATCCTTGAATAGCCGGCATATAATGAAATATCTTGTGACATGAGAGTCAGGCATGGAGGTATGCGGGTGAAAACAAGGGATTATGGCAGAATTTTTTTCATTTTCTGTATGGCGGGGTTCCTTTTGGGAATTTTGTATACGAATATTATGTCTGGGCAATATCTTTCTTCGGGCGGAATGTTCAGTGAATATTATATGAGCCAGTATCTTCATACGGAAATTCAGGCTGAAGAGTATTTCTGGTATATCCTGCCGATAAGGATTCTGCCGCTTATGCTTCTTGCTTTGGCCGGGAAAATAAAATTTCGGCGGTGGGCAGCGACAGGAGTACTGGCCTGGACAGGCTTCCTGCTGGGTATTCTGTTTACGGCAGCTATCATGCAGCTTGGAATAAAGGGAATTCTTGTATGTCTGGCGGCGCTTCTTCCGCAGGGAATCTTTTATGCAGCGGGATATGGGCTTGTGCTGTGGCATCTGTATCTTTATCCGCAGATACGCTGGAATTTGACAAAAACGATAGCAGTAGCGGCAGTGATTTTAGTCGGAATTATATTGGAGTGTTACACAAATCCGATTTTTATGAAAATTGTGCTAAAAACAATTTGATTTTTTTGAATTTTCTTCGTATAATCTAAGTTATACGATGGGAGATAAAAGAATATGGAGAAAATAGTTTTAGAGTATGTTGAGTATTTAAAAGCGACAAAGGGAATATCTGTCAATACGGAGATGGCGTATCGCCGCGATTTGATGAAACTTGTGCGCTATTTGGCAGGACAGGATATCTATAAAGCGGATGAAGTTACTTCCACAAATTTGACTTCATATATGCTTTTTATGGAAAAACAGCAGCTGACGAATACAACGATATCAAGAAATGTCGCTTCAATAAAGGGATTCTTTCATTATCTGCTGAAAAAGAAATATATTACGGAAGATGTATCAGATTGTCTGACAAGTCCGAAGGTAGAAAGAAGGGAACCAAAGAGTGCGACAAAGGAAGATGTGGAGAAGGTTCTTTCCGTACCTTCCGGCAAGACTCCGAAGCTTCTTCGAGACAAGGCAATGATAGAACTTTTGTATTCTACCGGAATTATGGTGGAAGAACTTGTAGCTCTGAGGATTCAGGATATCAACATGGAAATGGGATATCTGCAGTGCAGCCTTAGCGGAAATGAAAATGCATATCCGATTGATAAACAGGCATTGAAAGCTTTGCGTACTTATTTAAAAAGTGGAAGAGAGCCACTTTTGAAAGGCCGTGATTCCGACGTCCTCTTTCCAAATATCAGCGGAAAGAAAATGAGCCGGCAGGGCTTTTGGAAGATACTGAAAGGGTATGCGGCAAAAGCCGGAATCAAAGGGACTATCACTCCAAGTATGCTTCGGCATTCCTAAGACGGCAGTTTCATAACGGGAATTTTACAAATATTTGGCGCATTATGGGAAAACGAAAGGACATTCCGGACGGATGTCCTTTTTTGTTGTATGACGGGAAAATTGGCTCTATCCCTCTTGCATTCGAAATCGAGGTTCGGTATAATGATTAACGTTTGCGTAAAAAATGCAGGAGGAAACAAAAATGGAAAAAGACATGACAGTAGGAAGCCCGGGAAGGGCCATTTTGAACTTTACGATACCCATTTTTATCGGAAATATATTTCAGCAGCTGTATAATATGGCGGACGCAGTGATCGTAGGGAAGTTTGTAGGGCCGCAGGCACTGGCGGCGGTGGGATCCTGCGGAACAATTATGTTTTTGATCTTGGGATTCTTACTTGGACTTACGGCAGGATTTACCGTGATCACTTCACAGTATTTTGGGGCCGGAAACAAAAAGGCTGTGCGGCAGTCTGTCGCATCAGCGGCAATTTTGTCTGCAGCCATATCCGTCATTATGACAGTGGGCAGTATGCTTGCAATGAAACAGATTCTGGCGTGGATGAATACGCCTTCAGACATTTATGGGGAAGCTTACGGATATATTATGGTAATCTGCGGGGGAATTGCGGCTCAGGTGCTCTATAACCTTTTGGCCAGCATTCTGCGTGCTCTCGGCAACAGTAAAGTGCCCTTATATTTCCTTGTACTGGCGGCATTTTTGAATGTGGTACTGGATCTTGTGTTTATTATTGTGTTCCACATGGGAGCGGCGGGAGCGGCTTTCGCGACGGTGATCTCACAGGGCGTATCGGGACTACTGTGTCTTGTATACATCGGGAAAAAGGTTCCGGAACTCCATCTGAAAAAGGAGGATTGGAAGATAAACTGGAGTATGGCCGGATGGCAGATGAAGATCGGTCTTCCTATGGCACTGCAGTATTCCATTACTGCAGTGGGAACTATCATGGTCCAGGCTGCCCTGAATACGCTGGGATCACTGGCAGTTGCAGGGTTTGCGGCAGCCAGCAAGATCGAGCAGGTAGTGACACAGGCATATGTCGCCCTGGGGACAGCGATGGCAACTTACTGCGCACAGAATACAGGGGCGGGAAGATTTGACCGGATCAGGCAAGGATTTGGAGCGTCTACTCTGATCGGATGTATCTATGCGGTCCTGACAGGAGCTGCTGTCATTTTGGGAGGGAAATATCTCACCATTCTTTTTGTATCAGAACAGGTGAATGAGATTATGCATCTTGCAGATATCTATCTGAAATGTGTGGCTGTTACTTTTATTCCTTTGGCTGTTGTCAATATTTACAGGAATGGGATACAGGGAATGGGATACGGACTGCTCCCAATGCTGGCAGGTGTGGCAGAGCTGATCGGAAGAGGAAGTGTTGCTCTTATTTCCGCTTCCCGCGGAAGCTATATAGGAACATGCATGGCCAGCCCCGCTGCCTGGATTTTGGCAGGCGGCCTTCTTCTGATTATGTATTTTGGTATTGTTTATGCTAAAAACAGAGAGGAAAAGAGAAAAAAAGCTGTCAGAAAAGGGTGATCATTTATTCCATTTTCAGAGAACCTATGCTATACTTTACCTTAGGTATGCACAAATGAAGAATACCAGGTGTGCATCTCATTATGTTGGAAAATAAGGAGCATGACTTTATGAAAAGAGTATTGTTAAAGTTAAGCGGAGAAGCGCTTGCAGGAGATAAAAAGACCGGATTTGATGAGGCGACTTGCATTGGAGTTGCCCGTCAGGTGAAAACACTTGCAGATGACGGATATCAGATCGCTATTGTGACAGGAGGGGGAAATTTCTGGAGAGGAAGAACCAGTGAAACGATCGACCGTACAAAAGCAGATCAGATCGGGATGCTGGCAACAGTGATGAACTGTATTTATGTATCAGATATTTTCCGCCATGTAGGTATGAAAACGGAAGTGTTCACTCCTTTTGTGTGCGGAGCATTTACAACACTGTTTTCCAAAGACAGGGCAGTGGAAGCGCTGGAAGATGGAAAGGTGATCTTTTTTGCAGGAGGAACCGGACACCCGTACTTTTCTACAGATACGGGAGCTGTTCTTCGGGCAATCGAGATTGAGGCGGATGCCATGCTTCTTGCAAAGGCAATCGACGGTATCTATGACAGCGATCCCAAGGTAAATCCAAATGCGGTGAAGTATGATGAGATTTCCATTCAGGAAATTATCGATAAAAAGTTGATGGCCGTGGATCTGACAGCGTCCATTATGTGTCTGGAAAATAAAATGCCCATGCTGGTGTTCGGACTGGGCGAAGAAAACAGTATTGTGAACACTATGTCAGGAACCTTTACCGGTACAAAAGTGACCGTGTAGTATAAAGAAAGATAAGGGAGGAAATTACTATGAACGAAAAACTGCAGGTATATGAAGAAAAAATGAAAAAGACACTGGCAAACCTGGACGGAGAGCTGGCCACAATACGTGCCGGCCGTGCCAACCCGAATGTGCTCAATAAGATCACGGTAGATTACTATGGAACACCGACGCCGATTCAGCAGGTTGCAAACATTTCTGTACCGGAAGCCCGTATGATACAGATCCAGCCATGGGAAAAGAGTATGCTCAAGGTGATTGAAAAAGCTATCAATATGTCAGATCTGGGCATCAATCCTACAAACGACGGAACTACAGTACGCCTGGTATTTCCGGAACTTACAGAAGAGCGCAGGAAAGAGCTGGTAAAAGATGTAAAGAAAAAGGGAGAACAGGCAAAGGTAGCGATCCGAAATATCAGAAGAGATGGAAATGATGCCTTCAAAAAACTGAAAGGAAGCGACGTCTCAGAGGATGAGATCAAAGATCTGGAAGACCAGCTGCAGAAACTGACTGATAAATATGTGGCAGAAGCAGAAAAATCAGTAGAGCATAAGTCAAAAGAAGTCATGACAGTTTAAACGAAAGGACAAAACGGGGACGGGGACATGAAAATAGTGTCCCCGTTTAAAGCGTCAGGCGTAATGCCTTTTCCCGATAAAAGAACATAGCAGGAGGAATTTGGTGATGAATATACCAAGACATGTGGCGATCATCCTGGACGGAAACGGACGATGGGCAAAATCTAAGGGAATGCCCAGAAATTACGGCCACGCACAGGGGAGCAAAACAGTAGAAAAAATCTGCGAAGAGGCCTGGAGGATGGGGATAAAGTATCTTACCGTTTATGCTTTTTCCACGGAGAACTGGAACCGCCCCAAAGATGAGGTGGATGCGCTGATGAAGCTGCTCCGTAATTATATGAAAACTTGTCTGAAAACAGCAGAAAAAAATGATATGAAGATACGTGTCATTGGAGACAAAACCAGGCTGGCACAGGACATTCAGGATCGGATCAATGAGCTGGAAGCAGCTACCGTCAATAATGGAGGGCTGAATTTTCAGATTGCTATTAATTACGGAAGCAGGGATGAAATTCTACGTGCTGTCAGAAGAATTGCCCAGGATGCAGCTTCCGGGATTCTGGATCCGAAGTCTGTTGATGAGTCCTGTTTTGAGTCCTATCTGGATACACATGATATTCCTGATCCGGATCTTTTGATCCGCACAAGCGGTGAGGAACGTCTTTCCAACTATCTGCTGTGGCAGCTGGCATATTCCGAGTTCTACTTCACAGACGTACTCTGGCCTGATTTTTCAAAGGAGGAACTTTGGAAAGCAATCGAACAGTATAATGCCAGAGACCGCCGATATGGGAAGGTGTAGGAGAGGGAGGAATAACAGATGTTTAAAACGAGACTTTTAAGTGGGATCATACTGGTGATCGTGCTGATCATTACTGTGGGATACGGAGGCAATCTGCTGTTCGGAGTCCTGGCGGTGATCAGTTTGATCGGCATGAGTGAACTTTATAAAGTAGTAAAAGTAGAAAAAACCAGCCTTGGCATTGTGGGCTATCTGGCGGCGGTGGTTTACTATGGGCTGTTATTTACAGGAAGAATGGAAGCGGTGACGGCCCTTACTGTCCTGTTCCTTGTATTGGTGATGGCGGTCTATGTTTTCGCATTTCCAAAGTACCGTACGGAACAGGTGATGGTTACCTATTTTGGCTTGTTTTACGTAGCAGTCATGCTCTCTTATGTTTATCAGACAAGAATGCTGCCGGACGGAGGCGTGGCAGTGTGGCTGATCTTCTTAAGTTCCTGGGGATGCGATACCTGTGCTTACTGTGTGGGAATGCTGATCGGGAAGCATAAAATGGCGCCTAAGTTAAGCCCGAAAAAGTCTGTAGAAGGAGGAGTGGGCGGCGTGCTTGGAGCCGCTCTCCTTGGAGCATTGTTCTCACTGGCCATGAATCAATGGGCACAGGCTGATGTTTCACCGGCATTTTATGCGCTGATATGCGGAATCGGAGGCATTATTTCCCAGATCGGGGATCTTGCCGCTTCAGCTATTAAAAGAAATCATGAGATCAAGGATTATGGAAAGCTGATTCCGGGTCACGGAGGGATCCTGGATCGGTTTGACAGCGTGATCTTTACAGCTCCGGTCATCTATTATCTGACAGTGCTGCTTGGATAGGAGGCGGAAAGAAAATGAAGAAAATAGGCATTCTTGGCTCTACTGGTTCCATTGGAACTCAGACCCTGGAAGTGGTAAGGGAAAATAAGGATATTGAAGTGACTGCTCTGGCAGCCGGAAGCAATATCCGGCTTCTGGAAGAACAGATCCGTGAGTTTGCGCCCCGTATTGCCGCTGTATGGGATGAAAAGAAGGCGAAAGAGCTGAAAGAGAGAGTAAAAGACCTGCCGGTTAAGATTGTTTCCGGTATGGATGGGCTGATCCAGGTATCAGCATTTGAGGAAATGGAGATACTGGTAACAGCAATTGTCGGAATGATCGGCATACGTCCTACAATGGAAGCTATAAAGGCGGGAAAAGATATTGCTCTTGCAAATAAAGAAACTTTAGTGACAGCAGGTCATCTTATTATGCCTCTTGCAAAAGAAAACGGAGTTTCTATTCTACCGGTGGACAGTGAACACAGCGCTATTTTCCAGTCTCTTCAGGGAGGACAGCAAAAGGCTGTGAAAAAGATCCTTCTTACTGCATCAGGAGGACCTTTCAGAGGAAAGAAAAGAGAAGAACTTGCAGATATCCAGGTGGAGGATGCACTGAAACACCCAAATTGGGAGATGGGAAGGAAGATTACCATTGATTCCTCTACCATGGTAAACAAAGGCTTGGAAGTGATCGAGGCAAAGTGGCTTTTTGATGTGGATGTCAGTCAGATTCAGGTTGTGGTTCAGCCCCAGAGCGTCATTCACTCCATGGTGGAATATGAGGACGGAGCGGTGATTGCTCAGCTTGGCACTCCGGATATGAAGCTTCCTATACAGTATGCTCTTTACTATCCGGAGCGGAGGTATCTGCCGGGCGAACGGCTGGATTTCTGGAATCTGGGAAAACTGGACTTTGAAAAGCCGGATACCGATACATTTTACGGTCTTGCCCTTGCATACGAAGCAGGAAGAAGAGGCGGCAGCCTGCCTACGGTGTTTAATGCGGCAAATGAGCGGGCAGTGCAGCTTTTCCTGGAGCGGAAAATCGGTTATCTGGAAATCCCGAAGATTATAAAGGAATGTATGGAAAGACACAAAAATGTGGAACAGCCGTCTCTTGAAGAGATATTGGATACGGAAGAGGGGGTATATGAATATATCAACAGCAGGAAATAGCAGGAGGTAGAATTTGGGAATCATCATTGCAATTTTAATCTTCAGTTTTATCATATTTTTTCACGAGCTGGGACATTTTGTTCTGGCAAAGCTCAATGGCATTGAGGTACAGGAATTTGCGATCGGAATGGGGCCGGCCCTTTTTGCAAAGGAGTATCATGGAACACTCTATGCGGTCAGGATCCTTCCGATCGGAGGATACTGTGCAATGGGGGAAGATGACGAGGCAACGGATTCACCTGCCAATTTCAATAATAAATCAGTGTGGGCAAGGATTTCCGTCATTGCTGCAGGTCCTGTCTTTAACTTTATCCTGGCCTTTGTCTGTGCGATAGTGCTGATCGCTTTCGTGGGATATGACGAGCCGGTGATCGGATCTCTCGACGAAGGATATCCGGCACAAGAGGCAGGTCTGCAGCCCGGAGACCGGATAGTGGAGATCAATGGAAAGAATATCCATCTTTTCCGAGAGGTGAAGACTTACAATCAGTTCCACCAGGGGGAAGAAGTGGAGATTATCTTTGAGAGGGACGGAATAGAGCGGGGAGTGATCCTGCAGCCAAAGTATAATGAAGAGATATCCTATTATCTTCTTGGAATCAACGGAGCGGGAAATACCAGGGCAACGCCTCTTAAAACATTGCAGTACAGTGCTTACGAGGTGAAATACTGGATCGACACGACTTTGTCCAGTCTGAAAATGCTTGTTACAGGGCGGATTGGAATAGACCAGCTCTCCGGGCCGGTAGGAATTGTGGATGTGGTAGATTCCACCTATAAGGAGACAAGAGATTATGGAGCGCTGACAGTGACCGTGAACATGCTGAACATTGCGATCCTGATATCAGCCAACCTGGGGGTAATGAATCTGCTTCCTCTTCCGGCACTTGATGGAGGGCGACTCGTGTTTCTCGCCATTGAGGCTGTGCGGAGGAAGAGGATTTCGCCGGAAAAAGAGGGGGATGTACACTTTGCCGGTATTGTTGTTTTGATGGTGCTGATGGTTGTTGTCCTGTTCAATGACATTCAGAGGGTATTTTTCTAGAGAATACCCTCTTTTTTTCTGCAGGAGAAATAGATTCGGAGGAATGAGAAAATGGAAGAAAATAAAAATATTTCCGCCACAATCCGTCGTGCAGAACGATTTCAGGTTATTCTGATCGGCGAGGGGATAATCGTCGGGGGGATTGGCGGACTTGTAGTGATCTTATATCGAATGATCCTTGGATGCGCCGGGGACTGGCTAAATAGGATTTTAAGCTTCATAACCGGACATCCGCTGTTGATTGCCGGCTGGTTCATGGTTTTGGTTTTAATGGCGCTGCTGACAGCAGCACTTGTCTCATATGAACCGTTGATTTCAGGAAGCGGCATCCCGCAGTTGGAAGGGGAGATTGCCGGGAAGATCGATCAGGCCTGGTGGCGGGTGCTTCCGGCAAAATTTGCAGGAGGATTTCTCTGCATTTTTGGCGGTCTGGCTCTTGGACGGGAAGGTCCGTCCATTCAGCTGGGGGCCATGGCGGGAAAAGTTGTGTCACGCCTTCTTGACCGGGGAAAGACGGAGGAAAAATTTCTGCTCACCTGCGGCGCCAGTGCAGGTTTGGCCGCTGCCTTTCATGCGCCTCTTGCCGGAGTTATGTTCTCTTTGGAGGAAGTTCATAAGAATTTCTCTGTGTCTGTGCTGATTTCTGTCATGTCGGCTTCTCTTACAGCAGATTTTCTTGCCACAACAATTCTGGGGAGAGAATCTGTATTTTCTTTTGAACTTCTGAAAGTTCTGCCTACAGAGTATTATGGAATGATCCTTGCCCTTGGCGTCCTGCTTGGCGTTCTTGGTGCGTTTTATAACTGGTTTACCCTGAAGATCCAGGCATTGTACAGCTGCATGACAAGGATGGGAAACACAGGAAAAATCCTGATCCCCTTTTTGTGTGCGGGAGTCATTGGGCTTTTTGCTCCTGAAATGCTGGGAACAGGGCATATGCTTATTGAAGAGTTGACAGCAGGAGAGATGGCCCTTGGAACCATGGTATTTTTTCTGGTGGGAAGATTTCTGTTCTCCGCCGTCAGTTTTGGCTCCGGTGCGCCGGGAGGAATCTTTTTTCCTATGCTGATCATCGGTGCGTTTATCGGAGGTATTTTTGCGGAGGCAGGTCATGTCTTTTTCGGATTGGAGGAAATTTACCTGAATAACTTCGTTCTTCTTGCCATGGCCGGCTATTTTACGGCAATTGTCCGTGCGCCTCTGACCGGTATTATACTTATTTTTGAAATGACAGGTTCTGTCAATCAGATGCTCTCCCTGGCGCTTGTGTCTATCATGGCTTATATTGTAGCGACTTTAATGCGCTCAGAGCCGATTTATGAAAGCCTTCTTAGAAATCTTCTGAAAAAGAGAGGAGAAAAAGTACTTGAGAGGAGAGGAGAAAAAGTACTGACAGAATGTACGGTTATGCTTGGCTCCTGTGCGGCAGGAAGGAGAATCCGGGAAGTGGAATGGCCGGAGCGGTGCCTGCTTGTGTCCGTGCGAAGGGGAGAAGAAGAAATTATCCCAAGGGGAAGCACAAAAATACAAACAGGGGACTGTCTTGCCTTTTTGACCGATGAAGCAGACAGTCCGGCGGTAATCGGAGAAATCCGGAAAATATGCAGTGAAAATCTGACAGATTTTCATGTGAATTAAAAAGGAGAACAGGGGAATGATTACTTTACTCCCCTGTTTTCCTTTTTGCATATTGACGCTATGTAAAGTCCGAGATACATAAGACACAACAAAAAGACAGTTCCCTGGCTGATAAGAAGTCCCCACAAGTATCCGCGGATTCCCGAAAGAGGAATCATGAAAAAGACGCTGGCAATCCTAAGAAGCAGTCCGGCTGTATTAAGCAGAAAAGAAATGTTGGCCTTTCCTAGTCCGTTGATGACGCTAAGAAGAGTGCTGTTTGTATAGAGGAAGGGACATATCCAGGCCAGAGTTATGATAAACTGTCCGGCCATTTGACTGTGAAAAAGAAGTTCGCCTGCCAGCTGTCCAAAAAGGAGAAAGGCAAAGCAACAGGCAAGCCCCAGGGCAAAACAGCAGAAGAAGACTTTCCGGATCACTTCCCGAAGCTTTTTTATGCTTCCGCCAGCCTGGATTTCAGCAACTGCGGGAAGGAGCATGGTGGAGATGGAATTGGTGATGGCTGATGGAAAGAGGATGCAGGGAAGAGCCATACCGGTCAGAACCCCATAGATACTTAAGGAGTCACTGACAGAAAATCCGAAGATCTGGAGCTTTGCAGGGATGGAAACGGCTTCTGTGCTTTGGAGGATATTTAAAAGTACACGGTTGCCGGTCAGAGGAAGAGAAGTCTGAAGGATGCCCCTCATTCCATTTCTCCAGCTGCCCGGCTTTTGAGGAAGAACTGCAGAAGCAGGAAGAAGCGTCTGCCTTTTTTCTTTACGAAAAGCGTGGAGAGAAAAAAGGGAGGAAAATATTTCCCCCATTACCAGTCCGACAGCAGCAAGAGAGATGCCGGCTGACAAAGAGCGCTCCATAAAATAACGGTAAAGAAAGAAGACAGAGCACACCCTGGCAATCTGTTCAACCAGCTGTGAAATGGCTGGTATCCTTGTCTTTTTTAATCCGATATAGTACCCGCATATGCAGCTGTGGACAGCGGCAAAGGGCATGGCGTAGGAGATGATAATAAGCAAAGGGGCACACCTCGGTTCTCCTAAAAAGAAGGAAGCGATAAAATCTGCTTCCTTTTGCATAAGAAGCATCATGATACAAGAGGGGAGGAAAGATAAAAAAAGGCCACAGTATAAAAATATAACCGCCCTTTTTTTATCTCCCAGAGAAGAACTTGCAGCCACGTTCCTTGCAACGGCAGTTTCAATACCGGCACAGCACAGGGAAAAGCAAAGCGCATAAACCGGAAAGATCAGCTGATAGAGCCCCACGCTTTCCTCTCCGAAAGACTGACTTAAAAAGATACGGTAAAAAAAGCCGATAAACCGGGTAGCAAAACCGGTTAATGTAAGAATAAATGCGCCTTTGATAATGGCGTGTTTCTGATCCATAGAAAACTCCCAGGTAGCCTTGTTACAGCATATTCCGATTTTCTCCTTGACAGAACACCCGGCGGGTGATATTCTACTGATAGAAATTCCGAGTAAAATACTAGGGATTGGGAAGAAGGTGGAAAAATGAAGCTTTCAACAAAAGGAAGATACGGGCTTCGCGCTCTTATTGATCTGGCAAGATACAGCGAGGAAGAGCCTGTTTCCATAAGCAGTATTGCGGCGCGCCAGGATATTTCGGAAGGATATCTGGAACAGCTGATGGCGCTCATGAAAAGAGCCGGTCTTGTAAAGAGTATTCGGGGAGCGGCAGGAGGATATGTGCTGGCAAAGTCTGCAAAAGAGATTTCTGTAGGAGATGTGCTTCGTGCTCTGGAGGGAAAGTTGGAACCGGCTGAATGCGCTGCTTTCCATCCTGAAAAGGGGTGCAAGGCTTCTGCCAACTGTGTAACGAAATATGTCTGGCAAAAGATCAATGACAGTATCAATCAGACTGTAGATGAAATCCATCTGAATGAACTGGTGGAGGAGAGCAAAGTTCTTGGCGAGAATGAGGAGAATACAGAGAAAGCATGCAGCAGAAAATAGATAGAAAATGACTGCAGATAGGAGGAGAAAATGGAAAAACTGATTTATTTAGATAATGCAGCAACAACAAAAACAGCGCCGGAAGTAGTGGAGGCTATGCTTCCTTATTTTACGGAGAATTATGGAAATCCGTCCAGTGTATACAGTTTTGCTTCCAAAAACAAGGATGCAGTGACAAGGCAAAGAGAGATCATCGCTGAAGCGCTGGGAGCGAAGAGCAATGAGATTTACTTTACAGCCGGTGGTTCGGAATCCGACAACTGGGCCCTGAAAGCAACGGCGGAAGCATATGGAGAAAAAGGAAAACACATTATTACTACAAAAATAGAGCATCATGCTATTCTCCATACGGCAGAGTATCTGGAAAGAAAAGGATTTGAAGTGACTTATCTGGATGTGGATGAAAATGGAACCGTGCATCCGGAAGAAGTTGAGAAGGCTATCCGCCCGGATACCATCCTTATTTCTGTTATGTTTGCAAATAATGAGATCGGAACGATTGAACCTATTAAGGAAATCGGGAAGATTGCCAGTGAACACGGCATTTTATTCCATACAGACGCTGTGCAGGCTTTCGGACAGGTTCCCATCAATGTAGATGAGTGCCACATTGATATGTTAAGTGCCAGCGGCCATAAGCTGAACGGCCCGAAAGGAATCGGTTTTCTCTATATCCGGAAGGGAGTAAAAATCCGTTCTTTCATCCACGGAGGAGGACAGGAGAGAAAACGCCGCGCCGGAACAGAAAATGTACCAGGCATCATCGGACTTGGAAAAGCAGTGGAAAGAGCAGTGAACACGATGGATGTAAGAGCGCGGAAGGAAACAGAACTTCGTGATTATCTGATCGGCCGTGTTTTGGATGAAATTCCGTATACAAAGCTGAACGGGGAGAGGACAAAGCGTCTGCCTAACAATGCCAACTTCAGCTTCCGGTTTATTGAAGGGGAATCCCTTTTGATCATGCTGGATATGAAGGGAATCTGCGCTTCCAGCGGTTCTGCCTGCACATCCGGCTCACTGGATCCGTCTCATGTGCTTCTGGCGATCGGACTGCCGCATGAGATCGCTCACGGATCACTTCGACTGACCTTAAGTGATGAAACGACAAAGGAAGATATTGACTATGTAGTAGATGCTTTAAAGGAGATCGTATCTAAATTGAGAGATATGTCTCCTCTGTACGAAGATTTTGTAAAGAAAAACAAATAAGAGCAGGAGGAATGGACTATGTATACAGAAAAGGTAATGGATCATTTTCAGCATCCAAGAAATATGGGAGAAATTGAGAACGCCAGCGGCGTTGGAACAGTAGGAAACGCAAAGTGCGGAGATATCATGAGAATCTACCTGGATATTGATGAGAACCAGATCATCCGGGATGTCAAGTTTAAGACATTCGGCTGCGGAGCGGCAGTTGCCACAAGCAGTATGGCTACAGAGCTGGTGAAAGGAAAGAACATCCAGGAGGCCATGGAAGTAACGAATAAAGCGGTAATGGAAGCTCTGGACGGGCTTCCGCCGGTGAAGGTACACTGTTCTCTTCTGGCGGAGGAAGCCATTCATGCAGCGCTTTGGGATTACGCGGAAAAGAATGGTATTAAAATAGAAGGACTGGAAAAGCCGAAATCCGATATCCACGAAGGAGAGGAAGAGGAAGAAGAGGAATACTAGGCCGGGGAAAGAGCGAAAATGGAGAAGAAGAGGGTTGTAGTAGGCATGTCGGGAGGAGTGGATTCCTCCGTGGCTGCCTGGCTTTTAAAAGAACAGGGATATGACGTGATCGGAGTCACCATGCAGATCTGGCAGGATGAAGAGGAGAAACTTCAGGAGGAGAACGGCGGCTGCTGCGGTCTTACGGCGGTGGATGATGCAAGGAGGGTAGCGGCCAGCCTTGACATTCCTTATTATGTCATGAATTTTAAAAGAGAATTTAAAGAGAATGTGATCGACTATTTTGTAGATGAATATATTGGCGGCAGGACTCCGAATCCCTGTATCGCCTGCAATCGTTTTGTGAAATGGGAGTCTCTTCTGAAAAGAAGCATGGATATTGGAGTAGACTATATTGCCACAGGGCATTATGCCAGAGTCGAGCAGCTTCCCAACGGACGCTATGCAGTGCGTACTTCCGCTACCGGAAGGAAGGATCAGACATACGCGCTCTATAATCTGACGCAGGAGCAGCTTAAGAGGACGCTGATGCCGGTGGGCGGATATACAAAGGAAGAAATTCGGGAAATGGCCGCAAAAATGAACCTGCCCGTGGCGCATAAGCCGGACAGCCAGGACATTTGTTTTGTGCCGGATGGAGATTATGCTTCCTTTATTGAGAAAACGGCAGACCAGACATTCCCGCAGGGAAATTTTGTTTTGGCAGACGGAACAATTGTAGGGCGTCATAACGGGATCATTCATTATACAGTAGGGCAAAGGAAAGGACTGGGAGTAGCTATGGGCTATCCGGTCTTTGTGCTGGCTATCCGCCCGGAAACCAATGAAGTGGTGCTGGGAAAGGCAGAAGAGTCGCTTTCCAGATACGTAAGGGCTGACCGGATCAATTTTATGTCAGTGGAAGATTTAAAGGAGCCAAAAAAAGTCTGGGCAAAAATACGCTACAATCATAAAGGGGCCTGGTGTACTGTAGAAAGGACAGGGGAAGATGAGATCCTTTGTACTTTTGACGAGCCTCTTCGCGCCGCGGCGCCCGGACAGGCGGTAGTGCTCTATGACGGAGAATATGTCCTGGGAGGCGGGACGATCATAAACAATCAATAAACCAGTGAGGATGTGAAAGAAAATGAGGGCGGATGTACACATGCATACTTCCTTTTCCCATGATTCTAAGAGCGCTCCGGAAGAGATGATACAAAAATCCATCGAAAAGGGGCTGGAGGTGATCTGCTTTACAGATCACTATGACAAGGACTATCTCGGATGGGGAGAGGAAAGCGTTTTCGATGTAGAAAAATATTTTAAAGTACTGGAACCTCTTAGGGAAAAATACAGAGACAGGCTGGATATACGGATTGGGGTAGAACTTGGAATGCAGCCCCATCTGGGCGGATTTTTTACAGAGTTGACAAAGCAGTACCCGTTTGACTTTGTGATAGGCTCCCTGCATGTGATCGACGGGGAAGATCCGGCGCTTGGGACGCTTTTTAACGGAAAAAGTGATGAAGAAGTATACCGGAGAGCTTTTGTGGAGATGCTGGAAGATATACGCAGCACCCCGGATTTCGATGTGCTTGGACATATTGATTATGTGGTGAGATACGGAAACGGCAAAGCAGAGGGATATTCTTATCAAAAATACGCAGATGAGATCGATGAAATCCTGAAAGCGGTTATAGAGCGGGGGAAAGGAATAGAATTGAACATGGCGGGACTGAAATACGGGCTGCCTTTTGCCCACCCCCACCCGGATATTCTGAAGCGTTACCGGGAACTTGGCGGAGAAATCATCACAGTAGGGGCAGACGGACACTGCCCGGAACATATAGCCTATGATTTCCATAAGGCAGACGATATCCTGAAATCCTGCGGATTCCGGTATTACACGGAATTTAAGGAAAGAAAGCCTGTTTTCAAAGTACTTACATAAAATTGGAAAAGGCTCTTGAATTTTTGTATGAGATTTAGTACAATTGTTAATGGTTGATGGTTCTTTAACGAAGTTAAGGAGCAAAAATAAAAGCTGTGAAACAGTGAAAAGACTTTAGGAGGAATTAATCATGGCAGTAAAAGTAGCAATCAATGGTTTTGGACGTATCGGACGTCTTGCTTTCAGACAGATGTTTGGAGCTGAAGGGTATGAAGTAGTTGCGATCAATGACCTGACAAGCCCAAAAATGTTAGCTCACCTGTTGAAATATGACTCTTCACAGGGAAAATATGCTCTGGCTGATAAAGTAGAAGCTACAGATGATTCTATCATTGTTGATGGAAAAGAGATCAAGATCTACGCAAAAGCAAATGCAGAAGAGCTTCCATGGGGAGAGATCGGAGTAGACGTTGTTCTGGAATGTACAGGCTTCTATACATCTAAAGATAAAGCATCTGCTCATATTAAAGCAGGAGCTAGAAAGGTTGTTATTTCTGCACCAGCAGGAAACGATCTGCCGACTATCGTATATAATGTAAACCATGAAACACTGAAACCGGAAGATACAGTTATTTCTGCAGCTTCCTGTACAACAAACTGTCTTGCACCAATGGCTAAGGCTCTGAATGATCTTGCACCGATCAAATCCGGTATTATGTGTACAATCCACGCTTACACAGGCGATCAGATGACACTGGACGGACCACAGAGAAAAGGTGACTTAAGAAGATCACGTGCTGCTGCATGCAATATCGTTCCAAACAGCACAGGAGCTGCTAAGGCAATCGGTCTTGTTATTCCGGAACTGAACGGAAAACTGATCGGAGCTGCACAGAGAGTTCCAACCCCGACAGGATCCACAACAATCCTGACAGCAGTTGTAGAAGGAAATGTAACAGTTGATCAGATCAACGCTGCAATGAAAGCTGCTGCTACAGAATCCTTCGGATACAACACAGATGAAATCGTATCCAGCGATATCGTAGGAATGAGATATGGTTCTCTGTTTGATGCAACACAGACAATGGTACTTCCATTAGAGAATGGAACAACAGAAGTACAGGTTGTTTCCTGGTATGACAATGAAAATTCATACACAAGCCAGATGGTAAGAACAATCAAATACTTCTCTGAATTAGCATAATTAAGACTCAAAACGGGTCCGGTCTTGTTGGGACCGGATCCGTTTTTGGCATTATGAGAGAATTTCGACTTTTTTCAAAAGTATCGGAAAATGAAAGGAGGCACTTAAATGCTTAATAAAAAATCTGTAGATGATATCAATGTAAAAGGGAAAAAGGTCCTTGTAAGATGTGATTTCAATGTACCGCTTATCGATGGAAAGATTACGGATGAGAATCGTCTTGTTGCAGCCCTTCCGACAATTAAGAAGCTGATCGGAGACGGCGGAAAGGTGATTCTTTGTTCTCATTTGGGTAAACCGAAGGGACAGGCAGTGCCGGAACTGTCTCTTGCACCGGTTGCAAAGCGTTTGTCAGAGCTGTTAGGACAGGAAGTGAAATTTGCGGCTGATCCGGAGGTTGTAGGACCAAATGCAAAAGCTGCTGTTGAAGCCATGAAAGATGGAGAAGTTGTTCTTTTGGAGAATACACGTTACAGAGCGGAAGAAACGAAAAATGAAGATACATTTTCAAAAGAGCTTGCTTCCCTGTGCGACGTATTTGTAAATGACGCTTTTGGTACTGCTCATAGAGCACACTGCTCAAATGTTGGAGTGACAAAATATGTAGATACTGCAGTAGTTGGTTATCTTATGCAAAAAGAAATTGATTTCCTCGGAAATGCAGTCAACAATCCGGAGAGACCATTTGTGGCAATTCTGGGCGGTGCAAAAGTTTCCAGCAAGATTTCTGTTATTGAAAACCTGATCGATAAAGTGGACGTTTTGATCATCGGCGGAGGAATGGCATATACTTTCGCAAAATCCAAGGGAGGAAAGATCGGAACATCTCTTTGTGAGGACGATTATCTGGAATATGCAGAGAACATGGTAAAGAAAGCAGAGGAAAAAGGTGTAAGACTGCTTCTTCCGGTTGATAATCGTATCGGAGATGAATTTTCTAACGATGCAAATATCCAGATTGTACCGACAGGAGAAATCCCGGATGGCTGGGAAGGAATGGATATCGGACCGGAAACAGAGAAGATTTTTACAGATGCAGTGAAAGATGCAAAGACAGTTGTATGGAATGGTCCTATGGGATGTTTTGAAATGCCGAATTTTGCTCACGGAACGGAGGCAGTTGCGAAAGCGCTTGCGGAAACAGATGCTGTGACGATCATCGGAGGAGGAGATTCTGCAGCAGCTGTAAATCAGTTGGGATACGGTGACAAGATGACACATATCTCTACAGGTGGCGGCGCATCTTTGGAATTTTTGGAAGGAAAAGAACTTCCGGGCGTAGCAGCAGCTAACGATAAGTAAGCACTTAATGAGTCCAAGTCCGAAGGACGCCGGACGAATTCTAGTGCGCACTTAGTTCACCGCACTTAGCGAACCAAGCCCGTTAGGGCACAGGTGAGTTTAGTAAGGTGAACATCCCCCCCTTCCTGACGGGCTTAAGCAGGGGACTTAGTAACGAATGCAGATTTTAAAGAATATATAAAGGAAAGAGTGAAAACAATGGCAAGAAGAAAGATTATAGCAGGAAACTGGAAGATGAATAAAACTCCCAGCGAGGCAGTTGCGCTGGTAGAAGAATTAAAGCCTTTAGTTGCAACAGAGGATGCAGACGTTGTATTCTGTGTTCCGGCAATTGATATTATTCCGGTAGTGGAAGCGTGCAAGGGGACAAACATCCAGGTTGGAGCAGAAAACATGTATTACGAGGAAAGCGGAGCATACACAGGAGAAATTTCTCCGGCAATGCTTACAGATGCGGGTGTAAAATATGTAGTTCTGGGACATTCAGAGAGAAGAGATTACTTTGGCGAGACAAGCGAGGATGTCAACAAGAAAATGCACAAGGCATTTGAACATGGCATTACGCCTATCATGTGCTGTGGAGAATCTCTGGAGCAGAGAGAACAGGGCGTTACCATGGATTTCATTCGTCAGCAGGTTAAGGTTGGATTCCAGGGAATTACAGCAGATCAGGCAAAGACAGCTGTGATCGCATATGAACCGATCTGGGCGATTGGAACAGGAAAAACAGCAACAACAGAACAGGCAGAAGAAGTGTGTGCCGGAATCCGTGCATGTATTGCAGAGATTTATGACGAAGCAACAGCGGAAGCTATCCGTATTCAGTACGGCGGTTCTGTTAATGCAGGAAATGCTGCAGAGTTATTTGCACAGGCTGACATTGACGGAGGACTTGTCGGAGGAGCTTCTTTGAAGGCAGACTTCGGAAAGATTGTAAATTATAAGTAAGAACCAGATTGAACCGCAGGGGCTTGCAAGACAGTTCCTGCGGGCTTTTGAGTTTCGGGAGTGAAGAGTGTGATTATTGAAAGAATGAAACTGCAGACGGAAGGTTCCCTTCCGGATGCTCATTTTATCGCTTATGTATTAGATACGCCGGGAGATCTGCATATAAAAAAGCGTCCCATGGTTATTTTATGTCCGGGAGGCGGATATGAGAGAACCAGTTTTCGGGAAGGAGAGCCTATTGCAATGTACTTTCTGCAAAAAGGGTATCATGTAGGGATTCTGCGATATTCCACTGCCCCGGCAAAATATCCCACAGCGCTTCTGGAACTTGGAATGGCAATGGGAATTGTTAAAGGACATTCTGAAGAATGGAAGGTGGACGAAAGGCAGATTTTTGTTCAGGGTTCATCAGCGGGAGGACATCTGGCAGGGTGTCTTGGAGTTTTCTGGAACAGTACATTTCTTTCCAAAAAGCTTGGAATCCCATCAGAGAAATTAAGACCGGCGGGACTGCTGCTCAGTTATCCGGTGATAAGTTCTGATGAAAATATTTCCCATAAGGGAAGTTTCCTAAATCTTCTTCAGGATGAATATGAAGAAAAGAAAGAGATGCTGTCCTTAGAAAGACAGGTGACAGAATATACAGTTCCCTGCTTTATATGGCATACCTTTGAAGACAGAACCGTTCCGGTTCAAAATTCTGTCAGAATGGCAGAAGCGCTGCACGAGAAAGGGATCAGGACAGAGCTTCATTTGTTTCAGAAAGGCTCTCATGGACTGGGGAGCGCAGGAGAAGAATCCAGGCGTGCTGATGGAAGCGGCGTTCAGGAGGAATGTCAATGCTGGATGGATCTGGCATACAAGTGGATGGAAAACATCTGCAAAGACCAATAGAAGGAGAATAGAAAATGAGTAAAAAACCAACAGTACTGATGATTTTGGATGGTTATGGATTAAATGAAAAGAAAGAAGGCAATGCGGTAGCAGAAGGGAAAACTCCTGTTATGGATAAGCTGATGGCAGAGTATCCCTTTGTAAAGGGAAATGCAAGCGGAATGGCGGTAGGACTTCCGGATGGTCAGATGGGTAACTCTGAAGTAGGACATCTGAACATGGGTGCCGGCCGCATTGTGTATCAGGATCTGACTAAGATTACAAAAGCAATTCAGGATGGTGATTTCTTTGAAAACAAAGCTCTTCTTGCAGCATGTGAAAATGTGAAGAAACATGATTCAGCGCTCCATCTTATGGGACTGGTATCTGACGGCGGCGTGCACAGCCATAATACTCACATTTACGGACTTTTGGAGCTTGCAAAGAGACAGGGAATTGAAAAGGTATATGTACACTGCTTCCTGGATGGACGAGACACTCCTCCGGCATCTGGAAAAGAATATGTAGAAGAGTTGGAAGCCAAGATGAAAGAAATCGGCGTAGGTCAGGTTGCTACTGTAATGGGACGTTACTATGCAATGGATCGGGACAATCGCTGGGATCGTGTGGAGAAAGCATACCGTGCAATGGTATTTGGAGAGGGCGAAAAGGCAGCGTCAGGCCCGGAAGGAATCCAGGTTTCCTATGATAAGGATACAACAGACGAATTTGTACTTCCTACAATTGTAGAGAAAGACGGCGCTCCTGTGGCGACAATCAAAGATCAGGATTCCATTATTTTCTTTAACTTCCGTCCGGACCGTGCAAGAGAGATCACAAGAACATTTTGCGATGATGACTTTGCCGGATTTGAAAGAGGAGAGCGGATCAAGACGGTCTTTGTATGCTTTACAGAATATGATGTGACGATTGAAAATAAACTGGTTGCGTTTGTGAAAGAGGAAATTACAAATACATTCGGAGAATTTCTTGCTGCTAACGGTATGAAGCAGGCACGTATCGCAGAGACAGAAAAATACGCGCATGTGACATTCTTCTTTAACGGCGGTGTAGAAGAACCAAATGAAGGAGAAGACCGTATTCTTGTAAAATCTCCAAAGGTTGCTACTTACGACCTGAAACCGGAGATGAGCGCTTACGAAGTTTGCGATAAACTGACGGAAGCTATTCGTTCTGGAAAGTATGACGTTATTATCATTAACTTTGCGAATCCGGATATGGTAGGGCATACCGGAGTAGAGGCGGCAGCCATTAAGGCGATCGAGGCAGTGGATGAGTGTGTTGGAAAGACTGTAGAGGCTATCAAAGAAGTGGGAGGTCAGATGTTTATCTGTGCAGACCACGGAAATGCAGAGCAGCTCATCGATGAAGAGACAGGAGAGCCGTTCACTGCCCACACAACGAATCCGGTACCGTTTATTCTTGTAAATGCTGATCCGGCTTACAAATTAAGAGAAGGTGGATGTTTGGCGGATATCGCTCCTACATTGATCGAACTGATGGGAATGAAACAGCCAAAAGAGATGACAGGAAGATCATTGCTTGTAAAATAATGAGAAATATATGGTGAGTAAGGGCAACAACAATTATTCTTAAAAAAGGCAAATAAAAATAACCAAAAAGGACCTTGGATTGAGGGGATTCCCCCTAATCTTCGGTCTTTTTTGCATTAAACCAAGGTATTTTTTCTATTTCCTGTTTTTTGGTGTTTAAATCCAGTATAATGTCTCTATTCCTATTTCGAGAGGGGGACATTTAGTGGAGATAACAATTGGGAAATTTATGTATCAAAGCATAGATGATGAAGTGTTGACTATCATGAAGAAAGATAAGGAAGTTTATAGGATGAATATCAGAGAAATAGAAATTACTTTCTATCAACCTGAAGCAACTTTTTCCAGAGTGCCTGGTGTATATTTTGTTGCTCCTGGCATGAATTCGGCATACCTTTGTACTAATCGGAAAGATAAGGGAGAGATTAGAAGGCTGCATGATTACTTGGTGCAGTATGGCGCTAAAGAAATAATTATGGGAGCTATGAAAGCAGGAATGGCGCAACATTCTTCAGATATCCAGAAAAAACAGGAAGAGAAAGCACTCCTTAAACAGCAAAAGGAAGAAGAAAAGAAACAATTGAAGCTTGAAAGAGGGAAACAGGCTGCCATTCGATTAGAGAAACAAAGAAGGCGATCCGGATGCAAAGAAAAGACAGAAGAAAAGTACCGGTGTACCGTTTGCGGTGCTATCTGGTATTCTAATAGCATGGATCGAGCAAAAAATGTTCATAATGCACTCTCCATGTCCACATATGCTATTAATCAGATGCGAGATATATCCCGATGTCCTAAATGTGGTTCTGGTGCGTCTAAACATCATACTGTCCGATATTGGATCGATAAAAAAGGAAATTGTATGGATCGAGAAGAATAAGGGAATAATCCGTGATTTAAGACCTTCAAAAAACTATATATTCATATAGCTTTGTCGCAGATTTGTATGATTTGTCAAGTGTTTTTACTAAAAAAGCATGGAATTTTTCGTTCCATGCTTTTTTGAATCCTAATTTCTAAACTTAATGACATTGAATTTAAATGTTACTACGTCCCAAATTTTACTATCCTTCCGTTTTTGCCAGATTTTTATTCGCTGTTGACAGCATTAGTTTAATACGGTTCAGCTGATTTACCTCACTTGCACCCGGGTCATAGTCGATGGCAACAATATTTGCCAGCGGATGGCGTCGTCGCAGCTCTTTGATAACCCCCTTGCCCACTACATGGTTCGGAAGGCAGGCAAAAGGCTGTGTGCAGACGATGTTTGTGGCACCGCTGTGGATCAGCTCCAGCATCTCTCCGGTGAGGAACCAACCTTCGCCAGTCTGGTTTCCGAGGGAAACAATCTCAGATGCCATTTTGCCCAGATCCCGGATATCAGCCGGAGGATCGAAGTGCTTGCTCTCTTTAAATGCCTTGCTGGCAGGAGAGCGGAACCATTCCAGCGCTTTGATTCCAAGGTTTGCAATAGTAGCCTTTGACTTGGCAAAACCAAGATGGGATACCTTGAAATTCTGATTGTAGAAGCAGTACAGAAGGAAGTCCAAAAGATCTGGAACGACAGCTTCGGCGCCTTCACTCTCCAAAAGCTCCACCAGATGATTATTGGCGGCAGGGAGGAATTTTACCAGAATTTCTCCAACTACACCTACGCGGGGTTTCTTGATATCTAAAAGTTCAATATTGTTGTCGAAGTCTTCAATAATATTCCGGCACAGTTTTTTGAATTTTCTTCGGGAAGGGTAGCCCTGGGAAACAAAATCAGCACAAACTTTTACCCATTTGCGATGCATAGCGTCAACCGAACCGGGCACTGCCTCGTATGGACGGAGGCGGTAAACACATTTCATGAAAATGTCTCCGAAAACAGCAGCATAGATTCCGCGAAGCGCTAATGCCGGTGTAATCTTAAAGCCGGGATTTCCTTCCAGCCCGCTTAAGTTGATAGAAATAACCGGAATATGTTCATAGCCGGCTTTCTTCAATGCGCGGCGGATGAATCCGATATAGTTGGAAGCACGGCATCCGCCTCCGGTCTGACTGATAATGACAGCAATCTTATCTGTATCGTATTTTCCGGATAAAATAGCTTCCATAATCTGTCCTACAACCATAAGAGAAGGGTAGCAGGCATCGTTATTAACATATTTCAGTCCCACATCAACGGCTTGCTTATTGTCGTTTGGAAGGACTTCCACTTTATAACCCGAAGCGTTGAAAGCAGGTTCCAGAAGTTCAAAATGCATTGGAGACATCTGCGGGCAGAGGATGGTGTACTCTTTGCGCATCTCCTTTGTAAAAGGTACCTTTTTTATGGAAGATGGCTCAATATGCCGTTTCTGTTCCCTTTGTTCTCTGACGCGGATTGCAGCAAGCAGAGAGCGGACACGGATTCTTGCAGCTCCCAGGTTATTGACCTCATCGATTTTTAAAGAGGTGTAGATCTTATCGGAGCGAGTCAGGATATCGGCAACCTGATCTGTGGTGACGGCATCCAGTCCGCATCCGAAAGAATTGAGCTGGATCAGATCCAGATTATCTTTTGTCTTTACATAATTTGCTGCCGCATAGAGGCGGGAGTGATACATCCACTGATCCATAACATTTAAAGGCCGCTCTACCGGGTGAAGGTGTGATACGGAATCTTCTGTCAATACGGCGATATTGTAGGAATTGATCAGCTCCGGAAGTCCATGGTTTACCTCGGGGTCAATATGATAGGGACGTCCGGCAAGAACAATTCCCCGGTTTCCTGTTTTGTCGAGGAAAGCAACGGTTTCCTCACCTTTTTTGCGCATATCGTTCCGGCACGCTTCAAGCTCAACCCAGGCTTTATGAACAGCAGTTTTAATTTCTTCTGCTGTGAGATCAAACTTTGGAGCAAGTTCTTCGATCAGGCGGGAAGAAAGGGTTTCCTCGCTGGCAAAGGACATGAAAGGATGGATGAAATCCACGTTGCCGTTTACGATGGCATCAATATTATTTTTGATGTTCTCCGGATAGGAGGTAACAATCGGACAGTTATAGTGGTTGTTGGCATCGGCAAATTCATTTCTTTCATAAGGAATAGAAGGGTAAAAGATATGCCGGATGCCTTCATTGATCAGCCATTGTACATGCCCGTGGGCAAGTTTGGCGGGATAACATTCAGATTCACTTGGGATAGACTCAATTCCCAGCTCATAAATCTTCCTTGTGGAAGCGGGAGAGAGAACTACACGAAATCCAAGATCCGTGAAGAATGTGAACCAGAACGGATAGTTATCGTACATATTCAGAACTCTGGGTATACCGATCACGCCGCGGGAAGCTTCCTCCTCTGAAAGAGGCGTATAGCCGAAATACCGCTGACTCTTATACTCAAAAAGGTTGGGAAGGTTGTTCTTCGATTTTTCTTTTCCAAGTCCCTTTTCACAGCGGTTTCCGGTGATAAACTTTCTTCCGCCGCTGAAATGGTTGATCGTCAGACGGCAGTTATTGGTACATCCGCGGCACTTTGTCATCGTTGTCCGGTATTCCAGCGCTTCGATATCTTCGATGGAGAGCATGGTAGTACCTTCGCATTCCACATAGCGTTCCCTTGCGATCAGGGCAGCACCGAACGCTCCCATGATGCCGGCAATGTCCGGGCGGATTGCGTGGCAGCCTGCAATTTTCTCAAAACTTCTTAGAACAGCATTATTATAGAAAGTACCGCCCTGCACAACAATGTGCTGTCCCAGTTCTGTTGCATCAGATACTTTAATTACTTTGAAAAGAGCATTCTTAATGACAGAGTAGGCCAGTCCGGCAGAAATGTCGGACACGGCAGCTCCCTCTTTCTGTGCCTGTTTTACCTTAGAGTTCATAAATACAGTACAGCGGGTTCCAAGGTCAATCGGATTATGGGCAAATAAAGCTTCGTGCGCAAAATCTTCTACAGAATAGTTGAGCGATTTGGCAAAGGTTTCGATAAAGGAACCACAGCCTGAAGAGCAGGCTTCGTTCAGCTGTACACTGTCAACAGTCTGGTTTTTGATCTTAATACATTTCATATCCTGCCCGCCGATGTCCAGAATACAGTCTACATCCGGTTCAAAGAAAGAGGCGGCATAATAGTGAGAAACGGTTTCTACTTCTCCTTCATCAAGAAGAAGAGCAGCTTTGATCAGTGCTTCGCCATATCCGGTGGAGCAGGAATGAACAATCTCCACATCCTCGGGAAGCTGAGAATAAATGTCTTTGATTGCTGAGATTGTGGTACCGAGAGGATCTCCTTCATTATTATGGTAAAAAGAATACAGAAGGGTTCCGTCTTCTCCTACAAGAGCCGCTTTAGTTGTAGTGGAACCGGCGTCGATACCAAGAAATGCTTTGCCTTTATAAGAGGCAAGATCCTTAACCGGAACCTGATGTTTTGCGTGGCGCTCTGTAAATTCCTTATATTCTGCTTCGGTTGCAAAAAGAGGTTCCATTCTCTCTACTTCAAACTCCATCTGTATCCGTTTTGCCAGGCGTTCCTGGAGCTCACGGATAGGCACGATGGGTTCCTTGGTAGAGTTTAAGGCAGAACCAATGGCTGCAAAAAGGTGAGAATGATTTGGAGCAATAGTGTGCTCCTCATCCAACTTCAGTGTGCGGACAAACGCTTCTCTAAGCTCTGAAAGGAAATGAAGAGGTCCTCCCAGAAATGCTACGTGTCCGCGAATCGGTTTACCGCAGGCAAGTCCGCTGATGGTCTGGTTTACAACTGCCTGGAAAATAGAGGCGGCCAGATCTTCTTTGGAAGCCCCCTCATTGATCAGCGGCTGAATATCTGATTTCGCAAATACGCCGCATCTGGCAGCGATAGAATACAGAGCTTTATAATTTTTTGCGTATTCATTCAATCCGGAGGCGTCGGTCTGCAGAAGAGAAGCCATCTGGTCGATGAAAGAGCCGGTTCCGCCGGCGCAGACACCATTCATTCTCTGCTCAATATTGCCGCCTTCAAAGTAAATAATCTTTGCATCTTCCCCTCCAAGCTCAATTGCCACATCTGTCTGAGGCGCATAGTCCTGAAGAGCAGTGGATACGGCTACAACTTCCTGCACAAAGGGAACCCCCAGATGTTTTGCAAGAGTCAGTCCTCCGGATCCTGTTATAACAGGAGACACCCGGATAGAACCGAGTTTATAGATAGCCCTTCCCAAAAGGTCAGAAAGGGTTTCCTGGATATTTGCAAAATGTCTTTCATAATCAGAGAAAAGCACATCATTTTGATCATCCAGAATGGCGATCTTTACTGTGGTGGATCCGATATCGATCCCCAGGGTAAATAATTCTTGTTGATTCATAAATATGTACTCCTTGTCTTTGTAATAGTATAGATTTCAGTATGACAAAGATAAAAATCCTGTCTGGGAATATATGTAATTCTACATATTAAATGTTGTTTTCCTAAACGGTAACATTATACGACAAAAAAATTGAAAAGACAATCAACAAATGTAATAGAAATATTAAAATACGGTAAAGTTATCCGGTGTAATTGACAAAGACTTCCTAAAAAGGTAGAATGACTACAGTATTAGAGTAATATGGGAAAGCAGGTATTTTTTCTATGAATTGGTTGGAAAAAATGGAACGGAAATTCGGCAGATATGCCATCCACAATCTGATGTATTACATTATTATCCTTTATGTTGTGGGGCTGGTTCTGCAGCTTTTGGTTCCTTCTTTTTATTATCAGTATTTGAGTCTTGATGTCAGCGCAATTCTGCGCGGACAGATCTGGAGGATCGTAACCTTCATTATACAGCCGCCTCAGACCGGATATCTCTTTATGATTTTTGCCCTTTATCTGTATTATATGCTGGGAAGGGAACTGGAAAATACCTGGGGTGCGTTTCGGTTTAACCTTTATTTCTTTTCGGGTATGTTATTTCATGTGATCGCGGCATTTGCCGCCTATTTCCTGGTGGGGGTATCCTTCCCGCTGGGGACATGGTATTTGAACATGTCATTGTTTCTTGCATTTGCAGCTGTTTATCCGGATATGCAGTTCTATCTGTTTTTTGCGATCCCGGTCAAGGCAAAATGGTTGGGAATCCTGGATGGCGTTTATTTCCTCTACACCATATTGCAGGCTTTTCTGCCCTCCTATGGAGGAAATCCTCTGGTGGGAGTTGTGTACCAGGCAAACGCGATTGCGGCGGCAGTTTCCATTTTGAATTTTGTGATCTTTTTCCTGGGTTCAAGAAATATGAAGCCTTATTCTCCAAAACAGAGAAAGAGAAAAAGAGAATTTCAGCAGAAGATCCGGCCGGAAAATCATTATGCAGGCGGAGCCAGACACCGCTGTGCCGTGTGCGGACGCACAGAGCTGGACGATCCGTCCCTGGAGTTCCGGTATTGTTCCAGATGTAATGGGAATTATGAGTACTGTCAGGATCATCTCTTTTCCCATATACATGTAAAATAGTAACGTGGAAAGAGCAGGGCATTTGTCCTGAAACTTTGGAAATAAAAATATGAAAAAGGAATTGGTGAAAAAAATGAAGAAAAAGAAAACAAAAATAGTCTGTACAATGGGACCTAACACAAATGATGAAAATCTGATGAGAGCGCTTGTGAAGAATGGGATGGATATTGCAAGATTCAATTTTTCACACGGAAGTCATGAAGAACAGAAGGGCAGAATGGATATGCTGAAGCGTATCCGGGATGAAGAACATATGCCAACAGCGATCCTGCTGGATACAAAAGGTCCGGAGATCCGTACCGGTATCCTGAAAGATGGAAAAAAGGTAATGCTGGAGACAGGCAGAAAGTTTACACTGACCTCTGAGGATATTACAGGGGATGAAACGAAAGTATCCATTTCCTATAGCGGACTTGTAGACGATGTATCTGTTGGAAGCACGATCTTGATAGATGACGGGTTGATTGGTCTTAGGGTGATCAGCAAAACAGTAACGGATATTGTCTGCGAGATTGTGAACGGAGGAGAGTTGGGAGAGCGCAAGGGCGTGAATGTGCCTAATGTGCCTGTAAGACTTCCGGCTATCACAGACAAGGACAGAGAAGATATCCGTTTCGGCGTGGAACAGGGTATTGATTTTATTGCGGCATCCTTTGTGCGCAATGCAGAGTGTATTGTAGAGATCCGCGCTTTTCTGAAAGAATGTGATGCTCCATACATTCCGATCATCGCAAAGATTGAAAATGCAGAAGGAATTAAGAATATTGACGAGATCATTCGCTGTGCAGACGGTATTATGGTAGCCAGAGGAGATCTTGGCGTGGAGATTCCGGCAGAGGAAGTGCCTTATCTTCAGAAAATGATCATTCAGAAATGTAATTATTATTATAAACCGGTTATTACAGCAACACAGATGCTGGATTCCATGATCCGCAATCCTCGTCCGACACGGGCAGAAGTGACGGATGTGGCGAATGCAGTTTATGACGGAACGGATGCAGTCATGCTGTCTGGAGAAACTGCACAGGGAAAATATCCATTAGAAGCGCTTCAGATGATGGTGCATATTGTGGAGAATACAGAGGAGCATCTGGATTATGATCTTATGCTCAAAAAGGCAGAGGAACACCGTATGAAAGGAATTTCCAGTGCCATTGGCCATGCTTCTGTTACGACAGCATACAATCTGGGAGCGAAGTGTATCATCACTCCGTCTGTATCGGGTGCTACTACCAGAGTTGTTTCTAAATTTAAGCCTAAAATGCCGATTATTGGCGTGACTCCTAATGAGCGTTCTCTTCGCAGAATGCAGATTTACTGGGGAGTAAAGCCAATCAAATCTATTCAGTTCAATACGACGGAGGATATTTGTTCCGGGGCGATCGAGCTGGTATGTGCAAAGCAAATGGCTGATCCGGGAGATGTTGTGGTGCTGACAGCAGGCATTCCCTCCCCGAATGTAAACCGTGCAAAAGAAGGTGTCAGCAATATGATGAGAATTGCTGTGATTGAATAATAAATTAAAATCTGTACAGATATAAGGAGTAACGTACCTATGAAAAAAGAGACATTTGTGACAAAAGAACAGCTGGATGAAATTGTAAAGAAGTATCCCACTCCTTTTCATCTTTATGACGAGAAAGGGATCCGAAAGAATGCGGAAGCGCTGAAGGAAGCTTTTGCGTGGAATAAAGGATACAAAGAGTATTTTGCGGTAAAGGCAACGCCTAATCCCTTCCTGATACAGATTTTAAGAGAATATGGATGCGGATGTGATTGTTCCTCGTACACAGAGCTGCTTCTTTCAGAAGCCATTGGAGCCACAGGAGACGATATTATGTTTTCTTCCAATGATACTCCGGCAGAAGATTTTAAATTGGCCGAAAAGCTTGGGGCGATCATCAATCTGGATGATATCACACACATTGATTTCCTGGAGAAGGCGATTGGGTACATACCGGAGACAATCAGCTGCAGATACAATCCGGGAGGCTTGTTTAAGATCAGTAATGATATTATGGACAATCCGGGCGATGCAAAATATGGCATGACAACAGAGCAGATTTTTGAAGCCTTTAAGATCCTAAAGGAAAAAGGTGCGAAAGAATTTGGCATTCACGCTTTCCTTGCAAGCAATACTGTAACAAATGAATACTATCCGATGCTGGCAAAGGTGCTTTTTGAACTGGCAGTGAAACTTCAGAAGGAAACCGGAGCACACATTAAATTTATTAATCTGTCAGGCGGAATCGGTATTCCTTATAAACCGGATCAGGAGCCTAATGATATTCGCGCCATCGGAGAAGGCGTGCGGCGGGTGTACGAAGAGGTGCTGGTTCCTGCCGGAATGGGTGATGTGGCAATTTATACGGAACTTGGCAGATTTATGATGGGACCCTATGGCTGTCTGGTGACAAAGGCTATCCATGAAAAACATACTCACAAAGAATATATCGGAGTGGATGCGTGTGCGGTGAATCTGATGCGTCCGGCGATGTACGGCGCTTATCACCACATCACTGTGATGGGAAAAGAAAATGAGCCATGCGATCATCTGTATGATGTGACAGGATCCCTCTGCGAGAATAACGATAAGTTTGCGATCGACCGGCACTTGCCGAAAATTGACGCCGGAGATTTGCTTGTCATTCATGATACCGGAGCACACGGTTTTGCTATGGGATATAATTATAATGGAAAGCTGAAGTCAGCAGAAGTACTTTTAAAAGAAGATGGAAGTACAGAGCTGATCCGCCGTGCAGAGACGCCGAAAGACTATTTCGCTACATTTGACTGTTTTGAAATAGGGAAAAAACTGCTGAAATAATTGATAATATGTCCTTAATGAGGTAAAATATAGAAAATTACTTTATTGAGGAGGAAAAAGTATGAAAAGAAGGAAAAAGGCAGTTGGTCTTCTCGTGGCGGCGGCTGTTATGCTGCTGACAGCCTGCAAAATGAGTCCGGAAGAAGTTGGAACTTATGCACAATCGATTCTGGATGCCAGTTATAAGGCGGATTTTGACGAGTACACGGAACAGACAGATTCCACAAAGGAAGAAGCAGAAAACCTTTATGAGAACAATATTGATCAGATGATGACCATTGCCGGTTATGATTCGGCAGGATTGTCAGACGAATTGCTGGACAACTACCGCCAGCTTTTTAAAGACATGTTGGCGCTGGCGGAGTATGAAGTGGGAGAGGTAACAGAAGAAGAGGATGGAAGCTTCACAGTAGCTGTTACGGCAAAGCCGCTCACAGCTTTTGAAGGTTTGGAAGCTGAAGTTACAGAGGCAGTGCAGGCAGAACTGGCGGGTATCACCGATGTTTCCCAGATCCCGGGAGAAGATGAAATTAATCAGATGGTATTCCAAAAGATGTATGAAGGGCTTCAAAGCCGGATGGAATCGCCCACTTACGGGGAGCCGCAGCAGGTAGATCTTCATGTAGCGGCTGATTCTGACAACGTATATTCTGTCGCGGAGTCTGATCTGACGGCTTTAGATCAAATTCTGTTTCCGACGGAAGGATTTTAGATTCTTCTTGCAATGACCTTCCAGGTATCTGTGTGAAAAAAGCTGCTTTCCACACATTCCTCCATCTCCAGAAAACGATGAAAAGGAATTGTAAAGGAAAGGAGATCGCTTGGTATACATTTCCTGGCGGAAGGATCTGTCAGACCGATATAACAGGCAGTGGGATTGTTCCGTGCCGCATCAAGGCCGTAAAGGACTGACTGTGCGCATCCGGATCCAAACGAAAGCTTCACATTGTCCTGTGTTTCCCGGTCGTAATTTGCCAATGTTGCAAGACCGGAAAGCTGGTCGGCATTTACCAGAAAAATGACGATTTCCGGCGTTTCATTTTCTTTTAATTCATTGAGAGGTTTCATAATAACATATTCATCTGTTTCAATGTCCGGCATTGTTTCGATATAATTTCGTGCAATGTCCGGACTTTTTTTATAAAATTCCCCTTTTTTCGGTCCCTTTCCGCCGATGGAAAGAAAGTATTCAATGGTTCCAAGCTCAAACTTTCGAATACCCAGTCCCGCCTTTCCTCCCGCGCAGACAACGGTTTCCCTGTCAAATGCAGCTGTTTTGCCTTTAGAGACTGCATGCATCATGGCGATCACACATCCCCATACGCCTTTTCGAAACTGCATGGCATTTTCCGGGATTTCTTTTGATGTAAATACGGCCACCGGCTGACGGGTTAGTTTAATTGCTTCTGCTATTTTACTGTTCATAAGAGACATTCCTTTCCTTTAGATAATGCTATCTTTGCAAATTTTATTTTTGTATATTAAAAATGCAGTTTTCTGATTTAGAAAACTGCACTTTTGCGTCTGAAAATAGAAGATGCGGATGGTGGGACTTGAACCCACACGAAGTCACCTCCGCAAGATTTTGAGTCTTGTGCGTCTGCCATTCCGCCACATCCGCAGGTGGTCTTTTGTAAGAACCGAATGTAAGTATAGCATATTGATATTTGAATTACAAGATTTTTCAACAAATTTTTTCTTTTAAAATGGGAAAGATTGTTGTATAGTAGATTCAGTAGCTTTATAAGATGGAGAAAAAATATGGCGGAAAAAATTGTATTGATTGACGGACACAGTATTTTGAACAGAGCCTTTTTTGGCCTTCCGGATCTTACAAATTCGGAGGGACTTCATACGAATGCCATTTACGGTTTCCTTAACATTATGTTAAAACTGCTGGATGAGGAGAAGCCGGAGTATCTTACGGTAGCTTTTGATGTACATGCGCCAACCTTCCGGCATCAAATGTATGAAGAATATAAAGGGACAAGAAAACCTATGGCGGACGAGCTGCGACAGCAGGTCCCTGTAATGAAGGAAGTCCTCCGGTCCATGGGAATCAGGATCATAGAACAGGAAGGCCTGGAAGCGGATGATCTTCTGGGGACGCTCTCAAAACGATGTGAGAGCGAAGGCATGGATGTGACCATCATCAGCGGAGATCGGGATCTTCTGCAGCTTGCCACGGACAAGGTAAAGATCCGTATCCCTAAGACGAAGCAGGGAAGAACAGAAGTGGAGGACTATTATGCGGCTGATGTAAAAGAGCGTTATCAGGTGACTCCTCTGGAATTTATTGATATGAAAGCGCTTATGGGAGATACCTCAGATAATATTCCCGGAGTTCCCGGAATTGGGGAGAAAACTGCGGCGAAGATCATTACAGAATACCACAGTATAGAAAACGCGTACCAGCATGCCGGGGAGCTGAAGCCGCCCCGTGCATCCAAAGCTATTGTAGAATACTGGGATATGGCAGTGATGAGCAAGAAGCTGGCAGCAATCTGTGTAGATGCATCGCTGGATTATGATATTGAAAGCGCAAGACTTGGAAATATTTTCACGGAAGAGGCATATACCCTTTTTCAGAAACTGCAGTTCAAAAATCTTTTGAGCCGTTTTGAGGTGAAAGGCCCTTCCCATGCGGTGGAAGATTCCTTCCGGACTGCCGGAAGCCGCGAGGAGGCGGAACGCATTCTCGAAGAAGCGTCGGAAGCAGAAACTCTGGGTGTGGCTGTCTTTCGGAGAACAGCAGAGGCACTTCCGCTTTTTGCAGGAGAGGCACGGATTGGAGGAGTTGCTCTTTGCTTCGGAGAAAAGGAAATTTACTGTATTCCGGAAGAGAAGATGGAGATAGCGGAACTCCTGGAGAAACTGGAAAAATTATCTGCCGGCCCGAAGACGTTGTCTGTCTTTCATCTGAAAGAAACAATGAAATATTTTACGCCATCTGTCAAAGACAATTGTTTCGACGGGATTATTGCAGCATATCTTTTGAATCCTCTTAAAAATGATTATGGATTTGAGGATGTGGCAAGAGAACAGCTGGATCTTCTTTTGGAAGAGAAGATGGAAGATGAAAAGAAAGCATGCTATGAAGCTTATACCGCCTATGCGTCAGCTGCTCCTTTACAGGATAAGCTGGAAGAGGCGGGAATGTGGAAGCTTTTCAAAGAAATAGAAATGCCGCTTGTATTTACGCTTTTTGATATGGAACAAAATGGAGTCCGGGTAGAAGCGGACGAACTGAAAGATTACGGAAACAGACTTGCAGTTCAGATCAGCAGGCTGGAACAGGAAATCTGGCAGGAGGCGGGAGAAGAGTTCAACATTAATTCTCCGAAACAGCTTGGAGTCATCCTTTTTGAAAAAATGGGACTTAAAGGCGGAAAGAAGACAAAAACCGGATATTCTACTGCAGCGGATGTGCTGGAAAAGCTGGCGCCGGATTATCCTGTTGTAGCTAAAATCCTGGAATACAGGCAACTGGCAAAACTGAAATCCACCTACGCCGACGGCCTTGCAGCCTTTATCTCGGAAGATGGAAGGATTCACGGGAAATTTAATCAGACCATTACAGCGACCGGGCGGATCAGCAGTACTGAACCGAATCTACAGAACATTCCGGTTCGGATGGAGCTGGGAAGGCTGATAAGGAAAGTATTTGTTCCGGAAGAGGGATTTGTCTTTGTGGATGCAGACTATTCCCAGATTGAACTTAGAGTGCTGGCCCATTGTTCGGGGGATAAGCAGCTTATTGAGGCTTACAGAGAGGAAAAGGATATCCACAGAATTACCGCTTCCCAGGTATTCCATACCCCTTTTGACCAGGTGACGGATCTCCAGAGAAGAAATGCCAAGGCAGTCAATTTTGGGATTGTATATGGAATCAGCTCTTTTGGGTTAAGCCAGGATCTGAGCATTACGCGGAAAGAAGCGGCACAGTATATAGAACAATATTTTCACACTTATCCGGGAATCAAAATTTTCCTGGATGATGCTGTGAAACAGGCAAAAGACAAAGGATATGCCGTCACTCTTTTTGGAAGGAGAAGGCCTGTGCCGGAACTTTCTTCCAGCAATTTCATGCAGCGTTCCTTTGGAGAGAGGGTGGCAATGAACTCACCTATCCAGGGAACGGCGGCGGATATTATGAAAATTGCCATGATCGGTGTAAATGACCGGCTGAAATCCGGGAATATGAAATCCCGGCTTGTTTTGCAGGTGCATGATGAACTTTTGGTGGAAGCCTGGGAGAGTGAGGCAGAAGAAGTCAAAAAGATACTGAAGGAAGAAATGGAGCAGGCGGCATCCCTTGCGGTACCGCTGGAAATTGATATGCATACCGGAAAAAGCTGGTATGAGGCAAAATAGAGGTGCGAGTAAGATGAAAATAATTGGAATTACCGGTGGAATCGGAACAGGAAAAAGTCTTGTATTGGATTATCTGAAAGAATCCTATGGAGCGGTCTGCTGTCAGGCAGACGAAGTGGCAAAGCGCCTGCAGAGAAAGGGAACGAAATGCTATAAAAGGATTGTAGAGCATTTCGGAGAAGGGATCCTGGACGAGGAAGGCAGGCTGAATCGATCTCGCCTTGCCGGGATTGTTTTTTCAAATCCTGCAGAACTCCGGATCCTTAATGAAATCGTCCATCCGGCGGTCAAAGAAAAAATAAAAGAACAGATCCGCCGGGAAGAGAAAAAGGAAAGTCCTGTGTTTGTGCTTGAGGCGGCTCTTCTTATTGAAGACCATTATGATGCTTTTTGCGATGAACTATGGTACATTTATACGGATGATGAAACGAGGAAAAAGCGTCTGATCGCATCCAGAGGATATGATGAGAAGAAGATTCAGGGGATCTTTTCTTCCCAGCTTCCCTCATCTGTCTTTTTTGAGCATTGTGACCGGGCGATTGATAATTGCAACTCCTTTGAGGAAGCATGCCAGCAGATTGATGATATTATGACGCAATTAGGCCTGAAAAAGGGATAGCATTGGCGTATACTGATGCAAAAAACCAAAATTAGGAGAAGAGAATATGAGATTATGCAGCATAGCAAGCGGAAGCAGCGGAAACTGTATTTATGTGGGGAGCGATCATACCCACCTGCTTGTGGATACAGGAATCAGCAAAAAACGGATTGATGAAGGATTACATACACTGGGAATGAAGGGTGAAGAGCTCTCTGGCATTTTGATCACGCATGAACATTCCGATCATATACAAGGGCTGGGGGTTTTCAGCCGTAAATATGGTATTCCGGTGTATGCAACGAAAGGAACACTAAAGGGGATACGGGAATACAAAAGCCTGGGGAAGATGCCGGACGGGCTCCTTCATGAAATTGAAATTGATACCGATTTTCTTCTGGGAGATCTGACCATTCATCCGTTTGCAATTTCTCATGATGCTTATGAACCATCCGGATACCGGATCGCATGTGGCAAACGGTCTGTGGCTGTGGCTACTGATCTGGGCGTTTATGATGATTATACAGTAGACAATCTGAAAGGACTGGACGCTGTGCTTTTGGAGGCAAATCATGATATCCATATGCTGGAGGTCGGGCCTTACCCCTATCCACTGAAACGAAGGGTTATGGGGGAAAAGGGCCATTTATCCAACGAAGTGTCCGGAAGACTTTTGTGTGATATTCTCCACGACAATCTAAAACAGGTCGTTTTGGGGCATTTAAGCAAGGAAAATAATTACGCAGAGCTGGCTTATGAAACGGTGAAGCTTGAAGTGACCGTGGGGGACAACCCATACAGGGGAGAAGACATTCCTTTAATGGTAGCCAGACGGGATGCGGTCTCTGATATTGTTACTGTTTAAAATTATGAAATTGAGAGGAATAAAATGATATGGGAAAAGTGGCGGTAATTACAGACAGCAACAGCGGTATTACACAAAAAGAAGCAAAAGAACTGGGGATCAGAGTACTTCCTATGCCGTTTTATATTGACGGTGAGGTCTATTATGAAGATATTACTCTGACACAGAAAGAATTTTATGAGAGGCTGACAGATGATGCAGATATTTCCACTTCACAGCCGGCGCCGGCTGATGTGATGGAATTATGGGAGGAAGCCCTGCAGGAAGCGGATGAGGTGATATATATTCCTATGTCCAGCGGTCTTTCCGGTTCTTGCCAGACGGCAATGATGCTGGCGTAAGATTTTGATGGAAAAGTTTTTGTGGTAAATAACCAGCGTATTTCTATTACACAGAGACAGTCAGTTCTGGATGCATTAGAGATGGCGGCGGACGGAATGAGCGGAAAAGAGATCTATGATGTTCTTATGCGGGAAAAGCTGGAAGCCAGCATTTATATTACAGTGGATACACTGAAATATCTGAAAAAGGGCGGAAGGATCACTCCGGCGGCAGCGGCTCTTGGCACAGTGCTCAACTTAAAGCCGGTACTTACGATCCAGGGAGAAAAACTGGATGCTTTTTCCAAAGTCAGAGGAATGAAGGCTGCAAAAAAGGTTATGATGAAAGCCATGGAAAAAGATATTACAGAAAGATTTAAAGGGCATAAAGTCTGCCTGCAGGCAGCTCACACCTGTGAAGCGGAAGTGGCAGAGCAATGGAAAAGAGAGTTGGAAGAGCATTTTCCGGGATACGACATCCACATGGATGCTCTGTCGCTGAGTGTATCCTGCCATATCGGTCCCGGATCTTTGGCTGTTGCCTGCACCAGAGTGGTAGAACGATAACCAGGAAGAGAGTATTTTACGGGCAAATGTAAAAAGCAGCAGCTTATATGAGAACAAGCTGCTGCTGATATTCATGAATAAATGGAAGACGGAATTTTTCGGTTATGACAGATTCGTAAAGATTAGATGCGAAAATTTCATTTTCCAGCATTTTTTTTGCGGACATATCAAGATTTTCCTGCTGCGTCAGCTTTGTGATGAGGGGGATCTCGGTATGTCTTTTTAAATGTTTCAGAAGAGGAGCAGCGTCTTTGCGGAAGCCAAGAATGCGGGCATAGCCGCAGTCGTCATGGTGCCGGTACAGTTCCATATCTTCCTTTTTTATATGAAGAAGAATGTGGAACAGGGCTCTGCTGATTCTTGTATAAGTGACCTCTCTTGTTTTGAGAAGATCACAGAATTGATCGAAAGTGACAAAATCATTCAGTCTGTTTAAGATCCGGTTGGCAAGATCCGGGGTGACATCTGCATACTGTGTCAGGCTTTCTTTTGTTTCACACATCAGCTGATACTTCAAAAGAAGAGAAAAATCATTGGCGTATACAGGATATCTTGTCCGATGTGTTTCCTCCAGCATGCGAATACAGGCGGAAGGGACCTGGCCTTCCAGGCGGGTCAGGGCATCGGAAAGAGGGGGCTCATCATACAGCCGTTCTCCTTCCAGATGGATGGCGTTGCTGGCGTGCCACAAAAGCCGGCGGATAGCGGAGGCGGAGCTGTAATTTTCAGAAAGCTCCTCATCGTGATAGCCGGATACGCGGCGTTTGATGGTATAAACCGCCATACCGCTTTTGCGGCGCATCAGCGCTTTGATGTATTCAATGCCAAGGATATTGTTGGGTTCAGACAGGATAAGATCAATTTCTTCATCTTTTGTATAACGTTTCAGGGCATTTTGTCTGGCTTTGGGATAAGAAAGCCCATTTTTCAATTCCTCCTGAAGAAAGGCGCGGTATTCGGCAGGTTCGTCAGCGGTAATGGAAGCAATCCTCTCCAGAATGTTGAGATCACCACACTCGCTTCCGAAGCAGATGGCATCAATGCAGCCCAGTTTTTCCAAAATGGAGATAGCGCCTTCAGCAAAATATTCTGCACTGCCGCAGGCATAACATACCGGGAGTTCCAAAACAAGGGGGACGCCTGCTTCCAGAGCAACCTCGGCTCGGATATGTTTCGGCATAATGGCCGGTGCACCTCTTTGCACATAATTTCCGCTCATAACGGCAATAACAGCGTCGGCTCCGGTAATTTCTTTTGTCTTTTGCAGATGGTACAAATGTCCATTGTGAAAGGGGTTATATTCTGTGATTAATCCGACAATTTTCATGAAAATCTCCTTGTATATCTTTCTGGAATTGATTATACTATATTAGAATATTTCCGGCAACGGACAAAAGAGGAAAGGAGGGTACGTTTCAATGGAAGAAAAAGAAATGTATGAAAAGGAATACGAAGAGCGGGAAGAGCTGACAGAAGAACGTATCCTCGAAATGCTGGAGGAGCGTCGGTTTAAGGAGCTTAAAGAAGAGCTGGAAAATAATATGTATCCGGTGGATCTGGCGGATCTGATGGAAGATTTCAACCAGAAACAGCTGGTGATGGTATTCCGGCTTCTGGCCAAGGAAGAGGCGGCAGAAACTTTTACCTATATGGACAGCGACTTAAGAGAAATGCTTATCAATGGCCTGACAGATTCCGAGCTGGAAGAAGTTATGGAAGAAATGTATCTGGATGATACCGTTGACGTCCTGGAGGAGATGCCGGCCAATGTAGTAGACCGTCTTTTGATGGCAACAGATGAAGAGAAGCGTCAGCAGATCAACCAGCTTCTTCAATATCCGGAGGACAGTGCCGGAAGCGTAATGAATGTAGAGTATATTGCGCTTAGAAGAGAGATGACGGTGGCAGAGTCCATTTTGAAGATACGGCAGGTGGGATTGAATAAAGAGACGATATACACTTGCTATGTCACAGAAAAAAGAAAGCTGATCGGTGTTGTGGATGTCAAGGAACTTTTGACGACCAGTGAGTCCAAGACGATTGAAGAGATCATGGATACTAATATGCTCTACGCCCATACTACAGACGACCAGGAAGATGTTGCCAACATCATTACGAAATACGGACTGATTGCCCTTCCAATCGTAGATCATGAGATGTGCATGGTTGGTATTGTAACAGTAGACGACGCAATGGAAGTCCTGCAGGAGGAAACGACAGAGGACATCAGCATCATGGCCGGTGTCAGTCCCAATGATGAGTCCTATTTCGGTACAACAGTACTGGAGCATGTGAAAAGCCGTCTCCCCTGGCTTTTGTTCCTGATGCTTTCTGCAACGGTGACGCAGATGATCATGAATCACTATGAGAGCGCCCTGGCTGTGATGCCGCAGTTGGCAGGCTTCATTCCTATGCTGATGGGAACTGGTGGAAACTGCGGATCACAGAGTTCAACTTTGATGATACGAGGACTGGCTGTAGGAGAAATCGAGTTCGGAGATCTGTTTAAAGTGATCTTTAAAGAAGTTCGTGTTGCAGTTTTGATCAGTTTGATCTTATCTACGGTAAACGGCATACGCATTCTTATTATGGGGCAGGGAGATATCCTGGTGGCGCTTACTATTGGTATGACGATGGCGTGCACGATTATTTTAGCTAAAATTGTCGGTTGTACGTTACCGCTTGTGGCAAAAAAAGTCGGTCTGGATCCGGCGATCATGGCGACGCCTCTGATCTCCACGCTGGTGGATATCAGCACAGTTACTGTTTATTTTGCTATTGTCAGCGCTGTGTTTAAAATATAGCTGCCAGACAGCTGCAAAAGGCTGAAATTGTACGGAAAAAGAGACATTTGATTCCCAAAAGAGACCTTGTTTGTAAGGTCTCTTTGTATTATAATAAAAATAGTGAGAAAAAATGGAAAGGAGTCTTTAAATCATGGGATTTATAGATGAAATCAAAGCAAAGGCAAAAGCCGACAAAAAGACAATTGTGCTTCCGGAATCCGAGGATATCCGTACTTATGAAGCTGCACAGGCTGTATTAAAAGAGGGAATTGCAGATGTTGTCATTGTCGGGAGCGAAGAGGAAGTTGCAAAGAATAAAGGAAACTTCGATATCAGCGGAGCAAAGATCGTAGATCCTGCAAAAAGTGAGAAAACAGAAAGCTATATTGCAAAACTTGTAGAACTTCGTCAGAAAAAAGGAATGACAGAGGAACAGGCAAGAGAAATCCTTCTGACAAATTATCTGTACTACGGCGTTATGATGGTAAAAATGCAGGATGCAGACGGAATGGTTTCCGGAGCATGCCATTCTACAGCAGATACCCTGCGGCCGTGTCTGCAGATTCTTAAAACAAAACCGGGAACAAAGCTGGTATCTGCTTTCTTTGTTATGTGCGTTCCGGACTGTGAGTTTGGAGAGGACGGAGTATTTGTATTCGGTGACTGCGGGCTGAACCAGAATCCAACGCCGGAAGAGCTGGCTGCTATTGCAGAGTCTTCTGCAGAATCTTTCCGCATGCTGGTGGGAAAAGAGCCAAAAGTTGCACTCCTTAGTCATTCTTCCAAAGGAAGCGCAAAACATGCAGATGTTGATAAGGTGACAGAGGCAGTGCGAATCGCAAAAGAGGCAAATCCGGATCTTGAGCTTGACGGAGAACTTCAGCTGGATGCTGCAATTGTTCCGAGTGTAGGAGAATCCAAAGCTCCGGGCAGCAAAGTGGCAGGACATGCCAACGTATTGATCTTCCCTGATCTTGATGCCGGAAATATCGGCTATAAATTAGTGCAGAGACTTGCAAAGGCAGAAGCATACGGACCAATGACACAGGGAATTGCAGCGCCGGTTAATGACCTTTCCCGCGGATGCTCTGCTGATGATATTGTGGGTGTGGTTGCGATTACAGCAGTACAGGCACAGAATCAATAAGACGAGGAAAACAGGATAAAAATAATAATTCCGGAGGAAAAAGAAATGAATGTATTAGTAGTAAACTGTGGAAGTTCTTCTCTGAAATTTCAGCTTATTAACTATGATAACAGAGATGTTATGGCAAAAGGAATCTGCGAACGTATCGGAATTGACGGACGCCTTGTGTATGAGCCAAAGGGAGGAGAAAAAGAAGTAACAGAGGCAGCAATGCCGGATCATACAACAGCGATCCAGATGGTGCTGGACGCTCTTGTAAATGAAAAATCCGGCGTTGTAAAATCATTAAGTGAAATTGATGCCATCGGTCACCGTGTACTTCACGGAGGAATGAAGATCACAAATTCTGTTATTATCGACGAGGAAGTGATCAAGGTTATTGAAGAGTGCGCGGATCTTGGACCTCTTCACAATCCTGCAAACCTTATGGGAATCAATGCATGTATGAAGCTGATGTCGGGCGTTCCTAATGTGGCTGTATTTGACACCGCATTTCATCAGACAATGCCGCCAAAAGCTTATATGTATGGAATCCCGAAAGAATATTATGAGAAATATGCGATCCGTAAATACGGCTTCCATGGAACTTCTCACAAATATGTTTCCAAGAGAACAGCAGATTTTCTTGGAAAAGATATCAAGGATCTTAAGATCATCGTATGCCACATGGGCAACGGAGCATCTTTGTCCGCAGTAAAAGACGGCAAATGTGTGGATACATCCATGGGACTGACACCTTTGGAAGGTGTGATCATGGGAACACGTTCCGGAGATATTGATCCTGCTTTTGTTGAGTACCTTTGCAACAAGGAAAACCTTTCCGTATCCGAAGTACTGAACATTTTAAATAAGAAATCCGGTATGCTTGGAATGACAGGAATCTCCAGCGATTATCGTGACGTGGCTGCAGCTGCAGAAGAAGGAAATCAGGATGCCATCAACTGTCTGGAAGCATATGCTTACCGTATTATCAAATATATCGGCTCCTATATTGCAGCTATGGGCGGAGTAGATGTGATCACATTTACAGCAGGTCTGGGAGAAAACGCAATTCCGCTGCGTAAGACAATCTGTGAAGCTTTCGGATATATGGGACTGGTATTTGATGATGAGGCAAATAACTGCCGCGGCAAGGAAATGATCATTACCAAACCGGAATCCAAGATTATGGCTTGTGTCATTCCTACAAATGAGGAAATTGCGATCTGTGAAGAAACAGTAGAACTCGTACAGAAAAGCCTTGACAAATAAGAACAGAAAAGATATACTTTAAAAAGTGTGGTTAGGAGAACGTCATGCTGATAGAATTAACGAAACTCCTGGAACAGGATGGGAAGACCATTCGCCGGGAAGCGCATCTTGAACTGGAAGATATCCGAATATTCGGGAATCCGTATAAGCTTCAGGAATTGGAGCCGATACAATTGGAAATCACGAATCTGGGAAAGAAAGTAATCCGGATTACAGGAAGTGCAAAAGTGAGAACTATCATTCCATGTGACAGATGTCTGGAAGATGTCCCCTATGTGTTCGAACTCAATTTTGAGCGGGAAGCGGATATGAAGCTTACGGAAGAAGAGCGGAAGGGATCAGATGAGGAATACAATTTCCTGGAAGAAATGTGCATCAATACAGACACGCTGATACAAAACGAGCTTCTGATCAACTGGCCGATTCGAGTGCTGTGCCAAGAGGACTGTAAAGGAATCTGCAGCAATTGTGGTGCTAATCTGAATCATGGTGAATGTGGCTGTGACAGACAGGTATTAGACCCGCGAATGGCAGCCTTTAGCGATATATTCAGCAAGTTTAAGGAGGTGTAAAGTATGTCCATCTGTCCAAAGAATAAATCATCCAAAGCTAGAAGAGATAAAAGAAGAGCAAACTGGAAAATGAGCGCACCAAATCTGGTAAAATGCAGCAAATGCGGCGAACTGATGATGCCTCATAGAGTGTGCAAAGCATGCGGATCTTACAATAAGAAGGAGATCATTGCTCAGGATTAATTGGAGAAATTGGAAGTAAGGAGATTCTGTTGTTTCAGGATCTCCTTTTTCATTTAACAGGAAACGAAGTTTCCTGTTAAATAAAACGCTCCGCGGGATGCGCACTCGCGCAAATGGAAATTTGCCGCTAAAGCGACCGCGCTCGGCGCGGGAGTTCCTTAAGGAGGTAAGAGAGATGATTTATACGGTGACATTTAATCCTTCCCTGGATTATGTGGTCGGATTGGACAAATTTATCCCGGGGACGGTGAACCGGGCAGCCAGCGAGCATATTTATCCGGGAGGAAAAGGAATCAATGTTTCGGTTATGCTTTCCCACTTGGGATACGAGAGCCGGATCCTGGGATTTTCAGCGGGATTTACCGGGAGAAGCCTGCAGGATATGCTGAAGTATCACGGCTGTCCTCCGGACTTCATAGAGGTGAAAGAGGGACAGACAAGAATCAATGTAAAGCTGAATGCCGGGGAAGAGACAGAGATTAACGGACAGGGTCCGACGATCACAGGTCAGGATATGGAAAAGCTCTACCAAAAACTGGATATTCTTCAGAGGGGAGACTGGCTGGTCCTTGCCGGCAGCATTCCAGGATCAGTGCCCCGTGATGTGTATGAGAGGATCATAGAAAGACTGTACAAAAAGGGTGTCCATTGTATTGTGGATGCAGAAAAAGAGCTTTTGATGGATGTTCTGAAATATAAGCCATTTCTTATAAAGCCAAATCATCACGAACTGGAAGAAATGTTTGGAAAAGAACTGAAAACACAGGAAGAAATTATTAGACATGCCAGATTGCTCCAGGAAATGGGGGCGGTCAATGTACTGGTTTCTATGGATGCAGAGGGGGCAGTTCTGGCGACAGGATCAGGAGAGATTTATCAGAGGAACGCCCCGAAGGGAAGAGTGGTAAACTCTGTTGGCGCCGGAGATTCCATGGTTGCCGGATTTCTGGCAGGGTATCTGCAGACAGGAGATTATGAAAAAGCGCTTGAACTGGGCGTTGCTGCCGGAAGCGCGACCGCTTTTACAAGCTGGCTGGCAAAAAAAGAAGAAATTTACGCCCTTCCTGCAAAAGAAATGACGCCGGCCTGATGGCCGGCGCCGAGAGAGCGTTATTCATAGATTCCGTTTACTGTAACAGTAAAAACGGCGTCTTTTCCATTTAGCTCCTCATTGCCGTAATCATCCGGGAAGGTTACCTGTACTTCTACCGTATCCCCGGGATGGGAGCCGATCAGCTGATCTTCAAAATCGTCAATATAGTCGCCGGAACCGATCACCAGATCTGTTCCGTTTCCGTCTGTGCTTCCCCCTTCAAATTCAACGCCGTCCACAGTGCCGACGTAGTCAATATTGACAGTGTCCCCATCTTCAACAGTCAAAGAAGTATCCGTCTGGTAAGTTTCAGACTGCTCTTCGGTCTGCTGGTTTTCTGACTGCTGGGTATCTGAAGAAGAATCATCATTTTCTGACCGGAGCGCATCCCATATGATGACAGCGGCCAAAATCACAATGGCCAGTATGGGGACAGCGATTTTGAGAATATTTTTTACACGTGCCCTGTGGGCTTTTCTTGCACGTTCGCGGGCTCTTCGTTCCTGAGCCATTTTCCGGTTTTCTTTTTTCATGTCTGTAGTACTCCTTTGTTTTTTCTGCTGATATTATACAGAAAAAGTGTGGCGCAAATGTGAAATCCCGGAAAATTGTCAGAGGACAAAGGCGAGGTGCTTTGACGGAAGAGAAGAAAAACAATATTGATTTTTATTACAATGTCTAGTAGAATGATTCTAGTAGCGTTGGAGGAGATAAAAATGGCAGAATTGACAAAAATAGCACTGGATGCCATGGGAGGGGATAATGCCCCGGAAGAAATGGTAAAAGGTGCAGTTGATGCAGTTGGAAGAGAAAAATCTATCAAAGTATTTCTGGTAGGACAGGAAGATGTCATAAAGAAAGAGCTGGAAAAATATACTTACAGTTCTCAGCAGATAGAAATTGTCCATGCTTCAGAAGTGATAGAGACTGCGGAACCGCCGGTGAACGCGATCCGCAAAAAGAAAGATTCCTCAATCGTAGTGGGAATGAAGATGGTAAAAAACGGAGAGGCAGACGCCTTTGTTTCTGCAGGAAGCTCCGGTGCTGTGCTTGTAGGAGGACAGACCATTGTCGGCAGGATCAAAGGAGTGGAAAGACCTCCGCTGGCGCCGTTGATCCCTACAGAGAAAGGGGTGTCTCTTCTGATTGACTGTGGAGCCAATGTAGATGCAAGACCCTCACATCTGGTACAGTTTGCCAAGATGGGTTCTATTTATATGGAACACGTTATGGGAGTAAGAAATCCCAAAGTGGCAATTGTGAACATTGGAGCTGAGGAAGAGAAGGGAAATGCACTTGTCAAAGAAACATTTCCGCTTCTGAAAGAGGCAGATGGGATTAACTTTACCGGAAGTATTGAGGCAAGGGAAATTCCTCATGGACAGGCAGATGTCATTGTATGTGAAGCATTTGCAGGGAATATTATTCTGAAGCTTTTTGAAGGAGTAGGCGCAGTGCTCATCAGCAAGGTAAAAGAGGGGATGATGACAAGTCTGAGAAGCAAGATCGGCGCGCTGCTTGTAAAACCGGCTCTGAAAGAGACGTTGAAAGGATTTGATACAAGCGAATATGGCGGGGCGCCACTGCTTGGGCTGAAAGGTCTTGTGGTGAAGACACATGGAAGTTCTACGGCAAAAGAGGTTTCCAATTCGATCATTCAATGCCTTACCTTCAAGGAACAGCGAATCAACGAAAAGATTCAGGAGTGTATTCAGGCGGATCAGGGGTCCGATGAATAGATATTAAGCAACAAAAAGGAGATGAAAGCTATGGAATTTGAAAAATTACAGGAAATCGTTTCAGATGTTCTGAACGTAAACAAAGATGAAATTACAATGGAGTCTACCTTTGTAGATGATCTGGGAGCGGATTCCCTGGATATTTTCCAGATTATTATGGGAATTGAAGAAGCATTTGATATCGAGATCGACAACGATGATGCAGAGAAGATCGTAACTGTAGGGGATGCAGTAGAGCAGATTAAAAACGCAACTAACTAGGCGGAAAAAGGAAAAGCCCAGGTTTGGGCTTTTTCCTTTTATGAGGAAAAATATGAATCATAAAGTAAAAGAATTGAAAGAATTGCAGGAAAAAATTAAATACCATTTTCAAGATCCGCAGATCCTTCGGCAGGCAATGATACATAGCTCCTATGCCAATGAAAATCATCTTCAGAAATATGAGTGTAACGAGAGGCTGGAATTTCTGGGTGATGCGGTCCTGGAACTTGTATCAAGTGAATTTTTGTTTCATGAGGATAAGAAGATGCCGGAAGGCGAGCTGACTAAAACAAGAGCCAGCATGGTCTGTGAACAGGCTCTGGCGTTCTGCGCACGTCAGATCGGTCTGGGAGATTATCTTTTGCTGGGCAAAGGAGAGGACGCCACCGGAGGAAGGAAGAGAGATTCGATTACATCGGATGCTCTGGAGGCTCTTATAGGCGCAATTTATATGGATGGTGGTTTTGCTAATGCAAAAGAGTTTATCCATCGGGTTGTTTTAAATGATCTGGAGCATAAAAAACTCTTTTATGATAGCAAGACTATCCTGCAGGAAATCGTGCAGGCTAATTTTCAGGATCCTGTGGAATACCGATTGCTGGGAGAAGAAGGTCCGGATCATGATAAATCATTCCGGGTCATGGTGTATATAGGAGAGCAGGCATTCGGCCAGGGAAAAGGAAGGGCCAAGAAGGCGGCGGAACAGGAGGCGGCCTACCAGACGATCCTTATGCTGCATAAGAAGAATATAAAGTAGGTGTTACATGTATTTAAAGAGCATTGAAGTGCAGGGATTTAAGTCCTTTGCCAATAAGATTGTATTCGATTTTCATAATGGGATTACAGGTATTGTAGGGCCAAACGGCAGCGGAAAGAGCAATGTGGCTGACGCAGTGCGCTGGGTGCTTGGCGAGCAGCGCGTAAAGCAGCTGCGTGGCGGAAACATGCAGGATGTGATCTTTTCCGGGACAGAGAACCGTAAACCGCTAAGCTATGCTTCAGTTGCCATCACTTTAGATAATTCAGATCATCAGCTTGCTGTTGATTTTGAGGAAGTGACGGTTACAAGAAAACTGTATCGTTCCGGAGAAAGCGAATATCTTCTGAACGGATCGACATGCCGGCTGAAAGATATCAATGAGCTTTTTTATGATACCGGGATTGGAAAAGAAGGCTATTCCATTATCGGACAGGGACAGATTGACAAGATCTTAAGCGGAAAACCGGAGGAGCGAAGAGAACTTTTTGATGAAGCGGCCGGGATTGTCAAATTTAAAAGGCGGAAAAATATGTCGGTCAAAAAGCTGGAGGATGAAAGGGCAAACCTTCTCCGGGTGAATGATATTCTTGCGGAATTGGAAAAGCAGATCGGACCTTTGAAGCGTCAGTCGGAAACAGCCAGGGAATATCTGAATAAAAAGGAAGAGCTGAAAACATTTGATATCAACATGTTTCTGCTGGAGACAGAACGACTGAAAGAGCAGATTCAGCAGATCCAGCAAAATTTAGACACTGCAAAAGAAGAGCTTAAGGTGGCCGGAACTTCGTACGATGATATGAAAGAGGAATACGAGGCGATTGAAAAGCAGGTAGATGAGATTGATGCGGCGATTGAAAAATCAAAAGGCCAGCTGAATGAAACAAATCTTCTGAAACAGCAGCTGGAAAACCAGATCGAGCTTCTGAAAGAACAGATCAACAGTGCAAAAATGTCAGATGAACATTACGGCCAGCGTTTTCATGCTATTCAGATTGAAATAGGGGAAAGAACCCGCCAGCTGGAAGAGTTTCAGCGGGAAAAGGACGCAATTTCCGGAGAGCTGAAGGAAAAAAGAAAATCAGAGGAAGAGGCAGGGCAAGCACTGATACATGTACAGAGCAGGATTGCCGCTCTTACCGATGAAATTGAAAAGAATAAAAACGATATTATAGAGATTCTGAATAACCGCGCTTCAACCCGGGCGAAAATACAGCGCTATGATACGATGATGGAACAGATCCAGGTGCAGAAATCCCAGATGCACAAGCGGCTCATCTCATCAGAAAGCGAAGCGGCGCTCCAGATACAGAATAAGAAGGAGCATGAAGAGAAGTTAAAAGAAATCTCCGACCATATCAGGACTCTTGAGGAAGAGAGCAGGGGACATGAGCAGCGGATTGAAATACTGCAAAAAGAGCTTGCCGGGCAGACAGAGAAACTCCGGATCGGGCAGACCGCCTATCACCGTGAGGAGTCACGCCTGGAATCTCTGAAAAATATTACCGAGCGGTATGATGGGTATGGAAACAGCATCCGCAAGGTTATGGAGCATAAGGAACAGGAACAGGGACTTCTTGGGGTGGTAGCGGATATTATTAAAGTAGAAAAGGCATATGAAGTGGCGGTTGAGACTGCACTTGGAGGCAGTATTCAGAATATTGTCACTGACAGTGAGGAAACTGCCAAGAAAATGATTGCCTTTTTAAAGAAAAACCGGTTTGGACGGGCAACATTCCTCCCTCTGACCAGCGTCAGTTCAGGACAGAGATTTTCACGGCCTGAGGCATTGAAAGAACCGGGAGTGATCGGACTTGCCAGCAGCCTTGTACAGGTGGAAGAAAAGTACCGGGGAATTGCAGACCATCTGCTTGGAAGGACTATCGTGGTGGATACTATTGATCATGGGATCGCCATTGCAAGAAAATATCATCAGAGTCTTAGGCTTGTTACGACAGAAGGGGAACTTTTAAGTCCGGGAGGGTCCATGACAGGAGGGGCGTTCCGGAATTCCAGCAATCTTTTGAGCAGGCGCCGGGAGATTGAAGAATTTGAAAAAACCGTGAAGCAGCTGAAAAAGGAAATGGAGGAAATGGAACAGTACTGCGAGGCACTGCGAAAAGAAAGAGCAGTCTGTTATGCAGCTGTAGATGAAATCCAGCAGAAGCTTCAGAAGGCTTATGTGATTGAAAATACAGAAAAGATGAATCTGGATCAGGCAGAAAACCGAATCCGGATACTTAGAGAGACTTCGGAGAGCGTCCGGCGGGAAACAGACGAACTGGATCAGCAGATTACAGATATCAGCAATAATCAGGAGTCTATTACGGTAGAACTGGATACGTCTACCAGTCTGGAAGAGGAGCTTACAAGAAAAACGGAAAAAGCACAGGAACAGCTTGAAGCAGTAAAGGAAGAAGAGACAAGGTGCCAGAAAATCTCGGAGGAAGTACATCTGGCATATGCCTCTCTGGAACAGAAAAATACATTTATACTGGAAAATATTGAACGTATTCAGGAGGAAATTGCAAAGTTCGAAGAAGAGAAAAGCGGACTTGGCGAGAGTAAGGAAGATACGTCCAGAGAAATTCGGGAAAAGGAAGAGCAGATTGCAGATATCCGTAAAACAATAGAAGATTCCAAAGAACTTTTTGAAGAAATTGAAGAACAGATACGAGCGGATGTCCTCCAAAGGGATGAGCTGAACAGACAGCATAAGACCTTTCTTAGCAAAAGGGAAGAACTTTCCAGACATATGTCAGACCTGGATAAAGAAATTTTCCGTCTGGAAAGCCGAAAGGAAGATTATGAACAGTCTTCAGAGAGACAGATCAATTATATGTGGGAAGAATATGAAATCACCTACAATCATGCACTGGAACTTAGAGATAAGAATCTGACAGATCTTGCCTTTATGAAAAAGAGGATACAGACGCTGAAAAATGAGATCCGTGCACTTGGTTCTGTTAATGTCAACGCGATCGAGGATTACAAAAATGTATCAGAGCGGTACGAATTTCTCAAAGGCCAGCACGATGATCTGACGACAGCAGAAGCAACCTTAGAAAAGATCATTGCAGAGCTGGATGAGGCAATGCGCAGACAGTTTACCGAACAGTTCGGCAGGATTGCCGCAGAGTTTGATAAAGTATTTAAAGAGCTGTTTGGCGGAGGGAAAGGTACGCTGGAATTGATGGAAGATGAAGATATTCTGGAGGCGGGAATTAAGATCATTGCACAACCGCCGGGCAAGAAGCTGCAAAATATGATGCAGTTATCGGGAGGGGAAAAGGCTCTGACGGCAATTTCGCTTCTGTTTGCAATACAGAATCTGAAACCGTCACCCTTCTGCCTGTTGGATGAAATTGAAGCAGCGCTGGATGATTCTAACGTGACCCGATTTGCAAAATATCTTCATAAGCTGACAAAGAATACACAGTTTATTGTGATTACCCACCGCCGTGGAACAATGACAGCAGCGGACCGTCTGTATGGAATCACCATGCAGGAAAAGGGCGTCTCTACTATGGTTTCAGTCAGTCTTCTTGAAAATGAGCTGGCAGAGATGGAGAAACAGCATAAGGCGGGATAAAAGGGAAAAGGAGGAAAGAAATGGCAGAGGAAAAGGGATTTTTTAAACGGCTGGTATCCGGGCTTGCCAAGACAAGAGAAAATATCGTATCCGGGATGGACAGTATATTTCATGGCTTTTCCCATATTGATGAGGATTTCTATGAAGAATTAGAGGAAGTTCTGATTATGGGTGATCTGGGCGTACAGGCCACAGAAGAAATTCTGGATGATCTGCGAGCCAAAGTTAAAGAGCGCCACATTAAAGAACCGCAGGAATGCCGACAGATTTTAATTGACAGTATTAAGGAACAGATGGATGTAGGAGAGACTGCCTATGAGTTTGAGGAAAAGACTTCCGTAGTTATGGTGGTAGGAGTTAATGGAGTGGGAAAGACCACTACCATAGGAAAACTGGCAGGAAAGCTCCGGGCACAGAATAAGAAAGTTGTGCTGGCTGCCGCCGATACTTTTCGTGCAGCGGCTGGAGAACAGCTGAAAGAATGGGCAAACCGTGCCCAGGCAGAGCTGATCGGAGGCCAGGAAGGATCTGATCCGGCGGCAGTTGTCTATGACGCTGTTCAGGCAGCGAAGGCAAGACATGCGGATGTGCTTCTTTGCGATACGGCAGGACGGCTTCACAACAAGAAAAATCTGATGGAAGAGCTGCGCAAGATGAACCGCATTGTAGATCGGGAATATCCGGAAGCATTTCGTGAGACTTTGGTGGTTCTGGACGCCACGACCGGACAGAATGCACTTCAGCAGGCCAGAGAGTTCAAAGAAGTAGCTGATATTACCGGAATTATTCTCACAAAAATGGACGGCACTGCCAAAGGCGGCATTGCAGTGGCTATTCAGGCGGAGCTTGGTATCCCTGTAAAATATATCGGAGTGGGAGAAACGATTGAGGATCTTCAGAAATTTGACGCTGATACTTTTGTAGACGCGCTTTTTGCATCACCAAATGACAATGAATAAAGAAAGGCAGGAGAGAAAAATGGAAAAACTGACACTGGAAAATTTTGAGCAGGCAAGCGAACTGGTAAAAAAGGTAACTCTTCCTACAGAGCTGGTGTACAGCGAGTATTTAAGCCGGCAGACAGGCGGCAGGATTTACCTGAAGCCGGAAAATATGCAGTATACCGGGGCTTATAAAGTGAGAGGTGCTTATTATAAGATCAGTACAATGTCGGAAGAGGAAAGAGAGAGGGGCCTGATTACAGCTTCTGCCGGAAATCACGCACAGGGTGTTGCTTTTGCAGCACAGAAATTCGGCTGCAGGGCAACCATTGTAATGCCGACAGTAACGCCGCTTATCAAGGTAAACCGGACCAAGAGTTATGGCGCAGAGGTGGTACTCCATGGGGATGTCTATGATGATGCCTGCGCATATGCACTGAAGTTGGCAGAGGAAGAAGGACTGACATTCGTTCATCCGTTCGATGATCTTGAAGTAGCAACAGGACAGGGGACGATTGCTATGGAGATCATCCAGGAACTTCCTACAGTAGATTATATTCTGGTACCTGTAGGCGGGGGCGGACTCATCACTGGTGTATCTACTCTTGCAAAAATGCTGAATCCCAAGATCAAAGTGATCGGCGTTGAGCCTGCAGCTGCAGCAAGCCTGAAGGCGGCGCTGGAAGCAGGTGAGCCGGTAACGCTGCCAAGCGCTAATACTATTGCAGATGGCACGGCTGTTAAGCGTGTGGGAGAAAAAGTATTTCCATATATACAGGAAAATGTAGATGACATCATTACAGTAGAGGACGATGAGCTGATCGGCGCATTTCTCGATATGGTGGAAAATCATAAGATGATCGTGGAAAATTCCGGCCTGCTCACAGTTGCAGCCTTAAAGAAAATGGATCTTAAGAACAAAAAGGCGGTGTCTGTTTTGAGCGGCGGTAACATGGATGTGATTACTATGTCCTCTATCGTCCAGCATGGACTTATCCAGAGAGACAGAATTTTCTCTATCTCTGTTCTGCTTCCGGATAAGCCGGGAGAACTGGTGAATGTGGCGACAGCCGTTGCAAATGCCCAGGGAAATGTTATTAAATTGGAGCATAATCAGTTTGTCAGCACAAACCGTAATGCCGCAGTAGAACTTCGTATCACATTAGAGGCTTTTGGTACAGAACATAAGCGTGAGATTATCAAAGCGCTGGAAGATGTAGGATACAGTCCGAAGGAGATTGGAGCAAAATTATATTAAGTGGCAAAAGCCTGGGTGCAGGAGCCTACATCCAGGCCGCAGCATATAAGAGAGCACTCTGAAGTGACAAGAAATCAGGAAGATTTTGTTACTTCAGAGTGTTTTTGCTTGACTTTAAATGTATGATTGTATACAATTATACAAGAATATTCTGGAGGAGAGATGAAAAATGGAAGACAGGAAGGTTTATTTGGACAGACATACGAATTTGCTACAGCTGGAAGAGCACATGTATCCCCTTGTAGATGTGGAGAAACCCAATGTGTTCAGAAATCTGTTCCATTATGATGAGATACCGAAAATTGCATTTAATGACAGGATTGTGCCCCACAGTATGCCGGAAGAGATCTGGATCACAGATACAACCTTCCGGGACGGACAGCAGTCCCGGGCGCCTTACAGTACAAAACAGATTGTAGATATTTACGATTATTTTCACAGACTGGGAGGCCCAAACGGAAAGATCCGGCAGTGTGAGTTCTTTTTGTACAGTAAGAAGGACAGAGATGCCGTGTATCAGTGTATGGAAAAAGGATACAAATTTCCGGAGATCACAAGCTGGATCCGGGCCAGTAAGAAAGATTTTGAGCTGGTAAAGGAAATCGGCATGAAAGAAACGGGAATCCTTGTAAGCTGTTCGGATTATCACATTTTTTACAAGCTGAAAATGACAAGAAAGCAGGCGATGGAGCACTATCTTTCTGTCATAAGAGAATGTCTGGAGACAGGAGTCAGTCCCAGGTGCCATTTAGAGGACATTACCAGATCAGACATTTATGGATTTGTGATCCCGTTTTGTCTGGAACTTATGAATCTGATGGAAGAGTATCAGATTCCGGTCAAGATCAGAGTCTGTGATACCATGGGATATGGAGTGAATTACCCGGGGGCTGTGATTCCAAGATCGATCCCGGGCATTATCTACGGACTTAGAGTTCATGCAGGGGTACCCAGTGAACTGATTGAATTTCACGGGCACAATGACTTTTATAAGGCAGTCAGCAATTCTTCTACAGCGTGGCTGTACGGAGCAAGTGCAGTCAACTGTTCTCTCTTTGGAATCGGGGAGAGAACCGGCAATACGCCTCTGGAGGCAATGGTATTTGAATATGCCCAGCTTAGAGGAACACTGGATGGTATGGACACGACAGTGATCACTGAGCTTGCTGAATATTATGAGAAGGAAATCGGTTACCACATTCCTTCCCGAACACCTTTTGTAGGGAAAAATTTTAATGTAACCCGAGCCGGGATCCATGCAGACGGACTTCTGAAAAATGAAGAGATCTATAATGTGTTTGATACAGATAAATTCCTGAACCGTCCGCCTCTTGTGGCAGTATCCAATACATCCGGACTGGCAGGAATCGCCCACTGGATCAATACATATTTCCACTTGCCGGAGGCAAAGCAGGTAGATAAAAATTCAGAAGTTGTGGCTATGGTAAAAACATGGGTGGATCAGGAATATGAAAGCGGCCGTGTTACTGTATTGACAGACGAAGAACTTTTGAAGGTAATTGATGATGCATGCCGGAAGACAGGAACTACTCTGACTGCACAGGAGGAATAAAGATGGAGGAATATCAGGATCAGTCTCTTAGGGGGAGAGTGTTCCGAAGGCTTAGAAATGACATTTTATCAGGAGTTTACAAGGAACACGATGAGCTGCGCGAGACTACCATAGGCGAAGAGCTGGGGGTCAGCAGAACTCCGGTCCGGGAGGCGCTCCGCCAGCTGGAACTGGAAGGACTTGTAACGATTGTTCCAAATAAAGGTGCTTATGTGACAGGGATTTCCAAAAAAGATGTGCATGATATTTATAAGATCCGTTCCATGCTGGAAGGGATGTGTGCCAGGTGGGCGACAAGATATATTACGCCGGAACAGATTGGAGAGCTGGAAGAAGTTATCCTTCTGTCAGAATTTCATTTGAAACGGAAAAATGAAGAGAAGGCAGTGCAGGTATCTGAACTGGACGGAAAATTTCACAAGGTCTTGTATGAGGCTTCCAATAGTCGTATACTGGAACATGTATTATCTGATTTTCACAAATATGTACAAATGGCCCGTACACATTCCGTGGAATCCAGGGAACGTGCAGAAAAATCTATCGAGGAGCACAGGGCCATTCTGGAAGCCATCAAAGGGAAAGACGAAGATCAGGCAGAAAGACTTGCCAATGCTCATGTAATGAAAGCGATGGAAAATCTTCATATTGAAGAATAGCTGACAGAAGAGCAGTGGAGATGGGAAAGCAAATGTAAACCAGAAAGAAGAAAAGGAGAATACAAAAAATGGAAAAAATCAAAATGACCACCCCTATTGTAGAGATGGATGGAGATGAGATGACAAGGATTCTCTGGAAAATGATCAAGGAGAATCTTTTGGAACCATTTATTGAACTGAACACCGAGTATTATGATCTGGGTCTTGAGCACCGCAATGAAACAAATGATCAGGTGACTGTGGATTCTGCCAACGCGACAAAAAAATATAAAGTTGCCGTAAAGTGTGCGACAATCACACCTAATGCAGCGCGTATGAAGGAATATGATCTGAAGGAAATGTGGAAAAGTCCTAACGGAACCATTCGTGCAATCCTGGACGGCACTGTATTCAGAGCACCTATTGTTGTAAAGGGGATTGAACCCTGTGTGAAAAATTGGAAGAAACCGATCACCATCGCAAGACATGCTTATGGTGACGTCTATAAAGGGGCAGAGATGAAGATTCCGGGAGCCGGAAAAGTAGAGCTTGTGTATACAGCAGAAGATGGAAGCGAGACAAGAGAGCTTGTACATAACTTTACCGGTGCAGGTATTGTACAGGGAATGCACAATATCGATGATTCTATCGCAAGTTTTGCAAGGAGCTGTTTTAGTTATGCGCTGGACACTCATCAGGATCTCTGGTTTGCGACAAAAGATACAATTTCCAAAAAATATGACCATACATTTAAAGATATTTTTCAGGAAATTTATGAGAAAGAATTTGAATCAAAATTCAAGGAAGAAGGCATTGAATATTTCTACACTCTGATCGATGATGCTGTGGCACGTGTAATGAAATCAGAAGGCGGCTATATCTGGGCCTGCAAAAACTATGACGGTGATGTCATGAGCGATATGGTATCTTCTGCATTTGGTTCCCTTGCTATGATGACCTCTGTTCTCGTATCCCCGGAAGGCTATTATGAGTACGAGGCAGCACATGGAACAGTACAGCGTCATTACTATAAGCACCTGAAAGGTGAGGAAACTTCTACAAATTCTGTGGCAACTATCTTTGCATGGACAGGAGCGCTTCGCAAGAGAGGTGAACTGGACGGAAATAAAGAACTTCAGGATTTTGCAGATAAATTGGAAAAAGCCACTATCGATACGATCGAGGAAGGCAAAATGACAAAAGACCTGGCACTCATTACAACAATAGAAAATCCGACTGTACTCAACAGCGAAAACTTCATTAAAGCAATTGCCGAGAAGCTGGCATAAAAGCAATCTGGGACGTAACAAAGTTTAACTTTGTTACGTCCCAGATTGCTTTTAGTGGTGGGTAAAACTGCGCAAAACCCCGGGTATTTTTACATAAATTTAACAAAAAGATGAAAACTATTTTTACATAACTCCTTTATAATAAAATGGAATATAAGTAAAGAAGGACAGGGAAATCATGAAACGAAAGAATGTAGTATACTTTTTGGCGGCTGCCTGCATTGCCGGAGTGATAGGAGGATGTGGAAGTACGTCTGGATCCGGTTCATCTGATTCGTCAAAATGGCAGGAAATGGGCGAAGTGATTCCGATAACGAGGGAGAATGGATCAGGTACCAGAAGCAGCTTTGCAGAGGCACTTGGTCTGAATATAGAAGGGGTAGATGACCAGGATGAGATCACAGAATCTGCGCAGACAGAGACATCCGGAGAAGATATGCTCCGTGCTGTTGCAGGAGAAAAGAATGGTATCGGCTATGTCACTTACAGTACGGATCTTCAGGAAGGGGATGGAGCAAAAGAAATTACGATAGATGGACAAAAAGCAGAGGATGAAACTATTGAAGAAGACAGCTATCCGCTTACACGAACGCTTTATCTTGCCCACACAAGTGAAGACAAGGATCTGGAAACAGATTTTATAAACTATGTGACGGGGAAGGGACAGGAAACCGTATCAGAGTTTTTTGTGCCCATAGGAGGTAAAGAAGTCTTTTTATCTAATCAGGCATCCGGTACTTTAAAAATACACGGCTCCACAACTCTGGCACCGGTGATAGAGCAGTTGGCAGATGACTATGAGAAAGAAAATTCCAATGCACAGATTGAGGTGGAAGTATCAGATTCTTCAAAAGGAATTACAGATGTACTGACAGGAAAATGTGATATTGCTATGGTATCCCGGCAGCTGTATCAATATGAGACAGAAGTATTAGAAGCAGAAGCAGTTGCAAAAGACGGGATCCGTGTAATCGTAAATGAAGAAAATCCGACAGAAGATATTTCAATGGATACAGTGGAGAAAATTTACACTGGGAAGATCAGTAAATGGGAAAATACACAAGAATAGAGGATGAAGAGAAATGGATAATGTATATATGAATCGAGAGTTATCTTGGCTGAAATTTAATGAAAGAGTGCTGGAGGAAGCGGAGAATAAAGAGGTCCCTTTGTGTGAAAGGCTCTCTTTTGCGTCTATCTATCAGACTAATCTGGATGAATTTTTTATGGTCCGGGTTGGTTCTTTGCAGGACCAAAGCCTTCTTGGCAAAAAAATCAAAGATAATAAGACCAATATGACTGCAAAGGAGCAGATTGAGGAAATTTTGAGAAGAGTTCATATATTAAATGAACGCCGTGACAAAGTTTATGAAGAACTGATGTCACGTCTGAAAGAGTGGGGATTTTCCCTTACAGATTTCAGAAGTATGGAAAAAAGCGAAAGTGAGTATATGGAAAGATATTTTGCCATGGAGATTGAGCCTTTAATATCACCTACCGTAGTAGGAAAGCGTCAGCCATTTCCGTTTCTTAGAAATAAAGAAATTTACGCGGTAGCTGTTTTGGAAACAAAGAGTAAGAAGCAGAGGATCGGTATCATTCCCTGTACAAATAGCATGGTAGAAAGGCTGATTGCAGTTCCGGACAGGTCAGGAACATATATGCTGGCTGAAGAACTGATTCTGCATTACATGCCGAGAGTTTTTAAAGGCTATCAGATCAGGGCCAAATCCTTGATCCGCGTAACGAGAAATGCAGATATAGATGCTGACGCCTTATATGATGAAGATTTGGATTATAGGGAATTTATGGCAGATTTAATTAAAAAAAGAAAAAAACTTTCTCCGGTCCGGCTGGAACTGTCCAGGGAGATGGACGGAGATATCGTAGGTATTCTCTGTAAATACCTTGATTTAGAGGAAGCCAGAGTATTTCGTCAAAGCACACCCCTTGATCTGTCTTTTTCTTCTAAAATCCAGGATATGCTAAGAAAGAACCCGGAATTGTTTTTTGAAAAGCGCACGCCACAGAAATCTTCCTCTTTTGAAGATGGAAGAGGAATTATAGAGCAGATAAGAGAGTCGGATAAAATGCTTTCCTATCCCTATGAATCCATTCGTCCGTTCCTCCGGATGCTAAATGAGGCGGCAGAGGATGAAAACGTGATTTCCATTAAAATGACACTCTATCGTCTGGCAAAACAAAGTAAGGTTGTTGAGGCATTGGTGGAAGCAGCGGAAAACGGAAAAGAAGTTGTTGTTTTGGTAGAGCTGCGTGCCAGATTTGATGAGGAAAATAACATCGAATGGTCAAGACGTCTGGAAGAGGCAGGCTGTCAGGTGATCTATGGTCTGGAAGGCTATAAGGTGCACTCCAAACTCTGTCTCATCACGAGAAAAAATGAAGGAAAGATTGAATATATCACTCAAATCGGAACAGGAAATTACAATGAAAAGACCTCCAGACTGTATACAGACCTTTCTCTTATGACGGCAGATCCGGATATTGGCATGGAAGCATCAGCTGTATTCCAGGCGTTGTCAAAAGGTGAGACTGTGGAAAGTTCCGGTCACCTCTTAGTAGCGCCAAAATGCCTTCAGTCCCGGGTCCTGGAAATGATGGACGAAGAGATAAGGCAGGCAAAAGAAGGACAGCCGGCTTATATCGGATTAAAGTTAAATTCTTTGACAGATAAAAAAATTATTGATAAACTGATAGAAGCGTCGGAAGCAGGAGTGAAGATCGATATGGTGATTCGCGGTATCTGCTGTCTGGTTCCACAGGTAGAGGGAAAAACAGAAAATATCCGTGTCATCAGTATTGTCGGAAGATTTCTGGAACACTCCAGAATCTATATTTTCGGATGCGGTGAGCGGGCCAGATATTACATTGCCTCTGCAGATTTTATGACTCGGAATACTGTGCGCCGGGTAGAAGTGGCGGCGCCTGTGCAGCAGCAGAATCTGAAAGAACGACTTCAGGCTATGTTTGATCTTATGTTGAGGGACAATCAGAAGGCCCGGCACGAAACGGCTGACGGCAGTTACCTTTTTGTTCGCATCGAGGATCCTGACACAGTTAAAGTAAACTCACAGGAATACTTTTATGAGGAGGCTTACGAAAAGGCAGGACAAATGTAAGATAAGAGTGGTGGTAGAATGATATGGAAACTCGGAGAGAGGCTGGAGCAGATTGAGACAGAAACATGGAAGGAGACAAGGCCTCCGGCTGTATTTCTCACTGATTCCAAAAATGCCCGCCGGGATTTGGAATTGGCAGGTATACAGTATGAAAATGAAATACAGACCAACAAGATAGGATTTTGTAAACTGGAAACACAGCAGGAATGCCTGGCGGGTACACTTTGTATCCCCAGGCTTTTGGACGTGCTTGGAAGCAGATACCGCATTTACTTTTTTGTGAATCAAGATCATGTTGTACTTGTAGATGATGAAGATTTTTCTATGAGGCTGATCCGAAGGATCAAAAGAAAAAAGACCCATCAAGGAGAAACAAAGGAACGGTTCATATATAATTTTATTGCTGAATTTATGAGCAGAGATCAGGAAATTTTGATGCAGTATGAGAAAATCCTTATGCGCATGGAAGAAGACGTCATGCAGGGGAAAATTGAAAATTTCCAGAGGGAACTGATGCCGATACGAAGAAAACTTCTGACACTTCGCGGCTATTATGATGAAATGATGGATATGGGAACAGAGCTAGAGGAAAATGAAAATGGATTTTTCGCCAAGAAACAGCTCAAATATTTCGGGACACTTTCCAATCGGGCAGACCGGCTGATGGGGAGGACTGCCCATTTGCTGGAATACGCACAGCAGGTGCGAGATCTGTATCAGGCACAGGTGGATGCAAAACAGAATAGTAATATGCAGTTTCTGACTGTGTTGTCCACCATTTTCTTCCCCCTCACCTTAATTACCGGATGGTACGGTATGAATTTTGAAAATATGCCGGAGCTGAAAAACGGATATCCCGGCGTTATTGCACTAAGTTTGATCGTTATTGTTGTCTGTATTTTAATCTTTAAAAAGAAAAAAATTCTCTGATTTTATTCCTGGGAGGCGAGAGCCTCCCATTTTTCATACAGTTCCTCCAATTCAGCAGCGATGTCGGCTTTTTCTTTTGCAAGTTCCTGACAGCGTATAGAATTGGTATATACTTCCTCCAGCGCCATCAGCTCATCAATCTGTCCGTCTCGTTCCTCCAGAGAAGTTATGCGTTCCTCTGTCTTCTTCAGATCATTCTGTCGTTTCCGTTCCCGTGCCTTTTCTTCTTTTTGCTCCTGCCAGCTTAACTTGGCTTCGGAGGCTGCTTCGGCAGCCGGGGCATTATCACAGGATGGAACTGACGCGTATGCGGCAGTCAATTCCTCCCGCTTTTCCAGATAATAGTCATAATTGCCGATATAGTTGACAAATGTTTTGTTTACAAGTTCCAGGATCCTGGTGGCCGTTTGGTTAATGAAATATCGGTCATGGGACACATAGAGGACGGTGCCTTTGTAATTATTCAGAGCGTTTTCCAGAATTTCTTTGGAGGCGATATCCAGATGGTTGGTAGGCTCATCAAGAATGAGGAAATTTGCTTCCGAAAGCATAAGCTTTGCCAGGGAAACACGTCCCCTCTCTCCGCCGCTTAAATCTCCGATAAGCTTAAAAACATCATCCCCCGTGAAGAGGAAAGCAGCCAGCATATTGCGGATTTCCGTGTTTGTAAGAGAAGGATATGCATCTGAAATTTCTTCAAATATAGTTTTTTCCATATGAAGAACATGATGTTCCTGGTCATAGTATCCGATATGTACGTTTGTCCCAAGTGTAAAGCTTCCGCTGTCAGCAGGCAAAACCCGGTTCAGGATTTTAAGGAGGGTTGTCTTGCCGGTTCCGTTATCTCCGATTACCGCTACATGTTCGCCTCTTTTGATTTCAAAGCTGACATTTTCAAAAAGGGGCTGGGACGGAAAAGATTTGCTTAAGTGATCTACGGAAAGAACATCATTTCCGCTGACACAGGAAGGTTCCAGCACCAGATGGATATCTGTTCTTTGCTCCGCAGGCTTTTCTATGCGTTCCATTTTTTCCAGCATTTTTTCCCGGCTTTCTGCACGCTTGATTGACTTTTCCCTGTTAAAAGAGCGGAGCTTTTCGATCACGGCTTCCTGATGGCGGATCTCCTGCTGCTGATTGAGATACTCTTTCATCCTTGCTTCACGGATTTGCTGCTTTTTACGGGAGTAATCTGTGTAATTGCCAAGGTAGGTCATAATGGAACCCTGTTCAATTTCAATGACCTTTGTTACCACTCTATTGAGAAAATAGCGGTCATGGGAGACGATAAGCACGGCACCGGAATAATTCAGAAGATAAGTTTCCAGCCAGGAGATCGAATTAAGATCCAGATGGTTGGTAGGCTCATCTAAAAGAAGGACATCCGGCTTTGTAAGAAGAAGTTTGCCTAATGCTACACGTGTTTTTTGACCACCGGAAAGAGCGTCTACCGGTTTGGAGAATTCTTCTTCGTCAAAACCAAGCCCCTTGAGTACTCCCACAATTTCACTTTCGTAGGCATAGCCATTTTCACGTTCAAACCGGTCAGACAGACGGTGATAAGTATTCAGACGCTCAGTAAGTTGTTCACCCGCAAGGTTGGGAATTTCCTGTTCAATTCGGCGGATCTCTTTTTCCAGTGATATGATCTCCGCTTTGGCAGTGCGTACTTCTTCGTAAATAGTGTTTCCTCCGGAGAGATTCTGGTGCTGGGAAAGATAGCCAAGAGATTTTCCTTTCGATAAAGTAATGCTGCCGCCGTCAAGTGGCAGTTCTCCCACAATCATTTTCAGTATTGTTGATTTTCCAGCCCCGTTGATCCCAACAAGTGCTGCTTTTTCATATTCTTCTATGTGAAAGGAGCCGTTTTTTACAATGACATCCTCACCAAATGCTTTTTCAATTGAATGACATGCTAGTATCATAAATATATACCTCCGGGACTATTATATCGGTGATTTGTGAAGGTGTCAATTTTCTGCAATTCTTTATATAAAATCTAATATTCCAAAGTTTTCCGAACAAAAATTTGACTTTGAACAAACAATTCTATATAATGTAGACAGAAAAAGATTGGGAAGGTGAAAAGAGTGGAAAGCAGAGAAATTTCGCAGGCAGTCATACGGAGGCTCCCAAGATATTACAGGTATTTAGGAGAACTGCTTGAAAATGGGGTGGAACGTATCTCTTCAAATGATCTGAGTAAGAGAATGCAGGTAACTGCATCCCAGATTCGGCAGGATTTAAATAATTTCGGCGGATTTGGCCAGCAGGGATATGGATATAATGTGAAATATCTTTATACAGAGATAGGAAAGATCCTCGGTTTGGAGGAAGAACATGGAATGATCATCATCGGGGCAGGAAATCTGGGTCATGCTCTGGCGAATCATGCAGGATTTGAAAAGCGGGGATTTGTATTAAAAGGCATTTTTGATGTTAATCCTACTTTAAAGGGAATGACAATTCGTGGAGTGCCTATTTATATGATGGATGAGCTGGAAGATTTTATGAAGAACAGTGATATTGAGATCGGAATCCTCACCATACCTAAGGCAAAGGCAATTGAAGTGGCAAATCAGCTGGTGGACTATGGGATAAAGGCGATTTGGAACTTTGCTCATACAGATCTGAATTTGCCGGATAACGTGATCGTGGAAAATGTACACTTATCGGAAAGTCTGATGAGATTATCCTATAATATCAGCCGTTACAACGAGGAACATAGGGCTGAAAAATAGCGGGGATATGACAGCGTGTGAAGTAAGCGTGTGCGAAAGGACAGGCTTTCTTTACACGCTTTTTCAATAGAAAACTTCGTTTCCTGTTGCGGATTCTTTGTTCTATATAAATAAAAAGGGGGTTGACAGTATGAGATATTTGCCGGATGGAAGACAAATGAAGGCAGCGGATGGGTATACGATACGGGAGAAAAAAATGCCGTCTCTTATCCTGATGGAAAGGGCGGCAAGAACTTTTGTAGAAACGGTATGTGAAACAGATGCAGATCTGTCAGATGTATGTGTTGTATGCGGATCCGGAAATAATGGCGGAGATGGATTTGCTATCGCCAGACTTCTTCTGGAAAGAGGAGCGGGAGTATCAGCCTGTATGGTGGGAAACCCTGATCATTGTACCGAAGAGACAAAGAGGCAGATTCAGCTTTTCCGGGAGGCAGGAGGAACCATAGAGGAAGGTTTTACGGAGAGAAAATGCAGCCTGCTTATCGATGCCATATTCGGGGCAGGGCTTAGCAGGCGTGTGGAAGGGCATTACCTGGAATGTATTCAGGCGATGAACCGGTCTGAGGGGAAAAAAGTGGCAGTAGATGTACCCTCCGGAGTTTCCACATCTACCGGAGAGGTTGTAACCGACGCTTTCCGGGCAGAGCTGACAGTCAGTTTTCAGTGTGAAAAACTTGGCTGTGTACTTTATCCGGGGAAGGAGTTTGCCGGAGAAGTAAAGGTAACGGATATAGGAGTCGATGTCTCAGAGATGCCGGGGGACAGAGATGTAGCCTATGCGCTGGAGCAGGAGGATGCGGCGAAAATGCTGCCGAAGCGCAGAGAGGATTCTCATAAAGGGACTTATGGAAAGGTTCTTATTATCGCCGGAAGCAAAGGAATGGCCGGAGCAGCTTATCTGGGCGCACTGGCGGCCTATAAGACGGGGGCAGGTCTGGTACAGATCTATACGTCAGAGGATAACCGGGCTGTACTGCAGACGCTTCTTCCGGAGGCAATCGTTCGCTGTTATGATTTCTTTGACGAACGGGAACTTTTGCAGCTGCTGAAATGGGCGGATGTGGTGAGTATTGGTTCCGGGCTTGGAACCAGCGACAAATCACGGAGGATTTTACAGGCAACACTGGAAAATGTAGAGGTTCCCTGTGTTGTGGATGCGGACGGATTGAATCTTTTATCTGCGCACAGCCGCTATATGAAAAATCTTGTCCGTGGTCAGTTTATTTTTACTCCCCATATGAAAGAAATGTCCAGGATAACAAGGAAATCAGTGGAAGAACTTCGAAACAGCCGAATGGAAATATTAAAGCAGTTTGCCGGAGAATATGATGTTACATGTGTACTGAAAGATGCGCGCACGTGTATTTTCAGTCCCGGGGAGCATCCTTTTGTGAATTTGTCAGGAAATGCGGCTATGGCAAAGGCAGGAAGCGGAGATGTTCTTGCAGGTGTGATCACAGGTCTTCTTGCACAGAAAATGTCCTGTTTTGATGCAGCGGTCCTGGGTGTTTACCTTCACGGACTGGCAGGAGATGAGGCAAAAAGGGAGAAGGGAAGCTACAGTGTGCTTGCAAGAGACCTGGCGGAAAATATCGGGACTGTTCTGAAAAGACTGGAGGAATGATCGTATGAAAAAATACAGCAGAGTCTGCGCCAGAATAGATTTGGACGCAGTGGAATATAATCTGGATATGATGAAGCAAAACATCAAAGAAGAAACGAAGATGATCGGCGTGATCAAGACGGACGGATATGGCCATGGCGCCGTGCAGATTGCCAGATATGTAATGGAAGAAAAAGATTATATATGGGGATATGCAGTTGCCACTCTGGATGAGGCTGTTCTATTGAAGAAAAATCAGGTGAAGAAGCCGGTTTTGGTTCTGGGCTGTATTTTCCCGGATCAGCGGGATATTATGATAGAGCAGGAAGTACGTATGACCTGCTATACATTGGAAATGGCAGAAGATATTTCCAAGAGGGCACAAAAATTGAATCAAAAGGCATATATCCACATTAAACTGGATACAGGAATGTCCAGGCTGGGCTTTCAGATTACAGAGGAGAGTGTGGAAGAGATCTGCCGGATTGCTTCTTTGCCGAATCTGGTATTGGAGGGCATGTACTCTCATTTTGCCACAGCAGATGAAGCAGATAAGACATTTACAAAAAAGCAGTTAGAGCGCTATCTGTGGATGAAAGAGAAGCTGGAGAAACGGAAGGTCACATTTCCTTATTATCACTGCTCAAACAGTGCGGGTATTATTGATGTAAAGGAAGCCAATATGGATCTTGTCCGTGCGGGAATTTCCACTTATGGGCTTTATCCTTCCAATGAAGTGGAAAAGAAGAATGTTCCCCTGAAGCCGGCGCTTCAGCTGATCAGTCATGTGGCTCATGTAAAATGGGTGGAGAGCGGAACGCCTGTAAGCTATGGATGCACATACGTGACAAAAAGGAAAACACGCATTGCGACCATACCTGTAGGTTACGGAGACGGTTATCCAAGGAGTCTGTCCAATAAAGGATATGTCCTGATCCGTGGAAAGAAAGCGCCCATTCTGGGACGGGTATGTATGGATCAGTTTATGGTTGATGTCACAGACATAGATGCGGTAACCTTCCAAGACAGGGTAACTTTGGTAGGGACGGACGGAGGAGAGGATCTCCCCGTGGAAGTGTTAAGTGATCTTTCCGGCAGATTCAATTATGAGTTTGTATGTGATCTTGGAAAACGAATACCAAGAGAATTTATCCGGAACGGTAAAGTTGTGGAACAGATGGATTATTTTGCATAGAATTCAGGTGATGCATACTTTGGAATACATCCGAAAAAGCTGGCAATACTAGAAATATCTTAAGCAAATCGGAGTGTGAACAAAGGTGCAGGTAAAGCGAGGAGACATTTATTATGCAGATCTAAGTCCGGTGGTGGGATCAGAGCAGGGAGGAGTCCGGCCAGTACTGATCATACAGAATAATATTGGAAATAGACACAGTCCTACTGTGATATGTGCGGCCATTACTTCCCGCATGAATAAGGCAAAACTGCCTACGCATGTGGAAATTGATGCAGGTAAATATCAGATTGTCAAAAATTCAGTGATCTTACTGGAACAAATCAGGACGATTGATAAAAGAAGGCTGAAAGATATGGTATGCCATCTGGACAAAGAACTAATGAATAAAGTTGATGAAGCGCTGAAGATCAGTTTTGAGCTTCATACATAATAACAAAGGAGCAGGAGAAGAAAAGCTATGGAAGAAGGCAGTTTGTTTCAGAGAATGAAACAGATTTTTCAAGGAGATGATGAAGAAAAAGAAGCTTTGGGCCAGGAGGCGGCAGAGCTGATACGGAACATTTTCCGGTATATGGATAAGGATGCAAGAGATATCATGACCCACAGGCGTGACATTGTTGCAATAGACGGAGAAGAAACGCTGGAAGAGGCACTGAAATTTATGCTGGAAGAGAGCCATTCCAGGTTTCCAATCTATCAGGAAGATATTGACGGGATCATAGGTACCATGCATCTTAGAGAAGCGATGAGATGCTACTTTAATGAAGAACAGCGGCAAAAGTCAGTGAAAGAACTGAAGGATTACATACGCCCGGTTACATTTATCCCGGAGACAAAGAGTATTGACACACTGTTTAAAGAAATGCAGGCCGGAAAACAGCATGTGGTAATTGTACTGGATGAATACGGACAGACAGCAGGACTTGTTGCCATGGAAGATATTCTGGAAGAGATCGTGGGAAATATTTTAGATGAATATGATGAGGAAGAGGAAATGCTGACCTTAAGTCCCGATGGTTCTATGCTGGCAAAGGGATTTATGGACCTGGAAGATCTGGAAGAAAGTTTAAAAATCAGCTTTGATAAAGAGGAGTATGAGACTTTGAATGGTTTTCTCATCGATCAGCTGGATCGTATACCGGCAGAAGATGAGCACTGTGTGATAGAGTATGAAGGATATTGTTTCACAGTTCTTTCTGTAGACAACAATGCAATTCAGACAGTTAAGATTGAAAAAATATCCAAGGAGTGATAAAATAGAAAAAGTGTGAATAAAAAGGATAAATGCAAGGAGAGAGAAAAACATGTCAGGACATTCAAAGTTTGCCAATATTAAACATAAAAAAGAAAAAAACGATGCGGCAAAAGGAAAGATTTTTACAAAAATCGGTAAGGAGCTGGCGGTAGCCGTTAAAGAGGGCGGAAGCGCCGATCCGGCGAATAACAGCAGACTTCGGGATGTCATTGCAAAGGCGAAAGCGAATAATATGCCTAATGACACGATCGAAAGAAATATCAAGAAAGCAGATGGAGATGCAAACTCTGCCAATTATGAACATATTACATATGAAGGATATGGACCGGGGGGAACGGCGATTATTGTAGAAGCGCTGACAGACAATAAGAATCGTACAGCGTCCAACGTAAAGAGCGCCTTTACAAAGGGAAGCGGAAACGTAGGTACTCCGGGATGTGTTTCCTTTATGTTTGACAAAAAGGGACAGATCATTGTAGCAAAGGAAGATTACGATGGAGATGCAGATGATCTGATGATGCAGGCGCTGGATGCCGGAGCAGAAGATTTTGCAGAAGAGGAAGACAGTTATGAAATCCTGACAGCACCGGATGATTTCAGTGCAGTGCGTCTTACTCTGGAGGAAGCAGGGATTGTCATGGCCCAGGCGGAAGTGACAATGATACCGCAGACATGGGTGGAATTGACAGAGGAAAAGGATATCCAGAATATTCAGAAAACCCTGGACCTTCTGGATGACGATGACGATGTACAGGACGTTTACCATAACTGGGACGCATAGGTGGCTTTTATGGAACTGGAATATATCGGAGAATTAAAAAAAGAATTGGTCGACTTTTTCATAGAGATGCAGGAATACCGCCAGTATTTTAAAAGAAAACTTTATGAAGAAGCATTTCAGAAATGTTACGAAAATCATAGAGAGATGCTTGCCAAGATCATTGAGGTCTGTGAGAAAGCCGAGGACAAGGACGCTGTCTTAGAAGAATTGTCCGGCGCAATTCCAGAGTATGCTCATAGTCAGATCAATGTCCAGAAAAATAGAGGTAAAAAGGAAGGCCTCATGGTAGATTACAATATGTCCATGGTGACATTTGTTATACCGATTCTTGGCTACAGCAGGAACGAATCCTGCGACAGGCTGATCGATCTCATGATCAAAAAGTGGAATGTCAAGCCTATGACAATGAGAATCCAGAAGTCAGAATATGAGAAGATGAAAAACGGTTTCAAATCTCGCCTGTGTTATATCACAACTGCTGTGTGCGCAAGCAGAAATCAGAGGGATGACTGTTATGAACTGAATCTTTTGAGAGATTATCGGGACAGATATCTTGCGGCAGACAGAAAAGGAGAGGCGTTGATCGAGGAGTATTACAATGTGGCGCCCACTATCGTAAACCGTATTAACAAAGAGGAAAATGCCGGTGAAATTTACGAGAACATTTATCAGGAATATCTTCAGAAGTGCGTCCATCTGATCGAAACAGGGAGGATGGAAAAATGCGGAGAGATTTATGCTGAAATGGTAGAAGAGCTGGAGAAAAAATACTTATTTTCATAGAAGGAGGAGTCAAATTGAGCAATTACAAAATAGAGACAAAATGTATCCAGTCCGGGTACACACCGAAAACAGGCGAACCAAGAGTGGTTCCCATCTATCAGAGCACTACGTTTAAATACGATACAAGCGAGCAGATGGGACGTCTTTTTGATCTGGAAGATTCCGGATATTTCTATACACGTCTGCAAAATCCGACGAACGACGCGGTTGCAGCGAAAATTTGCGATCTGGAAGGCGGAGTTGCAGCAATGCTGACTTCATCCGGACAGGCAGCAAGCTTTTACGCCATTATGAATATTGTAGAAGCGGGGGATCACATCGTATGCGCTTCTGCGGTTTACGGAGGAACTTATAACCTTTATGCGCATACCATTCGGAAAATGGGTGTGGAAGCTACTTTTGTAGATCCGGACTGCAGTGAGGAAGAACTCAATGCTGCATTTAAGGAAAATACAAAGGCAGTATTCGGTGAGACGATCGCCAACCCGGCGCTGGTGGTGCTGGATATCGAAAAATTTGCAAAAGCGGCTCATGATCACGGCGTACCGTTGATCGTTGACAATACATTTGCAACTCCCATCAATTGCCGTCCTTTTGAATGGGGGGCTGATATCGTGACTCATTCTACAACAAAGTATATGGACGGACATGCATCTGCAGTGGGCGGGGCAATTGTTGACAGCGGAAATTTTGACTGGGAAGCTCATAAAGAAAAATTCCCGGGCCTTACCACACCGGATGAGACATATCACGGAATTGTCTATACCCAGAAGTTTGGAAAAGGCGCTTACATCACCAAGGCAACTGCACAGCTTATGAGAGATCTTGGTTCCATTCAGTCTCCGCAGAATGCATTCCTTTTGAATATCGGGCTGGAGACACTCCATCTTAGAGTGCCGAGACATTGTGAAAATGCCGTAAAAGTTGCTTCTTACCTGAAGGGTCATGAAAAGGTTGCATGGGTACACTGCCCGTCTCTGGAAGGAGATCCTTACTATGACCTTGCAAAGAAATATATGCCAAACGGAACATGCGGCGTTATCACATTCGGTCTGAAAGGCGGAAGAGAAGCTTCTGTAAAAATGATGGACAGCCTGAAGCTGGCAGCAATCGTAACTCATGTGGCAGACGCCAGAACATGCGTCCTTCATCCGGCGAGCCATACCCACCGCCAGATGAACGATCAGGAGCTTCTGGAAGCTGGCGTTCAGCCGGATCTGATCCGTTTCAGCGTCGGTATCGAGAACGCAGACGATATCATCGCTGACCTGGAGCAGGCGCTGGCGCAGGTATAAGCAGATATAACTGCTTGCTGTTTTCTGGAAAAATCGGATAAAACTTCAAGTATAAAAAGAAAAGCCACCTCCATACTAATAACATCGGTGTACATGGGAAAATGCTTCTGTACATTGATGGGAAAGCAGTATGGAGGTGTTTTTTGTCGTGGAAAATGTGAACGAAAGTAACGGGAAGCAAAATAACATAAGCGATCGTATAGAAAACAGTACAGGAAATGAGACAGAACAAAAGAATGAACAGATCAAGGAAATGGGAAGCCTGGATCTTCAGGAAGATTCTTCCTGCCACAGGATTAAGCTGATTACGATTATTGGAGAGATTGAGGGGCATGAGTCTGTGTCCGGCAGTACAAAGGCGACGAAATACGAGCATCTTCTCCCTATGCTTGCGGAAATCGAGGACAATCAGGAGATAGACGGACTTTTGATCCTTTTAAATACCCTTGGAGGAGATGTGGAAGCAGGTCTTTCTATAGCAGAACTGATTGCATCCTTAAGTAAACCGACGGTGTCTCTTGTGCTGGGAGGAAGTCATTCCATCGGCGGCCCTCTGGCAGTATCTGCAGACTATTCCTTTATTGTTCCAAGTGGTACGATGATCATTCATCCGGTGCGTTCCAATGGTATGTTCATTGGCGTAATGCAGAGTTTTCGTAATATAGAGAAAACTCAGGACCGCATCACAGGTTTTCTGGCAAGACATTCCCATATGAAACAGGAGCGGATTGAAAAGCTGATGCTGAACTCAACACAGCTTGTCAAAGATGTGGGAACTTTGCTGGAAGGGGAAGATGCCGTCCGGGAAGGGCTGATCGATGAAGTGGGCGGTCTAAGCGACGCATTGAAGAAGCTTCATCAGATGATCGATGAGAGGAAGAAAAGGGAAAAGTAGGAATCGGCAATATTCCAGCAGCGGCTCTTTATAGTTCAATTTCTAAATGCACATCAGGAAAGGGACTTCAATGCTTTTGTAACTATTTACACAGCAAAGGGGTCGCTTTTCTGTGGGGAGACAGCAGTAAGAAAGCGCCATTTGAAAGGTTTTTAGAAAAAATAAAAATTATGTCAAATATATAGACAAACCGCCATACATATGTTAACATATATCTAAAGCATTATATCTTCACAATCTTTTGTGTCTTCTGCAGGAAATTGTAAGCATCTTAGACTTGTTTCCTGTATCTTATTTTCTAAATACACATCAGGAAAGATATCTCAATGCTTTTACGACTGATTTATATACAGTAAAGAGGTTCTTTCCTGGATGGTATGGAAAATAGAATAAGGCAGGACAAACAGAACCAGAGGGAGAAAGAGCCTCTTCATATGATCAAGAAAAGGAGGCTGCCTATGGAAAAAGCGACACAAGACGTCAGAAGAATTAATGAATCGACGGAAGAGCATGAGCTTGAGAACCGATATGAAAAGTACAAGCGAATCCTTGAAGGACTTACGATCATGAGTGATATTTTCATGCGGAATGTCTTGAAAAAGCGGGAATGCACAGAGTATATTTTGCGAATCATTATGGACAGAGAAGATTTGGAAGTGAAGGAGCAGATGCTGCAGAAGGATTATAAGAATCTGCAGGGAAGATCAGCCATTCTTGACAGCGTTGTTTGTGATATGGAAGAGAAACGGTATAATGTAGAAATTCAGCAGGAAAACGAAGGGGCTTCCGTAAAAAGAGCGAGATATCACAGTAGCCTGCTAGATGTAAACGAGTTGAAGGAAGGACAGACTTTTGAGGAGCTACCAGAGAGTTATGTGATTTTTATTGCGAGAAACGATGTGCTTGGCTATGGACTTCCCATTTATCATATTACTAAAAAGGTTGAAGAAGTGCGGGAGGATTTCCAAGACGATGCTCACATTATCTATGTGAATGCAAAAATCAAGGATAAAGAGACAGCATTGGGGCGCTTGATGTATGATCTGCAATGCAGAACTGCAGACGAAATGTTTAGCGAGATTCTGGCAGAGCGTGTCAGAGAGTTAAAGGAAACGCCGGAAGGAGTGGACAGTATGTGTCGTGAGATGGACGAGATTTACAATGAAGGAATTGAGATTGGAATTGAGAGAGGACTGGAGAAAGGAAAAATGGAAATGAAACAGGAAACTGTTTTATCTATGGCTAATTTGGGCATGCCGGTGGAGCAGATCGCAGCGGTAGTAAAAGAGAGCATTGGTATGGTTCAGAAGTGGATTTCCGAAGGCAAGACAGCTGTATAACAGGTGAGGCAAAAACAACTCCAGCTCTTTGTGAGCCGGAGTTGTTTACTATAATCTACATATTCGTATATCCCATCAGATACTGATCCACCTCACGGGCGCACTGCCGGCCTTCGGCGATGGCCCAGACGACGAGTGACTGGCCGCGGCGCACATCCCCGGCTGTGAATACTTTTTCTTTGCCGGCTGCAAAAGAGGAGGGGGCAGTGGAAATCGTACCACGGGCTGTGCGCTCCAGTTGAAATGCGTCAGTGATATAATCCTCACATCCGGTAAAGCCGGTTGCAATGAGCAGAAGATCAGCTTCTATGATTTGTTCACTGTCTTTTACTTCTGTCATCTTACCGTTTTCAAACCGGACTTTGACTGTGCGAATGCCTGTCAGATGGCCTTTTTCGTCGGATAAAAATTCTTTGACTGTTGTCTCATATATACGGGGATCATGTCCGAAGAGAGCACAGGCTTCTTCCTGACCGTAATCTGTCTTACAGATCCTGGGCCATTCAGGCCATGGATTGGATGCCAGGCGTTCATCCGGAAGTTTCGGCATCATTTCAATCTGGGTGACAGAGGTGCAGCCCTGGCGGATGCAGGTGCCGACACAGTCGTTCCCGGTATCACCGCCTCCTACAATGACTACCTTTTTCCCTTTGGCAGAGATGGGAGATGTCTGATCCATCAGATGTTTGGTGGCGGCAGTCAGGAAGTCCACGGCGAAATAAATCCCTTTTACCTGGCGGTTTTCACCGACCAGATCCCGCGGCTTTTTGGAGCCGCAGCAAAGAACCACGGCATCATAATCTTTCAGGATTTTTTTTGCGTCTATATTTTTCCCTACATCTGCATTTGTAACAAAGCGGATCCCTTCTGTCTCCATAAGAGAGAGACGACGGAGCACGATGGATTTATCCAGCTTCATATTTGGAATGCCGTACATAAGAAGTCCGCCGGGACGGTCTTCCCGTTCGAATACAGTAACCTGATGCCCACGTTGATTCAGCTGATCAGCAACGGCAAGCCCTGCAGGACCGCTGCCGATGACAGCTACGGTTTTTCCGGTGCGTACGGGCGGAATGACAGGCTGCATATTTCCTGATGCAAAGCCGGTTTCGATGATGAAAAGTTCATTGTCTTTAATGGTAACCGGATCATCATTCAGACCGCATATGCAGGCTTTTTCGCAGAGTGCAGGACATACGCGTCCGGTAAATTCCGGGAAATTGTTTGTTTTTCTAAGGCGCCAAAGAGCCTGTGAAAAATTTCCATGATAGACTTCATCGTTCCATTCCGGGATCAGGTTGTGAAGAGGACAACCTGTAACCATTCCCTTAAGGACAAGGGCGGACTGGCAGAAGGGAACGCCACAGTTCATACAGCGCGCCCCCTGTTTTTGCCGTTCCTCTGCGGAAAGGGGCGGATGAAATTCATGATAATCCTGAATCCGCTCTTTTGGAGCAGAGGATGGATTTTCTGTTCGTTGATATTCTAAAAAACCAGTTGGTTTTCCCATAAGATCAGTTCCTCCTTCGGCTTATTTCTGGATTTCATAGAATGCTTCCAGTGCGGCATCCTCGTGTGAGAGCCCTTTTTCTTCATATTTGCTGATCGCATGAAGCATCTTTTGATAATCATTGGGAAGGATTTTCTTAAATCCCGGAAGATAAGCGTCAAAGTGTTCCAGGATATCTCTGGCAAGAAGAGAGGAAGTCTCTTTTTCATAATCCTTCAAAATATTTTTTAATTCTGCAATATCATGTTTTTCTGTCACTTCGGACATGGTAACCATTTCTTTGTTCAGTTTCTTATAAAGCTGATGTTCAAGATCCAGGACATAGGCAATGCCCCCGCTCATTCCGGCGGCAAAGTTTTTCCCGGTTGGTCCCAGGATCACTGCACATCCGCCGGTCATATATTCCAGACCGTGGTCGCCGCAGCCTTCGGATACTGCTGTGGCCCCTGAGTTGCGGACACAGAAACGTTCTCCGGCTACGCCGCATACATAAGCTTTCCCGGAAGTGGCCCCGTAGAGAGCAACATTTCCGATAATAATATTTTCAGAAGCAGAAAAGGTGCTTCCCTTGGGCGGATAGACAACCAGTTTTCCGCCGGAGAGTCCCTTGCCGAAATAATCATTGGCGTCACCCTCCAAAGTAAGGGTCAGGCCTTTTGGGATAAAAGCGCCAAAGGACTGTCCGCCTCCGCCCTGACAGTGTACAGTGAAGGTGTCTTCTTTCAGCGTATCCTGGAAGTTTTCTGTAATGACAGAACCGAGAATCGTGCCGACAGTACGGTTTACACTGTTCACCTGGATGGATTCACTGTGCTTTTTGCCTGTTTTCAGTGCCTTTGCAAAGCGGGGCAGTAAGATGGATTCATCAATGGTTTTTTCCAGTTCAAAGTTATAAACATCTTCCGGATGAAAATGGATCGCACTTTCTTCTGGGAAGGAGGAGAGAATGCGGGACAGATCAATGCCGCGGCGGGAGGAACCGTCCGGTTCATGACGCATAGTCAGGCATTCTGTATGACCTGTCATTTCAGCGAGAGTTGCAAAGCCAAGTTTTGCCATGATCTCTCGTAATTCCTCTGCAATAAACAGCATAAAATTCATGACATATTCCGGTTTCCCGCGGAAACGCTTCCGCAGACATTCATTCTGTGTAGCCACACCGACAGGACAGGTGTCCAGATTGCAGACGCGCATCATCATGCAGCCCAGTGTAACAAGGGGTGCGGTGGCAAATCCAAATTCCTCTGCACCAAGAAGAGATGCGATGGCAACATCCCGGCCGCTCATGAGTTTGCCGTCCGTTTCAAGGATGACACGGCTTCTTAAATGGTTTCGGATCAGCGTCTGATGAGTTTCGGCCAGTCCCAGTTCCCAGGGAAGTCCGGCGTGATGGATGGAACTTTGGGGAGCGGCGCCCGTTCCTCCGTCGTGACCGGAGATAAGAACAACCTGTGCGCCTGCCTTTGCAACACCGGATGCAATGGTACCGACGCCTGCTTCAGAGACAAGTTTTACTGCAATACGTGCTTTCCGGTTTGCATTTTTCAGATCATAAATGAGCTGCGCCAGATCTTCAATGGAATAAATATCGTGATGAGGCGGAGGCGAGATCAGGGATACGCCGGGGGTAGAGTGCCTGGTCTTGGCAATCCACGGATACACCTTTTTACCGGGCAGATGTCCGCCTTCGCCGGGCTTTGCGCCCTGTGCCATTTTGATCTGAATTTCTTTGGCGCTGACCAGATATTCGCTGGTGACTCCAAATCGTCCTGAAGCGACCTGCTTGATGGCGCTGTTTTTTTCTGTGCCCAGCCGTTCCGGTTTTTCGCCGCCTTCACCGGAGTTAGATTTTCCGCCCAGGCGGTTCATGGCGATTGCCAGACATTCGTGGGCTTCTTCGGAGATAGAGCCGTAGGACATTGCTCCGGTTTTAAAATGTTTTACAATTTCGGATGCAGGCTCCACCTCTTCAATGGGAATCCCGCCGTTTTCCGGATACTGAAATTTAAGAAGTCCTCGGAGTGTATGCGGTTTATTTTCATCATCTACCATGGCAGTATATTCCTTGAAGCGTTTGTAATCTCCAGTTTGGACTGCCTGCTGCAGAGCGACGATAACAGCCGGATTATAGAGGTGATCTTCTTTGTCATCGCCGGTTCTTAAACGGTGGAAGCCGGTACTGTCCAAAGTGGTATCCACACCCAGACCCAGGGGGTCAAAGGCATGGTTGTGCCGTGCAATGACATCCTCATTGATTTCCTTCAGGCCGATTCCGCCCACACGGCTTACAGTGTTGGTGAAATAGCGGTCAATGACCTCCCGGCTGATTCCCACGGCTTCAAAAATCTGGGCAGACTGATAAGACTGAAGGGTGGAAATTCCCATTTTCGCCGCGATTTTGACAATGCCGTGAAGGATAGCTTCATTGTAATCGTGGATGGCTGTGTGGTAGTCTTTGTCCAGCACACCTTTGTCGATCATTTCTGAAATACATTCGTGAGCCAGATAGGGGTGTACTGCTCTTGCGCCGTAGCCCAGGATTGCTGCAAACTGATGCACATCTCTTGGTTCAGCGCTTTCCAGAATGATGGAAACAGCTGTCCTTTTCTTTGTGCGCACAAGATGCTGCTCCATGGCAGAGACAGCCAGTAAAGAAGGAATGGCTACATGATTTTCATCCACGCCACGGTCAGAGAGAATGAGAATATTTGCCCCCTTTGTATAGGCCCGGTCACAGCTGACAAAAAGCTGATCCAAAGCCCGATCCAGCGATGTGTTTTTAAAGTATAAAAGAGAAATGACAGCGCTTTTAAAGCCGGGGCGATCCAGAGATTTGATCTTCATCAGGTCAACGCCGGTCAGGATAGGATTTTGTACCTCCAGAACTGTACAGTTTTCGCTGGATTCTTCCAATAAGTTACCGTCCGATCCGATATAAACAGTGGTATCGGTAACGATTTCTTCTCGAAGAGAATCGATAGGAGGATTTGTTACCTGTGCAAACAGCTGCTTAAAATAGTGGGAAAGAGGAGGGTGTTTCCTGGAAAGCACGGCAAGAGGAATGTCCGTTCCCATAGATGCGATCGCTTCAGAAGCATTTTGAGCCATGGGAAGAAGCACGTTTTTGATATCTTCATAAGTGTAGCCAAATACTTTATAGAGCTGATCCCGTCTGTGCTGATCATAGGTAGGAACCTTCTTGTTAGGAGTGGGAATATCTTTCAGATATAAAAGGTTCAGATCCAGCCATTCCCCGTAAGGCTGGCGGGAGGCATAATAGTTTTTGCATTCCTCGTCAGAGATGACCCGTTTCTGTTTCGTGTCCACCAGGAGGATTCGTCCGGGCTGAAGCCTGGATTTTTCCACAATATGCTCGGATGGAATATCCAGTACGCCAACCTCGGAAGAAAGGATCAGATGGCGGTCGTCTGTAATATAATAGCGGGAGGGACGAAGACCGTTCCGATCCAGTACAGCGCCCATAATGTCACCGTCAGAGAAAAGGATAGCAGCCGGTCCGTCCCAGGGTTCCATCATGGTGGCATAATAATGATAGAAATTTTTTTTGGAGGAATCCATATACCGGTCATGCTTCCACGGTTCCGGAATCGTGATCATGACAGCCAGAGGAAGTTCCATGCCGTTCATGTAGAGAAACTCTAAGGTATTGTCCAGCATGGCAGAGTCGGAACCGCTGCTGTTGATCACAGGGAGCACTTTGTCAATGTTGTCAGAGATCACGGGAGAATGCATGGTTTCTTCCCTTGCCAGCATACGGTCCGCATTGCCCCGTATGGTATTGATCTCCCCGTTATGGAGGATCAGCCGGTTAGGATGAGCCCGCTCCCAGCTGGGGGTTGTATTGGTTGAAAAACGTGAGTGGACCATAGCGATGGCCGTCTGATAGCAGGGATCCTGCATATCGTCATAGAAGCGGCGAAGCTGGCCTACAAGGAACATGCCCTTATATACGATTGTCCGGGAGGATAAAGAAGCCACATAGGTATCCTCACAGCTTTGTTCAAATTCCCGTCTCGCAATGTATAGAAGGCGGTCGAAGGGCAGTCCGGCCGGGCAGTTTTTCGGGCGCTCAATAAAACACTGTGTGATATAGGGCATTCTCTCTCTTGCATAATCTCCCAGGATTTCCGGATGGACAGGAACCTTTCTCCAGCCAAGTAAATGCAGGCTGTTTTTTTGCAATATGACTTCAAACATTTTGCGCGAAAAATTGCGTTTTAACGTATCCTGCGGAAAAAAGAACATGCCGACTCCGTAATCACCGGCTTTTCCAAGACTGATTCCCAGCGAAGAAGCAGCTTTTTTAAAAAAGGAGTGGGAAATCTGTGTGAGTATTCCCACTCCGTCACCGACTTGACCCGTTGCGTCTTTCCCGGCACGGTGCTCCAATTTCTCTACAATCGTAAGAGCATCATCCAGGACTTTATGTTCTTGAATACCGTCAATACTGACAACGGCACCGATACCACAGGCATCGTGTTCAAAACGATCTTGATAGAGGGTTGATTGATTTTGTTTCATAGTAAACTCCTTTTATTTTTATATACCGCTGGCACCATAATTGGAAAGTACCCTTGCGGAGGGATCATCCACATCACAGCCTTTCCAGGAACGGTTGGGCATCCAGAAATCTTTGATCATTTCGCCCTGACCGGGATAGAATTGTTCGAAAATCTCCCGGTACAGAAGAGATTCCTTGGTGAAAGGCGCAGCATGTGTAAATGTTTTGCATTTTTTTTCAAACTCGTCATCTGTATAAGAGTTTTCGGCATATTCTTTCAGATAATCTACCAGGGAATGACCGACAGCGTCTGAGAATGCAGCCTTTTCACGCATGAGAATATCATAGGGAAGATAGTCGCCTTCAAAAGCATGGCGGAGAAGATATTTTCCTTTCTGATAGATATTCATCTTTTTAGCGGGATCGACAGACATTACATAGGAAACAAAGTCCAGATCGCCGAAGGGAACCCTTGCTTCCATAGAGTTGACGCTGATGCAGCGGTCAGCTCTTAAGACATCGTACATATGAAGTTCCCTTATTCTTTTTGCGGACTCCTCCTGAAAGGCCTCTTTGGAAGGGGCAAAATCCGTATATTTATAGCCGAACAGCTCATCGGATATTTCTCCGGTCATCAGGACACGGATATCGGTAGTTTCATGGATTGCCTTGCAGATCAGATACATGCCGACAGATGCGCGGATCGTTGTAATGTCAAATGTGCCAAGAGCCTGGATCACATCAGGCAGAGAAGAGATAACATCCTCTTTTGTGATGATGATTTCCGTATGCTCGCTTCCAATGTGGTCGGCCACTTCTTTTGCATATTTCAGATCAATAGCGTCCTCGCTCATGCCGATGGCAAAGGTGCGGATAGGACGATCCAGTATGCGGGCGGAAATGGCGCAGACCAGGGAAGAATCCAGTCCTCCGCTCAACAGAAAGCCGAGAGGTGCGTCCGAATCCAGTCTTTTCCGGATTCCTTCCGTTAATTTGTCATGAATATTCCGGCAGACAGTTTCTGTGTCATCCATACAGACGGAAGGGACTTTTGTCATGTCACGGTAACAGACAAATTTGCCGTCTTTATAATAATGACCGGGAGGAAACGGAAGGATGTGGTCTGCGATTCCTATAAGATTTTTGGGCTCACTGGCAAAAACAATGGCGCCCTTTTTATCATACCCGTAATAGAGGGGACGTATACCGATAGGATCCCTTGCAGCCAGATAGGAGCGCGTGTTTCCATCAAAAAGGACGAGGGCATACTCGGCGTCCAGCATGCGAAACATATCAGTGCCGTACTCCTCATAAAGGGGAAGAAGGATTTCACAATCGCTGTCACTTTTAAATGTGTATCCTTTTGTTTCCAGTTTTTTCTTTAAAGAACGGAAGCCGTAAATCTCCCCGTTGCATACAAGATAATGGCGGGAAAGGGAGAAGGGCTGCATCCCTTCTCCCGTAAGTCCCATAATTGCAAGTCTGTGAAAACCAAGAAGTCCAAAGCCGGTATCTGTGATCCTGCTGTCGTCAGGACCACGGGAAATCGTACGGTCAAATCCCTCCTTAAACAAATCATAATCAGCATCGGCTGTACAATAGCCCATAATTGAACACATAACAGTAACCTCCAGGAACTTATTTTTATAAAATGCCGAACAAAAGCTCCCCGTAAGACGGGAATGGCCATGCGGAAGATGCAGTCATAGATTCCAGCGCATCGATATCTGTCCGGAGTTTTTCCATTGCCGGAATAACAAAATCGCGGTAATGGAAGGCCTCTTTCTCAAAATCAGAGATTCCTTCTGCTTCTTCCAATACAGTTTTCAAACTCTCCAGTTTCATGTAGGCAGAAGCAGTCAGACTAGAAAGCTTTTTAACGGATGTATACTCATAGCTGCAATCTATGTCAGCGCCGAACGATTGTTTGGCGAGGACCGCATCTGTCATGGAATGACAGTAAACGGACACAGCAGGAAGAATATCCTTTTCTGCCATATCTGCCATAGTAAGGGCTTCAATATGCAGAACTTTGACATAGTTTTCCATTAAAATTTCATACCGTGCTTCCATTTCTTCTTTGCTGAATACTTTGTGAGAGGTAAAAAGCCGGATATTTTTCTCATCCAAAAAGCGGGGCAGGGCATCTGGAGTTGTACGCAAGTTTAAAAGTCCCCGTTTTTCAGCTTCTTTGATCCACGCATCATCATAACCGTTTCCATTGAAAATGATGCGTTTGTGATCCCGGATTGTCTTGCGGATCAGATCATGGAGTGTGAGGTCAAAATCGTCGGCACCTTCCAGAATATCTGCAAATTCTTTCAGTTCTTCCGCCACTGCAGTGTTCAGGATGATGTTGGGACCGGAGATGGATTCAGAAGATCCCAGCATGCGGAACTCGAACTTATTTCCTGTAAATGCAAAAGGAGAAGTACGGTTCCGGTCAGTTGCATCTTTCGGGAATTTAGGAAGCACATGTACGCCGACCCGCATCAGTTCTTTTTCCCGTCCGTCATAAGATTCTTCCTTTTCAATAGCATTAAGGACATCAGTCAGTTCAGAGCCAAGGAACATGGAAATGATGGCAGGTGGAGCCTCATTTGCGCCCAGCCTGTGGTCGTTTCCGGCGGAAGCGGCAGATAAACGAAGAAGATCCTGATATTCATCTACTGCTTTGATGACTGCACACAGGAACAGAAGAAACTGGGCATTTTCAGACGGAGTGTCTCCGGGTTCCAGAAGGTTCATGCCGGTATCTGTAGAAATAGACCAGTTGTTGTGTTTTCCGCTTCCGTTGATTCCTTCAAATGGCTTTTCGTGAAGAAGACAGACAAGATCGTGCTTTTTCGCAATCCTTTGCATCAGCTCCATAGTCAGCTGGTTATGGTCGGTCGCAATGTTGGTAGTAGTAAAAATGGGGGCCAGTTCATGCTGAGCGGGAGCCACCTCATTGTGTTCTGTTTTGGCAAGAATACCCAGTTTCCATAATTCTTCATTGAGTTCTTTCATATAGGCCTGGACGCGGGATTTGATAGTGCCGAAATAATGATCCTCCAGTTCCTGCCCCTTTGGAGCAGGAGCGCCAAAAAGTGTTCTTCCTGTGTAGATGAGATCTTTTCGTTTTTCGTAAAATTTTTTATCTACCAGGAAATATTCCTGCTCAGGTCCTACGGTTGTCTTGACGGAAGTTACATCCTCGTTCCCAAACAGACGGATTACACGCATAGCCTGGCGGTTGATTGCCTGCATACTGCGAAGAAGAGGGGTCTTTTTGTCAAGAGCATGGCCGCTGTAGGAGCAGAAAGCAGTGGGGATGCAAAGCACGCCGTTTTTAATGAACGCATAAGCAGTGGGATCCCAGGCAGTATACCCGCGGGCCTCAAAGGTTGCCCGAAGTCCTCCGGAAGGGAAGGAAGAAGCATCCGGTTCGCCCTGTACCAGTTCTTTGCCGGAGAACTCCATGATCACTTTTCCATCCTGGTCAGGCGAAATAAAACTGTCATGCTTTTCAGCGGTTCTTCCTGTCATAGGCTGGAACCAGTGGGTATAATGGGTTACGCCTTTTTCGATGGCCCAGTCCTTCATGGCGTTTGCAACTACATTTGCAATATTGATGTCCAGGCTTCTTCCGTCTTTCATTGTTCTTTGCAGCTGGCGGAATGTTTCTTTTGGAAGCCGCTCTTTCATGACAGATTCATCGAAAACCATGGAACCGAATTTTTCTGTAACTGTACTCATATACTCTGCATCTCCTTTTTCATTTTATTAACGTTATTAAACGAAGAAAGTCTTTAGACTTTTCTGTAAAAGAACAGAAACGACAAAAGCGCCGCCTTCCCTTACATGAAGGGAAAACAGCGCCTTTGCCGTTTCTATGCCTATGACTATACTGCTCAAAAGCAAGTTTGTCAAATGATTTCTATGTATTTATTTCCATACAATCTTTAGCCGGAGGCAGACAAAAGTTGACAAATAACAGGAAATCCGTTATATTTCACCTATAATAAAAAGAGTAAGGGCAAAGGTGTTCTTCACGGGGGAAGATGGCAAAAAGGGGTCAGCTTGCCCTGTGGACGAATACCTTTTTATTTTATCCGTGAAAGGAAGGGTTTTATGAGTGCATATGAATATGAAAAGGTCATGGATTTTGTGGACGAGGAGGATGTGAAATTTATCCGACTTGCCTTTTTTGATGTATTCGGAATACAGAAAAATATTTCCATTATGCCGGGACAGCTGGAGAGAGCGTTCCGGGAGGGGATTTCTTTTGATGCATCAGCGGTGGAAGGTTTTGGAGATGAAGTGAAAAGCGACCTTTTCCTCCATCCTGATCCATCTACATTTTCCATTCTTCCGTGGAGACCGTCTGTGGGAAGAGTGGCCAGGATGTATTGTGACATCCGGTATCCGGACGGTACTTTGTACGAGAAAGACAGCAGGTATATTTTGAAAAAGGCTGTAGAGAAGGCAAAAGAGAAAGGACTGACAGTTTACTTTGGTACAGAAGTAGAGTTTTATCTGTTTGAGACAGACGAAAAGGGCAGACCTACCAGGATTCCATTTGATCATGCAGGATATATGGATATTGCGCCGGAGGATAAAGGGGAAAATATACGGCGGGAGATCTGTTTTACACTGATTGATATGGGAATCGAGCCGGAAGCTTCTCACCATGAGGAAGGACCGGGGCAAAATGAGATTGATTTTCAGTACAGCGATGCTCTGAGCGCTGCTGACAACACATCTTCTTTTAAATGGATCGTGCGAACAGCGGCAATGGGGAATGGGCTTAGCGCTGATTTTTCGCCAAAACCGGTGAAAGAATATGCAGGAAACGGGATGCATATTAACATGTCGGTACAAAGCGAAGATGGTGAGGATTATAACAGGCAGTTTATGAGCGGAATTTTGGAGCATATCCGGGAAATCACTCTGTTTTTAAATCCGTCTGAAGATTCTTATATGAGACTTGGGGAAAAGAAAGCACCCAAATATATTACCTGGTCGCCGGAAAACCGGTCGCAGTTAATCCGGATTCCGGCTGTAAAAAACGGCCGCAAACGAATCGAGCTGCGCTCACCGGATCCGACAGCCAATCCATATCTGGCATTTGCCCTTTTGATCTATGCAGGTCTGGATGGAATAGAGAATGATCTTCCTTTGATGGAGCCGGCGAACGTTAACCTTTACAGAGCCGGAAATGAAGTAACCGACCATCTGAAAAAGCTGCCGGAGAGCAGAGGTGAAGCATGGGATGCGGCAAGTGCAAGTCCGCTTATAAAAGAAGTTTTACCGGAAGCTTACCTGGAAGTATACAAGAAACCTTTGAAAGCCTAGAACGATCAGAAAAGGAGAGAGGACATGCTCACAGAAAAAGAAAGATACCGCATATTGATCGTGTCCAGGGCAGAAAAAATGGCTGACCTCTTTAAAGAGACATTTCCGGGGCCGCAATATAAGGATGTATCATGCACGGCGGCTGCCGGAGATGCCAAACGTCTCTGTGTCAGCCATATGTACGATATTCTTATTATAAACACACCTCTGGCCGATGATTTTGGCGTGCGCACAGCAATTGATCTGTCAGAGCAGCATCACAATATGGGGATTCTTCTGCTTGTAAAAAATGAAATGTACGAGCAGGTTGTCTGTCAGGTGGAAGATTATGGAATTATAGCGCTTCCCAAGCCGACGACAAAACAGAACCTGTATATAGCGGTTAAAATGCTAAGCGCTCTGCAGATGAAAATAAAGAGGATGGAAAAGGAATCCAGACGGCTGAAAGAAAAGATGCAGGAGCTTCGCACCATTGACCGTGCAAAATGGATCCTGGTGGATCAAAGGAAAATGAGCGAACCCGACGCCCACAGATACATTGAAAGAAAGGCAATGGACCGCTGTGTCCGGAAAATAGAAATTGCAGAGGAAATCCTGAAAGAGATGTAACATATGATATATAAAGTGAGGGGATACCAGTTTTTACCAGTGTAAAAGTTTTCCTTCTTCGCATACTAACATAGGAAATGAACTTTTCTATACGATGAAAAAAGACAGATGGATAGTGGAGAGACAGTATGAGAAGATTTTGGTACAGACGAATGATTGTGATGATACTGGTATTTGCCTTTTCTGTAGGAGGCAGCTGGTATGTGATCCGAACAAATCAGAAAGCTTTGGAGAAAGAGGTGGGGGCCGATACTTCCAATGAGCTTTTGATTCCCGGAGGAATGCCGGTGGGGATTTACCTGGAAACGGAAGGAGCTCTTGTATTGGGAACAGAAGGAGTAACCGGTGAAGATGGAGAGGAACATGAACCGGCCGCTCATCTTGTAAAAGAGGGTGATTATATTATTGCCCTGGATGACGAGGAGATTAAAAATAAATCCCAGCTGATCGAGGCGGTGGCAGCTCTGGAAAGCGATGATATTGTTCTGACTGTACTGCGGAATAATCAAAAGATTGATATTCGTATGAAAGCCGTGCGGTGTGAAAGGAACGAATATAAGCTCGGGATATGGGTAAGAGACAATGCACAGGGACTTGGCACAGTGACATTTTTAAATGCCGACAGTCAGTTCGGCGCTCTGGGACACGGTATTCGCGACACAGATACAGGGCAGCTTCTGAATGCAGCAGACGGTCTTTTGTATACCACAAGCATCAAAGATATACAGAAAGGAGAAAATGGAACACCGGGTGGCATGGAAGGAATTATCGTGTACAATAATTATAATATTCTGGGGACGATACAGGAGAATACAAGTGAGGGAATATACGGAAAACTTGACCGGGTAGATACGCTTTTTACGGATACCACGCCCATGGAACCGGTTCTTGACGAGTCAGAGGTGAAAGAAGGAGAAGCCGTGGTACACTGCGCAGTAAGCGGCAGCGTAAAAGATTATGAGATTCGTATTACAAAAGTCGACGAAAACGCCAAAGAATCCAATAAAAAACTGCAGATTGAAGTGACAGATAAAGAGCTTTTGGAGCTGACTGGAGGAATTGTGCAGGGGATGAGTGGAAGTCCCATCATTCAGGACAATAAGATCGTTGGAGCGGTGACGCACGTGTTTGTAAATAACCCCAAAGAAGGATACGGAATTTTTATACAGGATATGTTGAAACATATCGAATAATCTGAAAATGGAAGAACCCTGTCGAGATTTTACGACCTTAATTTCTTGATTTCGCGACTTGTGGATTCTATAATTTTCCTTGACAGTTTTTCAAGAAAAAGATAGGAGGATTATGGAATGGGAGAGATTCGCGTAGCGATCGCCGACGACAATGAAAGAATCCTGGAACTGCTTGGCGAAATTATAAACAGCGACCGGGAGTTAAATCTGGTGGGAAAGGCAAATAACGGGGAAGACATGTGCAGTGTCATAAGGGAAAAGGAGCCGGATGTTGTCCTTCTTGATCTGATCATGCCAAAGATGGATGGTCTAAGTGTGATGGACCATGTGAATCATGACAAAACCTTGAAAAAGAGACCGAATTTTATTGTAGTAACAGCTGTGGGGCAGGAAAGAATTACGGAAGATGCATTTAATAAAGGGGCAGTGTACTATGTGATGAAGCCTTTTAATAATGAGATGATACTGGATAGGATCAAGCAGGTGGGGCAGAAAGGGACAAATGCATTTTCTCATATCAGCGAAGCCGGCCATTCTAAAGAAGAAGATCCGCAGGTAAGTCTGGAAACCCGGGTGACTGATATGATCCATGAAATTGGTATACCGGCCCATATCAAAGGATATCACTATCTTAGAGATGCTATTATGATGGCCGTGGAAGATATGGATGTGCTCAATGCGGTGACAAAAGTATTGTATCCCACTGTGGCCAAACACCATCAAACCACCGCGAGCAGAGTAGAAAGAGCCATCCGCCATGCGATCGAGGTGGCATGGAGCAGAGGAAAACTGGATACCCTGGATGAACTGTTTGGATATACTGTAAGCAATGGAAAGGGAAAACCGACCAATTCGGAGTTTATTGCGCTTATTGCAGACACACTCAGATTGGAATATAAAAACAGATAACTCTTTTCATCTGAAAAAAAATACGATATAATATTTTTATAGCGTATATTGTGAGGATGGGAGGATCTTGATCATGAAAAAAATACTTTTTGCGGCGTCAGAATCTGTACCGTTTATAAAGACGGGAGGACTGGCAGATGTAGTCGGCTCTTTGCCGAAATATTTTGATAAAGAAAAATATGATGTCCGGGTGATGCTTCCGAAGTATCTTTGCATCAAGGAAGAATGGAGAAACCAGATGCAGTATCGGACACATTTTTACATGGATCTGAACTGGAGAACGGAATATGTTGGGATTCTGGAGTTGGAGTATGAAGGGATAACGTTTTATTTTATAGATAATGAATACTATTTCAGCGGCTGGGCTCCCTATGGAGATATTTATGCTGATATTGAAAAATTTGCATTCTTTTCAAAAGCAGTGCTCTCGGCCCTTCCGGTGATTGATTTCCGTCCGGATATCATCCACTGTCATGACTGGCAGACAGGACTTGTGCCGGTGTATCTGGATAATTTCCGCTATGGGAACGAATATTACAGAGGAATCAAGACCATCATGACAATACATAACCTGAAATTCCAGGGTACATGGGACACAAAGAGGGTACAGGATATTACAGGACTTCCGCCCTACTATTTTGTACCGGACAAGCTGGAAGCCTATAAGGATGCAAATTATCTGAAGGGCGGTATTGTCTATGCAGACCGCATTACAACTGTAAGTAATACCTATGCAGAGGAAATTAAAATGCCGTTCTACGGAGAAAAGCTGGACGGTCTCATGAATGCCAGGTCAAACTGTCTGTCAGGTATTGTAAACGGGATTGATTATGATGATTACAATCCGGAGACAGACAAGCATATTGCAAGAAATTATTCGGTAGATAATTTCCGTAAAGAAAAGATCAAAAATAAAATGGCTCTGCAGCAGGAACTGAACCTGGAACAGGATCATCATGTTATGATGATCGGTATTGTTTCCCGTCTGACAGATCAGAAAGGATTTGATCTGATTTCCTGTGTGATGGACGAGCTTTGTCAGGATGCTGTACAGATCGTGGTTCTCGGTACCGGAGAAGCACAGTATGAGAATATGTTCCGCCATTTTGCATGGAAATACCCGGGAAAAGTATCGGCCAATATTTATTATTCCGAGCCTATGTCTCACAAGATTTATGCTTCCTGCGACGCTTTTCTCATGCCGTCGCTGTTTGAGCCATGCGGCTTAAGCCAGCTTATGAGCCTTCGATACGGGACAGTGCCGATCGTACGTGAAACCGGTGGACTGAAAGATACGGTAGAGCCCTATAACGAATATGAGAAAACCGGAACAGGATTCAGTTTTATGAATTATAATGCACATGAAATGCTTGCCACAGTGCGCTATGCACAAAGGATCTTCTATGACCGCAAGAGGGACTGGAATAAGATTGTGGAAAGAGGCATGGAAAAAGATTTTTCATGGAACAGTTCAGCGAAACAGTATGAGCAGCTCTATGATGAACTGTAACCATAAAAATGAAATAAAAAATGAAAGAAAAATTACACAGCATTAGGAGAGGACGGACATGAAGATAAAAGATATTTTGAAAGAAGAGAAAGTACATATTTCCTTTGAGGTATTTCCGCCAAAAACAGACGCCGGATATGAATCGGTTTTAAGAGCTACCGAGAAGATCGCAGCGCTGAAACCGGCATTTATGAGCGTGACATACGGCGCCGGCGGAGGAACCAGCAAAAATACAGCCAGTATCGCTTCACAGATCCAGGATGATTTCCATGTAACAAGCCTGGCACACTTGACCTGTGTATCTTCTACTAAAGAAGAAGTACATACGGTGATAGAAAATCTGAAAGAAAAGGGAATAGAAAATATACTGGCTCTTCGGGGAGATATACCGGCAGATACAGAGTTCCCTCTTCCGAATCACTATAAATATGCAAGCGAGTTGATTGAAGATATCAAGCAGCAGGGCGATTTTTGTATCGGGGCAGCATGCTACCCGGAGGGACATGTTGACACAGAACATAAGAAAGATGATATCCGGAATCTGAAAAAGAAGGTGGACTGCGGAGTAGATTTTCTGACAACGCAAATGTTTTTTGATAATAATATCTTCTACAATTTTCTGTACCGTATTCGGGAGCAGGGAATTACAATTCCGGTACTTCCGGGAATTATGCCGGTGACAAATGGAAAGCAGATTGCCAGAATCTGCCAGCTTTCCGGAACAATTCTTCCGGAGCGCTTCCGTGCAGTGGTAGACTGCTTTGGAGACAATCCGGCTGCTATGCAGCAGGCAGGCATTGCCTATGCAACAGATCAGATTGTAGATCTGATTGCCAATGGAATCCGCAATATTCATATTTATTCCATGAATAAGCCGGAAATTGCAGGAGCTATCATGGAAAACTTGTCAGAAATTATAAAGGCGTAAGAGGAGATATATGGATACGAGGACAAAAGAAGCAGTCCGGTATCTTGGCTATGGCAGACATGCGGTAGATGAGGCGACACTGAACCTGATCCAACATTCCTTTCAGGAATTGGAGAAGGTAGCAAACGCCCGGATCGTCTACCGCATTTTTCTTGTATCTGACATAACAGATGACCGGTTAAAGATTGGTGGAATGGAAATAAAAAGCAAAAGTCTCGGGAAAAATATGAAGGGGTGTCAGGAAGCGGTTATGCTGGGAGCTACATTGGGAACAGGAGTGGATATCCTTATGCGCCGGGCTTCTTTGACTGATATGGCCAAAGCTGTGGTTCTGCAGGCCTGTGCGGCCGCTATGCTGGAGGAGTATCTGGATGAGAGACAAGATCAGATTGCAGAAGAACTTCTGAAGGAAGGGAAATACCTGCGCCCCAGGTTCAGTCCGGGGTATGGGGATTTTTCCATTGAGCATCAGGGGCAGATCCTTGGAATGCTGGATGCACCGAAAAAGATCGGCCTTACCATGACAGAGGGGAATATGCTGACTCCTATAAAATCAGTGACAGCGGTGATTGGAGTCAGTACCCACAGGGAACCTTGCCACAGAAAAGGCTGCGAGGAATGTGAAAAAAGAGACTGTATGTATCGGAGGAACGAAGGATGATATTAGATCGGCTTGGAAAGGAACTGCTGTTTTTTGATGGAGGAATGGGAACTCTCCTTCAGGAAAAAGGATTAAAACCGGGAGAACTGCCGGAAAACTGGAATATTGAACACACTGAAGAGGTATTGGATATCCATCGCCAGTATTTTGAGGCGGGCAGCGATATTGTCCTTACCAATACCTTTGGAGCAAATGCTCTGAAATTTCACGGCAGCCAGTATGAGTTGGAGGACATTATTACAGCAGCAGTAGTGAACGCGAAAGAAGGAGCCAATTTCGGTGTTCATGACGGGAGAGAAGTTTATGTGGCTCTGGATATCGGCCCTACGGGAAAGCTTTTGAAGCCCCTTGGAGATCTGAGTTTTGAGGAAGCTTATGACGCCTTTAAAGAGGCGGCGGTGTATGGAGAGGCGGCAGGAGCTGATCTGATCCACATTGAGACTATGAGTGACACCTACGAGATCAAAGCCGCAGTCCTTGCGGCGAAAGAGAATACTTCTCTGCCTGTTTTTGCGACAATGATTTTTGATGAAAAGGGCAAACTTCTCACAGGAGGGGATGTTCCATCTGTTGTAGCATTGCTGGAAGGACTTAGGGTAGATGCACTGGGTATTAACTGCGGTCTGGGACCGGAGCAGATGATGCCCGTATTGGAAGAGATCATGCGCTATACATCCCTGCCTGTGATCGTGAAGCCTAATGCCGGACTCCCGAAGCAGAGGGATGGAAAGACATGGTATGACGTGGAGCCGGAAGCTTTTGCAGAAGCTATGGAAAATATTGTAAAAAAAGGTGCCTGTGTCATTGGCGGCTGCTGCGGAACAACTCCGGCACATATCCTCCGTATGACAAAGAGATGCCGTGATCTGCCGGTAAAAGCACCTGTGCCGAAAACAGATACCATCGTATCCTCTTACGGAAAGGCTGTTGTGATCGGAGAGAAGCCGGTTATCATTGGAGAACGGATCAATCCTACCGGGAAGAAGAAATTCCGTCAGGCTTTGAAAGAGCATGACCTTGATTATATTTTGAAAGAAGCAGTGACACAGCAGGATAAGGGCGCGCATATTCTTGATGTCAATGTGGGACTTCCTGATATTGATGAGAAAGAAATGATGATGGATGTGGTAAGCAGTCTCCAGAGCATTACCAGCCTTCCTCTTCAGATCGACACTGTAAACGCCGAAGCTATGGAGGCGGCTATGCGTCTGTATAATGGAAAGCCTATGATCAATTCTGTCAACGGGAAACAGGAATCAATGGATCAGGTATTTCCTCTGATACAGAAATACGGTGGAGTAGTCGTTGGACTTACGCTGGACGAAAATGGGATACCGGATACAGCAGAAGGGCGGCTTGCAATTGCGGGGAAAATTATTCGTGAAGCGAAAAAATACGGAATCGAGGCAAAGAATATCGTTATCGACGTACTTGCCATGACGATCAGCTCTGATCCGGAAGGTGCAAAGACGACGTTGGAGGCGCTGGAACTGGTGAGAAAAACCTATGGCGTCCGTACAGTGCTGGGAGTATCCAATATTTCGTTCGGTCTTCCTTACCGTCCGGCAGTTAATTCCAATTTCTTTACTATGGCAATGCAGAAAGGTTTGAGTGCGGGTATTATCAATCCTTCATCAGAAGAAATGATGCGCTCTTACTATTCTTACTGTGCGCTGATGAATTATGACAAGAACTGTGAAGAATATATCCGTCAGTATGGGAATATTTCAGCAGCTTCCGGGGCAGCTTCTGAAGTTTCCGGACTTACCCTGAAGCAGACCATAGAAAAAGGACTGAAGGAAGAAGCCCATTTGCTCACAGCAAGGATGGTGGAAGAAAAGCAGCCTCTTTCTATAATAGATGAGGAATTGATTCCGGCTCTCGACCAGGTGGGGAAAGGATTCGAGAAAGGTACGGTATTTCTTCCGCAGCTTTTGATGAGTGCAGATGCCGCCAAGGAGGCGTTTGCAGTTCTGAAAGATAAAATGGCTGCAGAGGGAAAAGAAAAAGAGAAGAAGGCCAAGATTATTCTTGCAACAGTAAAAGGCGATATCCATGATATTGGAAAAAATATTGTAAAAGTACTTCTGGAAAATTACGGTTTTGATATCATCGACATGGGAAAGGACGTTCCTCCGGAAGAGATCGTGGAAAAAGCAGTGGAGCAGAATATACGCCTTGTAGGATTAAGCGCTTTGATGACAACAACGGTAGGAAGCATGGAAGAAACCATAAAGCAGCTTCGTAAGGCAAAGCCGGACTGCAAAGTCATGGTGGGAGGAGCAGTACTTAACCAGGAATATGCGGATATGATCGGCGCCGATTTCTATGGAAAGGATGCGATGCAGTCTGTCTATTACGCACAGGAACTTTTCGGAGAATGATATGTTTTTAATTTTGTACATGCAGTTGTATTGACAGAAAATTAACGTTTGTCTATAGTGAGAGTGAAAGATGAGAGAAGAATAGGAGGAAACTGTTCTATGATGAGAGGTCTGAATACCACAGTCCGTCAGATACGCAGAAAGGTATTTGAGGAGGTGGCCCGTCTTGGATTCCAGTCCAATGACGAAACGCTCAACGATGACATGGAAGCGATTCCGTATGCAATTGTTAATGAAGATTCAAAAGTAAAATACAGGGAAAGCGTGTACCGTGCACGTGCGATTGTGCGTGAGCGTCTGCGGCTTGCAATGGGACTTTCTCTGCGGCCGGAAAACCGTCCGGTACATTTGACAGCCGGAGTAGAAGCCAGCAATATTTCCGACAAATATTATGAGCCGCCTCTTATGCAGGTAATTCCATCGGCGTGCGAGGCCTGCGAGGAGAGAGGGTACGAAGTCAGCAACATGTGTAAGGGATGTCTTGCTCACCCATGTATGGAAGTCTGTCCGAAAAATGCGATTTCTTTTGTGAAAGGCAGATCTTATATTGACCAGGAGAAATGCATCAAATGCGGCAAGTGTAAAGCAGTCTGTCCCTATGATGCGATTTCCAAGAAAGAGCGTCCCTGTCAGAAAGCCTGCGGAGTAGGCGCTATTGAGTCAGATAAGATGGGACGAGCCTATATTAATACAGAGAAATGCGTATCCTGCGGTATGTGTATGGTAAACTGCCCATTTGGTGCTATTTCCGATAAGTCACAGATTTTCCAGCTTGCACATGCGTTAAAGAAGGGAGATAAGGTGATTGCTGAGATTGCGCCGGCATATGCAGGGCAGTTTGGAGACAACATCACTCCAAGGAATTTAAAAGCAGCGCTTCAGGAGCTGGGATTTGAAGGATTTTATGAAGTGGCTTTGGGAGCGGATATCGGAGCTGTTGCGGAAGCCCACCACTATGTGAACAAGGTGACGACAGGAGAGTTGCCTTTCCTTCTGACATCCTGCTGTCCTTCCTGGGCGATGCTGGCGAAGAAATATTTCCCGGATCTGATTGAAGAGGTGTCACAGGAGCTGACGCCTATGGTGGCAACGGCGCGTACCATCAAACAGCAGCACCCGGATTCCAAAGTTGTATTTATAGGTCCCTGTGCGGCCAAGAAACTGGAGGCAATGCGGCGTACTGTGCGAAGTGACGTGGATTTTGTCATTACCTTTGAAGAACTGCAGGCTATGTTTGACGCCAAGGGAATCGACCTGGAGAAATATGAGGCAGAGTCCTCGTTCCACAATGCAACAGGTGCAGGCCGTGGCTATGCCGTAGCGGGAGGCGTTGCGGAAGCGATTGAAAAATGCATCAACGCCTATTATCCGGATGTGGAGGTCAAGATTGAACATGCGGAAGGACTTGCGGAATGTAAAAAGGTACTGGCTCTGGCAAAGGCAGGCAAGATGAACGGATGCCTTATCGAAGGAATGGGCTGTCCGGGAGGATGTGTAGCAGGAGCAGGAACTAATATTCCGGTGGCAAAAGCACAGAAAAAGATTAAAGATTTTGTAAAAGCTTCCTCCAGGCAGATTCCGCCAAAAGAACTGGAAGAAATTGAACTGAAGTAGAGTAAAACGGCAAAAGGAATGCCAAGGGAATGAAACCCTGACGTTGACAAACGTCAGGGTTCTCTTTATAATTAGGAAATAGTTGAAAAATTTAGGAGGAAATTATGCAGAAATACGGTGTAAATGAACTAAGAAGAATGTTCCTTGAGTTTTTTGAGAGTAAGGATCATCTTGCCATGAAAAGTTTTTCACTGGTGCCTCACAACGATAAAAGTCTTTTACTTATTAATTCGGGAATGGCGCCATTAAAACCATATTTTACAGGTCAGGAAATCCCGCCGAGAAAACGCGTGACAACCTGTCAGAAATGCATCCGGACAGGAGATATTGAAAATGTGGGAAAAACAGCACGCCACGGTACATTTTTTGAGATGCTTGGGAATTTTTCTTTTGGCGATTATTTTAAAAAAGAATCCATTGCCTGGACATGGGAATTTTTAACAGAGGTAGTAGGACTTGATCCGGATCGGCTTTATCCGTCTGTTTATCTGGAAGACGACGAAGCATGGGAGATCTGGAATAAGCAGATTGGTATTCCGGCAGATCGGATTTTCCGTTTCGGGAAAGAAGATAACTTCTGGGAACATGGGTCTGGTCCATGCGGTCCCTGCTCGGAAGTTTACTATGACCGCGGAGAGGAATATGGATGCGGAAAGCCTGACTGTACAGTAGGCTGCGACTGTGACCGTTATATGGAAATTTGGAATAATGTGTTTACCCAGTTTGATAATGACGGACATAATCATTATACAGAATTGGAACAGAAAAATATTGATACGGGAATGGGACTGGAACGTCTGGCGTGTGTGGTACAGGATGTGGATTCCATGTTTGATGTGGATACGATCCGTGACCTTCGGGAGCATGTCTGCAGGATTGCAGGAAAGGAATACGGGAAGGAATATAAAACCGATGTATCAGTACGTGTGATCACAGATCATATCCGTTCTGTCACATTTATGATTTCCGATGGGATCCTTCCTTCCAACAGTGGAAGAGGCTATGTTCTTCGCCGTCTGCTGCGTCGTGCCTGCCGCCATGGACGCCTTCTTGGCATAGAGGGAGAATTTCTGGTTCAGCTTGCGCAGACAGTGATCGATGGATCCAAGGACGGATATCCGGAACTGGAAGAGAAAAAGGATTTTATCTTTAAGGTTATTACAAAAGAAGAAGAACAGTTTAACAGGACTATTGATCAGGGACTTTCCATTTTGGAAGGACTGGAAGAGAAGATGGAGAAGGAGCATACAAAGGTACTTTCCGGTACAGAGGCTTTCCGGCTGTATGACACTTACGGCTTCCCGGTTGATCTGACAAGAGAAATTCTGGAAGAAAAGGGAATGAAGATCGACGAGGAAGGCTTTGAAAAAGCGATGGAAGAGCAAAGAGAGACTGCTAAGGGAACCTTCGGAGAGACAAACTACATGGGAGCTGATGTGACAATCTATGAGTCTATTGATCCGTCTGTCACATCAACCTTTGTCGGCTATGAGCACCTTTCCTGGGAATCTGATATTATTGTTCTGACAACAGATGATGCGATTGTGGATGCCCTTTCCGATGGGGAGAAGGGAACTGTTTTCGTGAAAGAGACACCGTTCTATGCCACAAGCGGCGGACAGGAAGCGGACAGAGGATTTATCCGTACCAAGGACGGCGTGTTTGAGGTGGAAGATACAATTAAGCTTCTGGGCGGTAAGATCGGTCATGTAGGACATGTTGTAAGCGGCATGCTGAAGGTAGGCGACCATGTTTCTTTGGAAATCGATCAGGAGAAAAGAGCGCTTTCCGCACGGAATCACAGTGCTACACATTTATTGCAGCAGGCACTGCGGACGGTACTTGGCACCCATGTGGAGCAGGCGGGATCTTCTGTCAATGAGAACAGACTGCGCTTTGACTTTACGCATTTTTCCGCCCTTACAAAAGAAGAGATCAAAGAAGTAGAGCGGATTGTTAATGAGCAGATCATGAACGCTCTGCCGGTAAAAGCAGAAAATATGCCTATCGAAGAAGCAAAAAAGACAGGTGCTGCTGCTCTTTTTGGAGAGAAGTACGGTGATATTGTCCGGGTTGTCAGCATGGGAGAATTTTCCAAAGAGTTCTGCGGCGGAACACATGTGGACAATACTGGAGTGATCACAGCATTTAAGATCATTTCCGAGACCGGAGTTGCTGCCGGAGTACGGAGGATAGAAGCACTGACCTCAAAGGGATTGCTGAAATATTACGATGAAATGGAAGAAAAACTGGAGCAGGCTGCCAAACTTGTAAAGGCGTCTCCGGATCATCTTGCAGAAAAGATTTCCCATCTTCTTGCAGAAAATAAGGAACTTCACAGCGAAGTAGAAAGTCTGAAGAGCAAGCTGGCTCAAGAGTCCATGGGAGATGTGACAGATCAGGTGAAGGAAGTGGCAGGCATGAAACTTCTGGCTGTGCGTACAGACGGAGTGGATATGAACGGACTTCGTGATCTTGGGGATCAGATGAAAGAAAAGCTGGGAGAGGGAGTTGTGGTGATCGCTTCTCAGATTGACGGCAAAGTTAATCTTATGGCTACTGCCACAGAAGGCGCTGTAAAAGCAGGTGCCCATGCAGGAAATCTCATTAAGGCCATCGCTTCCTTTGTAGGCGGAGGCGGAGGCGGACGTCCGAATATGGCTCAGGCCGGAGGAAAAAATCCGGACGGTATTGCAGAAGCGCTGGAAAAGGCAGAGGAAGTGCTGGCAGAGCAGATTTCTTAAATCGATAAAAGCATCAATAAGTGGTAAGAAAATAACAATGGTTGACGAATAGAGTTTCATCCTTTATACTGGACACACAAAAGAGATCAGACCAGATGAAGCAGTAAGGGAGATTTCCGCTGTGCAGACGGAAAACCGACGAAGCAATTTCGAAGCTCTGCCCGGGGCTTGAGAGAAACTTTCAGGTACTGTACCTGCTGCTGATGGAACTCTGGAAAGACCAGCGCCGATTCCTTGCAGTTGTCAGGTGCAGGCACCGACGGGGTAATGCTTTCAGGTAAAAGAAACAGAGATACAGGGTGTTCCTTTTTGATGCCCTGTATTTTTTGTGCGCATTTTTAAGGTTCATTTCGGCGCGGAGCACGCCGGAAGAAGAATTGGTGATTTCAAAAGAAAAGGAGATGAGAAAAATGAATGAGAACAAAGGATTGAAAAAAAATCTTGGAGTGGCTACCGCGATGGCCACAGTAGTAGGTTGTGTGATCGGCTCCGGCGTGTTTTTTAAGCCACAGGCAATCTATACGGTGACTGGAGGTGCACCGGGGCTGGGAATACTGGCATGGGTGATCACAGGACTTGCCAGTATTGCAGCGGCTCTTACCTTTGCAGAAGTTGCGATCATGATACCAAAGACCGGAGGGATGGTGGCCTATCTGGAAGAGATTTATAGTCCGATTGTTGGCTTTCTTGCAGGATGGATACAGACACTGGTGTTTTATCCGGCTATGATTTCCGCGCTGGCAGTGGCTTTTGCCCAGCAGGCGGCGTTGTTTGTGGGTGAGAGCTTTATGATCCCCATTGCTGTGGGTGTGATCATTCTTATTATTTTTCTTAACAGCCTCGGTTCCAGCGTGGGTGGCGGCGTGCAGGTTATTTTTACTGTATGTAAATTAATTCCTCTGCTTCTTCTTATGGTATTTGGTTTCCTGAAAGGCGGCGGCGGAAATGCAATCTTTACTCCAATGGTGGGAGAGGGACTGAATCCGGCAGTTGTGCTGGGGCAGCTGATGGTTGCAATTCTTTTTGCATTTGAAGGATGGACAAATGTAGGGGCTATTGCAGGAGAAATGAAAAAGCCGGGAAGAGATCTTCCTATTGCAATTGTAGGTGGCGTATCTGTGATCATGGCAGTTTATTTTGTAATCAATATCGCTTATCTCTGGGTACTTCCGGCAGATCAGCTGGCGTCTCTTTCAGCTCCGGCTTCGGCGGTGGCGCTTGAATTGTTTGGAGAGATGGGCGGAAAGCTGGTGGCAGTAGGAATTATGATTTCTGTATTTGGAGCCTGCAACGGATTTGTACTTTCCGGATCCAGAGTGGCATATTCCTTGGCAGCAACAAAGAGCCTTCCGTTTTCAGACACACTGGCTGTTCTTAATAAAGCGCAGGTACCGGTCAACTCCATTATCCTTGTAGGAGGAATCGGCTGCATATATGCAGTCAGCGGAAGATTTAATCTCCTGACAGACTTGGCGGTCATATCAAGCTGGATGTTCTATACTTTGACATTTATTGGTGTTATGAAACTTCGCCGGGACTGGCCGGACGCTGTCCGCACATATAAAGTTCCTCTTTATCCGGTGGTTCCTATTATTGCGATCGTAAGCGGCATTTATGTAATCATAAATCAGATTTTCCTTGCAGGAATACAGTCTACACTACTGTCTGCCGGAAGCATACTTGTGACGCTTATTGGCATTCCGGTGTACAGGAATGTCAGGAAAAGAGCGGTGCTGCAGGAAAAAAAGCGATAAAAAACCATTGACGTACAGGAAAAATGTGCTATAATCTTATGTAGTGCAATAAATATACCCGAACAGTCGTATGATGCACAATATAGGGCTGGAGGGGAGGTTAGGTGTGAGACTATGTCAAATGTAATCGTTAAAGAAAACGAGACGTTAGATAGTGCTTTACGCAGATTTAAAAGAAACTGCGCGAAAGCTGGTATTCAGCAGGAGATTCGTAAAAGAGAACATTACGAGAAACCAAGCGTAAGACGTAAAAAGAAATCTGAAGCAGCTAGAAAACGTAAGTATAATTAATATGTGCAAAAGTGAAGGTGGCACGATTAAGTGCCATCTTTTTTTGCGCAATTTGGGACGTAACACTTTTAAAGTTTGTTACGTCCCAAATTGCAGTAAATGGTGTCCAAAATTGAGAATAAGGGTGGGATTTTTTGAAAATATCACAACATATAGATGAAATCTATATACACAACTATATATTGTTCTTATCTATTGGACGAAGACGAGCTGTATAGCTATAATAAACGAGGATATATTAGTCTCAAGGAGGTTTGAAAGGTATTATGAAAAAAAGAGTATTAGCTGCATTTTTATGTATGGCTATGACAGCTTCCGTACTGGCAGGCTGCGGCTCTAACACATCCACAGAGGAGGAGACTACCCAGGAGTCTACGGATGAGACAACAGATGAGAGCGCAGAAAGTGAACCTGTAGAGGCAGTGGAGACAAAAACTGTCTACGTAACCCCACAGTGGGTAAACAGCGCATTAAATGGCGAGCAGGAAGGATACGAGGACATTCTGATTGCGGAGGTAGGATATGGCGATGTGGCAGACAGTACGTCATATCAGGAAGGTCATATTCCGGGAGCCATATATGTGGATCTTTGTGAAGTTGAGGATGCCACAGGAAGTGAGGAAGGAAAATATAATCTCTTGTCAGCAGATGAAGTAGTAGATAATCTCTTGAGTCATGGTATTACTAAAGATACAAAAGTAGTACTTTATGGTTCGGGCTGTCCGGAAAGACAGGCTTACGGATATATATGGGCAGGTGTTGAGGATGTCAAGATTATTAATGGCGGCATTGATGCTTGGAAGAGTGCAGGATATGACACAGAGACAGAAGCAAACGAGGGCGAGCCGGTTGAAGATTTTGGAACAGAAGCTCCCGTACACCCGGAATATTGGGTAAGTATTGAAACTGCAAAAGAAAAGTTGGAAACAGATGATAATTTTAAGCTTGTCAGTATTCGGAGCGAAGAAGAATGGCTTGGAGAAACAAGCGGATATAACTATATGGATAAGGCGGGAGAACCAGAAGGCGCCGTATGGGGGAAAGACAGTGATGCATATAAAAACGATGACGGTACAGTAAAAAGCTTGGAGGAAGTAAAAAAAGATGTATGGGCTGATGCGGATTTTACTTTAGATAATGAACTTTCTTTCTATTGTGGTACAGGATGGAGAGCATGTGTTCCTTTCCTTGTTCTTTATGAGAACGGTTATGAAAATATTTCGGTATATGATGGCGGATGGTATGAATGGCTGATGCATGATGATTATCCGGTACAGGTAGGCGATCCTGCAAGTGATGACTGTGAGCACACAACTGTAGGAGAGCTTCCGACAGGCAAAGCTGCCAAATAGATATGATTAATAACAAAATGCTGCCGGCAAGTAAAGCGGCAGCATTTTTATTCTACCATATAGAAATGCCATCTGTGTTTACTCCTACGCGAAAATCCTCTGGGAGATCTATGTAATATGCCAAGAAAAGAATATGGAGGAAATTATGAAAAAAATAGCATATATTTTGGCGCTTATTCTGGAGATTGCTGCTCTGACCGGCGCCGGTATTATACACTATTTTGCAGAACGGAAACTGGGAATGGTTCGGTATCTGAATTATAAGAATATGACATGGGAGCGGGATTATCCTGTAGGTACTTTGAAAACAGTATCCTTACTAATAGCTGCAGTATTAACGGTGCTTATTTTCCTTCTCTTTCTGAAGAAAAGAAAGGAAGTTTCCCGGCTTACAATGGTTATGAATATTTGTATGATTGCTCTGACTGCGCTGTACGGGGGATATACACTTATAAACTCTACTGACACTATGGCAGATTATTATTTTATCAGTATTCTCTTTCTTTTGGCGGCTGTAATTCAGATCGTTAAAACAGGCATCGCAGTGTTGATGGCAAAAAGAGGAGAAGAGGGAAAGTAAAGTGAAAAATAAGAAACTTTGGCTTTTCATTAGCCTTGTGATTCTGATCCTGATACTCAATCACATATTTAAATGGTCCTCTTATCTTGGAGACACCGATAATCTGACATTTTTGAAAGCAATGATACAGGATAATCTGGCGGGAGCCATTGCAATCTATATGCTGGTAACGATTGTAGGAAGTGTTGTTCTGGCACTGCCGGGCGTTACTTTTGCCATTTTGGCAGGGCTTTTGTTCGGTCCTGTATTGGGAACAATATTATGTACGATATCTGCCACAGCAGGTGCCGTCCTGGCATTTCTTGCAGGAAGATTTTTTTTAAGGGACAGTATAAGGCCTGCAGCCATGAAAAACCAATATCTGAAAAAATGGCTGTTTGATGAATCGGGGAAAAATCAGCTTTTCGTTCTTATGATCACAAGGCTTGTGCCGGTGTTTCCCTATAATCTGCAGAATTTTGCCTATGGTGTAACAGATATCGGATTTGTTGCTTATACAGTAGGTTCTTTTGTATTTATGATTCCGGGGACGGCTATGTACACAATCGGAACTGCCGGACTTGCAGATGCAAAAAACAGAATAATGTACATTGGAATTGCTGTAATAATAGCGGTAGTGGTGATCCTGGCAGGAGTGTTTTTGAAGAAACGCTATATAGAAAATGTGGAGGAATAAGATGGAAAGCAGATATCCCGGGGAGGCATGTATTCACTGCCACCTGTGCCAAAAGAACTGTATGTTTCTTTCAAAATATAAAATAGATATCGGTGATACCGAAAAGTTAAAAAAGCTTTCCATGCACTGCTTCTTGTGCGGAAAATGTACCAGGGTCTGCCCTAAAGGAATTGATGGAAGGAAGATCATTCTGGAGATGAGAAGGCAGGCAGCAACAGAAAATGGGGAAAAACCGGCGGAAAAAGGATATGGTATGCTGCTTTGGGAAAAGAGGAATTACCGTTTTCGGAATTATAAAAATGCCGGTGGGAAAAGCGTGCTGTTTCCCGGATGTAACTTCCCGTCCTTTTACCCGGAGACAACAAAATATCTGGCTGAATTGCTGAAAAAAGAGGCAGATATAGGAATTGTTTTTGATTGCTGCGGAAAGCCGGTATCAGAGTTGGGGTTAGAGAAAGAGGAAAAAAGAATTCTGGCAGATATGAATAAACGTCTGGATCAGCTTGGAGCGGAAGAAGTAGTTATGGTCTGCCCCAACTGTTATCATTTTCTGAAAGGGCGTCTTCATGCCAGGGTGACAGATATTTACAGTAAACTGCTGGAGCTGGGGCTGGGCAGAAAAATTTCCGGTGAGATCCAGATTTTTCCGCCATGTCCGGACCGTAAAGGAAAAGAGCTTCTTGAAAAAATGTCTGTATTTTTGGAAGGTGAACCGTGCCTGGAGGAAAAGGTTCAGTGCTGTGGTCTGGGAGGATGTGCGAGTGTGAAAGAACCAAAGCTTGCGGCAGAAATAACGGAGGATCTTGACAGGAGACAGACAGTATATACTTATTGTGCATCCTGCAGCGGGGCTTTCACAAGAAAAGGATATAAAGCAGAACATCTGCTTTTAAAAATACTGGGAAGAGAGGAGACAGCCGATGTGAAGAAATCTCTTTTAAACAGAGTAAAGTCGAGGTACTGGAGGAAGAAAAAAAGATGAAACAGAAAAACTGGGTAAAAAAAGGAATCATACTGGGGATCATTCTTGTATGTGCGGCGGTTTATTTTTTTGTGCCGCCGGTAAAAAGCGGTATGAATAAGGTATTCAGCATGTTTGCCAGTGGAGATTTTGATGTAGTAAGAGAGTTTGTGGCATCCTATGGTGGCTATGCAGCGTTGGTGTCCTTCCTCCTTATGATCTTCCAGTCTGTGGCGGCGCCGCTTCCGGCTTTCCTGCTTACTTTGGCAAATGCCAATCTTTTTGGATGGTGGCAGGGGGCTGTCCTTTCCTGGAGCAGCGCTATGGCAGGGGCAGCTGTGTGTTTCTTTATTGCCCGTATATTGGGGAGGGATGTTGCAGAAAAGCTGACCAGCAAGGCAGGGATCGCACAGATCGATACCTTTTTTGAAAAATACGGAAGGAATACGATTCTGATCTGCCGTCTTCTGCCTTTTGTGTCCTTTGACATTGTCAGCTATGCTGCGGGACTTACTTCTATGTCTTTTAAATCATTTTTTATTGCTACAGGCATCGGACAGCTGCCGGCCACTATTGTGTATTCTTATGTGGGAGGCATGCTGACAGGAGGAGCACAGCTTCTGATGACAGGACTATTGATATTGTTTGCCTTATCAGCCCTTATTGTAATGCTAAGGAAGATATACATGGACAGACAGAAAAAGACAAAAGGAGGAAATGAATAATGGAAACTTATTATAACCCGGAAGATCTTGCGAAATTTGGGACTATCGGCGAGGAAGCGCCACAGCTGGCAGAGAAATTTTTTGATTACTATGGAGCTGTATTTGAAGAAGGAGCTTTGACAGCCAGGGAGAAATCCTTGATCGCTCTTGCGGTTGCTCATGCAGTGCAGTGTCCTTATTGCATTGACTCCTACACAAATGACTGCCTCAATAAAGGAGTCAGTGAGGAGCAGATGACAGAAGCCGTACATGTGGCTGCTGCAATCCGAGGAGGGGCCACTTTGGTACACGGAGTACAGATGAAAAATATTGTAAAGAAACTGGAGCTGTAAGGGTATGAATCAGGCATTGGAAGATTTAAAGAATTTGACAAATATTCCGGATTTTGAAGAGAGGATCACGGAAGAAGAGTACAGGTATACGACTGACAGGCTGGAAGTGACGCAGATTAATGTGGGAAGGCTCTGCAATCTTGCCTGCAAGCACTGCCATGTGGAAGCAGGGCCTGCAAGGATAGAGGTTATGGACCGGAAAGTGATGGAAGCCTGTCTTAAAGTATGCAAAGAGCAGAAGGTAGAAACAATCGATATTACCGGCGGTGCGCCGGAGATGAATCCGAATTTTGAATGGCTGGTAGATGAGGCATGCAAAATATGCAGCCATGTAATTGTACGGACGAACCTTGTTATATTAAAGGAAGAGAAATACAGGCATCTGCCGAAATTTTATGCAGATCACAAGGTGGAGATTGTCTGTTCGCTTCCCTACTACCGCGCAAAAGAAATGAATCGTGTCAGAGGAGAGGGAACATTTGAGACAGCTATTGAAATGATCCGGGAGCTGAATGAGCTGGGATACGGGAAAGAGAACGATCTGGTGCTTAATATGGTCTACAACCCGGCCGGAGCCTTTTTCCCTCCTGTGCAAAGTGCCATGGAGAAAGAGTACAAGTCCAGACTGTGGCAGGATTATGAAATAGTGTTTCACAATCTCTTTACTATAACCAATAACCCGACGGGGCGTTTTGAGGCTTTCCTGAAACGAAGCGGAAATCTGGAAAGTTATATGAAAAAATTGTCTGACGCATTTAACGCGGCTACCCTTCCGGGGCTTATGTGCCGTTTTCAGATTTCAGTAGGTTATGACGGGCAGGTATATGACTGTGATTTCAATCAGGCTGCGGACCTGCCGGTCCTGACGGGGGAGACAATTTTTAATATGGTTGGGAAATCTTTCAAAAAGCGGAAAATCTGTCTGGCAAATCACTGTTACGGATGTACTGCAGGACAGGGATCCAGCTGCGGCGGCGCTACAGAATAAAGGAAAAGACAGACAGGATAAAAAGGAGAAGAAGATGACAAAAGAAGAGATTAAAGATCTTTTTATGCAGGGAATTGACTGTTCCCAGGTGGTGACAACAGAATTCGCAGAAAAAATGCAGCTGACAGAAGAACAGGCAAGAAAAGTGTCTGCCTGTTTTGGAGGCGGCATGATGTGCGGAGAAACATGCGGGGCAGTGACAGGAGCTTTGATGGTCATCGGTATGGTCTATGGGCACAGCAGGGAAGGGGATCAGGAGCAAAAGGACAGGATGACTGCCAAAATAGCAGAATTTAAACGGCTTTTTGCTCAAAAGTATCCTTCCTGCATGTGCAAAGAACTTCTCGGACATGACATATCAAAGCCGGGTGAAATGGAAAAAGTTCTGGAAAAAGGACTTTTGTTTGATTTCTGCCCTCAAGTGGTAGCAGATACAATTGAGATACTGGAGAAGATTCTGTAACAATGAAAAGAGCAGTCATTATTTTTACAAGAGTTCCAGAACCGGGAAAGACGAAAACCAGGATGATGCCTCATCTTTCCCCGGTTCAGTGCGCCCGTCTTCACACCTGCTTTCTCAAAGATATTGTTATGGAGTGCCGAAACGGCGGGGCGGATGTCTTTGTCAGTTATACGCCGGAAGAAGGGTGGAAAACACTGAAAAACATTCTGGGAGAGGTAAAGGGATGGATTCCGCAGACAGGAAAGCATCTTGGAGAGCGGATGTATGGAGCTATGAAAGAGGTGCTGGATCAGAAATATGATTCCTGTCTTCTCATAGGTGCCGATGTACCGGAACTTGAGGTTAAAATTCTTAAAAAAGCGTTTGATGTACTTGAAACAGAAGATGTAGTTTTTGGAAAAACCGTAGATGGAGGGTATTATCTGACAGGAATGAAACAGCCTGTGAAAGAAGCTTTTTCCCTGGATACTTACGGACATGGGAAGGTACTGGAAGAGACAGTGTTAAAAATCGAATCGGCCGGATTTTCCGTTGGATTTACAGACACGTTATCCGATATGGATACACCAAAGGACTTAAGAGGCTATAAAAAGCGGATGCTGGAAGATGTTCGTTTGAAGGAGAGTTTTACAGGCAGATATCTGGCAAAGATCAGTAAGATTTCCATTATCATTCCTATCTACAATGAGAGCCGTACCATTGAAAAAATGCAAAGACAGCTTTTGCCTCTTCTTGGAAAGTGTGAGATTCTATTTGTGGACGGGGGAAGCACAGACGATACACTGGAGAAAATTTCTCCTAGATTCCAGATTATACGGTCAGAAAAAGGCCGGGCCTGGCAGATGAATAAAGGGGCGGAGCAAAGTACCGGAGATATTCTGTTTTTCCTGCACTGCGACAGCGAGCTGCCGGATCATCCATTGGAGAGAATGCGCAAGGTCATGAGAGATTACGGGGCAGGGTGTTTCGGTATTGCTTTCCACTCCAGAAATTTCTTCATGTTTACATGCAGGGTGATCTCTAATCACAGGATCAAAGATCGCAAAGTCATGTTCGGGGATCAGGGTATTTTTCTGGATCGAGATCTCTTTTTTGAAGCAGGGAGATTTCCGGAGATACCTATCATGGAAGACTATCAGTTTTCTCTTACTTTAAAAGAGATGGGAGTAAAGCTTGGGATGGCAGACAGGCGTATCTACACGTCAGATCGCAGGTTTCCGAAAGGGACGATTCCGAAATTGAAACTTATGTGGAGAATGAATCGATTAAGGAAAATGTACAGAGACCAGGAAGATATAGAAAAGATTGCTCAAATGTACCGGGATGTAAGGTAGCGCTGTATACAGGGAGAAAGATTATGGAAAGTCAGAAAGGAAACAGTACAGAAAAAGACATCGAAAAGACAAAAGGTCTAAGCAGCTATATCCAAACAGCAGGCTACAGAAGAGGGCTTCATCTTCCTGATAATGTGCAGGAAGAGTACAGTCTGCTGGGACAGGGAGAATACAACAGAAACTATTTGTTTACACACCCTGTGACGGGACAAAAGCTGGTTCTGCGGATTAATTTTGGAAGTCAGATGCACCTTGCCCATCAGATTGAATATGAGTACAATGCGCTGAAGCTTCTGGAAGAATCAGGACGTACGCCGCGTCCTTTCTATGTAGATGGAAGTCTGAAAGATTTTACAAATGGGGTTATGGTTATGGAATATCTGCCGGGACATGCACTGGATTATCACACAGAACTTTTTCGGGCAGCGGGATGTCTTGCAGATATACACAGCGTTTCTCTTCCGAAATGCACCCATCTGATAGTGCCTGAAAATCCAGTCCGAGCGATATTGGAAGAGTGCGAACAGATGGTATGCACTTATATGGAAAGCAATCTGGCAGATGCGGATAAAAAGCAGAAGATACGTCTGCTGCTTGATCTTGCCTGGAAACAGGCGGACGCACTTGCCGCGGCTTCCTATCAGTGCTGCATCAACACAGAACTCAATTCCACCAATTTTCTCATGAATGGAACAGAAGGCCCGGATTATCTGATCGACTGGGAAAAACCGATCTGCGGGGAACCGGCCCAGGATCTGGGACATTTTCTTGCGCCTACCACTACCTTCTGGAAGACGGATGTTATCCTTGATGAGAAGGAGATGAGGGCATTTGTAGAGAAGTATATAGAGGAAGTGAATGGGAGATTTCCGGTAAATGATCTGTGGGAGAGGACAAACACCTATATGACAGTTACCTGTCTTAGGGGAATTACCTGGTGTGCCATGGCCTGGGTGGAATACCAGCAGCCGGGGAGGGAACTTGTCAATGAATCGACCTGGCGGAAGCTGGAGGCTTATTTGACAGATGAATTTCTGGGGAAAATGAAGAGGTTTATTGAAAAATGAAAAAACGGAACATCATAAAAGGAATACTGTCGCTGATAATTGCCGCGGTCATTACCGCGCTGACAGCCATTATACCAATTGTGGCTTCAGTGGGAAAAGCAGTTTACGCCAATAATGTTGCAGTAATATTTATTGGAATGGAATTAGGACCTGTAGCAGGTATCGTTTATACAATACTGTCGAGTTTTATATTAAACAATATCGGAATGGGAAGCGGGGTACTTCTTTATGTTCTGCTGTTTCAGATTGTGGAGGCCGGACTGCTGGGTCTTCTATGGCATAAAAAGCGTATGCATATGGGGAGATACTTATTGACAGTAATTGGAGGAACCTTCCTTTTAAAACCGCTTTCATATATGCTGTTCTATATATTCAACAGCAGCATATTGGGAGATATAACATTTCTGGAATATATGAAAAGTAATTATCTTCTCTATCTTCAAAATGGGTGGACAGATACACTGATCATATATGCAACCGGAATTATCATAGCCTATATACTTCAGTATATTTTGGATATGATATTTGAAAAAATGGAAAAAAGGAGAAAAACAAATGAAAAAGAAGGTATTAATTGCAGTGCTCACCGCGCTGACAGCTATTAGTGTGGCGGCATGCGGAAAGCAGGAAACGGAAAAAGAAAGTGAAGAAACAATCACGCCAGCAACAGGTGAAATAGCAACAGTTACAATTGATGATCTGGATCCGGAAAAGGTGCAGATTATTGATGTGAGAGAAGAAGCACAGTATATCGGCTGGACAACAGAAGAAGGATCTGGCGGACATATTGAAAATGCTGTGGATTTTCCGGAAAGCTGGCTGGATATGGATTTAGAGAAGGAAGCAGCTATCGGAACGACCATGCAGCTGGAATTGGAACGACGCGGACTGGATGTGACAAAAGAAACGGTTCTCTATGATAATGATACTGTTTCACAGGAGACAGCAGAAAAGTATCAGGCTATCGGTTTTGAAAATTTATCTGTTCTGGACGGCGGATACAATGCATATGTGGAAAGCGGAAAAGCAACGGAAAGTCTGGAACATTATGAGATGTATGTGTATCCGCAGTGGGTGCAGGATCTTGCAGACGGTAAAAATCCTGAGACTTTCGATGGAGGTGATTTCCAGATCATAGAAGTGTCTTTGGCCAGCGAAGAGGATGAATATGCAAATGGTCATATACCGGGAGCTATCAACGTAAACGCAGATGAGATCAATCATGTGCCGGGTCCCCGTGCTCTTGCAGATTATGAAGTAATTCCGATGGAAGAACAGTTAAAATACTGGAACCGTCCTTCTGACGAAGAGATACAGAAGAAACTGGAAGATCTGGGAATCCAAAAAGACACTACAGTAGTGCTTTATGGTACAACAGCAGCGACTACAGCATCAGCCAGAATGGGACTGATCCTGAAATATGCAGGTGTTGAGGATATCAGACTTCTGAATGGTGGAAAGACACTGTGGACATTGGAAGGAAGAGAACTGGATACAGAGAAACACGAACCGGAACACGTGGAATTTGGTGCAGAAGTACCTGTAAATCCTGAAGTTATTTATGACTACGATGAAGAGCTGGAAGTTGTAAACAATGAAAACGCTGTTGTTGCGTCTATCAGAAGCTGGCCGGAATACACAGGAGAAGTAAGCGGTTATACTTATATAGGAGAAGCAGGAGATATTGCCAATGCACGCTTTGGTTATGCAGGATCCGATCCTTACAGCATGGAAGATTTCAGAAATGTTGACAATACAATGTTCAACTATGAAATGATCGCAGATCGCTGGGAATTATGGGGAATCACACCAGATAAAGAGGTGTCCTTCCACTGCGGAACCGGCTGGAGAGCAAGTGAAACCTATTTTTATGCGTATGCATTAGGCTGGGAGGACATTCATGTATATGACGGAGGCTGGTATGAATGGCATAAAATTGCCGACAGTCCGAGAAAAGCTGACGGACTTCCGGATGATGCACCGGAACAGGAACCACAGGAATATTTTATTGTTTCAGAATAAATGGCATTGCCCCTTGTACACCAACGCTATACTTATTGAAAAAGCCTATATTAATATGTCATAAATCTATAAACAATTCTGACAATTCGCTTGAATGGAAAAGAATAACCTTTTATAATTCTTATAAACCGAAAGATAAGGAGGAAAGGTTTTATGAAAAAAAGAATTGTGGCAATTTTAATGGCGGCTGCTATGGCATCCGCAATGATTACAGCATGTGGATCAGAAGAAACACAGACAACTTCAGAGGAATCTACAGATTCCGAATCAGGCAGTGAAAGTACGGAAGGGGATTACCAGTATGTGTCTGCCGCTGATGCTGTGGCTGCAGCAAAAGAGGGAGGGACTCATGTATTGGATGTTCGCGAATGGAACAATTATGTGAGCGGAAGAGTAGTAAATTCTGAATGGTGTCCGATTTTCCCTCTGGAAGATGACTCTCTTGTAGAGACAATGACTGCCTATGCAGAAGAAAACTTTGGAGATGATGAAGATATTTATATTATCTGCAACAGCGGACAGCGTGGAGCACAGAAGGCAACAGGTGTTCTGGAAGATGCAGGTATTGACGCTTCCCGCATTTATACAGTAGAAGGCGGGGCGGAGGCTCTGGCAGAGGAGAGCGGCGCGCTTACTACAAATCGTACGGAGGATAGTATTGAGTGGCAGTATGTATCCGGTGCGGAAGCAGTGGAAGCCGTTGGAAATGAAGACATTCAGATTCTGGATGTAAGAGACGATGATACATATGCGCAAGGGCATCTGGAAGGTTCATTGCAGTGCAATCTGAAGGAGATTGAGGATGCAGATGCACAGACTGCTCTCTATGAAATGGCTACATCGGAGATGGATCCGGAGAAACCGGTATATCTTTTGTGCTACAGCGGAAATAACTGTGCAAAGACGGGTATTTCTGTACTGAAAGATGCAGGATATGATGTATCCAATCTTTATATTATTGAAAACGGAGCAAAAGATGCTGATGTAGCGGCTGCTTTTGTGACAGAGTAGTATTAATTTGGGACGTAACACTTTTAAAGTTTGTTACGTCCCAAATTGCATTAAACGGTGTCCCAAATTGCGATTAAGGGTGGGTTTTTTTGAGTTCCTGATATAATCTTGCGATGGGAAGCCCCACGACGTTATTGTAATCGCCGCGGATTCCTTTTACATGAACCGCGAATTTTCCCTGGATCCCATAAGCGCCGGCTTTATCCATAGGATCGCCGGTAGCAATATAGCTTTTCAGATCTTCTCTTGAAATGGGATAAAAAGTAACTTCTGTACATTCGCCGAAGCTGCAGGTATGATACCTGCCGCCTCGGCGGGATAGAAGGGAAACTCCGGTATATACCTGATGTGTACGGTCTGAAAGCATGGAAAGCATGTCCATGGCTTCCGATTCATCTTCAGGTTTTCCGAGAATTTCGCCCCGGTAAACAACCACTGTGTCAGCGCCGATAACGGTAAAATCTCCGTCAAGAGAGGGAACCAGTTTTTTGTAAACATCATCTGCCTTTTGAAAAGCCAGATCCATGACTGCTGCCGCAGGATCCTCCACAGTGATTTTTTCATCCGTATCTGACGGGTAAACTTCAAAGTCTATTCCTGCCTGTTTCAAAAGTTCTTTTCGGCGGGGTGATGCAGATGCAAGTATGTATTTCATCATATTTTCAACCTCGTTCTTTCCTGTTTTTCGAAAAAATTCTTCCGTCCCTTGTTCTTGCCAACGGAAGAGTTGTCCTCTATAATGTCTATTATAAAATAAAAATGAAAGGGAGGGAATACCCTGTGTATATCAGTGAAATTACGACAACAGTGCCTGACAATGTAAAAGAAAGAGCGCCGCTGGAACAGGAAGTGTATAAGGTTTTTACAAAACTGGGAATTAAATTTGAGCGGGTTGACAATGATGCGGCTTCCTCCATGGAGGAATGTGCCGAAATAGGAGAAGTGCTTCAGGCGCCGGTCCGCAAGGACGTTTTTTTGTGTAATCAGAAGAAGACGTCATTCTTTCTGCTTTTAATGCCGGACGATAAAGCCTTTGACACCGCATCTTTCAGCAAAAAGCTGGGAGTTTCTCATATGTCTTTTGCACCGCCGGAACTCATGGAAAAACATATCGGATGTACGCCGGGATCAGCCAGTGTAGTGGGGCTTTTAAATGATGAAGATGACTATGTGCAGCTGATTATTGATAAGGAAGTGGCGGAAGCGGAGTGGTTTGTCTGCAATACCGGTATCAATACAACCCATCTGAAATTTAAGACTCAGGATCTGCTGAAAAAATTCCTGCCTTATACCCATCACAGACCAAGGATCGTTGATCTGTAGAAAACAGGCAATCAGTTTTTAAAAAGAAAAGAGGCAGAGCCGGTACAAAAGCAGCGTATATTCCCAATATTCATATTTGCCTCTTTGTACCAGCTCTGCCTTTTATAATGTTACCTTTACTTCCATACCGTTTACTTCCACCTGATCATCTACAGGGATCACAAGGCATTTCCGCCCGTCGATCATCTGAATATTTACCAGATCTGTGCGTTCAGGATTCACGTTAATGACAATGTCCGGCGTCCTGATGTTAAATTTCTTTGTATTTGTCAGATTGGAGGCAAGAAGAGAAGTTTTGGCCCCCACAGTCTCGTCAAAGTCTTTTTCGAAATCTTCCAGCTTTTCATCCGGCACACCACTCAAAGAAAAAAGGCGTTTCATTTCCTGTTTCCCCAGTTCAAGAGGTTCCTCCGCCTCTTTATTTTCTTCGATTAAAGTATTGAGATTTTCATGGATGTTCCGTATGACAGTATATTCACAGTCATCCCCCAGCGTTTCTTCAATGACAGTCTGAAAAGATTCCTTCTGGCAACCGGCACTCATCACTTCTGTGCAGCCAAGTACCTGTTCAAGGAAGGTATCCTGAAGTTCTTCCGGTTTTTTAGAGTAGTACAGGACGCTATGTATGTCATCGGCCCGGTCATGGAAGGCAGGAAACAGAAAACCGTTCGCCGGTACATTGACGATCCAGTCCCGGATACGATCCTCAATGCTGTTGTGCTCTGCATTGTAACACAGTCCGGCTTTGGAAAGATTTACCGGGCAGATGCTGCAGAGAATATAATCGTAGACGGAATCTGAAGCATCAAACATTTCCGTTCCGTCGGAAGCTTTTCCAGGCACATCGTAGGCGGCATGAATCAGCAGGATAAGATAGTGCTCGGCAAAGTCATAGTTTTCGATCACTTTGTCATAGAATTCCGAAAGAAGCATATCGTCCGTCAGACGGCTGTCCCGGAGCTGCAGCAAAAATTCCTGAGTTCCGCCGCTTTTTTCCTGTTCCAGCGGAAATTCCATGTTGATGAGATTTTTTCCGACAGTGCCGGAGAGAGTCTTTTTAAAAAGATCAAAGTATTTAAAAGCTTCCTCTTCCGGCAGAGAGAGGAATGCTTCTTTAAATTCCAGTTTCTTTTCCTTGTCCCCGTTCACATAGCAGCCGCAGAGTCTTGTGATCGCACAGTTCTGAGGTGAGAATTGTTTACGGATTTCAAGGACTTCCTTTTTATTCATATACAAAACCCCTTTTCATTTACCTGTTTTTCCCCTATGTACGGGGAAAATGACAGGAATAATCTTAGCATATTGAAGGTGAATTTACAATATATTGTTAACAGACGACTAGGCTAAGGAGAGGTAAGAATGAAAAGAGTCCTGGCAGCGCTGGTATGTGCTTTTTTGCTCATACAGCAGGCAGGAGAAGTCCAGGCGGCAGGTATCCTGCAGTTTGAAGAAGAAACGGATGCGATACAGAATACAGAGAATACAGAAGCAAAAAAAGATAAGGTAAGCGCTCCGTCGGCGCTCCTCATGGAAGCATCCACCGGGAAAGTGATTTATGAAAAAAATGCAGATGAGCAAAGGCATCCTGCAAGTGTAACAAAGATTATGACCCTTCTTCTCATTTTTGATGCATTAGAAGAGGGGAAGATCTCTCTGGAGGACAAAGTAACGGTCTCAGAGTATGCGGCCTCTATGGGAGGCTCCCAGGTGTTTCTGGAACCGGGAGAAGAGCAGACTGTCGATACGATGATCAAATGTATTGCCGTAGCCAGCGCAAATGACGCTTCCGTGGCCATGGCGGAATTTGTCTGGGGAAGCGAGGAAGAATTTGTAAAACATATGAATGAGAGAGCGAAGGGCCTGGGCATGGAAAATACCAGCTTCGTAAATTGCAATGGTCTGGACACAGAAGGGCATCTGACAACAGCAAGAGATATTGCTCTGATGTCAAGAGAATTGATTCTTACATACCCGCAGATCCGGGATTACGTCACGATATGGATGGAAAATATTACTCATACAACGGCAAAGGGTGCCAGTGAGTTCGGTCTTGCAAATACGAACAAACTAATCCGGCAGTACGCCTATGCTACCGGGCTGAAAACAGGCTCCACAGGGGAAGCCGGATTTTGCATGTCAGCGACAGCTGAAAAAAATCAGATGCAGATGATAGCGGTGGTCATGGGAGCCAAAGATTCCAAGTCAAGATTTCAGGATGCAGTTACACTTTTGGATCACGGATTTGCATCCTGTGTCAAGTATACGGATGACGGTCTGGAGGGAATGAAACCGGTAAAAGTAGAAGGAGGGATGAAGGATCAGGTGCCGGTGAAGCAGAAAGAATCGTTCTCTTATATTGATACAGAAGGGGCAGATCTGACAGCGATTGAAAAGGATTACCAGACAGTTGAAAAGTTAAAGGCTCCTGTAAAGACAGGAGAGAAGGCGGGAAGCGTTGTCTATACGCTGGAAGGGAAGACGATTGGAAGCATTGATGTTATTACAGTGGAAAATGTCAGAGAAGCGACTTATACAAGTATACTTGAAAAGGTTTTGAAGTCATTTTTTATCGGATAAACTTTACAATTGCCGGGGAATAATTATATAATCAGTATACATATATCATTCAGGACACAGCGCCAGCAAAAGGAGAAAAAGGTTTTGGGCGTTTTTCTCCTTTTTGATTGCGCACTGATATTAGGGAAAACGGCAAAGGAGAGATTAAAATGAAACTTGCATCATTGATCGATCATACAATACTGAAACCAGAAGCAGGCAAAGAGCAGGTGGAAACAATATGCCGGGAGGCCAGGGAGTATGGTTTTGCATCTGTATGTGTAAATTCATCCTATGTACCACTGTGTGCAGAACTTTTAAGGGATACTGAAGTTAAGGTATGTACAGTGATCGGATTCCCGCTGGGGGCAATGTCAACGGCGGCAAAAGCAGCGGAAGCCCGCCAGGCTATTCTTGACGGAGCGGAAGAACTGGATATGGTCATTCATATCGGGATGCTGAAAGATGGGAACAATGAATATGTAGAGCAGGATATTCATTCTGTCGTGGAAGAAGCCAGAGGGAAAGCAGCTGTGAAGGTAATCATTGAAACATGTCTGCTCTCAGAAGAAGAAAAGATAAGAGCCTGCCTGCTGGCGAAAAAGGCAGGAGCAGATTATGTGAAAACGTCCACCGGATTCTCTACAGGCGGTGCTACAGCAGAGGATATTGCCCTTATGAAGAAAACGGTTGGAAAGGACATGAAAGTAAAGGCTTCCGGAGGAATCCGCACCAGGGAAAAGGCGGAGGAAATGAGAAAGGCGGGAGCTGACCGGATTGGTACAAGCTCTGGAATTCGGATTGTGGAGGAAATGTGATGAAAAACTTTCTGGCAGGAGCAACGGTGGCATGCATCCTGGCAAGTGCGGAGATACTTCGGGAGCTTCACACTTTTGAGGTGCGCCATTACAGTATTCCTCTTCCAAAAATGAAAAAAGAAGAGAAAAGAAAAGTTTTGTTTTTAACAGATCTTCACGGGAAAGAGTACGGAAAAGAGAATAGAAGACTGATAAAGAAAATTCGGGAAGAGAAGCCGGACTATATACTCATCGGCGGAGATATGCTGACAAGGACAAAAAAAGAAACAGAGCAGAAAGCTTTACGGCTTTTTTCTCATCTTGCCGGTATTTGCCCGGTCTATGCGGCAAACGGAAACCACGAACAGAAAATGAAAGAGAACCTGGAAGATTATGGAACTCGTTATGAAAAATACAAAGAAGCGGTAAAAAGTACAGGGGTGCATCTGCTGGAAAACGATTCCGTCAGCCTGCATTTGGGGGGACAGCCGGTAAAAGTCACCGGTCTGGAGATCCCTCTGTCCTGTTACAGCCGGGTGAAGAGGGAGGAGCTGCGGGTTTCACAGATTTCAGAGAGAGTCGGAGTATCTGAAAAAGAAGAATACCAGATTCTGCTTGCCCATAATCCGGCCTTTATCTCACAGTATTGGGAGTGGGGGGCAGATCTTGTGCTGTCCGGACATCTTCATGGAGGAATCGTCCGAATCCCGGGAATCGGCGGCGTTATTACGCCGCAGTTTAAGCTGTTCCCAAGATATTCCGGAGATATGTATCAAAAAGACGGACATATTTCCGTTGTCAGCAAAGGGCTTGGGACCCACACGGTCAATGTCCGTCTCTTTAATCCGGCAGAACTGACTGCCGTTACTTTTTATGGAAGCAAGTCCCAGGATTAAGGGGTGTGTACGCGAAAAACGCCTACGCCAAGAGCGCCCGGGCCTGTATGACAGCCGATGCTCATAGTGAGAGGGTAGTGGACAATTTCCATGTCCGGGAAATATTCCTGGAAACGCTGCTTCCAGGAGGCGAATTCCTTCTCCGGCATGAGAGTTTCGGCCATACCGACTTTTAAAAGTCCTTTCTCTTTCAGAGGAAGAAAACGGGTATCCATATCGTGCTGTACTGCTTTGCACATGGTGCGGAAAGCGGACTTCATCCCCCGTACTTTAGCAAAAGCATCCAGCTTGTCGCCTTGAATAGTAAGAACGGGCTTCAGATTTAATACAGTTCCGATCGCGGCAGCGGCAGGGGTGACTCTGCCGCCTCTTTTCAGATATTCCAATGTATCTACTGCAATGTAGATACTGGCATCCAGGGATTCCCTCTCAAGTGTTTCCTGAATCTGCCTGCCGGATAATCCTTCAGCGGCAAGATCACAGGCGTCCAGAACAGACTGCATCTGCGTGACGGAAATCCGATGATTATCCACCACATGTACCCGCCCTGCAAAAGGTTCGTCAGAAGCCAGCATAGCTGCATTTGCGCAGGAATTGGAAAGTCCGCTGGACATGGGGATATACACGATTTCATCATAGGATTTCAGGAGGGCTGTCCACATACTGATCACATCCCCCGGAGAGGGAAGGGATGTGCTGACTTTGGAACCGCCGGAAAGTTTCTGGTAAAACGTATCCGTTGTGATACTGGTTCCTTCAAAAAAGATCTCTCCGTCAATTAGTACGGGCATAGGAATAATATGAATATTCGGGCGGGGTTCACTGCCTGGCATAATTCCACAGTTACTGTCCGTCATGATTGCTATTTCTGACATAAAAATCTCCTTTTGACTGTAATCTTAACAGGTGTTAAAATTATAGCAAAACGTATATGGAATCTCAATTGACAAAACCTGCTATTTGTAAGTTATTTATACAAAATAAGGAAAGTGTAAAATGGAAGACAAGCGAATCACAAAAACAAAAAAGAATTTAAAATATACATTAGTTGATATGCTGGCAGAGCAGCCTTTTGAGAAGATCACCATTACTGAGCTCTGCAGCCGCACAGAAATCAGCAGGATTACTTTTTACTCTCACTATAGTGATAAATATGCCCTTGTGGATGAGATGTTTCAGGATATGATAGTTCTCGGGACAAAGGAATATGAAAAAAAGCAAAATGAAACGAATCCTGACCGTAATGAAATAAAGAGTTACTGCAATATTCTGGATAGTATCCTGGATATATATTATGGAAATTTTGACTTTTTCCGTCACACAGCTCCGGATAAAAACCCTTATTTGGCTTTCGCGCTTTATAGTATTATTCTGGAAACAGTGGAAGGACATACAAGGCGGATGGAATCGCGTACGCCCTTGAAATATTCCGCGAAAAAGATTGCGGGATTTCTTTGCTATGGAATGATCGGATTTATTAACGAAAGTCACGAAGAAAAGGTTCCTGTAGAACAGATACGGGAGGAGGCAAGGGAACTGCTGGTAGGAGTCCTGGGTTCGAAAGCCCTGATTCGTCTGTAGAAAACAGAGGGGATTTTCGCCAGGAGAAAAAGATATTGTATAAAGACAAAAAGTCCGATATAATAGGATGGTTAGAAAAAGGGCGGAGGATTTATGGGTATACCGGTTAAGCTTCAGGTGTTTGAAGGTCCGCTTGACCTTCTCCTTCATCTGATTGATAAAAATAAAATAGATATCTATGATATACCGATCGTGGAGATCACCAATCAGTATATGGAATACATTCGGGCTATGGAAAAGGAAGATTTGAATGTTATGAGTGAATTTCTCCTCATGGCAGCTACTCTCCTGGACATCAAATGCCGGATGCTGCTTCCGAAAGAGATAAATGAAGAGGGGCAGGAGGAAGATCCCCGGCAGGAACTGGTAGAGCAGCTTTTGCAGTATAAGATGTATAAATATATGGCTTACGAACTTCGCGACAGGCAGGTGGAGGGAGAAAGAGCAATCTATCGGGAACCGGATATACCGGAGGAGGTTCAGGAATATGTGGAGCCGGTAAACCTGGAAGAACTTCTCGGAGACCTGACCCTGGCAAAGCTGAACCGCATCTTCAGGGATGTTATGCGGCGGCAGGATGAAAAGATCGATCCGATCCGGAGCGGATTTGGAAAAATAGAAAAAGAAGAAGTATCGCTTCCGGAAAAACTGGATTATGTGGAGGAATACGCAGTAAACCACTCTGTATTCAGTTTCCGGCAGCTTTTGAAAAAGCAGGGATCGAAAGTGCAGCTTGTGGTGACATTTCTTGCTGTATTGGAACTGATGAAGACCGGAAAAATCAAAATAGAACAGAAACAGCCTTTTGATGATATCTGTATTACATCAATGGTGTATCGGCAATAAGCCGAATATAGAAAGGGAAGTATAAAAGTGGAGATCAGCAGACTGGAAGGTATAATAGAAGCCATTCTTTTTACAATGGGAGATTCAGTGGAGCTGTCCAGGATTGCGGCGGCCATTGAACACGATGAGGATACGACACGAAAGATCATACATAATATGATGGATAAATATGAGGCGTCTGATCGGGGAATGCGGATCATAGAGCTGGAAAATTCCTTTCAGATGTGTACAAAAACGGATATGTATGAATATTTGATCAAAGTGGCCAGACAGCCCAGAAAATATGTATTGACGGATGTACAGCTGGAGACTTTATCTATTATTGCATATAAGCAGCCGGTGACAAAACTGGAGATCGAAAAGATAAGAGGAGTAAAGTCGGATCATGCAGTAAACCGTCTGGTTGAGTATAATCTTGTATGTGAAGTAGGCAGACTGGACGCTCCCGGACGTCCGCTTCTCTTTGGGACAACGGAGGAGTTCCTTAGAAGATTCAGCATCCATTCGCTGGATGAACTTCCAAGCCTCAATTCAGAACAGGTAGAAACTTTTAAACATGAAGCAGAGGAAGAGGTACAGATGAAACTGGATATCTGATATAGAATTTCATAGCAGATTCGGAATATCAGCAGCTGCAGGCGCATAGACTGGAAAAGAATAAAAAGAATCTGGTGTGACTTAAGATGGTGAGATCAAAATATAAAATGATATTGGCAACAGCAGTTCTTTTACTGGAAGTTTTCTTTGCCCCGGCTCAGGCAAAAGCCAGCAAGACTCCCGAAGAACTGTCACAGCTTTACGCCCGGTCAGCGGTTTTGATGGACGCTGACAGCGGGCGTGTTTTATTTGGAAAAGAAGAAAAGACTGTTCGCCCCATGGCAAGTACAACAAAAATTATGACCTGTATTCTTGTCTTGGAATCCGATATGGAGGAGATTTGCACAGCTTCTGATCATGCAGCGTCACAGCCGCAGGTCCGACTTGGAGTAAAAGAAGGGGAACAGTACTTTACAGAGGATCTTCTCTACTCCCTGATGCTGGAATCTCATAACGACAGCGCTGTGGTCCTGGCGGAAAATCAGGCCGGAACCGTGGAAGCTTTTGCAGATCAAATGAATAAAAAGGCAAAAGAAATCGGATGCAAAAATACACATTTTGTCACCCCAAACGGACTGGACGGGAAAGACGAAGAAGACATTCATGGGACAACAGCCGCTGATCTTGCGCGCATCATGCGTTATTGTATTAAGATTTCGCCGGAAAGAGAACGGTTTCTCGAAATAACCAGAACAAAAAGTTATCAGTTTACAGATGTTTCAGGAAACCGCAGCTTCTCCTGTTTAAATCATAATGCCTTTCTTGATATGATGGAGGGGGCCCTTACCGGAAAGACAGGATTTACCGCGGCTGCAGGCTACTGTTATGTAGGGGCATTAAAGAGGGACAATAGAACCTTCATTGTTGCCCTGCTTGCATGCGGATGGCCCAACAATAAAAACTATAAGTGGTCTGATACAAAAAAACTGATGCAGTACGGAATTGATAATTATCAGTATGAAAAAATAGAGAGGGCAGATACGCTGCCGGACCTTCCGGTCAGAAACGGAGTGCCGGACAGAGGAGTTGGGAGAGATTCCAGGGTCAGCTTATCCGTAAAGGGAAATAGTCGTCTGTTTTTGATGGCTGAAGACGAAAAAGTGGAGACAGTTGTGACTCTTCCGGACTATATAGAAGCCCCGGTTGAAAAGGGAGAGACAGTTGGAAAGATACGCTATATTGTGGATGATTTTGTGGTATCCGGTGATGAAATATATGCGGCAGAGCCGATTTTGAAACGGGATTTTTTCTGGTGTTTTACAAAGATAACAGAATTGTTTTTCGTGATATAAAAATGAAAATATATTAAAATAAATCAATTAAAATGATTAAATTTGTCACTTCTATTTTTTGAATATGTATGTTAGGATAAACAAGTATTAAAAAAAGACAAGAAAGTTGATTAATATTTAACTTTTGGAAGATAGTAAGGGAGATGGCAAGATGAAAAATTGTGAAAAATATGAACGGCAGTATTTTATGCCGCCGGAAGTAACATATGACTGGGTAAAGAAGGAATACATTGATCAGCCGCCCATCTGGTGCAGCGTGGATCTTAGAGACGGAAACCAGGCGCTGATCGAACCTATGAGCTTAGAAGAAAAACTGGAATTTTTTGAGTTGCTTGTAAAAGTTGGTTTTAAGGAAATTGAAGTGGGATTTCCGGCTGCTTCTGAGACAGAATACCGCTTTATGAGAGCATTGATCGAGCGGAAGATGATTCCTGATGACGTGACAGTCCAGGTACTGACACAGGCAAGAGAACATATCATCAAAAAGACATTTGAAGCCGTTAAAGGAGCTCCTCACGCTGTGATCCATCTTTACAACTCCACATCTGTTGCGCAGAGGGAACAGGTATTTAAAAAAGATAAGGAACAGGTGAAAAAAATTGCCGTTGACGGGGCGAAGCTGTTAAAAAAACTGGCAGATGAAACAGAAGGTAATTTTACGTTCGAGTACAGTCCGGAGAGTTTTTCCGGAACAGAGGTTGACTATGCTGTAGAGGTATGTAACGCAGTACTGGATGTCTGGAATCCCCAGGCGGACAATAAAGCCATTATTAACATTCCGACTACAGTGGAAAATGCCATGCCTCATGTGTTCGCATCTCAATTAGAATATGTACATAAGCATCTCGCTTACCGGGAAAATGTTGTTCTGTCTCTTCATCCTCACAATGACAGAGGATGCGGAGTTGCAACTGCGGAGCTTGGCATTTTGGCAGGGGCAGACCGGATTGAAGGAACACTGTTCGGGAATGGAGAGAGAACCGGAAATGTAGATGTCATTACATTGGGAATGAACATGTTTTCTCACGGTGTTGATCCCAAGCTTGATTTTTCCAACATGGAAGAAATCAAAGAGACTTATGAACGGCTGACAAGAATGACGGTCGATGTGCGGCAGCCTTATGCAGGAGAACTTGTATTTACTGCATTTTCAGGATCACATCAGGATGCGATCGCAAAAGGAATGGCATGGAGAGATGAGAAGAAATGCAATACATGGACAGTACCTTATCTTCCGATCGATCCGCAGGATGTGGGAAGAAAATATGACTCTGATGTGATCCGTATCAACAGCCAGTCCGGAAAGGGCGGCGTAAACTATATCCTGAAACAAAGCTATGGCATTAACCTTCCGGAAAAAATGAGGGAGGAAGTAGGATATCTGGTAAAAGGGGTATCTGACAAAGCTCATAAAGAGCTGACTCCGGAATGGATTTATCAGATCTTTACCGATAATTATGTGAATGCTAAAACAGTATTTTCTATTGATGAATGTCATTTCCACCAGGCAGACGGTATTATCGCTGACGCCACCATCCATCATGGAAAGGATGAAAGAGTGGTAACTGCATCGGGGAACGGACGGCTGGATGCAGTGAGCAATGCCATTAAACAGTATTTCAATATCAGCTATGAGCTGACGTTTTATGAGGAACATTCCCTGACAAGAGGATCTTCTTCTAAAGCAGTGGCTTACGTGGGGATCATTGCTCATGGAAAGACATGCTGGGGAGTGGGAATCGATGCTGATATCATCCGCGCTTCCATAGAAGCTCTGATCGTGGCTGTCAACAAAATTGAAGAGATCGGAAATGCTGATCCGTGTAAAGATGCAAGAATGATTGAGATCATGAATTATCTGCAGGCAAATTATATAGACGTTACTTTGGATGATCTGGCAGAAAAGTTTTACCTTTCCAAGCCATATCTTTCCAAATATATTAAAGAAAAATCCGGAATGACTTTTGGAGAACTTGTGAAAAAGATTCGGATGAAAAAAGCCAGAGCAATGCTGAAAAGCAGCAGTATGACAGTAGAAAATATTGCTTTGTCCGTGGGTTATCAAAACGTGGAGCATTTTAACAGACTGTTTAAAAAAGCATACGATATGACTCCGGTACAATTCAGAAATCAGAAGTAGATCAAAAGGAAAGAAGATGCTGAAAAGAGAAGGATTTTTGGCGTCTTCTTTTTTGCTAATTTTTTAACGATTTTTTCAAAAACAGTTGAATAATGCAGAAAAAGAATATATAATATAATCGGCAGAAAATTTGGTTTAACTTTTTGCAATTGTCTGGCGTTAGCGGCTCTGACGCAACTATATGCAATAGAAAACCTGATTTAAATATGTAAGAAAATGGAGGGCTAGGTTATGAGCAACATGGCAACAGAAAATGCAGCAAGTCAGAGAATTGCCTCCCTACTTGATGCAGGCAGCTTTGTTGAGATCGGCGGCGGCGTGACTGCCAGAGCGACTGATTTCAACATGCAGAAAACAGAAACGCCGGGAGATGGCGTCATTACCGGTTACGGAGTGATCGATGGCAATCTGGTATATGTATACAGCCAGGATGCGTCTGTGTTGGGCGGATCGATCGGAGAAATGCATGCGAAAAAGATTGCAGCGCTTTATGACATGGCAATGAAAATGGGAGCGCCGGTGATCGGACTGGTTGACTGTGCCGGAATCCGGCTTCAGGAGGCGACAGATGCGTTGGACGGATTTGGAAAGCTTTATCTGAAACAGTCTATGGCGTCGGGTGTGATCCCGCAGATTACTGCGATTTTCGGAAACTGCGGCGGTGGACTGGCTGTTATTCCGGCATTGACAGATTTCACATTTATGGAAACAGAGCATGCAAAATTATTTGTCAATTCCCCTAATGCGATCCCGGGAAATACTGTCCAGAAATGCAACACGGCTTCTGCCAAGTTTCAGAGCAGTGAGGCCGGTCTTGTTGACGAAACAGGAACAGAAGAGGAAATTCTGGCGAAGATCCGGGCTCTGATCTGTATGCTGCCGTGCAACAATGAAGAAGATGTATCTTATGAGGAATGCACCGATGACCTGAACCGTCTGTGTGAGGGTATCGAAAATGCTGCAGAAGATACGGCTGTCGCTCTGTCCTCTATTTCTGACAATGGTGTTTTCTTTGAAGTGAAAAAGGATTACGCAAAAGACATGGTTACAGGATTTATCCGCCTGAATGGAATGACAGTAGGTGCAGTGGCAAACCGTTCTAAGGTCTACAATGAGGATGCGGAAGTGACTGCTGAATTTGACGGATCGCTGACAGCAGCGGGAGCAGGAAAAGCGGCGGATTTTGTAAGATTCTGCGATGCATTTAATATTCCTGTGCTTACTCTTACAAATGTAACGGGATTTGATGCGTCAACATGCGGAGAAAAAGCGCTGGCTGCACAGACAGCAAAACTTATCTATGCTTTTACTGATGCGACGGTGCCGAAAGTGAACGTGATCATTGGAAAGGCTTATGGAAGCGCATATGTGGCGATGAACAGCAAATCCATTGGAGCAGATATGGTTTACGCATGGCCGAATGCGGAAATCGGCATGATGGATGCAGATCTGGCTGCAAAGATTATGTATGCAGATTCTGATATGCAGACTCAAAGAGAGAAAGCGGCAGAATACCGTGCTCTTCAGTCAAGTCCGGCTTCAGCGGCGGGACACGGCTATGTGGATGCAGTGATCAGTCCGGCAGATACAAGAAAATATATTATTGGAGCATTTGAGATGCTTTTTACAAAAAGAGAGGATCGTCCGGCAAAGAAACATGGAACAGTTTAGTGAGGTGAAACAAATTGAAGAAGAAAATTAGCTTATTAATGTGTATGCTTGCTGCTGTATTTACCCTGGCCGGATGTAGCAATAATGAAACAGGTGTAGAATATGATCAGGCGGCGATGGAGGAAGCTACCGAGTTTCTGATCGCCTACTGTTCCAGTGTAGATGACGCCACGATTGAGCAGTGGAAGAGTCTGACAGACGAGCAGCTGAACTATCAGCTTATGCAGTCAGGATATCCTTTTACAGCGGAAAGTTTTCTTAGCTCAATGGATGCATGGCAGGCAGGAGTTGAGGAGTGCGGAGCTTACATCGGGCACGGCGACCTGACTTATGAGGCAGGCAATTCAGAACTTTCAATTACAACGACAGCAGAGTTTGAAGACCGGCAGGCGGATCTTGAGATCATTTACGAGACAGACCTTCGGGGAAATCTTCAGCTGGACAGTCTGACGGTGAGCGGAAAATATTCCATGGGAGAAATCCTTCAGAAAGCAGGACTGAATACTCTTCTTGGAATGGGAACTGTATTCGTTGTACTGATTATTATTTCTGTTATTATTTCTCTGTTGAAATATATTCCGAAACTTCAGGCGGCTTTCACAAAGAAAGCAGAGCCGCAGCAGGTGGCACCGGCATCAGTCTCTGAAACGCCGGCGGCTGAAGTGGCGGAGGAAGTTGTTGTAGAAGAAACACAGGAAGATGACACAGAACTTGTAGCAGTCATCGCAGCAGCGATCGCGGCATCAGAAGGTACAAGTACCGACGGCTTTGTTGTTCGGAGCATTCGTCGCCGCAGGTCAAATAAATGGAATTAAGGATAACCGGATCAGGAGGATATAAAAATGAAAAATTATACAATTACTGTGAATGGAAACGTATATGATGTAACTGTAGAAGAAAACGCAGGCGGAGCAGCACCGGCACCAGCCGCAGCGCCGGCTCCGAAAGCACCGGCGGGTCCGAAGGCGGCGCCGGCACCGAAACCGGCTGCAAAACCAGCAGGAGCGGGAGCAATCCAGGTAAAAGCAGGCGCGGCAGGAAAAGTATTTAAAATCGAGGCAAATGTCGGACAGAATGTAAAAAGAGGTGACGCTGTTGTCATTATTGAAGCCATGAAAATGGAAATTCCGGTTGTGGCACCAGAAGACGGAACAGTTGCAAGCATTGATGTGGCTGTCGGTGATGCGATTGAGGCTGGAGCAGTGCTGGCTACCTTAAACTAGGCAGTATATGTGAGCACTGCAGAGGTACTTTTGAAACACGACTGGAGGTTAAAAAATGGATTATATTATAACAACATTGGGAAACCTCGTGCAGCAGACAGCTTTCCTCAATCTGACATGGGGAAATCTTATCATGATTGCTGTTGCATGTTTTTTCCTGTTTCTTGCAATCAGACATGGATTTGAACCTCTGCTGTTAGTGCCGATCGCTTTTGGTATGCTGCTTGTTAATATCTATCCCGATATTATGCTGCATGCAGATGAGGCTGCTAACGGTACAGGTGGACTTCTCTATTATTTCTATGTGTTGGATGAATGGTCTATCCTTCCGTCACTGATTTTCCTGGGTGTCGGAGCGATGACAGACTTTGGACCATTGATCGCAAATCCGAAGAGTTTTCTTCTCGGGGCAGCGGCGCAGTTTGGTATTTTTGCAGCATATCTGGGAGCGATGGCTATGGGCTTTTCAGACAAAGCTGCAGCGGCTATTGCAATTATCGGAGGGGCAGACGGACCGACTTCTATCTTCCTTGCAGGTAAATTGCAGCAAACAGCTATTTTGGGACCGATTGCCGTAGCGGCTTACTCCTATATGGCGCTTGTTCCTATTATTCAACCGCCTGTTATGAAGCTTTTGACAACGGAAAAAGAGCGGAAGATTAAGATGGAGCAGCTTCGTCCTGTTTCCAAGCTGGAGAGAATCCTGTTCCCGATCATCGTAACGATCGTTGTTTGTATGATTCTTCCTACAACGGCACCACTGGTTGGTATGCTTATGCTTGGCAACCTGTTCCGCGAATCCGGTGTGGTAAGACAGCTTACGGAGACTGCATCCAATGCACTGATGTATATCGTAGTTATTCTGCTTGGCACATCAGTAGGAGCGACTACAAGTGCAGAGGCATTTTTGAATCTGGATACCCTTAAGATCGTAGCCCTTGGACTGATCGCCTTTATTTTCGGTACAGCAGCCGGTGTCCTTCTTGGAAAGCTGATGTGCGTACTGACAAAGGGCAAGGTTAATCCGCTGATCGGTTCTGCGGGAGTATCGGCAGTTCCTATGGCGGCCAGAGTTTCACAGAAGGTCGGATCAGAGGCTGACCCCACAAACTTCCTTCTGATGCACGCTATGGGACCAAACGTTGCAGGTGTAATCGGTACGGCAGTTGTTGCCGGAACATTCATGGCTATTTTCGGTGTAATGTAATAAGATAAATGGAGGAAGAAATAATGGCAGAAATTCAGAAAAAACCAATTAAAATAACAGAAACCATTCTGCGTGATGCCCATCAGTCTCTGATCGCTACCCGCATGACAACGGAACAGATGCTGCCGATCATTGATAAAATGGATAAAGTAGGCTATCACTCTGTAGAGTGCTGGGGCGGTGCTACTTTTGATGCGTCCCTTCGTTTCCTGAAGGAAGATCCGTGGGACCGTCTTCGTAAATTCCGTGACGGATTTAAGAACACCAAGCTTCAGATGCTCTTCCGGGGACAGAATATTCTTGGATACCGTCCTTATGCAGATGACGTTGTAGAATATTTTGTTCAGAAATCTGTAGCAAATGGAATTGATATTATACGCATTTTTGACTGTCTGAACGATCTTCGTAATCTGCAGACAGCAGTAAAAGCAGCAAATAAGGAAAAGGCAGATGCACAGGTTGCGCTTTCCTATACCCTTGGGGATGCCTATACACTGGAATACTGGGTAGATATTGCCAAGAGAATTGAGGATATGGGTGCAAATTCTATCTGTATCAAGGATATGGCGGGACTTCTTCTGCCATATGAGGCTACAGAGCTTATTACCGCGCTGAAAGAGGCGGTTGATCTTCCGATCCAGCTGCATACACATTACACATCCGGCGTAGCATCTATGACTTATCTGAAAGCAGTAGAGGCAGGTGTGGATGTGATCGATACTGCAATGTCTCCGTTTGCGCTTGGAACTTCACAGCCGGCTACGGAAGTTATGGTAGAGACCTTCCGCGGAACTCCTTATGATTCCGGGCTGGATCAGAAACTTCTTGCAGAGATTGCAGATTACTTCCGTCCGATCCGCGACGAAGCGTTGGACAGCGGACTTCTGAATCCGAAGAACCTTGGAGTAAATATCAAGACACTTCTCTATCAGGTGCCTGGAGGAATGCTTTCCAATCTGACTTCCCAGCTGAAGGAGCAGGGAGCAGAGGATCGTTACTATGAAGTGCTTGAAGAAGTTCCGAAAGTAAGAAAGGATCTTGGAGAACCGCCTCTTGTCACACCTTCTTCACAGATCGTAGGAACACAGGCTGTGTTTAATGTTCTGATGGGAGAACGATATAAGATGGCAACAAAGGAGACAAAGGATGTGCTAAGCGGAAAATACGGCGCTACAGTTAAGCCTTTTAATCCGGATGTTGTAAAGAAAGTTCTGGGAGATAATCCGGAGATCATTACCTGCCGTCCGGCAGACCTTCTTGAGGATGAGCTGGATACGCTCCGCAAAGAGTGTGAACAGTGGATTCAGCAGGATGAGGATGTCCTGACTTACGCATTATTCCCGCAGGTTGCAACGGATTTCTTCAAGTACCGTGAAGCACAGCAGACAAAGATAGATGTAGATATGGCAGATACAAAGAGCGGAAGTTATCCGGTATAATCGGTATAATGTTGAAAAAATCCGGTGAAGGCATGCCTCTTGGAGGCTGCTTTCGCCGGATTTTTTTGGTTGGTGAAATAAGTCATTACGCCATACCCTTGCAAATCCGGGGGCGAATATAGTAGAATGTCTTTGGATCTGTATAAGCGGACCTGCTGTTTGATAATATACAGGATGAAATACAGGAAAAGGATCGATAAAATGGGAATTAATAATGAATTACTGCGAAAGATAGACCAGGGGTATCTTAAATTCAGTAAGGGACAGAAAAAGCTTGCCGATTATATTCGCAAAAATTACGATAAAGCTGCTTTTTTAACAGCGGCGAAAATGGGAGAAGTCGTAGGCGTCAGTGAATCGACAGTGGTGCGTTTTGCTACAGCCCTGGGATATAAGGGATATCCGGAATTTCAAAAAGCGCTGGAAGAACTTGTCCGTACAAGACTGAATTCTATTCAGCGGATGGAAGTAACATACGGAAGGATCAGCCAGGGAGAGATACTGGCATCCGTTCTTCAGTCAGATATTGAAAAGATCAAAATGACAATGGAAAGTATTGATCAGGAAGCGTTCGAGCTTGCCGTAGAAACCATTCTTTCTGCAAGAAAGGTGTATGTAGTGGGAATACGAAGCTGTGCTCCGCTTGCCAGCTTTTTAAGTTTTTATCTGAATCTTCTGCGGGGGGATGTAACTGCAGTTCATACAAACAGTGCCAGTGAGATATTCGAACAGTTGATCCGCATCGGAGAAAAGGATGTGATCATAGGAATCAGCTTTCCAAGATATTCCATGCGTACATTGAAGGCGCTGGAATTTGCAAGCAACCGGAAGGCTAAAGTCATCACTTTGACAGACAGCGTCCATTCCCCGATGAATCTCTATTCTTCCTGCAACCTGATCGCAAGAAGTGATATGGCATCTATTGTAGATTCCCTTGTGGCGCCCTTGAGTGTGGTAAATGCCCTTGTAGTTGCCCTTTGTATGAAAAAGCAGAAAGAAGTAGTGTCTACGCTGGAAATGTTGGAGCAGATCTGGGATGAGTACCAGGTGTACAGCGGCGATGAGCTGAATATGGTAAGAGACAGTGTAGAGATTACAGGAGATATAAGCGGCGGGGAGGAAAAAAGATGAGCAGAGTTCTGATCGTCGGCGCCGGAGCAGCCGGAATGTATGCTGCTGTATGGGCGGCACGGAATGGACAGGAAGTGTGCGTGTTTGAAAAAAATGAAAAAGCCGGAAAAAAACTGTTTATTACCGGAAAGGGACGCTGCAATCTTACCAATGCCTGCGATGTAGAGGATTTGTTTGAGGCGGCAAGAAGCAACCCTAAATTTCTGTACAGCAGCTTTTACACCCATACAAATCAGGATGTGATCGATTTTTTTGAAGAACTCGGTATGAAGACAAAAACGGAGCGGGGAGGCAGAGTGTTTCCGGCTTCCGACCACTCGTCAGATGTGATCCGGACACTGGAGCAGGAAATGAAACGTCTGAAGGTAGAACTTAGGCTGAACTGCCGGGTGGAAAAAATTTGCCAGGAAAATGGAACGTTTACGGGAGTTTTACTTGCAGACGGTACGATGGAAACGGGAGATGCATGTATTGTGGCGACCGGAGGAATGTCCTACCCTTCTACAGGTGCTTCCGGAGACGGCTACCGTTTCGCAGGGGAAATGGGCCATGCCATTACAGAACTTAAGCCTTCTCTTGTTCCGATACAGACAGAAGAAGAATGGGTTCCCCAGCTTATGGGTCTTTCCCTTCGCAATGTGGAACTTAAGGTCTTAGATGGAAAAAGACAGCTTTTTTGCGAAATGGGAGAGATGCTCTTTACCCATTATGGAGTCAGCGGGCCCCTTGTTATCAGTGCAAGCGCGGATGTAGGTGCCAGATTGGAGCAAAGGAAGTTGAAACTTTCAGTGGACTTAAAGCCGGCTCTTTCGGAAGAACGCCTGGACCAGCGGATCTTAAGAGATTTTCAGGAGCAGAAAAACAAGCAGTTCAAAAATTCCCTTGGAAAGCTGCTCCCTTCAAAGTTGATCCCTGTTATCGTAAAGTTATCTGAAATACCTCCGGAAAAGAAAATTAACGAGATTTCCAGAGAAGAAAGAGGAAGGCTGGTTTATCTCATTAAACATCTGGAAATGACAGCAGTAAATCTTAGAGGATGGAACGAGGCCATTATTACAAAAGGTGGTGTATCCGTGAAGGAAATTGATCCCGGAACTATGGAATCGAGAAAAATAAAAAATCTTTATTTTGTCGGAGAAGTGCTGGATCTGGATGCGGTGACAGGAGGCTTTAATCTTCAGATTGCCTGGTCTACTGCATATGCGGCAGCGTCAAATTTAGAAAATAAGTACACAGACAGGAGAGAGTAGTTATGGAACCTCTATTTTATATGGAATATAAAGAATCCAGAAAAATAGTGCTGGAAATGTTTATTGCTTATTATAAGTATCAGAATCTGAAAGCGTGGGGACCTTTTAAGATCAGCGATATAAAGGCAAAAGCGGAAGAGAAAACCCAGAAGCACTGGAAAGAGATTAAAATGATCAGCCGAAAAGAAAGAACAGTGCAAGTGGAATTTTATGAAGATTCTTTTTCCTGTGTCACTGGTGATGTGAAGCAGGAATACAGATATGATGAACTGGAGGCAATCTGCGAGACGGATACCACCTTTGTTCTGGTAGCAGGTAAAAAGCGTAAGAAAGATGCTTTTCTCGGACTGAAGAAGGGAAGTGTAAAAGGCAGGAGCCTTGCAGATCTCAAAGCATTCCTTTTGGAAAAATGTCCGAAGATAACGAAGATTACATATCTGGAATAAAAATACAGTGAGTGAGGAGAAAAAATGGGATATAATATAGCGATCGATGGACCGGCCGGAGCCGGAAAGAGTACGATTGCCAAACAGGTGGCAAAAGAAAAAGGATTTATTTACGTAGATACAGGGGCAATGTACCGCGGGCTTGCCGTACATTTTCTTCAGAGTGGGATTGATCCTCAGGATACAAAAGAAATCGAAGAAGCATGCCGGAATGCGGAAGTGACAATCGGGTATGAAGACGGAAACCAGCAGATCTATCTGAATGGAGAAAATATTACCTCGAGGCTTCGGCAGGAAGAGGTTGGGAATATGGCCTCTAAAAGCTCGGCAGTCCCCAAAGTAAGAGAGAAACTCCTGGATCTGCAAAGAACCCTTGCAGCAGAAAAAGATGTAGTGATGGATGGAAGGGATATTGGCACTAACGTGTTGCCCCAGGCAGATGTGAAAGTCTTTTTGACAGCTGACGCAAGAACAAGGGCAAAAAGACGGTATGATGAACTTACTGCCAAAGGAATTTCCTGTAATCTGGATGAAATCGAGTCGGATATCAGGGAGAGGGATGAAAGGGATATGAATCGGGAGACTGCTCCTCTTAAGCAGGCAGAAGATGCTGTGCTGATCGACAGTTCTCATATGAGCATACCGGAAGTGGTTTCAAAAATACTCTCTCTTTGCAAATAGAAAGGAAAGAACAAGATGGAAATAAAACTGGCAAAATCAGCAGGATTTTGTTTTGGTGTAAAGCGGGCGGTAGAGACTGTCTATGAACAGATCCGGGAACAAAAGGAACAAAAAATCTACACTTACGGACCTATTATCCATAATGATGAGGTGATCCGAGATCTGAAAGAAAAAGGAGTCTGTGTCCTGGAAACAGAAGAAGAACTGGGGAAAGTGAAAGATGGTGTTGTTATCATACGTTCCCATGGCGTTCCGAAAAGAGTCTGCAGTATGCTTGAAAAAAAAGGGATTCCTTATGTAGATGCTACTTGTCCGTTTGTAAAAAAAATACATCGGATTGTTTCAGAACAAAGTGCAAGAGGCGCGTATATCATTATCATCGGAAATCCCGACCACCCGGAGGTGAAAGGGATACAGGGATGGGCAAAAGAAGATGTAAAGGTTGTTTTTACAGCAGAAGATGCACAGGCTGTTACGGTAGAAGAGGGAAAACCCGTGTGCGTAGTGGCCCAAACGACATATAATTACAATAAATTCAAAGATTTAGTTGAAATTATCTCGAAAAAGGGGTATGATATAACTGTTTTAAATACGATTTGCAGTGCGACAAAAGAGCGTCAGGAGGAGGCGGAACGTATTGCAAAAGAGGTGGATGCAATGATCGTGATTGGCGACAAAAAGAGCTCAAACACCCAGAAGTTATTTGAAATATGTAATCATGCATGTAACAATACGTACTACATACAGACACTTGACGATTTGGATATGAATCAATTAAGGTCCGTGGAAACAGTAGGTATTACAGCAGGGGCATCCACGCCCAACAAAATAATTGAGGAGGTTCAAAATAATGTCAGAATTAACATTTGAACAGATGTTAGACGAGTCATTCAAGACAATACGAAACGGAGAGGTGGTTGACGGTACAGTCATTGATGTAAAGCCGGATGAGATCATTCTGAATATCGGTTACAAAGCAGACGGTATCATCACAAGAAGCGAATATACGAATGAGCCGGGTGTGGACCTTACTACTCTTGTTTCTGTTGGTGATACAATGACTGCAAAAGTATTAAAGGTTAATGACGGAGAAGGTCAGGTGCTGCTTACTTATAGAAGGCTTGCTGCTGAGAAAGGAAATGAGCGCCTCAAAGAAGCGTTTGAAAACAAAGAAGTACTGAAGGCACCTGTCGCACAGATTCTGGGCGGCGGACTCAGTGTGGTTGTTGATGAAGCCAGAGTATTCATCCCTGCAAGCCTGGTTTCTGACACATATGAAAAAGATCTGAGCAAGTATCAGGGACAGGAAATTGAATTTGTGATCAGTGAATTTAATCCTCGCCGCAACCGTATTATCGGTGACAGAAGACAGCTTCTTGTAGCAGAAAGGGCAGAAAAGCAAAAAGAGCTTTTTGAAAAATTGCAGATCGGTGACAGAATTGAAGGAACAGTAAAGAATGTGACAGATTTTGGAGCATTTATCGATCTTGGCGGTGTGGATGGACTCCTTCATATTTCTGAAATGTCATGGGGCAGAATTGAAAATCCGAAGAAGGTATTCCAGGTTGGCGAGAAAGTGACAGTTCTTGTAAAAGATATTCATGATACAAAGATTGCGCTCAGCCTGAAATTCCCGGAGACAAATCCTTGGGCAAATGCACAGGAAGATTATGCGGTTGGCAAGGAGATTACAGGAAAGGTTGCCAGAATGACAGATTTCGGAGCTTTTGTTGAACTTGCACCAGGAGTGGACGCACTTCTTCATGTATCCCAGATTTCCAGAGCGCATGTTGAAAAACCATCAGATGTTCTGACAGTAGGACAGGAGATTACTGCAAAGATCGTTGATCTCAATGTGGAAGAGAAGAAGATCAGTCTGAGTATGAAGGCTTTGGAGCCTGCTGAAGCAGAAGAAGGATCTGATGAATAAGTAACTGATAAACCGTATGGAATATCATAAAGTGTTTTCGGATAGAGACTAGAATATAGTCTCTATCTTTGTGTGTGAGACATTGTTAAACAAACATCAAGATGTACTTGGAAATGTACAATAAAATTGCCGAAAAAAGCTAGATAGAGTCGGCGTTTTCTTGTATAGTATATACAGATTAAAGTTAGGAAGGAAGGAAAACGAGATGGCATTATTAACATTTAAGGGTGGTATTCATCCCGATGATGGTAAGCGCCTGGCCAAGGACAAGGCGATTACTGAAGTTAAGCCAAAAGGGAACCTGGTTTATCCGCTCTCACAGCATATCGGTGCTCCGGCAGCTCCGGTTGTGTCTGTCGGTGATCATGTACTCAGGGGGCAGAAAATTGCGGAGGCCGGCGGGTTTGTCTCAGCTCCGATCTATGCATCTGTTTCCGGAACAGTGAAAGCGATCGAGCCTCATTTTAATCCTACAGGAGCAAAAGTAAACTGTATTGTAGTTGAAAATGACGAACAGTACGAAGAAGTAGAATACGGCCCTGTAAAGCCTTTGGAAGAAATGACAAAGGAAGAGATCTTAAATGCGATCGGCGAAGCCGGTATTGTAGGTATGGGAGGTGCAGGATTCCCCACAAGAGTGAAACTGTCCCCGAAAGAGCCTGATAAAATTGACTACATTATAGCAAACTGTGCGGAATGTGAGCCGTACATCACTGCTGACTACAGAAGAATGATCGAGACGCCGGAGCTGCTTGTAGGCGGAATGAAGGTGATCTTATCTCTGTTTGACAATGCAAAAGGTATTTTTGCTGTAGAAGATAATAAACCAGACTGTATCGCAAAGCTTCAGGAACTTGTGAAAGATGAGAAACGCATGGAAGTTATGCCTCTGAAAACGAAGTATCCCCAGGGAGCAGAGCGTCAGCTCATCTATGCAACAACCGGACGGGCAATTAATTCCACTATGCTTCCGGCCGATGCAGGATGCGTGGTAGACAACGTTGAGACAATGATCAATGTATACCAGGCAGTTGTAAAAGGTATCCCGTCTATGGAGCGAGTTGTAACAGTCAGCGGCGATGGAGTGAATGAACCTGGCAATTTTAAGGCCTTATTTGGAACAAACCAGATGGAACTTGTGGAAGCTGCAGGCGGATTCAAGGGTGAACCGGAGAAGGTCATCTCCGGCGGTCCGATGATGGGATTTGCTATGTTTACTCTGGATACTCCTGTGACAAAGACATCTTCATCTATCCTTTGTCTTTCAAAAGACGAGGTGGCGAAATTTGAGCCGACAGCCTGCATTAACTGCGGAAGGTGTGTAGAGGTCTGTCCGAGCAGGCTGATCCCTTCCAGACTTGCGGATTATGCAGAGCATCATGATGAAGAGCTCTTTACAAAGCAGAATGGGCTGGAATGTGTGGAATGCGGCTGCTGCAGTTACGTATGTCCGGCAAAACGCCAGCTGAAACAGTCTATAGGATCTATGAGGAAAATTGCTCTTGCGAACCGCAAGAAAAAGTAATAAAGAGAGGAAGAGGTGAACAAAAGTGGAGAATCAGTTAAATATTTCGTCTTCACCACATATACGTTCCAAGGTTACTTCTGGCAATATCATGCTCATGGTAGTTATTGCACTGCTTCCGGCATCTGCTTTCGGAGTATATAACTTTGGCGTACCTGCTCTGCTTATGCTGATCAGCACAACGGCAGCGGCAGTATTAACAGAATTTATTTATGAGAAACTTATGCACAAAAAAGTAACGGTAGGAGATTTCAGTGCTGTTGTGACCGGTCTTCTGCTGGGGCTTAACATGCCTCCGACAGCGCCGCTTTGGATGGGCGCGCTGGGAAGCGTATTCGGTATTCTTATTGTAAAACAGCTTTTCGGAGGACTTGGACAGAACTTTATGAACCCGGCTCTGGGAGCAAGATGTTTCCTTTTGCTTTCCTTTACCGGACCAATGACAAGCTTTGTCTATGACGGCATTACCGGACCGACCCCACTTGCCTATGTAAAAGAGGGCGCTTTGGATCAGGTCAACACAATGGATATGCTGATCGGAAATATTCCGGGAACCATTGGTGAGACTTCTGTGATTGCCATTGTGATCGGAGCTATTTTCCTGATCTTAATGGGAGTCATTGATCTTAGGATCCCAGGTACATATATTGTGACATTCGTGATTTTTGTAGGAATTTTCGGACATGTAGCGCATCCGGAGATTGGATTTTTTGATCCGCAGTATATCACAGCTCATCTGTGCGGCGGTGGTCTGATGCTTGGTGCATGGTTCATGGCAACAGACTATGTAACATCACCGATCACGAAGAAAGGACAGTATGTCTATGGTATCGTGCTTGGTCTTTTGACAGGTCTGTTCCGTATTTTCGGCGGATCGGCAGAAGGTGTGTCCTATGCAATCATCATCAGTAACCTTCTGGTTCCGTTGATTGAGAAGGTTACTCTTCCAAAACCATTTGGTAAAGGAGGAGAAAAATAATGAACAAGATTATCAGAAATACGATTATTCTTACAGTTATTACTTTGATTTCCGGACTTTTGCTGGGAGTGGCATATGAAGTGACAAAGGATCCGATCGCTCAGGCGAACGAGGAGGCAAAGAAGGAAGCATGGCAGGCGGTATTCCCGGACGCTGATATTGATGCGTTTGAGACAGTAGATGTAGATCAGGATATCGCAAAGCAGGCAATTTCCGACGCGGGAATTGAGGGATCGATTGATGAAGTAAGCGCTGTGGACGGCGGTGAAGCAGGATATGTCATTACGGTTACAGACGGGGAAGGTTACGGCGGAGATATCCAGATGACAGTGGGTATCACAGCCGATGGAAGCATCAGCGGAATTTCTTTCCTTTCAATATCTGAGACAGCAGGTCTCGGTATGAAAGCAAGGGAAGAGTCCTTTTACGGACAGTATGTAGGCGTACAGGCAGATCAGTTCTACGTTTCCAAAGACGGCGGAGAAGGGGAACCTATCGATGCTATCAGCGGTGCCACTATCACATCAAGAGCGGTGACAGGCGGTGTAAACGCAGCAATCGCTTATTTCCAGAATGCATTTTAGGAGGTAGTTGAGATGAATACATGTGGCGAGAGACTGAAAAATGGTATTATAGATGAAAACCCTATTTTTGTGTTGTTGCTCGGTATGTGTCCGACACTTGCTGTAACAACTTCTGCCATGAATGGTATCGGTATGGGACTTTCCACCACCTTCGTGCTTGTTATGTCCAACATGCTGATTTCCATGCTGCGCAAGATTATTCCGGATTCTGTCCGGATGCCGGCTTTCATCGTAGTTGTAGCTTCTTTTGTAACAATTGTTGATTTCATGATGGAAGGATTTACCCCGGATCTTTACGATTCGCTGGGACTTTATATTCCGTTGATCGTAGTAAACTGTATTATTCTGGGACGTGCAGAAAGCTATGCATCCAAAAATCCTGTCCTTCCGTCCATTTTTGATGGACTTGGAATGGGACTTGGATTCACAGTTGCCCTTATTGCTATCGGTATTGTGCGGGAAATCCTCGGAGCAGGACAGGCTTTTGGCTATCAGATCCTCCCTCTGGCAGATGAGGCGACAGGAGCAGCAGGATACACACCGATCACGATCTTTATCCTGGCGCCTGGGGCATTCCTTGTATTAGCGCTTCTTGCGGCAATCCAGAACAAAGTGAAGATCAACATGGAAAAGAAAGGCAAAGATGCGTCCAAAATCCAGTCCGGATGCGGCGCGGACTGCCAGACATGCGGCGGATGTCCGTCAGCGGCCGGAAAAGATAAGGAATAGGAGGGGAAATGATGGGAAATTTGATTTTAATTGCAGTAGGTTCTGCACTTGTAAGTAACGTCGTGCTCAGCCAGTTCCTTGGAATCTGTTCCTTCCTCGGCGTTTCCAAAAAGACTGAGACTGCTGTCGGCATGGGCGGAGCTGTTATCTTTGTAATTACGCTGGCTTCTCTGGTTGCCAGCCTCCTGTATGATTTTATTTTGGAACCGTTAGGATTTGATTACCTGAAGACAATTGTCTTTATTCTTGTAATCGCTGCTCTGGTTCAGATCGTGGAGATGTTCCTGAAAAAGTTTGTAAAATCTCTCTACAATGCATTGGGCGTTTATCTGCCGCTGATCACAACAAACTGTGCAGTGCTTGGTGTTGCGATCAACAATGCTCAGGACGGCTATAATCTGATCGAGAGTGTGGTAAACGGATTTGCCACCGGCGTTGGTTACCTGATCGCCATCGTACTTCTGGCAGGAATCAGAGAGAAAATGGAATACAATGATATTCCGGAGTCCTTTAAGGGAATGCCGATCGTGCTTTTGACTTCTACATTGATGGCGATTGCATTCTTCGGATTCTCAGGATTGATATAGGAGGAAGAGTAACATGAGTATGACAGGAATTATTTTGGCTGCAGTCATTGTAGGCGGTACTGGTTTATTCATTGGTATCTTTCTCGGGCTTGCAGACAAAAAGTTTGCAGTAGAAGTGGATGAAAAAGAAGAGGCAGTTCTTGGCGTACTGCCAGGAAACAACTGCGGTGGATGCGGTTATCCGGGATGTTCCGGACTTGCAGCAGCAATCGCAGCAGGGGAAGCTCCGGTAAATGCCTGCCCGGTAGGCGGCGCTCCGATAGCTGCTAAAATTGCGGATATTATGGGCGTAGAAGCAGGAGAGCAGATACATGAGGTTGCATTTGTAAAATGCGGCGGAACATGTGAAAAGGCAAAACAGAGCTATGAGTATTACGGACTCCATGACTGTGTTATGATCAATATGATGCAGAACGGCGGGCCGAAATCCTGTGCTTATGGCTGCCTGGGTGAAGGATCCTGTGTGAAAGCCTGTCCGTTTGATGCGATCCATGTTGTTGACGGAGTGGCAGTAGTAGATAAAGATGCATGTAAGGCATGTGGAAAATGTATTGAAGCGTGTCCGAGACATCTGATCGAACTTGTTCCGTATGAACAGAAGCATCTCGTAAACTGCAGCTCCAAAGATAAAGGGAAAGATGTTATGAGCGTATGTTCTGTAGGCTGTATCGGATGTAAGATGTGTGAAAAAGTCTGTGAATTCGACGCTGTTAAAGTGGTTGATAATATTGCACACATTGATCCGGCTAAATGTACAAACTGCGGAAAATGTGCAGAGAAATGTCCGAAAAAGATTATCTTATAGAATTTTCATACAAAAGCTTATGAAAAAAGAAAATTGGAAGCTGATAAGCTATCGGGTAAAAAAAGATATTGCAGAGTTAAAATGGGCGATTATTGCAGTGATCGCCTATTTTGCATTGTCAGGAAGAATTTTGGGAAGTGTATGTCCGCTGGTATATATGACAGGATTTCCCTGCCCATCCTGTGGACTGACAAGAGCAGGACTTGCTGTTCTGCATCTGGATTTTGGCAGAGCGTGGGAAATGCATCCTTTTATATTTCTGATCGGCCTTTGGGTGCTTGCCGCCGCTTATGAAAGATATGGAAAGGGGAGAGACGGGCTTTCCTTTCATCTGAAATTGGCGGGAGGAGCGCTGATTGCAGGTATGGTCCTGTTTTATATTTATCGTATGTATGTTTATTTTCCAAACTGCCCGCCTATGACTTATTATTATGACAATCTGCTGTATCATATTTGGGAGCTGGTGAAACAATAATTGTATTTGTACCATACCTGTGATACAATAGGCGTGATAAAAGAAAACAGGAGGAGCTGCAAATGGATAATAATTTTGAAAATACACCGGATATTTTAGAAAAGACAGACTCAGATAATCAGAATAAGCAAAGCAGCCAGAACCAGACTTATACGGATCCAAATGCAGGTTATCAGTATAACAGCGGTTATCACTATTATCAGGGAGATAATGGAAACTATCATGTAGATAATCAGTTTAACATGGATCAAAGTCCGATGACTTTGGGAGACTGGGTGCTGACAATTCTTGCGTGGATGATTCCATGTGTCGGTCTGGTGCTGTATCTTGTGTGGGCATTTGGAAAGAATGGAAATGTAAACAGAAGAAATTTCTGCCGGGCGTGGCTGATCATTTATGCAGTCGTATTTGTGCTGAGTATTATACTCTTTGTTATTCTCGGAGTTTCCGTGGCAACTATGATCCCGGAATATGGAGTTTATTAGACAACGGTGAACAAAGAAAATTTCTAAAGAGAAGCTCTGCTTCAGAGGGAAAATCCCTATCTGAAGCAGAGCTTTTACTGTATTCTCCTATTTCATAAAATTGGTAGAATAAGTGATCTCGTTTTCACTGTCTATAAAGACGGCGTCTACATTATCCAGCTGATTGACAAGTTTCAGTCCGTCTTCAGGCCCCAGTACAAAGCAGGTGGTACTGAGGGCGTCGGCGGTCAGAGAGGAGTCTGTGATGATCGTAACGCTGGAAAGACCATTTTGGCAGGGATAACCGGTCTTTGGATCAAGGATATGATGATAGATGGTTCCATCCTTTTCAAAATATCGCTGATAAGTCCCGGAAGTGACAATGGACTGGTCTTTGATCTTAACAGAAGTAAGAGGGATCCCGCTTTCGGAAAAGGGTTCCTGGATACCGATGTTGAAAGCGGAGCCATCAGGCTTTCCGCCGATTGTCTGAACATTTCCGCCGAGATTAATGTTGGCATGCCGTATTCCTTCTTCCTCCAAATAGTCCTTAAGACGGTCTGCAATATAGCCTTTGGCTATTGCACCCAGATCAATGGCAGCCTGAGAATCCTGCATGGTGACAGTGTTTCCGCTGACCAGTACTTTTTGATAGTCTACATGCTCAAGGGCGGAAGCAATAGCAGCGGAATCGGGGACTGACGGATTTTCTGCCTTGAAGTCCCACAGGCTGGAAACTTTACCGATGGTAATGTCAAAGGCGCCGTTAGAAAGCTTACCATAGTACAATCCTTTTTTGATCAGGGTTGCTGTCTCGGAAGACACCTCCACCGGATTGCCGCCTGCCTGGTTAATTCTGGATATCTCGCTGTCAGGATTTGTGGCAGAAAACATAGCGTCATATTTCTGGCACATCGATTTGCATTCATCCAGGATTTCCTGATCCGTGGAGTCATAGACAGTAATTGAAACTACGGTGTCAAATACGGTATCCGTATAGGTCATGGGCTCTTTTGAAGCAGCCGCACATCCGGACAGAGATATGCATATGAAAGCTGCCGCGGTAAGAGCAGCAATTATTCTGTTTTTCATAAAGTTCTCCTTATAAATATCTTTGATAAAAACCAATTTATTCCCATAATTACGTATCCGGCAGGACACCATGCTATTATAGCATATTATTGCATTCTCCTGCAATATGGAGGGAATCGAACATGTGATTGCACAAAAAAGCCGGTTATGCTAAAATAGGGTAGAATATCGATATTCTGCTTTTGAAAACGTATTTTGACAGAGAAAAAGCGGGGTAGGAAAGTGGTAGCAAAAACATGAAAAAGGCATTAAGCAAAAAAGATATTGTATTGATCATTATTATCCTTGTAGTTGCGGCTGGTGCATTTTTACTGCATCAGGTACTGAAAGATTCCGGTTCGGGAAGCGCTGTGGTCAAGGTGGATGGAAAAATAGAAGGGACCTATCCTTTGAATGAGGATCGGGAGATAACCATAAATAATGGAAGTAATATTCTGCAGATCAGAAACGGAAAGGCCAAGATGACGGAGGCGGATTGTCCGGATCAGCTCTGTGTACATCAGAAGGCAGTGTCCGCCAGCGGAGAGAATATTATCTGCCTGCCTAATCGGGTTATTGTGGAAGTGGAATCAAATATCAACAGTGAGTTGGACGGCATGACGAACTAAGGAGGGATATGTGTGAAAAGCCGGGTTGCATATTTCGGTGTTTTTACAGCGCTGGCCCTGATATTCAGCTATGTTGAATCACTGATCCCTATCCAGATCGGGATCCCTGGTGTGAAACTGGGACTTGCCAATCTGATGATCGTCATTGCGCTTTATAAGATGAGCCTGAAAGAGACCTATCTTTTGTCCATAACAAGGGTTGTGTTGTCCGGCTTCCTGTTCGGAAATATGTTTGCTATCCTCTACAGCCTTGCAGGGGGACTTTTAAGTCTTACTGTAATGGCAGTCCTGAAGAAGGCAGGAGGATTCAGTGTAATGGGAGTCAGTATAGCCGGAGGAGTATTTCACAATATCGGACAGCTGATCATCGCGATGATCGTTGTAGAAACATTCAGTGTGGCGTACTATATTCCAGTCCTTTTAATTGCAGGGGTGATCACAGGGCTGCTGATAGGAATTGCCGCCAATGAAACGCTGAAAAGAATTAAGGAGCTGATATAAAATGATTGCATATATACGGGGAGAACTGGCTTCTGTGGAAGAAGACAGGGTGATTGTTGATGTGGCGGGGGTGGGATATGGCATTTTTATGCCGGGAGCATCCATTGGACTGCTGCCCCCTGTAGGAACAGAGGTAAAGATCCATACTTATCTGAATGTGAAAGAAGACTGCATGCAGCTGTTTGGCTTTCTCACCAGAGACGATCTGGAAGTATTCCGGCTTGTGATCGGTGTGAACGGGATCGGACCTAAAGGCGGACTGAACATCCTGTCCCAGCTTACGCCCGATGACCTGCGTTTTGCCGTGCTGTCGGGGGATGTAAAAGCGATATCGGCAGCTCCGGGAATCGGGAAAAAAACGGCGGAAAAATTGATTTTAGAATTAAAAGACAAGTTGAAGCTGGAAGATACGCTGAACCATAATGACGGGAAAGAGGGAGCGGATCCGGTTTACGGGAATGTACAGGGAAATATCCAAAGCGAGGCTGTGCAGGCTCTGGTTGCCCTTGGATATGGAAATACAGAGGCTCTTCGTGCTGTCAAGCAGATTGAGATCACAGAGGACACACAGGTGGAAGAGGTTCTGAAGCAGGCGCTGAAACTGATGGTGTTCTAAAGAGCAGGGGAGAAATATGAGCAGAAGAATCATTACAACAGAGAATCTGGAAGAAGATATCAAAATAGAAAACAGTCTGCGGCCGCAGTATTTAAAGGATTACATTGGCCAGGAAAAGGCAAAAGAAACTTTGAAAATCTATATAGAAGCAGCAAAAGGACGGAGGGAAGCGCTGGATCATGTTCTGTTTTACGGGCCTCCGGGTCTTGGAAAGACAACACTGGCCGGAATTATCGCCAATGAAATGCAGGTGAACTTGAAAGTGACATCCGGACCGGCGATTGAAAAACCGGGGGAGATGGCAGCGATCCTCAACAATCTGAAAGAAGGGGACGTTCTTTTTGTAGACGAGATCCATCGACTGAACCGCCAGGTAGAGGAAGTGCTCTATCCGGCAATGGAAGACTACGCCATTGATATTGTGATCGGAAAAGGAGCCGGGGCGCGGTCGATCCGTCTGGATCTTCCTCACTTTACGCTGGTGGGGGCAACTACCCGTGCGGGTATGCTGACAGCTCCTTTGAGAGACAGATTTGGCGTCGTAAATCATCTGGAATTTTATACGGTTTCGGAACTGCAGACCATTATCCTGCATTCGGCAAAGATTTTGGGTGTAGAAATCGAAGAAAAGGGGGCAACGGAGCTGGCCAGGCGTTCCAGAGGAACTCCGCGTCTGGCGAACCGTCTTTTAAAGCGTGTCCGGGATTTTGCACAGGTGAAATATGATGGAGTTATTACAAAAGAGGTGGCGGACTATGCGCTGGATCTTTTGGATGTAGATAAATACGGGCTGGATCATATTGACAGAAACCTTCTTCTGACAATGATCGAGAAGTTTCAGGGAGGACCTGTGGGGCTGGATACGCTGGCGGCATCTGTAGGGGAAGATGCAGGTACGATAGAGGATGTATATGAACCGTATCTTCTGAAAAACGGATTTATACAGCGTACGCCCAGAGGCCGCGTGGTGACAGACCTGGCCTACAGTCATTTGGGAATTTCATATCAAAATCATGAAAAATAGTTGGTTTTTATTGACGAATAGTTTATAATAAATCTCATATAAGAGGAAAGAGCGGGAGGTCTTTTATGGCATCATCAAAAAATTTTACAGAAGTTCTCATAGGGGGAAAGGTTTTTACCCTGAGCGGATTTGAGAGCGAGGAATATCTGCAGAGGGTTTCCACCTATCTGAATCATAAACTGGAAGAATGTACGAACAGCGAAGGATACCGTAAACAGAGCGCGGAAACAAGAAGCATACTGCTGGCGCTGAATATTGCGGATGACTATTTTAAAGCAAAGAAGCAGGGAGGCACCCTGGAAAGTGATATTGAAGCAAAAGATAAAGAGATGTATGATCTGAAGCACGAACTGATTTCTGTTCAGATCAAACTGGAAAATGCAGAGAAGGCTCTCGATAAAATGAAAGAAGAGAACAGAGAACTGCAGATGAAAATTGTAAAACTGGAAACAGAAATGAAAAATAATCAGAAAAAATAGGCTGTCCAAGGACAGCTTATTTTATGATATGATTCGGATAGATATCGGAGGGAAAACATGGCGGGAACAACTGCAAAAACAGGAAACGGCGGAATAGAAATCTTATCTCCGGCAGGGTCCTATGATATTTTGAAAACAGCCATCAATGCCGGAGCAGATGCAGTGTATGCAGGAGGCAGCTGTTTCGGGGCCAGGGCATTTGCGCAGAATTTTACGGAAAAAGAATTGCTTGAGGCTATCGATTATGTGCATCTCCATGGAAAGAAACTGTATTTAACAGTCAATACTCTGGTAAAAGAACGGGAGATGGAAAATGTGTTCCGTTATCTTCTCCCTTTTTATAAGCAGGGATTGGATGCAGTTATCGTGCAGGATCTTGGAGTTATGGATATGATCCGTCAGCGTTTCCCGGATCTTCCCATTCATGCAAGTACCCAGATGACGGTCACCCATTCTCTTATGGCCGGGTATTTAGAAGAACTGGGCGTGGTTCGTATCGTGCCGGCCAGGGAGCTTTCTTTGACGGAGATCCGAAAAATCGCAGACCGTACAAATTTGGAGATCGAGTGTTTTGTGCATGGAGCTCTCTGCTATTGTTATTCTGGTCAATGTTTGTTAAGCAGCATGATCGGAGGGCGAAGCGGAAACCGCGGGCAGTGTGCTCAGCCCTGCAGACTTCCCTGGGCGATAAAAGGGAGCAGCGACAATAGTCAAAAAGAAGGTAGAAAAACAAATGAGAAATCAGGAGATTATTTAAGCCTTAAAGATCTGTGCACCATTGATCTGATACCGGAACTTATAGAGGCGGGCATCACTTCCTTCAAGATCGAAGGGAGAATGAAACAGGCTTCTTACGTGAAAACAGTGGTGGAAATGTATCGAAAATATGTGGATTTGTATCTGGAACAGAAGGCTTCCGGAACTGAAAAGCAGTTTTTGGTGAGCAAGAATGACCTGGATATTTTACAGAGTGCTTACCAGAGAAGAGGCTATACGGATGGGTACTACCGCCGTCACAATGGAAAAGAGATGCTCTCTCTTGCCAGACCGGATGCCAGGGAGACCTTAAAGAAAGCAGATGCCTGTAACGAAAGAGAATTACAGGAAAAAATTAATGGGAAATTAATACTTTCCGAAGGGAAAAGTGCTAAACTATATTTGTCTGTCGAGGGAGAATACGGACGGATCGAGACAGTGAGCGAGGGTGCATTGGTGCAAAAAGCTTTGAAACAGCCGATATCGGAAGAAAGGCTGGAGCGCCAGCTTAGAAAAACCGGTGGGACGCCTTTTGCATTCGAGGAACTTTCCATTGAGATGGATGGAGATGTATTTCTGCCAATACAGGGTGTTAATGAGCTGAGAAGAGCGGCGCTTGAAAGGCTTGAAAATGAGATTGTCGGAACATACCGCCGTGATCAGAAGATTACAGAGCGGGAGGAAAGAGAGGGTGCTTCGGCAGCATCCGGCGAAGAAGAGTCCTCTTCAAAGCAGTCAGATGACAATTCCAAAGAACGGGTGCCAATCTATGTATCTGTGGAGACAGAAGAGCAATTAAAATGTGCGGCCCGAATATCCTTCGTGGAAAGGATCTATGTGGAAGACACGCTCTATCTGGGAGTCTCAAATGAGAAAAAAGAAGAGTTAAAGACAGAGATCTGCCAGGCGCAAACAGCAGGAAAAGAAGTCTTTTTTGCTATGGCAAGAATCTTCCGGAGCGAGGCAGAACATATCTACAGGCAAAGTTTGAAAATGTTATGTTCCATTGCAGATGGTATGCTGATACGCAATATGGAAAGCCTGCGCATTCTGCGAGGAGAGGGATATGAAGGGATTATTATTGCAGATTCTTCGGCCTATCAGTGGAACCGGAGATCACAGTATTTCTGGAAAACATCCGGGGCGGATGGATTTGTGGCCCCGCTGGAACTGAATGTGTCTGAACTTGAGGAATTGGATCGAAGCAGGATGGAACTGCCTGTATATGGGTATGCACCTGTTATGGTAAGTGCCGGCTGTGTCCGCCGTCATACGTCCAAGTGTACGAAGAAAAGCGGCTGGCTTTCGATGTCAGATCGCTATCAAAAAGAATTTGCCGTAAAAAACGAATGTCTTTATTGTTATAATGTCATATATAATACAGCGCCCACACTGCTGGCAGATCAAGGAGAAGAGATTAAAAAGCTTCGTCCGTCAGCTCTCATTTTCGCCTTTTCCAGAGAAAGCAGCCGCCAGATGAGCCGTATTCTGGAATGGTTCAGTGAAGTGACAGAGGGGCAGAAAGATCCCGGCACATGGGAAGGCTACTTTACAAGAGGACATTTTAAGCGGGGAGTGAAGTAGGTGAAAGTTTGGTAAATATTATTGTAGAAATTTCAAAATATTTGATTATCCTTCTGATCATCATGTACACGTATCTTTGCTTTACGATATTCGGGTATCATGATATGGAAAAAAAGCAGGGAATGCTGCGAAGACAGAATGTGCTTATGTTTCTGTTCCAACTGATCGCGTTTATCATTCTCTATCTGGAGACAGAAGATATCAAAATAGCAGCATTCTATCTTGCACAGGTTGTCCTTCTTGGAGCTGCGATCCTTCTGTATACTCATATTTATCCGAAGGTATCCAGACTGGTAGTCAATAATATGTGCATGCTTCTTTGCATCGGACTTGTTATGCTGACGCGGCTGGATTATGAGACGGCAATGAAACAGTTTGTTTTTGCAACAGCAGGTATTGTGTTAAGTCTGATTGTTCCTGTCATTATCCGAAAAGTAAAAAGCCTGGCGAAGCTAAGGAGAATTTATGCCATTGCAGGAATGGTATCACTTGCAGTTGTAGCAGTTCTGGGACAGGTATCTTACGGAGCGAAGCTTGGATTTTCTATAGGCGGTATCAGCATCCAGCCTTCCGAGCTTGTGAAGATCATTTTTGTCTTTTATGTTGCGGCAAGTCTGAAGGAATCTATTGCTTTTAAAAACGTGGTGATCACAACGATGATCGCCGCCCTGCATGTGCTGATCCTTGTGGTTTCCACAGACCTTGGAGCTGCCTTGATCATTTTTGTTGTGTACCTTGTAATGCTCTATGTTGCCACCCGCCAGCCTCTTTATATGCTGGCCGGACTGGGAGCAGGGGCAGGGGCGTCTGTGATCGGATATTATTTGTTTGGTCATGTCCGGACGAGAGTAAATGTCTGGCGGGATCCATTTGCAACTTACGACAACGGGGGCTATCAGGTGGCGCAGTCGCTGTTTGCCATAGGGACAGGAAGCTGGTTTGGAATGGGCCTTTGCCAGGGATCGCCGGAAAGTATCCCTGTCAGAGATTCAGATTTTATTTTTTCGGCGATTGCCGAAGAGCTGGGACTTATATTTGCCCTGTGTCTGATCCTTATATTTGTCAGCTGCTATATAATGTTTCTTAACATTGCCATGCAGCTCCACAATCAATTTTATAAACTGGTGGCGCTGGGGCTTGGAACCTGTTATATTTTCCAGGTGTTTCTGAATATAGGCGGTGTTATAAAATTTATTCCGTCTACAGGAGTAACCCTTCCTTTGGTGAGCTATGGCGGAAGCTCTTTGCTCAGCACATTAATTATGTTTGCAATCATCCAGGGACTTTATATTGTAAGAGAGGACGAGGAAGAAAGCATTGAAAGAAAGAAAAAAGAACAACAGTTACGAGCTAAGAAAAGAAGAATTGCGACAGCAAAAGAAGCAGGAAAGATCGCAGATGAGCCGCAAAGAAAGAAAAGAACAGTCAAAACTGGAAAAGAAAGAGAAAAAGAAAAAGCGAGAAGTAAACAAAGAATTCGCTAGGGTAACCTACGTATTCGTTGCATTGTTCCTTGTGCTGATGGGGTATATTGGCTATTTCAATGTAGTGGAGAGTGAGGATATTATCAACAGTCCCTATAATCCCCGTCTGGATTCTATGGCTGACCGGGTTGTGCGGGGAAAAATACTGGATAAAGACGGAAATGTTCTTGCCCAGACAGAAACAGCGGAAGACGGCAGCGAATACCGCTCTTATCCTTACGGAAATCTGTATGCACATGTAGTAGGATATTCCTCCCAGGGAAAGTCCGGATTGGAATCTACAAGAAATTTTGAACTTCTTACTTCCAATGCTTTTTTCCTGGAAAAATTAAGCAATGAGTTTCAGGATCAGAAAAATACAGGAGACAACATAGTGACAACATTGGATACCTCGCTTCAGCAGGCGGCATCCGACGCCATGGGGGACAGCAGGGGGGCAGTTGTGATTATGGAGCCTTCCACAGGGAAGATCCGTACGATGCTGTCTAAACCGGATTTCGACCCCAACACTGTAAGCGAAAACTGGGAATGGCTGAACACAGATGAAAGCAGCAGTCTTTTGAACCGTGCAACTCAGGGACAGTATGCACCGGGATCCTCTTTTAAGATTGTTACTGCCTTGGAATATATGCGGGAACATAGCGATTATTCCTCTTATACTTACAATTGCAGCGGCTCTATCACCTATGACGGTGTGACGATCCCCTGTGCCGGAGGGCAGGTCCACGGGCAGGAAGATCTGGCAAGCTCCTTTGCCTACTCCTGTAACGCGTCTTTCTGCAATATCGGACTTCAGCTTGATCTGTCAAAATATAGTGATACCGCTAAAGAGCTGCTCTTCAATAGCGCTCTTCCCGGAAAAGATATCAGTTATAACAAAAGCAGTTTTGCACTGGATAATAATGCTACTTCCTCTGACCGGATGATGACGGCCATGGGACAGGGAGAAACCCTTGTAAGTCCTTATCATATGGCGCTTATCACTTCAGCGGTCGCAAATGGAGGCAGGCTGATGGAACCCTATCTTGTAGAAGAAGTGACAAACTATTCCGGCACAATTGTAGAAGAGACTGATCCGGAAAGCTATGGGCAACTGATGACCTCAGAGGAAGCGGCACAGCTTAAGGCTTATATGCAGAATGTAACAGACTATGGAACAGGCTCTGTTTTTGCCGGATCGGGATACAGTGTCGCTGGAAAAACGGGAACAGCTGAGTACAGCGACGGCGATTCATCCAAAAACCATTCCTGGTTTGTGGGATTTACTAATGTTGATAACCCGGAACTTGTGATCAGTGTGATCATTGAGGAGGCCGACGGAAATGTAAGAGCGGTTGATGTTGCAAAACAGATACTGGACAGTTATTATTATAACTAGAAAGGGTAAAAAATATGAGATTTGCAAGGTATCTGTATGTATCTGCGGAACTGGAAAAAAAAGAGAAAAAGATAGTCTCCCGGATCAGAGAGGGGAAATTAACAAGGCCCCTTTACTTTCTTGTGCTGACGGACTATGGGACAAGAAGGCTGGAAATCGTGTCCTCTCTTGAATTTATGCAGTACAGATGCCCGAAGGATAACATTTTGATTGCGGGAATGGCAGGGAACTATGATGATGCACTGGAATTGGTCAGAATAATCCTGCAGGATGCATATGAAAGCAAAATGGAAGACGATATATGCGCATTCTTAGAAAACAGGGAGCGGGAAAAATAATATGCTTCATCTTTTATTGTTGATTTTAAAAATTGCAGGTATCATACTGGCGATCATACTGGGTATACTGATAGTATTGCTCTGCATTGTACTTTTTGTGCCGGTTTGTTATCAGGTGTCGGGGAAAACGGACGGAACAGAAAAGGGGACAAAGGTAAGATGTAAGGTGACATGGCTTTTTTCCCTGTTGGAATTGAAAATCCTATATGGGAACAAGTCGAGTGTATTTTCCGCAAGAATAGGCTGGAAGCGGATCAAAGGAGGAGAGAGATCAGATGAAGAAAAAGGGAAGACTGATGAAGTCTGCAGGAAAGTCCATGAGGAAGCTCATGAAGAAGAGGAAATGGATACGCATCTGGAAACGGAGAAAGAAACTGATGCGCCGGATACGCAGCCTGAACCGGAAGATTTTGAAGAACTGGAAGCAGATGAAAAAAATCCGTACGCGTATCCCGAAGACAGTCCGCCGCATGAAGAAAAACGGTCCGACAATATTGAGAAGAACAACAGAATTGCAAAAAAGATTCAGAAAGCAGGCGAGAAGATATCTTCGTTCTTTCAAAAGATAAAATGTACAATAAAAGCAATCTGTGATAAAATAAACCTATTCAGTGAAAAAAAAGAAAAACTGATAGATTTTCTGGAAGATGAGCTGCATAGAAAGGCCTTTGGCACTGGAAAGAAAGCTCTCATCCGCCTTTTAAGAGGCCTTTGTCCGGGAAAAGGAAGGATATTTTTAAGATACGGTCTGGGAGATCCGGCGCTGACAGGAACCAGTCTTGCGGGACTGGCGGTTGTTTATCCCTTTCTTCCGGGAGAGATTCAGATTGTTCCGGAATTTGAAGAAAAGATGTTTGAGGGAAAAGCGGATATACATGGAAGGCTTTATTTGATACATTTGCTGACTTTTGCACTTCGTCTTCTTGTCAGCAAAGCAGTGAGACAGACCTATAAGGATGTTCGGAAGTTTATCAGTGAATTTTAAAAGCCCTGACAGTAAGTTCAAAAGATTTGGGAGGATCATATTATGGCAGATAATAATTTTAAAGGAACAGTAGAGGCTCTTTTTCACGGCATGGATGCCGTTATCTCATCACGGACAGTAGTGGGAGACGCCATCCATATCGGGGATACTATCATTCTTCCCCTTGTAGATGTTTCCTTTGCAATTGGAGCCGGAGCCTTTAATGGAGAAAAGAAGGAAAAAGGCGCAGGAGGTCTCGGCGGAAAGATGACTCCCAGTGCGGTTCTTGTTATCCAAAATGGCACAACAAGACTTGTAAATATCAGAAATCAGGATACAATGACAAAGATCCTTGATATGGTCCCGGATGTTCTGGACCGGTTCACTTCCAAAAATGGCAGCCGCATGACGGAAGAGGAGGTAAATGATATTCTTGACGAGGCAGATGAATAAGCAAAAGATACCATGAGGAAAAGACATATTTCCGACTGGCAGGGCATAGAATAAAACAAGGCCCCGGCGGGAGGGATTCAGATGAAAAGGGTGGCAGGGTTTGCCTTATTCTGGATCGCGGCAGGAATTACGATCAGCCTTTGGCTTCCTAATATGTTTGTGGAGATTTTATGTATCATATTGTGTCTCCTGGCAGCTTATGAGTTGTTTTTTTGCTGCAGAGATGACTGATCTGTTCTTTCCTCAATCTTTTTGTGAAATCTATGAAGAAATGCTTGCTTTTTTAAAAGTATTCTGATAGAATATCATTGTTGCGAGTCTGGAGAACAGACTTATTTAGAGTGTTAGGAGGTGCAGTCATGGCTAAATGTGCTATTTGCGAAAAGGGTGCTCACTTTGGTAACAGTGTCAGCCACTCTCATAGAAAGACACCAAAAATGTGGAAATCAAATGTAAAATCTGTTCGTGTAAAAACAGAGGGCGGATCTAAGAGAATGTATGTATGTACTTCTTGTTTGAAGTCCGGAAAAGTAGAGCGCGCTTAATGAAAATCTGAAGAGAGACTAATTTTCCGCTAGGCAGGGAAGTTAGTCTTTTTTTGTACCGCAGAAGGATTTGCTGCCAAGCAGCCGCGCCTGGAGCGGGAGTTCCGCCGGCGGAACTCTTTTTTCTTGTAAAAGGCGTGAAAACAGGGTATAATACTTGTGTTAAACTGGAGTTTGCAAAAGGATCGACAGAAAATAAAATAGAGATAATTGGAGGGAACTATATGAAGGGAAGCATGAGCACAGATATGGGTATCATCACAGTAAGTACTGATGTGATCGCAAAGTATGCCGGCACCGTGGCAGTGGAATGCTTCGGAATTGTCGGAATGGCGGCAGTTAATGTAAAGGACGGTCTGGTAAGACTGCTGAAGAAAGACAGCCTGACTCATGGAATCCAGGTGTCCATATCAGACGAAAATGAGATCACTATTGATTTTCACGTGATTGTAGCATATGGAGTCAGCATTTCTGCAGTGACGGATAATCTGATCAGCAATGTCAAATATAAGGTAGAAGAATTTTCCGGTATGAAAGTTGATAAAATCAATATCTATATCGAGGGCGTCAGAGTCATCGATTAGTTAAGGAGGATATTTAAGTGGCTGTAAAGACAATCAGTGTGGAAATGCTGGCTAAGATGTTTCTTGCCGGTGCACAGAATATTGAGGCGAAAAAAGAATTTATTAATGAGTTGAACGTATTTCCTGTTCCGGACGGGGATACGGGAACCAATATGTCTTTGACCATTATGTCAGCGGCAAAAGAGGTGACCGCCCTTGAAAACATGGATATGAAATCATTGGCAAAAGCGATTTCATCCGGTTCCCTGCGCGGAGCCAGAGGAAATTCCGGTGTCATCCTCTCACAGCTCCTTCGGGGATTTACCAAGGCTGTACGTGATGAGAAAGAAGTGAATGTAAAAATACTGGCGGCAGCATGCGAAAGGGCAAAAGATACTGCTTACAAAGCAGTTATGAAGCCGAAAGAAGGAACGATCCTCACAGTTGCAAGGGGGATTGCAGAAAAAGCGGCAGTTCTTGCAGAAGAGACAGAGGATCTGGAAGAATTTATTCCGGCTCTCCTTGAAGAAGGAGATGCGGTTCTTGCCCGTACGCCGGAAATGCTCCCTGTATTAAAAGAGGCAGGAGTGGTAGATTCCGGGGGACAGGGACTGATGGAAGTGCTTAAGGGCGCTTACGACGCCTTTCTTGGCAAGGAAGTGGATTACAGTGCGATTTCCGCGGAAGGAGCGGGAAGCAGCATGACAAAGGTTTCCGCTGAGGCAGCGGCAGACATTAAATTCGGATACTGCACGGAATTTATCATTATGACAGAGCGGGAATTTACAGAGAATGATGAGATGGAATTTAAGGCTTATCTGGAGTCTATCGGAGATTCCATTGTCTGTGTGGCAGACGATGATGTGGTAAAGATTCATGTCCATACCAATGATCCGGGACTTGCTATCCAGAAAGCGCTGACTTACGGACAGCTGTCACGAATGAAAATTGACAATATGAGAGAAGAGCATCAGGAAAAACTGATCCGTGATTCTCAGAAGCTTGCACAGCAGCAGAAGGAAGAAGATCAGAAGAAAAAGAGCGCCGAGCCGAGAAAACCGATGGGATTTATCACAGTTTCTATCGGAGAAGGGCTCAACAGTGTATTCTGTGAACTTGGTGCTGACTACATTATTGAAGGCGGTCAGACGATGAATCCCAGCACGGAAGATATGTTGAACGCCATTGAACATGTAAACGCTGATGCAGTATTCATTCTTCCAAACAACAAAAATATTGTATTGGCGGCAAATCAGGCCAAGGCTCTTGTAAAAGACAAAGAGATCGTGGTCATTCCGACAAAAACTGTACCGCAGGGAATTACGGCGATCATCAGCTTCATGCCGGAGGCAGGCGTGCAGGAAAATGAAGAGACTATGCTGGAAGCGATCAAGAATGTGAAATCAGGTCAGGTTACTTACGCCGTGCGGGATACCCGGATTGATGATAAAGAAATCCACGAAGGGGATATTATGGGAATCGGTGATTCCGGCATTCTTGCAGTGGGGCAGGACATCGAAAAGACGGCTGTGGAAATGCTGGAACAGCTGGTAGATGAAGATTCAGAGCTGATCAGCATTTACTATGGCGAGGAAGTCAATGAAGAGGCGGCACAGAATTTTGTCGCTGAAATCGAAGAGAAGTATCCGGATCTTGATGTGGATGCACATTATGGCGGCCAGCCCATTTACTATTACGTGCTGGCAGTAGAGTAAATGACAGAATATACACCGATTCATGAACTGAAAGGAATTGGAGAGAAAACTGAAAAGTTATTTTGGAAATTGGGGATCAGGACCGTCGGGGACCTGATCCGCTATTATCCAAGGGCATACGATATCTATGAGGAAGCTGTACCAATCAGTGAAGCAGAAGAAGGGCGCGTACAGACAGTTACCGGAGCGATTTACGGTAAAGTCCAGGTATCCGGGAACCGCGCTATGCAGGTGACTTCTTTGTATGTAAAAGATCTTACAGGTACACTGAAGGTTATTTGGTTTCGTATGCCTTTTCTGCGTACTACACTTTCAAGAGGCGGCGTTATTACGCTTCGGGGAATGATCGTCAGACGCCGGGATGTGCTTGTAATGGAACACCCGGAAATTTTCTATCCTTCCGGAAAATACGAAGAGAAGCGCGGTACGATGCAGCCGGTCTATCCGCTGACGTCCGGCCTTTCCAATAATACAGTCATGAAAGCGGTGAAACAGGCTCTGGAAAGTCTTCCTCTTGAGCGGGAGCCTCTGCCGGAACATATCCGGCTGAAATATCATCTGGCGGAGTATAATTATGCGCTTCGCGGTATCCATTTTCCGGAGGACAAAGAGGTATTCTGCCATGCCAGGAAAAGGCTGGTATTCGATGAATTTGCCGCATTCATATATTCCCTTCGCAAGCTGAAGGAAGAAAGCGGGCGAAGCGAAAATCGTTTCCGGATCTCTCCTTCCGGGGAAGTGGAGCGCTTTATAAAAGAACTCCCCTATGAACTGACAGAGGCACAGAAAAGAGTATGGCGTGAGATAGAGGCAGACCTTAAGAAGAATCTGTCCATGTCAAGACTGGTGCAAGGCGATGTTGGTTCAGGAAAGACCGTGATCGCTCTGCTTGCCCTTCTGACTGTGGCTTACAGCGGATACCAGGGAGCTTTGATGGCGCCTACAGAAGTGCTTGCAAAACAACATTATGAATCCATTACAAAACTCCTTGAAGAACACAGGATTCCATTTCAGACGGCGCTTTTGACCGGCTCCATGACGGCCAAAGAGAAACGGGAGGCATACCGCAGGATCCAGGGGGGAGAGGCGCAGATCATTATCGGCACTCATGCTCTGATCCAGGAGAAAGTTGCCTATCAGGATCTTGCACTTGTGGTGACGGACGAGCAGCACCGTTTCGGCGTACGGCAGAGAGAGATTTTTGCAGAAAAGGGAGAAATGCCCCATGTGCTTGTCATGAGCGCCACGCCGATTCCGAGAACACTGGCGATTATTCTGTACGGAGATCTGGATATTTCTGTCATTGACGAACTTCCCTCCAACCGTCTTCCGATCAAGAACTGCGTGGTGGACACCGGATATCGTCCCACTGCTTACCGCTTTATTAAAAATCAGATTGAGGAAGGCAGACAGTGCTATATTATCTGTCCTATGGTCGAGGAAAGCGAACATCTGGAAGTGGAAAATGTGACCGATTATTCCGCTATGCTTCAGGAAGAACTGGGAAACAAGATTGTAGTAGGCTGTCTTCACGGGAAAATGAAGCAGGAACAGAAAGACCGGATCATGGAAGACTTTGGAGAGGGTAAAATTGATGTGCTCGTGTCCACTACCGTTATCGAGGTAGGAATCAATGTTCCTAATGCCACTGTAATGATGGTGGAAAACGCAGAGAGGTTTGGACTGGCGCAGCTTCACCAGCTTCGCGGCCGTGTGGGAAGAGGAAAATATCAGTCTTACTGCATTTTTATGACAGGATCTAAGGCGAAGGATACAAAAGAAAGACTTGATATTTTAAATAAGAGCAATGACGGTTTTAAGATTGCATCAGAAGACCTGAAGCAGAGAGGACCGGGAGATCTTTTCGGTATCCGTCAGAGCGGGCTTATGAACTTCCGGCTGGGAGATGTGTTCCAGGATGCGGCTGTTTTGCAGATGGCCAGTGAGGCAGTATCCGTGCTTTCCAAGAAAGAATGCGAATGGCTGAAAAAACTGGAAAATCATACAGGAAATTCTAGTGTAATTTTGTAAATCCTCCATATACTATCGTTGTAACACAAATAAAAAATGTTACAAAAAAGGAGGAGTATAGAAATGACAAATCGTTCATCTAACAAAGCAGCTGTACCTGAAGCAAAGGGTGCATTAGACAAATTCAAATATGAGGTTGCAAGCGAGCTGGGAGTACCGCTCACAGACGGATACAATGGCGACCTTACTTCCAGACAGAATGGCTCTGTGGGAGGATATATGGTAAAAAAGATGATCGAACAGCAGGAAAGACAGATGGCAGGTAAATAACAGCCACCATCTTACCGATCAGTAAAAATTTTAACAAAACAGTAAAAACAAAAGGAGAGGCATCTGCCGGAAGCTTCATGTACGCCGGCAGGTGCTTTTTCTTGACTTTTACAGCGCTGCTTCGTATAATGAACAGGAAATCTTTTGTATACATAACAAGTGGGGAGTGATAGTTTATGCGTGTGATTGCAGGAAGTGCGAAACGGCTGCAGCTCAAGACTCTGGATGGGATGGATACCCGCCCGACAACAGACCGGATCAAGGAAACGTTGTTCAATATGCTTTCTCCGTATCTGTACGACTGCATTTTCCTGGATCTGTTCGCAGGAAGCGGCGGTATTGGGATCGAGGCTCTAAGCCGCGGCGCTATGGAGGCGGTCTTTGTAGAGAAGAATCCAAAGGCGATGGCGTGTATCAGAGAAAATTTGAAATATACCCGTCTGGACAGAAAGGCGCTTACCATATCTTCGGATGTTATGACAGCCCTTTATCGGCTGGAGGGAGAAAAGCAGTTTGATTTTATTTTCATGGATCCGCCCTACAATCAGGAACTGGAGAAAAAGGTACTGGAGTATTTGGCAGACTCGCAGCTTCTTTCCGATGAGGGTGTGATCATCGTGGAGGCATCAAAGGATACTTCTTTTGATTATCTGGCCGAGCTTGGTTTTGCATTGATCAAAGAGAAGGTTTACAAAACCAATAAACATGTGTTTATTGAACCGGCGGGGAGGAAAGAAATATGTTAAGAGCAATTTATCCGGGCAGTTTTGATCCGGTCACTTTCGGGCATCTGGATATGATCACCCGTTCGGCGAAGATCGTGGACGAATTAATTGTCGGAGTATTGTATAATAACGCAAAAAGTCCGTTGTTTTCCTTAGAAGAACGTGTTAAAATACTAGAGGAAACTGTTAAAAATATTCCGAATATCAGAGTAATACCATTTGAAGGATTGCTGGTAGATTTTGCGAAAAAAATGGAAGCGAAAATGATCATAAGAGGTCTGAGGGCCATTACGGATTTTGAGTATGAGCTTCAGATGGCGCAGACAAATCGCAAGCTGGACGGCGGACTGGAAACCGTCTTTTTGACAACCAGCCTGCAGTACTCGTATCTGAGCTCTTCTATGGTAAAAGAAGTGGCAGCTTTCGGGGGAGATATTTCGCAGTTTGTACCGGACATCGTAATAGAAGAGATACAGAAGAAAATAGATAAAAAAAGGAGAGTGTAAATTATGAGCAGCCGTATTGAACAGATTATTGAAGAAATTGAGGAGTACATTGACAGTTGTAAATTTCAGCCTCTGTCAACAACGAAGATTATTGTAAACAAAGATCAGATTGATGAGCTTCTTAGGGAGCTTCGTATGAAAACTCCGGATGAGATCAAACGTTATCAGAAGATCATTGCAAATAAAGACGCTATTCTTGCAGACGCTCAGGCAAAGGCGGACAGCATGCTTCAGGAAGCGCAGATCCAGACAACAGAGCTTGTCAGCGAGCATGAGATCATGCAGCAGGCCTATGCACAGGCAAATGAGATTGTCACTGCTGCCACAGAGCAGGCGCAGCAGATTCTTGACAATGCCACCAGCGACGCTAACGACATCCGAATCGGAGCAATGCAGTATACAGACGATCTTCTTGCCAATGCTGAGAGCATTATCGGTCATACTCTTGACAGCTATACAACCAAATATGACGGTTTGGTAAATTCGCTGCAGGAGTGCTATGATATGGTGCGCAACAACCGTTCAGAGCTGGAAATCCCTGATCAGTCCTCCAGAGGTCTGGAAGCCGAATTTGGCTCTGTTCCGGAAGAAGCATATGAAGAAGAAACAGCAGAAGAATTAGAATAAAATTCCAAAGATGCCGAGGCACAAAAGACTGGTTACGGACATAGTAACCAGTTTTTCTGTTAAGTAGGTAGAAATCTTAAGCCCTGTGCCCTGTATCATGCAGGAAGTCTGCGCGGCAGCGCACAAGCCGCCAAAGGAAGTCAGCCCTAAAAGGAGGGGCCAGCGGATTCGCCATGGAAGAACAGTGAGCTCTGAAATCATGGGGATTCCGGCAGTGATTTCCAGAAAAGAGAGCAGAAGGCGGTAGGGAAGCCAGTTTTTCCATGGCAGGAGGCAGGCCAGTTTGGTAATGACAGAAAAGAGCATTATGTAGCCTCCAACTTTTGTGATTGCTTCAAAGCTGTCCATCATACAAGTGTCCAGTATTGTCAGAGAAAAAGGGCGTTCTCTGGCAGGTGACAGTCCCGGAAAACGTGTGGATACGCTGCCTTTTCTGTAAAAAGGCAAAAAGATCCTGCTGCAGATAACAGGCGACAAAAAGAGAAGGACGACGGAAGGAAAAATCCAGGAGGCGGAAGGCGTGTTCTGCATAACCACATAGCTGATGATGAACATGGGACTGGTGTTGTTACAGAAGGAGAGAAGATAAGAAGCTTCCTCGAAAGAAATCCGTCCGGTCCTTAAAAGGTCGGATGTCACTTTCGCTCCCATAGGGTATCCGCAGAGAAATCCCGCAATAACAGCAAAAGACCCGCTGTCTGACACAGCAAAGATTTTTCCCAGCAAAGGTCCGGTAATCCGGGAAATATAATAGACAGCGTTTGTCCGGATCATCAGGTTGGAGAGCAGAATGAATGGAAGCAGGGTGGGAAGGACAATTTGAAACCACAGAAGGATTCCTTCACTTGCACCGTCGAATACAGGAGTTGGAAAGAAAAGCATTGTAATAAAAAGAAAAATAACCGATAGCATAAACAAACGTCGTTTCATCATTCATTTCCAGAAAGAGACTTCAATTCATTGTATGGAAACTGCCGTCTTTTTATTCTATAGGAAAGTCCGGCAAAATAAAAAAAGGAGGAGTATGCTAATGCCAGTATTAAATCAGTTAATGCCAGAAAATGTGTTTCACTTTTTTGAAGAAATATGTCAGATTCCCCATGGATCCGGCAATCTTGATGCAATATGCAGGTACTGTGTCCGATTTGCCGAAGAAAGAGGACTGAAAGTACTTCGGGATGAAGGGGATAATATTTTAATATGGAAAGAAGCATCGCCGGGATATGAGGACAGAGAACCTGTTGTTTTGCAGGGCCATCTGGATATGGTGTGTGAAAAGACGGCAGACTCTGGACATGACTTTGCAAAGGATCCATTGGAACTTTATGTGGAGGACGGATTTGTCAAGGCGAGAAATACGACTCTTGGCGGCGACGACGGGATTGCCGTGGCAATGATCCTTGCTCTGCTGGATGAAAAAGATGCAGTCCATCCTCCTATTGAGGCTGTTTTCACAGCTGACGAGGAGACAGGAATGGGCGGAGCAAAAGCGCTTGATCTCCAGCTTCTAAAAGGAAGAAAGCTGATCAATATTGATTCAGAGGAAGAGGGAATCCTGACGGTGGGATGTGCCGGAGGGATCAGCTGTCATACATCCTTCCCGCTGGACTTTTCTTCACGGGAAGGCGAGGTTGTAAAAATTATCATCAGCGGGCTTACGGGAGGACATTCCGGATCGGAGATCAACCGGCAAAGAGCCAATGCTTTGAAGCTTTCAGGAAGGCTTCTCTACGAGGCGTCCCGCAGCACACAGCTTTTCCTCATGGATGCCGGGGGCGGCGGAAAGGAAAATGTCATAGCAAGCCAGGCAGAGATCCTTTTGATGGCGGAACATCCTTCTGCTCTTATGGAGGCGGCTGTGAAAATGGAGGCCTTGTGGAAGGAAGAATTTATGGATGAAGAACCGAATCTTTCTGTTCAGACAGAGAAAAGGGGGATGCAGACGGCGAATGTTGTTTCTGCAGAGACAACAAAGAAGATTGTTGCCTACCTGATGGCTGCGCCAGACGGTCCTGTGGGATATAACCGGACTTTGCCGGGACTGGTAGAGACCTCACTAAACCATGGAATCATGGCTGTAAGAGAGGGATATCTGACGATCGATACCCTTGTAAGAAGTTCCCTTGGAAGCAAGAAAGCAGAGCTGGCAGAGAGACTGAAGATCCTGGCCGGGCTGTGCGGCGCATCCTTCCGGGCCGATAATGAATATCCCGGATGGGCCTATAAAAAGGAATCTTCCCTTCGGGAACTGATGACCCGGACATACCGGGAGATGTTCGGCAGGGATCCGGAGGTCCTTACGATCCACGCTGGTCTGGAATGCGGACTTTTCCTGGACAAAAAGAAAGATCTGGACTGTGTATCTTTCGGACCTGATATCTGGGATGTCCATTCAGTGAAAGAGAGGCTCTCGATCGAGTCCACAGAAAGAAGCTATGAATATCTGAAAGCAGTTCTTGCCGGATGCTGCCGGGAGGATATTTAAAATCCGCCGTGAAAACAGACGGACATAAAAGAGAAAGGCAGGGGCATATAGTAAAAGAAAAAGGCAGAACGGTATGTCTCGAAAAATACTGATCCTTTTACTGCTGCTTTCTCTTTTTTGTGCCATAGGGATCCAGGAGATGTTTGAGAAGGCGGATCTTAATGACAGAGCCAGACAGGGAATTGACAACAGCGAGTACCGTCAGGAGTTTTTTGCGCCGGATATGCGTAAAAACAAAGATTTCCTGTCTGATGAATGCCGGATTTTTCTGAACAAAGTAGAAAAAGACAGCCTGTATTTTCCGATTCCATCTTCCACACTTGACGATTCCCTTACTGTTTCCTATGAAAATTCGTGGATGGCAGAGCGCAGCTATAAGAAAACAAATATGCACGAGGGGACAGATATTATGGCTTCCAGAAATGAAAGAGGTATTTATCCCATTGTGAGTATCTCAGACGGTACGGTGACAAGTCTTGGCTGGCTGGAACTTGGTGGGTGGAGAGTCGGCATCACTTCCCCACAGGGCGTCTATTACTATTATGCCCATTTGGAATCCTATGGAGATATTCAAAAGGGAGATACAGTGAAAGCCGGACAGATCCTGGGATTTATGGGCGATTCAGGATACGGAAAAGAGGGGACATACGGCAAATTCGCCGTACATCTGCATCTCGGCATTTACTGCTGGGACACCGGGGATGAGATCAGCGTCAATCCCTATTATGTTCTTCGGGAATTGGAAAAGAAAAAACTGAAATATGCCTATTCCTAGAAGATGTATAAAATGCTATAATAGCGTTGGTGTATATACAAAGGAGGATGACAGGATGAACCTGCCAGAGACATTCCAGGAAAAAATGAAAGTACTTCTGAAGGAAGAGTACAATGACTATATTGCATGCTACGATGAGCCGAGATACTATGGACTTCGGGTAAATACCAAAAAAATAACAGAAGAAGAATTTCAAAAGATCTGTCCGTTTCCCATCCGGCCGATTCCGTGGATTGAAAACGGATTTTATTATGATGGAGAAAAAGACTACCCGGCAAAACATCCTTACTATTTCGCCGGACTTTACTATTTGCAGGAGCCAAGCGCCATGACGCCGGCAAACCGTCTTCCCGTCGAACCGGGAGAAAGAGTGCTGGATCTGTGCGCTGCTCCCGGAGGAAAGGCCACAGAACTTGGCGCAAAGCTGAAAGGACGCGGCCTTCTGGTGGCAAATGATATCAGTAGTTCCAGGGCAAAGGGACTTTTGAAGAATATTGAGCTGTTTGGTATCGGCAATGTGCTTGTGACCAGTGAAGAGCCGGGAAACCTGACAGAGCATTTCCCGGAATATTTCGATAAAATACTCATCGATGCGCCCTGTTCCGGAGAAGGAATGTTCCGTAAAGACAAAAAGATGGTAAAAGCGTGGGAGGAACATGGGCCGGAATATTTCAGCCGTATTCAGAGAAATATTATTACCCAGGCGGCTTCCATGCTGCGGCCGGGCGGAATGCTTCTTTATTCCACCTGTACATTTGACCGCCGGGAAAATGAAGATATTATCGCTCATCTTTTGGAAGAATATCCGGAATTTCGTATTATGGATATGGAATCTTATGAAGGGTTTACACCCGGCCTTTCCGAAGAAGCGGCGAATGGAGAGGAAAGACACCTGGAAAAGACGGTGCGTATTTTCCCTCATAAGATGCATGGAGAAGGACATTATCTCGCCCTTGTGAAAAAGGGAGAGGGAGCACCTTTGCTGAAGGAAAAGGTCGGCGAAAAAAGGGGGAAAGAGCAGAAACTGCCGGATGAACTGAAAGAATTTTTACAGAAAATTAAGATAGATTTAAGCGGTGGCAGACTGGATATCCGCGGGGAAAAGGTTTATTATATGCCAGAGGGGATTCCTGATCTGAAAGGGGTACGTTTCCTAAGGACAGGTCTTCTTCTGGGAGAATTGAAGAAAAACCGGTTCGAGCCGAGTCAGGCACTTGCCATGTGCTTAAGTAAGGAGGATTATCCCTTCACCCTGGATCTTCCCGCAAAGGATGAGAGAGTGATCCGCTATCTGAAGGGAGAGACCATTGATCTTGATGATGTTGTCTCATCTAAAGAGAAAGGGTGGTATCTTTTTTGTGTGGACGGCTATCCTCTCGGATGGGGCAAGCTGGCAGGGGGCACATTAAAGAATAAGTATTTACCCGGATGGAGATGGCATTAAAATGAAGATGCGTTTAGATAAATATCTGGCGGAAATGGGCGTCGGAACACGGCAGGAAGTAAAAAAGTATATCCGAAAAGGCAGGGTCACTGTTGACGGCGAGACAGAAAAAGCGCCGGAATGCAAGGTGGATCCCCAGCAGAAAATCTGCCTGGACGGTCAGGAAGTGTCCTATGAGGCAGTAGAGTATTATATGCTGAACAAGCCTTCCGGAGTCGTGTCTGCCACAGAAGATACGAAAGATGTCACAGTGGTAGAGCTGATCGGGGACAGAAAACGAAAAGATCTTTTCCCGGCAGGCCGTCTTGACAAAGACACAGAAGGGCTGCTTCTCCTTACCAATGACGGGAAGCTGGCCCATCAGCTTTTGTCTCCCCGACGGCATGTGGATAAGACTTATTATGCCAGGATTGAAGGAAATGTGACGGAGGATCTCGTTCCTCTGTTTCAAAGCGGAGTGGATATCGGAACAGAAGATGCTCCGGAAATGACCCTTCCTGCCAGGCTTGTGATCCTGGAAAGCGGTCCGGTATCCTGTGTTCGTCTTACCATTCAGGAGGGGAAATATCATCAGATCAAGCGGATGTTTCAGGCAGTGGGAATGAAAGTTGTCTATCTGAAAAGGGAGACAATGGGACCCCTTGTGCTGGATCCTGACTTAAAGCCGGGAGAATACCGGCCGCTGACGCTTGAAGAGAAGAAAAAATTAGGAGTTTTAGAATGAAACAGGGATTTTTACCCATCTGCAGACAGGATATGAAGGAGAGAGGATGGAGCGAGGCTGATTTTGTCTATGTATCCGGAGATGCCTATGTGGATCATCCTTCTTTCGGCCATGCAATTATCACAAGGCTTTTGGAGGCTCACGGCTATCGGGTCTGCATCATTGCACAGCCAGACTGGCGGCGTAAGGAGAGCATTATGGAGTACGGGAAGCCAAGACTTGGCTTTCTTGTATCTGCCGGGAATATGGATTCCATGGTGAATCACTATTCTGTGTCAAAGAAGCGGAGGAAAACAGATGCCTATACGCCGGGAGGGGTTATGGGAAAACGACCGGATCACGCAGCTGTTGTATACAGCAATCTGATCCGGCAGGTTTATAAAGACGTTCCTGTCATACTGGGAGGAATCGAGGCAAGTCTTAGACGGCTTGCCCATTATGATTACTGGTCAGACAAGCTGAAACGTTCAATCCTTCTTGATTCCGGGGCAGATCTGATCTCTTACGGAATGGGAGAGAGATCCATTCTGGAGATTGCGGAAGCTTTGGACTCAGGTATTGATATCAAGGACATTACCTATATTGACGGAACGGTATGTAAAGTAAAGGATCCGGGCATTGCCTATGATGCGGTTATGCTGCCCTCTTACGAGGAACTTTTGGCGGACAAACTGAATTATGCAAGGAGCTTTTACACCCAGTACTGCAATACGGATCCGTTTTCGGGAAAGCGTCTGGTGGAGTCTTATTCCGATCATCTCTATGTGGTGCAGAATCCGGCGGCAAAACCATTGTCTCAAAGTGAGATGGATCAGGTGTACAGTCTTCCTTATATGCGTACCTACCATCCGTCTTATGAGAAAGAAGGGGGCGTGCCTGCTATTCAGGAAATCCGGTTTTCCCTTGTCAGCAACAGGGGTTGTTTTGGAGGCTGCAGTTTCTGCGCCCTGACCTTTCATCAGGGAAGGATCCTGCAGACAAGAAGCCATGAATCCTTGCTGAAAGAAGCGGAAGCATTTACAAAAGAGAAGGACTTTAAAGGCTATATCCACGACGTGGGCGGACCAACGGCAAATTTCAGGCAGCCATCCTGCCAGAAGCAAATGGAAAAGGGCGTATGTCCAACGAAACAATGTCTCTTTCCGAAGCCCTGCAGAAACCTCCGGGCCGACCACAGAGATTACATAAAATTATTACGGAAACTAAGAGAACTTCCGGGAGTGAAGAAAGTGTTTATCCGTTCCGGAATCCGTTTTGATTATGTCATGGCAGATCCGGATGACAGTTTTCTCTGGGAACTGTGCCGGCATCATGTCAGCGGACAGCTGAAGGTAGCGCCGGAACATGTATCCGATGCGGTGCTGTCCAAAATGGGGAAGCCGGAGCATAAGGTATACCAGGCATTTGCAGACAAGTACAGAAGCATCAATCAGAAAATCGGAAAAGACCAGTATCTTGTGCCTTATCTTATGTCCTCCCATCCCGGCTCTACCTTGAAGGAAGCCATTAAGCTGGCGGAATACCTAAGAGATCTTGGCTATATGCCGGAGCAGGTGCAGGATTTCTATCCGACGCCTTCCACGATCTCAACTTGTATGTACTATACCGGAGTGGATCCGCGGGATATGAAACCGGTTTATGTGCCGAAGAGCCCTCATGAAAAGGCAATGCAGCGCGCGCTTATCCAATACCGGAGACCGGAAAATTATGATCTGGTCTTAGAGGCGCTGAAAAAGGGAGGGAGAATGGACCTGGTAGGATACGGCAGGAACTGTCTGATCCGTCCCAAAAAGGAACAGGGGGAGAAAAGAAAACAAAAGAGAACCGGAAAGAAAAAGACGATCCGGCATGTCCATAAAAAGAGTAGAAATAATTAGTAAAGAAGGGATTTTTATGAGAATAGCAGTCATCACAGGAGCGTCCATGGGACTTGGAAGAGAATTTGCAAGACAGATTCCGAAATGCTACCGCAGTCTGGATGAAATCTGGCTTATTGCCAGAAATACGGATAAACTGGAAGAAGTAAAGCAGGAGCTTACATCTGTAAATGGGGTTTACTGCCGTCTTTATAACAGTGATCTTCTGCAGGATGAAGTCTATAATCATCTGCAGAGAGATATGGAGGCACTGAAGCCGGATATCCGTATTCTTGTCAATGCGGCAGGATTTGGGAAAAATGCATCGGTCATGGCGACAGATGTGAAGATACTTACAGATATGATCCAGCTGAACTGTCAGGCACTGACACGGCTGACAAGCCAGTGTATTCCTTTCATGTCAGGAGGAAGCCGTATTGTAAATCTTGCTTCGGCGGCAGCTTTCGCCCCGCAGCCGGGAGCTGCTGTGTATGCAGCGACAAAGGCATATGTATTAAACTACAGCCGGGCTTTGGGCAAGGAACTTGCAGAGAACGGGATTTTTGTGACGGCCGTGTGCCCTGGACCGGTAGATACGAATTTCTTTGATACGGCGGGTACTCTTAAGATTCCTGCCAAACAAAAGCTGATGGCAAAGCCGGAGCAGGTTGTGCGGAAAGCCCTGCTGGATGTGCGGCGCAGGCGCAGTATTTCCATTTACGGAGCAGCCATGAAGGGGGCAAAACTGGCCGTGCGTCTGTCACCGGACCGCGTGACGGACTGGGTTATGAACAGAATGAATAACAAGGAGTACAATGTAAGATGAAAATAGAAAAAGGACAGCCCGGATATATCCGCGCCAGGAAGCAGAAGCTGCTTCTTATGACTGTGCTGGAATTTGCAGTGGTCATTGCTCTTTTAGTTCTTGGCATTATGCAGACGGGCACAAGATTGAATCTTCTGACTGTAGTAGCGATCGTAGGGTGCCTGCCGGCATGTAAAATGCTGGTGGGACTGATCACGATCCTGCCTTACCGGACCATAGATCCGGAAATTGTAGATGAGATAGAAGATAAGGCCTCTCTTCTTACAACAGCTTATGATATGGTCCTTACAAGCAGGGAAAAGATTATGCCCGTGACAGCAGTTGTGATTGCCGGTAATACCGTGTTCGGCTATGCGCCGGATAAAAAGACAGATCCGGAAGAAGCAGCAAAGCATATCAAAAATATTCTGGAAGAAAACAGAATGTCAAAAATTACCGTAAAGATATTAAATGATTACACTCCCTTTCTCGCACGGGTGGAGGGCCTCAATAATATTGCGCAGGTTGAAAAGGAGGACCGCAGGAAGCGGGAAAGGAAAATACGCAGGATTATTTTAAATATTTCCATGTAGCAAAAAAGATGCAGAGGATAAAGAATATATGAGAGAAATTGTCATCGGCGAAAATGAGGCGGGGCAGAGACTGGATAAATTTCTGGCTAAATATATGAAAAAGGCGCCCAAGAGCTTTTTCTATAAAATGCTGCGTAAAAAAAATATTGTACTTAACGGGAAAAAAGCGTCAGGAAACGAGAAACTGTCCATTGGTGATCAGGTACGCCTTTTCCTGGCAGAGGAGACGATCCGGGGATTTTCTGAAGCAGAAGAACTCTTGGAAAAAAAGCTTTCTCAAAAGAAAGGAACATTAGAGAAAAGCCAGATCATCTATGAAGATAAGGATATTTTGCTGATCAACAAGCCGGCGGGTATCCTGTCCCAGAGAGCAGACACAAAAGAGGAATCTCTGGTGGAGTGGATTCTTAGATACCTTTTGAGTACAGGGGCACTTTCCAAAGAGGATCTCCGAACATTTCGTCCTTCTGTCTGCAACCGTCTTGACCGCAATACAAGCGGCCTGATCGCCGCCGGAAAGAGCCTTGCAGGACTTCAGGTTCTAAGCCGCCTTTTTAAAGAGCGGGATCTGAAAAAATATTACCGATGCATTGTATCCGGAAAAATAGGGACAGGAGATCATATAAAAGGATATCTCTCAAAGGATGAACGGACAAATAAAGTGACGATCAGTGAGAGGCCTCTCAAAGAGGGAGATGCATGGATCGAGACATCTTACCGGCCTCTTTCCATGACAGATGGCGCCACTTATCTGGAAGTACATCTTATTACCGGGCGCCCTCATCAGATCCGGGCCCACCTTGCTTCCATTGGTCATCCCCTCATTGGAGATTATAAATATGGAAGCCGGAAAGTAAATGAGGAGTACCGCAGAAAATATGGACTGGATTCCCAGCTGCTCCATGCCTGCCGTCTGGAATTTCCGCAGATGGAGGGAAGACTGGGCCATTTGTCCAAGCAGATATTTGAAGCGCCGATTCCGCCTGTTTTTGAAAAAATCTTAAAAGAGGAAGGGCTGGCTTAAAAGAAAGAAATAACGGAGAAAGAGCGAACACACATGGGGACATGGAATACAAGAGGACTTAGAGGTTCTACACTGGAGGAATTGATCAACCGAACAAATGAGCAGTATCTGGAGAAGAATCTGGCTTTGATCCAGAAAATACCTACTCCTATTACTCCGGTGCGCATGGATAAGGAGCACCGACAGATTACCCTTGCCTATTTTGAACAGCGAAGTACAGTGGATTATATCGGTGCGGTACAGGGGATACCGGTATGTTTTGATGCAAAGGAATGTGCCGGAAGCACGTTTCCTATTCAGAATATCCATGAACACCAGGTCGTTTTCATGGAACAATTTGAGCGCCAGGGCGGGATTGCCTTCCTCCTGATCTACTATACGGGAGAGGGAACTGCCTACTATATGAGATTTGAGGAATTGAAACAATTCTGGAACCGTTCCATGGAAGGGGGACGCAAAAGTTTCCGAATGGAAGAGCTGGATCCCCGTTTCTTTATAAACCTGAAACAAAATTACTATATCCCTTATTTGGATTATATGAATCTGGATCTTGACATTCGCGATTCTCTTGACAAGTAAACGTAAAATGCGTATAATTCAATAAGGTTTTAACGTATTAGCATGATAAAGTGCCAAGGGAGGATACACATTATATGGAACAACAATTACATACACCGGAGGGTGTACGGGATATTTGCAATATTGAATGCGGCAAGAAACTTTCTTTGGAGAACCGCCTTCATAAAGTGCTCCAGCTGTATGGCTATCATGACATTCAGACACCTACCTTTGAATATTTTGATGTTTTTCGTAAAGAGATCGGTACGATCCCTTCCAGAGAGTTGTATAAATTTTTTGATAAAGAAGGAAACACCCTTGTTTTAAGGCCGGATATTACGCCTTCTATTGCAAGAGCGGCAGCTACTTTATTTAAAGATGAGGATATTCCGATCCGGCTGTGCTATACAGGGAATACTTTTGTAAACCATTCCAGCTATCAGGGGCGGCTCCGTGAAAATACCCAGATGGGGGCGGAGCTCATCGGAGTGGATTCCATTGAGGCGGATGCGGAAATGCTGGCCATGGTGGCAGATTGTCTGACGACTATCGGACTGCGGGATTTTCAGCTGAGTGTGGGGAATGTGGATTTATTTCAGAGCCTGATTGAAGACGCTGCCCTCAACGAGGAAGAAGAAGAGAGAGTCCGGGAACTGATCAATAACCGGAATTATTTCGGCCTGGAGGAATATCTTGACGGCATTCAGGTGAAACGGAGTTCCAAGGAGGCTTTGGTGGCGCTGGGCGATTTGTACGGCGGTGTGGAAATACTTGCACAGGCAAGGAACTTTGCGCCAAATTCCAAAGGGATCAAGGCGGTGCGCCGCCTGGAACAGATTTATGACATGTTGAAATACTATGGTGCGGAGCAATATATTCAGTTTGATTTCAGCATGAGCGGAACTTATGGATACTATACCGGAATTATTTTCCGAGGATATACGTTTGGAACAGGGGATGCAGTAGTCAAAGGCGGCCGTTATGACCATCTGTTGGAAAAATTCGGCAAGGAATCTCCGTCCATCGGTTTTGCCCTTGTTATCGATGAGTTGATGAGCGCTCTGACAAGACAGCATATCCGTATCACCTATTCCCGCAAAAATACTTTGATCCTGTATGATAAAGGAATGGAAAAAAAGGCAATTCGTATTGCCAGCGACTTCCGGGAAAAATGTAAAAATACAGAGCTGCTGCGAAAGGCGCCTGACAAGACGCTGGAAGATTATATGCAGTACGGAAAAGAATATTATGCCGGAAACATGATTTATATTCAGGAAGATGATCAGATCCAAATGTTCAACCTGGTTACCGGTGAAACAAAAACAATAAATACGAAGGAGTAAAATACATCATGAGATACTTGACATTTGCTCTCGGAAAGGGGCGTCTTGCAAAACAGACGCTGGAAATATTCGAAAAAATCGGTGTCACATGCGAGGAAATGAAAAACAAAGATTCCAGGAAACTGATTTTTGTCAACGAGGATTTGAAACTCCGGTTTTTCCTTTCAAAGGGTCCGGATGTGCCTACTTATGTGGAATACGGCGCGGCTGATATTGGAATCGTAGGGAAGGATACGATTCTGGAGGAAGGGCGGAAGGTTCATGAAGTACTGGATCTGGGATACGGCACCTGCAGGATGTGTGTGTGCGGGCCCAAAAGCGCCGCTCCCCTTCTTTTGCATCATGAACGGATCCGGGTCGCTACCAAATATCCCAATATTGCGAAGGATTACTTTTATAATACCAAGCACCAGACTGTGGAGATCATTAAGCTGAACGGCTCTATTGAGCTGGCGCCTATTGTAGGTCTTGCAGAGGTTATTGTAGATATTGTGGAAACAGGATCCACTCTGAGGGAAAACGGACTTACTGTTCTGGAGGAAGTATGTCCGCTCTCGGCGCGGATGATCGTAAATCCTGTCAGTATGAGAATGGAAAGTGACCGGATCAAGGATCTGATATCCAGACTGCGTACGGTAATATAGAAAGGGATGAAGAAAGATGAGAATACAGAAGCTGGACAGCCGTTCCAAGAAAAATCTGCTGGAGGATCTTTTAAAACGAAGCCCCAATCAGTACGGACAATATGAAGAAGGGGTTGCAAAGATCCTAAGCCGTATAAAAGAAGAGGGGGACAATGCCCTGTTTGCCTATACAGAGGAGTTTGACCATGCTAAGATAGATAAGAACAATATCAGGGTCACAGAAGAAGAAATCCGGGAGGCTTATGAACAAATAGACAGCGGCCTTGTGGACATTATCCGGGAGGCCATGGAAAATATCCGGGTCTATCATGAGAAACAGAAACAGTACAGCTGGTTTGACAGCAAAAGCGACGGAACCATTCTGGGACAAAAAGTTACGCCGCTTCAGAGAGTCGGCGTCTATGTGCCGGGCGGGAAAGCCGCTTATCCTTCCTCTGTGCTTATGAATGTGATTCCGGCGAAAGTGGCAGGAGTGGATGAGATTGTCATGACTACTCCCCCGGGGAGAGACGGAAAAGTAACGCCTACCACTTTGGTTGCAGCACATGAAGCAGGAGTGGATGTGATCTATAAAGCAGGCGGAGCACAGGCAATCGGAGCTTTGGCATACGGAACGGAAAGTATTAAAAGAGTAGATAAGATCGTAGGACCGGGAAACATCTATGTGGCATTGGCTAAGAAAGCAGTTTACGGTCATGTCAGCATTGATGCTGTGGCAGGACCAAGTGAAATCCTGGTTATTGCCGATGAGACAGCAAATCCGCGGTATGTAGCGGCAGATCTTCTGTCCCAGGCAGAGCATGATGAGCTGGCGTCCGCCATACTGGTAACTACCAGTGAAACGCTGGCAGAAAAGGTATCAGAAGAAGTGGACCGCTTTCTTGAAACACTTTCAAGAAGCGAGATCATCCGGAAATCCCTGGACAACTATGGGTATATCCTTGTGGCGGAAACTATGGAGGATGCCATAGATATCGCAAACGAAATTGCGTCCGAGCATCTGGAGATCCAGACAAAGGATCCCTACAATGTAATGACGAAAATACGCAATGCAGGAGCTATTTTCATAGGAGAATATGCAAGTGAACCTTTGGGAGATTATTTTGCAGGGCCGAACCATGTACTTCCTACCAACGGTACCGCCCGCTTTTTCTCTCCATTGTCTGTAGATGACTTTATTAAAAAGTCCAGTATTATCGGATATTCCAGGGAAGCGCTGGAAAAGATCCACACAAAAATTGAGGCATTTGCCGAGGCGGAGCACCTTACTGCACACGCAAATTCCATCAAGGTCCGCTTTGAAGAGCAGGAGGGGTAAATATGGAGAGGACAGCGTCAGTAAAACGAACTACAAAAGAAACAGATATTGAGATCATCTTGAATCTGGACGGCACCGGAAAAACAGATATTCAGACCGGTATCGGATTTTTCGACCACATGCTGGATGGATTTGCGCGTCACGGGCTTTTTGATCTTACTGTGCGTGCAAAAGGAGATCTTGAGGTGGACTGCCATCATACGGTGGAGGATACAGGGATTGTCCTTGGAACTGCCATCATTCAGGCACTTGGCGATAAGGCAGGTATTTGCCGTTATGGGAATTTTATGCTGCCTATGGATGAAACACTGATCCTCTGCGCAGTGGATCTGTCGGGACGTCCTTATCTGAATTTTGACGCGGCATTTACGCCGGGAAGGATCGGGGATCTTGATACGGAAATGATCCGTGAATTTTTCTATGCCGTCTCTTACAGTGCAAAGATGAACCTGCATTTAAAGATGCTGGACGGCGGCAACAATCATCATATTGCTGAAGCGCTGTTTAAAGGTTTCGGAAGAGCGCTTTTGCAGGCGGTTAGAAAAGAAGAGCGCATTGAAGGCGCCTGGACAACGAAAGGAACCCTTGCATAACGAAGGAGGGATAAGATAAATGAGTTATAAAAGAGTCATACCATGTATTTTTATAGATTCCGGGAAGGCAGTAAAATGGTTCGACGACCGCACGGTTTTAAGTGAGGACGTCCTCTCACTTGCCCGGTATTACAGCGAACACGGAGCAGATGAGCTGCTTGTATTTGATCTGTCTGAATCAGATGAAGAGCACGACGAGGCCATTGACCTGATGAAAAAAATCAACCGCATCATCCGTATTCCCATGGTGGCGGGCGGAAATATCAAACGGCAGGAGGATGTAAAGAAAATCCTCTACGCCGGAGCAAAAAGAGCCATGCTGAATTTTTCCAAATCTGACAATCAGAAGCTGATTGAAGATGTGGCAAAGCGGTTCGGCAAAGAAAAGCTTGCAGTCTCTCTGAATGATTTCGATGCGCTGTTTAAACACCAGCACATTATCAATGAGTATGCCAGCGAGATTATCTTCATGCATCGTCTGGATCTGGATTCTGTTGTTAATGTTACGGACATTCCCTGCGTAGTGGTGACAGATACCATGGAGGAACCTGAACTTTTCAAAATATTGAAATGTTCCGGCGTACGGGGATTGTCAGGGAAGTATGTCAGTCAGACAGATATGGATTTTGCAGAATTTAAAAATCGATGTGAGCAGGAAGATATCCAGATGACTACCTTTGAGAGTATTATGGATTTCTCAGAATTTAAAACAGATGAGAAAGGTTTGATTCCGGTCATTGTGCAGCATTATAAGACTCAGGAAGTGCTGATGATGGCCTATATGAATGAAGAATCCTTTGATCAGACCATCAAGACAGGGCGAATGACCTATTTCAGCAGAAGCAGGCAATGTCTGTGGGTGAAAGGAGAGACAAGCGGGCATTTCCAGTACGTCCGTTCGCTTACGATTGACTGTGACAAAGATACATTGCTTGCCAAAGTGGATCAGGTAGGGGCAGCCTGCCATACCGGTAATCCTACTTGCTTCTTTCAACCGCTTGTCGGTTCAGATTATGATGAAACGAATCCTCTTCAGGTGTTTGAAAGTGTATATCAGACCATTGTGGACCGACGGGAACATCCGAAGGAAGGATCTTACACCAATTATCTGTTTGAAAAGGGAATTGACAAGATCCTTAAAAAAGTGGGAGAAGAAGCAACTGAGATCATTATTGCCGCCAAGAACCCAAATCCGGAAGAGATCAAATATGAAATGGCCGATTTTCTCTATCATGCTATGGTGCTGATGGTGGAAAGAGGTATTAACTGGGAAGATATTGTAAGGGAATTAGCGGATCGGTAATTCTTTTATAAGGGGACAGGAGATGAAGATTATCCTGTCTCCTTATTGCTTGTTCGGATGATTCTAAACATGCCTCTGCCCGCATAAATATGAACAAAAGAGGAACGGAACCAAATAGGGAAACGGAGGCAGACAGATTGGAAAGAGGAGAGAGCGCAAGGCGGAGAAAAGAGCTTCTTGACAGGACCAGGAGTCTTTATGGAGACAGAGAAGTACCCGCCATTCATCCCAGATACCGGGCTGCATATCATAAAATATATGAGGAGGACGGGGCAGAAAACACAGAAACATTCGGCGTCAGGACTGTTCTTTGCATTTTACTTTTTATGGCATTTGTTTTGATGGACAATCAAGATATCGATATTGCACAGGTCAGTACAGATCAGATCGTTTCGGCGGTGGAAGAAGAGACACAGGTGCAGGATGTGTGGATGGATCTGGCGGAAAGTGTCAGATAATTCTTGTGTTTTCCTTTGTTTTTTGATACATTGAGAGTATAATAAATATATTATTTTGTTTTTCTCTCTTTATGGATCGTATATACCCTTATAAAGAGAGAGAATGGGACAAAGGAGGAGGTCGTATGAAATATGACACTTGCCTGATCAAGACAGATTCTCTGGATCAGATTCTGCAGTTGAAATACCAGCTGGATGAGCAGGGGATTCCTTATCGGGAAAAAATAAGATCGGGAAGCAGTTTAAGAGATTTTGGCGCTCTTCTGTTTATAACCGGACAGGGCAGTTATGGAACAAACGGAGAGAGGCAAACTATTTATGAATTGTTTGTTTCCAAGGAAGATTATGAACGGGCGCAGCAATTAGTGCTATAATGAAGCCACTAATTGGAGGTGGGAGCATATGTTTACTGTATTGTCAGGAATTCTTCTTGTTCAATGCCTTTTATACGCACGAAGCTTTTCTCGTTCACAAAAAAGATAGGAATGATGATTTTGGGCGTCTGTATTGCCCTGCTCCCTTTGGAGGCAGGATATATGCAGATGCCCATTTTGTTGCTGACAGTGTTTGCGGCGGGGCAGACGATTTTGTTTCTTCTCTATCTCTTCTGGAAGGATGAGCAGGCTGAAATTCCGGTTTCCTTTTATGCAGTACCGGTCCTTATGCTGGCTTTTGTCCTTATACAGGGAATAAGAAAAGAAGAGATACTTCCGGCCGTTATTATGTTTATATCTGTTTTAGCGGCGGCCGGTTACACCGGTATGGAGCACTGCGTTTTGATACACAAAGAAGAGCAGAAGAATAATGGAGAGACAACAGAAAAATCCATGAGCCGGCAAAATGCTTTTGTGGGGTTATATGGTGTTTCACTGGCATTATCTGCCGGAATGGTTTATGTGTGCGCATTTGATGAAACAAAAGGGAACCTGCCTGTTATATATTTCGTAGTAGGAGTGTTTATCAACTTGTTCCTGCATATGATTTTAAGTCAGCGTGCAAAAAGGAAAATTTCAGGCAGCGACGGAATTTCAAAATGGAAGCAGCCCCTTATTGTGCCAAAGACAGTCGGAGTCGGATGGACATTTAATTTCGAGAATCTCCTTTCCTATATCATACTGGGAATTGTTTTGATATTTTGTATCGCGGCTTTGGTGTAGTTATAATAAGCTGCTTGTTGGATCAGATAAGATATGATATATTACAGAAAGTACAAACACATTGAATAGAAACAATGTGTTATGGTGATAAAGGAATGGAGGAAAACAAGTGTATAGACCGTTACTATTTATTGTAGTACCCTGTTACAATGAAGAGGAAGTACTGCCTGTTACATCTAAAATGTTTCTGAATAAACTTCTTGATCTTATTAAAAAAGAGAAAATTGATGAGCAAAGCAGAATTTTATTTGTAAATGATGGCAGTAAAGATGAGACATGGAATATTATTGTTAGGCTGGCAAAGGAGGATGAACATTATATCGGAATATCACAAAGCAGAAACCGCGGACACCAAAAGGCCGTTCTGGCTGGTCTTATGGAGGCAAAAGATAAATGTGATATTACTATATCTATTGACTGTGATGGACAGGATGATATTAACGCCATGGATCAAATGGTAGAAGAATATTTAAATGGCTGTGAGATTGTTTATGGGGTAAGAAGTGACCGAAGTACAGATACGTGGTTTAAACGTACAACGGCTCAAGGGTTTTATAAATTTATGAGTTATATGGGGGTAGAACTCGTATATAATCACGCTGATTACAGACTTGTATCAAGCAGAGTTTTGGACGCTTTTACAGATTTTAAAGAAGTAAATCTTTTCCTCAGAGGAATGTTCCCTCTTGTGGGCTTCAAAAGTACAAGTGTATATTATGAACGGCATGAACGTATAGCTGGAGAAACCCATTATCCATTATCCAAAATGCTATCTCTTGCATTTGACGGAATTACGAGCTTAAGTGTAAAACCAATTCGTATGATCGTAGGTTTGGGAATCCTGATTTCCCTGATTAGTTTTATTGGAGTTATTTGGTCTGTATCTGTAAGACTTATGGGCTATAGTGTAGACGGATGGGCTAGTACAATTAGTACTATCTGTTTTATAGGTGGAATCCAGTTGTTGTGTATAGGAGTAATTGGGGAATACATTGGGAAAATTTATATGGAAGTGAAAAAAAGACCGCGCTACATTATCAGCGAACGAATCGGCGATATATATGAAAATTCGCCGAGCACTCTGCAGGATAAGGGGGAGTATCGTAATGTGTCTGAAAAAAAATGATAGGACAGCCAGAAATACATCGATTGGATTGAAACTGGAAAAAGGAGAAATCTTTTATATCTTGTTTTGCTTTTTGCTATATTTCATTTGGAGTATCGCCAAGGAGTTAAATTATGCACCAGATGAAGAGATGCGTTATCTGATACCGGAATACATTTTCCATACAGGTCAGTTGCCAGATGGCAGGCTACCAGAAATCCGTAATGATTTGTGGGGCTTTTCCTATGCTTTTTATCCTAATTTTTTGGGACCTCTGCTTAGTGCGGCTTGTATGAAAGTAGTTTCTCTGTTTACGATGGATAGTTCTATGTTAGTTATAGCTGCTCGCTTCCCAAGCGTATTATGCGGAACAGCAATAGTATTTTTTGCTTTTGGGATTGGAAAGAGGGCTTTTGGAAAAAGAGGTGCTTGGATTTATACGGTACTTTTGTCTATGATTCCGCAATTTGTGTTTCTGACCAGCTATGTAAACAATGATATTATCTGCATTTTGGGTTCTGTTGTAATTCTTTTCTCCTGGGTAAGTGCTTTTGGGGATAGGTGGAATATTAAGAATGGCCTGTTACTGGCAGTTGGAATTATTATTATTGCATTATCTTATTATAACGGGTATGGTTGGATTTTAGCTAGTATGATCCTTTTTGTGGGATTTTGGTTGTGTGAAGAGTACAAAGAAAAAAAAGAGCATCTACGTATGATGAAGATCGGTTTGCTGATTTCTGTTGTGGTACTGGTGGGGATTGGATACTTTTTTATACGAAACGCGGTTCTTTATGACGGGGACTTTTTAGGTATGGAGATCCTGAATGAATACTCCGAAAAATATGCAGATCCAGAATGGAAACCTTCAGCACGAAATACACCAAAGAATTTAGGACTTTCGGTGTTTGAGATGCTTCTTCCTACGTCTTTTTCACACACATCATGGATTATAAAAGTGTTCGATACTTTTGTGGGCGCATTTGGATATGCCAATGTATTTCTTCCTAATTGGATTTACGGACTATATGGAATTTTATTTGTCGTGATGTTTATGGGAGTTTTGGGAAACTTACGAGACTGGGTAAAAATGCGCAAGGAGGTTCGCAATAAGACAAGAAAAAAAACGCTGCTTTTTTATGGTGGAATGATTATCAGTTTCCTAACACCTATTATTCTTTGTATTTACTATAGTTATGCCGTAGATTATCAGCCACAGGGACGTTATTGTTATCCTATGATTGCCGCTTTCTTCTGGTTTGGAACGCAAGGATTACTCTGGCTTTTAAAAAAAATGAAACTATCAGAATCCTTCAAAACCATAATTACGGTGCTTTTTCTTGTTATTGTGGTTTCTGTAACACTATTTGTTACATGGAAGATTTACCTGCCCAGCTGATTAAAAAATGTGTATAAATTTGAAAATCTTTTCATAATACGTTACACTACTAATTGTTTACAAGGTATAAAAGACCTTTAGAAAAACAAAAAAAACAGGAGTATATATGAGAAAATTAGCATTAGATGATGAAATATTATTGAAAATCGAGAAGCCGGCCCGTTACATTGGCGGTGAGGTTAATTCTGTGATGAAGGATAAAGATAAAGTGGAAGTCCGCTTTGCCATGTGCTTCCCGGACGTTTACGAAATTGGAATGTCTCACCTGGGCATCCAGATTCTTTATGATATGTTTAATCGGATGGAAGATGTGTGGTGTGAACGGGTATATTCCCCCTGGGTGGACTTAGATGAGATCATGCGCCGGGAGGACATTCCTCTTTTTGCGCTGGAATCCCAGGATCCTATCCGGGATTTTGATTTCCTGGGCATTACGATCCAGTACGAAATGTGTTACACAAACATTCTTCAGGTACTGGATCTTAGTCATATTCCGCTGCGTTCTTTGGAACGGACAGAGGAGGACCCAATTGTCATAGGAGGAGGCCCCTGTGCCTACAATCCGGAGCCTCTTGCGCCATTCTTCGACCTTTTCTATATCGGTGAGGGCGAGACGGTGTACCGGCAGCTTCTGGATCTTTATAAAGAGAATAAGAAAAGAGGCGGAAGCCGCATGGATTTTCTTGAGATGGCGGCAAGTGTAGAGGGGATTTATGTGCCTGCTTTCTATACCGTTTCCTATCATGAGGACGGGACCCTTGCTTCCTTTACTCCTGACCGGCCCTGTGCACCGGTAACTGTAAAGAAACAGGTTGTGATGGATATGGAGGAAACAACATATCCGGAAGCTCCGGTAGTTCCTTTTATCAAAGTGACCCAGGACCGGGTTGTGCTGGAGATCCAGAGGGGCTGTATCCGGGGGTGCCGTTTCTGTCAGGCCGGAATGCTTTACCGTCCTACCCGGGAGAGAAATGTAGAAGATTTAAAAGAATATGCATGGAAAATGCTGAAAAATACGGGACATGAGGAGATTTCATTAAGTTCGTTAAGTTCCAGCGATTACAGCCAATTAAAAGAAATTGTTACTTTCCTGATTGAAGAATTTAAGGATACGGGAATCAATATTTCTCTTCCATCGCTTAGGATAGACGCTTTCTCTTTGGATGTAATGAGCAAAGTACAGGATATTCGTAAAAGCAGTCTTACCTTCGCACCGGAGGCAGGCTCTCAGCGTATGCGCAATGTCATTAACAAAGGGCTGACAGAGGAAGATATTCTGGAAGGAGCAGGAGCGGCATTTGAAGGAGGATGGAATAAAGTAAAGCTTTACTTTATGCTGGGGCTTCCAACCGAAACACAGGAAGATATGGAAGCTATTGCTGTTCTTGCAGACAAGGTGGCAAGGCGTTACTATGAGATTCCCAAGGAACAAAGAAATGGAAAATGTCAGATTACGGCCAGTTCTTCTTTCTTCATTCCCAAACCTTTTACTCCGTTTCAGTGGGCTAAGATGTATAAGAATGAAGAATATATTGCCAGGGCGGCAATTGTAAAACATGCGTTCCAGAATCAGCTGAACCGTAAAAGTCTGAAATACAATTGGCACGATGCGGAAGTGACTGTTCTGGAAGGCGTTCTTGCCAGAGGAGACAGAAGGGTTGCGGATGTCATTATGACTGCCTATCAGATGGGGTGCATTTACGATGCCTGGACAGAACATTTTGATTATGAAAAATGGCTGAAAGCTTTTGAGGACAACGGGCTGGATATTGCTTTTTATAATGAGAGGGAACGCTCCCTGGACGAGCTTTTCCCCTGGGATTTTATTGATATCGGCGTAACAAAAGAGTTTTTAAAACGAGAGTGGGAACATGCTATGAAAGGGGAAGTTACTCCAAACTGCCGCCAGCAATGTTCCGGATGCGGTGTGGCAAAATGGAAAGGAGGTGTCTGTGTTGAAGGTAAGAATTAAATTCCGTAAATACGGCATTATGCGTTTTATCGGACATCTGGATGTAATGCGTTTTTTTCAGAAAGCGATGAGAAGGGCACAAATTCCCATTGCTTTTACAGGCGGATACAGCCCCCATATGATCATGTCTTTTGCACAGCCGTTGGGGATTGGGCTTACCAGCGACGCAGAATACATGGATATTGAGCTGGCAGGAGAGATTTCTTCTTCAGAGGCATTACAGGCGTTAAATCAGGTAATGGCAGAAGGAATTGAAGTTTTAAGCTTTCGTCAGATCGCGGAGGATAAGAAAAGCAGCGGCATGACCATTGTTGCGGCGGCAGATTATCTTGTGACGGTCAAAGAAAGCGACAGTAAAGGACAAGGATTCCCGGATTTCTGGAAAAATGAGCTGAAAACTTTCCTTGACAGTCCGGAAATTCTGATCATGAAGAAAACAAAGCGCAGTGAGAAAGAGACGGATATCCGGCCTTTGATCTATCAGATGGAGCTTAGAGAGCAGGGCATGTACCTGAAACTGGCTGCCGGAAGCGAAGCAAATCTGAAGCCGGATCTTGTCATGGATGCTTTCTATGAAAAGAGCGGGCATGACAAGAAAGAAAAGCTCCATTTTCACAGACTGGAATTGTATGCAAAGAATCCGGGCAGTCAGGAAAGCCGTTTCTGTACGCTGGAATCTCTTGGGACAGACATTGTATAAGCTGATACTTGCGCAAAGCACGGAATTAGTGGTATGATAGGAAACTGGAGGAGTTATGGGTAAAAAAGAGTTAAAGACAAATGCGATGCGCATTCTTGACAGGGAAAAAGTCTCTTATACATATCAGACTTATGAATGCAGCGAATTTACAGACGGAATCCATGTAGCTGACCAGCTGGGGCTTCCCCATGAACAGGTGTTTAAAACACTGGTTACGATTGGAAAGACAGGTGGTCATTATGTTTTTGTCATTCCAATTGCCAGAGAAATTGATCTGAAAAAAGCAGCCCGCGCGGTACATGAAAAGTCTCTGGAAATGCTTCCTTTAAAAGAGCTTACCAAAGTAACTGGTTATGTGCGGGGAGGATGTACCTCAATAGGTATGAAGAAACCGTTTCCAACTGTCATACAAAGGGAGGCACAGGAAATGGAATGGATCTATATCAGCGGCGGTAAGCTGGGAATGCAGATTCGGCTTTCTCCGCTGGATCTGAAAAAAGTAACTTCGGCTGAATTTGCCGATGTTACAGTTTAAAAATCAAGGACAGCGGAGATAAAAAATGGAAAGTGTCAAGATCACAAATAGAGGAGAAGATATTGTATCTGTTCTGAAAAGGACAGATACCATAATTTTTGATATCGGAAATGTACTTCTTGCTTATGACTGGAGGAGCTATCTTCAGGAATTTGATTTCTCGCCGGAGGTCTTTCGGATCATTGCAGAGGCAGTGTTCCTGAATGAAGACTGGGAAAGGGGAGATCAGGGCGGGATTACTTCCCGGCAGTGGGAAGAGCTTTTTCTGGAAAATGCTCCGGGATATGAGAAGGAAATCCGGCAGGTTTTTGACGGACTTTCCCATACGATCCGTCCTCTTCCCTATACAACGGAACTGACGGAAGGATTGAAAAGGCAGGGATACCGGCTTTTCTATCTTTCCAATTATTCAGAACACCTCTATCATGCTACGAAACATCTGATGGGCTTTCTGGATATTTTTGACGGAGGGATTTTTTCTTACAAGGCGGGATGCATTAAACCGGACAGACATATATACAGGCTCCTGTTGGAGACATATTCTATTTCTCCGTACAACGCTCTTTTCCTGGATGACCGCGAGGAAAATGTGAAGGCGGCGTTGGATATAGGGCTGAATGGGGCGGTGTTTACTTCGGAAACCCCATATCATATACTGGAATATTTGAGAAGCAAGGACAAGACAAAGGAGACTTAACGGATGAAGAAAGTTGTAAAATTTGGCGGCAGCTCTCTGGCAAGTGCCGAACAGTTTAAAAAAGTAGGATATATCATCCGGCAGGATGATACAAGGCGATATGTTGTCCCCTCGGCGCCGGGGAAACGTTTTGCAGGAGACACCAAGGTGACAGATATGCTGTACAGCTGTTATCTTCTGGCGCTTCGGGAGGAAGAAGAACAGGAAGAGGAATTTGAGGCTTTGCTGCAGGCCATCAAGGAGAGGTATGATGAGATTATCAGCGGTCTGGGACTTCACCTGGATCTGGAACCGGAATTTCGTGTGATCCGTGAAAACTTCAGCCGGAAGATCGGACGTGATTATGCCGCATCGCGTGGAGAGTATTTAAATGGTCTTGTGATGGCAGAATATCTGGGATATGAATTTATTGATGCGGCAGAAGTGATTTTCTTTAAGGAATCCGGCAATTTTGACGCAAGAAAGACAAACCGTGTTCTTTCAGAGAGGCTATCTTCCTGTGAAAGAGCAGTTATTCCGGGATTTTACGGAGCCCTTCCCAACGGAAAGATCAAAACCTTCTCCAGAGGCGGATCCGATGTGACAGGATCTATTGTAGCAAAAGCGGTACATGCGGATCTTTATGAAAACTGGACAGATGTTTCCGGATTTCTTGTGGCGGATCCGGGTATTGTTAAAAACCCTAAAGCCATTGATGTGATTACCTACCGTGAGCTTCGCGAGCTTTCCTACATGGGAGCTACTGTGCTCCACGAGGACGCTATTTTTCCGGTACGCGGCGAAGGAATCCCTATTAATATCAGGAATACCAATGCCCCGGAAGATAAGGGGACTCTGATCGTGGAGGCAACCTGCCGTACTCCGCGCTTTACTATCACTGGCATTGCCGGAAAAAGAGATTTTGCTTCCATCACAATAGAAAAAGCCATGATGAACGGGCAGGTGGGATTCTGCCACAAAGTGCTCGGCGTCTTTGCAGAGAATGATATTTCCATTGAACATATGCCTTCAGGGATTGATACCCTGACAGTTTTCGTACATCAGGATGAGTTTGAGGAAAAAGAACAGAAAGTCATTGCCGGCATTCACAGGGCGGTGGAACCGGATCTGGTAGAACTGGAATCAGATCTTGCTTTGATCGCTGTTGTGGGAAGAGGCATGAAAGCAACAAGAGGAACCTCGGGGCGCATCTTTTCTGCCCTGGCCCATGCCAATGTCAATGTCAAAATGATCGATCAGGGGTCCAGTGAGCTTAATATTATAATCGGAGTCCGCAACCATGATTTTGATGCAGCAATACGGGCTATTTATGATATTTTCGTTACCACTCAGATTTAAGCGTTAAAGGAGTAGAAACAGAGAAGAAATGAAAAACATATTATTTTTTCTGAAGCCGAAAGCAGAGATTGCTTACATATATGATTATCATACGATGCGGCAGGCGCTGGAGATCATGGAACATCACAAATATTCCTGTGTGCCTATTTTGAACCGTTATGGCAAATATGTAGGATCCATTACAGAAGGAGACCTTTTGTGGGATATTAAGAAAAGAGGGCTTTCCAGTATCCGCGATGCGGAAAATATAAGCATTATGAAAGTGGCGCGCCGCTTTGACTATCAAAGTGTCAGCGCCGAGTCAAGAATGGAAGATATGATAGGCAGGGCTATGGAGCAGAATTTTGTCCCTGTAGTAGATGATCAGGAAAACTTTATCGGAATTATTACAAGAAGAGATATCATCAGCTACTGTTACAGCCAGATGATGATGCAGGGAGGCGATTTGTTGTGATTGATTTTCATACACATATTTTCCCTGAAAAAATTGCAGAGAAAACACTGAAATTCCTGGCATCAAGATGTCATATTGATCCTTACACGGACGGAACCGCCCCGGGACTTTCAGCTTCAACAAAAGAGGCAGGGCTGGAAATGTCTGTCATTCTTCCGGTAGTAACAAAACCGTCACAATTTCAGTCTATTAATCGGTTTGCCATGCAGTTTCAGGAAGGATCCCTTTTATCTTTTGGAGGAATCCATCCTGATAATGAGGATTACAAAGAGAAGCTGAAAGAATTGAAACATATGGGGTTTAAGGGCATCAAACTTCATCCCGACTACCAGGAGACTTTTATTGACGATATACGCTATAAACGGATCATCAGCTATGCTTCAGAGCTGGATTTGATTGTCAGTGTGCATGCAGGATTTGATCCGGGATATCCGGACTGCATCCACTGTCCTCCCCAAAAAGCGCTTGATGTTATTCGGGATGTACAGCCCCAAAAGCTGGTGCTTGCGCATATGGGCGGCTTTATGATGTGGGATGAGGTGGAAGCGTATCTTACAGGAGAAAATATATGGATGGATACGGCGGCTGTCTTTGGACACATACCGGAAGAGCAGTTTGTACGTATCGTGCGTGCCCACGGTGCAGACAGGATTCTTTTTGCAACAGATTCCCCATGGGGAGGACAGAAAGAATTTGCAGAATATTTCAGGAATCTTCCGCTGCCTGATGAGGAAAAGGAAGCGATTGCCAGAGGAAATGCAAGAAAGCTTCTTGGAATGTCCTGATTTTTCCATTGCACTGCTTCCGGAAACAGATGAAAATTACAAAAAAAGGAGAGAATACATATGAGCAGTCTGATCAAACCAGAGGGATATTCTTCCCCGCTTACTATAAGAGAGACAGAGGTTGCCATCAAAGAAGTGAAAGACCATTTTGAACGTTCTCTTGCCAAGTCTTTGCATTTGACGAGAGTATCCGCCCCTCTGTTTGTTAAACCGGCCACCGGACTTAATGATAATCTTAACGGGGTGGAACGGCCGGTTGCATTCGGTATCAAAGAACAGGATGATGATGTGGCAGAGATCGTACATTCCCTTGCAAAGTGGAAAAGATACGCTCTGAAGCGCTACGGATTCCATTCCGGAGAAGGGCTTTATACAGATATGAATGCCATCCGCCGGGATGAGGATACAGACAACATTCATTCTATTTATGTGGATCAGTGGGACTGGGAGAAGGTTATTTCCAAAGAGGAAAGAAACATGGAGACACTTCAGTATACTGTCCGTAAAGTATATGAGGCATTGAAGGATACAGAGGCCTATATGTCAAGAAGATATAACTATATCGAGCCTCTTCTTCCGGATGAGATCTTCTTTATCACCTCACAGGAGCTGGAAGATATGTATCCGGACCTTACACCAAAGGAGAGAGAAAAGGCAATTGCCAGAGCAAAAAAAGCAGTATTTATCGCCCAGATAGGAAAAACGCTTGCTTCAGGCGAGAAGCATGACGGACGGGCGCCGGACTATGATGATTGGGAACTGAACGGAGATATCATTGTCTATTATCCGGTACTTGACATTGCCCTGGAGCTTTCTTCCATGGGGATCCGTGTAGATGAGGAAGCGCTCAAAAGCCAGCTTAAGGCAGCCGGATGTGAAGACCGCGCAAATCTTGCCTTCCAGAAAGCTCTGCTTGCAGGGGAGCTTCCCTATACGATAGGAGGCGGAATCGGTCAGTCCCGTATCTGTATGTACTGCCTTAGAAAAGCACATATCGGAGAGGTACAGTCCTCCATCTGGCCGGATGAGATGGTGGCAGATGCAGAGGCGCATCAGATACCGCTTTTGTAATAATTCGGGTAATTATTTGTACAAAAACTCTTGATTTTATAAATGCTTTATGCTACACTTCAATAGTATGCCGCACAGCGGGGTTTTAAAGTGCTGTCCAGATACGGATATGCCACCGAAGCTGGCGAGTAATGATAATAGGAGGTGCCATATGTACGCGATTATAGCAACAGGTGGTAAACAGTACAAAGTAGCCGAAGGCGATATCATTAAAGTAGAAAAACTTGGTGTGGAAGCTGGAGAGACTTATACATTTGACCAGGTGCTTGCAGTAAGCGATAACGAACTGAAGATCGGAAATCCTACTGTAGCAGGTGCAACTGTTGAGGCGTCCGTAGTAGAAAACGGAAAAGCTAAAAAAGTTATTGTTTACAAGTATAAGAGAAAAACCGGTTATCACAAGAAAAACGGTCACAGACAGCAGTACACAGCAGTTAAGATTGAAAAGATCAATGCTTAATCTTCCTGGAGGAACTTTATGATCCAGGTAACGATTTATCGTAATGAAAAAGAAGAGTGTTCGGGTTTCCTGGCAAGAGGGCATGCGGGCTTCAGCGAAGAAGGACAGGATATTGTCTGTGCAGCGGCTTCCGTTCTGATGATCAATACCGTCAATGCGATTGAAGCATTTGCCAGTGATAAAACCTCCCTCGTATCTGATGATATGGAGGGACTGATCGACTACCGGCTTAACGGCAGACCTTCCAGGGAAGCGTCACTGCTTTTAAAAGCCATGATTCTTGGTCTTACAGACATGGCAGACGATGAAAACTATTCAGAATATATTCAGGTAAGATTTGAGGAGGTGTAAAGACCATGATGAAATTAAACCTTCAGTTTTTCGCTCATAAAAAAGGGGTAGGTTCTACAAAGAACGGACGTGACTCCGAGTCTAAGAGATTAGGTGCTAAAAGAGCTGACGGACAGTTTGTAAAAGCTGGAAACATCCTTTACAGACAGCGCGGTACAAAGATCCATCCGGGTGTCAATGTAGGACGCGGTGGAGATGACACACTGTTCGCTTTAGTAGATGGTGTTGTCAGATTTGAAAGAAAAGGAAGAGATAAGAAACAGGTTTCTATCTATCCGGTAGCACAGTAATCATCGATGGTATGACCCTGCCGTTTTGAACGCGGCAGGGCCTTTTTGTAATATTGGTAATGCAGGGAACAAGGTTCCTTTTCATTTATTCTAATTTGAGGAGACAAAACATGTTTGCAGACAGAGCAAAAATATTCATCCGCTCCGGCAAAGGAGGAGACGGACACGTCAGTTTCCGCCGTGAACTGTATGTTCCCAACGGAGGACCGGACGGCGGTGACGGCGGACGTGGCGGGGATGTGATCTTTGAGGTAGATGAAGGGCTTAATACCCTTCAGGATTACCGCCATAGAAAAAAATTTGCAGCAAAGGATGGCGAACCGGGAGGGAAAAGGAAGTGTCACGGCGCTGATGCCGATGATATTGTACTGCGAGTGCCGGAGGGAACTGTTATAAAAGAGGCTGAATCCGGTAAGGTCATCGCCGATATGTCCGGTGAGAACCGCCGTCAGATCATTTTGAAAGGCGGAAAAGGCGGACTTGGCAACCAGCATTTTGCGACAGCTACGATGCAGATTCCCAAATACGCACAGCCCGGACAGCCTGCACAGGAACTTTGGGTCAATCTGGAACTTAAGGTGATTGCAGATGTAGGACTGGTAGGATTTCCGAACGTGGGAAAATCCACCTTCCTTTCCAGGGTGACAAATGCGCGCCCCAAGATTGCCAACTATCATTTTACAACCTTAAATCCCAATCTTGGTGTGGTAGATATTCCTGGAGCAAAAGGATTTGTGATCGCAGATATACCGGGGCTTATTGAAGGGGCTTCCGAGGGTGTCGGCCTGGGCCATGAGTTCTTGCGTCATATTGAGAGAACAAAACTGATCATCCATGTGGTAGATGCAGCCGGAACGGAAGGCCGCGATCCTGTGGAAGATATTTATAAGATCAACGCCGAGCTTGCGGCTTATAATCCGGAGATTGCGGCAAGACCGCAGATCATTGCCGCCAACAAGATTGACGCTGTCTACAGTAAAGGAGAAGACCCTGTAGAGAGACTGAAAAAAGAATTTGAACCAAAAGGCATGAAAGTCTTTCCGATTTCCGGCGTGACCGGCGAGGGAATTAAGGAACTCTTATATGAAGTTTCTGCACTTTTGGATCAAATGGATGACCAGCCTGTAATCTTCCAGCAGGAATACTTTCCGGAAGAGGAGCTCATTCATGCAGATCTTCCCTACACAGTTGTCAAAGAGGATGACATGTATGTGGTGGAAGGTCCTAAGATTGAAAAAATGCTGGGATATACAAATCTGGGTTCCGAAAAAGGATTTCAGTTTTTCCAGAAATTCCTGAAAGATACAGGAATCTTGGATGAGCTGGAAGCTGCCGGAATACAGGAGGGAGATACAGTAAAAATGTATGGCCTTCAGTTTGATTATTATAAATAGAAGGAGACTGTTATGACGACAAAACAAAGAGCCTATCTGAAAAGTCTTGCCATGACAATGGATCCGATTTTTCAGATCGGAAAAAACAGTATGACTCCGGAGCTTACAAAGGCCGTTTCCGAGGCGCTTGAAGCCCGGGAGCTCATTAAGATAAGTGTTCTTCAAAACTGTGCGGATGATCCAAAAGAACTTGCCGCAGTGCTGGCTGAGCGGACCCGCTCCCAGGTGGTACAGGTCATCGGAAAGAAGATCGTCCTCTATAAAGAAGGAAAAGACGAAAAGAAAAAGATTGAGTTGCCATAATTATTTTATGTAACTCATCATAAAGGAGACCTATGAAAATCGGAATTATGGGCGGAACTTTTGATCCCATTCATAATGGACATCTGATGCTGGGAGATTATGCCTGCAGGGAATATTTCCTGGATGAAGTCTGGTTCATGCCAAATGGAAATCCGCCTCACAAAGACAATGCTTCTATTGAGCTTTCTGCCGAGGAGAGGGCCAGGATGGTATCTCTGGCGATCAGGGAATATCCAAGTTTCCGTTTGGAGGATTATGAGATAAAGAGAAGAGGTGTCAGTTGTTCCTATGAAACGATGGAACATCTGACGAAACTTTATCCAAAAGACAGTTTTTATTTTATCATCGGCGCGGATTCTCTCTTTGCCATTGAAACGTGGAGGTCGCCGGAGCGTCTTTTCGCAACCTGTACGATTTTGGCAGCCTTTCGAGGGGACAAGAACAGCCGGGCTATCATGAACGGGAAGATCAGAAGGCTTAGACGGAAATATGACGCGGATATCCGGCTTTTGGATACGCCTGTCATGGATGTTTCCTCCCACGAGCTCCGCAGCTGGATACGGGAGGGAAAAGATGTGAGTGCACTTATCCCGAAGACAGTGGAAGCATATATAAACGAACATCAGTTATACAGACAGTGAAGATAAAGAAGGTGGAACCAATGAATGAAACGATCACCAAAATGCAGAAGAGGCTGAAAAAGCATCTTGATCGTGAGAGATATGAGCACACTCTCGGCGTTATGTACACAGCAGGAGCCCTTGCAATGCGTTATGGAAGTGACCTGGAACAGGCGCTGACAGCCGGACTGCTTCACGACTGTGCCAAATGTATACCGGGAGAAAAGAAGATCCGGATGTGCGACAAATATCATCTCCACGTGTCGGAGGTAGAGCTTGCGAATCCTTCTTTGCTACATGCAAGGCTGGGCGCTTTTCTTGCAGCGAAAAGATATCATGTGGATGATAAAACGGTGATCAATGCAATTGCATGTCATACGACAGGGCGGCCGGAAATGACTTTGCTTGACAAGATCATCTATATTGCGGACTATATCGAGCCCGGGCGTCAGGAACTTCCAAACATGGCTGTTGTCCGTCGTCTGGCATTTGAAGATATTGATGAATGCCTTTATCGTATCTTGAAGGATTCCCTTGTTTATCTCAATTCAAGAGGAATCCCCATTGATCCTATGACAGAAAAGACTTATTTATATTATAAAAAATATCTGGGAAAGGAGGAGGCGTAGTATATGACCGAAAGTTCAAAGAAAATGGCCCTTGCTGCATACCGTGCACTGGACGAAAAAAAGGGAAGTGAGATCCGTGTCATTGATATTTCCAATGTTTCCGTCATTGCCGATTATTTCGTGATCGCAACCGGAAACAGTTCCAGCCAGGTAAACGCTCTGGTGGACAGTGTGGAAGAGAAGATGCACAAAGCTGGATTTTCCTTAAGACAGAAAGAAGGACGGGCAGGCGGAAGCTGGGTTCTTCTGGATTATAATGATATTATCGTTCATATTTTTGATAAGGAGAACCGTTCTTTCTATAACCTGGAACACGTGTGGAGCGACGGCCAGGCAGTAGATCCGGAGACGTTAGCATAACTATAAAAGAGCAGGAATATCTGTTTTATGATACAGATGTTTCTGCTCTTTGTTCTGATCGGCACTTCTTTAAATATAGTGCAGTAACTAATCGCCATTGTACTTTTTTGGGTTCATCCTCCAAAATATATTTAAAAGCAAAGAAACAGAAAATCCTTTTTACACAAATATAATGCGAGGAGGTAATTATATAGTGAAACGCTCGTTTATGGCAACTTTCCTGATACTTTTGATTGCTGTCAGTATGGTGGCCTGTGGTCGGGCGAACGATAATATTGGCAATGATAATGGAAACGCATCTACAGCATCACAGAAACAGACAGAATATCTAGAAGCGATTCCAGAGGAGTATTTTGAAAATGCAGAACAACAGGGACAGGTCATTCAGGTGACTTATCAAAGTCAGGATTATACCGGGAACGATACTGCTATCACAAAACCTGCTTTTGTCTATTTGCCCTATGGATACGATGAGAATGACACGGATACCCGGTACGATATTCTTTATCGGTTTATCACTGGTCAATTGAAAAATTAGTTGCAACATAGGTCGTTGCAGTTAGAATTATAAGGCATATGGGCCATGGAGTTGCAGTTGTAACTTCATGGTTTCTTTTTGCCTTTTTTCCAGTATACTATCCTTGTCCTGCCTTCGGATTGGAGGTAACCATGAGTAATAAACACCTTACATATGATGACAGGCTTGCCATCCAGGCAGGTCTGCAGCAGGGATTGAAGGTCGCACAGATCGCCAAAAACATTGGAAAGGATCGGTCTACTGTCGGCAGAGAGATTAAAGCACACAGGAGGCTGGTCTCCACTTCCAAAGGCAACAACTGTATCCATCATCGTACCTGCACCAGAATCCCGAACTGTCGTCTAGGCTGCTTTCGTGGGAAGAAGCAGTGCCAGACAGCCTGTGGACGATGTCAGGAAGGGTGCCCTGATTATCAGGAAGAGTTCTGTATAGACTATGAAAAGTCGCCGTTTGTATGCAATGTATGTGACCACCGGCTTCGTTGCCGTCTGCGCAGGATGCTTTACGACGCCAGGTATGCTCAGCAACAGTATGAACAGATGCTCTCTGAATCACGGAAAGGCATCTCTCTCTCGGAGCAGGAATTAAATCGGATCAATGATACGATCACACCGCTGTTAAAAAAAGGACAGTCACTCCCGATTATCTGTGAACGTCACAGAGATGAACTGCCAGTATCGGAACGGACAATCTATTCCTATATTGATGCAGGTCTTCTGGATGCCAGAAATATAGACTTGAGAAGGAAACTGCGCAGGCCGGAACGGAAAAAGAGCGGCCCGGTTCTCCGGGTAGACCGGAAATGCCATATCGGACGCAGTTATGAAGAATACGAGGAATATATGCACCAGAATCCAGATGCCATGGTCAGCCAGATGGACAGTGTGGTCATACACAAAGGAGGCCAGACACTGCTGACAATCCTGTTTACCAACTGTGACTTGCAGCTCATGTTTCTGAGAGAACGCAATACAGCAGGATCTGTAACGGAAATATTCTGTCGGCTGAGGAAAGCACTTGGAGACGAAAAGTTTCGGATACTTTTCCAGGTTATTATTACCGATCGGGGAAGTGAATTTAGCGATCCCCAAAAAATCGAAGCAGATATGGAGACCGGGGAAATTCAATGCCGCGTATTCTATTGTGATCCGATGAATACAAATCAGAAGAGCAACTGTGAAAGGAACCATGAACTGATCCGCTATATCATACCTAAGAAACATGGAAAGGATGAATATACGGAGGAAGAGATTAGGAAAATGATGAACCATATCAATTCCTATCCGCGAAAAAAATGGAACGGACAGGCTCCAATCGATCTTTTTGTCAAGATCTACGGTCAGGAAACTGCGAACCTCCTGGGCCTTGAGAAAATCCCGTCCAATTCCATAACCCTTACACCGGCTTTGTTTAAGAAGTAAACCGGAATTTTAGAGAAGGCAGGACACGATAAAAAAGAGAACACAAACGGGGTGCATTTACAACTTCTGCGAAAAGTAAAAAATGCAGTCTGTGTTTTGTGATGCCTTCCTTTAAGAAATTTTACAAGGAAAATCGAAAAAAAGCAATCCAAAGCTAGAAAAACAGATTAAAACTGTTGCAGTTACTCATGACAGCGTGCAGTTACAACTTCATAAAGTTTTCAATGTGCAGTTACAACTTCAATGTTGCAGTAAGGATTTCAATCAACCTCGGTTTATCACTTGGAAGAACTTTTATGCTGTTTAGGCATTTTTCAATATGTTACAAAGGTATTAGACATTGCAACTGCCGATTCGTATAATAAAGTTATGAAAACAAGAACTATCCGATTTTAGAAATCAGCCGGATATCCGGCGTTGAAAAGGAGTCGAACATGAAGAAGAGAGCAATAACTTTATTATTGGCATTAACACTTGCAGCGGGAACTGCAGGCTGCGGTGCACAGTCCGAAGGAACCGATGACAGCAGCCAGACTGTGCAGACCAGGGATGATGCAAATACCGGAGAATCGCAGGAAGAAGATGGACAAAATGCTGCAGACGGCCAGGGAAACGTTCTCGTGGCATATTTCTCCTGGGCAGACAACGCCGTTCTTGCGGATGATGTGGATGCAATGACATCGCCAAGCGTGATCCCGCCCGGAAATGTCAGCAGCTTGCAGACTGGGTGCAGGAGGAGACAGGAGGAGATCTGTTTTCTATAAAGGTAGAAGATCCCTATCCCAGTGACTGGGATGAATGTCTGGAACGTGCTAATGAAGAACTTTCAGAAAACGCAAGGCCGGAGCTTACGGCAAGCGTAGAAAACCTGGAGCAGTACGATACGGTCTTTCTGGGATATCCTAACTGGTGGTACGGCGTTCCCATGGCGCTGCTTACATTCCTTGAAGAAAATGACCTGTCCGGTAAAGACGTATATCTCTTCTGTTCCCACGGCACAGGAGGACTGGCTGACAGCGTGGACATCATAACAGAAGCAGTGCCGGATGCGGAAATTTCCGATAATATCTTTGACTGTTACGAAGAAGATGCGGCGTCCTCTGTGGAAGTGATCCGTCAGTGGGTTCAGGAACTGGGATACAGCAGTGCACAGGGCGAAGATACCGTCCAGGGAAATGCTCTGAACCTGCAGATCGGCGACACTGTGCTGACAGCTGAACTTGCCGACAATTCTTCAGCAGAGGCGCTTCGGGATCTGCTTGCGGACGGGTCTTTAGAGATCGCTATGCAGGATTATGCTGATATGGAAAAGGTGGGAAGTCTTGGACAGGAACTTCCTGCCAATGACGAACAGATCACAACCGAGGCCGGAGATCTGATCCTGTACCAGGGCGATTCCTTTTCGGTCTGTTTGTCAAGGACATAGAGAAAAGTTTCCCTCATTTCTTTGTAGATAGGTCATTTTCCAGTAGCCGCATGACTTTATCGCTCATGCGCTCTGTGCTTGTCTGACTGAAATGGAGCGATAATTCATAGGTGGTCTTTCCGATTTTTCGCTTAACGGTCTGCGGCTTCGGGGCGGCGGTGGTCTTAGTGGCTGTCTGTGTGATTTCCTGCATAGGCTCTCCTTTCTAATTTTGGCAAAAGAAAAAGCAAGAAGTCCTTTTCAAGATTTCCTGCTCGGTAGTGCTACTGTAAGGGTAGCGGTTATTCAGTTTTCAATGGCTGTGTTACGCAATAGAAGCCTGTTTTTGAGGGTAGAGATATAAAACATCTTTGTGATTTTGACGCTTAAAAAGCCTTGTAGAATAGGCGTTTCAAGCCGCCTACTGCGTAACTATAAAGCAATTACCATGATATACTCCTCGTCAACTTCTTTTAAAATCGTAAACCCGACTTTTTGATACATCTTTACTGCATAATTATCTTTCTGAACTGACAACGATATTCGGGCATATCCTTTTGACTTCAAAATTGCAATTAACTCCTCTAACAATGCTGTACCTACTCCCAACCCTCGATATTCCTTAAAAACAGACATTGCAAGAGAGGGTGTAGTATTATCAATATGCCCGTAATCGTTCATAATACGCACCCATACAGCCCCTATGATTTTTTTGTTTACTTCTGCAACTAAAGCTATATCATGTTCTTTCTTCCCAAAATCAGAAACATATACTTGCAATTCGGGAGAATATATTACTGTCTTAGGCGGCGGCTCTATACCATTTGGAACATAGATTGCTTCATACAAAAAGTCATTCAACAATGGATATTCTGTATTCTTCATTTGTCGTATTTTATATTCCATAACACAACTCCTTAATTCCTTTTAATCATATCATTATTTTAGCACTTATGCGGTTTTTGTATCTTTTACTCATGGCGGCGCACCTCCATTTCTGCCCGTATCTGCCGGACAGCCCTCATTTTGTGGTAGCTGATTTTTCTTGCATTACAGCCGTAGAGGGCGGCGATCTCCTTGTTCTTAAAGCCTAAGAAAAAATACAATAAGATGATTTCCTGCCTGTACGGGGTAAGCCGTTCTATGGCGTGTCCTAACGGCTCGTTCTGCACTTCTACAAGCCATTCCCTCACTTGGAAACGGTAAAGCATACAAGGGTAGCGGTCTGTGGTGCTGACCTCGGCTAAATCCTTTTCCAGTAGGGAAGAAAAGGACATTTCATGCTCCATGCGGCGGCGGTTGGAGTGGTAATAGCTGATAGATGCGTATTTCAAGACTTTCGTACAATATACGTCAAACTGGCGTTGTAAGATTTTACTATGGATACAATACAGTTAAATAATCAGTTGGAAATGCCGCTTCTTGGATTCGGAGTTTTTCAGATTACAGATCACGATGAATGTAAAAAGGCCGTAAAAGAAGCTCTGAAAACGGGCTACCGGATGATAGATACCGCCGCATGCTACGGAAATGAGAGGGCAGTGGGTGAAGCTGTGAAAGAAAGCGGGATCAGAAGGGAAGATGTGTTTCTGGTATCAAAAGTCTGAATTCAGGATGCAGGGTATGAAAAGATGATGGCCTCATTTGAAAAGACACTGACAAGGATGAAATCCATCGGAGTATGCAATTTCCTCCCTGATCGGCTGACAGACCTGATTAAAAGGCCGTCAGATGAAGCTGTGCTCTAAATCTGGCGGTCTTTTAAAATACAACTTGAAAAATAATCAGGATAAGAGGATGGTGTAACCTTATCCAAAGAACCGGAAAACTCCGATCACTTTCCCCAGGATCTGCACATCTCTTACAATGATGGGATCCATGAAATCATTCTCCGGCTGCAGGCGGATCACACCTTCTTCTTTATAGAAAGTCTTGACTGTCGCGCCATCCTCGATCAGCGCAACTACCATATCGCCGTTGTGAGCAGTGTGCTGTTCCTCTACAAGAACGTAATCCCCATCCAGAATACCGGCGTTGATCATGCTTTCTCCCTTTACTGTCAGCATAAATGTATTGTTATTGGGAAGCATTTCCACCGGGATAGGAAAGTAGTTCTCAATATTTTCCTGGGCAAGAATAGGTTCACCGGCTGCAACATGTCCGATCAGCGGTACATTTGTCACTTCCCGTCTTGTAAGATTAAAGGTATCATCTAAAATTTCAATCGCACGGGGCTTTGTGGGATCCCTTCTGATATATCCGTTCTTTTCCAGTGTTTCCAGGTGAGAGTGAACGGAAGATGTAGATTTCAGATGCACAGCTTCACAGATGTCACGCACTGCAGGCGGAAATCCTCTCTGAAGGATCTGATCCTTGATATATTCCAATATTTCTTTCTGTTTGGGACTGATCTTTCCCTGTGCCATGATATTTCCCCCTTAAAATAGTCGTGATGTTAAATATATCTGTATTTTATCATAACATCTTTCAAAAGGCAAACAAATGTTTAGAAAGTATGTTCGATTATTTTTATAAAATCTATTGACAAACATTTGTTCGTATAATATAATTTCATCATAAAGAACAGGTGTTCGGAACATATATTCTTATTAAGAAAAAATAGAAAATCTAAAACAAATAAAATTAAGAGAACAGGAGAGACACTGGTCTTGCAGTTATGGAGGGGAAAATGATGGGAGCACACAGATTACATGCAGCAAGCAAACGTAGAAGAGAAGTATTTCGTGAAAAATTTACTTTAATAACGATAGCCGCTTTCATTGCGCTTTGTTTTAGTGTTATGATCGGAGCAAGACTGGTATGGGCACAGGATGAAACGGCTTCTGTACAGACAGAGACTTCTTCAGAGGCATATTATGGAAGTATTGAAATCGATTCCGGAGATACGCTGTGGGATATTGCTGAAACATATGCAAAAGGAACAAACATGAGCGTATCTGAATATGTAGATCAGCTGAAAAGTATGAACCAGCTTACAGATGAAACGATTTACGCTGGGCAGCATTTGACAGTTGCCTATTACAAATAGAACAAATAATTTAAAGTTATTTATTCTTTTTAAGAAATTATTCTTTTCAATTTGATATATAAGCTTTTCTCCTTAATGGTTATATAATGATTCATCTATAATATAATCAGAGAACAGCTTTATATATATAATTATACTCCCAATACTTTATTAAAATAAGGCGGACACTTCCTTATAAAACAGGATGGCAGTTCGTCTTATTTTAAAATTCCATCGGTGATATATTTGCAGTCACAAGAATTAATGATATATGTATTATAGACCAGCGAAAAAGATCTATACGTAAAATACCGATTTTTCCAAAAGATATAGACAAAAAATCCGGATTCTAGTATACTGAATAAATAGAATCCAGCAATCCCAATAAAATGAAAGAAATAAAAATAAGGGGTGAAATTAAGGAAATGCCAAATGCAAAGAATAAAACATATCATGAACAGACAGAAATCGATTATACGATAAGACTTCGTGAAATTCTGAAAACGCTGCCTCCTTTTGCAAAGGATTTCTTTCGTGCTATCGAACCGACATCATCTATTCGTACCCGAATGAATTACGCTTATGATATACGTGTTTTTTTTCACTTTTTAATGGAAAATAATCCGATCTACAGTAAATATTCTATCACCCAGTTTACAGTGGCTGATTTGGATGATCTGGAGCCTGTAGATATTGAGGAATATATGGAATATCTGAAAGTATACAGGCGTGAGGATGATGAGGTGATGACAAACGGGGAAAAAGGTCTTGCCCGGAAAATGTCCGCGCTTAGAAGCTTCTATGCCTATTATCATAAACACCAGTATATTTCTCATAATCCTACACTTCTTGTAGATATGCCGAAACAGCATGAAAAAGCCATTATCCGCCTGGATGCAGATGAAGTGGCGCTTCTTCTGGACCATGTGGAATCCTGCGGAGAATCTTTGTCCGGACAGGCCAGAAGATATTACGAAAAGACAAAAGAAAGAGATCTTGCTATTCTCACACTTCTTTTGGGTACAGGAATCCGTGTTTCCGAGTGTGTCGGACTTGATATTACGGATGTAGATTTTAAAAATGACGGGGTTACTGTCACCAGAAAAGGCGGCAATCAGATGGTTGTGTATTTCGGAGATGAGGTGGAATCCGCTCTTATGAAATATATTGGGGGAAGCCGAAAGGCTGTGGATCCCCTTCCCGGACATGAAAATGCCCTCTTCCTCTCCACCCAGCGCCGGCGTATGGGGGTTCAGGCAGTGGAAAATATGGTGAAAAAATATGCCCGCCAGGTAACACCTAATAAAAAAATCACTCCCCACAAGCTTCGCAGCACCTATGGAACTTCTCTTTATAAAGAAACCGGAGATATTTATCTGGTAGCGGACGTTTTGGGACATAAAGATGTAAATACAACGAAAAAGCATTATGCTGCAATCGATGAAAACAGACGCCGGCAGGCGGCGTCTGCTGTCCGTCTAAGAGAACCTTAATATTCTGCCTTTATTGATATATTATCACTTTTCGTTTGATAAATCATTAATTGTTTTCCTTTTATCAATCTTTTTTAAATATACTTTACAACCAAAAAAGAATAAGGTACGATAGCAAAGTATCACTATGTTATAATTCAAGAATAAAAAATAGAAGGGATTTTACATATCAGATGAAATTACAGCAATTATTGAGCTATACAAGAAAAGCCGTAGATGAATACCAGATGATTGAAAAAGGCGACCATATTGCAGTAGGTATCTCCGGCGGAAAAGACAGTCTTACTCTTCTCTATGCGCTGCATGGATTGAAACGTTTTTATCCACAGACATTTAATCTGAGCGCCATTACAGTAGACCTGGGTTATGAAAAATGCGATTTCAGCCCGGTTGTGGAGCTTTGCAGAGAACTTGATGTTCCCTACAAAATTGTTAAAACGGATATTGCTCACATTTTATTCGAGGAACGAAAAGAAAGCAATCCCTGCTCTCTCTGTGCAAAGATGAGAAAAGGCGCTCTGAATCAGGCAGTAAAAGAAATGGGCTGCAATAAAGTTGCCTATGCTCATCACAAGGATGATATCATTGAAACAATGCTTCTTTCTCTGATCTTTGAGGGAAGGTTCTATTCCTTCTCGCCGAGAACTTATCTGGACCGCATGGATCTGACCGTTATCCGCCCCATTATGTTTGTGGATGAAGCAGATGTCATTGGATTTAAAAATAAATATGATCTTCCTGTTGTAAAAAGCAGGTGCCCTATTGACGGTTACACAAAACGCCAATACGCAAAAGAGCTGGTGCATCAGTTGAATGCAGAGCATCCTGGGGCAAAGCAGCGAATGTTTACAGCAATTTTGAATGGAGACATTAAGGGATGGCCGGAACGGATCCCCCATGTCAGATAAGATATTTCAGATAAAATATCAGATAAGGTTAAAACATAAAAATACCGCCGACACTCCGATCACACACTTTTTTGAAAGCATCGGAATGCCGGCGGTTCTTCTTTTCTATTTGGAATTTATCATTTTTACATTATGATGTTTTACAATTTACGGTCTCCGCCGTTTTCTTTAATTGCTACAAGCTGTTTGATGGCTTCCGCAGTTCCTTCAATGCCAAGGACAGAGCTGTCAAGGCAGATATCATAGCTTTCTGCGTCAGACCAGCGTTTGTTCGTATAATAATTATAATAGCTGGAACGCTTTTTATCAGTCTTCTGGATCAGATCCTTTGCTTTTGCGTCTGTCAGGTCATAAATTCTTGCGATCCGGCGGATACGGGCTTCCATCTTGGCGTGAATAAATACACTCAGAACATTGTCATATTCCTCCAGTGCATAGTCCGCACATCGTCCGACCAGAATACAGGGGCCTTCGTCCGCTATTTTTTTGATGGCGTCAAACTGTGCCAGAAATACTTTGTGGTTGATCGGCATATCTGTATAATTCCCGCCGGAATATCCCAGGGAATATGTATCCATAACCAGAGAATATAAGAAGCTGTTGGTCGGTTTTTCGTCGTGGGCTTCAAATAATTCTTCACAGATACCACTTTCTTTTGCCGCTCTGCCAAGCATTTCCTTATCGTATAATTTGATGCCGAAATCCTTTGCAACCTTATAACCGATCTCACGTCCGGCACTGCCAAACTCTCTTCCTATGGTAATAATTGTATTTGTTTTTTCCATACCATTCACGCTCCTCTTCCTCGTTGTTACCAACTAGATATATGTATTATATAACAATTTCGAGAAAAAGTATAGAATTTTATGAAAATTTCGAACTATTTTTTTGTTAGTCTGTCTAATAGATTCAGAAAATATTCTGGCAGGGGCGCATTTACTTCCAGGTATTCGCCTGTCCTTGGATGAATGATCCCTAAAGTTTTAGCGTGAAGTGTCTGTCCCTGAAGACCGCGGATCGGAACCTTTGAAGATCCATATACAGTGTCGCCGAGAAGCGGATGGCCGATGGATGCCATATGCACCCTGATCTGGTGGGTGCGTCCTGTCTCAAGCTCACACTGTATATAGGTGTAATCCCCGAATCGCTCCAATACTTTATAATGAGTTACCGCACGCCTTCCGTTTTTCGCCCTGGTGCTCATTTTTTTCCGGTCTACAGGACTTCTGCCAATAGGCGCATCTATTGTACCGCTGTCTGTTTTTAAATTTCCCGTAACGATCGCTTCATATACACGTCGGATAGAATGTTCTTTTAACTGAAGAGCAAGATTCTGGTGAGCCATATCATTTTTGCAGACAAGAAGGGATCCGGTTGTATCCATATCAATTCTGTGGACGATTCCCGGACGCATAACGCCGTTAATACCGGAAAGCTGATCTTTGCAGTGATACATCAATGCATTGACCAGAGTGCCGCTGTAATGCCCGGGAGCCGGATGTACCACCATTCCTTTCGGTTTATTTACAACGATGATATCTTCATCCTCATAGAGAACGTCAAGAGGGATGTTTTCTGCCTCGATTTCCGGTTCTTTTACCTCCGGTATGGAAACTTCTATGCTGTCATCAAAACAAAGCCTGTAACCGCTTTTTACAGGCTTTCCGTTGACACAGACCATCTTTTCTTTTATCAGCTTCTGTATGTGAGAGCGGGACAATTCCGGCATCTCTTCTGCCAGATACTTATCGATCCGGATCCCGCTTGTCTCTTCCGCTGTAAAGTATTTGTTCAAAGTCTTCCTCCTTATAATAAAACAGTACCAGAACTAACAGAAGGATCGTCGATACTGTCACAAAAATATCCGCAACATTGAAAACCGGGAAATCGATCAGCTTAAAATAAAAGAAATCAATCACATACTGCAGCCGGATGCGATCGATCAAATTGCCGATTGCCCCGGAAACGATCAAAATAGCGCAGATCCGAAGAGGCAGGAACTTTTTTGAGGCCGGAATTTTCATATAAATCCAGATAACCGCGCCCATCACAAGAAAGGTACTGATATAGAAAAACCATTGTTTTCCCTGGAGAATACCAAAAGCAGCCCCGCGATTTTCAAGATAGGTAAGCTGAAAAATGCCGGGGATCAAATCGATAGGATTCTTATCCTTCAAATATGTGACAGCCAGATATTTGCTCCATTGATCAAGCAGAACACCTGCCGCCGCCAGGATGAATGCCGCAATATAATGTTTATTTTGTCTTTTCTGATTTTCTTCCATGATCAATTCTGTCAATCCTTCTTTACTTACTCTTCTGGGATCAGATATACTTTCCTATTTCGATATACAAACGCCCTTTTTTTGTCTCTGAAAGTATGCCCAGGTACTTTATACGTCCCATGCCCCGGACAGAAATAATATCATTTTCTTTCAGTCTGCAGGCATTTGTGGTGATCAGCTTTCCGTTGACAAACACTTTTCCGCCCTCTATAAGTCCGGTCAGCTTGCTGCGCGACAAAGGGAATGCAACAGAGAGAACGGAATCCAGACGTACCGTGGAAACAGTTCCTTTGTGAAGTTCAAGATTCGGCGTATAGTGGAAATTCTCCATATTTTCCACAGATACTTTCACTGTCGTATGGCGGATCCTTGTCAAATTTCGGCAGATATAGTCCGCCATGGAATCTGTGACAAATACACGGCAGCACTCTTCTGATACAAGAAGATCTCCGAGGCAGCACCGTTCAATTCCGAGATGAAGGATTCCGCCCAGATAATCCCGGTGAGAAAGATTCTCCGCAAATTTCAGATTAACCGGAGAAATCTTCAGGATTTCTACAGGATACCGGTACTCATAATAAAGAGCATCAGGTAGAAAGGCAACCATCTGACGCTCTGCTGCTTCGTATCCGCCATATGTTTCATATGCTGCCGGAAACATATGTTTCGGAGTGGAATGTAAAATATTCAGTTCATTCAGGTTCAGAAAGTCTGTAAAAGTAACAATATCTCTTTGATATGCCGTGTTAGAAAGCTCCACAAGACGTTTCTGAAGCAATAATTCTTCCTTATTCATGAAACAGACCTAAAATCTGGTACGCATAGAAGATGCGTCAAAAGAGGTATTCAAAAGATCCTGAAGATCTCCGGAAATATCTACATTTGTAGGTGTAACAAGGAATATGTAATTGGAAATCTTCTGCAGATTGCCGCTGATAGCAAAAGTTGCACCGGATGTAAAATCAATGATCCTTTGTGCCACTTCAAGATCCAGGCCTTCCAGATTCAGAATAACAGTGCGTCCACTGAGAAGAGTTTCTGTAATCTCACGGGCATCTTCAACAGAAGACGGCTTAATGACACATACTTCCATATTCGGCGCGTTTCTTCGGGATGCCGGCTGACGCATAGGCGTCACTTTATTATTTCCGGCACTGCTTACAGCGTGGGAAGAACTCTGGGAATTTCTGGATGAAGATCTAGGCGCTCTGTCATCATAATCATCGTAGTCATCATCATAATTATCATCATATTCTTTCCCTTTAAATCGTGAAAGAAGACCGCCTTTTTTTGCAGGTCTGTCATCATAATCATCATCATATTCATCATCGAAAAAATCATCGTTATCGTAATCGTCATCTTCGTCGCTTAATTTCATAATGTCAAGAAACTTATCTAATACTCTCATTTTAAAATCTCCTATCTTACGTTATCCTAAATACGAGCATAATCACGCACACCAAATAACCCGGTTCCAACGCGAACCATCGTGGCGCCCTCTTCGACCGCCACTTCAAAATCATTGGTCATGCCCATTGAGAGAATACTCATAGTAACATTATTAACTTTTTTTGCCGCGATGTCAACAGATAATTTACGTAAACGCTGAAAATATGGCCGATTTTCTTCCGGATTTTCTACAAAAGGAGCAATTGTCATCAATCCACACACTTTTATATGGGAAAATCCAGCAATTTTTTCTATAAAGCTTTCGGTTTCTTCCGGTGAGATACCGAATTTGCTCTCCTCTCCCGCCACATTTACCTCAATCAGAATATTAGCGGTAATCCCATGTTTCTGCGCTTCTTTGTCTATTGCTTCTGCCAGACGGACGGAATCTACAGAATGGATCAGATCAACTTTATCGATGATATATTTGACCTTATTTCTCTGCAAATGTCCGATCAGATGCCAATGAATATCTTTGGGAAGCTGATCGTATTTTTCGGTCAATTCCTGAACTTTATTTTCGCCGAAGATCCTTGTGCCAAAATCATAGGCTTCCTGCAGCATTTCCACAGGTTTTGTTTTACTGACAGCAATCAGTGTAACCTCCTTCGGATCACGGCCGGAACGTCTGCAGGCTGCTTCAATCCTCTGTTCTACTTCCCTGAAATTATCCTGTAACATATATAAACACTCCTTTTCATGACAGATTTTTTACATTACAAGCTCATTTTCCTGAATTTCACTTCCATCTAAAGCAATATGATCGTAATTTGTCAATCCATAATCATTGCCGGATTTCACAATATAATATTCCTCACTCTCACAGAGAATTTCCACAGGTTTAAACTCTGCATATCCTTTATTAATATTGTAAACTCCCTGCAAAGAAGCCTTCTCGGAAATGGTATATGTATCTGCTGAATCCGGTTTGATCAAAACATCTCCCTTTTTTAACTCATCCATATTCAGATAGACCATACCTGTCTCACTGTCACGATAATATACATCCACTGCGTGGAAGGAAGCATCTTCTCCATCGCTCTGGACCAGAACGCCGGACTGGCTGCTGTTGCCGCCCAAAGTGATGTAATCTTCAGGAATTATGTAGAATTCTTTTTCTGTTACAGAGGATTTGGGAATTTTAAGACCTGTTTCATCCTCCAGGATCAGTTCAATATCCAGAAAACGCTCTCCTACATATCTTACCATTGAATGATCAAATGTGAGGAAACCAAGGTCGGCGTCTTCCGTATTATAAATCTGGAATCCTGCCCATGTTGTCTGATCATCTTTTGTAAATCTGACCTTTACACTGGTTGTGTCTGCCAGCTCTTTTGTCATTTCCTCATCCAGCTGGATCACAAGCGTCCACTCTTCGTTTGTCACAAGCTTGTAGGCAGGATCGCCGCTTTTGACCTTTGTATTGTTAAAAAGCTCTGTTTTCTGATAATCTGCCCGCGATATCATGTCGGCAGTTACCTGATCCATAGCAAGATCTTCATATCCGTCTACCGAATATACAATAATCCCGTCATCAGATGCGACATAGGTTGTCAGCCCCTCCTGACCGCTTTCTATCATGGCGCTAAGCTGTGCCTGCCGGCTCTGGGCTGTGCTGCTTGACAGAATATTTTCAATGGAATCTTTAAACGTATAGGTATCCTCATATTTATTGTTCTGAAAATTTTCACTAAAACTTTGGGCTTTTTGGATAATAGAGTCTCTTTCCTCGGAAGTTAAACCGGAATCCTCTGATTCCTCTGTGTTTTCCTGACCGGAAAAATCCAATTTTTCAGAAGAAATACTGTAAACATTGGTCTTTCTGCCTACTTTACTGCCTTCCGGTGCAAAGTAATTGATATATCCATCTGCCTCTGCTCCAATAACAGTTTCCTCTCTGAGAACAAGGCCGGTATAGGAAGTATCCTTTAAGATTGATCCCTCCCGCACTTCATAAGATGACACATGTTTAGCGGTTGCGTACATCAAAACAGTAACAACCAAATAAACAAAGATAACTCCGAAAATAATGACCCCTATATTTATATTCCACTTTTTGCGGTAAACCTGAATGTTGTTTATCTCATTTCCAGTCAATATACTGCCTCCAATTTCTCAAGTGCAGCTCCTTTCAGATAGCTGAATCTCTTTCCCTGAAAAGAGCCGTCTGCCCGCATTTTTTCTTCAAATTCATCCTTAAGCTTCCACCAGCTTGTCTCCCAGTTGCAGAACACGGCCTCTTCTTCCGGAATCCTCGAAAACAGGCGCTCTACTGCGATATCAGGATTTAAAAATTCCAGAAATACCTGCAGGCGCTGCAGATATTCTTCTTTGGAACATATGGTTATTGTACCATTTTCATAAGCTTCGCACAATAAGGTGTTTTTGGCGATATAAAGAGAATGGATCTTCACAATGTCAATTCCAAGTGCAGAAAGAATCTTGGCTGTTTCTTTTGCATCCTCCATGGTATCACCGGGAAGATTTAAAATTACATGGGCGCAGATATCAAAACCGTATTTTTTGATTTCAAGAACAGCATCGATAAATTCAGCCAGAGAATGTCCCCGCTGGATTTTTTGAAGCGTATGATAATTGGCCGTCTGAAGACCCAGCTCCACCGTAACTCTCTGTCCGCCGGCAGTGGCTGTTTCCTTCAGCGCCTCAAGGTATTCTCCCCGTATACAGTCCGGGCGTGTGGATACTGCAATCTCCACAATATCCGGCACCCGTGCTGCCTCTTCAATGTATGCCCGAAACCGTTCGATTTTCATAAAGGTATTGGTATAGTTTTGAAAATAAGCGATAAACTTATGCGCATGATACTTTTTTTCGATCAGACTTCTTGTGCTCATCAGCTGGTCCGTTATCCTGACTTCGGAAGACAAAGCCTCAAATCCGGTGCCGGATTCCGCGCAGAACGTACAGCCTTTTTGTCTCCCTAATCTGTTGGGACAGGTAACGGGAAGATTGATCGGCAGTTTATAAACTTTTTCCCCATACGTTTTTTTCAAATATTCCGAATAAGGATAATAGAATGTCTTTTTCATCATAAAAGAAAAAGGTCCTTTCCATCAATTTTATGGCATGCATATTTTGGGATTTCCCGCACATAATATCATCATCTGATAAAAAGGAGGAAATCATATGAAATGGTTTGACAATATTGCATTAACCCTTGTTATTATCGGGGCGATCAACTGGCTGTTGATCGGCATTTTCCGTTTTGATCTGGTGGCATTTCTTTTCGGCAATCTCACATGGATCTCGCGGATCATTTACACACTGGTCGGATTGTGCGGACTTTACCTGATCAGTCTGTTTGGAAGAATTGGAACTTTCTCCGATTCCCGTTCATAAATCAAGAGGGGCAGCCCGGAAAAACGGGTTCCCCTCTTTTTATTTGCAACTTTTCCTGCTGAAAGTTTGTTTTCTTTATTCCAACGAAGGGATCTGATCGATCAGTGCTGTCATATCTTCATATAAAGTCGGCTTATCCGCTGCTCCCATAACAATAGATATATATTGATCTCCACTGTCGTTCTCACAGAGAAGAACAAGACAGTCTCCTGCATCCCCTGTGTATCCTGTTTTGCCGCCGATCACAGTTGCGCCTTCCGGCAGAGCGGCCGCTCCTCTGGCATAGTAATTGGTCGGTTCCCATGTAAGCTGTCTTGCTGTCCCGTCAGCACCGGTCACATTTGCCGTATAGGATGAAGCACTGATAATATCCATAAATTCCTCATGTTTAATGCATTCATTAAAGATCAGATACAGATCGTATGCAGTTGTATAATGATCCGGATCATGGAGACCGTTGGGCGTAACAAAATGCGTCCCGGTAGCCATCAACTCCGCGGCCTGGTCATTTACCATCTCCATAAAAGTATCCACATCTCCGCCGACATGTTCTGCAATGGCGACTGCATTATCATTTCCGGACCAAAGCAGCAGCCCGTACAAAAGATCTCTCATGGTCAGCTGGTCCCCTTCCTGGAGGCCGCATACCTGATCTTCCCAGCCAAAGCTTGACGCAGCTGCATTTCTGCTGACAGTGACGACATCGTCCATATCGGAATTTTTGATTGCTACAAGGGCTGTTAAGATCTTTGTGGTACTTGCCGGATATAATCTTTCAAAAAGATTATATCCATACTCTACCGTGTGATCAGTCAGATCAAACAGGCCTTCCGCATGGAGCGAAGAATCCCCCTCAAAACCGGAGATGGATACATCAGAATCTGTCACACAGAGATCCTCAGCAAACAATTCCGCCTCATAGATACTTTTATTATAATTCTCTTTTTCAAAGGATGTCACAGCGCTTCCAGCGCCGCACCCGGATATCAGCAGCGAAATTCCGGCTGCGCAAAGAATAAGCGATGTCTTTTTACCTGTATATTTCACGCCAATCTAAATCTCCTCTGTCTATTGAAAGTATAATTAATTCTGCTGTGGCGAGATTTGTCGCCATAGGAATATTATGCATGTCGCAAAGCTTGATTACTCCGTTCACTTCAGGTTCATGGGGTTTTGCCATAGGATCTCTTAAAAAAATCAGGGCATCAATATCATTCTGCGCAATCTGGGCGCTCATCTGCTGTTCGCCTCCGAGATGGCCCGCCAGATATTTGTGAATGGACAAATTGGTTACTTCTTCTATTAACCTTCCGGTTGTTCCTGTTGCAAACAGATTGTGCTTGCTCAAAATCCCGCGATACGCGATGCAAAAATTCTGCATCAGCGTCTTTTTCCCATCGTGGGCAATAAGACCAATATTCATACAACGATTCCTCCTCACATTAGTAAAAAACAGGTTACTGATATTTTTTCGGCTGCAGCCCCACATTCAGAACGATTCCAATTCCCAGATACATACTCCACAGAGAAGTAAGTCCATAACTTACAAATGGAAGGGGAATTCCTGTGTTAGGGAAAATCTGTGTTGCAACAGCAATATTAATAAAAGTTTGTATCCCGATCAGGGATCCGACCCCGCAGCAGATGATTCTGCCCGTTGTATCCTGGGCTCGGATCCCTATTACAATACATTGTATCACGATTAATAATAACAAAACAATAACAATACAGCAACCCACAAAACCTAATTCTTCTCCAACAATTGCAAAAATAAAGTCTGTCTGGGGCTCCAGAATAAAGTTTCCGTTTTTTACAGAAGTTGTTGTATTATTGTTCAGCCCTTTTCCTGTCAGCTGACCGGATCCGATTGCCATGACGGAATTGTTCTGCTGATAGGCTTCATCGCTGGCATATTCCTCCGGATTCAGCCAGGCAAGAATACGCTTTTGCTGATAATCGTCCAGGATCTTCTGATCCGGCTGCACAATAAGACTTAGCAAAATAATTGCCGTCGGCACTGTGACGAGCAGCACAATCCCAATGAAGCGGTAAGACAGCCCGCCCACATACATCAGCACACAGAATAAAGCGGCTGTACAAATAGTAGTAGAGAGGTTCGGTTCCTCAAAAATCAATACAAGAGGTATAACGATCAATATAACTGCCTTTAAAATTGTCCTTTTGCTGCTCAAATCCTCTTCATGAACCATAATAAATTTTGCGAAGAAAATGATCAGAAAGATTTTTGCAAGCTCTGAAGGCTGAAAATTGGTAAATCCCAGATTGATCCAGCGCCGCGCTCCGTTGACTACCTCTCCTACGCCGGGAATCAGTACAATGGCAAGCATCCCTACGGAAAGGATATACAAGATCCAGTAAAAGTTTGCAATCCATACATAATCGATCACAGATACAACGACCATCAAAATGACAGCGGCTACCAGACCGATGATCTGTTTTCCCTGATAGGATTCATTTGCACTTCCGATAACCAGCACGCCTAAAAAAGAGATGGCCATGACAAGTATGATCAGAGTGAATTTATAATCTTTCAGATGATAAGGTTTTGTTATTTTAAGAAATTTCACTGCTTTTCTCCTGTAAATTTGATATGTACATGCGTCCTTGTATAAGAGACTTCAAATTCCTCCGGTGTAATTTCAATATATTTGGAAAGTGTCTGGTATAGCTCACGGCTGATCTTTTCGTAAAAATCCGGTTTGCACTGCATCCGGTCCGTTCCCACCAGCACCTTCAGCCTGTCTTTTGCAATTCTCACTGAAGACCGTCTCACCATACTGCTTTTGCGCCCCCTTAATTTTTATGGAAGATCTGGGAAAGCTTAGAGAGCAGTCCCCCATTTCCGTTCAGATCCATAAAAGGAATATCCTCTCCCAGGATCCGGCGGCATATATTCCGATAGGCCTGTCCGGCTCTTGACTCCATAGATATAACCGGTTCCCCCTGATTTGTTCCGATCACGACCTGCTCGTCGTCCGGTATGGCTCCCAAAAGAGGAATGGAGAGGATCTCCGTCACATCGTCTACAGACATCATATCTCCTTTTTTTACCATATCCATACGGATCCGGTTGATGATCAGTTCACAGCGTCCGATCTTCTCTGCCTCAAGAAGCCCGATAATACGGTCCGCGTCACGGATAGACGAGACTTCCGGGGTAGTGACAACGATTGCCCGGTCCGCCCCGGCAATGGCGTTTTGAAAGCCCTGCTCTATTCCGGCGGGACAGTCCAGAAGAACATAATCGTATTCTTCCTTAAGCTCTGCTGTAAGTTTTTTCATCTGTCCCGGAGAGACGGCAGATTTATCTTTTGTCTGCGCAGACGGAAGCAGATAAAGATTCTCATATCTTTTATCCCGGATCAGCGCCTGCTTCAGACGGCAGCTGCCTTCTATTACATCTACCAGATTATACACGATAAAATTTTCCAGTCCCATGACCACATCCAGATTCCGAAGCCCCAGATCTGTGTCTACGATAATAACCTTTTTATCTGCCTGTGAAAGTCCTGCTCCGATATTTGCCGTCGTGGTTGTCTTACCAACCCCGCCTTTTCCTGATGTAATTACGATAACCTCGCCCATGAATAATTTCCTCCTATCACTGGTTTTACTTTCCTGTCGCCGATGCGAAGTTTTTCCGGTTCCATATGAAGAGCGGCGATGAAAGCGTCTTTTCGTCCTGATGCTCCGGCTTGAGCACAACCGAACAGAGTTCCAATAATTACAATATTTCCTTTGGAAACAACGGTTGCACCTTCCTCTACATCTCCGATGATCACAATGCTGGTTTCTGATTCCAACACCTGCTTTTTCTTCAGTGTCCCCCTGTAGAACCGTCCGTCGGGCTCCGGCATTTCTGCCAGAGTCTGATCTACGGCGCTTTTGTACATCTTGTCCGTTTTTTCATCGTAATCCAGTATACACAGGATTTGTATTTTTGCTGCTTCGGATATAGTATCCACGATTTTTTGCTCTTCCTCTTTGGTAAGAATACGGTTCTCAAATCGGACTGCCATCCCTGTACCTTCAAAGAAGTGGACGGAGGCCCTGAATTTGTTTTCTATCTCCATTAACAGCTCATCAAAAGGCATTTCTTTGTCTAAATAAACTGTTAAGCCGTATCGGTTGCTTTTAATCATGACATGATCTTTCACAGCGAAAACTCTCCTTACCTTTAATCTCCATGTGTTGTAGCTGCTATTTCGGCTGCCTGTCCTGTAATTAATTCAGAAGAATCTGTAATCTGATAATAGTATTGCAGGATTGCGCTGCCTACTTCAGAAGCATAGGTGGAGCTGTATCCGTTTGCGATACGAAGAGCCATGGCGATCTCAGGACTTTCACTTGGAGCAAATGCTACAAATAATCCATGGTCTGCATGCTCATTACTCTGCTGAGCGGTACCTGTCTTCCCGGATACGCTGATGCCGCTGGCATTAATTTCCGGAAAGACACTGCTGTTCTGTACCACGCCCTGCATACCGGCATTTACTGCATTCCAGGTGGTTGAAGAGATTCCTTCGATCTTCTGGCTTTTGGCTTCATATTCTTTCTCGACTGTGCCATCCACCTTTTCTACCCGGTCGAGCAGCGTAAGTTCGTAGAGAGTTCCCTGATTTGCAACTGCTGTAATATATCTTGCAAGCTGGCTTGTCGTAAAGTTGTTGTTGCCCTGTCCCATAGCAGAACGTACAGAGTCTTCCGTAGATATCTGCGGATCTGTTTCCGGTATTTCAAGACCCGACGTTTCACCCAGACCGAACATCTCAGCGTATTTTTTCAGCTTCTCCAGACCGACGTCACTGGAATAGGTTCCGTCTTCCTGAATACCCAGCTGATAACCCAGGTTATTAAAATATTCGTTACAGGAATTGGTTATACCGCTGACGACATCCATGGTTCCGTGACTGCTGGGATAGATCCAGCAGCGAACAGATGGGCTGATGTTGTCATAAACACCGTCACAGTAAACTGCCGTATCAAGTGTAACCGCTCCCTCCGTCAGACCGGCTACAGCTGACAGCGGCTTATAAGTAGAACCGGGTGCTGTCGTCTCCTGAGTGGCACGGTTGTAAAGAGGCAGAGAGGAATTCGTATTCAGTTCATTGAAATATGCACTGTCCATCGTATTGGCCAGGCGGTTGTTGTCATATCCCGGATAGGAAACACATGCCAGCACATCACCGTTATCCGGATCGGTAATCACCACAGATCCTGAACACGGCTCCAATCCCAGCTGTCCCGGCGTAATCTCCAGAGACTGGATCTTGGATCTCAGGAAATCATAAGCTCCGGTAGCTCCGGATGCCAGATTATTGTACTGTGTTTCATCCCACTCCAGCACTCCCTGCTCATAGAGGATCCGGCAAAGTTCACTGCCTGTCACCGTGCCGGCCTTGATCATATACTGATAGATCAGTTTATCAAAGCTGGTATCTGTCTGCACACGGTCTGTAAGATAAGTTACGATCGCATTATATATCTCCGAGGAGTCTGAATACTTTTCCCCGGATTCCAGATAATCCTGCAGTTTGGATGAGTCCACCCAGTTCTGGGATATTGCATAGTTCAGATAAGTATAAATATTAATATCTCCTCCGGAAATCCATTCGCTGTAGGTTTCATCATCCGTATCGATGGCGTCAGAATCAATGATGCCGGCGCTGTCTGTCAGTACATCGCTGACAAGATACGTAAGATAGGCTTTCCATTCTTTAGAGAGATTGCTGTAAACGGTACTGTTCCCATCCTGCAAAATGGAAGTAAGCTGTCCGATCACCTGCTCTTTATAGGAAGAGAATTTGCTGTACACGGATTTTTCAGCACTTCCTGCATCCTCAGCGGAAAAATGGCTCATATCTACAATATCATTAGAAATAAAAGCATTGTAGGCATCTCCGCTGGCAACGATGACATCTGCCGCATCTTCTGTTCCGCTGCGGTCATAATCCAGAATATTCTGCATTTTCGCAAGAAGGATTCCCGCGATTTCCTGCTCTAAAATATCATAAGCTGCTTTCTGAAGATCCGCGTCAATCGTTAAATATACATTGTCTCCTGCTTTCGGTTCCGTTTCACCGACGGTCTCTGTCACACGTCCCACACTGTTTACATACAGCTTGACTTCACCTTTCTCTCCCTGAAGGGTACTGTCCAGTACCTGTTCCAGTCCCGATTTTCCAACGGTATCTGTCAGATCGTACTGCTCTTTTTCCTCATCACTTAAGGCATTGTATTCTTCCTGTGAGATCTGTCCTGTATATCCGATAATATTGGCAAAATATTTACTGTCTGTATATTTCCGGAGAGATTCTTCCGCAATGTCTACTCCCTGAAGTTCATCCATATGTTCCATGATCCCGGCAACGGTTTCCTCGCTTACATCTTCCGCCACTGTTGTGGGAATATATTTCTGGAAACTGTTCAGGCTGATAGCGTAGCGGATATTTACGAGCTTCAGGACTTCTGACTTCTCCAACTCATCCTGATCAATGCCATATCCATAGGTTTCGTCTGTACAAAGGTAATCTATAATATCTGCTGCTGACATATTCTGCTGTTCCTCGTCAAGGCCATCGATCTTCTGCTCACCGAATACGTCTGCCACAAATCTAAGACGCTGTGTTTCATTCGTCATAGAAAACTGATATTCATTATTGGCGTCCAGAACAATACTGAAATCGCTGATAACAGAGTCTCCATTGCTCTCAACAATCTCTATGATCTGGCTGATCTCTTTATTAAGCTCCTTATTTTTCTCCGCAATTGTGTCATATTCCCCGTTGTCTTCGATAGTCACGGAATAGGCCAGCTCGTTGTAAGCCAGAAGCTTACCGTTCCGGTCATAGATATTTCCTCTTGTTCCCTGTATCGTTCTTGTTTTTTGGATCTGAAGCCGGTAATCATCCAGATAGGACTGACCGTCTACAATCTGCAGCTGAAAACAGCGTCCGGCCAAAACTGTAAACAGGATACAAAACACAATGATCATCACAAGAAGACGCCTCTGAAACAATTCGACAATTGTTGATTTAATGCGATCCCAAATACTATACAAACTTACTTGCACTCCTTTGTTCTTCTTCTTCTAATTTACGGTTCATGTAGAGAAGGATCTGGTATAAAACAATCGTTACCAGAATAGTATATACCAATTCGGGCATGATCAGATGGATCAGGTAATAAAAGAAATGGAAATCACCCTGCATCATAAAGAAACAAATGTAAATGACCAGCCCGTAAACCAGTTCGCTTCCCGCAATAAGGACAAGCGGAAGCTTAATATCCTCATCATAAAACAGACGCTTAAAGCTTCCGTTCAGATAGCCGATCACTGTAAGGATCAGCGCATAAAATCCAAGAGTTTCCCCCCAGAACACATCCATCAGAATACCGGAGAAGAATCCTACTGCCATCCCTGTCTTTTTTCCTCTCATAAAACCGAGAGCTGATGTCAGAATGATCATCAGATTGGGACGGATAGAGGCAAACGTCAACTCTGCAAAAACAGTAGACTGCAGAAGGAAACATATAATAATAATACAAAATGTAATAACTTTTCTTTTCATAGGCTATTCACCTTCGCTGCCTTCATCCTGATTCGTAAGATCCTGCTTTGTTGTCGTAATAACAAGGACTTCCTGAAGTTTGGAAAAATCCACTGCCGGAGTAATATATCCGGATCTTGTCAGATTGTTGGAGTCCACACTGATCTCGGAAATATATCCGATGAAAAGTCCCTGGAGGTAAGTTGAGCTGATATGGGAGGTCACAACCTGCTCTCCCACCTCGATCTCGTTATCATTGTTGGGAAGTTTTTCAAAGCGGATCCTGCCGTCTTCCATAAGCTGCAGATCACCGCGTACCATACAGAGGTCGGAAGTGGAAAGAACCATACCGCTGACATTACTTCCATCGTCGATAATGGAACGAACCTGTGCATAATCGGGTCCTACATCTGTAACAATACCTACGAGACCGCTTCCGGCCAGTACGTTCATATCCTTGCGGATCCCGTCATTGCTGCCTTTATCGATGGTAAAGGAACTGAACCAGTTCGTTCCGTTGTTGGCGATCACATGTGCCCCGACTTTTTCATAATCCGCATAATTCTGATCCAATTTATAGAGTTCCTGCAGTCTTTCCAGTTCATACTGCTCCTGTCTTAAGCGGGTATTGTCGATGGTCAGAGTATCTATTCTCTCCTGCAGTTCTTCGTTTTCTTTTTGAAGATCCTTAAGAGTTGCAAAATTATCTGTGAGATCGCTCATCCACGTTCCTACATAGCTGATCCCTTTTTGCATGGGAATGATGGTATAATTTGCCACCCAGCTAAGAGGACCTCCGTCCATAAAACGTTCCGCTCCCAGTAAGATGCCGCACACAACAACAACGATCAGAAGAAGATATTTACTTGGAATCGTATTTTGATTTTTGATCTTCATACTATCTCATCCACCTATAATTTTCATCCAGCATCGAATACGCCAGTTTTCTTAGTTCTTTGGACTGAATGATCTGCTTCAGCCCTGTCACTGCACAGATATCCGGATCAATAGCCGTCCGGACACGTATGCCTGTCATTTCTTCCATATATACCTCCAGTCCCGGAAGATTGGCAAGTCCTCCCGTCAGAAAAATACCGTTACGGTAAACTGCCTTCCGCACCTCCGGAGGGGTACGGTCCAGGAGAGAATGGATACAGTGAATGCATTCCTCCAGAGGATCTTTGATAGCGGCCCGCACAAGGCTGATAGAAATTTCTCTTTGCTGCGGAACTCCGGTGATCAGATCTCTTCCGGCAACGGTAAGCGAAGCGCTGTTGTCCTCGCTGAACACACCGAACCTTTTTCTCAGGATTTCTGAGGTTACCTTTCCGATCAGGAAGTCATGGTTATAACGTACAAGCTGGGCAACAGCATTGTCAAAGGTTGCACCTCCCACTTTTATAAGCCGGTTCAGTACAATACCGCCTCCGGCAAGAATGGAAAGTTCAGTCGTGTCTCCGCCCAGGTTTACAATGAACAGCCCCTTCGTATTCTGTACATCCAGATTCAGACCTACTGCATCGGCAATCCCCCGTTCCACAATATTGACTTCTTTTGCCCGGGCTGTAGAATGAATGACAAGATCGAAAAAAGCTTTCTTTTCCACCTCCGTCACATCTGTAGGAACGGCAATTACATACTCCGCTCCCCGTGCGAACCCTCTGTCCTTTTTCAAAAGTCCCTGAAGAAGGTACTGCATATCGTTAAATCTGGAAATCACTCCGTCTTTCATAGGAAAGACAACCTGTATATTGGCCGGGGCTTTTTCAAACATCTCATATGCTTCATCGCCCACAGCAAATACCTCTTTTTTATTTGCAATGGCAATCACGTTTTTTTCTTTCCAGATCGTATCTTTCTTCTTATCATATACTTTGATCTCATAGGATCCGAGATCAAGTCCGTATACATTCCGTGCCATTTTTGCTCTTATCCTTTCGTGTATATCAGATTCTCTTCCAGAAAACTGATATAAGAATTATTCCCAATAATAATATGATCTAACAGTTCAATTCCAATTAATTCTCCGGCCAGCCTTATCCGCCGAGTAATCGCCACATCCGCTTTGCTTGGAGTCGGATCTCCACTGGGATGATTATGGAGCAGAATAATAGAAACCGCCTCCCTTTTTACCGCCTCCACAAAAATCTCTCTTGGTTCTACCAATGATGCATTTACAGTTCCTTTGTAAATATTCTTTTCAGCAATAAGATTTGATTTTGTGTCCAGCATTAACAACTTCATATGTTCCTGGGAAAGATGACGCATTTCTTCCATATAATATCCGGCAATCGTTGACGGATTTCTGAAACACAGTGTTTTGCGCGCTTCAGCTTTCGCAAGCCTTGCAGACAGTTCTAAAATACAGAGGAGCTGGATCGTTTTCACTTTCCCCACACCTCTGATCTTCATAAATTTTTCTTTTGTAAAGCGGTGGAGTCCCAAAAGGCCGTCCTCCCCGGCTTCTTTTAAAATTTTCCTGGAAAGCTCCAGGACATTTTCTCCCCTTGTACCAGTGCGCAGCAGAACAGACAGAAGTTCCGCGTCGCTTAAGCTGCCTGCCCCTTTTTCGTCACACTTTTCGTATGGGCGCTCTGATACCAACATTTCTTTCATGGTATTTGTCTGATTCATCCTTTGTAGATAAGTATAACCTTCACGTAAAGATCGGTTATTACAAGAAGCGATAAATAATAATTGCAAGAACCATGCCGATGATGCTGGCAACCGTAATTTTGATCGTAAGTCCGAATGTAATAACGACTATGCCAAGATTCAGCACAACCGGCTCGCTTAACCCGAATGTCTGTCCATAGTTAAGCCAACTAAGTCCCCCTGTATCACCTGCAAGCATACCGATAAAACCTCCCAGGACAATTCCTGCCAGAATCAGCAGAAACAAAGCCCAGGAATTTTTCCCGCCTGCTCCTTTCATATGTACTCCACCTCACATCTTTGTTTTTCTTTAAAAAACTCAATATATTCTATCATATTTCAAAAAAAGTGTATAGCCTTATCCCATTAAAAATTTCTTAATCCTTTGTCTCTTTGTCGAAAGGATGATATTTTCTGGCGATTGCTTCCGCCGTCTTCAAACCGTCCATAGCGGCTGAAGTAATTCCTCCGGCATAGCCCGCTCCCTCGCCGCATGGGTAAAGTCCTCTTATGCTTCCCTGCATATCAGCTCCCCGCAGAATACGTACCGGGGAAGATGTCCGGCTTTCCACGCCGGCGAGGACGGCGTCTTTCCTGTCATATCCCGGAAGTTTTCTTCCGAAGGCTTTTATCCCTTCTTCCAGAGCGCGGGAAATTTCCTCCGGGAAGATCCCCCGTACGTTTCCAAAAGCATATCCCCCTTTGATCTGCGGGGTGATCTCGCCCAGATTTTCTGTTATTTTCCCCTGGCAGAAATCCTCAAACAGCTGTATCGGGACAAGACCGCCGCCAGTCGCAAAAGCTGCTTTTTCCAGTCTTCTTTGAAAAGCCACTCCGGCAAGCACGCCGCTTCCGCCGAAATCTTCCGGTGAAACGGTAACCACAACAGCACTATTGGCGTTTTCGCCTGCCCTGTCGTGATAACTCATGCCGTTGACCGCCAGATAACCTTGTTCCGAGGAAGCATTCACTACATATCCCCCGGGGCACATGCAGAATGTATATACCCCTCTCCCATCAGAGGAAGAAGCCGTCAGTTTATAGGCTGCCGCCGGAAGAGGCAAAGTGGTATCGCCGTACTGTGACAGATCGATCATTTTCTGCGGATGCTCAATACGTACTCCTACAGCAAAGGATTTCGCCTCCATTTTCACCTGTTCCTCATCCAGCATGGCAAATGTATCGCGGGCGCTGTGACCGATGGCAAGAACACAGATATCTGCCTTTATATGCCGGCTCCGGCCAGTGACTGTATCTGTGACAAGTAATTCCTGCAAGGTACCGTTCTCATTTTGAAGTATCCGATCCATTCTCGTATGAAAGAGGACTTCGCCTCCTGATGCAAGAATCTCTTTTCGCATGTTTGCCACAATGGACATCAAAAGGTCAGTTCCGATATGAGGTTTATTCACATACAGGATATCTTTGGGCGCACCGTTCTTCACAAAAATTTCCAGCACCTTCCGGCCCCTGCCATCTTTATCTTTCACAAGAGTATTGAGTTTGCCGTCAGAAAAGGTACCGGCTCCTCCCTCGCCGAACTGTACGTTTGATTCCGGATCAAGACTCTGTGTCTCCCAGAACTTCTCTACATCTTTTTTCCGCTGCTCCACAGGCATTCCCCGTTCCAAAAGCAGCGGTCGGTATCCGGCTTTGGCAAGCATATAAGCACAGAACAGACCTGCCGGACCGCTGCCGACTATGACAGGCCTTTCCCTCAGCGCTTCCGTTCCCGAAACGTCCATGTGATACCGATTTTCGCTGGCAGCCTGGATGTTGGCGTTCCGGTTCTTTTTCAAAAACTCCTTTTCATTTTTTAAATGGACAGCCACTGTATACACATAGGAAAGCTGAGGCTTTTTCCTGGCATCCAGAGACTGCTTTTCTATTTGATATGAAAGAAGCGCATCTTCTTTCACACGGAGGGTTTTCAAAAGTTTCCTCCTAAGATCCGCTTCTGTATGATCGATATTCAATTTCAACTGCTGGAGTCTGATCATAAACATCCGTCCTTTCCTTCGTTTTTCTCTTATAGCGCCGCCGCTTCTCCGGCTATATATCCCGTTGCCCAGGCCCACTGCAGATTATATCCCCCACACATGCCGTCGACGTCAAGGAGTTCGCCTGTTATATACAGCCCGGGGCATTTCAGGGATTCCATAGTCAGAGGATCGATCTCTTCAAGAGAAACTCCTCCTGCACAGACCTGCGCCTGATCAAAAGAACGGGTTCCTGTAATCTTTACTTCAAATTTTTTGCAGAGGCAGGCGAGTCCTGCAAAATCTTCTTCGCTGAAATTCTCCACTTTCTGCGACCAACGGATGTGTGCCCGGGTAAGGAGCACATTTACCAGTTTGCGGTGAAAAATTCCTCTTAAAAATTCTTCCGCAGTATTGTCGCTCCAGTCTTTTTGCTTCTCTCTGAAGAGGGCGCAGATTTCTGTCTCCTGCATCTCCGGAAGGAAGTCAAGGATGACAGAAACAGGCTTTCCTTCCCGCAGGCCCTCTGCAGCGAACCGGCTCACCTGAAAGACAGGGATACCTGAAAGCCCGTAATCTGTAAATTGAATCTCTCCCTGGTCGGCACACACTGCAGCTCCGTCTGACATAAGAACAATCTTTGCGTCGCTTCTTACGCCGGCCAGCTTCCGAAAAGCAGGATCATCCGACGTAAGCTGCACCAACGCCGGAAAGACCGGGGTTATGGTATGTCCCAGGCTTTTGGCAAGTTGATATCCGCTGCCGTCAGATCCAAGACCTGGAGAAGCCTTGCCGCCGGCGGCAAGGATCAGCCTGTCAGCTTCAAATCTTTGTTCTTCTCCGTTTTTCCTCGTATATATATCAAATTTTCCTTTAGAAAAAGAAACCTTTTCTACCTTTGTCTGAAGATACGTTTCTACCTGGAGCCGGGCGATTCCAAGAGCCAGTGCTTCCCGGACGGACGATGCCTGATCATTCTTAGGGTAAAGGTAGGTTCCTCTTGCTTTTGTTATAATTCCCAGCTTTCTGAAAAATCTGACGGTATCTTCCGTGCCGAAAGTATGGAGTACCTTCTCTACTGTGTCCGGGTTCCCTCCACGGTAATATTCGGGACTCATGGCAAGGTTTGTAAGATTACAGCGGCCATTTCCGGTAGACAGGATTTTCTTTCCCACCAGTTCTTTTTGTTCCACTAAGGTTACGTCAGCGCCTTTTCCGGCTGCCGCAATGGAGGCTACAAGCCCGGAAGCTCCTCCTCCGATGACAACGGTTCTTCTCATATTTGAACCAATCCTTTCCGAACCATATGTTCCAGAGACATTAAAATGCCAAGTTTGGCGTGAGGCCAGGTCAGGCCTCCCTGAAAATATACTGCGTAGGGCGGTTTGATGGGACCGTCAGCACTCAGTTCTATGGAAGAACCCTGTACAAAAGCTCCGGCTGCCATGATCACATCGCTGTCATAGCCGGGCATAGCCCATGGTTCCGGCGTTACATAGGAATCTACCGGCGCCGCTGCCTGGATGCCCTGGCAGAAAGCGATCACGCCCTCCGGCGTGCCAAGCTCTACCGCCTGAATAATATCGTGCCTGCTCTCGGAGCCGTCAGGCACTACCGGAAATCCCAGAGATTCATAAAGGTTGGCCGCAAGGATCGCTCCTTTAAGGGCGCTTGCCACCACGGTCGGCGCAAGGAAAAGCCCCTGGTAAAAGGACTGCATCACCCCCAGAGAAGCCCCCACTTCCCGGCCAAGTCCGGGAGAGGTCAGACGGTATCCGCAGTTTTCAATCAGATCCGTTCTGCCGGCAACATAACCGCCGATGGGCGCAAGTCCTCCGCCCGGATTTTTGATAAGGGATCCCACGACCATATCTGCTCCCACATCACTGGGTTCTATTGTCTCTACAAATTCACCATAACAGTTGTCAACCATACAGATAACATCCGGTTTGATCTTTTTTACAAAAGCGATCAATTCCCCAATCTGGGCGACGGAAAAACTCGGTCTTGTCTGATATCCCTTTGACCGCTGAATGGTAATTAATTTTGTTTTTTCATGAATGGCTTTTTCAATGTTCTCATAGTCAAAACTTCCGTCCGGCTTAAGATCCACCTGGCGGTAAGTAATACCATATTCTGCCAGGGATCCCGCTGACGGGCGGATACCGATCACTTCCTCCAATGTATCATATGGTTTCCCTGCCGGAGAGAGCAACTCGTCTCCCGGCCTTAAGTTCGCTCCAAGAGCAAGGGCAAGAGCGTGCGTTCCGCAGGCAATCTGGGGCCGCACAAGAGTAGCCTCTGTATGAAATACATCAGCGTATACTTTTTCTAAAGTATCCCGCCCCTGATCGTCATATCCATATCCGCTGGCATAATGAAAACACCCCTCACTGACACGGTTTTTCTGCATAGCACCGATCACTTTGAGCTGATTGTACTCCGCCGTTCGGTCAATGGCTTCAAACCGCTCCTTTAACTTTAGTTCCGCCTGCTTTCCAAACTCCAAAACCTTTTTCGAAATCCCCAGGCTTTCATACATTTCTTCTATATCATTGATCTTTTGCATTATCTGTTTTCTCCTCATTATCATGGCATTTTTATCGATGTTCTCCCCTTGTCATAGCAGCCATGATCTTTGTTTTCATCTCGGCGCACTGCGCATCAAACTCCGGATTTAAAGCCGGGATTTCACGCATGATATCTGCAGCTTCCCTGTATCTGTACATATCATACAGGATTCCCGCACGGTTCAGATTGAACATTGCCCTCTCCCCCTTTGTGCGGATCAGCGGTTCCAGAGCCAACAGCTCCTGATAGGTTTTCTCACTGTTGCGGCTGTGGGCGTACAGCTCCATCAAAGGATTCATCCTCTTTAAAAATTTCGATCCTCCAAAACCTCCAAATAATTTTTTTAACATTTCCATCGCTCCCCTTTTGTATCTTAAATCTTATTTCCCTCTATATGTAATAAGAAAGAACTGCCTCCCTTATTTTCGTTTCATCATAATCGTAATCCGGTTTATGGAGCCAGATCACATCCCGCTCCCTTTTGAACCAGGTAATCTGTCTTTTGGCAAAATGACGGGTGTCTCTTTTGATCTTGTATACAGCTTCATCCAAGGTATATTCCCCTTCCAGATGAGAAAGGATTTCCTTATATCCCAACCCCTGCATAGATACCATCGCGCTGTCGCATCCCATTTCTTTTAATTTTCGTACTTCCTCTACAAGCCCTTCCTCCATCATCAGATCAACTCTTCTATTGATCCCGGCATAGAGATGTTCCCTTTCGTCGTTCAATACAAAATATTTAAAATCATACGGAGAGGTTCTCTTTCGCTCCTCCTCATTGTGCTCTGACATTTTTTTGCCGGTCTGATAATAAAATTCCAGAGCGCGGATCACCCTCTTCACATTATTAAAATGAATCTGGGAAGCCGCCTTTTCATCTACTTCCACAAGTCTTGAATGAAGCGCTTCTGCTCCATTTTCACGGGCATAATTTTCCAGATCCTTTCTCAAAGAAGAATCCTCATTATTTTCTGTAAAATGAATGTCATACAAAAGCGCCTGAATATAGAACCCCGTTCCGCCTGTTACAATAGGAATATGTCCCCGTTCCCAGATTTCCTCAAGCGCTTCACGCGCCATTTTCTGGAAACGTACCACATTAAAATCTTCCCAGGGATCCAGCACATCGATCAGATGATGTGGAATCCCCTGCCGTTCTTCTTCACGTATCTTCGCCGTACCGATATCCATGTATCGGTATACCTGCATGGAATCGGCGGAGACGATCTCTCCGTCTAACTCTTTCGCAAGAGAGAGAGACAGACTTGTTTTCCCTACGGCGGTAGGGCCTGTCAATATGATCAATGGCCTTTTCATTACACGATCCTCTTAAACTTTTTCTCCAGCTCCCGTTTGCTCATTGCAATGATGGTTGGTCTTCCATGAGGGCAGTGATAGGGATTCTCCAGCTTCAAAAGCTCGCCTATCAGAGTTTCTGCTTCTTTTGCAGAAATCTGCATCTTCCCTTTTACCGCTGCCTTACAGGACATGGACGCAATCTTTTCATCAATGATATCCGGTGCCAGTCCAGTATAAATCTCATCGGATAAGCTGTCAATCATCTCCATGAGCAATTCTTTTTTTGCAATATCAAATAAATTGTCAGGAACTGCCCGGACTGCATAGGAATCCTGCCCAAATTCTTCTATTTCAAAGCCGATCCTTTCAAACCTGTCCATATAGGTATTTAAAAGCTGTGCTTCCTGCATAGACAGATTTAAAATAATGGGCGGGCTGATATTCTGAGATGTAAATTCCCTTGTTTTCATTCCGGCAAGCGTCTTTTCATAGAGCACTCTTTCGTGGGCAGCATGCTGGTCGATAATATACAGATTGTCTTTGTACTGCACAAGCCAGTATGTATCAAAAACCTGCCCGATAATTTTATGTTCCGGTACAGAAGCCTTACTTAAAAGCTTATCTTCAAAGAGATTCATCTGCCGGTTGGACAGGGATTCCGGTTCTGAAGCTTTTCTGTAATTTACTGCTTCCATGATCCGGTCTTTTTGTCTGTCAGGCTTGAATATTTCACCTTGTTCCTTTACTTCTGCAGAAGAATTTTGCTGATGATAGGAAAGAACCCTCTCCCGCATCTTCTTCATAAAATAATCCAAGTCTCTTTGTGGAGGATTTTCGCGGAGCGCGCTCTGTTTTTCGTTGTTGGATGAGTTGGAATTTTGGAGTACACTCTGTTTTTGATAGAGTGTACTCTGTTTCTTGACGTTTTCGTTTGCATCAAAACCGACCGCGCTCTGTTTTTCGGGTGCTTTTTCTGTGACAGATGGCGGTTCGGGCACTTCCACCTCCGGAATCAGTTCCTCCTGATGAAGAGCCCGCCCTACTGCTTCACTGACGGCTTTATATATCTCCTGCTGGTTCTGAAAACGGATCTCCATTTTTGTGGGATGTACGTTGACATCAATCGCTTGTGTATCTGCCGTCAGATGCAGTACAGTAAAAGGATACTTGTGCTGCATCTGAAAATCTTTATAAGCGTCCTCAATGGCTTTGGCTATAATATTGCTTTTTATATAGCGCCCGTTTATAAAATAGTTTTCAAAATTGCGGTTTCCCCGTGAGATCAGCGGTTCTCCAATATATCCCCTGATCTTCAGCCCTTCTGTTTCACAGTTCACTTCCAGAAGGTGTCCGGCAATTTCTCTTCCATATATATGATAAATGACATCCTTCAGATTTCCGTTGCCTGATGTGTGGATTTTTGACTGACCGTTATTATAGAACTGAAAGGAAATTTCAGGGTGAGAAAGGGCAAGGCGCATAACGAGATCTCCCACATGGCTCGCTTCTGTCATAGCTGTTTTTAAAAATTTCCGCCGCGCCGGAGTATTATAAAAGAGCTGTCTTACAAGAAATGTGGTGCCGTCCGGCGCGCCTGTATCCTCGAAAGCCGCTTCTCTTCCACCCTCGATCCGATAGGAGGATCCGAATGTATTTTCCTTCGTCTTTGTAATCAGTTCCACCTGGGATACAGCGGCAATACTGGACAAAGCCTCCCCGCGGAATCCCAGGGAGGCAATATGGGCAAGATCCTCCGCTGTACGGATCTTGCTGGTAGAATGACGGAGGAAGGCATTTGGTATATCTTCTTTTTCAATGCCGCAGCCATTGTCCGTCACTCGTATGAAAGAAATCCCGCCTTCTTTTATCTCTACTGCAATGGAGGTTGCTCCTGCATCTATGGCGTTTTCCGTCAGCTCTTTTACAATGGATGCCGGCCTTTCGATCACTTCTCCTGCTGCGATCTTATCAATCGTCACCTGGTCTAAAACCTGTATTCTGCTCATATCTACCACCTGTTCTTTAATTTGTTCTGAAGCTGGTACAAAGTATTCAGTGCGTCTATGGGAGTCAGATGACTGACATCCAGATTTTTTATCTCTTCCAGTACATCGTCATCTTTTACTGTATCAAACAAGGACATCTGAGCCAGATCCACTTCATCATATTTTTTGGCCTTTTTCCTCGGCTCATGTCCTCCCACAGCAATATCTTTTACTCTTGTTGTGATATCTGCATAGGAAAGCTCTTCTGCAATTTCCCTTGCTCTTGTTGTGACAGATTCCGGCACTCCGGCAAGTTTTGCAACCTGGATTCCATAACTCCGGTCTGCGCCTCCTTTTACAATTTTCCTCAAGAATACAATATCATCGCCCTTTTCCTTTACTGCAATACAATAGTTGTTTACGTTATCAATCTTACCTTCCAGCTCAGTCAGCTCATGATAATGGGTTGCAAAAAGTGTTTTTGCACCAAGAAGCCGTGTGTTGCTGATATGTTCAATCACAGCCCACGCAATGCTAAGTCCGTCAAAGGTACTGGTTCCTCTTCCGATCTCATCCAGGATCAGCAGGCTGTTTCGTGTGGCGTTTCTTAAAATGTTGGCAACTTCGGTCATTTCCACCATAAATGTACTCTGTCCGGACGCCAGATCATCTGAAGCGCCTACTCTGGTAAAAATCCGGTCTACAATGCCGATATCAGCACTGGAAGCCGGTACAAAGCAGCCAACCTGCGCCATCAGCACGATCAGTGCTGTCTGACGCATATAGGTAGATTTTCCCGCCATATTGGGACCTGTTATAATAGAAATCCGATTCTTTTTATCATCCAGATATGTATCATTGGCAATGAACATGTCATTTGGGATCATCTGCTCTACGACCGGATGCCGCCCGTCTTTAATATTGATGACTCCTTTTTCATTGATTTTGGGGCGGACATAGCGGTTTCTTTCTGCCACAAGCGCAAGGGAGGCCAGAGTATCCAGTTCCGCCACAGCTTTGGCAGTTTTTTGTATTCTCACAACTTCCTGTCCGATGGCATCTCTCACCTGGCAGTACAGTTCATATTCCAAAGCATAAAGCTTATCCTCCGCTCCGAGAATGGTATCTTCCAGCTCCTTCAGGCGCGGAATAATGTATCGCTCCGCATTTGCCAGCGTCTGCTTTCTTGTGTAGTATTCCGGCACCAGATGTTTAAAAGAATTGGTAACCTCAAGATAGTAACCAAATACTTTATTATAACGGATACGAAGATTCTTGATTCCTGTCTTTTCCCTTTCTTCCTCCTCCAATTTTGCAAGCCAGTCTTTTCCTTCTGTCTTGGCATGGCGGAGGCGGTCCACTTCTTCATTGTAACCTTCCCGAATGATCCCGCCCTCTTTCATGGCAATAGGCGGCTCCTCGCAGATTGCAGCGGAAATCAGCCTGCAAAGATCTTCAAGGGGATCAAGATTGTTATAAAGCTTCTTAAGAAGCGGACTTTTCATATCCTCCAGGATACAGCGGATGTGAGGAAGCATAGACAGAGAACTTCCAAAAGCAGTCAGATCTCTCGGATTTGCTGATCTGTAGGCTACTTTGCTAAGAAGTCTTTCCAGGTCATAGATGGGAGAAAGGTATTCACGCATCTCTTCTCTGCATATGGCATTGTCCTTTAATTCCTCTACCGCATCCAAACGTTCCACAATCGCTTTTTTCTCAATCAGAGGCTGTTCCAGCATACTCCGAAGTGTTCTTGCCCCCATGGCAGTCTTTGTCTTATCAAGCACCCACAAAAGGGATCCTCTTTTCTGCTTTTCCCGCAAGGTTTCACACAGCTCCAGATTTCTTCGGCTTGAACTGTCTAAAAGCATATATTTTCCTGTTGTGTATCCGGTCAGTCTTGTAAACTGGCAAAGGTCTGTCTTCTGAGTCTCCTTCAGATATACAAAAAGGGCGCCGGCGCCGATCACGCCGCAGTCATAATCAGCAAGGCCCAGTCCTTCCAGGGAACTGGTTTTAAAATGCTCAAGAAGTGTTCTTTTGCAGATCGCGTCATCAAAATACCATGAATCCAGTGCATAGATAGTAATTCCAAGACGCTCTTTCAGATCATCAAGATCCATACCGCTCATGTAGAAAGCCTCATTGCAGACAAGTTCAGATGGCATAAACCGGCTGATCTCGTCAAACAGTTTACTGCTCTCATCCAGCTCTGTGACAAAATAATCTCCTGTGGTTACATCTGCAACTGACACTCCGTACCGGTCTCCTATGTAAGCGACACACATGATATAATTATTTTTCGTTTCATCCAGAGCCTGTGTGTCCAGATTTGTCCCCGGCGTTACAATACGGACAACCTCACGGCGCACAATCCCCTTCGCTGTGGCCGGATCCTCCATCTGCTCACATATTGCCACTTTATACCCCTTGGAAACAAGGCGGTTCAGATAACTGTCCACAGCATGATAAGGGACACCACACATGGGTGCCCGCTCTTCCAGCCCGCAGTTTTTTCCGGTCAGTGTGATTTCCAGTTCTCTGGATGCGGTCAGTGCATCCTCAAAAAACATTTCATAAAAGTCACCAAGTCTATAAAACAAAATGCAGTCTTTATATTCTTTTTTCGTCTCCATATACTGCTGCATCATTGGGGTTAATTCTGCCATCTAAGTACTCCTTTTTGTGCTTAATCTTTTGTGCTCATTTAGTATAGCATATTTTTCCCCAAAGTTAAAACAGGAAAAAATGCGGTTTTTTCTCGCCAAACACACCCCATAAAAGATATCCTCCCAGCAGGATCCCTATGGCGCACAGGCCGGAAAAAATGATCATAAAAGGCAGACAGATCTGCCCCCACAATTGGAACGGAAGTCCGGTATAATCCCAGACATGCCATTTCATCCATTTATTTACAATAATCCCGGTAATAAATTCACAGGCTGTCACAAAGATGATACAGCGCAGAATCTGCCGAAAGAACGGATCCTTCCATTCCAGAATCTGCCCCTGCCAGGCACAGAAAACGAGGCAGACACCTCCCAAAACAAACATACTCCAGTGGGAAAAGCCGCGAAAAATAAATTCGAAAGAATAATAAAGCATTCCTCCTACCACCCATAAAAACAAATACTCACCCAGTCTTTTCATGTAAAAAACGCCCTCACTATATGTTTTCCCATATAGTGTGAGCGTTTCTTTCCTGAATTATACCTTAAACTCTGGTCCCGATATAGTAAAATCCTTTGCATTCATCCAGATAAACATTTACCAATGTACCGATCAGCTTTTCGTCCCCCGGAAAATGCACCAGAAGATTATTGCTGAGGCGTCCTGTCACCATGCCGGGTTCATGGTCATTGACAGATTCCACCAGAACAGTTTGCGTGGTTCCCTGATGGATTGCACATACTTCAGAAGAAATATGCTGCACTTCTTTCAAAAGACGATCAAAGCGGTCCTTTATCACATCCGGCGGAACCTGATCTTCCATAACAGCAGCCGGCGTCCCTGTCCTTTTGGAATAAATGAACGTAAATGCACTGTCATACCGTACTCTTTTCACAACATCCATGGTCTCCAGAAAATCTTCTTCTGTTTCTCCGGGGAATCCTACAATAATATCTGTTGTCAGAGAAATATCTGGTACTGCCTTTCGAATTTTTTCCACAAGAGCAAGGTACTGTTCTTTTGTGTAGCGCCGGTTCATTTTCTTTAAAATCCGGCTGCTTCCCGACTGTACCGGAAGATGGAGATGACGGCAGATCTTTTCGGATCTTGCCATGACTTCAATTAATTCATCCGACAGGTCTTTCGGATGGGAGGTCATAAAACGGATCCTTTCGATTCCGTCCACCTTTTCCACTTCCTGAAGAAGCTGTGCAAAAGACATAGGCTCATCCAGCGTTTTTCCATAAGAATTAACATTCTGTCCAAGAAGCATGATCTCCACTACTCCATCCTGAGCCAGCTTTTCAATCTCTCTGATGATCGCTCTCGGATCACGGCTTCTCTCCCTTCCTCTTACATAAGGAACAATACAGTAGCTGCAGAAATTATTACAGCCAAACATAATATTGACCCCCGATTTAAAAGGATATTTTCTTTCTACCGGAAGATCCTCCACAATCTTATCCGTATCTTTCCAGATATCAATGATCATACGCTGGGATTCCAGCCTGGATACAATCAGCTCTGCGAATTTATAGATATTGTGCGTGCCGAAAATAAGGTCAACGAAACGGTAACTTTTTTTGATTTTTTCCACTACCTCCGGCTCCTGCATCATGCAGCCGCACAACCCAATGATCATATAAGGATTCTTTTTTTTCGCCTTTCCAAGCTGCCCCAGACGACCGTAAACTCTCTGATTGGCATTTTCCCGCACGGTGCAGGTATTGTAGATCACAAAGTCCGCCTTCTCTTCGTCTTCCTGTTCTATGTAACCGATGTTTTTCAGAATGCCGCACAGCTTCTCTGAATCTCTGGCATTCATCTGACAGCCGAATGTTGTTACACAGAACGTCAGGGGACGTCCGGCTTTCTGTACCAGCTCCTGAATCAGAATCTTTGCCTTCTCCATAAAATAATACTGGCGTTCCGGCTCATTTACAGGCGGCTCCTCTAAAGGGGTGTTAAATATTTTATTCCATTTTTCATTTTCTATCATTAAATTTCTCCTGGCATCTTAAAAACTGTTTTTTAGTATCATTTTACCGTTGAAATTATATCATGGAGTACAATTCAAGGCAACCGGAAATCTATAGGTCATATTCCTCTATCTAATTACTTTTGCTGATAATGAAATATCATGATAATAAAATATTATTGCAAAACAATAAAATATTTATTATAATATTTATGGAAACCAAGGAGGAACTAGTATGAACATAGGAAATAGATTAAAAATATATCGAAATGCCTGTAGTTTAACTCAAGGTGAAGTTGCTGACAAGCTTGGTGTAACACGTCAGGCAATTTCAAACTGGGAAAGGGGACAAAGTATACCCGATTTAGAAATGCTGCAAAAAATATCTCGATTATATAACATAAAATTGGAAAAATTGTTAGAGGAAGATACCGTAGATACTAGCAGTTCTTCAAAAGACGTTCCTGTTGAAAAAAAATATTTAAGTTATTTTGTAATTATTGCATTTTTATCTATTTCATGTATGTTTCCAATTTTAGGGATAATAACAGGTATATTTACCTTTTATATTAGTCATAATCTAAATATAAAATCTATATTATTAACTTTTTTTACCGTCCTAACTCTTATTATCAGTATCTGGAATAGCTGGAGTTTTATTAACGCTAATTTTGTACAAAATGGTACAGCCACCGTAGATCAGGTGGCTGCAGAAGAATAACTATAATATGTATTTTTCTACTTATATCATGACCTCCAGTGGTCTATGTAAGAACAATAGATTAACATTTATAAAATTATCCTGCTATTTCTCCATTGTACGATCTATAAATTGCTGTTGCCGCCATAGTATCAGACAGATTACCAAGAGTAACGGTAACCCCAAAACCTTTATAAGAAACCCAAGCGACTCTATTCCTCCTGATTTGTCATGCGTATAATTAACATTAAAATTTGTAGAAATATTACTACTGTTGTAAAATGTATATTTTGGCTCAAAAAATAATGTAGCAGATCCACCTGGATTACTTGTAATCTTTGGAGATAAATTAGGGTTTCTCAATTGTGCGTAATATCCAACTCCACCTGTATTTACTACACTTGGATTTGATTGAAAATAGAAAAACTCCGTGTTGTTCGTGGACATATTATGTACTGTACAATAAGAATGAAATCCGCTTTGACCAGATAACAAAAAGTAATCCGGGTCCCAATTAACAGTAATCAGATCCTGCCCTAAAATTGCAGGCGTCACAATCCAATTGTGCATAACAACAACTTCTGCCCCCAGGATTTTTCCGGATCCATCCATAAAATTATGAACGATAATCGATAATTGCAGTTTTGAGTTTGGAATGGATCCTCTGGTTGTTTGAGAATTTTCTATATCAGGAGAAAATTCTTTGTATTTTGTTGTCTCCTCCGCCGCAACTGTTACTGGAACATCAAAATACTCTGTCATGCGCTCATATGTCTGAACTACAATATTCTCCGGCAGTGTTTGCAGTATATCTTCTCTGTAACCATGTTCAATCAGATATTGCCTTTTTTCATCATAGGATACGTCGCCATTATCTTGTGCAAAAGCAACATTCCCCATAAGTAAAACAAAAACAAAAATAACACTTATTGACTTTAATAATTTCTTTTTCATATTCTTTTCCCCGTGCTTTCTAAAAATTAACAATTAGCAATAATATATCTATTAAAGGTGTCCCTCCTCTCATATTTGATTATATATATTTTACCTTTGTTTTATTGTAAGTTACGTTTATGCTCAGTTTATGTTCATGGTAATCAAAGTTTCGTTGCATATGGAAATAATTTCTTGCACGTACTACTAGAAACATAATAGTTTACATGATATCGCAAAAGGAGGAACGTGAGTATACTTATTGCGTCATAATAAGAAAAAAACACTGCTGTCCATCAAAAACTCAAACAGCAGTGTCCCCTTATACAAACTGATTTACGGATTCATCGTACTCATAATCTATTCCTTTCAGTTGTTCCACGATTTTTTCTTTTTCCGCCTGCATATCTTCGCACAAGGCATCCAGGTCAGAATAATAATCTCTAAGTTTCGTATTCACCACGCCCAGCAGTAGCACCGGGTCCTTTGGCAGTCCTGTCATCATTCTTCTTTTTCACCCTCCATGTATCTTGTCTCTATCCGCATCTCGGTCACGAGAACACGGGGACGGATATCGTATTCTTCCTGCGGAATGGCGGGAAGCACCTGACATTCAAAGGCCAGAGCCATAGAAAGAAGTCCGGTGTGGGCTTCCAGATAACGGTCATAGAAACCGCCTCCATATCCGATCCTGTGAAGTTCATGGTCAAATGCAACTCCCGGCATCAGGATCAGCCCTTCCTCACCGGAGGCAGGTCGTCTTTCATCCGGCTCTAAAATGCCGAATCTTCCCGGATGGGTTTCCCGGAAGGAAGAAATATAATAAAATTCCATTGTTTTTCCTACTGTTTTGGGAATAGCAACTTTCTTATTCATCTCCCAGGCCTTTTCAATGATCCTGCGAGTCCCCACTTCCCCGCGGAAATCCATATAGCAGTAAATCTCCTCTGCCTGTAAAAACAGAGGATGGCTGGTCACCCTTTTGGTGATATTTCTGGTCTTTTGATCCCACTCCCCTTTTTCCATCGCTTCCCGAAGAGAGAGAACCTTTTTTCTAATTTCCTCTTTTTTTACCAAATTTCTCCCCCAGATCTGTAATAGATCCATCTGTTTCCTGTATGGAAATATTGTTCAGCTGCCCCCTAAGGTTCGCTTTTACCGCTTCAATGTATTCCCGGCGAAGAAGCTGCTGCTCTTTCTTTTCTTCCTCCGTCAAACCTTCCGCTTTGGAGCGGCGATAAAGCTCATTGATCCTTTTTATCTTATTTTCATCCATTGTATCTTCCTCTGCTTTATTTTCTTTTGCATGAACGCCGGTATACACCGACGTCCCATTCTCTTTATTGATCCGCTATCCATCTTACACTATCCTGCACAAATGAGCAAGCCATTTTCCCCTCGAACTCTTCGTTGAACTCAGCACCTTGTATCAACTGGAATAATTTTCAAGAAAACTGTAGAGAAGCTGCGTACTTTCAATATATTTCCCATTTTTCACTTCATTTTGCAGTTCGGTCGGAAGCGTAGAAACTTCAATGCTTGTATAGTCATAAGCGGTCTTTTTATCGCTTAAAAAGACAACAACATAACCGTTTACTTCCATAAGATAATAGCAGTCTTCCTTACTTGCATCTCCTTCTGTTGTAACAGTTTCCTCATTTTGCTCCAGGTTTTCCTCTGACGCTGTCTGGTTCATTTCTTCCCTTGCCCGGTCCACGGCTCTCTCATAAGTAAAGTGATAGGCAGCCGCCAAAATAATAAAAGCTGCCAGAGATGCTGTAAAAAAACCGATACTTAACTTCTTTTTCATAAGGACAACTCCTTTTTTAGTAAAGTATCGGTCTTTTTCTTCAAATTTATACATTTTTGTGAAGCGATATCCCTGTTAACGGTACCGCCCCTTCAGAAGATGCAGTTTTCTGCATATCGCTACAAGGGTAGCCCCTTTCGGAGCGGATAAAATTTCTTCTTCCGTAATTCCGCCAAGCACTACCAACGCAATACCGTACACAATTACTGCCACAATAATTGCAATAACAGCAGCCGCCATCTCTCCGATAAACAATACGCATAAAAGATGTACCAGCAAAGAAACAGCGCCCATGATCACAGATGCGATCGTAGGGATGACAAAGGTTTGCTTCTGTTCCTGCATATATCCGCACGCCCCTCTGAGATCATGGGCATTTAATATGCAGATGGAGCCGGCAAAAATAATTTTGCTGATTGGAATGGAATAGATTTCCCACTTAAATACCACCAGCATAATAAACAGAGCAACGACATGTATCACCAGTGAAATAGCAGCATTTTTCACTGGAGCTGCCATACGGTCCAAGCCCTGCAAAGCAGCGTTTGTCACAGTTGACAGGCAGAAAAATACAACGGAAATACCGCCAATCCGAAGCATAAGCGACGGTATGGCATTGTCCTGATTGAAATAAAGAAGATTCAGGATCGGACCTGACAACGTAATAAATCCGGCTGCACAGGGAATGGCGATCAGCATATTGAACCGGGACACCATATTGATCTTGCTGTGTATCTGCTTACGGTTTCCCGTCTGCATTGTAGCAACAAGACTCGGCATAAAAGATGCCGCCAAAGCGCTGGACACACTTAAAGGAATATTCGTCATAGTGTCATACTGTCCGTTGAGCAGTCCCAGGAGACTGGAATATTCTTTCTCCGCCATTCCCTGAGCCGCCATAATATTGGAAAACATGGTCTGATCGATCAGATTACTGATATTGTAAACTGTTGCGCTTAAAATAACAGGGGCAATTGTCAGAAGAAGAACTTTGTAAATGGTCTTCCGGCTTTCCAGCCTTCTTGTCCGGTCCCTGCGCATCTGACGTTTCAGACGTGTTTTATATGCGGTAAAAACAAACAGAAGAAATAAAAGTGCGGTGAGCGCTCCTATTACAGTACCCAGCGTTCCTCCTGCCGCCGCAAAGGCAGCGCCGTAAGATTCTTTTGCTTCTCCGCTTGCCATGCTCCGTCCCGTCTGCATCAGCAGGTAAGCCCCCACTACACTGACAATGGCATTAATGAGCTGCTCTGCCACCTGGGATATGGCTGTAGGGATCATGGTCCCATATCCCTGGAAAAAGCCCCGAAGTACGCCCAGGATCGCTACGATCAATATACAGGGCGACAGAACTCTCAATGCATAGATACTAAGTCCCATCTTCATAATCTCTTCTGAGATAAATCTGGCATTAAAAAAGACGATTGCCGACACAATGCCGCCGGAAAGAATACCGAAAGTCATCGCGCCTTTGAAAACCCGGTATGCATTTTTATACTGCCCTAACGCAACACGGGCCGATACAAGTTTGGATACAGCCATGGGAAGGCTGTAAGATGTCAGCATCAATGCAAGGCTGTACACCTGAAAGACAACGCCGTAATAGCCGTTTCCCTCTGCCCCCATAATATTGGTCAGCGGTATGCGGTACGCAAGTCCCACGATCTTGGTGATCATAGCCGCTGCCGCAAGGATCGTTCCCTGCATCAAAAAATTAGTTCCTTTTTTCTTATCCGACATATCGTTGCTCCATGTTTCTTCTATCTCTTCGGTAATTCCTCGCTGATTTCATCCTTAACGCAGAATATTCAGTCTTTCCAGAATTGCCCGCTGCTTTTCTTCCATCACAAGACGTTCCTCCTCGTCTATGTGATCATATCCTGTTAAGTGTAACACAGAATGAGCGATTAAGAAAGCAAATTCTCTTTTGGCTGAATGTCCGTAAGCCTTTGCCTGTTCCATCACCTTATCCTTGGATATGACAATATCACCCAGTACCAGTTCTCCGCTTTCCGGATCAAAACAATCCTCCTGGTCTTCCAGAAAATCAAACTCTCCGGGTATTTCATATTCCACCATGGGGAAAGACAGAACGTCTGTAGGCCGGTCAATGCCACGGAAATCCCGGTTCATTTCTTTGATCTGCTCATCTGTAGTGAGAAGAAGATTCACCTGGGCTTCATAGGGACAGCCGATATAATCAAGGGCTACATCTACCACTTCTTTCGCCAGCTCTTCACATGCAAGGGGGAGCGTGTTCTCCCCTTCTTCCTCATAGAACAAAGACATTTATTTTCTCCTCCGATCTTTGCCTTTTTTTCTGCGGTTCTCCCTGGATTCGTACTCCTCGTATGCTTTTACGATCTTCTGTACCAGCGGATGACGTACCACATCTTTGCTGGTAAGATTACAGATACTGATATCCTCCAGGTTACGTACGACTGCCGTAGCAACATCCAGACCGGAAATCTGGCCGGACGGAAGGTCTTTTTGCGTTGCATCTCCGGTGATGACAACTTTAGAGCCGAAACCGATTCTTGTCAAAAACATCTTCATCTGTGCCGGAGTCGTATTCTGAGCCTCGTCAAGAATAATAAAGGCATTGTCAAGAGTACGTCCTCTCATATACGCAAGGGGCGCCACCTCGATCAGGCCTTTTTCCGAATTTTTCAAAAAACTTTCCGCTCCCATGATCTGGTAAAGCGCATCGTAAAGCGGACGCAGATAGGGATCGATCTTGCTTTGCAGATCCCCCGGCAAAAATCCAAGCTTTTCCCCGGCTTCAATGGCAGGACGGGTCAGAATGATCCTCCCCACCTCGTTGTTCTTAAAAGCTGTAATCGCCATCGCCATCGCAAGATAGGTCTTTCCGGTACCTGCCGGTCCAAGACCGAACACGATCATTTTATTCCGGATCGCATCCACATATTTTTTCTGTCCCAGCGTCTTTGGCTTTACCGGTTTTCCCTGAATGGTCTGGCAGATCATATCCCTGTCAATCTCCAATACCTGTTCTTCCTGGTCTTCCATGGCAAGAGACAGGGTATAATCTACATTTTGTTCCAGGATTTCATTTCCTCTTTCCGCCAGAGCAGTCAGCTGTTCCAGAACACTTTTTGCCTTCTTCGCCTGCGGCTCCGTTCCCAGTATTTTCACCGTATCTCCCCGGGGAATCAAAGTGACATGGAGGGCGCGTTCGATTTTCTTTGCAAAGCTGTCGAACTGCCCGAATACATGTATCTGATATTCTGCCGGGATATCTATCGTCATTTCAATCATTCCCATTCTGATTTTCCCTTTCTGTCTCAAGCGTCTCCCTTTCCGGATCCGGCAGGATTTCCGTATCCCTTTTTTCGGCGACCTCTCCTTGGAGGGTCACACTGCCTTTGGCAGACGCTTTTTTTTGCTCTGTGTATATTTTAACATCATTCCTGATAATTTCTACCCCCTTTTTTTCCAGTTCCTCACACCAGAGCGCAAATGCCCGGCTTAAGTCTTGCTGGATTTCCTCATCCGTGAGACTTTCTCTGTGGGTTTTGTAGGGAACTACCTCTCTTTCTCCAAAGGATACCGGAAGAATAAAGGAATCTCCCAGTTTAAGATCCTTTTCCCAAGCGCGGTATTCACAGTTCTCGTACTTGTTTTCAATGCTCCCAAGGGAGGCGGTCCATGGCCCGATCCTTAAATACCACTGACTCTTTTTTACAGGCTGATTCCTCTCTTTTATATAATCTTTAACAGGATATTCTCTTTCCACCGTATTTTCATACTGCTGTATATATTCTCCTTTAATATCGGCGTCTGCCTCTCTGTAGCGGTAACCTGTCACTTCTCCGGCATCATTTTTCATTTCCACCCTGCCGGACACCAGGATATCTCCTTTCTTTACCTTGCTGCCCGCTTTTACAGCCGGTATACCGTTACGGGTCACGATGGATACAATCGTGCAATCCCTGTCGGCAACCAGATCCGTGCCTTTTTTCGAATCTTCTGCTTTCTCTTCACTGTCTGCCGACGGTTCCTCTTGCGACAGATCTTCATTTTCCTTTACCCGGATCACCAGCTTTGCCCCCTGAATGGAAGCAGAAACCCATATGATATCGCTGTACTCCTCGCGGATCCTGGATGCGATCCTGCTGCAGTCCACTTTGCTTACAGGCATTCCGTGCCGGACATCCTCGGAATCCAGAAAAGAGAGAATAGCTTCATCTGTTCTTCTTAAATTTCCTTCGATATCAATTTCCCATATAAAAAGAGAGAAAATATAGATCAATGCGGCACAAAAGAAAATTCCAGCAAAAAACACCTTTCTTTTCCGATATCTGTGTAAAAAAAAAGGAAGTCCATACCGGCCTGTAATCTCTGCCTTTGTTCCGGTCTTTTTAAGGACTGCCTTCATCTTCTTTAAACTCCTGGCATCTGTATACATCTCATAAGCACCCCGGACCGGTTTAAGTCCCCACAGACAGATACCTTTGTGGCTGCAGGCGTTCAAAAACCGCTCCGGAGAATACCCGGATACTCTTATTTTTATATAGCCCCGCAAAAAGCGGATCATGGATAAAAGCAACTCTTCTGCCCCCTATAGATATTCAATACTTTGAATCCAACCTGTGACCTTCATCTCGTCATTGGTATAATACTCAACATTGAGCCTTTTGCCTGTCAGCCGGATCTGTCCTGTTCTTGTCTGGATCCGGATCAGTTCCTCTGTATACTCCTGTATGCCCCGATAATTTTCCAGTCTTATTTCTTCCCTTCCTGTTATATGAAGAACAGGTACGCCCAGTACCAGTTCTTTTGGCACACCGGCTGCCTCTGCCATGCGTCCGATTACTCTGTCTTCCTCATTTCTGTTCTTTTTCATGGCAAATGCCCCACATAGCTTTCTATCTAATCTATGTGGGGCATTCTGAAAATATGAACAACATATGGCAATCTAATGAATCACTTCGTACACGATCTTTCTTTCCTCTAAAGACCGGTCGCCGTATTCGTAGGCTGCTTTCAGCCGGTCTCCTGCCGCCTGGCACTTTGTTTTATCATTTGCGCAGATCGTGGCAATGGAATCTCCTTTTTTGACAAAATCTCCGATCTTACGATGAAGGACAATGCCCACGGCCGGATCGATCGGATCCTCTTTTACGGCTCTTCCGCCGCCAAGAAGCAGGCAGATCCTTCCGATCTCTTCCGTATGGATTCCTGTAACAAATCCTTCCCTGTCCGCATATACCTCCATACGAAGAGACGCCTGCGGAAGAAGACAGGGATCCTCAACCTGATCCGTATTACCGCCCTGAGCCTTTACAAACTCCAGGAATTTTCCATAAGCCTTTCCGGAAAAAAGGGCGTCCTGCAATTTCTTTTCGGCATCTTCCATACTGTCTGCTGCTTTTGCTGACAGAAGCATACAGGCCCCTAAAGTAAAGACAAGTTCTGTCAGATCCTCTGGTCCATGTCCTTTGAGTGTGGCAATGACTTCCTCAAGCTCCAGCGCATTGCCTACCGCATTTCCCAGCGGCTGATTCATATCCGAAATCACTGCTGTCATGGCCTTTCCCGCCTTTTCTCCTATCTGGATCATCATCCGCGCAAGAGCCTTTGCTTCCCCGGGCGTCTTCATAAAAGCGCCGTCGCCGGCTTTCACATCCAGTACAATAGCATCTGCTCCGGATGCCAGTTTCTTACTCATGATACTGCTGGCAATGAGGGAGAGATTATCTACGGTTCCGGTAACATCCCGGAGCGCATAGAGTTTTTTGTCTGCCGGTGCAAGATTTTTGGTCTGTCCTGCAATTGCTATATGAATGTCCGCCACGTTTTTCAGAAATTCTTCTTCTGATAAAGAAGTGCGAAATCCTGATATACTTTCCAGTTTATCAATGGTTCCTCCCGTGTGTCCCAGCCCTCTCCCGGACATTTTTGCCACCGGGATCCCCAGCGAAGCCACAAGGGGCGCCAGTACAAGGGAGGTCTTATCTCCGACGCCCCCTGTGCTGTGCTTATCCACCTTGATCCCTTTTATGGAAGAAAGGTCCATTCTGTCACCGCTGTCCGCCATAGCCAGCGTCAGCGCTGTTGTCTCTTCGGTGTTCATTTTCTGGAAACAGACTGCCATCAGCATGGCTGACATCTGATAATCCGGAATGCATCCGTTTGTATATTCCCGGACCATCCAGTTTATTTCCTCGGAAGTAAGCGCTCCGCCTCTCTTTTTCTTCAAGATCAATTCATACATTGTCATTTTTATCATCCCCTGACGGCATTATTCTTTCCTTATACTTGCCCGTTTTTTATATTTGCGCTATATTTTCTCAAAGTCAGCCGCTCCGTGCTTGCAGATCGGACAGACGAAATCCTCTGGAAGTATCTCTCCTTCGTAGATATAACCGCATATTTTACATCTCCAGCCCTTCTTCTCCTCCTTTGCCGGAGCCGGTTTGATGTTGGACTGGTAGTAAGAATAGGTAGCCGAGTTATCATCAGACAATACTTCTCCGTCCGTCACATCTGCAAGGAACAGCGTATGGGTTCCCAGATCCACTGTATCAACGACCTTTGCAGAAAGCCAGGCATTAGTTCCGTCTGTCACATAATAAAGTCCGTTTGGAGATCTTCCGGTCTTTTCGTAATCTGCAAATTTGTCAACATCCCTTCCGCTCTGGAACCCAAAGTGTTTGAAAGTATCAAAGGATGCTTTCTCCGACAGGACAGACACATTGAAGACTCCTGTCCTTACAATCATATCGTGAGTGTAATTTCCCTTATTTACGGCAAGAGTAATGCGGTTCGGCGTTGTTGTCACCTGTGCCGCTGTGTTTGTGATGCAGCCGTTATCCTTTTCTCCCTCTCTGGCTGTCACCACAAAGAGCCCATAGCTTAATTTGTACATCGCTTTTCCATCCATTTTCTTTTCCTCCTTTATTATTGCTTTGACTTTTCACTTTGAATTTTCTTCATTTTCACATTGGGTTCAATAAAATTTTCATATGCATATTTCCAGAGAAAACGGGAACCGTCTGCCGTTTTTTCGTTGCGCTTCAATATCTGCGAAAGATGTACCTGATGCTCCTCCCATGCTTTCCCGTCTGTGGCTGCATTCAGCATAATAGGCTGAAGATTATCCATGGTACGGGCAAATTTAGCTTCCTTTGTTCTGCCCTCTTCAAATTCCTGCCACAGATCTTTCAGTTTTTTTTCCTGATCCCCGGGAAGGAGCCCGAATATACGATCCGCCGCCCGTGTTTCCCGCTCTTTCTGCGTCTTCTTGGCCTCTTCATCGTAAGCATAGGTATCGCCTGCGTCGATTTCCACGATATCGTGGATCAAGAGCATTGCCATGGTCTTTAAAACATCAATTTCTTCGTTGGAATATTCTGCCAGAAGAAAGGTCATGATCGCCATATGCCATGCATGTTCCGCATCATTTTCTTTTCGGTTTCCGTCTGTGAGATAGGTCTGACGCCCGATAAACTTCTCCTTGTCGATTTCCCGTATAAAATCAAACTGCTTTCGGATTCTGTCCGGCTCTCCTTCCCCTCTCGTTTCTTTGTCCTGTCCCATCTTTCCTTCCTCCCTTTTTTGTTCCGGCTTAGTTCTTTCTCACCGATTCAGCACAGAGAAAATACATACAGCTCATGGAGGGCTCTTGTTGCTGAAATATAGGCCGCCTGATTATCAAGAGGCGTCTCTTTTCTGTCTTTCACCGCAAAAACCTGGTCAAATTCCAGTCCTTTAGCCATATAAAATGTTGTCACGGTAAGCCCCTTCCGGAACGAGGTACTGTTCCTGTCTATATAGGAAACCTGAACTCCTTTTGATTTCCAGATATGGTAAATATCCTCGGCCTCCTCTTCCGTCCGTGTCAGAACTGCCGCTGTCTCAAACATTTCTTCTCCTGCGCTCACTGCCTCCAGGATTGCCTCCAGCAGATCATCCTCTTTCTGAAACTGTCTTTCCTCCACTTCCTTTCCCTGTCTTTCTAAAAGTTCCACATCCGGATCCGATGAAAACTGTGCCGCATAAGATGCAATCTGCACCGTATTCCGGTAACTCTTATTCATGGTGATCTTCCGCATCTTCTTTCCGAAGATTCCGGGGAGAAACGTGCATACATCATGCACAGTTTCATCCAGTGTCTGGGCCTTATCTCCAAGGATTGTCATCTTACAGTCAAACAGCATGTCAAGGATCACATACTGCAGATAGGAGTAATCCTGCATTTCGTCGATGATCAGATGTTTGATCCGTCGGTGCTTTCCTCTGCCAAGAAGACGATATTTCAGATACAGCAAGCCATATACATCTTCATATTCTGTCATTCTCTGTCCCAGAGAAATATCCGGCAATGGCGGATAACCGTTGTCTTCCAGGAACCAGCTGTAGATCTGATAGATATCTTTTGTCACATAGGAACGGTCAAACTGGGCTTTCACCGCTTCTGCTTCTTCTTCGGTAAGTTCTTTCCCATACAGGGTCTCATACTCGTCCACTACGTATTCCCGTACGGCATCCATCCTGGCAAGCAGCGGAAGATCCTGAAACTTAAAATAAAAAAGGCGGATAAGCTCTTCTTCTGTCTTTTTTATTCCCCGAAATGAGACTTCCCTAAAATCCATCAATCTGTCCTCTAAAATGGCCAGAAATCCTTCCATTTCCCCGATGAACTCTGAAGACTGCTTTTTTTGAAAGCGTCTGCTTTGCTCCGCATCCGGATATTTCATCATCCGCTCCAGATGATGATATCGGTCTTCGCAGTCATCCGTGATTCCCCTAAGCTCCCTGTAAGCAAAGAGATCAAAACTCATTTCCTGGATATTTTCCTCTCCCAGTTCCGGGAGGATGTGAGAAATATAATCCGCAAAAACACTGTTGGGCGAAAGGATCAGGATATCTGATGCCTTCAGATTCTTCCTGTCGTGATACAGAAGATAGGCCGCCCGATGGAGCGCTACCGAGGTTTTCCCGCTGCCTGCCGCTCCCTGGATCACCAGGATCTTATCCCTCTGGTTCCGGATGATAGCGTTTTGTTCCTTCTGGATCGTCCGTACAATATTTTTCAGCTGGACGTCACTGCTGCTTCCAAGTTCTTCTTTCAAAATGTCATCGTCGATTTTTGTGTCGCTTTCAAAAGCATATATCATCCTGCCGTTTCTGATCTTATACTGCCATTTTGAAATGATCTCCCCTGTCATAACTCCGGCAGGAGCTTCATAAGAAGCCTCTCCTTTGTCATAATCATAGAAAAGACCTGCCACAGGGGCCCGCCAGTCATAGATGAGGGGGATACTTCCCGCCTCCTCTGCAAAATTTCCAATTCCTATATAAAAAGGTTCCTTTTCTGTTTCCCCTGAATATACGAAATCTACTCTGCCGAAGTATGGAGAATCCAACATCTTCAAAAAGCGCTGCTTCTGTTTAGCCGCTTCCTGATTGGCATTTACCTGGCTAAGAAGAGCCTGCTGATTGTCGTAGTCTTCATATCCGTACTGGTCCATTTCCGTATAATTTTCCCAGTAATAGTCGTGCATGTTTTCGATCTCTTTTTGTCCTGTAAGAAGGGTTTGATCTATTTTTTCTATTCTCTTTTTAATTTTTTCTGTCACATCCTGCAAAAAGGATTCTTCTTCTCTCACCATAGCTGCCTCCTTTTCTTTTCCTGCCGGGTGTTATCATAAGACAGATTTGTATTTATTATACCCGATGTTTTACTGTATGTACAGAAAAAGCAGCGGCACGAAGCGCCGCTGCCTGACTTTATTTACTTTTTACAGCTCATAACCAGCATTTGAAGCCGGTTCTCTATATTTGCAAAACTGACGTCGGGATCATAGTCCAGGGGCAGAATCTGGGCATCCGGATAAATCTCCTTTAATTTCTTCGTAATTCCCCGCCCCACCACATGATTAGGCAGGCATCCAAAAGGCTGAAGGATTACAAAGGCTCTGCAGCCTTTTTTTGCATGATGCAGGATTTCTCCCGGTATCAGGACGCCCTCCCCTGCATCAAAGGTATGATGGATAATAGGATCACTGTCTTTCACAAGATCCGGCAGCCTGCAGGCCGGCGTATAAAGCGGATGTCTTGCCGCAATCTTATCTGTCACATCATGGGCGATCTCAAAAGCCTGATTCGCCGTACGGAGCCAGACTTTGTCTGCCAGAGGCTTTTTCAGGCGGTATTCCCGGATCTGGGTATATTGATAAAAGTAGGTTTTCCGGATGACATCTGTCATTCTGGCCTCAATGATCTCAAAACCATTCTTCTCCAGATATGCTTCAATATCATGATTAGCTCCGGGATGGAAATTCAGAAGATACTCTCCCACGATCCATACCTGCGGTCTTTTTTCCGAACGGTCATAGGGAATATCTTTCATGATTTCAATGGCCTTTTCAAATCCCTTCCTGGCCCCGGAGATTCCTCTTCTCTCCAGTCCCCTGATCACCTCATCCAAGGCCTTCTCAAATGCCTGATCGGCGCTTCCCTTTTCTTTCTCATAAGGACGGATTTTCCTTAAAAGCTCTTCGAGGACATCGATCATTGGAAGGCCGAAGGCGATCTTAACTGCAGTAAAAAGATTCATGTGAAAGCCGGGGTGAAGCTTGTGGGAATCTTTGTCATCATTAGTCAGAATCGGAACCTGGGGATATCCTGCATCGTCCAGCGCTTTGCGAAGCAGCGCGCTGTAGTGGGTCAGACGGCAGTCTCCTACATATTTTCCCATTCCGATAGCCACTTCGTCCCCGTCATATTTTCCGCTTTTCAAAGCGGCAAGGGCTTCGCCTATTACAATCTGTGCCGGGAAACATATATCGTTATGTACGTACTGCTTTCCAAGGCGGATCGCCTCTTCACGTCCCACAGCCAGGGATTCTGTTCTCACTCCCTGTCCGGCAAAGGCCGCTGCCATCAATCTGCTGAAGGCATGGGAAGTATTTGGGATCAAAGCAATCTTTTCTTTGCGGGATTGCTTTGTGTATTTGACAGGATAAGGATCCGAAAGCGAATGGATCTTAGGCCGGCTCTCCTTTCTGCGTCGCATGTCTACCGTCTCTGTAAAAGAACGGATACGGATGCGCAGAGGGCCCTGAATATCGCTTTCGTCCAGCTTTAAGATCAAGGGTATCTTACCTGATATTTCTTTCATAAGACGGATGATCTCATCAGAAAGATAAGCATCGTGACCGCACCCGAAGCTGACCAGCTGTACGTATTCCAGATAATCTGTTTTTGCAGCCAGAACCGCCGATGAGAGCATTCTGGCATGATAATTATTGACAACATCAAGCCTGCTCTTCTTCAGCTCCACATGATTAATCTCCGGAAGAGAGTCCGCTGTCAGTACCGGGATCCCAAGCTTCGTGAACATATCAGGAAGGTCGTGATTAACAAGCGCATCGTTCTGGTAGGGGCGGGAGGCCAAAATAACCGCATAGGTTCCCTTACTCTTTACATCCTCGCATACCTTTTTTCCGGCCTCTGTCAGTTCTTTATGGAACTGTTTCTGCGCCGTATCTCCTGCTTCGATTGCCGCCATAGTCTCATCTGCCGAAATCCGGAACGTTTCTTTCATATACAGACAGAGCTGCCGGTTCCGGTCCTCGTCCTTATACCAGTGAAACAATGGCGCATCAAAAGGAATGTTCCAGCGCTTCGCAGGATTGTCCGAATTGCGCACCACGATAGGATGTCTTCTGTCATTACCGCCAGCTTCGTCGTAGTGGATCCTATATCTACACCAACAAGGAGGAACGGCGTTTTGCTCACTTTTTGTTCTTCTGTCATATTGCAACACTCCGTCATCATTTGTAGCTGTTTTCACAAATGATTATTTTAGCACTTTCAGAAAAACTTAAAAGAATAATTTGACAGTTTTTAACAAAATCTTAGCACTTTCTTAACACTGTTTTTTCATTTTTGAAAGCGCTTTCTTAAACTGTATAGAAAAGAGTATTGCTGTAAAAGTTACTGCGATCACATCCGCAATGGGTTCTGCCGTATAAACGCCCGTTGTCGGATCTGAAGAAAAAATACGCGGCATAATATAGATCAGCGGAAGGAGAAGCACAAACTTCCGCATAACCGCTACGATAATGGATTCTACCGCTTTTCCAAGGGCGTTAAAAGTCATCTGACAGGAAACCTGGATTCCGAAAAGGAACATCGCTCCCATATAGATGCGCAGAGCTGTTTTTGTAAATTCCATTAAAGCAGCATCTGTGGTAAACATTGCCGCAAACCCTCCCGGAAGGAGCATAACAAGCAGCCACAGAATCACAGAATAGCAAAGGCTGACTTTCAAAAGTAATTTAAAAGCACTTTGTACCCTGACAGCATTGCCGGCACCATAGTTATAGCTGATAATAGGTTGCGCTCCCTGCCCAAGTCCCTGAAGTGGAAGCATGGCGAACTGCATGACACTGGTCAGAATTGTCATAGCCCCCACTGCAATGTCTCCCCCATATTTTTGCAGAGATGAATTGAAGCATACCGAAATAACACTCTCGCTTGCCTGCATCACAAAAGTGGATACTCCGAGAGCAAGACAGGGAAGGATAAACCTGGGAACAAGGATCAGATTTTTCTTTCTGATCTTCAGGAATGTCTTTTTTCCGCACAGAAAAGAAACAACCCATATACAGGAAAGTCCCTGTGAAATAATAGTGGCAAGAGCAGCTCCTCTGACATCCATATCAAATCCGAAAATAAAAATCGGGTCCAAAATAATATTCGCTACGGCCCCGATCAAAACAGACATCATTCCGGTCTTTGCAAATCCCTGGGCTGTAATAAATGCATTCATGCCAAGAGTCAACTCTACAAATATCGTTCCAAGGGCATAAATATTCATATAGTTTACGCCATATTCAATGGTATTTTGGCTGGCTCCAAAAGCCATGAGCAAATCCCGGTTCCATATAAGAAGTACCGCCGTCAGGATCAGAGAAATAATGACCTGGACAATAAAACAGTTTCCCAGTATTTTTTCTGCAGATTCATTATCTTTCTTTCCCATGAAAATAGATGCTCTTGGTGAGCCGCCGTATCCAACCAGGGCTGCAAAAGCTGATACGATCATGATCAGGGGCATACATACGCCCACACCTGTCAGTGCCGTCGCTCCAATCTCCGGAATGTGGCCAATGTAGATTCTGTCTACAATATTGTAGAGCATGTTGATAAGCTGTGCGATGACAGTAGGAACTGCAAGACGGAACAAAAGCTTTCCTATCGGATCCGTTCCCAGAAATTCCTTATCTGACGCTGGCTGTGCATTTTCTCTATGATTCATTGTCTTTCATCCTTTCTGTCGCCTGTTCTATATTTTTCAACAGCTTCTTTTTAAACTGTTCATATCCTTCAAGCTCCGCGGCCGTAAAGCCTTCCAGCACAGTATCCCAAAATTCTTCCTGCACTGACTCAATATCTTCTCTTACAGATTGTGCCTCCGAGCGCAGACAAAGGTGCTGCTTCCGGCGGTCCTTCTTGTCCGGAATTTTCTCTAACATAGATTTCCGTATCAAAGAATCGACCGCTTTGGAAACAGCACCCTTGGAAAGACCTCTAAGCTCTACAATATCCGCTGCTGTGTCTTTTCCCGGATTATTATGCAGGAATCCGATCACATCTGCCTCTGTGCCGGTCAACTGATGTCGGGCACATACTTTTCTTAGCATTTTCTCATATAATCTGAGTACTGCGCGGATCCCCATCCAGGTCTCTGCATTCTTTCTCATCTTGCTCTCCTTTCCGCCAAACTTATAATAGTTTCCTCGTAAACTGTTTCTCCGTAAACTATTATAAATTTCGGTGGAAATTAATCAAGACTTATCACAGAAAAAACACAATTTTATTTTCGCTTTTTATTATTTCATATAATTTACAGCCCATTGACCGGCAAATACGGCAGCCACACCGATTACCATACTTAGGGATACATACAAAACTGCTGTAGCTTCGCTGCCGCTTTTCAACATATCCGCCGTTTCCAATGCAAAAGAGGAAAATGTCGTAAAACCTCCGCATATCCCTACTTTCAGAAACAGGACGATCTGCGGATCCAGCCAACTGTCCTTTGCTGCCAGCGCTGCTATAACTCCGATCACAAAAGATCCCAGTACATTGATCGCAAAGGTTTTCACCGGAAATACAGATCCCTGTTCCAGTGGGATCAATCCGATCAAGTATCTGCACACCGCTCCGATAAACCCTCCGGCGCCGACAATCATACATTCTACCATACTAATTCCTGCCTTTCCTTACCCTCTCTTTATATCCGGCCCTGTTCTCCTGCAATCCGCAAAATCCCTAAGATCAGAAGATGCAGCGGATAGAACCAATAGAAGAACCAATAGAAGAACCATTTGGAAAACTTCTTTCTCTTCTCTGCCCGTTTCCCATTGTAGAGACAGACGATCACCACCCCGGAAAGGACTCCTCCCGCCATGCTTCCCAGAGCAGACAAAATCCCGCCGGACAAATGAAATAATCCCAGCAAAACGGCAGAAATTGCAAAGGCTGTTTTTGTTTCTCTCTTCAGTCCGTACGCCCACCAAAACAACAGGGTAAATCCCGGAGCCAAAAGTGACCAGTCGCAAAAAACGGACAGTCCAAACAGCCCTCCAATTGTCAGAACGAGAAGAATTTCATTGGATATCACTTCCAGGGCAAGAAGGATCAAAAAGCAGATCAGAAGGGTAAACATCATATTCAGACGCGCTGTCCCTTCCGGCGCCCGTTTTATGATAGCCAGATCATATGGTATTTGCGAGATCACTCCAAACAGGAACAGCCGGAAGGCATATCTTTTTCTTGATCTGGTACAGTAGAACCCTTCTACCAGGAAATAACACATCGTAATCGCCGTAAAATATCCGATATTCTCAAATATATTTGCCACAAAGCTTTCCGGCCTCATCCAGATCAACGCAATGTGATTCAAGAGCATGGTAAATGCGGCGATGTATTTTATGGCGTCCCTGTTTAAAATCCTGTAGTTTTCCTTACTTCTGGCTTTCATAGTATCGTTTCTTTGTCCTTTTTCAGTAATTTCCCGAAATTTCCTCCGACTTTTCTCATCATTGAGCTCTAATTATATCTGAATTTCTCTTCTATGTACAGAAAAGCTTTTCCTGTACTACCCTTTTACAGAACCTTTCATCATCCCCGATACCAAATATTTCCGGAAAACCAGCGCTGCAAGTGCAGGAGGAATCAATGCGATCATACCTGCCGCCGCTACAAGGCCGTACTGAATGGTATCCTTCGTAACAAATTCTGATACCACGATGGCCATCGGCTTTGTCTCCATAGAAGAAGCCAAGATCAAAGGAATCTGGAACTGACTCCAGGTATTCAAAAACATGATCAGCGAAATAGACAAAATAATCGGAGCAGACAAAGGAATCATAATGCGAAAAAATGTAGCTGTTCTTCCGCAGCCGTCAATTAAGGCCGCCTCTTCCAATTCTTTTGGAATAGTTGCAAAATAGTTGGAAATCAACCAGACTGCAAGGGGAAGGTAAGAACTGACATATACGACAGAAAGCCAGAAAATATTGTCAAGAAGCCTTGCGTCAGCAAACATACGATACAGAGGAATGATCGTCGCCATCACCGGAATCACCATTGTAATCAAAAGAATATTTTTGATTGCTTTTCTTCCTCTGAACTGCATTCGTCCAAGAGCATAAGCGCTCATCAAAGCAACTGGAATCCCAATAACCAGTGTAATGGCAGCAGCTCTCAGAGAATTAAACATACCTGTAAAAAATCTGGCGCCTCTTTGTCCGCCGGAAAACAACTCCCTGTAATTATCCCATATGATTTTGTCTGGCAGCAGATTACTGTCCGGTGAAAACATGCTGTAATCAGGAGTCACAGATAAAATAAATGTCCAGATAAAGGGACCTACTGTAAAAATCAGAAATAAAACAAGTGCCAGAATATAGCCGCCCTTTCTAAAATATTTCATCAATACTCCACCTCCTTGTTCAAACTTCTAAGATAGAAGATTCCAAGAATTAAAGCAAACAGCATAACAATATATGTCATCGCGCTTCCCTTTCCAAAGTTCAGGAAATTGAAGGTTGTCAGATAGCTTTCCATCAGGATGTTTTTCCCAAGATCACTATATCCTGAAAGAGCAACAATTTCATCAAATACATTGATAGCTGTGACGGAAGTAGAGGTCACTCCCACTGCCACAAAGGGCATCATCAAAGGCATAGTAATATGACGGAATATGTTCCCTTTTGTACCTCCGTCTATTTTTGCAGCCTCATAAAGTTCTTCAGGGATAGATTGTCTTCCAGATAAGCAGACCAGGGCCATAAAAGGCACGCTTCTCCACACTACCACAATAGACAGCACAAAAAGAAGCATCCACCTGGAGCTTAGAAATTCAACAGGTTCATCTGTAAGACCGATCCCGATCAGAAGCTTATTTAAAAATCCATATCCGGAGAAAAATACAAATCTCCACAAAATTCCATTTACAAAGGGTGGAAGCGCCCATGGAAGGACAGAAAGCGCCAAAAGCAGCCCGGAACACTTTACTTTAATGTTTAAAAAAGAGGCAACCAGCCAGCCGAAAACTGTAGTAAAGATAACAACAATTACTAAAATGAAAATCGTGTTCTGCAGACTGTACCAGAAAGAATCAGATTGAATAATATCAATATAATTCTTAAATCCTATAAATCGGATATCTCCTGGTGCTGTCAGCTTCCACTTTTTTAAACTGTATGAGAATGTTGTAATAATGGGATAAAACACTAACACACCCATGATTAAAATCATGGGTGTAAGTAACAAATAAGGAAATAATTTCTTTTTCATCTTTTCTTCCTAAATTATTCGTTTAAAAGTTCTTCCAGCGCACCGGACATTTCTGCATATGCTTCTTCTGCATTCAGCTCACCGCGAGCCATTTTGTTAATTGCATTATACATAGCGCTGCTCATCTCTGCGTAATAGGACGGCACACCATTCGGGAATGGTGAAGAAACCAGCTTTGCCTGCTCCAGCATTGCTCCGGAATTTTGGATTGTTCCATCGTTGATCAGCTCTTCCAGAACTGAGTTGCGTGTCGGGATTGCACTGTTTGTCTCATTTAACTGTTTCTGCATATCGGCAGATGTATACCACTCGATAAATGTCTTTGCAGCTTCTTTGTTTTCTGACAGGCTGTTTACCCCGATAGCCTCAGGCAGCGGCATTGTCTGTGCAGCTTTTCCATCTTTGCCTGGAACCAGAATCGGAGTGATCTGTCCAACAACACTGCAAAGTTCTTCATTCTGACTTCTGGAAACGAAGGAAGTCGGACCCGTCAAAAAGCTTGCAGTTCCTCCGCAGATCCGCATATAAGCGTCCATTCCTGATGATGTTTTATCTTCCGGAGCAACCAGCTCTTCATTGATCAAAGTCTCCATATACTTCAACGCTTCCATAACAGACTCTTCATTAAAGGTACCATCGTCATTCCATACAACTCCATTCATAGTGTACGCAAGCCACATCAGACAGGTGGCTGTTTTTTCTTCAGCATTTAATGCAATAGCAAATGGATAGTCTACTGTACCTGTTGATTTTAACTGACGGCAAGCTTCCAGAACGTCATCCCATGTCTGCGGCTCTTCTGTGATACCGGCAGCCTTAAACTGTTCTGTATTGTAGTATGCCAGACGGTAGTCGTTTGCATATGGCATAGCCAGTACCTGGTCATCAATGGTAAATGTATCAATGGTAGGCATATCCGCTTTATCTTCTTCCGATACTTCCAAAGGTTCCAGCCAGCCGGCAGCGTAAAACTCACCGACCCAGGACCAGTCAACTTCTACCACATCCGCAACGCATTCGTTCGCTGCGGCAGCTGTTCCGAGCTTTTCGCGAATATCATCCCAGCCTACTTCTGAAATCTCTACTTCAATCCCCGTTTCCTCTGTGAATGCTGCAAGCTGTTCATCTGTCGGAACGCCCCAGTCCGGAACCATAAAAGTAATTTTTTCGCTTTCGCCTTCCTCTGATGCTTCCCCCTCATCACTGCTCTGACTTCCACATCCCACTGCAAGAGCCATGCACATAGAAGCTGTAAGCAGTACACTGATCAATTTCTTTTTCATGATTTTCCTCCTTTATGTGCTTTGTGAACATATTTATTATATCAACACATAATTTTTCCGACAAATCGATTATGTTTATATACTCATCCAAGTTATAGAGATTTCCTATTAATGTTTGAAATCCCGTGTAAAACCTAATCTTAGCCGACAGAGAAAATCATTAAAAAAATTATCTCATAGTTTCCATCTCTTTTTGGATACTTTCTTCGCAGGAGCGCATAGCGAGGATCGTCTTTTCAAACAGATCATTTAATTCCCAGCCAAGGCGCTCTGCTCCCGTCCGGATGATATCCCTGGAGCATCCTGCCGCAAATCTTTTATCTTTAAATTTTTTCTTCACGCTGGAAACTTCCATATCCATTACACTTTTTGATGGACGCATCAGAGCTGCCGCCCAGATAAGACCGGTAAGTTCATCAGCGGCAAAAAGAACTTTTTCCATCTCGTGTACAGGTTCCATATCACTGCAGATGCCATAGCCGTGAGAGCAGATCGTATAAATCATATCTTCACCCACGCCTCCGTCTCGCAAAAGCTCAGGAGCTTTCCTGCAGTGCTCTTCCGGATATAATTCAAAATCAATATCATGCAGAAGGCCGCTGATTCCCCAATATTCCTCTTCTTCTCCATATCCAAGTTCTTTTGCATACCAGCGCATTACACCTTCCACTGTCAGAGCATGCTGAATATGGAATTCCTCTTTGTTATATGTTTTCAGCAGTTTCAGTGCCTGCTCTCTTGTAATCTGACTTGTCCTCATTTTTCCCTCCTGATACGCACATTTTTCCTTCATTTTACTATGGCTGCCAATGACTGTCAAACTTTCGGGCAAAAGCAGCAAAGGTCAAAAGCGCCTGACAGTATATACCGCCAGACGCTTTTGCTTTCTGCAGATTATTTCAGATTTTCTGTAAAAAATTCTTCCATTTTGTCAAATGGGATCGCGTCTTTCCCGCCTCCGTCGTAAAGGTCCGTGTGAACTGCTCCCGGAATGATGAGCAGTTCCTTGTTATCAGCATATGGATTATCCTTTACCATATCTGCATAAGCATCCCGGCTGAAATAACAGGAATGGGCTTTTTCTCCGTGCATGATCAGTACAGCGCTTCGGATTTCATTGCTGTATTTAAGAATAGGCTGATTCAGGAAGGACATGCAGCCCGTTATATTCCATCCGCCGTTGGAATTAAGGGATCTTGCATGATATCCCCGCTTTGTTTTGTAGTAGTCATGATAATCTTTTACAAAGAAAGGCGCGTCCTCCGGAAGCGGATCAACTACACCGCCGCCCAAAGCATAGGTTCCGCTCCGGTAATCTTCCAGACGCTGTGCATTCATAGCCTGTTTCTTCTCATAGCGGGCTTCCTCCGAATCCTCTGCGTCAAAATACCCTTTTGCGTTGACGCGCGTCATATCATACATGGTAGATGCTACTGTCGCCTTGATCCGTGTATCCAGCGCTGCCGCATTCAGCGCCATACCGCCCCATCCGCATATACCGATAATACCTATCCTTTCAGGATCGGCCTTTTCATGTAAAGATAGGAAATCTACCGCCGCCTGAAAATCTTCGGTGTTGATGTCCGGAGAAGCCATATACCGTGGCTTGCCTCCGCTCTCGCCTGTAAAGGAAGGGTCAAAAGCCATTGTTAAAAAGCCACGTTCTGCCATTGTCTGTGCGTAAAGTCCTGACGCCTGCTCCTTTACCGCGCCAAAAGGACCGCACACCGCGATTGCCGCAAGCTTGCCTTCCACATTTTTAGGAATATAAAGATCCGCCGCCAGAGTAATGCCATAGCGATTGTGGAATGTCACTTTACTGTGTTCAACTTTGTCACTTTTGGGAAATACTTTGTCCCATTCCTGTGTTAATTTTAATTCTTCCATGTTGCAATCATCCTTTCATTTTTTTGCTTTCTTACACTTTTCCATCTGGTACACAATAAAATCCAGACAGTCTATCTGCGCCTGGCTTTTGTGAAGATTTTCAAGTAATTCAGCGCGATGACGCCGCAAGAGGCGTTTGGCAGCGCAAAAGTCATCTTCTCTGATAAATTTTTGTATAACAGCGATGTCATCTGCCCTGCATCCCACATTTCCAAGAAGCTGGATCAGATTTTCTTTTTCATCAAAAAGTTTATTCATAAAAAAGAATCTCCTTTCCAAAGTTTCTGATATGATTATATATCTGCGGCTTTCTATTTCGCTAATTGTTATAATTGGTCAATTGAAAAATTAGTTGCAACATAGGTCGTTGCAGTTAGAATTATAAGGCATATGGGCCATGGAGTTGCAGTTGTAACTTCATGGTTTCTTTTTGCCTTTTTTCCAGTATACTATCCTTGTCCTGCCTTCGGATTGGAGGTAACCATGAGTAATAAACACCTTACATATGATGACAGGCTTGCCATCCAGGCAGGTCTGCAGCAGGGATTGAAGGTCGCACAGATCGCCAAAAACATTGGAAAGGATCGGTCTACTGTCGGCAGAGAGATTAAAGCACACAGGAGGCTGGTCTCCACTTCCAAAGGCAACAACTGTATCCATCATCGTACCTGCACCAGAATCCCGAACTGTCGTCTAGGCTGCTTTCGTGGGAAGAAGCAGTGCCAGACAGCCTGTGGACGATGTCAGGAAGGGTGCCCTGATTATCAGGAAGAGTTCTGTATAGACTATGAAAAGTCGCCGTTTGTATGCAATGTATGTGACCACCGGCTTCGTTGCCGTCTGCGCAGGATGCTTTACGACGCCAGGTATGCTCAGCAACAGTATGAACAGATGCTCTCTGAATCACGGAAAGGCATCTCTCTCTCGGAGCAGGAATTAAATCGGATCAATGATACGATCACACCGCTGTTAAAAAAAGGACAGTCACTCCCGATTATCTGTGAACGTCACAGAGATGAACTGCCAGTATCGGAACGGACAATCTATTCCTATATTGATGCAGGTCTTCTGGATGCCAGAAATATAGACTTGAGAAGGAAACTGCGCAGGCCGGAACGGAAAAAGAGCGGCCCGGTTCTCCGGGTAGACCGGAAATGCCATATCGGACGCAGTTATGAAGAATACGAGGAATATATGCACCAGAATCCAGATGCCATGGTCAGCCAGATGGACAGTGTGGTCATACACAAAGGAGGCCAGACACTGCTGACAATCCTGTTTACCAACTGTGACTTGCAGCTCATGTTTCTGAGAGAACGCAATACAGCAGGATCTGTAACGGAAATATTCTGTCGGCTGAGGAAAGCACTTGGAGACGAAAAGTTTCGGATACTTTTCCAGGTTATTATTACCGATCGGGGAAGTGAATTTAGCGATCCCCAAAAAATCGAAGCAGATATGGAGACCGGGGAAATTCAATGCCGCGTATTCTATTGTGATCCGATGAATACAAATCAGAAGAGCAACTGTGAAAGGAACCATGAACTGATCCGCTATATCATACCTAAGAAACATGGAAAGGATGAATATACGGAGGAAGAGATTAGGAAAATGATGAACCATATCAATTCCTATCCGCGAAAAAAATGGAACGGACAGGCTCCAATCGATCTTTTTGTCAAGATCTACGGTCAGGAAACTGCGAACCTCCTGGGCCTTGAGAAAATCCCGTCCAATTCCATAACCCTTACACCGGCTTTGTTTAAGAAGTAAACCGGAATTTTAGAGAAGGCAGGACACGATAAAAAAGAGAACACAAACGGGGTGCATTTACAACTTCTGCGAAAAGTAAAAAATGCAGTCTGTGTTTTGTGATGCCTTCCTTTAAGAAATTTTACAAGGAAAATCGAAAAAAAGCAATCCAAAGCTAGAAAAACAGATTAAAACTGTTGCAGTTACTCATGACAGCGTGCAGTTACAACTTCATAAAGTTTTCAATGTGCAGTTACAACTTCAATGTTGCAGTAAGGATTTCAATCAACCTAATTGTTATAATTTATTTCGTGTTATTCCTTTTTTGCATTTCATATGCTACACTTAAGTGTAAGAGAATGATTCGGACATGAGAAAAAACGGGAAAGGAGATTCCTATGGAAATTCGTACACTTCGCTATTTTATGGCAATTGCCAGAGAGGAAAATATGACCCGGGCCGCAGAAATCCTTCACATCACCCAGCCCACCCTTTCAAAACAGATGCAGGCCTTGGAAAATGAGCTGGGCAAAAAGTTGTTTCTTAGACACAGCTTTTCCATCGAACTGACGGAAGAGGGAATGCTGCTTAGAAAACGTGCCGAGGATCTCCTTTCTATGGCTGACAAGATCTTGGAAGAATTTTCAGCTATGGATGATATTGTCGGCGGGAATATTTATTTCGGATGCGCTGAATCTTATCAGATCCGCCATCTGGCACGGGTGATCAAACGTTTCAAAGAACAGTATCCGGATTTTCACTATCACATCACCAGCGGCGACACAGAACAGGTCACAGAGAAACTGGACAAAGGCATTCTTGATTTTGCAGTTATTGTAGAGGAACCGGATTACGAAAAATATAATGTTCTGAAGATACCCGGCGGCGACCGCTGGGGCGTCATTATGCCTTCTGACAGTCCTCTTGCACAGAAAGAACAGATTACTTTTGATGATCTGAAAGGTCTTCCCCTCTTTTGTTCGGAACAAAGCTGGAGGGCTGATCTTCCCAGATGGTGCCAGAACCGCATGGATGAACTACGCTTGGAAGGCTCCTTTCGCCTTTCCTATAATGGCTCTGTCTTCGCCCGGGAAGGTCTGGGCTATCTTCTTACCTTTGACCATCTGATCGATACAAGTGAAAAAAGCGGTCTTGTATTCCGACCGCTTTTTCCCGTACTGGAAACGCAAATGTATATTATCTGGAAGAAACAGCAGCTGTTTACTCCCATTGCAGAACGATTTATTGCAGAATTGCAAAATTTCTGCCTCCTGCCTTTTTAATATTACAATTTAAGATCCAGCGCTGTTTGTTCCAGATCTTTTTTCGCCTGCGCCTGCCTGCTTTGGAACTCTTCTTTCATTTGCTTCAGGTTCTCCATCGCATTTTCCAATTGAGCGCAGGTTTGCCGGGCCTTTTCTTTCGCATTCTTGATCTTGCCGTAAACCATCCAGTCTGTAAAAAGATCATCAAAGAAATAATCGGCAAAATACAGGAAATTTCCAACCTCCACTCTGATATCTCCTGATATCCCCTTTGAAACATCTGACAGTTCTGTCCGAAACCTGCGCAGCGCCAATTGGAGCGAATTGATTTTGGACTGTGCCGTATTCAGATGGCTGTATTTTATAACATCATCTATTATACTATTGCCTGCCATATCTATAATACTCCAGGTCTGCGCTCCGCCAAGTTCATCCAATACCTCCCGTGCTATCTGAAGTGCCCTCTCCCCGGCACTTATGGCTTCGTCGATTTCTTTTTCCTGTGTTTCAAAAAATGTCAGATTCCTTTCCAGCTGCAGGATTTTCTCTGCCTCCGGAGTCTCCGATGACTTGATCGCTTCCATTTTTTCTGCCAGCACCGTTTCATATTCTGTATCACAGTTTTCTAGTTCCAGGAGCCGGCTTTGATAACGTGCAATATCCTCATTTACTGACTGCAGGGAAGCTTTTGCCGCCTCCCATTTTATAGCCGCCGCACGGGCTTCTTCTTCCTCTTTCGTCAGCTTTTCTTCCAGCTTCCCGGATACCCTGTAAAAGAACGCGGTAAGACTTCCCTTGTTAAGGCGTTCTACATCTTCCTGCTCCTCGTTCATTGACTTTTCCAAATCTTTTGATTTTTTCTCCAGTTCTTCTTTCTGTATCTGAAGATCGGAAAGCATTGCCTCTATTCCTTTCTTCTCCAGCGTCTCCTGATGAAGCCGGTGAAGATCCTCGTCATAATAACTTGCCATATTTCTCCTCCTCATAAAGCTGAAACAATATTTTTTAAGACTCTGACTACTTTTCTCTTACAATAACGAATGACTATATTATATCACCCTGCCTTCTTCCTGTCATTCTTTTTCAATGCTTCCAATCTTTCTGAAAGCCGCAACTGAAACAGACTTTTTCTGTTATGTTCAGTTGGTAGAAATACAGGATAGATCCAGTATAATAAAAGAAAAGGAGGTATGAAATACATGAAAAAACAATCCAATTTGATTTCTCTGAATTTATCGGCACTTCGTCAATACCACAAGTATTCTCAGGAAGAAGTGGCGGAAAAAATCGGTGTATCACGGCAGGCTGTCGCGAAATGGGAATCCGGAGAAACCGTACCTGATATCCTTAACTGCGATGCTCTGGCAAAGCTTTATAATGTCTCTATAGACGATCTCATCCATTTTGACCAGGGAGAAGCCAAAATCCCAATTCCACCGCGCGGGAAACATCTTTTTGGAACTGTCAAGGTTGGCGAACGAGGACAGATCGTCCTTCCCAAAAAGGCAAGGGATATTTTTCACATAGAACCAGGCAACCTTTTGATCGTACTGGGAGATGAAACTGCGGAAAGCGCCGGAATTGCGCTGATCCCGGAAGATACAGTTCTTCACCAAATGACCTTTTTACAAACTCTCCTCAATGCCAGCGAAAAGGAGGAAGAACAATGACGGATCTGCTGAAAATAGAACATTTAAGCAAACATTATCCCGGATTTAGTCTTCAGGATGTATCTTTTACGCTTAAACCAGGTCGGATCATGGGGCTTGTGGGGAAAAACGGGGCCGGGAAAAGTACGATTTTAAAATCTATGCTGAACATCGTAAAACCGGATCAGGGAACGGTCACTATGTTCGGGAAGGATTTTTTTCAGAATGAGAAAGCCTGTAAACAAAACATTGGTGTAGTGTTCGGCGGTATTGACTTTTACCCTTTGAAAAAGCTGTCCGCTATTACGGCTGTCACCAGAACTTTTTACCCGGAATGGGATCAGCAAAAATACGAGAACTACCTTCGGCAGTTCTCTCTGGACGAAAACAAAATATTCAAATCACTTTCTAACGGGATGAAGGTAAAATATTTACTGGCCCTTGCCCTTTCCCATAATGCCCGACTCTATCTGCTTGATGAACCCACCTCCGGTCTGGATCCTGTATCCAGGGATGAAATTCTCCACATCTTTACCCACATTGTAAAAGACAAGGAGAAATCTGTCCTATTCTCTACCCATATCACATCAGACCTGGATCACTGTGCGGATGATATCACTTATATACAAAGAGGACAGGTTTTAAAAAGTTCAGACAAAGAAACTTTTCTCCGTTCTTTTGACTATCTGAAGTCTCCGGAAGACACCGGAGAACTTACGCTGGAGGAAATTATGCTGCGAACAGAAAGGAGCGATCTATATGAAACTGCTTTATAAAGAATTAACTCTTGCCGCCCATCCTACTTCTATTGTATTTGCTTTTCTGGGATGTCTGGTTATTGTGCCGGCCTATCCATATACCGTCATCTTTATGTTTGGATGTCTGGCTCTTTATCTGACCTTACTCTATGCAAGGGAAACAAATGATACCTGGTATACATCCATTCTGCCTGTCACAAAGCGAGAAAACGTAAAAGGAAAATTTCTGCTGGCCGTCTCTTTGCAAATTTTCCAACTTCTCATCTCCATTCCCTGCCTTTTTCTCCGGCACATTCTGGAAGTTGGAAATAATCCGGTAGGAATAGACGCAACTGTAGCCTGGTATGGATTAGGTCTTATTATTTATGCTGTTTTTGATCTGATATTTTTTCCGGCCTATTATAAAAATGGATATAAAGCCGGAAAAGCTTTTATAGTTGCAGCTATTCCCATGCTGCTTTTAATGATAATTGCTGAAGGATCTGTTCGCTTCCCGGTCTTTTCCTATCTGGACAGCAGCATTCCCCGTGACCTTTTCAGACAGATACCTTTCCTATTGCTTGGTATCTTATGTTACATCACTTTTCTTATATTTTCCTATCGTATCTCTGTCCGCAGATTTGAAAAAGTCGACTTATAAAAGCCGACTTTGTTTGCGTATCTATGAGATATTATTTTATTTCTTGTCTCTGTACTTTTGGGTACCTGCCACAGCAATGATAAACAAGATCAGCATCATGCCGCTGACGGGCAGGAAAACTCCTTTTATAAAATACAGCACCGCACATATAACCAAAAGAACGAGCATGATAACCGATAAGGTATTAAAAAATAGTTTCATTTATTTTCCCCCTTTTAAAAAAGTCTCGATAACTCCGGCTGCTTCTTCGGCGTTTGAGGCTATGGCAGGATGCCCGCCATGGGGAAACATATAAACAGACGCCTCCGGAATAGAAGCCGCCATTTCTTTATACTCCTGTTCTAAATTTTCCCGGCACATCTCGTCTTCCCTGCTTCCTAAAAACAAGACAGGAACTTTCAGCTCTTCCAATGATTTCCGATACAAAGGAGTCTTTTCCTTTGCGCACTGAAGCAGCGCCTCTGTATCAAGATCGACTACTTTTTCCCAGTCCGCTCCCTGGCACCATTCATAGAACTGTCTGGCCTGAAGATCTGCTTTTGCTCCTTCTCTTTCTTTCAAAAGATTATCTGCAAAATGTTCATTGAGTGTCCGGCCGTCAAAACTGTCCGCTACAATTCTGTCAAATAAATCCGGACGCTCTAACGCCGCATTCATGGCTGCCCACGCCCCTCCGCTGGTTCCTGCCAGACTGGCACCGCGCAAATGCAAATATTCCACAAGTGCAATGGTCTGCATTGCTTCATCAAACCACATATCCGGTGAAAATTTTTCTATTCTGTCAGACTTCCCATTCCCCAGAAAATCAATTAATATGCACCGGAATTTTTCTGAATATAATGGCATAAGAAGCTCAAACATTTTGGAAGAAGCGGTATTTCCATGCAGAAAAATAAGAGGTGTTCCCTGACCGTATTCTCCATAATAAACAGATTTTCCGCGATATTCAAAATATGCCATTTACCTGCCTCCTTTCATATTTACATTTTCCCTTTCCTCCTCCAGTTGACAGGAATCTGCAGCCCAGCATATACTATCATTAGTATATAAGATCCGGAGGTATTTGACAATGTTATGTATTGCAATCGCTCCATGCAAAGTCTGAGGACGTTGCATGGAGAGGCAGCGCAGTCATAATGCTTAAAAAACAAAATTGCTGCGCGTATGGTCTGAAACGACCTGTCCTCAGACTTTGCTTTTTGATGTCCATATTTCTCTCACAAAATATTTGAAAATAAAACATCAAAGGAGCAAAGTATAACAATGAAAAATTTAATAACAGATTTAAAAACATTTCTAATTTTGTGGAGTACACAGTCACTGTCTCAGCTCGGCAGTTCCATGACAGGTTTTGCGTTGACTCTGTGGTTGTATCAGAAGACAGGATCCGCACTCCAAACAGCTCTTCTGTCCATTTGTTCCTATGCCCCCTATGTTGCTACAAGTATCTTTGCCGGTGCTTTCAGCGACCGTTGGAACAAGAAAAAAATTATGTTGGCATGTGATACTTTTGCCGCCTGCTGTAGTGTAATAGTTCTCTTTCTCCTGAAAGCAGAACTTCTTCAACCGGTTCACATGTATCTCTTAAATGCCGTTAGCGGTCTGATGAATTCAGTACAGCAGCCAGCCAGCGATGTGGCAATGACAATAATTATACCGGACAAATATTATCAAAAGGCAAGCGGACTGAAATCTCTTTCCAATTCCCTGATTACAATTTTTAATCCTGTGCTTGCCACAGCCGTATTCTCCCTTCTGGGAATGGAGGCAGTAATTTCTATTGATCTGACTACTTTTGCAATTGCCTTTCTGGCACTTCTTTTTAAGGTAAATATTCCTTCCGGTCAAGAAAGAGATTTCGCCAAGAAAGAATCTTTTATAGAAACTGTCAGGTCAGGTCTTAGCTATTTAAACAATAACCGGCTCATTCTTACATTGATACTGTTTCTTGCAGGAATCAATTTTGTTGCATCCGCTTTTGATGCAGTTCTTCCAGCTTTGATTCTTCCTAAAGCAAACGGCGGCGAGGCCATTCTTGGAATCGTCAGTTCCTGTGCCGGAATCGCAACTTTAGTCGGAAGTCTGGCAACTGTACTTCTCCCCGCTCCAAAGAACCGCATCCGGGTAATCTACCTTACGATGCTGTTTTCTCTTGGGACAGAGAATTTCCTTTTGTCATTTTCTGATTCGCCGATTTTATGGTGTCTTGGGCAACTGATTGGATGGTTTTTCGTTCCTGTAATGAATGCGAATCTTGATGTTATCCTAAGGACATCCATTCCTCTGGAAATGCAGGGACGGGTTTATTCCTGCAGAAACACTCTGCAGTTTTTTACCATTCCTATAGGGCTGTTTGTAGGAGGCGGCATGGTAGATAAGGTGTGTGAGCCTCTGATGCGTTCTGTCGCTGTCGGTAGTTTGGCCGCCCGTCTGTTTGGAACAGGCAAAGGATCCGGTGCAGCGTTTATGCTCTTCCTTCTGGGAATTACTGGCGTTATCATATGTTTGATATTTGGGCGTATTCTTCAAAATTATACATATACAGATTATCCTGAAAATTAAATCGAGCAAAGAGAAAGGGACAGAAACTCCTGCTTCCTCGAAATAATATGCTATAATAAACCAAAATAAATTATCAAAAAATGAATGGATTCTGTTCTTCCAGTCGTATTATAAGTGAAACAGGTAAGATATATCTTAAATAAATAAGGTAGGAGGAATTAAGAATGAAGCGGAAAATGAACAGAACAGTCGTGGGTATTTTAACGGCAGCAGCTGTGCTGACACTTGGAACGGCAAGCACATTTGCGGCTGGAGCGGAATATGGAAAGAATCCTGTAAATACTGGTGGTGACGGCGTTTGCCGCTATATAGGAAACGCCTGCCGCTATATTGACGCAGATAATGATGGAATTTGCGACAACAGCGGCAAAAATCAGCTTTGCCGTGAAAAATGTAATGAAAATTTTATTGACGCCGATGGAGATGGAATCTGTGACAACTATGGCGCAAAACATGGAAGAGGATTTCGCGGCTGTCATAACAAATAGCAGGGGACAATTCAATGCGGAGTGAGCAAGAGGTAACCAGAGCTATCGAACAGTACTCTGATATGGTTCGGCGGCTTTGTATGATACATTTGAAAAATTATGCTGATACCGAGGATATATTTCAGACGGTATTTTTAAAATATGTCCTCAGTTCGGCTGCCTTTGAAAATGAAGAACACGAGAAAGCATGGTTCATTCGTGTTACAATCAATGCGTGTAAAGATCTGCTCAGAAATTTTTTTCACAGTCATGTCACATCACTGGATGAAATTTGGGAACATTCCACAGAAATGCAGGAGGATCACAGAGAAGTTTTGGAGGCCGTATTATCACTTCCGCAAAAATACAGAGAGGTTGTATATTTACATTACTATGAGGGCTGCACTGCTCCGGAAATCAGTCAGATTCTGGGGAAAAAGGTAAATACGATTTATACGCTCCTGACCCGTTCCAGGCAAATGCTTCGAGAAAAGCTGGGAGGTGAGGAATATGAATGATAAAATCCGGCAAGCCTTTGATCAGGTACAGGCAGAAAACGAATTAAAAGACAAAACAAAAGATTTTATCTTCCAAAAGACAAAAGGATACAAACAGGCAAAGACTGCTAATTTCAAATACCTGGCATCGGCTTTTGCGTGCGTCGCCTTCCTTCTGATCGGCGGGTACTGGCTCTATTTTACTCCTACAGTGCAGATCAGCATAGACATCAATCCCTCTGTGGAATTAGGCGTGAACCGCTTCAACCGCATCATTTCTTTTGAAAGTTACAATGATGACGGGGATAAATTAACGGATTCTCTTGATATAAAATTTATGGATTATTCAGAAGCGGTAAACAGGATCATAGACAGTGAAGAAATACTGACATTATTGGAGAATGATGAAGTCATGACGATTGCCGTTGTCGGAACAGACAACTTACAATCCGAAGAGGTCCTTTCCAATATGCAGTCCTGTACAGCTGGAAGAGACAATACCTATTGTTATTATACTCATTCGGAAGAAGTGGAAAAAGCGCATGAAAGCGGTCTTTCCTATGGAAAATACAAAGCATTTTTAGAGCTGCAAAAGCTTGATCCCACAATTACCGTTGAAGAAATCCAGAGCATGACAATGCGCGAGATCAGAGAGCGGATCAGCCAATTATCGGGCAATGTAGACGATAATGGAGAAAATAGCAGAAAGAATACCGGGACGGGCCGTGAGAATCATTCCGGAAACGGCAGCAGGCACGGCGGTGTGAAACTTTTTCTGTAAATATGTCATCAAAGGTTCTTCTATGATAAAATCTAATTCATAGGAGGGCCTTTTATTATGGCAAAACAGAAGAAACCTGTCCATCGAGTACAAATGACAGAAGGGAAACGTAACATTATCCATCAGCTACTGGAAGAATACGATATTCAGACAGCCGAAGATATTCAGGATGCTCTCAAGGATTTACTTGGCGGAACAATCAAAGAAATGATGGAAGCAGAAATGGAGGATCATCTTGGGTACGAAAAATCTGAGCGTTCAGATAATGATGATTACCGGAATGGTTACAAACGTAAACGTATAAACAGCAGCTATGGCTCTATGGAGATTGAGGTTCCACAGGACCGCAAATCAACTTTCCAGCCACAGGTGGTCAAAAAGCGCCAGAAAGATATCTCTGATATCGATCAGAAGATCATATCCATGTATGCCAAAGGAATGACAACCAGACAGATTTCTGAAACCATAGAGGATATTTATGGTTTTGAAACTTCAGAGGGTTTTATCTCTGATGTGACGGATAAAATCCTTCCACAGATAGAGGACTGGCAGAACCGCCCTCTGGATGAAGTATATCCAATCCTCTTTATCGATGCGATCCACTATTCAGTCCGGGATAATGGAGTGATCCGCAAACTGGCGGCATATGTGATCTTAGGGATCAATACGGAAGGAAAGAAGGAAGTTCTTACCATTCAGGTTGGAGATAACGAAAGCTCTAAATACTGGCTGTCCGTTCTGAATGAGCTGAAAAACCGCGGTGTAAAAGATATCTTGATTCTCTGTGCTGATGGTCTGACCGGGATCAAAGAAGCCATTGCAGCCTCCTTTCCGAAAACAGAGTATCAACGCTGTATTGTCCATCAGGTAAGAAACACCCTGAAGTATGTTCCGGATAAAGACAGGAAAGCCTTCGCAACGGATTTGAAAACCATCTATCAGGCGGCCGACGAAAAGAAAGCCCTGGCAGCCCTTGACCGGGTAACAGAGAAATGGACGCCAAAATACCCGAATTCCATGAAGCGCTGGAAGGATAACTGGGATGCGATTTCTCCGATTTTCAAGTTTTCAGCAGCTGTCCGGAAGGTCATATATACGACAAATGCGATAGAATCGTTAAACTCCACCTATCGGAGACTGAACCAGCAGAGAAGCGTTTTTCCGAGCGATACGGCGCTGCTGAAAGCCCTATATCTCGCTACCTTCGAAGCCACCAAAAGATGGACTACTACCATCCGGAACTGGGGCCAGGTATATGGCGAGCTGAGTATCATGTATGAAGGCAGGCTGCCGGACTAAAAATATTCAGGTTAACGAAGGCGGAAAAGCCGCCTGTTATTGACACGCCATCGGCCAGATGGTATATATAAAACAAAGGTGAAAAGCTTATTTTTTAAGCCTTTCACCCATTCTTATCATAGAAGAATCTTATTTACAGACTTTTCTTCACAGTCTCGCAGGCACCGCGGCGCAAAGGGACGGAACACACAGTAAGTTCCGTCCCTTTGGGGAGTGGAATGACGAATCATTCTCCAAAATACTCTCTGATCTTTTCCATCCTCTCCACTTGGCTAACATGGAACGGACAACGGGAATCACAGTGTCCACATTGTATACAGTCTTTCGCCTTTTTATTAAGACTTACATAATGGTATTTGGCCAGATCATCTCCGGTCAGCGCCAGATCATAATATTTATTAATAAGCCCCACATCCAGTCCGGCAGGACATGGCTGGCAGTGATTGCAATACACACATGCCCCTTTTGCTTCCTGCGGCGCAAATGTTCCCAAAATCGAGTAATCCTTTTCTTTTGGTAAAGCATCAGTAAATCCCAAGATACGTCTTAAATCCTGACAACTTCTCACCCCTGGCAGTACTGTAATAACGCCTGGTTTATCCAGCGCATACTGAATACACTGGTACTCTGTCAAAGCTTTGCCAAATGGGGAAGTCTTTGCATTCAGCAGCTGTCCGCCGGCAAAAGCTTTCATAACTGAAATTCCAACTCCCTCACTCTCACAGCGACGGTAAAGATTTGGTCTTTCATTCACACCTCCAATGGCATAATCGCCTTCTTTTTGATAATCATAGGCAGGATTGATACTGAACATCAGCATATCCAAAATTCCTGAATCTAACACCTCGTACACCACGCTGGGCGTATGGGAAGAAAGTCCGATAGTCTGTTTTCAGAGCATTAAGCTGCCAGTCAACAGAGCGCTTGATCAAAATAATTGATTCCTTTTTCCAGTGCCAGTGTCATTACCGCTTCAATTTCCTTATCACCGGCAGCGCCAATAGAACTGGTACCCAGTCCGATTACACTGATTTCTTCCTCTCCATGAGGCAGTTTTCGATAGTCCATTTCAAATTCCCTCCTATATATTATGTGGTGATTTAAATCAGTTTTTCGGCATCTTCCCTGCTGATACAGGGCACTTCTTCCGCCAATTTCAGTGCAAAATCTTCCTCCAGCCCTGTATAGTGATTCATATATCTTTTCCGGTACAGCATCCGGATCAAAAGAAAAATTCCATAAAAATACTGTTAAATCTCTTTCCGCACAAATCAAAAAACCTTATCCGTGATTCTCATAATCCGTGATTCCGGCTCCGCTGTTAGGATAAACAGCTGAGTAAACACTGTCTGCCGCAAAAACACTTAACAGGATCACACATAAAATAATTGCCGCACGGCGTGGAATTTTCTTGAAAATCTCATCAAAGAACGGCGCGATTATATATATAAATGCACATCCGCCCAATCCGAAAACAATCAGCCCTTCCGCACATATCCTTCCGTGCAGATTAAGAAAATATCCGGAATAGTTCCACCAGTACATGTGTTTTGTCTCCCAAAGAATAAATCCCGCAGTATATTCAACTATTCCGCAGACAACCATTGTCAACAAGAACAAAATAAGCGGTTTATCTAGAAAGCGCTTTAACAAAGCTACGATCAAAACACCGCCGGCTCCATAAATCGGAAGCCATGGTCCGTGGAAAAATCCCCGGTTGACGAACACTCCATCCCCGAATAAGTGGAGCGAAACTTCCCAGAGCCATCCGATTACTGAAAAGGAAAAAAACATCAGAATCAATGAACAGACTGTATATTTTCTTCGGTAATTGATCCGGATCCAGGTTTTAGTCTCAGGATTATAAAGCGGGTACAATTCTACCGGATACTCTTCAGCATCAGATTCTTCAAACAAAAGCTTATCATTTAAATACTCCGCTCCGCTGTATCCCTGTTCCAGCGCTTCTTGCCTGAGAGCAGCATAAACCTCCGCCCACACAGTTTCTGTGTATGGCTTGATCCATACATACCCCAGAATACCTAATGTGAAAGCACTCAGTATCCGCCACCCCAGAAAAGAAAAATCAAGCAGAAATCCCCGCATCTTATTCCCTTTCATCATCCTTTTTGACAATGCAAAGGCTTCCTTATGTCCGATATCCGGATTTTCTGCAAGAATGTAAGGAATCATTTTGTAAGAATATCTCTTGATGATTCCCCCGATGATCGTCAAGTCCCACAGAAAGATCAAAAAGGATCTCTCAAACATGGTGAAGGCGGTTGCCTTCCATCGTTTTACCCTCCACGGAAATGCCAGCCTTCCCATTTTACTTTGTCTGTATGTACGGTTTTCCAAAAGGAAACGACACTGCCCAACTGCAAGCACATTGCTGACCAGCGCAAGGAATAAGATCATCAGAAAAACGCCTGCAAGAATAATCATACCTTCTGTCGCTTTATCCTTAAAAATAAAGTCGTTCATTGCATTAATAAACCCATATAGTGCTGATTTTTCTTCTGTCATGCGATTATAGATATGTGCCAGCGCTCCCTTTTTTGGAGTATAGTGTTCTCCCAGAAATTCAAGCACCTGATTGTTCTGCGGGGCATCTGATTCTCTTATACTGAAATACCAGTCATTTACAATCTGCGCATTACTTGGAAGGTCAAATCTGCCTCCTACGAAATACATCGCCGCATTGTCCACCTGATGCGTTACTTTCATACCACTTGCGATAAAGGCAACAAGAAGACTGATTCCCAAAATTCTCCAATAATTTTTCTTCAGGTTTTTTTTCCCATTTTTCTTTAAGTTCTTTCGATTCCACATAGTTCCCCCTCAATTCTTATCTTCCACTATGACTGCATCGGCGTCCCTACTTCAATCAGGTTACCGTCCGGATCATAAAAACGAATCACTTTCTGTCCCCAGTCATGGGTCATAAGTTCGCTGACATATTTTGTTAATGGATATAATTTTTCAAGTTTTTGAGCAAATGCATCTATATCATGTTCTTCAAAATACAATTCACAGGAATTGTTCTCCGGAATAACCTCCTTTTTCAAAAAATTTTTCCAGATTTTTTCATCCTGAAGCACAAGACCTTCCGTTAAAATCATATTGCCACCATTATCAAGCACCATATCCAATCCAAACAGATCATGATAAAACTTCTTTGATTTTTCGATATCCTTAACAACGATCAATATATTTTTTAATTTCATCTTTCTCCTCCAATACTGTCTGCCAGATCATCTGATTATCTTTAAAACTGAAAAAAATTTCTTTTTCTTCATACATATTTGAGAGATAGGAACGGATCGTACTGCCAATAAGCGCATACTGCTGCGCTGACATCTGAAGATCATATGCATCGAAAATATTCTTCAGCAGCACTTCAAATGTAATCGGCGTATTACACAGTTCCCTGATTTTCCCTTTGATTTCTGTAATTGCTCTGCGGTTAAACTGTGCCAGTTCCCTGATATCCGTCATGACAGGAGCATGGGATGGTACAAAGCGCGCCACATCCAATGTCTGAATATATTCCAACGTCTGCAGCGTCTTTTCAGGATCCCAAAGATAACTGACGCCATATTTCCCAAGTGTTTCCTCTGAAGATACACTGTCCGCAATATAAGCTGTTCCGTCCTTAGTCCGAAAACCAACCATGTCGAAGCAGTGGCCCGGCAATTCCAAAAGCTCCATATATTCAGGCAGAATATCGCTTGTAAGAGGAAGCACATTGCTTCCCTGCGCCATAAGAAACTTATTCTTCAATTCTTTGAAAGGACGGCCGCCATAAAGGCCGATCGGTTCCAATACAGGCATATTGGAATAAATATATTCCATGTCTTTTGCGTAAATCTTACACCCGGTTTTCTTCTGTAAAAAGTAATTTCCGCCAATATGGTCTGCATGAGAATGCGTGTTAAAAATTGCTTTCAGATTCCAGCCTTTTGATTCCAGGATGCGGCAGACCTTTTTTCCAGCATCTTTATCATTACCGCTATCAATCAGTACAACTTCATTATCGCTTGCTTTTATCAGTCCGATTTTGGCCGGGCAGTCAATATAGTAATCATGCTCTGACAATTGTATTAATTCGTACATTATCTCACCTCCGTTGCTCTCGTAACAGAGAGTTCCAATTCCTTTATTCCCTTATCCGCAAAATTTTATCCAGCTTCTTCCCTTTTGCCAGTTCATCGATCAATTTATCCAAATATCGAATTTCTTGCATAAGAGGTTCTTTGATATCTTCTACCCGTATTCCACAGACAACACCTTTGATCCGTTTTCTATTTTCGTTCATTTCCGGAGCACTGTTGAAAAACTCTTCATAATTAACAGATGTTGAAGCCATCCTTTCCAAGTCTTCCGGTTTATATCCTGTAAGCCAACAGATGATCTCGTCTACTTCCTCTTTCGACCGTCCTTTTCTGACAGCCTTGTTTACCAAAAGAGGATAAATTTTCGCAAATTCCATTTTATAAACTTTTTCATTGTCCATGCATCAGATCCATCCTTTCCTCAATCACTACTAACCGCTTTCGTATACTTCATAAATCCCTGCTCAAATTCCTCCGGATATGTGCATCCAAGGCTCTCGGCAATCAGCACTGCCATTTCACGAAACAGTCTGCATAAAGTTTTAATGGCCGCCTTGAAATGTTCATAGCTGCTGTCAGGGAAAGTCTTCTCGTATAGCAGATAAACATTTTCCGGAAGATATTGTTTAAAATATTTATTCTGTTTTCCACAGGAAACCGAATAGTCTGTCTTACTCCCGATATACCATCCCAGCATGACTTCAAGCATATGGTGCGGCTGCGCATAATAAGTTGTCATAGCAAAAGGAAGTTCATCTCTAAGGATTCCTTTTACAACATCACAGAGCGACCAGAAAAATTCATTACAGCATCCCTGAAATTGCGCTTCTGTGGGTTTTCTGACGTAAAATTCCTCGTCTGTAGGCGGAGGCAGCTGGGGAAGACATCCTGTTTTATCTATAAGCGGAAGGAACAGTTTATTTCTGTTGCTCCCCTCTTTCATAGTTTCCAAAGTTTCAACACCGATATCAATGCGGTTTCCATCTTCAAATATCAGCAGCCAGGAATAGGTTTTATCATAATGGCTGCACAGGCCAAAACGTTCTCCATAACCATACGCATCATCCTGCTCCTGTTTCAGAATAACTTTTCCAAATGGATTCATCCACGACGTATCAGCGCGAAAACTTTCTGTCTCTTTCACTACATACATAATATCAAAATCCTGATAAATATCCCTGGGGACATTGGGATTTGCCCTTGAACCTTTCAGATATCCTGCCAGCACACGGTCATCCGACCTGGCTGTATCGATAATGATATCAAACATCTCTTTCTCTGTGCGCATATATAACCTCCCTCAAATCCGTCCTATTCTAAAGTCTCAAGCTGTTAAACTGGAATTGTCATTTCCGATTTGGCTTTCTTTTCATAGCTAACAATTTAATATAATCATCGAACTCATCGGTATTGTTCGGTTCAAACATTACCCATTTTCCATCGTGATAGGTTTCTGCTTCATCATATTTTCTGCAAACAGCATCAGAAAGACTGCCTCTTATAGCTTCAAATTTGGTTCTTTCATCCTTTCCAAAAATAATCAGGAAACCAACGCAATTACTTTTTGCATATAGACAGCAAAGAGTTTTACCGCCTCTACGATATTTGTACTCGTAAGTCCACTTCTTACCACCGGTATTCCATAGTCGTTCCATTTCGTATTTCTCATCAATAGCCCAGCATAACTCCTATCCGAAACAATATCTCAAATCCAAATCAAAGAATAGGAACACACAATTTACAATAATGCCTGTCTACAAGCATATTCAAAAGTAAAACAAATCTTCAAACTTTTTGTCCAATGCAATACAGAGAATCAGCGCCAGTTTCGCTGTAGGATTGAACTGTCCTGTTTCAATGGAGCTGATCGTGTTCCGAGACACGCCAACCATATCTGCCAGCCGCTTCTGTGATAATTTCAATTCCATCCGTGTTTCTTTAAGGCGATTTTTTAATATCAGCTTGTCATCCATATTTTCCACCGCCCTACAAAATTGTGGAAGATACGCTCAGGTCATAAATATAGCATCCGGACATTACGAATACCAATATCGTATAGGCAATTATCTGTATCGCGAAAAAGAGCGTCGCCAAAGCCATCTGAACCACAACTGCCTTTTGACTTGCCTGCTTTATAACTTCTTGCTCGTATACGTCCTTATTTCTATTTTCCGCTCTGCTTTTTGCTAAAATTTCATCCTTGTTCATAATGGAAGCCTCCAAATCAAATTGCCAAGTTTTCTTGTCGTATCTTCATCATAACATTGCCAAGTACACTTGTCGATAGTTTTTCTAAAAATGTTAAGATACGTTGCTTGTGGCAATGGGCAATTCATACTACAATAATGGTAACGATAACAAGAAAGGGGGCATCCCTAATGCTTAATGAAAACATTAAAGCAATCAGAAAGTCAAAAGGACTTTCGCAGCAGGATCTTGCTGTCAAGCTGAACGTCGTGCGGCAAACTGTTTCTAAATGGGAGCAAGGATTGTCGGTTCCTGATTCTGATATGTTAATCTCCATATCAGAAGCGCTTGAAACACCTGTGAGCACGTTGCTTGGAGAAACTGTTATTGAAACAGAGGTTGATAACATAAAAGCTCTTTCCGAAAAACTGGAAGCAATCAATTGGCAACTGGCGCAGAGAAAAAACATGAGAAGAAAAATTATTCGTTGGCTGCTTATTTCATTATGTACAATCATAGTAATGGTTTTTGCAGGCTTTATAATATTAAATAGTCCTTATTTAGGTTGGGATTATAGTAACCCTGAAACTGCTGTTCTTGGAGTGGCATTTCACTCATTTGAATGGTTGTTTGTCAGAATAGCACCGATTATCTTTATTATTGCAATTATTGGAGGCGGTGTGAAACTTTTTCTGTAAATATGTCATCAAAGGTTCTTCTATGATAAAATCTAATTCATAGGAGGGCCTTTTATTATGGCAAAACAGAAGAAACCTGTCCATCGAGTACAAATGACAGAAGGGAAACGTAACATTATCCATCAGCTACTGGAAGAATACGATATTCAGACAGCCGAAGATATTCAGGATGCTCTCAAGGATTTACTTGGCGGAACAATCAAAGAAATGATGGAAGCAGAAATGGAGGATCATCTTGGGTACGAAAAATCTGAGCGTTCAGATAATGATGATTACCGGAATGGTTACAAACGTAAACGTATAAACAGCAGCTATGGCTCTATGGAGATTGAGGTTCCACAGGACCGCAAATCAACTTTCCAGCCACAGGTGGTCAAAAAGCGCCAGAAAGATATCTCTGATATCGATCAGAAGATCATATCCATGTATGCCAAAGGAATGACAACCAGACAGATTTCTGAAACCATAGAGGATATTTATGGTTTTGAAACTTCAGAGGGTTTTATCTCTGATGTGACGGATAAAATCCTTCCACAGATAGAGGACTGGCAGAACCGCCCTCTGGATGAAGTATATCCAATCCTCTTTATCGATGCGATCCACTATTCAGTCCGGGATAATGGAGTGATCCGCAAACTGGCGGCATATGTGATCTTAGGGATCAATACGGAAGGAAAGAAGGAAGTTCTTACCATTCAGGTTGGAGATAACGAAAGCTCTAAATACTGGCTGTCCGTTCTGAATGAGCTGAAAAACCGCGGTGTAAAAGATATCTTGATTCTCTGTGCTGATGGTCTGACCGGGATCAAAGAAGCCATTGCAGCCTCCTTTCCGAAAACAGAGTATCAACGCTGTATTGTCCATCAGGTAAGAAACACCCTGAAGTATGTTCCGGATAAAGACAGGAAAGCCTTCGCAACGGATTTGAAAACCATCTATCAGGCGGCCGACGAAAAGAAAGCCCTGGCAGCCCTTGACCGGGTAACAGAGAAATGGACGCCAAAATACCCGAATTCCATGAAGCGCTGGAAGGATAACTGGGATGCGATTTCTCCGATTTTCAAGTTTTCAGCAGCTGTCCGGAAGGTCATATATACGACAAATGCGATAGAATCGTTAAACTCCACCTATCGGAGACTGAACCAGCAGAGAAGCGTTTTTCCGAGCGATACGGCGCTGCTGAAAGCCCTATATCTCGCTACCTTCGAAGCCACCAAAAGATGGACTACTACCATCCGGAACTGGGGCCAGGTATATGGCGAGCTGAGTATCATGTATGAAGGCAGGCTGCCGGACTAAAAATATTCAGGTTAACGAAGGCGGAAAAGCCGCCTGTTATTGACACGCCATCGGCCAGATGGTATATATAAAACAAAGGTGAAAAGCTTATTTTTTAAGCCTTTCACCCATTCTTATCATAGAAGAATCTTATTTACAGACTTTTCTTCACAGTCTCTTATTGGAATTTTCTTAACACGGAAGAAAGAATGAACTCAGGTTCTGATAACATTAAGACATAAAATAAGGAGGAACTGAACAGTTCCTCCAAATCCAAATTTATCTATATCCGGTTTTTATATATTCTATCAGTGCATCCACGTCATCGAAATCATCATAATCACCATTTATACCTTCACGATGATAAATCACACCTTTCTTCTCATTTCTTTCAAGGCAGTCCAAAAGGTAATCCTCACCATATCTTCTGGCAAATTCTGTAAAAGCATACGGTTTTATTTTACTTAATAAGCCTTTTGTGCATGTATCCTTGCATTCATAACAATGCTCAATTCTTTTAGAAATTGAACATTTCCTGTTTTCACACCAATCCTTATCCGGACATTCGCCCGAATCACAACCAGAACACGTCTCATTTTCTGAGCACAAACAACAGGCAAGGCCACAGCGGGCAATTCCTAACTCTCGTTTCATAAAACACCTCTCAAATCCAGATTTTAATTTTTGTTCCTGCTATTGAAAAAATGGAATCCATCACTAAATCCCCCGAACACCAAATGTATCCGTCCATAAAGGCATATAACCGCTTCGGATCGCAACTGCCTGTGATGCGATATTGGTCACTGAAACACTGTAAAATGGTATTTTCCCTTGTTTCAATATTTCAACAGTCAAATTATGTACCAATAGCGAAGCCAGTTTTTTCCCGCGAAACTCCTTTTTAACATCAATTCCAACTTCCCGCAATTCGTTATTTACATAGGACGCTCCTGCTAATGCAATAATATCATTATCCTTCTTAGCGTAGAGGGCGATGCATGTCGAAGTATTACCATCCTCATCGAATGATAACGAATTATCAAATCCTTTTATCCCGTATAGTTTCCGTATTTCATCGGCACCAACTAATTCAAACGTATATCCTTCTACAAAAGGCAATCGTTCCATTTGGTTCATATCCGGAACATAATGCAGTGTCTGACCAAATACATAATTGCTTTCATATAGTTCATCCCGGCTTTTTCCATTAAGGCACCTCATGCCATCAGGAAATACATCTGAAGATAACGTAATAATATCTGTATCTTCAACACTTAGAATTTTTATATACTTCTCTGGTTTCGTATCATCCTCAATAAAAACTGTTTCACCCGCATGTAAATCCTGTACACTGCAATTCATTTGTTCCGCAATATATCTATAAACCGTCTCCCTTATATCCTGTCGTCGAATCATATTTTCTCCCTGCAAATTTTAACCTTCCAACCTTGTTTTCTTCATTATATCATTCGTTTATTTCCCTATCATTTTCTTTCTCACTCATGCAAACAGGAAGCGGAATATCGTCTATTCACTCCCTTCACAAGTTAGGATTTATCCTTTCAAATTCTTCAAAGCAGATGGATTATTCTCCAGGATAGCTCCAACAATAGAACATCTTTCCAGCTCTGAACAGTCGCCGCAAGTATCGATTCCTTTTTTCATTGCACACTGGCGAACACCACACATACTATCACAAAATACCGTTTTAACTCCTTCAACACGGCAACCTTGACAATTGATATGCTCCGGAAGGATAGGTGCATTATTTAATTCAGCCCATAGCTTTGCTGTCTTTTTTCTCAATTCTTGATCGTCATTCATTGTTGCAAGATATGCATCGCAGTGTTCACAATCCAGTCCACAATATGCAATCATTTTATTCATTGTTATGTACCTCCTTAACTTCCAGATTACCAGGTCTTTGGATGATTATAGATATCCCATTAAGGTTATTTTCAAATTAGGATTTGCCTGTTTCCAAACTCTCTCTAAACTCTATCCAACGTTTTCTAATGGTACGATATGAAAAATTGGCATATAAGCAACTAACACGATGTGTGCAAAATCAAGTCCTGCTGATCTTCATGATTCATCACTTCCCACCATATCATATCCAAATGCGAAAAACCACACTTACTCGTGACGCGGTTCCCTATAACGTACTCAAGTGCGGTTTATATATTTAATATTCTATGCTATTCGTTCTTTACTTTTTTTCAACTCGTGCAAATATAGAGGATCGATATCAATGCACTCGTTTACATTTCTTCCTCCAGCCACATCCCATGCCAATGTTCCATTTAAAACCACACATTTATCCATAAAAATATGATACGCCTTTATTCGATCAAAAATATTAGGAGACAAATCTTTTTCTGCATGGCAGCATACAATTTTCCCATCATCAAAATATACATCCACAGTATAATCTTCGTACGGTATTACCTGAACCACAGTTGGAATATATTCTAACATTACAGCGCCTCCTTCATATTTAAACCAAAGGATTGATTCTGTTTAACGGTTTCCCATCTTTTGCAAGTTCCCAGTTTTGCATTAATTCATCCTGATGGATCACACACCATGCCAACACAAGTTTCAGTTGCCTTGATGGCAATGCTCCCTGCAAAACACAGACATCATTTATGTCGATCAGAGCCTTTTTCCCATTATACTCCACATAAAAGCGGGGTGGATTATGGTCATCATAATACATAGTAATCCTTATTCCATAAAACAAAGCAATTTCCGGCATACATATACCTCTACCTTAAGAGCATACTTCTTTAATAATATTGCATATGACTAATTTTATTATAGCTTAGACATCATATTGTGTACAGATAAATTAGGATTTGTACTGACGATATTTTTTTGAATTTATCTTTGGTATTATAATGGATAGAATAATCATTATTGCAATTATACCAAGTCCAACACATAAAATATAATCATTGTGATTAAAGCTACCATATAATAAAAGAAATGCTCCTATTCCACAGAAAACAACACATTTTCCAAACAAATGACATATTGCTTTCTCATTGTATGTTGCTTTTTCTTCTCTACTCATTGTATTCCATCCGGCAAGAAACCAAGTGCCCTTTTGATTATAAATATTCACGCCCCATACTACTGCCCCCAAAGAAATTGCCAATGTAAGGACTATCTCAAAGAAATTCATACTTTCAACTCCTTTCATAAAAACACTTTGACAAGTTCCGATCTGTCAACCTTGTTTTTCCATTTTTATTACTTCACGTTATATCATACCCAAATGCGAAAAAACTCATTTATTTGTGATATGGCTCCCTATAACGTACTCAAGTGCGGTCTAACAAAAATCAACAATAATAACTTATCTCTCCAAAATATGCAAACCATTTCTGAATAATATCAGCACTTCGTGCCTCAATCATTCTCATAATATTCCGCAACGTATGTGAAGGTATTCTTGAATTATTATTGCAGAGCAGACAGTTCCCTGCGCTGGTAATCCATACCTTTGTTGCATTTTCGGAAGGCTTTCCTTTTGCGATATGTACATGGATCGGTTCAACAGGTTTATTCTCATTTGTCCAGAAATAAATCCAGTATTCTCCCATTCTAAAGATTTGAGGCATTCTCAAAGCCCCCTTCCTGAGAGAATTCAATAATAAGATGAGCAGTTGATCTTATTATCTCTTCGAATTGCTTAATCTCTTCCTCCGAAAAATGGTAAATATCTTCCCATGTGTAATCGGGGAGCCAGCATGCAGCATGTTTAAATCCATATTTTTCATCTGGTCTCTCAATATACACTTTAACTCTTCCATTATCCTGCATATCAGAATGAACAATTTCCGTTTCATCGTTCAATGTCATAAAAGGATACATCATATCAGCATTCCTCCCTACTTCTTATACGCTACTATTATATCCCATTAAGAATATTTTCAATTAGGATCTGCCATACAAACCGGAAACCGAAAACTAAAACTCATACTTTGTTCCATGTGAAAGTAACAGTCCCTCGGTTAATTCTACACATAAAATTATAGTATTCTCATCATCAAAATTATTATGTCCATTGTCGATCCACTCAGAAAATACTTTTTTTAATTTCTCGGCAATCCGATAATTTTCCTCTTTCCCGAAATATCCCAAATTGATACTCTTTCCATGTGCCGTGAACCATTCACCAGCTATTGCAACAGTAGAGTTGCTTTCCATATGCCTCATTTTATTTGAAAGTGCATATGTAATAATATAAAATGCACCGTTCTCATAATAAGCATTTACATAACGTACAAAAGGCACCTCATTTTCTACTGTTGCCAATGCAATAATGGTATCTTTTCCAAATCGTTCCGCCATTATTTTTTCAACATCTTCACTTAATTTTTTCACAAAGTCATCTCCCTTACCAATTAGGATTTGTCGACCTAGTTTTACTTCATTATACCATTCGTTTATTTCCCTGTCATTGTCTTTCTGCCCCATACGAAAAGAGAGCGGAACATCATCTGTCCAACTCCCTTCTAAATACTCCTCATGATTCATTACTTCATACCATATTACAACCAAATACGAAAAACCGTCCTTATTTATGATACGGCTCTCCATAACATATCCAAATGCGGTTATCTGCTTTTTAAAATCCTCCATTATTATAGGCTCTTGTTATTACATAAGACGGTTCATAATATGCACTGCTATTGTAATTATCAATCGTATCGCATATTTCATCATTGTATACTCGGATCATTCCATCGATATAATCTTCCTCTGGCTGTAACGTTGACAGAATCAGCCTTGTATACACCTTGCCCATCTGTGTTTCTGATGGAATCTCCTCTACAAGTTCTAAATCCACATCCGTTATATCGAATTTTCCCTTTTCTAGCTTATACTCTTCAATCCATTCATCTTCAATTTTAAGGGGATTCTCACAGTGAAGTACATTAGCCAGGCTAATCAGACGCACCCACTCATCTTTCGCTATAGAATTAACAACATATTTGTTTTTCTGATGTAATTTCCTTGCTACACGTTCTATCATATAACATAAAAAATAAAGATCATTCTCGGTTATTTGCTCTTCCGGGAAAAATTTATTTATCATAGCGAATAACTCCCTTCGAATTTGATAGTCTGTAATGCTTTCTCCGTACAAAATACAATCTGATGTGTCGGATACTTAAACTTAACCAGTTCCCAGAACGCCTCTTTCGAAATTCGTTCAGCCATATAGTCCTCAACATAATCCCAGATTGTATCATCCGCCATCGGGCCCTCGACAACATCATAATCATGTTTTAAGCCAAGCCGACAGTTTACAACAAACTGTAACCATTCCTCTGTCATCTCACTAAACTTTTTAATATTCAGGCTCTTATCGGGTGAATATTCATAAAAATTTACAATATGCCTTCTACGTTTTGTCAAAGCCCAGCGTTTCGCCTGCTTTTCTAAAATTGTACAATAAAATCCGTAGCCGAAATCTTTGTAAAAACCATTTTCCAAGATCTGCGGTTCCTGGACTATAACATTGCTTCCATGATATAAAATCATATACTTTTTACTCCTTCACGAATTAGGATTTGTATTTTCTCACTCGTCTTCTTTTTTATTGTATCTACTGACATTCGTGCTTAACAATAAAATTCCAGAGAATAAAAATAATATCCAGATTATTATATTTTCTTGATTTATCGCATTATAAATCAGGCATATCATGCTTAATATAATCTGTACAATTGGACAAATCACTCCTTTTTTTTTATCCATCATTAGCTCCTCCATAAATTAGGATTTATACACCGAATCCATTTGTTAATCCGATAAAAACTAAAATCATTCCTGCTATTCGTATTCCCTTTTTCACTTTTTCTTGTTCTAAATCTGTTATATTTATAGGATATACAGGGTTAATGAAAAAAACAAGACCTGTAAAAGCCCATGCAAGATTATAGTATATATCCTTAGCCAACTATAAAGAACTTATAAATCCCACAATAACCAAAGTCATAGTAACGATTATTTGCGTTCGGAAATTTATCCTCATTTTCGACTTCTCCTTAAATTCCAATCTGTCGCGCCACTTTTCTTCATTATACCATTCCTTTATTTCCCTGTCATTTTATTTTCTACACATGTAAAAAGAGAGCAGAACATCATCTGTCCACTCTCTTACCAACCGTTTTACATGCCTTATTATTTCACACCATATCACACCCAAACGCAAAAACCGCCCTTACTTATGATACGGCTCCCCATTTATGATCCTGAATCCTCTGTATATCTGTTCCAATAGGATTACCCTCATCAGCTGATGCGGAAAAGTCATCCTGGAAAAGCTTAAAGCGAAATCAGAACGGTCCAATACTGCCTTACCAAGGCCGATAGAGCCACCGATCACAAAAGCAATGCTGCTCTTTCCCTGGATGCCAAGCGTCTCAATCTTGTCCGCCAGCTCTTCTGATGTCAGCATTTTTCCTTGGATTTCCAGTGTGATCACATACATATCATCTTTGATATTTTTCAAGATCCTCTCTGCTTCTTTCGCCCGTATTCCTTCCTCTACTGTTTCACTGGCCTGATCCGGCGTCTTCTCATCAGCTACTTCTATAATTTCCAGTCTGCAATATTTTCCCAATCTCTTCGCGTACTCTGCAATAGCATCCTTTAGGTATTTCTCTTTTATCTTTCCAACGGAAATGATAGTTATTTTCATCCGGACTTTTCTCCTTCATTTTGGCATTTTCATACTCGTACTTTCATTATGTCTGCATGTAAGAACAGCTCTTACATACAGAGAAAAACAGGAAGACCTTTTGATGGATCTTCCTGCATAGTTCATCTTGTCTATTTCTGTGACAGCAGTTCATGGATTCCTTTTGCTCCTGCTTTTCCGGCTCCCATAGCAAGGATAACAGTCGCTGCTCCTGTTACGGCATCTCCTCCGGCAAATACACATGCCTTGGAAGTCTGTCCGTTTTCTTCTTCTGCAACGATACATTTTCTTCTGTTGGTTTCCAGACCTTTTGTCGTGGAAGCAATCAACGGATTTGGCGAAGTACCCAGTGACATGATAACTGTATCTACTTCAATCTCATACTCTGATCCCGGAATTTCTACCGGACGGCGTCTTCCGGATGCGTCTGGCTCTCCCAGTTCCATCTTGATCACTTTCATGCCTTTTACCCATCCGTTTTCATCCACAAGAATTTCCTTCGGATTTGTCAGAAGATCAAAAATAACTCCTTCTTCTTTTGCATGATGAACTTCTTCCACTCGAGCCGGAAGCTCTGCTTCGCTTCGGCGGTACACGATATGTACTTCAGCGCCGAGACGAAGTGCTGTTCTTGCAGCATCCATAGCAACGTTTCCGCCTCCGATGACTGCTACTTTCTTTCCTGCTGCAATCGGTGTATCGTAAGAATCATCAAATGCCTTCATTAAGTTGCTTCTTGTCAGATATTCATTGGCTGAAAATACGCCGTTTGCTGTTTCTCCCGGAATGCCCATAAACATAGGAAGGCCTGCTCCTGACCCGATAAAGACAGCCTCAAAATTTTCTTCTTCCATCAGCTGGTCGATCGTTGTTGACTTTCCGATCACAACGTTTGTCTCAAATTTCACACCCAGTTCTTTTACCTTTTCAATCTCCTTTTTTACGACTTTTTCTTTCGGGAGACGAAATTCGGGAATACCATATACCAAAACGCCGCCAAGCTCATGAAGAGCCTCGAATACTGTTACATCGTAGCCAAGCTTTGCCAGGTCCCCTGCACAGGTAAGTCCGGATGGGCCGGAACCAATGACTGCAACTTTGTGCCCGTTCAGCTTTTCTGCCTTTTTCGGTTTAATATCGTTTTCCAGAGCATAATCTGCAACAAATCTTTCCAGTTTACCGATAGAAACCGGCTCTCCTTTAATTCCCCGGATACATTTGCACTCACACTGTGACTCCTGCGGACATACACGACCGCAGATAGCCGGGAGGGCGGAAGACTCTCCGATCACTTCATACGCGCCTTCAATGTCTCCTTCTTTTACTTTTGAAATAAATCCCGGAATATTAATGGAAACCGGACAGCCCTGGATACATTTTGCATTCTTGCAGTTCAGGCAGCGTGCTGCTTCCTCCATTGCTTCTTCTTTATTGTAACCATAGCATACTTCTTCAAAATTTGTTGCTCTCACTTTTGCGTCCTGTTCTCTGACAGGAACTCTTTTTAACATATCAGCCATTAGTTATCACCTCCGCAGTGGCCACATCCACCATGGTGGGTATCGCCTTCCTGTAATTTAAGTAATGCTCTTCCTTCCTGTGTCTTATACATCTGTTGTCTCTTCATCGCTTCATCAAAGTTTACCAGATGTCCGTCAAACTCCGGTCCGTCTACACAGGCAAATTTAATTTCATCTCCAACATGAAGGCGGCAGGCTCCGCACATTCCGGTACCGTCTACCATGATCGGGTTCATGCTGACGATTGTTGGAATCTCCAGTTTCTTTGTCAGCAGACAGACAAATTTCATCATGATCATAGGCCCGATAGCTACACAGACGTCATATTTCTTTCCTTCATTTACCAGTTCTTCTACCATGGTTGTCACCATACCAGAATGTCCATAGGAACCGTCATCTGTGCAGGGATAATAATTTCCGGAAACTGCTTTCATCTCCTCTTCAAGGATCAACATATCCTTTGTCTTTGCCCCTACAATAACATCAGCGTCTATTCCGTGCTCTTTGAGCCATTTTACCTGCGGATATACCGGAGCTGCTCCGACACCGCCTGCAACAAACAGCATCTTTTTATTTTTTAATGAATCCAGATCTTCGTGGACAAACTCTGAAGGACATCCAAGCGGCCCGGTAAAATCACGGAATGCATCGCCTGCTTTCAGATTCGTCATCTTTTCTGTTGAAGCTCCTACTGACTGGAATACAATTGTGATCGTGCCTGCTTCGCTGTCATAATCGCAGATGGTAAGAGGAATCCTTTCCCCTTTCTCATCTATTTTTACAATTACAAACTGCCCCGGCTCACAGTGTCTTGCAACACGAGGCGCTTCCACGTCCATAAGATAAATCTTGTCAGCCAGTTTTTCAGCCTTTACTATCTTGTACATCTCGCTTCCTCCTAAATATTCATACTTATTTTATAATAATGCAATTGTGAACAAATATCAATATTTTCCCTAAATTTACAAAAAGATAATCAGCAACTATTGAAGAGTCATACATATCTTCCTGCCTTTTCAGTACTGCAAAACATGAGGCAGGTGCCTTCTCAAGCGCCTGCCTCATGTTTTATCGGCTTTTAGAAATCAACTTCTACACCGTAATATGTACATGTGAGCAGTTTTTCCATTGTAGCCGGATCAATAGAACGTGGATTGGAGCCTGTACATGCATCACCGACTGCCAGTTCCGCGATTTTGGCCACCTTTTCTTTAAATTCATTTTCATCAATTCCAAATTCTTTCAATGTCTTTGGAATATTCAATTTAACATTAAATTCATCAATCTTTTCACAGAGGCTGTTAATAAGTGCTTTTTCAGATATTCCATCAAGTCCCATGCGGCGGGCGATCTCTGCGTAACGTTTTGCAGCAACCGGATCTTTTGCATTGTACTTAATGACATATGGCAGGTAAATGGCATTGGCACATCCATGTGGAATATGTCCGGTTGAAAATGCTGCACCTGTTTTATGGGCCATAGAATGAACAATACCAAGCAGTGCATTGGAAAATGCCATTCCAGCCAGACACTGTGCATAATGCATCTGCTCTCTTGCCTCCATGTTGCAATTATAGGATGCCGGCAGATAATCCAGTACCATCTCTATCGCCTGCAAAGCAAGTGGATCTGTGAACGGTCCGTTCAACGTAGATACATACGCTTCAATTGCATGTGTCAAAGCGTCCATACCCGTATAAGCCACCTGTTTTACAGGAAGTGCCGCTACAAGATCAGGATCAACGATAGCCACATCCGGTGTAATGTTAAAATCTGCAAGCGGATACTTTACGCCTGTCTGATAATTTGTAATAACAGAGAAAGCCGTAACTTCTGTAGCTGTTCCCGATGTGGATGGAATTGCAGCAAACTTTGCCTTTTGACGAAGTTCCGGGAAATTAAACGGTGTACACAAGTCTTCAAAGGATGTATCCGGATATTCATAAAATGCCCACATTGCCTTTGCTGCATCAATTGGAGAACCTCCGCCCATAGCCACGATCCAGTCCGGCTGAAAGCTTCTCATGACTTCTGCACCTTTCATAACTGTCTCTACAGAAGGATCCGGCTCAACACCTTCAAAAACCTCTACTTCCATTCCTGCTTCTTTCAGATAATCAACCGCCTTATCAAGAAAACCCTGGCGTTTCATAGATCCGCCGCCTACAACAAGGATGGCTTTTTTCCCTTTCAGGTTTTTCAATTCTTCCAGACTGCCTTTTCCATGATAAATATCTCTTGGTAAACAAAATCTGCTCATGTTTCGCATCTCCTTTTAAGATTGATAAAAATTTGTTGTTCCTGTTAATTATTTATCAATATTATAACTCTCTATTTATGGACATGCAATAGTATTTTTAAAAAAAGGAGATAAATTTAATAAACCAGTTCATAGTTCCTTGTAGTAACAGCTGTAAGCCTGCCTTTTCCATTAACGAGCACTGCCTTGAAAATCGTACTTCCCTGTGGCATGTCGATAGGTCCTGTATACTGCGTTGAGTTCTCTGTTGGATTACTTTTATCTGTCGTATAATATGCCGTGTAACCTTCCGGAACCTGGATCACGATCTGTGTCGGTTCGTCATACTGTCCTGTCGATGGCGAAACTGCCGGGGCATCCTCAATAGGAAGTTCAACTGTGTATTCTTTTGTTTCAGCAAGGCTTGGAATCCCTTCTTTGTTCACGGAAATTGCCGATATCGTCGTTGTTCCTTCTGAAATCTGGATCGGTTCACTGTATTTCGTACTGGAAGTCGTCGGTTCTGTTCCATCTGTTGTATAATAGATTGCTTCTCCATCGGATTCCAGTGTCAGCTGCTGCACATCCTCAAATACTTCTGAATCATCAAGGCTGAAGGAAGGCGCATCTGAAATATATTTACTTAAATCCTCACGCACACTGTCTTCGGCGTCCTCCAAAATCACTGAAGCTTCCTGGGGCTGCTTGGTATCAATATAAAACTGAATGGCAGCTTCATAAATTTGTGATTCTGACGGATTACTGTCAATAGCGTTAAGGAACATTTCCTCTGCTGTTTCCTGTTCATCCTGCGCCATATAAACATCCGCAAGACCGGTATATGCTTCCGCCCTTTCTGGTGATTTTTCTATTGCGTTCTTATAATATCTTTCCGCCTCGTCATAATTTTTCTCTGACGCTGCCTTTTCTCCTTTCCGCACCTGTCCTGCATAGGAATTTTGATACAGAAAGAAGATACCTGCTCCTACCGCAACAAAAAACAGGATAAGCAAAATGATAATTTTTCTTCTAAGCTTTTTTTTCTTGGCTCTTTTCCTTTCTGCCTGACGTTTTCTTCTCTCCCTTTCCAACGCCGGGTCAACGGAAGTCCTTCCGGTTCTTCTTCCGGAAGATGTATTCCGCGTCAACGTATTTTCTCTGGAGTCTCTCCTCTCCCTTGCTCCATTTCTTTCTCTTTGCGCGGAACTTTTCCGCCTTCCCTGTATACTGGCTGTATGATATTCCTCATAATCATAGTCGTCCAAGGGACGTTCACTGCCATCAATTGCCCCTTTCACCTGTGCGGCAAGCACATCATCTAACGGATTATAGTCCGGCACAATCTGTACTTCTTCTCCGCACTCCGGGCAATACAACTCCCCAGATGGGATTTCGCATCCGCAGTATCTGCATTTCATCGTCCGATACCCCCTGTTAATTTATTCCGAAGTACGCCAACAAGGCAGGCATTCTCCCCCTGCCTGCCAAGTCGTGTATGATATTGTTTCTGGTTACTGTTTACTGATATTTTTTTTCCTATTCTGCCTGTCATTCGGGGCATATTCCTCTCTCCTTAGAACAGTCCTGTGATATTCCCCTCATCTGATACATCGATTCCATTTGCAGCAGGTACTTTTGGAAGTCCCGGCATTGTCATGATCGCGCCAGTTAAAGCAACAACGAATCCGGCGCCGGCGCTCACATATACTTCGCGAATGTGTATATCAAAGTCCGTCGGCCTTCCGAGTTTTGTTGCATCGTCTGACAGTGAATATTGATTCTTTGCCATACAGACCGGAAGTTCGCCAAAGCCCATATTTTCAATTTTGGCAAGCTGTTTTTCCGCCGTCGGCTCGTAAATAACTCCTCTTGCTCCATAGATTTCTTTGGCGATTGTCTCAATTTTTTCTTTCAAAGATAATTCGTCTTTATATAATGGATGGAAATGACTTTCTTTCTTCTCCAGTGTATCCAGTACTTTTTCTGCCAGCTGAACACCTCCATCTCCGCCTTTCTCCCATACTTCAGAAAGAGCAAATTCACATCCTCTCTCTTCGCAGAAATGACGGATAAATTCGTTTTCAGCCTCTGTATCTGTCACAAAGGAATTGAGTGTTACGATAACAGGAACATCGTATTTCTGAATATTTTCAATATGTTTTTCAAGATTTACAATTCCTTTTGCAAGGGCTTCCAGATTTTCTTCTGAAAGTTTATCCTTTGCAACTCCTCCATTATACTTCAAAGCACGCACAGTTGCAACTAAAACTACTGCATCCGGAGAAAGTCCTGCTTTCCGGCACTTAATATCCATGAATTTTTCAGCTCCCAGATCTGCTCCGAATCCTGCCTCTGTGATCGTGATATCACTCAGTTTCAGCGCCATTTTTGTGGCACGTACACTGTTGCAGCCATGTGCAATATTGGCAAAAGGCCCTCCATGAACCAGAGCCGGCGTATGTTCCAGCGTCTGAATCAAATTGGGTTTAATGGCATCTTTCAAAAGGGCGGTCATGGCTCCTGTGGCGTGAAGGTCATCTGCCGTAACAGGTTCGCCTTTGAAGTTGTAGGCTACAATGATTTTGCCAAGTCTCTTTTTCAGATCAAAAATGTCATCAGCAAGACAAAGGATTGCCATAATTTCAGAAGCGACAGTGATGACAAAATGATCCTCTCTTACCATTCCATCTGTCTTCTTCCCCAATCCTACCACTATATTTCTAAGAGATCTGTCATTCATATCCAGACAGCGTTTCCACACAACCTGTCTCGGATCAATACCAAGCTCATTTCCCTGCTGGATATGATTGTCCAAAAGCGCCGCCAAAAGATTGTTGGCGGATGTGATCGCGTGGAAATCTCCAGTGAAATGCAGATTCAGATCTTCCATCGGCACAACCTGAGCATATCCTCCGCCTGCTGCGCCTCCCTTGATTCCAAAACACGGTCCAAGAGATGGTTCTCTAAGGGCAATCAGCGCTTTTTTCCCAAGCTTTGCCATTGCCTGTCCAAGTCCGACTGTAGTGGTTGTCTTACCTTCCCCTGCCGGAGTGGGATTGATCGCTGTAACAAGAACCAGCTTCCCGTCTTTTTTATCCTTTATTTTTTCCCACAGTTCATCTGAAAGCTTTGCCTTATATTTGCCATAAAACTCCAGATCTTCCTCCTGAATCCCTATGGATGCTGCTACTTCTTTGATGTGAGCCATCTGCGCTTCCTGCGCAATCTGAATATCTGTTTTCATTTCCCTTCCCGTCCTTTCCTTTATTCTTTATATGTATTCATCAATGAACTGTTCAAATTCTTCCATTGACATTAATACCTTCCTTGGCTTTGTACCTTCTTCCGCACCGACTACGCCTGCCTCGCAGAGCTGATCCATAATGCGGGCCGCCCGGTTGAATCCTATTTTAAAAGCGCGCTGCAGCATACCGATAGATGCTTTTTCTTTTTCAATGATCAGTTTTCCCGCCTCTACAAAATGAACATCTCTTTCTTCTTCCTCTGACGATCCGGCAATGCCTCCTCCGGATGAAACTCCGGCCGCACTGGTATTTACATGAGTTACGACCTCTTCGTTGTAGGCGGCTTCCCCATTTTGCTTTTTCAGATATTCTACCACATTCTGTACTTCTTTGTCAGATACAAATGCCCCCTGCACTCTGGCCGGCTTCTGATATCCGGATGGATAGAACAGCATATCACCTTTTCCAAGGAGTTTCTCAGCTCCGTTCATGTCGATGATCGTACGTGAATCCACACCTGAAGATACAGAAAATGCAATCCGCGACGGCATATTCGCCTTGATCAGACCGGTAATGACGTTGACAGAAGGTCTCTGCGTTGCAAGGACAAGGTGAATGCCGGCCGCTCTTGCAAGCTGTGCCAGACGGCAGATTGCCTCTTCCACTTCGCCCGGTGCAACCATCATAAGGTCTGCAAGCTCATCCACGATAATAACAATCTGCGGCATTTTCTTTGGAATATCCTCTTCTTCCGAATGTCTTGCCTTTTCTGCGGCCTCTGCCTTTTCATTAAATCCTTTCAGATCCCGGACATTATACTGTGCAAACAGCTGATAACGCTTTGTCATTTCCGCGACTGCCCAGTTGAGTGCCCCGGCTGCCTTCTTGGGATCTGTCACAACCGGGATCATCAGATGGGGAATGCCGTTGTACACGCTAAGCTCCACCACTTTCGGGTCAACCATGATCAGCTTTACTTCATCCGGAGTCGCCTTATACAAAATACTCATGATCAACGTATTAATGCAGACAGATTTTCCTGATCCTGTAGCTCCCGCCACCAGTAGGTGAGGCATTTTTGCAATGTCTGTCACCACTGCTTTTCCCGCAATATCTCTTCCTGCCGCAAATGCCAGTTTGGAACTGCTGTTCTTAAATTCTTCAGATTCCAGCAGATCCCTTAAATTTACCACTGCGTTTTCTTTATTTGGCACCTCGATCCCAACAGCTGCTTTCCCTGGAATGGGCGCCTCGATCCGTATATCCGCCGCTGCCAGATTGAGCTTGATATCATCAGTGAGCCCTACGATCTTGCTGACTTTTACCCCCTGTTCCGGCTGCATTTCATAGCGGGTTACCGAAGGTCCGCAGCTTACATTGGTAATGGTTACATTGACTCCAAAGCTGTGGAGCGTCTCCTGAAGCTTACGGGCTGTCTCCCTAAGGTGAGCATCGGAATCTCCCCCTCCTTTTTTCCCTCGTGTAAGAAGGGAAAGAGGCGGAATCTTGTAGACCTTTTTCGGCTTCGCCTCCGCCGCTTCGACTGCCTGACTCACCATAGCCGCCTCATCCGCCACAGCCGCTGCTCCCATTTTTGTTTTCTTCCCTCTGTTTTCCTCTGCCGGCGCCGGAACCAAAATCTGCTCTTCCAATGGCTCCGCTTTTGCCGTCTCCGGTGCCGGGATTTCTTCACTGTCCGGCAGTAATTCTTCATCGGGAATATCCGGAACTGTGGCGCGGTTAATGACAAACTGCGGCTCTTCTTCCCGGATATTTTCTGTCGGCGCCGGTTCTTCCTCCGGTGTAAGTTCTCTAAGATCAGGAGACTTCTTGGCATCTTTTAATGTTGTATCGAAAGATACCCCTGATACCAGTCTGTCCTTTCTTTTTGCTTCACTTTTCTCTTCTTTTTTCTTCTCTGCTTTTGCATCAAGAAGTCCGGCTTTTCGGGCTTTTTCAATTTCCTTTTCTTCCTCCTTGATCCGATTAAGGCGACGGGTCTCGTGAAGTTCCCGGCGCCGCGCCGCATCCTCCCGCGCTCTGCCGTACGCCTGTCCTCCCCGCTCCGTTACACCTTTCAGAGCAGATTTTCCTGTAATGATCACCATACAGATGATCATCAGAATAATTACAACAACATAAGTTCCTGCTGTACCGATGGCCGGAGTGAGAATCCCCGCCAGAAAGGTGCCGAGCATTCCGCCTTCCAACACCAGAAGTTCCAGAAAGGTGCAGATCAGGATAAAAAGCATAGTTGCTGCCCCGGTCTTTATATAAGCACTCCTGTTTCCTTTATTGGAAACTGTAAAAGCAACGCCCCCAAACAAAAGAAAGGGCATTAAATAAGCACCGTAACCAAACAGATCATACAAAAAGGAAGAGACTGCCTCCCCTGCAAATCCTCCCAGGCCAAAATTGCTTAAAAGCAGAAGAATACTGACTGCAAGTGTGAGCCATATGGTAATTTCATCAGCCACAAAGCTCTGCTGTACGTTCTTCTTTTTTTTCGTCGGGCTTTTCTTTCGCCTGTTTCCCGTCTTTGAAGCCATAATGTTCCCCCTTATCAATTTATCAATGTGAGCTTTTTGCGAGTTCTTTCATTTCTCTTGCATTTTCACGGACAGCCTCGGTAATCTTTGCACCTCCGAGAATCCTTGCCAGTTCATCCACAGATTCCTCATTGCTTAGCAGACGGATGCCTGTCCTTGTCCTTTCATTTTCCACCGTCTTTTCAATCACATAATGAGCGTCTGCCATGGCAGCGATCTGTGCAAGATGGGTAATGCAGATTACCTGATGGCTTCTGCCTATTACCGCCATTTTCTCCGAAACTTTCTGTGCCGTGCGTCCGCTGATCCCTACATCAATTTCATCAAAAATCAATGTGGGGATTTCATCTTTATCCGCCATAACTGTCTTGATGGCCAGCATAATCCTGGAAAGTTCTCCTCCTGACGCCACTTCCGAAAGCGGTTTGACCGGCTCTCCCGGATTCATGGATATCATAAATTCCACATCATCTCTTCCGGATGAAGTATACTCCGGAAGAAGGTCAAAAGCAATCTCAAACTGTACATTTGCAAAATTAAGATCCTTAAGTCCTCCCTGGATTTTTTTTGCAAAAACGGCGCTTTCCTTTTGCCGCAAATCTGTCAGCTTCTTTGTCTGCTTATCCAATTCATCTTCCGCTTTTTGGAGGCTGCTCCTTAACTGTTCCAGATAACAGTCATAGTCATTTAATACTTTAAGCCGTTCTTCCTTCTCTTTGCAGTAGGTCTGAATTTCTTCAATACTGTTTCCGTATTTTATTTTCAGCCGGTTAATTTCATTGAGCCTCTCTTCCGTCTGTGCAAACTCTTCTTCTGAAAAATCCAGGCTCTTACTGTAGGCAGAAAGTTCCCAGTTAAAATCATTTAATAAACTGTCAATCTCTATCAGCTGTTCGTACAGGCCGCCGGCCTGTTCATCCATTCCTGCCGCATCAGCCAGGCAGCGGATCGCTCTGCTGATGGATTCGCTGGCACTGTCACTGCTCTCACTTGTGTGACCGTGAGCCTCGTTTACTCCCGCTACGATTTTCTGGCTGTTTACCATGCGGCGGTAGGCTTCCTCCAGTTCCTCATCCTCACCTTTTCTAAGCCCTGCCTCAGTAATCTCTTTTATTTCAAATTCCAGAAAGGAGAGTTCCTTTGCACGCTCTGCTTCATCTTTGTCCGCCTGTTCAAGCTCTTTTTTCCATTTTTTGTATTCCGCATAGGCAGCTTTTACCTGCTCTGCTGTCTTTTGAATCTTGTCCGCTGCAAAATTGTCCAGGATTTCCAGCTGTTTTTTCTTGTAGAGAAGAGACTGATGCTCGTGCTGTCCGTGTATATCGATCAGAATGCCGGCCGCTTCTTTCAGAAGGGAGATCGGCACTGTCTCACCATTGATCTTGCTGGTACTCCTGCCTTCCATTAAGCGTCTGCTAAGCACCACTTCTCCCTCTTCCGGATAGATATCCAGTTTGTTCAGCTGCTTTTCCTGTTTTTCATTTTCTATTGAAAAGGTCAGTTCCACAAAACCATACTGTGCACCCTTTCTTAAAATATCTGTCGAATACCGGGCTCCAAGCGCAAGGCTGACCGAACCAAGAATAATAGATTTTCCCGCTCCGGTCTCCCCTGTCAGTATGTTCAGCCCTTCTTTGAAATCCACTTCAATTTCATCGATCAGAGCCAGGTTTTTCACATGCAGATTCTGTAACATATGTCCTCCTAAGTGCCCTTATAAAACAATCTTACTGATTTTATCCATAACGCTGACAGTATCTTCCACACTGCGGATGGCACACATGATCGTGTCATCTCCAGCAATACTGCCTACGATTTCATTCCATCTCATTGCATCCAGAGCGGCGCACACAGCACTCGCCATACCGGAGACTGTCTTGATCACTAAAATATTCTGTGCCATATCCATGGAAACAAAACCATCTTTCAGAACACGGATATATTTTTCACTCATTTCTGATTCATCCTTCTGGTGGACAGCATATCTTTGCTTTCCATCGTCAGTAGGTACTTTTGTAAGCTTCAGGTCACGAATATCCCTTGAAACTGTAGCCTGGGTTACTTTAAATCCCTCTTTATTCAGATATTCCGCCAGTTCTTCCTGCGTTTCAATGCGGTGTTTATTGATCAGTTCCACAATCTTCGCATGTCGGTTGATTTTCATTGTGCTAGTTTCCTTTCATTTTCCTGCGTAATATTTCCAAAAAGCTGACTTTGCTCAATTTCATGAGCTTTGTCTCATGTTGGGATTTTGTAATAGTCACTTTATCTCCCGTTCTCAATTCTACCACATCTGCTCCGTCAAAGGTAACAAAAACCTCTTCTTCTCTCCCGTTTCGTCCTTCTCCTATCTCAATAACAATCTCATCTTCTGCCGGAAGAACGATACTGCTGGTATTGAGAGCATGAGAACAGATAGGGGTCAGAACGATCATGGATGCCGTCGGTTCTACAATCGGACCTCCTGCAGACAGATTATACGCCGTAGACCCTGTGGGCGTCGATACGATCATACCGTCAGCCTCATAAGAATTTAAAAAAGCGCCATCCACATAGATATTGAAATGGATGACCCGAAGGTCTCCTTTCCTGGAAACTACAATGTCATTGAGGGCAATGTCGCTGTCTGCTTTTTCAAAACTCCCCTCCAGCATCATCCGGCTTTCAATCTGGTAATTTCCATCCAGGATTTTCCCAATAGCCTCGTCCAGATCAGAAATCTCCACTTCCGTAAGATAGCCTAAAGTGCCCATATTAATGCCAAGTATAGGAATTTCGCTTTTTACCAGTCTTGCCACTTCTATCAGGCTTCCATCCCCACCGATAACAATGGCGCAGTCCAGCTCCCGGGGAACTGTGTCCGGTATGATATTTTTCTTTTCATCTTTCTGTGCTAAAAGACATGTTTTTCCGGCCCTTTTCAGTATATCACAAATATGCCTCGTTATTTTCCTGTCTTTGTCTTTTCCGTCATTGGTGACTATATAAAACCGTTCCATTTTTTACCTCACTATCTTTTCCTTCTATTTGCCGTATCCTATTTTGCCAGCTGATGAAAGGCTTCTGAAACTGTCTGGTCAATAGAAATTCCCTCTGCCACTTTTCCTTCTCCCTCCGGACATTTCTCCAGATGAACCAGATATTCGATATTTCCTTCCGGTCCTTTAATTGGAGAAAATTCCAGATTCAATACGTTAAATCCAATAGACTTTGCATAATCGATCACTTTTTCTATTACTTCTTCATGAGTAGACGCTTCCCTGACAACGCCTTTCTTTCCGACTTTCTCCCGTCCGGCTTCAAACTGCGGCTTAATAAGAGCCACAATCTGCCCGTTTTCCTGAAGATAATTCCGGATCGGCTCAAGCACTTTCGTAAGGGAAATAAAAGATACATCAATAGACGAAAAGTCTATTCTTTCTCCCAAATCTTCCGGCGTCACATAACGGATATTTGTTTTTTCCATGCAGACAACCCGCTCATCCTGCCGAAGCTTCCAGGCAAGCTGACCTCTCCCCACGTCAATGGCATACACCTTTCTCGCTCCGTTCTGCAGCATACAGTCCGTAAATCCTCCTGTAGAAGAACCTACATCTGTACAGACTTTCCCTTCCACAGAAACATCAAAATTAGCCATAGCCTTTTCCAGCTTCAATCCCCCTCTGCTTACATAGGGAAGCGTATTTCCTTTTACCTCAATCTGCACTTCCTCGGAAAAGGAGGCACCGGCCTTATCCTCCCTCTGTCCGTCTACAAATACATTTCCGGACATAATAACGGCCTTAGCCTTCTCCCTCGATTCGGCAAGATTTCTTTTTACAAGTAAAACATCCAAGCGTTCTTTCATTTTCTCTCCTCTTCCTGCTGAAGCTGAACATATTCTGTCACGATCCTCTTTGTCATAGAATCGGCATCCAGAAGCACCTCCCGACGAAGGAGATCCACGCTTCCATGTTCAATATAATCATCCGGCAAAGCCAGGCTAAGCACCTGCACCGGAATATGATTTTTCAGAACATAATCCGATACCCGCTCGCCAAAGCCGCCGCACAGGATATTTTCTTCAATTGTTACGATCAAACGATGAGTCTTCGAGAGCTCATCGATCATTTCCCCGTCAAGAGGCTTTACAAACCTTGCGTTTATAAGGCTGCAGTTATAGCCGATCTTTTTGATAGCTCTCCGGGTTTTTTCAGCCTCCTCAAACATATGTCCCACACTGATCAAAGCAATGCCTTCTTCTTCATAGATCACTTCGCTTTTCCCATAACAGATTGGGGCGCGGTATTTTTCATAGCCGTCATAAGCTGTGCCTCGTGGATAGCGTATTGCAACAGGGCCGTCAAATTGCACAGCAAACCTTAGCATATCGGCAAGCTCCCATCGATTTTTAGGGGAAATGACCGTCATATTAGGAATCCCTCCAAGATAAGACAGATCAAAGATTCCCTGATGGGTCTCACCGTCACTTCCCACCAGACCTGCCCGGTCTACTGCCAAAACTACCGGAAGATTCTGAAGCCCTACATCATGGATCAGCTGGTCGTACCCCCTCTGCAGAAAGGAGGAATATACTGCAAATACCGGATGCATGCCTCCGGCTGCCAGTCCGGCTGCAAATGTAACGCCATGTCCCTCGGCGATACCAACATCAAAGAACCGCTTCGGGAAATATCTGGCAAATGCCGAAAGTCCTGTGCCGTCTGCCATAGCCGCCGTAATGACCGCTACATTCGGATCATGTTTCCCGATATCACAGATTACCTTAGAAAAAATATCGGTATATGTATCTTTGGATGCTTTCTGCAGCGGCTCTCCGGTACTGATGTCAAAGGGTCCTGTTCCATGGAACCGGGATGGATCCTTCTCTGCCGGCGCATAGCCTTTTCCTTTCTGAGTCAGAACATGGAGAAGGACGGGCCCTTCTACTTTCTTTGCTTCCCGGAAAGCCCGGCAGAGCATACCGATATCATGCCCCGGGATCGGTCCAAGATAAGTAATTCCCATATCTTCAAAAAGCATCCCGGGAACCACAAGCTGTTTGATGCTGCTCTTTGTTCTCCTGATCTGCTCAATCATATGATCGCCCACTGTGGGAATTTTATGAAGAGCGTTTGTGACTCCCTTTTTCAGTCCCGTATAGAAATCAGCTGTCCGAAGCTGCGCAAGATAATTGGACATGCCTCCCACATTTTCTGAAATGGACATGTAGTTATCATTGAGAACAATAATAAAATTCGTTTTAAGATGCGCCGCATTATTCAGCGCCTCGTAAGCCATACCGCCTGTCATGGCTCCGTCGCCAATCACAGAAATCACACTGTAGTCTTCACCCTTAAGATCTCTTGCCTCTACATAGCCAAGACCTGCCGATATGGATGTAGAACTGTGTCCGGTATCAAAGGCATCACAGGGACTTTCTTTCCTTTTAGGGAATCCGCTCATCCCTCCGTATTTTCGCAGTGCGTCAAATCCTGCTCTTCTCCCGGTCAGTATTTTATGGGTGTAAGACTGATGCCCCACATCCCAGATCATTTTGTCTTTTGGCAAAGTAAAAACGCGGTGCATGGCAATGGTAAGCTCTACAACTCCTAAGTTTGAAGCCAAATGTCCCCCGGTGAGACTGATCTTCTGAATCAGAAATTCCCGGATTTCCCCGGCAAGCTGATCCAGCTCTTCCATATTTAATTCTTTAATATCATTTTCTTTTTCGATCCGCTCTAACAGCATGGCAATGCTCCTTATTTTTCCCGATGGATAAGCTCCTCAAGAAGCCAGGTAAGATAGCCTTTTTCCCCCGGAAGGGTCTCAAGTATCCTGATGGCTTCTTCAGACTCCCTCTCTACGATTTTTTTTGCTTCCTCTATTCCAACCAATGTTACGTAGGTTGTCTTTTCATTTTTTTCATCGCTATGCACCGGTTTGCCAAGAGTCTCACTGGTACTTGTCACATCCAAAATATCATCCTGTACCTGGAAAGCAAAACCGGTTTTTGCTGCTATTTTTTCCGCCTGCTTTATTTCTTCTTCCGAAGCGCCTGCAAGAACAGCACCAATCATCATGGATGACTCGATCAGCGCCCCTGTCTTCAGAGCATAAATGAAATCCAGCTTCTCCCTGGACAGCTTATGGCCTGTTTCCCTGACATCCGTCACCTGACCTCCGATCATCCCGTAAATCCCTGCCTTTTTTGCAAGAATCCCCATTGCTTTTCCAATCAGAAGACTGTCCTCCGGGAAATCTGCAAAAGCGGTAGCCGCCGTTTCAAAAGCATAATTCAAAAGAGCATCTCCCGCAAGGATTCCCATATCTTCTCCATAAACTACATGGGTTGTCTTTCTCCCTCTACGATAGTCATCATTGTCTATGGCCGGCAAATCGTCATGGACAAGAGAATACGTATGGATCATCTCAATCGCGGCCATAAAGGGATATATCAGCTTTTCCTTTCCGCCGAAAAGATGATACATTTCCTGCATCAGCATAGGCCGTATCCTTTTTCCACCAGCCATCAGACTGTATTCCATAGCCTCCATAATGATTTTCTGGAAGCCTTCCTTCTTCGGAAGATAGGCCTGCAAAATCTCCTCGATCTCTTTCACTTTTGCTTCCCTTGCTTTTTCAAACTTCATCTGTTCAGAATCCATGGCTTTCTCCTTCTTCATCCAATATCTGAATTTGTTTTTCTACACGGTCAATCTTATCACTGCAGGCTTTCAGAAGATCAATTCCTCTGTGATAAAGACGGAACGATTCCTCCAGCGTCACTTCCTGCTCCATTGCCTCCAGCACCTGCTCCAGCTCCTGAAATTCCTCTTCCAGAGTACGCTCTTCTTCCGGCTGCTGTATCTGTTTATTACTCTCGTCCATAAGACGCCTCCCTTATCTTTTCTGCTCTTACATGTATCTGGCCGTCAGTCACATAAACATACAGTTCCTGACCGGGACGCACCTGCGATACACTTTTCACGGCTGCTTTTTTTCCATTTTCTGTCTGTTCCACATAGGCAAAGCCTTTTCCCAATTTTTCAACCGGAGAAAGGCCTCTGATCCGCTCCGCACAGAGTGCCAGACGATGACGGTTCCCCTCCATACGCTTTTCCATAAGCTGCCGAAGCGTATCTTCTGCATCTGCAAGTCTCTGCTTTTTCTGGATCAACGCTACTCCCGGATGCAGATATTTTAATCTGGACGCATACTGGTCTTTTTTCAGACGAGCCAGTTCCAGCTGACGTCCCATATTTTTTCTAAGCTTTCTGCCATATTCATCTATCTGCCCGGCAAACAATCTGTAATCCCACACAGCCAGCTCTGCAGCTGCCGATGGAGTGGGCGCACGAAGATCCGCCACAAAATCGGCAATCGTGGTATCTGTTTCATGTCCTACAGCCGAGATCACAGGAACGCTGCAATGGAAAATCGCCCTCGCCACGCTCTCCTCATTAAAAGCCCACAAGTCCTCGATAGAACCTCCGCCTCTGCCAACGATCATTACGTCCACTCCGGCTTTTTCCAAAACAGAAATCCCTTTTACAATGCTTTCTGCCGCACCTTCCCCCTGTACCTGGGCCGGATAAAGAAGAAGCTGTACATAAGGATTCCTTCTTGAGGATATATTCATGATATCCCGGATGGCCGCTCCGGTGGAAGCCGTAACTACACCGATCCGCATAGCAAAAGGCGGTATCGGCTTTTTATATTCTTCTGCAAACATCCCCATCTCTTCCAGTTCCTTTTTCAAGGCCTGAAATCTTTCATAAAGGACTCCCTCTCCGTCCAGCCGGATTTCTTTTGCATAAAGCTGATAAGTCCCGTTTCTTTCATAAACACTGACAGACCCCAGCACAATAACCTGCTGTCCTTCGGACATACGAAAAGAGAGCCCGCTCCGCTGCCCTGCGAACATGACACAGGCAATCGTTCCGGACTCATCCTTCAGAGAAAAATATATATGGCCTGACGTATGATATTTACAGTTTGATACCTCGCCTTTCACGTAGATCCGATTCAGCATAAAATCCTGTGTAAACATATTACGGATATATGCGTTTACCTGTCCGACTGTGTACACATTTCCCGCCATAATATACACACCCTCCAGCTATACCGCCAGCTTTGCAAGGACACCGTTTACAAAAGAGGGACTTTCCTCTCCTCCAAACCGTTTTGCAAGTTCCACTGCCTCATTGATCGCAACAGATACGGGCACATCATCATCCCATTTCATCTCATAGACCGCCAGCCTAAGCAGTGTAAGATCCACTTTGTTCATTCGTGTTGTCTTCCATCCGCTTGCATGTTCATTGATCAGAGTATCGATCTCATCCTTGTGGTCTGCTATAGCCCACGCTTTCTTCTGAATGTATTCTTTATCTTTCTCCTCCATCTGCTCAAGCTGTTCAAAATACAGTCTTACCTGTTCCGGCATCTCTTCTTTTTCATTAAATTCCAGTCCGAACACCATTTTGAAAATATGTTCCCTTGCTTCTGACCTTCTCACTTACACTTCCTCCGGAATATCTACTCCTGCAACACGAATATTGACATCAGCCACGGTAAGACCTGTCATATTCTCAATTGCAGTCTTTACTTTCTCCTGCACTTTGCCGGAAACTTCCAGCACATTGTAACCATACTGAAGATTCAGTTTCAGTGATACGGTTACAATTCCTTCCAGCACATCTACTTTCACACCTTTAGATAAGGATTTCATCCCAAGACGGCTGATCAGCTCTTTTGTTGCATTGCCGGACATAGAAGCAACTCCCTCTACTTCCATGGCTGCAAGACCTGCAATAATCGCAACAACTTCATCGGCAATCTTTACTTCGCCGAGATTTTCATCCTCTTTTATTGTATAGGTACTTCTTTCTTCTTTTCCCATTCTATTGCCCTCCATTTATCACGTTTTGTTTTTGGCTCACATTACAACTAGTAATATACATTATAACAAATTTATATTCAAATGCCAATATTCTTTCCAAAGTCCCTGTCAGGAACGGCCAAATTCGGAGAGGATCAGACCTTCATTCCTGTCCTGAGTCATTCGGATACTCCACTCATTGACAAAAAGGAGCAAAGGACGATCCTTCAGGTCTTTGATCTTCTTCATGTCTGATGTGCCCGTCAGACGGTCCAGATCCAGATTTTCATTCTCGATCCACCGGATATACTCATATGGAAGGGGATCCAGCCGGATCTCCACCTTGTATTCATTCTCCAGCCGGTATTTCAGAACGTCAAACTGAAGGACACCTACTACGCCCACAATGATTTCCTCCATTCCGGTATTATACTCCTGGAAAATCTGGATAGCTCCTTCCTGTGCGATCTGGGAAATTCCTTTGATAAACTGCTTTCTTTTCATAGTATCCACCTGACGCACTCTGGCGAAATGTTCCGGCGCAAATGTAGGGATTCCTTCATAGACCGCTTTCTTATCGGATGCTGTAAGTGTGTCCCCAATGGAGAAGATTCCAGGATCGAACACTCCTATGATATCTCCTGCATAGGCATTTTCAATAATCTTTCTCTCGCTTGCCATCATCTGCTGCGGCTGGGAGAGGCGCACCTTACGGCCTCCCTGAATATGCTGCACTTCCATGCCTGCTTCGAATTTTCCTGAACAAATACGCATGAAAGCAATACGGTCACGGTGAGCTTTATTCATATTCGCCTGGATTTTAAATACAAATGCGGAAAAGTCTTTTTCCTCCATAGGATCGATCTCTCCCTGATCTGACATTCTGGGCAGCGGAGAACTTGTCATTGCCAGGAAATGCTGCAGAAAGGTTTCTACGCCGAAGTTTGTCAGCGCTGAGCCGAAAAATACCGGTGACAGTTCCCCTTTACTCACAAGCTCCTGGTCAAAGGCAGCTCCTGCTCCATCCTGAAGCTCTATTTCTTCTTCCAACTGAAGTCTCTGGGAATCATCGATCAGCCATGTAATCTCGGGATCATCGATCTTTACCTTTTTAACTTCCCCCTGGGCAGTTCCTTTTTTCGTGTCGGAAAAAAGCTCTACTTCTCTTTTTTCGCGGTCATAGACTCCTTTAAAGTTCTTTCCTGATCCAATAGGCCAGTTTACCGGGCAGGTTGCAATACCAAGTTCATTTTCAATATCGTCCAGCAGCTCAAAAGTGTCCATCGCTTCTCGGTCCATTTTATTAATGAAAGTAAAAATAGGAATATGACGCATGGTACATACTTTAAAAAGCTTTCTTGTCTGCGCCTCCACGCCCTTGGAGGCATCAATCACCATTACCGCTGAATCAGCGGCCATCAATGTACGGTAGGTATCCTCCGAGAAATCCTGGTGCCCCGGGGTATCCAGAATATTGATACAGTAACCGTCGTACTCAAACTGCAGAACGGATGAAGTAACTGAGATTCCTCTCTCTTTTTCAATCTCCATCCAGTCTGATACCGCATGCTTTGCTGTAGCCTTTCCTTTTACACTTCCTGCCTGATTGATGGCTCCTCCATATAGAAGGAATTTTTCCGTCAACGTCGTTTTACCTGCATCCGGGTGAGAGATAATGGCAAACGTCCGGCGTCTCTTTATCTGTTCTTTCATATCCTTTGTTAACTCTGACATCGTTTCAATCTCCGTTTTTCTTCTCAATTTCCGGCCACATGGAAGTCCCTTCCAACTTGCCCGGCACACCAAGATAGTGTAACACAGTTGCAGCCACATCTGCAAATGTATTTCTGATTCCCAGATCATGATTTTTTCTGACATGCTCCCCGCTTATCAAAAGAGGCACGTATTCTCTGGAATGATCCGTGGACGGCGTTCCCGGATCACAGCCGTGGTCAGCCGTAATGATAAGAAGATCGTCCTCTTTCATCCGTCCTCGGATTTCCGGAAGAAAGGTATCAAATTCCGACAGAGCCTTTGCATATCCTTCTATATCATTTCGATGTCCGTATATCATATCAAAATCCACAAGATTTACAAAACAAAGTCCTGTAAAATCTCTTTCCATATATGCAAGCAATTTTTCGATTCCGTCCCGGTTGCTGACCGTACGCTGTGCCTCTGTAATCCCCTCTCCGGCAAAAATATCTATAATCTTTCCTACGGAAAGCACATCCATACCCGCCTTCTGAATATACGTAAGCATTGTATCTTTCGGAGGATGTACGGAAAAATCATGTCTTCCGGCCGTGCGGACAAAATCAGGCCAGGTTCCGGTAAAAGGCCTTGCTATGACCCGTCCCACATTATGCTCTCCAGTTAAGATTTGTCTTGCAATCCTGCAGTATTCATAAAGTTTTTCCGTCGGAACAATATCCTCATGAGCTGCAATCTGAAATACACTGTCTGCTGATGTATAGACAATAAGAGCGCCGCTTTTCATATGCTCCCGTCCGTAATCTTTGATGACCTCTGTTCCGGAATAAGGACGGTTGCAGATCACCTTCCGCCCGGTCTTCTCCTCAAAAGTCTTTATCACATCTTCCGGAAATCCGTCCGGATACACCGGCAGAGGACGCGTGGAAATAATCCCTGCGATCTCCCAATGTCCTGTTGTAGTATCTTTTCCGCAGGACGCCTCCTGCATTTTCCCATATGCTCCTTCCGGAATGATCCCGGATCGTTTCTTCATGCCTGTCCCCCTGATAGACGACAGTCCCAGCGCCTCTGCATAAGGCATATGAAACGCCGGATGTTTCGACACTGTTCCAAGGGTATTGCTGCCTTCATCTCCATATGCCGCTGCATCCGGCGCTTCCCCTGCTCCCACACTGTCCAGTACAATAATAAATACTCTTTTTCCCATAATTATGCTCCTCCGCATTTTCTGCTCTGATTATACCCCTTTTATATGCCCGGTTCAATGAATTTCCGGCAGATAAACGTCCGAAAGCAGGCAAAAAAGCACCGGAGCATGGGATTCTGCCCCTGCCTTTCCGGCATTTCAAAATCCCATGCTCCGGTGCTTTTTCGCGTTCTTCAGACTCCTTCACCATCTGCCGCCCCATAAGAACAGCAAGGTTCATATTGCTTTTCGTACTCTCCTGTCACTTTATTGCTCCAGTAAAAAGTCCGTATTCTTCCAAGGTATGCATCTTCTGTCCCTCGTTTTCCGCTTCTTGTTACAATCGTATTTTCGGAAATCATATCTTTGCAGCTGCTTCCTTCCGTAGAAATCATATCTACAGGTTCTTTCCCTTTATAGAGCTTTACTGTTACGGTAGCCTGATTGTCTATGATAAGCCCTTTCCACTGGCGGTTGTATTTTTCAATCTGATATCCCTCATTTGGACATGCGTTTTCCTCTCCGCATATCAGATAATATCCTCCGGCCGGAATGGTCCCTGCCAGATCAATAAATTTTTCTTCCCGTATACCGTCGCTGCTTATGGTTGAACCCGCCATTCCTTCGATTCTTCCGGAACTGTAGCCCAATATGTATCCTTCCAGAGAAATGTCCTGTGTACCCGGATTATACAGTTCTATAAAATCATTGGAAAATACGCCTTCCTTACCTCCAGCGCCGTAAAATTTCGAAATGACAACCGTACTTTCCTTCTCTGCCCCATCTGACTGAAGGCTGTACATTCCAGCCAGACTTAGCGCAATAACAGCTGTTGACAAAAGCTTCCACGCTGCTTTTTTCAAAACTGCATTTTCCTTTGAAGTCATCTTGCTCATCCCCTTCTCATTCATCATTAGAAACCTTTTCTTTGCTGCTATTTTACACTATCTTTTTGAAATCTCCGGGTTCACACTGTTAAATCTCTGTAAAATTTACTCCGCTTCAGCATGAACCGGGGTAATAACAATATTCTGCGCGGCCACTCCCGTTTTTCTTGTAATAATATCCTCGATCTGCGCCCGGTTTGCGTCAGTAAGCTCCGCTGCATCCACCACAACATCTGCGCTGTCTGAAGTCAGACTTACTACAGCTTCTGAAAACCCTTTGGATGCAAGCAATGTCTCTGCCGCCGCTTCTTTTTCCGCCAGATCCGTCATCTCAACCATCTGATTTACCGCTTCCGTTTTTTGTTCGTCGCTTAAGCTTTGATTATCAATGATCGCCAGAAGATCTTCCTTATTCTTTGCCCTCACCTGTTCTCTTGTGACCTTAGCTTCCGCCACGACTGCGCTGGTCTCTCCACTGGTAAGGACCGCTTCTCCCGGCGTACCCTCCACCGTCCCGTCATCTGCCGCTTCCCCATCCTGACTTTCAATATCTTCTGTATTTGCTGTCACATCTTCTTCTGAAATATCCAGAAGTTCCTGGTTTGCCAGTTCGCCGCTGGTCTGTGCCGCATCATCTTTCTCGCCAAAAAGGCGCCCGGAATAATTAAGATATCCGGCGGCCGCGATCATAACTGCAAGTGCGGCAATAATAATCTGATTTTTTCTGAATATTTTTTTCACTTTTCTCCTCCTTATTTTTCATTGAGCTTCATTACCTTAATTTTATGCGTGTCTACTCCAAATAATGCTTGGACTGCTTCCGTTATATTCTGTACCACAACTCCCTTATCCCCTCCTTCCGCAATCACTACAATTCCCTCTACTTTCGGGCTCAGCTCCTTTGTTACATAGGGCGTCCCTCCTTCCCCCTGCTCCTCCTCTCCATATACGGTAACTACATCTGAGGAGTTCCTTACTGTAGAGCGGACTCCGCCCTGGCTGTCTTCCTCCGTTACATTTTCACTCTCTGTCTGGCTGTCCTTTTCAATGACCTTTTCTGCTGTGGATCCCAGAGTCACCATAACTTTTACCTTCCCAACTCCCGACACCCGTGACAGGGTGTCTTCAAGCCGTGTTTCCAGATAATCAGCATAATTTCCTCCATCCGTTTCTGACATTCCGGCAGCCCTCCTTTCTTCTGCCATCCCCTCTTCATCCGTCTCCCCTTTCGATACAGGGAGGGCTATGACCAAAAGGAGAACCCCGCATAAAAGGAGGATCACCAGACTGTCCTTTTTTGGAAATTTTCTCTGTCCTAATATTTTCAAAAAGCGCTCCCCTATTTTTTCTCTTTTTTCACCTTCCAATCTGAATCTCCTCCACCTTGATCTCCGTTTCCTCTTCTCCTGCTTTCCCGACTTCTCCGGTTCTTTGCTGTCCCATATCTCCAGGATCGGCGCCTGCTTCTTCGATCCGTTCTACCGCTTCTTCATAATCACTCCCTTCATAAATCTTCCGTATGTCCTCGCTCATTCCTGTCAGCTTCCAGACAGGTGTTAAAAGGAGGATGACAAGAAGCGCTCCCGTAAAAAAACGAATGTATTTCTGGTATCCCTGATTTGGGATAACATGCATCAGAATTGTAATAAGTATCATAAAATAGGCAATACTTTGCATCCAATCATAAAGATACTGGAACATGTATTTTCCCCCTCTTTCTTTTATACGCTGCTTGTCGTTGCCGCAACAATTGCGATGGTTATCAAAAAAAGAATCCCTGCCGTAAATATCATGCGCATCAGGAGCTGACAGCCATCCGCCATTCCTCCAATACAGCCGGTAAGCCGTTTATCTGCCACCGGCTGCACTAAAGCTGCCGCAAGTTTATAGAAAAGTACCATTACTCCAATCTGGATAAGGGGTGCAAGGCACAATGCAAAACATATGACTGCTCCGGCTGCTCCCACTCCGTTTTTCACTACAACAGCCGTTCCCAAAATCACTTCCGCGGTTCCGCTTACAGCGTCTCCGATACCGGGGATCGCTTCCACGCCTCTTGCCACTGCGCTCCTTTTCACACTGTCCACAGCAGGCATGATCAGCCCCTGTATGGTATTCAGCCCGATCACACATGCAAGCATCGTTTTCAGTGTCCAGGATACCACTGTTTCTATCAGCTCTGTAAAGCGTGACAGATATTCTTCTTCCGAAAGATAGTTGAGCACCTTCATCATCATATAAATATGTATTACCGGCAAAAGGAAACCAATGATCAAAAGTTCAATCAGGAAGATCAGTAATAAAATAAGATTATAAAAAGCCGCTGCCGTAACGCTCCCCTTTGCCAGAGAAACTGCCAGAAAATATACCGGACACAATGCTTGCATGAAATCAGCGAGGAGCCGGATTCCATCTTCCGTCCATTCTGCAGCACTCTGAAATGCATTCAGACAAAGAGCGATCATCAACATGTACAAAATATAAAAACTGATATCTGAAATCTGCCTGGAATCGAATACATCTGCAAATTTTGTAAAGATCGCTGCGATCAAAGCAATCAAAAGCATGTGTATTAAGCTTTCCTGATTTACCTGAAACGCATAAGTGAGCTGATCTGCACACAGTCTTTTTAAAAGGTCCGCCGAAACAGAGAGATCCCCTGACAGGATCTGGAGCACTGTCTCTCCAAAATCCAGCTTTTCATCAGGAAACAATCCCTCCAATTCCCGATTAATATCGTCAAATTCCAGTTTCTCCTCCATGTACGCCCGAACGTCTCCTGCTTCCGTCTCCTCATATTCTGTTTCCGCTTCATATTCCGCTTTTTCATTTTCCGCAATATCAGCCGCCTTAACCGGTATCTCTTTGCTCCCCCACAGGAAAAAGAAGGAAAGGAGCAGTAAAGTTACGCCGAATACCCTTGCTATCTTTCGTCTCATGCCAAAAAATCCCTTATCATTTCCAAAAGGGCCAGGATTACCGGCAATCCCAGAACCAGAACCACTGCCTTTCCGAAAATTTCAATCTGCTGTGCGATCGTCTGATATCCGGCATCCCGGCATATGGCGGAAGAAAATTCCGCCACATATGTAATGCCCAGCATTTTTATCAGCATTCCTGTATAAGCAGGCGCAAGGTCAATATATCCCGCAATTTCCTCCATAATATCAAGCACCACTGTAAGTCGGCTTAAAATGCCCAAAAAGATGATAAGGCTGATTCCCGCACATATATAAATCCCGTATTCTGTTTTTCCTCCCTTAAACTGTATTGCAAGTAATGCCCCCGCCACGCCCAGGAGACCAATCTGCAGCATACCCATTTTTCCCCTTCTTTCCTTGTGTTTCCCTGCTTCTTAGGATCTACAGCGAAAACAACTCCTGTATCGCCGCAAACAGATCATAAATATAAGGAACGATCCAAAAGAGTACCAAAAGCAGTCCGGCAAGACTGGTGAGAAAGGCCTGTTCCTCCCTTCCGCTGTGTTTCAGTACCTGACTTAACACCGATACCAGTATTCCCACAGCTGCTATTTTAAAGATCAGATTTACTTCCATGAATGCCTCCTTATATCAGCAGTATTGCCAAAAATATTCCCCCGACGGCTCCCAGAACCCGGTACAGCTTTTTCTTTGTATGCAGACTCTGACGCTTTTCCGCCCTTAAGATCTCCAGCTGTTCTTCATACATTTTCAAATGGGTCAGCTGCATTTGTGTATCTGCATTGCCCAAATATTTTCCCAGATCATAAAGTCTTCTTTTCTCTATATCGCTAATGGACAGATCCGCCAGGCATTCTCTGGCCGTCTTCTCCCAGATACATGCAAAGCTTCCGCTTTCCTTTGCATTCATCCTTTGATGCATTTCCAGCATCCAGCTCTTGTACGGCTCCTGTACTGTCCGTGCAATGCTGCCAAAGGCTTCTGCCAGAAAGGCTCTGGCATAACGGATTTCCCCCTGCAGCATACTGCTGATCCTCTGAAGTTCTCCCAGCTGCCGGTATTCCTTTTCCAGGTCCTCTGAAGCTCTCCATCCTATAAGGAAGGCTGAAGCAATAACAAGAGTCCCTCCCACCGCCTGCAGCATCATATCTTCTTCTCCATAAGTTTCCCGTTTTCATCATATATCCCTTGGATCTTCGCCTTCCCTTCCAGTATGATATATCGTTCAAATCTCTTTTCTTCCATCATTTTCCCCGACACAGGCTTTCTCCTAAGTTCCTCGATTGAGGCACCATGCATGGTAGCCAGCATTCTGCATCCGCAGTGCATGGCATATTCGATGGCATGTACATCTTCCCGGGCGCCAATCTCATCTACTGCAATAACCTGGGGAGCCATAGATCGGATCAGCATGATCATCCCTTCTGCTTTCGGGCATCCATCCAGTACGTCCGTGCGGATGCCAAGATGATTCTGTGCCACTCCCATATAGCATCCGGCAATTTCCGATCTTTCATCCACTACCCCCACTGTCATCCCTTTTATATATTGGTTGCCGTCGGATATCTGCCGTATCATGTCCCGAAGGAGCGTGGTCTTCCCGCACCCGGGCGGCGATATGATCAGCGTATGCTTAAGCTGGCGTCTGCACAGAATGAATGGAAACACCTGATCCGCGCATCCTTGTACCTCATGAGAAATGCGGATATTTACCGAGGAAATATATTTCAGATTCTTTACCTGTCCTTTTTCCAGGATTGCCTGTCCTGTCATGCCTACCCGGTGTCCTCCTTCAATCGTAATAAACCCCTGCCTCATTTCCTCTTCATAAGCATAGAGGGAATAATTGCTGGCGTAGTCAATGGTCTCCCTGACGTCCTCCGCTGTCACGATATAGGGATGTCCTCTTCCGGGAATGTATTCCTCCCCTCCGCATCTCATCAGAAGCGGTTTTCCGGTTCTAAGCTTGATCTCCTGAAGTCCCTCATAAGTATCAATCTCCTTCTCTATCATCTCTCTGACCCTGCCGGGAAGGATTTTTAAAACTCTGTTTTTTTCCATCTTTGTCCACCTCTTTAACCCATATATATGTAAGGCAGAGCATTTTATTACAAGAAAAAAGGCCATATGCATTCGCATATGACCCTCTGTCATTTTCTCTTTTTCTTATTCTGCAACGTCCTTCATGCTGAAGGAGAAACGTCCCATCTTATCTTTTCCAAGGCATACAACCTTTACTACATCTCCAAGTGTCAGTACATCTTCCACCTGTTTTACTCGTTCTTTGGAAAGCTTGGAAATGTGAACCATTCCCTCTTTACCTGGGGCAAACTCAAGGAATGCACCAAATTCTTTGATGCTGACCACTTTGCCTTCCAGTACCTGTCCGGCTTCAAAATCACTGACGATGATCTCGATCAGACGTTTCGCTCTCTCCATTCCTTTTGCTTCTGTTCCGCAGATGGACACAGCGCCATCGTCTGTGATATCGATCTTAACTCCAGTCTCCTCAATAATAGCGTTGATTGTCTTTCCTCTCTGGCCTACTACATCGCCAATCTTCTGAGGATCGATCTGCATCTGGATGATCTTCGGAGCATACGGTCCCACTTCCGGTCTCGGCTCGCTGATTGCCTTTGACATAACCTCATCAAGAATATAGGTACGCGCTTTCTTTGTAGCGGCGATCGCTTCCTCAATGATCGGTCTTGTCAATCCATGGATCTTAATATCCATCTGGATTGCTGTAATACCCTTATGTGTACCAGCCACCTTGAAGTCCATGTCTCCAAAGAAGTCTTCCAGGCCCTGGATGTCGGTCAGTACAAGATAATCGTCATCTGTATCTCCTGTCACGAGACCTGCGGAAATTCCTGCAACTGCAGAATGGATCGGTACTCCGGCAGCCATCAGAGACATGGATGATGCACAGATACTTGCCTGTGAAGTGGATCCATTGGATTCGAATGTCTCTGATACAGTACGGATCGCATATGGAAATTCATTTTCATCCGGAAGTACAGGAACAAGGGCGCGCTCTGCTAAAGCCCCATGGCCGATCTCACGACGTCCCGGTCCTCTGGACGGTCTTGTCTCACCTACAGAGTAGGACGGGAAATTATAGTGATGCATATACCGCTTGGATGTCTCTGCCTCGTCCAGGCCATCCAGTCTCTGTGCCTCTGCAAGAGGAGCCAGAGTCGTAATAGTACAGATCTGTGTCTGTCCTCTTGTAAACATAGCAGAACCGTGTACTCTTGGGATCAGGTCGATTTCTGCTGAAAGAGGACGGATCTGGTCAATTGCTCTTCCGTCCGGACGCTTATGATCTTTCAGGATCATCTTACGTACCGTTTTCTTCTGATACTGATATACTGCCTCCGGAAGTTTTGCCAGCCACTCTTCATTATCTGCAAAGGCTTCTTCCAGTCTATCTGTAATCTGGCGGATGTTTTCCTCTCTTGTCTGTTTGTCATCTGTGAAGACTGCTTCTTCCATCTCCTGCGGAGTTACGATCTCCCGGATCGCTGCAAACAGTTCTTCCGGAACTGCAAAGCTTTCATAGGAATGCTTCGGCTTACCACATTCTGCCACGATCTGATCAATAAATGCGATCACCTTCTGATTCAGCTCATGAGCTGCATAGATTGCCTCGATCATGCGCTCTTCCGGAACTTCGTTTGCTCCTGCTTCGATCATGATCACCTTTTCCTTCGTAGAAGCAACGGTAAGGGAAAGTTCTGAAACTTCCTTCTGTGCTGCTGTCGGATTGAATACAAATTCTCCATCAACCAGTCCTACCTGAGTAGTGGAAATCGGACCGTCAAAAGGAATATCTGAAATACAGGTTGCAATTGCTGCTCCCAGCATAGCTGTAAGCTCCGGTGAGCAGTCCTGATCTACAGACAACACAAGATTTTCCAGTGTAACATCATTCCTGTAATCTTTTGGGAAAAGAGGACGCATCGGGCGGTCAATTACACGGCAGGTAAGGATCGCATTTTCAGATGCTTTCCCCTCACGCTTGTTAAATCCTCCCGGAATCTTTCCAACTGCGTACATTCTCTCATTATATTCTACACTTAAGGGAAAGAAATCAATTCCCTCACGCGGCTTTTCTGACGCTGTGGCCGTACACAGCACTGTCGTATCCCCATAGTGCATTAAAACCGCACCGTTTGCCTGCTTTGCCACTCTGTCTACATCCACGCACAGAGTTCTTCCGGCTAATTCCATTTCATACTTCTTGTACATGTCATTCTCCTTCATCTTACTTTTATGCTGCAGCAGGCAATACCGAAACTACTGAAAAAAGTATTTGAGACAAATACGCTTTTCAGTGGTCTCGGGATTTTTCTCCCGCTCGCAGTCTAAAATATTATAGCATATACAGCTCTCATAAGCAAGAAAAAAGGGTGTCATACGGACACCCTTTTCCTAAGCCCTTTGAAATACCGGACAAATTATTTTCTAAGTCCAAGTCTTTCGATCAGTGCACGATATCTTTCGATATCTTTCTTTCTAAGATAAGCCAGAAGACCTCTTCTCTGACCAACCATTTTCAGAAGTCCTCTTCTGGAATGATGATCCTTCGGATTTGCCTTGAAATGATCTGTCAGGTCGTTGATTCTTGCTGTCAGAATTGCGATCTGCACTTCCGGAGATCCTGTATCTCCTTCTCCTCTTCCGTATTCAGCAATAATCTGTGCTTTCTGCTCTTTTGTTATCATTTTGTTTTCCTCCTTATATTCTTTCTACTTGGCCTGCATTAAGTAATGGTCGGAGTGATCCAGTTACCGAACACCGGCTGTTCATACCTGCCTAGTATAACACAGGACTTCTGTATTGTAAACCTTTTCTTCAAATACTCTTCGCTTTTACCCAGATGCTTTTTCAAGCAGCCTTTTCTATTCCGGATATCCGGCCTTTTCCGCAAAAAACGCTTCGGCATGTGCAATATCTGCATTTACCTGATTTTTCATATCCTGAACATCTGCAAATTTCTTCTCCGGCCTGCAAAAATGCCTGATACGGATCTTTGTTTCTTTTCCGTACGCATCCCCGCTGTATCCGATCAGATAACTTTCCACCAGCATACGCCCGCTGTCTGTCACAGTAGGTTTCACCCCTACATTTCCTATAGCATTGTACCAAATTCCGTCCATACAAATCTGCCCTAAATAAACGCCATTGGGCGGGAGGAGTTTCTCTTGGGGAGGCGCCACATTAATTGTGGGAAAACCCAGGGTTCTTCCAAGCTGTTTTCCGTGTTCTACGATCCCTGTCACACTGTACGGGTATCCAAGAAGAGTCTCTGCCAGAGACATATCCCCTTCTTTGAGTGCTTCACGGATATAACTGCTGCTGATCACACGTTCTCCATACCGTTCCTTCTCAATTACTTCCAGGTGATATCCGTATTCTTCCTGGTATTTTTCCAGCATACGCACATCTCCCTTCTTCCCATGACCAAAGTGAAAATCCGTTCCCACCACGACATATGAGGCATGGAAGGTATCCGCCAGTATGTCCCGAATAAAATCCTCGGCTTCCATTTCACTGAATTTCTCGGTAAATGGACAGTCTACCAGAAAATCAACCTTTCCTTCCAGATGATCTGCCCTTTCCTCCTTTGTCATCAGCACTTTACCGGGCATGTGCATCCTCTCGCGAAGAGGAAGCATATCAAAAGCACATACAATGCTTCTTACCCCTTCTGTCTTTGCATATTCACGTACTCTTTCCACCAGCTTTTGATGTCCTCTGTGAAGCCCGTCAAATTTTCCCAGCGTCACAGCACTTCTCTCTCCACAGCTGTAGGATTCAATTCCTCTTATATACTGCATATCTATCCCTTCCATCGTCGTCTGCTTCTATTGCCTGTCATTTAAAAACATCTTTTCTGTCTCAAATCGTTCTGTCTTCCCGCTGTACCGGTAAAGCGCAATAAAGTTTCCCTCTCTGTTATACATTCTCACCAGCTCTTTATCATCGGGTTTTTCTTTTAAATGAGGGATGAAAAAACTGTTGCCATTATACAGAAACCTTTCTTCCTCTTTTCCTACAGTGATCTTACGATACTTTCTGAAAAAATGGTCAACCGGAAGAAGGATTTCATTAAGTGTTCCTTCCTCCATATGATTCTGTATTTCTCCCAGAGTAAGGCTGTTTTCAATGGACAGTTCCCCCACCCTGGTTCTTTTCAGTTTCTCCATGCATCCTCCGGTTCCAAGTACACCGCCAATATCATTGCACAGTGTACGAATATAGGTACCTTTGGAACAGGAAACCTCCATCCATACCCGGGGAAGTTCTATCTTTTCTATCTTTATGTCATGGATCACAACTTTCCTTGCGGAGCGTTCTACTGTCTTCCCTTCCCGTGCAAGTTCATACAGCTTTTTCCCATTTACTTTGAGCGCTGAATACATAGGTGGTACCTGTTCATATTCCCCCTCAAATTTCAGGATTGCTTCTTTCACTTGACTTTCTGTCAAATGACTGACAGATTGGCTCTCCAGACAGTTGCCGGAAACATCCTGTGTATCTGTCGTCTGCCCAAGAAGCAGCACCGTCCTGTATGTTTTGCTTCTGTCTGTCAAAAGACTGCATATTTTTGTAGCACTTCCGAGGCATATGGGAAGGACGCCTTCCGCATCCGGATCAAGCGTCCCTGTATGACCGATTTTTTTTTGTTTCGTAATTCCCCGAAGTTTTGCAACAACATCATGGGAAGTGTATCCCTGTTCTTTATACACATTTAATATTCCGTGTATCATCTGTTATGCCTCACTCTTTGTTTTCTCTTTTGGTCCAAGCTGCAGTTCAATCTGCTTTGACAGATTGTTAATGACATCATGTACCGTTCCCGGCATAGTGAAGCCCGCAGCTCGCACATGTCCGCCTCCGCCGAAGTATCTGGCAATCCTGCTCACATCAACCTTTTCTTTGGAACGCAGACTCACCTTGTATACATTCGGCTCCAGCTCATACATAAAAATTGCGACCTCTACTCCTTTTGTCACACGAAGCTGGCTGACAATTCCTTCCAGCTCTTTTGCAGTCACACCATAAAACTGCATGACTGCTTTCGTCAATGAAGTGAAAATACACGCCCCATCCATAAACACAATACTTTCCAGCAGCGCTCGCCCCAAAATCTGATTCTGTGCATATGTTTTTTCATAAAAAGTATGCTCGATCAGTGCCGGGGCGTTGATCCCCCTGGAAAGAAGATCTGCCGCCGCCCTCAACGTATCCGGACTTGTGCAGGAATACTGAAACACACCGGTATCATGAACGATCCCCATATAAAGCGCTTCTGCCACTGTTTCTTCAATCTTCTCCTTATCCAGCAGACGATATACCAGCTCTGAAGTGGAACTTGCATCCGGCACAATATAATTTTCATCCGCAAATTCAGTGTTGCTGATATGATGGTCGATACATAAAGTGGTTCCGGCATTTTGGAATAATGGGACGGAAAATCCAAGTCTTTCTTTGTCGCCGCAGTCCAGACAGATAAACAGATCATATTGTTTCTCCTCCGGAATACTGTGCCGTATATGTTCAGTTCCTCTGATTACCTGGAATGTCTCCGGGATTTGTTCGAGATAAAGATCAACTTCTATATTCTCATAGTTTTGTTTCAGGTAAAGATACAGCCCCGTGCAAGAGCCGATACAGTCTCCGTCCGGACGCTCATGGCCTCCGATTGCAACAGAAGTCTTACCCTTCAGGATTTCCTTCCATTTATTTTGATTCATCCGCATCTCCTTTTGAATCCAGACCTTTGGTTACATCATCAATCTTTTTTGACATATTTACGCCGTACTCAATGGACTGATCCAGAATAAAGCGTATTTCCGGAGTATTTCTCATATTCAGACTATGTGCGAGTTCCCGGCGGATATATCCTTCTGCACTCTTAAGGCCCGCAACTGTGTCCTCCTGGGCTTTTTTGTCCCCGAGAACACTGATATAGGCTTTACATGTTTTCAGATCAGGAGCAACCTCCACCGCAACCACAGAAGTCCAGGGAGCGATCCTGGGATCCTTGATCCCTGATCGCAAAATATTGGAAAGCTCCTTTTGAACTTCTGTATTAATTCTTGTATTTTTGATACTGTTTTTTCTCATTAATCTTTCATCTCCTTTCGGAGGACAAGGCAAAACCCTATCTTGGGATTTCTACCATTTTGAAGGATTCTACCTGGTCACCTTCTTTGATATCATTATAATTTTCAAATACGAATCCGCATTCGTATCCTGCTCTTACTTCTTTTACATCATCTTTAAATCTCTTCAGGGAAGCAAGCTTTCCGTCATAGATCACAATGCCGTCACGCATAATTCTTGTCTGGCAGTCTCTTTCAAATGTACCGTCCAGAACATAAGCACCTGCAATTGTTCCCACACCGGAAGCTTTAAATGTCTGACGCACTTCAGCGTGACCAAGTACTTTCTCCTCAAATACCGGATCAAGCATACCTTTCATAGCTGCTTCCACGTCTTCGATCGCATTATAGATAACACGATACAGACGGATGTCAACTCCTTCTCTTTCAGCTGTCTCTTTGGCTGTTGCATCCGGACGGACATTAAATCCGATAATGATCGCATTGGATGCCGATGCAAGGCTGACGTCAGATTCATTGATCGCTCCGACTCCTCCGTGAATGATCTTCACAACAACCTCATCATTTGACAGTTTCAGAAGACTCTGCTTGATAGCTTCCACAGATCCCTGCACATCTGCCTTTACAACGATGCCGAGTTCTTTTAAGTTTCCTTCCTGGATCTGCGTAAACAGATCATCCAGAGAAAGCTTGGATTTTGTTTCTTCCAGAAGCTTCACTTTACTTTGAGAAATGAATGTTTCCGCAAAGTTTCTTGCCTCTTTCTCATTCTTGCATCCCACGAAGACTTCTCCTGCATTAGGAACATCGTTCAGTCCGAGAATTTCCACCGGCATGGACGGTCCCGCTTCTTTCACACGTCTTCCTTTATCGTCCATCATTGCTCTTACTTTTCCGTAAGCGCTTCCGGCTGCAATAGGATCCCCTACTCTTAAGGTACCTTTCTGTACGAGTACGGTTGCCACGGATCCTTTTCCTTTATCCAGCTGCGCTTCTATTACAAGCCCTCTTGCGCGTCGGTTCGGATTGGCCTTCAGCTCCAGCATTTCCGCTGTCAGGATCAGCATTTCCATAAGATCTTCCAGCCCTTCTCCCGTTTTCGCGGAAACCGGAACAAAAACAGTACTTCCGCCCCAGTCTTCCGGGATCAGCTCATATTCTGCCAGCTCCTGCTTTACTCTGTCAATATTGGCGCTTGGCTTATCAATCTTATTGACTGCAACCACGATCTCTATACCTGCCGCTTTGGCATGGTTGATCGCCTCCACTGTCTGAGGCATAACACCATCGTCTGCCGCCACAACAAGAATGGCGATATCTGTAGAATTAGCGCCGCGCATACGCATTGCAGTAAACGCTTCATGTCCCGGCGTGTCAAGGAACGTAATCTTTTCTCCGTTTACTTCTGCCACATATGCACCGATATGCTGTGTGATTCCTCCGGCTTCTCTGTCAATCACATTTGTGTGGCGGATTGCATCAAGAAGGGAAGTCTTTCCATGGTCAACATGCCCCATAACACAGACAACCGGAGGACGCTTTTTCATCTTCTTTTCGTCCTCTTCATCCTCTTTCAGAAGTTCTTCAATAACATCCACTACTTCTTCTTTCTCACAGAGAATGTCAAATTCCAGCGCGATTTCTTCTGCTGTTTCATAATCCACTTCCTGATTCACTGTAACGATCTTGCCCTGCATAAACAACTTTTTGACAATAGCCGACGGAACAACTTTCATCTTATCAGCCAGCTCCTGAATAGTCAGCACTTCCGGAATCACAATAGATTTGATCGTCTCTTCCTGTTTCTGCTCTTTATGCTGAGGTTTTTGCATCTGCGGTTTCTGTTCCTGCTTCTGCTTTCTTCCCTTTGGCATTCTGTCTTCATCATCGTTTCTGTAATCTTTTTTCTTATAGTCGTCTTTGCCTTTATTCTTATTTCTCTGCGGCTTCTGTCCTTCCAGAGCCGGCGCCGGGATTGACTGTCCGCGTCTTTGCTGACGGTCTTTATTATCCCCGAATCTTCCGCCCTGATCTCTCCTGTCTTCTCTTCTATCATCTCTTCTGTCGCCAGATGGTCTTCCTGTGCCTCTTCCGCGGTTTCTGTCGCCGGGCTCTCTTCTGTCTTCTCTTTTCTCTTCTCTTCTGTCATCTCTTCTGTCACCGGACGGTCTTACCGGACGGCTCTGACGCTGGCGGTCTGCCTGCCCAAAGGACGGACGGCCTCCCTGGGAACGCTCTTGCTGACCCTGTGCAGGACGGTTCCCTTGCGGACGCTCTGCCTGATTCTGTACCGGGCGGCTTCCCTGGGGACGCTCTGCCTGACCCTGTGCAGGACGGTTCCCTTGTGGACGCTCTGCCTGATTCTGTACCGGGCGGCTTCCCTGGGAACGCTCTTGCTGACCCTGTGCAGGACGGTTCCCCTGCGAGCGCCCCTGACGGTTTCCGGGTTTGCTGTCCCTTAAATTCTGCGGACGGAATACATGAACGATATTCTTTTTCTTCGGCCCTTCTTCTTTCTTTTTCCCGAATGCCTTGCGAAGCATCTCAGTATCTTCGTCTTCCAAAGCACTCATATGGCTTTTAACTTCTATATTTTTTTCTGCAAGAAACTCCATCAGCTCTTTGCTTGTTTTGCCGAGTTCCTTTGCAAGTTCATATACTTTGATTTTTGACATACAACCTACCTCCTCTATGCAACTTCTGTTATCTCTTAAGCATCCAAATGTCTCATAATTCCTTTTGCAAATCCCGCGTCCAATACCGCAAGAGATGCTCTGAACTCTTTTCCCATTGCATGGCCCAAGGTATCTTTATCTTCGTAAAAATAAATTGGAACATGATAATAATCGCACATATTCCGGAATTTTTTCTTTGTATTCTCGGATGCATCCCCGGCTACAATTACCAAAGCAGCCCTTCCGGTTTTCACTTCTTTTTCCGTACAAAACTCTCCGCTCACTGTTTTCCCGGCTTTAGTTGCCAGACTGATCATGGACAGCGCTTTATTCTGTATCAATTTCTCTCATCTCCCTTTCCAGTGTTTCATACACTTCTCTGGGAATTGCCTGTTGAAAAGACCGTTCCAGGCCTTTTCCCTTTATTGCTTTTTCCAGACATGCTCTGGAAGGACACAGGTAAGCGCCTCTCCCATTCTTTTTTCCGGTAGCATCCAGTAAAAACTCTCCTTCAGAGGTTCTGATAACCCGAAGCATTTCCTTTTTACTCTTCATTTCCTGACACCCTACACATTTGCGCATAGGAACTTTTTTGTTACTGCTCAACTTATCACCTATTCTTCATATTCCTGAAATTCGATTTCTTCTGCTTCTTCCTGGCTGTCGTAATCTTCTTCGTAGGATTCCGGATACTCTTCTTCATAAGTATTTTCATCGTATCCGTCCTCGTATACTTCTTCTTCGTATACCCCTTCGCCAAGCTCCATATAATTTTCCGGAAGCTCTCCTGATTCAATGGCCTGTGTCTCGCTCTTAATATCGATTTTGTATCCGGTCAGACGTGCTGCAAGTCTTGCGTTCTGTCCTTCTTTACCAATCGCAAGAGAAAGCTGGTAATCCGGCACGATAACGCTTGCTGTCTTATCATCAGGATCAGCCATAACAGAAATTACCTTCGCGGGACTTAATGCGTTCTCGATCAAAATTCCCGGGTTGTCACTCCAGTTGATAATATCGATCTTCTCGCCGCGCAGTTCATTGACAATTGCGTTTACTCTTGCCCCGTTCATTCCGACACAGGCTCCCACGGGATCCACATCCGGATCGTTGGACCATACTGCAATCTTTGTACGGCTTCCTGCCTCTCTGGCAATGCTCTTGATCTCCACGATGCCGTCTTTCACCTCTGTCACTTCTGCTTCAAACAATCTCTTTACAAGCTCCGGATGGGTACGGGATACAAGGATCTTAGGACCTTTTGTTGTATTTTTTACTTCAACCACATACAGCTTGATTCTCTCGGTAGGCTTGAACACCTCGCCTTTTACCTGTTCATTTTCCGTGAGCATGGCGTCTGCCTTTCCAAGATTGATGCTGACATTTTTTCCGACATAACGCTGTACGATACCGGTTACAATATCCCTCTCTTTTTCAAAATACTGATCGTATACCACTTTTCTTTCTTCTTCACGGATCTTCTGAAGGATCAGGTTCTTGGCATTCTGTGTCGCAATACGGCCGAAGGATTTGGACTCAACCGGGATCTGTACAATATCGCCCAGCTCAAATTTGCTGTCGATCATCTTTGCGTCAGCCAGACTGATCTGCTCCACTTTATCCTCTACTTCCTCTACCACTGTCTTTTCCTGGATCAGCTGGTAATCACAGGTTTCTCTGTCCATGATCACCTTGATGTTGTCTGCTTTTCCAAAATGATTTTTGCAGGCATTGATCAGAGAATTTTCGATGGCATCCATCAGGGTATCCTTGCTGATGTCCTTTTCCTTTTCCAAAATATTCAACGCTTCTAATAATTCTGTGTTCATGTGACTTTCCTCCTAAATTAAAAATCGAATGCCAGACGAATGAGCGCGATATCGCCTTTGTCAAATGTTTTTTGTTCACTGTTTTCCATTTCAATCGTTACGGTATCTTTATCATAGCCTGTAAGGATTCCGGTAAATTCTTTCTTTTTGTCCACCATACGGTACGTGCGGATCTCTACTTCCTTCCCGAGACTTCTTTTAAAGTCCTTCTCTTTTTTCAGGGGACGGCCAAGTCCCGGTGAACTTACTTCCAAAATATAGGACTCTTCGATAAAGTCCTTTTCATCCAGGAGATCGGAGAGCTCTCTGCTGACCTTCTCACAGTCATCCACATTGATTCCTCCCGGTTTGTCGATGTAAGCGCGAAGATACCAGTTTCCGCCTTCTTTTACATACTCTACATCCACCAGTTCAAATCCGTTTCTTTCCATGATCGGATTTAAGAGTTCTTCTGTTCTTTGCTCATAAATTTCTCTTTTTGCCAACGTAAAACCTCCTATTCGTACCGTTTCTGCTTCATAACTCCAGCGGAAATATGGGAAATCCAGAAAACCTTTCCATCATATAAAGAAGAGTGAACTTTCGTCCACTCTTCTGCCGCATGTTTATGTAACTGCTGTTTAGTATAGCACTGTTTTTACGGAAAATCAAGGGATTTCCCGTACTTTTTTTATATACCGGATTTTCTGTCCTAAATCTTATCCCCGGTTCTTTACTCCCTGGGTGTCTCTCTTTCCGATCCTGAGGCGGTTAAGAACTACTTCTTTCTCTTTATATACCGCCTTGGCCTCTGTCCCCTCGTCGAAGAGATACGCTGCTTCCAGCTCATCGTTTTTCTTAAGCCGGATTCCTCTTACACCCACAGCTCCTTTTTTCTTTTCTGAAACTTCTGACGCCGGGAAACGAAGGAAATACCCATCCTTTGTTTGAAGGACCACCTGCTTATTGTCGGTAATGACCGCCACACTGACAAGGCTGTCTCCCTCCTGCAGCTTCGTGGCTGCTATTGTCCGCTTGGATACCTGAAATTCTGTTCCTTCCACCTGCTTGATCATTCCCTGCTTAGTGGCAAAAAAGATTCTGGAGAAACGCATCTGTTCCGCGTCGCACAGATAGACGATCTCTTCCTGCGTGCTGTCAAAGTTGCTCATATTATCCACCGGCTGGCCTTTATCTCTGAATTTTCCAAAAGGAACATCCAGAACTTTCAGCTGATGCATCTTTCCGCCGTCAGTAAAGATACAGATCTTTCCGGTATTCAGACAGTTCACTACATATTTGTTTTCACTGTCCGCCGCCTCTTTATTCCTCTCATAGGTAGGAACATCCACGCATCTTGCATATCCGAAACGGTCCATAAGAAAGACGATCTCCTGCTCCTCGATCTTCTTTTCTTCAAAGACAGCTTCCTCTGCATTCTCAACCACAGTCTTTCGTTTGACTGCAAATTCCTTTTTGAACGCATCTAATTCTTCTATAATAACGTCTGCCATGGAATCATAGTTATTTAAAATATCCTCGTATCTTGCAATATTAGCCAGGGTCTCCTCATGCTCCTTCATAAGCGCTTCGATTTCCAGCCCGATCAGCTTATAAAGGCGCATTTCCAGGATGGCTGTGGCCTGCCGCTCCGTAAAGCGCAGCATGGACGCCATTTTCCTGGAAATCTTGGATTTAAAGACAATGTTATCCGTGATCCCTTTTGTCAGACATTCCTTCGCATCCTTCACCGACCGGCTTCCACGCAGGATCTCAATGATCAGGTCTATGACATCACATGCCTTGATCAGACCTTCCTGGATTTCTTTGCGGTCCAGCTCCTTTGCAAGAAGATTTTTGTATTTGCGTGTTGCAAGTTCAAACTGGAAATCCACATGATGCTCAATGATCTTCTTAAGCCCCATGGTCTCCGGACGTCCGTCTGCAACCGCCAGCATATTGACGCCAAAAGTATCTTCCAGCCGTGTCTTTTTATAGAGCATATTGGTCAGATTTTTGACGTCCGCCCCTTTTTTCAGCTCAATGACAATGCGGATCCCTTCCTTGGAGGACTGGTTGGAAATATCTACGATATCGTTTGTCTTTTTTGTTTCTACAAGGGCACAAACATCGTTGAGGAATTTTCCGATTCCTGCCCCGATCATGGTATACGGGATTTCTGTAATGACTAGACGCTGTTTTCCGCCTTTCATGTCCTCCACTTCCACTTTACCCCGCAGTTTGATCTTGCCGGTTCCTGTTTCGTAGATGTTCAGGAGATCATCCTTGTTTACCACAATGCCGCCGGTAGGAAAATCCGGCCCTTTTACATATTTCATCAGCTGCCTTGTGCTGATTTCATCATTTTTCATATAGGCCTTCACTGCGTCGATGACTTCGCCCAGATTGTGAGTCGGAATACTGGTCGCCATACCGACTGCGATTCCTTCCGCTCCATTTACGAGAAGGTTGGGAATACGCACCGGAAGCACTTCCGGTTCTTTTTCCGTCTCGTCAAAGTTGGGCATAAAATTGACTACATCTTTGTCCAGATCCTTAAGAAACGCCATCTGTGTAAATTTGGCAAGGCGGGCCTCTGTGTAACGCATGGCCGCCGCCCCGTCTCCTTCAATGGAACCAAAATTCCCGTGGCCATCCACAAGGACCATGCCTTTTTTAAATTCCTGTGCCATTACCACAAGGGCTTCATAAATGGAACTGTCTCCGTGAGGATGGTATTTACCCATCGTATCTCCTACTATACGGGCACATTTACGGTAAGGCCTGTCATAGCGGATACCCAGCTCGTGCATGTCATAAAGTGTCCGCCGCTGAACAGGCTTCAGCCCATCGCGCACATCCGGAAGGGCCCTTGCAATAATGACGCTCATCGCATAATCAATATAAGATTTTTTCATCAGATCCGAGTATTCCGTACGAATGATCTGTTCTTCCTGCATTGCTATTCTCCCTTCTAAATGTCAAGCTCTGCCTCTGTGGCATTTTCGTAAATAAAAGCCCGTCGGGGAGGCACTTCATTTCCCATCAGCATCTCTGTTACGCCGGAAGCCATTCTGGCGTCTTCTATTTCTACCAGCTTCAGGATTCTTGTCTTTGGATTGAGGGTTGTCTCCCATAACTGCTCTGCGTCCATTTCTCCAAGGCCTTTGTATCGCTGGAGGGTAAATGGTCCTTCATGGGTTTTCCGGTATCTTTCCAGTGCCTTATCATCGTAGAGGTATTCTTCCTCGCCTTTTTTGGGCATGGCTTTGTAAAGAGGCGGCATGGCGATATACACATGTCCCTCATAGATCAGCTCCGGCATAAACCGATAAAACAATGTCAAAAGCAACGTGGAAATATGTGCTCCGTCCACATCTGCATCTGCCATAATAATGATCTTATCGTACCGCAGCTTTGTAATATCGAAATCGTTGCCATATCCTTCCGAAAATCCGCATCCGAAAGCGTTGATCATAGTTTTGATCTCGGCATTGGCAAGAATCTTATCAATGCTCGCCTTTTCCACATTGAGGATTTTCCCCCGGATGGGCAGGATTGCCTGATACATTCTGTCTCTTGCTGTTTTGGCAGATCCTCCCGCGGAATCTCCCTCCACAATAAATATCTCGCATTTGGAAGCATCCCTGCTCTCACAGTTTGCAAGCTTCCCGTTACTGTCAAAGGAATATTTCTGTTTTGTCAGAAGGTTTGTCTTGGCCCTTTCTTCTGTCTTCCGTATCTTTGCCGCTTTTTCCGCACAGGAAAGAACCTTTTTCAGGTTTTCCAGATTCCGGTCAAAATACCTTACGATCTCATCGTTGGTCACTTTGCTGACAGCTTTTGCCGCATCAGGATTGTCCAGCTTGGTCTTTGTCTGTCCCTCGAATCTGGGATCCGGGTGTTTAATGGAAATAATGGCTGTCATTCCGTTGCGGATATCCGCTCCTGTAAAATTGCTGTCCTTTTCCTTTAAAATGCCGAGTTCTCTTGCATACTGATTCATTACCGTCGTAAAGGTTGTCTTAAATCCGGTCAGATGTGTGCCGCCTTCGGCGTTATAAATATTATTGCAAAATCCCAACACATTTTCGTGAAATTCATTGACATACTGAAAGGCGGCTTCCACCTCAATGCCTTCCGCCTCTCCTTTAAAATAAACCGGCTCATGGATGATTTCCTTCTTTTCATTGAGTTCTTTAATAAATCCCAGTATTCCATCCGGCTCATGATAAGTGATCTTCTCCGGTTCACTGCCCCGTCTGTCTTCATATATAATTGTCAAAGAAGGATTCAGGTAAGCCGTCTCATGCATACGGCTCTTTACCTCTTCTCCCCGGAAGCGGGTCTTTTCAAAGATCGTATCGTCCGGAAGGAAGTTTACCTTTGTCCCGGTTTTTCTTGTCTTGGCAATCCTGGGCAGAAGTCCGTCTTCCAGCTCTATAACAGGGATTCCTCTCTCATAGCGGTCGTGATGCACATATCCTTCCCTGCTGATTTCCACATCCATATAGGATGAGAGCGCGTTGACAACAGAGGAACCTACGCCGTGAAGTCCACCGCTCGTCTTATAAGCTGAATCATCAAATTTTCCGCCGGCATGCAAAGTAGTATAGACGATACGCGCCGCCGGCAGGCCTTTGGCATGCATACCTACCGGAACGCCCCGCCCGTTATCGCTTACTGTACAGGATCCGTCCTTTTCCAGGACCACATGGATCTCACTGCAGTATCCTGCCAGGTGTTCATCCACCGCATTGTCCACCATCTCATAGATCAAATGATTCAATCCTTTTGTGGAAACGCTTCCTATATACATTCCCGGACGTTTCCGCACTGCTTCCAGACCTTCCAGTATGGCAATGCTATCTGCATCATAGGTATTTTTCTTTGCCATATCGCTTTTACCCCTTCTCCTGATTTTTCACCATATCATTCCAATATTAGCATAAAATACAGGGTTGTGCAAACAAAAACACCCTTCTGCCTCAGCCTGTCAGCACCGTATTGAGAAGATCTGCCAGAACTTCCATGGCGTTTTTCATTTCCTGTACTGTGTTTGTCTGAGCCCCTGCTTCCACAAGGAGACTCTTTGGCATAAAGTGCATGTTATATCTGTAGCCCCTAAGGTAGATCCTCCTTGCAAATCCCGGATATCTGTTGTTGGCAGCCACCTGCATCTGAAGGGAAAAAGCCAGGTTATCCTGTATGTAAGGGTTTGCCAGATAATCAATCTCTCCATTGGCTCTTGTCTTGCTAAGACCGTTGAAAAACATGATCTGAGCAGTCTGTTTTCCGTTGACTTCCGTTACAAGGTGAGTCCCTTCTCCTACGCCGTCTCTGTGCAGGTCGATCACTACCTCGATAGTGGGATTCTCTTCCAGGATCTTCTGAATATCCGGTTTCGCCATATCATATGCAAGGCTGCGATCCAGCTTTCCGTCGATCAGATCGTATACGCCTTTATGATGAAGGGTAGGAATATGGTAGGTATCATTTAAAAGGCTTGTCAGATAATCCCCGATCCCCACAATCGAGGTGGACTCATCACCCTGTACCGAATCGGCAAACATTTCCTGTGAATGGGTATGATAGATCAGGATCTTCGGTCCCTCCTGACTTTGGTCGATCTTCATGTTCTTTGCCATCAGCTCCCCGCCTTTCAGCTCGTCAGGCCGGATCATAGTAGTGCTGTCCACTGTATAAAAATTACTGAGAAGATAATTAAAATCGCTCATTTTTTCAATAGAAGTATCAATCGGCGTCCCGGATGTATGTATCGTTTCCGCCGAATCGTCCTTTCCACTGATCAGTTTTCCATCCGCTCCGACTTCATTTTCATCATGGGCCTGCCGGCTTAATATCATTTCATAGGTAGCCGCATCTTCCACATCTGTACCGCCTCCTTCCTTTTCTTCTACATAAGATCCCAGCGGAACAAGAAGCGAGGTACTTCTTGCAATCATATCGGACAGGGAGAACTGTCCGCCTTTCTCCTCATAGGAAAAGCCGGGCAGCCAGACCTCCTCCACATGCCCAAAAAGTGCTCCGCTTATTTTCTCTCCTCCGCATTTCCAGGGTTTTACACCTGCCTGTACAACGGCATATCCCAGTAACAGAACCAAAATGCACATTATTCCGATTCTGCTAAGCCTCCATTTCCTCTTCACTTTCTCACCTGCTTACTGAATCTTTTACCACTATATGACCTCCGGTTCCGTTTTATGAAAGAATGAAGCAGGTCGGATCCTTCGTTTTCATTACGATCCGAACAAATGATTCAGAGCTTCGGAAATAGTATAGCTGATCCTCTTCACCGTCTCATCCACATCCTTCGGAGTAACAAACATCCCGTTCAGGTGGGGTGCGATCAGTTCCTTTACCAGTTCATACTTTTCCGCCGCATTATATCCCTGCAGGACCACCCCTACTCCTCTTAGGGTATCTGATGTTTCCATGGCCCGGATCAGACTTTCCATGGCGTCGCTTACGATCGTTGCTGCATCCACCACGGTAGGTACTCCAATGGCAATGACCGGCACGCCCACAGTTTCTTTCGTAATGGCATTCCTGTGATTTCCTACGCCGGAACCCGGATTGATCCCTGTATCAGACAATTGGATCGTCCGGTTCAGCCTTTTGGAATTGCGGGCTGCCAGGGCATCTACTGCAATAACCACATCCGGTTTTGTCTCTTTCACCACTCCTCGTATGATCTCCACTGTCTCCATCCCGGTCTGTCCCATAACTCCTGGTACAATAGCGCTCAAAGGATCAACCCGATCTTTCCCCATCGCATATTTTCCATATTCTTTTACAATATGTCTTGTAATATTCAGATTATCCGCAACATAGGGCCCCAGCGCATCCGGAGTTACCTGACGGTTTCCAAGCCCCGCTACAAGTACGGAACAGTCTTTCTTTTCGGCGGGAAGAAGCTGCCGTAAAAAACATTCCATTTCTTCCGATACTTCCCTGTGATAATATTCATCCGGCACAGCCAGTTTTGGCGCCTCCAGTGTAATATAATTCCCTACAGGCTTTCCCATGGTGCGGGCCCCGTTTTCTGTTGTAATTCTCACAGTCGTGACTCTGATTTCCCTCTCCTCATCATAATTTTCTTCCAGAACAACCCCCGGAATCTCTACGTTATCCGCCTCGAAACGCTCTTTCTGCTCTAAAGCCAGATCTGTCCGAATACTGTACTTCTCAATCATTTTGGCACCCTCATTTCAGTCTTGTTTTTCCTATAGTTTTTACAAATATTTGCGAAATATGTATTGACATCCCGGAATCATTGGCATAAAATAAATGAGTATGTTTCGTTAGACTGTCCGTGTCCGGCTCTAACGAATCGGAAATCGAGATCATCGAAATAGTATTATTTGGAGGTGGACAAGTTGGCTAACATTAAATCTGCTAAGAAGAGAATCTTAGTAAACGAAACAAAGGCTGCTAGAAATAAGGCAATCAAATCTAAAGTAAAAACCTGTGTAAAGAAAGTTGAAACAGCTGTTGCAAATAAAGATGCCGCTGCTGCTGCAGAAGCTCTTAAAATTGCTACTGTAGAGATCAACAAAGCAGGAAGCAAGGGTGTTTATCATAAAAACACATGCGCCAGAAAGATTTCCCGTTTAGCAAAAGCTGTAAACGGAATTGCTTAATCATAAAATGAAAGAACACAACAAAGACAGCCATACCGTCAGTGGCTGTCTTTGTTTTTTGCTGGCGTCAGTCTACACTGACGCTATAATCTAAATTGACGAATGTCCAAAACTATTGACAAAAGCGTCTATCTTCTGTCCGGCCGCGCACATCGGACAATCTCCGTTGGCATATTTCTCATAACCTGCCACATCTTTCTGTGTAAACACCGCATTGATATCCATTCCGGCCACCTTGGATACCTGGCTGAAAGCAGCGCAGATACCATTGACTCTTCCGCCGTAATAAAGAACACTCTCAATTGCCTGCATCATCGTTTTTCCGGTAGTAATAAGTCCTGCTATGATCAGTGTCTGCTGTCCTTCTATCATACGTTTTGTATTGTCCCGGAACATCATTTGCCCCATCTGATTCAACTCTGGTGTGACAAGAGAAATATTTTTTCCGCTGTTCAAAGATACCGTTCCCGGTCTGGAAAGTATATCTGCCACAAAAGTACCCACCACTTCCATACCGTCAAGGCAGACAATCGTATCAATCTCAACCGAGGAAAGATATGGCTCTGCCAGCACTTTTGCTGTCTCACGAGCATTATTACAGCGTGATTTTATGGTTGACAGATCAATGTAGGTATTGACGTGGGAATGAGTCGTAACAAAATGTCCTCTCATAATCTTTACACGTGCTTTCGGATTTTTCCATGAGCGCAGATCTTCAAACTGAATGTCCATAACTAAAACTCCTCCTTTCTGCTTTTCATTTTTTCTTAAATTGGATTCTTTGAAAATCTAATATCTGATTTGTATTTTATCATAAATAATCCAAAAATTCATTATTATCAGATAAATTTGGAACAAAGAGTTTCCTATCGAACAAAAAAAGATACGCACATCATTCGCACGTATCTTTTCATTTTCCTTTGAATTTCGGTATAAATTAGTTGTTGATCAGTTTGTCTTCGCCGTTCCAGCTGTAAAGTTTTCTGATTTCTTCACCAATCTTTTCTGCCGGATGCTCTGCAGCAAGTTTTCTCATTGCTTTGAAATGTACCTGGCGTCCCGCATCAGACATATCTGTCAGGAAGTCTTTTGCAAATGTACCATCCTGGATATCTGAAAGGATTTTCTTCATTGCCTTCTTTGTATCTTCTGTAATGATCTTCGGTCCTGTAATATAATCGCCATATTCTGCTGTGTTAGAGATAGAATATCTCATTCCTGCAAAACCGCTCTGATAAATCAGGTCAACGATCAGCTTCATTTCATGAATACACTCAAAATATGCGTTTCTCGGATCATATCCGGCTTCTGTCAATGTCTCAAAACCTGCCTGCATCAATGCACATACGCCGCCGCACAGAACAGCCTGCTCTCCAAAGAGGTCTGTCTCTGTCTCTACACGGTATGTAGTTTCCAGAAGTCCTGCCCTTGCTCCGCCGATAGCCAGTCCGTAAGCCAGTGCACGATCCCATGCTTTTCCTGTTGCATCCTGCTCAACAGCGATCAGACAAGGGGTTCCTTTTCCAGCCTGATACTCGCTTCTTACAGTATGTCCCGGAGCTTTCGGAGCGATCATTGTAACATCCACATTCTTCGGAGGTTTGATACATCCGAAATGAATGTTGAATCCATGAGCGAACATCAACATATTTCCTTCCTCAAGGTTTGGCTCAATATCCTTCTTGTACATATCAGCCTGCAGCTCATCATTGATCAGAATCATGATCACGTCAGCCTGTTTTGCAGCCTCTGCTGCTGTATAAACCTGGAATCCCTGTGCCTCTGCCTTTGCCCAGGATTTACTTCCTTCATAAAGACCGATAATAACATCGCATCCTGATTCTTTCAGGTTCAGGGCATGTGCATGTCCCTGGCTTCCATATCCGATAATTGCGATTTTCTGTCCTTCCAGTGCTGCCATATTACAGTCTTCCTGGTAAAAAATTCTTGCTGCCATGTTGCATTCCTCCTAAAATTTTGATTTCTTTTTTATATTCGTTAAAGGAAACTCCTTTAGCTTGCTGTATTTTGTCTGTTCTCCTCATCCGAACTCCATGTCCATTTCTGGCCGTTCTCGTCAATGCAGGTGATATCCCGTATACCTCTGGAAAGCCCCGTAATTCCGGTTCTGGCAAGTTCCAGTATTTCATACCCGTCAAGCAGATTCAAAAAGGCCTCCAGTTTGGATTGATTTCCAGTCAGCTCAAGCATCAGTGATTCCTTTTCTACATCCACTACTTTGGCACGGAAAATATCGGCCAGGGATATGACTTCTGCTCTCTCGGAAGCATTGGCTCTGATCTTTACCATGATCAGTTCCCTGTATACAGACTCCCCTTCCTTCAGCACTTTGATTTCAATGACATCTTCCAGCTTGCGTACCTGCTTTTCAATCTGTGACAGGATCAGTTCATCTCCGCTTGCTACAATCGTGATCCTTGTAAATCTGGGATCTGCAGTTACTCCTGCTGTAATACTGTCAATACTGTAGCCCCTTCGACTGAACAGCCCTGAAATACGGCTTAACACACCTGGTGTATTATCTACCAGCAACGAAAAAACTCGTTTCATACAAGCACCTCTTTTCTTTCTTTTTACAAAAACAGAGTGCGTTCTGTTTTTTTATAATAACAAGTTCCTACCCCTTTGTCAATAGCTTTCCGGAAACTTCATAACTGTATTTTCTGAAAACGTATCACTGCAGAGCGATTTTCTCTGCCAGATCATTCAGATAAACCCAGCGCTCCATTTTTTCTTCCAGTAAATTTTCTGTCTCATCCTTTTCCTTCATAAGCTGACCCAGTTTTACTGAATTGGTGGCGTTTTCATTTATCTCCCCTTCCAGTTTCTGCAGCTTTTCTTCCAGCAGTGCAATATCACCGTCGATTGTCTCGTATTCTTTCTGCTCTTTATAGCTGAACTTTAATCTGGACGGGCGGTTCTCCTTCCACTGCCGGACTGTTTCCGCCTTTTTCTCTTTTTCACTTTCTGACGATCCAACACTCTTTTTCTTCTGATCAGCATCCCGTGCACTGATATAATCCGTGTAGCCTCCTTCATATTGTCTCAATATTCCGCCTTCTTCAAAGGCAAGTATCCTGTCCGCTACATTATCAAGAAAATACCGGTCATGGGACACCGTCACAACAATTCCCACAAAAGAGGCTAAATAATCCTCCAAAATCGTCATCGTAGGAATATCCAGATCATTGGTACATTCATCCAGCACAAGGAAATTCGGATTAGACTGCAGAATCCCGAGAAGAAAAAGTCTCTTTTTCTCTCCACCGGAAAGCTTTTCAATGGGAGCATACTGCATATCCGGAGTAAACAAAAAACGTTCCAGCATCTGCGATGCCGTGATCCGCCCCTCTGTAGTCTGAATATACTCCCCTATATCCTTTACATAGTCTATCACACGCCGGCTGTCATCCATTTCAGGAAGTTCCTGCGAAAAATAGGCGACCTTTACTGTCTCACCCACTTCTCTTCTGCCTGCATCAGGCCGGATCAATCCGGCAATGATCTTGAGCAGCGTAGATTTCCCGCACCCGTTGGGTCCCACAATTCCTACCTTTTGATTTTTCAGGAATATATAGCTGAAATCCCGGATCAGCTGACGCTGACCATAGGAATGACTGACGTCATACAGTTCTATCGTTTTCTTTCCCATCCTTGTCTCAACAGAATCAATCTGTGCTTTAACCTCCCCGGAAGGGCCTTTCGCATTCTTTAAAGCCTCCAGTCTGTCAAGTCTCGCCTTCTGCTTGGTCGTGCGGGCCCTGCATCCTCTGCTGGCCCACTCAAGCTCCATGCGAAGGACACTTTTTCTCTTCCGCTCTGCAGCCAGTTCCCTCTCCTCTCTTTGCGTCTTACGTTCCAGGAAGCCTGAATAATCGGTATCGTAACTATACAGCTTCCCTCCTTCGATCTCCAGGATCCTTGTTGTAACTTTATCCAGGAAATAACGGTCGTGGGTCACCATCAGGATTGTTCCTCGAAAAGCTTTCAGGTAATCTTCCAGCCACAGGATCATCTCTTCATCCAGATGGTTGGTAGGCTCGTCCAAAAGAAGCACATCAAATGACTGTGCAAGCACCTTAGCAAGAGCTGTTCTTTTCTTCTGACCACCGGATAAGCTGGCAATCCTGGCCTCGAAATCAGTAATACCAAGCTTCGTCAGATAACTTTGTACTTTCCAGTCATAATCCTGCTCTCCTGAAAAAGCATAGGAACGCACAGTAGCTTCTGCAGGAAATTCCGGCATCTGTGGAAGATATGCCATTTTCATTCCATTCTGTTTAACAATCTGTCCTTCGTCAGGTTCTGCCAGGCCTGCCGTCATCCTAAGAAGTGTCGTCTTTCCCGTCCCGTTGATCCCCACGATCCCGATCTTATCCCCTTGCTGGATTCCGAAGGAAGCATCCTGAAAAATCGTTTTTCCGCCGTATATTTTACTGATATGTTCAATATTTATAAAATTCATTGTGTCGGTTCCTCCGCCTGTATGTCTTTCACATTAATCATAAAGAAAAGGACAGGACTTGTAAAGCCCTGCCCTCTTTCTCATTTCACATCCGTTCATCTATCTGCCATCAGATAAATTTCTTCTGTGAAGCGCGTTTTTTGCCGTACCAGATGATCACGCCGCCGTAGATGATCGCTGCTGCAGCACCGATCACATATGCGCCGCCCCATGGTACATTAAATCCGATTTTTGCGTTTACGATATATGTGATTGTGACAAATGCATACCAGACACCCGGAATCATAGGCATCCAGACGAATTTAGCCTTATTGTTTTCAAACATCCAGACAGAGATTGCCAGGAATGCAAACAGAGACAGCGTCTGATTGGACCATGCGAAGTAACGCCACAAAATATTGAATCCGTCTGCATTGCTCTTTGCAAATACAAGAATTACCGCCACAAGAATGAAGATCACCGCGGCCAGGGACAAACGCTTTTTCACATTTGTCTGATCCAGATGGAACGCATCTGCAACTGCCAGTCTGAGAGAACGAAGCGCCGTATCTCCTGATGTGATCGGAAGCACAATGACTCCAAGAAGCGCAATGATACCGCCGACATTTCCAAGAATATCCTTACAGATCACACCGATGGTTGCGGTTGCCAGAGAAGCGTCCGCTGCCTGCAGGCCAAGGTTGTAAGCCCCCATAGCTCCTGCAGCCCATACCATTGCAATGAATCCTTCCAGAACCATCATGTTGTAGAAAGTCATGCGGCCCTGGCGCTCACTCTTCATGGTACGTGAAATAATGGCTGTCTGTGTAGAATGAAATCCGGACAAAATACCACAGGCTACTGTAATAAAGAAAATCGGAATAAAGTGATTGGCGCTGAAATAATCCCCGTAAGGAACAAGAACGCCATTCCAGTTATCCCACAGCTCCATCAGCGGATATCCCTTTACAAAAAGACCGATAAATACTCCGATCGCGGAGAACAGGAGAATCCCACCGAAAATCGGATAGATACGTCCGATGATCTTATCGATCGGGAATACTGTCGCGATCAGATAGTAAACAAAAATAACTCCATAGATCACCCATGTAGATACAGAAGTTGCCTTTCCATCAAATCCAAACACCTGTGTTGCCGCAATATCTCCAGGTGTATAGATGAAGACCGCTCCTACCAGAAGAAGCAGCAGACTGCAGAAAATCTGGTATACTGTATATACGCCCTTGTTGCTGTATCTGCGGATCATATCCGGCATCTGTGTACCGCCGTCACGCAGACAGATCATACCGGAAAAATAGTCGTGCATCGCACCGCCGATGATATTTCCGATAGGAATTGTAATAAAAGCGATAGGCCCGAATAAAATACCCTGGATCGGTCCAAGGATCGGTCCGGTACCTGCAATGTTCAAAAGGTTGATCAGACTGTTTTTCCACTCTCGCATAGGAACATAATCAACCCCGTCCTGTTTGGAGTAGGCAGGTGTTTTCCTGTCGTCAGGACCGAATACTTTCTCACAGAACTTTCCGTAGAGAGCTGCCCCTACAAAAAGAATTGCAAGACCAATGATAAAAGTTATCATATGAATCCCTCCTTTTCTCATTTCCATATGATTTTTCACACAACTCAACAGTATAACAACCTGTTTTCTAAAAGTAAAGGTGCAAATTTATCCTCATTTCGATGTTAAATTTGTCATGGTTAAATTGATCATATTTTCATTGCAGCTGTCAAGTGCTATAATATTTCTGTCAGATCCGGCCGATCCGGTCTGAATGAATACCAACAGGAAAAGGGGAAATACCGTGACTGATTATTTTACTTATCTCGAAGAAGAACATATATCTCCCGGCGTTCTCAATGGAATCCGGGATTACAGGAAGCAGTTTCCGCCTGATGAAACAGCTGCTGTTCCGCCCAGATATTTCTATTATGGGAAAGAAGTATGGGAGCAGGCTGCGCACGCTCTTTTGGCCGGCGAAAATCTCCTGCTGGCCGGAGCCAAAGCCACAGGCAAAAATGTCCTTGCAGAAAATCTGGCTGCTGTATTCGGACGTCCCGTCTGGAACGTTTCCCTTCACATCAATACAGACGCCTCCTCTTTGCTCGGAACAGATACCTTCCAGAACGGGGAAGTTGTCTTTCGTCCCGGTCCGGTATGCCAATGCGCTTCTGCCGGAGGATTCTGCATACTGGATGAGATCAACATGGCACGCAACGAGGCATTGGCCGTCCTTCACTCCCTTCTGGATTTCAGGAAATCCATTCAGATCCCGGGATACGGACCGATAAAGATCCACGAAGCTTCCCGCTTCATAGCCACTATGAATTACGGCTACGCCGGAACCAGAGAAGTAAATGAAGCCCTCTCTTCCCGTTTCATGGTACTGCAGATGCCGGAAATTGAATCTGAAAATTTAGAGAAACTTCTTGAAAAAGAATTTCCCTCTCTCCGCAAAGAATATCGAAAGCAGTTCACTGCTCTTTTCCTGGACATCCGTTCCAAATGCAGAAGCGGTGAACTGACAGAAAAAGTACTGGACCTCCGCGGACTCATAGGCGCCCTTCGCATGATAGAAGGCGGACTTGAGGTATATCCTGCTCTTCATATGGGTATCACCGGTAAAACCCCGGATCCCTATGAGCAGTCACTGGTCCGGGATATCATCTCCTCCCGGTTTTCTGCCAAAACAGACCCCGGAAAATTATTTGACTTGTAGATTCGGGCCGCATTACGGTATTCTTCAGAAGAGACGCCCGGCTGCCGGCCATAACCAGATTAAAAAAAACAAATTTACAGCAAGAAGCAGGATAATACAATGCAGCAAAAACATTCCGTTTCAAAAGAACAGCGGCGTGCTATGAACATCGTCTGGACCGCCGCTGGAGATTACAGCTTTACACCGGCTTTCCTCTCCTTTTTCCAGGATGGAACGCCCGATTTTTATATGAACTCAATCATCGGATATGTCCGGAAATGGTATGAGCCGGAAATCATAAACCGGCTTTTTGATCTTGCCGGCCGCTCTTTTTTCCATGAAACACTGGATGGCCTTTTGTGGGTTGCGCTGGAAAACTGCGCTTACGAAAAGGAAGTGAAACAGCGTCCGGTTCTTGAGGAATTACGCCTGGAGCACGCCCGTCTCTTTTTTGAGCAGGAACAGTTCCGTTCCCGCCAGCAATGGATGGCTCAAAACAGCCTGGTTTATGCCTTGCAGGCAGCCAGATGCCGGCTTATACTTGGCAAAGAAGCTTCCCTTCTCAATCCATGGGAGCGGAATCTTTTTCGTGATCTGCAGTACAGCGGTAATATGAACACGCAGGAAATCTACGATCAGTCTCTCCTTATTTTCCGAAAATATTTTTTCTTCCGGGAAAACCTTGCAAAACCTTCCTTCTTTCAAAACCTAAGATCATCTTTTCAACGGCGTATGTTAAGACACCTTCCCTCAAAAACAGTCCGCACTGAATATCTTCTCACCGGAGTCAGTCCTTCCCGGACAGGCGGACGTCTCACCATCCGGGAAGGCGGTATTGGAAAGAAGCAGTTTTCTTCTCCGGAAGATTTTTCCTATATAGAAGGATGTTTTGGAAGATCCATCTATACAGATGCGGAAAATGAAGCGATCGAGCAGAGTCTCTGCACACTGGCACACCGGAACTGTCATCTTCATTTTACAGACGGAGAACTCTCCTCTGTCCCGGATACAGATCCCCTTGTGGAGAAAGTCCGGTCTGATGCCCACAGGCAATATCAGCAAAACCTGGCCCACTACAGAAGCCGTCGGGTCTTTTACCGGAACAGTATCCTTCATCTGACGGAACAGATCAAAAACGCTCTGCTGGTATATCCTCAGTCTCTGCCCCTTCCTGCCAGAAGCGGCCGTTTCTGTCCCGGCCTGATCTGGCGGGGTCTGTATCTTAATGATCCAAGAGTATTTACTGACACTTTGAAAGAAAACTCTGTTGATTTTTCTGTGGATCTGATGCTGGATGCGTCTGCCTCCCGCCTGGAATATCAGGAACTCATCTCCTGCCAGGGTTATGTTATTGCCAAAAGTCTGCAAAAATGCGATATCCCTGTACAGGTATACTCTTATCTAAGTATACGCGGCTTTACTGTAATGAACCGTTTTCTCCAATACAGCGACGGAATATCCGGGGACTGCCGTTCTCTCTTCCGCTACTTTGCTGCCGGCTGGAACAGGGACGGGCTTGCCCTAAGAGGCGCTGGAGAGCTGATGCACTCCTCTCCTGCCAGGAATAAAATCCTGATCATCCTGACAGATGCAAGTCCCAACGACGATCACCGCATTCCCCTGGGATCACCCGGCGCTTCCCACGTAAGCAGGGATTATTCAGGGCAGGCAGGGATCACCGACACAGCCAGAGAAGTACGCGCGCTTCGAAAAGCAGGAATCCACGTATGCGCTATACTTACTGGTGAGGACGGCGACGCGGCTGCTGCAAAGAGCATATTCGGGAATGACTTTGTCCGCATCGAGAAAATAGAACACTTTTCCCGGGCTGCCGGGCTGCTGATCCAGAAACAGATCCAAAAACTGAATATGGCGCCGGTATATACCGACGCCTCATCCAATCTTTTATAAAACCTATTTTACTTCTATCAGCTCATATTCCCGCGTTCCGATGCCAATCTTCTCCGCATGCGCCAGACAGGTCTGCCATTCACTTTCCGGTGTGGTATTCGTGAAATGATCATGGTGATCACAGAAATCGCTGGCATGCATATTGTCATCCAGGAGACTTCCCGGGATCGGCTGCTGTGCATTGCACGCATCTGCGCAGGCCTGATCCAGTGCAACCGGATCGTAGCTCGCAAACATACCGACATCCGGAAGGATCGGCAGGTCATTTTCTGCATGGCAGTCACAGTACGGCGACACATCTATCACAAGATTGATATGGAAATTCGGACGTCCGTCAATGACTGCCTTGGTATATTCTGCAATCTTCATATCCAGTTCCTTCACAGCAGAACTGTTCTCATTATAAATGGCGTCAAAATTGCATGCCCCCAGACAGCGTCCGCATCCTACACATTTTTCATGGTCAATGCTTGCCTTGTTTTCCGGGAAAGAGATTGCTCCGTGCGCGCAGTTTTTGGAACAGACTTTACATCCCACGCAGTGCTCTCTGTCTACAGTAGGCTTTCCGCTGTTGTGCTGCTCCATTTTACCGGCCCGGCTTCCGCATCCCATTCCGATATTTTTCAGCGCTCCTCCGAATCCGGTCGCCTCATGTCCTTTAAAATGATTCAGACTTATAAAAATATCCGCATCCATAACGGCACGGCCGATCTTTGCTTCCCTGACAAGTTCTCCGCCTTCTACCGGTACATACACTTCATCCGTTCCCTTCAGGCCGTCTGCAATAATGATATGGCAGCCTGTAGACAGAATATTAAAACCATTTTCATAGGCGGCGCTCAAATGTTCCAGTGCATCCTTGCGGCGTCCCACATACAGCGTATTACAGTCTGTCAGAAAAGGCCTCCCTCCCAGCTCTTTTACTACATCCGCAACTGCTTTTGCATAATTAGGACGGAGAAAGGACAGATTGCCGGGCTCTCCAAAATGTATCTTGATCGCAACCATCTTTTTCTCAAAATCAATCTCTCCAATTCCTGCTCTTTTCATTAATTTCTGCAATTTGCCCGGCAGGTTTGTACCGGGAAGTGCACGAAGATCCGTAAAATAAACTTTTGATTTTTCCATTCTATTCCTCTCCTTTACCCATCTATTTTCTATCTTACCGGCCCGCCTTTTTGAGTCCCGGTGCAGACAATAAAAGAACCGCCGTTAAAATACCGATAATACCGATCAGATCCATTCCCGCAAAAGCCACATGCATCATAAACACAGAAGCAATCGTTGCTGTAACAGGCTCGGCCGACGCCAAAAGACTCGCTTTTGCGGCCCCTATCATTCGAACTCCTTCCATGTAAAATGAAAAGGAAAGGACCGTTCCTACTACAATAACCACTGCAAGGGCCCCAACCGCCTGCAGATCCCATTGACCGGCCACATGCCATGGATGTGTAAATGCTGACAGTATAATGCCTCCTGCAAACATTCCCCAGCCGATCACACAGAATGTTCCGTATTCTTTCATCAGCCTGATAGGAAGCAGATTATAAACCGCCATCATGACTGCCGACATCAGCCCCCAGATAAGGGCGTCCGTTGATATGGGCATAGACTGAATGTTTCCGTGCGTAGCGAGAAAAAATGTTCCCACAAGCGCAAATATAAGGGCTGCAATTTCAAAATTATCCGGTCTTCTCCGGTCTTTTACGGCCTCAAAAGCCAGGATCATGACCGGAGCAGTATACTGCAGAACAGTAGCAGTACCGGCATTGGAAAGCTCTACTGCCGTATAATAGGAAAGCTGGCATCCCGCCATTCCAAACACAGAAAAAAGCAGCAGAGTCAGGACATCTCTCTTTCTTGTCCATATTTTCCAGAAGGTATCTCTTTGTTTAATCCATACTGTAGAAAGCAGCAGCAGGCCTGCAATGATAAGTCTTACACTGACGAGCCATCTGGCATTTGTCCCCTTGTACTCAAAGAGATACTGTCCGAACACTCCGGCCAGCCCCCAGAAGATTCCGCCGATCAGGGCAATCGACATCCCCCTGAGATTCTCTCTTCGCTCCATATTTGTAAATCTGTTTTCCATGTATGCTATCCAACCTTTTTCCCGTAAAAGATCAGACCCACTACTCCCGGTCCTGCATGAGTCCCTATACTTGGGCTCACATCATTGATCACTACTTTTTCAAAGCCCATTTCTCTGACATAATGCGCCACTTCCTCTGCCTCTTTCAGGCAGTCTCCATGAACAATGGCTACCATTCTGTCTTTTCCGAACTTTTCAGTATCCAGGCTCTGCTCCATCCGCTGCACTAAAGTCTTCAAAGCCTTTTTCCGTCCTCTTACTGTCCCGTCTGACTTCAGTTCTCCTTCGGCGGTGACAGTAAGCAAAGGTTTAATATTGATCACACTTCCTACAACTGCCGTCGTTTTAGATACTCTGCCCCCTCTTTGCAGATGATGAAGATCATCCACAGTAAAAATCACATTGATACACTCTCTTTCTTCCCGGAGAACCGCATCCAGTTCATCAAGTGTCTTTCCTTCCTTCTTAAGCTGTACTGCTCTGAACACAGATACTCCCTCTCCAAGAGAGGCATTCAGAGAATCAAATACAAGGATCCTTCTTCCGGGATATTTCTCCATAAGATCTCTTGCGGCTATCTGTACATTTCCGCAGCTTCCGCTTAGTGCACTGGAAAAAGCAATGTGATAAATATCCTTTCCTTCTTTCAGGATTGCTTCAAACGTTTCACGGATTACCTCCGGATTATTTGCCATAGATTTAGGAAGCTCACCCTTACGCATTGTCTCATAAAATTCTTTCGGCTCCATCTTAAGCTCATCACCATACACTGTATCGCCGAACATATAATACTGCGGTATAACAGGAATCTGATTTTCTTTCAGAAACTCTTCCGGCACATCAGAGTTAGAATCTGTTGTAATTACATAATCTGCCATTTGATATTCCTCCTCATGCTTATACATCTCATCCATTATATCTCATTCCGTACAAATTTACCAGACAGCAGATTTTCTTCTTTGCATTTTCCCCTATTAGTGATAAAGTAATAAGGTAGTTTCTATCTTCATTTTCTTTACTAATAGAAACAAAAGGTAAATCTATATTTTACTCAGGAGGAAATTATGTCAAATTCAAACTCATCTGTCACACAAAAACATGCATCCGTTTTTGAGCTGAACGGCATCCCCTCTTTCGGGCAGGCACTGCCTCTGTCTCTGCAGCATGTAGTTGCCATGATCGTGGGGTGTGTCACTCCGTCTATTATCGTTGCCGGAGTCGCCGGCATCAATGCCGGTGACAGGGTCATCCTTATTCAGGCTGCTCTGTTTTGTTCCGCTATCAGCACATTGCTTCAGCTCTTCCCCTTTATCAAATTCAGGAATTTTCAGCTGGGCAGCGCCCTCCCGGTCATTCTGGGAATCAGCTTCGCCTATGTACCGAGCATGCAGGCGATTGCCGGAACTTACGATATTGCCACCATCCTTGGAGCACAGGTTGTGGGCGGCGTCATTGCCATCATAGTAGGCTTCTGCATCAAGAAGATCCGAGTCCTTTTCCCGCCCCTTGTAACCGGAACTGTTGTTTTCACCATCGGACTTTCTCTGTATCCCACTGCTGTCAACTACATGGCAGGAGGAACTTCCAGTGATCATTATGGTTCCTGGCAGAACTGGCTGGTAGCCTTCTTTACCCTTGCAGTTGTGACAGGTCTGAATCATTTTGCAAAAGGATTCCTGAAGTTAGCTTCCATTCTGATCGGTATCATTGCGGGATACCTTCTTGCTATCCCCTTCGGGCTGGTGGATCTGTCAGGGGTTCAGTCGGCGGGGCTTTTCCAGCTTCCCCAGCCTTTGCATTTTTCTATAAGCTTTGAACCCTCCGCCTGTGTGGCCATCGGACTTTTGTTTGCCATTAATTCTATCCAGGCCATCGGAGACTTCTCTGCAACCACTTCCGGAAGTATGAACCGTATGCCGGAAGATAAAGAACTCCAGGGCGGTATCATCATGTACGGAATCAGCAATATCCTCTGTGCCTTTTTCGGCGGACTTCCGACTGCAACTTACAGTCAGAATGTCGGTATCGTTACCACTACAAAGGTAATTAACCGGTGCGTGCTGGGACTTGCTGCTATTATCCTGATGATCGCCGGTTTTGTGCCGAAATTCTCCGGTCTTTTAACTACTATTCCTCAATGTGTGCTGGGCGGCGCCACCATTTCTGTGTTTGCCTCCATCGCCATGACAGGGATCAAGCTGATCTTCCAGCAGGAAATGAACTTCCGCAACACTTCGATCGTAGGACTTTCTGTTGCCCTTGGTATGGGCATTACCCAGGCTTCCGCTTCTCTGGCCTCTTTCCCGGAATGGGTGACAACGGTATTCGGAAGCTCACCGGTAGTTGTTGCTACACTGATGGCTATTATCCTGAATGTCATCCTGCCAAAAGAAGCAGAAAAACCTCAAAGCTAACTATTTGCAAAGCAAAGATAATGATAACAAAAAGTCAGGCACAAAGACTCCTCTTTGTGCCTGACTTTTTGTTACTATTCTGTTTGATCGCTGCCCATTTTCCACAGCTTTATTGCTTCCAGCCGATCTCTTACTGCTTTTTCTTCCCCCTGATCTCCGGGATGATAATAAGTTCTGTCCGTCATGGAATCCGGCATGCACTGCATATGAGTCAGCTTTTCTTCTGTGTCGTGGGCATACTCATATCCTTTCCCGTAATTCAGTTCTTTCATAAGAGAGGTTGGCGCATTGCGAAGGACGAGCGGAACCGGTTCTGCCCGCCTCTCTTTTACATCCCTCTTGCATTCCTCACATGCCGTATAGAGCGCATTTGACTTAGGCGCCATGGCAAGATAGACGACTGCATGTGTCAAATGGACATCGCATTCCGGCATTCCAAGAAAATGACAGGCCTGATATGCTGCTACTGCCACCTGAAGAGCCCTGCTGTCCGCCATACCTACATCCTCGCTGGCAAACCGGATCAGCCTCCTTGCAATATATAAGGGGTCTTCCCCTCCTTCCAACATCCGGCACATCCAGTAAATGGCCGCATCCGGATCACTGTTCCGCATGGATTTATGAAGGGCGGAAATCAGATTATAATGTTCCTCCCCTGTCTTGTCATAGAGAAGAGATTTTCTGCTGATACACTGTTCCATTCCCTCCTTCGTGACATGAATAGTGCCATCCGCTAAAATCTCGCCATTTAAAACCACCATTTCCAGCGTGTTCAATGCTGTCCTGGCATCCCCATTTGCAAACGAGGCAATAGCCAAAAGCTGGGATTCTTCTATCTGTACTCTCTGCATACCAAATCCTTTGGGGCTTTCCAGTGCGTGCTTTAACAATCTTAGGATATCCTCTTCTCCCAGCGCCTTCAGAACAAAGACCCTGCACCTGGAAAGAAGCGCTGCATTTACCTCAAAAGAAGGATTCTCTGTAGTGGCGCCGATCAGAATAATGCTTCCCTTTTCCACATAAGGCAGGAACGCATCCTGCTGTGCTTTGTTAAACCGATGGATCTCATCTACAAAAAGAAGAGTTTTTCTCCCCATTCTCCGGCTCATTTCCGCCGCTTCCATCACAGAGCGTATCTCCTTGATCCCGCTGGTGACAGCGCTGAAATTAATGAACTCTGCTTTTGTTCTTCCTGCAATAATGCTGGCAAGCGTCGTCTTTCCCACTCCGGGAGGACCCCAGAAGATCATGGAGGAAATCTGATCCTTTTCGATCAGCTGTCTTAATATCTTCCCTTTTCCCAAAAGATGCTCCTGACCCGCAAACTCTTCCAGGGAGGAAGGACGAAGACGCGTAGCCAGAGGGACCATCTCCTGACGCTCATCAAACAAAGTCATCTGTTCCATGATTTACAATCCTTCTATCGTATAAAATTAGTAGGCTGCTGCGGTTCCTTTTCCGGAAGTCCGTATTTCTCTTTTCCAAGAGCAATACTCTTCATGAGAAAGGACATATTTCTTGCCAGCGTGCGCATGGTCTGCAGTCCTTCTGCATCCTGGGCTGCCTCGCCCGGCAGACGGCCGTGCACACTGTTCCAGTACTGACTGGAAGCCACCGGCATTCCACAGATGGTAAAATACTTATTCAGCTCATCGAAAGTGGCAGAAAGTCCTCCCCTTCTTGCCACTACGACACTTGCTCCTACTTTCATAGTCTTATCAAAAGATGTGCTGTAAAACAGACGATCCAGAAAAGCGATCAACGTGGCGTTTGCGGAAGCATAATATACCGGACTTGCCACAACCAGGCCGTCACACTGCCGGAACTTTTCAGCCGCCTCATTCACACTGTCATTAAACACGCATTTTCCATTTTTCATGCAGGAATGACAGGCGATACATCCTCTGATATCCTGATTTCCCACATGGAGAACTTCTGTCTCAATTCCTTCCTGGATAAAGATTTTCTCCATCTCCTGAAGTGCGATGCTTGTGTTTCCCTGTGCGTGAGGGCTTCCGTTGATCATTAATACTTTCATACTGCTTTTTGCTCCTCTCTTTCCTAACCTGCGTTGCTTGCTGCAATCTTTACACGGCTCCACAGATCACTGATGATTTTCTTTGTATCTTCATTATACACGAAAACTTCATCATTTTCATTATCTGTCCGAGGAATGTAGGCATTGATTCCCTCATAGTCTCCGCCTTCTCCTGAAAGCACATCCATAACCTCCTGGTTAGCCGACGTATAGCCGACATAGCTGGAGTTGTCATATGCTCCGTCATAGTCGCTTGCATAATTAATAAATGCATGGGCGAGTTCCGGGTTTTTGGCGTTCTTCGGAATAACCATCGCGTCTGACCACAGGTTCGTACCTGATTCCGGCATATAGTAACCCATATTTTCATTTTCTGCCATGACATAGGATGCGTCACCGGAATAAATGAGGCCCAACGCCTTTCTTCCCTGAGCCATATTGTCAATGATCTCGTCTGTCACGATCTCCGTATCCATTGTCTCCACACACTGTACCAGCCAGTCATAGGCCTCCTGAAGCTCTGCCCCATTTTCTGTGTTCATGGAATATCCGAGAGCTTTCAGCGCCATCATAAAGGAGTCTCGTTCAGAATCATACAAATATACGTCTCCTTTGTATTTCTCATCCAGGAAAATATTAAATCCTTCCCGTTCCAGATCTTCCAGATCCACCTTTGTTTTATCATATACAATACCCACCGTTCCCCAGAAATAAGGTACGGAATAGTCGTTATCAGGATCATAAGGCAGACCCAGCACCGCATCGGAAAGTTTGTCAAAGCAGTCCAGTTTGGATTTGTCCAGTTTCTGCAGATAGTCTTCCTCGATCAGCCTTTGTATCATGTAATCGCTTGGAACTAAAATATCATAGGATTCCCCATTTGCCACCTTAATATACATCTGCTCGTTGGAATCAAAATTCTCCATAACGACGGTAGCCCCGGTCTCCTCTTCAAAATCACCGATAATATTTTCTCCTGTATATTCTCCCCAATTGTAGATATGAAGAGTCTGTCCTTCAAACGGTCTTGCGGTGCCTGTTCCCCGCATATTAACAGCAAATATTCCTATAATAAGCGCCATGCATACCAGCGCCGCCGGAAGGATCCTTCTTCTCTTGCCTATTACATCCTTGCTGCTTCGTTTTGCCGCAAGCAAAGGAGCAATATTGATAATAAGAAGGGCAATTGTAATGATCACAACTACGAGGGTGGACACTGCGTTAATACTTGGATTCACACGTTTACTCATAGTGTACACAACAATACTTAAGTTCTTTACCCCTCTTCCGGTTACGAAATAGGAGATAATGAAATCATCCACTGACATGGTGAATGCGATCAGTGCTCCTGAAACAATACCCGGCGTAATCTGTGGAACAATAACTTTCGTCAGCGCCTTCCAGGGCGTTGCCCCAAGATCCATAGCCGCATCCGCCAGATTGGGATCCAGGGAGCGGATCTTAGGCATAACAGACAGCATAACATAGGGAATGCAGAACGCGATATGGGCAAGCAGCATAGTCATGTAGCCTTTTTCTATTTTAAAAGTAATAAATAAGAGCATAAATCCTATAGCAGTCACAATTTCCGGATTCATCATCGGCAGATTGTTGACCTGCTCCATCACATCCCGGACAATTTTCTTTGCCTTACTTAGCCCGATCGCTGCAATCGTTCCTACTACCGTGGAAACAAAAGTTGCGATCAGCGCCACGCTGAAAGTAGTATAAAGCGCTGTCATCATATCCTGTGATTCCAGCATATGTTTGTACCAGCGAAGAGAGAATCCTGTAAAGCTTGTCAGTGACTTTCCATCATTAAAGGAAAAGATCACCATGTACACAATAGGCAGGTAAAAAAAGATGATCGTCAGGATCATGAGCACCTTGCCAAAAGGGCGTTTTCCTTTTTTCATACTCTCTCCCCCTTTCCTCCCTGGTTATGGATCTCTATTTTGCGCACTGCCATCATCAGCAGCATCATAATAACTGCCATGATCATAGAAATGGCGCTTCCGAAATTCCATTCACCTACAGTGATAAACTGGTTTTCAATCATATTTCCGATCAGGAAATACTGCCCTCCTCCCAAAAGTTTCGGGATAAAGAATGAGCTGACTGCCGGAAGAAATACGAGGGTAATCCCGTTGATCACTCCCGGAAGGGACAACGGCAGCGTTACCCGCCCGAATGTCTGGACAGGGCCGGCTCCCAGATCTGCACTGGCTTCCAGAAGAGAGTGATCCATTTTGCTTAAAGAGGTCTGGATCTGCAGAACCATAAAGGGCAGAAAGTTATAGACCATACCAAGAAGGACAGATCCTTCCGTATATAAAAGCTCAGTATTGCCAAGACCGAACAGGCCAAGGAATCTCTGCACAAGTCCCCCTTCACTCAAAAGTCCGATCCACGCATAGGTACGGACAAGCATGTTGATCCACATGGGGATCGTCACGCACAGAATCAGGATATTCTGCACCTTTTCCCGGCTTCTGGCAATAAAATATGCTACAGGATAGCCCAGGATCAGACAGATAACTGTTGTTTTCAAAGCAATAAAGATTGAACGCCACAGGATCAGCAGGAAATCCTTATCTGTAAAAAATTTGATGTAGTGATCCAATGTAAAGGAAAAGGATATAATACTGTTTCCCTGCTCCATAAAGGAGTACACGGCGATCAATGCCATGGGAAGCACCAGCATAAGCGCCGCCCATATAATATATGGCACTGCCAACTGTGAAAATCTTTTCATTTAATATACCCCCCTGGACATAACATGAATATCTTCCGGGAAAAAGGTAAGACCTACCTCCTGTCCCTCTTCCGAGTAGTCAGTAGTATGGATCTTCAGTTCCCGTCCTGTTGTGGAGAATGTGATCTGGTATACTCCCTCTTTTACATCCTCCGGTTCAAAATCATAGTCAACACTGATGTCAACGCTCTGGTCTTCATCACTTAATTTCCATCCCTGTGCCCCGGCCCATGTCTTAAGGTCGGTATCAAGAGCCTGGGACTCTGTGATCTCATCCACTGTCTTGAAGAAGTTAAATGCCATGACCGCCTCATTTGCTTTTTCATTTTTTACGAAAGGCTGGTCTACTACAAAGATGGTACGCTCAATACTGGTTCCATTTGAGGTTGTAAATTTGACAGGATACTGCCCTTCCTCCCGTGACAGCTCATATTCTACTTTTGCAATGGAGATAAACTCATCGCTTTCCGGATCCCACGCCTGTGCGTTGGAAAGGGCAATGATCTCCTTGTCGTCCAGATCTTCCACATCATCAATATCCACATAGAAATTGTTGGCGCTGATCTTTTCCTTTCCGTCCGCACTTGTCACATCCTGATTGCGGATCACACGCATGTTGACTGTCACACTGGTACCAGGCACAGTTTCCACCATAATTTCATAGTGAACTCCCTTGAACAGGACGCTCAATACTTCTCCTGTCATTTTGCCCTTTTCAACATCCACAATATCAATATCTTCCGGACGGATCACCACATCCACCGGCTCGTTTTCCTTAAATCCGAAATCTACGCAGTCGAAGGTAATATCGTCAAAGCGCACCTTATAATCCTCAAGCATCACAGCCGGAATGATGTTGCTCTCTCCGATGAAATTTGCCACGAACCGGTTGGCCGGCTCATTATAGATATCCTGCGGCGTTCCCACCTGCTGGATCTCTCCGTTTTTCATAACCACGATCTTGTCAGACATGGTAAGTGCCTCCTCCTGATCGTGGGTAACAAAGATAAAGGTAATCCCGACTTCCTGCTGGATCCTCTTCAGTTCGTACTGCATCTCTTTTCGAAGCTTCAGATCCAGCGCTGCAAGAGGCTCATCCAGAAGGAGTACTTTCGGCTCATTTACCAGCGCTCTTGCTATGGCAACTCTCTGCTGCTGTCCTCCGGAGAGCAGCATGGTGTTTTTATCTTCAAATCCTTCCAGACCGATCAGTTTTAACATTTTCATGACTTTCTGCTCAATGACATCCTTGCTCATTTTCTTGATCTTCAGTCCGAACGCAATATTTTCATATACACTTAAATGGGGAAAAAGCGCATATTTCTGAAACACTGTATTCAATTCTCTCTCATAGGGAGGCTTTTTACTGATCTCCTCTCCATCAAAAATGACCTTTCCCTCGTCAGCGTCCAGAAACCCTCCCAAAATGCGCAGAAGTGTCGTCTTCCCGCAGCCGCTTGGACCAAGCAGCGTTACAAATTCATTCTCATAAATGTCCAGATTGATCCCCTTCAAAACAATCTGTCCGTCAAAGTTTTTTACAATATCCCGAAACTCTATCAGCTTCTTCTCTTCCATCTTTCCTCTCCTCCTTAAAACATTGGCGGTGTTGTGATCCAAAGGATCTTGGCGTCACTGTTTCCGTGATTATACAGGTAATGGCTTTTGGATCCGTCCATATAAAATGTTTCCTTTGCCTTCACTTTGTACTTTTTACTGCCCTGTACGATCGTCACATTCCCCTTTAATACATAGCCAAATTCCTGTCCCTGATAAGCTGACATGATCTGGCTCTTTTTTCTGGGATGCAGTGTCAGGATGATCGGTTCCATCTGATTTTTCTGTGCATTGGGAACGATCCATTCAATGGTGCAGTCCTCCTGTTCATCCACAAAAAAATCCTGGGTCTGAAATACAATCTTCTTTTCTTCCTCCTCATGAAAGAAGTCGGACAGATTGCTTCCAAGAGCCTCCAGGATATCCTCCAGTGTCGCTATGCTCGGTGTAGTGAGATTTCTCTCCACCTGCGACAAAAAGCCCTTGGTCAGTTCACTTCTGGATGCAAGATCGCCTAATGTCAGATCGTTCTGCAGGCGAAGCTCCTTTATTTTCTTTCCGATATCCACGTTGACGCCTCCTGTTTTCTAATACTATACTTTTGGTTAAAAATTACCGAACAAATCCTATTATACATAGTTGCATATAAATTGCAATCTTTTTTTCAAAAAAATCCTGCATTCCAGGTTCAAGCCGTGGAAATGCAGGATCTGCTTTTACTTTTTCTTTCTTTATATTACAGCATAGGTGCCATTACGCCGGCTACCAGTACAGATACGAGACATGCCAGTCCGCCTACTACCAGTTTCGGCATGATCTTTGACATCAGGTAAGCTCTTTCTTCCTCAGTCTCTCCTACTGCATTGCACACTTCATTGGAGATAAGGTAGGTAGTCGGGAATCCCAGCATCTGGCAAAATCCCACACCGAAAGCCAGTGGTTTGGAGCCGATGATCTTCCATCCGGGAAGAATTTTCATCATAATGAAAACCGCCACGATAGATACGGCAAACATGGCAACAACCGGGACGATCAGACTGATCAGGTCTGTAAGGGATATGGACGCCAGCGATGGGATAACCGCTGCAAATACAACCATGTTAATGAACCCTTTCAGTTTTCCTTTTTCCAGAATATCTTTTGGTACAATGCCGAGCGCTGTCACAATAACACCTATAACAAGGCACACGATAGAGTAATTTACATGGATGATTTCTGACAACTTATAGCCCACAAAAGCAAAGAATGCTGTCAAAAAGATACATACATTTGTTCCATAGTATTTGTCATATTTTTCCGCAAGCTTTACAAAAGATTTTTTCTCTGTTTGCTCTGCCTTTTCTGTCTTTTTGCTTCCTACCTCTGCCGCTGCCAGAGTCAATCCTTTTTCCATTGCAGCCTGCGTCATAATTGTTGTTGCCGGAAGCGCTCCGTTAATGACCGGAATACTTGCCAGCACAGTAGCTTTTCCGATAAATGGAATCAACACCGGAACAAGGATAATAACTGCCGCGATTCCAAGCCAGGCAGTCAACACTGTACGCCATTCATCTATAAACTGTCTGATATTAAGCATTGTTCCCATACTGAACATGATCATCGGAACACTCCAGCTGGCTGCATCTGTCATACCTGCCCGATCAATAATGTCGGACGGGATTACCTTTGTCACAAAGAGGATCAAAAACAGCAACAAAGTAACAAACACTGCCGAAATTTTTGCCTTGGTGAGATTGGCAATGAGATCACCTACTGCAAATAATATAAGCACAACGCTAAACCATAATAACATATCTCCCATAACTTTACACCTTCTCTTTCTCTATAAGTATTTTCCCATCCAGTCTATGATCGCATTGATCCTGACAATGCGGTGAGACGGTTTCCCATTTCTTGACAGTCCGTGAGAATCCCCGTGAAACAGGATCATCTCTGTGTCCACTCCCGTCTGCTTGAGCGCCGTGAACATCTGAAATGCTTCTATTTCAGGACAACGGTAATCCCGGTCGCTGTGCATGATCAATGTTGGAGTCTTAACATTTTTCACATACTTTAAAGGAGAATGATCCCAGAGAGCTTCCTCCTTATTCCAGGGCGTCTTGTCTCCGGAGGATTGTTTCATTACTCTGTCTCCGAAATCACTGATAAGCCCCTCTGTCGTCAGATTACAGATTCCCCTCTGAGTCACAGCCGCCTTAAAACGATCTGTATGACCGATGATCCAGTTCGTCATGTATCCGCCATAACTTCCTCCTGTCACTCCCAGACGATTCTCATCAATTCCCGGATAGAGGCGGATACACTCATCTGTAAATTCCATGATCTGATCATAATCTTCACATCCCCAGCGATCCACCATCTCCAGAAACGAATTCCCTTTTCCATCTCCGCCATGAGGATTACAGTAGATAACATACATCCCCCTGGCCGCAAGACATTGCTTCAGATGGGTAAACATAGAACCGTACGCCCACTTCGGGCCCCCATGGATCAGCAGTACAGCCGGATATTTTTTTGTTTTATCCTCATCCACAGGAGGGATAACAAAGCCGTCCACTTCTTCTCCGTTTGATGCAAAAAAGGTCAGTTTCTCAGGCAGGGAAACTTTATGCGTTCCCATATAGTCGGAGGAAAAATCTGTCAGCTTCTCTTTTTGGCCGCTCTTCCTGTCAATCCGGTAGAGCTCTGTCAGCTGATAGTTTTCCAGGGCAAAAGTATAGATTTTATCTCCAAATACATCCAGTGACATAAATGCGTCTACAGATGCAATGGTACGGATGGTTTTTGTTGTCACATTGACCTCATCAAATACTGTTCTGCATCCGCGGATAACTGCTCCGATCAGACAGTCGCCGCTGACCTTCACGCCCTGTCCTCCGGTCTTTACAGAATCCACATCCAGCATTGTCGTAAACATTCCATCCGGTTTTGCCATCAGCTCCAATTCCCCTGTGTCTCTGTGATAAAGATACAGGTCATGATTTTCCGTCGCTGAACTTTTCAGTTGAGATGCCTGAAGCAGAATAACCTTCTCTCCCACATATTTTGCAAGACTGATCTGAAGTTTGCCTCCCTCTATCAGGGTTTTGTTCTTTCCTTCCGCCACATCGTACTCCACCAGAGTGTCAAACATAGGCTCACTATCCTCATAGTTCCTTCCAAAATAGAGAATCTTCTGGCGGTCTTCTGTTGTCGTACAGCCCCGCACTTCAAAATATTTCTCACTGATCCTGCGGATCTCTTTTGTTTCCTCTAAGTAGATTGCTGCCTGCATTCTCCGGCGCTGTCCAAGCGGCTCTCCGTCCCGGATAAACGGCTTATCCGTAAAGGTCCAGTAATCTTTCCCTTCCTCCGCACGGTCTGCGGTCTTTTCAGACGGATCTGTCGGAGCTTTAAACAGGATCAGCCATTCTTTTTCTTTTAACTGTTCCGGCACTGTACATACTCTCGGAATAGACAGGACTTTTTTCGCCTCTCCTCCTTCCAGAGAAAGGATGTAGAAATCTGTGCTTCCCGGCGCCGGGTTGGAACGCCTGGAAGAAAATATGATCTCCGTTGAAGAAATCCATTTATAGGCACCCACATCTCTTGTGGCAGTCAGGACTTTCTCTTCTCCTGTCTCCAGGCACAGTACCCTAAGTTCTGACTCACAACAATCTTTTTCTTTGTTCAGAAATGCAAACAGATAAGCGGCATATTTTCCATCCGGTGAGCAGGTGACATCATAGGGCAGCGGAAATTCATACAGATCATTGGGTTCTATTTTTCTCTTTTCCATATTCCTACACCTCCTTATCTGTTTTCATTAGATATTTATCAAACTAGGCCTTCATCTCTTCCAGCCTCTTCAGCCTCTGTTTCGGTCTTCCCGATCTGGACAGCTCATGGTTTTCACCCTCAAACAGACATAGTTTCGCATCACATCCGTGCAGCTTCAGCGCTGCAAACATCTGGAATGCCTCTCCCATATAACAGCGATAATCCTTTTCTCCATGGATAAACAAGGTGGGGGTGGTACACTTATCAGCGCTGGCAAGCGGCGATTGTTTCCACTGAAGCTCATGATCTTCCATATGAGAGGCTCCGGTCTGTCCTTTGCAGAAATAATATCCGATATCAGTGGATCCTTCCATAGATGTCCAGTTCGCGATCGATCTTTGGGAACATGCCGCCGCGAAACGATCCGTATGCCCGATGATCCAGTTTGTCATAAATCCTCCATAGCTTCCGCCTTCTACTCCGATACGGCCGGCGTCAATATCCGGATATTTTTTCAGCACTCCGTCTGTAAACTCCATAAAGTCCTGATAATCTATCTCACCAAACCGGCGTCTGATATCTCCGAACTCATTTCCTCTTCCTTCTGATCCCCGTGGATTGCAGAAAAATACAAAATATCCTGCATTTGCAAACATCTGCATTTGATGCATAAATACCGGACCATAAGTAAGTCTCGGACCCCCGTGCATTGCCAGGATGCCCGGATACTTTTTACCGGGAACATAATCTGCCGGTTTCAGCACATATCCCTGGATCTCCCATGGAGCGTTCCCCTTTACTTCAATATACTCCGGCGTGCATACATCATACTCATCCTGAACAAAATCATTGAGATGAGTTAACTGGCAAAGTTTTCCGTCCTTACACTCGTAAAGTTCTTCCAAGCGGCTTTCGGTAAATGCAGTACAGACCAGCTTCCCGTCTTTCACATCCAGGAAATCAACGGAACCTTTATCTGTAATACGCAGACATTCCCCGCTCTCCATATCCAGCCGTTCAATGACGCAGTCCATATCCACAGTAGACGTAAAATACAAATATTTTCCGTCCTTTTTCATGGTCTGCCCGCCTCCCAGCTTCACATCTGTAGTCACAGTATTTCCTACACAGTGATGCTCATGGCTTAAGAGAAGTTTCTGCTCCTTTGTCTGAATATCAATGGTATAAAAGTCCCCATTCTGTCCATTTCCATATGATTCACCGTCTGTAAGATTCAGGACAGCCTTGTCCTGATACAGATCGAATCCCTTGATAAGATATCTCCCCGGCTCCAGCAGGCAGCTGCTTTTTTTCGCCGCTGTATCATAGAGATAGACTCCGTTTTTCAGGCTTTTGACATCTTCAAATTTCTGTCCGATATACAGAATACGTCCCTGTTCTGCCTTTACTCCTGCCACATTAAACATGGGATCTGTCAAAGCCTCGATCTTTCCTGTCTTTCTGTTGTAGAGATAGAGCCGGTTCCTGATACGGCTGATATATCCGCCTCCATTAACGGTAAAAGGAACCTCTCTGATATGTTCATATCCTCTGTTTTTATATTCCAGAAGCCGCTTCTTTTTTTCGCTCTCGTCTAATCCCTCCACATCCGGTCTTTCATTATCGAAGGAGGCGATCACAGCATAATTGTCCCCTCCGACCGGGATGAGAGACGTTCCCTTTACAGGAAGAATGAAGCTTTCTTTTGCCTCTCCCCCTGTAATATCCAGCGTATGAAAACTCATGATCTCCTCTCCGCTTTTTATGGCTTCCTTTACCTTATCACTTCTTACAGAAGCAAATAAAATAGTCTGATTGTCCTCCCAGATAAAAGAGTTTACAGAGCCCAAAGAAGTCATTTGTTTTGTCTCGTTCGTTTCATGACTGAACAGATAAAGGCTGCTCTGATATGTATTCGCCTTAATATCTGCTTTCTTTACAATGAAAGCAGTGTGTTTCCCATCCGGTGAAATACGGGGATCACTGACAAACTGATAGTCAAGAAACGATTCGCATGTGATGCTCTTTTTCATCATTTTCTCCTTTCTTGCAATTTAAAATTAAAAATAAAAAATTTTATTTTTATGTTTTTTTATGGAAGCCCGAAGGCTTCCGTTATTCTTTCACTATTTTTCCTTGTCTGTTTCTGTATCGGGAACTCCTGATCCACCGATATGATTGCCGAGTTTTTGCAGTGCTTCTTTTGTTTTCCCGTTTTCCATCAACTCGATCAGCATAAAATGGTCCTCTACCGTTCTTTCATACTTTCTCGTCTTCAAAGGCCTGATCAGGTAATTCAGTACGATAAACCTTCCCTGCACTCCAGTGTAAAGATCATCCATGATCTTATTTCCGGCGCTTTGTACGATTGCTCTGTGAAACTTCAGATCTGCCATTGCAAGTTCTACATATTCTTCCTTCTCAAAACATTCCCGACACTGTTCGGCATATTTTCGCAGATCTTTTATCGTTCTTTCAACATGTTCTTTACTTCCGTTCAATGTTTTCTCCAGAGCATGCCCCTCCAGAAGCCGGCGGATTTCAATAATCTGATCTACTGTTCCTTCTTCCAGATCCGGCACATACACCCTTCCATTTGACATGATCTTTAAAATTCCATCTTTGCCTAACATTTTTACAGCCTGCACAACAGGAGTCCGGCTGACCTCGAATTTTTCACACAGATCATTCAGCATAATTTTCTCACCGACAGCATATTCTCCCCGGATCAAACTTTCAATGATCTTATGATAAAGAACTTCATCCAGGTTTACTTTTACTTTCATCTTTCATCCGCCTTTCCTCTCATGCGCTCTGCTTATTTAAAGTATATCTTCTTTTTCCGTGATTTGCAATCAAAATAAAATAAAAAATTTTTTTATTTTAAATATTGTTTTCTTCTTCTGCCGGCCGGATCCCTTCCACCTGAAAACAGGTAATCCACGGATACTCCACATAATTGACAGCGATTTCTTCCGACAACTCTACGCCCTGATCCGGATAGTATACTTTTCCTATCTCGCTTGTATCTGCCCTGTATCCTTTTTCCGCCATAGCTTCTTCATCCTCGTTGGTAAAACTTACCACTATCTCCTTATACGGAGGCGCACATCAGCTGGTAAATTCCTCCACACTTAAGACTACGTCATTCCACCCAAACTTCAGCATATATTTTTTTGCATTATCGTTTAATTTTACCATATTCTTGACACCTCTTTCCTAAATAGAAGTTTACCATATCATCTCTCCTACTACAAACCTGTTTTTCTGCAAATCCCTTGAGTTTCCGCAAACTGCATTAAAAAGATAGATATGTCTTCCTAAAGTACCAATCTGCTGTTTTTTGAGAAATTTAGAATGGCAGCACCGAGAATAGAGGCACTTTTATAAGCCCCGTCGGAACCGGGCTTGGGGAGATATATTCTTTTATCTATTCAAACGGTCAGCTTAAGGCAGAGTTGACGGTTCACTGGACGTTTTGTCCTGTACCAGAGCCGGATGCCCTCTTTTGCATATGACAGTATGCCGAAGATGCCTTTTGCCAACCGATAATAGCAGAAACTGACTTTCTCCTTGATTGGATTAGCTTCCTGTATGATTGAAACTTTCAGGGGGTTTGTATCAGGACTTAATTCTTCCTGCGCTAAAAATGCCATGGCTAAAGTAATATAAAAGTTAAGCGCATTAATGGCTTCCAGTTTCCTTACACGGAAGTTTTCAAACTGATAGGTCTGCTTTTTACAACGAAAATATTCCTCGATCCGCCATCTGGAAAAGTAGGTTCTGGCAATGCGGATCACATCATCCTTTGAACGGATCTCTTTGTTTGTAGCCAGCATCATGGGATGTTCCGTGATCCCATAGACCAGGACCAGATAGATATCCTTCCGGGAGGCAGTGATATGAACTTTTACGTGGGAAAGATATGCGGTATGTCTTTTTCCTTTATAGAAAACATCCGCTTTTACTTTTCCTTTCCTCCGGTTCCGCAGTTCCGTTGCCTTTGTCCATTTATTGTGATAAAGAAGTTTCCGGTTGGATTTCAGACGGATCACGTAATTCTGCTTCAGATGGTCGAGGACGAGAAATATCTTATTGTCATCATAACCGCGGTCCATAACAAAGGTGGCCTTCCCAAAAAGAGCAGCTGCCTGTTTGATCGCATCAAACGTGATGGTGTTTACAGATTTATAGTCCTTCTCAGCAGAAGAATGGATCATGGAAAAAACACTGACAGGATGCTTGCTGGCAGTCAGGGCACAGGCCTCTGTTACATGGTATCCTTTTTTATAAACACTTTTCGTCTGTGTGCTTTCAGAACCATCGCGAATGATACCAAGAGCTTCAAACTGTTTTCCATCTGGTTTTACGATATCACTTTCATCAATGAGGACCACTGGTTCAGAGGGAACGCGTCTCTTTACGGTATGGAGATAAGAAGCAGCCGCAGAAGCCGGCGTTCCTTCTGAAAGATGATTGGAAAGCCGTTTTACAGTATTGGCTTTCTGTACTGTTTCATGAAGCTGGTCGGAAATATCAGTGAGCAGGCAGCTTCTGGATGCCAGAATGCCATAAACCATATCTGCTGTGAACTTTCGGTCTGGTTTCGAAAGTCTGCGGGAGATTTTATTAGTAAAAGTCAAAATTTTTCTTTTCAAACGATAAGTAGTTGATGTAGAATTAGCCATAAGGAATCCCCTTTCTTTTTTGTTTAGTAAAGTTTTTGTTTGGTAGCTTAATTTTACATCAAAAAGGAACAGGATTCCTTATATTTTGGACATTTTTTGAAAGTTGTGGATAACAAAACGCAGCATATTTGTCTTAGGGGATAATTCTGCGGAAACTCAAGGCAAATCCTGATTGACGAATCCTGCAAATTATGCGAAAATAAATTTAAGTATGGGTTAAAGACATAACAAACCCTACAGAAAAATCATACATACTGTCCTAGTAGTATGTATACATATCGAAAGGAGTTTTAAAATGATTTATTCACATGAAGTAGAAATGATGTGTCCGGTAGCTCAAGGTGCAAATCACGGACCAGCTCCGATCCCGGAAGAAGCAAAATGGGTGCAGGCAAAAGAAATTAAAGATATTTCCGGTCTGACACACGGTGTAGGCTGGTGTGCTCCGCAGCAGGGAACCTGCAAACTGACTTTAAATGTCAAAGACGGAATTATTCAGGAGGCACTTGTAGAGACAATCGGATGTTCCGGTATGACTCACTCTGCAGCTATGGCTTCTGAAATCCTTCCTGGAAAAACAATTCTGGAAGCGCTGAATACAGACCTGGTCTGCGACGCTATCAATACAGCAATGAGAGAACTTTTCCTCCAGATCGTATACGGAAGAACTCAGAGCGCATTCTCTGAGGACGGGCTTCCGATCGGTGCAGGACTTGAAGACCTTGGAAAAGGACTTCGCTCTCAGGTTGGTACTATGTACGGTACACTGGCAAAAGGACCTCGTTACCTCGAAATGGCTGAAGGTTATGTCACAGGAATCGCACTGGATGAACATGATGAGATCATCGGATATCAGTTCGTAAGCCTTGGAAAGTTCACAGACTTCATCAAAGCCGGTGACACACCAAACGATGCATGGGAGAAAGCAAAAGGTCAGTACGGCCGTGTTGCTGATGCTGTTAAAATCATCGATCCGCGCAAAGAGTAATAAAGGTAATAATTCAGGAGGATACATAAATGGCTTTATTTGAATCATATGAAAGAAGAATAGATAAAATCAATGAAGTATTAAACAGCTACGGCATTGCTTCATTAGAAGAAGCTGAAAAAATCACAAAGGACGCCGGACTGGACGTATACAATCAGATCAAGGGAATCCAGCCTATCTGTTTTGAAAATGCCTGCTGGGCATATATTACAGGTGCTGCAATCGCAATCAAAAAGGGATGTTCAAGAGCTGCTGACGCTGCTGCTGCAATCGGAGAAGGTCTTCAGGCTTTCTGTATTCCGGGTTCTGTAGCTGATCAGCGTAAAGTTGGACTTGGACATGGAAATCTCGGAAAAATGCTTCTGGAAGAAGAAACAGACTGTTTCGCTTTCCTTGCAGGACATGAGTCTTTTGCCGCTGCTGAAGGTGCAATCGGTATTGCTGAAAAAGCAAACAAAGTTCGTAAGAAACCTCTTCGCGTTATCCTGAACGGACTTGGAAAAGACGCTGCAAAGATCATTTCCAGAATCAACGGATTTACTTATGTACAGACAGAATATGATTACTATACAGGAGAACTGAAAGAAGTTCAGAGAATCGCTTATTCTGACGGACTTCGCTCCAAAGTAAACTGCTATGGTGCAAACGATGTACGTGAAGGTGTTGCTATCATGTGGAAGGAAGGCGTTGATGTCTCCATCACAGGTAACTCCACAAACCCGACACGTTTCCAGCATCCGGTTGCAGGAACATACAAAAAAGAATGTGTAGAAGCAGGAAAGAAATACTTCTCTGTTGCTTCCGGCGGTGGTACAGGACGTACTCTTCACCCGGACAACATGGCTGCAGGACCGGCTTCCTACGGTATGACAGATACACTGGGACGTATGCATTCTGATGCACAGTTTGCAGGATCCTCTTCTGTTCCGGCTCACGTTGAAATGATGGGTCTGATCGGAGCAGGAAACAACCCGATGGTTGGTATGACAGTTGCTGTTGCCGTTTCTATTGAAGAAGCTGCAAAGGCAGGAAAATTCTAAGGAAATCTCAAAAGAGTCAAAAATCCGCTGTGACCTGATTATCACAGCGGATTTTTTCTATTCTATTCATCCAGCTTCAATTTCGCAAAAGCCTCTGCAAAAGCCAGATTCACAGGTTCATCCTTCTGTTTGTTCAGATATTTCTGAACATCCTTTTTGCTGACTCCTGCTCCCTCTTTCTTCCTTCTCTCTTTGAAAGCGGAAAGTTTTTCCTTATATCCGCAGGCACATACAAATACCTGGCCATCCCCCTGCCCTCTAAGCATCATTTTCTTATGGCAGTTTGGACATCTTGCATTGGATACTCTTGCCAGCACCTCCCGGTGTCCGCATTCCCTGTCCTGGCAGACCAGCATTTCTGACTTCTTTCCCTGTACTTTCAGCATTCTCTTCCCGCACACCGGACATTTTGTATTGGTCAGATTATCATGACGGAAAGTACCTTCTCCCATCCGTATCTCTTCTGTCAGACTGTTTGCATAGTCCCGGATCTCATGCATGAATGTGCCTCGCTTCATCTTCCCGTCAGCGATTCTGGAAAGCTTCATCTCCCAGTCTGCCGTGAGTTCCGGCTTTTTCAGGTCTTCCGGCACCAGCTCAAGAAGCTGTTTCGCCTTGGAAGTCAGATAGATCTCGCTTCCCTTTTTTTCCAGGAGAAAACTGCCGAAAAGCTTATCTATAATATCCGCGCGGGTTGCCACGGTTCCGAGCCCTCCGGTCTCTCCCAGTGTTTTTGCAGCCTTCTTATCCTGTGTTTCCATGTAAGCAGCAGGACTTTCCATAGCGGCAAGAAGAGTTCCTTCGTTGAATCTTGCCGGGGGCTTTGTCTTTCCTTCTGTGACAGTAAAAGACAGCCCCTGTATATGTTTTCCCCTTTCCATGGGAGGGAATGCTTTTGGCATATCCTGTTCTTCGTCCGGGTCTTCCTCCTGACTGTATACTTCTCTCCAGCCTTCTTTCAGCACCTTCCTGCCTTTTGCCGTAAAGGTTTCTCCTTCTATTACGGCAGTTATTTTTATCTCTTCAAATTCTGCCGGGGGATATAAAGCCGCAAGAAACCTTTTGATCACAAGATCATAGATCTTTCGTTCCTCGCCTGTCATATGCTCCAGCTGAACAAACTGCTCTGTGGGAATGATGGCATGATGATCCGATACCTTTTTATCATTGACAAAGGGCGCATCTTTCGTGAAAGGCCCTTTGAAAACTTTCCCTGCAGCTTTCCGGTAAGGTCCCACAGCACAGGCCTGTACCCTGTCTTTCAAAGTGGGCACAATATCGCTGCTGATATAGCGGGAATCTGTCCTTGGATAAGTGAGTACCTTATGATTTTCATAAAGCCTCTGCATAATATTCAGCGTCTCCTTGGGCGAGAATCCGAATCGCCGGTACGCATCCTTCTGAAGTTCTGTCAGATCATATAAAAGAGGCGGGAATGTTTTCTTCCTGGAAGTCTTCATCTCGGTTATTACCGCTTCCTTCCCGGTCACCTTCTTTTTGATCTCCTGTATTCTGTTTTTATCAAATGTACGGCTGCTTCCCGATTTCTGATCACTCCACGTCAGAGTGATCCCTTTTGCATACGCATTCAGCCCATAGAAAGTCTCCGGAACAAATTTCCGGATCTTCTCCTCCTGTTTGGCTACAATAGCAAGCGTCGGCGTCTGTACCCGCCCACAGGAAAGCTGGGCGTTATATTTACAGGTCAGGGCTCTGGTAGCGTTCATGCCCACCAGCCAGTCTGCCTCTGCCCGGCAAAGCGCTGCATCATAAAGAGGCTTGTAATCTTCTCCCCTTCTTAGATGAGCAAATCCTTCCCGGATCGCCTTATCTGTTACAGAAGAGATCCAGAGTCTCTTCACCGGCTTTTTGCTCCCGGCTTTTTCCAGGATCAGCCGTGCTACCAGCTCTCCTTCTCTCCCCGCGTCTGTAGCAATGATGATCTCTCCTATATCCTTTCTGTGGATCTGGCTTTTCACCGCGTGATACTGTTTCTGTGTCTGACGGATCACTTCCAGTTTAAAATGTTCCGGCATCATCGGAAGATCTTCCATCTTCCAGGTCTTATATTTTGGATCATAATCCTCTGGATCTGCCAGGGTGACCAGATGCCCCAGGCCCCATGTTACCACGTACTGTCCGCCCTCCAGAAAGCCGGAGCCGTTTTTGGTACATTTCAAAACACGGCCAATATCCCTTGCTACTGATGGCTTTTCTGCTATTACTAATGCTTTCATATTTTCTGTTTTCTCCGTTTATGATTCCAGCAGATCCCAGAAACTGCTGTCTGTCTGATAAGGCGCAAGTTCATCCAGCTCAAAAGGCGCTGTCACCCACGCAAAGCCTGTATTGGCTTCTGATGTGTCGGAATAGCGGAAGCTAAGGCCAATCTCTATTCCATCGGCATCTACAAAGAAATTGTCATCATAGCAGCCGTCCCTGCTGTCACCTGCCAGCACTTCCTTCATCTCTTCCTCGTTCAATTCAGAAAGAAGAGTTTCCTCATCTGCCTCATCCCGCATTCCGTCCAGCCATTCTCCTATAAACTCGTCATTCAGCTCCACAATATCTTTCACATCATAGATTGTTCCGTCTTTCAGGTTGATGTTCACACAGCGAAGAGCTGTATAGCTGTCACTCATGCTTCCCTCATAGCCGTAATCCTGGAACATGACACTTAACATATCTTTTCCCTGATACGTAACTTTATATTCTACAAGACTTGCAAGTACCGGATTATCCTCACTTAATACTTTCTCTTTCATTTCCTGTGAAGGATTCAGATAGAGCTTATCCACCGTCTCCATGGCACAGTTTTCCAGTGTCTGATTCACTTTCTTCTGTACAGAGTCACTTAATCCCTCTATCTGCGGATAATAAACCTCAAATTGGATCACCGTACTTGTGGTATCGTCGGGAATATAGCTGTAATTTTCTTCTTTTACTTCATAATCCGCTTCATCAGAAACATATGCGTCGATCGCGTCCAGCCCGCTGTCCTCCTGCCCGGAAGAATCCTGTCCATCCTGGCCGTCAGAAGAATAGGGCATCTGCTCATACCAGTCATAAAAATCCTCGCCGCCGTCCTGCCAGCCTTCTGATGGGGACTGGCTTGTCACTGCATTGCCTACCTCCCGGAACACTGCCACAGCTGAGAGCACAAAAACTGCCAGGCAAAGGACTGCCGCTCCGATGATCAGATAGATCTTTTTATGATCTTTCTTCGGCGCTGCAGGTGTGATCCACATTTCAAGCGGAATAAACCGGATGCCGTCCCTTACCTGTTCCGAAGCCACATCCCGCATTCCAAAATGACGGTATGCCTCGACTGATCCGGGCGCCGCATTTACCGTAATCTTTGTCACATGGAAAGTCTGCGCCGCATACCCGCACAGGGCATGAAAAATCTGCTTCCCGATTCCCTTGCCCTGATCTTCTTTTTTCACAAACAAAAGTGCAATATGTCCCGAAGGATGGATGGCACCTGCGCCTTTCAGCACATTTCCCTCATAAGCGCCAAATACAGTCAATCCTTCTGTTCTCATTTTCTGCTCAATATTTTCATACCGGATAAACTGGGAAAAGGCCTCCACTCCCTCTGACGTATAACAGGGAGCTACATCCTGTACAAAAACATCCCATACAAGGTGAAGTGCATCCAATACTTCCTGACCGTACAGCCGTCGTATCATCATATTCTTTTCCTCCTTAAGCTTACTTCTCAAGCAGCTCCTCCCGAAGAAGGGTCAGCGCCTTTATCACTGCATAATCTCTGTTCTTGCTTCTGTTGCCTGTAAAATGAAATTCTTCTGCTCTTACTTTCCCCTTCACAAAGCACCCGATATAGACAAGTCCTACCGGTTTTTCCTTCGTTCCTCCGTCCGGTCCGGCAATTCCCGTCACCGCCAAAGCTACATCTGCCCCGGCCGACCGCGCTGCTCCGGCTGCCATTTCCCTGGCAGTCTCATAGCTGACAGCACCATATGTCTCCAACGTCTCATGGGACACACCAAGCAATTTTTCTTTGGCTTCGTTGGAATAAGTAATATATCCTTCTTTATATACAGCAGATGCCCCGGGTACATTTAAAATACGACCGGAGAGCAGACCGCCTGTACAGGATTCCGCAGTCGTTACTGTCATCTGTTTTTCCTTCAAAAGATCTACAATAGACTCCTCCATTGTTACATTTTCATCCATGGTGAAAATATAATTTCCAAACCGCTTTTTCAGCTCCTGGAGCATGGGCTCCATTAATTTTCCGGCTGTCTCTTCGTCCGCCGCCTTAGCCGTTACACGGAAATGTACTTCACCGGTCTTGGCATACGGCGCAAGAGTCGGATTGGTCTGCTCCTCCATCAGATCTGCCACCATCGTTTCTGCCTTACTCTCTCCAATAGAGCAAACCTTTACCATGGTAGAATAGATTCCTTCCGGCTGCAGGCGGTTCAGATAGGGAGCAATGTCCCGTTCGAACATTGGTTTGATCTCATTTGGAGGACCGGGAAGAAGGATCGCTGTCTTTCCCTCACCTTCCAGAATCAGCCCCGGAGCCGTTCCGTTATGGTTATCCACTACAATTGCTCCCTCCGGCACAAGAGCCTGTTTCCAGTTGTTGGGCGTGATCTCCTTTTTCAGTCCTGTCTGATCGAAATAGGACTGGATCCGCTCTTTTGTATGGGCATCCTCGTAAAGCTCCCTGCCGAATACTTTCGCTGTTACTTCTTTTGTCAGATCGTCTTTTGTGGGACCCAGTCCGCCACTTAAAATAACAATATCTGATCTGGAAAGCGCCAGACGGATCGCATCTTCCAGTCTTTCTTCATTGTCGCCTACCGTGCTTTGATGGTAGCAGGATAAGCCCAGAATCGCGATCTTTTCAGCCAGGTAAGCCGCATTGGTATTTACAATATTTCCAAGAAGGATCTCTGTCCCTACGGATATGAGTTCCACTGTCATTTTACATGCCTCCTTTTGTCAGTACCTGCACATTCTTTGCAATGTAATCAACCAAAGATACGACAGTGAGAATAAGAGCAATCCAGATCAGAGCTGTGCCGATCATATCGAACACACCCCCCAGGTCAGCGATCAGTACGATCACCATCAGCATCTGAGAAACGGTCTTAAATTTCCCCCAATAACTTGCCGCGATCACAATTCCACTGTCAGATGCCACCAGACGGAAGCCGCTGATGATAAATTCCCTTGCAATGATAACGATCACAACCCATGCCGGAAGCTGTCCGGTAGGAATGAGACAGATCATCGCCGAGCAGACAAGAAGCTTATCTGCCAGCGGATCCATAAATTTCCCGAAATTCGTCACCAGGTTTCTGGCCCGGGCGATCTTGCCGTCCAGCATATCTGTAAGACTTGCCAGACAAAAGATCACAAGGGCAATCCACTTTCCTGCTTCTCCCCCCAGATCAGTCAGCATAAAAAGCACGAAAAACGGAACCATAATCACTCTTAACACTGTCAGTTTATTTGGTAAATTCATGATATCAACTCTCCTATCAAATCGTATTCTGCCGCCCCTGTCACTTTGACTCTGGCGAAATCTCCGGACATAAGCTCTTCTTCTGTATTGACAAAGATCAGGCCATCCACATTGGGGGCGTCTTTGTATGTCCGTCCCACATAAGCATTTTCATCCGCAACCTTACCTTCGATCATAACAAGAACTTCTTTTCCTACCATATCCTCTGCCTGTTCAAAGGCAATCTCCTGCTGGAGCTCCATAATCTCTGCCTGGCGGTCTTCCTTCACCTCTTCAGGAATCTGTCCTTCCATTTCTGCCGCCGGAGTATCCTCCTCCGGTGAATAGGTAAACACACCGAGGCGGTCAAATTCCATTTCATCTACAAAGTCCACAAGCTCCTGATGCTGCTCTTCTGTTTCTCCCGGAAAACCGGTGATCAGTGTGGTCCGGATTGCGATATCCGGGATTTCTTTTCTCAGCTTCCCGATGATCTCTTCCAGCTGTTCTTTGGATGTCCTTCTTCCCATTCTCTTCAGGATATCCGTATTTGCGTGCTGGATCGGAAGATCCACATAGTGGCAGATTTTCGGTTCTTCCTTCATCACCCGAATCAGATTATCGTCAATTTCCTCCGGATAGCAGTACAGGATCCGGATCCACCGGATACCGCTGATCCGGCACAGTTCCTTCAAAAGTCTGTGAAGAGATTTTTCCCTGTACAGATCTTTTCCGTAAAGAGTCGTCTCCTGCGCCACTAAGATCAGCTCTTTTACCCCTTTTTCTGCAAGTCCTTCCGCCTCTTTTATCAACCTTTCCATAGGTACGCTTCTGTAATTCCCGCGGATCTTTGGAATAATGCAGTAAGTACAGTGCTTGTCGCACCCTTCTGCAATCTTCAGATAAGCAAAATGTCCTCCCGTTGTCACCTGTCTTGCAGTATCCACAAGAGGAAGGGCGTCAATATCTGTCATCCTCACCTCTGCCCGCCCCTTCAGGGCGTTTTCAATGGCATCCACGATCTCCGGATAAGAAGTGGTCCCAAGCACTTCATCTACTTCCGGGATTTCATCCAGAATTTCCTGCTGGTAACGCTGGGCCAGACATCCGGTTACGATCAGAGCTTTCAGCGTTCCTTCTTTTTTGTATTCCGCCATCTCCAGAATGGTCTGAATGCTTTCCTCTTTGGCATCATGAATAAAACAGCAGGTATTGATCACGATCACTTCCGCCTCTGTCTCATCATCTGTCATCTGGTATCCCTTTTCCGCCAGCAGTCCCAGCATCACTTCTGAATCTACCAGGTTTTTGTCGCAGCCGAGGGATATAAATAGTACCTTCATAGTCTGTCTCCTTCTAGTCAGAAAGGCAGATACCTTGTAAAAGCATCTGCCTTGCCGTTTTTCCATATTATTCTTCTGTATCCTCTGCGATAATCTTGATCTTTCCGCTGTTCAGCTCATCAATTGCAATGGAAAGCGGCTTCTCGCCGTTCTTGGTTTTTACAAGAGGGATATCGCCGTCAATCAGCTGCCTTGCCCTTTTTGCTGTAGCCATTACGATAGAATAACGGCTGTTGACTACTTTTGTCTCTCCTTCTTCTACCTCTTTATTTACCACTTTCATTAAATCCGTATAAGATGGATGCAGCATAATATTGATTCTCCTTTCAATCCTTCACTTCTTTTTCCAGCTCTTCTTTTATCTTTTCTGCAAATACAAGGTTCCGAGCACTCTTCTTATGTTCGCTCTGAATAATAGCATGAAGCTCTTCCACACAAGTCTGGAGTTCGTCATTGATGACAATATAATCATACTGGTCCATAAACTGCGCCTCCCAGGCTGCTGTCTTCATTCTCTTTTCAATGACGTCCATTTCTTCCGTACCCCGCCTGATCAGTCGGTTCTTCAGCTCCTGTGCGCTGGGCGGTGTAATAAAAAGGAGCAGGGTGTCCGGATATTTTTCCTTTACCTTCAATGCTCCCTGGATCTCAATTTCCAGAATTACATCTTTCCCTTTCTGAAGCTGTTCCTGCACATACATCTTCGGTGTACCATAGTAATTATTCACGTACTTAGCATACTCTATCAGTTCATCTTTCGCAATCATTTTTTCAAATTCTTCTGCTGTTTTGAAAAAATATTCTCTTCCGTTCTCTTCGCCCTCTCTGGGATCACGCGTCGTAGCGGAAATCGAAAGCGCATAATTGTCATACTGTTCCAGTATCTTTCTCGTTACTGTTCCTTTTCCTGCCCCGGAAAATCCTGATATGACTGTCAGTATACCCTGGCCTTCCTTCATTCTTTCTCCCCCTATTCAATATTCTGGATCTGTTCTCTGACTTTTTCAATCTCTGTTTTCAGGTCAATCCCGCAATTGGAAACTTCCAGATCATTTGCCTTTGACAGGATCGTATTTGCCTCGCGATTCATTTCCTGCGCGATAAAATCCAGCTTTCTTCCGATTCCGGACTCTTCTGATCGGAGCACTTCCTGCATGTGGCTGATATGGCTTTTCAGTCTTACCACTTCTTCATCCGTGCAGATCTTGTCCGCAAATATCACCACCTCTGCAGCAATCCTTCCGTCGTCAATCTGGCTGTCTTCCAGAAGCTCCTTCACTTTTTCTTCCAGCTTTTCTCTGTATTCTTTGACAATCTCCGGTGAGCGCTCTTCAATATAAGCCACAAGCTTCTGCATACCGTCCAGCTTGCTTAAAATGTCCTTTTTCAGGTTTTCTCCTTCCATTGTCCTGGTCTCAACAAACTGTTCCAGAGCACCTTCCATCGCCTTTTTCAGTACATTCCATATCTCTTCCGCATCCAGCGCCTGCTCTTCCATTGTCAGCACTTCCGGATATCTGGATAAGGTAGAGACCCGGATATCATTTTCCAGCCCGAAACTTTCTTCCATCTGTTTCAGACACACCAGGTATTCCTTTGCCAAAGTTTCATTGTACTTCAGCACTGCCTGCCCTTCTGACAAATCTTCATAAGTAATAAAAATATCTACTTTGCCGCGGGATACAGACTGCTTCAGAAGATTACGGATCGCTGTCTCAAAAAAATTAAGCTTTTTCGGCATCCTTATATTTACATCCAGGTACCGGTGATTGACTCCCTTCATCTCAATTGTAAACTTTCTCTCTCCGTCTGCCAGTTCGCACCTGCCAAAGCCTGTCATACTTTTTATCATTTCTGCAACCTCTTCTATCTTGTTCCGGCTATTTTTAATCCTGGTTTATTATAATTCATTTGACCGTTTCCGTCAACTTTCCAAAACACAGGTTTTGCAAAATCCGGTTTCTATGGTAAACTAGGCAAAGGGGACATCTGATGAGATCATTTCCCCGATTCTGACACCGAAACAGAAAGGAAGATTTTTATGGCTTTTGACGGAATTACCATTGCCGCATTGGCACAGGAATTAAATGATACATTAGCAGGAGGCCGGATCGCTAAAATCGCGCAGCCGGAAAATGACGAACTCCTCCTTACCATAAAGACGCCGGGAGGACAAAAAAAGCTCTGTATTTCTGCCAGCGCTTCTCTGCCTCTTATTTATCTGACAGACGACAACAAACCAAGCCCTATGACCGCTCCCGGCTTTTGCATGCTTCTTCGCAAACATATCGGGAACGGCAGGATCCTTTCCGTCCGTCAGCCCTCTTTGGAGCGTGTTCTCTTTTTTGATATCGAACATCTGGATGAAATGGGTGATCTATGCCGAAAGACCCTTGTCGCTGAAATCATGGGAAAACACAGTAATATTATTTTCTGCGATGATAAAAGCCGGATCATTGACAGTATTAAACACGTTTCCGCACAGATGAGTTCTGTCCGTGAAGTTCTTCCCGGCAGAGAATACTTTATTCCGGAAACCACAAAAAAGGAGGATCCCCTCCATGCAGATCGGGAACTTTTCATACAGACCCTTTCTTCCTCTTCCTTTCCTTTATCCAAGGCCCTTTACACAGGATTTACCGGAATCAGCCCTGTGGTCGCGGAAGAGATCTGTTATCTGTCCGGTCTGGAGTCCCGAATGACTGCCAGGGATATGACAGAGGAAATGTTGCTTCATCTATATAAGCAGTTTTCCTATTATATGGAGCAGATTTCTTCTCTTGAGTTTTCTCCCGCCATATATTACGACAAAAATGAGCCGAAAGAGTTTTCTGCTCTGCCTCTGACTCATTTTTCCAACTACAGGAAGGAATCTTTTGACTCCATCTCCAGGGTGATCCGCACCTTCTATTCCTCCCGGGAGACCTTGACAAGGATCCGCCAGAAGTCTGCAGATCTTAGACACGTTGTCCAGACTGCTCTGGAACGGAACCGTAAAAAGTATGAGCTGCAGGCAAAACAGCTCAAGGATACAGAAAACAGAGAACAATATAAAGTATACGGTGAGCTTCTCCACACTTACGGCTACAGTTTGGAACCAGGGGCGAAATCTCTCACTGCTCTCAATTATTATACTAATGAAGAAATTACCATCCCGCTGGATGAACACCTTACTCCATCCGAAAATGCACAGCGTTTCTTTTCCAGATACAATAAGCAGAAACGAACGTTTGAAGCGCTGACCGAACGAATCAAGGAAACCCTGGATGATATCCATTATCTGGAGTCCATAAGCACCTCCCTCGATATTGCTTCCGCCGAAGAAGACCTTACACAGATCAAGGAAGAGCTGACTGAAGCAGGATATATCCGCCGCCGTTATTCCAAACAGAAAGTCCGCATTACCAGCAAGCCTTTCCACTATATTTCCAGCGATGGCTTCCACATGTATGTAGGAAAGAATAATCTGCAGAATGAAGAGCTTACTTTTCATTTTGCTTCCGGAAACGACTGGTGGTTCCATGCCAAAAAAGTTCCCGGATCCCATGTCATTGTCAAGTCAAATGGAGAGGAGCTTCCTGACCGCACTTTCGAAGAGGCCGGACGACTGGCTGCTTACTACTCCAAAAGCCGCGGAGCTGAAAAGTCAGAAATTGATTATATTGAAAAAAAACATGTAAAAAAACCGGCAGGCGGACGGCCGGGATTTGTCATTTATCATACGAATTATTCTCTTATCATAGATTCCGATATCAGCGGAATTGAAGAGGTAAAAGAATAAAGCGTTCCGAAAAAGGAGGAAACCTCGAAGCCATAAATGGCATGCGGGATTTCCTCCTTTGTTTTTCATCAATCATCCCTCCCACAAAGCGAGACCTGTGGTCAGATCATCAGGGCTGCGTTTCCATCCCCAGCAGATAGTCGATAAACTGCTGGGCTGTCCGCCCGGACATGCCGCCGTGGTTCAACTCCCAGCGATTTGCTTCCAGAAGGAGCTGCTCTTCATCCATCTCTATGCCATTTCTCTTTGCTAACTGACGCACAATCTCCTGAAATTCCTTCTTGGCCGGTTTTCCAAAATAGATGGTGACGCCGAACCTGGCCACCAGGGAAAGTTTCTCCTGCACCGTGTCGTTTGTGTGCAGCTCTTCATCTCTCTCTTCCTTGTCCCGGAAGCTCTCCCGGATCAAATGGCGCCGGTTGGAGGTGGCATAGATCAGCACGTTGTCCGGCTTTCTCTCCAGTCCCCCCTCAATGACCGCCTTCAGATATTTGTACTCTATCTCAAACTCTTCAAAAGAAAGATCATCCATATAGATGATAAATTTGTAATTTCTATTCTTGATCTGGGCGATAACGTCATTGAGATCCTGGAACTGGTGCTTGTATACCTCGATCATCCGCAGCCCCTGGTCGTAATATTTATTTAATATGGCCTTGATAGAGGAGGATTTTCCGGTTCCTGCGTCTCCGAAGAGGAGACAGTTATTGGCCCGGCGTCCCTTCACAAATGCCTCTGTATTGTCGACGAGTTTTTTCTTGGCGCTCTCGTATCCCACCAGCTCGTCAAGCTGTACATGGGCAATCTTTGTGATAGGCGCAATATGGACTCCTTCCTCGTCGTGGACCACCCGGAATGCCTTGTGAAGCCCCAGCTTACCTACACCGAACTCCTTGTAGAACTGGGTCACGGAAGCCTTGAACTCCTCCGCATCCTTTGTCTGTCCCAGGCTTTTCGCCAGAGCACAGATTCGATCTCGGATACGGCTGTTGAACACACTGCCGTGGGTTCCTGACCCTGTGTAATCCAGTATCATGGAAACGCAGTCCACGCCAAGGTCTGCCTCCATCGCTGTGAAATCGTAGTCGAACAGTTCCTTGAAGATAGCGAAATCATGGCGGGCCACCTTGTTGATGCTTCCTGCTGTCTCCCCCACAATCTCACAGGAGGTGCTGTAGGCATTCTCATCATTGGCCAGGAGAAATGTCAGGTAATCATGCCAGAGATTCCCCTCAAACCCATGATCCACGCACAGCTCCAGTATGCTGCCTGTACACTCAAAGAGAAGACTTTTCAAGTCCTCTTTGTTGTAGTACTCATTGTCGTAATTTTCCATCAGAAACGTCATATCATTTAAAATCTGTTCCTGCTCCAGATTTTTATAGATGATCAGCTCATGTATCCTCATTTTTTCTTCCTTTCTGCCTTTTCTATCGGCACTGCACTGTCCAGTCATTGGCATCGCGGCTGGAATCAATAGTTTCCTAGAATTTTCAAAGTTCTTGATTCTTCTCTGAGTCCCCGGATAGCGTTTTTCACAGCCCCTTCTCCCATGTTCCCGTCAAAATCCACGAAGAAGCGGTACTCCCATGTTCTCCCCTCTACCGGGCGGGATTCTATCTTTGTCATATTCAGGTTATTGTAAGTAAAATGGGCCAGCAGGTGGTAAAGGGAACCGCTGGAATGGTCTACTTCAAAGCAAATGCTGATCTTTTTGGCATCTTTCAGAAAAATCTTCTGGTTCGTCACAATAATGAACCGGGTAGAATTGTTATCATTATAATTGATTTTGCGGTCCAGTATTTTCAGCCCGTAAATTTCCGCCGCATGTTCGCTGCAGATAGCAGCCTGGGTCACATCATTTTCATTTAGGATCTTTTTCGCTGCAACAGCTGTATTGGCCACACCAATCTGCTGCCATCCTCTCTGCTCGTCCAGATATTTTGCGCTTTGCATCAATGCCTGTGGATGAGAATACACACGCTGGATCGTTTCCAGTGTTGTCCCCTCTACCCCGGCCAGGGCATGTTCAATAGGCAGGACGATTTCCCCTACAATATAATTTTCAAATTCAACCAGAAGATCGTAAGTCTCACTTACCACTCCGGCGGAGGAATTCTCGATGGGCAGAACCGCAAAATCAGCCGACCCCTCTTCGATTGCTTCCATTGCATCCCTGAAAGTCTGCACATGAAAGCTATTGACATTCTTTCCAAAATAGGCATGCATAGCAGCCTGGGAATAAGCTCCGTCTGTCCCCTGGAAAACGATCCTTGACTGTTCCCAGTCCAGTTTGTCTACTCCAATAAAAGGAAGACGCCCAAGGGCACCTTTTTTTGTCAGCATCTGATACTGCATCTTCCGACTCTGGGACATCAGCTGCTCAAAAAGCTCAGTCAGCCCAAGCTTCATAAATTCATCATCAATCCCTTTTGTAATCCTGCTCAACTGCTCTTTTTCTCTTTTTTTATCAAATACTTTCTGTCCGGCGTCAATTTTTATATCTCCGATCTTCTCACAGACCGCTACTCTCTTTTTATACAGTTCCGCAATCTGGCTGTCGATTCCGGCCAGATCCTCTCTCAATTCTTCCAACTGCTGCATTTTCACAATCTCCTTTTTCACATACTAAATTGTATTATAATACAAACCCTCGGCAAAATCCACGGCAGACATTGAAAAACTTCTTCATTTATTATATGATGTATGAAAAGCAGATTTCCATTTCTTTCGATCATTTTCGGGAAATGGATGATATATATCAAGGAGGTATTTATGAGACATTTAATGAGTCCACTGGATTTTTCCGTGGAAGAGCTGGAGCAGCTTCTGGATCTTGCTTCTGATATTGAAGCAAATCCCCAGAAATATGCACATGCCTGTGCAGGAAAGAAGCTGGCTACTTTATTCTATGAGCCGAGTACTCGGACAAGATTGAGCCACGAAGCTGCCATGCTGAATCTGGGAGGAAGTATCATGGGATTTTCTTCCGCTGATTCCAGTTCTGCTGCAAAAGGTGAAAGTGTATCTGACACAATCCGTACCATTTCCTGTTACGCTGACATTTGTGCCATGCGTCATCCGAAGGAGGGCGCTCCCATGGTTGCATGCCAGCACTCTTCCATCCCTGTTATTAATGCCGGAGACGGAGGGCATCAGCATCCGACTCAGACATTGACAGATCTTATGACAATCCGTTCCCTGAAAGGGCACCTTGACAATATGACAATTGGTCTGTGCGGCGACTTGAAATTCGGCCGTACCGTACATTCCCTTATTCACGCTCTTGTTCGTTATCCGGGCATCCGTTTTATTTTAATCTCGCCGGAAGAATTGAGACTTCCCGGATATATCCGCCATGATGTTCTGGATAAAAACGAAGTTCCTTATGAAGAGGTAGTACGCCTGGAGGACGCCCTTCCAAAACTGGACCTTCTGTATATGACCCGCGTACAGAAGGAACGTTTCTTCAATGAAGAAGACTATGTGCGCATGAAGGATTTCTATATCCTGGATGCTGCAAAAATGAAACTTGCCCCCGAAGATATGTATGTTCTTCATCCGCTTCCCAGAGTAAACGAGATTTCCACAGAAGTGGACAAGGATCCAAGGGCCGCTTATTTCAAACAGATGCAGTACGGCGTCTATGTTCGTATGGCTCTTATATTGACTCTGCTGGAAATAGAAGTATAGGAGGAAAAACATGGTAAAAAATACTTTAAATGTAGGACGGATTTCGGAAGGTTTTGTGCTGGATCACATTCAGGCCGGACGGAGTATGGAAATTTATAAATATCTTCATCTGGATCAGCTGGATTGCTGTGTAGCTATCATTAAGAATGCCAAAAGCAGTAAAAAGGGAAAAAAAGATATCATTAAAATTGAATGTCCCATCGACTTTATTGACCTTGATATTCTCGGTTTCATCGATCACAATATTACCATCAACATTATTAAAGACGAAGAAATTGTAGAGAAAAAGCGGCTTCACCTGCCGAAAAAGATCACAAATGTAATCCGCTGCAAGAATCCCCGCTGTATTACTTCTATTGAACAGGAGCTGGATCATGTATTTGTTCTGACAGACCCTGAAAAGGAGATTTACCGCTGCATGTACTGCGAAGAAAAATACGAGGGACGTTCCCGGCACCGCGGATAAAAGTTAAATTGAAAACTGTATATACTGCCAGTCCTGTCAGATGTGCAGACTGGATTAAAAAAGCGGCCGGAAATTTCCGACCGCTTTTTTATTTCTCACCTATTTTTCTGCATCTTTGGCATAGCCATTTCAAATCTTTCTGCCAAGCGCTTCCGCCATTTCCAGAGCATCGGTGTTTTCAATATCTCCCACTGCACTGACGCCTGGTGCGATCACTCTTCCCGCGTCCTTCCACTGCAGATATTCCGCCATGATTTCATATGTCCTCTCCAACCCTTCAAAATGTTCTCTGTCATCTGCTCCGCAGGCCAGAAGAACACATTCCTTTCTGCCTTTTAATCCTTCCTGGCTCCGATTCAGAGAATACCATCTGTCAATCAGGGCTTTTATCTGCGCGGAAAAAGAAAACCAGTACATAGGCGTAGCAAGAACAATCACATCCGCTTCCAGGATCGCCCCCGCAATCTGATTAAAATCATCATGGAAAATACAGGGCTTTTCTGTTGAATAACAGGCATCGCACGCATGGCAGCCATGGATATTCATATCAGCCGCTGCAATCTTAGCCAGTTTGTGTCCCTGGCTTGCCGCCCCCTTGATAAAAGCATTTGCCATTTTATCGCTATTTCCGCCCTTTCTCGGGCTTCCCGTAATCACAACAATATTCTTCATAGACTTGTTCCTCCAATTTTACCCGGGGCCTTTTGCATTTTTACCCACCACTAATGTCAATTTGGGACGTAACAAAGTTTAACTTTGTTACGTCCCAAATTGAAAATCAAGCATAACGATAAGCCGGGTTATGTCGTTGGGTAATCATCTATCTAGGCCTGCCGTTGCCGGCAGGCTCAAGCGACCTACCTAAGACGCGACGGGCCGCCGCATTGTCTATATTCGGTCTTGCTTCGGATGGGGTTTACATGTGCCCCTCCTGTTACCAGGAGGGCGGTAGTCTCTTACACTGCCCTTCCACCCTTACCGGGAAATCTTCCCGGCGGTACATTTCTGTTGCACTGGCCTTGGAGTCGCCTCCACCGGACGTTATCCGGCATCCTGCCCTGTGAAGCCCGGACTTTCCTCACCTGCCGCCTTTCGGCGATTGCAGCCGCGATTACCTGTTATACTTGACTTCCACGATTTTCGATTTTATCACATAATAAAATTTCTGTAAAGCCAAATCTTATACTTCAAGCCCGGTATCTTCGATCAGATTGTCTCCATCTGCTGCCGATGTGGCCAAAGTATCGCACCTTTCATTCTGCGGATGTCCGTCATGTCCTTTTACCCAGATAAACTGTACCTGATGAGGTTCTTTTGCCTTCAGGAGCCGCTTCCAGAGATCCACATTTTTTACCGGCTCATTCTTTCCCCTTTTCCAGCCTTTTTTCAGCCATCCGCCGATCCAGTTCTGATTGAAAGCATCCACCACATATTTGGAGTCTGAGTAAAGCTCAATGCTGCAGGGCCGGTTCAGTGCTTCCAGCGCTGCAATCACTGCCATCAGTTCCATCCGGTTATTTGTCGTTTTCTTATATCCTTGGGAAAGTTCCTTTGTATGAAGCTGTCCCTTCGTATCTACATATTCCAGGACTGCCCCGTAGCCTCCCGGCCCGTCCGGATTCCCTCTGGCCGCTCCATCTGTATATATCTTTACCTGCATGTTATGCCACTCCTATTCTGTCCGGGCAGTCCCATTTTCCGGGAACGCCACTTCAAATATCTGGTTTTTCCCGGTAATATGCATAATGTGTTCCCGGTAGCTTTCCGTTTCCGGCTGTACCATCAGCCTTTCATAAACCTCATGTTCCTGCCCGTTATGCATAGGAAATACATTGGCTGTATCCGTATGTTTCATAAACCAGTCAAGTCCCCAATAATACTGTTCTCCCTGTCTTGGATCTGCCGGAACGAAAGCCACATCAATATGACGCCCCTCCAGCTTTTCAATCTCTCTTTGATAGCTCTGCATCATCAGTTTATTGTATCTTGGGGATTCCTCCTCCCAATGCCACCAGTTCAGGTCACCTGCATGATAGATAATTCTCTCGCCGATCCGGATCAAAAATGCCACTCCCTCATCTGTTGATTTCAGAGTACGCACTGCCACCGGACAATCCTCTTCCAACTCCAGACGCCGGCCCGGTTTCATATAATACACCTGCTCTGCTGAAATCTCTTCCGGAATCCTGTATTTGATATCGCTGGATAAAATGTAGGTGATATCAGGATATTTTGACGCCCATTCGAAAATACACGGCTGAAAATGATCGTAGTGTGCATGACTGGCAAAAACATAGATTTTCGTGTCTTTCTCAAACTCGGGCACTTCTCCCTGAAAATAGTCAAACACAGCTGCATGTCCATCCCATCTGACTGCAAATCCGCTATGTCCGATATACGTAATTTTCATATCCTGCATACTCCCCTCCTGCTACATCTATTCTGCCATTCCTGCCTGGGCTTTTCTCATCTCTTACTCTTCCGGAGTCTTCTGGATCAGTTCAACTGCATGCGTAATTTCCGGAAGCAGATATTCCAGACACTGCTTAACCGCGCCGGCTTTACCGGGAAGATTCACGATCATAACATCTCCTCGGATCCCTGCCGCGCTTCTGTTGAGCATGGAACGCTTTGTCAGCTTCATGGTATAAGCTCTCATTGCCTCTGGGATGCCAAGGACCGGACGATCCACTACATCCATTGTCGCCTCCGGCGTGCAGTCCCCCGCGTTACATCCTGCTCCTCCTGTTGTCAGGATCAGGTCTGTTAAATGTCCGTCCGCCATTCTCTGCATGACGGTAGACAAAACCTGCCTGTCGCAAGGAAGGGCTTTCTGGAACACAATGGTATGTCCTTCCTTTTCAATGATCTTCTGGATCACTTTTCCCGCTGCATCCTCTTCCTTTCCTCTGTATATTGCTGTATTTGCTGTAATAATTGCAACTCTCATCTTGTACCTCCATCAATCTATTCTTCTGTACCTAAGCTCCTGTGTCCTTTGTTATGCGTGATACGGTATTTCATTCCACTCATAATAATAACAATTTACAGAACTATTTGCAACATGCCCTTTCTGTTCCGCAAAACTCTACTGTCTTTGACATTTTATCCACACAAAGCAACAGTCTGTTTACGCTTCTTCCGAAACGATACGTTCGATGCAATAGATTTCTTCCGGTTTTCCGTCAAAAAATGAATAGTAAATACTCTCTCCCGGATTTACTTCAAAGTCCTTGTTGTTTTTCAGCCATCCGGTACTGCAGCTGTAATCAAGGACAGCTGTACTGTCATCGTAAAATTCCATTCCGCGGTCAAGCTCCACGGTCATTATCATCTCTTCTGTATCAATAGATACAATTTCCCCGCTCCCCACCTCATAATTCAGTGTATATGGAGCAGTTTTCTCTATAGTATCCAGTTTTTCCGGCGTATTTCCCCAGGTACTGTAATAGATATAATCTCCTTCTTTCAAATCCGCCCCGCCAGATTCCTCCATTTCAGAAAAATCAAGACTGACTGTTTCGCCGCTTTTTGAAAGCAGGATTTCCACTTTTTCATCCTTCTGGTTTACAGACAGTATTTCTCCTCGGTCCTTTTCTTCACAGCCTTCCACCTCCTTCGGTGTTTACTGCTTCTCTACAACTTCTCCCTGCTTTTTATAAATGCTTCCTGCCGGAACGAATCCCCGCACAGAAGACAAAGGATAAATGTTTGTATGGCTTCCTACCACACTTCCCGGATTCAATACAGTTCCGCATCCAACTTCTACTTCATCCCCCAGCATGGCGCCGAATTTTTTCAATCCGGTCTCAACAGGTCCTTCCGACGTCTTGATCACAACCAGCTTTTTGTCGGATTTTACATTGGATGTGATGGATCCTGCTCCCATATGAGCTTTGTACCCAAGAATAGAGTCTCCGACATAGTTGTAATGGGGCACCTGTACCTTATTAAATAAAATTACATTTTTCAGCTCTGTAGAATTGCCCACAACTGCTCCTTCTCCGACAATAGCGTTGCCGCGGATAAAAGCACAGTGACGCACTTCCGCATTTTTCCCGATAATGGCAGGTCCGTGAATATATGCAGACTCAAATACATTTGCAGATTTCGCGATCCAGACATCTTCTCCCACCTTATCATACTCTTCGCTGGAAAGTGTCTCTCCAAGTTCTTTGATAAAGGATCCGATTTTAGGAAGGACTTCCCATGGATAGGTTGCTCCTTCAAAAATATCCTTTGCAATCGTTTCTTCCAGAGTATACAGTTCTTTAATAGTCATTTCTTTCATTGTTCTGCTCCATTTCCGCCTTTCGGCTTTTGTTTTTTACTTTTTGATTTTTTATAATAAGATGCCGCTTTATCATAGCAGCTCCTTAATTCATATTGATTATTCAGCCCCAGCACTCCGCTTGTTCTTGTGCGGATAAAATTTTCCAGTTTCACCATATATTCGTCTGAAGTGATTTCCCCTTCCGCCACGTAAGTGAGGCCCTTCTCCCAACTGGCTGTAAGTTCCGGATTAAGAAGGGAGCGAATAGAATGATCCACCACGTCATAGATCATCTCGCCCAAAAGTGTGGGAGTCACAATCTGGGTCTTCTTATTGAGTGCCAGATATTTATTGTTGAATAATTTTTTTAAAATCTCACCCCTTGTGGCACTGGTTCCGATTCCGCTTCCTTTGATCTGTGAACGAAGCTCCTCGTCCTCGATCAACTGCCCGGCGTTTTCCATGGCAAGGATCAGTGAGCCGGAATTGTATCGTTTCGGCGGAGAGGTTTTTCCCTCTTTCACATCCAGTGATTCCACCGAAAGGACCATGCCTTTTTTCAGGGATTTTACTGTCTCAAAAAACTCCTCTCCCGCGGTTCCTTCCCCGTCCTCATTTTCTCCGTTTTCAGAGCTTTCCTTCTTCTGTCCCGGAACACCTGCCACTTCCAGATATCCGGCCTCCGCCAGGACTTTGAAGCTGGAGAAAAACTGCTCTCCTTTGATCTCGGTGACGATCGCCACTTTCTGATAAATTGCCGGGGGATAAAAAATACTCAAAAATCTCCTCACTATAATATCATACACCGATTTTGCCGTATGCGCCACACTATTTAGCGCGCTCATACCCTGTCCTGTAGGAATAATGGCATAATGATCCGTGATCTGGCTGTCGTTGACATACCGTGTCTTTGCCAGCCCCTTATAACTTTGCCGGCTGGCAATATCGTTCAGCCAGGGCACCGCCGGCGTATATTTCATCAACCCGTTTAAGTTTTTGCTGATTTCTTTTGCCACCGCTGTGGACAGTACTCTGGCGTCTGTCCTGGGGTAAGTAACCAGTTTCTTTTCATACAGTTCCTGCACAATGCGAAGCGTTTCATCCGGGCTGATCTTAAACCTTTTAGAACACTCATTCTGCAGCTCCGCCAGGTTAAAAAGCAAAGGAGGATTTTTCTTTTCCTTTTTCTTTTCAATGGAAAGAATCTTGCAGGAAACAGGGGACGGATCCTGCAGAAAGTCCACCAGTTCCCTGGCCTTTGCCTCTTCTTTGAATCCATTTTCTTTGTAGAGATCAAAGGATTCAAAATACCGTGAGCCTTTGACTGCCCTCCACTCTCCCTCGAAAGTCTGTCCGCCTTCTTTTGCTCTTATGGTGCTGACGACACGGTAAAAGGGCGTTTCTTTAAAATCCCGGATTTCCCGTTCTCTTCTTACTACCATGCCGAGAACGCAGGTCATCACCCGTCCCACAGACACAACCGAATACTTTGTGTTCAGATAACGGGAAATACTGTCCCCGTATTTCAGTGTCAGAAGGCGGGAAAAGTTAATCCCCATCAGATAATCTTCTTTGGCGCGAAGATAGGCTGATGCGGACAAATCATCATACTCCGACAGATCTTTTGCCTCACGGATACCCCTTAGGATTTCCTCTTCTGTCTGGGAGTCGATCCACACTCTCTTCCTGATCTTCCCTTTTACCTGCGCCATCTGTTCTACCAGACGGTATATATATTCTCCCTCCCGTCCCGAGTCTGTACAGACATAGATCACTTCCACATCCTCCCGGTTCAGAAGGCCTGCTACAATACGATACTGTTTCGCTGCCGAGGGAATCACCTCATAGCGGAACTCCTCCGGTAAAAACGGCAGAGTCGCAAGACTCCACCGCTTATATTTTTCATCATAAGCTTCCGGGTAACTCATTGTGATCAGATGCCCGACGCACCATGTCACAACTGCCTCTGCCGATTCCAGGTATCCGTCATTTCTTCTTGTCTTAAGATGCAAAGCCTTGGCAAACTCCTGTGCTACACTTGGCTTTTCGGCAATATATAATGCTTTTCCCATAAATGCTGTCTGTTCTCCTATTTTCTGAATATCTTTGCAAACCGCTCACGCAGCCCCTGCTTTTTAGGCGCCGGCTTTTTGTTCCTTGCTGCCAGGACAGCAGACTTCATAAAGTGTTCCTGTGAATTGACTCTCTTTTCCGTGATCGGTTTCTTTTTGTATGTTCCGTCTTTTTGCAGTACCCTGGCTTTTACATTATCCGCCAGCATGACCTCCAGATATCCGTTTACCTGGCGCTTCACATCCGGATCCAGCACAGGCGCTGCAACTTCCACACGTTTTTCTGTATTTCTTGTCATCATGTCCGCTGATCCGATATAGATTTTCTGATCTGTCCCTGTTCCAAAGCTGAAGATCCTTGGATGTTCCAGATATCTTCCCACAATGCTGGATATGGTAATATTCTCTGTATATCCCGGTATACCCGGAAGAATACAGCAGATCCCTCTGACGATCAAATCTACACGGACACCTGCCTGAGAGGCTTCCGCCGCCTTTTCAATAAAATCCACATCTGTCAGGGAATTCATTTTCATAATAATCCGGCCTTTTGCCCCTTTTCGTATTTCCTGATCCATCAGCTGCAGGATCTTTGGCTTCAGTGAAGTGGGCGATACGATCAGATGGCGATAGATTCCGTCCAGATTTCCAATGGACATGTTCTGGAAAAACAAAGCGGCATCTTCCCCTATCTCCCTGTCGGCCGTCATTAACGAAAGATCCGTATACATGGCAGCCGTCTTCTCATTGTAATTTCCTGTGCCGATCTGAGTAATATACTGAATCTCATTACGGTGCCGATAGGTGATCAGACAAATCTTGGAATGAACTTTATATCCTTCAAATCCATAGATCACACGGCATCCTGCTTCTTCCAGCCGCTCTGACCAGTCAATATTATTCTGCTCGTCAAATCTTGCCCTAAGCTCAATAAGGACCGTTACTTCCTTACCGTTCTCCGCTGCCGCACAGAGATACTCCACCAGTCTGGCCTTTTTGGCAAGGCGGTAAATGGTAATCTTGATCGTCATGACAGACGGATCAAATGCTGCTTCCTTGATCAGCTGCAGAAAGGGTTCCATACTCTCATAAGGATAAAAAAGCAGAACATCCTTTTTCCGGATCTGCCGCATAATGCTGCCCTCCTCCAGCCTGCCGGAAGGCTGCGGCGAAAACGGACGATAGATCAGCGCCCGCTTCATAGAATCCGGCAGGTTGCCGCTGATGGCAAACATATAGTCCAGTTTCATAGGCATCTTTGTACGGAAAATCTGCCGTTTCGTAATATTGAACTTTTCACAGAAATATTTTTCCGTTTCCGCATTCAGCTTTTCTGCAATCTCCAGCCTTACCACTGCCATTCTTTTTCTTTTGTGCAGGGTCTGCTTCATCAGATACCGGAAATCATCATTTACCTCCAAAGCTTCGTCATCCGGCGCAATATCTGCATTTCTTGTAACACATATGTAATTCTTTTCCGTCACTTCATATTGGCCGAACACAAGATTCAAATATTCCATGATCACCTTTTCCATGCGGATATAGCGGATATCATGTCCCGGAAGATACAAAATGTCGGAAATAAAGTTAGGGATGGGAACAATTCCCAGCATCGTCCTGTTGTTCTGCTTCAGCATAGCAGTCACATATAGCTCTTTATTTAAAAGATGGGGAAACGGATGGTTGGCGTCCACGATCTGCGGCGAGAGGACGGGAAGTACCTGTTCCTTGAAATATTTCTTTACATACTTTTTCTCACTTTGTTCCAGCTCTTTAAAATCCAGACCGCACACTCCATAAGGATGAAGCTGCTTCTTAATTTCCGCGTAAGTTTTATCTCTTTCTTTATAAAGAGGCGCCACTGCCTCGTAAATTTTTTCCAGCTGCTGCGACGGTGTCATTCCCGAACGGGAATCCACCGCTTTCGGATCGGCCGCTGCCATATCAAAAAGGCTTCCCACACGAATCATGAAAAACTCATCCAGATTGCTCGTAAAAATTGCCACGAATTTCATTCGTTCCAGAAGGGGAACGGATGGATCCTGGGCTTCTTCCAGAACTCTCTGATTAAATTTCAGCCAGGACAGCTCTCTGTTTTGAGTGTATTTCAAAATATCTTCTTTTTTATTTTTCTTTTCCTCCATGCTTTCCTTCCTCCTTGCAGCGCATTCCTTCTATTAAGATTATACATGCAAAGCAAAAATATATCCAGAAGATTTACTCCTCCTTTGCCTTTCCTTTCAGGCAGAATTGCTTTTTGGAAAAGCTTACAATGCCTTCCCGCCTCATTTTGCCAAGCTCCCTGCACATGGCGCTTCTCTCAACAGATAAAAAATCTGCCATCTCCTGTCTGTTAAAAGGAATCTGAAACTCGGTCTTACCTGTCTCCTGCGCCTGAGCCGACAGATAACTCATCAGTTTTTCTCTCGTTGTCCTTGCACTTAAAAACTCTGCTTTTCGTGACATGTAATATGTTTTATCCGCCAGGATACCCACAAGATTTCCAAGGAGCACAGTCCTTATATCCTCCGGGAATTTTTGACTCTCAAGTATTGTTTCAAGATTTAAAAATAAAACGCTGGCTTTTTCCAGAGCTGTAATATTGATATTCAGCCTCTTTTCCTGCCTGCAGGCGTACACTTCTCCGAAGATCTCCCCCTGCCTTACGACTGCAAGAATGCTTCTGTTGCCCCAGAAATCTTCCCTCTCCAGAGACAGGCTCCCTTCTACCAGGAATCCGGCTGCTTTCAGAGAAGTTCCCTGTCTGAAAAGCTGCTGTCCTTTTTCAAAGTCTGCCCATCTTGCATCAAGGCACCGAAGAACTTCCATCATTTTTTCTTCAGGTATGCCCTGAAACAAGGGTGATACCAACAGCATTTTTATAACATCATCCATATTTCCTCTTTTCTGTTGCAAAAGCAACTGATTCTTTTTTTCTTTTATACTATACTAAGTCAGGCAGCGACATACAATACAAAGATAAGGAGAAAAATTATGATACGTAAAATCATTCAGATTGATGAAGAAAAATGCAACGGATGCGGGCTTTGTGCCGATGCCTGCCATGAAGGCGCCATTGAAATGGTAAACGGCAAGGCAAAGCTGATGCGCGACGATTACTGTGACGGCTTAGGCGACTGTCTTCCGACCTGTCCCACTAATGCCATTTCCTTTGTTGAAAGGGAAGCGGCAGCCTATGATGAAGAGGCAGTGAAACGCCACCTTTCCAGTCGAAAAACTTCTTCCAACAGAAGCACAGCGAACACATCGCCGGTGGAATCCCAGCTTCGCCAATGGCCGGTACAGATCAAACTGGCTCCTGTCAACGCCCCTTACTTTGACGGCGCACATCTTCTGATCGCCGCTGACTGCACCGCATATGCTTACGGAAACTTCCATCAGGATTTCATCCGCGGCAAAGTCACTTTGATCGGCTGCCCAAAACTGGACGCAGTAGATTATACCGAAAAACTGACAGACATTATCAAAAATAACAATATAAAAGATGTCACCATCGTCCGCATGGAAGTTCCCTGCTGCGGCGGAATCGAACATGCTGCTGCAGAAGCACTGAAAAACAGCGGGAAATGGATTCCCTGGCAGGTTGTAACCATCTCCATCGAAGGGGACATTCTGGACTAATCAACAAAAAAGCACAGGGTATTTGACATTTTTACCCACCGTAAACTGCAATTTGGGACGTAACACTTTTAAAAAGTGTTACGTCCCAAATTGACTATTTCGCCTGGATAAATCCTTTTGCAGTCAGTGTTTCCGCACACAGCACTGCGCCGCCGGCAGCGCCGCGTACTGTATTGTGGGACAGACCGATAAATTTATAATCATAAATTGAATCCTCCCGCAGACGTCCGATGGATACACCCATTCCTCTTTCATAGTCAACGTCAAGGCTTACCTGCGGACGGTTGTCCTCCTCCAGATACTGGATAAACTGCTTCGGCGCACTCGGAAGATCAGCCTCCTGCGGAAATCCCCGGAAGCTTACCAGCTTCTCGATCAGTTCCTCTTTTGAAGGTTTCTTCTCAAAATTAATAAATACTGCAGCCGTATGCCCGTTTAAAACAGGAACTCGCACACACTGGCATGTAATCTTCGGGGCATCTGCCATAACGATCTCGCCGTTTTCTACCCGGCCAAGAACACGTAAAGGTTCCTTTTCACTTTTTTCTTCCTCTCCGCCAATATAGGGAATAATATTGCCGTCCATCTCCGGCCAGTCCTTAAATGTTTTTCCTGCACCGGAAATCGCCTGATATGTAGTAACAACAAGTTCCTTAGGACCAAATTCCTTCCATGCAGCAAGGCAGGGTGCGTAACTTTGGATCGAGCAGTTTGGCTTTACAGCAATAAATCCTCTTGTTGTTCCCAGCCTCTTTTTCTGTGATTCGATGACGTCAAAATGTTCCGGATTGATTTCCGGAACTACCATCGGCACATCCGGAGTCCAGCGATGGGCGCTGTTATTGGATACCACAGGAGTCTCCGTCTTTGCATACTCCTCCTCGATCGCTTTGATCTCTTCTTTTGTCATATCAACAGCGCTGAAAACAAAATCTACAGTCGCTGCAACTTTTTCCACTTCATTTACATTAAGTACTGTCAGTTTTTTTACCGCCTCCGGCATGGGAGTATCCATCTTCCATCTTCCTCCCACTGCCTCCTCATATGTTTTTCCGGCAGAACGCGGGCTTGCCGCTACTGTTACTACCTCAAACCAGGGATGATTTTCCAGCAGAGAAATAAAACGCTGTCCTACCATACCTGTCGCTCCCAAAATGCCTACTCTTAATTTCTGTTCCATTTTCTCTCTCCTTTTCCTTTTATTTCTCTGTCCGGTCAGATGCGGTCATCCCCATAGCCTTCCAGATATTTTTTATATTTCCCGATCACATCCTGCATAGCAGCCTTTCCGGGTGCTCCTATTGTCACTCTCTTATTGACACAGGTTTCCATGCTGATGGCATCGTAAATATCTTCCTCAAAGACCGGAGATATCTGCCTGTATTCCTCCAGGGACATATCATCCAGGGCAATTCCTTTATCGATACAATACAGAACCAGCTGTCCCACAATGCCGTGAGCATCCCGGAAGGGCACACCTTTGCCTACCAGATAATCAGCTGCATCCGTAGCATTGGTAAATCCATGCCTTGCGCTTTCCGCCATTTTCTTCCGGTTGAATTTCATAGTTCTAAGCATACCTGTAAACAGGGACAGACAGCCTTTTGCCGTATCAATAGCGTCAAATACAAGTTCTTTATCTTCCTGCATATCTTTGTTATAAGCAAGAGGAATCCCCTTCATAGTCGTAAGAAGAGACATCAAAGCGCCATAAACCCTTCCCGTCTTTCCACGTACCAGCTCGGCAATATCCGGATTTTTCTTCTGGGGCATAATACTGCTTCCTGTGCTGTATGCATCATCGATTTCCACAAACTGATACTCATTCGTATTCCAGATAATGACTTCTTCTGAAAACCTGCTCAAATGCATCATGACCATAGACAGGGCAGATAAAAACTCAATCAGATAATCTCTGTCTGACACTCCGTCCATACTGTTGAGTGTCGGTCCGCTAAATCCTAAAAGCCTCGCTGTATATTCCCGGTCAAGAGGATAAGTTGTCCCTGCCAGCGCTCCTGAACCTAAGGGGCAGGTATCCATCCTGCGGCAAATATCCACCATACGCTCATGATCCCTTTTGAACATTTCAAAATATGCTCCCATATGGTGAGCCAGCGTAATCGGCTGTGCTTTCTGCAGATGGGTAAATCCCGGCATAAAAGTTTCCGTATTTTCTTCCATGATGGAAAGCAGCGTATGCAGCATTTCCTTGATCAGGCTGTTCATCTGCCTTACTTCATCTCTTGTATAAAGCTTCATATCAACCGCTACCTGATCGTTCCTGCTCCGCCCTGTGTGAAGCTTTTTCCCTGCCTCTCCGATCCGCCTGGTCAGCTCTGCCTCCACAAAGCTGTGAATGTCCTCATATTCGTCTGTAATCTCCAGTTTTCCTTTTTCCACATCTGACCGGATTCCCTGAAGTCCTGCTATAATATCTTCCTTTTCTGCATCACTCAAGACCCCTTGCCTTGCCAGCATCATCACATGTGCAATGCTTCCCTCAATATCATGAGCATACAGCTTTTTATCGAAAGAAATGGAAGCATTAAAATTATATACTAACTGATCTGTTTCTTTTGTAAATCGACCGCCCCATAACTGCGCCATAAGTGGAATCCCCTTTCTTTTGTATTATAGTTCGTTATTCTAACACATTTCCCTGTAAAAACCCAGTTATTTTTCATAATTCCTTCTTTTCTGGGCCTCTGCCAGAGAAAATTCACATCCACAATAGTCCTGACGATACAGGTTAAATTCTTTTGAAAGTTCTATGGATCTTTTATAACCATTTTTCTTCTTGAAATCAGACTGAAGATACGTAACGCCATATTCTTCTTCCATTTTCTTGCCGATTTCATTAAGCCGGTCTGCATTTTTCAAAGGACTGATGGTAAGCGTGGTCGTAAAATAATCAAATCCGCCCTTCTTCGCGATCTGTGCCGACTCCCTAAGACGCAGTTCATAGCATTTCAGACAGCGCTCTCCACCTTCCTTGAGGTGTTCCAGCCCTTCTGCCATCTTATAAAACTTCTCCCTGTCATAGTGCCCTGCAAGAAAAGATATCGGATATTTTACCTGCATCTCTCCGATCAGCGTCTGTTGTTCCAGAATCCTTTTGGTATATTCACTTTCCGGAAAAATATTCGGATTATAATAAAATACAGTGATTTCAAAATAATCACTTAAATATTCCAGCACATAACTGCTGCAGGGCGCACAGCAGCTGTGAAGCAAAAGCCTGGGAACTTCCCCGCTTTTTTCCAGCTTTGCCAGCAGCATATCCAGCTCTCTTTGGTAATTCATAGAACGTCTCCTCTTTCCTCACTTTTTGTTCTAATAGAATCTGATACTTAGTATATGGTATTTTCCCCTTTGTTGCAAGCACCGTTTGCCGCGGACCGCATAAACTAATATATACTTACAACAGCGCTGATACGCGGAGGATTTCCTATGGAAGAAATTTTAGAACTGAAACATATCTATTATTCTTATCACACAATGGATGGCGAAACACCGGCTCTTACCGATATTTCTTTCAGCATGAAAGAAGGAGAATTTGTGGCTGTCGTCGGCCCTTCCGGCTGTGGCAAATCCACATTGCTCTCTCTGATCGCCGGACTTTTGGAACCCGAAAGAGGACTGATTAAGATCAAAGGAAAATATCTCCGGGAAAGCACAACAAATATTGGCTATATGCTCCAGCATGATCAGCTCTTTGAGTGGCGCACTATCTACAACAATGTCATTTTAGGGCTGGAAGTGCAGCATATGCTGACGACAAAATCCAAAGAGAAAGCCCACGAACTCTTGGATACTTACGGTCTGAAACAGTTTGAAAATTCCAGGCCTTCCGAACTGTCCGGAGGAATGCGGCAAAGGGCTGCTCTCGTCCGCACGCTTGTACTTGAACCTGATATCCTTCTTCTGGATGAACCGTTCTCGGCTCTTGACTATCAGACCCGGCTTCATGTCGGCGACGATATCGGCCAGATCATACGAAAGGAAAAGAAAACTGCCATCTTAGTAACCCACGATTTATCAGAGGCCGTTTCGCTGGCAGACAGAGTCATTATCTTAAGCCCCCGCCCGGCGTCCATCAAACAAACCCTCTCTCTTGTCTTTCATCTGGATGAGGATACCCCGCTGAAACGGAGAGATGCACCGGAATTTAAAACCTATTTTAATCTGATCTGGAAGGAATTGAACAGCAATGAGTGATTTATCTACTGCACAATTAAACTATCTGAACAAACAGAAAAAATATACCCGGATCGTGCAGATTTCCCGGATTTTTCTTTTGCTTGCCTTTCTGTTCATCTGGGAATTCAGCGCAAACATCGGTCTGATCGACTCTTTTATCTTCAGCAGCCCTTCAAAAATCGCACTGTGTTTTTGGGATATGCTGAAAGATCACAGTATTTTTACACATATAGGAGTAACTCTCTATGAGACAATTGTCAGTTTTGCCCTTGTAATTGCCATCAGCCTTCTGATGGCAGTTGCTCTTTGGCTTAGTCCCCGCCTCTCTGAGGTACTGGATCCCTACATCGTGGTACTGAACAGCCTGCCGAAATCCGCCCTTGCTCCCCTTTTGATCGTATGGCTTGGCGCAACTACAACAACCATTATTGTAGCCGGAATGTCTGTGGCGATCTTCGGAAGTATATTAAACCTTCACACCGCCTTCAAGACCGTGGATCCGGAAAAGATCAAACTGATCTACACCCTGCACGGAAACCGTTTTCACGCTCTTACAAAGGCTGTCATTCCAAGTTCCATTCCTGCTGTCATCAGCACCATGAAGGTTAACATCGGCCTTTGTCTGGTAGGAGTGATCATCGGCGAGTTTCTGGCTGCCAGAGAGGGGCTTGGTTATCTGATCATATACGCCAGCCAGACCTTCAAGCTTGACTGGCTTCTCATGTCTATCGTGCTTTTGTGTATCATGGCAATGGGGTTGTATTCGCTGATCAATCTTCTGGAAAGATGGTATCGAAAGCGGGTATGACTTTGTCGCAAAAAAGCAGCCGTACTTTTGTACCGGCTGCCCTACATACTTTATTTACTACAGCTCATTAAGCTGCTCCATAATTTTCTGCATCCCCTCTTCACTGAAATCATAATGGAAGGTCTTTTTCTCTTCCTTCGTCGCATCATAACAGAAAGGTCCTTCCCAGACAGTAAGAAGAAATTCTTCTTTTTTTTCTTCGTTCTCTTTCTTCTCTATCCGGTAATTCATCTTTCCCCGGCTTCCATTGAAAACAGATTTTTTGTAAAATGCAAGAGGAAACAGCATTTCTCTTGAAATGGTCATTATGATTCCTTCACCTTTTCCTTTATAATTATAATTCAAATACTTCCATATCATCCGGCACATACAGATTACCGTGATAGTACTCTTTTCCTTCTTCTGTATAAAGCTCTTTGCGCCTTGCGATATTCTTATCCTCAGTATGATAGAGGATCAAATTCGGGATTTTCAGCTCTTCTGCTGTCTGGCACGCCTCTTTTACCGTACTGTGATGTTTTTCGTAAGGGCCAAATTCATCCGCCTCGCTGTACAGGCAGAACGCCTCATGCATCAGCCAGTCACTGTCCTTTGCGAACTCATAATCCTTCTCATTATACGGCTCGTCCCCTGCGCAGGTAAATTTCACATTTCCCGGAAGCATCATAGTAAAGCCGTACTGTTTTGCTTTTGTGGAGTAAATATCAAAGAAAGTTACCGGACAGTCCAGAATTTCTCTTGTCTCTCCATGAGCCACCGGAGTAAGGAGGATTCTCTCTCCGATATGCTTTGTTACTTTTTTCTGTATAGTCAGATCAGTGATCGTCCTGATAACCGGAATCAAATCTTCATGGCAATAGATATTCAAATTTCCCTCATATTTGCCTTTATTCATATTCTGCCCGATCATCCGTACAAGCCAGATCAGCCCCAGAAGATGATCAATATGTTCATGAGTAATGAAAATATCGTGGATCTGGGACAGCGGTATTCCTGCGTCTTTCAAACGCTTCAGGATCTGATTTCCGCCCCCTGCATCTACCAAAAAGTGCCTGTCTCCATCTGAAAATGCAAAGCATGTATTGTAGCATTCCGTAACAGCTGCATTTCCGGTTCCTAAAATTGTAAGCTTCATCTTTTAATTTTCCTTTCCTGTTTCACATTTCTCATAAAATTTAATCAGGGCCTGTGTGCCGTCCTCTTCACAGCCTGCCTCTGCAAGCGTTTCATAATTGTCCAGCACCCTTTCCAGTACGTTCAGCTCCAGCTCCTCGCTCTTCGCCTCGCTGGCGGCCAGCTTCATATCCTTGATAAAATGCTTGATAAAAAATCCCGGAGCAAAATCCCCTTTTAATATCCTGGGGGCAAGGGTATCAAGCTGACGGCTTCCCGCTGCTCCCGTTGCCACCGAATCAAGGAGAGTCTGAAGATCAAGGCCCTTGGCCTTTGCATAGCTTAAAGCTTCGCAGAGTCCGGATATGGTTCCTGCTATCATGATCTGGTTCGCAAGTTTTGTATTTTGTCCTGCTCCTGCCGCTCCTTCATAATTGATATTATTTCCCATTGCTTCAAACAGCGGCAGACAGGACTCGTAATCTTCCTTCGCTCCTCCCACCAGTATGGAAAGCGTTCCTGCTTTTGCCCCTGTGTCTCCTCCTGTCACCGGTGCATCCAGCGCATGAAGACCTCTCTCTTTGGCCTCTCTGTCAATCTTTTCTGCGATCTTCGGACTGGAAGTTGTCATATCAATGACATAGGTTCCCTGTTTCGCATTCTGCAAAATACCATTTTCTCCAAAATAAACTTCCTCCACATCTTTCGGATAACCTACGATCGTAATCACCGCATCTGCATCTTTCACACACGCCGGAATCGTCTCGTAAAATACAGCTCCCTCCTGCTCCAGATCAGACACCTTGCTTCTGGTCCTTGCATAAATATTAAGTTCATATCCTTTTTTCATCACGTTTCTGGCCATGGATTTTCCCATGATCCCTAATCCGATAAATGCTATTTTTTTCATTGCCCTGTCTCCTTTTCCTTTCTGCTTTACGCTATCTATCATACTACCAATCCTGTTCTTTCCGCCATACTTCTTCCTTATTTTTTTATTAAATCTATTGATTTTTATTCATTTTCCTCTTGACATATCACCGCCGGACTATATACTTGTCCATTCCTATAAATATGGAAGATGGCAACCCATAAAAAAGCAAGGAAAACACCAGAGTTATTTGTTGGAGGTGAGTTACAAGAAGATTTCCTTTTGCAAGCTTTAGGAGAATGGAGCCCCGCCATTTGTGAGGTATAAAGCGCAAAAATTTTACTTCTTTTTAACTTAATCTTCATTGGGTAATTACAAAAATGTAGTAATATCTAAACATCTTCTAGTCCGGACTAAATTAAATTAGAGAAGAATTAAAGGAATGAAGAAAAATATTATAAAAGCAATAGCTATATTATTGTGTACATCTAGTATCATTAGCTATGCCGGACCTGCAACTGTTATGGCTGCTGAAGAGACGCCAATCGTAGAAAACGCTGATGTTAATCAAACTAGAGAAAATCTTACCATTGAAGAAGGAAGTTTTAATGAAGGAAGCTATGTATACACATACGATGAAAATGGAACGCATTATAAAGTAGTGGAAGAAACAGATGCTTCTTTTCAAAATGTGACAAGCTACACTTACACCGTAAATGAACAAGGTGATTGTTCTTTAGTCAAAACGGTACAATCCTATATTGATGGTGGAAATGTTATCATAGAGACAACTACTCCAGACGGACAAACTAACGTAGAAACTATATCTCCCCAACCAGCTAGGATAATTCCTTATTCTGATGGCACAACAGGAGAATGGGTTACTCAGACTTTCGATTCAAAATTATATATTAAGGGTTCTCCTATCGCTACAATTGCCCAGCTCCTCTTTATGGCTTTAGGTGTAGTTTTAGCCGAAAAGTTACCATCTAAGCTCTTGGTTATTGCTGAAGCTCTTTTCAATAGAAATTCAGAATACGTTTATACTCATGAAACATACAGCTATATGTTAAGTGATACGAACCAGTTTGTAATTGTTAGAGAGGCAGTATCTGCAATGTACTTCTTAGATAGTGCTCATAAATATTATCTTGATTCTTACTACGATGAATTTGACGGACGCGGTGTAATAATTTCTTAAATTATACAAAGGATTGTCTTCTGACAATCCTTTGTACTACTATGGGGCGTAGCCCTGTTAAGCTCACATTCTGTTGAGCATATAGTTTATTAACGGGCTATTATAATTTAACGAAAAAGTGTTGGGAGTCACAATATAATGGTAAAAAAGTATACAAGTTTTTTTTACAAAGTATTCTATGTGGTATATATAATAATAGCGATTCAATGTCTGGCCCTTTTTATTCTAATTATTCTATCTTCTCTTTTACCTGTTATATCTCCATCTCAATTTGAAAAGGGAATGATTGCCTTAAGACAAGTAATGCCTAATCTCTCTTATCCTTTTTTCATTCTTTCTCTTATCCTTTACTTAGTCAAACTATTTTTTTTCTTAATATTTTCTAAATGTTCAAAAAGATTGTTTAAAAATATAATGGAAAAAGATAGTCCTTTTATATTTCAAAATAAAAGAGCACTTAAATGGATTAGTATTTCTTTCTTTTTATATTATGTCATACCAATATATCCATTTGAATCTTTAGAATTATACCATATTACAACTGGCTTTTTGGTTTCGTCTCTTTTGTATCTTTTTTCTTTAATTTTAGATAAATCTTAAATTACCATTTTATAGTCGCTCCCACCCGTAAAACGGGCAATGGTGTGGTATAAAAAAAGTTGACAGCTTATTCTCAAGGATTTCATAATAAAACCAAGAGAATAAGGAGGTATTCAAAGTGGCACGTAAATATGACCATGAATACAAAGTACAGGCAGTGAAACTTGCCAAAGAAATCGGCGGCGCTAAGGCTGCTAAAGAATTAGGAATCCCTGAAGGAACCATCCATACATGGCTGAAAGCTGTAAGAGCTGGTAAGCTGGATGTTGGGGAAGGTTCCCATACCCCTGCCAGTGCAATGAGCCTGTCAGAAGAAATTACCATGCTGCGTAAGCGGGTGAAGGAGCAGGATAAAGAAATCCGCCGCCTGAAGGAAGAAAATGAATTTCTGGAGGAAGCCAGCGCTTTTTTCGCCGCCAGCCGTCGGAAGTCAGCAAAAACCAGAGAATGATCTTTCTCGCTTTGAAAACAGAGGACGGCAGGATTACCGGAAAAATTTCATTTTATTGCCGGATGCTTGGTATCAGCCGGCAGGGCTTCTATAAATATCTCGCAAACAAAGACCGTCCATGGAAGTACCAGGATCTGGCGGATGCCATGAAAGAAATCATCAGTGAGGATGAATGTAACGATACTTATGGACGGATCCGGATGTATCAGGCGCTGTTGCTGAAGCAGCCGGAGGGCGTACATATACCCAGTGAACGGACCGTATACCGGGTTATGGATCAGATCGGCCTGAGCCATCGGCCAAAGAGAAAGCCGAATGGACTTACAAAGGCAGACCGGGAAGCCATGAAATCGGATGATCTGTTGAAGCGGGATTTCCATTCAGATGCCCCATTAGAAAAATGTATTACAGATATCACGGAGATCCCGGCGCGCAATGGGAAACTGTATGTATCTGCGATTTTCGACTGCTTTGATCTTAGCGTCCTCGGTCTGTCAATGGGGACAAACATGAAAGCAGATCTGTGTATCCAAACACTGGAAAATGCCCTGACTGCATATCCCGCATTGGAAGGAGCGATCATCCACAGTGACCGTGGGACACAGTATACCAGTGAGTCTTACCGCCAGACCATCCGGGAGCACCACATCCACCAAAGCATGAACAGTGCAGGAGGACGCTGCCATGATAATGCACGCTGTGAGAGTATGTGGGCCAGAATGAAGACAGAGCTCCTTTATGACCGCTATGACACAAGGCAGATGATGGTAGAGGAATTAAAGGCGCTCATTTGGAGATACTTCCTCAGCTACTGGAATAACCGGAGGATCTGCTCTGCCAATGGCGGGCTTCCTCCCATGATAAAACGCAGACAGTATTATGAGGATTTGGAACTGGTAGCATAGTCAGTAATATCCTTGAAATAAATGTGTCAACTAATCTTGACAATATCACAATGTCGTCAACTTAAAATATATCAAAAATAAAAAATGCCTAAACACACTTGACAAAACGTTCAAAAAATGTTGCCTCGCATTGATTACATTTTCAATGCGAGGTGTTTTTATGAATACAAAACGCATCGGTAATGCTTTTACACATTCAGGGAAGCTTCCTTTCTCCAACCTGATTTGCTTTGTGCTCCAGTCGGTTCATAAATCCATTCCCATAAACTATTCCCGATTTTTAGATACGTTTCCATCTGTGGTTCCTCCATTTGTATCAAAACAGGCTGTTTCAAAGGCAAGGCAGGGCATTTCGCATAAAGCGTTTCTTGAATTATTCCGTCTTTCTGTGGAGCAGTTCTATTTACGGACAGCAGATTTACGCACATGGAATAACTTCCATTTAAGATACTGTATTACCTCGTTCAAATTAATCATCGTTGTTTCCTTCTCTTATATTGATTTTTCAGAGGAATATGATGAAAAGAACATATTTAAATTTTTTAGCTGCTTAAAATAGTAATAAATTTTTTCTTTTGCAGTTTTCTTTCAAAAAAAGGAAACTAAAGATCCAAGAAATTTCTGGTTAGGGTAACTATTCCCATTTCAGCAAAATAGAAAAGATGGGTATGTATCGCAAACCCATCTTTTTCAAGGAATTTTAGGAGAGCTGGAAATCGGACTTGAACCGACGACCCCTTCATTACGAGTGAAGTGCTCTACCGACTGAGCTATTCCAGCAAACTGTAAATGTCATTTTCAAACCAGTACGCATTCAAGTATAGCTGTGTGTCGATCGTTTGTCAATAGATTTTTAAAGGGGTATTGTCTTTTTTCTCAAATTCACAATCCGTATAAACGGCAACGCTATCTGACTTTTGTCATCCTGCCTGCGTCCATCTCCCAGACATGATCTGCAAGAAGTGTGATATCTTCACTATTATGGCTGGTAAGAAGAATCGTCTTGCCTTTCTCTTTCCGCTCCATCAGCAAGGAACGTATTTCTTCCACCCCTTTCTTATCTAATCCATTAAAAGGTTCATCCAAAATAAGAAGATCCGGATCCTCCATGATCGCTTGAGCGATTCCCAGTCTTTGCTTCATTCCCATAGAATATTTGGCTACTGCTTTTTTTGAGGAAGGATCCAGTCCTACTTTGCGGATTACCTCCTTAATCTGCTCGTCTGTAACGCACCTGCGGATTCCTGCCAGCAGCCGGAGATTTTTAAACCCTGAGATTTGTGGAATAAATCCTGGATGCTCAATGATCAGCCCGATAGATTCCGGGAAATCCACATCTTTTCCAATCTGTTTCCCATCTACTGTAATCTTCCCTTCTGTTGGGGTAAGAAAACCGCAGATACATTTAAAAAGCACACTTTTCCCTGAACCATTATTTCCAATTACCGCATAAGTTTTCCCTCGTTGAAACTCGCAGTTGATTCCCTTAAGAACCTCTTCTTCCCGGAAGGTTTTTCTTAAATTTTCTATCTTTACCATTATTTCATTCATCCTCCGCCCCTCCGTTTCTCTATGAAAATACGAACTGATATCGTCTAGCCAGCTTTCTGATGATAAAAATGTTTAACAGAATCCATAGGCCAAGGATCAGATAACTATGCCATAACCTTGGTAACAAATCATATCCGAAATTATGCATATAGTAGGTAGCGTGATTTAAGGGTGAAATCCATCCAGTGATCACATTGCTTTTATACTGCAGTATCTGTGGTATGTCCAGGATTCTCCCGATGATTTCTGGATTTAACAAAAGCCCATAAAGATTCAGGATAAATACACTTAAGACCCCTCCGAACTGATTTTTCAAAAGATTAAATATCATCATAATCGTCGCTGTCAGCAGCGTATATAGAGTCATCAGAAGAAAGATCTCTGCCATGCACTGATAAGGCTTTGACATTTCCATCGTTTTCACGGATGCCGGCAACGCTATATCCTCTCCCACGCCAGAATAACCAAGAAGCGCTCCTGTCTCACTCCACATATTTCCCACAAAAGACAAAGGTGCACACAAAATGCAAAACATTACCAGCACAAAAAACATGTAAAGAAATGTTACCGTTACAATATACAGAATTTGTGCGCCCATCCAGGCCTTTCGTCCGCTCCTCATCAGATAATAGGGCGTGGCTTCATTGAGAAAAGGCATATCCATAAAGAAAAAAATCAGAAGAAAAGATGCCAGCAAAATGGATTCCCCACCACTAAACGCCCACACAAAGGGTTCAAAAATCTGCATGGTAGTCTCATATGTACGTGCAAACATGATGGCTTTGGCTGACATCATAACGCAAAATACAAAGGCCAATACAAAAGCCAGCATGATTCGGGAATTTTTCTTCCATCCCAGGAAATTCAGTTTAGTTATGGAACATACAAGACGAAACTCATTCATGGGTCCACCTTCTTTCCATGACGAACAGATAGCACGCTGCCGCCAGCACGTTAGCAACGGCCAAAACCACTACAACCCGGCACACCGGGGAAATCCGCAGTAACATCCACTCTTTGGGATTTAAAAGCGGATAGTCTGAAAGATACGCCTGAAACAGTGTGGATATCACATAGTATAGTATAAAAGGAGCCGCATATGCCATATAGCGATTATTGGAAGTGCCTGCAATTGCTCCTCCAAGCAAAGCATATAAAGAGCTGTTCATACACAAGATTACAGTTCGTTTACACAAATATACAAGACTTTCCATTTGAAAGTTCTGTATTTCCATTTTATCCGTGGGAAACATAAGCATAAACACAACCATAAGAAGCAGAACTGTCGCAAGAACAGTCAGGATTCCAAATGTAATACAACTGAGTATCTTACTGGTGTAGTATCGTTTCTTTGTTGTTCTAAGAATACTGTAATACAATGTCCCACTCTGTAAATCTTCTATATACATCCCGCTTGCTGCCAGAGTACATGCGATTGGCAGTACGTAAGTCAGAGCGTCTGTATGAAGGGCCAGATAAGCTGCAGAAAGGAAACGGATCTCCCCTTCCGGCAGCACTGTTTCAGAAATGTATTCCAGCATTTCTCCCATACCAAACGCTCCGGCTAAAAAGCACAGCACAATCCCCACATAAAAACCTGTGGAACACAATCCACGCTTACAGTCTACCTGATACATTCTGTTCATGATTCTTCCTTTCAGAAATTAGTCTACCGGAATCCGAGAATCAATATTAGGCTGGATATACCCTCCGTCAATGGCATTTAAAACAACTATCATATCACTAAAAGGAGTGGTTCCCAAAGTTCCAAAAGTCACTTCGTGTCCCACAGTAAAGACCCAAACCGGCACAAGCCACGCTCCGTCGGGATTCTCAAATGCCGGGACATTTGCTCCGCGAAGCTGGACATCTCTAATCTCATAATAATAGATATCTCCATAGTCCTCCTCCCCATACTTTGCCAGAGAAACATACAGCAGATGATCATATAATTTTTCTTTTATTTCATCAAAAGATAATAATTCAGTATTCTCTGCTATCGTCCCTGCCTTTTGGGAAAGATTATCCCATTCAAACTGCATGATCCCTTCCCCGGTCACAATAATACGGATTTGCTCCGTAGCAAAAGGAGGTGCATAAACTTCTTCCGGCAGATCATTGAAAGGCTGCTGAAACGGCTGTTCATATCCTGCAAGCTCTCCCGCCTTCCGATTGTAATAAATGGAGAATCCGTAATCTGTGATTCCCTCATCCTGATTCACGCCTGCCATACTCTCACCCTCTGCATTTCCAACCGTCCTGCAGCATCCCGTCATCGTGTAATCATTAAGTCCGAGATCTTCTAATACTTTTCCGCACATCGCAACTGCTTCTTCCTCCGAAATTGTAAAACGGTCTGTATCGTTCATCTCTGTTTCTATCCACTGAAGATATTCCAGATAGTTTTGACCGATCTGCAAAAGCTCACAGTTTTTCAATTTTTTTGCCAATTCTTTTTCGTCTATAAAATTCCCCTGCTGAAAAAGAAAATTTGTGGTACTTCCAACGTCCTCATCATAGTCGATCGCATAAATCAATGGATCCGTTTTCTTCCCGCAATCTACCCTTGCCTGAAATCCGATCTTCTCATCTGTATCAAAATAAAATTTACTGTATCTCGGTGCTATAGAACCGCTCTTTGTCTGTATCCGTTCGTACTCTGTCTGGCGTGGCTTATCAAGTTTCACCTCCACAGACTCTTTGCTCTCTTTTGGCGGCGCATCCTGCAACAGTTCATCAATCTGGCCTGTTTTGGCATCTATGATCTCCTGATCGTCAAATCCCCACTCTCCTTTGCCTTGCTGGAGAATTTCCTTTTCTTCCTCAAGGCGCGCTTTGCTCATCTCCGGCTCCTTATACAGCGGATTTCCGTCCGAAAAATACTCACAAAGCTGCTCCAGCAGTTCCCCTGTCATATGCTGCACTTCCAACTCATATACCGGTGCATTATAAATCTGCGGAAGATTGATCTGACAGTCCGCCTTGATGGATACTGCTATGTTTCCTTTTTCTACCGATTCCTGCCACTGATCTGGCGCTCCAAAGTCCTTGGGTATTTGCGACTCCTTTGGAAGAATACTATCCTTTGGCAGTCCCTTAGACTTATCAAGCACAATCTCCTCTTCCGGAGTCTCTTGACAGGCAGCTAAAGATAATACCATACATAAAACGCAGCAAATGGATAATATCTTTCTTTTCATACATTTATCCTCCACACCCACATCTTCTTCCTTTTGCAGGACTATTTATATATTGTATTGTTGATATTATTATAAGATAAATTATCAGTATATTCAATCATATGTTAATCTGTTTTTTGAATTTTCCAACTCTCTTATAAATAAAAAACAGCAGTACCCATAAGATACTGCTGCACACATTTTTCTTAAATATCATAATGATACCTACAAGCCAGAATGTAAACATTATTTTCATCTATTCTATATACCAACCTGTCAGTGTCATTTATTCTTCTGCTCCAGAATCCAGACAGATTCCCAACCAACGGTTCTGGTTTTCCTATGCCTGTATTCCCATTTCTTGATATGTCATCCAGAAGGCGATTTATTTTCTTCAATGTTTTCCGGTCTTCTGTCTGCCAATATATATAGTCTTTCCATCCATTTTCTGTAAAAACTTTATTCATCGCCCGCCTCATCCAGATTGTGCATGGAAACCATTCCCTGTTCTAATTGTTTCTTAGACTCCATCAGCCAGTCATAATTTGTCTTATTCCCGACAAGATGCAGATTTTCCATCATATTGTTATAAGATTCTTCCGAAATCATAACCACATTTTTATTGTTTTTTCTGGTTACGATCATCGTTTCATAGTCATCTGTAACTTTATCCATACAGCTTTTCATATTTTCTCTAAGCATAGTATAATTAACAGCCAACATATATCGCACCTCCAGACATACTGTTTTCTGTATTTACATTATAACGTACAATATTTTGTACGTCAATTCTCTTAGTACAATTATATGTACTCATCTGCTCTTCTATTCTAAAAGATTTTCATTTTTCAAAATTCAACTGTTTCAAGCCGCCTCGAACTGTATCTTAATGGGGCAGATCTCCGCTTTCGTCCCAACCCGCATATTCGGCCCGAACAGCCCTACGCCGGAAGTCACGATATTGTGCATGTCACCTTTCTTAAGATAACCGCACGGATTTTCCCACAGAAAATCCATAACAAGATTGCCGGGGAACATCTGCCCGTCGTGGGTATGTCCGCACAGATCTACATCCACGCCGGCCTCGGATAATTCTCCAAGCTGGCTTGGCTCATGGTCTATCACAAGGATCGGTTTATCCTGATCCATATCTTTTGTAATCTCCTCCGGCTTGGCCCGCCTGGTAATTCCTCTTCCCGGGCGCTTTTCATCCGGACGCCCATAGAGATAGAAGCTGTTGTCGATCAGCACTCCCTCATCCCTAAGAAGAGTGATTCCTGCTTTTTCAAGAAGCTCGTCCATCCTCGGATCACTGGCTTTTTCTCCTTCCCTGTTTCCGAAAGTAAAGCCTGCCAGGATCTTTTCCTGAATATCATGATTCCCATAGCAGGCAAACACACCATATTTACTCTTGATTCCTTTCAAAATGGAAATCAATCTTTCCGGATCGTCCAGCGCCTCATATTCGTTGTCAAAAATATCTCCCGCTATCACAACCAGATCCGGGTTTTGTGCATTGACTTTCTCTGTCATCTGTTCCATCTGATGGCATCCGATATTATAGCCCAAATGCAGGTCTGCAAGAAGCACCACATTCAGTTCATCCAGATTGCCTCCGTTCTTTTTTACGGTAATCTCATACTCTGTTGTCCGTATGATTCTGGCATTCACTACCCCCCAGACAGAAACGGCCATAATGATAAGAAGGGCCGCTCCTCCTCCAACGGCCAGCGTCCTGCGGGAGCGAAGTTTATCCTGATTGATCCTCTTTACCCGCCGCAGGATCAATCGTATCACATCTGCAATGACAACTGCCAAAACCGCATACAAAAGTACGCCGAGCCAGTAATTTCCCAGTGATTTGAAAAATCTCTGCAGATTGCCCGCCGGAAGAAGGAAGCCGATCAAAAGGGAAAGGGCCAGGATAAAATAAATCACGGCCATCCCTGCTTTCATCCATTTCTTCTGAAAGAAGTGATGGCAGGCTCCCATCCAGCGGAGCAGCCAGCGAAATAAGTATAGATTAACCAGTATATAAATTGGGGATAAATAGATTGCAAGCATATTTATTGTTCTCCTGTATATGTATGTAAATCTTGTTTTCCTGATTCCAGTTATCTGTTACCACTCTACTTTCATAATCCGTAATTCCCTTTCCGGTATTTGGATATTTCATAGAATAAACGGTATCTGCCGCAAAGATCACTGTGAGCACCACACAGAAGGGGGCCAAAATCTGAAGAGGTATCTTCTGGATCGCATTGTCCAAAAGAGGCGCCAGGACATAGACCAGACCTATACCCCCAATTCCGAATACAAGAAGTCCCTCTGCGCAGATCCTCCCGTGCAGATTCAGAAAATATCCGCTGTAATCCCACCATCTTTCCCCGTTGTGAGCCATTTCCAGATAATAGGAGGAAAAATATTCCACTGTTCCGCAGAGAAGAATAATTCCCACAAATTCTGCCAACGGCCTGTTTCTGATCTTGTTCAGCAATAAGAGAATGAGAACCCCTCCGCCCCCGTAAATCGGCAGCCATGGTCCGTGAAGGACTCCTCTGTTCACAAATTCTCCGTCCTGCACCAGATGAAGGCTGACCTCCCACAGCCATCCCATGAAGGAAAAGACAAAAAATAAAACAATGACAGACCACACTGAATAATGACGAAGATAATGGATCATTTCCACCTTTTTTCGCTTTTCTTGCTCCGGAAGCGCCGACAATCGGCTGGGATATGACTTTCTGTCCACTGCGTCTTTTAAAAACTGCATACGCATATGAAGAGCCTGCGTCTCCTCATATTCTCTTTCTTCTTTTGTATTTGTCAGCAGGATACCCAGATAATCAGCAAAGAATTTTCGGATCCCCTTCAATTTCCTTCCATCTCTTTTCGGTCTTACCAGCGCTGAGATCACATCTTCATAGGCAAGATAGATCATCTCATCTTCTGCCTTTTCAAAAAGATAAGTATCATTCAAATACTGACTTCCCTTTATACGGGCCTTTTTTGCTTCCTCCCGAAGCTGTGCATAGTATTCACTGAAGGAAGCTGCCCGGTAAGGATTAGAGTAAAATATCTCAGACAGCCCTGCTGTAGCCGCTCCCAAAAATGTCCACGGCAAAAAAGAAAGCTCATAGACAAAGCATTCCCATTTATGTCCCTTCATCATCCTTCTGGAAAGACGAATCGCTTCCCTGGAGGAAATATCCGGATTCTCCGCCACAATATAGGACACCAGGTAATAGGAATAATACTTGATGATTCCTCCGATAATTGTAAAGGACCACAGGAACTGAAAAAAGGCGGTCAAAAACATGGTACAGCATGCTTTTACCCACTTTTTCACCCGCAGCAAAAACAGGCACCTTTGAAAAGGTACCGTTTCATAAATCCGCCCTTCCAGAAAAATTCTCCTGGCAATCACGGATACAACATTAGTTATGAAAAACCAGACAGAAAACAGAAATGCAATTCCAAAAAGTACCAAAACCAAAATTGCCGCACTCTCTGATCCCAGCAGCGAATGAAGCGCGCCCACTAAAAAGACCAGCGCTGATCCTGATGTAATATTGTTTACAATACCCGCAAACACTCCCCGGGTTCTTCCGAATACCGGATTCCCCTCCAGGGATCTTTCTTTCTCCTCTTCCTTGATCTGACTGGAGAGCTCCTGCCCGCCTTCCTGATCGCCCGCCAGCAGATCTGCAATAACATCGATCAGCCCGTCGCTGTTTGCGCCGATTCTCGTCAGGCGCTCTTCATCCTCCATGCGGTATACTTCCTCTGCCGGAGTGATATCCAGCACATTGAGAGAAGAGGAAAATTCCACTCCCATATATGCCATGATAAGACATACTGCCACATAGAGAATATAGTGCTTTTTCACAGCCTTTTTGGCCTTTCTTTTCATCTCTTTTCTTGTCGTCATCTGTTTTTATCCCTCATCAGTACTCTTATGCACCATAATCTGCGGGTAAGGAATGACGATTCCTTCCCGGTCAAAACTAAGTTTAATATCTTCTAAAAATTTCCACCGTACTTTCCAGTATTCATCCATGCCTGTCCATGCCCTGACGCCCAGACGTACTCCGCTGGCTCCCAGTTCATCCACGAACACATTCCTCTCTTTATCCTTCATGATTTCCGGTGTGTTCTCCAGCAGATTTTCAAGAATATCCTTGGCTTTGCGCAGATCAGATTCATAAGAAATCTCTATTCGAAGATCCAGCTGCCGCTCATCCCTCGCTGTCACATTCGTCAGACTATTGTTGGTCAGCATACCGTTCGGTACAACAATGGTTTTATTATCAACCGTTGTCAGCTTCGTATAAAAAAGCTGGATTTCCTTTACCGTACCTTCATTCTTATTGTTATCCTCAATAATATAATCTCCTACCACAAAAGGACGAAGCGTCAGGATCAGCACGCCTCCCGCAAAATTGGAGATCACGCCCTGCAGTGCGAGGCTGACTGCCACGCCTGCCGCCGCCAGGATGGTTGTAATAGAAGAAAGATTTACGCCAAAACTGGTAATGATCAGGATGACCAGCACCGAGTACAGCCCGAATTTGATGATGGAATCGGTAAACTGCTGTACTCCCTTGTCCGCATGGGACCGTTCAAATGCTTTTCCTGTCAGCCTTCTCACCATCCGGATCACACATTTTCCTATTACAAATACAAGAATTGCCAGAATAATTTTGATCCCAAATCCGATCAGATCCGGAATATGATCCTGAGCATATTGAATAAAAAGGTTTACATTTTCCACTGTTTCTTCTGTTGTCTGTGCAATTTCTTCTGTATCCATCTTTCTGCCTCCTTATTCTTTATCCTTCAGTGCAAGAAATGCACACAAATTCCCTCTGTTCCATCCCTGGACTCTGTGTGAAAATAAAATCTTCGGATTGCAGCAGGTACACACATTTGTCACTGCAATATGTTCCGGAAGCACGCCTGCCTCCTGAAGATTGATCTCATTTGCCTTCCATAGATCAAGCTGAAATTTCCCGTTTTCTTTTTTATAAAATAAATCTTTCCAGTCTTCCTCCCGAAAAGTCTCTTTAAAACGGCTGGTCACATCTTCGCTTACCTCATAGCAGTCCTGGCAGATAGAAGGTCCAACCGCCGCTATGATATCTTCCGGCCTTGTCCCAAAGCATTCTTTCATTTTTTCCACAGTAGCCGCCGCCATCTTTCCTACGGTTCCCCGCCATCCCGAATGGCTAAGTCCGATCGCCCGTCTTACCGGGTCCACAAAATACAAAGGAACGCAGTCAGCATAAAATGTCACCAGGCAAATACCGGGGCTGTTTGTTACAAGCCCGTCTGTCTCTTTAAGCGTACTTCCCGCATCCTTTTGGGACACAACAGCAACATTGGTTGTATGAGTCTGCTGTGTATAGACCATCTTCTCCTTTTCCACACCAATGGCCCGGGCAATCCTCTTTGTATTTTCCTCTACTGCTTCCGGACTGTCTCCCCTGCTTAAGCTTAAATTCATAGAGGAATACCCGCCTTCACTCACACCGCCAAGCCGGGTGGAAAAGCCATGAGAGACGATACCGGTATTTTCCAGAATCGGATAGGAAAGAAATGGTACTCCCTCTTTTACCTTTTCTTCTATTACATGGTCATTATTTTTATAGATCAATCCAATACTCATAGGCCCTTCCTCTCCTTCTATCGCCTTATCATCCGTCATCTTATCCTGCAAGCTTACTCCATATAGGGAAATGCATTGCGGATCAGTTCGATCTTTTCCCCGCTTCCGGTAATTCCCGCCACATCAAAACGGCAGGCTTCTCCATCCAGTCCTCTTTCCATAATATAAAACATGGCGCACCTGGAAATCGTCCGCTGTTTTTGCAGCGTCACCGCTTCCAGAGGTGTGCCTTTTTTATTGTCTTTCCTGTATTTCACTTCACAGAATACAAGGTACTCTCCATCCCTTGCTACAATATCAATTTCTCCTGCCCTGCATCTGTAATTGTATTCCAGGATTTTATAGCCTTGTTTCTCCAGGTATTCCCCTGCTTTTCTTTCATAAAATGTCCCTGTTTGTCTCCGATTTTCTTCCCGCTTTCTCATTTCACAAAATTTCCGATAAAGCTTCGTCTGTGTATCACACATGGTCCCAGTGTCTTCAGCGCCTGGATATGCGCCTTTGTCCCATATCCTTTGTTGGATGCAAAGTCATATCCAGGAAAAATCTCCTCATATTCCTTCATCATCCGATCCCTTGTCACCTTTGCGACAATGCTGGCTGCAGCGATGGAAATACTCTTGGCATCTCCCTTTACAATGGAGACCTGGGAAATTTCCACACCAGGAATAGTCACCGCGTCATTCAGCAGAAGATCCGGGCGCACCTGAAGCTTATCAATCGCCATGCGCATTGCCTCATAAGTTGCCTGAAGAATATTGATCTCATCAATCCTGGCCGGACTGGCCATCCCTATGCCGACAGCAACTGCCTTTTCCATGATCTCATCATAGAGCGCTTCCCGCTTCTTCTCTGAAAGTTTCTTAGAATCATTCAGATATAAAATTTCTGTATCCCTGGGAAGAATGACCGCTCCTGCCACCACCGGGCCTGCAAGCGGGCCTCTTCCAACCTCATCAATGCCGCATATGGCCAAGCAGGAGGCATACTGCTTCTCATATACGCTCATCGCTTCCAGGCGCTTTCGTTCTTTTGCAAGTCTGGCGGCCTGTTTTTCCATTCTTTCCTGCTCTTTTTTATTCATGGCGGATCACTCCCATTTGGTCAAACGGATAGATTCTGACCCAGGCTCTTCCCAGCAGATCCTCCCGGTGCAGGATTCCTACACTTGGATCCCTGCTGTCCGAACTATGATTCCTGTTGTCTCCCAGAACAAAATATTCATCCGCTCCCAGGGTAATAGGCTCTGATGCAATTCCTCCATCCGCCATAGGCTCCGCCCCATAAATATCACTTTCCAGAAGTTCTCCGTTAATATATACATATCCTCCTGTCACCTGCACCGTCTCGCCCGGCAGCCCGATGATCCTCTTGATATAATATGTATTTTCTTCATATTTATAAGGGAATACAATAATATCATATCGTTTGGGATCCCGGAACCGATAGGAAATCTTGTCCACGATCAAGTTATCCCCGTCACTTAACGTTGTCTCCATCGATGATCCACTGACCCGCGTCCTTTGTCCTACATAAGTAATAATCAGGTAAGTCAGCCCAATGATAATCAGTATATAGATGATCCAGCCCAGCAGTTCCCGGATAATTCCGTGTTCCTTCCGACGGCCTCTCCTATATCTAGCCATATGTTTATCCTCTTTTCCTGTCGCATTCTGTCTTGATTTTATCATATCCTGTCCGGATATTCCAGAGTAAGCTCTCCCAGCCGTCCACTGCGGAAATCATCCATCAGAAGGGCCGCTGCCTTTTCCACATCCAGCTCATTTCCCCGCACAATACAATGCCGGCTTTCCGCAATCCGATTCAGCACTTCGTAAACGTCTCCGGTTTCTTCTATATTATATTTTCCGGCAATGATTCCCGGATAGTGCTGCTGCATAAGTTTCAGAAATTCCGCCGCCAGTTCTTCTGTATTTAAGATCTCATCTTTGATCGATCCAATAAAGGCAAGCTTCATTCCCACCTGCTGATCTTCAAATTTCGGCCAGAGGATTCCCGGCGTATCCAAAAGCTCTACCCCTTTATTAAGGCGGATCCACTGCTTTCCCTTCGTCACTCCCGGCTTATTGCCCGTCTTTGCACAGGCCTTTCCCGCCAGCGTATTAATAAACGTAGATTTTCCTACATTAGGAATCCCCACTACCATAGCGCGGACCGGCCGGTTTAAAATTCCTCTTTTCCTGTCTCTTTCAATCTTCTCTTTGCAGGCTTCCTGAATGACAGACTGGATATTTTTGATCCCGCCGCCCTTCTTGGAATTAACCTTCACCGCAAGATAGCCTTTGTCTTTAAAATATTCTATCCAGGCATCATTCCACTTATTTTCCGCCAGATCCGCTTTATTCAGCAAGATCAGTCTGGATTTCTGCCTGCCCAGTTCGTCAATATCAGGATTCCTGCTGCTTAGAGGAATCCTGGCATCCACCAATTCGATCACAAGATCGATCAATTTTATATTTTCCTGCATCATACGCCTTGCTTTGGTCATATGTCCAGGATACCATTGAAAGTGCATCTGTTCTCTTCTCCTCTTTTATTTCAAACATGTTATCTCTATGATCTGACAAAGCCAAAATTATTTCCCGGCGAAATGACAAACCATACTTTCCCGTAAATATAAGATCTCTTCACATTCCCAATATCCGCCATCCTGCTGTCCTCACTGTTCTGACGGTCATCCCCCAGCACAAAGAACTCATCGCCGGCAAGTTCTATTTCTTTGTCCACAATTCCCACATCTGTGATCTCCGTTGTCTCGTAGTCTTCTTCCAGCCTTTCACCGTCAATATAGACTTTCCCCTCTATAATCTCCACGGTTTCACCCGGAAGGCCTACAATTCGTTTGATATAGTAATGGGAATTTTCATTTCCTTTTGGCTTAAACACAATAATATCGCCCCGTTTTGGCGCTGTAGCATCATAGACAATACGATTTACCAGAGTAACATCTCCATTTTCCAAAACCGGCTTCATGGAATCCCCGACTGTCGCTACCCTCTGTCCGAAATACCACACGAACACAAAAGCGAATAGACAGACAAGGGCAATTTTTCCTGCCCATACCACAACCGGCTTCAGCATTTCAATGTGAAATTTTTTTCTTTTATATCTTCTTCTGAATTTTAATCCTCTCATAATCAGCTGTACCTATATATAGCAGAGAGTTACTATTCACAGCCGCTCCACCTACATGGCACTCGTCGCGCTTATGCACTTCACTTCCGCCCCTTACGGGCTAAGACTGTGAATAGTAACAAAAAGGGACAAGATACAATATGTATTTGTCCCTTCCTCTTGTGTTTTCCTATTTTACTAACTCTTTTACCTTAGCAGCTTTACCTACACGGTTTCTTAAGTAGTTCAGTTTCGCTCTTCTTACTTTACCGCGGCGAACTACTTCAACTTTCTCCACGTTAGGAGAATGAAGCGGCCAAGTCTTCTCAACACCTACACCGTTGGATGTTTTCCTTACTGTAAATGTCGCTCTTGTGCTTCCACCCTGTTTCTTCAGGACTGTTCCTTCAAAAACCTGGATTCTTTCACGGTTTCCTTCTTTGATCTTACCGTATACTTTTACGGTATCGCCTACATTAAACTCCGGCGCATTCTCTTTGAGCTGTTCTGCTTCAATGCTCTTAATAATTTCGTTCATGTGTGACCTCCTTGTTATTCGGACGTTCTTAATACATTTCTATTTCCCTCTCTTACAAAGGGCGCGTATCAGAGGACCATCTCTTTTTCTCACAACATGATTTATGATACCATATGAGAAAGAAGAATGCAAGGATTATTTTCCGATTATATCGCTGCTTTTCCTTCGGAAATCCACTTCTGGACTATACCAACGCTCTCTTTCACTACTGTTGCAATCTGCTCTACAGGCATGCCAAGATTGGCCATGGATAGAACCGTTTCCTGTTTCATTTCTAATCTTCCTTCCTCACGACTCTTTTCTTCCAGTTTCTCTAATGCCGTACACATATTCATTCCTCCTTCACTCTCCAAGGCCTCTTCAACGATCAGGCTGCTATCTGTCATAACTCCGATCACCGCACCCACGTCGGATTTCACTGTTTTTTCTCCATAAAATTTCTTTACCTTATCAAATTCACCCTGATAAATAAATCTGGTGATTTCAAAAATGGTCTGGACATCTTCATTATCAAAATGATATTGGGATGACTCCTTCACCTGCAGCAGATTCATCCGATAATCCGAAAACACTCCGGAAACCTCCGAGGGCATATCTCCGATCATTTCCTTCAGGCTCTGTGCTCCATCCCACGGCTTTTCATCATAATAGATCACAATGGTTATAATAGGATGCAGCCGGTCCCCTTTATGCAGGCCGGAAAGAAACTCTTCAGCGGTCGCCTTATCACCAGCTTCCTTATGCTTCCCTGCAATTTCCTGACATTCTTTCAGGTAACTTAGCGCATCATAAATCATAACTCTCAGCGGCATCCCATAGTGGATCTTCCGCTGGTTCTCAATTCCCAGTATCACAAAATCTGTGTCGTTAGCCGCTTTTTTCACAACATCTCTGGTTCTTGTCAAACTTTCTTCATACTTTCCAAATTTTATGAAATTAGATACATCTGTATCCAACTCCTTCAGCTCCTCCGGCTGTATCACTGTCTTTCCGCCAAAGATAGCTGTGTTAAAGAGACTGGCAAAATGTCCGTTATCTCTCCAAAAATTTTTAAATATAGCGTCAGGCTTGATTCCCGTGTTTCTCATATTCACTCCTCTTCCATTCTGTTGCTGAAAATAAGTAACAATCTATCATTACAGTATCTGATTGGCTATCACGGAAAGAATCTGCTCCAGGCTATATCTCTATTCATCGTCAAGGATAGACGGCCTTTCTCATATTCCATCTGCCCTTTTTATTAATTTACATAATTTTATTATAGAACAAAAAAGAGGGAAAGTAAAGACCTGATTTACGGAAATTAATATCTGCTCTTACTTCCCCTCTAAACTCCTTATTTTTAGTGTGACATATACGGTCCAACCGCAGTTTTCCTTATATTACTGCCTTACTTTCGGAAATCCACTTCTGAACCATACCAACGCTTTCTTTCACTACTGCTGCAATCTGCTCCACCGGCATGCCAAGATTGAACATAGATAGAACCGTTTCCTGTTTCATTTCCATTTTTCCTTTCTCCAGTCCTCTCTCAATTCCAATCTCAATTCCTTCATTGTAAATCTCGTCCATCTCACGACACATACTGTCCACTCCTTCCGGCGTTTCCTTTAACTCCCTGACACGCTCTGCCAGAATCTCGCTAAACATTTCGTCTGCAGTTCTTCATTGCAGATCATACATCAAGCGCCCCAATGCTGTCTCTTTATCCTTGATTTTTGCATTCACATAGATAATGTGAGCACCGTCTCGGAAATCCTCCCGCACTTCTTCAACCTTTTTAGTAATATGATAAATGGGAAGTCCATAGCCAAGCACATCGTTTCTGGCAATAAAAATCACATAACTCTCTGGCAGTTCCTCAAAAGTCTGTCCTTCCTTCAACTCGTTTACATCTAGCAGGCTACTGTGATATCTCGCTCTTTTTACGGAAGCCCCTTCGTTTTCCTGCTGAATCTCTACATTATACCGTTTCTCTTCCATATCACAAACAACGCTGTCAAGAATGGCTGATCTTCCCTGCAGATTCTTATAATCCTTCTGCAGAATCTGCTCCTTCACTTCCAAATCTTCTCTGTCCATAATGATTCGCAAAATATACTCTGTGCATTCCCGCTTTTTCAAGACATTCCGCATGAAAATATCACTCATGATCGTAAGTCCCGCAAGGATCCGCTTATACTTTTCATATCGAATTCCAAGCTCATGATCTTCCACTGGTGCGGTAAAGTTTCTGGCATCTTGCGCCTCTTTCCCCATAGGCAGCCTCCTTTTCTTGGTAGTATGAAGAGGCTCTTTCTCCTACTGGTTTCTCTGATTATCATATCTTATTTTCCATACCATCCAGGAAAGAACCTCTTTACTGTATATAAGTCAGTTGTAAAAGCATTGAGATATCTTTCCTGATGTGTATTTAGAAAATAAGATGCAGGAAACAAAACTAAGACGCTTGCCGCTTCCTGTGAAAGACACAAAAGATTGTGAAGATATAATGCTTTGGATATATGTTAACATATGTAGGGTAGGTTGTCTAGTGTAGTTTGACATAATTTCAGAATCATAATTATTTTTACATACGCAAAAAAGACCACCTATCATTCAGCCGATCCGTTTGTCTGTAATAGTATGATAAAATATAGTTTATGCCGCTTCCCCTATCCTCATCCGATTTCTGGGATGCAGCTCCCTCAAAATCTCCGCTTGCTTTTTTGCCGCAATATGTATATAAATCTGGGTAGTTTTAATAGAACTATGTCCTAAGATCTGCTGTACACAACTGACATCTACTCCTTCTTCAATCAAATATGTTGCAAATGAGTGACGAAACATATGCGGTGTTATATTTCTTTCAATCCCGGCTAATTTTGTATACTTTTTTAACATTAGCCTTATTGATTGTTCCGTATATCTGCTTCCACGGTTATTAACAAAGAAAAATCCACTCTCCTTAATCACTTCGGCATTTTGATGATAATATTTTCTTAAGATACCCAATATTTCTGTCGAAGCAATTTGGATATATCGCTCTTTTCCACCCTTCCCCATAATTTTGATAAGCCCTGTATTAAGGTTTACACTATCTGCTCTAATATTGGATATTTCGTAAACCCTTGCGCCGGTAGCAAAAAAAGTTTCTATCACTGACACATCCCGCAGCCAGTATTTATAAACCTTTTCATCATTTTTATTCTCTTGTAAATACATATAATTCAAAAGCTGTTCAATTTCTTCCCGTGGGATAATTCTGGGAAGAATTACCGACTCTTTAAATTTTACTTTTATTTTTCTAAATGGATTGTCTGTAATAATATCCCTTTCTTCTAAATAAGTATAATACGCCTTAATAGATGCTATTTTTCGCTTTACAGTTTTTGGTTTATATTTCTTATGTAATTCTGTTATATAATCTTCTATTTTATCTTTGTCTGGTATATCTTCCAGCGTATATTCAAAAAATTGTCTCAAATCAATTCTGTATGCTTTTAAAGTATTCCAATCCAGTTCCTTTCTAAACTCACAATATTCCAGATATTTTTTCATTTGTTCCGTACAAGCCACTTTTCTGTCCTCCATAACCTTTTTTCGGTAGTGTAGCATATTCACAAAAAATTACCTAATACGCATTTCTTTTTTGTAATCTCTCAGTAAAATAACGGCTATCTTATTGCAAGTCGTTCAATTCTAATTAAAGTAAAATGCCCCACTTCAACTTTTTGATTTGATATAGCATTTTACTGTATTATTTTCCGCAGTATCCGTCAGTTATAAAGTCCTCACTTTTTTATCCCAGAATCGAAGATAATTAGCAGTTATCTTTATTGAACAAACAAAGGGAGGGATCTATGAAACGCGTATTGGTGACAGGTGGCGCCGGATTTATCGGTGTACATCTGGTCAAAAAATTATTACAGATGAATTGCCAGATTACAATCCTTGATAACTTAGATCCTCAAGTTCATGGGCCAAATGCAAAACTAGACCTTTCTGTCAGCCCATATGTCAATTTTATACAAGGAGACATCTTTGATTATCACATATGTGAACAGGCTGTTCAAAATCAGGATGTAATTATACATCTGGCGGCTGATACTGCAACTGGTCAATCCATGTACGAGATTACAAAATGCACAAATAGCAATATCTCGGGCATTGCAAATCTTTTACAAGCGATCTGTAATCAGCACACAAAAATAGACCAACTTGTCCTTGCTTCATCCAGAGCTGTTTATGGAGAAGGTAAATACATTTGTCCACAGTGCGGAATCGTATATCCCGACGGGCGCTGTTCAGAGGACTTAAAACATCGTATTTATGAGCCACGTTGTCCCATATGCAGCGGGTTTCTAAAACAGACCGCAACCTGTGAGGAATCGGAGTTAAAACCGCAATCCATTTATGGAGTAACAAAGATGACGCAAGAATTGTATCTTCGTACGATATGTAAAGCTATGAATATTCCATATACGATTCTCAGATTCCAGAATGTTTATGGAGAAGGACAATCTCTTATCAACCCATATACAGGCATTCTCTCCGTATTTTCATCGAATATTATGTCCGGCAAACCTATCGAAATTTTTGAAGACGGAATGGAATCAAGAGATTTTGTTCATGTAGAAGATGTTGTAAGGGCAGTTTTACTTGCGATTAACGGAGAAGCTTCAAATACAGTTTTTAATGTTGGGACCGGACATAATACAACAATATTAGAATTGACAAAACTTCTTTATTTTTACTATGGAGAACCTCCAAATTACCATATCAACCATATGTATCGCCTTGGAGATATCCGGCATAACCATGCGGATATAAGCCGAATGAAACATGTGCTTGGATATGAACCAAAAGTATCTTTGGAAGAAGGACTTCTAAAATTTACAGACTGGACTAAGCAAAATAGTTTTTCAAATAATCACTATGAAGAATCGTTGAATATTATGAAAGGAAAAGGGATTTTAAAATCTTAGCATACAAAATGAAGATAAATGAGTGTCTACATAGTTTTGTGATTCCTTATCACTCTAACCGTGAACTATTATATCTGAATCTTAAACTTTTGGAAGAAACATTGCCTTCAGATATAAAAAAGGAAATAATTATTGTTGCAAACAATAAAGACGAGAAAGAGCTGGATTTAGACCTTCCGGAATCTAAATATACCATTATTAAAGTGAATGATGATATTTTATACGCGAACGCAGTCAATATGGGAGTGGATGTATGTAATGGGGATATTGTCACATTATGTGATGAAGATTTATTCTACCTTCCACATTGGTATGAACCACTGTTTGAAAAGTTGAATTCCAGTGGTTTGATAGGAGCTGTAAGTTCGAAATTAATCAATCCTTCTGATAATACAATTCAGGACTTTGGGGTGGCCTTTTCTCCATACAATATTAACCATCCAACATTGGGACTGCCTGCAGATCATCGATATGCTTCTTTTGACCGTAAAGTTCAATCTGTATGCAGTGCGGTGCTAATGACAACCAAACGTATTTACCAGAAGGTTGGCGGAATGGACGTCTCAATGTCGTACTTATGCTGTGATTGCGATTATGTAATCAAATTAAAGGAAATCGGGCTGGAAACATGGGTTGTTGCAGAATCGAAAGTCTATCACAAGGGCAACACCTCTTCCCGCAACACAAAAATCAGCAGATATTCCTATCTGGCCGCAGATGCACGGTCTATGTTTTATGGAAAGAACTATTATAAAATTGAAATTGATATGGATAAATGGATACATAAAGTGGGAGAAATGTATCAGTCTGATCACGAATTGCTTCCCAGATATACAATGATCAATATTTCCAGTTTTTTCAGCAGCGATTGGTACTATGAAACTATTAAAGATGCATTATCTATTGAATATTATGATGTTTATTCATTTAATCCGTATGAACGCTGGATAAAACAATTACAGTTATATGATTACATTCCTCTTAGCTTTCATAAGCATACTGCCCCTTTTATCTATTTTGTCGATCAGCTGAAAAGTTTAAGGGATAATAAAATCTGGGATCATTTACGAGATACTTCCAGAGATATTGCCGTTGATTTTCATGGAAACATTCTATCTTTTCACGATGTACAAAAATTATATTAACTTTCAGGGCTTCTTGCACATAGATTTTGCAAAGAAGCCCTGCTTTTTGTTATATATTAGGGTAATTTTCTTTCCCGTCCAGCGATTGTATAATAGATGTAGCTCGATAATTATTCCAAAACCGCAAAAAATGTTTTTGATCCATTGACAATATACGTTTTGCCATAAGACGATGATTTTCTTTTTCTAAATAATCAACCGGGAACCGTTCCGGGTCTATATTTAATTGACGGAACTTAATCAGCATATCTTCTGTCAAAAGATCAATAAATATATCTTTATACAAAATTGTCAGGTCGAAGGATTGCAGATAAGCGTCTTTGTAAAACTCATACGTGTGCTCAGGGTCGTTAAGACGTGCATACAATTTCCCGCGCAGGTAATTAATATAGGTCATATTATTCTTCCCAAGCATTAGTAAAGCTTCTTCTGCGTTTTGTAACGCCTGATAAACGTCATCATAGTTTGTTTTTTTCAACAGATAGTAAATTGCTTTTGCATAATAAAAAAAACGTTTGAAGTAAATACCTTGTTCATTGTATTTGCCATGCTCTATATAATCAAACCCTTTTTCGAGTAATTGAGGAATTTCGTTTGGTTGTTGACGAATCAAAGCGATTTGGATCTGATGCTCAATGTAATGAAGAGTCATCAGTTCAATATTATATTTTTCTATTAAATTGCAACAGGATTCCCAGTAATCAAGAACTCGTTTTTTATATTTGATGTGACAGTAATAATAAGTCCCCTTATCATAGCAGTTTTCAGCTAGAAACTGGCGGTTTTTCAGGGTACGGGACATGTACAGCGACTGGTTGATGTAGTCCAGATGCTTTTTACAACTTACAGAATCTGGTAAATGTTTATAGGCCACTGACAAACGGTTGTAAATAAAGGCAATGACATTGCGAATTTCTTCCGTAGATTCGGATTTTTCCAGGATTTTGTAACGATCAAGATACTTTAAATACAAAGATATAACATCTTGATAATAGGTGAGTTGCTGGTTGATTTCGCCATAGAAAAATAGTAACTCCACGAAACTGTTATAGCAATACCTGTCTTCAAAGCTCCCTGCTTCTAATGTACAAAACAGTTTGCTGATCATATCATATGCGGCTTTGTTTCCCATGCGGAGTTTCAACTGTTTTGCAATAAAATATCCCAGACCATACCAATCATTTTTACATTGAAAATTTTCATAATTTTCCAGCATGGCATTCATACAATTCTTATAATAACTATAAAAGATCTTGTATGGAATTTCTATATGAATCCCCACTTGTATGATGGTTGTTAAATTTTCAGGTTTATAGTCTTTTGAATATAAAATGCACAGGTTGTATATAACAGGGTATAAATTTTTCAGATGTTTATAACCTGACTTTGTTAAATAATCATAGGCGATATTATCAAAATCCGGAATATATTCGCAGAAAAATTTCTCCATTAAGTCATGGACAAAGGTATATTTGTCTGTATTTACTGTTTTTTCCTGTTTTAAAAAATGGTATTTACATAAATCCTTTAGTAATGCAGTATTTAATCCCAGACTCTTCATGAAATCCTTTTCGCATTCTCCAAATGTATGTACTAATGAAAGCAATCTGACATAATCATCTTTATTTGAGTGTTGACTGATAAAGAATTTCCATCGTCTTTCAAGATTTCCTTCTACACTGTCCGGTAAATTTGCTAATTCATCTGCGAAAAGCACAGGGTTATTGATAACGCAACGTGACTCCGAGAAAGTAACGGATTTGAAATTACGGAGAACTTCAACAACACACTCAATATAAAAAGGAAGCAGGGATGCTTTATCGAAAACCTTTTGGAAAAGAGCATCATAATTCGCATTATGAATTCCCAGTAGTTGTTTGATGAATTCCAATGCGCTTCCAGGACTATGAAAGCCATCCAGAAACCATGGAGTCATTTTGCAAACACTAGTATGTTGAAGCTGTTGAAACAGGCCTTTAATTTTGGTGATATCCTCATTGTCAAAAGCATAATCTGTATTTATGCTAAAAGCTAAAAACAGCGAGTTCCCTCTTCCACAGTTTTTCCCATATATAATTAATTTTTCTAAAAAGTGCAAAAGGGGATACTCAAAATACTGAATGTTGTCGATGACAAGCGCATATTTCCCATGAATCATACGTTCAAATATTAATTCTCCATATTGATCCGTTATATCTATAGGGTCGATTAAATTATGATTCATTTTATATAACATTTCAAAAATACCCGAAAGTGAATCGGATGTGTCCTTGATAGTAAAGGATTCCATAATTAATTCTTCACTTACTTCAAATAAAATATAAATGATTTCCTTTAGAATGCTTTTGCCGGAATCATGTTCTACTCCGATAAAATTTAATACCCGATAATTATACTTAACCAAGAGTGAGAGCGTTTCTTCAAGAGTTCTTGTTTTTCCGGTACCGCTGCTTCCTATCAGGAGAATCCCCGACAATACATTAAGATCCAGCATTTCTTGTTCTAATACATAAAGGATATTTTGATAATAAGGATCGAGAAATTCAGCTCTATGTAATAATGCGCACTGAAAGTTCATCCCTCCCAATTTTTGGCTTTTGGTATAATCCTCTTGTACTACATTTACGATTAATTCCGGAAGCTGCAACTGAGTTTCGTGCGATAGAATTTTTAAATTAATGCTATGAAAAAATGTTTCGTTGGGGGCTGTTTTTGCTGAATAGCAATAATTAATGATATTGCTTCGTTTCATATATTCATCCAGCAATTCAAAGCACAGTAAATCTTTGCTGTCTGCGTTAATCCGCACAGTAAATACAGCACTTTTTCTGCTGTTGTTATTAATGCCGTATATATGGATTGAAATAATCTCGTTTGTTCTGAATTCCGGAAGGTTATTTGCAGAAAAAAAAGATTCTCCTTTTTTTAGATTCAAAAATGGATTTTTTAAATAATTATAAAGAATCAGAGGCGTTGTTTCTTGCTGGAAATCCACGTCCGAAAACCGGTATGACTTAAAAAAATGATCATATACCCGCTTATGTTCAAAAATTATCTGCTCAAGTGCAACATCGTCATAAAACCTTATTTTTTTACGGTTAATATTGGCATAATAGCAAAGTTTCTTTTTTACATTGGTTTTTATTTCTGATCGCGAAAAAAAATAAATCTCATCAGCATTACATAATTGTGCCATAACCAATGTCGGAGCAATTGCTTGAAGCGATATTTTATCACTATAGTTTTTACATTCTGCCCAGTACAATGTTTCATCATACTGAGCATAAAAATCTTTGCTTCCATCGTGCGTAACCGGTGTGTTCTGCCACGAAAATGATGGAAAAAGTTCCTCCAGCAGCATCGATACTAGATTTTCAAATAATACCCCTGAATAGATTTTCTTTTTTTGCTTATATTCTATAAATTCATTTTTAAAGGCTTCTGTCAAATACTTCATAACGCTCTCCGGTATCAAATGATACAGCTTCCCATTGTTTTGTTTGGTGATTATATTTACGAATTATTTTTGCCGGATTGCCCACGGCTACGCTGTATGCGGGAATATCTTTTGTTACGACAGAATTCGCACCAATCACAGCATGTTTTCCGATATGTACAGCTTTAATGACTCGCACGCCGATTCCCAGAAACGCTTCTTCATCTATAATGGTTTTACCGCATTTTAATCTTTGTTTTAATATACTCTCATGTTCCACTCCTCGGTATTCATGCTCTGCATCAGTTATAAAAACATGGGAAGATAATGTTACGTTTTTTTTGATATGCACGAGATTTGTAGCGAATATCTGACAATCCTGTTCGGCATGAACATTGTCCTCAATAATGATGCGAGGATGAAAGACCTGATCATTCATGCATTTTATCGCGTCCATACGAAGTCGCTCCCGAAAAGTCACATTTTCTCCAATTAATATACATTTTTTATTGTTTACCAACATTGGAAAATATATCAAAGAGCTTTTTTCGAACCTGCCATATTGACATCTATTGGGAAAATAAGTTAAAAGTCTGTATAGAAACATCTTTTTGGCTTTCGTATTTTTTTGGAAAAAGCTAATTATTTTTCTCATAACGCCACCCCATTAAATGATTTGTTTCCCTTTTATTATAGCATGATCGTTCTTTAAACCATAATAATAGATAAAGGATAACTGCTAATTATCCTTCATAATCTTCAACTATTCTCACATCATTCTAGCTTGTAAACTGAATTTGCCACTCGCTTCTCATTTGTAATCGGCGTTGTATAACACCTTTGTTCTATACCATAAAGAAGCTTTTTCAAATCTTCTTCGTTATTTATTTCAAATGATTTTCCATTATATTTTAGTCCTGGGAAATAGTCATTTGTGTATATAAACAACTCTTTTTTTTCAGTTTTATTTAATTTAACTAATGTATCCATCGCCAATGCAATTCTCTTTCTGTTGGCTTTTCCTACCCTGTTTACATTGTAATCATTCCCAAGCTTTATAAATTTCTTATCAAGAAACTTCTCAACTTCTTCTCCTGTAGCTTCTCGATATAACTTATCAATCCCTTTAAAAATCGGCGAAATTGTCTCCAACTTCTTAAAATATAGAATATCCCTCTCTCGCAGATAAATGGCATCAGGAATTTTATTGATAATAATACCTTGTCCTGTTTCTTCAATTTTAAAATCTCCTGAGCAATCAAGAAATTTTTGCTTTCGCATAATTCTACTTTCCATTGCTCTCTGAAAATAAAATTCATTTCCCGACTGATATGCACAAAGATATTGAATCTGATTTATATCCCCTTTCTTCATCTGTGCATATGTAGTAGAGTCAATAGGTGCTCCCAAAAATTGTAAACAAAAATCCTTTTTTGACAGGCTTTTCACGGCATACCATTCATCTTCCTCAAGTTTATAATCCACATCATATTCTACTGCATTTTCTATATCCTCTGGTCTTTCATATATAGTCTTTCCAGATAATATTTTTTCATATTTTTCTATTCGACCTTTCATTCTTGCGAATAAGTGATCCATGGTCTAACACCCCTTATCGATAAAAGTAAAATCGTTAATTCTTCGTAAATCCAAAAATTGTAATCCTTCCGTTTCCTGTATGCGCCTTTTAGAAATCACAAATATTTTCACCCCATTTTCTTTCGTAACACCATAAAACTTATAACCCAGCAGTAGAAAAATCGGATTAAAATACTGCGCCTGGGAACAAAAAACGAAAAGGAAAATCATCCCAAAAACACAAATTAATGTTATCCAATCTCCATCTGAAATGCTTGTTCCCACAAAGAAATATCCCAAATATACAGCCATATAAGACTCTTCCCCCACTTCTATAGTTTGCACATATTCAATCGAATCCAAACTCAAAAAATCCGAAATCTTTATACATACTATTGACAAAGTAATCGGAACAAGCAGATAAACAGCAATAGACCATTGTTCCTGTTCCCATATCCATATATGAGATTTTATGAGATATACCACCAATAATAAAAGGAGTGAATTAAATGTCAAAATAAATCTATAAAATATCCTCATCATAATCATTATTTCAAATTTTCTTAATAATTAAAAAACGGCAAACTTCCCCTCTTTAAATAGTACTGAAGAATTTTGCCGTCAATTTATTATATCACACTTAATATATTTGGACAATAAATTATATTCTTGAGTTTCCGCAGAATTATCCCTGCTGAAGTGAAAAGTTTATTTCCACTTTGAATAGGTAAAAGTAGATTTTAGTCTTTCACTCATTTCCACTTCCCCAAATGCGGCATTTAGTCTTACACTTTTCATGGTAGGCAGTCGCCGGAAAAGTTGGTGTCTATTATAAAAACTCAAAACTCTTTTTCTCATTTGACTTTAGACGAACCATATCATTCTCGCCGGCATTACGAACGACTCCACGAAAACGGCCATCGCCCAGACCATCGGCAAGGATAAGTCTACTGATTAGCAGGGCGGAGCCCCCTCTCTGCCCTGCCTATCTCTAAAACTGGCCGTTTAATATGGCCCTGATTGGCCGGGAAATGCGGCTGTTTGCTATATCTTCAAAAGCTCTTTCTCCAACATGGCTATACACTTTAAATTCAGCAAATAATTTCCAAAAGTCTTCTCTCCATCCTATATCCAGTTGATCATAAATTTCTTTACAGTTCGAGTCATCTATGGAATTCATAAATTTTCCAGTCACTTGCTTAATCTTCTTTTCATACTCTTTCAATTTTTCTTCTTCATAATTGAAAATACTATTATTAATCTTATCTTTTTCTTCTATAAAATGTCCAATATTATAATACTCTATAATGTCTTCCATAGAGTACTCCGTATCTGTATCTAGTCTTAATTGCTAAATTTTCCCATATAAAAGTATGTGGATTAATGACAATTGCTCCTTTTGTAGAAAATCCGGAAGAAAATCGACCATATTTTCAGCGTTTACGTAAATTATCTGTTGACATCGCGGCAAAAAAAGTTAATAATGTTACTATGAGTATTCTCTCGATGGGCATGACGAATGATTTTGAAGTGGCAGTCGAAGAGGGCGCCACGATGGTTCGTGTGGGAACTGGATTGTTTGGCGTGCGTGATTATGCTCAGATTTAGGAGAACGTAAGATAGGAGAATTTAAAATGGGAGTATTAGATAAGTTTCTTGACATTATGAAATTGAGCGACGAGGATGACGATTACGATAACGATGATTTTTTCGATGATGAATATGATGACGATTACGATGACAGACCGGCAAGGTTTAGTGCTGCCCTACATCTTTCTCTTAATTCCTCTACGCCATATATGTATTTAATATGTTGCATTCTTTCTCCTATCTGCTTATCCACTTTTGACAGCAACATCATTCATTTCCTTCATAAAACTTGAAATATCCAGTGGATCCCCCCTGGATACATTCTTTCAACGCTTTTTCACTGAAGCCCCATTACCCTATAGATGACTGCCTTGCCTCAATATACATGTTAATATCATCAACAATATACTGTCTGCCAGTAGTATGAAGTGCTTCGTAATAGTCCCGAATATAATCGATCACACGATACCGATTAAACAAATCAATGACATTTTTTCCATTCATTCCTTTTTCATTTTTATATTCTTCTATACAATATACGATAAAATTCATTTTTTCATCCATACTCAGACCTCCTCTGGATAAGTAATATGCCCGCTCTCTTTTTCTTCCAACCACATTTCATATAAAGTAGGAATACTTAAATGCCAAAGCTTTGTTTCCTCTCGTTCTAACTGACGATAAAGTTCAGAAGCATATAGCTGTGTCAAGGCTTCTTTTTCTGTAAGTGACTGTTTTTCCATTATCATCCGGAGCAGACGCGGCACAATAAGCTCCAGCATTCCTTTGATCCCCTTTTCACTCATTGCAATCCCTCCCTATCGGCAACTGCCCTATATATTTTAGCTCTTTTAAGGAATTCTCTGTTGTAAAAGTCATCTGATTATACAGCTTCTTAACTTTCAGTCTGGCAATCGTCTCATCCTTTGTTAAAATACCTTCCTCATAAGCGATAAACGTCCGATAAATTGTATCGTTAGCTACTGGTCCGAAAATAATATCATAATTTACCCCTTCATAACTTCCATTACGATTTGCAAATACGAAATCCAACCATTCCTCATTTGCTTCTGAAAAAAACAGGAGTTTATATTTGTTTTTCAGTTCTTCTAACTCTGCTGTTTCATACATGCTGACACAAGAAATACCTGTTTCCCTTCGAGCCGTTACTTTCTCTGCGAAATTTACTGCTTGATCTTTATTGAACGTTGTATAAAAACCATATCCAAAATCCAATGTCCGATTTTGGCGAACTAATCTTGGATGGTCTACTATCATATTACTTCCATGATATACAATCATATACAAACCTCCATCATTTTCTGTGCTGTAGCATATTCTTCAGACAAGGCTTTCAGCATGGACTGGATATGCCTACGCCGTTCAATCTGCTGCTGTACTTTTTCAACTTTATCGCTTTTTCTCCCAATATACTCTGAAATTGTCTTCTTCCCGCTGCGATACTGCAAATAATAATATTGATTTCCTTTAATCATTTTGGCGATTAACACACCTTTCGGCAAATCAGCCAGCTCTGTCTCGTATTTTTCTATCATATACTCAATCCGCCGTTGCTCTTGCGCAACCGCATTTTCCAATAAGCTCATATTATCACCTGATTATAGTATAACCAACATTCAAATCAAGGTCAATCTTTTTGTGTGGTAACTGTCTATATCGTAGATTACACTTCATTTTCTCTTATTATTCTGTTATAATTAGCCAAATTGGTAGTTAGATTTCCAATATATGTAACCCATAGGATATTTTAATCATCATATTTTCCTTTCCTAGACTGCTTCAGAATTCCATGTACAAAATCAACAAGTTTTTCTGGAATAGGTAAGCCAAGTTTTTTTGAATTATCTAAAATAATGATGCATTCTGCAAACAGCCACTTTCTGCGGACAGCAGGGCCGCATTTCCCGGACAGTCAGGGCCATATTAAACGGACAGCCTGGGTTATCAGCAGGGCAGAGGGTACTCCGCCCCACTGATCAGTATTGATCGGTGTTCCAGAAGAAAGCTATGCTTTCTCAATAAGTACAGTAAATCCTGTCGTTAGTCTGCGTCTGATCCCGTCAAGCTTACCGTAGCATTCCTTTTCGTCACTCAGCTGATTTCCCCACTCATCTGGAGAATACTGACAGCTGAAGAGTGTGGAGGTGCCAAGGTCATCCCGAAGTTTTATGAGATGATACAGAATCTTGATCCCTTCTTCTGAATACCTGCTTATGGCAAAATCATCAATGAACAGCAGCTGGATCCGTGCATAGTATCTGATCCTCTTACGATACTTGTTTAGGTCTTCCTGGCGGTTGAGGACGATCAGTTCGTCCAGCAGGTCACTATAGTCTACGAACTTACAACGGTAATTACGTCTGCATGCTTCCACACAACAGGCAGACAGGAAATAAGACTTGCCGGCACCGGTGACTCCATAGATCCCGACGTTCTGCCGGTTCTCAGCGAAATGAAATTTCAGGATCTGTTCAACGGTGGCATCATTGTAGATGCGTCCGTTGCCGGTTTTCAGATTCTCGGCCAAAGCACCTTTATTGATCAGGCTGCTGAGCCGCAGATTTGTTTCAAACCTGTTGTTGAGTGTTTCTATGTACTGAGGTTCCAGAACCTCACGGATAAACTGCAAAGCGGTATAGCTGCCGAATTCAGGGCTTTTAGACAGTTCTGCGAAACGCTGGGCGGCTACCGGCAGGGATAGTGTGTCCAACATCTCATAGATATCAGTAGTCTTATTCTTCATTGCCTGCCTCCGTTTCCTGACGCTTCAGCAGGTTCTTAAGGGAATACTTGCTGTCATCATCTTTGTAGGCGCCGGATACGGCTGTTGCAGCATCTTCGTTGGGACTGCTCTGTGGCATTGTACTTTGCAGCGGCTCTTTATGGTAAGTTGAGATTGTGTTACAGATATAGGAATAGTTGCATCTCCCAGCTAAAACGGCGTCTTTACAGCAGCGTTCCAGGGCTTCCGGCGAGTACTTCTCCGCATACCGCAGAATACCAAAGCAGCTTCGGAATGACTGCACCGGATAAGCGTATTTTCGAATGACTGCATCGATCAAAGCACGGGTGCTGGGTCCGATAGCAGATGCTTTCTGTTGAAAATAAGGCACCGTCCAATAGCCATAGTCTTTGTATCCGGCAGGCATATCCGAGGGGATGATCACCCAGTCTTTCGGTGTGTAGCTCCGCTTATGCGTCCGGATGAAGTCGCCGTGTTTGTTATAGACATAGATTTCTTTTTCCCCTGCCCGGATCTCAAGTTCCTGTCGCAGATATTTCCGGGGCATGCTATAATGGACTTTGTCGAAGGTGAAGGAGAAATCTTGTGCTACTTTAACAGTCTTTCGTTCAAGATATTCAAAACGGCTGGGCGGAAGAGGCAGGAGAGTCTCCTTCTCTTCTGTTGTAAAGAGATCATACCGGGAATAGGTGAGCCCCTCAAAAGGCTTCCGGTTCTCGGCATCCACCTTTTCCATCAGGACACGGTTTAAATCATCCAGCGAATAAAAGACCATGTCTTCCATATCCATGAGGATGTGCATGGTAATGATCTTTACGTGGCCTTCCACAACTGGTTTCCAGCGGGGGGATTTCACTTTGGCAGGGGTTAAAACCGTATTGTTATGTTCTGCCCATGCCTGGAAATCTTTATTCAAGACAGGGCTGATCCAGTCTTTGTTCCGGGCAACTGCTACTTTGCAATTATCCGGGGTGATTGTCGGCGTCACGCCGCCAAAATAGGACAGAGCATTATTGTTGACCCGGATCCAGTTCCGGATATCGCATTCGGTCATTCCCTCAGCGTAAAAATAATCACTGTAGGTGAGGGCAGCGATAAAGATCGTGACCTTTGTGGTCTCATCCGGGTTCTGGTGATTATGCAGATAGAGCTGCTTCCCCGCATAGTCCAGTTCAAGATTGACACCGGGATAACGCTGGATGTGGAAGGTCAGCTGTTTGGAATCAGCCCATTCGCTGTAACGCCTGCAGTACTGGCGATAGCTCATTGGCTTCTTTCCATCTACGACACCTATGGCATTGTATTTCTGCCACAGATGCTTCAGGGTCTCTCCTTTGCGGGCCAGAGCCTTGTAGACAGCTTCCTTGTTAAAATCCCGGTAGAGGAGCTGATCCGCCGATACACCAGGCTTTTTATAAAGCATGTTTCCGATGTATTCATTCGTGACATCTGCCGGTAAAGGGTATGAAAGCTCCGGATTCTCCCTGAAGCGTTTCAGGAACTCGTTGACAGTTGTTTTGCTGCAGTCGCCGCAGCTTTCGGCAATCTCACGGCAGCTAAGATGGTTCACAAAGTGAAGCCGTAGTACTTTTTTGTAATCCATAGTAGGACCTCCAGATATAATATTTCTCCATTTTAAGGAGATGCGCTTATTATATCTGAAGATCTATTGTCCGGTTAATGTGTCCCTACTTGTCCGCTAATTATGTCTCAGACTGTCCGCCGAATATGGCACAGGTGTCCGTTTAGGCTGGCAATCTGCACATTCATAGGATATATAAAACCATAATGCAATTGTCCGCAAAGATTCACCACTTTGAATCAAGAAAGTATCGATTGTATTTGCAATGCCTATTAATAAAAATATAGCACATTTATTTGCAATCCAACGGACAATAAACTTTATCGAAAACTGGTATAAAGAAAGAAACCATAAGGCGGACGCTAAACACTCAACAGCAACAAAAATTATCAGAGACAATAGTAAGTTATCTAAGCCACCTAAAAACCAAATAAGAATGCCAATAAATACACCACAATTACTAATATAGGACATATGTGTTCTCCTTTCATGTATAAAGTATTTTTGCTTTTACATTTCAAATTATATTTTAGGTCGGATAAGATGTCGTTTACTTGAAGTTGCAGAAAGTTGCAAGAAAGGAGCGATTGTATGTTAACGTTTGCAAAACTTGCAAATGAATTAATTTATGCCACCAAACTCACTAATGAAGATTTAGTTAACATTCTTTTAGCTTGTGTCTATGAACCATTAGATTTGAAAGATAAAAATGGCAATCCATATTATGCCGGAAAAGGTGAATGCAGTTATTTACTAAAAGGAAAAAGAGACGTAAAGCTTGAAATTCAGCGAGGTACTAGTAAAAAAGAAGTAATCGACCATGCAGAAGCGTATTTCGAACGCTTCCTTATTTCTAAAATTCTGCCTTCCCTTCTTGACGATTTTTTAGAAAATATGTAAGTAGGTAATCATCCGTACCTTGACAAAATAAGAAAATCCCCCAGCACCTATTGCGGGAGGATCGTTTCTTACTTTTTGAGTTTGCAGTAGCAATCGGACGGCAGGCTGTCCGACCATGGAAGCAGTTCCTGAAGAGTTGCCTTTTCCGGAAATGGCCCCAGGGCTTTCATCTTCTCCATCACATGAGTAAGATAATGGTATGGCTTCAGCCCGTTTAACATGGCCGTTTCTGTAATGCTGTATACGGTTGCACTGGCCTGTGCTCCCCGGATGCTCTTTGCAAACAGCCAGTTTTTTCTTCCTGTCGCGAAGTTCTTCAATGCACGTTCCGCAGCCAGGTTATCGATACTTAAATGACCATCGTCCAGGTATCTCTTCAGATATGTCGTACACGGTAAATCACTAGTACCGTGCTAGTTTTATCTATCCATGAGATAATAGCTCCAGAAAACTACAAGTTTTTTAAAGGAGTTGTCCCTATGGATAAGATCACACATCAGGTCCGTGCGGAGCACTGGGCCAAAATCATGAATGAATGCATAAACAGCGGAATGTCTAAAACTGCCTGGTGCAAAGCAAATGGGATTTCAGTGAAGCAGTTCTTCTACTGGCAGAGGATCCTGCGCAGGGAAGCTTTCGAGAATTCCCGGAATTCTGTGCGTGGTAAGGTGATTTTACAGCCACAGGGTAAGGAGTTTTTTACATGACGCGGTAAGAACTTTTTTACATCATGCGGTAAGGAGTTTTTTACATGAGTTGGTAAGAAGTTCTTTACACCGTCCGGTAAGAACTTTTTTACATCCTCTGCGGCGAGTTTTATCACAGGAGGAGTCAGCAGTTCATCCGATTTTGTATACTGTAAGCAGTACACAAGAGAGGAGACCTTTATGCTGACAAAAACAAAAATGCAGGAAATACAGGATTTAAAACTGCAAGGTTACACAAAAGCTGATATTATCAGATACTATGAAGCGCAGGGACGCAAGCCTCCCAGCCGGCCCACAATCAGCAAGTATTATGACATGGATGTGCTCCCGGATGATCCCGGCGCTAAGCTCGCAAAACCGAAAACCTTTGATGCGGAACCTTTCCGCAGTACGATTATCAGGATCCTTGAAACAAACAGCGGAAAAACGTTCTGTATGTCATCAGTTTACGATGTTCTGGAAGAAAAATTCATCGAAAACGGAGACTATGAGAAACTTCCCGGGAACCAACAGACGCTCCGGAACTACATCCATTATCTTGAGGATTCCGGACAGATCAACAGGGAGCCTGAGCACCGCCGTATCTATGATTATGTTTTTGACACCCCGCCCGGAGAACAGATGCTGATTGACTTCGGTGAGGAGACTCTCTCAAAAACAACGCATATCCATTTCATGTGCCTTTTGCTGCGTTATAGCCGTTTTTTATGCGTCTATGCACAGGATCACAAGTATAACTCGGAAGAGGCCTGTAAGGCGATCTACCGTAGTTTCTGCAGGCTTGGAGGGCGTCCTAAAGAACTGGTCATTGACCAGGACGCCGTGTTTGTCGCCAGTGAAACCTATGGTGAAGTCATCAAGACCAGGACCTTTGAAGATTTCTGTACTGAACAGGATATCCGGCTCTGGGTGTGTAATAAAGCGGATCCGGAAAGCAAGGGACCTATCGAAAACTCTGTCGGGTTCGTGAAGAAAAACTTCTTCAGTGCGCGGAAGGTCACCTGTATCGATGATGTATGGCGTTCCCTGCCCGGATGGCTGGAACGCAAGAACCAGCGGATCCACCGTTCTACCTTACGGGTCCCAAAAGCAGTCTACGACAGCATTGAAAGGTCAGCCATGCGGCCTCTTCTTCCATCCGTGTATGAAACATCTCCGAATACATTCCGCACTTATGAAATCGCGGCAATACCTTACGTCCTGTATAAATCATGCAGGTATTCGGTTCCACGTGATTATGCTTTCAAAACGGTACAGTTCAAAGTTGTCAGTGGGAAGATCCACATTTATGATGACCAGCTGAACTATATCTGTTCCCATAATCTCAGCGAGAGGAAGGGAAGTGTTAATCAGCTCCCGGAACACCGGAAACAGGACTCCGGAGACTGGATCGAGATCATGGAGCGTCTCCGTGGGAAATGGAACTGCTATGACTTCCAGCACTTCATCAATGGTGTGAAAAAGGAAAATCCACGGCATATCTCCAAACAGCTTCGGGCAATTGAACAGTTCCTTGATTCTGAGAATCCGGATAAATCCCTGGTAGCGCAGGTGATGAAGGAATGCTGCCAGAAATACCGGTATCAGTTCTCACAGTTTAAAGTTGTTTACAGTCTTGCAAAAGCCGGCCGGGAACTGACCACAGACGACTGCCGTGCCCAGGTTCCATCCGGCAGTGTCAGCTACACGGATCTTTCTGTTTATGCAAAAGCCTTTCAGGAACGCACAGAAAGGAAGGAGGCTGCTGCTCGATGAACCGTGAAATCTTAAAAAGTATGGATACCGGCCATATCCCTGTACAGCGGCTCACAGCGTTGCTCGAAACATTTACCTTAAAGCACGCGGCGCGCATGCTTCCGGATCTTCTGGAAACTGCGGATCTGCAGGACTCCTCCTGCAGGGAATTTCTTCTGGCCGTTCTTGAGACCGAAGTCAAAGGGCGGAATGAACGGCGTCGGAAGCGTAACTATTCCGCGGCGCATTTTCCACCAAATATCCGGCCGCTGGAAGAGTTTGATCCGGAAGAGCTGGAGTCAGGTATCACCCACGCACAGCTCTCCGTTTTGAAAGAACTGTCCTGGCTGGACAACTGCGGAAACCTTGTCTTTGCGGGGCCTCCGGGCCTCGGCAAGACCATGGTTGCCTGTGGCCTTGGTCTGCAGGCTGTCAACAGCGGCTATACTGTATGTTTTGAGAAGATGACCAGTCTGATCAAGATCCTTGATACCGCAGAGACAGAGCGTGCAGCCGGATTCCGGCTCAAAAATATCAAGAAAGCACAGCTTGTCATAATTGATGAGATCGGCTACACACCGATCAGCCGCGGACAGGCAAACAGATTTTTCACATTTATCAGTGATACCTATGAAACCAGTTCTATCATCTTTACCACCAACAAAGAGATCGTTGACTGGGCTGAGATGATGGGGGATCCGGTACTTACCACTGCAATGCTGGATCGGATCCTGCACCATGCCAAGTGTTACTCTTTCCGCGGGGAATCGTACCGGCTGAAGCACCCTGACCTTTACCCACAGGGAGAAACAGGGATGTAAAAAACTGCTTACCGGGTAAAGTAAAAAAGTGCTTACCTTACGATGTAAAAATCTGCTTACTAAGGGATGTAAAAAACTCCTTACCATACGGTGTAAAAAACATCTTACCTAACAATGTAAAAAAGTGGTTGACATTTGCATAATAGAGCACAATGGTTATAATAGGATGCAGCCGGTCCCCTTTATGCAGGCCGGAAAGAAATTCTTCAGCGGTCGCCTTAGCACCAGATTCCTTATGCTCCCCTGCAATTTCCTGACATTCTTTCAGGTAACTTAGCGCATCATAAATCATAACTCTCAGTGGCATCCCATAATGGATCTTCCGCTGATTCTCAATTCCCAGTATCACAAAGTCCGTGCCATGAGCTGCCTTTTTCACAAGATCTCTGGTTCTTGTCAAACTTTCTTCGTACTTTCCAAATTTTATGAAATTGGATACATCTGTATCCAGCTCTTTCAGCGTCTCCGGCTGGATCACCGTCTTACCGCCAAACACAACTGTGTTAAAGAGACTGGCAAAATGTCCGTTATCTCTCCAAAAGTTTTTAAATATAACATCTGGCTTGATTCCCGTGTTTCTCATATTCACTCCTCTTTCAATTCTGCTGCTGAAAATAAGTAACAATCTGTCATTACTGTATCTGATTGGCTATCACGAAAGAATCTGCTCCAGGCTATATCTCTATTCATCGTCAAGGGCAGACGACCTTCCCATATTCCATCTGCCCTTTTTATTAATTTACATAATTTTATTATAGAACAAAAAAGAGGGAAAGTAAAGACCTGATTTACGAAAATTAATATCTGCTCTTACTTCCCCTCTAAACTCCTTATTTTCAGTGTGACCTATACAGTCCAACCTCAGTTTTCCTTATATTACTGCCTTACTTTCAGAAATCCACTTCTGAACCATGCCAACGCTTTCTTTCACTACTGCTGCAATCTGCTCCACCGGCATGCCAAGATTGAACATAGATAGTAAAGTGTACCCTTTGTCAAGGACAAATTAAGAAGAAGGGATTTTTATTTTCTAACCAATAGATGGCTATATCACTATGTTTAATTACCTTCTTCTTCCATATCCGCAGAAGGTTTTCTCCCCTTGATCGGATATATTCCTGTTGTTATGTATTTATAGTATTCATTGGGTGAAAGCTTGGCTAATTCCCATTGATATCGATCCTTGTTATAATAATCCATCCAATCATCAATAATACCAAGAACCTCTCTGTATGTTGTACATTCTTTTATCCTATCTCCTATATGATCCTTCATTCGACCAAAGAAACTTTCCTGTGGTGCATTATCCCAACAATTTCCTCTTCTGGACATAGATTGCCTTAATCCTTTGTCTTTAATCAGTTGTATAAAACTGCAGCTTGTATAATGACAGCCTTGGTCGCTATGTATGATGGTTTCTGTTGTAAGAGATACTCCATGCTTTTCTATCATCAGATGAACTGTTTCCAGAACAAAGTCCACTTCTAACGATTCACTTAGCACATAGGATAAAATCTCTTTTGTAAATGCATCTATAATCGTTGATAAATAGCAGAATCGTCCTTCAAATGGAATATATGTAATGTCTGTAAGCAGGATCTTCCTAGGACCATACTTTTCAAACTCTCGCTTCACAAGATTATCTGCAACGTTATTTGTTTTTATTGCATTCGCCATCCTTCTGTATGGATTTGCTTTTCTAACATTACACATAAGACCATATTTCTTCATCAACCGCCTTATTTTCTTAACATTCATGATGATGGGCGGTTCCATATGCAGCAGTCTCATATAGATTCCCTGTGCCCCTTTATCATAACCTCTGAAGCTGTAAGCCTCTAATATTCTCTCGAAGTCAGCTCTGTCTTGTTCTTCCTTTTTGGCTCTTTTTTCTGCTGAATGTACCCAGTTGTAATAACCGGATCTGGATACTCCTGCTATTTCACAGAGCATTTTGACTGATAATCTATTATCCGCTTTATGAATTGTCTCATGGATGATTTCAAATTTATTTTCTGAAGTCTCCATGACTAATCTCTCTTCTTTGAATTGTCTGCGATAATAATTTTTTTTAGGAACTCCACCTCTTGCCTTAAATACAGAAGTTCATTCTGCATGCTTTCTATGGATTGCGGTGATGAGAGTTTCTCTTCGGAAGTCTAATTGATGCGTTCACCCACTTTTTTATCGAACAGATTACTTAAAGTTTCTCCATACCATTACGGGTAAGAGCTTTTAAATCATACTTTATTAAGTCCTCATTTAGCTGTCTACTCTTATCAGATGTGGTATTATAATCTCCTTTGTTAGGGTTCCCATAAAAAAGTATTGTTGCCAAATATCATTGCATCTATCAAGAGCTAAACCTCATTAAAAAAGAAGAACAAATTTATAACCTAACACTAATCAATATCCCCCCCCAAGTGGACCAGTAGGGTAATTAGATAATATGCCTTTTCTTAATATCTACCAACACTACTGTTGACAAAGCATATATACCATCCACTCATCACAGATTGAGAGTAATCGCTTACTTCTCACCATTGTAACTGAATATAACTTTGTATGGAACCATCGGCTAAAATAAAGTCTTTCATATCTCACACCATTTCCCACGTCAAAATCGTGTCTTCTTCAAGGTCTTTAACTACTTTTCTTCCAATAACAATTTCAGCATATGCTGGTGAAATCCCAGTCCCAGGCCTCTTAGGCATTAAATCTTTTTCCTTAATAATCTCTCCGGCTTTCATATTTCTAGTCAAAACAAGTGAACGTCTTGCCTCTCTTCTTGGTATAGTCTCGCAAGCAAATACTGTTTTCTCTGCACTACCAAGTACTGTGTCAATCCATTTGAAATTAGTAATTGCTTTTTTAAAATCTTCGGGGTCCCCAGCATGATAATGATCATTACCTGGAAGCGTTTTGTCAAGCGTAAAATGCTTTTCAATAACTTCTGCCCCAAGCAAATAAGCTGTTGCTAATGTCATCATAGTATCATCAGGCGCAACATGGTCAGAAAATCCAACTCTTACATCTGGAAAATCTTTTTTCAACGTCTCAATAACTCTTAGATTAGCATTTGCAGGATCAGTAGGATAAGAAAGGACACAATGGAACACAACAATATCTTTACACCCTACTTCCTTTAATGCTCTAACTGCTACATCAACTTCAGATAGATAAGCTGCTCCTACTGATATATATACAGCTTTCCCCTTTCTCCCAATATGCTTAATAAATGGGATATTGGAAAGATCAGAAGAAGAAATTTTATAGAAATCAACCATGTCTTCCAAATAGTCTGCAGATGTATAATCAAAAGGAGTAGATGTAAAATCCATACCTTTGGAATGTGTATATTCACATAATTCTCTATACTCTTTCTCTCCAAATTTATCATGCTTCAAAAATAGTTCATACTGTGTTTTTGTAGGTTCTTTAGTAGTATCCCAATAAGCAGGAGAATTCTTTGAAACAATTGTTCCCGCCTTATATGATTGAAATTTTGCGCAATCAATTCCTATTTCTGCTGCTTTATCAATATATAACTTTGCAGCATCAAGGGCAGAAATCCTCATCTCTCTAGCGGTATCATAAAAATTAACACCCATTTCAGCTATAACATATGGTTTATTCATAATATACCTCAACTTTCTTATAAACTATTAATAAGTCCCATTACTCTTTTACGACCACCTCTTAAATCGTGGCTTAAAAGTTTTTCATGAAATCTTGTTCTACTCTCTTTTGACATAGAAAGATACATCTTTAAATTACTTTCAATAATCTCGTCTGCTGGATTAAGTCCAATATATGTGAATCCGTTCTCATTACATACAAATCCATGTTTTTCTTCTCTCTGATTTTGCGCCATCGATATTGATGGAATACCAAGAATTGCCAGTTCATACCCCGTCCTTCCCCTTGATGTTATTCCGATATCACAACCACTCATAAGCTCTGGCATATTTGTAACATCAAAAAGGACGTCTATATTGTCATATTTATTATACTTCAATAATGCATCAACATTATTTTTTGCTCTTCCAAGAACAACCACAAAATGGAACTTTTTGTATTCTGGTTTTATTAGCATATTAAGAATTCGATCAGAGTAATTCTGGGGATCTGCTCCACCAAATGAAACGAAGACTTTTTCTACTTTATCTTTAATAGTAATCGGCTCATAGAACATAAATGTTTTGCCAGAAATATAGTACTTCTCACCTGCATAAACTTGTGAATACTCATTTTCATGGAATAAAGCATTGAATACAAGATCTGCTTTTATAATACCCTCTCCATCATCTTCAAAATTTACAATCTTAGCGTTAGGCAATACTGAACGCAATCCTATCATATAATCAATAGAGGTGGTAAGAATATCATTTATAAAAACTGTATATTTTTTTTCTTTGCATTTATCAAACAACTCTGCAATTCCATTGACCGCAATTAGATTGTGAGTTGTTTTTCCAAATACCTTAGAATCTGTTTGATTTATATCATAATAAATATCAGGTTTAACATAGAATTCATCCGCAATTTCAAGAGCTCTATAAATATGTCCAATCCCTCTTTTATTATTCCCATTTACATAAATAGCAACTTTCTGACGTTCTAATATTGCGGCTACACTCCTCAAATCCTCAAATGTATCAACATCTAGGGACTCATCCTGTGGAACTTCATACACGTCAACTTTATTACCAATTCGCGTATTCGGTGTAACAACAGTTGCCTTCGACACTACAAACGCACCGGTTTCCACATAACAAGACGGCAAGTACTGCCTATTTAATCTCTCTGTGTAATTAGGTATTTTTTTACCATCTTTTTCTCGCCACGACAAACGTGGTGCATTAATTGCAGAAATCACTGTATCCAAATCATTCTTAATTGTATATTTTATTGCCTCATCCAATGTCAAAACACTAAGTGTTGGTGAAGTAGGTTGCATTGTTACAATATAAGACCAGTCTTCTTCGGGAACGGCATCAAAAATAACTGAATCTAACGTAATTGAATCGCCACAAAGAAATGAATCTCTCCATCTCACTCTAGCCCCCATCTGTTCTGCAATAATTCTCACCTCTGGAGAATCTGTAGATACTATCACGTCCGTTATCATTTCAGAATTCAATGCATTTTTAATGGAATAGTAAATCAATGGATGGCCACCTATTATTCTGATATTTTTATTTGGAATTCCTTTTGATCCCGCTCTCGCTGGGATAACAGCTAATATTTTCATTTTCTCCTCCAATCAACAACTATGCCTTTTCAAATATAACTAATTGCTCTTTCAAAAAATAATCTTAGTTTTTCTAACTCCTCATCAAAATTATTACTTAATTTTTTGTTACGAACGAGATTCTCATATGCTTCATTAATAATAAAATTTAGGTTGATATCCATACCAACATTTTTAACAGCTCGTATGTATGCCGCACATTCATTAATATTATCTACTGAATCAAGATTTTTAAATAGTAACGGTAATTCTTCAATATTTTTTACCCTTTGAATTCCTTTGATAACACCAAACGGTACATCTCCAAAAATAAATCCTGGCTTTCCCATTAACGCTCCTTCATAAACTGATGTACCAGTTATTGCAACAACAGCTCTCGCCTTTTCTATCCATGGTTTGGGATCATTATAATAATTAAATTTTACCAGTCTAACATTAGGTATGCTCTTAATCTTATTATAAAAATCTCTCCCTCTTTCTCCCAACATTGCTTGATGTTCTTTGACATACAAATACCATTCTGTAGGCAACGCCTTTGAAACAGCTTCTATTACCGATAGTTCATTTATCCAAAATGGTGCCATACTAAAAGTTGTAGATTCTGGAATCAGATGAAGAGGCATATAGATATAATTCTCCCCCTCAACGGGTGTATCAAAAAAAGTTGTGCTTCTCATAAGTTTTCTTCTAAAAAGCTGATATTTAATCCAAAAACACATGTACTTTTTACTGCTATCAAATAAAATAGGATTTTTCTTCTTTAACAGTCGATTATTCTTTGACAAATCTTGTTTTAAAAAATAAATAGCTCTTTCATAGATTGCTTTAATAGTTTTCATTAATGGATCCGCATTGTACTGATATGTAGGATTATTTACTCCCAAATACATTTTATTTTTAATAGATACACTATTTCTATATTGATAGATATATCTTTTTTCCTCTTCGTTATCAGTTTTTAAGCACTTTTGATATTCTTTCACAAAATATTCATCACTCTTAATACTTAAACAATAACTGGGAATCTTATACATTTCATATCTCGGATATGCTATCGAAACATATGGTATATTTTTTTCATAAGCCACTTCATTTAGCACAGTCCTCGCAAGTTCCGCAATATCACAGTCAAAGATTACATCTGGTTTAAATTCATCTAAGACCCTTTCGATATTCTGATAAACAAGCTGAATCCATAGTAGTTGTTGTTCATATGTTAGAGGAACACACATTGTTCTAAAATGATAATGTCCCGTCATTTTTTGATCTGAAATTAATTGACAGTTCAAGTTCTTAAAGTGTGTATACTTTTCTTCAACATATTTCAAATAATTATAATCAACATTAGGAGTATTAAGATTTTTAGTATATAAATCCGCTGCCCAATTTAAAGTATAATTTTTTATATATCCAAGCCTTTCAAACGCATAGTACGTTGAAGAATTTATATCACATTCATCATACTCTGTTTCTATTGGATTAATCCACAACATTGCAAGCTGATTGTTATTATCTTTCCACCTCTTAGACAAAAAATAAAACGGGTATGTAAATGTTTCCTTTCCTACCATCAATATTTTCTTATTATTCATCTGCTCCCTCCTACTTTATTTAACAAATCAACTTCTTTCTGAATTATTTTAATATCTAATAAGATCACAACAAGATTTCAATCTCATATGAAACAATCATTCATTTAATAATCCGAAAAAATTTCTTATAAAACAAAGTGAACATACTTAGATTTCTTAGCACAATAATAATATTTCTTTATTTACTAACCACATATATCTCATTATCTGCTATATTTTTTTCAAAAAAGCCTTGATTTCTTTTCAATTTTTCCTCATTCCATGTCCACCATTTAGTCATATTCAACGCATTAATTTGTTCCTCATTAAAACGGTATTTGATTACTTTCGCTGGATTGCCTACTACAATTGCATAAGGAGGAATGCTTGATGTAATAACACTACCTGCTCCAACTACTGCACCTCTTCCAATAGATACACCAGAGAGAATCACTGTATTTGATCCTATCCATACATCTTCTCCAAGAATAATATCTCCTTTTGAAGTGCAATCTTTATCAAATTTTTCATGAAACACATTATGATGAATGGCATACGTCGTTGGTCTGTTCAAATGATGATTAAATTCCTGTATACTTACATTCGCTGCTATAGAAGAGAAACTTCCAATCTTTATCTTACCGATTTCTGCGTGTAGGATAGTACCCGGTCCAGAAATCGAAACAAAATCTCCCAGTTCAATATTACCGTAAGCGTACACATTCTCCAAAAAGCAACCACATCCCATTCTAGTAATTTGTCCATGAAAATTGACTAGCCTATTTACTGGCCCCTTCTGCGAAGCCTTAACATTAAAATTCATTCGTGTATTATAATCTATCTCAATATTTTTTTTCTTCAACAAGAACCGTTTTAATTCATTTTTTATTATCATAAGCACATCCCTCTCTATATCAAACGATATTTGTGATTTTACTTTTAACGGCATTGTACTATCATTTACAATTTTTCGTTTTCCCAAAGTATTTACTTACAAACGCCTCTCCTTTCCAAATAGCCACAAAAATTACTAATACCAAAACCAGATAACGCACGTAATCCTCTAGAAAATAGCACAAATTACAAAACATACCGCCCATAATCAAAATCACGCTTAATACAACAACGTCGCTTCCAATAAATATCTTTTCTCCATTCATTACCTTTCTAGCACCCCAAAAATGAAAAATCATCAAGAAAAAATATCCTGCTAGAGTTGTGTATCCCGCAACAAAATAGCCGTATATAGGAATAAAAATATAATTTAATACTATATCAATTAAGGCCGCCAATATAGAACCTATTGCTATAATCTTTGTGTCTTTCGCATATATCTCTACACAAGCATAATTTTGATACATAAGTTGAAAAATAGATCCGATAACAATAGGAAAAATCACCCATCTCGCTTCGTAATATGACTCTGTCCCTAATATTTTTAATGCTTCCGGACCAAAAAGTATCATCGCAAAACCTATGGCAGAAACGATTAAACAAATATTTCTAGTCATAATATTAAGATTTTTATAGGCTTTTTTTTGAATCAAATCATATATTTCAGGTTGAATTCCCTCATTGATAGCATTAGTAAGCATTCCAATAACAATAGCGTAAGCATATCCAAAACTGTAAATTCCTGCCTCTGATTCTCCACACATACGAATAATCATAATTCTATCTATCTGTCCCAGAGCTATCATTGCAAGAGAATGCGGTATTATTAGTAACCCAAGGCGGAGTGCATATTTCCAATATCCTTTGTTGTAAAAAATTTTTCCATCATGAAATATTTTAACGAAAAATACTATTCCAAGTAAAAGCATCGGAATTGATGTTCCAATAATACGCCCAAAATATCTTTTATCTGTCCACATTAAAATTAAAGTAATCGAGCAAACAACATTCCCTAATGTATTAAAAACCGCAATTAGGATATTTTTCTTATACTTATATTCAAATCTATAATTTATTTGCATAAAAGTGACAGACGGGGAAAATACTAGATATATCAACATAAAAATTATGCAAAATTGATCTAATACCATAAACTGGGAAAGTTCTCTTAAAAAGGGGAGACAAATTATAAGAGCAGATATGGCTGATATAAAGCCAAGTGTCTGAACACTAGATAAAAACTCTTTAAAATCCTCTCCAAATTCAACTTTACCACGGATTATTGCAGTACCAAGACCAAGACCGGTAATACAACCAATAAGCTGTGTCCACGTTTGAAAGTTACTAACAATCCCGTAATCTGAGGTGCTTAATAGTCTTGTAAATATAGGAGAAGTAATCAGGCTCACAGATCGAAGTAATACATTAGAAATTGTATACCAAGCTATGGACTTAACCATTAATTTTGTTTTATGTGATACTGTATCAATACTCATATATAATTCTCCTTAGAGCATGTTAAGCATTTCTATGGCACATTATACTTTTATATCTTGCAATTTTCTCTGCAATTGTGCTATTTTTAAACGGACAGTTTTGTATATTTTCATAGTTTTTATCCAATTCATTTTAACCATATATGCTTTAAATATATCTTTAAACGAAAAATATTGATTGGTTTTTATCGATTCCCAATTATTAGTTACCTTATTGGAAAGTATATTGAGTATTGATTCTGCTTTAGAGTTATTCCAGTAAACCACATCGCCAAACATATTACATGTAATAACGATATTTCTATAAAAAGCAGCCTCAATCAAATTTGGATATTTATTCTTAACAAATTCAAGCCATTCATCTGACGCATAAAGCATATCTAATTTCCTAATATTAAAAGAGGACCTGACTAAACTCGTCCCCTCTTGGCTATAATAGACCCCGGTAAATTGATCAACAATTATTTTATTTGATCTATCGAATAATATATGTGAGACAAACATATCCTCAGCAAAAAAAACGTCTTCCCTAAAGTAAATACCTGCTAATAACTCTTTGCGATACAGTTTTCCCCATGCAACGCACAAATCACAATTGCTCAGAAACATTGCCTTTAATAAGTCCTCTGATCTTTTTACAAAGTACTTCTTACCATCAGGCCGACTTTTTATGATTTCATCTGAATCCTTAGTTCCATAGAATTTTTCAATATTTCCGACCACTAAATCTGCCTCTGTGCTTTCAAGTAATTCAACCCATCTCTTAATTGCATTAACATTGACAAAATCGTCACTATCAAAAAATGCTATATATTCACCAGTACAAATTTTTAGTCCACTATTTCTCGCCGATGAGAGTCCTCGATTCTCTTGATGTATTACTACTATTCTTTTATCTTTCTCCATAAAAGCATCGCATATTCTGGGGCAATTATCTGGCGAACCATCATCAATAAGTATTATTTCTAAATTCCCATATGTTTGACTAATTATTGAATTCAGACATCTAACTAAATACTTTTCAACCTTATACACAGGTATAATTATCGATACTTTCTTTTTCTTATTCATCAATTCATCCTACCTTTTTTGTTAATGCAATATCCTAATGAAACCCAGAATAGGGGGGATGTCACTTGAAATTCAAAAACGTTAGAACCTATAGCTTGAAGCAAATATACAAAAATTATTAACATGGAAGATAAATAATAAAAGTTTTTATTTGGGACTCTAATACACTTTATAGTAATAGTGGTAATACACGCTATAAAAAGAATGAAACCTAGAAGCCCAAGCTCACAAAATAATTGAACAAATCCGCTATCAGTAACTGCTTGTAATCCATACTGTAAAGCCGTATGAGATCTACTTCCAAATCCAGTCCCAAAAAAAATTTGAAATTCGCTTAAGCTTTGTATATTTTTTCGCCATTCGTCACTTCTTTCTCCAACAGCTCCAGATATATTTGACACACGACTCATTATTACTATAATACTCTCATAATTTTTAATTACCGCATAAATACCGATAATTACAATTAGTAAAATCACACTGAGAGTTTTTACATTTATCTTGTACTTCTTCTTCATGAATCTTTTAAAAGTATTTGATACAATGATATAAGATGCGCCTAACAAAAATGCCGCAATTGCAGAGCGTCTTGTTGTTACAAAAAGCGTAACAATTGATATCCCCATCATTATAGCAGTTTTCATTTTTTTATCTTGATAGAGTTTACAAAGATAAAATAAGGCTGTACATGTAGAAAGTGTTCCTAATGAAGTAACTCCAAATAATCCCTGAAAAAAATATTTTGCCCAAAAAATACTATTTGATGAAGTATACCCCATATTATATAAATAGTCGCAATAAAACTGCGGGGTGTTTATATGTAATAATAAACTTATGACAAATGATATTACTAATGCCACAAATGTATTATTGTAAAATCTTTCATATAGGTCGGTATCACGACAAAATGCAAGCACTATTGGAAGAAAAGATCCTGCAATTGCTGATAATAAAACATATTTAGGGTAACCGTTAATTATAAATAGAACAAATGAAGCAACACAATACAACAAAAATGTCAATAATACTATCTGATCTTTTATTATTATTGAACTATTTTTTCGAATAATTCCTATACTAATTGCCAAAATTACAGTTCCGTTAATTAGTACTCTTGGAACACTATTCGAAAACATAGATAGCAAAAATGTCGCTATAATTATCCAATATAAATTTTTATATAATGTTTCACTGTTAGGAATTCTTAAATGCATCTCTTACTACCTCTAAAAATGAATATTCCATCATCTCGTCTGGCTCCAAATATGCACTTTCTCCCCATTCATTCCATGCATTGATATAAATAAATTCAGAATCTTTATACTCTTTTTTCGCTGCCCACAATTGTTGTCTAAAACTATCTAAATCTAACCCGACATATTCCATTCCTTTATAACCTTTTCTAGGTGTATTATCCCATCTTGGACAAGCCCCAGGAAATACTATTTTTGCTTTTTGCATATCTGGTTTACCCATCCATTTCACAAATCTCTTAGATGGAACTCTTTTCTCTAAAATCGTTTTTCCAGTGACCTTATTATATAAATGTCTCATAATTGAAGCCGCTTTATATGCCCCCTTATTCCATAAGGGACTTTTATATTTAAAAGTGTATAATGGTTCAAAATTATAGTAAGCATCTATAAGATCGTATCTTTTATCAAGTGTAAAAAAAGTATTTCCACTTACTAAATATATTCCATTAAATCCATTTTCTCTCGCCATTCTATTCCACTCACATTTCATCTCTGCTAAACAAGGAATCTTGGCACTATGGTAGATGTTCAAAACAGGCTTGTTATCAATTTTTATATATCGTGGATCCTCGAAAAATTTGAGTAAATAGTAGAAATGATTTCTCCATTCGTCAATATCACCATATTCTTGTTTTCTTAATATATGGTTAGATTTTCCATCCCAAGTTCTTGTCCAATTTTCATTAGCCCAGCAGTAGCAATAATTAATATCTATTTCAGGATGATCAAGTAATATCTCCATAGGTTTTTCCATCAATTGCTGACCTGTCTTAAACCAATAGTGATAGATACAAAATCCGTATATCCCATATTCTCTAGCTAATTGTGCTTGTTCAGCCCATGTAGATCCATCTTCTTCAGCTAAGTTATAATAAAATTTTTTAAGTGGTACATTTGGTTGTTTATGCCCCCTATAGCATGGCTTTGCGGATTTTACTGCTGTCCACTCTGTATATCCTTCGCCCCACCACTCATCATTCTCTTTCATTCGATGATATTGTGGTAGATACATTGCTAAAACTTTCATTAACTTCACCTCGTTAAAATGCGCATATCAGAATGGAAATTTTCGTCACGACATCTGCAATAAAATAGTTGGATAAAAACTTTTTTGATAGCAAAAATCTTAAATATGTTTGAAAATTATCCCGATAATAAGCCGCAATTTTTAATATCCTTTTATCATCATTAGAAATATATTCCGAATAATTTATCAATATTTTTTTTGCAATATTTTCGCGCACGTGCTTCCATTTATAGAGTATTTTTTTTATGGCACGAAAAGCTTGCCTAATTGAAACAATCTTCCCAGAAGCGTTATTTCCATGCTGTCTATATAAAACATATCCATTCTCATCCCAATATATATTCCCCCCCACTGCACATGCTACACACGATATCCAATAATCATGTCCTGCCCTCAACTCCATTTTTTCAGGTGACGCTTTAAGAATACCGTGAAGATAATCATCAAAAACCATAGTGCAACCTATTGCAAAATTATGTGCTATAAGTCTATCAAGGGTAATATATCTCTTATGAAATTTGACCTTGATAGGATACAATCTATCATCTACTATAATTGCTTGTGACATATATAAGTGATTCTTCTCATTACCTGAATTCATACAATCTATTGCAGTTATTAGTTTTTTAGGTAACCATACATCGTCTTGATCTGCAAAAGCATAATAGTCAGCTCCTGATGCGCTATTTAAAAGGGCCATAAAACTATGGGCATAGCCTAAATTTTTTCCTTTAACAATTATTATTTCATGATTTTCAGCCCATTCATTTAAAATGTCCAACGTTTTATCTGTTGATCCATCATCTCGAACTAATAAACTTACTTCTACATCTATTTGCTTAAATATGCTTTCAAGCTGTTCACCTAAATATTTTTCTCCATTATATGTAGACATTAATACTTTCACCTTATACATGTCTTATATTCTACCCCTTAATTTATGCTAATGCTTTTTTTATTCGTTTTTCAATTCCATTGGCATTTATTCCATATTGTCCTCTGAGATAGTTTTGATTTCCTACACTAACAGAGTATTCATCATCAATTCCGATTCTTAAAAGAGTGGCTTTTTTCTGCTTCATCTCAGCCATCACCTCAGCAACGGCTGACCCAAATCCCCCGACTATGTTATGTTCTTCACAAGTAACAATTAAATCAAAATCTAATGCACATTTCTGAATCACTTCTTTATCAATAGGCTTTACTGTAGGGAAAGTATAGACTGCTGGATAGTATCCTTCATTAACAAGAAGTTCATAAGCCTTCTCTATCTCTTCAAATATCGCTCCTGTCGAAAAAATGGCAACTCTTTCACCATTTTTTACTTTAACGGCCTTACCAATCTGAAAACAATCAATTTTCTCATGAATTCTTTTCTCGCCACCTCGCCCAAGTCTCAAATAGGCAGTGCCAGGATACTTGACTAATGCTTTTGTGCATTCCTCTGCTTCTACCAAATCGGCCGGAGCCATAACAACAACATCAGGCAAAGCCCTCATAATCGCCAAATCTTCCGTGGCCTGGTGGCTCATCCCAAGAGAACCATATACAAATCCACCACCGACACAGACAATTTTTACATTTGCGTTATGATACGCACAGTCATTCCTAATCTGCTCCAAGCAACGCAAGGTCGGAAAATTCCCAATACTATAGGTAAATACTGTTTTCCCTTCCAGTGCCATTCCTGCCGCTACAGTTGTCATATTCTGTTCTGCAATTCCTGCATTAGTAAACTGATCTGGGCACTGTTCCCAGAAAGGTTTTAGAACTCCAAATCCAAGATCACCCGTTATCAGTTCAATATCTTTATCTTCTTTAGCTAACTCAATTAGTGTTCTGACAAATGTGTCCCTCATTTCTTGCCTATCTCCTTAGATTCTATGCTCTCTTTCTCCGCTCCCTGTGGGAGCTTCTACTCTCCTCATCTTCTCTGGATAATTTGTCACCCATGTAAAAGAGAATGTATGGTCATTATAGATATCATCATCCTCCTTTGGTAACGCAGGATTCAAAATTCCTTCTGGTGTATATGGATCGTCCACACCATTCGGCTTAACCTTATGCAACTCATTTACAGCACAATCATACTCCCAGCCCTCATGAGGAAATCTATAATGCCACAGAATATCATTCTGCATAAAGGAAACACCATAACCCTTGATTGTATTTGCAATAATTACAGTTGGTTTATGAGACTCCTCTGCACTATACTTATCAGCCACAGAAAAAGCCTCCTTTAACTCGTCATGATTATTTCCATCTATCTCAACAACGTTCCAACCAAAAGCTCTCCATTTAGATCCGAAATCCTCAATCTCCAAGGTATTCTCCTGAAAATCTAGGCTCTGCATATGATTGTGGTCTATAATCGCTACCAGATTATTAAGCCTAAAGTGATTAGCAAATAACGCCGCCTCCCATACAGCCCCTTCATCACACTCCCCATCCCCAAGGACTACATAGACTTTATGCCTGTTATCCTTATTTTTTTTCGAAGCATATGCCATTCCAACAGCCGCTGATAATCCATGTCCCAATGACCCTGTGGAAAAATCTACACCTGGCAAATGATGCGAAACATGCCCAGATAATCTGCTTCCATTCTGATAATGAGTCTTTAGTTCTTCTACCGGGAAGAACCCCTCTTCTGCAAGTGCCGCATAGATAGCTGCTCCAGCATGTCCTTTGCTGAGAATGAAACGATCTCTATCTTTCCAATCAGGTTCTTCTGATCGGTACTTCATAATATCTGTGTACAAAACTGCAACGATGTCAGCAACTGACATGATTGCTCCTATATGACTACCTCCCGAGAGATGTGTCATTTCCACACCGTGCCGACGTATTTTCCAAGCTAACTGTTCGCTTGTCCATTGACTTGTCATAATTATCTCCTCACTCAAACTATTCATATTTCAACTCTATTTAGAAATCTCATCTAATTTTCTAATATCATCTTCTGCCAGTTTCCAATCAGTACCTTCAATATTGCCAATAATCTGGCTTGGACGTTTTGCACCTACAAGTACTACTGACTTTGGTATAAAATCGAGAATATACCGAATCGCGACAGCCGAAACAGGCTTATTGTACCTTACTGCAATCTCCTTCATTACTTCTACGATTTCAAGATTTTTAATTAACTTATCTCCATGGAAATTAACGTAAATATCTCTACTTCTACGATCATCTGCACCGAAAGTCACATTATCTTTTGTATATTTTCCGGTCAATATACCTTGCCCCAGACTTCCCCATGTTAATGGAGTAATCCTGAACTCTTCGCTTAATCTCAATAAATCCATCTCGTTTTTACGACATGCTAAACTATATTCATCTTGAACGCTGACAATCCGTCCAATATATGGTTTTATTTCATCATAGTCTTTCTCATGAATATTTGATAAACCATAATATCGAATCTTTCCAGCATTCTTTAATTCCTCTAGTGTATCAATCACCGTTGATAAAGGCGTAAAATTATCTCTGTAATGAACTTGATAAAGGTCAATATAATCAGTTTCAAGTCGTTGTAATGAATTATCTAAAGCCTCTCTTATATACTGTGGGCTGTTATCATAAACTGTTCCATTGGATCCCACTCTTACACCAAATTTGTCTGCGATTACAACATCCTTTCTCCTTTTACCAAGAGCTTTTGCCAGTATTCGTTCACTCTGCCCAAGGCCGTATGTATCAGCAGTATCAAACATTGTAATTCCTCTATCCAACGCGGCATGGACTGCATCAATCAATTCATTCTCTTGTACATCTCCCCATCCATATTTTCCCATGGGGCATCCTCCCATGCACAGCCTTGAAACTTTTAAATCCGAATTTTTTAATGTTATATACTCCATGCTTTCCACTCCTTTACAAATGCAGTCCCTAAACTATCTATGTTCTTTCCGGAAAACAAATCTGAATGTTTTCTGTAGTACCTTCCAAATGGTTTTAAAGAAAATCTCTACATCTGTTTTGAAGCTTACTGATTCCGCATACTTTACTCGCAAAGCATTCTTTTCCTTTAAAACATATTTCTCGTACATTTCATCTGCATTGCTTGCCCCCACAATCTCATCCAGATTTATAAACTCAATGGAACTAAAATCTGTTACTCCAGGGCGAACTTCAAGTATTTCTTTTTCGTCTTCCTTATATTTCTCCGTATATTGAAGTAATTCAGGACGGGGGCCGATAAAAGACATTGTTCCAAGTATGATATTAATAAGATTTGCTGTCTCATCCAGTTTTGTCTTTCGAAGAAAAACTCCGACTTTCGTAATACGCGGATCGTGCATTGCTGTCGTTCCCCCACCGATTTTGTCCGCATTCTTAACCATGGTACGGAACTTGAAAATTCGAAAAGGTTTATTTCTATACCCTCCACGCAACGGACGATAGAACATCGGTCTACCATCTTCTGCTATAATCGCAATACCAATCACAAGGTAAAGTGGAATCGCAACAATAAGGAAGGGCACAGCAAGAATAAGATCTATAATCCTCTTAATATATCTGTTATAAATACTGTCATATGCTTTCATTAACTTACCACCAAATTCCCTCTATCTTTTCGAATCATTTCAAAATACAGCTTCAATTACTCTTCATAATTGATTTGTAAGCAAGATTGCTTCATCTACCCAACGCTGCTCGTCCCCGTGCATTGTGGGAGAAGAAAGCCACACTTTATTTTTAAATGGCTCGATTCCCTTAAATCTCGGATCTGCCAAATACGTTTCCTTGTCCATTACATTTTTACTCCTCTGTGATTACTGCTTCTATCACTCATCTTTCCTGCCAGATCTCATCCTCCGGCAAGTAAACCCCGAACAGTACATTCTCTTTCCTCTGGAACAGCTCTACTTCTGCCAGCACATACCGTTTCCTTAAGCGCTGCCTTATGATCTGTCCCTCATACTTCTTCAGGATTCCATCTACATGGATCAGCTTTCCTTCCTCGTCTGCCTCTACTCTGGAAAGGCTCATAGGCTTTTCCAATTCTTTTCCACATACAGCCTGGAGAAATCTCAAGTCCTGCTCCTCCACCGGTACGGTTTCTATTGGTTCATTTCCGATCAGCTTCGGATACTCCCTGGATTTGTTTAGTTCCTCCTCCAGCTCTTTTGGCAGACTGCTTTTGACAAAAATGTAGCCTGGGAACATCGTCTCCATACTTAAGAACAGCTTCCCTTTGGCACGGAACAGCTTCTGTTTTTTCAAAACTCTCCACTGACTCCACAGGCTTTTATCTATGGTCCTTTCCATCAGCGCTCCCGCTTCCTGTTCTTTTCCGGGAACAGTGCGCATCACATACCATTTTCCCACTGCTTCTTCACTCCTGCCGAAATCTCCACTTTACAAACATTTTGTTTTCGGATTTCTATTCTAGGACTTGCTTTTGATTTCCAACCCTGCCGGTATCATGGTCACAAAGTTGTCTCCTGGAAATGCAAGCTTTGCCAGACGTTTATGACGGTTAATCTTTTTGATCTGCCTTTCCCATCCCACCAGCGGACCGCATGTCACGTGGGTTTCTCCATCCTGGATATATCCTTCCGACATAGGAAGGTGATGTCCTGTACTGTAAAGGTTCTGCAAAAATCTTTCTTCTTCAGAAGAAATCTCTTTCAAATTTTCTTTGATTTCCGCCGCTGGGAATGCAGATGAAAACTTAAAATGTTCCAATAGCGCCCTGCCATCTTGGGTTTCCAGGAAAACGTACTGCGGAAACATTTGCTTTTTCTCCACATGCCAGCTTCCTTCGTAACGTTTCATTTGATCGTAAGTGAAAAGGAAGGCGTCACAAAGAATCCTGCTGTCAATTTCCTGACGGCAGGATTCCAGAATTTCCTGCTCTTTTCCGGGATGACATTTTAAGGCGTACCACATATCATCACTTCCCTGTTTGATTTTCGTAGAGTAAACTACTCTGCGAAACTTTAGTTATTATACATCATAAAGTATAGCTGTTCAAGAAAAAATACTAAATAAGTACATTTTACGATAATTTTAGCCATTTCTTGATTCATTTTATGCTAATAAAACTAATCTTAATTTTTTTCTATAACAACTAATCTCATATTTATTCAAAATAATATCTGATTATTCTCTGGATTCTTCCAGAGAATTTTTATTTTCCAAAACAAATTATGAAATGATTTTCGCAGAGTAGTTTACTCTGCGATTTTTGTTATCTAAATTGTATCATCCAACAGCCCCTTCTCTTCCAGCATCTTCCTCTCCGCTTCCGTAAGCTGGGCTTTCTTAAGAAGATCCGGTCGGTTCTTTGCCGTGCGGATCACGGACTGCTCTCTTCTCCACTTTTCCACATTGGCATGATGACCTGATAAAAGGACAGGCGGCACCTGCTTGTCATGCCAGATTTCCGGTCTGGAATACTGGGGATATTCCAGAAGATGATCCTGAAAGCTTTCAAACTCTGCAGAGACATCATTGTGCAGAACACCCGGAACCAGCCTGGAAATGGTGTCCACCATTACCATAGCCGGAAGTTCTCCTCCGGTAAGTACATAATCGCCGATGGAAACATAGTCTGTCACGATCTCTTCCAGTACCCTTTCGTCAATCCCTTCATAGTGGCCGCACAGAAGGATCAAGTCTTCCTCTTTTGCAAGTTCTTCTGCCATTTCCTGTGAAAATGTTTTTCCCTGGGGAGACAGGTAGATCACCCGAGGCGCTTTTGATATTTCTTTCCCTTCCCGGCTGTTTATTTTCTCCCGGATTGCCTCATAAGTTAAATACACCGGTTCCGCCTGCATCAGCATCCCCGCTCCTCCGCCGTAAGGGTAGTCATCCACACTGTTATGCTTGTTGAACGCATAATCCCGGATGTTGACTGCATCAATAGACAAAAGTCCCCTGTCGATGGCCCGTCCGGTTATGCTCGTCCCAAGTCCCGCCATCACCATTTCCGGAAACAGTGTCATAATATGAAAATGCATCATGATAACAGTCCCTCCATCAGATGAATGGTCATCTTTCTTTCTTCTACGTCAATACCCAGGATACACTGCCGGATCGCCGGTACAAGCACCTCTCCATGTTTGTCGGAATCAATGACATAGACATCATTGGCGCCTGTAGCCATAACATCTTTCAATTTGCCGAAATGTTCCTCCAGATTGTCTGTATATACATCCATTCCGATCATATCAGCAATATAGTACTCATCCTTCCCAAGAGGAGTTCCATTTTCTCTGTCAACCAGAATGTCCTTCCCTTTATATTTCTCAATGTCATTTATATTATCAATTCCCTTGAATTTTAAGATAGCAAACTGTTTAAAAAATCTGACCTGTTCTATCTCCAGGGGAATCTGTTCTTTTCCTGTATCCAGATAAACTTTCTTCAGTTTTTTGAAACGCTTCACATCATCTGTTGTAGGAAATACCTTTACTTCGCCCCTTATCCCATGGGTGGAAGAAATAACGCCTACCCGAAGCTGTTTTTCCATAGTTTTTCTCCTTGCTTTTGCTCTTTTTACATATTTTTATTCGTCAAATAAAACTTCTTTGCAGAAACCAAAATTCTTCTTTAGAAGAATAAAAGCGTGTCCGGGAAATGGTCTTTTTGGACCCTTCGCTTCCCCAAACGCGCTTTTCTTTCTAGCCAGCGATATCAACTACCACTTTCTTATCTTCTTTCGATGCTGCTGCTTTTACGACAGCGCGGATTGCTTTTGCAATTCGGCCCTGTTTTCCAATGACTTTTCCCATATCGGAATCTGCCACCTTCACTTCAACTACTGTTGTACGGCCTTCCTCTTTCTCTGTCACAACAACACTTTCCGGGTCATCTACCAGTGCTTTAACGATGACTTCTACTAATTCCTTCATGATACGCACACCTCCCGGTCTTATTTTTCAATGCCTGCTGCCTTGAAAATCTTTCCTACTACTTCTGTAGGCTGCGCACCGTTGTTCAGCCATTTCTTTGCTGCTTCTTCATTTACATTGAACACGCTAGGATCCTGGTTCGGATCATATGTTCCGATCTCCTCGATGAACTTTCCATCTCTTGGGGATCTGGAATCAGCTACAACGATTCTATAGAAAGGAGCTTTTTTCTGTCCCATTCTTTTTAATCTGATTTTTACTGCCATTTTTTTCACCTCCACATTTTTTATTATCTATCTGGCACACTGCGGATACCCGCATATGTGCTGGTTAAAAAGGTAATCTGAATTTTCCCTTTTTACCACCTTTTCCCATCATCTTCATCATCTTTTTCATCTCATTGAACTGTTTTACCATACGGTTCACTTCACTGATGTCCACACCGGCGCCTCTGGCTATACGGTGCTTTCTGGAAGGATTCAGAAGATCCGGATCGCGGCGCTCCTGGGGAGTCATAGAATAGATCATTGCTTCCATCCGCGCCATTTTCTTTTCTGCTTCTTCTGTCTGACTGTCATCCAACTGCATGCCTTTTTTCCCGAGACCTCCCATGGGACCCATGCCGGGCAGCATGCTTAGAATACCGGAAAGACCGCCCATATTTTTCATCTGTTTGGTGCTTTCCAGGAAATCATCAAAGTCAAACTGTGCTTTTTTCATCTTGCGGGACATTTCTTTTGCCTTTTCTTCGTCGATTTCTGCCTCCGCCTTTTCGATGAGGGTAAGCACATCCCCCATTCCCAGGATACGGGATGCCATTCTGTCCGGATAAAACTGTTCCAGGTCAGAAAGCTTCTCTCCCATACCTACATAGAGAATCGGTTTCCCGGTCACCGCCTTAACAGACAGCGCCGCACCGCCTCTTGTGTCACCGTCCAGTTTTGTAACGATCACACCATCTATTCCAATTTTCTGATTAAATTCTTCTGCTACATTAACCGCATCCTGTCCGGTCATGGCGTCAATAACAAGAATCGTCTGATGTACTTCTACCGCTTCCTTGATTTCCTGAAGCTCTGCCATCATGTCCTCATCAATATGAAGCCGTCCTGCCGTATCAAGGATCACCAGGTTATTGCCATTTTTCTGCGCATGCTCCAGAGCTGCTTTGGCGATATTGGAAGGCTTGTGATTTTCTCCCATGGAAAAGACTTCCACACCCTGCTTTTCTCCATTGACCTGCAGCTGTTTGATAGCAGCCGGTCTGTACACGTCACATGCTACAAGAAGAGGTTTCTTCCCCTTTAATTTATATTTTCCCGCCAGTTTTGCGGTAGTTGTTGTCTTACCTGCACCCTGGAGACCAGCCATCATAATAACAGTAATGGCGCTTCCGGGCTGAAGCTTGATCTCGGTTGTTTCGGAACCCATCAGAGAAATCAGTTCCTCATTTACAATCTTTATCACCATCTGGCCGGGATTCAGACCGTTCATCACATCCTGCCCGATGGCTCGCTCCTGGACATTTTTTATAAAATTCTTTACGACTTTAAAGTTTACGTCAGCGGCAAGAAGCGCTCTTTTGATCTCCTTCATTGCCTCCTTGACATCATCCTCTGTCAGCCGGCCTTTGCTCCGCAAATTGCGGAATACGTTCTGAAGTTTTTCTGTCAAACTGTCAAAAGCCATTCTTTAACTCCTCTATATTAATACTACAATTCCTCTATGATCTCTCTTGCGATCGTCCGGATACTGGATACCAGTTCCTGATTTTCTTTCTCTGTATGCTGCTCCAGAATATGATCCATTCTCTCTATCTTTTCTTTTATAGAAAGAAACTTTTCTACCAGATGCAGCTTTTCTTCATACCCCTGCAGTGTCTTGCTGCACCGCTTAACCAGGTCATGAACTCCCTGACGGCTGATCCCTGCATCGGAAGCAATCTCCCCCAGGGACAGATCCTCAAGAATAAACTGTTCATATATCTCTTTTTGGTGACTGGTTAGCAGCTCACCGTAAAAATCATACAGCAGCGCCTGTTCTAGTATTTCATTCATTTTTTATCACCTGTGTCATCATATAATAATTCTCTTGTGGTGTCAAGCATTTTTTCTTGACAGATTAATATTAGTCTGAATCCGGCAGAAAAAATATATAATCCTTGCTTCATATTGTCTGATATGTTATATTAAATATAGAAAAAGGGAAAGCCATAGAAACGGCTACCCTCACATCAAACTAACTGTTATATACAACAGCCGTCAACTAGTGCGAATAGTTTGGCGGCTATTTTCGTTTTTCTTTGAAAATTGTATAACACAATCCCACTAAACCAACAATGAATATTAAAAGCTGAATCAGATCAGCATATGTAACATACATTGGCATCGCCCTCCTTTCTTTCGTCCGGAGGGACATCCCCTCCTGATTAGAGAGGGCAGCCGCCTTTGCTCTATGGCTTTCGTAGACATAATATATCATAGTTCACAGATTCTATCAATCAAATACTACTATCTTTTTTATTTTCTCTTTCACACTTTTTTCTCCCGGGCATATGATGTACTGTAAACAAAATATGTTGGAGGCTATCTTATGAGCGATTTATCATGCGGATGCGATTCAGGAGTACGTTCCGGCGGAGGCTGCGGATGTGGAAATACATTTGGAGGAAACAGCTGTATCTGGATCATTCTTCTTCTGTGCTGCTGCGGCGGCAATGGTTTTGGAAGAAGCGGCGACTTTGGCTGCGGATGCGGAAACGACAGCTGCCTGTGGATCATCCTTCTCCTGTGCTGCTGCGGCGGCTTTGGCGGAAACGGATGCTGCTAATCTGTTAGAGAGGGGACAGCTGCGGCTGTTCCCTCCTGCATTTAGTAAATGACGCTCTTTCTTGCTGCATATCCGTCTTTCTTTCTTCATATACATAGTTACAACGCCACGCAAAGGTGGGTCATATGGAAAAACATCCTCCTCTACCCATGACTCCTTTTGACATACTTACCAGTTCTACTCAGCTGCAGATGATGAAGCTGATGCTTCCGTATACCCCGCCTGGCATCCAGCGGATGCTGGCCTTCTATATTAAATTTCTGGAACTCAAAAAAACTGCAGAGTATTTCGGCCTCTTCGGCTCTGTTTCCCAGAGGGATACTTTCTCTAAATCTTCTGCTTCTGTCACGGAAATTCTGGAAGATGTAAGACCTTATCTTGGAAAGGACGCCGAAACTATCGATATGCTGCTGTCTGCCATGAGTATGATGGATATGATGAAAGATATGGATATGCCTGATTTTTCCGGTGCAGATATGGGCGACCTTTCCGGCGTCATACAGATGATGAATGCATTCCAGAATACATCGGAAAGTGAAGATCACTCGAACGAAGATCAGGAAGGAGATGATGAAAATGACCCAGGAATGGCTGAACCACCCGGCGATGAAAGATATTGATCCCGTCAAACTGGAACTCATCAAAACCGCTGCACAGCAGACCGCAGGGAAATCCGGAAATTCTCTTGCGGCAGTTATGATGGCTTTGATCACTTCCGCCGGGAAACGAGGCATCCAGTTTACCCCGGAAGAAACATCACTGATTCTGGAAATTCTGAAAGAGGGACGTTCGGATGAAGAAAAGAATCAGATTGACACTATGGTAAATCTTGTTATGACACAGATGCGGAGAAAAAAATAGGGCCTTTAAAGACCCTATTTTAAAATCCCTCTTCTTTTCTCATTTTGCGCATCACCCTTCTTTTGGCTCCGCTTTCCCATTCCTGTTCTTCTTCCTCTGTCTCGAGGATCAGTTTCGGAACAGGTGTGGGGTGATCGTTCTCATCCAGCGCCACCATGGTAAAATAGGCACGGTTGATCAGTGTCCTTTCCCCATTTAAATGTTCCACACAGGAATCCACTTTCACCTCCATGGATGTATTTCCCACATAAGTAACCTTTCCTGTGATCACAACTACATCTCTTTGGTAAGCGCCCCTTAAGAACCGCAGATTATCCACAGATGCAGTGATTACATTTTTTCTTGTATGACGCTTTGCCACAAGTCCCGCAATTTCGTCCATCCACTGCATCAGAATGCCTCCGAAGAGACGCCCTGCTGCATTTAAATGATTGGGCCTTACCATGTGCACAGTCTCCGTCAATGATTCTGATACCTTTCTGCTTTCTGCCATAGTTTCTATTCTCCATTCTGATTTTTATACTTTCCAGTCACTGGACAGTATACCAGAAAATCTGCTATACTAAAACTGATTTTTCAAAATAATTACCGGAATCCGGAGGGTGACGTTATGCGTAATATAAAACTTACAATCGAATATGATGGAAGCAGATATCAGGGTTGGACACGCCTTGGCAAAAATGAATCTACAAATACGATCTCTAATAAGATCATTGAAGTAATACAGAAAATGACAGGCGAAACGGTGGAACTTTTCTGCGGCTGCAGAACGGAGACAGGCGTCCACGCTTACGCGCAGATTGCCAATTTCAAAACAAATACCGAAATGAAGGATTACGAAATCCAGCATTATCTGAACCGCTATCTTCCTATGGATATTGCGGTCATCCAGGTGGAAGATGTTCCCGAGCGCTTTCATTCACAGCTCAACGCCAGATCAAAAATCTATGTATACCGTATGACCATCAACGATGTGCCAAGTGTTTTTGACCGCAAATATACATTCCACTGTTTCCGTTCGCCGGACAAAAAAGCGATGCAGCAGGCTGCTCTCCTTTTGACCGGCCGTCACGATTTTAAGAGCTTTTCTACCGTAAAACAGACTAAGTCTACAGAACGGGAAATCTATAAAATTGAAGTCTATGATGATGGGGAAGAAATGCAGATTACCATTCACGCTGACGACTTCCTTCACAACATGGCAAGAATGATCATTGGCACACTTCTTGAAATCGGTCTCGGCACGCGAAAAAAGGAAGATATCGAAGAAATTTTTGCCGGACGGCAGTCCGCAAGCCTTCCCTGCGATGCAAAGGGACTTTACCTGCAGGAGGTCCGCTATTAACTATGCTTCCTCCATCTTCTTTACAGAATCCTCATAGACTCTTTTGCGGAGTTTTTTCATATAAGGAATTGACTTTGTCTGCTCCTGTCCATAAGTAAGCTGAAGATCATACTCCAGCGGCAGCCAGGTAGATAAATCCGCCTCGTTGTGCTGGATCAGAGCTTCCAGCTTGTCCAATGCCGCAAGAAGCCGGGATTCTTTCGTTTCCTTCTTTTCTACTTCCCGGAAGATGTCTGCAAGTCTCTCCCGGTATGGCTCCGGGAGCATCCCTGCAATCTTCTCCTGAGCCTGTTCTTCCTTTTTTTCGTCCTCTTTGTCCTTTTCAAAAGCCGGAATATCTCCTGTCAGAGCCTCTCCCATATCGTGAAACAGTGCCAGTTCCATAACACGGTTCATATCATAGTCCGGAAATTCCTCTCTTACAAGCCAGGCAAAAACCAGAAGGCGGTACACATGTTCCGCCACACTCTCCTGCCTTCCGCTGGATGTCCAGGAATGTCTTGTATGACATTTCAGTTTCTCTGCCAAATCAAGAAACTGAAGCAATGTCTCTTCTTCCATCTCGTTTGCACTCCTTTTCCTGCCGACTATCCCTCCAGGATCTTCACATAAAACGTACGGTTCCTTGGCCCGTCAAAATCGCAGAAATACAGATCCTGCCAGATTCCAAGGAGAAGATCTCCGCCGCTTAAGATCAGAGTCTGTGACGGGCCTACCAGCGTCGTCTTCATATGTGCATGGGAATTGCCCTCTGCATGGCGGTAAAAATCTGCGTTTGTAGGAAATGCCTTTTCAAATCCTTTCAGCATATCATGCACCACATCCGGATCGGCATTTTCATTGATCGTAAAACCCGCCGTTGTATGAGGGGAAAATACAACCACAATGCCGTCCTTTACCCCGCTCTTTTCAATATCTTCCCGCACCATATCCGTTACTTTTGACATCTGCTGTGCGCCTCTTGTGGCAATATGATGTTTATATAAATACATGTTCTTTCCTCCCATATTTATTGTTCCATATATTTCTGAAGTGCGTCATATTCTCTCTTCATCAGACGGTATCCATGTTCATAAAAATGCATCAGTACATCATAGTCCTTCTCCAGCCGTGATACAGTAGGGATCAGCGGACGAAGGACAAAGATCTTTCCTTCCTCCTCCAGGCGTTCCAGCATCTCCATTGTCCTGTTGTAGACAACATTGCGCCGGACGATGCTCTTTACCAGCTTCGGGTAGTTCCGGTATGCCCGGCGGTATACTTTTACTGCCGCTTTTGAAGGCATTTTCTTGCGGTATCCCGGATTCCTCGTAAGGATCACTATGATCTTCTCATTTCCGATCTCCATTGCCCGGCGGATCGGAATAGAATCAGCAAGACCGCCGTCCAGATAAGGAACGCCGTCAACATTGACAATAGGACTGATCAGCGGCATACTGCTGGACGCTCTGCAAAGCTTCATCAGCCTGTCCTCATCTTTTCTTTCAGTCATATATTCTGCCTCTCCTGTAATACAATTGGTCGTTACGATCTCACACTCCATCTCCGATGCAAAATAAGTATCAAAGTCAAAGGGGAAGATTTCTTTTGGATAACGTTCAAATACCATATCCATATCAAGAAGGCTTTTTTCTTTTATAAATTTTGCAAATCCATAATAGTAGCTATATTCTTTTTCCTTATGTATCATACAGTCTTTTGTACGTCCCGGTTGTCTGGAAACATAGTCCACGCCATTGCAGCTTCCGGCGGATACCCCTATCACATGGGAGGTATAAAAATCCCTCTCCATCAGGTAGTCCAAAGCTCCGGATGTAAATACGCCTCTGGTGGCTCCGCCCTCCAGCACCATTGTTGCCTTTTCCATATTCATCTCCTCACTTTCCTTTCTCATTATAAACGGATTTCTCCTGAATGGGAACCTTATTTTCTTGCTATTTCCGGTATTTTTTGCTAAGATATGCTTTGTATCGCATCGAGATATGCGCACATCCCCATTCATGGGATTGAAACCTAATTATTAAGGATAATATTAAGGAGACGGATATTTATGATCAGTACAAGTAATGTAACGCTGCGTGTCGGCAAAAAAGCATTGTTTGAAGATGTAAACATTAAATTTACCGAAGGAAACTGCTACGGTCTGATCGGCGCCAACGGAGCCGGAAAATCTACTTTCCTGAAGATCCTTTCCGGGCAGCTGGAACCTACCAAAGGCGAGGTGATCATCACTCCGGGAGAGCGGCTTTCCTTTCTTCAGCAGGATCATTTTAAATACGATGAATTTCCCGTTCTGGATACAGTCATTATGGGAAATGCCCGGCTATACGAAATCATGAAAGAAAAAGAAGTCATTTATGCCAAAGAGGACTTCACTGACGAAGACGGCATCCGTGCCAGTGAGCTGGAAGCGGAATTTGCCACAATGAACGGCTGGGAGGCAGAATCTGACGCCGCTTCTTTACTGAACGGACTTGGCATTGACACAGAAATGCATTACAAACTTATGAAGGACTTAAACGGACCGGAAAAGGTAAAGGTTCTCCTTGCCCAGGCTCTTTTCGGTAACCCGGATATCCTCCTTCTGGACGAGCCTACCAACCATCTGGATCTGGATGCTATCGCGTGGCTGGAGGAATTTCTGATTAATTTCGACAATACAGTGATTGTTGTCTCCCACGACCGTTATTTCCTGAACAAGGTCTGTACACAGATTGCCGATATTGACTACGGCAAAATTAAACTTTACGCCGGAAACTATGATTTCTGGTATGAATCCAGCCAGCTTCTGATCCGCCAGATGAAAGAAGCCAATAAGAAAAAAGAAGAAAAGATTAAGGAACTGCAGGAATTTATTTCCCGTTTCAGCGCCAATGCTTCCAAATCCAAGCAGGCTACTTCCAGAAAACGGGCCCTGGAGAAAATCCAGCTGGATGACATTCAGCCTTCCAGCCGCCGCTACCCTTATATCGATTTCCGCCCCAACCGTGAAATCGGAAATGAAGTTCTCACTGTAGAGGGCCTTAGCAAAACCATTGACGGGGAAAAGATTCTGGACAACATTTCCTTCACGCTGAACCGAGAAGACAAAGTGGCATTTGTAGGCGGAAATGAGCTTGCCAAATCCACTCTCTTCCAGATACTGACCGGGGAGATGGAACCGGATGAAGGTACTTACAAGTGGGGCGTTACAACGTCACAGGCTTATTTCCCTCTGGATTTTGGTTCTGAGTTTGATAACGATTACACCATCGTAGAATGGCTGATGCAGTATTCGGAAGAAAAGGATGTTACTTATGTCCGGGGATTCCTTGGCCGTATGCTTTTCTCCGGCGATGACGGAGTAAAACGGGTAAATGTTCTTTCCGGAGGTGAAAAAGTCCGCTGCATGCTTTCCAGGATGATGATCTCCGGAGCAAATGTCCTGATTCTGGATGAGCCTACCAACCATCTGGACATGGAATCCATCACCGCCCTCAACAACGGGATGATGAAATTTCCGGGCGTCCTGCTTTTCTCCTCCCGCGACCATCAGATCGTACAGACGACCGCAAACCGCATCATGGAAATTGTGCCGGGCGGAAAACTGATCGATAAGATCACCACTTATGACGAATATCTGGAAAGTGACGAGATGGCAAGAAAACGCCAGACTTATACGGTACAAAGCGACGATGAGGATTAAATTTTCCTAAATTAATGACAAAAAATCAAGCCCCTTGGAAATGGGCTTGATTTTTTATTCTTCTGCTTGCAGCGCCCGACAGATTTTGTCAAATGCTGCTGCATCCTTTTTCTTCGCTCTGGCCGCTTCGTGTCTGATCCCATTCTGATCTGTAAGGATCAGAACCTTCGTCCCTTTCTCTGTGGCAATATCCTTGCTCCTGATCTCACTTCGCGGCCGGATATAAAGCTTCTCTCTTGTGCACTGCACAATGTAATCCCTTGTCACTATCAGCTGAAAGTCGGGAACTTCCAGTGCATCCGGCGCAATCAGCTGATTAAAGAACTCTGTTTTATCCCCGGCTCTTTCCAGCTCTTTGTCCATTTCTTTCTGTTCTTTTCGGTTTCTTACTGCCAGAAAAACGCCCAGCGCTCCAAACACTGCTCCCAACAGGATATTAGAAAATACAGAGATCAAGGCAAGCGCAAGAAAGCTGATCCAGATGATCATTGCTGTGCGCATCTTTTTTGCTTTTTCTTCAATCAGATCATAATACTTCTGCTCTCCCGCTGTCTGTATTGCCATCTCTTTTTCTCTGCCTTTCCGGAATTTTAGCGGATCCTTTCCGGGAATCCTACTTTCTTCTGCACTTTTCTAAGTGTCTTATTTGCAAAATAACCTGCTTTTTCCGCATTTTCTTTTATAATACCGTCAATATATGCCTTATCTTTTTCCAGACGTGCCGCTTCCTCCTGAAGAGGCTTTAACACGGATACGACTGCTTCTCCCACTGCCGGCTTAAATTCGCCATATCCTTTTCCGTCAAATTCCTTTACTACTTCCTCCGGAGTCTTTCCGGTACATGCACTGTAGATATTGATCAGATTCTTGATCCCCGGCTGCTCATCACGGTAAAGGATCTGGGCTTCAGAATCTGTCACAGCTCTCTTGCACTTTCTCATAATAGTATCCGGATCATCCATCAGATAAATGCTGGCATTGGGGTTTTCGTCTGATTTGGACATTTTCTTAGAAGGATCCTGAAGGCTCATGATCTTAGCGCCCACTTTTCCGATATATGCCTCCGGGATCGTAAATACGTCCCCGTAAATATTATTAAAACGCTCCGCAATGTCTCTTGTCAGCTCCAGATGCTGCATCTGATCCACTCCGACCGGAACCACATCCGCCTGATACAGGAGAATATCTGCCGCCATCAGCACAGGATAAGTGAAAAGTCCCGCATTAATGTTATCTGCATGCTTCGCCGCTTTATCCTTGAACTGGGTCATCCGGTTCAGTTCGCCCATATAAGTGAAACAATTGAGAATCCATGCAAGCTCTGCATGCCCGGAAACATGGGATTGATAGTAAATGCAGTTTTTCTTTGGATCCAGACCTGCTGCAATATACAGGATCAACAATGCCCTTGCTCTTTTGCGAAGCACCGCCGGATCCTGCCTTACTGTAATAGAATGCATATCCACAACACTGTAAAAACACTCATATTCATCACTTAATGTCACCCAGTTCTTCAGTGCTCCCAGATAATTTCCCAAAGTAAGATTCCCTGTTGCCTGCATACCGCTGAACAACACTTTTTTATCGTTAATCATCTTTTTACCCTCCGTCTGCTACTTTTTCCAAGGTTCAACCTTGTCTTTATAATATACGGTATTTTCCGCCAAAATATGGAAACTGCCGTTCCTTTCCTCTACTTCCGTCACTGCACAGTTCTTATGTACTCCCTGCCCCCAGTATTTCGAAAGGGGTTCTTTTTTTATATAATTAAGCATACCTGCCAATGCAGCTCCATGGGTTGTAATGAGGATCGTGCTGTCTTTTAATGTGTCGTCTGACCCGATCCTTTCCAGGAACTTTCCCACTCTTTCCTTTACCTGTTTAAAATCCTCCCCGCCTTCCGGAGCTTCATACTCCTCCGGTCCGTCAAAAAAGCGGTGGAAACTTTCCGGAAGCTCCCATCCTTCACTGGAACAGCATTTGCCCTCATACACGCCAAAAGCCATCTCCATGATCAGCGGTTCCTCTATCACCGGAACGTCCCGGCCCTTCAGAATAATTTCAGCTGTCTGCTTTGCCCGGCCAAGAGGACTCGTGAAACAAAGATCAAAGGGGATATCTTTCAGTCCCTTCCCTGTCTCCTCTGCAAGATGTATTCCGAACTCGTTGAGGGGAATGTCTACCTGCCCCTGTATTTTTCTCGCCCTGTTCCAATCTGTCTCGCCGTGGCGTACAAGATATAATTTCATGATTCATCGCCCATCCTTTCTGCAAGTCCAGTACCAGTATACCACACTGAATGGTTCTTTTCATAGAAATTTCAGGGAAAAAGTGTTACACTGAAAAAGGAATATGTTTGAGAAAGGATGAGACAAAAATGAAAAAAATTACCAGTTTTACCATAGACCACTGGAAACTGCAGCCCGGCGTATATGTGTCCCGAAAAGACAAAGCCGGCGACTGTACTGTCACCACCTTTGACCTTCGTATGACAAGCCCTAATGAAGAGCCGGTCATGAATACTGCCGAGGTACATACCATCGAACACTTAGGCGCCACCTTCCTTAGAAATGACGAAACATACGCTGACAAAGTCCTTTATTTCGGTCCTATGGGCTGCCGCACCGGTTTTTATCTGCTGCTGGCAGGCGATTATGAATCCAGGGATATCATCCCTCTTATACAGGCGCTTTTTGATTTTATTGCTGATTTTGAAGGTGAGGTTCCCGGTGCTTCCCCAAAAGACTGCGGGAACTATCTGGATATGAATCTTCCGATGGCCAGATATCTTGCCCGGAAATACCGTATGGAAGTCCTGGAAAATATATCCGATGACAGACTCGTATATCCTGAATAATTCATTGAAAAACGTCCATGTTTTGCAAAAGAGTTCCATTTACGGAACTCTTTTTAGTTAATAGGGAAAATCTTTCTTTAATACAACATTGCGGATATAAGCGTAGGTCCGCTCCTCTCCTTCCTCTGCCAGCATCTTCAGCAGGCTGTGGAGGAGAGCTGCTGTATCCGGATGGATCATCCGTCCCAGCCTGGCAGCTCCTCTTTCATAATAGGCCAGCGGATGTTCATCCCGGTAATTTTCCTTCTGATAAGTCTTCGAGGCAGCAATGCGGTCTACAAACATTTCCGCCACATAGCGCACCGGCATTTTCATCCCGATAATGCCGTCCTCTTTTTCCAGGCCATAGTCGATCCAATATTCATAATGATGCTTGTTTCTCCCTTTATGATGAAGCCACGCCAGGGAATAGCCCTTTTCTTCCCGCTCTGCATTATTGGGACTTCGGTTGCCCTGATAGTATTTACAGCCAACCAGAAATTCTACAGGGGAATATTTGGACATATCATGCAGCAGTCCCTGTCTGTATAATCCGATTTTAAAGCAGCCTCTCATTACGAGAATCTTGTGATGCGTTATTGTACAAAAATGCCCCCAGGCTTTCATCTCACATAATCTCCTGTCCGCAAAAGTAGTCTTGCATAATTATTTGCCGATAAACAGCGCGATCGTCCTTTCTTCCAGAACGGCTTCTCTCTGATTTTTCAGCACTTCCGGATCTTCAAGGACTCCTGTTTTGCTGTCCGCTGTCAGATACCACTTTTTCCCTTTTCCAAGCGCCGGGAGAGCAAAACTGTGCTCTACCCAATGCATGTTGTAAGCAACAAAACAATCCGTATCTTTTGCTGCAATACCGCAGTAATATACTCCAAGCTGGCGGCTGGATATTTCTGATGGCGTCTGCCATGCATATTCTCCATGATAAGACACATCAGGTACGCCGCAGCTGATCTGGTCCATGCCCCGAAGTTCCTCTTTCTGCCGAAGCGCCGGGTGACTGCGGCGAAGCGCGATCATCTCCTTTACAAATTCATGGAGAGCGCGGTTTTTCTCAAGTCTGCTCCAGTCCAGCCATCCCACCGGATTGTCCTGACAGTACACATTGTTGTTCCCCTTCTGAGTATTTCCAAATTCATCTCCTGCAAGAATACAGGGAATCCCCTGTGCAAGGAGAACAAGCATAAAAGCATTTCTCATCTGTCCTGCTCTTAGCGCCACGACCGCCCTCTTGCGGCTGGGTCCTTCTGCTCCGCAGTTCCAACTGTAATTGTAATCCGGTCCATCCTGGTTGTTTTCTCCATTTGCTTCATTGTGTTTTGCATCATAGGAAACCAGATCGTTCAGGGTAAATCCATTATGACCTGCAATATAATTATACATGCCTTCCGCCCCTGCAGGCCTTCGAAGCCAGTATATCACCTCTTCAATCATGCCCTCGTCCCCCTTCAGGAACCTTCGCATAACATTCTGAAAACCTGCCTGATGATGGAAAAGTTTCATTTTGCTTAAAAGCGGGTCAGCATAGCTCCCATCTGTCGGCGTTACATCCGGGTTCAAAATAAATCCGTCCACATGGTATTCCATCATATACCAGCGCAGACACTCCTCCATAAGGATTCTGGAAGTGCCGCCCTCGAAAGGCATTTCCAGTATTACCTCAATCCCGGCCTTGTGGCATTCCCGCACCATATCTTTTAATTCTGACGCCGGATTGTCTGATGCCGCATAAGCTCTTTTGGGAGCGAAATAAAATCCCGGTCCGTATCCCCAGTAATTTACATATTTTCCCAGCTGTTCAAACTCATATACCGGCATAAGATGGATCTGATTGATCCCCAGCTCAAGCAGATAAGGAATTTTTTCAATGACTCCCCGGAAAGTACCTTTATGGGCAACTTTTGAAGAGCTGTGTTTCGTAAATCCCCGCACATGGAGACTGTAGGCCACCACTTCATTGGCAGGAATACAGGGAGGAAGATCACCCTCCCAGTCATAGTGATCCTCATAAATTCCGGCACGAACCTCATGCTCCTGAAGCTCCCATTTGCGGCCAAACTCTTCTGTTCCCGCAAGGCTTCTGGCATAGGGGTCAACACAGACCTCCTCATCTATCAGATAATTATACTCATACTCCGAATATGCAAAATCAAAAAGCGACAGAAAACGTACACTTCCGACTCCGTCTTCTTCCGGCATTTCAAAAATGACAGAAGCCTCCCGTTCTCCTTTTTTGTAAAGGAGCAATCTGCATTCTTTTCCTTCCGGAACCTCTATTGCAAAATTAACGCTGTCTTTTCCCACACTCACGCCCAAAGGCAGCGGTTTCCCTTTTTCTCTTCTCATGTTCCGTCCTTCCTGCTGCTTCTACTGCCAGCCATCTGCTCCATACATTTCCACATTATCTTTCGTGATCATATCAATGATCTCTACATAATTTTCTTTTTCATATTCTTCGCCGTTCAAAATAGCAAGCCCTACTTCCACAGCCTTTTTCCCCATATTGATCGGAGACTGTGCCGCTGTACCTGCAATCTGTGTGTCTGATTTTTCCAGCTCTTTTTTGATATCAGGGGAACCGTCCACACCGTAAATAATTACATCATCCATTCCAAGAAGGTTCACTGCTGTCTGCGCTCCTACCGCGATCTGATCATTTCCGCACATAATGGCTGTTACATCCGTATGTTCTTTGAGGATATTTTGTGCCACTTCCACTGACTTTTCAAATTTTCCGTCTGTATTTTCTCTTGCCACAATTTCAAAACCGACCTCCGCTTTTGAAATCGCCTCCTCAAATCCTGTAATTCTCTCATTAATAGAATTTTGTGTCGGGCATTCCAGTATCAGTACTTTGCCTCCGTCCGGACATTTCTCAATCAACGCCTCACCGCACATACGTCCGGCTGCTTCATTGTCAGATCCCACATAGGCATCTACATAATCCATTTCCTTAACCTGTGTATCTACATTGATAATGCGTACATCCGCTTCCTGAAGTTCCTGCAAAGAGGGAGTAATTTCCTCCCAATTTACCGGGCTTAAAAAAATGGCATCAATCCCTGCCTCGATCATCTCTGTGATCTGTGAAGCCTGTTTTTGGGCATCTCCTTCCGGGTCTTCGGTAATCAGTGTATTCCCTGAGCTTGTAACCGATTCGCGAATTGCATTTTCCAGCGTAATAAAATAAGGATTCTCCATATTGATTCCGCTGAAACCAAATTTGTACCCTTCCTCTTCTGCTTCTTCCTCGTCTGTTTCTTCTGTATCTTCTTCCTGAACCGGATTATCTTCCGGTGTGCCCACTTGCTTCTTACATCCGGCCAACATCATAATTCCCATGACAACAAGTGCCAGAAGCACTTTTATCTTGCGGTTTTTCATATATCTGCTCCTCCTTGCGAATGATTCCAGTCACATATATTTTGTATTTTACTACATTTTTTTCATTTTTACCAGCCCCAGCCATTTCCCTCTCCTTTTCCTTTCTCTTTTCGCAACATAGATTTTACTTGCTTTTGTGGCGTCGCTCTGATAGAGTAAAAACAGAAAGAATAAAGGAGAGATTTTTGTATGGCTACAGAAAATATGGATGAAATTACTGTAACACTGACTCTGGATAACGATGAAGAGATTGAATGCGCTGTTCTGACTGTCTATGAAGCCGGCGGACGTCAATATATTGCCCTTCTTCCTCTGGATGAAAACGGCGAAAGCGAAGAAGGCGATGTATATCTTTACCGTTATATTGACACAGACCCGGAAAATCCGGATCTGGAAAATATTCTTGACGATGAAGAATATGAAATCGCGGCAGATGCATTTGACGAATGGCTGGACGAGCAGGAATTTGGCGAGGAAGAGGATCTTTAATGTCTGCTTTCTCCTTCTTTCAACAAAAGCTCTTCAACAAAGCGGGAAGGACTTAGTTCCTTTCCGTTTTTCGTTTTTACATAACTGATTACCAGTTTTCTCTTTGCCCGTGTCATAGCCACATAAAACATCCGGCGCTCCTCCTCGATCTCTTCATCAAGTTTGGCTTTTCGGTAAGGAGTGACGCCTTCATTTCCTCCGATCACAAATACTGTATCAAATTCCAGGCCTTTTGCGCCGTGCATGGTCATAAGCGACACGCCCTGTTCCCCAGTTTGATCTTTTCTGCCTCTGCCCTTCTTCTCCTTTAACATTTGTCCGTAGTTCTCTATATAGAGAAACCACTCTTCAAAACTTTGAAATTCCTTGGATCTTTCCTGAATTTCATAGAGAATTTCAAAAAGATCTTCCTCCCGTATACGCCGGATTTTGGCATATTCTTTCAGATAATCGTCATAGCCGATCTTCTTTCTTATATATTGTATTGCCGCATAAGGGGTTTTGTTTTCCATCATCTTAACATCCCACTCAAACTGATCGATGCGGTCCTGCATCCACCCCTTGTCACAATAGAATTTCCTCATCTCCTCAAAATCCCCTCTGGAAGATTCCAGACATTCTCTGCTTAAGTAGCGTTTCGGACAGTTCATAATATCCAGAAAATATCTTCTCTCCCTGCTTCCGGCAGCCAGTTTCAGATAGCTTTTTATATTGCGGGCAATAAAGTGATCATAAATATTCTGGATATTTTCTTTCATTTCAAAGGGAATCTGGTATTCCGCCAGCATTTCCGCCAGGATCCTGGCATCCCGGTTCGTACGGAACAGTACTGCGATTTCTCTTGCCGGCACGCCCTGTTCCATCCTCTTTTTCACGCCCTCTATCACATACTTTCCTTCCTCTGTCACATCCAGGACTTCCTGCACATGGACGCACTCTCCTTTTCCCGCATGGGGTTTGATCTCCTTGGAAAATCTCTGTTCATTATGTCCGATCACTCGGAGGGCGCCGTTTAAAATATGAGCAGTGGAGCGGTAATTGACGTCCAGGAGAATCTGCCCGGCATCGGGATAGTCTCTGGAAAAACCAAGCATAATAGAAGGGTCCGCTCCCCGGAATTGATAGATCGACTGATCGTCATCTCCTACTACAAACAGGTTATTTTCAGGAAGCGCCAGCATCTTCAAAATTTCATACTGTATTTTATTGACATCCTGAAATTCATCTACCAGAATATACCGGAACCTGGCCTGCCATTTTTCAAGAATATCTGGTCTGGACTTAAAAAGCTCATGGCAGAGGATCAGCATATCGTCGAAATCGATCTTGCGCATTTCCTTTCTCTTCTTTTCATACATCTGGTAGATATCTGCAAATGCTCCCGGACATACGGACGCTTTATATGTCTGAATATCCAACCCGTTATTTTTTACTTTTCCGATTTCTGTCAGAAGATCTCTGATAAAATCCTGTTCATCTTCCACTTCCAGCTTAAGATCCAGTTCCGGCAGAGCCAGAATCTGCCCCAAAAGTCTGCTGCTCTCTTCCCCGGTCAGAATATTTGCCGAAGTAAATCCATAAGCCCACCTTAGAATCCCGTAATAGATCCCATGAAATGTCCCGAATGTTACAGGAGGACAGACTCCTCCCATAAGACTTTTAAATCTGTTCTGCATTTCATAGGAAGCATATCTGGTAAAAGTAATGACCAGAATTTCTTCTGGTCTTACTTTGTACCTTTTAATCAGATTTTCTATTCTTGCTGCAATGGTAAGCGTTTTCCCGGAACCGGGACCGGCAAGGACCATACATGGCCCCTGGAAATGACAGGCTGCTTTTTGCTGTGCCTTATTCAGATGCATTCCTTACCTCGTTTCTAACAATTCAATTCCCTTACGGATCCTGCACAGGGACTCTTCTTTGCCAAGTACTTCCATAATTTCTGTCGCTCCGCCAGGCGTATTCTGCTTGCCGGACACGGCAGTTCTCACCGGCCACATTACATAGCCGTTTTTGTAACCTTTTTCTTCAATATACTTTTTCAGGGTGGCATACAGGGCGTCATTGCTGTAATCATCCTGCGCTTCCAGGATCGGAAGAACTTCTTTTAAAACTTCCAGAGAAGTCTCTTCATTTGTTTTCATTTTCTTATGGCAGTACATTGCTGTGTCATATTCCGGCAATTCTTGGAAAAAGTCAATCTGGTCTTTGATATCAGGGAAGATTTCGATTCTGGTCTTTACAAGCGCCGCAATCTTCTTCAAATCATAATCTTTTGTGATCACTTCTTCAATATAAGGCTTTGCCATCTCATAAAACCTGTCTGCATCCATTGCTTTCAGATATTCGCCATTCATCCATTTCAGCTTTGTCATGTCAAACACAGCCGGAGACTTACTCATATGATGATAGTCGAAGATTTTTACCAGCTCATCCAGAGAGAAGATTTCCTGTGTTCCCTCCGGACACCATCCCAGCAGAGCCACATAATTCACGATTGCTTCTGATACAAATCCCTGATCCAGAAGATCTTCATAAGAAGAATGGCCGCAGCGTTTACTCAGCTTTTTGTGGTTTTCATCCGTAATAAGCGGGCAATGCACATAAACCGGCACTTCCCATCCGAAAGCTTCGTAAATACGATTGTATTTCGGAGCAGAGGACAGATATTCATTTCCGCGGACTACATGGGTGATTCCCATCAGATGGTCATCCACTACATTTGCAAAATTATAAGTCGGATATCCGTCCGATTTGATCAGAATCATATCATCCAGCTCTTCATTGGGCACTGTGATGTCCCCGTATATTTCATCATGAAAGGTTGTTGTCCCTTCTGTGGGCATGTTCATGCGGATCACATATGGCTTTCCTTCCTTCAGGTTCGCTTCAATCTCTTCCTTGCTCAGATGAAGGCAGTGTTTATCATAGACAACAATCTCTGTATTTCCGTCTTCTGACACTTTGCTCCTTAAAGACTCCAGGCGTTCTTTATCACAGAAACAGTAGTATGCATCTCCCTGCTCAATGAGCTGTTTGGCATATTTCATATAGATACCTGCAGCGTTTCTCTCGCTCTGCACATAAGGACCCACTCCTCCGTCTTTGTCCGGTCCCTCGTCATGTACAAGTCCGGTCTTTTCCAGAGTCCGGTAAATAATTTCAAGAGCCCCTTCCATAAAACGTTCCTGGTCTGTATCCTCAATCCGAAGCATAAAGCTTCCTCCCGCATGTTTCGCTATCAGATAAGCATATAATGCCGTCCTTAAATTTCCCACATGCATCCTTCCCGTAGGACTTGGTGCAAATCTTGTTCTTACTTTACTCATTGTTCTTCTCCATTTCTGTTATAATTTTATCCAGAGCATCATCCACTCTGCTGTTCCAGTATATATCTGCAAATTTATCTGAAAAATGCTGTTCTTTCGAGATCAGCAAAAGCTTATCTCCTTCATAGTAATCCAGAAGCTGTGTACAGAGATAACTTTTCAGGTTCGTACCAAGCACCAGCAGCACGTCGGCTTTCTGAATCTCCGTTGCAGCTCTTGTAATAACCTGATTATCCACCATTTCCCCAAACAGCCGCACATCCGGCCGAATAGCCTGTTTACATTTTTCACATAAAGGAATCTTCTCTCCATCCCTTACATACTCCATAGAATACTCCTGGCCGCAATGTGTACAATAATTGCGGTATACATTTCCATGAAGCTCAATGACCTTTTTACATCCTGCACGTGAGGGCAAATGGAAAATACGCCGGGTAATAATGGTCTGCAAAATCCCCATCTCCTCCAGCCTGGCCATCTCATAAAATCCTTTCCCCGGCGGTGTATCCAGAGCCGAAAGGATTTCTTTTCTGTAGAAATCGTAAAACTGCGGTTTACGCGTCGAAAAAAAGGAACTGGAAAAGATCTCTTCTGTTGAATATCCGTACTTCTGTTCAATATCGTAGGACTCTCCCCCGTCACGAATTGCCGGATATCCGCTTTCCACAAGCATTCCAAAACCGCTTAATGCCACTGTGTACCTGCTTTTCTTCAGTATCTGACAGATGATTTCCGTTATATCTGACATACCTATTCGCCTCCTCTTTCAGGCTGTGTATTATGCTTTTCATAATCAGTATAACACATGTGAATTATGGTAATCAACTATTCTGAATCTTTCTCTTGTGGAGCCGGCGGCTCCTCCAGTAATCCGGGCGGAAAAATTCTCTGGGAATAGAGACAATGCAGACAATGCCAAGTACTATGGCAAAAGCCACTTTTATCGCTCCAATCCCACGCTGTGCAGCCTCTCCCAGCTGATTCATGACAAGGTAGTAGGCGGTATAATAAACGCCCGCTCCGGGCACCAGAGGAAAAATGCCGGAGATCAGAAAAACCGTGATCGGGCACTTCATCCGCACTGTCAGCATTCTCGATATCAGAACTACCACCAGTGTTCCCAAAAAAGAAGCAATGGCTGCCGAGGTTAAATTGACTGTCAGACAGTATACGATCCACCCCATTGTACCAGTAATGCCGCAGCTTAAATAAAACCGTTTCGGCACGTTAAACAGAACGGAAAAAGCAATGGTGCCAAAAAAGGGGCATATCAGATTTGCCACAATGTACTCTATCATCCAAGAACACCTCCTGCCATATTTGCATAAATCCCAAGTGTGATCCCCACGCCGATCGCTATATATACAAACACAAGAAGCGCATCGATCATCCGCACTGTCCCAGACAGGAAATCACTGTCTGCTATATCACGGATTGCATTGACAAATCCCATTCCGGGCACTAAAGGCATAATAGATGCAATGATGATCCCGTCTCTTTGAAGTGGAACAGGGGCAATCTGCAATGCCACAAGACCGAGAGTTGTCAGCAGCACGCCGCCTGTAATATTTACGAGAATTTTGGACATGTGATGCTTTTTCGCGGTCAGCACCCAAATATACAGAATACATCCTATCAAAAATGCTACAAAGCTCTCCGGGACTCCTGCTCCCAAAAGATACCCGAAGCATCCGCTGCCTATACCGGCAGAAAGAACCTGAAAATAGCTTCTTTTTGGCGGTATTTTTTCAATTTCCGCAAGCCGCTCAAACGCCTCATCCAATCCCACCATGCCGGCGGCAATCTCCCTGGATAAATCGTTCACTTCAGCTACAATTCCCAGATGAGCGGCAGAAAGCGGTATATGTTTTACCTTTGTGTAGGAATCACCATCTCCGATTTTAACGCTGATGATAATTGCATGGCTCATGGTAAATGTATCTACATCATTGACATGGAAACGTTTACAGATATGTTCAATTGTTTCCTCCACACGAAAAATCTCTCCGCCGTTTTTCAAAAGGATCCTTCCTGCCTCCAAAGCCAGATCCATAACCCGCTTCGGATCCGATTCCTTAGCCAGATCCTTCTTCAGGTAAACCATGTCTGTCAGCAGCACACCATCTTCATAAATTTCTTCCCGGTAATTTTCCGTAAAAAATCCCGGCACGATATGAGAAGGAGTAAAACCGCAGTGTTCATAAAAGCCAATCGTCTTTTTGCTGTTTCCCGTTCCCACATACATGGTAGAGCATTGGAAACTGTACTTCTCGCACACATAGTGAAGCAGGGCCTTTCCGTATCCTCTGCCCTGCGCCTTTTCTCTTGTAGCAATATTTTTCAATTCACAGCTCCCTGCTTTGTTCATGGTAACAACGCAGACTGACTGCACTTCACCTTCTTCGTCATATAACGCAAACATATCCCCAGCGTCCAGATATTTCTCTATCATGTCCTCCTGGGGATCTGCCAGTAATAATAGATCCAAAAATGCCTTTTTATTTTCTGTAATCTGATGAATCCTCATATTTTTGATTCCTCGGTTATAATATTAACAGCTGTATCTTGCTTATTATATCACTATCCGGGGAAAAATTACAGATATTTTTTTATCTTCCTGCCGGCCGTAAAATAAGACTTCCGTCTGTCCTGCTGTATAAAAGCCCTTCTCTGCTCTCATATACCGGATTATCTGAATCCACTTCAATATAAAACAGCAGAGGCAGGTTTTCCAGAGTTCCAGGTTCAATGTCAGTAATTCCGGCAGGAACATAAATTTCAAATATCTCTTCTGCAAATCCATCTAAGGATCCTGCCCTGATTCCGACACATCCTTCTCTATCCGGCAAAACAAGCAGCCCATCTGTAATCCTATTTCCTTCTCCTGTATAACTTGTAATATATCCTGCGTCATCACAGAGAAATCCCGTATATTCTTTCCATCCTGCATATAATTCCAGCTCTGTCTCTCCCCTTTTGGCTCTCTCAAAAGGAATCGTACACGCCTCATCTCTATACCATCCGACAAATTCTTTTCCGGGACGAACAGGAACTGCCGTCTCTTCCAGCATATAATCTGTCAGATATGCCATATCTGTCGTACAACTTCCTCCATTTCCGTTCAAATGGACTTTATAATCCACAACACCAAAGGGAATCTCTGCTTTACAGCCTTTGTACTCCACAGAAATTTTATAATTCCCTGCTTTTCCTGTATCGGGAATTTTCACTGCCGCATCCTCCGGCATGATCTTCCCGCCCCGATACATTAAAGTGATATCCGACAGTTCCACTGTACTGCCCACACAGTAATCCATAGGAAGAGAACCATCAAATGTCAGCTCATATTCTCCTCCTGCTGTATCGGAAGATTCCTTATCCGCTGCCGGAACTGTTATTACTTCTTTTACCCCTGACGCTCCTTCTGATATAACGGCAGGTGCCGCCATTTCTATAGAAAGTTTCCGACCCGGGTTTTCTGTCTCATTCAAAGCTGTATTTTCTTTTTCCTCCAAAACTGCTTTTGCCAAAACAATTCGATTTTCCATCAATTTTAAAATACTGTGTGCTTCTTCTGTCACTTCACTGCCGACTCCGGGATACCGTCCGACGCTTTCTCTGGCTGTTTCCAGGCCAAAGCTTTCTCCTGTTCCCGGGTTCATTGCCTCCTCCTTAGACACTACAGATGCTGTAATCCATACTGAAGCCGCCACCAGTACGCCTTTTAACACCCTTGTCATCACCGGCTTAAAATCCAGCCCCAATGACCCCTCATTTATTAACGCTATGGTTTCTGTTCTCATATCCTCTATTATATAATTCCACAATTTTCCAAACAATATAAGGCGCAGAAAAAGGAAGTGGCATCTCGGCACACCGGCTGCCACTTCCCTGTACTGAACTTTAGTTAATATAACCTGCTTTTTTCAGCTCTTCTGCTGCTTTTTCATAATTTGCATCTGACACGAGGATAATAGGACCTGTACATCCCATTCCACTCTCTGCGTAAATGCCAAGCTTCCACAGAACTTTCACTCCGTCTTCCAGATCCATGATCTCAATTCCTGCAATCTGTGAAGTTACCGGTTCTTTCGGCGGTGCTTTTACTTCTTCCTCTTCCGCTGCCGGTTTTGCTGCCGCTTTTCTGGCATTCAGGATATCCTTCAGCCCGGCCTTATTGGCTGCTGCAAACTCTTTCTTTGCAACATCAAATACCTTTCCGCGGATCAGCTCTGCTGCATACCGGATAGCCCCCGTGATGAGAGGTGCTCCGGACGCCCTGGAAATGATCATAACAAGCTGATCATACCCTTCCCCGATACCAGGGCCATAGCCATAACCGGTTGCTTCAAAGCTTCCTCCTGTCGTAAAGGATGACAGCATTTTAATCAGAATATTTCCGGACAGCGAATCACATACCATAATATCCGGGGAGCCCTGCAGCACGTCATTCCCGCGCATTACGCAGCCTCCATCTGCCCTTGCTGATTCTGCAAATGAGATATCATACCCATTTTCCTTCAGCTGCTTCAACGCAATTTCTGTCTGACGTGCCCCATCCACGTTCAGAATACCTACGGTCGGATTGCTCTTCCCGCATGCTTTTGCAGCAATAATTCCATAAATCGCATTTTTGATCATTCCTTCCACGCGGTCTGCGCTGGAAGTACCTGTCGTTGTAGCGACAAACATTTCTTTTCCCTTTGCCGGTGTCACAGCGCGTCCCACTGTAGAAACTCCGATCGGGAATGGAAAATGCATTGTTACTGCACCGTCCACTTCCTTATTTTTCAGAAGTTCTTCCATCTTTTTGTGGCCTTCTTCTTCATCAGCCACCTTTACCGTGGTTACCCCTTCTGCCTCCAGAGTACCAATGTAGTATACATCTATGCCCTCTTTTGCCGCAGCAACGGCAGCTTCCATTGCATTTTCTTCCCCATGCTCACTGCCCATACCTGTCAGAGCAATCTTCGGCTTTTTCCCAAAGCTTCCGGTCTCCAGACCCTCTGCCATTTCCATAAAGGTGGAGGCAATCATTTTTTCAATACTATTTGCCATTTTCTCCACTCCTTTACTCTGCCATTAATGTTGCTGCAAAATCCTTCATCGCTTTTGCGATCAGTCCTTTTACTTCCTCTTCAGAAACGCCTGCTTCAGCTTTCTCTGCCTCTGCAGTATTTCCATGAATAACAAAAGATACACCGTCAAAAAGATTTGTCATACGTCCAAGGAAAAGACTTCCTTTACCGATGATCATGGCATTCTTGATCTTTCCTTCCAGAATGTCTTCCCTTGCAACTCCGATATAAGGTACTCCGGAAGGAATATGTCCCTGTGTCGGAGCCCATCCGGTAAGTCCGTGTTTCTTTGTAAAGTCAGCAAGTTCTTTTCTGTCCAGCTCACCGCGTTTTACAGCCAGAGCTGCGATCATCTTGTAGTTTGCCAGAGGAACATCCCCTGCTCCTGCCGGTTTTGTAATATCCGGATTCTGCATTTCCGGTGAATATTTATCGATATCCGGAATCTTCATGCCTGCCCTGTCAAGTGGATCTGCCACCAGGCTTCCGATAACAGCCTGCGGAGCGGAACCTGTCCCAACAGTGTGGCGTCCCAGAAGGCTAAGATCGATCTCCGGATTTACACCATCGTTTTCGGAAATAACAACAGCAAATCCTCCAAGGCAGTCCTCCAGGATCGGAAGACCTTTTTTGATATGGTCTTTCCCGTTCATACCAAGTTTTGCAGTACATCCTCCGGACGTAACAACAACTGTTTTGTATGCTCCGGATTTTACCAAAGCAGCTGCTTCAATCACAGCGTGAGTAGGTGCAGCGCAGAATCCTCTTGCATCAGAACCTGTTGCATTTACAAGTCCGGCCACTTCAGCTGCAGCCTTTGCAAAGTTTCCGCCGCCTCTCTGATTCATATCACCGCATGCTTCCTCTGCACAGTCGATCACGTATTCTACTTCTGATTTATCAATTCCCGCATTGCGAACCGCATAGAGCAGAGCCAGAATACTGGAAGCCTTGCTCATCAGGTTCTCATGCATAACATGAGCAGACAGGTTCACATCAATGTCGTGAGCAGCCTTTACACAGCCTACAAGTTTTCCATCGAAATACAGCCCTTCTGCATGTTCTTCGTTCACAAAATGTTCGATCTCGCTTAATTCCACACCCTCGTGAACTTTCTCAACGATATCCTCTGAGATAATAGGATCTTTTGCAAATGCATCCTTATATTTTGCAACAAAATCTTTATCCAGACGTACGACTTCAAACATATCACTTGCCTGTACAAGAAGCAAAAATTCCTCTTCCGGCATGATCTCGCCATATTTTCCATAGCGGTCGGCGTTTTCCATCTTCTTGTCATACCATGGGAACTCTACTTCTGCCAGCTCTTCCGGATGTACGTTTCCGATATAGGTCTGGTTCGGCCAGTAAGCAACTGCATCCTCATAGGAACGAAGTTTCTCCGGCACTTCTTTCAGATACTCAGATTCCGGGTTTACAATACGCTCTGTTGTCTGTGTTGTTCCATTATATAAAACCATGTCAGGAGTATGTACTAATACATAGCTGGCTCCTTTAATTACACTGTTCATGGGTTTTCCCTTTCCTTCCATCTTAAATTGTTCCAACCAAATATTACCTGATATACGGAGCGGCGGGGTGACGCCGCCCCGCCTGATTAGAATTTACAGTATTGTTCTCTGATGGCTGTCATCTCTGAGATGATATCATCTACATCGAGAACCATTTCCATCATACTGATCTGTTCGTCATATACTGCTTCGTCAAATTCTTCTTTCATTTCTGGTTCACATACGTGATAAACACGAAGTCCAAGCTGGACTCCTGTCAATGGACCTGCGAAAGTAGGATCTCCTGCTGTAACAGTCTCAGCTGCAAGTCCTGCAGCTTCACCTTCTGCTGCACCGAGAATTACTACTAAATTCTCAGCTCCCAGCTCGTCAGCAAATTCTTTTACTCTCTTCTGGTTTTCCAGATCCATTGCGCCTGCGCTCGTTCAGACGAAACATTCCGTTGATGCAAATACAACCTCAGCACCAGCTGTTTTCACGCATTCTGCGATAGCCGGTCCCGGGATACCATCACGGTCTCCGATAATTATTGCTTTTTTACCTTCTAAAATAGCCATAATTATGCTTTCTCCTTTCTTCAGTAATTCATTTTGGTTGTTTTTTATGATTAAAGATATTTCTTAATCATCGCTTCAATGCTTTCCTCTGTAGCATCGTCTTTTACAACTTCGTCGATCTTCTCTCCGTCCTTGTAAATAGCCATCACAGGAAGTCCCAGTACTTTCTGGGAAATTGCAAGGCGGCGTGCCTTTGTTGTATTCAGGGCTGTAAATTTCATTTTATCCCCGTAAGTATCAGCAAACTCATGTACCTTCGGCATCAATGCCTGGCACGGTACACATCCGTCACCGTAAAAATCTACGAAAACATAACCGTCTGCTTTCAGAACTTCTTCTTCAAATGTATTCTTATCTACTTCTATCATTGTAATCACTCCTTCATGAATATTTATGGCATTTTTTGCTTCAGCGGTTTAGAAATAATCGGAAAGACTTCTCTCTACCTGAACAGCTGCAATTGCGCCGTCAGCTGCCGCTGTCACTACCTGACGCAGGCTCTTGATCCTGACATCCCCTACTGCATATACATTTGGAATATTGGTGTGCATATTCTCATCTGTCTTAATATAGCCTCTTTCGTCCATATCAATGATGCCCTCAAAGATCTTGGAATTTGGAACCGTTCCGATAAATCCAAACACACCGAACATGCCGTCCTCTTCGTCGGCTTCCACTGTCTTTACTTCGCCAGTCTTGACATTCTTTACTTTCATCCACTGCAGGATATCGTCTCCGCCGACTTCCTCTACTACGCTGTCCCAGAAAAATTCAATCTTCGGATTTGCAAATGCCTTCTCCTGGATAGATTTTGCTGCGCGAAGCTCGTTTCTTCTGTGGATGATCGTAACTTTTCTCGCGAATTTTGTCAGATACATTGCTTCTTCTACTGCAGAATCACCGCCTCCGACTACAAATACTTCCAGATCTTCAAAGAAGTTTGCATCACATGTTGCACAGTAGGAAACTCCTTTTCCTCTGAATGCCGCTTCTCCTTTGCATCCGATCGGTCTTGCATATGCGCCGGTTGCAATAATGACATTCTTTGCCTGATACTCTGCTTTTGCGCTCTTTAAGATCTTGATCTCTCCGCTGAAATCCACAGCATTGATCGTGTCAGAAACACGCTCTGCACCGAACTTTTCCACCTGCTGTGTCATTCTTGCGATCAATGACGGACCGGACTCTCCTTCTACGATCTGTCCCGGATAGTTCTCAATGTCGTCTGTGATCGCAATCTGTCCGCCGTCCTGTCCCTTTTCGATGACAAGGGTAGACAGGCGGCTCCGTCCTGCGTACAGTCCTGCAGCAAGTCCTCCCGGACCTGCTCCAAGGATGATTACGTCATAAATTTTGCTCATCGGTAACATCTCCTTTTTCAGCTGTTTTTATTAATCAAAGATTGTCTGACCATCCACTTCTGTGGTAAGAGCTTCCAGAGCTTTCTCTACGATGTGACGGCGAAGTTCTTTCTCTTCCGCCGGGTCAAGTGCCGGATTTCCAAGCGGATGAGGAATTGCGATCGCCGGAACGATTCTGTTTGCTCCTACTGTCATAGAAATCGGAGTAACTGTACAAACATGTACAACCGGGATTCCTGCTCTCTCGATTTCTTTTACCATCGTTGCACCGCAACGAGTACAGGTACCTCAAGTGGAGGTCAGGATAACTGCGTCAACTCCGTCTGCTTTCAATTTCTGTGAAAACTCATCTGCAAAAGCCTTTGCAGATGCTACGGCTGTACCGTTACCTGTTGTTGTATAGAACAGATGGTGAAGTTCACCGATCTTTCCTTCTTTTTCCATTTCACGAAGAACGTCTACCGGAAGAACACGGTCTGCATCTTCATTTGCATATACCGGGTCATATCCGCCGTGAGCAGTCTCATATGTATCTGCTGTCAGATCCATAACGCCTGTGATGTCATATTCTCCATAATGAGAAGCACTGGAGCTTTCGATGTGGTCCGGATTTCCCTTCGGAACAATACCGCCGGAAGTAACCAGAGCGATCTTTGCATGTGCAAGATCTTTCACAGCCGGATTCGGAGCTACTTTGTCAAAGCTCGGCATCGGATATTCTGTCACATACGGCTTGTCAGCCAGTTTCTGAAGGAGCATCTTCACTGCACGTTTGGATCCTCTCTCCTTCTCAAAGAAGTTTACACGAATGCCGTTCGGCATATATCCTTCTTCACAGGAAGCGCCGATCTTTTCGCCTTTCGCAAGCTTCAGCGCAAGAGGAGCCATCTTGCCCACTGCATCCCTCATACCTGCTGCGCTGTTCTTTGTAGATACCATGTATACCTGGTTCTTGAACATATCAGCACCTGGATTCTCTACATACATACCTGTAACTGCCGGAATACCAAGTTCTTCCTGAACCGCTGCTGCGATCGTTCCGCATGCAACGCCGTAACGTCCTGCATTGAAAGCCGGTCCTGCAACAAATACGTCAGGCGCCTGCTCTTTTACCATAGCAAGGATATCTGCTTTTGCCTTGTCAAGGTTTTCATTGAAATAGGAGTCACCGCAGACGATTGTTGCAATAATTTCTGCTTCATCCTTAAAGTTCATATTGAACGCCATACCTGGTCCTACTACTTCGCCTACACGAAGCTCTGCCGGGTAATCTGCTTTTTCCTCTCCACCGATATTTGCGAAGAACTGATTAATGTAATGTACTACTTTTATTTTACTCATTTTCGCGTATGTCCTCCCTTCTATCTTGCGCTCAGCTTGTTAAAGCCAGTCTCATTTGTTGCTCCGGTAATTACCTGAAGCTCAACCTCTAAGGAGCCGTCTTCGCGCAATGTTTCTTCACTTGCACCAGCAATCTTTGTCACATAATCCAGTGTTCCGATCACTTTGTCAAGCTTCGGCAAAATAATAACCTCATTTGCATTTCCGCCTGTTACAACTGCATCTGCTGCAACGTCTGCGTCTGCAAGAGACTGGGATTTTCCGTCGCGTCCTGCGTATTCATCTGTAATAATAACAGTCTTAACACCCTCTGCTTCAATCTTCTTACAGTTCATGATAAGGTCTGTATCCGGGTTACCGAAACCTTCCTGTGATACGATAACACCGTCCAGATCCAGCATTTTACAAAGTTTTGCTGTCCAGTCAGAGGAACGCTGCTTGTCTGCCAGGTATACGTTCTCATTTGTAATGATCTGGCATACAAAGTTGATCGTCTTTCCATGTTCCTCAAAAAGGTCATGGACAACCGGGTTATTCAAATGTACATAAGTTGGGTTCTTGTCACATGCGGATACACAGTTTCCTGATACGATCGCACCATCCATAATTTCTGTCGGGCTTAAAATTGTCGGAACAATTTTCTTTGCATCTACGCCGTATACATATGTATCATGCAGAAGTCCCTGGCTCTGAAGCATCTGAACGTAAGCAACTCTTGGAAGATCCGGATATTTCTCAAATCCTTCCTTGATCGTACATGTCTCATATACTTTTGTCTCGTCAGGTGTCAGGTTACGTGCCAGTTCCCCAAGATAAACTGCCACTCTGAATCCTGCAAATCTCACTGCCTTTTCATAGTCATGCTGTTTGATATCATCAACTGGTTCACATACCATTACCAGGTTATTTGTCTGTGAAAATGGAGTATATTCTGCTCCCGGGCCAGTCATATCAATGATACCTTCCTGGAATCCGACAATACGTCCTGCAGTTACAACTGCCATTCCTTTAAGCGCATAAGTCTTTCCGCTTCCTACTGTATCAACTTTGGCGATCACTCCCGGGAAGATTCCTCCCTTGCCTTCTACTTTCACACGCGGCTCAATTACATCCTTTACCGGTGTAATACGAACAGACTCTCCCGGACGGGCAATATCAAAGGATACGCTTTTGATCTTCTCGTCCTCCAGAGCTACTTTCTTTACTTCTTCTTCGGATACATAGAGGATTCCGTCTTCGATTTTTGACTCGCTTGCAAACTGGATGTCCTTAATGTATATGTGCCCCATTTCTAATTTCACTGTGTGTTCCCTCCTTGTTAATCATTGTTTTCTTTTTTGTTTTCTGGCTTCACAGAAAAACCATCTCAAGGCATTACTACGCATCTGCCGATGCCATTGCACTTTCCAGCAAAGTCCAGTCGATCAGTTGAAAATCCTTATACACTTCCGGCTTATATTTGTCAGATTTAAAAACAAACTTCCGGCATGATTCTATAGCGGATTCTATGATCCTGACGGACTGTGCGTCAATCTCCTCCTTTCTGTTCCCAATCATAATGGATTTGTATGGTGTTTCATTAGGTTTTACACTTCCTGATAAAGGATGTGATAAAAGCCTGTATCCCCGGTATACTCTGTCTCTTGCTTCCCGCAAAACATCTTCGTAAGAAATTTCTTTATAAATGACCTCTTTTTTGTCTTTCAGCGTATCGCGAACAAGAGGATTGTTTGTCAGGACACTATAGCTTGCCACGTTTTCAATCTCCTTCCCAAAGATGTCTGTAAGAGAACTTTTTGCTCTATAGGACTTTTCTATAGATAAACAAAGAGTTACGTTAAAAAGAAAAAGGACGTTGAAAACACTTCTGTGTGTTCATCGCCCTCTTCTGTCTTTTGTCTTATTGTCTGCGCAGAACACTTTTACTCTGCCAGCTCTTACAAGATCCAGAATGCAGTACTTTCCCTAATCCTTTTGCCTGAAAGTTTCACCGCCCGGATGTTCACCCTCATCCTTGCGGTTTGCCTCTTCGGCGGCTGCATCGTCACAGCTCTCTCGTAGGAAAAATCTACCTGCTGTCAAAATTTACTTATAGATTTTCTACATATATTTTACTGAATTATTCTATGTGTCTATAGTACATTATGAACGTTTTTTTTGCAACACCTATGAAAAAACAAACTGCTAAATTGAAATTTTAAATTCCGGTGAAGAGGTAAATTCCACCATACTTTATTTTTCGCGGATTTTACAGGGGATTTTTAAGCAAAATCTCCAGTTTTCTGTTATAATTAGCTAAACTCATCGAAAAATACTTGATTTCTGGGCATGGGAAACGGACCGCTGGAATACGGTGTGCGGGACTGAATTCCACCGGCCACATCTAAAAAATGTGAAACGTTTACTTCCAGTCTGACAGCAGATTTCGATCAGTTGATTAGTGATTAAAGCGGATCAGCTTAGGCGTCAGATTTACCTCATCCGGGGCAATCGGTCTAAGCTGAAATGCGTTTAAGACCTCTTCTCCAAGTGCTTCCAACGCGACGCTGTATGGCGTCCTCCCACCCAGGCTTTCCCTCGGTGTGGAATTGATATGGTTCACAATCAGGTTTACGTCCCATTGTGTAAGGAATTCAAAACTGGTTCCTTTTGGGAGGATCATCCGCAGCATCGTGTGTGCTTGTTCCAATCCGCCCTTCTGCCCACTCTGCATCGGGTCACAGTAATAAATGCTGGAACGCTGTATTCCGTTTACGCCGGTTTCCAAAGCATCCGGATCACCAAATTCAGAGCCCCGGTCCGTGAGGATATATTCAAACACGGAAGTAAATTCATAGGTTCCCATACGCTTTTCCAGACGGTCAAAAACAAGACGGACAGCGCCTTTGGTGCAGCGGTTCATCAGAAAAGCAAGGAAGAGTTTTTCTTTGGTGAAAAACATGGTCAGCAAGGTCTTTTTTGATTCCCTGGAAGAATGGACAGTATCCATCTGGACATAGCCTGTAAGGGCAAGGGAACAGAAGTCATGATATAATCGGTTGCTAAAGACTGCTCTGTCCGTGATCTGTGTTTTATGGCACCTTCTTGGTTTGAAATGAACTTTCCGTTTCAGATCTATGTTCCTTGCCGTAAAGAGTCCCTGGTCAAGATACGAATACAGGGTACGGACGGACATATCCAGCTCCGGATGGTTTGTCAGGATATGATAGGGAGACTGTCCCTGTTCGATCAGAGGGGAAATGATCTGATCCTTTTTGTGAAGCTCCCGTTTGGTCATGTTAATACCTGTTCTAGAATCCCGGAGTTTTTCCCGGTATTTCCTGTCAGCGAACCTGGCGTTATAAGAGTATTTGTGGGCAAGCGTGCAGTGATTGATTTTTTTCGTACAGCCGTTGCAGACATAGGGAGCCCGGTCAAGCCTTACGCAATGCTCTTTTTCAAAGTTTCTGCAGGTTTGGTTGCAGGTAGGACAGGATGCGCATTTGATTCCGCACAGGACAATCTTTCCACAGGCGTTCGTTTTCTTACAGTGATAGCGGTGAATACAGAAGTTTTTGGCATTATAGAAAGTCCCTTTGTGATACCAGTCTGAGAGACGGTGAGCCCTGACTTCTTTAGAGATTGTAGTAGGATCCTTACACAGGAACCTGGCAATATCCTTAAAGGAAGTGCCCTTATTTAGTTCGTTTTCGATATAGATACGGTTTTCAAGGGTAAGATGTTTTTGGTTACCAGGAATATATTTACTCATGATGAGCCTCCTTCTACTGCTGTCAGAAGGAGAGATAACCATACCATGGATGTATGAAAGAGTAAATATCAACTGTGCAGAAGTAAACGCTACTACCCGTAGGAGAGGTGGAATTTAAAATTTCATTTTTGGGAAAAAACAAACTCACTTTTGTGCGTATTGCACAATTCAAAATATATGTTTTTATTTATTTTTCATATTTTCCTTTTGTTTCGGAAGGAAGTTATTAAAATAATCATCATGTACTTTCTTCACCATTCCACTAAGGGCCAGAAGACCGATTATATTCGGCACAACCATCATACTGTTGAAGCAGTCCGCCATATTCCATACAAGATCTACCTGCGCCAGAGACCCCAGGAATACACAGATGCATACCAGTATAGAGTAGATCGGCACTGCCTTGGGTCCGAACAGATATTTGATATTTGCCTGACCGAAGAAATACCATCCCACGATCGTGGAAAATGCAAAGAAGAACATGCAGATTGCAATAAATATCTCTCCGCCTTTTCCATATACAAGAGAATATGCAAACTGGCTAAGTGCCGCCGCTGTATATCCTCCGTCCACTACTTTGTAGGACTCCGGCAATGCACGGGTTGTAACAATTACAAGTGCTGTCATTGTCAGCACAACAAAGGTATCAATAAATACGCCGATCATAGCGGCATGCCCCTGCTCAACCGGATGATCCACTTTCGCAACCGCATGCGCATGAGGTGTGGATCCCATACCTGCTTCATTTGAGAAAAGTCCGCGGGCAACACCTTTTGTCAGAGCCAGTTTAATAGTAGCGCCAACTGCACCTCCTGCAATAGAAGACGGCGCAAAAGCTCCCACAAAAATCTCATAGAATGCAAGCGGAATATTTCTCCAGTTATAAATAATAACGATCAGAGAACCGATAATATAAAGAGCAGCCATAAGAGGAACCATGGTTTCCGTAACCTTGGCAATTCTCTTCATACCGCCGGAAAAGATAAACAATGCAAGGACAGCCACGATCAGGCCCATGATCCACTGCGGAATACCAAATGCGGTGTTAAAAGAAGATGCAATGGAATTGGACTGCACTGCATTTCCCATAAATCCAAGGGCAAAAATCAAAAGTACTGCAAAAATACCTGCCAGTACTTTTCCAAAAACATTGTTAAACGCTGCCCTGATATAGTAAACCGGACCTCCCGTTACGATTCCGTCTGCTCCTACCTGTTTATATTTCTGTGCCATCAGTGCTTCTGCATAGATCGTTGCCATTCCAAGAAACGCTGCCGCCCACATCCAGAAGATCGCTCCCGGACCTCCAATTGCGATCGCAGTAGCTGCACCTGCAATATTCCCAGTTCCGACCTGCGCCGCAATAGCTGTCGCCAGGGCCTGGAAAGAGCTCATTCCGTCATTGCCAGCCTCACCTTTCTTGCCGAAAAGCCCTCCGAACACCTGCTTCATACCGCGTTTGAAGCCTCTCACCTGAATGAATCCTGTGCGAGCTGTAAACCACAGCCCTGCCACCACAAGGGCGACAATCAAAATGTAGTCTGATAAGTAGTGCTGCACCTTCAGCACAATCTCGTTTAGTGTTTCCACAACACACCCTCCTTCTCCTATAGATAACTTCGATAAATAAATAACAATCTATCGAAAATTATCTTATCACTTTTGTAGGACAAGTGCAATATCCAGCCTTAAACATTTTATTCTTTTGAAATCCCATTTAAATACTTTGCCCCCCGAAGCACATGGGCCGCCAGTATAGAGGTCGTCACGCCTCCCACTCCCCCCGGTACCGGAGTGATAAAGGCGGCTTTCTCTGCAAGAGACTCAAAATCCACATCTCCGCACATTCTTCCCTCTTCGTCTACGTTGATCCCCACATCTACGATCACGGCATTTTCCTTTGCCATATCCCCTGTGATCATCCGCGGTTTCCCTGCTGCCGCTATGAGGATATCCGCCTCCCGGCAAACCTTCTCCAGATCTTTTGTACGCGTGTGGCAGATCGTAATGGTAGCATGACGCTTAAGGAGCAGCATAGAAAGCGGTCTTCCTACGACCATACTCCTTCCCACAACTGTCACCTTCTTCCCACAAAGAGAAATACCGTAATGTTCCAGCATCTTTATTACCGCTTCCGGCGTACAGGGTGCAAATCCGCTGTCATCCCCCGAGAATACTTTTGCAAGATTTACCGGACTCATACAATCCACATCCTTAAAAGGATGAATGATATTTTTGATCTTCTCCTCATTCAAATGTTTCGGAAGAGGTCGAAATAAAAGGATACCATGCACTTCCGGATCCTGATTCACCTTTTGAAATTCCTCTTCAAATTCTTCCTGAGTAATATCCTCAGACAACTCTACAACTTTGCACGCAATGCCCGCAAGCTCCATTCTTTTTTTCGCGCCTCTTTCATAAGACAGATCAGCGCTTCTGGCCCCAACGCGTATGATAGCCAGGCAGGGATCAATCCCTTTTTCTTTCAGCTCGTTCGCTTCCCGGATCAGCGTTTCTTTCATTTCTTTTGCTACCTCTGCCCCTTTCATGACAGTTCCCATGATGTTTTCTCCTTTCCGCTTTCAGCTCCGGTCTATGCCGGCACTATTTGATATTCTTCATAACCTCCCGGTACACATCTTCTTTTATACTGCGTCCTTCCGCGATCAATGTGTTTGCACGGGCATTCAGATCCTCTGCCCTTTCTTTATCCTTCATAAGCTTTGTATTGATAAATACGGTAAACGCCGCTCCCTCCATAGCTGCCTGCGCAAACAGGACTCCCGTCCCGGCATCACTGACTGCCAGCAGATTGCCCTTCTTTCCAAGCAGCTCCAATTCCTCCATTGCCAGATGGATTGTTTCCATGATCTGCAGCGGCACAATAGCCGCCTGATAGAGCGCTTCCTCCATAATCTGTTCCTTATATTTCTTTTCTTCTTCCGTTTCTTTGGGCAGGCGGTACGCTTCTGCCAGGGGAACGAAGGCTTCGGCATCCTGATCTGTCAGCCTGATTAGTTTTTCTTTAAGAAATTCCAGGCTTTTTTTTGACTCTTCCATCTGATTTTCTACGTCTTTGTATTTTTTCTTCCCTATTGTCAGATTCGCCACCATCAGCCCCAGGGCTGCTGCAAAAGCTCCCACAGCCGCCGATGCGCCTCCACCGCCCGGCACCGGGGCCGCCGAGGAGAGTTCTTCCAGAAATTCCGTTGTTTTCTTTTCCAGCATCATCTGTCGTTTCCTCCTTAGTCATTTCCTATTGGGTCATTCCACAATTATATGGGAAGCAGGTAACTGTTGCAAGCAATATCTCTATATTTTCGCTCTTTATTTCCTGATCAAAAGATAGCGTCGGTGTGCAAGGGGCAACACGCTCCTTGTACACCGACGCTTTCTTTCTAAAAACGCCGCTGCTTAGACATTAATCTCTGCTTTTACTCCCAGAATGTCCTTGTTTTTCTCCAGAACCGGGGCCACGACTTCTGCCAGGAAATGATCCACCTGATAAGCAGCCCGTCCTGTGTATTTTGACGGATCCATCGTTTCCTTCAGTTCTTCGATACTTAATCCAAAGGCTGGATCCGCTGCGATCAGTTCCAGCAGATTATTGTCCAGTCCTTTTTCTTTTACATTGCGTCCCGCTTCCATAGAAAGCTCACGGATCCTTTCATGCAGCTCCTGACGGTCTCCGCCTGCTTTTACTGCATCCATCATAATATTTTCTGTAGCCATAAACGGAAGCTCTGACATCAGTCTCTTTTCAATAACTTTCGGGTAAACTACCAGTCCATCCACTACATTCAGGCAAAGATCCAAAATGCCGTCTATTGCCAGGAATCCTTCCGGAATACTCAGCCGCTTGTTTGCAGAATCATCCAGCGTTCTCTCAAACCACTGTGTAGCGGAAGTAATTGCCGGATTCAGTGCATCTATCATTACATATCTGGAAAGGGAAGCAATTCTTTCGCTTCTCATAGGATTTCTCTTGTAAGCCATGGCGGAAGAACCGATCTGTGTCTTTTCAAACGGCTCCTCTACCTCTTTCAGATGCTGCAGAAGACGGATATCGTTGGAGAACTTATGCGCACTTGCTGCAATTCCCGCAAGGACATTCAGCACTCTTGTATCCACTTTTCTGGAGTAAGTCTGCCCGGATACCGGATAGCACTCCTTAAATCCCATTTTCTTTGCAATCATGGGATCAATTTTATCGATCGTTTCCTGATCTCCATCAAACAATTCCAGGAAACTTGCCTGCGTTCCGGTAGTTCCTTTGGATCCCAGAAGTTTCAGACTTCCAAGCACATACTCCAGATCCTCCAGGTCCATAAGAAATTCCTGCATCCAAAGCGTTGCTCTCTTCCCCACTGTAGTCGGCTGTGCCGGCTGGAAGTGGGTAAACGCCAGGGTCGGAAGATCTTTGTTGCTTTTTGCAAAATCCGCCAGCTCCGCAATAACATTGATGAGTTTTGTGCGGACTAATTTCAGAGCTTCGGACATAATGATCATATCCGTATTATCCCCCACATAGCAGGAGGTAGCTCCCAGATGGATAATCCCTTTTGCTTTCGGGCACTGCTGTCCATAGGCATATACATGGGACATTACATCGTGACGAACGATCTTTTCCCGTTCTTTTGCCACTTCATAATTGATATCATCTGCATGGGCTTTCAGTTCTTCAATCTGTTCCTCTGTAATAGGAAGCCCCAGCTCTTTTTCCGTCTCTGCAAGTGCGATCCAAAGCTTTCTCCAAGTACGGAATTTCATATCAGGTGAAAAAATATACTGCATTTCGCTGCTGGCATAACGCTCTGACAGCGGACTTACATATCTGTCATGACTCATATCGGTTTTTCCTTTCTCTTTTGAGTTTTATTCAAAAGCCTGGGAGATATCTCTTCCCGGCACCTTCATCGGATATTTCCCGGTAAAACATGCGTCACAATAGGACAGCTCCCCGACCATATCTTTTAATTTCTCTATCTCCATATAACCAAGCGAATCTGCTCCTATCATTTCACGGATCTGCTCCGTTGTGTGCGAATGGGCAATGAGCTGTTCATTGGACGGTACATCCGTTCCAAAATAGCAGGGATACAAAAACGGAGGCGAACTGATCCTGACATGAACCTCTGTCGCTCCTGCCTTTTTCAGCATACGGATAATATTCGCACAGGTAGTTCCCCGCACGATCGAATCGTCCACCATGACAATACGTTTTCCGCGGACAACTTCTTCGATCACATTCAGTTTGATCTTGACACTGGATTCCCTTTCACTTTGCTTCGGTTTGATAAATGTTCTGCCCACATAGCTGTTTTTGTGGAAAGCCATTCCATAAGGGATTCCCGACTGTTCTGAATATCCTTTTGCTGCAACAAGCCCTGAATCCGGAACACCTACCACAAGATCTGCTTCTACCGGATAGGATTCTGCCAGCGCTTTTCCGGCAGTAAGACGGGAATGGTAAACATTTACCCCGTCAATCGTACTGTCCGTTCTGGCAAAATAAATATATTCAAAAATACATCTGGCCTGTTTTTCCGGTGCAATTGCCATACTCATATCCGAGTCGATACCGTGCTTTGTAATGCTCACAATCTCTCCCGGAAGAACGTCTCTTACAAACTCTGCTCCCACTGCCGCAAGAGCGCAGCTCTCCGAAGCAAAAATATAGGTATTATCTCTTTTCCCAAGACAAAGAGGTTTCAGACCAAAGGGATCTCTTGCTCCGATCATCTTCCTGGGCGAGGTCACTACAAGAGCGTATGCTCCCTCAATCTTCTTCATAGCATTCTTTACCGCTTCTTCTGCCGAAGATGTCTTTAACCGCTCCCTCGCAATGTGATAGGCAATTACCTCGGAGTCAATTGTCGTCTGAAAAATTGCTCCTGTCAACTCAAGCTCCCGCCGAAGTTCTATCGCATTTGTCAGATTACCATTGTGCGCGATCGCCAAAATACCTTTCACGTAATTGATAACAAGCGGCATTGCATTTTCTGCCCTGGAACCTCCCGCCGTAGAATAGCGTACATGTCCCACACCAAGATTTCCTTTTAAGCTGTGGAGGGTTTCGCTGTCAAACACTTCATTTACAAGTCCGAGGCCCTTTTTCGACTGTACCTTTCTCTCTCCATATGTGTCTGTCACAGCAATTCCGCAGCTTTCCTGCCCTCTGTGCTGCAATGCAAAAAGCCCATAATATACAGTGGGGGCTACATCGCCCCCATCCATATCATAGGCTCCAAACACACCGCACTCTTCACCCAGGCCTGTTGTTACTTTTTCAAAGTCATTCATGAATTCTTTCCTGCTCCCTATTTAATGCCAATTCTGCGGAATACTTCCTGATATGCATCTTCTACATTTCCCATGTCCCGGCGGAAACGGTCTTTGTCCAGTTTTTCATGTGTCTTGATATCCCACAGACGACATGTATCCGGTGAAATCTCATCTGCCAGAATCACCTCGCCGTGGTATCTTCCAAATTCGATTTTAAAGTCGATCAGTTCGATCCCTGCATCTGCAAAGAATTTCTTCAGTACTTCATTTACTTTAAAAGTATATTTTGTAATTTTGTCAATCTCTTCTCTTGTGGAAGCACCGATAGCGATCGCCATATAATCATTGATCAAAGGATCACCCAGATCATCATCTTTATAGCTGAACTCCAGAGTAGGTGCCAGCAGTGCGCTTCCTTCTTCAATACCCAGTCTCTTGGAAAAACTTCCTGCAGCAACATTGCGGACAATTACCTCAAGTGGTACGATCTCCACTTTCTTTACCGCTGTCTCTCTGTCACTTAACTCTTCTACAAAATGGGTCGGAACGCCTTCTTTTTCCAGAACCTGGAAAATATAGTTTGTCATACGGTTGTTGATCACACCTTTTCCGACAATCGTTCCCTTTTTCTCGCCGTTAAAAGCAGTTGCATCGTCTTTGTAATCCACAATTACAATGTCCGGATCATCCGTCTTAAATACTTTTTTGGCTTTTCCTTCATACAATTGTTCTAATTTCTGCATATGAACACCCATCCTTTTCTATTTTTTTCGCCGCGGACATAAGCCGCAGCTTTCTGTCAGCATTTGCACGTATAAGTATAATACAAGGCAGAAGGAAAAGCAATATTCCCTCCTGCCTTGTATTATGTCTTATTTATTATTTATTTTTCAACCCACTTATTACTTTTTCTTATAACTCATCCGTTATTTATAAGTTATCACCTAATTTTCCAAGAAATTCCTGCATTCTTTTGTTAGAAGAACCAAAAACTTCTTCCGGAGTCCCTTCTTCCGCAATAATGCCCTGATCCATAAAAATAATCTTGTCTGCAACATTTTTTGCAAAGTTCATTTCATGTGTCACAATAACCATTGTCATATGCTCGGCAGCAAGATCCCTGATAACTTTCAGTATTTCCCCCGTCAGCTCCGGATCGAGAGCGGATGTAGGTTCATCAAAAAAGAGAATATCCGGTTTCATGGCAAGAGCCCTTGCTATGGAGATACGCTGCTGCTGTCCTCCGGAGAGCTGGAACGGATATGCCTTCTCCTTGTCCTCCAGCCCCATTTTGCGAAGAAGCTCCCTCGCCTCTTCATAGACTTCCTCCTTTTTTCTCTTCTGCACCTTAATAGGCGCATCCGTAATATTTTTCATCACGGAATAGTGAGGAAACAGATTGAAGTTCTGGAAAACCAGGCCAAAAGTACCTTCGTACTTGATCTCACCGAAATCCTGCTTCTCCAGCCCGGTAGCACATCGAAGAAGGGTGGATTTCCCGGATCCCGAAGGTCCGATGATCCCCAGTACCTCGCCCTTTTCCACAGAAAGGGAAATGTCTTTTAACACAACCTGTCCGTCAAAGCTTTTCTTTATATTTTTCATTTCCAACAGACTCATACTCTTTTCTCCTTCCTGGTTCCTAGCGATAATAGTTCAGTTTCTTTTCCAGACGTTCCATCAAAAATGCCACAATAAGATTCAATACATAGTAGAATATTCCCGCAAATACAAAGGGCAGCATATTTGTCTGTGATGCCGCCAGAGCCTTGGCTTTTGTAAACATTTCCACAATACCGATGGTAAATGCAAGAGAAGTATCCTTTACAAGCGTGATAGTTTCATTCGTAATGGACGGCAGCACGGTTTTGATCACCTGTGGAAGGATGATCCGCACAAATGTCTGTGCTTTCGTATATCCCAGGATCTGTGCAGCCTCGTACTGTCCGCGGGGCATTGCCTCTATGCCGCCCCGGTAAATCTCCGCAAAATAAGCCGCATAGTTCAAAACAAATCCCACCATACATGCGATCGTCTTCCAGCTTGGTGAATTTGGAATACCGAATATGTAATAAGGCCCAAAAAAGATTACCATAAGCTGCAGCATAAGGGGCGTTCCTCTCATAATCGAGATATAAAGTTTAAAGACCGAACGAATAACGATATTTTTGGACATTCTTCCAAAGGATACAAGAAGTCCCACCGGAAGGGAAAAGATAAGGGTGATCACAAAAATGGCAAGCGACCATACCATTCCCTCCATCAACTGACTCAACATGACTGAAATAGCCATAACTTAACTCCTCTCCGCTAAAAACGGGCCGCCCAAAGGACAGCCCTTTTTCTTTTTAACTTATTTTCCAATTGTTGTAATATCTTCTCCAAACCATTTGGTAGAGATCTCTGCAACTTTTCCCTCTTCCGCCAGTTCGTTAAGAGCCTGCTGTACCTGATCTCTCAATGCCTCATTTCCTTTGGCAAATCCTACTCCATACTCTTCGGATGCAATCTCATAATCCAGGATCTTGAAATCCGCATCTCTGGAATCAATCTGATAGGAAGCTACAACAATATCCATTGCAACTGCGTCCACGGCACCGGATTCCAGTTCCATAAATCCGGTATTATAGTCCGGCACAATCTGCAGATTACTGAATGTAGAAGTCAGATCCTGATTATCTTCCAACGCTTTCTGTGCAGAAGAATCTGTCTGAACATCTACGATCTTTCCTGCCAGGTCGGCTTCTGATTCAATTCCCGAATCTCCGCGCACAACAAAGACCTGTTTATTGTCAAGGTAAGGATCAGACCATGTATAGTCGTCTTCTCTTCCATTGATAGTAAATCCATTCCAGATACAGTCAATTGCGCCTGAATTTAAAAGAGCGTCTTTGGAATCCCATGCAATAGGCTCTGCAACGAACTCCAGCTCCAGCTTGTCACAGACAGCCTGCGCAAGCTCCAGGTCAAATCCTGTGAACTCACCATCATCCCCTACGAATCCCATAGGCGGGAAATCCTGATCAAATCCGACTGTAAAAGTATCTCCAGCCTCTTTTTCTTTAAATTCTACTTCTGTCTGTTCCTGACTTTCTGTATTTTCGTCGGAACTGCTGTTACTGTCGGAACTGCTGCCGCATCCGGCAACTACTGCAGATGCTGTCATTGCAAGCGCAAGAAGCAATGCTAATCTTTTTTTCATAATATGACCCTCCTGCAATCAGCTTTATTATATTATCAATTTACCAATTGATTACTCTACCACGCTAAATTGCTCTGTAATCATAACACGAAAGTGCTTTGCTTGTCAAGCAAAGCACTCTATAACAACATCCCTATTTTCCTGTTTTCCTGTATTCCTTTTTCCACTGACGGAAATCTTCTTCTGTTACATCCATATTGATCTTCTCCTCTGCCTTGCGAAGCTCTTCCTTTAAAATGGAGTCCATGCTCAGGTAGACAGGCTCCGCCGACAGCATTTTTACATACTGCGCTTCCGGCAAATAGCGGTAACAGCAGTACAGATAAGCTTTCAGCATTTTTGTATCCTGACATACCCGGAATCCTTTTTCATACATGGAGGCCGCCTCTTCATAAAGAAGCATCCGACCGTAAGCCGCACCCAGACATCCATAGACCTGTCCGTAAAATTCCTTTCCTACTGTCTCGTCCCACTCCTTGTTTACAATCCCCTGATATACAAGAATGGCTGACGCATACTCTCCTGTCTGCAGCAGATTGTCCGCCTTATATTTTTCTCTCTCCACTTCATTCTGGCTTTTCAGACGTTCCAGCACATTATGGATCCTTGTAATCTCTGCCGGTGAATAAATGGAAGAATGACTTAAGACGGTCAGAAGGAATTGTTCCACCGGGCCGTTCTGTTCCAACTGACTTCGCAGCTCATCTGCCAGATCATACAGTTCCAGCTCCTCCTCCAGCCAGTCGCAGAGCTGACGGTTTACGATTGTATAATCTACCAGATAGAGATTATTACAAAAATAGTAGCACAGTTCTTCTATTGTATAGATCCTTTTATGGATTCTTGCAATCTCATACGGATGCTTTGCTTTCTTTCTATGACAAAGAATTAAACTGCCCATTGCTTCCTCCTAAATGTATGGTCTTTTCCACCTGAAAATCTGTTGCCGGGAAAAACTCCCCAAATCCGGCGTCCTTAAATGTAATCCGGCAGGTCTGTTCATCTAAAAACATCACTTCGATCGTCAGACGCATCGCATAGTCTTTTCTCTCCGGCAGCCCTGCCAGCGACACTGTCTCCGCCTGGAGTTCTCCGCTGGCCAGTGATTCAATATGTATCTCAATGTCTGAGGTATCCTCAAGAAGCACATCCCACTGCCCGTCAGCCTCGTACCAGTGAGAGCCCCACTGTACAATAGGATACCACCCTTCCTTGCCTCTTACCCGCATACGCAGACAGATCTGATCCGTCATCTTACTTTCATCCAGATAAATAGGACTGTCCTCATAATCTCTGCATTTACGGTACGCCGTATAACAAGCCCCCTTACTGTAGAGATTGTTGCCAAGGAAGGCTCTTCTTCCATTGCAGAGCACTTTCAAAGATGCCGGATACCAGTTGTTTTCAAAGCCTTCTCCTGTCAAATACACAGAAGAGACAACTTTTTTATCAAATACACTCTGAATAAACGCCTTGAACCGTTCATCCGCATCCTTCGCCTTGTCTACATTCAGTACAGGATAGATCGCCGCAAGTTCTTTCATATGGGCATTTGCCACCTCATCCACCGCTACGAACAGTTCATCGCCGCGCCCTCTGACACCACGGAGACGACGCAGCATATAGGCTCTGATCTCATTCCTGTCGCAGTAAAACAAAGCAGCCTCATACTGCCATAACTCTTTAGGCTGATAAAACATGTAATGGCAAAAGCTTTCCTTATAATCCTGCACATAGACAGAATCCTTAGCGATTCCTACGAACTGCGCAATCCCCTTCAGCATCTTACTGATATCGATATCTGTGCGAGGAACCGAAAAAGTCAGATATTCAATCTGCCGGAATCTCTCTAACGCCAGCTCAAAAAACTTGGCCAGAAGCCAGACCGCGTCATGATTCTTCCCTCCAATCCGGACTTTCTCCTGACGCAGCGCTTTCTGATACAGGTCAGAGACCGTGCATCCTTCATTGATCGTCGCCAGTCTTTTTGCCTCTTTGCCGTAAACCCACTGTTCCTTATAATATCCCAGGATGAGAGGAATCTGATAATTGTCTACCGCCACTTCCAGCGTTTCCGGCTCATGTTTCGCTTCGTCGTAAAAGCTGATCTGGCAATACTGGTCATTCAGTTCAATTCCTAAAATACTTCCGCCTCTCACCGTAATTCCTCCTAAGCTTTTGTACTGTTTCTACTCTCTTTTTTTAATATTCCCTGAAAATCTCCTCTGCCATGACGATTTCTTTCTGATAATCGATCATTGCCTGTTTTCTCTTTGCAGGAGACATGCCAGCCATCGCATTGAGTTTGCCGTATTTCCCAATTGCCGGCACTTCCCGGGTCTGTTCCAGGATCCTCTCTTCCTGACGTATGGTTTTCTTTTCTTTTTCCTGTGTTTCCTGGAAATAATACCGAACTACATCACCCTGATAGAGAATAAAATCCTTCACATAAATATTTTCATACATAGGCGTCAGGCTTTCGCTCTGATAACCCAGATCTTCCACAGCATCCTGGCGCATTTTATAGGAGATGCGTACCTTTCCGCCTTTCTTTGCATGATATTCAACCATAACCTTATCATAGAGCTGTGCCTCTCTAAGCCATTTATCAGGATACTTCAGATAGAACGGGAAAATAATCTGTTTCTCGCACAGCTGTCCCAGTACCTTATGCAAAACTTCCTCCACTTCATGATCATACTCCTTGTCCGAGTAATAATGAAGAAGCGCAATTTTGCAGATATCCGCCAGGCTTTCTCCCAGCCGATACTCATTGACGATAATCTCAAAAATGGTGTGGCCCGTTTTCCGCCCGCTAACCAGATATTCCCTGGATACAAAGGCAAGATAGGCCTGTTTCAGACGGAAATAAGCATTTCCGTTCAGATAATACTCAACAAAAATCTCTTCCTCCTGAAACATATCTTCTGAAAAGAGCATCTGTGTAATGATCCTCTCTCCCAGCTTCCCTTCCTGGATTCCATAATCCTTCGCTGTTTTCCAAAGAGCTTTCATATCTTTTGTTGCTCCACAGAAGAAATTAACAAGATAGGTAAGGGTCACTTTATCATACTGCTGTCTCTTAAACAGTTCAAAGCAAAGATACAGAAGAAATTCATCTTCTTCATAATTCTCTTCGCGTATGCGTTTGCTGCAAAGCTGAAATACCTCTTTTTCCTCAAATTCTTCCAGCCCTTTCATACGGAGGTTTTCAAATGTCACCTCTTCTTTTTGCCCTTCTCCTCCCCAGTTATTGATATGGGACAGATACTTTTTGCACATTTCCAGATATCTGGGTTCGTAAAAAAGGCGTCTTGTCTCATAAACAATGGAATCTGTATGGTGCTGCCCTTCCATAGACTCCCATACGATCCGCGCCTCTTTGTCATAAAGATAGACAATTGCTCCCCCTTCTGTATAAGGAACTCTCTGTTTCACTGTTCCGTCTTTTTCGATCACAAGAACACATTTCATCCCCTGCACCTTAGTTGTCACTTCATATGCATAACAAATGTCCCTCATCGCTTCCAGACGTTCGCCTGTCATTTCTTCCTCTGTACAGAATCTTTTATAAATCACCTTCAGAGAATCATTGATATGTCTTTTGACAAGCTGATCCCATGCAAATTCTACCATTTGTTCCCGATAACTGATATACAGATCACTTGCATACTGTTCATAGGTAATAAGGTTGGCATACAAAAGCGCCGCCTTCTTATAATCCAGATTATTTCCATGCATAAAATAGAGGAAAATGGATCTGGGAAGCGCTTCCCTCACCCGGTCCTCCTCAATGGTTTCCATGTAATACTCATAGAGCTGTGCAATTTTAAGCTCTGCATCTACCGCTCTCTGATACCATACAAAATATCTCTGCTGCATCTTATTCCCTTTAATAAGAAGCGTGCAGATCGCATTCAGTATCATCGGCTCCTCATACATTTCATAGATCCTCTCCAGGATCCGGAACAGTCCGCTGTCATAGTGCTTCTGCTGACTGGCAAGGTTGGCCACATAAAGAGCCAGCTCTCTCGTAATAAGCCGGTATTTTGTAGCAAAATTAAGCACATGCAGTTCAAATTTTCCCAGCTTTTTCAAAAGATTGCTTCGGTCCTGATAACACAGATATGCTTTCTGGTAAAAAAGAACATGATTCGCGCCATATGAATAAAACTGCTGTTCCAAGACTTTGATCCGCCTGTAGGAATCCCTGTACTGCGGATCCAGCATCAACAGCATAGCCAGAAGCGCCCAGGAATCCTGATGCCGAAGATAGGTCTTTCCGATTTCATCGATCACCCTCTCCACATGATTTCCGGTCTGCCGGATCAATGCGGTGAGGAAAAGATAGTAGGCGTTTGTTGTAGGATCTTTTCCAATAGCAAAACGATTGTAATTATAATTTTCCAGAATCCACTTTGCCTCTTCCATGCGGTCGCCCTTAATATAAATATGCGCCTGAAACAGCTGCAAAGAATCATCCATCGGCGCGTAGTTCCGCATTTTTTTTGATTTTTCTATGGCGCTGTCAACCCAGCTGTTAATATCAATCCTTCCTGCCTCACACGCCACATATTCCTTCAGGATCTGTGCCATAAGAAATTCGATTTCCCGATGGTTCTCATCATATTCTCCATTTTGCAAAACTTCTACTTCGTAGGTAAGAATTTCATAGGGAGTTACAAGATGAATCTTTCCGAAATTTCTTCCTGCGTGCAATTTCTCTGCATTGACAACAAATTCCAGCTCGTAAACATTACCGACAAAATCATCTGTCGTAATCTCCGGACGGCTGACTGTAATAAATCCGCCCTCCGACTCTATTCTCACAGGCATAAATCCCCATGTGTTTTTGATAACAGTCAGGCTCCCTTTCGTAGACTCTTTCAAATCCTCAAAGAGCATTCCTTCTCCTTGGAGCGTCAGAAAAATACACTCTTTTTGCTTAATTCCGACTAAGAACTCTTCCATGGCCTGCTCATCAAGGGACCATTTTCTCATATTATCATATAAATGAAAAACCCGGGGATTTTCATATTTTAAAACTTCATAAAATTCTCTGGAGCGGAACAGCCTCTGCGCCTCTGAAAAGTCTTTGATAGCCAGTCTCTTAAAGTCATCTGTGCTCTGCACCTTTCCATAATTTGTCATGACATAGGGTTTTTCTATAATTGCGGTAAAAGGCACTTCAAATTCTCCGCCGTTGCACACAATAGAAAATTTCCCCTGCTCCACATGTCCCGGCGTAAGTCCTTTCCCGTCGTACTCGAATTGGATTGTCACAGGGTTTCCTTCAAAGCCCTGCTCAATGCAGTGCATACGAAAAGAAGACGGATAAACAATTCCTCGTATTGCTCCGTCTGTCCGGCTTTTCATCGTAAAACTTCCCCGGTACACTTCTCCCTCTCCAATGGTGAGGATCAGACATGTGTCATTAAAAACAATCTCCGGATGTACCACTTGAAAGTCCCCTTTTGAAAATTTTTTAATTTTATTTTTCAAGCCTTCCACCTCTTCTTGCGTTGCATTTTTCTTTAAACATACTATAATGGATTATAGCATTATTCTGACAAGTATGGCAATGCCGTAATCAGAAAATATAGAAGAAATATGGGGGAATTTATATGCAAAACGCGAAACAGCCCGCTTTTCACGGAAGCGATCTGGAACAGATTGCAGAATATTACAATCTTCCAAAAAAAGAGATCATAAGCTTTGGAGCCAATGTAAACCCGCTGGGACTTTCCGCCCGGGTCAAAGAAAAACTTGCTGAAAATCTGGATATTATTTCCAGATATCCCGACCGTAATTATACTACTTTAAAGGAAACCATATCCGCGTACTGCAAAATTCCTGTCCAGTACATCGTCACCGGCAACGGCTCCACAGAACTGATCTCTCTTTTAATCACACAGCTTAAAGCCTCTCATGCAGTCGTTATCGGTCCCACTTATTCTGAATACCAAAGAGAACTTGCCCTTACCGGCGGACATATCTCCTTCTACACATTAAAAGAATCGGATAATTTCTGCCTGGATATCAATGATTTTATGGAACAGCTTCCGAAAGATGCAGATCTTATCATTCTATGCAACCCTAACAATCCTACTTCTTCCGCTGTCCCTATCTCTGATTTGGAAAACCTCATAGCTTCCTGCCGCAAAAGAGGTGTTTTTGTTATGGTGGATGAGACATATGCAGAATTTGCTCCTTCTGTAGATGAGATCTCCGCCGTTCCTCTGACTCGCTCTTTCGACAACCTTATGGTTATCCGCGGCGTTTCCAAATTTTTTGCAGCTCCGGGCCTTCGCCTGGGCTATGGGATCACCAGCAGCAAGGACTTTCTTAAGGCTCTTCAGATTCATCAAAATCCCTGGAGCGTCAGCAGCATTGCTGCCTTTGCCGGGGAAGAAATGCTGAAGGATGCCGGGTATATCGAAAAGACCCGGAATCTTATCCTTTCCGAGAAAAAGCGGATCTGTCAGGTTCTGGACGGCTTTCAAAATGCCAGATACTATGAGCCTTATGCCAATTTCATTTTAGTGCGCATCGAAAAGGAGGGACTCTCCTCCTTCCAGGTATTTGAGCATGCCATCCGGCAGAAAATGATGATCCGCGACTGTTCTTCTTTTGAAGAACTGGAGGGAGAATATATCCGTTTCTGTATTATGCACCCCGAGGATAATGACCGGCTTTTGAAATGCCTGGGAGAAATAATAGGTTAGGGTGCAACGTGCGGATTGTGGATACTGCACGAATATGTTATATTACACTGGACAGTGCTGTCGATCCAAAAAACAGTCTGCGAACAGAAGAACGGAGGGGGAAAATGAAAAAGCCAATATTGTACATTGTAATTCCTTGTTACAATGAACAGGAAGTACTGCCCATTACGTGCAGTATGTTTTTAAAGAAAATTTTGGAGCTTATCGACAGAGAAAAAATCGATGAGCAAAGTAAGATTTTATTTGTCAATGACGGCAGTAAAGATAATACCTGGGAAATTATCGTTGAGCTTTCCAAAAAGAATCCTCATTACATCGGTATATCTCAAAGCAGGAACAGAGGACACCAAAACGCTGTCCTGGCCGGTCTTATGGAAGCCAAGGACAAATGCGACATCACAATATCTATTGACTGTGACGGACAGGATGATATCAACGCAATGGATCAGATGGTAGAGGAATACTGGAACGGCTGCGAAATTGTTTATGGAGTGAGAAGCAAACGTGATACCGACACCTGGTTCAAGCGTACAACTGCCCTGGGATTTTACCGGTTTATGAACAGCATGGGCGTTGATCTTGTATACAACCATGCAGATTACAGGCTTGTATCAAGCAGAGCACTGGAAGCTTTTTCTGATTTTAAAGAAGTAAACCTGTTTCTTAGAGGCATGTTTCCTCTTGTAGGCTTCAAAAGTACAAGCGTATATTATGAACGGCACGAACGAATAGCAGGGGAAAGTCACTATCCTCTGTCTAAAATGCTTTCTCTTGCCTTTGACGGGATCACAAGTTTAAGCGTAAAACCAATCCGTATCATTGTCGCTTTAGGAATCCTGATCTCGTTAATCAGCTTTATTGGGGTCATTTGGTCTGTATCTGTAAGACTTATGGGGCACAGTGTAGACGGCTGGGCAAGTACAATAAGTACGATCTGCTTCATCGGTGGAATCCAGCTGCTCTGTATCGGAGTGATCGGCGAGTATATAGGAAAAATTTACATGGAAGTAAAGAAACGTCCCCGCTATATTATCAGCGAAAAAACCGGCACTATATATGAGAAAGAAAACTAAATTTTCAGGGGGAAAAGAAACTAAAATGATAGAATTTGTTAAAAAATACAAAACCAGCATATTTTTGTCCGTATTGTTCAGTCTTCTGTGTTTTGGATTTATGCTGACCCATTTTACCATCACGATTGATGAAGAATCCTGGATCTTATCGGCACGCGACGAAACGATGTGGCTTTATCAGGGAAGATTTATTATCTGGCTGTTTGATCTGATATTTACAGAGGGGGGAAATTATGCTCCGTTCTTATGGGATATTTCAGGCATTCTTTTTTGGAATTTATCAGGCATTATTTTTGCTTATTGCCTTTTTGCCAAAACAGAGATAAAACAATGGATTTTATTTATTTTTCTCTCCTATTACTCTTCTTTGACCTTTGTTCTGGGCGATGTTTTTTCTTTTTCTATGTACAGCCTGCAGATCGGTCTGGCATCTGTTACTGTGGCAGCCGCTTTCTATTATACGCTAAAGTATCTGGAAAAGAAGAACTGGAAAACAGCGCTCATTGTTCTGGGACTTTTGCTCTATAGCTTTGGAACATATCAGGCCTTTATCTGTGTATATATATCGGCAGTTGCAGCATTTTGCCTTTTGTGTTTCCTTTCAGGTCATCGCGACAGAATAAAATATGACATCATTATCTCTGCCGTCTTATGCCTTATTGCAATTGCATCCTACTATCTGATCAATTTCATAATCGGGAAAGCCATTGGAACACAGGGATACCTCACTGACAATTACATCGGCTGGACAAGCGGTGAGCCTCTCAAAGCCTTTGCCCTGGCTATGGCAAACGTTGGACGTGTATCTTTTGCTATTCCTGTTCTTGACGTATATGTCAACGGAGGCACAGCCCTTAGATGGGTGACGATTGCTTTCGTAATTTATGCAATATGGAAATTTTTCAAGTGCAACGGTATAAGAAAAAAGGCCGGCATATTTTTCTTTAGCGTAGCCTTATGCTTCGCTCCTTTCAGTCTTTATCTTGCTATCGCCACATATAAAACCCAGGGAAGAATGATGCTTGCTCTTCCTCTGGTTGGCGCTGTGCAGCTATACCTTATTCTGAGGGAAATAAACAAAAAAGCACTTTTATATGCCGCCATGGCAGCTTCGGGCTATCTGCTTTTTATAAATGCGCGCGATATGAATTTATTTTACTATTACAGCAGTATTGTATATGAGAAAGACTGCTCCATCGCCGAAGAAATCATGTATGATATAGAAGAAAAGGGCATCGACTACCGCGAAAAACCGCTCGCTTTTATCGGCATGGTAGCCCAGGAACCGCAGCCCACAAAAGAATTAGGTGTTTTAGGCGGTTCTATGTTTGCCTGGGACGAAGGGAATAATCTTCGTATGACGGACTTTATCCAGACCAGAGGTTATAATGTCAGAGCAGCTGACAGCACACAGCTTCAAAAAGCCCTCGTCGAATCTGCTTCCATGACTGTCTGGCCACAGGAAGGAAGTATAAAAGAACTGGATGATGTCATTGTCGTCTATCTATCCCAACCTGTAGAAGAATGGTATATCACTAACCAGGCACAATAGTATCTCCGTCATCTGGCATGGCCTTATGCCCAAACCTTTTTCCTGCATATCCATGCATTCAAAATACGTCCCAGTCTCTTTTCAATCCAAAGCCATGTCAGATAGGAAAGGACCAGCGTACCTGCCACCACGATAACAGCTCCCACTGCCGATCGCACTGTCAGAACAGAAAAATCAAAAACAAAGCGGTCGAAAAACTGGATCGGATAGTAGTGCAGTAAATATAAGGAAAAGCTGATATCACCCAGTCTGGTCATCCAGCGCGGGAATTTCAAAAACAGACCTGCCAGTAAAAACAGTATCACAACACCTGCTGACAGAATCCCCCAGAAGAAAAAGCGCTGCAATCCTGAAACAACAGACACTTTGCTGGTGGTTGCCAGAATACACAGAACTATAATAGCCCCGCCAAGACAGACTGCCGCAAATATCTTGGGACGCTTCAGTGGGTGCAAATGAACAAGCAGGTAACATTGCCGGACAATCTCACAGGCAATCATTCCCAGGACAAATTCCAACATGATCGGATTGCCGTAAAGCTGAAGAGGGGCAAGGAGCCAGGACGGTACTGTGCCATTCTGCATGATCAACTGTCCTGAAGAAACGATCAGAACAAGAAACCCCGAACAGATCCACGCCCGATATCTGTAGGAAATATGAAAAGAAATCCAAAAAATCAGATAGAAAAACATTTCGCAATTTAATGTCCAGCCGACACGGACCAGCGGTTGGATCACGCCTGCTCCGACATCAAAGGGAATAAAACATAAACTTTTAATCAGACTTATCTCTGTTGCCTGGGTCTCCGCAAAAGCCGATGATGCAATTTGGGTCATAGTAAATACAGCCATTGTCATCAACGCATACAGCGGAAAAATTCTGACCCATCTTCTGGCAAGAAAATGCTCTGTATGGGTATAGGTTGTGAATAGAATGATCAAACCGCTAATGCAAAAGAAAATATCCACTCCAAATGCGCCGCAATGCAGAAAGCGAATATGTTCCGCCACCACAAACAGCGCGGCAATGCCGCGCAATATCTGTATTGAATCAAAACGAGAAGAATAAAACTGCGCAAGAACTTTCTCACGCTCTATTCCACTATTTTCTTTTTTCATAATTCCCCCTCAGCTGATCAAAACAGCTGCTTTACAATAAATCTCTAATTCCTTCCCTCACATTCTATTTCAATTTTCCACTTGCGTCAATGCACTTTCTTTTACAAATAACTCCGTTACTCCTGTCCACAGCGCCATTCTTCCCAGGATTTCGGTGTCCAGCCTTCAGGAACATCGTAATCCTCCAGTTCTCCTTCCATTTTCCGATATCCGATCCGCATTGTACTGATCCGCCAGATACCGTCTTCACACTTGCGGAAATCATCACAGTATACCGAAAATCCTTCAGCGGTCTGTTTGCTTTCCCGGTAGGTATTGTTATCCTCATAAAGGAAAATTCCCCTTGCCTCTGTATCGCTTATAAGCCAGATCAACGGATTATGGCTCATATGCATTGTCATCATATTCCGATTGACATACTTGGATCTCATTGCCTGATCCTTTGGAGCTGTTTTATTTTCCACATAGCACCGGTAGGTGAAGTCTTCTGTAAACAGATCACAGATATATTCCTCTTTTTTCATATCCATAGCCCAATAATAAAAGAACTGGGCATCTATGATCTTCTGCCTCTCACAGAGCTGCTGCGGCGTATAACTCTGGCTTCTGGCATGTTTCATAACTTCTACTACCATTTTTTTAATTGTCATATCCTGCTTAATTACTTTCATTTTCTTCTCCCTTCTTTGCCTTTCCGATCATTCTTTTTTTACGAAATCGCCAGCAGATCCCAAAGAACCTGTTGGCGATTTTCGTTCCCCGATTTTTATATTTCCAATGCGGCAAGATAGGCTTCATAAATCGTATCCAGAGCCTTTCTTGCCCGTTTTGCGTCGCCGATCACATATACCGGTATTCCCAGCCTTTCACAGCATTCCTGGAGATCTGTACTGTCTTTTGCCCGGGAACCAGTAGCAATCACCACATAGTCCGCCGGAACTTCCATCGTTTCTCCCTTTACTTCCAGCACAACACTTTTTTCCCGAATTTCCTTACATGCTGCATTTACAATCTGGTGAATATGTCCTTGTTCCAGCTGGATCTGTACCGCTGTTTTCCTCATATGTCCCAGATCGATCCCAATACCCTCGCGCATTTCAACTACTGTCACATGACAGCCCCGGCGCTCCAGATGCTCTGAGACTTCCAATCCTACCAGACCTCCGCCGATCACTACAACATTTCCGCTCATGGGAACTTTGGTTCCCGAGAGTACCTCTTTAGAACTCATAACATTTGCCTGATCAATACCTGCTATCGGTGGAACAAAAGGCACTGAACCAACTGCAACAACGACGACATCCGGCTTTTCCTTCTCAATAACTTCTGCAGTCACTTCGGTATTCAGGAAAATATCAATTCCTGACTCCATCGCTTTCTGGGCGGCCATTCTTCCGGCCATGCCAAAGTCATCCTTCCTCGGCGCGGTCCCCGCAAGCACAAACTGACCTCCCAGGGTTCCGGTTTTTTCATAAATAGCAGGTTTGTGTCCTCTTTGATGAAGGATATCCGCAATTTCCAGTCCGGCAATTCCACCGCCTGCAATCATGACACGTTTCGGTTTTTCGGCAGCCTGAACTTTCAGTTCTTCTTCCTCTCCTACCGCCGGATTTCTCATACAGCTGATATGATCTTTCTCCGGGTTGATAAAATAATCATAACACCCTTGGTCGCATCCCACACAATAATTAATCTGAGCCAGCTTGCCTTCCTTTGCTTTTTTACAGAAGTAAGGATCTGCCAGCTGTGCGCGGGACATGGCGATCAGGTCGGCTTTGTCCTCCTCCAGGATTTCTTCAGCAAACCCCGGCGTATTGATACGTCCGGACGGCATTGTCAACATTCCTGTCTCCTTTCGAATACGGGAAGCCGGCCCTACATTTATTCCTTTAGGAAGATCAATCGGAGGAATTTCATAAATCTGGGCACGGGTCAGGAAATTACCTCTGGAAATGTTCAGAACATCCACTCCCTCCCGGCCTGCCAGCTTACAAAATTCAATAACTTCCCCCTCTGTCAGACCATTTTCCAGATAATCGTCATGGCAGACAATCCTCATGAAAAGAGGCATCCCTTCCGGAATATTCTGACGAATAGCCCGGATACATTCCAAAGGAAATCTGCATCTGTTTTCAAAGCTGCCTCCGTATTCATCTGTCCGGTGATTTATGCCTCCTGACAGAAAAACATGGGGCAGGTAGGTGTGCGCTGCATGAAATTCTACAGCGTCCATTCCTGCCTGTGCAGCTCTTCTGGCAGCTTCGCCATAAGCTTTCACAATGGAATGGATCCGTTCTTTACTCATTCCTTTTATGCTTACTTTCCGTGAAAGCCTCATTTTTGAGGCAACTAAAATTTCAGCATCCGGATCGCTTCCCACAGCCAGTGACCCCTGCCACAGCTGCGGGCAGATCTTTCCTCCCGCCTCATGCACTGCATCTGCCAGTTTCTTCATCCCCGGAATATACTTGTCATCGCTCAAGGCAAGGAATCCTTTCGGCGCACTTGCCGCATCTACAGAACAGACTTCCACCGTATTCAGTCCCACACCGCCACGGGCACGTTCTACATGATATCTGATCAAGCGGTCAGTTACTTCTCTTCCATCTCCTCCGACCATCCGGGTCCCCATTCCTGTCATCACTACCCGATTTTCCAACTCCATATCCCGGATACGGATAGGGGAAAACAATCGTTCAAACATTTTCTTCCTCCTTCTGTATATCTTCCATACTTTCGTGATATTATTGTCTTTTCTTTATCATACTTGATTTTTTTCAGACAATAGAGCCAAAATCCCTTTGCCTCACTACTATTTAACTGTATGGGAGTGATGCTTTTTCTTACCGATCCGGGTACAATTTTTCCTGTTTTACTATCACATTTCAGACAAAGGCAGCTGCGTCATATACAAACCACCTGCACGAAGTCTTTTAATCTTATCTATAGAGGAATGATTTCTTCCCTTTCTCTTTTTTCCTGTGCTTCTGAAAAAATTTCTCTGAATATACGGTCTAATTTTTCGTTATCATAGAAATAGTTTTTCTGGTTTATGTTCATTGTTACTTGTTCAAAATTATTTGTTATTTCTAACGTATATAGTATACTTCTTTCTTCTCCATAAATATGAAATACGATATCAGGCTGCCCTGATTTATCTTTAACCTCTGCTTTTCTTTCATCCTGCTCAATAAAATCTGTAGCTTTGATTTCCCGTGATAATTGTTTCATTAAATCCTCGCTGTCAACCTCGCTTTCTGACAGGTAAGGAGATCTCCTTTGTACTTCAACTGAAATAATTTCCTCCTCAAGCACATTTAATCCTTTTTCCTGATATGCTCCATATCCAAGACATAATAGAAATAACAGTGTTGCCAAAACAGACATTACCCGATTTTTCATTTTCTTCTCCTAAATTCCTATAAAATATAATATATAACAAAAGAGAATATCCTTTTTTGCCTTTTGGATAAGGCAATATGTGTGCTACCTTTTTCCATGATACAATGGTAGGTGCTATAAGAACCTGTGGTGGCGTATTCTGCCAGATATTCATCTTCATGAAGCAGGTCAGAAAGGTTCAATTCCCATCTGGATAATACATCTTCTACAATCTCATCCGCTTCATTTCCACTTGCAAACCGCTCACTTTCGAACAAGCCTTCTGTTGTTTTAGCAATCAATTCATCCGTTGGGTTAGTATATCCTTTTTCTCCAAGCTGGTAGATGGCTTCCTGCATACAATATGATATTGTCAAGATTAGTTGACACATTTTTCTCAAGGATATCACTGACTATGCCGCCAGCTCCAAAGTCTCATAATACTGCCTGCGTTTTATCACAGGAGGAACCCCTCCATTGTCAGAGCAGATCCTCCGGTTATTCCAGTAGCTGAGGAAGTATCTCCAAATGAGTACCTTTAATTCCTCTACAGTCATCTGCTTTGTATCATAACGGTCATAAAGGAGCTCTGTCTTCATTCTGGCCCACATACTCTCACAGCGTGCATTATCATGGCAGCGCCCTCCCGCGCTGTTCATGCTTTGGTGGATATGATATTTCTGGATAGCTTGACGATAGGCTTCGCTGGTATACTGTGCCCCACGGTCGCTGTGGATAACAGCGCCTTCCAGCGTGGGATAAGCAGTCAGGGCGTTTTCCAGTGTTTGGATACACAAATCTGCTTTCATGTTTGTTTCCATTGCCAGACCGAGGACGCTAAGATCAAAGCAGTCGAAAATCGCAGATACATACAGTTTTCCATTGGATGCCGGGATCTCTGTGATATCTGTAATGCACTTTTCTAATGGGACATCGGAATGGAAATCCCGCTTCAGCAGATCATCCGATTTCATGGCTTCCCGGTCTGCCTTTGTGAGTCCATTCGGTTTTCTTTTTGGCCGATGACTCAGACCGATTTGATCCATAACCCGGTATACAGTCCGCTCACTTGGGATATGCACTCCCTCCGGCTGTTTCAGCAACAGTGTCTGATACATCCGGATCCGTCCGTAAGTATCGTTACATTCGTCCTCGTTGATGATTTCTTTCATGGCATCTGCCAAATCCTGGTACTTCCAAGGACGGTCTTTATTCGCAAGATATTTATAGAAACCTTGCCGGCTGACACCAAGCATCCGGCAATAAAATGAGATTTTCCCGGTAATCCTGCCGTCCTCTGTTTTCAAAGCCAGAAATATCATTCTCTGGTTTTTGCTGACTTCCGACGGCTGGCGGCGAAAAAAGCGCTGGCTTCCTCCAGAAATTCGTTTTCTTCCTTCAAGCGGCGAATTTCTTTATCCTGCTCCTTTACCCGCTTACGCAGCATAGCAATCTCTTCTGACAGGCTCATTGCACTAGCAGGGGTATGGGAGCCTTCCCCGATATCTAACTTACCGGCCCTTACAGCTTTCAGCCAAGTATGGATAGTTCCTTCAGGGATTCCTAATTCTTTAGCAGCCTTAGCGCCACCGATTTCTTTGGCAAGTTTTACTGCCTGTACTTTGTATTCATGGTCATATTTACGTGCCACTTTGAATACCTCCTTATTCTCTTGGTTTTATTATGGAATCCTTGAGAATAAGCTGTCAACTTTTTTTATACCACACCAGTTTTTATTGTTCGCAGCTCTGTCTTTGCCGATCTTTTTTCCACATCCGGCAAGTAATGCGGCTGCCATTACGCCACAGAGAACAACGCTTAAAAGTTTCTTCTTCATCTTTCATTCCTCCAAATATATTTATACCAAAGCCATTATAATGGCAGGCATTTTGCCCGTCCAATAGATCTATTTAATAATTTCTTCTATTTATTCAAGACATATATAATCTTCCACGTCAATCGCTCTTTGGCATTCAGCTCCGGCTCTTCAATCACCATTTCTAAAAGCTTGTTAAGCGTCTCTCCAATCTCTTTTCCCGGCTTCATCCCATGACAATCAAATCACTTCCTGTCACCGCAAGTGATTTCAGCGAAACACTTTGCTCCTTCGCCAATATTTCTTCATAGCATCCTAACCTCCATCCATGTGTCATAGATATTATTTTTAAACGACTCTTCTTCATCAATTTCGGGAAGATTCAGCACACAGTTTCCGGAATGTTCTTTTCTCAAAAAGCCAGTCTGAAGATCCGTCTCCGTGATCTCAAACACATCCTTTACGTCTTTAAAAAGTTCCGGATGCATCAGATACACTGCCGCCGTCACATCCCAATTATAAAATCCGCCGATACCATAATCTTCTTCGTTATAACCAAACCAATAATCCGTCTTCTCCCGGATATAGACTGCCGCCGGATTTTCCATGGTAAATAAACGTTTTTTATACTCTTCCTTTGTAAAAAGCACTTTCAAACAATTATTCCCCGTAATAACGGACACGTTTTTTCCTTTAGTTAGTACTGTCCATGCGGCTTTAGGATCACAAGAAAAATTAAGTTCATTCATGACCTTTTTTTCAAAAATCAACGGGCTGGTAATTCCACCCATAAGCACGATCTCTTTTACCTTATCGAAAAAGGCGCTGTCCTTTTCGTAAGCTCCATAAAGGTTCGTAAGAGACCCGGTTGCCAGGACAGATAGTTCTCCCGGATTTTTATTTGCCATATCCACCAGAAAATCTGCCGCCTCACTCTTATAATATTCCCTTGCTTCCCCGCCTTTTTTCACAGTAATATCTTTCTTTCCGAGATCGGCAAGCAATCGGTTTAATGCTTCCCAGACTACAGGCAGAGTACTGTTTCCATAAGTCGCCGTCACTCCGAGAACCTCTGCCTCTTCACATCCCAAAAGATACATAAGGGCAAGTCCGTCGTCTACGTCACATTTATTCACGCCAAACGTACAGTCACAGTCAAATACGATATGCTTCATATTATTTTCTTCCTTTCTTAAACCATGTGATTCCGGCTTTATATTCGCCGTCTGGCAAATCCACCTCTGCCTCAAAAAGTCCGCTTACGAACTTTCCGTCTTTTACAACTCCTTCCACATAGTTCATTTTCCCAAAATAATCCGCCACAGTCTGATTTGCGGGATGCTCCATTATATTCTTCGGAGTATCATACTGCAAAACATTTCCTTCGCTCATCACAGCGATACGGTCTGACATCTGAAGCGCCTCACGAATATCGTGAGTTACAAGGATCGTGGTAATCTTCCACAGCTCATGCAGTTCTTTCACAAGGCGTCCCATCTCCTCTCTGAGTTTTTCATCCAGCCCGGAAAACGGTTCATCAAGAAGAAGTACCTTCGGATTCGCCGCCAGTGCCCTCGCAAGAGCCACCCGCTGCATCTGACCGCCGGACATTTCCCGCATCTTCCGCTTTTCAAAACCGGATAACTGCACCGCCTCCAAAAGTTTCTTTACATTAGCCCGCTGTTCCTCTTTGGGTACTCTCTTCAATTCCATCGGAAACGTAATATTTTTCTCCACCGTCATATGTGGAAACAATCTCAGATCCTGAAACACGATAATCGTTCCCCTTTTCTCCGGAGCAACTCCGAGCACAGATTCTTTACGGATTCTGATATTTCCGTCTTGTACATCCAGAAGTCCCGCGATACTTTTTAAAAGCGTAGTCTTTCCGCATCCGGATGCTCCCAGAAGGGATATAAATTCTCCCTCTTTCGCATCCAGGTTTATCCCATGAAGTATTTCCTTTTTTTGTAATGTTACTTTCAGATTCTCTATCGTTAAGCTCATCTTCTCCTCCGCTAACTGTAGTAATCGCCGCCATTGTTTTTTGTAAAATGTTTTGCAATCTCATCGAATATACCAAACACTGCCAGCGTAATACCAAGGAAGATCGCACTATAAATACAGGCAATATTCCGATTACCGCTCTGCAGATACGGCACCATAATAATGGTAAATGTTCTTACATTTCCCCCTCCGATCATGAGTGTCAGGAAATACTGACTGAATGAAACGATATATGACATACTCACCGCTGATAATATCACCGGTACAAGCATCGGAAGAGATATCCTAAAAAATGCCGTAAACGCCGAAGCTCCAAGGACTCTTGCCTGTTCCTCCAGTCTCATGCCAACAGCCTGTGTCCCATCCGTCAAAAGCCTTACTGCATAAGGCAGGGAACAAATGAGATGGGCAATGATCACACCTGTGATGGTATTGTTAAGCCTCATCTTAATAAATACGACCTGCACTCCCATAGCAAACACTGTCACTGGTACCATAAATGGCAATATCGTCAAAAATGATATAGTCTTCTTACCTGCAAAATCGTAGAACACCAATGCCCTGGCCGTCATAAGCCCGATGGTCGCCGAAAGTACCGCCACCACCGTAGAAATCAAAATACTCGACACAAATATCTTTGTAAGACTCTCCTTCTGGCGCAGTATTTCCCGCAAAGCTCTCGCAGAAAATACCTGAGGGATCAAATCAGGCCATGCCCAGCGTTCCGTAAATGTCCATATCAAGAGTGTGAGTATCGGCAGCAAAATCACCAATGCTAATAAGGCCAATATCAGATTTTCAATCCATGAGTTCTTTTTCTTCATCATAATCTATTTTTTATCCGTCAGTTCTTTCATATTTTTCTGCGTCATTATAAAATAAATCAACGCACTAATCAATGAAATGATCATAATGATCCCATTTAAAGCCATCGCGTAAGGCCGATTCCGCAAATCCGGGTGAATATACTGCTGGTAAGCCAGGATCGGCAAGGCTTTTGGCGTTGTCGCCCCTAAGATCAACGGGAGTTCATATGCTCCAAGCGCAAATACAAATATGATCAGGAAACCGCTTATAATAGTATTTTTGCACAGTGGAAGGGTTATTCTGCAAAACGCAGTCCACTTCCCCGCACCTAAATTAATCGCGGCTTCTCCAAAGTTCCCATTAATATTCGCCATCAATGCAATCACAAAGTAAATGATAAACGGTATCTCCTTCCAAAGATAGGCCATAATGATTCCAACACCATTTGCATCATAAATCAGCATTGGAAACTGCTGTTGATCGTTAATCATTCCCAGCATATAGCATACCCTCGCCAAAATCCCATTCCTGGAAAAGATATTGACCATAAAAAGCGCCGCCACTACATGAGGCACAATGATCGGAAGTTGCACCACACGCATGAATCCTCCCTCTGCGCGTTTCCTCATGACGCAAAGTCCGCCTAAGAACACCCCCATCAAAGTGGCAAAAGCCGCCGATATGAATGCCGTCTTAATACTGAACGCCACAGATTCCAGCATATCCGGCCTCTGCAGCACTTCTTTATAATAAGATAACGTCGGTTCCTCTAAGCCAAAAGCCGGAATCACCCCTAGACTTTGGATAATTCCGGTTATGAGCCCTATTAAAAATAATACGGCAAGGATAGTCTGTGGAACCAGTAATAAATATGGTACCGTTTTTTTCATGTTATTTTCCTACTACTTCTTCTGCCCAGATTTCCTCAATGATCGGCACAAGTTCTGCCGGCATCTCCGGAAGTCGTTTTGCTAAAAGTTCATCCTGCGGAATAGTTCCTTTTCCAAGATCAACCGCATCAAATGCTGCTTTCTGCTCATCAGAAAGTTTTGTGTTATCAAGAACAGGAAGCACTTTCATACTGTCATAACGGCTGGCCTGAATTTCCGGTGAAAGCATTTCATTGATTGCTACCATTGCTCCGGCTTTGTTTCCCGAGTTCCCTGCAATTGCCATAAAGTTCGTGTTCCCGATCGTTCCCTTATCAAACTGGAAGGACTGTACGGTCTCCGGATAAGCTCCGTCTGCAATCTTAACCGCTGCATCATAAGCGCCATATGTCATATATAATAAAACTTCCCCATCGGCAAACATATTGTCAAGTGTTGTAGAAGAGTCTGGAAATGTCTTTCCTTCGTTCCAGAGATATGGATTTAAGTTCCTCAAATATTCCATGGCAGGTGCAACTGCCTCTCTGATCACTTCTTTGTCTGCTTCCATTGTAAGGAACTGCTCATATCCACACAGTTCATATATTATATTTCTTACAAATGCACTGCCTGTGAAGTCCGGAAGTGCAGGATAAGTTACTTTCCCCGGATATTTTTCTGCAAATGCCTTGAATTCTTCTGCACTTGCAGGAAGCTCCGGTGTCTTGTCCGTGTCAGCCATCATTACAAACTGCGCTTTCCCGTACGGAGCTTCATATCCTTCAATCGGATAAGCAAAGTCAAGTGTTACGTCTTCATTCGTCGCATCAACATAGTCATTAAAATTCGGAAGTTTCTCTGTAAACGGTCCGAAAAGCATGTTATTTTCCTTTGCAGAACGGAAATTCTCACCGTTAATCCAGATCATATCAATACTTCCGTCTTCCTCACCGCCCTGAATCTCTCCCGAAAGCTGGCTTAATACCTGATCAATATCCATCGGAACACGTTCCATAGTGATATCATATTTTTCTTTCATAATCGGAGCAAAGGTATTGTCTAGCCACTCATTCAATACCTCATCTCCGCCCCATCCATAGAAAGTAACCGTGGAACCTTTTGCCGCTTCTTTGAGCTCATCAAAGGACATTTCCTCTACGCTGATTTCTTTCTTGTCTTCCTTTGTTGTGTCAGCTTTCTCTTTATTACCGCCACATGCTGCAAGGGGAAATACCAATATTGCAACAAACAGTAAAGATAATAGTTTCTTCATCTTTCTTTCCTCCTAGGTTTCTTTTGTAATATACGGTGAATGCGCATCCAAAAAAACAATCCCCACTATTCCGGGACCAGTATGAGCACCTATCGCACACCCTACATAATTATCTATCGTAAGGGTTACCCCATATTTTTCTCTTAGCATTTCTTTTATTTTATTCACCGTCTCCTCGTCATCACCATGAACAATTCCAACCGTTTGTTTAGAAAGCTCTACACCATGCTCTCCCACATAATCAATTAGTCTACGGATAGATTTTGTTCTTCCTCGCACTTTCTCTTCCGCTTTCAAACTTCCATTGTCATCCACAGTAATGATAGGGCGAATATTCAAAATCTCTCCGGCTATGGCAGAAGTCTTACCGATTCGTCCACTCTTCAACAAATATTCAAGTGTATCTACAGTAAACACATGTCTCATATGTTCACAATGATATTTTATAGCTTCTATAATCTCCTCTTTTTGAGCCCCTGCCCGGAGCATCCAACCTGCATACATTACAACAAGTCCAAAGCCCAAAGACGCACATTTCGAATCAATAATTGTCAAATCAAAATCCGGATATATCTCCATCAAATCCTCTTTTGCTTGATTTGCCGCATTGTATGTTCCTGCAATTCCCGTAGAAAAACAAATGTAAATCAACTGGTCTCCTCGCTTTGCATATGGCTCAAAATGCTTTATGAACATATATGTATTGATATGGTAAGTGGATACCGTTTCTTTTCCGTCACGCAAAATTTCATAAATTTTTTTTGCCTGTATGGTCTCGCCGTCAAAATAATCACTTCCATTTATAAGCACAGGTGTCGCAATCACTTCTATCTCTAACGCTTCTGTTACTGCTTTTGGTAAATCAGAGGCTGAATCCGTAATAATTTTTAATGCCATATTCTCTCCCACGTACTTTTCGCAGATTTATATCACCAAGTGTTTTGCCCGGTTAAAAAATGGCTGCATGCCAAGAGGTACTTTTTCATCCACTCCCAATATGAGGGGAAGTACATGATACGCCTCTTCAAATCCTTTTCTTCTAAAATTACATACACAAGAAGCGCAATATGTATAAAGAATTTTTGTATCTCCTTCAATCACTTGCTTTGGCATTCCTTTGGATAGTTCCGGTTCTTTTGCCGCCGCGCACCCACCGAGCCCGCAACACTGTACATTTTGAAACGGTGATTCAATTTTCCCTTTCAAAAAGTACCGCATATCTTCAAAAAGAATCTTGTCTTTTCTGTCTGGGCACGGATAATACATAGGAATCACATCCTTTTTCACCACATTTCCTTCGCCCAATTCTTTCAGTTTATCATAAATAGTAACAATCGGAATCCTGATTTTGTCTTTCATAAAATGATAACAATTCGGGCAAAGAAGAATAAGCTCTTCCACTCCATTTTTCCTCAATCGTTCTTCTATACGTTGCAAACTATTTTCTGCATCCGATATCAATCCCAATTCATAAACAGGCTTTCCACAGCACTCATACAGAATTCCTATATCGTGCTTCTTCATAATTTCCTCCAGACGTTTCGTTGTCTTTGGAAAAAAGGAAGAAAAATTGCAGCCAGGCATAAAAACAGACTTCTTTTTGCTCTTTTTATAATTGGCAAACTTATATCTGTTCTTTTCCCATAAAAGCCCTCTATATGCCAAATCCTTTTTTGCACCTTCTCCATTTTGCACCTGTTCTTTGCGCATTGCAAGCGCAATCTTTTCTCCGCTGATTTTTTTAGGACAAACTTGTGAACATTTTCTGCACATAAAACAAGAATATGCCAGTTCTGGATGCTCTGAAAACTTCTGAAGATCCAAATCATATTTTTTCAAAAAGGAACAATTTCTCGTGCAAAGACCGCAATGGATACAATTTTCTACATTTATTTCACTCATTTTTTCTACTCCGCGTCTATCTCATTTCCAAGAAATTTCTTCTTTATCAACAGTCCGGCTACCGTTACCGCAACCGCCAATACACCGGCAATTAAAAAGTATTTCCATTTATCTTCTCCCGCAGTAAGTCCTGCCGCTCCAATTGTGAAAAAGGACACCCCCGGAAACATAAATACAAAGGTTAAAATCGAATATTTCCAAAACCCGATATCCGTAATCCCATAGGCAAAATTTTGCAGATTATAAGGAAATATTGGAACCATTCTGGTTATTATAAGTATAATAATATCGCTTTTCCTATCATCTGAAAACAGCAGCTTTTTCATTAATTTATTCTTTTCAAGCATTGGCTTAACTGCATCTTTCAAAAAGAACTTTCCTACGAGAAATGCCAGCATTGCACCTACTGTTGTTGCTAGAAGGCAAGCAAAAATCCCCCATATCGGGCCAAATAACATTCCCGCTATTACTGCAAAAGTAACGCCCGGAAGGGCAAGTACGACACATCCGACAATTGTAATTATAATATATAAAGCTAATGCAGCCACAATATTTTCTTCTACCATGGTTTTTAGGAACATAAGATTGCTCATATCTCCAAGGTAAGAAGACCAGCCATAATGATGATTTAACATTAAAATCCCCGTCACAATACATACAAATATTATGATTTTAATCCAGTTCTTTTTCTTTTGCATTTTATCTTGTCTCCTATTACACCATGTCTTTTCTATATAAAAACGCCTTGAATAATCACGAACAACTGTAATTCCTTCAAGGCATTTTTGTTATATTTTATTTCTTTCTATTCATTAGCTCTGTTGCCAAAATTATAATAGCTCCTCCAAAAGTCACTATTAACAACACCTTATTGATAGTTGCAAATGGAATTCTTGTCTGATTAATTCCTTCTCGTACCAATGCTGCAGGCACTACTTTCATTCTGCTAAAACCGTAAACGGCAAGACCGATTACCGTACAGATTATAAGGCTTCCTAACGTCGTTATCCAATTCAGTGTTATTTTTTTCTTTTGGGAAAGTAAAATTAGCACAATTGAAAGAACCAACAAAAGTCCGCCAAAAATCAATCCTGTATTTACACGCATTTGAAGCCACTCATTTTTAAAGCAGAGAGTAGCAATTGTCAATGCCCACAAAAAACCTGTATAAATACTTTTTATGTAACTCATTACTACTCAGCTAAACGGAAGATTGCTGTTACCTGTGTTCCATCTTCCGGCAATACGGAATCATCACCATAGAATTTTGCAACTTCATTCTGAGTTGTTCCTGTCGGCCATGTTGCATCACTTGTGATACCCGTTGCACAGCTGTCAAGGCAAAGTACACAACCTGTATTATACTTCTTTGCACTCTCAATGTTGCCGCCGAAACGGATGTCCATCTCATATTCTCCCTCAGAACACTTAATGATATCAGCAAATGGAATCTCATCCTGTCCTTCCCATTTTACAAATACATTTAATTTGTCACCTTCTACAGCTTTACCATTATCTGGACCCGCTTTCATATCCTCATCTGTCAGGTTGTCACCTGCAGTTGCACCGATATCAAGAAGTGCCTGATAAAACTCTTTCTCATCAGCAAGTCCGCGAAGTACAGCTTTCTCTCCGTTAGAACCTTCTGCATATACAATACCGTGTCTTGTAGGCTCTGTAAAATATGTTCCGTTTACTTCGCAAAGCATTGTGATTTCTTTATTTTCTTTATCTACAATCATAGTTTCTGCTTCTGTATCTTTTTTTGTTCCGTCATCAGAAGTTGTATCTTTAGCGCCACATGCTGCCAAAGAAAATACCATTGCTGCTGCGGCAAAAATTGCTGCCATTTTTCTTAATTTCATATTTTTTCTCCTATCTTTACTGTTTTTACTTTTTGGCTTTTTTCTTCTGTCTTTCTACATAAAGCTGTCTGAACAAAACAACCAATGCTGAAATTGAGAATAATAAAAGTAAACCTGTCACAAATAGTTTTGCTCCACCTGTGAGCATTCCTCCAACATAAGAATAAATGATAGTTGCCGGAAGCTGTCCAATACCAGTCGCTACAAAAAAGCTCCAAAATGACATGGACGTAAGACCCGCTGCATAACTCACAATGTCAAATGACATAAACGGAAGCAGTCTTGCAATCAGAATACTCATTCTTCCATGTTTCTCAAAGAACTCATCAATCTGCTTGAGTCCTGCCTTGCTTGTAAGTCTCTCGCACACATCACGTCCGAGAATTCTTGCGATGCAGAAACATACTGCCGCTCCAGCCATAGCGCTGCTCCATGAAAGAATTGCACCCTTCCACCAGCCAAAAAGATTTGCATTCGCAAATGTAATCAAGAAGGCTGGCAACGGCGCTGCTATTGACTGTGCAATCATTAACATGAAAGAAACTGCTGCTGCGTAGGCTCCGTAAGAAGCAACAAACTCTTTGACAACCGTAAAATCACCCGTAGCAAACATCTTCGTAATAGTACCTACCATCTTTCTGACACCTGGGACAAAAAAGTATGATAAAATAGCCACTGCAAAAAGGGCAATTACAACAATCTGTTGAATTCGTCTACTTCTTTTTTTCGTTAAATCCTTTTCTTCCACTGTTTTCTCCTTTCCTGTAGTTTAGTATTAGAGTGATTTCTGTATATGACTCACCATTTCTATTATACTTAAGTAGATTTTTCATGTCCAATCGATTCCACAAATATATACTTCTATATTTATAGATATTATCTATAGTGTTTTAAGACACCATCCTCCATCTCCATGGCATAATCCGTATATTTTAACCATTCCAATTCATGTGTACTTACCAACACAGTCGTTCCCTGTTCGCTGATCTGTTTTAATAACTCCATGACTTTTTTAGAATTCTCCATATCCAGATTGCTGGTCGGTTCATCGGCAAGAATAACTAATGGTTCATTCAGCATGGCGCGGGCAATGGAAACTCTCTTTCGCTCTCCGCCTGACAAAAACTCTGGAAATTCATTTTCCAAATGCTCAATTCCCATTTCCTTCAGCAGCTTTCTTGCATGCTCTCTCTTCTTTTCATAAGAAGAAGCTAAATACGCCGGCATGCAGACATTATCCAATACCGTAAAATTATTAAGAAGACTGCTACCTTGCAAAATATAACCAACTTCCTTATTTCTGCATTCCGCCAGTTCATTTTCAGACATTGCTGTAATTTCCTTGTCGTTTATGTAGATTTTACCGGAAGTAGGTTTTGTCAGACCTGCAATCATATTGAAAAAGGTTGTTTTTCCGCTTCCTGAATGTCCTGCGATACCGACAAATTCACCTTTTCCTACATGTAGACTCACATCTTTCAATGTGTAAAACTCTTTTTCGTTTCTGCTAAATTTTTTTGTCAAACCTTTTGTTTTTATCATCTTACTCTTTCTCCCTTATCAGCCGGTACGGTTCTTCTTTACTGATTCTATATACAGAACTAACAGCAGCAAGTATTCCTGTCAAGAATGAAATTCCCATACAGATTAGAGCCGTCATTCCTACCTGCTCCAATTTCATACTCATATATTGAATCTCCAGTTTTTTACGAATTACATCACCAAAAACAGCCATTCCGAAATACGCCACAATTAACCCGATAAATCCTCCGACCAAACTAATAATCATTGCTTCCGATATAATAATTTGGAACACTTGTCGTCTCTTAGCTCCCAGAACATACAAAATACCAAACTCATATTTTCTTTCATTGATTGTAAGCATAAAAATACTGATTAAGGCAAGAGCCGTAGATACAACAAGCAATACAATCAATAAATTGCCGTATCCCGACAATTTTTCCACTTCCTTTGCCATTCCGCTCATCAAATCACTTGCTGTACATGCATAGATTTCCTCTTCTTCCGGATATGCCTCTTGAAGATCCACGCCGAAAGAACCTACTGACACGCCGTCCTCTACCTCGATCATAATCATGGATGCGATATTTTTCAGATTCTCTTTATCCAGATTCTCAGATACAATATCGGAATTTGCCAGTTTATATATTGTATCGAAAGTCATGAAAACAGAATTATCATATCCCATTCCTGACTTATCAAGCTTTGCTGCCACCTTAAATTCCGTATTATAAAATTTTATATTTTGACCAATTTTAGCCGCAACATTATAGCCGACCACAACTTCTCCCACTTCGAGATTCAGTTCCTGCTTTTCACTCAGCCATGGACTCACGACAAAATCTGTCTTTGGATCAAATGCGATAAGCTGAACTGCTGCATCACAGCAGGATGCTGCCTGCGTAGCAACATAAAGCTGCGGTGACAGTCTTTTTACACCCTCGATTTTTCCAAGCCTTTCCACCCAGTCTTTTGAGATTGCCACAGAACAAGGTGTTCCGGAAAATAATGATTCTCTGATATCTTCCGTTCCCTTATTCGGAATCACTATAATATCTGCTCCCATTCTCTCCGTTGTATTTTTGATTCCAAGTCTCATATTCTCTACTAATACATTACTGAAAAAGAATGTTGCTGACATGAGAAGCACAAAAAACATCATAAACAGACTTCGGTACATCTGTGCATTCAAATTTCTAACCGCAATTGAAAAACAATTGATTCTTTTTTCCTTACCCATTTCTTTACCACCAGTCCAATATAAAAATAACATTCCACTATTTTACCTGCGGAATGTTGGTACCTTCTCCAATAATTGCAACGATACCGCCAAACATTGCCACGACTGCACCTATTCTTCCCCACAATGCGGTGGAATTACACATCATCTCCGGATTTGGGCAAACACCGATTCCTATATTTCCACTTGTCAGTGCAATCATCAAAAGACCTGTAACAACTGCGATAATACCGACTGCTCTTGTATTCTTCACAAAAAACATAACAATAGCCTCCGCCAAAAGAAGTACCCCGATATACATCATGGTCGTTCCATAATAAAAACACTTCATATGGGTTTCGCCACCATTGGCAAGTTCCAAGGATTTCTGACAAACCGGTGCCCAGACTTTCACTGCCCCAATCATAAAAATAGCTGCAATTAATATAATGATTCCGCTAATTTTTCTTTTGTTCATACAAAATTCTTCCTTTCATCACTCATATATTTTTCTATAAACACAGATAAAAGCATATCATACTGTACTTCATAATGCCAGCACGGAAAGCAGTTTGATTTATAGATTATTTTAATATACCGAACCACTTATTTCATTTTTAATTGAATGTTATTTATTCATAGTCCACAATCAACAATGCCATCGAAACGGATACTATTGGATCTTCGAAATAGTTTAGAAATGTCGAATTGATGCCTGTATTATTTCCCCTTTTCATAGTAATCTCCATTCCGCCGCCAAGTTGGCGGCACAAATAGTAATGAAAGTCTTCCAATCCTCCACGTTGCTGATAAAATAATGGTTAAAGAAGCTATACTACAAAGCACGGGGAGGTGAGTCGTAAAGACTTTCTTCTGTTTTAGACAGCATGGTAATCAGTGTAAGTTTCATCTTTCAAGCACAAATAAGTGGCTCTATAAGACCGCACAGTAAGAATTGTTTTAACTTCTCTGTTAATTGTGTGATGGAACAGTCAATGGCTTCTTTATCAAACTTGAAAGGAGTTTTTTGACTATGAAAGTTGTTTATCAAACCTGTTGTGGCGTCGATGTTCACAAATCTTTTCTCGTTGCCACAATCATTAAAACCTCTTCCGGAGTTCAGCCTTCCTATCAGAAGAAGCGGTTCTCCACTTTTAACCATTCTATTCTGCAATTCAAAGAATGGCTGCTGGAAAACGATTGCCATGATGTCTGTATGGAATCTACCGGTAAATACTGGGTTCCTGTCTTTAACCTTTTGGAGGACGAAATGAATGTCACTATTGCTAATCCTAAATGGGTGAAAGCTATCAAAGGTAATAAGGATGATACAAAAGATTCCAAATGGATTGGGGATTTATTTCGATTAGGTCTGGTTCCGGGGAGCTATGTGAGGGGGAGGGCTTAATGCTCTTCCTCTTTCTTGTCCATAGAAGATAGTGTATCATTCATTTTTCTATCTATGCCAGAAACCGTAAAATCAGATGGCTTGGTTACTGTTATATTCATACAATCAGGAAGGACGAAAGAGCGCATAACTCCAGTTTTCTTTAATTTAAACACAATATGGTGCCTACATATCTGCTGCACTACCGCTTCGGTCGCTTCTTTATTTTCTCTGTCATAATCTTCAATCAATGCTGCAGGTATATATACCTCATCACCAATCCGGAACCGGAGCGCTGTCTCTTCCAGCTCCTTCTTTGAAATTCCTTCTTTTCTTTCTTCAAGGTTGAACATAATTATCTCCTTTATCTTTTTCGGCAGATGCCGGAATCTTCTTTAGTAGAGGTACAGTTATCTGCACCTCTCATTGTTTTACTTGATCGCAAGTGACTGAACGGACTCTAAATGTGCATATTCGCAATCCTCATCTCCATGCTCTGTTAAGTATTTTTTGAGTTTTGCATTATTAATTTTGTCCGGCTGTTTGACCAGGTACTCAGCTGGAACAGCTTCCTGGTCATCCACTATAAGTTTGGGCGCACAGTCTTTGACTAAAAAGGTTCTAAGTTTTGTCTCGTACTTTGCTTTACCGAGCGCCCGAATCGACATGATTATACTTTCTTTTAAAGAATCCTCACTTTCTTCAATTGCTTTTTTTATTTTCTGGAGCCTATTAATTTCTTTGCTGATCATATCGGCATCTGACAACATGCGGTCACGGATTGTTGCATATGCATCCAATTTTCTCCCAAACTCCTGGTCCGAAGCTTCAATCAGTAGATTTAAGTCTTCTTTGTCTGTATTTGGATCTTCCATAAGGTCCAAAAGCGCCAGTTCCCGTTCAGTAAGTTCATAAAGTGTCATAAGTAAATCCTCCTCTGATTTTATTTCGATCAAATATGAAAGTTTAAGAGAGTTTAAGTTTTTCTGGCATAAGGCAAGAGAAATTCATAATACTCATTAACCTTTCTGGCCATGGCGCTATTTCCCTCTTGATTGTCCGGATGGTATTTCCTCATCAACTGATTCCTTGATGCTTTTAGTTCTCCGTAAGTAAAAGTATCAGATACTCCAAAAAGTAACTTTGCCCTCTGGAGCTCATTTTCTTTTATATTATCCACATGAACATACGATGTATCATCATGCCTCTCTCTTTCTTTCCTTGTCTTTTCCCTTGTATAGAAGGCATTTACTTCCCTATACATCCTCCAGAACTCCTCACGCTCTTTTTCCCGTATCTTTTCATTTTGTAAATCGTCTTTATCAAATGTTCTTCCTATCCCTTGGGAACCTTGCTCTTCCCTTTTATCCAGAAGATATTTCCCAAATTCAAAGATGATATCTCCAAACAAGGATACCAAGAATAAAATATAGAAAATGATCATTACACCCAGGGAATACACAGCGAACCCAAAAGTTGCCAACAATATCCATATACCCAAAAGCAACAACAGGTATAAGACTGTCGTGGCAGAACTTTCTCCAATATAGGATCCATCCGCTATAATCTTATATAAAGAATATAGTAAGACGAGGACACAGGGTATTTCTGCAGCCATGGTTGCCTGCTCCACATATTTGTTAAAAAATAAAATTAACTTGTGAAATGGTGTCCCAATAAAATAAAAGATCCATCCAATTATTTCTTTAATCATAATTTTCCAGTCCAAGTATTAATTGCTAAATTGGATATACTTGCCTCCTTCTAAATAGTAATATACCATATATAGTGTTCGATTGGTTTTCTGCCACAAGAAAAAGGATGCTCCATATCGGAACATCCCTTTCCGTTAATAACGAACAGGCATAATCACTTCTTTGATATCTTCACTTTCAAAATAAATGGGCGCTATTTTAGACGAATAGTATATCCGAAGTGTTTCTTCTGAAATGCTGTCGAGTGCCTCACATAAAAAGTTCCCATTTACACCTAACTCAATTTCCTTGCCATTTGTTACAATAGGTACTTCCGCTTGGCTGTCGCCTTTTGCTGCATCCCTGCTGCTAATAATCAGATTCTCTTTTAGGATTTTAAGCACGGTCAGCTTATCAAAAAATGTGACTACCTTCAAAGCCTCCAAAAGACTTGTCCGGTTTACTTCAAAAAATGATGTAAAGCCAGGATTTCGGATCTGCTCAAGATTGAAAAAGCAATTATACTGGGTTGCACCGATAATACTATACCCTGATCCAGAGACTTGTATATTGCTCCCATCATAAGCAAACTCAAATTCATCTTCTTCAGAAATTTTGACTGCTTCTTCCATCATCTCGCCAGGTGCAACAATTTTTGTTAATGCATTCGAAAAAACAACCGTCCTTCTTCCTCTGCTTGAAAGGCGGTGTCCATCAACTGTTGTAATCATGTAGGAATCGCCTTTGATATCAACACCATAACCTGACATTTTGTCGTTGAGCATTGTTTTTGGCAGGGCAGAGTGTTTGCAGGCTTCTATGTCCTTACAAGGAATAGCAGCTTTTACTTTCGTTTTCCCCATCTGCATTTCTTTTGGGAATGGCTCATTTCTGCAGGGAATAGTAAGAGAAATGCTCCCGCTTTTTATGGATAAAGTATCACCCACTTTAGAAAGGGATACTTCGTCCGACGGAAGTCTGTTCAGTAATTCCTTAAGGCTTACTGCGTTTACGGCTGCAAGCAGTTGAGTCGATGTATCGTCTACTTTATCCCACACCATGATTTGCATTCCATTGCCCGCGGCACGTATTGTTACAGTGCCATCTTTGATATGGATCAAAATGCATTCCATAATGGGTTGCGTGGATGGCTTTATCGCCCTTGATACCTTGTTACATAGTTTTAATAATTTTTTCCTATCCATTATCTCTTCCTCCTCTAATAATTATATCCAGAAGAATATGAGTAAAATGGATTTTGTTGTTTTAGGAAAAAAAATGATACATCAGGTTCGCCTGTTTGATAATCGTATTTAATCTTCGGATTACTGTCTCCTGGTCTGTATTGGTTATTCCATATCGTATAAGAGTGATCCGATTTTTACTCGCATCTACTTGAAAACCGAGGGACTTATAATAGGCTTCTTCTCTTTCTGTACATTCAAGTCCATCTTTTTCAAGCAACAGCGCCATTTCTTTCTCGCTAAAAAAAATCGTAACTTCATACATATGTGATAGCCCTCCTTCCAAACAGAAGGCATCAAGGGGGTGAAAAGCCGTCATTTTATTTATTTTCTATTTTTTTGTACACTTTTTGTCCATTGATGAATGCGGAAGTTCCAGCTTCCATATCACTCATGCTATTTTCCATAAGTTCTGTTTCAGTTACAATCTGGTCTAGGTGCCTTAAAACAATAGCTTCAGGGATAGATGTCTGTATTCCCTTGCTTCTGCTAAGGAGGATATGCCCTACCATTTTGATCTCTTCCAGGTCAATCACCTTTGAGACTTTATCTTTGGCTGCCAGACTTTTGGTTACTGTCTCCATCAGTTTTGCGTAAGAACTTACGCCAAGTCCGATCAATGTGTCCGCTGACGTATAATTGAATGCGTCATCAATGGTGTCCACAGCTCCGATGTAATAGAGCATCGCTCCAGATAACGCTAGATCCCGGTCAAGTTCAATCTGGTTACATACGCCATCAACAAGCTTACAAAGTTTTAATGTAGCTTCTAAAACGCCGTTTTGGCGGGCATAGCTCTTAGACTGGGAAAGTGGTAAGTGTTTGAAGTTTTCTTTATTTTCTGTAAGGACGTTTCCAACAATGAGCCGCAAGCTCTCCCGCATCCCTTTCGACATCGTTACAAGGTCATTCCAACTCTTTACAGCATCGATTTTTGGCTTAGGAAGGAAGGACTGGATGTCTGCATTGTCATCAACTTTGAACCCGATAAGTCTGTAAGATGGTGTTTCCCTATATTCAGACGTTTCCAGGTTTGCATTGATTACAGCAGGAACATTCAGCCGCATCGGATCACCCCAGTTAAGGATTGTAGCTTCTCCGCCATCTGTGTCACGTACTGTAAGGCGCTGATATACCGTTGTGTTCCTTGCAGTCGCCTGTTCTATTTTCTTTACCATCAGAGTGATTGGTTGCTGTGTTCCGATTTGCAGATCTTTTAATTTCATATGGTTTGCTCCTTCCTTTTATTTCCTGAACATATTGTAACAGTTTTTCTTTTTTCTCGATTTTTTCACATAGGCACGAAAAAAAGCGCCAGTCAAGCCAGCGCCTTTCATCCTCCCTATCCGAAAGGGAGTTCCTCAATTGGAGGAGCTGGGATCCCATCCCCATCCAAAGAATAATTCGGACGGCCATTTGTGATCCAGGCAAGGTCTTCTACATTGACGTATACCCCGTAGTAAGGTTTTCCATTCACTTCATATGACTCGCTCCGCATATCCCCTGTAGTACTGATATAGTCCCCCTCCTTCAGCCGCTGGGCAATATGCATCCTCTTAGCCCCGCTGATCCTCATAGGAAGAAAATCATACAGTTTTTTTCCAGATTTAGAAATATCCACTCGCTCTACCTTGATGACAAAGCGAAGCTGAAACGGCTCATTTGTTTTGTCGCATATGAAATGAAGCCGTGTTACACGGCCTGTATACGTTCCTGAATTTTTAGGGTTAGCCATCTATCCTCCCTCCTGTCTGGAGAATAATAGATTCCTTTCTTGCTATCTCCATATGTCTTCCTCCTCTTCTGCTAGTTTACAGAAGAATATGAGAAAAAGTGAATGCAGGGAATTTTAACTGCAGTCGAAAAGCTCCAATCCATCAAGCAGATGAACAATGCTCTTTCTTGGAACTTTATAGTGCTCCAGATTAATTCTGGTCATATATTTGTGGCCAAAAGCTTCTTTCATGCCCTTCCAAACCGTCCAAGGGACACGGTAAAAACCGCTGCCCTGCAAACAAACCATGATAAAACATCTTGCATTTAAGGAAGCATATCGTTCCAAATATGTCTCCTGTTCTTTTGTGACTACGTTTTGGTATATCCTGTCCTTTTCCGTATATTTGGCTTCGAATATGATGGCCTGCCCACCAGATAGGACTCCTTTATAATCTGGTTGCGCCTTTTTCGTAAAAACAGCCTGGAAAGTGCCATCTCCGTTGTTTTTGATCGTTTTCATCGGTTCCGGGGTCTTCTCGATGGATGCCCATCCTTTTTCTAGGTAATATTCTAGGGATCTTGCAATGATCTCTTCAAAATATTGCCCTTGGGCCCTGTTAGCGCAATTATTGTATGAATAATCCATAATATCTCCTTCTTTTTTTTCAGAAAAAGCGGAACCAGGTTCCGTTTCAGAATTTAGCACACGTATTTCTCTTAGGACATCCATCACAAGCAGGCTCTTCTTCTAACATCTCTTCGAGCGGGCAGTTCTCTGTATATTCACAGTTCTCACATTCGCCATCACAGCCCTGAACTCCTTCTAGCATGGCAAGTATAGAGATCGCCTCTTCGCAAATCTGGTCAAATTTTTCGGCAGACATCACAACCAGATCGCCTTCCTTTCGTTCTACCTTGAGAATCCCATCCTCATCAATATGATTGATGACATTTGCCATCGTTGTAAAATTATTCAAAAATTTCTGTTCAGTTGTTGTTATCATACAAATCTCCTTTCGGTAGTGTTTATCGCTACATAGTAATATGGTAGCTGACTACCTGAGACGAGAAAAAGACGCCCAAAGGCGCCTTTCCTGCTTATGCAATTTTTTTGAATTTTCCTTTCTCGATGGTATATACGGAGTCGGACAGGTAGTCTTCAGAAGATACCTGTGTACTATTCACATCCATAACGATGGACTTAAACTCTTCCGCATCTTTTGCTCCTGCCATTCTGGATGGCACAATCAGGACTTCATAGATACTTGACGGTAAAATATAGAAACCATCAGGAAAAGTTGATACCAGCTTATTTTGTATTTCCTGGGAAAAGATAGAGCCGGCAGTAGTACATTTTCCTTGTGAAGAAAGGACAAGAAATGTAATATCAACAGGTATATCTAATTGTCCAACGAAATAGTCTACAGGTTCGCTTGAAAAGCAATCTAAAAAGCTAAGAAGTTTGACATTATTAAGCTCTTTTGAAGCAAGTGCTGCATCGAATACCTGGTCTACTGTTACGTTCCATAAGTTAAGGAGATTTTCAGTTACCTTAAAGATCAAATTTTGGTCCAGCACGACAACCGGATAAAGAATAAGATCTTCCACTCGTTTCAGAATGACATGATGAGATTTCAGCATTTCTTCATACTTTTCGTTCATGACACCAATAGAGAGGATATTTTCTACCTCACTAAGGTTCGTGGGCATTTTGATATTGCCAAGTGAGCTATCTTCTTTTGCTGCTTCCAAAGCATTTGAAAAAGAAGTGGTAAAAGAAGCACTTTACTTAAAACACAACGCCCAGTAACAGACAAGAGGACTTGCAAGGTTTCTGACCTTTCAAGTCCTCTGCTGTATCATGGTTCTGTTGGCTGTGTTCGTTCCGTCAAGGACTGCCCTACGGCGTATCGGCTTCGCCTTGTTCCTTGACCTCACTACATTTTCTCTATTTCTTGACACAACAAAAGCCTATACGAATTTTCTCCAATCCGACAGGCTCTCATTCTTTCACATACTCTATCAATTCTTCTATTCCACAATCCAAGTAACTGCACAGTTTACAGATTAGTTGTGCGTCTAATCTTTGAAATTCATTTCTGCAATAACGATTAAAGTTAGACCTCGGTATATCCAATTCCTTACAAATGGTATTCTTACTAATTCCTTTTTCTTTCAGCAGTTCCTCTATGTGAAGTTCTAAATGTCCGTACTTCATTTCCTCACCTCTACATAAAAGTATATTCAATAAATCTTTATGTAGTAATTCACTATATAGTGAGGTACTATATAGTTATCCTTATAACTATATAGAAACAGAGGTATGTCAAAATGAAAAAGAAATTATTATTTGTCACTATTATTCTAATCTTGCTTGCAGGCGTTCTCTCTTACATTAGCTTGCCCGATTATCTTGTATTTAACAGTATGTCATTCAGTAATAGGGCTAATCGTGATACCGAATTACAAGTTATCGTATATCAATACTGGAATACTGATGAAGTGGTAGCGGAAATCGAAGCAGAACATAATCAAATCAACGGAACTCCCACTATCCTTACAATCAATCTATACTACTCTAAATGGTCTTTTCACAACGGATACGAGCCATTCTATACCACTACTATCAATTATGATTGAAAAGGAAAAGCAGACAGTCCTGCCAAAACTGTCTGCTACAAACTGGAATTGTCACTTCCGGCATAAACAAAACGGATGTCCTGCCGGATCAAACATGGTTACAAAATCATTTCCTCCAAATTGACTTTCCGCTTTCTTCGCTCCCAATGATTCCGCTTTCTTAACCATTTCTGCAACATTATCAACCTGAAAATCAAAATGCATCTGTTTTTGTTGTTTTCCTGTATCTTCTGGCCATACAGGAGGAACATAATCTTTTTCCTCAATAAACAAAAAAACAATCCCCGAAGAACTACGGACAGCCGGTCTTGCAAATAGTTCACACATTTCCCAACCTAATAATTCTCCATAGAATCTTTGCAATTTTCTTTCATCATCACAATCAACCATAACATTCCCTAATACCACTTCATCTACCATATTTTTAACATCCTTTCAAATTCTAATTTGTTTATTTCTTTCATTCTAACACATTTCCTAGTTTTTAACATTATTTTTCCCAAAAATTTAAGGGCGTATTGCAAAATACAATACACCCTCAACATTCACAGCGTTCCCTTTCTATTTTAAACAACAAGCAAATTCCTCGTTAAGAGGTTGGGTAAATTTCTTTACCCAATGCCCTACCCAATCTGTACCCAAAATAGCACGATATTTTGTGAGATTTTACAGTAGTTTATAACACTTGTCAAAATAGCCAGAAACCGCTTAAATACCTTATTTAATTCGCTTTTACCAGTCCTACGATTGATAAATTAGTTTCCCAATTGATCAAGAATCTTTTTTGCAATATCCTGCTGGTCTATATCCTCTTCTGCTGGATAGTAAATCACTGAGAAGCCTTCGTGGACCAATACAGAAATTCCTGTTTTCTCCCCACCGTTTTTCGCGGTTGTGACTATTTCCGGTTTAAGCTCGGAATAGTTCTCTTCTAAATACCGTACTACTTCATTCAAATTAATCATCGTTGTTTCCTCCTCTTATCAGAATATATTTTCAAAAGAAAATGAGAAAAGAAGAGATAAAAAATAGGCTTCGCCTATTCAACTCCCCTACCCCTCAATCATGAGGGGATAGGGGGTTTTCTTTTGTTACTTTTTCTTGCATAATAGACTTATGAACATCTTACAAAGAATCTTTGCAGACCATTATGAAGAAATTAAATATACTCTTCATCCCAGAGAGACTGAGATGGAAAATATCAATAAGATGATCAACTGTGGTGATCCTTCTTTTGGCGGTGCCATGTACAATTGTCCGCACTGCGGGAACTTCAAATTCGTTCCTTTCCGCTGTCACAGCCGTTTTTGCCCTTCATGTGGCAACAAATATTCTATGGAACGCACCACCAGTATGTCTTTCAAACTCGTTAGCGTCCAACACCGCCATTGCGTTTTTACTATTGATGAAAATCTCCGCAGCTTCTTCCTTCAGGACCGATCTCTTCTGAACTGTCTCTTCCATTCCGTCTCCAGTGTAATATCAAGGATGTTTTTCAATCTAAACCATGCCCAAAATTTTACTCCCGGCTATATCATGGTCCTTCATACTTTTGGCCGCGATCTCAAATGGAATCCCCACATTCACTGCCTCCTTTCCGAAGGTGGCTACAGTAATGACGGCTTCTGGCGCCATGTAAAACACTTTAACTACAACTATCTGCGCAATGCTTTCCGCACGGCTCTTCTCAATGAACTGGAAGACCGGATTGGACCTTCTTTCAAAAAAGTGAAAGCGAAATGTTACACTCAGCATAAGCAGGGCTTCTATGTCTATGCTAAACCGAATCTCTGCGATCCGAAAGTAGTGGCTAAATACATCGGCCGCTATCTTGGCAGGCCAGTAATTGCCACTTCCAGGATTGACCGGTATGACGGAGATATCGTTACTTTCCACTATAACCGTCACGAAGATGAACAGTATGTGGAAGAAACTTTGCCTGTTATGGATTTCATAAAACGTCTCATCCGACACATCCCGGAAAAACATTTTAAAATGATCCGCTATGGCGGTCTGTATGCAAGGCACCGCAAGATTGATTCAAAACTGCACCGTGTCATCTCAAAAGAAAAGCATAGGATATACCGCAGCTTCACTCAATGGAGAACATCTCTTTTTCTCTCCTTCGGATATGACCCCCTGTATTGTTCCGAGTGTAATCATAAAATGGAGTTCTTGGAACTTTATTACAACCACAAGCGCGTACCTCTCGAAGAAATGTACGAGAAAGTAATGTCCAAATCTCGTGGAAAGCGTTCCTCCGCGTAGAACCGTTGTGATATAATCCTCTCAAAGGAGGTTGCTTACCATGAAACCAGATATTGAGGAACTGCGCAAAAAGTACATAGAGAATCCACCCGAAGGAATGACATCCGAGGACATTCGCCATATGAGCGAGGATGACCTTCTGGATATGGATTATTTTCTGAATGAAGACGACCCTTTTGACGATTTGTTTGGAGAAGAAGGTTTTTATATCTTCTAAATCTAACCATCGTCCTATTGTCATGCCCACTCCCCTGTTGATTTAACATATGTTCGATCAGTAGGGCTTTTTCCCCCTTATCCAAAAATCGGAATTTCCTATAAAGAAAAAAATAAAGCCATAAAAACGGCTTTATTTGTTGGTTGAAATAAATTATACAATATGTAAACTACTCCGTACCCCATTTTTTAAACCTCCGTACCCCATCTGTACCCCATTTTTTTGACGAGATATGGAAAACTATGACAAAATATGGCATTTTGGGCTGTTTTTTGCATTATCAAAAACCCCGAAAAATCAAGCAAAAACGCCCTTAAAACGGTGTTCCTATCATGTCGTACGGTGTTACCTGATATACATAATAATTAAGCCAATTTGTATAGAGATTGTTACCGTGCGCCCTCCAGGTCAGTAAAGGTTTGTTTTCCGGATTATTTTCCGGATAATAATTTTCGGGCATCTTGATAGGCAGTCCCTTGGACAGATCCCTCTTATATTCTCCATCCAAAGTAATTCTGTCATATTCCGGATGACCCATGACAAAAATCTGTCTTCCTTCCTCTGCCATGGAAAGAAATACGCCTGCTTTTTCTGATTCTGCTAAAATCGTAATCCTGTCATCTGCACGGAGCTTTTCCACAGGCACATCCGTATGGCGGGAATGAGGCGCTAAAAAGACATCGTCAAAGCCTCTCACAAGAGGAATTTTCCGGTTCAGCACCTTATGCCAGAATACGCCGAACAACTTTTCCTCCAAAGGCTCCTTGTTGATCCCATAATGATAGTACAGGGCAGCCTGGGCTCCCCAACAAAGATGGAGCGTGGAAGTTACATGGGTCTTTGTCCATTCCATGATCTCTGTCAGTTCTTCCCAGTAGTCTACTTCCTCAAACGGAATCTGCTCCACCGGAGCTCCTGTAATAATAAAACCGTCAAATTTCTGATCCTTAATATCTGTAAAAGGCAGGTAAAATTTGTTTAAATGGCTGGTCGATGTGTTTTTTGATACATGACTTGACACATTTACAAAAACAACATCCACCTGCAGAGGTGTATTGGACAAAGAGCGGAGAATCTGAAGTTCTGTATCTTCCTTCAGCGGCATCAGATTCAAAAGTCCGATGCGGATCGGACGGATATCCTGATGAACAGCCCGGTGCTCATCCATGACAAAAATATTTTCCTGTTCCAATATCTCTTTTACCGGAAGATCGTTTTGTACTCGAATCGGCATAGCTTACTCTCCTTTATTTTCCTTTTGTGAAATGTTTTCTTCTGAATGCACATAATTTCCCTCATCATCCACATAACTCATTTCATCGTAGTAATCCGAATGCCCGGGAAGATGCTTCTTCTCCAATCGGCTGTTAATGATCATTTGGACGATATAATAAATTACTGCAAAGGTTGGTACTCCCATCAGCATACCCAGGAATCCGAAGAGTCCTCCGCCCAGCAAAATGGAAAAAATAACCCAAAATGCTGACAGGCCTGTTGAATTTCCCAGGATCTTCGGACCTATAAAGTTTCCGTCCAGCTGCTGCAGTAAAAAGATAAAAATGATAAAATAAATCCCCTTAACAGGATCAGAAAGCAGGATCAGGAGTGCACTGGGGATTGCTCCAATATAAGGACCGAAAAAGGGAATTACATTAGTCACCCCTACAATGACGCTCACAAGCATGACATATGGCATATCAAGCAGGGAAATCCCAATAAAGCACAACACTCCGATGATAGCAGAATCTATGATTTTGCCAATGATAAAACCACCAAAAATCTCATTGCTCTTTCTTGTCAGATGAAGGAGCACATTGGCATTGTGAAAAGAAAGCACTGCATATACCGTCTTCTTTGTCTGACGCACGAATTTTTCTTTACTGAACAGTATGTATACCGAGACAATGACACCGATCAGAGCATTAAATAATTCCCGAAGTATATTCAGCACTCCCACGGTAAGACTGGACATCAGATCATTAGCCCGGGGCAGAAGATCCGTACGAAGCCAGGTCTGAAACATCTGTGCCCCCTCACTAATCCCTGCTTTCACAAGGTTACCTGCTGCCGAATCGTTACTGTAAAGCTCATTGAGATCAGCGACAAAATCATTTAACTGCCCCGGAAGGGTAATCACCATATCACGGACACTTTTATATAATTCCGGGATCAACATGCTGAACAAAGCAATGATGATAACAAAAAACACAATGATCGCAAAAAAAATTCCCGTTGCCCGTGAAAGCTTTGCCGCCTTTTGTTTGTTTTTCAGCTTTTTCTCCAAAAATGGAATAAAGTAGTGATCTACCTTTTTCACAATAGGATTTAAAAGATAGGCAATTACAAGTCCGTATAGAATGGGCTTCAATACATCGATAATCTTCCAGAATACATCTGTAAGGTTTGTTGCTCTAAGCAACGCAAAATAAAAAACAATACTCGCTGCGATCACCAGAAAATAGGTCATTCCTTTTCCAAACTGCTGTCTGATCCAGGAAGAGCCCCTGCTGGCTCCGATCCGCAGACGATTACCATAATAACCGCTGTTGGTTTTGTTATTTTTCAGGTCCTTTTCCTGAGTTTCCTTTTCCATTGTCTATTCAGATCCTTCCGATACTCATTACACATGTAGATTATATTATAGCAACGAATAAGGGAAAAATCAAATTTGTTAAAACGTTAACGGGGGACGTAGTAAAGTTTAACTTCAATGTCATTAAGTTTAGAAAATGAGTCCTCAAAAGAAAGACAGTGTTAGTATCCTAATCTACGCTGTCTTTCTTTTATGCAGACCGATAAAGCAGACCGCTGTCTGCTTCAAATTCCTGTTCCGTATTTTCCCCTTTTATGCTATCCTATAAGTGAAATAGATCACTGCTTTTGGGGAAGGTGTTCTGGGAAAACTTCTTTCCCTTCTTATTGGGACTTTATATTTAAGCAGTAATATTTCAACATCTGGCGGCGCTGTCCCATTTGGACAGCGCCATGATTTTAAGCAGATATCTACTGCTGTACTCAGGCTGATCTGATAATCATATTTCCAGGATGTTTTTTGGGGAAGCGAGATGTGAAACAGGATGCTTTTACAATAATTGAACAGGATGACTTTTGCATACAGTTCCTGCAGGACATACTCTATTCTTTTTGAATGAAGCGCACTGGCCCCAAGATTATATTTTAGCTGGGAAAATGCTGTCTCTATCATCCAACGCATACGGTAGAGTTCCTGAAGCATTCCAACGGGCATTTCTTCTTTGGACAGGTTCGTAAAGAGGATCTCGGAAAGATCTTCGCTTACTTTCAACTTTATCACTCGTAGTTTCATCGGATATTCCGTTTGCTCTTCCGTAAAAAAGTCAAACTTTGCACCGGATCGGATCCGTTTGTAGAATTCCGGCTGTTCTTTGGTGCCACGGCAGTGTTTTTTACAGATAACGACAGGATATTCCACATCGAATTGTTCCTGATCGGGAATGGCTAAACTGGAAAGGATCCCCCTGTCTCCCTGCCGTCCCCGGATCACAAAATTCCATCCTTTTTCCAAGATATGTGCAAAGGTATTATAACTTTCATATCCCCGGTCGGCAGTAAGGATGACTTTGCCGGAAATTTCCGTTTGTGCCAGCATGGTAATAAGGGCGGAATGTTCATCTTTTTCATGGACAGGCTGAAGCAGGACCTGATCAAAAATACCGCTGTTTAGATGGTATAAAGCGTTTAGATGGATTGCGTTTTTCCCTTTTTGTGTGTTAGGGATCTTTCGATGGCAGAGAGGTTCTTTTTTATTTTCCGGGAAGGAGAGCTCTGAACCGTCAGCAGCAAGAAGATGATAGCCATGGAAGTTGGAATGTTTGGGGAGAGAGGCCGTAAAAACAGAAAAGAGTACTTTCATAGTATTGGGCTTGAGTTTGCCGCGCTGTTGCAGCATGGCGGAAGAGGTGGGAAGATCCGGGCGATAGGAGAAAAAGTCCAAAAGTTCCTTATCCAAAGACTTAGCGCCTAAAGAAAGAAGGAAACGTAAGGTATCAAAAAAGGAAATTTTTCTGGAACGGGAAAAATCTTTTCCGGGACGTTTTACATAAGAATCAGAGTTGCGGGACATTTTTTTCATCATATGCAATAATTTGTGTTTTGTAATAAGAGAATAATCAGCCATTTGAAACCTCCAAAAAAAAGAATATATTCAAATGGCTTCGCCTCAGATTTTGTATGATTTGTCAAGTGTTTTTTATAAAAAAGCATGGAATTTTTCGTTCCATGCTTTTTTGAATCCTAATTTCTAAACTTAATGACATTGAAGTTTAACTTTACTACGTCCCCCGTTAATCATTTAACACTTAAATGTCGCACATTCTGTCTGCCCGCACTGACAGGCATTACTGCCTTCCACGCTGATCTTGCCGGCATGGCACTGGCAATTATCATTGTACCGGCATTGTGTTGCCTGACAATCTACGCTGCTGCATGCAGATGCTGTCTGTCCGGCGGAATTTCCATAAGAATTCTGTGCGGATCCTTTTCTTTCCTCAAAGCTGTCGCAGCATGTCTCCTCTGCATTCTTTGCGGATGAGCCTCCCACCTGGATTTTGTCCAACGCACAGTAAAAATCTTTATTGTGCATACAAGTCTGTACAGTACATTTTAATTCCGGCATAATACTACCTCCTTAGATTTGTTTATCAGAAGTAGTATCTGCATTTTTTTATAAAATATACTTTTATTTTTTCTGTTCCATTCCAGGTGCATTTACAAACATTTCATGAAAATCAGGAAAATCTTTTTTCAGGGAAACCGGTCTGCCCTTGCTGTTTAAAAAGCAGTGCTTTGTAAGTCCCCGGCAGTGTACCATACCTGTTTTATCATCAACGATCTCATACTCCACTGTCATTTTGATCCCGTTATATTCCCGGATTTTCGTCTCTATTGTAACGCTCTCCCCAAAGTAAACCATCCGGCGATAGTCTGCCTCCACAGAAAGGACCGGACTTACGATCCCTCTCCTTTCCATCTCATCGTACCCCATCCCCATTTGTTCCATGAAATCTGTCCTTGCTTCTTCAAACCAACGGATATAATTGGAATGATGTACAACTCCCATCTGATCTGTCTCATAATACTGTACTTTATGCCTGTAAGGCCTGATATTGTTCATTTTGCTCCGCCTTTCTCTCTTACCTTTCCCCGGATTTCACCTGCCCAGTCTGACTAAAATCTATTTGGAAGCCCCGCGTATACTCCCAAAGTCGGGATGCAGTCCTGACCAGCCGGCCTGAGCCATTGTTCCAATACGGTACATATCTTCTTTGCTGATCTCAAAACCAAATACATCCTGGTTCTGCTTCATTCTCTCTATTGTAGAGGATTTCGGAAGCGGAATAATTCCCCTTTGAAGGGCATAATGAATGCACAGCTGCGCCACAGAAACTCCGTAGGAATCAGCGATCTCCATCAGCATTTCATGGTTAAGGAGTGCACTTCTCCCTATGGGACTCCAGGCCTGAACCTGAATATTTTTTTCTTTGCAGTATTGAACCGTCATCTCCTGAGTATAGCCTGGATGAAATTCAATCTGATCTACAGCCGGCCTGATTTCGCAATTTTGAAGAATATTCTCAATATGGTGAGGCAGGAAATTACTTACGCCGATCGCTCTTACCCGGCCGCTCCGGTAAATTTCCTCCATTCCTCTCCAGGTCTCAATATCCAGTCTCTTCCAGTCTTTATAGCCTTCTTCCGGCAAGGGCCAATGGATGAGATACATATCAAGATAATCTGTCTCAAGTGTCTCCAGTGTCTTCTCAAAAGCCTTTTTTACATTTTCATATCCCATTTCTGTTTTCCAGGCTTTTGATGTAATAAAAAGCTCTTCTCGTTTTATGCCGCTGGCTTTGATTGCCTCGGCCAGATATCCTTCCGTTCCATAAAAAGATGCAGTATCAAAATATCGGTATCCAGCGTCAATGGCTGTCCTTATAATCTCCGCACTTTTACTGTCAGCCGCTTTGAATGTACCAAATCCGATACACGGATTTTCCACACCGTTATTCAACTGAAATGCATCATACATATCCTTCATTGCTTTTCTCTCCTTCCGGTCCTCTATAGTCTATCCCAAAATCCACATCTTCCACACTGCAAAAAACTCTCTTACTGCATAATTAAGAAGCAAGATCCTGCTGCACCCTGCCGGAATGCCGCATGTATTTTGATATCCAAGTTTCCTGGCGTATTGTCTTGCCCTGTAAATATGAAAATTATTGGTCACAATCCCCACCGGACAATTCATATCCGGAAGCATTGCTGCCGAAAACGCAAGGTTTTCTTTTGTCGTCGTTGACTGATCTTCCATTTCAATGCAGCTCTCTTTTATCCCATGCTGCTGAAGATACTTCTTCATTGCCTCTGCCTCAGTGACTGTTTCACCCGTACCTCGCCCCCCGGAAACAATGATCCGGGTCTTTGGAAATTTCTCTTTATACTGCATCGCCTTATCCAAACGTCTTTTTAACGAATTTGTAACTTGATCGCCCTCTATATGTGCGCCCAATACGATCAGGTAGTCGCACTTCTTTTCCTGCTTATTCAAAAGTTCCGAAAAAATTCTGATCTCTACAGCCAAAAAAATAAAAACAGCAACGGAAAAAGTAAACCACACCACCGTTTCCAGCCATTCCGGAAGATATGCCGTCAGCAGACGGACAGCCAGACAGCCGATCCCGGCCGCCGCCCAGAAGCCTGCAAATGTAGAGGTCCACTTTCCCATTGCCAGACGTATTAATACAAAATACAACAGACAGAATATACCCAGTTCAGTCATTTTCTATCTTCCGCAGCACTTTTTATACTTCTTTCCGCTTCCGCATGGGCAAGGATCGTTTCGTCCCACTTTTTTGCCCTTGCGTATTGTACCGGATTCCTTCTGCTCTTTGTAAAGTTTTTTCCGTTCTTCCTCTGAAAAAATTTCTTTCCACTGCGGCAGTTCATAAAGCCAGTCCGCCTTTGCAGCCACCATATTTTTATACAGAAGTTCTTTATCATATACAAGGTTTACTTCTGTATCCTCATCCATTGTCTCAATCGGATTCGGAACTTTCAGACTCTCATCAATGCCGTCCAGAAAACCTACCATTGTCATGACGCTCTGATGATATCTTTCAGCCAGCTCTTTTACTGTCCCTCTTACCTCTTCTTCCGGATTAGAAAGAAGCTGTTCGTAGATCTCCTTTTCAATCTGAAAATAGGATGCCCAGAATTGCTGAAGCTGTCCTCTGTCTGATTTTTCATTATAAGCAACTGCTCTCCACTGCTCTAATAATGTATTGCTCATATTCTATATACTCCTTTGTAAGTTATTCTGCACGAATTATTATATACCATTTTCCATTTTTTTCAAAGAGCCAGTATTTGATTTTTTCACTGTTTCCATATATAATATGAAACATCTGACAAACTTGCGGCAAAAGCTTCCTCTTGCTGCACAAAGAAAGGATTTCTGCTTATGAAAAAAATGAAACGTTTTCTTGCATTGTTCGGCGCTGTTTTGCTTTTCGCCTTATATGGAAGCACTTTATTTTTTGCTTTCACAGACCGCTCTGCTGCAATGGGAATGCTGAAAGCTTCCATTGCCTGTACGATCATTATCCCTGTCCTTCTTTATGCCTACACACTGGTATACAAAAATATCAGAGGCGATCACCAGAAGCCAGATGAGCTTTCCTATAAGGATGATACGGAACAGGATAATCAAACGTAAAGCTCTGCCCACATCCAGGCGGGGCTCTTTTCTGTTTTTCTCTGTTCTTTTTTGGATTCTTTTTCTTTTATTTTTTGTCTTCTGTCCAGATATTCCTCCAGGGATATGATTTCCTGGCTGCCGCTTTTTCTCATATCATGTCTCATGTTCATACCTCCGTTCTTTACTGACTTTCTTTTTATCCAAATCTTTCGGCTTTATTATTATATTTGCCATTTTCCGATGTTATGACTCTTTTTGTTTACAGATTCAAGTATAGCAGTTAAATATGTACAGTCTGTGGAAAATGGATAAAATAAAACTAAGGAATTTCTTAAAAAAAGCGGAAAAATTGTCATCTTTGACACTTTTTCCGCTTTTGTACGAACTATTTTTCAATTTTATTTGTTATATCCGCCCTTTAATTACCGATAAATAATATCATGACGCCCCGGTCCATTTGAGATCATTGTAATCGGGTATCCAATCTCCTTTTCTACGAACTCTATATAATTTCTGCAGTTTTCCGGAAGATCTTCATATTTTTTAATTCCACGGATATCGCACTTCCATCCCGGAAGCTTCTTCAATACAGGTTTTGCCTTTTCCAGAAGATGTGTAGTCGGGAAGTCTGTTGTCACTTCTCCGTCAATTTCATATCCCACGCATACAGGAATCTCATCCAGATATCCCAGAACATCCAGAACCGTGAAAGCCACATCTGTCGTTCCCTGCAGCCTGCAGCCATATTTGGAAGCAACACAGTCAAACCATCCCATACGTCTCGGACGTCCTGTGGTAGCTCCAAATTCTCCTCCGTCGCCTCCCCGGCGGCGAAGCTCATCTGCCTCTTCCCCGAAGATCTCACTGACAAAAGCTCCTGCCCCTACAGCACTGGAATATGCTTTGCACACTGTGATGATCTTTTTAATCTCATATGGAGGGATTCCCGCTCCGATTGCACCGTATGCAGCAAGGGTGGAAGAAGAAGTGACCATCGGATAAATTCCGTGATCGGGATCCTTCAGAGAACCAAGCTGTCCCTCCAGAAGGATTTCTTTCCCTTCCTTCAGCGCATTATGAAGGAACAATGCCACATCACACACATATGGCTCTATCATTCTTTTATATTCTTGCAACTCATTATATAAATCAGCAGGATCTATCAATGGCTTATGGTAGAGATGCTCAAGCAGTACATTTTTCTGTTCCGCCACGCGTACTGTCTTTTCCTTCAGAAGCTCATCATCAAACAACTCGCTCACCTGGAAGCCGATTTTCGCATACTTATCTGAATAAAACGGCGCGATTCCGGACTTTGTAGAGCCAAAAGATTTGCCTCCCAGCCTTTCTTCCTCATAGGCATCAAAATTTTTGTGATAGGACATTACCATCTGCGCGCGGTCCGATACAAGGATCTTCGGCATAGGAACCCCCTTTTCCACAATGGACTGGATCTCCTCAAATAACCTCGGCACATCAAGGGCCACTCCATTTCCAATGATACTTGTTGTATGGCTGTAGAATACGCCGGAAGGCAGTGTATGAAGTGCGAATTTACCATAATCATTTATGATCGTGTGCCCTGCATTGGCTCCTCCCTGGAAACGGACAATAATATCCGCATTTTCTCCCAGCATATCGGTAATCTTCCCTTTACCTTCATCGCCCCAGTTGGCGCCTACTACTGCTTTTACCATATCAATTCCTCCTGTGTGTCATTTACATTACTATCCAATAGCTGCTCTTTAACAGCCATAAGCATTATACTATATTTTTTTCTTATTGTACATTATTATTTTTGCTAATCTATCTGATTTCCTTCTTCTACATAAGAGGAGCAAAAAGACGCAGCACCTGACCTGCCAGTTTGGTCAGCATTGTTCTCTTTCTTACATCCAACAGGCTGATTTTGTGGCATTTTGCCAGAGTCTGCTGAAAATCTCTTTCAATTTTATCGATAACTGAATTGTTATAAATAAATACACCGCATTCAAAGTGCAGATACAAGCTCCGATAGTCCAAGTTGATCGTTCCGACTGTTGCCGTATCGTCATCTGAGACAAAGACTTTCGCATGTACAAATCCCGGTGTATATTCATAGATCTGCACTCCTGCCCGGATCAATTCTCTGTAATAAGTTTTAGCCAATGCAAATGCGTACCATTTATCCGGTATATGCGGCATGATAATGATTACTTCGATTCCGCTCTTTGCAGTTCTTGTAAGCGCAGAGATCATCTCACTGTCCAATATAAGATAAGGCGTCATAATATGTACATATTTCTTTGCGTGATTCAATATATGGAAATAGACTTCTTCCCCTACGTTTTCGTTATCAAAAGGACTGTCCCCATAGGGGAGCACATATCCCAATTCCCTTCTCAGTCCGTCTTTTCTGGGCGTCAGATACCGCTGATACCTCTCCGGCCGCTTTTCATCGATGTTCCACAGCTGCAGAAACATCATTGTAAGGCTCTGCACTGCATCCCCTTTCAGCATAACCGCCGTATCCTTCCAGTGCCCGAATCTTTCTTTTCGATTGATATATTCATCACCCAAATTAATTCCGCCGGTAAAACCAACCTTTCCATCTATCACACAGATCTTTCTATGGTCTCGGTTATTCTGTACTGTGGACAAAAAAGGCTTGATAGGGTTCATCATCTTACACCTTATTCCTCTGCTTTCCAGCTCTGAAGGATAATCGTAGGGAAGCATGGAAATCGCGCAGGTGCCGTCATACATAAATCTGACTTCCACCCCTTCTCTTGCTTTCCGGGTGAGAACCTTCAAAATACTGTCCCACATATACCCTTTCTCCACAATAAAGTATTCCATAAAAATATATTTCCGGGCTTTTTCCAATTCCGGGATCATTGCACGGAACTTATCCTCACCCAGCGGGAAATAAGTGATTTCCGTATTACGATATACCGGAAATCCCAGGTGATGAGACAGATAATATGCAAGGTTGGCATTCGCCGGCTTGCTGGCTCTAAGGGCATCTACCACATCCATGTCCTGCAGCATATACGAATCCGTCTCAATCCGGAGCGTAGCCAGACGTTTCCCCATCCATCGTACTCCCCCCTGGGTTTTTACATATATATAGAAAAGCGTTCCCACTGCCGGTAATCCCACAATGCACAGCATCCATGTCATTTTAAAAGCTGGGTTATCTTCAGAATTAATGATGTAGATTACCACAATGACACTCAATACTGTCATCGTCCCGTGGATAAACATTGCATAGTTTTGCAGCAGATTCGTTGTAATGACAAATATTCCAAGCTGTATCAGGATCAGCAAAAGAATGAAACCCGTCCGGCTGAATATAATTCTTGACAAGCCTTTCTTTGCCTTTCCTGGTTCTTTGTGATCCATATGTACCTCCTTCTAAACACAACATATAGTGTAACATACTTTCAAGATCTCCACAACTCATCTACAGTGAATCCGAACTGTCTATACTCTTCCAAACAGAAGGTCCAAATTCAGTACAATATTTAACGCTCCCCCCTTCCTTTTTCTTTCGAAAAGTATTACAATATATCTTAACATATTTGCAAAGCAGAGAAAGGAGCCACATATATGTCTAAATGGTTAAAACGTTTATTAGGACTGGCCGCTGTAGGAAGCGCAATCGCCGGACTTATTTATTATCTGAAAAAGTCTTCTAAAGATACACCGGAAGAAGATTCTGATGACTTTGAAGACGATGACTTTGATCTTGATAATGATCTGAAACCTGTCACTGACCGTGAATATGTCCCCCTTGGCGGAACCCCGAAGGAAACGGAAGAAACAGCCGAAGAGGAAACGAAGGAAGAGGAAAGCAACTCTGAAGAGGAAGATTCTGAGGATTAAAAAATAACAGAGGATACAGCGGAATGTAATTTTGTTGTATCCTCTGCTATTTTTTATCAATTTTTCCAGATTTCCCCAAGGACAGCGCACGCCTCTTTAATCTTCTCTTCCGACATATTGGCATATCCAAGCAAAATCGTTGCTTCTTCCCTTTTCTCGTCCTCATCTACAATATAATCGGATAATCCGTATACTTTGATCCCTTCTTCCGCCGCCCGGAGAATCAACTCTGACTCTTCCCGGCCTCCCGGGAAATGCAAAAGAAGATGCACACCTGCATTTTCTCCGGATATCCGGCATTGTCCTGCCAATGGCCGAAGTCCCAGGATCAACTGGTCATGGCGGCTTTTATAGAGCGCCCTTGTCTTATTCAGATGACGCTCATAATAGCCTTCCTCAATAAATCGGCATACGATCAGCTGATCTACTTTGGAAACAGTGGAGCTTAAAAACCGGCACTTTTGCTGGTAGGCTTCACAAAGCTCCGGTGGAAGCACCATATAGCTTAAACGGATAGCCGGAGCAATCGACTTTGAAAATGTGCCGAGATACACTACTTTTCCATGGGCATCATAGCCCTGAAGGGCCGGGATCGGTTTCCCTTTATAGCGAAATTCACTGTCATAATCATCTTCTACAATATAGCGTCCTTCTTCCTCCTCCGCCCATTTCAAAAGCTCCATTCTTCTGCCTATAGGCATTACGATCCCTGTGGGATACTGATGGGACGGCGTAACATATGCAATATCTGCCCCTGATTTTCTAAGAGGATCTATCTTCATTCCCATCCCGTCCATAGGAACAGGCATCACTTTATACTCCTGACTTTGAAACAATCTGTAAGCCTTCTTATAAGTGGGGTTCTCTACTGCGATCACATGATCTCTTCCGATAATGGTGCAAAAAAGCATCATGAGATAATCGCTTCCGGCTCCCACGATAACCTGTTCCGGGGTACAGTTCACTCCTCTTGCCTGATACAGATACCGGCAGATCACACTCCGAAACTCATACTCACCTCTCGGATCTCCCAGCCGGAACAGTTCCGTGCGGTCATCGGATAAAATCTCTCTTGATAGCTTCCGCCAGGTATTATAGGGAAAACTTTTCAGATCCACTCCATTGGGAGTAAAATCATACTTGATTTTCTTTTCCCCGTTTATTTCCATTTGTTCCCTGGACTCCTCTTTTTTCTCCAGAAAAGAATCCTTTTTTCTTTCCGCCTCCAAATGATACAGCTCGTCCACCTGCGCTACAAAAAAACCTCTGTAAGGCACTGATTCAATATATCCCTCGGATAAAAGCTGTTCATAGGCAAGTTCCACCGTGCTTCTGCTGACCTCCAGGTAAGAGGAGAGCGCTCTTGTAGACGGAAGCTTCTCCTTGCACAGGATCCTTCCGGCTCTGATCTCATCTTTAATATAAGTGTAAATCTGCTCATAAAGAGGCTCTTTATCTGACGGTCGTAAATTAATCGTTAATTCATGCATGGTTCCTTCTTTATTTCGGTAATTTAAATGAACTCTTCAGCGAAACGATCCTGTTAAACACCAGTGTATCCGGAGCGGAATCTTTGGCGTCAATGCAGAAATATCCGTTCCGTACAAACTGGAAACTGTCATACGCCCCACATCCGTCAAAGCTCGGTTCCACATAGCAGTTCCTTCGAATTTCCAGAGAATTAGGATTCAGATTCAAAGAACCATCTTCCTTATTATAGACGCCCTTTTCTTCATCAACCAGATTCTCGTACAGCCGAACCTCTGCTTTCTGTGCATGGCTGGCCGGCACCCAGTGGATCGTTCCTTTTACCTTCCGTCCGGTAAATCCTGTCCCTGCCTTTGTCTCCGGATCATATGTCACATGCACTACTGTTACATTTCCCTGTTCATCTGTTTCATATCCTACACATTTCACAAAATAAGCATGCATCAGGCGCACTTCATTTCCCGGAAACAGACGGAAATATTTCTTCGGCGGCTCGATCATAAAGTCGTCCCGTTCGATGAACAGCTCCCGTTCAAAAGGAACCTTTCGCGTCCCCAGGTCTTCATTTTCCAGGTTGTTGGCAACATCCAGATATTCCACCTGGTCTTCCGGATAATTGTCGATCACCAGTTTAATGGGATCCAGCACCGCCATCATACGCGGACGCTTCATTTTCAAGTCCTCCCGGATACAGTATTCCAGCATCGCGTAATCCACAGAGCTCTGGCTCTTGGAAACACCGCACATATCCACAAACATTTTAATGGATTCCGGTGTAAATCCGCGACGGCGAAGGGCCGCAATAGAAACAAGGCGCGGGTCATCCCATCCATCCACAATACCATCCTGCACCAGCTTCTTAATGTAACGTTTTCCTGTCACAACATTTGTCAGATACAGCTTGGCAAACTCGATCTGACGCGGAGCCGGATCAAACTCACATTCTCTTACCACCCAGTCATACAGCGGTCTGTGATCTTCAAATTCCAGTGTACAGATGGAGTGGGTAATCTTTTCCACCGCATCCTCAATAGGGTGAGCGAAATCATACATCGGATAAATACACCATTTATCTCCTGTATTGTGATGGGACATATGCGCCACACGGTAAATAATAGGATCTCTCATATTGATATTAGGTGAGGACATATCAATTTTTGCACGAAGAACTCTTTTTCCATCTTCCACCCGGCCGTTTTTCATCTCTTCAAAAAGCGCTAAATTTTCTTCCGCAGAACGCTCTCTGTAAGGACTGTTTTTCCCCGGTTCTGTCAACGTTCCGCGGTACTCCCTGATTTCTTCGGGGCTTAAGTCACAGACATAAGCTTTTCCTTTTTTGATCAGTTTTACTGCACATTTATACATAATGTCAAAATAGTCGGATGCATAGTACAGATGATCACCAAAGTCAGCCCCCAGCCATTCCACATCTTTTTTGATGGATTCCACAAATTCCATATCTTCTTTTGTAGGATTTGTGTCATCAAACCTTAAATGAAATGTTCCATTATATTTTTTTGCAAGTCCATAATTTAAAAGAATTGATTTTGCATGCCCAATATGAAGATAACCGTTTGGTTCCGGCGGAAACCGGGTGCAAACATTCTGATAAACACCTTCTGCCAGATCTTTATCTATTTCCTGTTCAATAAAATTTTTAGAAACCACTTCTTCTCCCATGGCAACCTCCTGCTAACTATAATCTAATCATGGCTTTTATCTTATCATACTTCCAAAAAATCGACAATAGAATTATTTTCAAAAACCATTGACAAACCACCTTGCATATTGTATATTAATCACGTTGCATAAAAAATATGTGCTGCCTTGGCTCAGTCGGTAGAGCGTCGCCTTGGTAAGGCGGAGGTCGGCGGTTCAAGTCCGCTAGGCAGCTTGAAAAGAACTCCTGAATATCAGGAGTTCTTTCAGACTGTAGACAAAGTCCCCGGCATACGCCGGGGCTTTTCTTTTCCAGTTATCCACTTTTTTTATATCTTTTCTGTTTTTATCAAGAAAAATGTTCTTCTTATCAACGCAAAAGTTAAACGGTGTTCTCCTTCCACATGGTATAATTATTTTATAGGGAGGTTCCGCTTATGATGACAAGAGATGCCAATAAAAAAAGAGAACAAATGATGATGTTCAGCATGGATGACATGGTACCAAAGGATCACATGCTCCGAAAGATTGACCGGGCAATCAACTGGAACTTTATTTACGATCTTGTAGAAGACAAGTATTGTGCAGATAACGGTAGACCCAGCATGGATCCGGTGATGCTGATCAAAATCCCTTTTATCCAGTATCTCTATGGGATTAAAAGTATGCGCCAGACAATAAAAGAAATTGAAGTGAATGTAGCTTATCGCTGGTTTCTCGGTCTGGACATGCTGGATCCGGTTCCTCACTTTTCTACTTTTGGAAAAAACTATACCCGCCGTTTTAAGGATACGGATCTGTTTGAACAGATTTTTTCCCATATCCTGGAACAATGCATGAAATTCCATCTGGTAGATCCCTCCACTGTGTTTGTGGATTCTACCCATGTAAAAGCCTGTGCGAACAGCAAAAAAATGAGAAAGAGGATCGCATCTCAAGAGGCATTATGGTATGAGGAAGAGTTGAAAAAGGAAATCAATGAAGACCGCAAAAAACATGGAAAGAAGCCTTTAAAAGAAAAGAAGGATGATTCAAATACACCTCCAGCAGCGGGCGGCGGCACTTCTGGTGAAAGCGGTTCTTCAGAGGAAATCCCGGAAGGAGCCAAGACGCAAAAATGCAGTACTTCAGATCCGGAGAGCGGCTGGTTCCGAAAAGGTGAACATAAACATGTTTTTGCATACAGCATAGAGACAGCATGTGACAAACATGGATGGATCTTGGGCTATACGGTGCATCCGGGGAATGAACATGACAGCAGGACATGGAAACCTTTGTATGACAAAATAAAGGATCTGGATATGGAGAGGATGGTATTGGATGCTGGATATAAGACTCCGGCAATTGCCAGAGAATTGTTAAAAGACGGGATAGATCCTCTGTTTCCGTATAAAAGGCCCATGACAAAAGAAGGATTCTTTAAGAAATACGAGTATGTCTATGATGAGTACTATGACTGCTATATCTGTCCGGCAGATCAGATCCTTACTTATCGGACAACGAACCGGGAGGGTTACAAAGAATACAAGAGCGATAAAAGTATCTGTAAAAACTGTCCTTACCTTTCCAAATGTACAGAAAGCAAAGAGCATGAAAAAACGATCTCCCGCCACATTTGGGAAGAGTATCTGGAAACCAGTGAGGATATTCGTTATACTCTCGGGAACAAAGAGATTTATATGTTAAGAAAAGAAACCATTGAAAGATTGTTCGGAAGTGCAAAAGAACAGCATGGATTTCGATACACACAATATATCGGGAACGCCCGGATGAGAATGAAAGCCGGGCTGACCTTTGCGTGCATGAATCTGAAAAAGCTGGCAAAGATTCTGGATGTAAGGGGAAGGCAGGACAAAAAATCAGGATTCTTTTTTATCCTTTATAAAAAAATATGGGAGTTGGCATTTTGGCAAAAAGAGTGGTGCTGGAGCCCTAGCTCCAGCACCAACTTTGTCTACAGTCTGAAAGAACTCCTGAATATCAGGAGTTCTTTTTTACTATCATCTCAACGATTCTGTGATTTTCCACCTTCAGCACATCAATCTGCAGCTCTTCTGTTTCACATGAAAAACATTCCCCGTCTTCCGGTATACGGTCAATGACGCCGCACACGAATCCGCCAAATGTGTCATAATCATCTTCTGCAATTTCTATTTTTAATTCCTCTTCCACATCCTCTACATCGGCGCTTCCCTGGATCTTCCACTGATTTTCACCGATTTTCACAATATCCTCCGGTTCCTCTGCTTCATCCTGCTCATAAAGATCGCCTACCAGGGACTCTATCAGATCATGAAGGGTAATAATGCCGCTGACGCCGCCGTACTCATCTACAAGTACCGCAAAATATACTCTCTTTTCTCTCATCTTCTGGAAAAGCGTGTTTGCCTTCATGGTTTCCGGCACGAAGAATGGTTTTTCCAGTGTATGATGAATCACATTTTCCCTGCTCTTATCTTCCAGCCGGAAATAATCCTTTGTATCGAGGATTCCCACGATATCTTCCTGATTTTCTTTGCACACCGGATAATGGGTATGTCTTGTAGCATGTATTCTGGCTTCCCATTCACTCACATCTTCATCCAGATAAAGTGTTTCCATATCCACCCGATGCGTGCAGATCTGCTCAATAGAAATGTCGTCAAATTCAAAGACATTTCTTATCATTTCACTTTCTTCTTCATCAATATTCCCCTGATCTTTTCCTTCCACAAGAAGCATACGGATTTCTTCTTCCGTCACCTGTTCCTCCTCTTCTTCCGGATTAATTCCCATTAGTTTTAAAATCCCATTGGTTGATCCGGTAAGCAGAAACACAAGGGGCGCAAACACTTTGGAAACTCCGTAGAGGAGCCCGGAAAGAGCCAGTGCCAGCTGCTCTGATTTTTTCATGGCAATCCTTTTGGGAACAAGTTCACCGAATACCAGATTAAAGTAGGCAAGTACAAGAGTAATCAGCACAAGTGAGACTGATTTGATGACGTTTTCCGGTATTTCCACCCCAAGTCCTACAATCCATTTTGCCAAAGGTCCCGAAAAACTTTCCGCCGCAAAAGCACTTCCCAGAAGTCCCGCCAGAGTGATCGCCACCTGTATTGTAGCCAGAAAACGGGCAGGCTGTTCCGTCAGTGTATACAAATGGCGGGCTTTCTTATTCCCTTCTTCCGCCATAACTCTAAGCTTTGTCTCATTCATGGAAATTACTGCAATTTCAGCACTTGCAAATGTAGCGTTTAATAAAATCAGCACAATCTGCAGTACAATTGGTCCTATCATTTTTATATTTTCCTCCTAATCTCAAGCACAAATATCGCTGTAAAAACCGCAGAAGGGTATAACCCGCACAGGCTTTTCTATATACAGACCTGTGCAGGCTATACCCTTATCTATTCATAATGTTCTACATGGATTTTTTTTCTGATTTCTACCTGAGTATTTTTTTCCTGTTCAGTGTCGCTTTCTCCACTGTCATCCATGTATTTGATCACACCTTTCTTTTCTGATATCCTGAATGCTCACTTTATACAGCTTTCAGATGAATAATAAGATATCACAGCAAAAACTTTCTGTCAATCCTCTTCTTTCAAAAGAATCTTTTCTGTTTTTGCTTTGATTCTCTGAATGGCATTATCTACTGTCTTCGGACTTTTATCCAGCAGCTCCGCAATTGTCCGGTAATCCGTCCCAAGAAGGTGGAGATACAATACACGTTTCTCCAGATCACTTAGATTTTCTCCCAACTCTTTTTCCAACCTCCGGGCATTTTCTTTACTCAAAAACGCCTGCTCCGGATTACTTTCCTTCCCGGCCTCTATTGTATCAAGAAGATTGGTATTCTCCTCGTCGTTTTCATTTTCGTAGAGAGACACATAGGAATTAAGAGGAATATGCTTTTTCCGGCGGGACGCCTCGATCGCACTGTAAAGCTGCCTTGTCACACACAGTTTAGCAAAACTGTAAAAGGACGACTCCTGATCTGCATCGTAATTCTGAACCGCTTTAAAAAGGCCGATCATCCCTTCCTGGATAAGGTCGTCACTCTCTCCCCCAAGAAGATACATTGCCTTGGCCTCCTTGCGGACCATTCCTTTATATTTTTCCATCAGATAATCTATGATGGCTCTGTCGCCGCCTCGCAGCCGACGAATCAGCTGCTCGTCGGTCATCGTCTCATATCTTGACATATAATCCCTCCGGCAGCCTTACGTTACACACTCATGCGCTGCCTCACAATCTCATAAGCCAGTACTCCCGCCGCCACTGAGGCATTTAAAGAATCGATGTCTCCTTTCATGGGAATACTTGCTGTGAAATCACAGTGTTCCTTCACCAGGCGGCTGACTCCTTCTCCTTCATTTCCAATCACCAGCCCTATCGGCCCCTTCAAATCCAGATCATACATCTGTGTTCCGCCCATATCGGCACAGACAAACCACAGTCCTTTTTGCTTCAGCTCTTCCATTGTTTTCGCAAGGTTCGTCACCTTAGCTACCGGGGTATAATGAAGCGCCCCTGCAGATGTCCGGGCTACTGTCGCCGTCAGGCCCACGGCACGCCGTTTCGGTATGATAACACCGTGCGCACCTGCCAGGTTCGCTGTACGGATGATCGCACCCAGATTGTGGGGGTCTTCGATATTATCCAAAAGGATCAAAAAGGGAGGTTCCTTCCGGCTTTCAGCCAAAGCCAGCATATCCTCTACTTCTGAATATTTGTATGCTGCCGCATAAGCCACAACGCCCTGGTGCTTTCCCGTCTCCGAAACCTGTGCAAGCCTCTCTTTGCTGACAAAATTAAGGATCGCATCTGTTTTTTTCGCTTCTCTTATGATCGTACGGATGGGACCATCCTGACATCCATCCAGCACATACAGCTTGTCAATCGTTTTGCCGGAGCGAAATGCCTCCAGCACCGCATTTCTCCCCTCGATCACTGTAAGATTGCTCTCCGCATTTTTTTCTTTCATTTCTACTCCTGTCTTTTTGTTTTTATATATTTAGCGTCGATGTACAAGGGGCAACACGGTCGCTAAAGGGTAGATTTTAGTCCCCTTGTACACCGACGCTATCCTTTGCCGAGTGAAACTCGCCCTTGCAAAATCTACAGATCCCGGGACTCCCGGGAGGCTATATCATCCAGACCGATCTTCACCAGCTCCAGCATTCGCTTCCACTCTTTTTTCAGGTAAAGATAGCCAAGCAAAGCTTCAAATCCTGTCGCCCGTCTGTAATCTGTCACGGACTGGTTCTTTGCAGGGGATACGCTTTTTGCATTTCTGCCCCTTTTGTAAATTCCGTGCTCTTCTTCTGTCAGATATTCCTGAATCTTCCGCATCATTCTGGACTGCGCCGATGCCTGAACATAAGAGCTGGTTCTTTTGTGAAGCTTCTGAACAGGCTGATTCCCCTCATTTATCATAAGGCTTTTTATGATCAGATCATATATCGCATCCCCGATATAGGCGAGAGTGAGGGGGGAATATTCCCGCACATCCACATCCCTCATCTTGAACATTTCTCTCATACAGGAATCAAATTCCCACTCGTTACGATCTTCTAAGCTCTTTTCCATTTTACCCCTTCCCTGGTATCTTCCAGAATAATTCCTTTCCCGGCCAATTCATCACGAATCTGATCAGCTCTTGCAAAATCCTTTGCTTTTCGCGCTGCCTGACGCTCTTCGATCAATGCCTCAATATCTTCATCCAGAATTTCTTCTTTCTTATTAACGATCAGTCCCATCACATCTGTCAGTTTCTGAAGAACGGATAACAGCTTCTCTGTATATTCTCTGGAACTGTTTCCATCTGCTGTCGTATTGCAGTATTTTACCAGATCAAAAATAGATGCAATTGCGTCTGCTGTATTGAAATCATCATCCATAGCAGCTTCAAAGGCTTTCACAAAATCTTCTGTCTTTTCCAGATCTGTCTTCTCTTTTTCAGTCATATCTTCTGTCTTGGCATTTCCGGACAGGAATTTCAGATTTTCCGCTGCATTTACAATTCGCTCCAGACCGTTTCTGGAAGCTTCCATCAGCTCTGCGCTGAAATTCAGCGGACTTCTGTAATGTGCACTCAGCATAAAGAAACGAAGGATCTGAAGATCATACTGCTCGCTGATTTCCCGAACCGTACGGAAATTTCCCAGAGATTTGCTCATCTTGTGGTTGTCAATATTTAAAAACGCATTGTGCATCCAATATTTTGCAAATGTTTTTCCGTTTGCCGCCTCACTCTGGGCAATCTCATTTTCGTGGTGAGGAAAGATCAAATCTTCTCCTCCTGCATGAATGTCTATTTCCTCCCCCAGATATTTTTTGGACATAACAGAGCACTCAATATGCCATCCCGGACGTCCGTCGCTCCACGGCGACTCCCAGGCCGGTTCTCCCTCTTTTTTCGGCTTCCACAATACGAAATCTAAAGGATCTTCCTTTTCATCCTCCCCGCTTACCAAAAGGGTCCGGTTACCGGATCTTAAATCATCCAGATTTTTATGAGACAGCTTTCCATACTCTTCAAATTTTCTTGTACGGAAATATACTGTACCATTCTTTTCATAGGCATATCCTTTGTCAATAAGCTGCCGGATCATCTCCACCATCCCGCAGATTTCCTCTGTGGCGAGAGGATTTTTGGTGGCAGGTTTAATGTTCATCCCTTCCATATCCTTTTTGCACTCTTCGATGTAACGCTTGGAAATCTCATCTGCGGAAACATGCTCCTCAATTGCCTTGTTGATAATCTTGTCATCTACATCTGTGAAATTGGATACATAATTCACATCATAGCCCTTGTACTCAAAATATCTTCTTACTGTGTCAAACACGATCATGGGCCTTGCATTTCCAATGTGGATAAAATTGTACACTGTAGGTCCGCACACGTACATTTTTACCTTTCCTTCCTCCACCGGAACAAATTCTTCCTTTCTCCTTGTCATTGTATTAAAGATTTTCATGATTTTCCTCCTTGTCTTCCCCGGCTTCATCCGGCCGGATTTCTATTGAATTATCACGCACGCAGCGCATGTGTTTCTCCAGTTCCTTCACCTTTTTCTGAAGGCGGATATTATCTTTTTGCAGTTCCCTGATATCATTGCTGATAGGATCCGGCAAATGAACCTGATCCATGTCGGAACGGGGAATCTTCTGATCTCCCATCCGCACGACTCTTCCCGGAACTCCAACTACAGTACAGTTGGGCGGCACTTCCTTCAAGACCACTGATCCGGCACCGATCTTAGAATTTTCTCCAATAGTAAAAGATCCCAGAATCTTTGCACCGGCGCTCACCATTACATTATCCTTCAATGTAGGATGCCGTTTCCCTTTCTCTTTTCCGGTTCCTCCCAGGGTTACTCCCTGATACAAAGTCACATTGTTACCGATGATAGTTGTCTCCCCGATAATGACCCCTGTACCATGATCGATAAACAGCCCTTTCCCTATCCTGGCGCCGGGATGGATCTCGATCCCGGTCTTTCTGGCTGCCCTCTGGGAAACCCATCTTGCCAGAAAATAATGCTTTTTCCGGTAAAGGCGGTGTGCTACCCGATAGCTCAATATTACCTTAAAACTGGGATATAAAAAGACTTCCCAATTTGATTTTATTGCCGGATCTCTTTCCCTGATAACCTGTATTTCTTCTTTTACGTATGATATAAGTCCCATGCTCCACTCCTTGAATAAAAAACGTCCCTTACAGTATATCTGTAAGAGACGAATAAATCCGCGGTTCCACTCTTATAAAGAACAGGACGTCATATCCCATTCTCCGCTTTTGGCAGTTAACGCCTGCAAAACGTATCCGGCTACTCCTTGCTTTCGCCGGATCAACTCCCGGGGGCACTTCATATGGTCTCCCCTTAAGACTGCTTTCAGCCGGTGACAGTCTCTCTCTTTCAGGTTTACTCCATATTACTTTTCCCGTTCCTCGTCTTTTCACTGTTGGTTATATACTATGTGAAAATTTTCCTTTTGTCAACCTCTGAAATCCTTTTATACAACCTCATTCAGAAAAATCCGGGACAAAGGTACGATTTTCTTCAGCTCATTTTTCATCCTGTCTGACATTTTTACGCCTTTTTCTTCTGCAATCTCCTCCACTGAGGCCGCTCCGAAGATCAGCCTTGCCAGGGCTCCGACCGTAAGCGTACCTTCGCTGTTCTCCTCTTTCCCCTCCATGAGCATAACACCGGAAGCTTCCGTGCCGGTAATAAGGAAACACCGGTTGTTCTCTTCGATCAGAGGGTCCGTCACATGAAAACAGACTGCTGTCAGATAGTTCAAATCGAGCAGAAGCAGCATCCTTCTGACGCCCACAAGCCGCACCATAATCTTGGGTCTTTCCTTGGGAATCTCCGAAACACGGGGGCAGCACCACAAAATCTCCCCGTCCTTTTCACCGATCATCAGACAGCCGCCGTCGCTTTCGTACTCTTTCATAAGACGGACATAATACTCTTCTTCCCGTTTTGCATAGACATCAAAATTTCCTTCCAGGGCAGCCGTTGCCATTCGGGCCATAGAAGCAGCGTCCTTAGGCACTGCCCGTCTCTCCCGGATATCCGCCTTCTTCTCTGACGGTTCCCAGTATTTTGTTGTCTGTTCATAAACCGTACGGAAATCGTGGGGGTAATAAATCTTTTCCGATGCCGGCATCAGATAGGTAAAGGGCTCTCCCTGGCGGTACATTGCCTGAAGAGACTCTTTTAAAAGCGCAGCCATATACCCCCTCTTCCGGTAAGGTTCCTGAGTTGCCACGGCCACAATATAATGCAGCTTTTCCTCTTTTTTGTTTACCATGACATCATAGGGATTCAGATGAATCATGGAACGAATTTCCCCATCTTCTGTCACTGCATAAATAATGTTATCTTTCGTCTTTTCTGTATAGTAATAATTTACAAAGCTTTCGCTGTCCTCTGAAAAAACCTCCTCATACAGGGATCTTGTAGCAGAATGCTCTGTCGGATCCAATTTTCTGATTTCCATAATCTCAAGCCTCCGCTTTTTAAACCTCTCGCGGGCATCCCTTACACCCGGCACACCCTTCTTCACCAACTGCATAGCTGTAATTTGCAATCGTTTCCAGGCAGGCAACAGCCTGTGCAGAGATTCCCTCTCCTGTTCCTGTGAAACCAAGGCCTTCTTCTGTTGTCGCCTTAACATTCACCTGACTTTTATCTATACGGAGAACTCCGGCAATATTTTCCCGCATTTTCTCTATATAAGGAGCCATTTTCGGCTTTTGGGCGATAATTGTCGCATCGATATTACTGATAACGTACACTTCTTGTTCTATCAATTCTCCAACTTTTGCAAGAAGTTTCATGCTGGAAGCTCCTTTATATGCATCATCCGTATCCGGGAAATGTTTTCCGATATCTCCAAGAGCCGCCGCTCCCAGAAGCGCATCCATCACAGCATGAAGGAGCACATCGGCATCCGAATGTCCGAGAAGCCCCTTCTCGTATGGAATCTCCACGCCTCCAAGAATCAGTTTTCTTCCTTCCGTCAGCCTGTGAACATCATATCCCATTCCAATCCTCATAATCTACTCACCATCTCTACTTTCTTTCTCTTCTTTCTTTTCTATCTCCTGTACCTCTGTCTCCTCTTTTTCAGGCTGTGATTCAGTACTGTCTTGCTTTTTACGCAGCCCTTTTATACCCTGCACTGCAATATAAGCCCCAAACAAAACAAACAACACGCCTGCCGCTGAAAACATCATATAATTATCCGGCTTTTCTTTCATAACATTTACAAACAAACTGATTCCGTTATAGGCCAGGTAAACGCCTGCAACCAGCCAAAGTCCGTGTCTTGTCTTATTACTCATTTTTTCATCCTCCAGTTTTCATATGTACAAGTATATAATTTTCCGCACCAGCTTGTCAAACAAAAAAACAGACCCAGCACTAAGATTGTTCTTAATACCATGTCTGTTCAAATAGCGGGAACTGGATTCGAACCAGCGACACTACGGGTATGAACCGTATGCTCTAGCCAACTGAGCTATCCCGCCGCAATATATATGGGACCTATAGGGCTCGAACCTATGACCCTCTGCTTGTAAGGCAGATGCTCTCCCAGCTGAGCTAAGATCCCATATTTTTGTTTCTGCAAGTCGCTTTCCCGCAACCCGCTTTGCTATTATACTATTATATTTCATGAAATGTCAACACTTTTTTACAATTTTTTTCAGCCTTTTTTTCGAGTATCCCAAGAGGCCGTTTTCTTCCCAATTTTCGTATAAAATTCCCTGTTAACTGTTAAATAGAGAAAGCAGACCGGCGGATCACACTGCCCTCCGATCTGCTTTTTTCATTTATATTTCTGTAAAATTCTATACGATTCCCTGTGCTTCCATTGCATTTACGACTTTTTCAAATCCTGCAATATTTGCACCTACCACATAGTTTCCTTCTGCTCCGTATCTCTTTGCAGCATCAGCCATATTGTGGCAGATATTTACCATAATATTCTTCAACTTGCTGTCTACTTCCTCAAATGTCCAGCTTAACCGTTCGCTGTTCTGGGACATCTCAAGTGCAGATGTAGCAACACCGCCTGCATTTGCAGCTTTTCCCGGAGCAAAAAGAACGCCGTTTGCCTGCAGATATTCTGTTGCTTCCAGCGTAGTCGGCATGTTTGCTCCCTCTGCTACTGCAAAGCATCCATTTGCAACAAGAGCCTTTGCGTCTTCCAGATGAAGCTCATTCTGTGTTGCACATGGCAGTGCAATGTCAACTTTTACACTCCAAACGCCTTTTCCTTCATGGTACTCTGCATTCGGACGATAGTTCTTATACTCGGAAAGTCTTGCACGTTTTACTTCCTTGATTTCTTTTACAGCTGCCAGATCAATGCCTTCTGCGTCATATACCCAGCCTGTAGAATCGCTCATTGTCACAACTTTAGCGCCAAGCTGCTGTGCTTTCTCTGTTGCATAGATTGCAACATTTCCGGAACCGGATACTGCGATTGTTTTTCCCGCAATGTCTTTACCGTTCATTTTCAGCATTTCCTCTGTCAGATAAAGGAGTCCGTATCCGGTAGCCTCTGTTCTTACCAAAGATCCGCCGTAGCTTAATCCTTTTCCTGTCAGGACACCTTCATACAGTCCGCGGATACGTTTGTACTGTCCGAACAGATAGCCGATCTCTCTTGCTCCTGTTCCGATATCACCAGCCGGAACGTCTGTATCTGCTCCGATATATTTACACAACTCTGTCATAAAGCTCTGGCAAAATGCCATAACTTCTCTGTCTGATTTCCCTTTCGGATCAAAGTCAGATCCACCTTTTCCTCCACCGATCGGAAGACCTGTCAGGGAATTTTTGAACACCTGTTCAAATCCCAGGAATTTAATAATACCAAGGTTTACAGACGGATGAAGACGAAGTCCTCCCTTGTATGGTCCGATTGCACTGTTAAACTGTACACGGTAACCTGTATTTACCTGAACCTGTCCCTTGTCGTCTACCCACGGCACACGGAATTTAAACTGTCTCTCCGGCTCAGTCAGTCTCTCCAGAAGCGCTTCTTTTCTGTACTTTTCTTCATTCGCTTCAATCACAACTCGTAAAGATTCCAGCACTTCTTTTACTGCCTGATGGAACTCCGGTTCAGCCGGATTCTTAGCCACTACTTTTTCAATTACCTCATCAACATATGACATCGTTTTATTCCTCCTTGAATATTCCTGTTAATCGCCAAAGAAAAAGAGCAGACAATCTGCCCACTCTTTGTGACTTCTTTGCCTCTTTAAAAGGATAAAATATTTCAAGGCAAAACACAAGTGTTTTTTGCATTTTTTATTATTTTTTTGCAACTTTATACTTTCATTCCTGCATTTTGCAATCCGTTTCGTGCATTTTCCCAAAACGGATTGCAACATTGTATGAGTAAAAATGCATTTACTTGACTATTTAAAATAAGCGACGCCGGATTCAAAAATCTTCAGATCCTGCTCTCCATAAATATTAACTGCTACGCTGCGTCCTCTTCTCTCTGAGTGAGCCATCTTTCCAAGAACCCTTCCGTCCGGACTTGTAATTCCCTCGATGGCAAAATAAGATCCGTTGATGTTCCATTCTTCATCACCGACGGAAATATTGCCTTCCGGATCACAGTAGCGTGTGGCAACCTGACCGTTTGCAAATAATTCCTCAATTGTCTCCTTAGGCGCAACAAAACGTCCTTCGCCATGAGAAGCCGGATTCACATACACACCGCCAAGCTGTGCCTGGGCAAGCCACGGAGATTTGTCCGTCACTACTTTTGTATATACCATCTTGGAAATGTGACGTCCAATAGTATTATAGGTAAGAGTCGGAGAGTTTTCTGTCTGTCCGATGATCTTTCCGCTTGGAACAAGGCCAAGTTTGATCAGCGCCTGAAAACCGTTGCAGATACCAAGTGCAAGTCCGTCCCGCTCTCCAAGAAGCTTTTCTACCGCCTCTTTCAGTTTCGCATTCTGGAATGCGGTTGCAAAGAATTTTGCAGATCCGTCCGGTTCGTCTCCTGCACTGAACCCGCCTGGGAACATGATGATCTGAGACTGTCCGATGGCCTTTTCAAATACCTGTACAGAATCTACGATATCTGCCGCATCCATATTCTTAAATACTTTGGTGATCACCTTTGCCCCGGCTCTTTCAAAAGCTTTTGCGCTGTCATATTCGCAGTTTGTTCCAGGGAATACCGGTATAAATACAGTAGGCTGCCCGATCTTATGGCTGCAGATATGCACCTTAGCCGCATGGAAGCACCCATCCTCATCCAGTCTTCCCTCTTCTGTTTCCTTTTCTGCCAGGAAATAGGCAGCCGGATCCTCCTCTGCGCCGGAAGTAGTCGGGAATACTCTCTCCAGTGTTCCCTTCCATGCATCTTCCGCCTCGTCAAGTCCGATCACCGTATCGCCATATGCGAATGTTCCGTCTGCTGTCACTTCACCGATCACTGTGTAGGAAATCTGCAGTTCGCCTACCTTGTCTTTTGCAACCTCTGCCACTAAATCGCCAAATGCCGGTGCAAACAGTTCTCTTGGATCCATGCTGTGCTCTATTTTCACACCCATACCGTTTCCAAAAGCCATCTTGCTGACTGCCGGGATCACTCCATGACGGTCCGGAACATAAGCGGAAAGAATTCTTCCCTCTTTGATGTCCTCTGCAAATTTTCCGTACTGCTCCATCACTTTATCATAAACCGGAAGATCGTACTCGTCCTTCGGTATGCGAAGCCATACAAGCTTGCTACCGGCTTTCTTAAGTTCCGGTGTAATGATATCCTTTTCCTTGGCAACGTCTACCGCAAAAGAAACAAGGGTCGGAGGAACATCGATATCTTCAAATGTACCGGACATACTGTCCTTTCCTCCAATGGACGGAAGACCGAAACCGATCTGTGCGCTGTAAGCTCCAAGAAGCGCTGCAAACGGCTGGCTCCAGCGATGCGGATCTTCCGACATCCGACGGAAATATTCCTGGAATGTGAAGCGGATCTTCCTGTAATCGCCCCCGTTTGCAACAATTTTTGCAACGGATTCCGTCACTGCGTAAACTGCTCCGTGATAAGGACTCCAACTGGAAAGATAGGGGTCAAAGCCATAGCTCATCATCGTGACAGTATCGCAGTCTCCCTTCAGTACCGGAAGTTTGGCTACCATTGCCTGGGTCTCTGTCATCTGATACTTTCCTCCGTGAGGCATGAATACAGAGCCAGCTCCAATGGATCCGTCAAACATTTCCACGAGGCCTTTCTGTGAGCATACATTCAGATCTTTTAATGTATCCAGCCATTTTTCTTTTACATCAGCAACCTCTGCCTTCTCTGTCAGAATGCTGTCTTTTCTGTTTGGAATATCCACAGCTACCGCTGTTTCCTGATGAGCGCCGTTTGTATCAAGAAATGCTCTGGAAAGATTGACGATCTCTTTTCCTCTCCAGGAAAGCACCAGCCTCGGTTCTTCGGTGACAACTGCCACTTCCACAGCCTCCAGGTTCTCTTCCTTTGCATATCCCATAAACTGTTCTACATCTTTTGGATCTACAACAACAGCCATTCTCTCCTGGGATTCTGAAATCGCGATCTCTGTTCCGTCCAGTCCTGCATATTTCTTCGGTACCTTATCAAGATCCACCTTAAGGCCGTCAGCTAACTCTCCAATGGCAACAGAGACTCCGCCTGCGCCAAAGTCATTACATTTCTTGATCAGGCGGCTGACTTCTTCTCTTCTGAAAAGTCTTTGTATCTTTCTCTCTGTAGGCGGATTTCCTTTCTGCACCTCTGCACCGCAGGTTTCAATGGATTCTTCTGTATGGACTTTGGAAGATCCGGTGGCTCCTCCGCAGCCGTCACGGCCGGTACGTCCGCCAAGAAGAATGATAATATCTCCCGGATCTGATGTCTCCCTGATTACTGCCCGACGCGGAGCCGCGCCTAATACAGCACCGATTTCCATACGCTTTGCCACGTAATTCGGATGATAAATTTCTTTGACCGCTCCTGTGGCAAGTCCGATCTGGTTTCCGTAAGAACTGTATCCGTGCGCTGCCTCTCTTACCAGTTTTTTCTGTGGCAGCTTGCCTTTCATGGTATCTTTTACAGAGACAGTAGGATCTGCAGCTCCCGTCACGCGCATTGCCTGATAAACATAGGTACGGCCTGAAAGCGGATCGCGGATCGCTCCTCCAAGACAGGTTGCCGCCCCACCGAAAGGCTCAATCTCTGTAGGATGATTGTGAGTCTCATTTTTAAAGTTTACAAGCCATTCTTCCTCTTTGCCGTCTACGGTCACCGGAACAACAATACTGCAGGCATTAATTTCTTCTGATTCTTCCTGATCCTGAAGTTTTCCTTCCTTCTTCAGACGGCGCATTGCCATAAGCGCCAGATCCATCAGACAGACAAATTTATCCTCCCTGCCCTTAAAAATCTCGCTGTGATCTGCAAGATACTGGCGGTAAGTCTCTTCTATCGGAGCTTTGTAATCCCCTTCGCCAAATGTTACTTCCTTCAGTTCCGTGGAAAATGTCGTATGGCGGCAATGGTCTGACCAGTACGTATCCAGAACGCGGATCTCTGTCATGGAAGGATCTCTTTTTTCTTCCGCGGAAAAATAATTCTGAATATGAAGGAAATCCTTAAATGTCATGGCAAGTCCAAGGGAATCATAGAGTTCCTTCAGCTTGTCTTCATCCAGATCCTTAAATCCGTCAAAAATGATCACATCTGCCGGCTCTTCAAATTTTGTCACCAGGGTATCCGGCTTCTCCATCCCTGTCTCACGGGAATCTACCGGATTGATACAGTGATTTTTAATCGCCTCAAACGCATCATCTGAAATATTCCCTTCTATTACATAGGTAGTTGCAGTGCGGATCACCGGTTTTTCATCTTCCTTAATAAACTGCACACACTGTACGGCAGAGTCCGCTCTTTGATCAAACTGTCCCGGAAGAAATTCTACTGAAAAAATTCTGCTTCCTTCCTTTACCGGAAATTCTTCCTGATACAGGGTATCTACCGGCGGCTCCGAAAAAATACCTTTGCACGCTTTTTCAAACGTTTCGTCTGAAAGATTTTCTATATCATAGCGGATGAGCACACGTACATTTTCCAGGGAATCAATTCCAAGATATCCCCTGATCTCATGCCGCAGATCCTTTGCCTGTACTGCATAATCCGGCTTTTTCTCCACATATACACGTCTTACATTACCCATAAAACTTCCTCCATTACTATTTTGTTTCTGCCGCGCACCCGGAAAGGAGGCAAAACTTCCTTTACATGCTGCGGTCTTTCTAAATATTGCCCCTGTGAAACAACTCAGGCTGATGATACCATCCCGAACTGCACATTCTGTGTTTATTATACCATGAGGTTTATTATTAATAAAGTTAATATAACTAAAGTTATTTATAAGTATTTCTTATTTTATTTCTTTTTTCTGCCAAACCTCCCTATCAAGGCAAAAGCAGCTGCAAAAATTGCCAGTCCCCCAAGGAAATACAGCCCTATCCGCATAACCATGTCGTAGAAAAATCCTTCCGGAAGCATCCGTATCATCAGGTCTGTAGACGGATCAAAAAGCCACAGATCGTTAGTAAAAAATATTTCGTGGAAAATGGTAAAATATTTTGTAAAATCCGAGGCAAATAAAACTCCCAGGAAAACTGTAAGAACCAGAAAAATCCCAAGGGAAATAAAATAGGCTCTGGGCAAAACGCGCTTCCAGTCTGCTTTCAAAGGAAAAATCAACACCAGCATCAAAAGAGCAAAAATGCCCAGAAGCCACCAGCGAAGCGCAAGGCCTCCCAGAAAAAGATTCTTCACATCCGCCATATGGAGTCTGTCCTGTTCATTAAAGAAATCCTGCTTTTCCCCGTTAACTGTTGTCTCTACGGAAAGTTCGGGACGTTTTCCAATAAGATAATCCATCATCTTTTCCGTCACATCCATGACGTCCTCCATCTCCATCTGCAAAGATTCCGTAACCTGATATTTCTCATACTCTTTTTCATAGAACTTATATTCCGGATCTCCGTAAATTGCTGCCTGAAAGCTTGTGATCAAGATCGCGATGATCAGAAGAAACATTCCTATGACCGCAGTAATGCCCTGTACTTTTTTCATGTCTTTCCCCTTTCTTTTGCTGTTTTTTATTCTGTGATTGTATTTTTTTATCTTTTCCCTTATAATACTTATGAACTTATTAGGAGGACTTATCATGGATATTAATTACGAATTATATAAAGTTTTCTATTATGTAGCTTCCACCTTAAGCTTTTCTGAAGCTTCCAAGCAGCTGTTCATTTCCCAGTCTGCTGTCAGCCAGTCTATCAAGACTCTGGAGCGAAAGCTGGACCAGGTGCTTTTCATTCGCAGCACGAAAAAAGTACAGCTCACGCCAGAGGGGGAAATACTCCTTCGCCATGTGGAACCTGCTATGAATCTTATTAAACGGGGCGAGGCCCAGCTTCTTGATTCTGCCTCTACAGGGGGGCAGATCCGCATTGGAGCCAGCGACACCATCTGCCGCTATTTTCTTGTTCCCTTTATCGAACGGTTTCATAAGGCTTTTCCCGGTGCCCATATTAAAGTCACAAATGCAACTTCCATACAAAGCGTGGAACTTTTAAACTCCGGCCAGGTGGATTTCATTGTGGTAAACTCTCCCAATGCCTATCTGGGAAGCGTGACAAAAATAAAAAGGATCAAAATTTTCCAGGATGTTTTTCTGGCAAATCAGTCTTTCAAAGAACTGAAGGGACGCCAGCTTTCCTTCCAGGAACTGCTGGAATATCCAATCCTTATGTTGGACAAAAAAAGCACTACCAGTGAATTTCTCCATAATCTGTTCCAACAGCATCACCTGGATCTGGTGCCGGAAGCAGAGCTTAGCAGCAATGATCTTCTGATCGATCTGGCGCGCATCGGTCTGGGAATCGCTTTCCTTCCCGACTACTGCATTCCACCAGATGATCCGGACCTTTTTGTGGTTAAGACAAAGGAGGAACTTCCATCCAGAGAGCTTCTTGCTGTTCACAGTCAGCACCTTCCCCTGTCCAAAGCTGCATCTGCTTTTTTAAATTATTTTGAAGAGGTCTGATCCCAGAATTTCCGGATTTTTTCTTTTACATTTTTTATATTACACATCTGATAGCCTTCCCATTCCCGCGGGAAGGTTTCTTTGTAACGTTTCTCCTGAAAACGGTCATCCAGAAGGAGAATAATCCCCCTGTCCTCTTCGGTCCGTATTACTCTTCCCGCTGACTGCTGCACTTTATTCATACCCGGATATACATAGGCGTAATCAAACCCTCGCATTTCTTTTTTATCAAAATATTCCTTCAAAAGTTCTCTTTCCCTGCACACCTGGGGCAATCCGGTTCCTATGATCGCCGCTCCGATAAGCTTGTCTTCGGAAAGATCGATTCCTTCTGAAAAAATACCGCCCATGACGCAGAATCCCATCAGACTGACATCCCTTTCCTCTTCAAATCCTTCTAAAAAGATTTCTCTTGCTTCTTCCGACATATAGGGAGCCTGGATCAGACAGTCCAGTTGGATGTTTTCCTCTTCCACCATATCCAGGAAACATTCATATACCTCTTCCATAAAACGGTAAGAGGGGAAGAACGCCATATAATTCCCTGTTTTTGCCAGGGCCATTTCCTTCAGATAAAGGGCATAGCGGCGGTACATTTTCTCCCCCCGCCTCGTGTATCTGGTGCTGACGTCGTTTCCTACCATCAAAAGGCGATTCTTTTTATCAAAAACCGACCTGGCGTAGACTGCATAGTCGTCCTTTTCTGTACTCAAAAGTTCTTTATAATACCGGATTGGCAGAAGGGTTGCCGAAAAGAATACTGTGCTGATGCCCTTATCCAGAGATTCCTTAAGATTGACCGAGGGATTTACACAGAAAAGCCGGATCTGGAATTTTCCTTCCTTATCGATTTCCGAATAAATCATATAATTTTCATCCAGCCTCTCATAAATCGTCTCAAACATCCGCACCTCAAAATAAAGAGCAAGTACTTCCTCCCGTATCTCTTCTTCCGTACATTCCTCCAGATAACGCTCCATTTCCGCCATAACGGAGAGCAGCTTCAGGTAGATACCCCCGGCACTTCCAAGCACCTGGCAGCCGTCGCACTCCCGTTTGAGAGCAAGGAGCTGCTTATTACAGTCCTCCAGCTGACGTGCAAGCTTTCCGTCTCTTTCCTTTACCAGCCGTCGCACTTTCATAATATTTTCCTTGTACAAGCTGGCACTGTACATTTCCCGGCCCCTCTCCACCAGATTGTGGGCCTCGTCGATCAAAAAGAGATACTCACCTTTTACATTATCTCCAAAAAAGCGTTTCAGTCTTGCGTTCGGATCAAACACATAATTGTAGTCGCAGATCACTGCATCTGCCCAAAGCGACAGATCTAGCCCCAGCTCAAACGGACAGACCTGCCACTTTTTTGCCTGCTGCTCAATGGCGCTCCGGCTTAGATCGTCGGTCTCTGTTATCATCTCATAAACCGCATCATTGATCCGGTCATAATGCCCTTTTGCATAGGGGCAGTAATCCGGATTACATTCCGCTTTATCACAAAAACATATCTTCTCTTTGGCAGTCAGCACGATTGTCTTATACCTCATCTGCTCACTTTCTGATATCTGCCCGTTTTCCCGGTGCGTCCCCTCTTTTAAAATTTCAAAAGCCTGCTGTGCCACTGTGCGGGTAATGGTCTTTGCAGTCAGGTAAAACAGCTTTTCCGCCAGCCCTTCCCCCACTGCTTTCACTGCCGGGAACACTGTTGCCATCGTCTTTCCCACCCCGGTAGGAGCCTGGATAAAAAGCTTCTTCTTCCGCAGGATTGTCCGGTAAACTGACGTAACCAGATCTTTTTGCCCTTCCCGGTACTCATAGGGAAATTCCGTCTGCTTAATGGACTGATTCCTAAGTTTCTTCCATTCCACCTGGAATCTTGCCCACTTTTCATACTGATCCGTCAGTTCATAAAACCATTTCCGCAGTTCCTCCATTTCATATTCGCTGCGAAAACGGCGGATTTCCTCTGTCTCCAGATGACAGTAGGTCATCTGGACTCCCATACTGTCCAGACCGTTCTGCTCCCCATAAATGAAAGCATAACACTTTGCCTGTGCCAGATGTACCTGCACAGGCTCTTTCATTGTATCCAGATTCTTAAAAACTCCCTTGATCTCATCAATGACGGTTCCTTCATCCGTCTCCATCACTCCGTCCGCACGGCCTTCTATCTGCAGAGTAAATCCTTCAAAAGGAACCTGTATCTTCATCGTTACTTCCGGATGATAGCTGCTTCCCATCTGACGCTGGATCTTCCGGTGCATACGGGCTCCCATCTGCATGGCATCCTTGTCGGCGGAGGCAATACGGTTGTCGATATCACCACTTTGCAGGATAAATTCCACAAGGGCACGGACAGATATTCTAATCACTTGCTCTTCCATGCTTTTCATTATAGTAGAGGATAGTAGATTTTGCAAATTGGGACGTAACACTTTTAAAAAGTGTTACGTCCCAATTTGCAGTAAATGGTGTGTATTTTTGAATGAATCGGTGTGTATTTCTGCGCCAAGCGGTATGCATTTTTGTCACTTTGCATGGATTTCCTGAAATTCTGTCATATTCTGTCTGTACCACAGCGGCAGATTATTTCTCTGACAGACCGGATTTTTCCTTTCTTTGATAGCGATTGTTCTGCAAAACATTTTCCACAGTTCTTCTAACTCAAGTTCTTTTTCGGACAACCGTCCGGATACTTCTTCATCAAGCTTTTCTCCTTCTGCCAAAACCCACTGTTTTCCAGCCTCATGTGCCGCGAACATTTGTCTCCCTTTATCATATATCATCCAGTTTTCCATCGGAAAACGATCTTGAAAATGAGGCCCCAGACAGGGAAGCACCTGATTTTTAGGCGTAATTTCTGATAAAAGCACTCCATTTTCCAGCTCCCGAAATCTTATAAACCCTGTCAGCAAATGAGCCTCTTCCCCTACATTTCTGCTCAATTCAAATACTTTTTCTACATGTGTTTCCCCAAGATGATCCATAATCTTTCTGCTGTCCGGAATTTTTCTTGCCGCAAGCAAAGTCCCCAGAATCGCATCTCCCTTTTCCAGGTTTCTTGACAGCGATGCATAATACAAATCCCGGTATACAAGACTTCCCAGATTTTTAAGAATCATCTTCTCCACAGCTGCCGCTTTCCTCTCTGACTCTTCAATTTCCTGGTATTCACAAAAAAGCGCCGGCTCCACACTTCCCTGTATCGCTATACTAAGTTCTCTTCCTTCATTTCTCCTCTTCCACGCCTCATATACTGCCGAAAAAATCCCCGTAATACTATCTTTGCACACATATACTATTTTCATAACATCCCTCCCGAAATCTCACATCGTCAAACAAAGAAATCTGGCGATAAGTCATCCCATCTATTCCTTCCGGAAGTTTTTCTTTTGTATTCAGAAGATTTCTCGTAATGTAATCCTCTTCTATCTTTACCGGATACATCATCTTTCCGCCGCAGGTAATGAAATATAGTGCTCTCTTTAATACTACCCCCATTTTTTTCAAATCTTCAAAGCTCAACTTTCCATACCTCCTGGCTTTGACAATCCTGCCTGCCGAGCGATAACCGATTCCCGGGACTCTTAGCAAAGTCTCATAGTTCGCGGTGCTGATCTCTACCGGGAAAATGCCCAAATTCCGCAGGGCCCAGTTGCATTTCGGATCCAACAGGACATTAAAATTAGGATTATCCTCCGTAAGAAGCTCTTTTGCTTCAAAATGATAATACCGAAGCAGCCAGTCAGCCTGATAAAGCCTGTGCTCTCTAAGAAGAGGCGGCCCCTCCCCTGTCCTTGCCGGAAGACTGCTGTCCTCATTGACATGTACAAAAGCAGAGTAAAATACTCTTTTCAGCCCAAATTTTTTATAAAGAGATTCCGCCACATGGATAATCTGAAAATCTGTATCGGGAGTCGCCCCTATGATCATCTGTGTGCTCTGTCCTGCCGGGACAAAACGAGACGCATGTCTGTACACCTGAATCTCCTGCTTATTTTCTTCCATTCTGTTCTGCACAAGACGCATAGGAGAAAGTATATTTTTCCTTGTTTTGTGGGGCGCCAGACGTTTTAATCCTTCGGCTGTCGGAAGCTCCAGATTAACACTCATTCTGTCCACAAGAAAACCAAGCTTTTGGATCAACTCCTGACTTGTTCCAGGGATCGCTTTGACATGAATATAGCCTTGAAAATGAAATTCTGTACGCAGCTTGTAGAGGGCAGCGTAAATAAGTTCCATCGTATAGTCTGGACTGTGCAGAACACCGGAACTTAAAAAAAGGCCTTCTATATAATTCCTTCTATAAAATTCCATTGTCAAACTGCAAATTTCATCCGGGGTAAAAGAGGCTCTCGGCACATCGTTGCTTCGGCGATTGATACAGTATTTACAGTCATAAATACATTCATTTGTAAAAAGGATCTTTAAAAGAGAGATACATCTGCCATCTGCTGAAAAACTGTGACATATTCCCGCCTGTGCGCAGCTTCCAATCCCTGTACCATCATTTCTCCTCTCCGTTCCGCTGGACGTACAGGCCACATCATATTTTGCAGCATCTGTTAAAATCCTGAGTTTTTCATATACTGACATGGATTCCTGTAACTTCATTTTATTATCCCCTCCGCAAACAAGAACATATGTTTGTGCTAATTATACAAACATATGTTCTTGTTGTCAATATATACTTATACGGATTTACACCACCTTATACAAAAATACCCACCGTTTGGCGCAAAAAAACACACCGTTTAACGTAATTTGGGACGTAACACTTTTAAAAAGTGTTACGTCCCAAATTGAAATCAAATCTTATTCACCGCATCTTCCAGATACCGGTTGTCAGCCTCATAGAAACGTTCTTCTTCTACCAGCTCTGCCAGCCCTGCGTCTACAGGCATTTTTCCGAGAACCGGTATGCCAAGCCCTGCTGCCACTTCTTCAATATGGCTTTCTCCAAAGACAGAAATCTTTTTTCCACAGTCCGGACATACGAGATAACTGTAGTTTTCTACAATTCCTAAAACCGGAATATTCATTTTTTCCGCCATATGATAAGCTTTCTCCACAATCATCTGCACAAGATCCTGCGGGGATGTCACAATGACGATACCGTCCACCGGAAGGGACTGGAATACTGTCAGCGGCACATCTCCTGTTCCGGGCGGCATATCTACAAACAGATAATCCAGCTCTCCCCACATTACGTCGGTCCAGAACTGTGTCACCACGCCGGCAATAACCGGCCCTCTCCAGATCACCGGATCTGATTCGTTTTCCAGAAGAAGATTGACGGACATAATCCTTGTTCCGTCCTTCGCCTCACAGGGGAAAATTCCCTGCTCGCTTCCTTTAGCCTTCTCATGCAGGCCGTACATTTTCGGGATAGACGGGCCTGTGATATCGGCATCAAGGATTCCGACGGAAAATCCCTGCTGGCGCATCATTCTTGCCAGGGAAGCTGTCACCATGGACTTGCCGACACCGCCTTTTCCGCTTACTACTGCAATTACTTTATTGATATGAGAAAATGGATTTGCCGGTTCCTTCATATCCTGGGGTTTACTTCCACAGGAATCCGCATGCGCGCATCCGGCGCAGTCGGAAGGGGAACAACCATTTTGCTGCTCTGCCATGTCTTTTACCTCTTTTCTGATCTTCCGTTTTATTCTTCTACTGCTGCGATCACTTCGATCTCACACAGTACGTTCTTTGGAAGTGTTTTTACTGCGACACAGCTTCTTGCCGGTTTGGACGTAAAATATTTTGCATATACTTCATTGAATGCACCGAAGTCTCCCATATCTGCCAGGAAACATGTTGTCTTGATAACTTTGTCATAAGTGGTTCCAGCGGCATTAAGAAGTTCTCCGATATTTTTACATACCTGCTCTGTCTGCCCTTCAATTGTCTCTGCCTCAACTGCATCTGTAGCAGGATTAATGGCAATCTGTCCTGCTGCATAAAATACGCCGTTGTAAATATATCCCTGTGAATATGGTCCCAATGCCTTTGGTGCTTTTTCTGTTGCTACTACTTTCATTTCTATCTCTCCTTTGCCTTTTCTAATAATTTCTGTGCGACACACACGTCAAAAAGACCCATGCCTACAGATTTAAAGTATGTGGTTTTCTTTGCAATCTCATCTTCATCTGCATCCGATGCCAGGAACTTGTCCATCAAAACAACCTTATCCATTGTCAGACGGCCTTCTGCCAGAGGTACGCTTAAGTCTCCGCTCTCCTCACATGCATATGGCAGTTCAATGTATACATTGTCTACAAGATCCCATACTGCATCCGGTATCTCCCGCATTTCCGGCGTATAAGAACCGATGGCGATAATACATTTTCCTTCCAGAAGCTCTTTATCGTCAGGCAGCACCGGAGTCGTAGCGGCTGTTGTCGTACAGATGATATCACTTGCTTTGACTAATTCTTCCACTGTATTACATTGTACTACTTCCACTGCCGGATTATCAATAGTCTTCTTCAGTCTTTCTATGTAATCTGTCAGGTCCTTCTTGGTGCGGTTCCAGATATACACTGTTTTAATATCCCTTGCAGCGCACGCATAGACTGCCTGGTAAAATCCCTGCATACCGGCTCCTACGATTCCTACTGTATGAGCATCCTTTCTGGACAGATGGCGCATACCTACTCCGCCCACTGCACCGGTTCTCCATGCAGTCACAGCCTGCCCGTCCAATACAGCAAGCGGAGCGCCTGTCACCTGGTCATTGAGGATAACAAGGCCATCGATAGACGGCAGTCCAAGTTTTGCATTTTCCGGGAAAATCGTAAGCATTTTTGTCCCGATAATGCTCTTTGTATAACAGGGCATGTAAATCAGCGTTTTGTTTTCATGTTCGATCACCGGACGCGGCGGCATATAATATTCATCTGCGCCAAAAATACGATACGCCTCCTCAATCTGATCCATCATCTCCTGAGGATCTGTCAGTTTTTCAATTTCTTCCTTTCCTAAAAAAAGCATTTTCATCTTCCTCCCAATTCTTCTTTTTCTCTTGTTACATCTTTCAGCCATTTATAACTGAAATATCTTTTTAACGTAATAGGTACCTTAATCAGCTCATCGCTCATCAGGATCACATAGACTACAGGTACACTGGCATGAAACACAAATGCTGCCACTGCCCCCAGCAAAATAGAACATCCCCACATGGTAGACACATCCATGATAAGCCCGAATCTTGTATCGCCTCCGGAGCGAAAAATTCCTACCACCATAGTCGTATTCCATGACTGCGCCACTGTAAAATACGACATCACGAAAAACATAAAAATAAGATAACTCTTTGCCTGTCCAGAAAGAGCCAGATTTGCATTTGCAATAGGCGCTGCGATCAGGATAACCGCCCCTCCCGCTGCCCCTAAGATCAGGCTAAGTCCGGCAAACCGCTTTGCATATGCCTTTGCATGAGCCTGCTTTTTCTCACCGATCGTCTTCCCCAGATAAATGGCCGTTGCATGAGAAATCCCAAACACCACGACCGTCGCCAGCTGTCTTGCCACCTGGGCCACAGAATTGGCCGCCACAGCCGCGCTTCCAAGATGACCGATCACCGCTGTATTTGCCGAGCTTCCAAGTCCCCACATCAATTCATTGAGCACCACCGGCATGGCATAGACCATGTAATCCTTCAGCAAAACTCTGTCAATACGGATAAAATACCGGAATCGGATCCTTACCGTCTTATTGCGGAAAAATGCATAGCACAAAACGAGAACTGTCTCTGTGATCCTGGCACACAGGGTCCCGATGGCCGCTCCTACGATACCCATTTTCGGTGCGCCGTAAAGTCCGAAAATCAAAAGAGCATTGATCCCAATATTTACCAGAAGAGAAATAAGGTAGATCAGCGTAGCCACAGCCACTCTCTCAATACTTCTCATAATATTCAGATAGACCTGGGTCACTGCCATGAAAAGATAGGAAAGCCCTACAATCCTCAAGTACTTTGACCCTTCACTGATCACCTGAACGTCCGATGTATAAATCCGCATCAGCATTTCCGGGGCGCCGATCGCTGCCACGGCAAAGACAAGCGCAGTGCCGATTCCTGCCACAAGCCCCATTCCCAGTACCTTTTCAATGGTTTCAGTATCCTGTTTTCCCCAGTACTGTGCCGTGAGCACCGTAGCTCCCGATGTAATCCCCATGAAGATCAGCGTCATGATAAACTGAACCTGCCCGGCCAGAGAGGCTCCGGAGAGCACCTTTTCTCCTACTTTTCCAAGCATGATCACGTCTGCCGCCGTCACGCCTACATTGATCAGATTCTGCAACGCCAGCGGAAGCACCAGTGCAAAGACGCTTCTATAAAATCCTTTCCAGTCGATTTCCGGACTAGTTGTGGTTAGCTGCCTTGTATATCTCATATGCATCCTGAGCGTTTATTTTCTTGAAGGCCCCAAGGAGAATCGTATTCCCCTTTGTCGCACTGTCCGCCAGTTTCCGAAGGATCTCGTCCGGCTGAACGCCGATCTCCAACTCACCTATGCACACCGGCATGTGGAGAGAACGGAAAAAGTCTTCTGTTTTCTCGATAGCTTTGACTGCTGCCGCCTCGTCCTCTTCTTCCTCAATTCCCCACACCCGTCTTCCATAGCGGGCAAATCTTGAAACATCGATCCGGTACACATATCTGGCCCAGCTTCCCCACACAGCAGACAAAGTCGCTCCGTGAGCCACATCAAACATACCGCTGATCTCATGTCCCAGCTTATGACAGAGAAAATCTTTTGGACGTCCAAGTCCGGTTAAATTATTGTGCGAAACACTTCCGCACCACATGATCTCACTCATGGCGTCATAGTCCGTCTGATCTTCATAAGCTTTCGCTCCGTATGTGATCATGGTTCTTAAAAGTCCTTCTGCAATCTCATCTGTCAGAGCATTGCCGTCTACAGGCGTAAAATATCTCTCCAGCGTGTGCATCATAATATCTACAATTCCGCATGTAAGCTGATATTTCGGCAAAGTGTAGGTAAGCTTTGGATTCATAACTGCAAATTTCGGCCGATTAAAATCCGTGTTGATCCCGGCCTTTTTCCCTGTCTCCTCATTTGTCAGCACTGCCGAATCGCTTGTCTCACTTCCCGCTGCAGATATAGTCAGGATCACACCTACCGGAAGCGCTTTTGTCACTGCCTTTTCTCCCATCCAGAAGCTCCAGATATCTGTTCCCGGATCTGCTGCTCCAATGGCTACCGCCTTTGCTGTATCAATGACGCTTCCGCCGCCTACCGCCAGGATCAGATCTGCCTGAAAGCTGACTGCCTTTTTCACACCTTCTCTTGCAAGTCCAAGGCGCGGATTAGGCTGTACGCCTCCCAGCTCTTCATAGTCAATTCCTTCTTTTTCCAGCTCCTCCTCCACCTTATTAAGAAGGCCGCTTCGTTTTACGCTCCCGCCGCCGTAAATAACCAGTACTTTGCTTCCGCCCCATTTTTTTGCGAGTCTTCCCGCTTCATTCTCGGCATCTTCGCCAAATACAATTTCCGTTGGCGCATACTGTACAAAATTTTTCATAAAAGACCCCCTTGCGCTGCAATTTTCTATTCATTTGCATTGTATCACAAGAAACCGGCCAATTCAATCCGACCGGTTCTCTGCGGACAAAAACCCGGATTGCCCCGCATGTCAAACGTTTCTTGCTTTACTTTTCATATGGACTTCCGTCATAATAGCAGTAACAGCAGACTCTTTATTGAAAGGAGAACCCGCCATGAAAGAAAATGATATAGATATCGGGAAAAAGATCAGTAATATCCGTAAAGCCTGCAATATGACCCAGGAAGAATTTGGCGCACTCTTCCATGTCACAAGGCAGACCGTATCTAATTGGGAAAATGAAAAAAATTATCCGGATCTGAAAACACTGATTGAAATAAGCGACCGCTTCTCTGTTTCTCTGGATCAGATATTGAAAGAAAATCCAAGAATGGTAAAAACCATTGACCAGGAGCGCATACGCGGGTCTTTCAAACGTCAGAAGGCTGTGACAGACTTTCTCTGTGGCGCGGGAACCGGTCTTATAATAGGCGGCCTGATGGCTCCATCCTCTCCGCGCCAGGCTATTGTTATCTTCATCGGCATCGGACTTGTTTTTGCCGGTTCCGTTTTACAATTTCGCTATCAGGAAAGGCTTTCTGCTCTTTTGGATGACAGGTTCCGGTTATGATCCGCTTCTAAAGGGCAGACTCTAAAGAGGCACTTGGCTCTTCCATTGATTTTCCTCCATATCCCGCATATAATAAACACAGGAAAATCTAATGTCACATGTCATTTTGCTCACAAAAGGAGGCATTTCATTTATGATCAAAGAAACTCTGCCGCAGCATATGAAACCATTGGATACGATTAAAGGCTTTCCCGTCCGTCCCGGGCTCTATGAATATTTCGGCGCATGGGCCATTCCGGGCGGCGTCAGCTTCACGGTCCATTCCCAAAATGCCTTCTCCTGTGAGATCCTTCTCTTTCACAGGGAAGCCGAAGAGCCATATGCTGTACTCCCCATCCCGGACAGTTACCGGATCGGCCACGTTTTTTCCATGATCGTGTTTGGTCTGGATGTGGAGGAATTTGAATATGCCTTCCGCCTGGATGGGCCTTATGAACCGGAAAAGGGATTGATCTTTGACAAAAAAAATATTCTGATCGATCCCTATGCCAAAGCCATCACCGGACAGAGCACCTGGGGAAAGAAAGTCCAAAAGAGCGGCTATCGGGCACGAGTTGTCAAAAACAACTTTTACTGGGGAGTAGAACCGCAGCTCTGCACGCCCATCGAGGATCTTATCATCTATGAACTCCATGTCCGGGGGTTCACAAAGATGGCCCGGGATGTGACTGCTCCCGGCACATTTCGCGGGGTGCGTGAAAAAATACCCTATTTGAAGTCTCTGGGTATAAACGCCGTGGAACTGATGCCCGTCTTTGAATTCGACGAGTTGATGGATGAACGCACCGTAGACGGACATCAGCTCCTTAACTACTGGGGCTACAGCACTGTCAGCTTCTATGCTCCCAACACAAGTTACGCTTCTGATATTGAATATAATCGGGAAGGACTGGAATTGAAAGAACTGGTCAAGGAACTCCACGAAAACGGAATTGAGATCATTCTGGATGTGGTTTTCAACCATACAGCCGAAGGCAATGAAAAGGGGCCTGTCTTTTCATTCAAAGGATTTGACAACAATATTTATTACATGCTCACTCCGGAAGGCTGCTATTACAATTTCAGCGGGTGCGGAAATACCATGAACTGTAATCACCCGGTTGTACAGCAGATGATCCAAAGCTGCCTCAGGTATTGGGTGACTACCTACCGGATTGACGGCTTTCGCTTTGATCTTGCCTCCATCCTGGGGAGAAATGAAGATGGTTCTCCCATGGAACATCCTCCCCTTCTTAAGAGCCTTGCCTTTGATCCTGTGCTTGGAAATACAAAACTGATTGCAGAAGCCTGGGATGCAGGCGGTCTCTATCAGGTGGGAAATTTTCCTTCTTTCCGGAGATGGAGTGAGTGGAACGGACGTTACCGGGACGATATGAGAAATTTCCTGAAAGGACAGATTGAATACACACCTGCAGCTCTTTGCCGAATTGCCGGTTCCCCGGATATTTACGATCCGGAAATCAGAGGCACCCACGCATCTGTCAATTTCCTCACCTGCCATGATGGCTTTACATTGTATGATCTTTACGCTTACAATGAAAAACATAATGAGGCAAACGGCTGGGATAATACAGACGGGGCCAACGACAACCGCAGCTGGAACTGCGGCGCTGAAGGAGATACAGATGACGCGGATGTCCTCTCCCTTCGCATGAAGATGATCCGAAACGCCTGCGCAGTGCTGATGTGCAGCCGGGGAACCCCTATGTTTTTTGCAGGAGATGAATTTTGTAATACTCAGTTCGGCAACAACAATCCTTACTGTCAGGACAATGAGATCTCCTGGCTCGACTGGACCCTTCTTGAAAAACACCAGGATATCTTCCTTTTTTTCCAGTATATGATCCATTTCCGCAAAAATCATCCGGTTCTTCGAGGTTCCGGAAAAAGCTGCCGCTATGATCTTCCCGACGTAAGTTTTCACTCTGAAATACCATGGCAGTCTCCCGATTCAAGCGGAATCGGGGTAGCCGGAGTTCTCTTTGCCGGCTATGACGCGGATGCTGCCAGAGACGACATTGTTTTTCTCGCCATTAACGTACACTGGGAAGCCCATGATATCCAGGTTCCCCATCTCCCAGAGGGGCTTTGCTGGCACTTTGCTGTCAATACCGGCGATCAGGAACACCTCTTGTTTCATGATCCCCTTCCTGTGCTCTCCTGCGATCACTTTCTTATTGGAGAACGCTCCGTGGTTATTCTTGTGGCTTCCCACCCATAGGTGCTGGAACAAAGAGTTCCGCTAAATAAAAAGTCCCGGGCTTATAAGCCCAGGACTTTTTCTATCTCTTCTTTTTCCGGCATCACTTTCAAAGCTCCCTTGCGGCTTGTGATGATGGATGCTCCTGCATTTGCAAAGCGAAGAAGCTCTTTTAAATTTTCTTCTGTCAGATTCTCAAGGCCATGCTCCAGCACATAATTCAAAGCACACGCCTCGAAAGTATCGCCCGCCCCCGTAGTCTCAATAGTATCTTTTCTAATGAAAGGAGCTACCTCTACGATCATGTCCTTGTAATATGCCCTGCTTCCTTCTTTTCCAAGAGTCACAAAGATAAGAGGAATATCATAGCTTTCTCTTAGCATCTCCACACCTTTGTTGTAGTCGTCCGTTCCAGTCATAAATTCCATCTCATTATCGGAAATTTTCAGAATGTCGCATTTTCCAAGACCATATTCGATCTCTTTTCTGGCATCCTCAAGGCTGTCCCAGAGAGGCTCTCTTAAATTAGGATCAAAGGAAACCAAAAGGCCGTTCTCTTTTGCCACATCAATGGCATACCTTGTAGCTTCCCGCACTTCCGGGTGAGTGGAGGACAAAGTACCGAAGTGGAAAATTTTTGCCGCTTTTATGATCTCGGGATCGACTTCCTCTTTCTTCAGCATCATATCCGCTCCCGGATTCCGGTAAAAAGAAAATTCTCTATCCCCATCCGGAAAGGTATGGACAAAGGCAAGTGTGGTGTGAACCTCATCGTCCATCATCAGATTTGTGACATCTGTTCCGCTCTCCTCCACTACTGTTTTCAGCATGGTTCCAAACTGATCCCGGCCCACTTTTCCGATAAAGGCCGTCTTCTTTCCCAGTTTGTTCAGCATAGCCAGTACATTGCAGGGCGCTCCCCCCGGATTTGCCTCCATCAGAGGATTCCCCTGGCTGCTTAAACCATTTTCCGTAAAATCAATCAAAAGCTCTCCCAATGCCACAACATCATACTTCTTCTCCATATCTTTCCTCCTTATTTTCGTCGTCCCTAGCAGTCCATCACCTTTTTTAAGGCCCATGTCTCCAGAGATCGGATTTTTAATTTTCCCCGGGGAACAGATATCCTGTTATGATCCTGTGTCTCGTCTGCAAAAATATTACAACTGTGGTTTGTCTCATAATTTTCCGCAAAAACTTCTATGGAACTTTTATCTGAAAAGATATGTACAAGAAGCTTTTCCCTGTCCTTCATTTTCAGAGGACTGTGGCTGGCCCCTTTGCTCCATCCGTCCGCATGCTCCCGCGAAACCTGCATACTCTGATCCCTAAGGTCAAATGTAACCTCGGTCTTTCTCTCGTTATCAGACCGAAGCTGCAAAGAAAAAGTCTCCGCTGTCGTACTGTTAAGATCAATTTCCAGTTTAAGCTCATAGGACACGCCGTCGCTAAGCGGGATATCCATGATCTCCTCCTCCAGCAGGATTTCTTCTTTCGCACGGGCACCTTCTCTAAGAGTCTTCAGCTCTTCTACCGGCTCAAACCTCAGCGTATGATCCGGGTTCAATTTCACTTCCCTTGGGATATTAAAAGACCCACACCATCCTTCTTTGTATGTCGGTCCCCAGTCTTTCCAGAAAGGCATCCAATCCCAACCGTTAGCCCAGCTGATGAGGATCCGCCTTCCTTTCGGGTCTTCAAAAGACTGCGGCGCATAATAGTCAAATCCCCAATCGATCTCCCCGCTGACATCATAGACAAACTTTCCCGTTTCATAGTTAAGATCTCCCACCAGATAGACGCTGGTCCTCTCACCAGCCCCCATAGGTGAAAACATAAGGACATATTTGTCTCCCAGCGGATAGATATCCGGACATTCCCACATGTAGCCCCACTCGCCCCGGCTTTCTGCCAGTACATTTACAAAATCCCAATTCAGCATATCCCTGGAGCAGTAAAGCAAAGCCTGTGCAAAATTATTTTTCCTTGCACCACATATCATATAATATTTTCCACCATGTTTCCAGACTTTTGGATCACGAAAAAAATCTTTTGGCACATTTGGAGGAGCCGTGAGTACAGGATTGCCCTCATACTTTTCAAAATGGATCCCATCTTCGCTGTAGGCGATACACTGGGACTGTTCAAATCCATTTCCGTCATTCTTTGTTCCGGTGTACATAAGGAACAGTTTGCCATCATGCTCAATAGCGCTTCCTGAAAAACATCCTCCCCTCATATGGTCATCATAGCTTTCGCTTGGTGCAAGAGCCAAAGGAAGGTACTCCCAGTGCACCAGATCTTCACTGACTGCATGGCCCCAATGCATGTAATCCCAGAATCCGTAATAGGGATTATACTGGAAAAACAGATGGTACCTGCCTTTGTAATAAATCAGGCCGTTAGGGTCGTTGATCCACCCGGTCTGGGCCATGAAATGATAATTCTGACGCATCCTGCCCTGCTTTACCAGCTCTTTCTTTCTGTCAATCTCTTCCTGGGCCTTTTCTATTTTTTCCTGCATTAATTTCTTTGACATAAGCGTTTGCTTCCTTTATGTTATTTATAGTCATCTCTTAATTTTTTTGCAAATTCTGTATTCAGGCGGGATTCTCTTCTTGCTTTATCCTCCTTGATTCTGAACTGCTCTTCCCTGGCCGGTTTATAGACATTCCAGCGCTCTTCATAAGAACTTCTGGCCGCCTTCATTTCCTCTGTCAATTCCGGCTGTGTCAGTTTCCTCTCCGGAAGCTTAGGAACATTCGGCAGTCTTTCTTCCACAGGAAGGATCTCAATGGGCTGCGCTGTAGGAAGAGTCTGATACCAATATGCGGTAGAACTCCAATCGTCAGAGAGATGATTTGCATGTCCATGCTCAATCGTTACTTTCAAATGTTTTTCAAACCGTACCGGATCTGTGATATGGAAACGGTAAGATACCTGGAATCCGTCTGTGTCTCCCTCGTGGACAATTGTTCCGAAAAACGGAAAGGCATTCCTCTGCATTCCCCAGGCATGGTTAAAGTAATCCTCTGTTCCGGTTCCATTCAGGCTAGGATACTCTTCTCCGTCGATGAAGAACATATCGTTTCCTTCTCCCCACCAGCTACCCTGGTAATGTTTTACTGTCAGATTGCAGCCCACATAGTGTCCGGTTCCTTCCACATCCAGTACAACATAATTGCCATCCCCTTTTAAGTTAGTAACATTATTTACCTCCGGAGAATTGACCTGAATATCCGGTCCCCATCCATCGCAGGGATTTTCCCGATGCCAGGAAGCATGGAAGTATGCTGTGTTCTCATCCAGTGGTTCCTTGTACATTTCATAATCAATATTAAAATATAAAATAAACGGAATGTCATTTTCATTGATGATCTCAATTTTTGCCTTCTTATTAAAAGGCATCGGGAAATAACAGGACACCGAACAGGGTGCTCCATATCTTCCTGCCTCCTCCGGCTTCAGGGAAACATTAAAAGGAAGGGAGGAAAAATTCCCCGGATAACAGTTACCGATGCAAAAGAAATCGCCAAAAGGTGCAAGCACGCTCGGAGTATCCTGATCGTCCCATGTAATTTTAATCAGAGCCTTTCTGTAATAGAAAGGATCATAATCATCCCAGATTACACCCAGCGCCGGATGGATTTCCATAACAGGCGCTGCCGATGCATTCAGCTTCGGATCCAGAATACTGGGGGATTTCACTCTTCTGCAGGAAGAGGTCATCCAGATATGTGTAATACAACCCGGTCCTTCTATTTCTCCAAGTGTAATGCTCTCCCCTGCTGGAATTTCCCAGTAATCCTGATTTTTTCCTCTCTGATCCCAGCTCGCCAGGCGCCCGTTTCTTGCCTTTTTAATTGTTGTCAAATCTTTAAATAATCCTGATACATTACTCATAATTCTTTTCCTTTCTCCTGTTTTTATCCTTTGACAGCTCCTGCTGTCATTCCTTCTACAATATGCTTCTGGAAAATCCCATAGAAAATCAGCTCTGGAATAATGATCATCACACTGGAAGCAATAATGCCGCCGTAATCCACTGTGTAGTTGCCCTTAAAGAAGGATGCTCCCATGGAAAGAGTGTAATCTGATACATCCCTTAGCATAACTGAGGCAAACGGATATTCATTCCAGATATAAAGGACATTAAATGTTACAATAGTAGCGATGACCGGCTTCGACATAGGAAGGATCACCCGGAACATCAGATCCCACAGGGAACAGCCGTCTATAATGGCCGCCTCGTCAATCTCCACAGGAAGAGATTTCATATAATTGGTAAGCAAAAGCGTATTAAAGGAAATTGATGTCGCCACATAGGGCATGATCAGCGCAAACTGTTCCCTTAAATGAAGCCTCACATTGATCTGATACACCGGAAACAGCAGAATAAATGGTGAGATTGACAATCCAATGATCAAAAATCCATACAGCATGGACCGGATCTTTTTGTTTTTGAACACCATCCTGCTTAAGACAAAAGAGCTGAAAAAGGTGATCACCAGCTCTATGATCAGCGAAACCACGCACACAAAGATTGTGTTGCCATAAAGTCTGATAAAATCAAGAGTCTTAGTGGCATTGATATAATTCTCCAGATTCAGTGATTCCGGAAGCGCCAGTGGATTTGTCATAATATCGGCGCTGCTCCTGAAGGAGAGGATCAGCATCCAGATAAAAGGGAATACAACAATCAATGTAATGGCAATGATCAAAATATACATCACTGTTTTTTTCTTTTTTCCGATCATCTTTTGTTCCCTCCTTCTCTTTCCCGTGTCAAAAAGGAATAAATCCCCGTAATAATTAAAGACAGTACAAATGTTACCGTTGCAAGAGACATTCCGTATCCATAATTGCCGCTGGTGAATGTAGTAGAATAACTATAGGTAACCAGTGTTTCCGACAGATGGTTCGGACCACCTCCCGTTGTCTGCTGCACGATCTCAAAGATCTTGAATACTCCGGTAATGATGAGCACCGCCACCGTAGAGATGGTGGAACGCATCATAGGAATAATGACATATCGAATCTTCTGCATCGTGCTGGCGCCATCAATCTTTACTGCTTCCAGCACTTCCTCCGGTATCATTTTCAGTCCTGCAATAAAAATAGTCACCAGATACCCCAGCTGCTGCCAGAAATAAATGAAAGCAATACTGTAGGGCGAAAGCGTCTCTCCGCCGATCCACTTCTGTTTTAAAAAGTCAAGATGAAGCGCGTCTAAAATGTTGTTGATGATCCCCACATTGGGATCCAAAATATAAACCCAGATAATACCTACAATGATCGGCGCAATAATTGCCGGGGAGAATATAAGGGCTTTCGCAAAATCTGTGCCTTTCAGTTTATTGTTCAGCAAAAGGGCGATCAAAAATGAAATTGTCAAAAGAAGAACAAATGCAAGCACAAAAATGATCATTGTATTTTTAAGCGACACCCAAAACACTTTATCTTTAAAAAGCCTCATGTAATTCTCAAGTCCTACAAACGTTGCTTTTCCGATTCCCGAATATTTGGTGAAACTGTACCATACAGCAATCCCGATCGGCAAAATGATAAACACACTGTAAACAATCAACGTAGGTAGTACCAGTCCGATCTTATATCTTTTTTTACTAAGCCAATACATAATTTATCTCCTCCGGCAGTTTCTTCTATATCATAACTTGATTCCTGCTATATACTCTGTTTTTGCTGCCGCTCTATTCATAGGACAAAGTTTCATCCATTTTGTCCAGGGCTTCTTCCGGTGTGTATGTTCCCTGAAGCACTCCGAAAATACCATTGTAAAGTTCTGTCTGAACAGCAGAGCCAACTGTAAGGTCCGGAGCTGATTCGGGGCTTGGCCATCCTGCTGACAGAGCTTCCAGCATTGCGTTCATGGCATACTGTGTGTCGGAAGCTGCAATACCTTCATAAGAGGTTGCCGGGAAGATAGAGCCTTCATAGGACATTTTTGCCGCATCTTCACTGTAGTAGAAATTAAGGAATGTATAGACAGCTTCCTTCATTGTCTCGTCATCTGCTGTTTCTGCATTGACTGCAATAGGAGCTGCGGGAACTTTCATCGCCACGTTCTGTTCATAATCACTGTCTGTAAAGACAGGTCCCCACCAGAATCCTACTTTATCGCCAAGATTTTCATCAAACTCACTGCAATCCCACTGTCCTGTGCCAAACATTGCTGCCGTACCGTTGTCAAAGAGCTGTTTTGCATCAAAATATTCAATAGTTGCCATATTGTCCGGAAAAGCACCTGCATCTTTTAACCCTTCCATTTTTTCAAAGCAGGCAACAAGATCCGAATTATTGAATTTCTTCTCTCCACTTAAAATCGCATCGATATTTTCAGACCATCCGTATCTTTCCAGAAATTCATTAAACTCCCACATTGTGTAGCTGCTGTTTTTGCTTCCGATGGCAATCGGAGTGACGCCGGATTCCTTTAATTTGGCGATCATATCCAGAAACTCTTCATATGTAGTCTCATTTGTAGGATATTCTACCCCGGCAGCGTCAAATAATTCTTTATTATAGAAAAATCCCTGAACATTACACTGATAAGGCAAACCATACTGAATCTCACCGTTGTTATAACTGTCTTCCATTCCATTTAAAGCTTCGTCAATATCTGTATTTTCCTTCAGATAATCTGACAGATCCATCAACACACCCGACTCTGCATACTCTGGAGCCTGAGCTCCCTCCACCCAGAAAATATCCGGAAGGGTTCCATCCGTAGACTGAAGCTTCAGATTCTTGGAATGAGTTTCCGTATCTGCCGCTTCAAATTCCACCTTATATTTTCCTTCATACTTCTTGTTAAATTCCTGGACAATGTTGTAAGTCACAGGCTCCTGATCTTCCGGGTTGGCTACATGAATACCAAACTTGATCGTAGTTTCTCCACCGTCACTGTTCTCTTCGTCTGTGCTGCTTCCGCATCCCGCCAGCAGGCCTGCTGAAAGAACTGTAACGAGACTTGCGGAAATCCACCTTTTTGCCGTCATTTTTTTCATAAAAATCGTCCTCCTCTTTCTCCTTATGGAACCCGTTCCATAGTAGTTAAAAATGAAAAGCCAAATTGTTTCTGTTTGATAATGGAACCCGTTCCACTTTTCAGTAAAAAAAATAATTTTTGGCTTTCATTTTTCCGGTTACATCTTATTCCGTATTTCCCTGCGCGCTCCGGGAATACTTTATAAGTTATTTTCAATATAGCACCCTTGTCTATTTGTGTCAATACCAACATCAAAAAATATGCTTTTTTGTGTATTCTTACTAATTTCTCATATACTCTTCCCTTGTACAAAGTCCACATCAATCACCTGATGACTCTCGTATTCTTTTCCTTCAATAATCCGAATGATTGTATCCACACAACATTCTGCAAGTTTTTCAATATCCTGCGAAACCGATGTAAGCGGCGGATCTGTCATGTAAATGACATCCAAACCATCGTAGCCTATGATCTTTACATCCTGAGGGATTTTGTATCCTCTCTGTTTTAAAACATTCATGCAGGCGATAGCCGGAATATCTGCTGAAAAAATACCGTCTACATCCGGGTATTTTACCATCTCTTTTTGCATATAACGCCTGAAATGCTCGTGGGAAAACAGATTCCAGTTTGTCTCCACAGTCCTTACCCTGATGCCATGTTTCGTACAGATCTCCTCAAATACAATATGCCGCTGATTGGCCGGTGTCGTCACTTTTGAGGAAGTAGTAAACTGCAAGACATTACGGCATCCCGCCTTTATCACTGCTTCAGCCGCAAGGGCACCTCCCTTTTTGTGATCGGAATGTACCAACGGTATCTGCCCGTTAAAGTCTTTATCCATGGCCAGGATCGGCCTGTTGATCTTCAGATATTCCTCGCTGTGCAGCGTATGGGCAGCTGCAATTATCCCGTCCACCACATTTCTCTCCAGCATCTTCAAATATTCTTTTTCCCGGTTACTGATCCCTACAGTATTACAGATCATAGTCTTATAATTCCGCTCATAAAGATTGATCTCAATGTATTTACTCAGCTTTGAGAAAAAAGGATGTTCCAAGTCCGGTACGATCACTCCTATGATCCCCGATCGGTTCCTGTAGAGGTTTCTCGCCAATTCATTGGGCTGATAATCAAGTGTTTTGATAGCGGTCTCTATCCGGTTTCTGCTCTCTTCAGACACATAGCCGCTTCCGTTTAAGTAACGCGATACCGTGCCAATACCTACATGCGCTTCCCTGGCAACATCTCGTATTCCTGCCATATGATCCCTCCTTTCTCTCCTTCTTTTGTCTATTATACTTGAATCCTCTCTTTTCGACAATTGTCTTTTTACGATATTTACGAAAGAAGCCCCTGATGATCAATCATCAAAGGCCTCTTTCATCTTATCCATAAATCCTTTTTTCTTCCCTTTTTTGGCCGATTCCAGCTCTTCCTGTGACTGATTCAGAGTATTCCCTGTCAAAGCGTCAAATTTCTTCAGCGCTTCTTTCGCCTCACTGCTCAGCCGTTCCGGTGTCTGGATAACAAGGGTCACATAATGATCGCCCCGTACCTGGGAATTGCGGATGGATGGAACTCCTTTTCCGCGAAGACGTACTTTTGTATCTGTTTTTGTTCCCGGTTTCACCGTATAGATCACATCTCCGTCTACTGTCTTGATGCGCACATCACCGCCGAGGGCAGCCTGCGCAAAAGAAATGGGCGCAGTAGAGAAAATATGCATATCCTGTCTCTGGAAGATTGGATGGCGTGAAACGCTAACTTCCACCAGAAGATCTCCTCTTGGTCCTCCATTGACTCCCGGTTCTCCCTTTTCACGTATTCTTACACTCTGACCGTTATCAATTCCTGCCGGAATAGATACGGAAATCTTCTTTTTACTGGAAATGTATCCAGAGCCGCTGCAGTCCGGACATTTTTCACGTATGATCTTTCCGCTTCCATGACACTCCGGACAGGTCTGTACATTCTGGACGGTACCAAAGAAAGACTGCTGTGTGTATACCACCTGTCCTTTACCGCCGCATTTCGGACAGGTTTCAGGAGAAGTTCCCGGCTTAGCTCCTGTTCCGTTACATTTCGGGCATGGATCCTTCAGAACTACATCCAGCTCCTTCTCACAGCCAAATACAGCCTCCTCAAAAGTAATACGGACACTCTTGCGGATATTCATTCCTTTCATCGGGCCTTGATTTGCACGCCCGGAACGTCTTCCGCCGCCAAACAGATCACCGAAAATATCACCAAAAATGTCACTGAAATCTGCACCACTGAAATCAAAACCACCGAAGCCTCCGGCTCCGCCGGCCCCACCTTCAAATGCTGCATGCCCGAACTGGTCATACTGACGACGCTTCTCCGGATCACTCAAAACAGCATAGGCCTCGGAAGCTTCTTTGAATTTCTTCTCTGCCTCTTTGTCTCCAGGATTCATATCCGGATGGTACTTCTTTGCCACCTGCCTGTATGCCTTTTTCAGAGTCGCTTCATCGGCATCTTTGCTGACTCCCAGCACTTCATAGTAATCTCTTTTTGATTCTGCCATTATCTATCACCTTTCGTTTTTTTCATGTGAAGGCAGCAAGCTTTTGCCTGCATACAAAGTTCTGCGGGGCCCAATACTGTCCGGGCTTTTTAAGCCCGAAGCCTGCATTGGGTTCCGCAGAACTCTTTTTTATTAGGCCTTTATCCTGGCTACTTACCTGTCCTTAGACCTCTTTGTAGTCTCCATCTACTACATCGTCGCCGCCAAATCCTTCCGGAGACGGACCTGCTCCTGCTCCCGGATTCGGACCTGCTCCCTGTGCGCCTGCATTTGCTCCGGCATTAGCGCCAGCCTGCTCATACATCTTGGCAAATACTTTCTGTGCGCTTTCCATCAGCTTTTCTTTTCCTGCTTTGATCTCTGCGATCTGGGCATCTGAAATATCTTCCATGTTTACTTTTTCCAGCAGTTCTTTCAGCGCTTTGCAGTCTGCCTCTACTGCTGCTTTCTCGGAAGCGTCGATCTTATCTCCTACTTCCTCCAGAGCTTTCTCTGTCTGGAATACGAATGCATCTGCATCGTTCTTTGTATCAATTCCTTCTTTTCGTTTCTTATCCTGTGCCTCAAATGCTGCAGCTTCTTTTACAGCTTTCTCAATATCTTCATCAGACATATTGGATCCGGCAGTAATTGTAATGTGCTGTTCTTTTCCTGTTCCCAGGTCTTTTGCAGATACATTTACAATACCATTTGCATCGATATCGAATGTAACTTCGATCTGCGGGATTCCGCGTGGTGCCGGCGGGATTCCATCCAGTCTGAACTGTCCAAGTGACTTGTTGTCCCTTGCGAACTGTCTCTCACCCTGTACAACGTTGATGTCTACTGCTGTCTGATTGTCTGCAGCTGTAGAGAAGATCTGGCTCTTCTTTGTAGGAATGGTCGTGTTTCTCTCGATCAGTCTTGTTGCAACGCCTCCCATTGTCTCAATAGACAGGGAAAGTGGAGTAACATCCAGAAGGAGAATATCTCCTGCGCCTGCATCTCCTGCCAGCTTACCGCCCTGTACGGAAGCACCAAGTGCAACACATTCATCCGGATTCAGAGATTTGCTTGGCTCTTTGCCTGTCAGCTGTTTTACTTTATCCTGTACAGCCGGAATACGTGTAGAACCACCTACCAGCAGTACCTGACCAAGTTCTGAAGATGTGATGCCTGCATCAGAGAGTGCTCTTTGTACCGGCTCTGCAGTCTTTTCTACCAGGTCGTGAGTCAGTTCATCAAATTTTGCTCTTGTAAGATTCATATCGAAATGCTTCGGTCCTTCTGCTGTTGCAGTAATGAACGGAAGGTTGATATTTGTTGTTGTTGCAGAAGACAGCTCTTTCTTTGCCTTCTCTGCAGCTTCTTTCAGTCTCTGAAGCGCCATCTTATCTGTAGATAAGTCAACACCTTCTGTTTTCTTAAATTCAGAGATCATATAATCTGTGATCTTCTGGTCGAAGTCATCACCGCCAAGTCTGTTGTTTCCGGCTGTAGACAATACTTCAATAACACCGTCGCCGATTTCAATGATGGAAACGTCGAATGTACCGCCTCCTAAATCGTATACCATGATCTTCTGTTCTTTTTCATTGTCAAGACCATATGCAAGAGCTGCCGCTGTAGGCTCGTTGATAATACGTTTTACATCCAGACCTGCAATTTTTCCTGCATCCTTTGTTGCCTGACGCTGTGCGTCGTTGAAATAAGCAGGAACTGTAATAACTGCCTCTGTCACTTTCTCGCCAAGATATCCTTCTGCGTCTGCTTTCAGTTTCTGAAGGATCATTGCGGAGATTTCCTGCGGAGAGTATTTCTTTCCGTCAATCTCTACCTTGTAATCAGATCCCATCTCTCTTTTGATAGAAGAGATTGTCTTCTCAGCATTTGTAACTGCCTGACGTTTTGCAGGCTCACCTACAAGCCTTTCTCCTGTTTTTGTAAATGCCACTACAGACGGTGTTGTCCTTGCGCCTTCTGTATTCGCAATAACTACTGGCTGTCCGCCTTCCATTACGGCTACACAGCTGTTTGTCGTACCTAAGTCAATACCAATGATTTTTCCCATGATCTATTCCTCCTGTTTTATAAAAATTTGATTGTTTGCCTGTTAGTTTGCTACCTTTACCATGCTGTGTCTTACCACGCTGTCACGGTAGGTATAACCTTTCTGAAATTCCTCGGCTACCATGTTCTCACCGAAATTTTCATTCTCCACATGCATCACTGCATTGTGAAAATCAGGGTTAAATTCCTGACCCACTGCCTCGATCGGTTTCACCCCAATCTCATCCAGTGTAGTCATCAACTGTTTATACACCTTATCCATGCCCTGCATGAACGGATGCTCCTTATCCTCCTCAGCTACCGCTGCAAGTCCTCGCTCAAAGTTGTCAACAACCGGAAGGATTTTTTCTATGATATCTTTCGCTCCAACCTCATACATCTGGGATTTTTCCTTTTCTGTACGTTTGCGGAAGTTATCAAACTCGGCCATCTGCCTTGTGAGCTTATCTGTAAGCTCCTCGATCTTTTCATCTTTTTTGTCTTTTTTATTCTTTCTGCCAAAGAACTTTTTATCGCCCTGCTTCTCCTGCTGGGTTTCTTCTGTGTCTTCCCCTTCTTTAACGTCTTCTTCTTTGGCTTCTTCCTGACCCTCTGCTGTTTCCTCTTTGTCTGTTTCAGCATTTTCCTGGTCAGCTGCTGCTTTTTTTGCTTCCTCCACAGCTTCTTTTACCATTTCTTCCTGGCTCTTTTCCTGTCCTGTCTCTTTTTTATTCTCTTCCAAGGGTTCATCCACCTTTCTTATTCTTTCTTATGAAACATCGCATCCAATTCACCTTGAAGGCGCTTCAGCGATTTTAACACATGTTCATAATCCATTCGCTTCGGTCCGATAATACCTATCGTACCCCGCATCCCATCTCCCAATTCATATGTTGCAGTTACAACGCTGCAGTCTTTCATGGTCTGTACCGGAGTCTCATCTCCAATATATACCTGAATCCCGGTATTGTCTTCCTGTGAAAGGGTCTGGGTAACCAGCTCGGTCAGCTGCTGTTTTTCCTCAAAGGCACTGATGATTTCCTGGGCGCTCTGCTTATCGCTAAGCTCCGGATATTTGAAAATATTCGTAGCGCCGCTTGTATAAATCTGCATATCCTCATCAATCTGTATTGCATCGGCAACTGCATCAAGCACATCGCTGATCACTTCACTGTGGATTCCAGCCTGCTCTTTCAGCCTCGCGATCAGTCCCAGATTGATTTCTTCAATAGACATGCCGTTCAGTGATGTATTCAAAAGCATATTCAGTTTCAGAAGATTTTCATTGCCAAGGGGTTCTCTTACATTAATAATCTTATTCTTGATTACATTCCCCCCCAGCACAATGACTGCAATAACCTGCTCTTCATCTACCTGGGAAAGCTGAATAAACTTCAGCCTGTTGGCACTGTTTCTCGGAGTGGAAACCATGGTCGCATAATTGGTATTTGCCGCAAGCACCTGTGCTGCCTGTTTCAGAAGCTGATCCATTTTATCAGCTTTCTGCAGCATCTGCTCCTGCATTTCATTCAGCTCCTGCTCCTTTTCTTCCATCAGCATATCCACATATAAGCGGTATCCTTTGTCCGAAGGAATCCTTCCTGCCGATGTATGAGGCTGCAGGATATATCCAAGTTCTTCCAGATCAGCCATCTCATTTCGGATCGTCGCAGAACTTAAATTCAAATCCGTATATTTGGATATTGTTCTGGATCCTACCGGCTCTCCTGTCTCCAGATAGGTCTGGATGATCGCATGAAGAATTTTCAGTTTTCTTTCACCCAGTCCTTCTGCATTCTGCATCCTAACTGCCTCCTTTTGTTTTGTTAGCACTCATTTCATCCGAGTGCTAATCTCTACGGTTATTAATGTATCACTCCTAATTTTATTTGTCAACAGGATTTATAGATTTTTTATTTTTTACGTGATATACTGCTACTATTCACAGGCATACTCTGAATACAGGAGAAATATATGAATCGAACCATTGATTATAAAATAGGAAAAGAAGCGGACGGGCTTCGGGTAGAGCAGTTTTTGAAAAGGAAAGGCTACTCCCGCCAGAACCTTTCTGTTATCAAACGGATGCCCAAAAGCATTCTGGTAAACGGCGTCCACTACTATATGCGCCAGCAGCTTAAGGAAGGGGACTTGCTTTCCGTGCACATATGCGAAGAGAAATCCTCGGAAAAGATCCCTCCCGTCCATCTGCCGCTGGATATCATATACGAAGACGAGGATATCATTGTCATCAATAAGCCTGCTGGAATGCCCATCCACCCGTCCATGAACAATTATACCAATTCCATGGCAAATGCACTGGCCTGGTACTATCAGGAACAGGGGAAACCTTTCATTTTCCGCTGCTGCAATCGTCTGGATAGAGACACTTCCGGTCTGACGGTGGTTGCAAAGCATCTTGTCAGCGCCGGCATTCTTTCCTCTATGGTAAGCGAAAAGGCCCTGTGCCGGGAATATCTGGCTATTGCCAGCGGACATGTAAGTCCTAAGTCCGGTACCATATGCGCGCCTCTTGCCCGCAAAGGCACTTCCATTATCGAGCGGATGGTAGACTTTGAGCACGGGGAAAACGCTGTCACTCACTACCGTACGGTAGGTGTGTACGGTCCTCACACATTAGTTGCCCTGAAACTGGAAACCGGGCGCACCCATCAGATCCGGGTGCACATGCAGTACCTCGGCTATCCTCTCATCGGAGATTATCTCTATAATCCGGATATGAAATACATCAGCCGGCAGGCACTTCACTCCTACCGGCTGTCATTTTCACATCCCATTACAGGAAGATTTATGGAATTTACTGCCCCGCTTCCAAACGATATGAAAGAAGTGCTGAATATAACGTAATAGCATCTGCAGACACAGACATGATATATAGAAGAAATCCCGAAACGCACCCATTCGTTTGCGTTCCGGGATTTTTCTTAACTTAATTCTATCTTCCGGGCTTCTTCCGGCTTAAATTCATTTTCCAGATCATAAATATTATGTCCCGTAGACTCTCCCAGCACTCTTCCTTCCAGAGAATAGCAGCGGATAAATCTCTTGGGTTCAATGCTTGACCAATGCTCTACATCCCATGTAAGATAGCCGTCCTCGTCCGATTTTTTCTCTTTCAGATAGAGATCTACCTGTCTGCCGTCCTGCATGATCTTGATCAGATCTTTGTAATCGCCGATCTCAATTTCTTCCTTTTTCACAGTATCGTAAATTTTCATTTCCTATTCCTCCTGAAACTGTTTCAACGTCTTCTATGAATAGTTTACCTTTCTCTTTTAAAAAACTCAAGTAAAAAATATTGACTTTGCAATTGTCTTATTATATTATTGTATTAAATACTTAATACATAAATACAAAAGGAGGAATATATCGAATGAAGGACATCATTCTTCAAACTCAAAGTTTGACAAAACAGTATGGACATCGCACAGTCGTAGACCAGGTATCTATGACCATTTACGAAGGGGATATTTACGGCTTTATCGGCAAAAACGGAGCCGGAAAAACTACTTTCATCCGCATGGCAGTAGGTCTTGCATCTCCAAGCAGCGGAAATATCCGCCTCTTTAACAGCAGCAATCTCCGGGAAAAGCGTGCAGAAATTGGAACTGTCATTGAATCCCCCGCTTTTTATCCGGGGATGACTGCTATGGAAAATCTTACTGCTTTTGCAAAACTTCAAGACCTTCATGATCCCGAACATCTGCAGCAGCTTCTGGATCTTGTTGGTCTTACCGATACTGGAAGGAAAAAGTGCAAACACTTTTCTCTTGGTATGAAACAACGTCTTGCCATTGCTATTGCCCTTATCGGCAATCCAAAACTTCTCATCCTGGATGAACCCACAAATGGACTGGATCCGGAGGGCATGAAAGAAATACGTGAATTGATTTTAAAACTGAATCAGGAACGCCATATCACTGTCCTTGTTTCCAGTCATATTCTCGGAGAACTTTCAAAATTTGCCACAAGATACGGCATCATCCATCATGGCAAGTTGATTGAGGAATTTACCGAAGAAGACATCTGGCGCCGTAGTATAGGAAATGGTCAGCAGGATATAGATCTGGAAGATTACTTTTTAAGCAGAATAGGGGGAATAAAAAATGAAAAGTCTTGTGAAATGTGATATCTATAAATTAAAAAAATCCAGATATTTCTGGATCTGCCTCATCATTTCTGTCCTTTTGGCGGCAGCAACTGTATTCTTATTGGATTTCACTTATAAATTGGCCGGTGAAAACATGGAAGCGCAGATTGAGCAGCAGCAGGCTGCCATGGAAGAATCCGGTCTTTCTGTCTCTGCAGAAGGAATCCCGACAAATTATGATAACCTAAGCACTTCTGCGCAGCTTATGACCTTTTTTGCCGGGAATACTACCCTGATCATGGCCGTTTTGATCTCTCTTTTTGTAGGCAGCGAGTTCAATCAGGGAACTATAAAAAATATTGCATCACGCAATTACAGCAGATCCGCTATCTATCTGTCAAAACTGATCGTAGGGATCCTTGTATCCATCCTTTATACTTTGCTGTTTGTGCTGACTGCGGCTTTGATTGCTTCTGTCCTGTGGGGATTCGGGGACGTTTCCTCTGATTTCTGGATACACACGCTGCAAAGAGGAGCACTGGAACTTCTTCTCGGAGCTGCATATGCTTCCCTGTTTGTTATGTTCAGCATTCTGATCCGGCAAAATGGAGGTTCTCTGGCAGTTAACATCTGTTTTCTGGAGTTTACATCCCTGATCCTTTCCCTGGCAGAAATGGCGGCAGGCAAGCTTCTTGGCCACTCTGTCTCTCTGGCTCAGTATCTTCCGGATATGAACATGAGCATACTGGCACAGAATCCTGATCAGGGAGATCTCCTGCGGGCACTGGCTGTGGGCATCTGTTTTCTTGTCCTTCCAGCCTTCATTGGCATATGGAGCTTCAACAAAAGAGATATTAAATAATTAAAAGACCTCCCTGCAGCAGAAGAACAGCTTCTTGCCACGGAGGTCTTTCTACATCATATGTCCAATTCTTACTCACTGCGCAGTTTCTTTAACCGCTCTCCTATCACCTTTTCATACCCGAGTTCTCCCGGCTCATAAAATCTGGCTGTTTTAATCTCATCCGGCAGGTACTGCTGCTTTACATAGTGATCAGGATAATCGTGGGCATATTTATATCCGGTTCCTCTTCCCAGATTCTGTGCTCCTTTATAGTGGGCATCCTGAAGATGGGATGGCACGGTTGTCTTGTACTTTTCCACATTTTCCAGCGCTGAAAAAATAGCGTTGCACGCCGAATTACTCTTAGGGGCCGAAGCCACATAGAGAACAGCCTGGGATAAAATAATCTGAGCTTCCGGCATTCCAATCCGCTCCACCGCCTGGGCTGCACTGACTGCTACTGTAAGAGCCATCGGATCTGCATTTCCCACATCCTCCGAAGCACAGATCATGATCCTTCGTGCAATAAACTTAATATCTTCTCCTGCCCGCAGCATTTTTGCCAGATAATAAACTGCGGCATCCGGATCGGATCCCCGCATACTTTTAATAAAAGCGGATATTGTATCATAATGATTATCTCCTGTTTTGTCATAACGGACCACTCTCTTCTGGATACATTCGGAAGCCACTTCCAGCGTCAGATGGATTTTCCCATCTTCTCCCCTCTCTGTCGTAAGTATGCCAAGCTCGACAGCATTCAGTGCATTCCTTGCATCTCCGCCGGATACGTCCGCCAAAAACTCCAGTGCATCCTCATCGATCTTGGCACCGTAGCTTCCCATTCCCTTTTCCTTGTCATAGACTGCCCGTTTGATCAGGGTTTTGATATCCTCTTTTTCCAAAGGTCGCAGTTCAAAAATGCTGGATCTGGAAATAAGCGCTCCATTTACCTCAAAATAGGGATTCTCCGTTGTTGCACCGATAAGAATAATGGTGCCGTCCTCTACAAACGGAAGGAGATAGTCCTGCTGCCCCTTGTTAAACCTATGGATCTCGTCTACAAAGAGGATCGTCTTTTTCCGGTACATTCCCCGAAGCTGCTTTGCCTTCTCCACCACCGCTTCCATGTCTTTTTTTCCTGCCACTGTGGCGTTGATCTGAGTAAATTCTGCGCTTGTCGTATGAGCGATCACCTTAGCAAGCGTTGTCTTCCCTGTCCCCGGAGGGCCGTAAAAGATGACTGAACTTAACTTATCTGCTTTGATGGCACGGTACAGCAGCTTGTCCCTGCCGATAATATGCTGCTGCCCCACCACTTCTTCCAGCGTCACCGGGCGAAGCCTGGATGCCAGCGGTGCTTCTTTTTCCATATTCTGTTCTCTTGCATATTCAAATAAATCCATCTTGCACACTCCTGCCTTTCTCTTCAGCCTGCATCAGAGCCCGGCAATATCCCGGATCACCTCTCCGGCAATAAGAAGTCCCGCAACCGGAGGGACAAAAGAAATACTTCCCGGAAGACTCCGTCTTGTCCCCGGGTCTTCTTCCATTTTGTCAGGATCCGTCTTGACAGGCTTTTCTTTTGAATACAGCACTTTCAAATGGGTAATCCCCTGCTTTTTCAGCTCCCGGCGCATCACCTTACACAGAGGACACACAGATGTCCTGCTGATATCTTCAATCTCAAACATCTCCCCGTGCAGCTTGTTTCCCGTCCCCATACTGCTTATAATAGGAATATTATACTCCATGGCTTTTTTTGCCAGAGCCAGCTTTGCCGTAACGGTGTCGATGGCGTCCACAATATAATCCGGCCGGCAGTCCAAAATGCTGTCAACATTATCCGGAAGAACAAAGACTTCATGGGTTTCCACTTCCGTATCCGGACAAATATCAAGTATCTTTCTTTTCATAACCTGCGTCTTGTACTCTCCTACTGTGCTGTGAAAAGCGATTGACTGCCGGTTGATATTAGTGACAGACACTTTATCGTTATCCACCAGTATCAGCTTTCCCACACCGGTTCTTGCCAGCGCCTCAATGCAGTGGGAACCTACGCCTCCGACGCCAAATACCATAATCGACGCTTTTTTGATCCGCCGGAATTTCTCCGGACCGATCAGAAGTTCTGTTCTTGAAAATTCATGTATCATAGTTTCCTCTTTTTAATCCATCAAAATTTCATCTGCTGTTACAAACACATATCCTTCTTCTGTAAGGATATCGACAATCTCCAGGGCTGCCTGAACAGATGATTCATAACAATCATGCAATAAGATAATAGCATCTTCTTTCGCTTCCGTCACTACCTTGAACACAATTTCTCCTGTGTCCCGGCTCTGCCAGTCCAATGGATCAATGTTCCACATAACCGGAAGAATCTGCATTTTCTCTTCCAGTTCTTCCCTCCAAAGGCCAAAGGGCGGACGTACATATCCGGTGCCTTCTCCGGTGATCTCGCAAATGATATGATCCGTCATTGCAATCTCCTCTTCCGCCTCCTTTTCACTTCCCGCTGTCAGACTGACATGATGGTAAGTATGATTGCCGATCAAATGTCCCTCCTCGTACATGCGCTTTACAATCTCAGGATTTTCCTCTGCATAGCATCCGATCAGAAAGAAGGTAGCCTTAATCCCTCTTTCTTTCAGACCGTCAAGAAGCACCGGCGTCCACCTGGCGTTGGGGCCGTCATCAAAGGTCAGAGCGATCTTCTTTTTCCCTTCTCCGTCTGCCTCTATAGAATCACCCACATATTTCAGAGCTTCTCTTACTTCTTTCCTTTCTTCTGCCCCCTGCTTTTGCTCCTGATTTTCTACCCATCCCGGAAACAGAACCGCCATCAGCAATATTCCTGCATAGAACATAAAAATTCTTCTCTTTTTCTTCAATTCCTTTGCCGTCCGCATCCTTTTTTCAATATATATATGATTTCATTGCATTATAAATACAGCAATGCTATACTTTAGCATGGACAAAACAAGACGGGATCTTCCCGTACTTTTTCATGTAAAAGGAGGAACACAACATGTCATCTACACCGGCAGAAAACAAGATGGGCGTACTTCCCATTCCCCGCCTGCTTATCACTATGTCGCTTCCAATGATGGTTTCCATGCTTGTTCAGGCACTCTACAATATCGTGGACAGCATGTTTGTTGCCCAACTAAGCGAAGATGCCCTGACAGCCGTTTCCCTTGTCTATCCGGTACAGCTTCTTATGATCGCCGTGTCATCCGGTACCGGAGTCGGGATCAATGCGCTTCTCTCCCGCTGTCTGGGGGAAAAAAATTTTAACGGCGCCAATCTGGCTGCAAGGAATGGTATTTTCCTCGGACTGATCAGCTCCGTTATCTTTGCCCTGATCGGTATTTTCGGATCCGGTATTTTCTTCCGGCTTCAGACAGACAATCCTACTATTATCAAATACGGAACGCAGTACATGACCATTATCTGCGTACTCTCTGTAGGTATCTTTATGCAGATTACATTTGAACGGCTGCTGCAGTCCACCGGAAAAACAATCTATAATATGATCACACAGGGAACAGGGGCCATCATCAACATTGTTATGGATCCGATCCTGATTTTCGGGTATTTTGGCTTCCCCCGCATGGAAGTGGTTGGAGCTGCCGTGGCCACTGTCTTTGGTCAGCTTGTGGCTGTCCTTCTGTCGTTTATATTTAATTTGAAGAAAAACCATGAGATCAATCTCAATATGAAAGGATTTCGTCCTCACGCAAAAACGATCGCCCTCATTTATGAAGTCGGAATCCCCTCCATTATCATGCAGGCCATTGGTTCTGTGATGACATTTGGAATGAACAAGATCCTTTTAATGTTTTCTTCCACCGCCGCCGCTGTATTCGGAATATATTTCAAACTGCAGAGCTTTATCTTCATGCCTGTTTTCGGACTGAACAATGGAATGATACCGATCATAGCATATAATTACGGCGCCCGGAACAAAAGAAGGATCACTCATACCTTGAAATTGAGTATTCTTATCGCAGTCTGCATTATGATTGTTGGATTGCTCCTGTTCCAAACCATGACCGGATTTTTCCTGAAAACACTTTTTGATGCTTCCGATCATATGCTTGCCATTGGAGTTCCGGCACTTCGTATTATTTCTATCAGTTTCCTGCTGGCAGGATACAATATCATTGTCAGCTCCCTGTTCCAGGCTCTTGGAAATGGGGTTTACAGTCTCGTTGTCTCTGCTGCAAGGCAGCTTGTTGTTATCCTTCCGGTAGCATATATTCTGGCTGTCTGCTTTGGGCTTTCAATGGTCTGGTGGGCTATTCCTATTGCAGAAGTTGTCTCTTTCCTTCTATGTACCATCCTGCTGAAACGGATCTATGCAACAAGACTGATGGCTCTTTCATAATTTCCGCATACTTCAGATTTTCACTCGCTTCCAAAAAAGACGCCCGGTCATCTGACCGGACGCCTTTTTTTCTTTTCCTTTCTTACACTATATCCAAAACTTCCCTGTTTCTTCCCAATCTCCAGGTATTCACCGTGAGAATAGGCAATAAGGCCGGATCGATTCAAATGGAACTTTCCTTTCTCATCCATATACTCAGGATCCACCTGCACTGCTTCCACCTTTGCCAGGAACATATGATGGCTTCCCAGCTCCTTTACTTCTGTAACCCGGCACTCAATATTAACCGGAGATTCCTTGATCACCGGGGCATAAGAAAGCTTATGGGCTTTCCCCTGGGTGAGGTGCATCTCCTTCCATTTATCCACATCCCGTCCGGATTTCACCCCGCACCAGTCCGTCGCATACAAAAGCTTCTTTGTCGTCAGATTAATGACAAATTCCCCGCTTTCTTTCAAAAGAGAATAGCTGTATCTTTCCGGACGCACAGAAATATACACCATGGCCGGATTGGTACACACAGTGCCGGTCCAGGCTACAGTCAGGATATTGGCTCTCCCTTTCTTATCGGCCGTACTGACCATTACCGCCGGAAGCGGATAAACCATGTTTCCTGCCTTCCATATTTCCTTCTCCATACTCCTTTTCTTCCTCCTGCCTTTCCTATTGCTGCAATGCCCCTGCAAGAGCAGGAATCAGCTGTTTCTTTCTGGAGACGACTCCCTTTAATATAATCGGATCCTCGTCCTCCGGACGTTCGAAAGCCTCAATGATAGGATCCCTTGCCCCCGGTCCGCAGCAAAGCAATTCTGTAGATTCATCCAGAATATCTGTAAGCATAAAATAAACCATGTGAAGCTTCTGCTCCTTTCTTGCCTCTTCCAGATATTTCAGAAGCTTCTCCCTGATCTCTTTCAGTTCTTCTTTATTCATGGAATTGATCTGTCCTACCCCAAACACTTTGTCATTGACATTAAACTGTTTGAAATCCTGGAAACAGATTTCCTGCGGACTTTTGCCTTTCAGGCTGCTTCCTGCATGAAACATTTCCGCCGCCATTTCCTCCAGATCAATACCGGCAATTTTTGCCAGCTTTTCTGCCATATTCTGATCCACCATCGTACAGGTAGGCGAACGGAACAGCAAAGTATCTGATATGATCGCCGAGGCCAGAAGACCGGCCATGACCGGAGTTAATTCCACTCCGTTTTCTTCGTACATCTGTCCTACTATTGTAGCGGTACAGCCCACCGGCTGATTACGGAAAAATACCGGCCCCATTGTTTCAATATTTCCAAGCCTGTGATGATCTATGATCTCCTGAATCTCTGCCTCTTCAATTCCGTCTACCGCCTGGGAACGCTCATTGTGATCCACCAGAATGACCTGCTTCTTGCTTACATCCATGAAACGCCGCCTGGAAATAAATCCTTTGAAATTTCCATGGCGATCCAGAATAGGGAAATCGCGGAACTTCTTTTTCGTCATCTGTTCTTTGATATCATCCACATAGTCATCCATACGGAAAACAGTCAGCGGTCCCTTGCTCATAAAATATTTGACCGGTATACTCTGATTAATGAGCCTTGCCGCCGTAAAAGTATCGTGAGGCGTACGTATAATGACAATACTCTGCTCTTCCGCTTTACGGATCAGTTCCTCTGAAATTTCTGCATCCTGGCATACAACAAGACAGCTGGCATCAATTTCAACGGCACACGCCTGAGATTCATAACGGTTTCCCAGGATCACCAGGTCATCCTTCTGAATAAATTCCTCCATCATATCTGTGCTGGAAGCGCCTACTGCCACCTTCCCTTTTACAAAATATCCGTGTTCATTTCCTGTGATCAATTCCCCATCCAGGGTCTGAATAATATTTTTGTACTGCGTCCGGGCTTTTGCCAGGATCGTACTGTCATATACATCCATATAAGATTTGGCAATGTCTCCTGTGGAGATCAGCCCCACAAGTTCCCCTTCTTTTATAACCGGAATCGTCTTTACAGACTGTTTCTTCATAAGTTCCCATGTCTCTTTAATGGAAACTCCCGGTTCCACCCCTTTTATTTTATGAATATCCATATCCTTAACCTGCAGCTTGACATTCGTCAGAAGCCTCGGCGCATCCACATGAAATTTATGAAGTACATACTGTGTCTCCTCGTTGATCTGGCCTGCTCTCTTTGCAGTATATTCTCTCCCTGTCATTTCACGTTTCAGATTTGCATAAGCGATCGCTGAACAAATGGAATCCGTATCCGGGTTTTTATGTCCGATCACATATACTTTTCTTGCCTTTTTTTCCATATCTTCACTCCCTGCCAAAGCCGCCTTCTTGCTTATGCGGCATCTTATAATGTAAGCTTGCCATTTTTTCCCGGTCCAGTCAACTAAAAAATCCCGTATCTTTGCTTTTTTCTTTGAACAATCCTGGTATTTCATGCTATACTACTAATAGTATGTGAAAGCACATAGAATACGGTTATGAGAAAGGACTAACAAAATGAGTGAAGAATTATTACAACAAGAAGAAAACAAACCAGAGGAAACCATGGCAGACTATGAGGAACATTTTGATGATGCCAATCCCTGGAATGTTGTCCAGAGCTACCTGGAAAATGAAACCGTTCTCCCGGTAAAAGTTGAAGGAATCGTAAATGGCGGAGCGATTGCCATGGTAGAAGGGCTTAGAGGCTTCATTCCTGCATCCCGCTTATCCTTATCCTATATCGAAGATCTGGAAACCTATCTTTTAAAAGATATTGAGGTACGCGTGATCGAAGTCAATCAGGCAGAAAACCGGCTTGTTTTATCTGCCCGCGAAATCTTAAAAGAAAAAGAAAAGAAAGCCATGGAAGAAAAGATCGCCAATGTCAAAATCGGCAGCGTAGTAAAAGGAACGGTAGAAAGTCTGCAGCCCTACGGCGCTTTCGTCCGCCTGGAAGATGGCCTGTCCGGATTGGTACATGTTTCTCAGATCAGCCAGAAACGTGTAAAATCCCCAAAAGATGTGCTGAATACAGGGGATGAAGTAAACGTTAAGATCATTGGAGTCAAAGATGGAAAGATCAGTCTCAGCATGAAAGCGCTGGAAGAGGTCAAGGAAGAACCGGAAGAAAAAGTGGAAATACCAAAATCCGAGAATATCGGAACAAATCTCGGCGATCTTTTTAAGAAACTGAATCTGTAAAAATTGAAAAAGGAAAAGTCCCTGGGACTTTCTCATATAACAAAAAGAGGGCTGTGTATGTTCTGTAAACGCATCATACACCGCTCTCTTTTTCATTATCTTTCCCAAGCAGAAGGGGGACTCCGACTTTAAAAAACACAGTGACAGAAATCAGGACATAAAGGAGCAAGGACGATTTCCATCCTGCCCCCCACTCTTTTTCTGACCTGTGATACAGCTCTTCCATGGATTTCTGCAGATCGTTTTTCTTTTCCAAAAATCTGGCTCCTATCTTTAACGCTGCAAAAATCTGCATAACAAGAAATGATCCGCAGAGCACATCCCGAATTTTGCTGCCTGTCCCCTTCATCACATGAAATACGGACAAAAATATGGAAACAATGGTTGCAATATCATGAATATATGTAAGTTTTAGAAATCTTTCCTCTTTCATTTCAAACTTTCCTCCTTTTTCCATATATATGCCCGCATTTCCTGTTTTATGACATTTTTTTCAACATTTCTTCCAGGATCTGCGCTCCTGCCTCTACACAGAAAGTACAGCATGGAAGGGGCTGTGCCCCTTCCTGGGTTTTTAAATCCCTGCAGTAAAGTGAACCGCACTTTTCCTGAAACTTTTCAGCAGCCTCCCGGATCCTGTCATATGTCTCAAATTTTGTAAGCATAGGCTGCTCCATATCTCCTGCGCTTCCGGCAAGGCTGATGATCAAAAACATTCCCATAGCGGCTCCGCATGTATCCTTCAGCCCTCCGATTCCCGAGCCGAACCCTTCTGTAAGGCGAAACATATCCTTCTCACTTATCCCATATTCTTCACACACAGAACAGGCCACTGACTGACAGCAGTTATACATCTTCTGAAATTTCTCCACTGCTGTTCTGGCAAGTTTCTCCGGATGTTCTTCCTTCATCCTCTGTCTCCTCCTTTCCTTTTTCCTCTCTTATCTTTTTAAGCTCCTGTACATAAAACAACTTTCCGCCGTATTTTTCCACATAGGCAAGTCTTGCGTCTGCCCCTGTCTCATTGCCGCATAAATACTCCAGCACGCCTTCCCAGCAGGCAATCCCGACTTTAACCCACGGCTGTGAATCACGCTGGTACAGGCGGGTATAATCCTGCAGGAATCCATAGGCAGAAGGATAATCCTTGTTTTCCAGCGCGCGTCTCATATTGTTGGACGCACACAGAAGCTGCATATAGACCGTATCCTCCCTTCCTCCGATCGTTCTTTGAAATTCATCCTCGAGATTTCTCACCTCTCCTGCTCTTCCCTGACGAAAGAGGAGGGCGGATCTTAACATATAATAATTATATTTATACTTCTTCTTCAGTCCGTCCGGGCTGACCCTGCTTATGGTATCCCAGGACTGCTCAAAATTACCTTCATAATACTGGGCAAGGGCCAGATTAATCTGCTTTTTCGTTCCTCCGCCGACCCGATACAGGCACGCCTCATAGAGAAAAGGATCGCAGGATTTCGTCAGACTTCCTGAAATTTGGGTCTCTGCTCCCTGAATAACAAAAATCAAAATCTGAACGATCACATAATGACTCAAAATAATACAGATCCGGGTAACAACATTAGTATATCCCCCGATCCACATAATCCGGTCCAGACCTGCAAAGAGCAAAAGGCCATGCAGGACTACAAGAACAACGCCCGTTATCCCAAGTCCTTTTTGAAGCCAATAATTCCTCACTCTCCGGTCAATTTCCTGATGGTCTACATTCTGTATCTCTTCTGCCTTCATATTTCTTGTCTCCTTCCCATCACTGTTCCAGGTTCTTCAGCCAGACTGACGCACAGGCATCGCTTGGCATCCTCCAGTCTCCTCTCGGTGAGAGCGCAACGGTTCCTACCTTCGGTCCGTCCGGCAGACAGGATCGTTTAAACTGCTGGGTAAAGAACCTTCTGCAAAATGTCTCCAGCCATTTATAAATTGTTTCTTTCTCATATTCTCCTTCAAAAGCCAGACGGGCGATCCGGTAGATCTTATCCGGTTCATATCCGAAACGCAGGAAATAATACAAGAAGAAATCGTGAAGCTCATAAGGACCCACCAGATCCTCTGTCTTCTGCGCGATCTGTCCGTCTTCCGGCGGCAGAAGCTCCGGGCTCACCGGCGTATCCAGCACATCATAGAGTACGGCCTGGAGTTCTTTATCCTCCAATGTATCTGCGTAATAGCGTACCAGATGACGCACCAGCGTCTTTGGCACGGAAGCATTCACCCCATACATGGACATGTGATCTCCGTTATAGGTGGCCCAGCCAAGTGCCAGCTCAGACATATCTCCGGTTCCGATCACCATTCCATTTTCCTGATTGGAAATATCCATCAGAACCTGGGTCCTCTCTCTCGCCTGCGCATTTTCGTAAGTGACGCTGTGATCATTCATATCATGACCGATATCCCGAAAATGCATGGTCACTGACTCGGCCAGTTGTACCTCTCTCAACTGGGCGCCCAGCCTTACCGCCATGGTACAGGCGTTGCTGTATGTTCGGTCCGTTGTCCCAAAACAGGGCATTGTCACCGCAATGATCCTTTTTCGGTCCATTTTCAGCATATCAAAAGCTTTTGCTGTCACAAGCAGCGCCAAAGTAGAATCCAGACCGCCTGAAATGCCCACAACCGCACTCTGAGCATGCGTATGGGCAAGTCTCTTCTTCAGCCCCATAGCCTGGATCATCAGAATTTCCTCACAGCGCTTCTCCCTTTCTTCGGAGGAATCCGGCACAAAGGGACGGGAAGGAAATTCTCTTGTCAGAAATGTATCTGTCATCTCCACCTGAAAAGGAACACGCACCAGTTTCCTCGTCTTTTCTGTCTGGAAAGTGGTATTCTTTCTCCGCTCGCTTATCACACGCTGAATGTCAATCTCAGAATAGATGGCGCCGTTTCGGAATCTCTCCCCTTCCGCCAGCGTCGTTCCGTTCTCCGCTATCATATTGTGCCCGCCAAAAACAAGATCTGTCGTAGATTCCCCCTCCCCGGCATTTGCATATACGTATCCGGCAATGAGACGGGCAGACTGTCCTTCGATCAAACTTTTCCTGTATGCGGCTTTCCCGATGGTCTCATCGCTGGCAGAGCAGTTGACAATGATAGTTGCCCCCTCTCTTGCCGCCTGTATGCTGGGCGGTACCGGAGACCACACATCTTCACAGATTTCCGCCGATACGATCAGATCTTCCATCTGTCCGGACACAAAGAGTATCTGCGGTCCAAAAGGAATCTTTTCTCCTCCAAATTCAATTTCACGCACCTCTCTTGGTCCCTCTCTGAACTGGCGCATCTCGTAAAACTCTCCATAATTAGGGAGAAATGTCTTTGTAGTCAGCCCCAGGATTTTTCCTCTGTTCAGAGCCGCCGCCGTATTGTAAAGCTCTCCTTCTACCGCCAAAGGCACGCCTACAAAGACCAGCGCATCCTTCTCTTTCGTGTAATCCGCAATCTTCCAGAGGGCTTTTCTTGCTCTCTTAAGAAGAACATCCTGAGTAAACAGGTCTCCACACGTATATCCGGTAATACAAAGCTCCGGAAACACAACAACCTTGGCTCCGGCCTCTGTAGTTTCATCGATCATCCGGCAGATCTGCTCTGTATTGTAATCCACATCCGCAACACGGATATCGCAGCTTGCGGCTGCCACTTTCACAAAACCATGTTTCACGTTCTTATCCTCCTATCTTTCCCCAGGCACTATTTGCTCCGCTTCAGGATTTCTTTCAGTTCGTCTATAGTATATTTGTAGGCTGTATTACAGAAATGACACTTCACCTCAATATCTTTGCCTTCCTTTATCATCTCTTCTATATCTTTCTTGCCGATGCTGACAACTGCCTGCTCCACTCTTTCCTTAGAGCAGTTGCAGTAAAATCTGGCAGGCATCGTATCTGTGATCTCCAGTCCCATACCTCCCAGCAGTTCCTCCAGAAGCTGCTGCGGTGTATATCCGGCATCCAGAAGCTTTGTAACTGAAGTCACCTTTTTCAGATTTTCCTCCAGCTGGTCTATGGTCTTGTTCTCTGCAAAAGGCATAAGCTGGATAATGAATCCTCCCGCGCATTTTACTGTATTGTCTTTATCCATAAGAACACCCAGTCCGACAGAGGAAGGGACCTGCTCTGAATTGGCAAAATAATAGGTCAGGTCCTCTGCAATCTCACTTGTCACAAGGATGGTCTGCCCGGAATAAGGCTCCTTTAACCCCATATCCTTGATGACTGTCAAAAGACCGATCCCTACTGCTCCCCCTACGTCAAGCTTACCGTTTTTGGGCGGCAGCATTACATCCGGATTCAGCACATATCCTTTGACATTGGCATGGCTGTCGGCTGTTACAGTAATCCCTCCCAGCGGCCCGTCCCCTCTGATCTGAAGGGTCAGCATATCTGTATCGTTTTTCATCATACTTCCCATGATGGCTCCCGCCGTCAAAAGCCTTCCAAGCGCCGCCGTTGCCACCGGGCTTGTTCCATGCCTTCTTCTTGCTTCCTCCACTGTATCTTTGGTTACTGCCGCAAAGGCACGGATCTGCCCTTCCGCCGCTGTTGCTCTTACGATATAATCTGTCATCTATTGAAATTCCTTTCTTTTCTTTTTTCTGTACATTACCTTTTATTGTAATATGTTTTGTCTTTCTTTACAAGTAGCACCACAGACAAAAAGAGTGCGGCCTATTTTCCGCACTCTCTTGCCATCATACATATTCTTTCGCTTTCTTTGGTAGGTGCCTGCTCCGTGTAGGAGTCATAGGCAGCCACGAACTTCATACCGCTTTTTTCGATCCGTGCCTTCATCTCTTCCAGAGTATACGCTCTTTGCAGATGAATTTCCTGATATTTCCGGTAAAGATCGCCCTTCTCCTGCACAAACAAAGTCAGTGCATATTCATTCAGTCCTTCTGCTTCATCATAATAGTTTTCCCAGATAAAGCTGCACTCTTCCCGCTCTTCCGCAATCGTCTCATCCCTAAGAATCTCTTTGTATTTATACTCTGTATTGAAATCAAAGATAAAAATTCCTCCGGGATCCAGATAATTATTGACTAATCTGAAAATCTGCTCCAGCTCATCTTCCTCTGTTATGTAATTGATACAGTCACAGACACTGACAATAGCCTTTACGGTCCCGTACAGTTCAAACTGGCGCATGTCCTGGAGAAGGTAGAGGATGTCATGGCCGCTCTTTTCCTTCTTATTCATGGCAATCTCAAGCATTTCTTCAGAGTTGTCCACACCGATCATATCATAACCGTATGATGCCAATTCTTCCGTCATGCTTCCGGTGCCGCATCCAAGATCCAGAACAAGACCACTGTCAATTTCTTCTCTTTCCAGAAGCTTTCTTATATACTGCGCCCACTCCCTGTAGGGAACATTATCCATAAATGTATCATAGACTTCCGCGAATCCGGTATAGCTTTCCATTAGCAGATTGTATGGATCCAGCCTTCCGGAGCTTCGATATGCCCCATCTGGATTCCGGTGAGTGTATCGTAAAGCTTCTGGATGGTCGGTCCCATCTTTTCCATTCCGCTTGGGAAGCAGATCTCTTTATCGTGATCCACAATCTTTCCTACCGGGGAAATAACTGCTGCCGTTCCGCACAGACCGCATTCTGCAAAATCTTTTACCTCATCCAGATAAACTTCTCTTTCTTCTGTCTTAAGTCCCAGATATTTCTCCGCTACATAGAGAAGAGAACGTCTTGTGATGGACGGCAGAATTGTGCCGGACTTAGGTGTAACTACCGTATTATCTTTTGTAATAAAGATAAAGTTAGCTCCGCCTGTTTCTTCCACCTTAGTCCTTGTAGCTGCATCCAGATACATGTTTTCATCATAGCCTTTCTGATGTGCGTCAACAATAGCATAAAGGCTCATAGCATAGTTCAGTCCTGCCTTTACATGTCCGGTTCCATGAGGCGCTGCACGGTCGTAATCGCATACGCGGATGGTGATCGGTTTTGCGCCTCCCTTGAAATATGGTCCTACCGGAGTAGTAAATACGCGGAACTGGTATTCGTCTGCCGGCTTTACGCCGATGACCGCATTGGATCCGAACATATATGGACGAATATATAACGTTGCCCCGGAACCATACGGCGGAACGTATGCTGCATTGGCTTCCACTACTTTATGAACCGCCTCCACAAAACGATCTTCCGGAAATACCGGCATCTCCAGACGTGCTGCGGAATCAGCCATTCTCTTGGCATTCAGATCCGGACGAAATGTTACAATATGTCCATCCTCTGTCGTGTATGCCTTCAAGCCTTCAAAACATGTCTGTGCATACTGAAGCACGCAGGCACACTCATTCAGTACAATATTTGCATCGGAGGTTAAAGCCCCTTCGTCCCATGCCCCGTCCTTATAGTTGGAGACATATCGCATATCTGTCTGCATATAGGCAAATCCCAGATTTGACCAGTCAATATTTTTCTTTTCCATGGATAATTCCTCCGTTCCTTCTTTTATTAATCTTTTTTCATTATAATACTGTCATATACAAAATTCAAGAGTGCACTCTGTTTTTTTGCCGGGCATATTATCAGCTGTGAATAGTAACTTAGCGCTCCATCATACTGATGGATTCGATTCCTACGCTTCCGCCCCGCACTACTTCAATACTCTTAAATTCTTCCTTCATCAGTTTGATAACTGCATCATTCTTTGTCGCGGTCTGGACGAACTCTAAAAGAAGGCTGTCTTTTCCGTAGTCAATGACTTTTGCCTTGAAAGTCTCTGCAATCTGAAAGGCCTCGATCTTATCCTCAGAAGTACAGTTTTTTACTTTAATATAAAGGATTTCCTTCATACGTACAAAAATATCGGTAAAATCAATGACCTTGATCACTTCTACCAGACGGTTCAGCTGCTTTTTGATCTGTTCAAATGTCTCATCATCGCTGACTGTGGCAATCGTCATACGGGACACCGTCGGATCTTCTGTTGTCCCGACAGTAAGGCTGTCAAGGTTATAAGATTTCCCGGAAAAAAGTCCGGAAATTTTGGAGAGAACGCCTACCTGGTTCTCCACATACAGGGATATCCATCTTTTTTTCATTGTACTGTTCATTCTTTTCTCTCCTTTCTCTTAACAATCCATAATCATATCTTCCAATGTTCCGCCCGGCTGGATCATAGGATATACCAGATCTTCCGGATCGATCAGAAATTCAATCACAACAGGCACTTTGCTCTTCTTTGCCTCTTCAAAGGCCGGTTTTATCTCTTCCTTTTTCGTTACACGGATGCCTTTTGCTCCATAGCTTTCCGCCAGTTTCACAAAGTCAGGCGTATAAGGAGGACACTCTACCTCGCCGCATTTACCTCTGCAGGCTGCTCCTGACCGCAGGCAGGTCATAGAATACCGTTTGCCGTAAAAGAGCTTCTGCCACTGACGTACCATCCCAAGTACGCTATTATTGAAAATACAGCTGATGATCGGAAGCTCCTCCAGCACTGCTGTGGCAAGCTCCTGTATATTCATCTGCATTCCCCCATCTCCGGAAATGGAGATAACCGGCTTATCCGGATTTCCAATCTTGGCGCCGATAGCCCCCGGCAGGCCATATCCCATTGTACCAAGTCCGCCGGACATGATAAGCTGCTTTCCCGGTTTCAGTTCCAGGAACTGTGCCGTAAACATCTGATGCTGCCCTACGTCTGTCACGACAATGGCTTCCTCAAAACTTTCATTGATTTCATCAATAATATCTTTAGGAGTCATGATCGGGCGTTTCTTCATCACGAGAGGATGCTCTGCCTTCCAATCAGCAATCTGCTCCAGCCAGCTTTTTGTCTCGCAGACTTCCACATATTCCAGCATTTTTTCAATTGCTTCATGAGCATCGGCAACAATCGGCACATCGACCTGCACATTTCTTGAAATAGCAGAGGTATCAATATCAATATGGACGATCTTCGCGCAAGGTGCAAAAGAATGCAGTTTCCCGGTAATGCGGTCATTGAATCTGGTACCAATGGAAAACAAAAGATCACAGTTGTTTACCGCCATATTTGCTGCGTACGCCCCATGCATACCAAGGTTTCCGATAAAAAGCGGATGATCTGTAGGAACCGCTCCGCGCCCCATAACGGTTGTTACAACAGGAACATTTGTCTTCTCCACGAGTTTCGTAAACAGTTCCTGTGCATGGGCGATATTAACGCCTCCTCCCGCAAGGAACAGCGGATTCTTTGCTTTGCCAAGCATTTTAATCGCCCGCTTAAGCTGCCCGATGTGTACATGAGTATTTGGCTTATATCCTCTGATATTTACTTCAGACGGATATTCTGCACTTCCCAGTTCTCCCATCACATCTTTAGGAAGATCAATGAGCACCGGCCCGGGACGCCCCGTCCGTGCAATATAAAAGGCTTCCCTAATAATCCTTCCAAGATCTTCTCTGTTCCTGACTGTCACTCCGTATTTTGTGATGCTTCTTGTAATCCCTACAATATCTACCTCCTGAAAAGCATCATTTCCAATCAGATGTTTTGCCACCTGTCCTGTAAAACACACCAATGGCACACTGTCATAATTAGCAGTCGCAAGCCCTGTAACCAGATTGGTAGCTCCCGGTCCGCTTGTAACAAGGCATACTCCTACTTTTCCGGTTGTCCTTGCATAGGCATCTGCCTCATGGACCAGGGCCACTTCCTGTCTTGGCAGAATAACTTTCGTATAATCCTGCTTATACAGCTCGTCGCTGATATCAATTGTACAGGCTCCGGGATAGCCAAAAATTGTATCCACTCCTTCTTCTCTCAAGGCCTTTACCAGTAATTTGTTTCCAGATATTTTTTTCATACTGTTACCTCCTTTTGATTATTAGGAACGAACAAAGAAAAACCCTAAGCCAAAAAGCTTAGGGCGAATCTTTCATCCGTGTTACCACCTAAATTCAGAAACAATGTCTCTGCACTCTGTCAGTACGGGAATTTCTCCGATACTGCTTCCGCTAACGCCGGAAATACGTTGGAGCCTACTAAAAAGGAAATGTTTTCCCTCTGTTCGGTCCACTGCTCGAAGGCTACTTCCACAAACCCTTCACGAAGATTTTCACCATCCATCTTCTCTCTTGGCATCCGGTGTCTATGTACTCCTCCTTGTCATAGCATTTTTCCCATAAATTCTTTCTTTGATTTTAAATTATAAAATCTGGTAAATTAGTGATATTATAATGGATACCCTCCGGAATTGTCAAGGTTGCAAATTTATCCTCTTTCTTTATTTTTCCTAGAAGAAATCCACTCCTCCTGGGGAAATGCATCCATATCGTCAATCTCCACAATATGATAGGCTCCATCTTTATAATAAGCGGGCTTCATACCGCCGCTGCGAAAAGCCCGGACCAGATCTGTTTCTGACTGTATTTCCATTGGAAAATAGGTTGCACACACTCCTACTTTTTCCGGTACATGGCAATCACTGGCCCCCACCGGAATCAGATCCAGCTTTTTCGCATATTCTGCGGCTTTCATGCAAGCCTCTCTGTGTGTACTTCCGTTGAGCACTTCAATTCCCGAAAGCCCTGTCACCTCATCAAGATGTTCCTCCATTCCCCTCCGGTTATTCCGAAAAGGATGTGCGCTATAGCAGACTCCTCCCTGTTCTCTGACAAAATCAATAAATTCCTGCGCGCTAATGCGCTCTCTTGGGTAATCCTCGATCCCATAGGCGATAATATCTCCCTGAAGAGAGTAAAAATCAATTCCCACAAAGATGGGATACCCTGTTTTTGCCGAATATTCTTTTGCAAAAGAACGAATATCCATATTATCATGGTCAGTGATACATATAGCATCCAATCCTTTTTTCTTTGCAATTTCAACGATTTCTTCCAACGTAAGATAACTGTCCCCCGAATTTCGCATCTCATGCATATGCAAATCGATAAACACAATACCCCTCCTTATGTTATCCGTTTTCTAATCTCTCTTTTCCCGGGCATAACACTCTTTTACACACAGCTTTCCATGAAATTTCGGAAAGATCAGGGCATGGCTGTCTGCCCACTGCGATTGCCGCTGCAATCTGATCTGCCAGCTCCTGTTCAAACTGTTTCAGCTCTTTTGGATCCTGTCTCCCGCTTTCCGCTCCCTTTTCCGCCGCCTTTGGCGCTTTCACATAAAAGACCGGTGCATCGGGAACTGAACTGGTAAGGAAGGGACGGATCCCCGGCAGGTCTGTCACTACGGCCCTGTCCCCACATGCAAGTGCTTCAATCAAAGTAAGAGGCAGCCCCTCACCAAAGGAAGGCAGGACAAACACATCAGATTCCCGATATCTGTCCGCCAGCTCTTTTTGCGGCAGTCGCCCCAGGAAATCAACCGGAATGGGGGATCTTTCTGCAATCTTACGAATCCCGGCATACTCCTCCCGGTTTCCGCTTCCTCCCGCAAGGAACAGCCTGATGGAACCGGCCTTATCCCTCAAAGCCGGATCTTCCCGCATCTTCTTTGCCAGATAATCCATGCTTCTTATCAAACTTGCCGCTCCCTTGCTCTGTGTGATTTTGCCTGCAAAAATAATCTGTGTACCTTCTTTCACCTCCCTCGCTTCCCCTGGGGAAGCCTTGCGGGATGATGCTTCACAGAAAATTTCAGCATTATACCCGATACCGGAAAGATAAATCCTGCTTTCCTCCACAGGAAACAGCTCCAGAATTTCCTGTTTCTGTTCATCGTGAAGGGCATAGATCCTGTCAAGGGCAGCTATATGCTCTCTGATATAGCTCCTCTGCAGGCCATGGCTTCTCATTTGCCGCAAGTCGGTATTATGACAGAATCCATAAACCGGAATACTGCCGGCACATTCCTTTGCAATGGCTGTGACAAGATAAAGATGATGGCTCAAGATCAGATCCGGGCGAAATTTAACGACAGCCTCTTTGATCTTCTTTCGGAACGCTGTCATAAACTGTTCTGTCATCTCTTCTGTCATAGTGCGATACACCGTGCTTTCATAAGGCATCTCATCGGACATCCCGGCAATGGCAAAAGGCAGCTCTTCTGTATGAAAATATACAAAAAACCGTTCTACATCCGGCGGAAGAAGGATCTCATCTTCCGGGTATACACCGGCAATTACCGCCTGTGTATGCCCTTCCTTTTCCAATTCCCTCACAAGCTCTGACAGGTAGATACCGCTCCCTGTACTGTCCGGCTTCTGGGCTGTGATATTCAATATTCTCATTACTCTCAGGATATCCTTTCATAGACCGTGAAATAATATTCCAGATCAAAATAGGTCTGTTCCTCACTGATCTTTGTCATCTTCCACTGTGGATCCGCATCCAGGTCAGGGAACCACGTATCCGCATCATAGGCATGTTCCGTTTTTGTTACATATGCCTTGCTGCAATAGGGCAGAAGACTGCGGTAAATACTCTCTCCGCCTATGACATAGATGTCTTCCTGGCTGTATTTTTTCAACTCTTCCATAAGTTCTTCCATGGAATGCACCAAAACAGCTCCGGCTGCCTTGTAACTTTTATCCGATGTCAGTACAATATTTGTCCGGTTTTTCAAAGGCTGACCTCCCGGAAAGCTCTCCAGTGTCTTGCGCCCCATCACAACAACCTTTCCTGTCGTTGTTTCCCGAAAGAATTTCATATCCTGGGGAATGCTTACCAAAAGTTTATTTCCCTTTCCGATCGCCCAGTTTTTATCTACATTCACGATTAAATTCATCTTATTCTCCCTTATATTCCCGAAAAATTTATATAGCTACCGGTATATTTTTTATCTGTTCATGAGTCTCATAATCAAGCAGTTTCACATCGTCCGGCGTAAAATCATAAAAGTCCTTCACTTCCGGATTCAGCCAGAATTTCGGCGCCGGAAGCGGCTCCCTTTGCATCAGTTCTTCGATCATCGGAATATGGCGGTCGTAGATATGGGCATCGGCGATCACATGAACAAATTCGCCCACTTTCATGTCACACACCTGTGCCAGCATATGGAGCAGTACGGCATACTGACATACGTTCCAATTGTTTGCCGCCAGGACATCCTGGGATCTCTGATTTAAAATACCATTGAGCGTCAGCTTTTCACTCCCTTTTTCCTTTGTCACATTAAATGTCATGCTGTAGGCACAGGGATACAGCGCCATCTCATGAAGATCCTGATGAACATAAATATTCGTCATAATTCTTCTGCTGTAAGGATTATTTTTCAGATCAAAGATCACCCGGTCCACCTGATCCATCATTCCTTCTTTGTACTGATGCTTCACCTGCATCTGATAACCGTATGCTTTTCCGATGGATCCGCTTTCATCTGCCCAGCTGTCCCAGATATGGGACTTCAGGTCATGAATATTATTTGATTTTTTCTGCCAGATCCACAAAAGCTCATCTGTACAGCTCTTTATCGCCGTCCTTCTAAGTGTCAGGGCCGGAAACTCTTCCGCCAGATTGTAACGGTTCACAACCCCGAATTTTTTAATCGTATAGGCAGGGGTGCCGTCCTCCCACACCGGGCGCACCTTTTCTCCCTCTGTACTTGTCCCATTATCTATAATATCCCGGCACATCTGAATAAAGATTTTATCCGCATAACTCATTGCATTTCCTCCTCGTCTGATCCTGCCATATTTTTCAGGCTGTTACCTGTCAGGCGGTAAACTGTCCACCCCTTCATCGGCTGTGCATGAAGAGATAAATAAAACTCAATACTTGGCCGGTTCCAGTCCAGGCAGGACCATTCCAGGCGGCCGCATCTCTGCTTTACCGCAATCCGGGCCAGCTCTCTAAGAAGCCCTTTTCCATAGCCTCTGCCGCGATATTCCGGAAGAACAAACAGATCTTCCAAATAGATTCCGGCTCTGCCAAGAAATGTGGAAAAGTTATAAAAAAACAGAGCAAACCCTACTTCTTTTCCATCTTCCAACGCAAAAAGAACCTCTGCTTTCTTCTTTTCAAAGATCCACTCTCTGAGAAGTTCCTCTGTCGCCACCACCTCGTCTTCCAACTTTTCATATCTGGCAAGATTCTTTATAAAAAATAAAATCTTCCCCGTATCTTCCGGGAAAGCGAACCGAAATTCCGGCTTTTTCTTCAATCTTTTATCCTTCTTTCTGCTTATTTTTCCACATAGAAATATTATATCAGTTTCCGTCTCATGGTTCAAGGAAAACCCGGCAGATAGAAATAGCCCAAAAATGAAATTTTAAATTCCACCTCTCCTACGGGTAGTAGCGTTTACTTCTGCACAGTTGATATTTACTCTTTCATACATCCATGGTATGGTTATCTCTCCTTCTGACAGCAGTAGAAGGAGGCTCATCATGAGTAAATATATTCCTGGTAACCAAAAACATCTTACCCTTGAAAACCGTATCTATATCGAAAACGAACTAAATAAGGGCACTTCCTTTAAGGATATTGCCAGGTTCCTGTGTAAGGATCCTACTACAATCTCTAAAGAAGTCAGGGCTCACCGTCTCTCAGACTGGTATCACAAAGGGACTTTCTATAATGCCAAAAACTTCTGTATTCACCGCTATCACTGTAAGAAAACGAACGCCTGTGGAAAGATTGTCCTGTGCGGAATCAAATGCGCATCCTGTCCTACCTGCAACCAAACCTGCAGAAACTTTGAAAAAGAGCATTGCGTAAGGCTTGACCGGGCTCCCTATGTCTGCAACGGCTGTACGAAAAAAATCAATCACTGCACGCTTGCCCACAAATACTCTTATAACGCCAGGTTCGCTGACAGGAAATACCGGGAAAAACTCCGGGATTCTAGAACAGGTATTAACATGACCAAACGGGAGCTTCACAAAAAGGATCAGATCATTTCCCCTCTGATCGAACAGGGACAGTCTCCCTATCATATCCTGACAAACCATCCGGAGCTGGATATGTCCGTCCGTACCCTGTATTCGTATCTTGACCAGGGACTCTTTACGGCAAGGAACATAGATCTGAAACGGAAAGTTCATTTCAAACCAAGAAGGTGCCATAAAACACAGATCACGGACAGAGCAGTCTTTAGCAACCGATTATATCATGACTTCTGTTCCCTTGCCCTTACAGGCTATGTCCAGATGGATACTGTCCATTCTTCCAGGGAATCAAAAAAGACCTTGCTGACCATGTTTTTCACCAAAGAAAAACTCTTCCTTGCTTTTCTGATGAACCGCTGCACCAAAGGCGCTGTCCGTCTTGTTTTTGACCGTCTGGAAAAGCGTATGGGAACCTATGAATTTACTTCCGTGTTTGAATATATCCTCACGGACCGGGGCTCTGAATTTGGTGATCCGGATGCTTTGGAAACCGGCGTAAACGGAATACAGCGTTCCAGCATTTATTACTGTGACCCGATGCAGAGTGGGCAGAAGGGCGGATTGGAACAAGCACACACGATGCTGCGGATGATCCTCCCAAAAGGAACCAGTTTTGAATTCCTTACACAATGGGACGTAAACCTGATTGTGAACCATATCAATTCCACACCGAGGGAAAGCCTGGGTGGGAGGACGCCATACAGCGTCGCGTTGGAAGCACTTGGAGAAGAGGTCTTAAACGCATTTCAGCTTAGACCGATTGCCCCGGATGAGGTAAATCTGACGCCTAAGCTGATCCGCTTTAATCACTAATCAACTGATCGAAATCTGCTGTCAGACTGGAAGTAAACGTTTCACATTTTTTAGATGTGGCCGGTGGAATTCAGTCCCGCACACCGTATTCCAGCGGTCCGTTTCCCATGCCCAGAAATCAAGTATTTTTCGATGAGTTTAGCTAATTATAACAGAAAACTGGAGATTTTGCTTAAAAATCCCCTGTAAAATCCGCGAAAAATAAAGTATGGTGGAATTTACCTCTTCACCGGAATTTAAAATTTCAATTTAGCAGATAGAAATAGCGATTTCTTAAGTCCAAACAGGACAGGGAATTCTCCCTGTCCTGCCGAAAATACTCTTTTTGAAACAGCAATTCCATCCTTTCACAGATTAATTACAACACTCTCTTAGAATGCCGTCCAGTGCATTTGCGCTGCTGCTGTGGGAACGCTCCACCCGTACATCATAACGCTCCGCCTCTTTCAGAGCACAGTGTACCATCTTATGGGCCACCGTAGAGGTGAAAAGGATGATAAGATCCGGACGCCCAATCTGTGTTTTTAAATTTCCTGCCATTCTCGTAAATACTTTTGCCTTGCAATTATATTTTTTACAGATTTGCTTATATTGACATTCCATCCGTTCATTTCCGCCAATAATCACAATACTCATGTCATAATCTCCTTTCTGTCCGAATCCTCTTTTCCTATCCTATTTCGCCGCTTCCGCCAATGCTTTCCCTGCCTTTTCACATGCATTCAGCGCCTCTTCATCCGGGGCCTCGTTGGCAATCACTCCCGATCCTCCGATCAACACAGCTCCTTCCGCTTTCATGCGCTCTTCCCAGGTGCGCATCCACTCTCCGTCTCCCCATCCGTACGAACCAAATAAAAGAATGTTCTTTCCGCTCACCCTCCCTTCCAATTCCTGTACGAAAGGCTCCATCTCCGACTCTTCCAGTTCTTCCGCACCCATGGAGGGGCATCCGAGGGCAAATACATCCCCTCTGGCAATTTCTGACGCATCCGCCTGATCTACTGAAAGGAGCTCCGCTTCTGCTCCTCCCTCTACGATCCCTTTCACGACAGCCTCCGCCATAGCCTGTGTGTTTCCTGTTCCGCTCCAATACACAACTGCAATACTCATACCTGCATCCTCCTATCATGTAAAAATCAATAAACTGACATTTTAAGCCGCCCATGCCACAATTTCCGTAAATCGCTTTCCGGCCAGCAGCTCTTTTACCGCCTCGTTCCTGGCTCTGTCGTATGCCTGAAACTGTTTTCTTGCCCGCTCCGGATTATGATATACTTTCCAGTACCCGGACAACAGATAATCCTTTCCTCCGTTTTGAATGAAGCCTTCTACATCCCGAAGCGGATAGTCAAGAAACACTCCAATCTCATGCGGAAAGGAAATATCCTCTCTGGAGTACATGCCGATCCGTTCCGACAAACGATCCAGCGTTTCTTTTACCATATACCCTCTGTATCCGTAAGAAGAAAGAAACCTTCTTATTTTCCCGGTCCGTATATATCTGGCAAACGCTTCTTCCCGATACAAAAATACAAGACAACGTTTCTTCCCGGAAGCGAGGATACGAAAGGAAATACCGGATCCCTCCAATATCCTCTCCAGCATTTCACAGGCATCCGGCGCCATGTTCGTAATCGCTGCAAGCTTAATTCCTTTCAGGAAAGGGGCACACTGCAGAACAAGCTGTGACTGTATCCTCCTCACTTCATCTCCATCTGACAAAAGGTAAGAAACCACTTCTACCGGCATAAATTCCTCCGTATTTTGAAATTGATTATCATTTGCTTTTAACAATATAGCATATCCCACTCAAATTATCAATACATTTTTTGATAACTTTTATCAATTTCAAAAAGAAGGCATCGGAACATCCGACGCCTTCTTTGTTATATTTCTATGGTTCTGATACATTATACAGTACCCGGCTTAACATCTTCTGCAAAGCCTGGACTTCCTTTTTTGTCATTCCGATCGTAAGCTCTTTATCGATCTTTTTGCGGTCCGCCTCCATTCTTTTCTGAATATCATAGGCCTTCTCCGTCAGATAAATGTTTTTACATCGCTTATCTTTCGTGCTGGGGACGATCAGTATAAATCCTTTTTCGTCCAACCTTTTCAGCAACCCTGTCACCGTAGGATTTTTCAGGCTCAATGCCTTTTCCACATCCTTTTGGTTAATCTCTTCTTTTCTGCTGTGAAACAGATAATCCAGCACTGCACATTGGGAGGCTGTTATTCCCAGCGTACGCAGCCTGTTATTAAAATCTTTTTCATATACATTATTGATCTGTTTGAACAAAAAACCGATAGGGAGCCGCTCCTGCATCATATCATCCTTTCTTATCTGGCTGGTCTGGCAAATACAGAAAATATCTGCGTCCTTCCAAGCACTCTGGCAACTGTAAAAAACAACACAATATCTATCGGAAGCAGAATCGCTTCTTTTATAATTCTGGCCGGGAGCAGTACTGCAAAGGCATTTCCATAAAGAAGCGTAAGCCAGTACGTATTTAAAAGCAGATTCACAAAAACTGTCACAAGTGTGTTTGCCACAATAATCCTCTTCAGGCTCACCGGCTTTTTATAGAGCACAACGCCATAGATCAGGCCGGCCAGCAAGCCGCTGATCGTAAATCCCGGGAAAAATGCTCCGATGGGTTTTACTGCGTATTTAGCAATATCGGCGATCGCTCCCATAAATCCTCCCGCTACCGGTCCAAACAACATTCCCGTCAATTCATTTGGGATAAATGCAAATCCAATTCTCAAAAAATCCCCAATCTGAATCGTAGCATAAAATCCCAACACAACCGCCAGCGCAAGCAGCATTGCCATAACCGCAAGTTTTCTGACATCCTGAAATTCATGAAGTGAATCTGCAAATAATTTTTTTGTTTTTTTCATAAAAAAATACCTCCTTTTCGCAGTAGTCCTTTCAGCTACCCATAAGCAGGTATTTCTGTCTATGTGTAGCAGCGGGATGCGGAACATGTACCGCAAGCTTCTTGCTTTTCGTCCCGCTGGCAACTCCCCGTCCAGCCGGCACTTAACGCACACATTCCTACTCTGCTCTTCCTTTTTTGTTTGTGTTCATCCAAATACTATGATGATTTTGTTTTATTCTAGCACACTTCTTGCCATGAAACAATGCTTTCTGACTATTTTTTTACTCCAACCTAATATTCACGGATTACGCTGCTGATTTCATGTACGACATCAAGCTTTTTCAGATCATTCAGCGCATCTGCCATATGGTACTCTTTTACCTCTTCTGTTCCTATAACAAGTTCAGCCATTCCGCTTTTAATTACCTTCTGCACCACCTTGGAAATGCTCACCTTATGAGTAGCCAGTTCTCCTGCAATGGCAGCCAGTACACCCGGCTTATTTACCACCTGCATTCGGATGAAAAACTTATTTTTGATATCTCCCGGATTTTTCACAGGAGTTGTGCGGTAACAGGTACAGCCGATCCGCCCTGTGCAGCCGTACTGCATATTGCGTATTACATCGATCACATCTCCCATGACAGCGCTGGCTGTGGGAAATTCGCCTGCTCCCCGTCCGTAGAACATCACATCATCTACCGCATCTCCATGCACAAACACTGCATTAAAAGAATCCCTTACTGTGGCAAGCGGATGATCTTTGGAAATCAACATGGGATACACGGCCGCTTCAATCTGTCCGTCCCTCTGCCGGGCAATGCCCAGCAATTTAATAACACTGTCAAATTCTTTTGCATACCGGATATCTCTTGCAGTGATTTTGGTAATTCCTTCTGTGTATACATCATCAAACACAACTCTGGAGTGAAAGGCTGTAGAGGCAAGGATGGCTATCTTTCTTCCTGCATCCAGGCCCTGAATATCCGCTGTGGGATCCGCCTCCGCATAGCCAAGCTCTGTTGCCTGATCCAAGGCTTCCTGAAATTCCATATTATCTTCAAACATGCGTGTGAGAATATAGTTGGTCGTTCCGTTGACAATTCCCACTGCATCGGATATTTCGTTTCCGGCCAGACACTGTTTGAGAGGACGGATAATGGGAATCCCTCCTGCCACAGCTGCCTCAAAAAGAAAATCCACTCCGTTTTCCGCCGCTGTTTCATATAACTGTGCTCCGTGAACCGCTACCAGATCCTTATTGGCTGTCACTACGCTTTTGCCTGCGCGCATCGCCTCCAGAATAATGGTTTTCGCCGGCTCAATACCTCCCATCACCTCAATGATAACTGAGATTTCCTCATTTCCAGTAAGATCTCTGTAATTATCTGTCAGAAGACTTGGATCCACTCCTTCTCTCTTCTTTTCAATATTATGTACAAGGATACCCTCAATCTGCAAAGAAACACCTGTTTTTTTCTCTATTTCTTCCTTCTGTCTCTTGGCAAGTTTGTAGACACCGGTTCCTACTGTTCCAAGGCCAAGCAGCCCTGCCTTGATTATCTTTCGTTCTGTCATATGCTCCCTCCGTTTCATGTCGTAAAGTATAGCACAGTTACTATGGTTCTTCCAGAATAAATAAATCATTAACAAATCTATTCTTCTGTTTTCCTTTATTGACAAATACGTAACTAGTTGCTATCATATTAGTAATAAGTTACTATTTTAGATAGGGTTTTCTTCCTATCCACTCAACGGAGGACGTATGGAAATCAATGATCTCATTCAAAAATTTTCTGATTCAACAGAAAATCAATGCAAAGCACTGTTCAGTACGCTGTTCATCGTTGAAAACAGACTGCAGACCATATTTGACAACACCATCCCGGAACTGTCCCTGAAGCAGTTCATGCTCCTGACTATGGTAAGGCAATCGAAGAATCATCCTACTTTCACCCAGCTTGGACGCCTCCTTGGCTGTTCCAGACAGAATATCAAAAAGCTTGCCCTCGCACTGGAAAAGAAGGGATTCGTTACAATCGCCCCCTGTCAGCAGGATGCACGTGCTTCCAGCATTTACCCTACAAGCAAACTAAATGACTATTTTGAAAATGTATTTACTACATATCAAGAGGATCTGCGCTTTCTTTTTGAAGTCTACTCTAAAGAAGAGATCGCACAACTCTTCCGGTTAATGATGAAACTCTACAAAGGGATTGAAAATCTGGAATCAAAAACAGGAAAAAAGGAGAACTAAGTATGAGCAGAATTTTAGTATTGTATCGTTCTAAATATGGTTCAACCAAAAAGTATGCTGATATGTTAAAAGAGGAACTGGCCTGTGACGTCTTCGAAATAGGAAATTTTCCTTTTCATCAGGCGGAGCATTATGATTTTATTATTGCGGCAGGCGGCATATATGCAGGAGGGATATCCGTTATGAAAGATATCCGGCGGAATCAGCGTTTTCTTTCGGATAAAAATGTGGTTATCTTTGCCGTCGGCGCAAGTCCTTTTTATCCCAAAACATTTGAAGAACTTAAAAAGCAAAATTTAAAGGATCTCTCCTTTTCTGTCACCATGTTTTATGGGCGGGGAGCATACGATGAATCTGTCATGAGCTTTAAGGACAGAACTCTGTGCAGAATGTTAAAAAAATCGCTTCAGAAAAGCAAACCAGAGACATTGGAACCATGGATGGAAGCTTTCCTGGAAGCGGATGGTAAAAGCTGTGACTGGACAGACAGAGCTTATCTGGAACCTCTTTTTGATTACCTCAACGTCCGGTCTGCAACTTAGCTTACTATAAATAAATTTTCCTCTATTCAATAGAAAGTTATACAAAATTATGGAAGAACGGCACTTGAAACAGAGTGTCTTTTTCTATGCAGCGAAACAGAATGGCAACGCTTAGAAGAGCGTGATATAATGTTGGTACAGATAAATTATCTATTTTTTCAAACAGCCTCATTGCATAGGAATAACAAACAGTCTATCCTTAAAGTAGGAGGTGTCAAAATGGCAAACGAAAATAAAAAAGATTTTAATGCTATGCTGCACGATAATAAGGATATGCCAAAATTTCAAATCATTACAGACAAGAAAAGCATTGAAAAATATGGTGGAAATAAAATGTATTTTGCACCACCAATCGACTATGACAAAGTAATGAAAAAAATTCCGTATGGTAAAATAATTACCGTTGGGGAAATACGGAAATACTTTGCAGAATTGAGTGGTGCTGATTTTACAGAGCCGATTACAGCAGGAATTTTTGTTTCCATTGTTGCATGGGCGAGTTATCAGCGTTTAGAAGATGAAACGCCTTATTGGAGAACATTGAAAGCAAACGGAGAACTAAATGCTAAATATCCAAATGGTATTGAAGCACAGAAAGAGAAATTAGAAGCAGAAGGACATACTATTATTCAAAAAGGTCGTAAAAATATACGATACTATGTAAAGGATTATGAAAATTCTCTCTTTGATTTGAAGTAATTCAAGTTTGTGCAAAAATTGATTACTTTCTTGTCCGCTTTCCTACCACCGACGCATTAGCGATTATTCGTGATATATTAAAAGCCAATCCCGATTATATGCTCATACATCAAAAACAGGGGCAAATCAAGAATACGAAGAACCGATAGCCCTTGAGAAATAAGGATATGTCGGCAATTCGAGGACTTATGAGAAGATACGAAAAAAGTTGTTTTTTTACGATTTACCAATAATAGTAAAATGGCTACTAAAATCATTACCTAAAATCAGATAATCATTTTAATAGCCATCTGCTAATAGCACCGATTGATTACACCTTTGATTACACTTGAGAACATCAACTATCGGATCCCTTTCTTTTCGGTGCTTTCTGAAGCGACAGACGGGGCTCGAACCCGCGACCCCGACCTTGGCAAGGTCGTACTCTACCAACTGAGCCACTGTCGCATATCTTGTAGTTCGTGTTCATCAGAACAATAAATAATATACTATATGATGTTTTGTTTGTCAACACTTTTTTCAAACTTTTTTATTTATTTTTTCCCTGCTTTTTACAGTCCTGGCAGACGCCGTTTTTTCTTCGGCGCCTGCCAAAACAGGCTTCTATTCCTGGATTTCTTTCTTTTCTTCTCTTACAATCTGAAGTCCCAGCTCATCCAGCTGTTTTTGATCTACCGGCGTAGGCGCTTCTGTCATAAGATCTGATGCATCTTTCACCTTAGGGAAGGCGATTACATCACGGATACTGTCCTCTTTTGCCATCAGCATGACAAGACGGTCCAGACCATATGCCAGTCCTGCATGAGGCGGCACTCCGTATTTAAACGCATTCAAAAGGAATCCGAACTGCTCCTCGGCCTGTTCGGGCGTAAAGCCCAGCACCTCGAACATTTTGCTCTGTATTTCCTGATTAAAGATACGGACGCTTCCTCCGCCGATCTCGTTTCCGTTCAGAACAATGTCATAAGCCTTTGCACGGACTCTTCCCGGATCTGTATCAATATACTGCAGATCTTCTTCCATAGGCATTGTAAATGGATGGTGCATTGCCGTATAACGGTTCTGCTCTTCACTCCACTCAAGAAGCGGAAATTCTGTGATCCAGATAAATTTATACTCGTTTTTATCCAGCAGTTCCATCTGGCGCGCCAGCTCAAGTCGGAGATTTCCAAGAACATCCCAGACAACTTTATTTTTATCAGCTGCAAACAAAAGAAAGTCTCCGTTCTCTCCCTCCATTGCCTGAATAAGGGCTGTCATTTCTTCTTCTTTCATAAATTTCGCAAAAGAGGATTTTACCGTTCCATCCTCCTGGATAGCAATATAAGCGAGGCCTTTTGCACCGAAATCTTTTGCAAAATCCACCAGCTTGTCAATTTTCTTTCTCGGCATTGCGCCCTGCCCTTTGGCGTTGATTCCCCGGACAGTTCCGCCGTTTTCAATAGCCCCTTTAAATACAACAAACTCACAGTCTTTGACAACTTCTGTCACATCATGAAGCTCCATACCAAAACGGATATCCGGCTTATCGGAACCGAAGCGGTCCATAGCCTCCTGCCAGGTCATCCGCGGGATTGGAAGAGACACCTCCACACCCAGCACTTCATGGAAAAGTTTCTTCAGAAGCCTCTCATTGACATCGATCACATCATCCACATCCACAAAGGAAAGCTCCATGTCGATCTGGGTAAATTCCGGCTGGCGATCCGCACGCAGATCTTCATCACGGAAACATTTTGCAAGTTGGAAATAGCGGTCACATCCGGAGCACATCAAAAGCTGCTTAAAAAGCTGCGGAGACTGTGGAAGCGCATAAAAATGTCCATGATGGATACGGCTCGGCACAAGATAATCCCTGGCTCCTTCCGGCGTGCTTCCCACAAGAACAGGCGTCTCTATCTCCAGAAAACCTTCCTCTGCCAGAAACTGTCTTGTCAGTGTAGCCACCTGGCTTCTCATAAGCAGGTTCCTCTGCATATCCGGTCTTCTAAGGTCCAGATAGCGGTATTTCAAGCGCACTTCTTCCTTTGTTTTGGAATTTTCTTCTACCTGAAACGGAGGTGTTTCCGCTTCTGATAAAATACGCAGTTCTTCCGGGATGATCTCAATCTCTCCGGTGGAAATATTTTCATTGACAGCGCCGGAGCGTTTCTCTACTGTTCCCACAATTGCCACTACATATTCTGCACGAAGCTTTGCTGCCTTTTCCAAAAGCGCCGCCTCTGTTTTTCCTTCTTCAAAAACAGCCTGAATGATTCCGGAACGATCCCGCACATCAACAAAGACCAGTCCCCCTTTATTTCTGTTCTTCTGCACCCATCCCATCACGGTAACTTTCTCACCGATCTGTGCTGCAGACAGTTCCCCACAACGGTGGGTTCTTTTTAAACCCTGCATTGATTCTGCCATTGTTTCTCTCTCCTCCTGTTACAGCTTGTCCACGGAATCTGCATAACAATCTATGATCGTCTCATATCCGTCTCCCATAAGCTGTTCCTTTTGAAATTTTTTATTTTTCTTCATATTCGCTACCAGAACCTGTTTTCCTTCTTCTCTGTCCTTCTTGGCAAGTCCCAGCACTTTCAGCACGCCTTCTTTCGGCATGTTCTTTTCCATAAGATAAGCCTTTTTCTCGCCTTTTCTGGGCACTTCATATCCGTTTTCCAGAAGAAGCATAACAATTCTCTCAAAACCGATTGAAAATCCGCAGGCCGGCGTATCCTGGCCGGTAAACTTCCCGATCATCTTATCATAGCGTCCTCCTCCGGCAACGGAACCGCCGAAGTCGTCCATCACAACTTCAAAAATCGTTCCTGTATAGTAGGACTGTCCCCGCACCATAGTCGGAGTGAATTTTATCTTAAAATCAGCTTCTTTTGCAGCCTCGACGCTGGACATGATCATTTCCATGCTGTCTGCTGTCTCTGCTTTGAGGAAATCTCCCAGCTTTTCCTTCAGGAAACGGATACCTCCTGCATCTTCAGGAGTCTCTTCAAAGAGCTTAAGATAAGTATCTACATTTTCTTTTGCATATCCAAGTTCCATCAGCTCTTCTGCCACAGCTTCCGGACCGATCTTGTCCATCTTATCCAGAATGATAAATACATCATCAAAGTCCTTTTCCGCGAATCCGCTGTAAGCGGCCATGGCTTTGAGGATATTGCGGTCATTGATGCATACGGTAAAATTCCGGAAGCCCATTTTGCCAAGCATCGCTGTAGTGGCAAGGATCAGTTCGATCTCTGCCAGGTTGCCCGGCTCTCCAAGAATATCGATGTCACACTGAATAAACTGACGGAAACGTCCTTTCTGCGGACGGTCCGCCCGCCATACATTTCCGATCTGCAGCGCTTTAAAAGGAGACGGCAGATCATTAGAATGATTGGAGTAATATCTTGCAAGAGGCACAGTCAGATCATAGCGCAGACCTCCGTCCACCACATCCGCTTCCTCTGTTGCCTCGGCAATTTTCAGCTTTTCCCCGCGTTTCAAAATTTTGAAAATAAGTTTTTCATTATCTCCGCCCTGTTTGCTGCACAGATTTTCAATGTGCTCCACGCAGGGAGTTTCCATAGACATGAATCCGTAGGTTTTATAGGTGTCTTTGATCATCTGGATCACGTAATCTCTGATTTCCATTTCTCTGGGAAGGATATCTTTCATTCCCGTGACCGGTTTTTTCTTCAGCGCCATAGCCATTCTCCTTTTCGTTCTATCATTTCATCAATACGTCCAATGTAATCCTTGATATTTTTTACATTTTCCACCCGCATCAATGTAGTCTTTCTCTGATTCCTGCTTCCCGGAACAATAATCGACTCATCCAGAAGAATCTTTGTAGAAGCGCCTGCTCCGGCTGCAATAATCGACTGCTTTTCTTCCATAATAAGTATATTGTATATTCCCGCTTTGTCAACCTTTGCATAGCCAACATTTTCAAAATTACCGGCAATATTTTTCTGACGGTACAGATAATAGGGCATAAGATCCATCTTTGCGGCAGCTTCATAAGCTTCCTCGATCATTTTGGGAAGTTCCTCACCCATTTTCACCGGCGCATGTTCCAAAGAAGCGATGGTTCCCGTAGTTGTCTTTTCCTGACCCATTTTTGCCGCCCGCTTAATGGCAAGAGCGTGGACGGTCAGGCTGTCCGGGGCCATTTCACAGATTTGGGACAGCGTATTTTTCATATCTTCCGCCCGCTCCCCGGGAAGCCCTGCGATCAGATCCATATTGATATTATCGAATCCCAGCTCTCTTGCAAGAGCGTATGTCTCCCGGATGTCCTCCACCGTATGTTTCCGCCCGATCAGATCCAGAGTTTTTTGCTGCATCGTCTGGGGATTGATGGAAATTCGTGTAATTTCATGCTGCCTTAAAACCTTTAATTTCCCTTCCGTAATACTGTCCGGCCGGCCGGCTTCCACCGTGTATTCCAGGAGAAATTCCCGTGAAAACGTCCGGTCAATGTGAGTGAGCAGGCGGTCCAGCTGCTCCTCGCTTAAAGTAGTCGGCGTTCCTCCTCCAATATAGATCGTGTTCAGTTTCTTATTTTTTTCTTTTGCCCTCTCCCCAATGTAGGACAGCTCCTTCAACAGGGCATCCACATAAGCTTCTATATGATCTTTCCACGCATCGACAGAACCGGAACTGAAGGAACAGTAGCTGCATACCGAAGGGCAAAAAGGAATACCTACATAAAGGCTGTAACCATCCCGGCAGTCCAGGCCGCTTAAGATCTGTTTTTCGCGTCCGGCAATCTCATAGGCAAGTCTGGCCTTTTGGGGCGTCACAAAAGAGTCTTTTGTAAACCAGTCCACAAATGCCTCCTCATCCATGCCTTCCTCCAGCTTCTGCATGGCAAGCTTTGTAGGGCGCACCCCTGTCAGGATACCCCAGGCCAGTTCCCGCTTCGTATAGCTTTGGCAGGCTTTGTAGAGCTTCACATCCACCATATATTTTCTCTGCTTCCGATCCTCGATTCCAGACAGCTCACACTCCTCAACCGTCAGAATCTGCCCATCCGGAAACTTCATGCGGAGCGTCTCCCCAAGCCCCTGATCCACTGTCTGATGCACTTCCTCCTCCGAAAAAAAAGCCTTCACCAGGTGGTAGGCATTGTATGCATATAAATCTTCCTTACAGCTCAAAAAAATCATAATATTTACAGCCTTTCTTTCACCTTCGCAGTTTTACCCGGGGTATTTCGCAATTTTACCCAGGGATTAACGCAGTTTGGGACGTAACACTTTTAAAGTTTGTTACGTCCCAAGTTGCGTTAAACAAACGGATTATGTTCTCTTTCGTAACCGATCATAGTCTCGCCCATATGTCCCGGATACACTTTCACATCGTCCGGCAAAGTGAAAATCTTCTCCCGGATCCCGCGAACTAAATCTGACATGCTGCTGTTGGGGAAGTCGGTTCTTCCCACAGAGCCCTGAAACAGAGTATCTCCGCTGAACAGCACTTTTTCTTTTTCCACATAATAACATACTCCTCCAGGTGTATGGCCCGGCGTATGGAGTACAAGGAAGTCATATCCGGCAAGGGATAACACCTGATTGTCCCTGATATAGGTAACATCGGAAAAAGTGAATCCTGCTGTATAAATCCCGGAGAGGTTCAGCGCCGGATCCTTCAGGGTGTCTTCTTCCTTCTCATGTACATAAACCGGCACAGGAAACTTTTCAAGAAAGCCTCCTATTCCCATCGTATGGTCAAAATGGCCATGCGTCAGTAAAATGGCCGTTACTTTCAGTTCTTCCTCTTTTATATAATTGAGGATGGAAGGCGGGCATGCAGCCGGGTCGACAATGACGGCCTCTTTTGTCTCTTCATTGGAAACGACATAGCAATTAGTACTGATAATTCCCGTGACAAATTTTTCTATCTTCATGCTGTTTTCACCTCATATCTTATTTTCTATCCCACTGCACGCTCAATGTCTATAACGCCTTCCAGCTGTCTTAATTTTTTCACAACCAAAGATAGCTCCTCCCGTCCATGGACGATAAATCCGGCCTCAATAGTCGCCGTTCCCTGTTTGCTGGTCCGTACATTCATAGATTTTACATCTATTTTGCACTCTGTAAAAATTTTAGACATTTCCATCAAAAGTCCCTGTCTGTCATGAGCATACATTTTAATTTCCGCCAAATACTGGCCGCCGGCTTTCTCTGCCACATCACTCTCCCACTCTGCATCGATGAGCCGGGCTCTTTCTGCTTCTGTAAGATGAAGCATGTTGACACAATCCGTCCGGTGAATGGAAAGCCCCCTTCCCCGGGTCACAAAGCCAACAATCTCGTCTCCCGGAACCGGATTGCAGCATCTGGAAAAACGCACTGCCATATCGTCAATTCCTTTTACTACGATTCCGCTCTTTGATTTGGCAATATGCACTTTGTTTTTCGCAGCCTCTGCCACTTTTTCAAGAACAACCTCGTCTGTAATCTCCTGCTTATGTTCTTTTCCATATTCCTCTACAAGACGGTTTACAACCTGCCCTTCTTTCAAACCTCCGTGGCCGATGGCAGCAAGAACCGAATCCCAATCCCGAAATCCGTACTTTTTCTGCACAACTTCCTGGTATTTCGGTTTCATGATATCGCTTAAAGTAATGGTTTTTGCCTTGCAGTAAGCGGCCACCATCTCTTTTCCGCGGATAATATTCTCTTCTTTAAACTCTTTTTTGAACCACTGGTTGATCTTATTCTTCGCCTGGGTACTTTTGACAATATTGAGCCAGTCTCTGCTTGGTCCTCTGGAGTTCTGAGAAGTCAGAATTTCAATACGGTCTCCGTTTTGAATCTTATAATCAATATTTACCAGCTTCCCGTTGACCCTGGCGCCTACCATCTTATTTCCCACCGCGCTGTGGATGGCATAGGCAAAATCCACCGGCGTCGATCCGTTGGGCAGGCTCTTTACATCCCCGTTTGGAGTAAAGCAGTATACATCTTCTGCAAAGAGATCCAGATCTCCTTTGAGCATACTTAAGAACTCCCGGTTGTCGGACATATCTCTCTGCCATTCCAGGATCTGTCTTAACCAGTTCAGCTTTTCTTCTTCCTGGGCCTTGACATTCTTCTTTCCGTCGTTTGATTCCTTGTATTTCCAATGAGCGGCAATACCATATTCCGCTGTTTTATGCATCTCCTGGGTACGGATCTGTATTTCAAAGGGCTGTCCCACAGAACTCATCAATGTCGTATGGAGGGACTGATACATATTTGCCTTAGGCATGGCGATATAATCCTTAAACCTTCCCGGTATGGGCGTATACATCTCATGGATCACGCCAAGAGCCGCATAGCAGTCCTTGACGGAATCTACAATAATGCGCACCGCGAAAAGGTCATAGATCTGATCCACCGTCTTATCCTGGTTAACCATCTTTTTATAGATACTGAAAAAATGCTTTACTCTTCCATTGATCTCAGCTTTGATGCCTGCATTTTTAATGTGCTGCGACACTTCCTCTACAATCTGCTGCACAAACTCTTCCCGCTCTGTTTTGCGGGCGTTGATCTGATCCACAAGGTCATAGAAGACTTCCGGCTGCGAATATTTCAGCGCAAGGTCATCCAGCTCCGTCTTGATCTTGGAAATACCAAGTCTCTGTGCGATCGGAGCATAGATGTCCATAGTCTCTTTTGCCTTTTCTTTCTGCTTCTCCGGACGCATAAACTGCAGTGTCCGCATATTGTGCAGCCTGTCTGCCAATTTTATGATGATGACACGGATATCCTTTGCCATAGCCAGGAACATTTTTCTTAAATTTTCCGCCTGGACTTCCAGTTTATCCGATGAATAGGACAGCTGTCCCAACTTCGTCACACCGTCAACAAGAAGGGCCACCTCTTCTCCAAATTCTTCCTTGATCCCTTCTTCCGTCATGACAGTATCTTCCACCACATCATGGAGCATCCCTGCCACAATCGTCTCCTTGTCCATCTCCAGATCTGCAAGGATGATCGCAACCCACAGAGGATGAATGATATATGGCTCACCAGATTTCCTGCACTGTCCCTCATGAGCATTCTTCGCAATCCGATATGCCTTTTCCACCATAGACACATCTGTAGAAGGATGATATTTGCGTATCCGTCCGATCAGCATTCGATAAAGCTCATCCGGATCCTGGTAATCAGCAGGTGCTTTTACTGCATGTCCGTCAACGATCTCCAGTCCCAGCATCTGATTTTCCATAATGGATTCCGGCGCTATCCGGTTACGGCTGTCAGATTCATATGTCGTGATCCCCGCCATATCAATTCCCTCCTTTCTCTTCCTTTTCTTTCACACTCTACAAACAATTCTTATTTACCCGGATAAATAATGACAGAGTCCAGATCATAATCACCCAGCCTGTCCCGGCCTTTCAGTCCAGCCAGTTCCATAAGAAATACTATCTTTACTACCTCTCCTCCAAGGCCTTCCACCAGCTTCACGATTGCTTCTGTCGTTCCTCCGGTGGCCATCAGGTCGTCGATGATCACAACCTTTTCTCCCGGCTTTATAGAGTCACGGTGCATTTCAATAGATGCCGTTCCATATTCCAACTCGTATTCAATGGAAACTGTCTCTCTTGGAAGCTTTCCTTTTTTACGAACCGGAATAAACGGTTTTCTCAGATTATAAGCAATGGGGACTCCGAAAATAAAGCCTCTGGACTCTGGTCCTACAACAACGTCAAAATCTATCCCTTCCAGTTTCTCCTGCATCAGATCCACTGCAAGGTGCAGCCCGTCCGCATCTTGCAGCACACTGGTCACATCTCTGAAAATAATCCCCTCTTCCGGAAAATCCGGAATACTTGTTACATATTCTTCTATCGGCTTCATTGTCAAGCCCTCCTATCATATATTTCCGAAGTTAACACTATATTTTAGTATAGCATTAATTCCCCTTTATTGGCAAGAGCAAGCCTTACGTGATCTGATAATGGGTCAGCGTAATCTGTACCCTCTTCTCTCCCATATATTCATTGATACCCGGATAATAAGTGACGGACATACGTATCCTCTGACAGGCCCCGGCAAAAAAATTCTTCTTTACTTCCGCTCCATAATGCCGTTCCACTTCATCCAAGTAAGCCGAAGCATCTCCAAAATATACTGCCTCCATAGAAGTACCATAGCTGTCCCTCACCTGCATCCGCAGCATGTTTCTCTTCTTTCCAATCAGACGAGCTGCGAGAACTTCCACTTGTCTTTGCGCAAAAACCGGTTTCGGATTCCCTTTTCCAAAAGGCTCCAACAGCTCCAGTTCCTTTATAAACTCTTCTGTCACCTGTGCGAAAGGAAGCTCCATATCAATGGATACCTTTTCCTGCATGTCCTCCTCTTTCAAAGTACAGACTGCATTGATTCCCTGACGGAACCGCTCTACATTTTTTCTTGGAAGAGACAGTCCTGCTGCCAGTTTATGACCTCCGAACCGCGTCAGAAGAGCGCTGCACTTATTCAGCTCTTCATACATATGATAGGCTTCGATGGAACGTCCGGAACCTTTTACTTCCTCTCCTGAATCTGTCAGTACAAAAACCGGCTTATAATAATATTCCCTGATACGCCCCGCCACAATCCCGGCCAGACTTTCATGGCACTTTGGCAGATAAAGGACAAGTACTTTGTCTCGCCCTGCTGCTGTTTGTTCTACCAGTTCCATGGCCTGCTTTACTGCGTCCTCTGTCATATCTTTCCTGCTGTCATTCAACGCTTTCAGATCTCCTGCCAGAATATCCGCTTCCGCCTTTGTTCCGGCATCCAGAAGCTCCAGCGCTCTTTTGGCCGTATCCAGCCTTCCACTTGCATTCATACAGGGCCCCATGACAAAGCCGATATGATAGCTGCTGATTCTGGCAGGATCGATCTTTGTACATTCCATAAGAGCTTTCAGTCCCAGATTAGAGGTAGACTGCAGCATTTCCAGTCCCTGCCTGACAAAGACCCGATTCTCCCCTGTAAGATCCATCACATCTCCCACTGTTGCAATCGCCACTTCTTCCATCAGATAATCGATATCTGCCGAATCTTTCCCCGAAGCTTCATACAAAGCTTCCATCAGTTTATAGGCAACGGCCGCTCCGCACAGCCCCTTGAAGGGATAGAGGCAGTCCGCTCTCTTAGGGTCCACCACTGCATCAGCCGGAGGAAGGACATACTTTCTCTCCCCATTTTCCTCCCGGTAGGGAATCTCGTGATGATCTGTCACAACAATGGTCATCCCAAGGCTCTTTCCATAGGCAATCTCCTCCGCTGCTGCAATTCCATTGTCACAGGTTATGATCGTGTCTGCCCCGGCTTCTTTTGCCCGCTCAATGAGATTTTGATTGATCCCGTAACCATCCGTCATGCGGTCCGGAATATCAATGTCTACTACTGCCCCAAGTCCCCGCAGGCCTTCCATCAATATATAAGTCGCATTTACTCCATCAATATCATAATCCCCGATGATACGGATTCTGGCTCCCTCCCGGATCTTTTCCAAAAGAATCTCTACCGCTTTGTCCATATCTTTCATCAGCATCCCATCATACAGATCGGCAATCGTTCCATAGAGATAATCCTGTATTGCCTGATCTCCGATAATTCCCCGATTTCTTACAAGTACTGCCAGATAGGGACTGATATGGAATTTTCTGCTGATACTTTTAAAATCTGCTCCCTTTCTAAGTAAAACCCAACGCTCCATCTTTTTTCTTCCTTACTATGCAAAAGAGGAGTGCGCCGAAACTGCACCCCCCTTCTTCTGTTCTATTTTTTCTTTTTTCCTTTCTTTCCGGCCTTCGCTTCTTCCGCCTTCTTTCCGCCGATCTTCGTTTTCATTACATACCACAGAGCCCCTGTGATACATACGGAAGAATAAGCCCCGCATACGATACCAACCATCAACGGCAGTGCAAACTCCTTGATGGAGCTGACACCAAGCACATACAGCACTGCAATTGTCATGAAAGTAGTCAAAGAAGTATAAATACTTCTGGTAAGTGTCTGTGTGATACTCTTATTGACCAGATATGCAAGATCTGTCGTTTTTGTCTGCAGCTTAAGCTCCTCGCGGATACGGTCAAAAATGACAATAGTCGCATTGATCGAGTATCCGAAAATTGTCAGAAGGCAGGCAATAAAGGTATTTCCGACAGATATTCTCGCTGCTGCATAGAACACAATAACAACCAGAACGTCATGCAGGAGCGCCAGAACCGCACTGGTGGCAAACCGGATATCTTTAAACCGGAACCAGATATAAAGCAGCATAAATACCGTCGCCACGATCACCGCAACCACTGCGTCTTGCCGCATCTCGCTGCTGACAGTGGAACTGATGTTTTCTGATGTGATCTTGCTTTCGTCTACCTGGAACTGATCTACAAGGGCCTGATTCAATTCCTCACGTGTATCCAGATCCAGTGTTACAGTCTTGATGATAACCTGATTGGTATCTGCAACCTTCTGTGTCTGTACGTTTTTGTCTCCCGTTACTTCTTCCACAACCGGAACAATCTGGGAGTCAATCTCATCGATCGTATAGTCTTCATTAAATGTCACATTGGTTGAAGTACCGCCCTCAAACTCCAGGCTATAAGCCATGGCTCCATTTCCTCTGGCGGAATTGATACCCATATATGCGGCACCTGCAATAATAACTACAAGAGAGATTGTAAAAAATATCGCTTTCTTCCCCACAAAATTAATGGGTTCTCTTTCTTTTCTCGGACGGTAGTAAAGTTTTTCATTTTTAAGTCCTACCGCATAAAATGCAAAGACGATCATTCTTGTAATGACGAGCGCTGTAAACATGGAAACAACAATACCGATTCCCAGAGTCTGTGCAAATCCTTTTACGCTTCCGCTTCCAAGGAACCACAATACGACTGCCGCGATCAAAGTTGTCACGTTTCCATCTACAATAGCTGACATCGCCTTGTGAAATCCGGCTTTCAATGCGTTTCGTACACTCTTGCCTTTTGTCATCTCTTCTTTTACACGTGCAAAAATGATGACATTGGCATCTACCGCCATACCGATACTCAGGATGATACCTGCAATTCCGGGCAGAGTAAGGGTCACATTAAATGCATTTAAAATTACCAGAACAAGCCCTGTATAAATCAGAAGCGCAAGGCTGGAAGCAAGTCCCGGCAAAAGATATACAAAGCACATAAAAAGGAATACAAGACCAAGACCGATCGCTCCGGCCATCAGACTTGTACTGATCGCCTGTTCTCCAAGCTGTGCTCCCACCACATTGGAACGCAGCTCTTCCAGCTCAAGCTGCAGCCCTCCGATACGGATAGTAGAGGCGAGATTTTCTGCTTCTTCATAAGTAAAGTTTCCTGTAATATAAGCCTGTCCTCCAGTGATTGCCTGCTGTACTGTCGGCGCACTGATCGTTTCCCCGTCATAAATAATTGCAATCTGGCTTCCTACATTGGCACTGGTAGCTTCTGCAAATTTATCCGTTCCTTCTTCGGTCAGATCCAGTTCTACCGAATACTCAGTGGCTCCGGTTGTACTGTTCTGCCCGGACTGGACAGAAGCCGTTTCTACATCTGATCCTGTGATAACCGTTTCCCCATCCATTGTCTGAAATTCCAGAGAACCCGGCTTACCGAGTTCATCCAGGATCGTATTTGCGTCAGTTACGCCTGGAATTTCAATATTGATCCGGTCATCGCCTTCCTGATAGACACTGGCCTCCGTACTGTACTGTTCTACACGCCGCTGCAGCTTGTAGATCGTATCGCTCATTTCCTCACTGGTAGGATTCTCGTCTTTTACCTGGTAAGTAATACTGACACCTCCGGCCAGGTCCAGGCCCAATGTAATATTTCTGGTCGCCCCTGTTCCCAGCTCGCCAAAGCCTTTGAAACAGGTAAAGGCAAGAAGCACCAGCAGCGCTGCTGTTGCGATCAGGCTTATTATGCCCTTCTTCTTGTTCATCGCCTACACTCCTTCTTCTTCTATTTGCGCCATTGCCGCCTTCATCATAATCGCGCATTCCACACGCTTCCGCTGCATTTCACAGCCGATATCATAAGCATCATGGATGGTTCCATGGAAATTATAAGAGTTAGCCATGCAGCCGCCGCTGCAGTAAAATTTTGCAAAACAATCTTTACATTTTTCCTTGGAGTAGACGCTGCATCCGCGAAATTCCTCGGCAATCTCCGGCTTTGTGATGCCTTCATCCACATTGCCCATCAAAAATTCTTCTTTTCCAACAAATTGATGACAGGGGTACAAATCTCCCCAGGGAGTCACTGCCAGATATTCTGTCCCGGACCCGCAGCCGGACAAACGTTTGGAAATGCAGGGACCTCCTTCCAGATCGATCATAAAATGGAAAAAATGAAAGCCCTTTCCTTCCTTCTCTCTTTCTATCATTATTTTAGCAAGCTTATCATATTCCTCACAGATCTTCGGGATATCCTCTTCGCGGATCGCATAGGGATCAGATTCCTCTCCCACTACCGGCTCGATAGACATCTGTTTAAAGCCAAGATCTGCAAAGTGAAGAATATCATTGGAAAAATCCAGATTATTTCTTGTAAAAGTTCCTCTGATATAATATTTCTCCTGGTTTCTGCTCTCAGCAAGTTTCTGGAACTTCGGCACGATCAGGTCATAGCTTCCCTTGCCGTTCCGGAAAGGTCTCATCTGATCGTTAATTTCCTTTCTTCCGTCCAGGCTCAGCACCACATTGTCCATCTCTTTATTGATAAACTCCTGTATCTCATCATTCAGGAGCACACCGTTGGTTGTTACAGTAAAGCGGAAATGTTTATCATGGATCTTTTCCTGTTCCCTGCCGTATGCCACCAGATCTTTCACTACCTGCCAGTTCATCAGTGGCTCTCCGCCAAAGAAATCCACCTCCAGGTTCCTCCTGCTGCCGGAATTTTGTATCAGAAAATCCAGCGCTTTGCGGCCCACTTCATAGCTCATCAGCGCCCTTCGGCCATGATATTCTCCTTCTTCCGCAAAGCAGTATTTACAGGCAAGATTACAGTCATGGGCAATATGAAGACAGAGTGCTTTGACAACCGTCTTTCTCTTCTTCACTTCCCCCACATAAGACTCATAGACATCCTCTGTAAAAAGCTGTCCTTCCCGGGTAAGCTCTTTAATGTCATCCAGAGCATCTTCTATATCTTCCTTTTTATATGTATCCTGCATTCGCTCAAGGAGCATTTCTTTTGTCTCCGGCTGTTCCAGACTTTCGATGGTAGGATCTTCTTTTCCTTCCTGCAAAAGCTCCAGCATCCGGTAACACAGATCGTCCACAAGATGAACGGCTCCGCTGTACACATCCAGGACAATATTATATCCATTGTTACGGTACTGATGTATCACCTTTCGTACCCCTTTCTGTCGCTAAAATTCCTCTAAAAAAGCACAAAATGTATCGTATAGGAACCTGGGTTCCTATACGATACAAAAATTACCTTATTATTGATCTTTTCTGTTCATCAGATTCCTATTTCTTCTGTTCGCATGTCTGATTTCCTACTGTGCAGGAAGTTTTACAAGCGGATTGACAGGATGTCTGACATTCCCCACATCCACCTTTTTTCATTGTATTGTTTAAGGTCTGTGTATTTAATGTTTTTATGTGTTTCATCCTTGCAGCCTCCTTCTCTTACTTTAACTTATGCTATTATAGCACATGCCCCTGCTTTTTGGAAGCACTTTTTTAGGAAATCATTCCCCCGATCATGCCTCCTCCCGCGCACAGAAGAAAGGTTGTCACCATGTGTATTCCGCTGCCGTCAAGGCTTCTGTACACTCCCAAAGTAATGAATACAAGGAGCAGAAAATACAGGATTCCTATTGCCAGACCCCATACAAACCGCCTTACTTTGGCTGTTTTTCCGATCACGATCCCTCCTACCAGAGTCGCTGCAATGTAGATAGCAACAATGCCTGCCGATACTGCCTGCTCCCCCAGATCAAGCTTATACAGCAAAAAGGCCAGCCCCACAAGGAGCACTCCTGTTACAATGTACGAAATCAAAAGTGCCTTTAACACCCACAATATTTTTGTTTCTTTCCCCATCTTCCTATCCATATCCTTTTCTCCTTGTCCAGTCATTTCCTATCTAATTGATATGAAAAGACCGGGGCGTTTATGAGTAGGATATGGATTTTTTTACTGCTCCATCTGACGGCCCAGAAATCCCGCACCACAGGCGGCCAGTTTCATTTCTGTATCGTTCATTTTTTTTCTGTCGTCTGCCTCTAAAAGGATCACGCCTCCAATGACATCTCCCTCGGAAAGAATGGGAGAAATTACTTCCTGGCTGTATCCGCTGTGTTCCTCCGTAATTTTTATAAATCCTTTATCTCCCTGCGACGCAAAGATATCACGGCGCCCTTCCAGCGCCTTTTCCAGTGCTTTGGTAATGAATTTCTCCTGAAAATCTTTTTTCCCGCTTCCGGAAGCCGCCACTATCTGATCCATATCGCAGATACAGACCAGCCTCTCTGAGGTCTGCGCCAGACTGTCTGCATACTGTGCGGCAAACCCCGACAGTTCCCCGATGGGAGAATACTTTTTCAGGATAATCTCTCCTTCCCGGTCAGTAAATATTTCCAGCGGATCTCCTTCCCGGATTCTCAAGGTCCTCCTGATCTCTTTTGGAATGACCACCCGTCCCAGATCATCGATCCGCCTTACAATCCCCGTTGCCTTCATAATAAAATTTCCTCCATTTTACATTCTTTCCATTTATCTTGCTTTTTGTAGATAACGGTAGTATCTGTAAAATAGAGGAAATTATACTCTTCCATCTGCCTTTTCTAATCTTTTATTTTAAAAAGTCTGCCTCTGAATCCGGGCCATACATGTCCCTGAAAATACTCATACGCATTGTCATATATCCACAGCAGGATCTGACCTCCAATCAGCACTGCTGTCGCCATCCCTCCGGATAGCTTCTGTGAAAACAAAATCTCCTGAAAAAATACCACAAGAGGAATGTACATTAGATTAAACAAAACAAATTTCATTCCAAAAAAAATCCCTCTTCTTTGAACTTTTCCCGGGCCTTTTGCAAGAAGTCTCCACATCCCTTCCACCGCAGTAATATAAAATCCCATGGCGGCAAAAGTAAGCACATAAAATTTATTCGGCGCCAAAATCACTCCCAGCAGCACTGCCGCCAGATAAAAGGCAACTCCCATTTTCATGCCCATCTCACGGATCACAATTCCGACAAAATAGGATCCTGCTGCCAGAAAAAACAGTGTCCCTGTTTCAAACACACTGCCCAGCGCCATGCAAAGAACACATAACGCAAGCAGCAGTCCCCCAAACGCCATCATCTTCGTCTTTACATGCATTGACAAAGGTCTCCTCCCATACATTCGCAGCACTGGTCTGCAATACAAAGATCGCAGCATATATTTCCTGTTCCGCAGCTTCCTCCTCCCATTCCATATCCGCCGTAAGGATTACTCTGATACCTTCGGCTGTTAAATTCGATCTGATTCAGAAGCTGCCTGTACTGTACATTATTCGGTTCCATATTGACTGCCTGAGCCGCATGATCTCTTGCGACAATATTATTTCCAAGTCCTGCATTGGCAAAGGCGCTTGCATAATACCACATAGAAGTCCGGTTTGGCATACGATTCAAAAGATTCAGCGCTTCCTGATATCTCCTGTTATTGATAAAATTAATGACCGCCTGCATCTCCACATCCTGATCGCCGGATGACTGTTGCTGATATCTTCCATAATTATAAGAATTGGATGTCTGTCCTCCGCCTGTTGACCTCTGGCGCATAATCTCATCGTATGCTTCCTGTATTTCCTTGAACTTTTCTTCCGCAAGATCTGCCAGCGGATTGTCTACATTGGCATCCGGATGGTACTTTCTGCTCAAATCCCTGTAAGCTCTTTTTACCTCATCATCAGATGCATTGGGAGAAACCCCCAGAACATCATATGGATTTTTCGTCATTGTTTTTTTCGTCCTCTCTTCTATCGGTTTCTTTTTCTTTCTCTTGTATACTTCGATAACGATTCCATACTCCATCATACAAAATATTTCTTAAAATGTCTATATCTAATAAACAAGGAAGTTTTTCAAATTCCGCACTGCACTCGCCCATCATCATACACAGGATGTCCCTCATCCTCTCCTCATAATCTTCCTTTTCTGAAAGTTGTTTCAACGGGTTGTATCTGCCGGCTCTTTGATCCTCCTTCAAATCCTCATAGGCATCCATGATATAAATAAATTTCCCCAAATAAAATCCCATTCTCCTCAATGTTTCTGCCCATACATCTTCCCGGACAGCCAGCATCTCTCCCATCATACGGCCGAAACATCCTGCCGTTCTGTCAATATCAGCGCTGCTCTCTCTTTCCAGGGCTGAAAGTTCTTTCAATTCTTTTTCAAAGACACGGCTCTGTCTCTCATAAATATGAGAGAGTTTTTCCTTTTTGGACTGCAGCAGTTTTGTTCCAATCAGACTTTTTTTCTTTCTGTCATCTTCCCAATCGTCTTTCAAATGATAGTAAGACATCAAAATATTCATATCTGCACAGTATCCTGTCATTTCATTCAAAAGCATTTTCTGCCTTTTGACCGGATGTACTTTACAGCGATGCTCTTCCTGAATATTCGGACTCTCATACAGGGAATGCAAAAAGATCAGCACAAAAGTCATATCATATGTAAGCGTCATCTGCCCCATAGCTCCATATTTCTTTTTCAGTTCCTGACACAGTCCGCAGTAATATGCTTTATATCTTCTGAAGTCCTTCATTTTGAGCTCCGGCTCATAAATTCTTATATATCCAAACATTTGCTCTCCCTGCACTTTTTATCTAAAATATTCTGCCAGTTATTGTATCAGATTTCCTGTGTTTCCGTCAATTCACCTCCCACCCCTTTTCAATATGCCCTTGTAAAGAAGGGGTACTCTTCGTTATAATAAAAGAAAAAATTTTCTAGGAGGAATATCATCATGAGCAAAATTGATGAAGTAAGAAGCGCCATGGTACAGGCAATGAAGGCCGGTGACAAGGCGACAAAAGAAACTCTGTCCATGCTCCTTGCCGCTTTAAAAAATAAAGCAATCGACAAACGGGCCGATCTGACTGAGGACGAAGAAATTCAGGTTGTTATGAAGGAGATCAAACAGACAAAGGAAACTCTTGAAATGACACCGGCTGACCGCACGGAAATCATCGAAGAATGCAAAAACAGACTGGCTGTTCTGGAACAATATGCGCCTGTCATGATGGGCGAAGATGAGATTCGCGGCATTATCACTGCAACTCTAAAAGAGCTTGGAATCGAAACTCCCGCCTCCTCTGATAAAGGCAAGATCATGAAAACCCTTATGCCCAAAGTAAAAGGAAAGGCTGACGGAAAGCTGGTAAATGAACTGGTTGGAAGCTATATCAAATAGTTAAAAACATAACAGGGGACGTAGTAAAGTTAAACTTCAATGTCATTAAGTTTAGAAATTAAGATTCGAAAAGCATGGAACAAGAAATATTCCATGCTTTTTTGATGAAAACACTTGACAAATCATACAAAATTTGTGGCGAAGCCATTTGAATATATACTTTTTTGGAGGTTTCAAATGGCTGATTATTCCCTTATCACAAAACAAAAATTAATACACATTATGAAAAAAATGTCCCGTAGTTCTGATTCTTATGTAAAACGTCCCGGAAAAGATTTTTCCCGTTCCAGAAAAATTTCCTTTTTTGATACCTTACGTTTCCTTCTTTCTTTAGGCGCTAAGTCTTTGGATAAGGAACTTTTGGACTTTTTCTCCTATCGCCCGGATCTTCCTACCTCTTCCGCCATGCTGCAACAGCGCGGCAAACTCAAGCCCAATACTATGAAAGTCCTCTTTTCTGTTTTTACGGCCTCTCTCCCCAAACATTCCAACTTCCATGGCTATCATCTTCTTGCTGCTGACGGTTCAGAGCTCTCCTTCCCGGAAAATAAAAAAGAACCTCTCTGCCATCGAAAGATCCCTAACACACAAAAAGGGAAAAACGCAATCCATCTAAACGCTTTATACCATCTAAACAGCGGTATTTTTGATCAGGTCCTGTTTCAGCCTGTCCATGAAAAAGATGAACACTCCGCCCTTATTACCATGCTGGCACAAACGGAAATTTCCAGCAAAGTCATCCTTACTGCCGACCGGGGATATGAAAGTTATAATACCTTTGCACATATCTTGGAAAAAGGATGGAATTTTGTGATCCGAGGACGGCAGGGAGACAGGGGGATCCTTTCCAGTTTAGCCATACCCGATCAGGAACAATTCGATGTGGAATGTCCTGTCGTCATCTGTAAAAAACACTGCCGTGGCACCAAAGAACAGCCGGAACTCTACAAACGGATCCGATCCGGTGCAAAGTTTGACTTTTTTACGGAAGAGCAAACGGAATATCCGATGAAACTACGAGTGATAAAGTTGAAAGTAAACGAAGATCTTTCCGAGATCCTTTTTACGAATCTGTCCAAAGAAGAAATGCCCGTTGGAATGCTTCAGGAACTCTACCGTATGCGTTGGATGATAGAGACAGCATTTTCCCAGCTAAAATATAATCTTGGGGCCAGTGCGCTTCATTCAAAAAGAATAGAGTATGTCCTGCAGGAACTGTATGCAAAAGTCATCATGTTCAATTATTGTAAAAGCATCCTGTTTCACATCTCGCTTCCCCAAAAAACATCCTGGAAATATGATTATCAGATCAGCCTGAGTACAGCAGTAGATATCTGCTTAAAATCATGGCGCTGTCCAAATGGGACAGCGCCGCCAGATGTTGAAATATTACTGCTTAAATATAAAGTCCCAATAAGAAGGGAAAGAAGTTTTCCCAGAACACTTTCCCCAAAAGCAGTGATCTATTTCACTTATAGGATAGCATAAAAGGGGAAAATACGGAACAGGAATTTGAAGCAGACAGCGGTCTGCTTTATCGGTCTGCATAAAAGAATGACAGCGTAGATTTGGATATCAACACTGTCTTTCTTTTGAGGACTCATTTTCTAAACTTAATGACATTGAAATTCAATTTTACTACGTCCCCTGTTATGTTTTTAACTATTCTGTTTCCTCTGCCTGATCGTCTGTCTGCACTTCGTCTGCATACGGATCTGTCTCGTCCTGCTTCATTGTCACACTCAATTTATTGAAGTCTACCTTATCCCAAACGCGGTTATTAACATCAATCTTGGCGTCATCCCGCCATTCCGATATGGTATCGTCCAAAAGCTTCTGCTGCCGCTCCTGCACAATTTCTGTCTTCTTCGTATCTGTGGCTTCCCGGTCAAAAAGGCTGGTCACTCTGGCCACATAATAGCCTCCTGTACTCTCCACTACTCCTGTAGTACCGCCTTCCTCCAGCTTATCCATTTCAGCCACCAGCTCTTCCGGATATCCGGTAGATTCTGAATCAAAAGTTCCTTCCACAGCTTCATATCCCTGCTGTGACGCATAAGCAGAAAAATCTGAGGCGCCTGCTGCTCCTGCTGCAAATTCCTCTGCCTGTGTTTTCAATTCTGCCTTCTCCTCATCCGTCATCTCGCTGGAATTTCCTTCTTCATCTGTTGTGGTAAAACTGAACGTCACATACTGCATTTTCTTCTGAGCTGCCTCTTCATCAGAAACTTCTGTATCCGCCCCTGCCATCACTGCATCCTGCACTTTCTTCTGGATCGTCATAAGCTCCAGTATACGCTCTACGGTATCTGTATTTCCCGATACTTTTTCCTTCTCTTCAAGACCGTTGTTTTCATCGAACTGCTTTGCCGCCTCTTTGATGGAATTTTCTTCCTCCTCCGTCAAAGCAATATCATAATCTCCCATATGAGCTTCCATCAGATACATATTCTCTAAAGATTCCAGAACAGAATCCTTCACTGTATCCTCATAGGATTCCCCATCTGAAGATCCCTCGCTGTTCCACATATCATCGCCCAAATACCCTGCATAATATGTCTCATACTGCGCCTGTGTGTACCGCGCCAGAAAATTGGCAAGATCTGCCGTGATCTCTTTATCATCTACAGTCACTACCACATCACTGCCGTCAAAACTTCCGCAGCCGGACAGAGATGCCGCCGCCAGCACCCCTGCCAGTAGACAGATAACTGCTCTTTTTTTCATGGTTTTTACACCCTCCTTCGTATTGCTGACTCTGTCATTATACCGTTTTTCTTCTATTCAAGCAATCCTTGCATGGAAATTAACACATTTTTCACTACTTCCAGAATATCTTCGTCTTTCTCCTTCTTATTAAAGCCTTTTTTCTGATAAATAAAACACGGTGTTTCTTCCGCCCGGAAAACGAGACTTCCCTTATAGCTTTCCAGTATAGCCGGAATCCTGGCCGGGTTTACCCTGGCCTTCTCGTACATCGTAAAAATATACTGCTCTCCCTTTTGTTCTACTGCTGTAACGTAAACCTGGTGAGCCATCGCTTTCAGATTTGCGATCTTAAGAAGCTGCTGCACCTTTTTTGGTATATCTCCAAACCGGTCGATCAGTTCTTCCAACATGTCTTCCATCTCTTCTTCATTCTCAATAGCAGCGATCCTCTTATAAACATCCAGCTTCTGATATTCATTGGGAATGTAGGATTCCGGAATATAGGCATCCACATTGAGATCTATCGTCGTTGTGTAAGTCTCTTCCTCCATCTCTCCTTTCAAATGTTTCACTGCTTCATTCAACATTTTACAATAGAGATCATATCCTACCGCTTCCATGTGACCGTGCTGTTCTGCTCCCAGAAGATTTCCGGCACCCCGGATTTCCAAATCCCGCATGGCAATCCGGAATCCGGATCCAAGGTCCGTAAACTCCCGGATAGCGGACAATCGCTTCTCGGCCACTTCTTTGAGCATTTTGTCTTTCCGGTAAAGGAGGAAAGCATAAGCCATCCGATTGGAACGCCCGACTCTGCCACGAAGCTGGTACAGCTGGGAAAGTCCCAGCCTGTCAGCATCATGGATGATCATCGTATTGACATTGGAAATGTCAAGTCCCGTTTCAATAATTGTTGTAGAGACAAGAACATCAATCTCCCGGTTAATAAAAGCATACATGATCTTTTCCAGTTCATGTTCCCTCATCTGCCCGTGAGCAAAAGCAACGGAAACTTCCGGCACAAGCCTTTGTATTCTTGCCGTCACCTCGGCAATATCTTCCACGCGGTTGTAGACATAGTATACCTGCCCCTGCCGGGCACATTCCCTCTCTATGGCCTCCCGTATCATTTCTTCATTGTATTCCATGACATAGGTCTGTATAGGCATTCTCTCCTGCGGAGCTTCCTCCAGAACGCTCATATCCCGGATTCCGATGAGGCTCATATGGAGAGTACGGGGAATCGGCGTTGCCGTCAAAGTCAGAACATCCACATTTTCTTTCAGCTTTTTAATCTTTTCCTTATGTTGTACGCCGAATCTTTGTTCCTCATCAATAATCAGAAGTCCCAGATCCTTGTATTTTAAATCGTCGCTCAGAACCCTGTGAGTACCGATCACAATGTCAACAAGGCCTCTTTTCGTATCTTCTATGGTTTTTTTCTGCTGAGCCGGAGTTCGGAAACGGCACATGAGATCTACACGGACCGGAAATTCTTTCATCCTCTGCAAAAACGTATTGTAATGCTGCTGTGCAAGAATCGTTGTCGGCACCAGATAGACAACCTGTTTATTTTCCTGTACAGCTTTGAAGGCGGCACGAATAGCGATTTCGGTTTTCCCGTATCCTACATCTCCACAGATCAGACGGTCCATGATCTTATGGCTTTCCATGTCTTTTTTTACCGCCTCAATAGCCAGAAGCTGATCTTCTGTCTCTTCAAAAGGGAACATCTCCTCAAATTCTTTTTGCCAGACGGTATCTTCTCCGTAAACATAGCCTTCCTTTTCCTGTCTTGCCGCATACAGCTGCACCAAATCTCTTGCAATTTCTCTTACCGCTCCCCGGACCCTTGTTTTTGTCTTGGTCCACTCCTGAGTACCAAGGCGATTCAGTTTCGGCTTCTTGGCGTCTGCACTGGCATATTTCTGGATCAGATCAAGCTGGGTAGCCGGAATATAAAGATTGCCTCCCTTTGCATAGGAAATCTTCATATAATCCTTGGCTACTTTATCTACCACAATCTTTTCAATTCCCTGATAAATTCCAAGTCCATGATTCTCATGGACAACATAATCTCCTGGCTTAAGCTCTGAAAAACTTTGGATCTTCCGTCCTTCATAGGATTTTCTTTTCTTTTTCTTTCTGACCTTTCCAAAAATATCCGTCTCGGAAATGACCTGAAATTTCAGCATAGGGTATTCATAGCCTTCCGCCACATGGCCGTAAGCTGTCATGATTTCCCCCGAAAGCACCTGCCGATCCATTTCATCACTGTAAAAGCTGCTTAAGTTATAATCACGCAGATCCTCGGCAAGACGTTTCGCCCGTGTTCTGGAACCGGAAAGAAGCACAACTTTGTACCCTTCCCTTTTCAGTCTCTTCAGATCTCTTGTCAGCATTTCAAAACTGTTATTGTAGGGATTGATCCCTTTTGTCTGTATATGATATTTAGCCCGTACCTTAAACTGAGGACACTTTGTATCAAGAGAACAGAAACCGATACTGCAGCGGCGGTTTATTTTTTCCGTAATTTTTTCAGTATGGTAAAGCTGCATCTCCCTGTCGCTGACCTCATACCCGCTCTCCAGTCGTTTCGCCTGTGCTTCTACGAACTCCTCTTCTACTGCTTTCCCTTTTTCCAAAAGTCTGGCCGGCTCGTCCAGAAAAATCAACGTTCCCTTTTTTGGGAAATAATCCAGAAAAGATACACTTTCGGCTGTCTCCTTTTCCATATCTTCTGTTGGATAAATACAGACAGATTCCAGATTTTCAATGGAACGCTGACTTTCCACATCAAAGGTCCGAATAGAATCTACTTCATCATCCCACAGTTCAATCCGGACCGGAAGCTCCTCTGTCAGCGGATAAATATCCAGGATCCCCCCTCTCACTGCAAACTGTCCGGGGCCTTCCACCTGCTCTTCCCTGTCGTATCCATTAGCCGCAAGAGCCTTTTGAATCTCCGGAAAATCTATGATTTCGCCGTTTTTAATCTCCAGTACTTTTCCCTGTATAACTTCTCTTGACTGCAGAACGTCCATAAATCCGTCAAAACTGGTTACAACCGTAATGTTCTTCTGTTCCAGGATTGCCTGTATCACTGTCATTCGCTGGCGCATCAGCTCCTTACTGCGGATATCCGCCTGGTAAAAAAGAAAATCCTTTGCCGGATACAGATATATGTTTCCATCCAGGAACCGGTATTCCTCATAAATCTGCTTTGCCTTTGATTCACTGGAACAAGCGATGACTTTATAATCACAGCCATCGCCAAGCGCATACATCAGATGAGTTTTCTGAGAATTGACGCAGCCCGATATCTGCAGCATTCCCGGTTCTTTCTCTCTCTGTTTCCATATTTCTTCAAATTCCGCCAGTTCATGCAGGGGCCTTGTCAAGGCTTCCATAATCCTTTCTCTCCTATTCTTATGATCTTTTTGTCTCCTCACCGGACCGGGCAGCATCCTTCTTTGCTTTACGGTTAAATTCATTCATTGCCGCCTCGATCTCCCCGGATACCATCATTTCCACAGCCTTGACTGCACGGTGATATCCCTCTTCCATCTGCTGCCTTTCCTCTTTGGAGAAATGCCCCAGCACATAATCCGCCAGGTCATATTTCTTCGGCTTTTCACCGACGCCTACCTTAATTCTTAGAAAGACATCTGTCCCAAGATGAGAAATAATGCTTTTTATTCCGTTATGTCCTCCCGCGCTTCCTTTTTTTCTTATACGAAGCTGTCCTACGTCAAGGCTCACATCATCATATATAACGATCAGCTCTGCCTCCTCATCAATCTTATAATAATCTGCAAGTCCCCTGATGCTCTCTCCGCTTAAATTCATATAAGTCTGGGGTTTTGCCAGAATCACCTTTTGTCCTTCGATGATCCCTTTTCCGATCAAGGCGCGGTTTTTCCGGTAATCCACGGAAATATTATATTCGTCCGCAATAGCATCTATGACATCAAATCCAACATTATGTCTGGTACCCTCATAGGGCAGACCGGGATTTCCAAGCCCTGCAATAATAAACATTTGTTCTTCCACCTCATTTCTTACTTTTCCATTCTACAGGAAGCCGGCAGATTTGTCACGCAAAACCCATCCTGCCGGAATATTTCTCTGCTTTCGCTCATATATTATATAGAGTACAAATACACATTCAGACACAGGAGGCCTTTATGAGTTCCAAAACTAAAATTTTTGTGCTACATATGAAAGAGATCATATACACCGCCGTTTTTGCTGTATTGGCTATCGTTCTGATCCTTCTTCTTGTATTTATGTTTCTTCCCGGACACAGCAAAAACGAAACTCCCGAAAAAAAATACAAAGAAGGAGTATACACTTCTTCTTTCACTTTAAACAATACGGAACTGGAAGTAGAGGTGTCCGTCGACGAATCTCAGATTGATTCCATCCGTTTTTCCAATATGGATGAGACAGTAGATGCCATGTTTCCGCTTGTTCAGCCGGCCATGGAAGATATAGCCCAGCAGATCTGTGAGACACAGTCTCTGGAAAACATCCAATATTCCGAAGATTCCGCATACACCTCGCAGATCATCATAGACGCCATTAAAAATGCACTGAAAAATGCCGAAATCGAATAACATCACCCAAAAACGAAGGGCATGTGTATAAAAAGGAGTTCCACAAACGGAACTCCTTTATCAAGTACGGCCGCTTCAGCGACATCTTTTTATCTAAGTGGGTACGCCTCCTGCCGGAAGACTTCGCGCACCGGCGCTAACCTTCTACGATCAGATACTTACCGCTTGGGAGAGCAAACACTTCGGAAGCCTCTTCCAACTCTTCCATAGACATATCCTCCATGTCGATGCCCTCTTCCCGAAAGAATGCAGCTACTTCTTCAATGCTGTCCACTACTACCGCCATACATTCCTCCAGAAATGCCTCTGCTTCTTCCGGTGTCTCTGCTACCGGCTCATCAAAAAGCTGGCTTTGATTTTCCAAAAACACCTGTAAACATTCCTCATCATACTCATACATTGCTTTGTCCTCCCTCTTTTATTGCATGCTTTTTCCTGACGGGATCTCTCGGCGTTGTGCCCTATACATATGCAAGCAGTTCCCTCGGGCTGTCTATCAAAGTCATAGCCCCCGCCTTCTCCAGCGATACCCGGTCACGAAATCCCCAGGTCACTGCAATTTCCTGAACGCCGGCCGCCTCTGCGGTTTTCACATCCACTTCCGAATCCCCGACATACAGACATTCCTCCCGTGATATCCCCATCTCCTCAAGAAGCTTCCATACTCCGGAAGGATCCGGCTTCCTGGCAAGGTTCTCACACTGTCCCTGCACATAGTCGAACACATTCTCTCCAAATATCTGTTTTACTACGTCCACCGTCTGCCCGTGGGGTTTATTGGAAAGCACTGCCAGTTTGATTCCCCGCACTTTAAGCTGTTCCAGAAGTTCTAAGATCCCTTTGTACGGTGTTACATGATATGTACAGTTTGCACTGAATATTCTTCCATATACCGCCATTCCTTCTTCAATACGGCTTAAATTAGCATCTCCGGAGGCTTTCAATGCTTTTTCCATCAAATATCTGGCACCGTTTCCTACAAACAGCCTGCATTGTTCTTCCGTAATTCGAGGCAGCCCCATCTCTTCCAATGTCAGGTTTACTGAATAAGTTAGGGAATCCAGGGTATCTGTCAATGTTCCATCCAAGTCAAAAATACAGCCTCTCATAATATGTTGCTCCTTTCTTCTTCATCTATCATAGTATGAAGCGCCCAAAATTTCAATGCCCTGAAGGAAAAAACATTCCCGCTCTGTTTTTATACTTTTATCCAGCCGGCGGGAATATTTTTTTCTCATATTTTCAGATTTGTTATGCACTCAAATACTGCCGCATTACTTTCAAAGCATGCTTTTCCAGCCTGCTGACCTGTGCCTGTGAAATTTCTATCTCTTCTGCCACTTCCATCTGTGTCTTCCCTTCAAAGAAACGCAGACGGATAATATATCTCTCCCGGCTTGTCAGGCGGTCCATAGCAGCTTCTAAAGAAAGATCTTCAATCCATTTCTCTTCTCTGTTCTTCTTATCGCTGATCTGATCCATGACATACAGGGCGTCTCCTCCATCGTTGTAAACAGGCTCCTGCAGACTCATAGGTACCTGTATCGCGTCCAGCGCAAACACAATATCTTCTTTGGAAATTCCAATCTCATCAGCGATTTCCTGTACCGTTGGTTCCTTCAGGTTCTCCCGCATGTAGTGTTCTTTCGCGTAAATCGCTTTGTATGCCGTATCTCTCAAGGATCTGCTGACACGGATCGAATTATTATCCCTCATATACCGCCGGATCTCTCCAATGATCATCGGCACTGCATAAGTAGAAAATTTAACATCAAGTTCTGTATTGAAATTATTAATTGCTTTGATCAGTCCAATGCATCCAATCTGGAAAAGGTCATCCGGATTTTCATTGCTTCCCGAAAAACGTTTGATCACACTTAACACAAGCCGCAGATTTCCTTTGATATATTCCTCCTTTGCCGCTTCATCCCCTTCTTTCATGCGCGCCAGCAAATCTTCTTTTTCCTCCTCTGTAAGTAGCGGAAGCTTCGCTGTATTTACGCCGCATATTTCAACCTTACCCTGTGCCATAATCTGAATCCTCCTTATTGAACGTATCTGCCGTCATTTGATTACGTACAATAAGATTTTTCTCATTATGTCTTTTCCTTATACTGTAGCAGCTGGAAATAAAAAAAGTTTTAGCCCTTGACAAGGGCCAAAACTTTTTCTTCACTTTTTCACATTATTGCACAAGAGACTGCTATGGTTCCCATTTGTCCGCCAGATTCTGAATCTGAGATTCCAGCTTTGCAAGATCCTTGTTGGAGAGTCCTTCGTTTTTCATTACAACTTCCACCAGATGTTTTGCTGCCGCAACCGCTCTGTCAAACGCATTCTGCGCTCTGACTCTTGCCGGCTTCTCTGCAGATTTCTTCGGAATCTTTATGCCGGCAGTCACGATTCTGTTTTCCATCAGATCAACACATCCGCCTGAGTATGGTGCAAATGCCGGACAGCCGATCTCCTTTTCTACCGTTTCTGCAAAAGCATCCGTCACTGTATCTTCGCCATGAACCACAATGACACGATCCGGTTTCTTCTCAAAACCTTTCAGCCAGTTTAAGAGTCCGTTTCTGTCCGCATGTCCGCTGATCCCTTTTATAGACTCAATCCTTGCATTAACTGTAATGTTCTCACCGAACAGTTTCACACTCTCTGCTCCTTCCAGCAGCTTTCTTCCCAGCGTGCCGACTGCCTGGTAACCCACGAAGCAGATGGTACATTCCTCTCTCCACAGATTATGCTTCAGATGATGGCGGATCCGTCCTGCTTCGCACATACCAGAGGCAGAGAGTATCACTTTCGGACGTTCATTCAGATTAATCTGTTTGGATTCCTCTGTTGTGATGGTTGTTTTCAATCCCGGGAAAATAAGGGGGTTGATCCCCTGTTCCACCAGCGCCATCGCTTCCTCATCAAAACAGGATTTTACGTTTTTGTTAAACACTGAAGTTGCCTCGATTGCAAGAGGACTGTCCACATAGACTTCAAAGTTCTGATATTCCGGGAGAAGCCTTTTCTCTTTGATCTCACGGATAAAATATAACAGTTCCTGTGTACGCCCCACAGCAAAAGATGGAATAACCACATTTCCGCCTTTATCAAAGGTTTCTTTCAGGATCCTTGTAAATTCTCCCACATAATCCGGAATCTCCTCCCCGTGGGTCCGGTCGCCGTAAGTGGATTCGATCACTACATAGTCTGCCTCTTTCACCGGCTGGGGATCCCGGATAATAGGCTGATTAATGTTGCCTACATCACCGGAAAATACGATTTTTTTCGTAACATTTTCTTCGGTCACCCACACTTCTATACTGGCTGAACCAAGCAGATGTCCCATATCGTTGAAACATACCTGAACGCCCGGACACAGATCGATCTTCTGCCCGTAATCGCAAGGGGCCAAAAGAGAGATGGCCATATCTGCATCCGCCATTGTATAAACAGGTTCGTAAGGCTCTTCCCCGCTCCTTTTGGCCTTGCGGTTTCTCCATTCCGCCTCAAATTCCTGAATATGGGCGCTGTCACGAAGCATAATGCTGCACAGATCTGCAGTAGCAAACGTGGTTACAATGTCTCCTTGAAAGCCTTGTTTGCATAAAAGCGGCAGGTTTCCGGAATGGTCAATATGGGCATGGGTCAGAAGGACATAGTCCACATCCCCGGCACTGACAGGCAGTTTCTGATTCTCATAAAGATCCGGTCCCTGCTCCATCCCACAGTCAATCAATATATTTTTTCCGCATGCTTCCAGAAGATGACAACTTCCGGTCACTTCATGGGCAGCTCCAATAAAGCTCAGACGCATATCACCAACCCCTTTTTCTTTTCATTGTAACACCTTTTTCAGAAAGTGACTATGAATATTTTACCATCTCCCTTCGCAGCCGCTGCATAATTTTCTTCTCCAGTCTGGAGATGTAAGACTGAGAAATCCCCAGCATATCTGCCACTTCTTTCTGTGTCTTCTCTTCCCCATCCGGCATACCGATACCAAATCTCATTTTTATGATCGTCTGCTCCCGGCCGGACAGCCTCCCGAGAGCTTTCACAAGAAGTTTTTTCTCTACTTCCTGTTCCAGGTCCCGATATATGGTGTCCTCCTCTGTTCCGAGAATATCCGACAAAAGGAGCTCATTTCCATCCCAGTCCACATTTAAAGGCTCGTCAATCGAAACCTCCATGCGTGTCTTGTTATTTCTTCTAAGATACATTAAGATCTCATTTTCAATACATCTGGATGCATAGGTGGCCAGTTTGATATTTTTTCCCGGATCAAATGTATTAATTGCCTTGATCAGCCCAATCGTCCCGATCGATATCAGATCCTCCACTCCAACGCCTGTATTGTCAAACTTTTTTGCAATATACACTACCAGCCTGAGGTTATGTTCAATCAATATTTTGCGGGCGCTTTTGTCTTCCTCTGTTCCCAGCATTGCGATCGCGCGGCTTTCCTCTTCCACTTCCAGCGGAGCAGGAAGAATATCGGATCCTCCGATATAGTGTACGTCTTTTTTATCCGGGAAAAAAAACGTACGGAAATTCGGCATTACTTTCAGTTTAAATTGATTTGGCACAGCTATTTTTATCATCATGTTTCGTTTCCTCCAATCTATGTATCAGGATTTATGATCATCCTGTATTCTCCATCTGAAGATATTTTCTCTTCACTAATTCCTATCATCGGCTTATCCACCCATTTCTCATTTTCTCCGGCAATACGCAGGCTATCCAGAACGGCAACAGGCATAACAGCGTTTTTCCTGCCTATCGTGTGATAGGAAATATATCGGATTCCTTCCGGGATTTCCTTACCAAACAGTTCTTCTGCCGTCTGGCTCTCTATGATGTTTACCGGCTTTCCCGTCAGTTGATCCCGCAGTGTGTTTCCGGTATCTATCAGAGCCGGCACTGTCACACACCGTCCATTTACATATAGTTCCACATCACACCGGCACTGCCCTGTCTTGAAGATCAGATCCAAAATCTTCCATATTCCCGATGAGATGTAATAGCACCCTACTGCCAGTACAAAAAAAAGACTTCCGATCTCCACATACTGACGTACATGCTCCAAAATCCCTCCCAGCAAAAAACTTGTGATGTACAGAAGGAAAAGCGCTTTCCACAGCTTTTTGTCCCATTTGAGGCGTAAAGCAATTTTCAGCATCAGGATATTCACAACGCCATGAAACAGAAGAATTTTCAAAAGTGGCCAGGGAATAGGAAGCGCGACTACCAGACAGGTAAGAAGAGCTCCTGTCAATGCTCCCAGTGAGATATTTCCAAGCGTGGCAGTGCATTTCAATATCTTTTTTATCAGCAGGAGCAATATGTAGTCCATCATAAAGTTGACGAGAAACAGTATGTCTATATACAGTTCATAATACACGTTCCACCTTCTTTCTCTTTTGCACTTCCGGCATAGGGCGGCCTGAAAGCCTGCGCCCTCATCTGGGCAGGATTAATTATAAAGAAAAGAAGGGTTCAGAATTTGTCAGATACTGTTAGAAGGAAAACAGATTTTTTCGACAAAAAAAGCAGCCATGTCAACTGTGGTCGAAAAAATCCACAATCTGTCATGGCTGCTGTCTGTTGCCTGAATCGTTATTTACTTTTTAAAGAAATCCGGAATCTTGATAGACTGCTCCTTCACTTTGCTGGTCGGTGTCCTTGGTGTATCCAGAGTCGGAGTTGTACCTCCAACCGGACGCTTCAGGCTTGTACCACCGTTTGTCGTCGGAGCTGCTCCCAAATCAACTTTCGGGCTGTGGCTGGTATGATTGGAATGAAGCTGTTTATCATAACTGCTTGCCGGCGGAACCATACCGGAGCGTTGTACGCCTTCCAGTCTTGATTTTAATTTTGAAGACGTCCCACCTACATTATGTAATCCCGTAGCAATTACAGTAATAGTAGCTTCATCTGCTCTGGAATCATCATACATAGCACCGAAGATGATATTTGCATCTTCTCCTGCCAGTTCCTGTACAAATTCTGCCGCATCCGATGCGTCCATAAGAGTAATATCACCGGATACATTAATAATAACATGAGATGCCCCTGCAATTGTTGTCTCAAGCAGCGGACTTGCAACCGCCTGCTTTACAGCCTCCAGCGCTTTATCATCGCCGCGGCCCTGTCCAATACCGATATGCGCAATTCCCTTATCTGTCATGACTGTCTGCACATCCGCAAAGTCAAGATTAATAAGAGACGGTACATTGATCAGGTCTGTGATACCCTGGATACCCTGCTGCAGAACCTCGTCCGCTTTTTTCAGAGCTTCCGGCATAGTTGTTCTTCTGTCAACCACTTCTAACAGTTTATCATTCGGAATAACAATCAAAGTGTCAACGCTTTCTTTTAATTTTTCAATTCCAGCCAGCGCATTATTCATCCTTGTCTTGGATTCAAAACGGAAGGGTTTTGTAACAACACCTACTGTCAACGCTCCCTGTTCTTTTGCAATGCGCGCAACAACAGGAGTCGCACCGGTTCCGGTTCCGCCTCCCATACCGCAGGTTACAAAGACCATGTCTGCTCCCTTTAATGCAGCTGAAATTTCCTCAGCGCTTTCTTCTGCTGCTTTCTCACCGATTTCAGGACGTGCTCCCGCACCAAGTCCTTTTGTGATCTTGTCCCCTATCTGCATAAGGGTCGGCGCCTTACATAACTGAAGGGCCTGTTTATCTGTATTGATTGCAATAAATTCAACACCGGCAATCTGTTCATCAATCATTCGGTTTACAGCGTTATTTCCGCCTCCGCCGACTCCCACAACAATTATCTTTGCCGCTGCTTCTGATTCGTTTGTTTTAATTTCTAGCAAGGGTTTCTCCTCCTTTGTTCTATCCTTATTATATAATTATACATCCCATAAACGGCAGACTCGGAGTCCGCCATATATAGTATATAATATAAGCTTTTGTGCAAAATATCAATAGAATTTTCTCTATTTTTATGGATTTTAGCCCATTTTTATTGATTTTCTTCCGCGGTCTCCCCGGTCTGTCCATCCGTAGATTCCTGCGCCGCTTCAGGCAGCTCGTCTTTATCGAATGTTATCACATCGTTCTCATCCGCAAAATATTCTAAATGCAGCGTCCCTTTCTGGCCGCCCAGCTTTTCCAGGATCGGTGATATCTGTGATACTTTTTCCGTAGTGATGCTGCTGCCCAGCGCCACACAAACATCTCCAAAATATGTGTAAATCTGTTTCCCGTCACAGACAATTCTATCCGATGACAATTCAAATTTCTCCATATCCTCTTTCAGCTCCGTCAGCTCTTTGAACAGCCGCTCCTTTCCCTTGCTCAGGGAATCTCCTACAGAGGCATCTCCCACTTCAAGCCCTTCCACTGCCGGGACTCCTTCAAGTAATGTGGAGCTTTCCAACACCACTTCTCCGCTGCCGTCAAAATACAGGTAGGATTTTTCTGCCACAGCATACCCGAGGATCGGCTTTTCTTTTACTTTCACCTGCACGATCCACGGCGCTTTCAGGCTCACTTGCATATCCTGGATGCTGTCCGGCTTTTTATAATCGGTAAAATGATATTTCCATAAAAGGTAAATGGAGTTAAAAGATCCCTGATCCTCCTCCACTACATTAACAATCTCCTCACTGGATGTGTATTCGTTCCCCGTCACCTCGATCCGCTGCACATAGAACAGCAGCAGCACAGCCAGGGCAATAATTGCCAGTCCCAGCAGGATTACAACAAATGCATATATTTTATGAGATTTTTTATGTCCGCTTTTTCTCTTTCGTTCCACAAAAAGCATCCTCCTTGTAAACCAATGCTATTATTTTACCAGAGATGACACACTTAGCACAACCCCCATTTCCATCAAAAGGAACACAACCGATGTTCCTCCGTAGCTGATAAAGGGAAGTGTAATACCTGTATTTGGAATGGTATTTGTCACAACCGCAATATTCAAAATCACCTGGATCATCATATGAGCCATAGCTCCGGCTGCAATCAATGCTCCGAAAAGATCTTCCGCATGGGATGCGATCCGAAAGAAACGCCAGATCAGAATCAGGAAAAGAAGGAGAATAAATCCTGCTCCAAAAAGGCCAAGCTCCTCACAGATGATGGAAAATATCATATCATTTTGAGCCTCCGGAACAAAGCCCAGCTTCTGTACGCTCTCCCCCAGTCCTCTCCCAAAGAGTCCGCCTGATCCTATGGCGTACAGCCCCTGAAGGGTCTGATATCCCTTCTCGTATGCCTCCGGATTTCTCCAGATTGCCAGCCGCTCCAGCCGGTAGCTCTCCAACGCAAGAAACACAGCCATAAATCCGCAGCCTATCACTCCCATCCAGATAAACTGCCCGTATTTGGGACTTGCCGTAAAGACAAGAGTAACCGCAATTCCGAGAATAATAATGGCTGTACTCAAATTGCTGGCGCCTACCAGACCTGCAATAGGAAGAACACTGAGCATGATCTTCAGAAGCGTTCTCATCTGCCCCATTTTGTCTGCATTCTTTGTCACGACAGCAGCAAGAAAAAGAATGACTGCTATTTTCGCAAATTCAGAGGGCTGAAAAGAAAAAGGGCCCAAAGACAACCATCTTTTGGACCCATTATACTCATCTCCCACCAAAAGCACTGCAACAGACAAAAGCACTGCTGCAAGATAGGCCGGCACTGCAAATTTCCGCAATCTCCGGTAATCAATCTGCGCCATCAGAAACATACCTGCAATGCCCAGACTGGTGGCAAACACCTGCTTCTTCAGATAGTAAAAGGAATCATGAAACTTTACCTCTCCATTGTATGCGCTGGTGCTGTACAGGATCACAAGTCCGATAAGCAGCAGCAAGAACAGCGCCGTAAGAAGTGTATAGTCATACTTTCTTTTTTTGACTGAATCTGGCAATCTTGTTCTCTCCTTATAGGGAATTTACAATCTCTTTGAACTTATCTCCTCGTTCCTCATAGTTCTTAAACATTCCCCAGCTTGCACACGCCGGCGACAGCAGCACTGCGTCTCCCGGCTGCGCCGCCTTTACGGACGTAAGGACAGCCTCCTCAAATGTATCGGCAAAAGCAATATCTGTAAAACCGCACTCTCTGGCCTCTTCTGCAATCTTTTCCCTTGTAGCCCCAAGAAGGACCAGAAGTTTAACCTTGCCGTCAAAGCTTTCAATCCATTCTTTGTAAGTTGAATTTTTGTCATATCCCCCTCCAATCAAAACGGTAGGGCGCCTCATTGCCTGGATTCCTTTGATAGCCGCATCCGGATTTGTCCCCTTGGAATCATTGTAATAGGCGACTCCATCTTTTTCCGCTACAAATTCTATTCTATGGGCCACGCCTGCAAACTCCCGAAGCGTCTTTCTTATAATATCAAGGGACACTCCATACACAGCGGCCATAGCCGATGCCGCCATGACATTCTCATAATTGTGAACACCAAGCAGTTTCAGTTCATCTACATTACAGATCAGCGTACCTTCGGCATTTCCATCATCCGGGTTCTTATAAATTATATTCCCGTTATCCAGATAAATGCCTCTCTCCATCTTATGCACACTGGAGAAGAAAAAAACTTTCGCCTTCACTTCAGCAGCAAATCTGCGAAGCACCTCATCCTCATAGTTTAAGATGCAAAAATCTTCTTCCGTCTGGTTCGAGGCAATATTCATCTTTGCCTGAATATATGCCTCCATGGTATGATGCCTGTCTAAATGGTCCGGCGTCAAATTCAAAATGGCCGATACTCTGGGACGGAATGTGTGAATCGTCTCCAGCTGAAAACTGCTCATCTCTGCCACAACGACAGAATCTTCCCTGGTATCTTCCGCTACAGTCGTATAAGGATTTCCAATATTTCCCACTACAAATGCACTGTCTGAAGCGTTTTTCATAATCTCTCCCAACAGAGCAGTTGTGGTAGTCTTGCCATTCGTCCCTGTAATGGCAAGGACTTCTCCTTTTCCGCACAGATAGGCAAGCTCAATTTCTCCCATGATCTCAATCTTTTTCTCTCTCATTTTCTGAACGACTGGAAGATCCGTCGGCACTCCGGGACTGATGACCACAAGATCCAGTTCATCCATCACTTCCTCCGGAAGAGAACCGGTAATAATCCGTGCCTTTGTGCCTTCTCCCATCTTTTTAAGTGTTGCTTCCTTATTGAGTTTTTCATTGCCGTCATATAAGATCACATCAGCCCCTCGCTTTTCTAAAAGCTTCGCTGCTCCGATCCCGCTGATCCCAAGTCCGAATACCAGTACCGTTTTTTCCATTATTTGTCCTCCTTACATAGCCATCAGTGCAATCAGACACAGAATGGCTGTAATAATCGAAAAGACCGCTACTACCTTTGTCTCTGACCAGCCGCACAGTTCAAAATGATGATGGATCGGAGCCATCTTGAAGAACCTTTTGCCGCCTGTCTTTTTAAAGTATGTAACCTGTATCATAACAGACAGTACTTCTACCAGATAGATAAGCCCCACGATCACAATAAAAATCGGCATCTGCAGCATATAGGCCGTGGAAGCCACAAAACCTCCCAGAGCCAGCGACCCTGTATCTCCCATGAATACACTTGCGGGATATACATTGAAAAGAAGGAATCCCATCAGGGCCCCGACTACCGCACAGGTAATAGGCTCAATTCCACTCTCGGTTCCCACCGCCACCACTGTAAAAAAGGTAGCTACAAGCACCGTAACACTGGAAGCCAGCCCATCCAGCCCATCGGTAAAATTGACTCCGTTTACTGTTCCGATCACCGCCACAAAAAGGAGCGGGATCGCAAGCCATCCGATATCCAGATATCTTCCCCCTGAAAAAGGGATTAACATGGCGAGAGAAACATCTGTAAATTTCACCATATAAAAGGCAAATACTGCCGTCACAAGGATCTGAAGAGCCATTTTCTGTTTCGGGAACAATCCGTCGGAACGCTTCAGCACTACTTTCAAATAGTCATCCAGAAAACCGATCAGTCCGAATCCCAGTGTAACAAAAAGAATCGGGATAATATTGGGATAATCTCCAATGTAAAATACGGAGGTCACCACAACAGCAATAAGAATAATTACCCCGCCCATGGTAGGCGTTCCCGCCTTTTTCAGATGAGATTTTACTCCTTCTTCTCTTTCTGTCTGTCCCATTTTCAGTCTGCGAAGAATGGGGATGATCACCGGTCCCATTACAACGCTCAATGCAAATGATATCAATACCGGAATAAAAATTGTATAATCCATAGATACACCTCTTATCTCTTTTGTTATTCAGCTTAAAACAGTATACTTCATTTCTTATTCTTTTTCAATGCCAAGATAGGGAAGTACATTTTCAAAAATCTCCCGCATTACCGGTGCGGCGATCGTACCTCCATAATAAATTCCCTGGGGATTATAAATAATACACATTCCCAGTATCTGCGGGTTGTCAGCCGGTGCAAAGCCCAGAAATGAGGATATATATTTGTTTGCGCTTCTCGGAAGAGTCTGCGACGTAGCTGTCTTTCCTCCGATACGGTAACCCTCCACCGCTCCGTTCTTCCCGGATCCTTCCCGTACGACTCCCTCCAAAAGCTCCCTCATCTGACCAGAAACTTTTTCTGAAAGGATTCTGTCCCCCTTTTCAGCTCCTAAAACTTCCTCTGTTTTCCCATCTGAAGAGATCACGCTTTTCCCAATGTGAGGCGTTACCCTCACTCCGCCGTTAATGATGGAACTTACTGTGGAGGCAAGCTGAATAGGCGTAATCTGAAAGGACTGCCCGAACGTCATCGTTGCCAGCTCCACCGTTCCAATATCTTCCTTTTTATGCATGATCGTCCCCGCCTCTCCCGGAAGATCTACTCCAGTCAAATTCAGAAGACCAAACTTTTCATAATAATCATAAAATTTATCTGCTCCTAATCTAAGACCGATATCCATAAATACAGGATTGCAGGAATTTTGCACCCCTTCCACAAATGTCTCCTGTCCGTGTCCCCCCACTTTATGACACCGGATCTTCCTGTCTTCCACAATCCGGTATCCCGGACATTGAAACGTATCGTCCAGGGAAACAACTCCCTCCTCCAGACAGGCAGAGGCTGTAATGATCTTAAAAGTCGACCCGGGTTCATAGGTATCATTGATACAGCGGTTTCTCCACATTTGATTCAGCTTATCCTGTTTTTCCTCTTCTGAAAGTCCCGATGTATCTTCTCCTGTATTTAAGGTGAAGGGATCATTGAGATTAAATTCCGGAACATTTACCATTGCAATGATCTCCCCATTCTGTGGATTCATAAGAAGAACGGATACTGCATCGGCCTGTTTCTCTTCCATCACCTTTTCCGCCATCTGCTGTGCATACATCTGTACATTATAGTCCAATGTGATCCGGAGGGTATTCCCGGGAACCGGCTCCACCCGATCTTCTGCCACTCCTTTAAGCTCTATGCCTCTTGCATCTGTAGTAGTCAGTATCCGCCCGTTCTGTCCTTTCAGGTATTCTTCATATTTTACCTCCAGGCCGATAATCCCCTGGTTATCTCCCCCGGTAAATCCCAGCACTGTAGATGCAAGCTCATCATAGGGATAATAACGTTTAAAGTCCTCATCCACTTTTACACCATTAAGATTCATCTCCCGAATCCGGTCACCGATTTCTTTATCCACATTTGTCTTAATCCTTTCCAGAGCTGAAACCTTCTCCACCTTCTCACGCACAGAGGCCTCTTCCATATCCAAAGCCTGGGAAAGAGCCGTGATCACCTCTTCAGGATCTGTTACCTGACTATGGATCACAGAAATCGTACACACCGTGCGGTTTGTCGCAAGAATATTTCCCGAAGCATCTATGATCTCTCCTCTTGCCGCCTTAATTTCCCTCTCTCTTTCATGGAGGGCTTCCGCTTTCTCCTGATAATATTCGGCGTCAAATACCATCAGGTAGACAAGTCTCCCCATCAAAAACAGAATGATAAAAACTGCGCACAGAAAAACGATCAGGATTTTCTTCTTATTATATGTCTTACTACGCACAAAAAAACCTCACAAAAGCCTTTTTATACTTTATTACTGCTTTTGTGAGGTTATTCATATTATTGCGTTGCCGTATCGTCCGCTGTTTCAGATGTCTTGGAGATCCCCAGATACGGGAAAATTTCTTTCATAATATCACTTGCCATCTGCACCGCCAGAGAACTCTGGGCCTGGTCGTACTCATTTGGCTCATCAATCACAACATAAATTGCAATCTCCGGATTTTCCTGGGGTGCATATCCAATAAAAGATACCAGGTTCTTTCCTTCTGATCTTGGAAGTTTCTCTGCTGTACCAGTCTTTCCTCCTACTTCATAGCCTTCCAGATCCGCCAGCTTACCGCTTCCATTCTGAACAACTCCCCTCATATAATCTTTTACGAGAGTACTTGTCTCTTCCGAAATTGTTCGTTTCACAAGAACCGGCTCTTCATTTTCCACTACATTTCCATTTTCATCCTGTATCTGTTTTACAATGTGAGGCTCATAGTATTCTCCGCCGTTAATAAGCGAACAAAAACCTGCCAGCATCTGTGTCATTGTTACATTAAAGTTCTGACCAAATGCGTTGGTCGCAAGACTGGTTTCATCCATGTTATCTACTGTATATAAAAGCCCCTCTGTAGCGGCTTCGCCGGGAAGATCGATCCCCGCCAGCTCTCCGAATCCAAATATATGCTGATATTTAATGAAATCCTCGGCGCCGATTTTTTCTCCAATCTGCATAAGGGCCACATTGCAGGAATTTTCCACCGCTTCTTTCAAGGTTTGTGTTCCGTGTCCCTCCCGATTGATACAATGAATGTCATATCCTCCAATATGCAGGCTTCCTTCACAGTAAAAGGTTTCATCCCCGTTCAGTGCCCCTGTCTCTAAAGCTGCTGCTACAGTAAAAGGTTTTATCGTCGACCCAGGCTCGTAAGTATCGCTGACACAAAAATTTTTCCACAGAGAGTTTAAGGCATCCAGCTGTTCTTCATCCGACATGGCATCCAGCTGTTCCTGTGTATAGTAGCTTGACAGGTCTCTGGGATTATTCAGATCATAATTCGGATAGCTGGCTTCGGCAAGGATCTCTCCATTTTGCGGATTCATGATCATGACAGCTGTATTTTTGCTTCCCTCGCCGGCAGTTGCATTATTCTTTCTTTCATCGTTGAATTGTTTGATATATTTTTCTACAATACTCTGCACCTGTACATCAATCGTAGAAACCACTGTTTTCCCATTAATTGGTTCTTTTACAGTCTGTTCTACAGAAGTCCCGCCATCAAGATAACCATATTCTCTTCCATCTGTCCCATTTAGTATCGTATTATAGTAGCCTTCTATGCCTCCGTTTCCCACGTTTCCGTCTACTGTAAATCCAATAACATCACTCGCAAGCGTATTATAGGGATAAGTGCGCACATAATCTGATTCCAGCCATATTCCTTTTACATCCGGATAATTTTCATCATCTTCATCAATGGCTTCAAATTCTTTGGCCGTATTATAGTCAATTCCTTTTTTCAGCACGCTGTATCTGCTGTCAGGCGACTCTTCGATCAGAGCATCTACTTCCTCTTCCTCTATCCCAAAGCAGTCTTTCAGGACCTGCTTTGTAGGTTCCACATAATCTTCATCACTCAGCATAGTCTTCACATCCAGTATGACATTGTACACTCTTTCACTGGTGGCAATTTTCGTGCCGTTCCGGTCTACAATATCTCCCCGCTTATAGGGAATGACCCTGCTGTCATACTGCTGCTGGTCCAGAACAATTTTCGTATATTCTTCCCCGTCAGATGCATTAATATAGGTAATTCTTCCTATTAGAAAAACAAAAGCTAGTATAATCCCCAAATAGAGGATGACTAGCTTTTTCTGCATAAATTTAGGGAATTTTTTTCTCAAACGATGCATAGTTTTTTTTGTCATATTCCCACCTTAATTCTGTACATCCTTGGAGCTTGCAAGCATTCCGTCATCCGGTATCTCCTCATACTGCTTTACATAGTCTCCATTCGGATTATCATATTCTACAATCTGATCTTTATCGGCATACACCATGCCCAACTCATTGATAGCTTTATCGCGCACCTCTTCCAGGTTGACAGAATCCATGATCGTATTATACTTTGTTGTATTTTCCTCTTTCATATCCGCCAGTTCTTCCTGCATTGCAGTAATGTTCCTGGAACGGCTCGTAATCTGTGACTGAAGTCTCACATAATTCACGCAGATTACCAGCGCAAGTACAGCTGCTACCGTAAGAAAAATAACATAACCCTTGTTGACTTTTAAAGCCTTCCTCTGGTTTTGACGAATCTGACGGCTTCTTCTTGTATGCTGCGGATCTCTCCTGCGTTTTTCCGGTTCCCTCTCCGGGGTATACTCCGGCTTTGGAACTGCATTCCCATATACATACATAGATTGGGGATTGCTTCTTCTGCTGTATGCTGCTGTCTGCCTCTTTGAAGTTCTTCCTGCTGCCATCTTCATCGTCCCCTTTCTTTTTTATACTCCTTCTATTTCCGTTTCTGCCGTTTTTTTAGTTTCGTTCAAAAATGCGGAGTTTTGCGCTCTTAGAGCGGCTGTTCTCCTCCATTTCCTCCTCACCTGGCAAAATCGGTTTTTTTGTAACAATACTCCCTTTTGAAACTTTTCCGCACACACACACCGGAAAATCCTTGGGACAGGTACATGGATCCTCATTCTTTTTAAATGCACTCTTTACAATCCTGTCTTCCAGTGAATGAAACGTAATGATACACAATCTTCCTCCCGGATTCAGCAAATCGATCATATCATCCAGTGAATTTCTTAAAACCTCCAGCTCTCTGTTCAACTCAATACGAATTGCCTGAAAGGTTCTCTTTGCCGGATGCCCTGACTTTTTCTGATATTTCATCGGTATGGCATGTCTGATGATCTCCACCAGCTGTCCGGTTGTTTCAATGGGTCTTTTCGCGCGTTCCGCCACAATATGCCTGGCAATGTTTTTTGCAAACTTGTCCTCCCCGTAGTCACGGATCACGCGATAAAGATCCATCTCACTATAGTCATTGACGATGTCTCTGGCCGTCATTTTCTGACGCCTGTCCATTCTCATATCCAGAGGTGCATCTTCGCGATAGGAGAATCCCCGCTCTGCCGTATCCAATTGATAGGAAGATACGCCCAGATCAAGCACGATCCCATCGACCTTGTCAATGCCTAACTTTTGGAGCTGCGACTTCATATCACAATAGTTGCTCCTGACTATTGTAACTTTCTCCCCGAAGTCTTTTAAGCGGATGCCTGCCGCTTCCACGGCGGCTTCATCCTGGTCTATTCCTACAATACTCCCCTTGTTTCCGAGACGCCTGCATATTTCATATGCATGTCCGCCTCCACCAAGCGTTCCGTCTACATATATGCCGTCCGGCTTGATGTTAAGTCCATTTACAGTTTCTTCAAGCAATACTGATTTGTGACTGAATCCCATATCTTCTCCCTCTTAGATACTGAATCCGTTTGCTTCCATATCTGATGCAATATCTTCGATAGAAAGCTCCACTTCAGCATTCTTTTCATCCCATCTGGCCTTGTCCCAGATCTCGGCACGCTTCCCCATACCGATAAACACAACTTCTTTTCCAAGTTTAGCGTATTCTCTAAGAACAGATGGAATCAGTGTTCTACCTTGCTTATCAAGGTCGCCGTCTGTTGCACTTCCCTGAAAGAAATATGCAAAAGCTCTGGCTTTTTTATCTGTGGTCGTTGGTAAGGCGTTCAGTTTTTCTTCAAAGGCGTTCCATTCGTTTTCCGGATATACATACAGGCAATTTTCCATCCCTTTTGTTATGACGAAATGCTCCCCTAAATCGTCACGGAATTTAGCCGGAATAATCAGCCTTCCTTTGGGATCGATATTGTGACTGTATTCTCCTTTCAACATTAGAACTCACCTTCTTTCAAAGCGGTCTGCCACTTTCGCACCACTTTATACCACTTTTCGCCACTTTCTACCACTTGAAACCATTGTAAACCACTTTACTATTGATTTCAAGCCCTTTTTTCTAAAAATTCCTTAATAAAATGTGATGGGAACCCAGTTTTCCTGTGCAACAAAAAAAGAACAGGAAAAAATTCCTGTTCTTTGTCTCACAATTTACTTTTATGAGCATCTATTCTGTTCCGTTCAGATTTGTTTCATAGTCAGTGATGGCTGAATAATCAACTTCCGCACTCTCCTGCGGTCTGCTGTCCTCATACACGCCATATGCCGAATAACCAATCCAGCACACCAGAGCCAATCCCAATACTGCCACTATGCAGCGCCTTAGCAGGTGACGCACTTTCTGTTTCTGCATGATCTGCTTACGGTTCGCCTTTTCCTTTTTATATTTATCTACTTTTTCCTGACTCATATCTTTGTACTCCTTCGTCAACTGGATAACATTATATCACAAAGGCAGGGATTATACAACTACGATTATACCGCCGTCTGCCGCATACATACTGCTGATTCCGGCTGTATCCAGAATAATGACCTTTTTCGGTGAAATCTTCTCCAGAATCATCCTCTTCACCGCTTCCGCTCTCTCCAGGCAGTTGCAATGACTGATGGCAAGCGTCTTCTCCTCGGGCCTTTTCACATCTTTCACAACTTCATCCACCATTTTCACCAGAGCTTTCTTTATACCCCTTGCCTGTCCAAGCTGGCAGATTACTCCCTGTGGTGTAGCTCCCATTACCGGTTTTATATTCAGCGCCGTTGCCACAATTGCCTTCAGCCCCGTCAAACGTCCGTTTTTTCTCAATGTTTCCAGAGTTTCCAGAACAAAATACGTATTTTGTTCTTCAATATATTCCTCCACTTGCCGGACGACTTCGTGAAAGCTCAAATTTTTCTTCTCACATTCTTCGATTTTCAAAGCAATAAGGGTTTCTCCCACAGATGCAGAACGTGAATTAAAAACATAGATATCCTTCTCTCCATACTCTTCATGATAAAGATTCTTTCCAAGCACTGCACTGTTATAAGATCCACTGAGTTCTGCTGACAGAGTCACTGCATAGACCCTTTCCGCCTCGCAGTGGTATCCTTCCATATAAGCTTCCGGTGACGGACAGGACGATTTCGGGCAATTGGGACTTTCCGCCACGATTTTTAAAAATTCTTTCTGGTCAAAAGATTCATCATCCACAATATGATGGCCATCTATGTCTATACTCAAAGACGCTGTTTCAAAAACCTCCGACTCTTTCATTTCTTTTGTCAGCTCTCCGCAGCTGTCCACGATTATTTTATAGCTCATCTTCCTTCCATCCTCCTACATTTCTATCTTCAATATCTAGCATTAACGTCATTGACTTCTAGTGTATGTAGTTTCAAAAACCACTTATATATCATAGCATATAATAGGAAGATTGAAAAGGCTTTTCTATCATTGCATCTTTATTTTTCTTGAAATTCCAAGCGCGACACCCATTTCCAACATCAGAAAAAGTAATGATGTCCCTCCATAGCTGATGAATGGCAGCGTAATTCCGGTATTGGGGATCAAATTAATTACAACCGCAACATTCAGAAATACCTGAAGCGCAATGTGGGAAAAGATACCGCTGGCAATTAAAGCTCCATACATATCCGGAGCATTCTGTGCAATTACCATAAGCCTGTACAGCAAAAGGCCAAACAGAACCAGGACCATAATGGCCCCAAACACTCCCAGCTCCTCGCAGATAACCGAAAGGATCATGTCATTTTGCACTTCTGGTATCAGTCGTTTCTGCGTACTGTTTCCAAGACCTTTCCCAAAAAAGCCGCCGGAACCAATAGCATAAAGCCCCTGTACGACCTGATAGCCATAATCAGAAGCATGTTTTTCCGGGTCCAGCCATACAATGATACGCCGAAGCCGGAAATTATCTCCCAGATCACCCGCCTGTATCATACTTCCCAGGATGGTCGCCCCCACTACAAGAGCAATGATTCCCAGAACAACCAGGGCAATAAACGGAGCTGTCTTGGGATGAACAATAAAGACCATCATACAGGTAATTCCCAGCACGATAACTGCTGTACTCAAATTTTCTGTCAGAAAATATACACAGCCTGCTGCCAGCAATCCCCAGCTGATTGCCCGAATCACTCCTGCCAGAGTCCGGATCTCTTTCCCCATCTGGCATATAACGACCGGGACAAAAACAATGACAGCTATTTTCGTCACCTCGGCAGGCTGAAGCTGCTGTCCAAACGGAAGGGCAATCCATCTTGTCGCCCCGTTTACTTCCACTCCAAGCGGCGTCTTTACAAGAGCCATCAGGAAAATAGAAAAGAAAAAGATTTTTTTCGCATGCTTGGCAACTCTATGATAATCCCACAGCGATACGACATATGCTCCCGCGCCTCCCACGATACAGAAAAACAGCTGCCTTTTAAAATAATGCATACTGTCCCCCGAATAATTGACTTCTGCCGAGTAAGCGCTGGCACTGTAGAGCATGACCAGACCAAAGCATATAAGAAATACAATAACCGCCACAAGGCTGTAGTCAAAATATTTCATACCGCTTTTCATTCTTGCCCCCATACTCTCTCTGGCCTGCGCTGACCGGCCTCTGTGCTCACCGCGGCCTCTTTTCGGAATCTGTGTTACTTTCGTATTTTTATTCTCCATTTATTTACACTCCAATCGCTATTATTATAACGGCATATGTCTGGAATGACAATGAGGAATTTTTCCTAAGTATCCAGCCGCGTTTATCTTTATATTATTTCGTACATCTCCCCATATCAAATTCCGGGTTAAAAGCATAAAAGTTTTTACTGTCAAGATGATCCTGCACAATGCGCAGACTCTCGCCGAATCTCTGGTAATGCACAATCTCCCTTTCCCGCAGGAAACGGATAGGATCTGCCACTTCCGGATCCTTCACAAGTCTTAGAATATTGTCATAAGTTGTTCTTGCCTTCTGCTCTGCCGCCATATCTTCATGAAGGTCTGTAACAGGGTCTCCTTTGGACTGGAATGTAGTCGCGCTCCATGGCACTCCTCCTGCCGACTGCGGCCAGAGTGCCAGAGTATGATCCACATAATATTTATCAAATCCGGATTTCTCAATCTCTTCCGGCGTCAGGTTTTTCGTAAGCTGGTAGACAATTGCACAGATCATCTCGAGATGTGCCAATTCTTCTGTTCCGATATCTGTGAGTATTCCTGTCACTTCTTTGTAAGGCATAGTATACCTCTGGGCAAGGTAGCGCATCGAAGCTCCGAGTTCTCCGTCAGGGCCTCCGAACTGACTGATGATCACCTGTGCTATTTTGGGATTTGTCTGAGTGATTTTCACAGGATACTGCAATCTTTTTTCATAATTCCACATAAATTAACATCCCCCTTCCTGCCATGGCCATGGCTCATTGATCCAGTTCCACCTGTCTGTCTGAGACAGATCTGCCGCATCCACAGTCAGAGGTCCGTAATACCTGGCATACTCTTTCAATGCCCGATTTCTTTGTTCCTGACATTCCTCAAAAAAGGCGAGAGCCTGGGAATTACAGGGATGGGTATCCAGAAAAAGCTTTACATCATCTACGGCGAAACTAACTACATTGATCCATTGAAGCAGGTCTCTCCTGCAGGGCCTGTTATCTGCCATTATCTTCTCCCTCCTGCTCCTAAAAATGGTTTATGCAGCTCGCGAAAAATCGTGCCGCAGCAAAATCCCTTCTCCAGATCGTATATTTCACGCCACTCCTGCCATGGTACATACGCCATGGCAAGGGCCAGGTCTGAAAGACCGGCTACTTCTTTTCTTTCTGCGCAGCACGAACTTTGTCTCTGCATTCCCTGAGCAGAAAAGCTTCTTTGCTGTCCTCTCCTGCAGTCCTGGGACTGATACCGGTAATTCTGCATGTGTCATTACTCCTTCCATAACAATCTACAATATTATTGTATGGGATTGGAATAAAAATGTGATTGGCATCATACTACAAAAGGCAGTCCCCTTGCTCCGGGAGACTGCCCTTTACTGATAGCACACTATTTCATAAGCTTTTTGATAGATTCACACAATTCATCTACCACTTCTGTATTTCCGTTCTGTATTTCACTTACCACACAGGAATGTATATGGCTGGATAAAAGCTCTTTATTAAAAGAATTAAGCGCCGCCTGAATTGCAGACACCTGTGTGAGAATATCAACACAGTACTGCTCTTCTTCCAGCATTTTTTTTACTCCCCGAACCTGGCCTTCCACGCGGTTCAGACGATTCATCAGTTTTCTGTATTCTTCATCATTTCTGTGTTTTGTTTTCATTCTTTCGCCTTCCTCCTCTATTTCAGGCCTGTACTTTTTTGTTAGATCAGCGGGTATTTCTTTGTAAGCTGCGCTACGATTTCCTGTGCCTTTCCAATATTATCCTCACTTTTAATCACAAGAGAAATAGCTTCTGCAATGTGCTCCATATCCTCTTCCTTTAATCCGCGAGTGGTAACTGCAGGTGTTCCAAGCCTCACTCCGCTTGTCACCATCGGTCCTCTGGCATCGTTTGGAATTGTATTTTTATTACATGTAATATGAGCAGCATCCAGACGTTTTTCCAGTTCTTTTCCTGTTACCTCTTCCTGGCTTAGATCAACCAGCATCAAATGGTTGTCTGTGCCTCCTGATACCAGTTTTACTCCTCTTTCCATCAAAGCCCGGGCCAATGCCTGGGCATTCTTTACAATCTGTTCCTGATATTCGCGAAATTCAGGCTGAAGCGCTTCTTTAAAACAGACTGCTTTTCCGGCAATCACATGCTCCAGCGGGCCTCCCTGTATACCAGGGAATACTGCTTTATTAAAATTAAATTTGTCCGCTGCTTCCTGGTTGCAAAGGATCATGCCTCCCCTCGGTCCCCTCAGAGTCTTATGTGTTGTAGTTGTCACAACATCTGCATACGGAATCGGGCTTTGATGAAGGCCTGCCGCTACAAGTCCTGCAATATGAGCCATGTCTACCATAAGGTAGGAACCTGCCTCATCAGCAATCTCGCGGAATTTCTTGAAATCGATTTTTCTTGCATAGGCGCTTGCCCCTGCAATGATCAGTTTCGGCTTTTCCTCTAAAGCAATACGGCGCACCTCTTCATAATCAATAAAACCTTCCTCATTTACTCCGTAAAAGGAGGTCTGAAAATAATTTCCCGAGAAATTTACCGGTGATCCATGGGTCAGATGCCCTCCCTGATCCAGATTCATTCCAAGAATCTTGTCCCCCGGTTTCAGCATGGCAAAGAAAACTGCCATATTTGCCTGTGCTCCTGAATGAGGCTGCACGTTGACATACTCGCATCCAAAAAGTTTCTTTGCTCTCTCCCTTGCCAGATTCTCTACTACATCAACGTAATCACATCCGCCATAATACCTTCTTCCCGGATACCCTTCTGCATATTTATTTGTCAAGGGACTTCCCATAGCCGCCATAACTGCCTTGCTTACCCAGTTTTCGGAAGCAATCAGTTCCAAATGGGAATCCTGTCTTTCCATCTCCTTTACAATAGCATCTGCTATTTCGCTGTCCGTTTTTCTAATGTCCTCAAAAGCGTACATCCTTTTCCTCCTTTTTAAGTAGCCTTGCAAGCCTCATTCGCCCTGCCAAGCTCGAACCCTCCGGGTTCTCGCTCACGGGCTTCGCCCCTTTTCGGCAAACTCAGATCTCATTCGCCCTGCTAAGCTCGAACCCTTCGGGCTCTCGCTCACGGGCTTCGCCCTATAAAAATACAAAACGCCAAAAATACCTGCAAGCAGGTATTTTGTCCTTTTGCATTTTTGCACGGCTCATTGCCTACGTGGACATTATACCACACATCCCGGATAATAAAAAGAAGTGCGGTGGATTTTACCGCCGCACTTTTGTTTTTTATTCACTTGCAGTTCCCAGAGTTACAGATACTGTCTGTTCCTGATAGGAACCATCGTTTGCTGCAACCTGTACTGTCAGTTCCACAGTTTCACCGACTTTATAGTAAGTAAGCTGTTCCTTTAAAGTAGACATGCTGTCAACAGTTGTTCCGTTGATAGCTGTTATAATATTACCCTGTGCAAGGCCTGCCTGCTCTGCTCCGCTGCCTTTAGATACCTCCCTGATATATACGCCTGTAGGCATATTATACATTTCAGAGCTGTCATCTGATACATCTACTCCGGTAATTCCAAGATATCCCTGCTCTTCTTCAGAAACTTTTGTCTTTGTCTCCTGATTCATGAGTGAAGTAATGATATCGCTTGCGTCACTGATCGGGATTGCATATCCCATACCTTCCGCAACACTGGAATTGATCTTGGCCGTATTAATACCAACTACCTGTCCATTAGCGTTAAGCAGCGCTCCTCCACTATTTCCAGGATTGATCGCTGCATCTGTCTGGATCAGTTTTCCGTCAAATCCATCCAGCTCCCGGTCTGTCGCAGAGATAATACCAGTTGTTACAGACTGTCCATATCCAAGTGCATTTCCAATTGCAATGGCAGGTTCGCCTACCTGAAGTTCATCAGAATCTCCAAGGGAGGCAATACTGATCTCTTCCATGGTGGAATCCTTAATAGAATCTACCGGCACTGCGACTACTGCCAGATCCCGTGCCGAATCCGTTCCTTTTATATTGGCCTCTACACTTTCATTATCTACAAATGTAACTGTCAGTGTATCTGCACCTTCCACCACATGATTATTAGTTACGATCAAAAGCTCTGAATCACTCTGGTCGATGATAATACCGGAACCAAGGCTTGTGCTTTCTTCCTGCTGTGTCTGTCCGAAGAAATTCTGCACTTCCTGTACACTCATGTTTGTGATAGACACGATGGACGGCATAGCTGATTCTACAATCTGTGAAACATCCGATGTCACTGTGCTGGCAGTTTGTGTCAGCTGCGTGTTCCCTGATGTGGAAGACTGCTTCACTGTCTTTGTATCATTTCCTGTCACCCTGTCAAATACCACATTGCTTGCCTGGAAGGCAGCACTTGCAACAATTCCAAATACAAGGGCCAGGCCGACAACTCCCGCCCATTTTGGCATTTTCTTTTTTGGCTTTTTTGGTTTCTCCTGTTTTGGCTGTTCATCAAAAATATTATTATGATCGAAATCCTCTGGATTAGGATTGTAATAATTATACTCATTACTCATAGTTAAGACTCCTTTCATGTCTTTCTTTTGTTTCTATGATTGTAGTCTAACTTATAATTGTGTATAAATTGTGATAAATCAATTAAAAAATGTTGAAAGCGTCAGTATACAAAAGAATTTTCACGGATTCAGCCGCATTTCTTTGTATACCGGCGCTGCTCTAATTCAATTCTTTTTCAGCTAATTCAAGCGCTGCCAGAATCACTTTATCCATATCATAGTACTTGTAAGCGCCCAGCCGACCGCCAAAAACTACTCGTTTCTCTTTTTCCGCCAGCTCCTTATATTTCTCATACAGACTGCTGTTCCGCTCATCATTGACCGGATAATAAGGCTCGTCCCCCACCTTCCATTCTGATGAATATTCTCTGGAAATCACAGTCTTATCCGAAGTGCCGAACTCAAAATGTTTATGCTCGATGATTCTTGTATAGGGAACTTCTCTTTCCGTATAATTTACCACCGCATTGCCCTGGTAGTTAGGGCAGTCCAAAACCTCTGTCTCAAAACGGACGCTCCTGTATTCCAACGCTCCCAGTATATAATCAAAATATTCATCTATCATACCGGTAAAAACAATACGGTCCGCCATATCTTTGTATGTTTCCCGCTCCTTCAGATAATCGGTCCCAAGTTTTACATCTGCCTGTTCCAGAAGCTTCTTAATAATCGCGGTATAGCCGCCGATGGGGATTCCCTGATACCGATCGTTAAAATAGTTATTGTCATACGTAAAACGAAGGGGCAGACGGCGGATAATAAAGGCCGGAAGTTCTGTACACTTTCGTCCCCATTGTTTTTCTGTGTACCCTTTTATCAGTTTCTCATAAACATCACGCCCCACAAGAGACAGCGCCTGTTCTTCCAAATTGGCCGGCTCTGTAATTCCAAGATCTGCAATCTGCCTGTCAATGATCTCCTTCGCCTCTGCGGGGGTTTTTATATTCCACATCTTACTGAAAGTGTTCATATTAAAAGGAAGATTATACAGTTCATCTTTATAAACAGCAATAGGCGAATTGATATAATGATTAAATTCTGCGAACCGGTTCACATACTCCCACACTTCCTTGTTTGAAGTATGGAAAATATGGGCCCCATACCGATGAACCTGGATACCTTCTATTTCTTCTGTATAAATATTTCCCCCAATATGATTTCTCCGATCCACCACCAGGCACTTTTTCCCTTTTTTCCCCGCCTCGTGGGCAAATACTGCTCCAAACAGTCCCGCTCCCACTATCAGATAGTCATATTTCATCTTTTCAGCTCCTTTTATTCTACAGTGACAGATTTTGCCAGATTTCTCGGTTTATCCACATCGCATCCTCTGCCTACGGCAACATAGTATCCGAAAAGCTGCAGAGGAATGATTGCCAGGGAGTTGGTAAAATATTTATTGGTTTTCGGAAGATAGATCACATAATCTGCTGCCTTTTCCACTTCCGTATTGTCCACATTTGTGACCGCCATCACAAATGCTCCTCTTGTCTTTACTTCTACCATATTGCTGATCGTCTTTTTGTACAACTCTTCCTGTGTAAGGACAGAACATACCAGAGTACCTTCTTCGATCAGAGAAATGGTTCCGTGCTTCAGTTCTCCGGCCGCATACGCTTCTGAATGAATATAGGAAACCTCCTTCAGCTTCAGAGACCCTTCCAGGGAAATTGCATAATCGATTCCTCTTCCGATAAAGAAAATGCTCTTGGCTGCAAGGTAACGGTTTGCAAACTTCTGTATTTTGTTTTTGTTATTGAGAAGCATCTCCACCTGTGTCGGCAGCTCCTTCAGCTCTTCTATCATATCTGCCAGACCTTTGTCGCTTAATTCTCCTCTGACATGAGCAAACTTCATTGCAAGCAGATACAAAGATATCAACTGTGCAGAATAAGCCTTTGTAGTAGCGACCGCTATTTCCGGTCCGGCCCATGTATACATTACATTATCTGCCTCCCTTGCAATAGAGCTTCCCACTACGTTGACAATTCCAAGAACTCTGACACCTTTATCTTTTGCTTCCCGAAGAGCCGCAAGAGTATCTGCTGTCTCACCCGACTGACTCACTACAATGAGAAGCGTTCCTTCATCCAGGATTGGATTTCTGTATCTAAATTCAGAAGCCAGATCTACTTCTACCGGTATCCTTGCCAAACCTTCAAAGACATACTTGCTTGTCATACCCGTATGGTAAGCGCTTCCGCAGGCCACAATCATAATCTTGCGGATACTTCTGATATCTTCCTCTGACATTCCCAGCTCTTCGATCACAATATTTCCGTTTTTAAGTCTGGGTGAAAATGTATCCATGATCGCTTTTGGCTGCTCATACATTTCTTTCAGCATAAAGTGCTCATATCCGCCTTTTTCTGCCGCATTCACATCCCAGTCAATATGAGTTGCCGTCTTCTCAATAGGTTCCTCATCTACATTGAAAAACTCCATGCTTTCTTCTGTCAGCCGCACGATCTCTTCATTTTCTATAAATACAACATCTCTCGTGTATTTCAGTACTGCAGGTACATCAGACGCAATAATGCTTCCTCCATCTGTATGACCTACGATCAAAGGGCTGTCTTTACGCACCGCATACAATTCTTCCGGATGGTCGCTGAAAATAATTCCCAGTGCATAAGATCCTTCCATACGATGCATAACTTTTGTAATCGCCCGGAGAGGATTCCCGTCATAATAATAGTCCAGAAGATGTGCTATAATCTCAGTATCCGTTTCAGAGACAAATTTATATCCCTTTTTTTCCAGTTTTTTCTTTAATTTCAAATAATTTTCAATAATTCCGTTGTGAACAACAACGATACTTTTATCTGCATTAAAATGTGGATGCGCATTGATATCGGACGGAGCCCCATGAGTGGCCCAGCGCGTATGCCCGATTCCAAGGGTTCCGGGAAGTTTCTCTCCCCCATGGCTGATCTCATTCAACACCTTCAGGCGTCCCTGAGCTTTCAGCATGTTGATTTCCTTTCCGTCATAGACCGCAATCCCGGCAGAGTCATATCCTCGGTATTCCAGCTTTTCCAAACCATCCAAGAGAATAGGTGCTGCCTGTAGCTTTCCAATATATCCAACTATTCCACACATAATTTATCTCCTTTACTTTCTCTTTGTACAAACATCCGTTTTTTTTGCACTATCAAATTGTATTGTATCAAATTTGCATCTGCATGTAAAGACAAAGAAATTTCCTATTAGACGAGAAAAAAGGAAGCTGCAGCAACTGCACCTTCCCTTTTTTCTTCTTTTAATCAAGATCGATAATATCCATTTTAAAGGTATCGTCTTCCTCAGCATGACTTCTCTTCTTTGGCGTACGCGGCGGTCTTTTAGCCGGCTCACGAACTCTTGCCTCCAGAAGAGCATCAAGGTCATCTATATCGTCTTCAACCGACTCACGGGACTGTACGCGGAAAACATCATCATCGTCTTCTTCAAAATCTTCGAAATCATCATTGGCCGAGAAATCATCCTCTTCAAAATCTTCTCCGTCGTCTTCGTAATCATCAAAGTCGTCATCTTCATATTCAAAGCCGTCATCATAATCGTCAAAGTCATCGTCGAAATCATCGTCTTCCATTACTGCCGCCTTAGCTTTTGACGCTTTTTCCTTTTTCGCTGCCGGAGCCTTCTTATCTTTTGCAGCTTTTTTCGAGGCCTTCTTATCTTCCTCTTCATCTACATCAATATCATACTCATCATAGAGATCGTCAAGTTCCAGATTACGATGCCGAAGCTTGATTGCAAGTATAATGATAATAATGAGGAAGATTAGGAATAATACCCAGGTCCCCACAAGGAATCTGTCCAGATTATCCCGTAATGTATCGATCAGTCCCCCCAGCAGAGAAGAAGATTCGTTCTCCTCTTCCTGTGAGGAGGTATCCGGGGTATATCTCTGATAAGTGTCATCTATGGAATCATACTGATAGAAGCCTTTCTCCCCGTCACTGTTCAGTGCATATAATACATAATAGTCCGTCGAATCTACATTCTGCCATGCCGGAAAATCTTTGCCATTGACTGTAAAAGTCGTTTCCTGAAGATTGCTTGGCAGCTGACTTCCAACCTCCTCTGTCAGAGGAATAATATATCTGTCCTGTGAAACCTCAATCTGTTCAAAAGGAGAGAAGGTTCCTCCGTCCGGGTCATAGAGAAAGAAATTCTCTTCTCCCTCCGAATCGGAAAGATAAACCGCATATTTCCCGCTGCTCTCCTGCAACGCTGCCGGACAGGTCTGCCCTTCAAAGGTCATTTCTGTCTTGGTAAATCCCGTAGGGATTAAAATATCAGAAAAGTCCACCACGCTGTATGTCTGCCCGTCAACATCTACCTGAACGCCGGATGCAGCACCTGTTTCTCCTGAAGAATCTGTGCTGTCGATCAGAGAAGGATCCCCTTCGCCAATTGTGATAGTGGAGCTCCCCTGTGCCACCTGGAACGATGTCCCATCAGTAGAAGAAGCGCTTACTGAAGCAATCGTGATGCTTGTAGTCTGAACTGCCAGTGCCTGGAACTGAAGCGTCCATTTCATCTCTGTACTTCCGCCGCCGTTTCCGGTCAGCTGGATTTGTCCGTTGCTGGCTGTTGCTCCATCTCCGCTGATAAATTTCAATGCCGCCGCATCATAGGTCAGAGTTGCATTGACATCACCGATTCCTGCATCTGCATAGAAGGTCGCCTCCACATCAAAAGTCGCCCCCTGTGTAGTAGTAGGATCTGAAAATCGAAGCTGCGGTTCAGCTGCATTTACGCTGAAAGGCAGAACCATAACAGTCATACACAGCGCTATGATAACTGCCGTCATTTTTTTTACCAATTTCATACCATTACCTCTCTTATGCATTATTTATTCCGTACCAGAATATTCGCTGCCGCCTCCGCTGTCGTCTACATATCCTCCGTCAGTTGATCCATCTCCGTAATCGGTTCCGGAATCAGTGCCGGAATCGGTCCATCCATCCGATGTCCCCGTATCTGTATATCCGCCGTCTCCAGTTCCACTGCTATCCCAGCTGGAATCATCCGTTCCATCATCATAATAGGAAGAGTCATATCCCGTATCATAACTGTCATCATAAGTCTCTCCGCTGTCATCTTCCCAGGTCTCTCCGGAACTGTCATAGGATGAGCTGGACGCCCTCTCTGAAATTCCATATTCGATATCCTGAACCGTACTGGAGACTGTATATCCATCATTGCCAAACAAAAATTGATGAACCTCCTGCACATTTGTCGAAAGCGTATCCGGAATGACAACGCTTCCCACTTCATTCAGCATATCTGTCGTATTCTTTGACGGAAAGCCCAAAGAGTCTCCCAGTGTATATTTCGCAAAGTCTTTCGCATAGCTTACCATTTCTGTCAAAGTAAAATTAGTGGAAATCTGTGGAAAAACTTCATCAATGATCTTATTAATGGTTCCAAGGCTCATAGACTGCGCTTCATTGGCAATCAGTTCCAGCACGTGCCGCTGTCTGGATGCCCGTTCAAAATCTCCACCGGCTGTATAACGGATTCTGGAGTAAGAAACAGCCTGCACCCCATTTAAATGATAGGTTCCCGCAACCTCAGGCTCGATTTTTGTGTAGCTTTTACCCGTTACTTCAGAAGTCTCCACACAATAATTGTTCATATGGACAACTTCCTCTTCCGTCATTTCTATGTCCAGTCCTCCCACTGCATCGATCACATCTACCAGTGCATTGAAATTGACCGTGACATACTTTTCAATATTCATATCCAGATTTTTATTGATCATGGAAATCGCGCCTTCCGGTCCATAAAAAGAGTAAGCGGAATTTGCTTTATTATAACTTCCGTCATCCAGCTGGAGCAGCGTATCCCGGTATATGGAGACCAGTTTTACCTCTTTTGTTTCATTATTGAGACTTGCGATCATAATCGTATCGCTCCGATTTCCCTTTCCAAGGCTGTTTTCTCTGGAATCCAGACCAAAAAGAGCGATATTCGTATATCCCTCCTCATGCTCCACTTCTGAAGATATATTCAACTTGTCTGTATCAATTTTGGTTGTTTCTATCTTACTCATCTTTCCAGCCAGCAGCACTGCCGCTGTCGAAAGCACCGCAAATGCAACTCCGCCAAAAATGACTCCTATTTTTTTCCCAAGCGACCACGCTGCAAAACTGTGGCGCTTACGCCGGCCTCTTTTTCGCCCTCTACCTGCCATGGTAACATCCTTTCTTTGGTACAGTTTCTTTCCGCGCTTCAAACATTTCAAACAACATAATACATTACTTTATGCTTTTTTTCAATATTTTACCCCTCTTTTTTCACATTACCCGCTTCCAGTATGCCGGAAACATGGTACAGCAAAGAATCATCCTTTTAGGAAGGCTCCGGTAATGTTTCCCCATAAAAAATCCTGCATATTTTACTGCGCTTCCCCAGAACAGCGATAGTACTTTAAACGGTCTGCCGGTCCTTAGAAGATATACTGCCCCACTCTTTACCAGCCGTATCCCTTCTTTTTCCGACTTTATCCCACAGAAAATTTCCGGGTGCTGTGCCTGTGAAACTGCCACATCAAAATTTCTCCTGAACTGTTGCAAATGTGTGTAATTATGAGAATGGATCACCTTTGCTTCTGCTGTATAAGACACGCTGTAACCCTGTTTGATACATCTGGCAGCAAACAGCATATCCTCATTTAAAATAGTCTGCTTTTCAAATCCGCCCACCTCAAGATAAATTCTTCTGTTGTAAGCTGCACAGACATTCGAAGAAAAAAAGGTTTTTATTCCCAGTTCTTCCAGATCCTCTTCTGACTTTATCCGGCTTTTCTCCGGATAATTAAATTTCCTTACATACCGTTCAATAATAGCACAATCCTCTCTTGGCAGCTGCCGTGCAAAAGAGACTGCCGTCTTATCATTTTCAAGGGGCCTTATCAAATTTTCAATCAAATCTTTTCCCTTTGGCAGAGCATCCTGTGTAAAAAACACAAGAATATCCGCATCTGACATACGGGCAGCCTGATCTCTTGTCCCGCCATGATCAAACTTTTCCGGCCGTATCTCTGTAAGCAGAAGATTCTCATACTTCCCGGCTAATTCTGACAAATCCATACCATCTACCGTGTGCATAATGTGGATATGCCTTATGGGAACTGTCTGTTTCTCCAGTCTTTCCACCAGCTTATAAAAATCTTTTTCCGGTTTATACACTGGTATAATCACATCTACGATCCGCCTATTCACTTCCGGTTTCATTTTGTGTATCCTCCGTCTGCTCCTCATCTGCCTGCGGATATATCCCTGTCATTTCAGAAAGTTCATCGCTGATTCCCTGAACAACTTCTGTCGGTTCATAATCTTCATCACCAAAAAGGAACTCATGGGCCTGCCTTACATTATCCGCCAAACCTGCAGCCACTACATAGGACCCCGAATATCCCGGAATGGATTCCGGAGTCTCCGGTGTAAACGGGAATCCGCCGTTCTCTCCCAGCTCATAATTGAAAACATCAGCCGCAAGTCCTATGATCTCTGTGGAAGAAAAACTTGTTGATATTTCCGGGAAAACAGCATCGATCACCTTATTGATAGTTCCCAGATTGGCGCTTTTGGCTTTTTCCACCAGTTTTTCAATCACAAGCCTCTGACGGGAGGTACGCTCAAAATCTCCTCCGGCAGTATAACGGATCCGGGCATAGGAAACTGCCTGTACCCCATTCAGCTGGTAGGTTCCAGCAACCTCCGGCTCAATTCTTTCATAATCTTTCCCGGTAATTTCTGAAGTTTCCACGCAGTAATTATTCATGTGGACAACTTCCTCTTCTGTAAGATCCAATTCAATTCCGCCCAATAAATCTACCGCATCTGCCAATGCAAGGAAATTTACTGTAACATAATCTGTGATATCCAAGTCCAGATTTTTATTCAGCATATTGATAGCCGCCTCAGCGCCGCCTGTAGCATACGCAGAATTTGCTTTATCATATGTACCATCTGCCTGCTGAAGCATGGTGTCGCGATACACAGAAAGCATTTTTACTTCCTTCGTGTTTGTATTGATACTGGCCACGATAATACAGTCACTTCTTACCCCGGATGTCTCTCCTGCCCTGTTGTCTGTTCCAAACAGTGCAATATTTTTAAACCCTTCCTGGTTAACCCCATTATTCAAAATGCTGTCTTCATTAAATACCGTATGATTCAACTTATCCAGTTTGAACATACCAAAGGCTACTGCTCCAAGCACACACAGAATAACCAGCTCTATCACAAGAACCGCCACACGCCTTTTCCTTCTTCTCTTTCGCTTCCTTTTCTGCAGTTCCTTTTCTCTTCTCTTTATTCTTTTCTCTTCTCGCATCTATCTTCTCCATGGTAACAGACATTTTTACTTAAATAAAAGCGTCAGTACATACCAACGCTATAGAAACACTTTTATTATGATACAATACTTTTTCGCCGAGGGCAAGGGAAACTATCTTAAGACTTCATTAACCTTCATTCACGCTATGATCGCTTTCGAAAAAGATTTCTCCACAATTCAGCCTGTATTACGAGATAATTTTTCAAATTTCCCTTTTGAAAAGACACTTTATTTTCCTTCCGGCAGATTTTCACACCAGCAAGCAGCCCCTTTACATATTCCTTTCCCAGACCTTTCCGGAAGAAAAATACCGTTTTTACCGCAAACCCGGCCAAAAGGAAGGGACTGTTCAGAAGAATCTGCAAAAAAGGCATGTTCTTATAAATCAAATAAACATTATTTCTGGAAGAATACTTCGTCTTAAAAACATTGTACCGGGAACCGCTGGAAGCGCTTCCTACATGAATGACTTCCGCTGACGGTTCATAGAGATTCACATAGCCGTATATCCTTGCCCGGTATCCCACATCTATGTCTTCCAGATAAGCAAAATGTCTTTCGTCAAAATATCCGATTTTTTCAAACACATCCCGTCGGTATATGGCAGCGCCTGCACAGGCGGCAAATACGCTGCATGGCCTGTCATACTGCTTTGCCTTACCGTCCCGTCCTCTGGCAAAAGCCCAGCCGAGCGCGTTGTAAAAGGTTCCGGCGCTGTCCATTTTATCCTGATCCTGGTACTGCAGCATTTTCGCTTCCACCGAAAAACATCTCTCATTTTCTTCTATTCTGTGAAGCAGATTTTCCACAAACCCTTCTTTTACTTTGGTATCATTATTCAACAGGATGACATAGGACGTGCGGCTTGCTTTAATCCCTGCATTGACCGCACGGCAAAAGCCGTAGTTCTTTGAAAAACAGATAAACTCCGTCTGCGGATAACGCTCTTTTGCTTTCTCAATACAGCTGTCTGTGGATCCATTATCCACAACAATGACATGCACTGGTATCCCTGTCATCTCATACACAGACTCCAGACAGGGAAGCAGATATTTTTCACCTTTGTAATTAGGTATTACAACCGTCACTTTACACATAGTTTTATCCTTTTTGATTGTTTTTCAGGGAATAATCCCATTTTGTCAGCGTCAGATTTCTGTTATACATTGGATCTCCGTTCTTCAGTATATCCAGGTGATGGCTTCGCATATATTCAATCTCACTTTGAAATCTACGCACCTTCTCCTTGGTATCTTCTGCGCCCCTTGTCTTTGATTCATAATGATAAAGCTCCACATAAGGGTTATACACAACCAAGTATCCTGCCTTTCTCACCCGAAGACAGAAATCCACATCATTGAAAGCAACCTGAAGCTTCTCATCCAGTCCTTTCACGGCCTCATAGACAGATCTCTTTACCATCATGCAGGCCGCTGTAACTGCAGAGAGATCCTGCTGAACGGAAGCCTTGTGGAAATAACCGGTATACCGCCTTGGGAGACCCACAAAAATATTTCCGGCAATACCCCCGATTCCCACAATAATTCCGGCATGCTGCACCGTATCGTCCGGATAGTATAATTTCACGCCGACGATACCCACTTCTTTTCTCTGGCAGTTGCCAAGCATTTCTTCCAGCCAGTCAGGTGTGATCACTTCCACATCATTATTAAGAAGCAGAAGATAGTCCCCTTTCGCATAGCTGGCTCCGTAATTATTGATGGCGGAATAGTTAAAGCCTTTTTCCCAATATACGACCTTCACGCCTTTTGCCTCAATTTTTTTATAATAGGAAAAAGTTTCGTCCTTTACACTGTTGTTTTCCACAACAATGATCTCGTAATTTTTATAGGTAGATTTTTCTATGGACTGAAGACATTTATCCAGACTTTCCACTTCATCCTTGTTAGGAATGATAATAGAGACAAGCGGACTGCCTTTCAGCTCATATTTGACTCTGTAATATCCCAGATCTTTCGCATGGGAAACTTCCCCGTCCTGACTGCACCGTTTAAGATGATCCTCGATGGCACGCTTTCCCGCGTCAAAGGCGTACATTTTACTTGCCGGGTTATCCGCTGTGGAAGCCTTATGCACTCTCCAGTGATAGAGGATCCGTGGAATATGAGCAATCCCCACTGCTTTTTCACTGCAGCGCAGGATCAGATCATAATCCTGTGCTCCGTTAAATTCTCCCCGAAATGCCCCCACATCCTCGATCAGCGATTTCTTTGCCACAAAGAAGTGACAGATATAATTATTGGATCTCAAAAGATCCAGATTGAAATCCGGTTTCATATAAGGCTGAAAATGTTCGGTAAGATCTGTTGTCACCTTATCTTCATCGGAATAGATCATTTCCGGCCTTTCCTGCTGATTAAGCGCTTTTACCACCTCATAAAGGGCGTCTTTTGTCAAAAGATCATCATGGTCGAGAAGTCCCACATATTCTCCGGAAGCAATCTTCATGGCTGCATTTGTATTCTGCGCAATCCCCTCATTTTCCGGAACATCGGTCACCCGGATCCTTTGATCCTTTTCCGATGCAATTCTTAAGATATCTCCTACCTCTTTGTTTCCCGGATTCGCATTAGCGATACAGAGCTCCCAATTTCCATAGGTCTGTGCTCTCACAGACTGGATCATCTGTTTCAAAAATGCCTCTGGCGTATTATACACAGGTACCAGAATACTGATCAGCGGCATGTAGTCAAACTTTTCCTTCCGCTGCCTCTCCAGTTCTTCTTCTTGCGGCCTGTGATTACAATACCACTCCTCATAATCCACATCATCTGTCTGAAACCGCTCTGTCAGTCTGACCCAAAATTCCTTTGGTCCAAAATGCTTAAAATACAGAATCCCCTTTTTTATATTGTAGGGAGATAATTTTTTTAAAAACTTTATCCAGCTGATCTTATATGTTTCCATATATTTCTATTTATATCCTCACTTTTTCTTTTCTGTTTCACTTTCACATGGTTATATGTCATTTTACCACAAAAACCGCATAACTGCCACAATAAAGAGCAAAGAGTTCCGCAAGCGTTTCCTGATTAAAGTAAAAAGGCAGAAGCCTCTCTTAGCTTCTGCCCTCACTCTCTTTGTTCCTAGAAGTGGAACGTATCCTTAAGCCCCCTCCAGAGCTGATCCTTGTCGCTTAAATTCAGCTTTGTGCCATCTTCCAGATGATAACCTTCCCCGGAAGCGCTTCCCTTATACTCTCCCTCCAGAGACGGCCAGGTAATGCCGATCTCAGGATCGTTCCAGGCAAGTCCGCCCTCATCGCCCGGATGATAGAAATCTGTACATTTATAACAAAATTCTGCCACATCGCTCAATACCAGGAAGCCATGGGCAAAGCCTTCCGGAATATAAAACTGTTTTTTATTTTCTTCTGTCAGCTCGATGCCGAACCATTTTCCATACGTTTTGCTGTCGCTTCTTAAATCCACCGCAACATCAAAGACAGCGCCCTTGATCACTCTGACAAGTTTTCCCTGGGGAAACTCTTTCTGGAAATGAAGCCCTCTCAAAACACCTTTGGAAGAACAGGACTGATTGTCCTGGACAAACTGCATGGTAAGCCCCGCCTCTTCCATATCTCTTTGATTGTATGTCTCCATGAAATAGCCTCTGGCATCGCCGTGAACGGCCGGCTCGATCACGCACAGGCCCTCAATGCCGCCAGCGTTCTTTTCTACTTTGATCTGTCCCATTTATGATCTTCTCCTCTTCTCTTTTTCACCGAAACCACTTTTTTAGAAGTCGATTTCCTTCAAATATCTGTTCAGCGCATCCTGCCATGTAGGAAGCAGATGGAATCCATTGTCTGTCAGCTTGCTCTTATCCAGCCTGCTGTTAAACGGCCTTGCCGCTTTGGATACACCATATTCCTCTGTTGTGACCGGAAGGACTTTCACCTTGTCCTCACTGTACTCTTCATGGCCCATTTCCACAGCCTGGCGGAAGATTTCTTTGGTAAAATCATACCAGCTGATATAGCCGCCCTCGTTTGTAGCATGATAATAACCATATTTTTCCGTCTCGATCATGTCAACAAGAAGCTTTGCCAGGTCAAAGGTGTAGGTCGGCGTGCCGATCTGGTCATTGACTACCTTAATGGTATCATGATTCTTTCCCACATTTAACATGGTCTTGATGAAATTCTTTCCATTTTTCCCAAATACCCATGCAATTCGTACAATGAAATATTTTGTAAGAAGCTCTGAAACAGCCAGCTCCCCTTCCAGTTTTGTCTGCCCATAAACATTGAGAGGCTTGTAATCTTTGCAGTCAGGATCCCAAGGCGTCTCTCCCTGTCCGTCAAACACATAGTCCGTGCTTAAATAAACCATTTTGCAGTTCAGTTCTTTGCAGACTTTGGCAATATTTCTTGTGCCGTCCACATTTACCGCCTGGACGATCGGCTTCTTTTCTTCCTCTTCTGCAAGATCTACTGCTGTCCACGCCGCGCAGTGCACGACCGCATCCGGAGCAGCTTCCGAGATCACGCGCTTTACACAGTCTGCATCTGTAATATCCATCTGCACATAAGGCATAGAAGTCACGGCCGTACCGTCCTGAATCCCGCTGTACACTTCCTGGATATCTGATCCGATTCCCTCATAACCGCGCCCCGCCAGCTCATTCATTACATCGTGGCCCAGCTGACCTGCTACACCTGTTACAAGAACCTTCATTATTCCATCTCCTTCCGGTTTCCATACATTTTCTCATAGTAGTTCTGATACTCTCCGGAAATGATCGTCTCCCACCACTCCTTGTTGTCCAGATACCACTGGATCGTCTTCTTAATTCCATCTGCAAACTTTGTCTCCGGCAGCCATCCAAGCTCATTATGGATCTTAGTCGGGTCAATAGCGTAACGCATATCGTGGCCTTTTCTGTCTTCCACATAAGTGATCAGGCTTTCCGGCTTGCCAAGCTCTTTACAGATAATCTTCACGATATCAATATTTTTCATTTCATTATGTCCGCCGATGTTGTAAACTTCTCCCACACGGCCTTTGTGAATGATCAGGTCAATTGCCTTGCAGTGATCTTCTACATAAAGCCAGTCGCGGACATTTTCCCCTTTCCCGTAAACCGGAAGCGGCTTGTCATTCAGTGCATTGGCGATCATAAGCGGAATCAGCTTCTCCGGGAAATGATAGGGTCCATAATTATTGGAACATCTGCTGATGGTAACCGGAAGTCCATATGTCCTGTGATAAGCCAGTACAAGAAGGTCAGCGCCTGCTTTGGACGAGCTGTACGGGCTGCTTGTGTGGATCGGTGTCTCTTCTGTAAAGAAGAGATCCGGGCGGTCCAGAGGCAGATCTCCGTAAACCTCATCTGTAGATACCTGATGATATCTCTGGATTCCGTATTTTCTGCAGGCATCCATTAAAACTGCAGTTCCTTTAATATTTGTGTCAAGAAATACTTCCGGGTTTTCAATAGAGCGGTCTACATGGCTCTCTGCCGCAAAGTTTACCACCATGTCCGGATGTTCCTCTTCAAAAAGTTTATAGACAGCTTCACGGTCTGTAATACTCTCCTTTACAAAACGGAAGTTAGGATTATCCATAACAGGCGCCAGTGTAGATAAGTTTCCTGCATAGGTCAGACAATCCAGACAAATAATCCGGTAGTCCGGGTATTTGTTTAACATGTGAAAAATAAAATTGCTTCCAATAAAGCCGGCTCCGCCGGTAACGATAATGTTCATAATATTTACTCCTATCTGCTTTCTTTTTTAGTATAATCCGTCCTGATATTTTCCATCCAGAACATCTTTTAAATACTGCCCATACTGATTCTTTTTCAACACTTCATAAACTTTAAGCACTTCTTCCTGGGAGATCCATCCATTCAAGTAGGCAATTTCTTCCAGGCAGGCAATCTTTCTGTGCTGATGAGTTTCCATTGTTTTTACAAAATTAGTGGCATCTACAAGACTCTCATGTGTTCCTGTATCCAGCCAGGTAAATCCCTGTCCCAGAAGTTCTACATTTAACTTTCCTTCTTCCAGATAAATCCGGTTCAGATCAGTGATCTCCAGCTCTCCTCTGGCGCTTGGCTTCAGATTTTTCGCATACTCCACAACTTTATTGTCATAGAAATAAAGACCTGTGACACAGTAGTTGCTCTTTGGGTGTTCCGGTTTTTCCTCAATAGAAACCGCTTTCCCCTCTTTATTAAATTCCACAATACCGAAACGCTCCGGATCATCTACATAGTACCCAAACACAGTAGCTCCTTTTCCGGACTGGGCATTTTCCACAGCTGCGCGAAGTCTTTTTTTCAGGCCATGTCCTGCAAAAATATTATCTCCGAGAACCATGGCAACTGTATCATCTCCCACAAATTCTTCTCCGATAATAAAGGCCTGTGCCAGTCCGTCCGGACTTGGCTGTACTGCATAAGAAAGCTCCACGCCAAACTGATGGCCGTCCCCTAAAAGCTCCTGGAACCTGGGGGTATCCTGCGGTGTGGAAATAATGAGAATATCCCGGATTCCTGCATTCATAAGCACCGACATAGGATAATAGATCATCGGTTTGTCATAAATCGGCAACAGCTGTTTGGATGTTACCATTGTCAATGGATAAAGCCGTGTGCCTGAACCGCCTGCTAAAATAATACCTTTCATTTTTATCCTCCTGAAATGTAATTTTGATTGCTGTCTTTTCTTTCAGTATTTCCATCTACATGCATTATAAAAGGTGACCTTAGGTCACCTTCAAGCTTTTTTTGAAAATATTAAGAATTTGTTACGAAATTACGCTTCTATCTCCATTCAACACTGGAATCATAGACCACCATTTCAGAACTATCTGCTAAAATTAATGCCTTTAGCTGAGTTAATGGTTCCTTATTAGTGTTTTCAAATATTTCCGCATGATATATATTACTTTTTGTTTCCGGAATTACCGCCATGGCATTGTCAATACAAACACTTGCCTGAACTTTTACTAATCCCTTGAATCTCTTTTCAAATCTGTTTTTGAATGTTTCAATAATAGTACTTTCTCTTCTTTCCCCATCCCGATCTACAGAAACACCGTCTTCCTGCTTAAACAGCGCTGATGTCGGATGCCCATTATTATCTACCGTATCTGGCTGTGACCGTTTTATGACTCTATATAATATTTCTTCTCTCTGTACTACTGTTTCCATAAAACTTTTCTACCATCTCCTTGATCCGTTTTTCTTCCGCATCTGTGATTTCTATCTCCTCAGCCTCTGTGTAAATTCGTTTAGGTACAAATAAACACATTGTTTTATGTTCAAAGATTTCAAATTCCAAATAACTTTTATCTTTCAACTCATATTGAAACTGTATGCTTTGTCTCCCCGTCGGATAAATTTGTGGTTGAGGCAATAATATATTTATGATTTTTTTACATTTATCAATTAATTCAGATGAAAAAGGAGCCGCACCATATCCATTCCAATCATATGGCAACTCTTTTATTTCATCCAATCTCCTGATACTGGCAATTACGTCATTATTCATAAAAAGCATTCCATTTCTATTGTCATAAATTAATATTATGGCAGATTTCTCACTCTTGCTTATATTATGAATCGGGAACCGAAAGATATTCTTTTTATCAAAAAACATATCCCCATACATATTACTTTTGTTAGAAGTACTATTTTCTTTCAAAAAAGAAGCGTCATTTGATAACCGCACACAATTTGTTCCTACCATTACTCCTCATTCTTTCCCTTGGCAAATATTTTAAAATTCCCCATATCTATTCCATCTACAATAACTTGTGTAGAATATACACCGGATTTTTTGAAATCAACATTCTGAAGACCAGCCGCCACGTTAATTCCCAAATATTGTTCCGGAAGGTTACTATTCTCATCTTTTTTATAGTCCAGTTTAACATTATCAATTGAGGTTATTATTTCGTTTTCCGGATTTTTGAATTTAATCGTAACTTCATGCTCCCCTTCAGTCAAATTCAAAAGTGTAAAATTGATAGAAAAGGAAAATAATCCTGGTATATATTCAGGGGTTATTGCAGTCAGGATTCCTACAATATCAGTCCTTCCATCTGCCGTATTAATATTTAAACAATATAAGAAATTTTTAACTTCAACCATAATTTCCTCCAAATCCAATAACCTTCGCTACAATAACTTTCCATTTCAAATAAGTCGCTTATGTATATTATAACGAAAAGATCATAGCAAAGCAAGATATTTCGCCATAATTATGTCATCTATTTTCACATAGAAAAATCCCTGCTTCCTTCGTTATATAAAAACCATCCTCTGTCTTCTCTTTCACAAAAGAGCGAAACTCTGTATACCGCTCTCCGATATACTGTGCCTGGTTTCCATGACAGGAGAGAATATAAGAAATTAAAGCTTCTGCCTCCGTTACCAAAAGACTATCTTCATATAATCGCCATTCTACCTCTTGAAAACACTTTTCTAAGATTTCGCGGCCATTTTCCATACCAAATCTTTCGTAAAGCCTGTCTGCCGACAAAACAATCCGATTATCAAATTCCTGTACAAGAAGGCTCACTTCTTTCATATGCCGATTTCCATATGTGCTGCAGACAAAAACTCCCCCTTGTTTCAGAACTCTCTTTACTTCCCTGCATACCTTTGGAATGTCCTGACAGTAAAAAAGCACGTGATTTGCTATCACAATATCAAAAGTTTCAGATTCATAAGGAAGCTTATGGCAGTCAAATGCCTGGAAAATAAATCTTTGATCTTCTCCGCCAAGCTCTCTTCTTGCATCCCGGAGCATTCCCTCTGACACGTCAGAAAGAGTAATTTCTACTTCATCCGGGATATTTTGCATATTACTTTTCCAAAGCGCGCCATCTCCACAGCCAATTTCCAACACCTTCATTTTAGGTTTCAAACCAAGCTGATGAAAAATCCAAGGAAACCATCCCTGCTTATTTTGAGAATACAGGCTATGCAGGCTAATTCTGGCTGAAATATTTGAGGCATTCTGATACTGCTTCTTCAGGCTTTCTTCCATGCCTGTTAAGTGAATCAGATTCAGCATCCTATTCCAGTCCACTGTGTGCGTCGCCCGGACTTCTTCTTCTGTATCTTGAATAGCCCTCTCCATGAGCTGCATCTTCTCAATACGGTCCTGAACCAGCTTCAGCTGAATATTTAAAGAGTTCAACAGAAAATGATAATCTGCATCCGCAAATGTCATTTCCCGGATATCATCCAAAGAAAAGCCTAAATATTTCAGCAGGAGAATCTGCTGAAGCCGGGCAAAATCTTCGTCTGTATAGAAACGAGCCCCCGCTTCTGTCACAAGCGAGGGCTTTAAGATATTCTGTTTATCATAATAACGGATTGTCCTTAGAGTAACGCCTGCCATGCGGGCAAACTCTCCGGAAGAATAATAACCTGGTTTTTTCATTTCTGCTTTTTCACTTTCTCCAATGATTTTCTACCCATTTTGCTCTATAATGATTTTTTTCACCATGTTCCTGCCAATTTGGTATTCTTCAAATATTTTATTTATTATCCTCCTGTTCTTACTGCACATTTCCAGTCGTTCTTCCTCTGTCGGAAATCGCTCTGCCAAAAAGTCTTCTACAGATAAATACTCCAAGCCATATTGTCCAAAATCACCAATATGTACCGTTTTCATAATTGGTATAATATCATACTTAATATAATCTATTATCTTGGTAGGACAAGCAACCTTATTAACAACAATATCATCTCGAAGCACAAAACCATATTGTGCGTTGCCATACGCTTCTTTTAATTCTTCTGCAGTTTTAGTTGTAACTTCCCACTTTTTCGGAATTTCTCTATCTCCCCAGAGTTTCATAAACTCATCTGGATTAGAAACATAAAGATGATATTCACATTTATCTCTATTATTATAAATCGCATCTTGCATTTCTGGTATCAATTGCCATTTCTGAAGTCCACCCGAATAAATAACTCTTGGCATTTCAACAATTTCTTTCATCTGTTTTATTTCAGATTTATCTGTTTGCGTTGACATTAAATCAAGATTATTATCATCATTATTCATCGGCATAAGAATAAACTCTGACTTACAGCCTGGATATTTCGAAAGTATATGCTCTTTCATTGCCTGATTCGCTATTATAATATAATTGCTATTATTTATTAACTCTGCTTCCTGCTTACTATAGTATTCCGCTTCTTTCTCCATCCCCATAAAAGCTAACTCTTCAGGAACAACACCATGAAAATCATAAAGCTTAATAATATTTCTATCTTGTGCCACAGACAACATCGCTTGGTAAACACTGTGAATATAAACACTCCCTACCAAATGCGCTATTATTGTAACAAAATCACAATGTTGCTTTTTTAAATCATTGTATCTTATAGATATATAATTTCCCGACTTTTCCGAACATTCCGGCAACACTGCATTCACTACACTTGACTTTGCAATATAAATTCTAAGCATTCTGTCTCCTAGTAAGTCATCTATATTTTTTATTCGTCTTGCATAACCGTCAGGCTGGTCCATCATCTCATAAGGCGCAAAAACACAGATCACTTTACGCTCAGTATTTTTTACTTCCAGAATCTTTGATAAAATCTGCATGCATCCTTGATATTCCGTCAATTCTACCCCGAGAGAATTTATCTGTTCTTCCCCTTCCGCCTGCATTTTCAACACTGCTTCCAAGGGATCTTGAGACTGTATTCTTTTATCCGCTTGACAACAGATATGTTTTAATACTTCTCCTGTTTTTTGGATTTTTCCGATTCCTTTTTGCCCTTTCAAGAAATGATAACCTTCTACGGCTTTATATGCTTTTGTATTACGAACATCGTTCAAAATTTTTGTTTGTTCCCGAATATTTAGTTTAATTGCCTCAGTCTCACTATTTTTCATTTTTTGTATACCTCTCCCTCCACTCCATAAGAATTTTTACAATTTTTTCACTTGCATGACCGTCTCCATATGGGTTCTGGGCACTGCTCATCCTTAAATATTCTTTAGAGTCACGCAGAATGTTCTTTAGATTTCTTTTAATTTGCTCTTTATCTGTACCCACCAACTTCAGACTACCAGCGGCCACTCCTTCTGGTCTCTCTGTCATATCCCGCAATACCAAAACCGGTTTCCCCAGCGAAGGAGCTTCTTCCTGGATCCCTCCACTATCCGTTAATATCAAATATGCTTTTGCAATAATATTATGAAAATCAATTACATTAAGCGGACTCACCAGTTTAATCCTTTTATGATTTCCTAATATCCTATGTGCTGTTTCCTGTATAATTGGATTCTTATGTACCGGACAAACTACTTTTATATCTTGCTGTTCATCAACTATTGTTCTCACCGCTTCAAAAATATTCTCAAGTGATGTTCCCCAGTTTTCTCTTCTGTGTGCTGTCAACAAAATCATACGGCTTCCAGCAGCCCAGTTTAAAATCTCGTGATTGTAATCTTCCCTTACAGTTGTCTTAAGTGCATCTATTGCTGTATTTCCTGTAACAAAAACTAACTCTTCTTTCTTACCCTCTTTTAACAAATTGTCTTTTGCCGAATTTGTTGGTGCAAAATATAAATCAGAAACTATATCTACAGCTTGTCTATTAAACTCTTCTGGATAAGGCGAATACTTGTTTCGCGTCCGCAATCCTGCTTCCACATGTCCAATTGGAATTTTTTCATAAAAACAAGATAATGCTGCTGCAAATGTTGTTGTAGTGTCCCCATGCACCAAAACAATACCTGGTCTTTCTTTCCGTATTACATTTCGAATTCCTTCCATAACAGCATATGTAATATCATACAATGTCTGTTTTTCTCTCATAATATCCAAATTGTAGTCCGCTTTGACATGGAATACATCTAAAACCTGTTGCAACATATCCTTATGTTGCCCAGTTACACATACACAACATTCTAAGCCTTCACATCTTTTAATTGCTTTAATAACCGGACACATTTTTATTGCTTCTGGCCTCGTTCCAAATACAATAACAACTTTCATCTTCTGTTTTATCCTTTCACTCTAGGCACTACGCTCATACTAAAATCTGTTTTATCCAGAGTTAAATTGAGATTATAGTATGGATCCCCATTTTCCAATATTTTCGACCATCTTTTATGAAATCTCTCTATCTCCGACTGAAATCTCGCTATTTTCTCTGGAGTATCTTCATACCCCCTTGACTTTGATTCATAATGTATAAGTTCAGCATATGGATTATAAACTATTAGGTAGCCCGCTTCCCGAATTTTCAGACACAGATCCACATCATTAAATGCAACAGCATAATTTGTGTCAAATCCCCCCACTTCTTCAAAAACACTTCTTTTCACCATCATACAAGCCGCTGTGACAGCGCTATAATCTTGTGTTACTACAATACGATACTTATATCCCGGATTATCTCCTGGCATATCAACAAAAGCATGTGCCGCGACTCCTCCCAAGCCTACTATTACTCCTGCATGCTGAATACTTCTATCCTCATAATAAAGTCTGGCTCCTACTGCACCCACATCTTTTCTCATACAATATCCCAACAATTCTTTGATACAATCTTCATTTATAATTTCAGTATCATTATTTAAAAATAGTAGGTACTCTCCCTTAGCTTCTTCCACTCCATACATATTGATTGCTGGGTAATTAAATCCTGTACCACTCCAATACACCACTTTAACTTTTGGAAACTCTTCCATTATTTGTTTATAATAAACAAATGTATCCTCCTCCATACTGTTATTTTCTACCACAATGCATTCCAAATTTTGATATACATTTGTTTCGAATAGTGAACGCAGACATTTATTCAAATCTTCAATATGGTCTTTATTGGGAATAATAACAGAAACTAATGGTTCATATACCAATTCGTATTTTGATCGGTAAACTCCTAAATGTTCTGTCCCTACTACTTGGGCTTGTACTCCTGTTCTATTATAATAATTTTGAATTGCTTGCTTAAATATTTCTTCAAATTCCGTCCTCTTTTGCGGAGATATCTTCTTTGAATAAAGTATTTTGGGAATATGGAAAATTTTTTCTGTCTTTTCAATACATCTTAATAAATAGTCATATCTTGCCGCCGCTCCCAACTCTATATTCAGCTCACCTACTCTTTGATACAATTTCCCACTTACAAGGAAAAAATCGCCAATATAATTCATGCTACAGAGCATGTCTTTATTAAAATCTGATTTAAAGTTTGGCTCACTATGATTCTTTCCATGAAAATCAATTTTATCTTCATCGCTATATATCACTTCAGCATCCCGATGTATATTCATTAATTTTACTGACTCATATAGCGCATCAGGGCTAAGAATATCCCCAGCACTTACAAAAGCAAACCACTCTCCCTGTTTTTCATTCATCAGTGCTCTTTCTTCTTCAAATACATATGCTTTCCATCTAGGATAAGATTGTTTTCTCAATGCTTTATGGGTTTTATAGATATCCGTTTGCGAAGCCTTACCCGTAAAGATGAAAATAGAAATCAAAGGTAAATATTCAAATTTTTCATTTTTCTGTTTTTTTAGATTCCTAAACGAAGGACGATTTCTACGATACCATTCTTTATAAGAAATTTCTGTTCGATTTGTAATTTTATCCCATATGCGTTTCACTACCGCCTGTATTCCATTTTTTTGATAATAAAGTTTTACTTTTTGGATTACTAGTATTGATTTCGAAAAAATTTTTTCTATATTTGTTGGTTGAAGTATACATATTTTCTTTGACGCATTTTCAACAGAAACAATATGAATAACGACCTTTCGCGGAACTATTTTCTTGCTTTCACACGTAGCGATAAACCCTACCACCTCATCTTCCGTACACTCTGGGAACTTTTTACAAATGTCTGGTCTGCGTATTTTTTCTATATGCATCTCCAAATTCCGTTCCCCTTGGTCTTGGAAATTCATCTCTACATCACCTTTGTTGACATACCATCCACGTAACCAAAAACAGCCCTGCCCTATCTCTGTCTTATCGATAGCGCAAGGCAATTCTTGTAACTTTTTTTCTATTTTATTTATAGGAAGATAGCATACTTGTTTTCTATTCCCTTCTTCACATTCGATAATACGAATCCCCTTTTCTTCTCTCCAAGTATCTGGAAGTGTAATCCATAGATAATATTGTTTAGTAATTGGCATACCACTACTATTACGCATAGAACCATTTAAAAATTCATGCTCTTCTATTTTACTTGGAAGGCACTCTTGTCCAAGTAAAATAATAAGTTTGTTTTTTCCCATTTGATTCCTGCGAAAATAACCTGTAACTAATAGCTTCCTTTTGTTATTCACATGGAATCTACATGAAGTCACAAAAAACTTATTTTTCATATCCTTCTCCTCATTTCATCCTACATTCAGTTTCCCTGATTAAATAATTTTGACAACCACTTCATAAACAACACAATATATAACACAAAACAAATTGTAATAATGAATGTTTCCAAATCAAAACCATGTCTCAATGTACGTGCAACAAGGACATCATTTGCATAATAGACCGATACCACACTGCTTTCATCACATTCTTTTACTTGTATTTTAAAAATATAACTTTCCCCCATACACCCATTAATTCGATCGAATTTTAGGTGAAAAAATTTACCTGATTGTACATCTTCCAAAGAAATTTCTCCTTGTGTAATTTCTTTCCGAGTGTCTTTATCAAGCAAAGCATAATCTAAAACTATTTTATTTGTATTCCCCGATGCATCTAACTTAACCGCCATCCCATCTAAATACTCTTCTGCTGATTCAAATTCTTGTTCTACCACCCCACTCTTTGTCAAACCCACCGCATTATAATCACTACTGTCAATATTACTATCATATATATCTGTCGTCCGATCAATCACAGCATAAATCATTGCCAGCGCAACAAAAAAAATACTTGCCAAAAAGATCATCATTTTTTTCTTCATACTTTATATGCTCCTAATTAACATTTATGATGCACTATATATCTCTGCTATTTTCTCTGCCTCTCCAAACATTTTAACACAGCCCTTTTCCAGCCATACAATCTTATTACAAAGCATTTTTACTTGTTCAATACTATGAGAGACAAAAAGCAAAGTTGTTCCCGCATCTAACATCTGCTGAATCCTAGCCTGACATTTTTCCTGAAAGTGAAAGTCTCCAACAGATAGTACTTCATCTACAATTAAAATGTCTGGTGTACCTATTGTAGCAATCGCAAAAGCAAGTCTCGATACCATACCTGATGAAAAATTTTTCACAGGAACATTCATAAAGTTTTGCAACTCTGAAAAATCTACAATATCTTGATAATGTTCTTCCATCTCTTCATGAGAACGTCCTAATAACGCTCCATTTAAAAATATATTCTCTGAAGCAGTTAAATCCATATCAAATCCTGCGCCCAATTCAATTAAAGGCGCAACATTCCCTCTAACTTCCACACTCCCCTTAGTTGGCTTTAATACTCCCGCTATTACTTTAAGCATCGTACTCTTTCCACTTCCATTTAAACCTATCAAACCTAAAGCGTCTCCCCTTTGAATGGAAAAAGAAACATCTGACAGTGCCCAAAATTCGTCATAAAACAGCTGCTTTTTTAATGTTTTGATAAAATATTCCTTAAAACTATCAACCTTCTCTGAAGCCAAACTAAATCGCATTGAAACATGATCTACACGGATAATATCTTGCTGATTCATTTTCAATTCCTTTCTATATATTCAAAATAAATTCATCTTGGTTTTTATAAAAAATATAGATTCCTAAAATCAAAATAATAATCACCTCGACAAATCCGATAAACACTGAAAATAAGGATGGTAAAGTTCCATAAATCATAAATTCCCGAAACATCATCAAAATATTTGTAATCGGATTTAATAAGACAACTTTTTCTAACCACGAAGGTAAAATCGACATTGGATAGATAACCGGTGTTAAGTACATTAAAGCTGTAGTAAAGACCGAATACAAATGCATAACATCTCTAAATTTCACTGTCAGCGCAGCCAAAATCATTCCCGCTCCTAAAGAAAAAAGCACAATCAAGGTCAAGGGAATTGCTGACAACAATACTGTGTAATGCAATCGTACTCTCATTACTAACATTACACAAATCAAAGCTGTAAAAGATGCTAGTAAATTAATAGCACTTGAAAAAATGCGAGATAGTACAAACATATATTTAGGAACATAAATTTTACGAATCAAGGGACCATTCGCAATGATTGCAGACATTGCATTCGTAGTAGACTCTGAAAAAAAATTGAAAATAAGCTGGCCACTTAACAAATAGACCGGGAAGTATTCTATATCAAATCGGAACAAATTAGAAAATACCACCGATAGCACAACCATCATCAATAGGGGATTCAAGATTGTCCATAAAACTCCTAATAATGACCGTCTATATTTTGTCTTTATATCCCTGGCTATTAATTCATTTAATAACGGCTTATACTTTTTAAAATTCTGTATATATATTGACACTATATATCCTCCGCAATCTATGTCTTATGTTTAGAGACGTAATCCAAAATTTGTTTCTGCTAATGTTAAATTTGAATTATAATATGGATCGCCTTTCAACAGAAAATCATACCATCTTTCATGGAATATTTCAATCTCTCTTTGAAAACGGCGAATCTTTTCTTCTGTATCTTCCTGTCCTCTAGATTTTGACTCATAGTGATACAATTCTGCATATGGATTATACAGAATTAAATATCCTGCTTTCCGCACTTTTAAACAAAAATCAATATCATTAAATGCCACTGCTAGTTCAGGATTAAATCCTCCAACTTCTTCAAACACTTTTCTTTTTACCATAATACATGCTGCAGTTACAGCACTGCAATCACGAGCAATAATTGTCCGACCAAAATACCCCGGAAATTCATTAGGCTCCCCTGCCGCCTCATGTCCTGCTACACCCTGCATTCCTACAACTACACCTGCGTGCTGAATAGTACCATCTTTATAGAATAATCTAGCGCCTACTGCTCCAACGTCTGAGCGTCGACAATATCCCAAAAGCTCTTCCAGACAGTCCTCATTAATAATCTCTGTATCATTATTTAAAAACAAATAAAAATCACCCTTGGCAAACGTAACTCCAAAATTATTAATAGAAGAATAATTAAATGGGCCATCCCATGTTACAATTCGTACTTTAGGATTCTTTTGTTTTAATACGTTATAATAATCAAAAGTCTCTTTCTTTTCACTGTTGTTTTCAACAATAATAAATTCTATATTTTTATAGGTCCCTTTTTGATTTATCGATGAAATACATTTATCCAAATCCTCAATATGATCTTTATTAGGAATAATAATAGAAACCAATGGTCTTTCATCAAAATCATATTTACTTCTATAAATCCCTAAATATTTTGTGGATGTCACTTTTGCACGAATCCCAACACGATCATAATGGGCCTGTACTGCTCTTTTCCCCGCTTCAAATGCATATAATTTACTTTCTGGATTTTCTGCTGTAGAATCTCTATGTGCTCGCCAATGGTAAAGCACTTTTGCAATATGTTTCACCTTTTTAGCATGCTCTACGCATCTCAACACAAAATCATAATCCTGCGCTCCATCAAACTCCCCCCTCAACTTTCCTGCCTGCTGATACAATTCTCGTTTCACTACTGTAAAATGGCAAAAATAATTAGTTCCTCGTAACATGTCAATATTAAAATCCGACTTAAAGTGAGGCTGAAAAAATTCTTTACCATCCATAGACACCTTGTCTTCATCTGAATAAATCATATCAATTTCAGAATCTTTATTTATTGCTTTTATACATTCATATAACGCATCTGGAGTCAACTCATCATCATGATCCATAAATGCAATCCAATCACCTGTGGCCACTTCCAATGCTTTATTCGTATTATCTGATATCTGAAGCGCTGTCTTATTACTTACCACTTTTATTCTAGAGTCTCTTTTTATATAATTCTTTAAAATGTCAGTAAGAGGAGAACTATCGCCACTTCCATCTGAAAGGCAAAGTTCCCAATTAGTGTAACTTTGTTTTTCCACCGATGTAATCATTTTTTTCAGATATTCTTCCGGTGTTTTATATAAAGGTACTACTATAGATATCTTAGGTTGTATCGGAAAAACTGTATTTTTCTGTTTCTTTAATTCCTTTTTAGTTACAGCCTTTTGTTTTCTCCAATAATTATAAAGATCTAAGTCTTTTCTCTGAAGCTTAACGATTGCTCGCTCCATCATATTAGTCATTCCAAAATCCTTTGTATATTGATAGGTTTTCTGACTATACTCTTTTACTTTCTCAACTCCTTTCTTTATAGTCGAAGGTTCAAGAATCACACTATAATGTCCTTTTCTTTCTCCATCTTCCAAATAAACGGTTGCTCTTTTAGGGATTTTCCCCTTATAAAAAATTTCAAAACAAAAAATTTCAGATTCTCGACATTCTGGAAACTGAAAAAGAATATCAGCTCTTCTTTTTCTCTTTATCTCAACCGGTAGTTTCCTCTTTTTTTCATCATATACCTGAATTTTCACTTTATCCAGTTGTATACACCATCCACGGATTTTAAATCCGTCTCTCGTAAGCTTTCCTCCTTCTATGTATTTATCTAAACGAATCTGCTTTTTCTTCAATTTAGACCCTGAAATTTTATATACAGTCTCCTCTTCTCCTTGAAAACAATCTACTACTTTTAATACTTTAGCTCTTTCAAAATTTTCTGGCAATGTGATCCAGACAGAGTAAAACCAGACTGGTATATTTCCATCCTTTTTAGGAAATAATGCTATACCAGTATTGATTTTCTTTTCTATTTCTTTGGGTAATTCTTCATTATCCAGCAAAATTTTTAGTTTATGCTTTTCAGCGCAAGATTCATCTTCAAACCAACCACGTACTAAAAATCTACTCCTATCTTTTGCATGAAATCTGTAACTATCTATAACAAACTTTTGCTTCATCATAATTCTCCTATACTTTATCTGCTAATTGCTGTCAATGTAAAGAAATATATTGTCATACATTGCAAGTATACCATAAATAAAACTAGATAATAATCTATATTTTTTTTCAAAACTAATACATTATTTTCAAACACAAGTAATGCCAACGGTAAAATCGGCAAAAAATATCTCCCTTGTATACCTATTATTTTTGCAGAATCTATCGGTGTCCAATTTAATGTAGCCACCATTATTAAACCAATTGTAGCTAGAACAATAAAAATAGCTTCTATCTGTATCGCTCCCGAAATTCTTCTTCCGACTTCCTGTTTTTTCACAAGGCTTAATAGGATAACCAGTATAAATCCCAATATAATTATATTAGGAATTTCCACTTCTAACCAGCCTAATGGAGAAGCTATCATTTCTGATAAATAATGATCAAATTCTCTTTCAAAAGTTCTATAAATCACCAATATTGTCCATTTTATATTATGCAAACAATATGATATAGACATCTTTTCCACAGTCCCAGCCACTTGTTCTCCCACTTCCACGGTATATGAACTAATTGTAGCTATTCTTGTTGCCAGTATAGTCCCTATGCTTATTATGGAAATCCAAACTCCTCCCAAAACCTTCCTTTTTCTCCCTCCAAACTTATAGTTAGGTATTGCAAGAGCCAAAACAAATATTGGTAAATAAACTAATTTAATTGATGCTATAGCTATTGCTAGCCCTCCAAGCAAAATCCAATCAAACCATTTAATAGGTCTCTCTGTTAAAATAAAATTGAGTAGATAAGCAATCAAAAAGAAAGACACTCCAAATAAAACAGAATCATAGTTATAAGAAACTATCTGTTGCATAGTCATTGGAAGTAAACCAACAATCATCAAAAACATCTTCCCATATGGCATTAGCTTGACAGCCCAAAACATTATGAAACAATACCACAATAATGCAAATATTCTTCCCATTAATAAAAGCTGCTCATAATTAAGAGACAATACTTCCGCTAACATTACTCCTACTATTTGCGGGAAATATCCTGGGTGCAGACTCTCTGTAATAGGAGCTCTTGTCACAACTTCTTCATCAGTACTCTCTGAATGGCCTAGTGCTCCTTCCATAAATTGAATATATGTATCTGCTGTTGCCTGGCGTTTATCTCCCCCCCATAAAGCATCAGAGGGCAAAACTACCTTCCCTTCACTGTTCAGCACTGATTTTCCCAAAAACCTCTCACTCTTTTCATATACTGTCAAAAAATGAAGGCCTTCATCCGGAGATACAAATGGTGGAATAACAAAAAGATAAATAATTCCCATACAAATTGCCAATCCCACAAACATCCTTTCAGCTTTGATACGTTTTATATACATAATCCCAACTAAAGAAAATAATGCGGTCATTCCTATATACAATGCAATAAAGAAATATTTTAATGTTCCGTGATTACCATTAAGAATTTGAAATGGTATGATGCCATCCTGCTGTTCTCCATTTATTTCTAAAACCGCATCTTTGGCTTCACCCACACCGCTAACGACCATGTTCGGCTCAACTTCTCCTATATCCGTCACCGAGACAGCAATTACATATCGCTCGCCCTTTTCAACTTCTACTGTTTCGGGAAATAAAAAACAGAAAAAACCTCTAGATTTCATTTCCTCCAAATTGTACTCCCATAATTCTATGACATCTCCACTTCCTTCATTTTGAAGCGTAACATGTAAAGCACCCTGCATAGCATTATTTTCTGCGTTTAAAAAAATCGAAAAGCCAGTAATCTCATTATTTGGCATTGTAATTGTTTGTTTGACTTCCTTATTTTCTGACAATGTAAGCAACTGTTCATTTTCTTCATCTTTAAGAATGCCACCCTGAAAAATAACCTTTGGTCTTTCCATAGCTGGCACCCATTCGTTCCGATATGCAAAATACATAGAAATCGAAATTAATACCCATAAAAAAAGTACTATAATCACAAATTTCTTTTTTAATATCATTTTGACTATATCTTCAAACTTTTTATTCTTCACGATACACTCTCCGTCACACTAATTCTCTTTATCTGATTTCTTCATATCATTATCTATCTTCCGATCAATAGCAATCTGCTGTGCAAGGCTGTCCACTTTATTTTCCAACGCTGAAATCTGCAATGTATTAAAAAACAGCTTTACGATTAAAATAAAAATAATAACCAGAAATACCATATTTACAGCCGAAATAAAGCCCAAAGCGTGTGCAATCCAGGAAACAATCCCCGGAAACAGCCCCATCAGAACAAGAACAGCTGAAAAACCAATCCAAAATATTGTATATTCTATTTTTAACTTTGACTGCCGAATCCTCTTTACCATAAAAGCAAGCAGTATTACTGCACCTACAATAAGCAAAACCCTTATATATACTGACATTTTTATCCTCGCTTTCTGAAATTCTGTACAAATAAAATCGACATCAGCATCTTCGTCATATATTTACAGGAATTAGCAAGATTCAAATAACTTTCTCCCGCTTGACGTTCTTCCATATATACAGGAACTTCTGAAATTCTGGCTCCATTTTTAAGAAGATAGGAAACCGTATCAGGCTCCGGACCATAATTCAAGTTCTGTGCAAATTCCTTGATCATATCTCTAGAAAACATACGCATCCCCGAAGTCGGATCGGAAACTCTTTTCCCTGTCGTCATTTTAATCGCCACCGTAATCATCTTACTGCCGACCATTCTTAAGGAATTTCCCTTCTTTAAATTTACGAATCGTGAACCTATGACAATATCATAACCTTCCTTGATTCGCTCCAGCATAGGCTCTATAAATTCCGGCCTGTGCTGACCATCTGCGTCAAATTGAATCGCATAAGAATAGCCTTTTGCATAGGCATATTTTAGTCCCGCCTGAAAAGCTCCCGCCAATCCCAGATTGACCGGAAGATTTAAAAGCTCATAACCTTTCTGACGACAAATATCTGCCGTACGGTCTTTTGATCCATCATTAACTACCACATAATCATATTGACTATACTTTTCCCGAATAAATGTCACTACATTTTCGATATTTTCTTCTTCATTGTATGCCGGGATAACAATAAGCAAATCACTCTTCATATCCTGTCCTCTTCGTTTCAAACTGTAAATCTATTTTATATAAGCTTCAAAATCATGATATATTCGATCTTTTTCTGGAGGAAGCTTCATATAATTGCCATACATTTTGGTAAGATATTCTTTATATCCAATAGGAATTGGAAATTCTCGATCTCTAAATTTTACATATACAGCTTTTTCAAATACACTCTTGGAAAAAAATTCTTTATCTGCCACAGGCCAGATTCTATCTCCAATATAGGTACCGCGACATGGTGTAACAAGATCTACAATTTTTTTGTTCCAATATCTGTAGTCTTTTCCCGGGAACAATATACGATAACACGTTTTCCCAATTGCACCCAACACTTTCTTTTTTCCTGTGGTTAAATTGCCCGCCACATAAACCTTATTCATAGTTTTATAAAAATTATGTTTCCTCATAATCCTACGCAATTCTTTTTTATCATCCGGCCATACATCCATAGGAAATATATCCAGCCATACTCCCAGCAAAAATCTATGCTGTAGATCTTTTTCATAAACAATAGTATTTCTATTTACTATCTTCATAAAAGGATATACATAATTATCATCAAGGGGCAGACAGAACTGCAGTTCCGGCCTTCCTTCCAGAGTTCGTGAATCTTTCACTAACTTAATCAGTTTTTCATAGTCATCCCTCAGCATGCAGATATCAATATCGTCGTCCCAGGGAATAAAATCCTGATGACGAACAGCTCCAAGGCATGAACCTCCGCTCAAAAAATATTTAAGCCCATTTTTTTTTGCAAATTTATCAAACTCTCTCAAGATATCGTATTCAAGATCCTGTATTTCTTTATGGCTAATTCTCCGTTTATATTTATTCATGATTATTCTCTACCTCTGCTACCACTTGATATCTATCTTTAATTTATTAATCATAAAACGATATACTGACAAAAACAATCTTAATCCATGCATCTGGTATATCAGCTTCATAATCCATAGTTTCCAGTTAGCAAATCCGTTCTTTACCATATAAGAGAACCGTAGATATTTTGATTTCTTCCAGAGAGGAAACTTTTGATTTAAGATTGCGTTATTTTTTTGAAATATACTCTTTAAATCCAGCGTTTTATCACATGATAATCGAAAATTCAACGAAATACCTAAGTGTAAAAAAGCAATAGTGTCAAATAATGATAACATATCTGTAGCGTTCTCTGCATATATATCACGCACTTCAGTCAAAGCACAGTATATCTCTTCAATCTGTTCTAGTTTCACTGTATTTATTGCAGAATTTTGATGTACCATATAACAAATGAGACATTCTCCCGTATACGCAACTTTTTTTACTTTTGGATATAAAAGTAACTGAAACACAATATCCTCCCAAATTGTCGGAGGATTGGCAATCGTTTTCATACTTTTTATTAAATCTGCTTTAAATATCTTGTTCCATACCGCTCCATTGATGCTAATAAGCTTTGCAGGATTATTCTTAGGCGAAAATGCATTTTCTTTTTTACACATTTCTCTTGAAAATACAATCCCAGTTTCCATATCCATTCTTTCAAAACCACAAATTGTAATATCTGCGTCATAATTTATAGCCGTATTAAGCATAATTTCGGCATAATTTGGTTTTACATAATCATCTGCATCAATAAATCCTACATATTTTCCCTTTGCTTCAGTAACTCCTTCCAGTCTTGCTTTCCATACTCCTTCATTACATTTATCAATAACCCTTACCTTGTCGCTATATTTTTCTTGATACCCTTTAAGAATGTCTATTGTATGATCGGGCGATCCATCATTCACACATATAATTTCAATTTCATTTATGGTTTGCTTTAAAAGTGAGTCCAAACATCTAGCCACATACTTCTCCGCTTTATAACAAGGCACGATAACACTTAATTCTACATTCATATAAATAATATACAATCAATACCTCTAATTGATTGTACAGTCTCCTTTCCAGTCTTTTTCTATTATAGCTAACTATATAGCAAAAATCAAATCAAACATATTGACTTTCACTCTTAAAATGTTTACATTAGTTATACGAAAAGGAGAGAGTATTATGTTTGATCATTTACAGACAGTTGTGGCTCCAAGACTTCGAAGCCTTTTAAGGGTATTATCTATTGGCCATTTTCACAAAAAACGCATTGTTTTTTTCAGCTACTTTGGCAGACAATATTCTTGTAATCCAAAGTATATTTCTGAATATATGCAGAAACACTATCCTGACTACGAAATTGTCTGGGCTTTTAAACAACCGCAGCATTTTAAATCTTTGGAGAAAAGAAATATTAAGACCGTAAAATATTTATATCCCAGATTTCTAAGAATCTGTCTGACCTCTAAATTCATTGTTACAAATTCAGAAATCCCCGCCTGGTTCCCCATTATGAAAAGGCAGGTATATATTAACACCTGGCATGGGGGCGGCGCATACAAAAGAGTCGGGGCTGCTTACCAAAAAGAAACCCCTGGAAAACAGATCCGCGCGGAAATTGCCCGAGAAATGCCCTGCATTTATGTATCCAGTTCAAAAGCCTTTACTGATTTAACTATTCATCAGAGCTTCCACCATTACGGGACTATATTATCCTGTGGTATGCCCAGGAATGATATGCTTGTCAAACAAAATCGTCCACAATTGGTCTCCAAGATCAAGACATACTACCATTTACCCCAAGATGCGCATATCCTCTTGTATGCGCCAACATATCGTGACAGCAAAACCGCATCTGAATATCTGTTCGACTGTTCTGCCATCAAAAAAGCTTTAACTGAACGCTTTGGCGGGAACTGGTATTTTATGTTTCGCATGCACTATTTTGTTATAGATCAGTTAAAGGACAAAGCCGAATACATCGATGCTTCCGCTTACCCTGATATGCAGGAGCTCCTGTATGCTTCTGATGTTCTGATTACAGACTACTCCTCGTCCATGTGGGATTTTGCATTGACTGGAAAACCCTGTTTTCTATATGCCACAGATCTTAAATTTTATGACATGAAGCGGGGATTCTACTCTGATATTCATACCTGGCCCTTCCCCCTGGCTGAAAACACAAGTGAATTGGAACATTGTATCGAATCCTTTGATTCCGAAAAATATAGTACAAATGTTAAGAAGCATCTCGCAGATTTGGGAAGTTATGAAACAGGGCATGCCTGCGAATATATCTGCAAATTCATTACTCAAAATAATCAATAAGATAATATAACGAAAAAACATACCCTTGGAACAGATTATACTAAATTTGTTCCAAGGGTATGTTTTTATTTCTTTTTCCATTTTATATTCAATATTAAGTACAAAATATATCCCCCTATAACTGATAAAGGCACAGATAGTGTCAATAGTTTTTCGCAAAATCAAAACCTAGCCGTTTAGCAGCCGGTAGTCAGCCGGCTATGATATCAGACAGCAGATTCTCTTCTGGTTTGAAAAGATGATCCATATTCATATAGCGTCTAGCTCCCCAGCTGGTTGCTGCTACATGACGCAGTCTGGCACATACGTGTGCGTGGTAAGGTGATTTTACAGCCACAGGGTAAGGAGTTTTTTACATGACGCGGTAAGAACTTTTTTACATCATGCGGTAAGGAGTTTTTTACATGAGTTGGTAAGAAGTTGTTTACACCGTCCGGTAAGAACTTTTTTACATCCTCTGCGGCGAGTTTTATCACAGGAGGAGTCAGCAGTTCATCCGATTTTGTATACTGTAAGCAGTGCACAAGAGAGGAGACCTTTATGCTGACAAAAACAAAAATGCAGGAAATACAGGATTTAAAACTGCAAGGTTACACAAAAGCTGATATTATCAGATACTATGAAGCGCAGGGACGCAAGCCTCCCAGCCGGCCCACAATCAGCAAGTATTATGACATGGATGTGCTCCCGGATGATCCCGGCGCTAAGCTCGCAAAACCGAAAACCTTTGATGCGGAACCTTTCCGCAGTACGATTATCAGGATCCTTGAAACAAACAGCGGAAAAACGTTCTGTATGTCATCAGTTTACGATGTTCTGGAAGAAAAATTCATCGAAAACGGAGACTATGAGAAACTTCCCGGGAACCAACAGACGCTCCGGAACTACATCCATTATCTTGAGGATTCCGGACAGATCAACAGGGAGCCTGAGCACCGCCGTATCTATGATTATGTTTTTGACACCCCGCCCGGAGAACAGATGCTGATTGACTTCGGTGAGGAGACTCTCTCAAAAACAACGCATATCCATTTCATGTGCCTTTTGCTGCGTTATAGCCGTTTTTTATGCGTCTATGCACAGGATCACAAGTATAACTCGGAAGAGGCCTGTAAGGCGATCTACCGTAGTTTCTGCAGGCTTGGAGGGCGTCCTAAAGAACTGGTCATTGACCAGGACGCCGTGTTTGTCGCCAGTGAAACCTATGGTGAAGTCATCAAGACCAGGACCTTTGAAGATTTCTGTACTGAACAGGATATCCGGCTCTGGGTGTGTAATAAAGCGGATCCGGAAAGCAAGGGACCTATCGAAAACTCTGTCGGGTTCGTGAAGAAAAACTTCTTCAGTGCGCGGAAGGTCACCTGTATCGATGATGTATGGCGTTCCCTGCCCGGATGGCTGGAACGCAAGAACCAGCGGATCCACCGTTCTACCTTACGGGTCCCAAAAGCAGTCTACGACAGCATTGAAAGGTCAGCCATGCGGCCTCTTCTTCCATCCGTGTATGAAACATCTCCGAATACATTCCGCACTTATGAAATCGCGGCAATACCTTACGTCCTGTATAAATCATGCAGGTATTCGGTTCCACGTGATTATGCTTTCAAAACGGTACAGTTCAAAGTTGTCAGTGGGAAGATCCACATTTATGATGACCAGCTGAACTATATCTGTTCCCATAATCTCAGCGAGAGGAAGGGAAGTGTTAATCAGCTCCCGGAACACCGGAAACAGGACTCCGGAGACTGGATCGAGATCATGGAGCGTCTCCGTGGGAAATGGAACTGCTATGACTTCCAGCACTTCATCAATGGTGTGAAAAAGGAAAATCCACGGCATATCTCCAAACAGCTTCGGGCAATTGAACAGTTCCTTGATTCTGAGAATCCGGATAAATCCCTGGTAGCGCAGGTGATGAAGGAATGCTGCCAGAAATACCGGTATCAGTTCTCACAGTTTAAAGTTGTTTACAGTCTTGCAAAAGCCGGCCGGGAACTGACCACAGACGACTGCCGTGCCCAGGTTCCATCCGGCAGTGTCAGCTACACGGATCTTTCTGTTTATGCAAAAGCCTTTCAGGAACGCACAGAAAGGAAGGAGGCTGCTGCTCGATGAACCGTGAAATCTTAAAAAGTATGGATACCGGCCATATCCCTGTACAGCGGCTCACAGCGTTGCTCGAAACATTTACCTTAAAGCACGCGGCGCGCATGCTTCCGGATCTTCTGGAAACTGCGGATCTGCAGGACTCCTCCTGCAGGGAATTTCTTCTGGCCGTTCTTGAGACCGAAGTCAAAGGGCGGAATGAACGGCGTCGGAAGCGTAACTATTCCGCGGCGCATTTTCCACCAAATATCCGGCCGCTGGAAGAGTTTGATCCGGAAGAGCTGGAGTCAGGTATCACCCACGCACAGCTCTCCGTTTTGAAAGAACTGTCCTGGCTGGACAACTGCGGAAACCTTGTCTTTGCGGGGCCTCCGGGCCTCGGCAAGACCATGGTTGCCTGTGGCCTTGGTCTGCAGGCTGTCAACAGCGGCTATACTGTATGTTTTGAGAAGATGACCAGTCTGATCAAGATCCTTGATACCGCAGAGACAGAGCGTGCAGCCGGATTCCGGCTCAAAAATATCAAGAAAGCACAGCTTGTCATAATTGATGAGATCGGCTACACACCGATCAGCCGCGGACAGGCAAACAGATTTTTCACATTTATCAGTGATACCTATGAAACCAGTTCTATCATCTTTACCACCAACAAAGAGATCGTTGACTGGGCTGAGATGATGGGGGATCCGGTACTTACCACTGCAATGCTGGATCGGATCCTGCACCATGCCAAGTGTTACTCTTTCCGCGGGGAATCGTACCGGCTGAAGCACCCTGACCTTTACCCAAAGGGAGAAACAGGGATGTAAAAAACTGCTTACCGGGTAAAGTAAAAAAGTGCTTACCTTACGATGTAAAAATCTGCTTACTAAGGGATGTAAAAAACTCCTTACCATACGGTGTAAAAAACATCTTACCTAACAATGTAAAAAAGTGGTTGACATTTGCACACATACGAGCATCAAGGCACTCTGTCCATCGGGAAAAGCACCGATGGCTTTTGTACGGCGTTTAATTTCACGGTTGAGACGCTCAATCGTGTTATTGGTCCGAATCCGGCTCCAATGCTGTGTGGGAAAATCCATATAGGTCAAGGTTTCCTCGATTCCATCCTCCACCTTTTTGGCGGCTTTGGCAAGCTTCATAGACTGGAGTTTTTCCGATATCTGGAGCGCTTTTTCACGAGCAGCTTCTTTACTCTCCTGTGCATGGATTGCCTTGAGCATAAGAGCTACCGCTTTCATCTTGTTACGAGGTGTGACAGAAAATATATTTCTGTAAAAATGAACCGTACAACGTTGATATCTGGCATCTGGAAAGACTTCCGGAATGGTTTCAAGCATGCCAAGATTTTTATCGCCAATGATCAAACGTACACCAGTAAGCCCGCGTTCTTTCAGCCACACGAAGAAAGAACGCCAGCTTTCACGATCCTCTTTCATACCTTCCGCAGCGCCAAGGATTTCACGGCAGCCATCCTGACTGACTCCAATAGCAACGAGGATGGAAACATTCTGGATTTCACCGCCCCAGCTGCGTTTCAAGTAGACACCATCTACGTAAACATAGGGGTAGTCCCCGGAAAGCGGACGGGTACGCCAGGTTTCGATATGCTCATAAGCCTTTTTATTCAGGTTACTGATGGTGCCAGGAGAGACTTTCGTTCCCCATAAGGCTTCGGTGATATCCTCCACACGGCGGACGGAAACACCTGCCAGATACATTTCGATCAGAGCTTCTTCCACGGAGGATTCTCTGCGGCGATATCTTTCAATGATTGCAGTTTCAAAAGGAATGCCTTTGAGTTTTGGAACTTTCAGCTCCACTTCCCCAGCGGTAGTATGGAGATTCCGCTTATAATGACCGGAACGATATCCCTGACGATTAGAGGAACGCTCATACTTTTCAGCGTTGACTAATTCGTCAGCTTCCTTATCGAGCAGGGCGTTTAAAGTTTCTTCGACACTGTTACGGACAAGATCCTTTAAATCGTGCTTTATTAAGTCCTCATTTAGTTGTATAATCTTATCAGACATGGTTCGATAGCCTCCTTTGATAGATTTGGTTGTGGTGACTTAATTTTACCAAACGGCTATAGACCATGTCTATTTTTATGAAATTGATTTTGCGAAATTAATTATACGTTATCAAGGCACATACACTAAACCAAACGGGGTAATCTGCCTATATGCCACAAGTTCTATCCTAGTTATAAGCTAAAAACCCAAAATCTGTGAATTTTCTTCCGCTTCTACTATAGCTCGAAATGTATAAAAATCCGAAGGTGTCGTAATCTTAATATTTTCCGGCTTTCCCATCACAGGATAAAGCGTATATCCTTCTGCCTGCATCATAGTAGCTGAATCAATAAACGTATTGATTCCCTTCTCTCTGGCGTGTTCATGCGCCTTTAGTAATTCCTGATAAATATAGGTCTGAGGAGCTCTTGCAAAACGGCATTTATGCCGATCCACATTTTCTACAAGTTCTCCATTTTCATTTACAACCATAACTGTTTCTGTTGCTTCAACAACAGTTACTGCTCTTCCTTTTTCTTTTGCGGTTTCAATGTTCTTTGTAATCAGTTCACCATCTATTAATGGTCTCACACCGTCATGAATCAACACAATTGATTCCTCACCAATTTCTCCTTTCATAGCATTTAAACCATTATAAATAGATTCCTGTCCTGTATTTCCCCCAGGAGAAATCCATTTCACCTTTTTTAATTGATATTTACTAACAAGTTTTTTTAAATAATCAATCCATCCCTCAATACATACAACAGAAATCCCATCAATATCCGGATGATTTTCAAAATGCTCTAATGTATAAATTATAATCTCTTTTCCATGTAACGTAAGAAACTGTTTCGGCTTTGTCTTCGTATTCATTCTTGTACCTGTTCCGCCGGCAAAAATTACAGCATAGTTCATTGTATCCCTTCTTTCATATCTGCTATCATTCTTTTATAAGCTTCTTCTAGTCCTACTTCTGCTTTCCATCCCAAAGCATTTATTTTCCTGGAACTTAAATGCATTTTCACCGGAGGAGCATACCCATATTTTAATGGGTTGTCCGGTATATCATATATCACTTTTATTTTCCCATCCGACACTTTTTCTGCCACCAGTTGTGCCATCTCCCGTATCTGCATATGAGATTCCGAATTTACGACATTGTAAGCTTGTCCGGACTCTCCTAAGTATCCCAAAATCAGCAGCCCTCTAATCACATCTCGGGTATAACAATAATTCCCTTCGGATAACCCATCAGTATGGAGTATAATATCTTTCTCGTCTATTACACTCTTAGCAAACTGCGCATACACCCGGTTATCTGTCTCCAGAATGCCTGCCCCAAACGTCTGTGCTAACCTAGCAATAGTTACCGGGACTTGATATTCAGACATATATGCTGTACATAGACACTCACAAATTCTTTTTCCTTCAGAGTAACTACTTCTTACATTTGCCAAATCTATATATCCCAAATCCTTTTCCTCTACAAATTCTAATTCAGGATTTGAAATACCATAAGCTTCCATAGAAGATACATATACCATACCTTTTACGCTTTTTTGACGAGCCAACTTCAAAATATTATTCGTCCCCTGATAAGATACCTCTATTGTTTCCACAGGATTTTCCACCATTATTTTTGAAGCAGTAACCGATGCCGTGTGGAATATATAATCAATATCTTCTTCTATATAAATATCCTCTGTAATATCTCCTACATATACCTTAACCTCTGCTTCCTTTAATTCCTCGCCTAATATCCTTTTAGCCTTTTCTCCATTTCTTACAACAGCGATAATCAAAACATTTCCCTGGCTAATTCTATTAAAACGCACAAAAGTTTTAACAAGTAACGACCCTATAAGTCCTGTTGCACCAGTAATTAAAATGGTTTTGTTACGATAATTTTCCCAAGCAATATCACTTTTAATAATCAGTTCTAAATCTTCTTCCAATATTGAGTGCATAAATTCCCCTTCTATATAATATCTTTTTAATTTAGTTGTTAATACATCCTAAAATTCTTTCCAATTATCAAACAATACAACACGAAATACAGTCGATGCGAAAACATCCAACATATCCCAGCACTTCCCACACCTGTTTGCTTTATCATCTTAAGCATGGTATTAAATCTAAATCTTTCATCAAAAACACTACATGTTGCAAAGTATTTTATCACATCAATTCGTTCTTTTAATTTTAATCCCGCCTTTTCGGGACCCACATATTTAATTACCTGACAAATTCGCGCCGACAACTCTTTTATCCACAAATATTTCTTGGTTTCTTCCATTCTGTATTTTTTATACAAATTCCATTTTTCCAGCAGGCATACCATCAATGAATCTATATTATTTTTATTAATTTTAGCTGAAGTACTGTGATCATATCTCATAATCCAATGGTAATAAACTTTACTATTTAAAACAATCGATGGTTGATGCATATATATCTGAATCATGAAATACAAATCTTCATATCCATATTTCATATTTTCATTAAATTTAATATTATATTTTTCCAGAAATTCCCTCTTATATAATCCAGCCCATACTCCTTCCCCGGCATTATTTATTTGCTCATAAAATTTTTCAAATTTACTTGAAGGAATATAACCTGTTTGAAATCCTTTTGTCTCACGAACAGCTATCACTTTTCCATTAAGGCTGTCTGTTCTTCTTCGAGAAAAGCGAACCACATCTGCATCATATTTATCCGCCAAATAATAATTATCTTCTAACAAGCCATCCAAGTACAAATCATCATTATCACAAAATGCTATATATTGTCCTTTCGCAATTTCCATTCCTGCGTTTCTGGCAGAGCAAATACCTCCATTTTTCTTGTGAATCACGACAATTCGTTTATCTTTCTCTGCATATTTATCACAAATTTCCCCGCTTAAATCCGCCGAGCCATCGTCGACCAAAATCAATTCAAAATCACGAAAGGATTGTTTCAAAATACTGTTTAGAGTCTTTTCTAAATATCTTTCTGAATTATATACCGGAACAATTACACTTATATCTGCCATAGTTCTTTATACTCCATAGTCCTTTTATTATTTACTTAGACAGCACATATTTTAATCAGAGACCTATTTACCAGGGATATTATATACTTTTGAACGAACATAAACTTTTTAAATGTTCTTTCATACACTTTTTTTAATAATCTTATCAGCTTATTAGTCGGATGACTTTTTGCCTGCTGCTTTTTCTTATATCTTTCAATATTGTTCACTTGATTCTGAACTTTAAATTCTTTTACCATAGGATAGAGTTCTAAATTATTAATGTATACCCCACTAAAACTTAACCGCCAAATTTCTTTTAAATCTCAATACCTCTAAAACTTCTATTTTACATATTCAATATTTTTCTTTCTTATTTCCTCTTTTTCCTCTTTTTTTCGATTCTTCTGATTAGAAATAAGCTTTTTAGAATCTTTCCATCCTTTTAGCATTGCTGCAAACTTATGCCGCTTGTCCGATTCAAAAAGCATAATCATCACACATCTGATCAGCAATTCTCTTTTTTCTCTTTTCACATTCCAAACATCTGGATATTCATAACAATAATACAAAGTGTTTCTTACAATATAGTAATCTCGCATTGCCGAATGGTTATATAATATATATGAATGCTTTTTAGCCACAAATATCCTTTTTGAATGCCCGATTTCATGGATGAGAGATACATCTGAATCCTTTATAATTGCGTATCCACTTCTTATCAATTTTGCGCAAAAATCATAATCTACATAATCAATAAAAAGTTCCTCATTGAATTCCCCTACTTCTTTCCAGATTTTAACATTAGTCAACGATGCTGAAGTTATGCATCTCAATATATATTTCCATCCCGTTTCACTGTCTGATAGTCTTTTACAATTTCTATCTATAAATTTAGGTGCAATAATACCTACTCTTTCTTTATTGACATGTTTAGATAAATTTACAACAAGACTTTTCTCACAAACAGAATCCTGGTCTAATGTCAAAACCCAATCATAATCATTCTCATAAGCCCACTGCATCGCCTGATTTAAAGCTGTAGCTAACCCTAAATTGGAACTATTTTTTATCAAAACGCAATGCTCAACAACAAAATCTGCCTTTTCTATTTCATCTATATTAGAACTTCCATTATCTATAAGAACTATACACTCTGTTTGTGCTGCTGCAGACACAATGTTATCTCTCAACCGATCTATTTGAGGATTATATAATACAATAGACGCCGCAATACTTTGATTCATATTATTCACCACTCATTCAAATCAATATTACTTACCCAATCCCACTTTTCAAAGAGCTTTCTTCTTTTTTCTTAACTTAAGTGAAGCTTATCAGCACATAATGTACAAAATCTGAAAAGTCTCACTTTTGCTAATATATATCTAAGCCAGTCTATTCTTTTTTTGCTTTGTTCATATGCTTTTTTAAAATAACTTGCGCCACTAATTTTGTTTTGTTCTAGTAAATTCCCTGCCAGACTATAAAAAGTATACTTAGCTTTTTTATTTTTCTCTCTTTGATTTTGATATTTCTTTTCTAAAATTTCATATGCTTTAACAGCTTTAGTACCATTTTTAGTAATACTATCTTCTAACTCATAACAATCTACCAGTGGCTCTTCAATAAAATATATTTTATATCCGCTCAAAGCAATTTGAAGGGCAAAATCCCAGTCCTGAAATCTTGGCAATGTTTCATCGAATCTAATATGTTCGATTATTTCTTTTTTCAAAACTATTGTTTGAGTACTAATACAATTTTTCCCCAATAGAACTCCAACTTTATCTTCCATATCATTTAAATTAGTTCTAGGAATAATTCTGCCGGTTGGATATTTTTTTTCTCCCTGCTTATATAAAGATGAAAAAACCATATCTGCCTTTGTTTTTTTTATATAATATAATGATTTTTCCAATTTATTTTTATGCCAAATATCATCGCTATCATGGAAGGCTATATATTCCCCTTTAGCGCATTCGATACCTATGTTTCTCGCTACACATGCCCCTTTATTTTCTTTTGATAATATCAATCGTATTCTATCATCATCCAATTGCTTGACAACTTTTACAGAATTATCTGTCGAGCAATCATCCACCACTATCAGTTCAAGATTTCTATATGTTTGGTTTAAAACACTAGTAACTGCAGCCAATATTGTGTTTTCTCTATTATACATAGGTATAATAACTGTTACTAAAGGATTAAAGTCTTTCATTTTCCATCTCCTCAATGACTACTTGCAATGAATCAATCTGATTTTTAGCCCATCTTACTCGTTTAGCATTATTACTTTCCAATACAGAATTTGTAGAGGCGTCTTCTAAATGTCTAATAACTAGATTGGGATTGTATACTGTTTTTAAGCTTTTTTGCCTGCAACGAAGATACAATAACTCCTCTTCTTTATAAAGGAATGTTTTGGCATTAAAAGCCTCCTTATATGCTCCAATATAAAGAGGAGAAAAAATCAGGCAGCACCCATGCAATATAACATCTTCATGTCTATTATTGAGTCCCGCAGTTGTAAAATAATTATGAAATCTTGATACTCTTTTTATGCGAACAATTTTACAAAACACATTTTTTATCATTTTAAATAAAGCATTTGGAATTCGCAGATGAAATCTAGCTATAAAATACTCTTTTTCCATGATTTTTTTTTCTTTTTTGAAAAATTCAAGATCTGGAAGAGAATAATATAAATTATTAATTTCTCCTTTTTTCAAAATAATCATAGGACCCATAACTCCAAATTTACTTCTTTGATACTCTTGTTTTATGGTCCCCAAAAAGTCATTCTGAATAATAAGAGTATCATTATTTAAAATGCAGACAAATGAGCATAATAACTCTTCAACAGCATATTGGTATCCTATGTTATTTCCACCTGCAAATCCTAAATTACTTTTATTTAAAATTACCTTTACTTTCTTATTCTTAGCATACCTTTTTTTTAAGTCTTCTCCCGTATTATTCGGAGATTTATTATCAACAACAATAATAAAATAATCATCCGTATCTATGTTATTTATAATTGAATTCACACAATCTATCGTTTCTTTTATAGCATTGTAATGTAATATTACAAAGCCTATTCTTTCATACATAATATTTCCCTTTCAATACATATTAGAGCTATTTAACAATAACCCTAAAAATTTTTACTTATGTCCTTTTCCTCTTAATTTTTCTTTAACTTTGTCATAAATATTATTTATAATTCCCACTAGATAGGGATCACGCAAAATAATCAGTAATATAAAATATCCCACTGCACAAATGGATACGGTTAATAACAGCTCTAGTATGACGTCAGAAGTTTGGCTACTCACAATCCACCTAACTCCAAAAAACCAAATACTTGCTATGAAATAAATTGGCAGGCGCTTATATAAATACTTTATTTCAAATAACTGCCGAGCATATATTGTCAAAATAACGAAGACAACCATTTCCGACAACAATGTTGCTACTGCCGCCCCTGTCACATCGAAAAAACGTATCAATATAGTATTTGCAATAAGGTTAACTCCTGCACCAGCAATTGTAGAAATTAGTACTTCCTTCTCTTTTTTATAAGGAATGCATACCTGATATGCCAACATACGATCAATTGCTCCAAACACTAATTTTACAGAAAGTATCTTCGCTGCCAAGCTTCCTTCTATAAACTCCGGTCCGCTAAATACTACAATCAAAATATCGCTAACACACATCATACCTATTGCAATCGGCATAGCCGCCATGAACAAAATATCAGCCGAAGTCTGCATTAATTTCTGAAATTCATTTTTCAGCCCATTTCCAAGATAATAAGAAACTCTTGGAAGTATTGTAGCTGAAATCGTATTCAGCAATGTATTAATAACCGAATTAATTTTTACGGCAGCTGTATAAATTCCTGTTGCGGTATCACCTTTCATAGCCCCGAGCATAGTAGTATCCATTGTCATATAAAGGCTAGATGCCAAGCTTGTCCCAAAAATCAAGAGAATTGGTTTAATATGTTTTCGATATTCATACTGGTATTTTTTTCTCCAGTTTATAAACTTTCTGGAATGCCAAAAATTAAGAATTGCTGACCCTCCAGAAGAAATCACTGTTAATGATGCATACCACCTATAATCATCCTTACTTCTCACTAATAAGAATAATAATATCATTGATATAATTTGGAAAAGAATTGCTCTTTTTGTTATATAAGCATACTCTTCCTTAATAATAAACAGCCACTCTGTTCCAATAGTTGTAAATACAATACCTATGCTAAATATAATCAAGAGATCCTTATACCCTGACAAAACGGGGAGACTCAGGAATATCAAAAGAAGTATATAGGAAAAAAATGTTGTCACAAAATTAATGTTCAACATTTCCTTAGCGAATTTATTAAATTTTTCCTTATCATCTCTTATTCGTGCTCCTTCACGAACTGCATAAGTACTAATTCCTAAAGCAGCAAATAGAGAAAAATATGATATAATAGAACTTGCATAATTTACTTTTCCAATTCCTGAAGCACCTAATACTCTTGAGGCATATGGGAAGGTAATCAAAGGAAAAAGAACAGTCATCAGAGTTTTTATACCATTTGCTATCAAATTAGTTTTTATTGATTTCTGTTTTTCTATTTTATTACTCATACTACTTTTTAATAATATTTTACTCCAATACTATTAGCTATCCTAAAGGATTATATCACTATTTATCTTATGAAACAACCTTTAATCTCCTCTTTATAATTTTCTTCTATCAATATTACTCTTGCATTCCAGGCACAAAATATGCCCCCTTCTAAGCAGCAAGTTCTATTTTCCTTGTCTACCTAGAAAGGAGCATACCAAGTCAATACTACCGTCCCTTATACAAATTAGGAATACTCTCATACCCTTCAAAATTTTAGCGCATCCTCACTAATCTTTTCAATTACAAATATTAGAAATATTTACCGCATACATATTCTCAACCCGGTATCTTTCTTCCAATCCGTCCCTTGTATAAAACTCTTTTTGTACCAATAAAACAATTTCACCTTTTTGATTCCACAAATTAACATCATAATTCGGCTCCCACTCTCCCAAAGAAGAATTGGAAATGTCTATCATTTTTTCCGTAACAATTTCCGTTCCATTTAACGATAATTTAGCAACAGAGGCATATGAATTTCTTTCATCATCCCGGAATAGCAAAAATATACTTGCATCCTCACCTGCACCTTTAACCAAAATCTGTGGCCGAGCGCAAGGCAATTTCTGTGTCGCTGTTCCCGATAACACAAAATCCGTATTTCTTATATCTGTATTATAGATAATCCACTGTTCTCCAGTAAACCTTATCACATTATACTGAACTGCACCATTCACTCTCCAATACGAGACAATATAAGGCATATCATTCGTATCTACTGTCATAGAAGTTTGATTAATCAAAGAACTGTTTGGAGGAATTTCACATATAACTTCCGCCGTATCTTCTATTACTGGCAGATTTATAATTTCTCCTTTAGAGTTTGTAAACTCTGTTCCGGAGGAATCTGTTGAAACCATATATGAAATATTATAATTTGTAGAAACATCCGGTGTCTCTCTCCAAACCCACGATATATGAAGTTTTCCAGAATGATCCACTGTCGCCTGCCAATATGGGGATCTTTCGCCTTCTCCAGATATCAAATTATCTTGAGTTCTCTCCCAAACTCCCTGTTCTGCATAATACTTATTTAAGACTAAATTCCCATTACCAGCATTTCCATTTCTATATAGGAAAAACAGATCGCCATCTGGCAAATTATAAAATTCTGGATATGTCACAGAATCTTCCAAACTGCCAATCATGTCCTTCACACTTACTTTCAAACTAAGAGGTTCTTCGGAACGGGCATAATTTAACCCTCCAGCATGCTGTCCCCATGCCAAATGTATATATCCGTTCCCATCCACAGCTACAGAAACCGTATTATGTGCATCCGTTATATCCCCTTTTAATCCAGTCCATTCATAAGTCCATGACCCATTATTTACTCTCTTTGCCAATACAATCGTTCCATAATAATCATAATACGCACAGATCTGATTTTCATTTCCATTTTTATCAATAAATGTTGTAATGGCATTTTTTCTAAAAGAAACTCCATTAACAGCATTACCAGCAAACCCAGATGTTAAAGAATTAAACTGTACACCCAAAGAAGAATTAAACTGTAATTCCTCTATATCAGGTTCATTTATCACTTCTTCACGAATCCACATTCCAGCAAATACAGAATCGGTCGCTTTGCCATAGTCAATTATTTCATCTGCTTCTCCTGGTTCTAAGCTATTCTTTATATAGTAACGATTGCCACGGCGGACACACAATGTATCTATTTCATCCCCGTCCCAGTCTCCTACGTATACTTGGTCTGTTTTCTTTCCATAATCTACTATAATATCCGCTTCCCCTGGCTCTAGGCTATTCTTTATATAGTAACGGTTCCCACGGCAGACACACAACGTATCTGTTCCATCCCCATCCCAGTCTCCTACGTACACCTGGTCTGTTTTCTTTCCATAATCTACTATAATATCTGCTTCCCCTGGCTCTAGGCTATTCTTTATATAGTAACGATTCCCACGGCGGACACACAACGTATCTGTTCCATCCCCATCCCAGTCTCCTACGTACACCTGGTCTGTTTTCTTTCCATAATCTACTATAATATCTGCTTCCCCTGGCTCTAGGCTATTCTTTATATAGTAACGGTTCTCACGGCGGACACACAACGTATCTGTTCTATCTCCATCCCAATCTCCCACTATTGTTTTATCAGTTTTTTTTCCATAAGTAATGATTCTGTCTGCTTCACCACTTCCTATAGAATATTTGAAATAATAGGTATTCCCACGACGAACACACAACGTATCACTTGTCTTTTCAAGAGTATATGTTAAATTCCCATTTTCAAACGCTTGGTAAATACAGTTATTATTGATATATTGTTCTCCCACCGGAGCTCCTAAACTGTTTGCGCCATTTGCCGCAATATATGCATTTAATATTGGACTCTTCACACTATAAATTTTATCTTCTGATATGAAGACCCAAGCGTTTTCATATTTAACAAAGACTGCATTGGGTATAGCATATGCAGACAAATCACCAGAATTACATCCGCTTATGCCATTATTCCTACAGTACAGATCAATCATCTCTTTTTGCTGTATTGTCAATGTAATGTTCGAAATTTTTAACTGTTCAGCGACATACTGGTTTCCCTTACTTTGAATTGTTTCATTTGTGATTCCCCGACCTGTTCCCCATATTACATAATTGTCAGAAAAATCTTGCGCTTCCTGCTGCAGCGCACCTTCTTCTATCCCTGCATTTTCTTCAACAACTTCCGATTCCTCTTCAACATTTTCTAAACCACTGTTTTCTTCCTTTATTTGTGATTCATCTTCACCAATTTCTGTTTCCGTCTCATTTTCTTCTGCAACCGTCTTTTGTTCCTGTCCCATGTTCTGATCTTCATCTGCTTGAACATCAAACGCAAAAGAATTAATCAGTAAAATCAGACAAATAATACTTGCAATTTTTTTCATAATGCCCTCTTACCGTTTTCAATTTTATATACAAGACAGCAGTAATTGCAGAAAATGCAATTACTGCTTCTTCTTTCTAATTATACACAACTACTGTTGACCCAGTTGGAACGGTATCATAAATCCATTTTGCATTGTTGATATTCAAACGCACACATCCATGAGATAACGCGAGCCCGAGCCTGCTGTCTGCTACTGCTCCATTATGATAATAAGTAGTAGAATGGAACAGGTAATCACCATAGAACTGTGTCCACCAGAAACAGCGTACATTTCCGGAATTGAAATAATATCCTCTGCTTCCCACTTTAAAGACTCCGGAAACTGTAGGCGTACTTGGTGCTCCAACTGTACAGGACCAGTATTTTACATTTTTCCATGCTCCTCTCCAACCCTGGTATACACCAACCTTCCGGTTTCCTCTGTCAACCATGATAATATACGGTGTCGAACTACTGTAAAGGTTTGCCCGTGCATACATTCCTGCATCCGGACCTGATACAATTCTTTGTTCTGTATAATAATTCCTATTGGCTCCCGGTGCGCTGGCATCCTTGGAAACCAGTCTGATCTGTAATGCTTCCAGTCTGTAGCCGATTTTTGAAGTTCCTGCTGCCTGCCCGTTTTTCGCCCAGCCAAGCCATCCATATTTCTGTACATAGGTACGATAATAAATATCATAATATTTGGAAAGGTCGCCTGACAGACTAAACTTCACAGCCTCTATCCCTTTAGAGCCGTCTGTACATCCGGAAACTTTTCCCGCCTCCGACCAGCCGGTCCACCCGGTTTTTGAAAGATGCACTGCATATTTAATAGTTCCGGAAGGCATCGCCTCTGTCCTGCGGTTCAGCGTAACAGTAATATTCTCCAGGCGTTTACTCTGACCTGTTGTTCCAAGCGTTCCACCCATCTGAACATTTCCACTGTTTCCTTTTCCCTGGATTGTTCCACTGTAATACATGTCGCTGGCTTTATATCCCTCAATAAACTTTGTGCCGCTTGTATTCGGCGCCTTTCCGCCTTTTTCTACCAATTGGATCTTAATGGCCTCAATTCGTTTGCTTAAGTCAGTACTTCCGGCAGTTTCACCGTTTACTGCGTAATTTGTCCAGCCAATCTTCGACATGTGGATACTATAATATACGTCATAGTGCTCTGCCACTTCCCCGCTCAGCTTAATCTCAATAGCCTCAATTCGTTTTGCCTGATTAGTGGTTCCGGCAATCTGTCCGTCTTTCTTCCAGCCTTGCCAGCCGATGGACTGTACATAAGTGCGGTATTCAATACTTCCTTCGTATCCAATATTCGGAAGCTGAATTTTAATAGCTTCCATTCTCTTGCCTTTTCCGGTTACTCCGGCAATATCGTTATCAGCTTTTATCTCCTGCCATCCTACAGACTGTGAATGTGCCTGGTAAGATACAAGAGGATACTTAAAGCTTTCCGCTGTCTGTGCGGGCGCATCTTCCCCTTTCTTTATCAGCCGGATCTCTAACGCTTCCATCCGCTTGCCATAGCCCAAGGTTCCGGCTTCTTCGCCGTTTTTCGCCCAACCAAGCCAGCCAAAACTCTGTACATGGGCACGATAATAAACATCATACTGATTTGCCATCTCACCGGTCAACCGAATCTGGATTGCTTCCAGGCGCTTCTTTTGTCCGGTTGTCCCGGCAATCTGACCGTCCTTCTTCCAGCCCTGCCAGCCGATAGACTGGACATGTGTCTGATATTCAATTCCGCCTTCATACTCGCTGTCCGGCAGTTTGATTTTAATAGCTTCCATTCTCTTGGCTTGCCCGGTCACTCCGGCTGTCTGTCCGTTAAATTTCTCCGCCTGCCAGCCAACAGACTGTACATGGGCCTGATAGGAAAGATCAGGGTATTTATAGCTGTCTCCCTCACCTGTCGGAGCTGCCTCCCCTTTCTTTACAAGACGAATCTCCAGGGCCTCCATCCGTTTTCCATAGCCCAGGCTTCCGGACTTTTCTCCATTAGCTGTCCAATTCAGCCAGCCATAACTTTCTACATGTGCACGGTAGTAAATATCATATTGATCAGCCAGAGAACCGGTCAGACGGATCTGAATGGCTTCCAATCGTTTCCCCTGGCCTGTGTTTCCAGCCTGTGCGCCGTCTTTCACCCAGTCCATCCAGCCATAGCTCTGAGCATGAACACGGTACTCGATTCCAGCCGGCTGCTCCGGTTCTTCCGTAGCCACCTCTGCTGCGTCCAGCCCTGTTGCTCCTGGATCCCTTCCTTCTACAGGTGTTTCCGTTGCTCCCTGTTCCGGCATTTCAACCTTCAACTGAATCGCTTCCAGTCTTTTCCCTTTTCCGGTTGTACCGATGATTCCACTGTTTTCTGTCCAGTTGTTCCAGCCGCTGCTCTGAACATGAACACGATAGGAAAGCTTAGGAATCTGCTCTTCCTCCGGCTTATCCTGTTCATTTCCCTCTCCGGTTTCCTCACCAGTTCCTTCCGTACCTGTCTCTTCTCCTGCAGCAGGATCCTCTGTTGCTATATCTTTGGGATTTGTCATCTCTGCAGAAGAATCCTTCGTTTCGTCGCTTTCTGCTTTTTCAGTTTCACCTTGATCTGTAGTAGGATTTGTCTCTTTCTGTTCATCTCCAGTCTCAGGTGCTGTTTCCTCCAAACCTTTTTCCCCCGTAACGCCGCCATTTTCCGTCTGATCCTCTAAGCTGTTATCTGCGGTGTCTGAAGTAACCTGAGCACTGGTTTCTGTTCCCTCTGATGCCAGAGCGCTTCCCGCACTTCCAAAAATCAGAAATGCACTCAGTACAATGGCTGTCACTCCTTTTAAACGTCTCAACTTCTCTCACCTCGATAATTTTCTTTCTATTCACCCTTTATAAAAGCCTGCTCTGTGCTTCCCGGAGCTGCTCCGCCTTTTTCTACCAGCTGGATCTCAATAGCTTCCAGACGTTTTGCCAGTCCCTCTGTTCCGGCAGACTCGCCGTTTTTCGCCCAGCCAAGCCAGCCATATGTCTGAGAGTGTACACGGTAATAGATGTCATATTGTTCTGCCATTTCATCTGTCAATTCAATCTGAATAGCCTCCAGGCGTTTTGCCTGGCCTGTGGTTCCGGCAATCTGTCCACCTTTTGTCCAGTTATCCTCCCAACCGTAGGTCTGTACATGAGTTTTGTAGCGAAGCTTTCCTGCATATTTTGAATTAGCAAAATCTATCTTTATCGCTTCCAGACGTTTTGCCTGGCCTGTGGTTCCGCTCTGTTCCCCATCAAAGCTCCAGCTCTTCCAGCCATAAGTCTGGATGTGAGTACTGTATTTCAAAAGAGCCTGTTTGCTCGGAGTATCTGTCTCTCCCGGAGCTGCTCCGCCCTTTTCCACCAGTTTGATCTGGATTGCCTCCATTCTCTTGGCATAATCAAAAGTTCCAGCCGCTTCTCCGTCCTTCGCCCAGTCAAGCCAGCCATAGCTTTGTACGTAAGCGCGGTAGTAAATATGATAATGTTCCGCAATGTCGCCTTCCAGAGACATTCTTACTGCCTCCAGGCGCTTGCCTCCTCCGGCAAGACCTGCCTCTGTTCCATTTGATTTTTCTCCGTTCCATCCGTATGTCTGCATGTAAGTTTCATATTTCACTCCGCCGGTATAGTCAGAATCTGTAATGGTAACTTTCAAAGCCTCCAAAGATTTTGCCTGACCCGTTGTTCCATTAGTCGCTCCATTTTCCACCGCTGCCTGCCATCCGGATCCGTTTACATACGTCTGATATTTCACAGCCATCGGTTTCTTTTCAAATGGTTTCTCAGTGCTTCCCGGAGCCTCGGATCCTTTCGGAACTACAACAATCTGAATAGCTTCCAGCCGCTTCGCATAGCCCTGACTTCCGGCCGCTTCTCCATTCTTGGCCCAGTCAAGCCAGCCGTAGGTCTGGCAGTGTGCCCGGTAGTAAATATCATAGTTATCAGCTTCGCTCCCTGTCAGCTCGATCTTAATGGCTTCCACTCGTTTCGCTTCCCCGGTTGTTCCTGAAGTTGCTCCGTTTTCCACATAATCCATCCAGCCGTAACTTTGCACATGCGTACTGTACCTTACGCCCAGATCGCCATAGCCGTCGCCAATACTAATCTTAACAGCCTCCAATCGTTTGTAATATCCTGTCACTCCGGTCTGATATCCGTTCTGAACCGTCGGCTGCCAGCCAAATGTCTGCATATGAGACGAATAGCTGATGATATTCGGGTCTTCCACCTCAATCGGCTGCTGATCATAGGTCTTCACCATCCAGAAGTTGAGATCTGCATTGCCGGAAATTCCGTCAACTTTACCTGAAGAGGTACACTGCCACATATCATAAGTACCTGTATAATTACACTCATAATTATACTGTGCCACCCATTTTGACCATGCCGCATTGTTAAATACAGAACTTGTCAGATAATTATTCCACCAGTTCAGATTGGCATAGACGCCGCCTCTGTAACCGGCTGCTGTGATTTTGTTTAAAAAGGTCTGTGCAATGGCGCCATGATCTGTATTGATCGTACTATTATCTTCCAGATCCAAATATACCGGATAGGAAAGAGTATGCCCTTTTAATTGATTTAATACAAAATTTGCAGCATTTGTAGCTCCTGCCGTCGTTGTAATATAAGAATAGAGGTATACGCCATATGGAATACCCAGCCTCTCACACTCGGAAACATTGTATTCAAACCAGTCATCTACATGGCTGTCATTGTTTCCATGCCAGCCCACACGGATGATCGCATATTCGATACCGTCTGCTTTTGCTTTTGCCCAGTCAATTCTTCCCTGCCACTCGCTGACATCCACACCTTTCAGCTGCGCTCCCGGAATAGGATCTCCATAGGAGTTGACATATCTTCCATTTACCTTTTCCCAGGCATTGGAAACTGCACGTGCTGATCTTGCCGTTTTGCTCTGAATCGGCTGACCGTTGGAGTATCTCCAGCTGTTTGCCAGACGAGTCTGTGGTTCTTCTTCTGACTGCTCTTCTGCCGCTTCATTTGATGCTTGTTCTTCTGCTTCCCCACTCTCTTCTGTGCTTACTGCCGCATTGTCTCCTGTCCCGTCAGAAGTTTCAGCCGAATCTTCAGTGGTCCCTTCTGTTTCCGTGCCGCTCCCCTCTGAACCGCTGCCTGTCTCCTGATCAGATGCTGTATCATCCTGTCCGGTCGCAGGCGCTTCTGTTCCATTTTCTTCTGAAACTGCAGCTGTTCCGTCATTTTCTGCCGCATTACTGCTAAAGTCTACTGAAAATGCCATTCCGGCCGTCAGGCATACTGCCAAAGCCAGCGCTGTCAGTCTCTTCCAGTTTCTTTTCAATGTAAACTCCTCCTTTTTTCTCTGATTCTTCCCTTTTATATCTTATGCTTTTACAAATCTTTGATCTGTACTTCCCGGAGCTTCTCCGCCTTTTTTCACAAGAACGATCTGAATGGCTTCCATTCGCTTTGCAAGTCCTTTTGTCCCGGCAGATTCACCGTTTTTGGCCCAGCCAAGCCAGCCATAACTCTGGGAATGTACCCGATAATAAATATCATACTGCTTTGCCATCTGGCCTGTCAACTGGATCTGAATGGCTTCCATCCGTTTCGCCTGGCCTGTCGTTCCTGCAAGCGCACCGTTTCGCATCGTGTTCATCCATCCATAGGTCTGTACATGGACTTTATACTCTATATTCCCGCTGTACTTCTGATTCACAAGAGAAAGCTTCAGCGCTTCCATCCGCTTTGCCTGGCCTTCCGTACCGGCCTTTACGCCGCCTTCTGCCATTTCCTGCCAGCCATAGGTCTGTACATGGGTCTGGTACTGCAGCAGCGGCTGTACATAGGTACGCATAGTTTCTCCCGGAGCTGCCCCGCCTTTCTTCACAAGCCGGATCTCCAATGCCTCCATCCGCTTTGCCCCGTCTGTCGTTCCTGCTGTCTCGCCGTTTTTCGCCCAGTCGAGCCAGCCGTAAGTCTGGCAGTGTACCCGGTAATAAATATCATATTTTTCTGCCATCTTTCCTGTCAGCTGGATTTGGATCGCTTCCATCCGCTTTGCCTGGCCTTCTGTCCCGGACATAGCGCCGTCGGACTTCCAGTCCGTCCAGCCGATACTTTGAATATGGCTTCTGTATTTTACCGAACCGCTGACCGATGGATCCCGAAGCTTGATCTTAACAGCCTCAAGCCGCTTCGCTTCTCCTTCTGTTCCAGCCATTGCTCCGTCCTTCTGCTCGCCCATCCAGCCATAGGTCTGAGCATGGACAGAATAGGTAATCCCTTCGGAGGCGGAAGGTGTCTGAGTATCACCGCCGCCGCTTACTTTTCCGGATACGACTGTCACATAATCTTTACTGATATACGCATACATATTGGAAAAATTATATGCTCCGGAACTTGAATTGATTGCTGTTCTTCCACTGTTCAGCACCGGATCACTCTGTATCTGGTAAAAGCTTCCGCTGCTTCCTTTTATCAATACTGCATAATTGGAAACAGAACGCCCGGAGGAACTTGTGGTTGTATACAAAACATTGGATGCCGTATTGGCCTCTTTTCTTACATTGACTACATTGTATTTTGTATTGATGGTATCTTTGATCCCGATCGTATATTTATAGCGGTCTTTCTGCCCGTTTTCATTATCCAGCTGCCATGCAATATTAGCGATCTTCTCACCCCAGTATGGATCCGAAGCATAGCTTACGTTCATACCGCTCGCTTTATCTCCCAGGAATCCGCCATGATAGAAGGACCACCCTGCTCTTAAATACCGCTTGGATAAATAGGTCTCTGAAAATGTCTGGATACATGCGTCTACGCTTTTATATGTATCAGCACTCTCTCCCGGTGAGGAATCTACCGCATTCAGTCCAAACAGATTGTTTTTACTCTGGGCAATACTGCTGCTTCCCCAGCCGCTTTCAATCGCTCCCACAGATGCCATGATAAGTGCGTTTGTGCCGTAAGAATTTTGGCGGTTCACAAAATTCGCACCTGTATTGTTCATCTTGGAATTACCGGAAGCATGTCTGTTGATCATATTGTTCAGCGCACTTCCGGAATATCCCGTCTGACTTCTCAATGGGAGGTACTGGAAATAATTATAATATGGATTGTCGGGGTTGATAGAGTTCTTTCTTGTATTATTCCTGTAATCAGAAAGCATTGTGCTGTAATTCTGATAGAAATAGTGTCCATCATAACTGTAATATGTCTGTCCTGTTTTCATATAGGACTGCTGCGGCCCCACATTGACGTATCCCCCATACCCAGGTGTTGTCATATTCATCGTAATGTTATGGATAAGATTCGTGCCATCGGCATAGTAACAGCTATAGCTTTTGGCGCTGCTAAGGTTGACTACCTGAACCTTGGATTTATCCACCAGACCCACAACGCCTGCTATCATGAATTTTACTTTTCCGTTCACTTCTCCAAGGTACGCTGCATCAGCGCCGCTTCTGCCATATACATAGCCGGACTCTCCGGTATTGTATTCTGTATATTCTGTAATATCACTGACTGTCTGTCCGCTGGCATTGGCACGGAAGTTTACGATCTTTTCTGAAGCAGCCCTGGCATATCTTCTCGCGCTGCTTTCTTCTACAACTCCCCCGTTATCTTCTTCCAGCAGATACACATTTCCATTTTCATCTATACTGTAGACTTCTTTGGCAGCCATAGACATTCCGGCGTCAGCGCCGGATTGGTCCCCAGAGGATGTATCGGCCGTCTGACTCTCTCCCGTCTGCTCTGCTTCTGACTGCACTTCTTCATTTTCCTCTGAAACTTCTAAAGCCGCGTCCATCTCTTCTGTTTCGGACGCTGCCGTTTGTTCCGTGTTTTCCTCTGCCGCTGATTGGCTTTCTGCCATTGCCGGTTCATCAGCATAGGTTAAAATGCTGCTTCCTGACAGCATTCCCATGCACAGGATCAGGGCAACCCATTTTCTCCATTTTCTTTTCATATATTTCCTCCTTATTTGTATCCCCGTTTTTCTTCTGAAGCTGACAAAAGAGCTGTTAAAGCCCCGCGGGCGCTTTATGCATTATTTCCTCTTTTCTCATACAACGTGCAAGCTCGAATCCTTCGGATTCTCGCTCGCGGGCTTTCGCCCTATAAAAATGCAAGATGTCCAAATTGCATGCAAGCATTCATTTGTCCCTCTTACATTTTTGCACGGTTCATTGCCTACGCGGATATTATACCATATAAAAATAAAGGATAGCAAGGAAATGCCCCTGCTATCCTTTATTTTCCACGGTTTTCTATACAAAAGGTCTTACGACTCCTTTGATATTCGATCTCTGTCCGTTTTGTACCGGCCATACTACAACCTGATTCGGCCAGGATTCGATTACCTGATTGTTTCCAAGATAGATCGCTACATGGATCACTACTCCGGAGCTGTTCTGATAGAAGATCAGATCGCCCCTCTGTCTCTGACTATATGGTACATGCTTAAACTTCGGTGATGCCCACATATTTCTCGACTCATACTCATAACCCGGGTGAGCGTGTCTTACCGGATTGATAGGAGAAATATCAAGTCCGGCTCCATAAAGAGCCTGCATCACAAGTCCACTGCAGTCGATTCCGGTTCCCGGAGGGCCGGATGCTCCGATCACATAGGCTGTTCCCATGTAAGAATAAGCGGTGCTGATCATCGCCTCAATATGGTCAGATCTCGTACTGTCTCGATTCACCTTCATAGGACTTACATACGCGCCCCACTGTTCCCACTGTACCTGGTTAAATCCAAGCTTCAGCCAGGTCAGAAGATCCACATTTCCGGTCTGGCTCAAACCATTTTTTCTCTGGAAATTGCGGACGGCATTCTGCACATTGGTTCCGTAAAAAGCTCCGCCCATGCCGATTCCGCTTCCAAGGCCAAGCCTCCGGATAACCTGCATTACCTTTACCCCTTCAAAGCCGTAGGAAAGATTATATCCTCCTCCGGTGAGGGTGATGGAATCCTTGATCTGATAATACTGACTCGGATTTTGATATCTCCGCTTTTTCAGATTCGTATAGTAATTGCTGTTTGGTCCCGGCGCATTGGCATCCTTGGACACCAGTCTGATCTGCAGTGCTTCCAGACGGTAACCAATGTCGGTCGTACCTGCTGCCTGTCCGTTCTTCGCCCAGCCAAGCCAGCCGTATTTCTCTACATGAGCGCGGTAATAGATATCATAGTATTTTGCCAGGTCGCCGGACAGAGAAATTTTGACTGCCTCCATGCCGTACTTGCCATCTGTGCATCCGTTTACCGTATCCAGTCCGGTAGCTTCCTGCCATCCCAGGCTGGACAGGTGAGTAGCGTAGGTAATCTCTCCTTCCGGCATGTTTTCTGTTCTCCGGTTCAAATGCAGCGTAATATTTTCCAGTCTCTTTCCCTGGCCAGTTGTTCCCAATGTTCCGCCCATCTGGACTGCTCCGCTGTCACCTTTTCCCTGTATAGTTCCGGAATAGGTAAAGTCTGCTGTCTGGTACCCTTCAATATATTTTTGACCGCTTGTATCCGGCGCCTTCCCGCCTTTCTCTACAAGCTGAATGCGGATCGCCTCAATCCGTTTGCTCAAATCTGTACTTCCGGCAATCTCGCCGTTAGATGCATAATTGATCCATCCGATCTTGGACATATGAACGCTGTAATATACATCGTAGTGGTCTTTTAACGCTCCAGTCAATTGGATCTGGATAGCCTCCATCCGTTTTGCCTGATCTGTTGTTCCGGCAATCTGTCCGTCTCTTTTCCAATCCTGCCATCCGTAGCTCTGTACAAAGGTACGGTACTCAATACTTCCTTCATATGTATTGTCCGGAATCTGGATCTTAATGGCTTCCAGACGTTTCGCCTGGCCGGTTACGCCAGCCACTTCATTGTCGTATTTTGCCGTCTGCCAGCCGACAGACTGAGAATGTGCGCTATAAGAAACCAATGAATATTTATAGCTCTCTGCGCCAATTTCAGGTGCTTCATCACCTTTTTTCACAAGACGGATTTCCAGTGCTTCCAGACGCTTTCCATATCCGGCGCTTCCGGCTTTCTCTCCATTACTTGTCCAGCCAAGCCATCCATAACTCTGTACATGGGCGCGGTAATAGATGTCGTAATAATCCGCCATATCTCCTGTCAGACGGATCTGAATGGCCTCAAGGCGTTTCGCCTGACCGGTTGTTCCGGCAAGTTCACCGTTTTTCTTCCACCCCTGCCAGCCAATAGACTGCACATGAGTCTGGTATTCGATTCCGCCTTCGTATTCACTGTCCGGCAGTTTGATCTTAATGGCTTCCATTCTTTTAGCCTGACCGGTTACGCCAGCCTGCTGTCCGTTAAATCTTTCGCCCTGCCAGCCAATGGACTGGGAATGAGCATTATAAGAAATAACAGGATACTTGTAACTGTCACCTTCACCTTCCGGCGCTGCTCCGCCTTTTTCCACGAGACGGATCTCAATGGCCTCCAGGCGTTTTGCATAGCCCAGACTTCCTGACTTTTCACCATTGCTTGTCCAGTTGAGCCATCCATAACTCTCTACATGAGTACGGTAGTAAATATCATACTTTTCTGCCAATGTGCCGGTCAAGCGGATCTGAACAGCTTCCAGTCTCTTAGTCTGGCCAGTCGTTCCGGCAGTCTCTCCATTCTTCTTCCAGTCCTGCCAGCCATAGCTCTGCACGTGGGCGCGGTACTCAATTCCATCCTCGCCCTCTGCACCGTCAATTTTAAGTTCCAGCGCTTCCAGACGTTTTGCCTCGCCTTCTGTTCCGATCCATGTATCTTCTTGATTCTCGGCCCATTCATTCCAGCCGTAGCTCTGCACATGTGCACGATACATAAGTACCGGGGCTGTCGGCTCTTCTACTTCTCCGGGATCTTCCGGATTTCCGCTTTCGCCTGTATTCCCTTCGTCTCCGGTTTCTCCGGACTCACCCTGATCCTGGGAATCTCCCGGTTGTTCCGTTCCTTCCTCTCCTGAAGGATTGCCGGGATTTGCAGTTTCATCAGACCCTGACGGTTCCTGATCTTCTCCTTCTGCCGGAGTCTGACCAGGCTCTGTTACAGTTCCGTCGTTTTCACCGGCTCCTTCCCCTGGCAATTGTGTCTCTTCTCCGGTTCCATCTGTCACTTCCTGGCTGCTCTGTCCTTCTTCCAGAACTGCTGTCTGGTATTCTACGCCCGGCGCTGCCGCCAGACTGGTTCCTGCAGTGCCGAAGGCCAACACGGCACTGAGCACAATCGCTGTTATCTGTTTCCTCTTCACAACATCTCACCCCACAATAAAAGTATATTTTTTGATCAGCAGGTCTTACAATAAGCACCTGACTCGATCAGCTTTCGAATCTCTCTTGTCACATCTTCCTTATCTTCTTTATAAGTCACTCCAAACCAGCGGTCTGTTGACTGCAGCACTTCAACCTGAATCCTTCCCTCTTTCAGCAGTCCTCCGATGATCGTTGGCAGCAAATACTCTTTTTTCTGCTCATTTTCTTCCAGCTCATCCAGAAAGGCATCAAATCCAGTTTCCAGTACATCAAGAAAATCCGGTGTCAGTCCCCACATATTCATAGAAACCTCTGACTCTACATCAATCTTTCTTGCGCTGTCTTCTCCCCGTACTTCAGCGCCGTCAGACGTCTTAACAATATTGTGGGTTTCTTCAATATCTGCAAGCATCCGATTGTTGTCTACTCTGCAGATCCCCCGTGTAACACCCCCGTTTTCACTCAGCGTATTTTTCAATACAAATCCCACCATGCAGGCGTGAAGGCCTTCCCGTTCTTTCTGATCTGTCAGATATCTGTAGGCTTCCTGGTATGCTTCTTTTCCATAATAGTCATCTGCATTGATGACAAGAAATGGTTCATTTACAACATCTTTACAGCACAGGATCGCCTGCCCGGTACCCCACGGCTTTGTCCGGTCCGGAAATTTTCCGCTGAATCTTTCCGGAATATTGCCGATCTCCTGATATGCATAATTCACGCTGACCTTTTTTTCTATCCGGTTGCCGATCACTTCTTTAAAATCCTTTTCCAGATCTTTTCTGATGACAAATACAACCTTATCAAAACCAGCTTCCATTGCATCATATATGGAATAATCCATAATGATCTCTCCATTTGGACCTACAGGCTCCAGCTGCTTGATCCCTCCCCCGAATCTGCTGCCGATACCGGCAGCCATAATCACTAATGTCGCTTTCCCCATTTTCTTTTGCTCCTTTTAATTTGTCTTAAATACATACGCTCTTTGCCCAATATAGTTCAAAAGCGTAAAAAGCACCATTCCGACAACCATTGCAAGATTGTCCCGAAGCGCCCCCTGCTGTCCCTGCAGCATCCATGTAACTGCAGGTTTTGCAATGCCATATGCAACCAGGTAACAGAGAGAGATATTCAGTACAAATTTCAAAACCTGGCTCAAAGATTTCTTTTTACTTTCAAAAGTAAAATACTTATTCAAAAAATAGCTGAGTATACTTCCCACAACATAATTTGATGCCGAAGAAATCCAATAGCTCTGGTGAAACACATTATACATGATAAACATAACCGCTGTTCCAACAACTGTATTGATCACACCTACAACCATGAATTTCAGGAAACGAATATCCAGCCATTTTTTTATCTTATTCATTTTTTATTCCCCAAGGCCGTCTTCCACAGCCTGTACCATTGCTGCGAGAGCCTCTTCCTCATCCGGTCCCTCACAGATCAATTCAATTTCATCACCTTTTTTAATGCATGCCCCAAGAACACTCAGCACACTTTTAGCATTTGCTGTTGTCGTATCATGCTGAAATGAAATCTTACAGTCAAATTTCACTGCAACGTTGCAGAAGATTCCTGCAGGCCTTAAGTGAAGGCCTGTAGGATTATTGACTGTCACTTTTTTACTTACCATAGTGCCAAACCTCCGAATTATTCCTTTTCTTCCAGCGTAATCTTAATCTTTATCTGGCTTTCCAGAGAACATCCGTCCGGAAGGGGAATATCAACTCCCAGCTCATATTCTCCGGCTTTCTTATAATCTTTCAAATCAATACTTGCTTTTATTTCTGATATATCAAGGCCATCCAGCACTTCCTGCGGACCCCTGACATGGATTTCCAGATCTTCTCCCTCTCCGTAATTCAGGGTCAGGTTCTCATCCAGATTATTCACAGTAATAGAGCCTACCGGAAGATCAAAACTTTTCGTTCCGTCTTTTTCTACGCGTATAGTTACAAGGACATTATTTCCCGACTCGTCTACAAGTCTTGTTCCTTCCGGAAGATAAGAGGTAATATCTATCGTCCGTTCCGTTCTCTGTGAAATATCCTGTGCCTCCACAGCATCAGCAGGAATGGAAATTTTTTCTATTCCCTCCAATACGCTCTGCTCCCCTGCAATTTGTATTTCTTCCGGAGTCCATGTCACATCGGCCACAGAGTAACCTGATGCGGCAGTAATGCCTGAAGTATCCACCTCTACCGGTATACTTGCCGTCTGATACAATGTTACATGAACTTTTACGCCTGTCGTACCCAGATTATTGCCGATCTGCTCCGGATTGATCTCACTGTTGTCCGAATCATAATAGACAACAGATGCATCCAGTGTTGTATCATGAGACAATCCTGTAATATCCACCTCTGCCACAACACGGCTTATACTGTCTATAACAGATTCCGGACCGTTTACATTAATTCTCTCAGGATCAGCCTGCACGCCGCCGAGAACATAGCCGTCTCTGACTGTTCCTGTTGTAGTAACGCTGATAGGGAAGGTATTACTCTTATTATTTTCTATCTTTACCTGAAGATTTCTCGGATTTGCAGAAGCACTGTCAATATCAAATCCCGGAATCTCAATCTGGATCGGTACTTGTGACTCCAGATACAGTTCCTTCATATCAGCTGTTGCAACGATATCTTCCGCTTTTATTTTTTCCAGCTCCGAGCGCTTTGCATATACCGTCACACTGATCTTATCTGTATTTTCAATGATCTGATACGACTTTTGATCCTGCGTGATAATTTCCGGATGTTCCACAGTAACCGGTATGCCATCAAATGTCGCATCGGTGATCGGATTGTCGATATTCACTACAATCAACCATAGCAGCAGTGCAAACAGAAAGGCAAGCAGCTTCAGGCCAAGATTATTCATCAGACTTTTTTTCATGACTCAGCCTTCCTTTCCATTTTGCCAGTACACTGCGTGACTCGCTTTTTTTATTCTGTATATCTTCAAGATACTCCCGAAGTTTTTCCTTCGAAATATTTCTGTCCAGTCTTCCTCCCTGGGCTACGGAAACATATCCTGTCTCTTCTGACACAACAATGATCAGCGCATCACTCACTTCACTCATGCCTACTGCAGCCCGGTGCCTTGTTCCGAGATCCTTACTAAGTCCCATATTATCCGATAAAGGCAGATAGCACGTTGCTGAAACAATTCGATCATTTCTTATAATAATAGCACCGTCATGAAGCGGAGTGTTGTGTTCAAAAATATTGACAAGGACCTGGCTTGATACAATACAGTCCATTCGAATCCCGGTACTTTCATACTCCGTCAGTTTGATCGCCTGCTCCACAACAATCAGGGCGCCTGTCTTAGCCCGTCCCATAATATAGGAAGCTTCCACAATTCCATCAATTGTCGCCTCACTGAACCTGCCCTTATCCTTTGCGCTTTCAAAAGGTACAACTGCCGCAATAAATTTTCTCTCTCCCAATTTTTCCAACGCGCGGCGCAGCTCCGGCTGAAACACTACTATGATGACAGTTGCAAGAACAGTAAGTGAATTTTTCGCCAGCCATAATATCGTATGCATCTGAAAGACAAACGCCAAAAGAATGAATACACCAAGAACCACAATTCCCTTCAGCAGCATCCAAGCTTTCGTGTTTTTGATCCAGATCATCAGCTGATAAACAAGAAACGCAATAATAATAATTTCAATAATATCTGTAATATGCATTTCCGGAAAATAAGAGCCTTTTATGTATCTGTCAAAAAACTGTGTGATCCTTGCTTCCATTCTTTCACCCCCTATCTTTTTAATCTGGCGGAATCAGATCTCTATTTTTCGTTATCATCATTATCCAGATTCAGCTCCTCCCGGAGAACCTTCGTTAGCAGAAGATGTTCTGTATTCCCCTCAATCTTACTGCTCTTTTTCTTAGGAGCACGTTTCCTTTTCTCCGGAACCGCCTCTTCTGGTTCCCGGACGCTTTGTTCCCGGGCATTCTTTTTCCGGATTTCTTCCGTATCGATAATTTCTGTTTCCTGGCTTTCTCCCCTCTTATTAATGCGCTTAACTGTTTTTTCCGGCGCACTTACCACAATCTTAGGAACCGCCTTGACGTAGTAATAATATTCATCGTCTTCATACTGTACACTCTCACATCTGGAATAATCCACAGAAAAGAACAGAAATTCCAAAACAAGCCCTACAATAACAGCTGCAATATTTCCAAGAATCAATTCCAGATATGACACTTTTACACCCAACATCATGCTTCCCGCAAATACAATCGCAATACCGGCAACAGCACCGGCTGCCACAGCAGTTTTCCAGGCATAATTAATCGCCATCCGGCGCACGGTATACACAAGCAGCAAAACAATAATAAAAGCAAACACAGACACGATCATTTCTTTATTTTGAAATACCTGCTGTGCATAGGAAGTTACCTGTGAGATCATTCCTGCCGCTCCTTCTCCTTTCAGAGAAGAGGCCGCTTCCTTCAGGTAATCGGTCATATAAAATACAATTGTTCCGAATATGATCGGAACTGCATATACCGGAGTCCCTACAAGGCCAAAGGCTATCGGGATCACATAAGGAATTTTCAGCATAAATGCCAGCGGCGTCAGAAGCACCACCAAAGCCGTCTTGGGACTGAACCGAAGATAAAAAATGAACATGATCAAAAAGATAACTGCTGTAACAGCCATGATTCCCACTGACATTGCCGTCATCTGTACCAGAATCAACACCGCCGCTGCAAGAACAGTCACGATCATTGGCAAAAATGCACAGATCACAGAAAGTCCTAATGTAATCAGAGGATTAGAGAGCAATTTCATAAATCCCATATTATGATTGATCATATAGAACGTCAGCAAAGCAACAATAAACTGAAGCGCTTTATTGATATATTTGGAATTTTTAGCATAAAACTGCTGTATCTCTCCTCGCAACACATATAAATTGTCCATTATTCTTTGTTCTCCTTTTCATATATCTTCAATAAGCGGATCAGTCCGTGGTTATACCTTTTCATACGCATCCGGGCATCCCGGTGTTTTCCGCCTGCAATCTTTCTTGTCACAAGAATTGTCACAATAAGGGCCGCCACATAAGCCACAACAGCTACTGCCGCAAGCACCAACATTGTAGTCAACGTCAGATTTTCCAGCAAACTGTTCATTGCTGCCAGACCAATCAATAGAATAACGCATCCATATCCCACTGTTGTCCACAAAATTGTTGCAACCGTTTTCATACTTATGTAGTCCTTTTTATAATATGCGCTGATCTTCATATCTTCTCTGCCTTCCTTTTGTTCATACAGCGCAAGTTTTGTCATCAATCTGACTTTTCGTTTATCTAACATATTTCACCTCAAAGAGAACCATAGTCACAGATTTACTCATTATTCTCAGTATATCAAATCTCAGTATCCTTGTCCAATACTTATAGTTAAAAAGTAGACTTTTTCAGCTCCGGCCTTTTTCAGGCTTCTGGCGGCGCTGTCTATCGTATTTCCGGTAGTGTAAATATCATCCACCAGAAGCACATTCCTTCCGGAAAGCTCCTTTCCGGTCCACCAAAAAGCATTTTTCAAATTTTCCCGCCGCTCCCGATTCCCAAGTTCTTTCTGCGGAATCGTATCAACCGTCCGCTGCAGATGAACCGTATCCGCCGTTATCCCAAGCAACTGTGAAAGCCCTTCCGCCAGGAGGTCGGCCTGATTAAATCCTCTTTGCTTTTTCCGCTTTCTGCTCAATGGAATGGGAATAATAAGAGAAATCCTCCATACAACTACATATTTCCCGAATTTTTTTGCCAGTTCTTCTGTGTAAAACTGACTGTATATCCTTCTATTCTGATATTTAAACCGGTAGATGGAAGTTCTTACCTGTTTTTCATGTTTCCAAAGCGAAAGACCTCTCTCATAAAAATGCCGGGTATGGAGACAGTCAAAACAGTATTCGCTGCTCTCACTCCTTACTGGCTTCCCACATTTTTTACAGCGCGGCTCCCGGATATACCACACCTCTCTGGCACAGGGCCTGCAAATTCTTCTTTCTGTCACCTCGCCGCAAAAGGGACAAGTGTGGGGATAGAGAAGATCCAGTATCTTCTCCCCCGCTTTTTTCAACATTTTCTTCATTTTTGTTTACTGGCAAAATTCACGGATCCGCTCTGAAAGACTTGTATTTCTGTTCTGCTCACTGATATTCTGTATCATATCCTGAAATACAGTCTCACTTCCCACAATCGTCACACATTTTTTCGCCCTTGTCACTGCCGTATACAGAAGATTCCTGTTATAGAGCTGCCGCGGCCCTGACAAAAGGGGCATCACTACTGCCGGATACTCGCTTCCCTGGGATTTATGGATCGTGATGGCATAAGCCAGCTCCAGCTCATCCAGCATTTCAAAAGGGTATGTAACAACACGATGTTCGTCATACTCTACGGACATAGTCTCTTCATAGGAATTAATCTCTTTTACAATTCCCATATCGCCGTTAAATATTCCCACACCTTTATCTATCGTCATACCATATCTTGTTGTAATTTCCCACTCCAGCTGATAGTTGTTTTTAATCTGCATCACCTTATCGCCGGTACGAAACTTTTTTTCTCCATACTCTTTCTCCGCTTTGGACGGTGCCGGAGGATTGAGATATTCCTGAAGAATATGATTTAAACGCTCCACCCCAAGGAGCCCCTTTCTCATAGGCGTCAATACCTGTATGTCATAAGGCTCCGCCTGTACATACCCAGGCAGCTTCTTCTGGATCAGAGTCAGAAGTACACTGATGATGGTATTGGCATCCTGACGTTTCAAAAAGAAGAAATCTCTGCTTTTATTGTCCAGGATGACGGCTTCGCCCCGGTTGATCTTATGAGCATTTACTACAATATCGCTCTCCTGAGCCTGACGGAAGATCTTCGTCAGCATAACTACAGAAAAGCAATGGGAAGCCAGCATGTCTTTCAGCACACTTCCAGGCCCCACAGAGGGCAGCTGGTTCGCGTCTCCCACAAGAACAAGCCTTGTACCCACACTTACAGCACGCAGAAGGGCATGCATCAAAGGGAGATCCACCATGGACATTTCATCGATAATAATGACGTCCGCCTCCAAAGGATTTTCCTCATTTCTCTGAAAACCGCCGGAAGGACCATCCTCTTCCGGCGCTCCTGCTACTTCCAGCAGGCGATGGATCGTCTGGGCTTCGCATCCTGTTGTTTCAGTCATTCTCTTGGCCGCCCGCCCCGTGGGCGCTGCCAGACAGATATCCAGCCCTTCACTTTCAAAATAGCGGATCATGGCATTGATGGTAGTGGTTTTTCCTGTTCCGGGTCCGCCGGTCAGAATGAACACTCCCCTTCTTACTGCCTCCACCACGGCAGTCCTCTGGCGTTCATCCAGCGGCATGTCCATATTTTTTTCAATCGCCTGCAGGCGACGGAGTACCGCCGCCTCTGAAATGTCGCTGCTGATATTCAGATCATGGAGCATCTTTGCCGTATTCAGTTCCATGTAATAGTAATTAGACGGGTATACTCTTCTATCATTTTCCCCTTCCTTCAGCACAATCTTTCTCTCCATTGCCAGATCCATAAGGTATTTCTCAATATGCTGAATCTCTACTTCCAGAAGATCCCCTGCGCGTCTTAGAAGCACCTGTTCCGGCAAATAGACATGTCCCTCTGCCACGCTCTGAAGAAGCGTATAAAAAATACCGCTCCGTATCCGGTAATCCGAATCTGTATGGATACCTATTTTCCGTGCGATCTCATCCGCCGTTTTAAATCCCACGCCGGAAATATCATCTGCCATCTGATAAGGATTTTCCTCCATAACCCGGTAAATGCGATTCCCGTAATATTGATAGATCTTTGCCGCAAGAGAAGTGGAAATTCCATATTTCTGCAGATAGATCATCGCCTGTCTCATGTCCTTCTTTTCCTCTACCTGCTGTGCAATTTCTCTTGCTTTTCTCTCACTGATCCCTTTTACCTCTGCCAGCCTTTCCGGCTCTTCTTCAATAATGCGAAAGGTATCTTCCTTAAATTTTCTCACAATCCTTCCCGCCAGAGCTGCACCCAGCCCTTTGATGGCTCCGGATCCCAGATAACGCTCAATGGAAATGAGATCTTCCATTTCGCAGACTTCCGAAGTTTTTACCTGCAGCTGCATGCCGTACAGGGAATGCAGCATATATTCTCCTGTCAGCTTCAGAAGCTCTCCTTCTCCGATGTAAGGAAATGTTCCCACACATGTCAGATCTCCGTCCTCATTATTCAAATTGAATACCGTATATCCATTATCCTCATTCCGGAAGACAATGTGCTCCACGTATCCTTTTATCTCCTCCATATATCCTCTTTCATCTTCCTTTCGCCAGGATTGCACCAAATGGAAAAAAAGCCGCCGGAAATGCCTTCCGCCGGCAATTTAACTCTCTTTTCAGGATCGCTTTCCTGAAATTCATCTTTCTGAAATCTCTTACAGTTCTTTTCGCCCGCTCAAAAATTCCACAAACTGTCCGGTACCGATAGCCACTACTTTCATCGGATCTTCCGCTGTCATCGTATTGATACCGGTACGCTCTTCGATCAATTCTTCCAGCCCCCGCAGCATAGCTCCGCCGCCGGTCAGAACGATCCCCCTGTCAAGAATATCAGCCGACAGTTCCGGAGGAGTACGTTCAAGCACACTGATAACAGCCTCTACAATCTGGCTTGTCGTTTCGCGAAGCGCCTCCTCTGTTTCTGATGAAGTTACGGTCACTGTCTTTGGAAGTCCGGTAACAAGGTTCCTTCCTCTCACCTCCATAGACTCTTCCTCCACCAGAGGATAGGTTGTACCAATTTTGATCTTAATATCTTCTGCAGTTCTCTCACCGATCAGAAGATTATGTTTCTTTCTCATATAGCGGACAATTGCTTCGTCAAAATCATCTCCTGCAATCTTTATGGAGGTATTGACTACTGTTCCTCCAAGAGAGATCACAGCAATATCCGATGTCCCGCCTCCGATATCAACGATCATATTTCCACACGGCTTGGAAATATCAATTCCGGCGCCGATGGCCGCTGCAACCGGCTCCTCGATCAGCAGAACTTCTCTTGCGCCTGCAGCATAGGTTGCCTCTTCCACCGCTTTCTTCTCTACTTCTGTCACCCCGCTGGGCACACAGATACTGATTCTCGGCTTCTTAAATGTGCGGCGCCCCATGGCTTTCTGCACAAAATATTTGATCATTTTTTCGGTAACTGTATAATCCGAGATCACTCCCTGCCGCAGCGGCCGAACTGCCACAATATTTCCCGGAGTTCTCCCAAGCATAAGTCTTGCTTCTTCTCCAATCGCCTTAATGGCATTTGTATCTCTGTCAAATGCAACGACAGATGGCTCCTTTAAAATAACGCCCTTACCTTTTACATATACGAGGACGCTCGCTGTCCCTAAATCAATTCCGATATCTACTGACATCTTTAAATTCCCCTTTCATTTGAGTTATTTATGTCATTTCGTCCCTCATACATCTTTTGTTTGATTATCCCTCATTCACGGATAATATACACCCTCTATGGGCATTTACCATTATAATCAAATTTCCTCAAAATGGAAAGAGTTTTTTTTCGCCTATTTTCTCAGCATCATATCAATATATTTGCCGGTGTAGGACGCCGGATTTTGGGCTATTTCTTCCGGCGTACCGGATGCAACGACCGTGCCCCCGCCGTCCCCTCCTTCCGGTCCGATATCGATAATATAATCCGCTGTCTTAATAACATCCAGATTATGCTCAATAACCAGAACCGTATTTCCGTCAGAAGCCAGCCTTCTCAAAATTTCTGTCAGCTTATGCACATCTGCAAAATGAAGTCCTGTCGTTGGCTCATCCAAGATATAGATCGTCTTTCCCGTGCTCCGCTTGCTCAGCTCCGCCGCCAGCTTGATTCTCTGTGCCTCTCCTCCGGAAAGTGTTGTGGATGGCTGTCCCAGCCGAATATAGGAAAGTCCCACATCATACAGTGTTTCCATTTTCCGCCGGATACTCGGCACATGTTCAAAAAATTCCAGCGCCTCCTCCACTGTCATATTCAGTACATCATAAATATTTTTTCCCTTATAGCGTACCTCAAGCGTCTCTCTGTTATAGCGCTTTCCCCCGCAGACCTCACAGGGGACATAGACATCCGGAAGAAAATGCATCTCTATCTTCAAAATACCGTCGCCGCTGCAGGCTTCACATCGTCCGCCCTTTACGTTAAAACTGAATCTTCCTTTTTTGTATCCTCTGGCTTTTGCATCCGGAGTTGCTGCAAAAAGATCCCTGATCAGATCAAAAACTCCTGTATAGGTAGCCGGATTGGATCTTGGCGTACGGCCGATGGGAGACTGATCGATCGCGATCACTTTATCAAGCTGATCTATTCCCTGGATTTCTTTGTGTTTTCCCGGAATGGTCCTTGCACGGTTCAGCTCCTTTGCCAGACGCTTATACAGAATTTCATTTACAAGCGAACTTTTCCCGGATCCGGACACACCGGTAACACATGTCATAACTCCCAGCGGAATATCTACGTCGATATTCTTCAGATTATTTTCCTGCGCACCGATCACCTTCAGCCATCCGGTGGGCGTTTTCCGCTCTTCCGGTACTGGAATTTTCATCCTACCACTTAAATATGCACCAGTTATGGAATTTTTATTCCTCATAATTTCTTTTGCGGTTCCCTGTGCCACCACTTCTCCGCCGTGCTCTCCGGCTCCCGGACCGATATCTACAATATGATCCGCTTCCAGCATGGTATCTTCATCATGCTCTACCACGATAACGGAATTTCCAAGATCCCGCAGATGCTTCAGTGTGGCAAGCAGCTTGTCATTGTCCCTTTGATGAAGACCGATACTGGGCTCATCCAAAATATAAGCTACCCCTACCAGACCGGAACCGATCTGTGTGGCAAGACGGATACGCTGCGCTTCTCCTCCGGAAAGCGAACCTGTCGCCCTGGAGAGCGTCAGATAATCCAGTCCCACATCCATCAAGAACTGTATCCTGGCCTGGATTTCCTTCAGGATCTGTCCGCCGATCAGCATCTGTTGATGAGTCAGCTCCAGTTCTTTCAGAAAATGCTGAAGCTTTTCCACAGAAAAGGCTGTGATCTCCGCAATGTTTTTATTTCCCACCGTCACTGCAAGCGATTCCTTTTTTAATCTCTGCCCTTTACACTCATGACAGGGAGTAATCCGCATAAATGTCTCATATTCAGCCTTTGTAATCTCGGAAGAAGTTTCCCGGTACCGCCGTTCCACGCTCCGTATCAGACCTTCAAATGCCACATCATAAATTCCTTCTCCCCGCTGTCCGCGGTAATGAACTTTTACTTCCTTCCCGTTTGTACCATAAATGAGAATGTCATGTATCTTCTTTGGATAATCCTTAAAGGGCGTGGCAAGGGAAAAATCATATTCCTTTGCCAGAGCTTCCAGGATCGCTCTTGTATAACTTCCTTTGTCGGTACAGGACTGCCATCCAAGTACAACAATAGCCCCTTCGTCAATACTTAAATTCTTATCCGGTATCATAAGATCTTCATCAAATTCCATTTTGTACCCAAGTCCATAACATTCCGGGCAGGCGCCAAAAGGATTATTGAACGAAAAGCTTCTGGGTTCAATCTCATCAATACTGATCCCACAATCCGGGCAGGCAAAACTCTGGCTGAAATTGATGGGTTCTCCGCCAATAACGTCTACTACCAGAAGTCCTTCAGCCAGGTGAAGAACATTTTCTACAGAATCCGTCAGACGCTTTTCAATCCCGGGCCGTACCACAAGGCGGTCTACAATAATTTCGATATTATGTTTGATATTTTTATCCAGCGAAATTTCCTCGGAAAGTTCATACAAATTTCCATCTACTCTCACACGGACATACCCGCTCTTTTTCGCTCTCTCAAAAAGCTTGGCATGGGTACCTTTTCTCCCCCGCACTACCGGCGCCAGAAGCTGGATCTTTGTACGCTCCGGAAGAGCCATGATCTGATCCACCATCTGATCCACTGTCTGCTTTTTGATCTCTCTCCCGCACTTTGGACAGTGGGGAATCCCGATCCTTGCATAGAGGAGACGGAAATAATCATAAATCTCTGTCACAGTTCCCACTGTGGATCTTGGATTCCGGTTTGTCGATTTCTGATCGATAGATATGGCCGGAGAAAGCCCTTCAATACTTTCCACATCCGGTTTTTCCATCTGTCCTAAAAACTGTCTCGCATAGGACGAAAGAGATTCCATATATCTTCTCTGACCTTCCGCATAAATCGTATCAAAAGCCAGGGAAGATTTTCCCGAGCCGGACAGTCCGGTAAGAACCACCAGCTCATTTCGCGGAATGTCCAGATCTATATTTTTCAGATTATGCTCATTGGCACCTCTGATTTTAATGTATTGTCTGTTTGTTTTCTCTGCTGCCATTTTATGCTCCTTCTTAATCTTCAGCTATGTCATCCAGCTGCTTTTTCAATTCTGTCATCTTATCACGAAGTTCAGCCGCTGCCTCGAAATTAAGTTCGGACGCAGCTTTTCTCATCTGTTTTGTCACATCAGCGATCAGTTTCTCCAGCTCTTTCCGGCTCATGGACTCCGGATCTTTCTCCATGCGCATTTCTTCTGCCGCTACTTTCTTGGAAATACTGATCAGATCGCGGACTGATTTCTGGATTGTTGTCGGCGTAATGCCGTGTTCTTCATTGTAAGCCATCTGAATCTGGCGGCGCCTCATAGTCTCATCAATGGCCTGTCTCATAGAGTCTGTCACTGTATCCGCATACATGATCACGTGTCCTTCCGCGTTTCGTGCGGCACGTCCTATGGTCTGGATCAGAGAAGTCTCTGAACGCAGGAACCCTTCCTTGTCCGCATCGAGGATAGCAACCAGCGTAATCTCCGGGATGTCAAGACCTTCTCTTAAAAGGTTGATTCCTACCAGCACGTCAAATACGTCCAAACGCATGTCCCTCACAATTTCCGTCCGCTCCAGCGTATCAATATCCGAGTGCAGATAGCGGACACGGATTCCCAGTTCTTTCATATAATCTGTCAGATCTTCCGCCATGCGTTTCGTAAGTGTGGTAATTAAAATCTTGTTTTTCTTTTCTGTCTCCTTCTTCACTTCTGCCACAAGATCATCGATCTGCCCCTCTACCGGACGAATTTCCACTTCCGGATCCAGAAGTCCTGTTGGCCGTATCACCTGTTCCGCCCGAAGCAGCTCATGTTCCGCCTCATATGTTCCCGGAGTTGCCGACACAAACATGATCTGGTCGATCCGGTCCTCAAACTCTGAAAAGCTTAAAGGTCTGTTGTCCTTGGCAGAAGGCAGACGGAATCCATAATCCACAAGGGTTGTCTTACGGGACTGATCTCCGTGATACATTGCCCCGATCTGCGGGATTGTCTTATGTGACTCATCAATAATAATAAGGAAGTCGTCCTTAAAGAAATCCATCAAAGTATAAGGAGGCTGTCCCGGAGCAAGCCCCGACAAATGCCTGGAATAGTTTTCAATCCCGGAACAAAATCCCGTCTCCTTAAGCATTTCAATATCAAAATTGGTCCTCTCTGCAATCCTTTGTGCCTCCAGCAGCTTATCTTCTGATTTAAAATACTGCACCCGCTCTTCCAGCTCTTTTTCTATGGCATCCGCAGCCCGCCGGATCTGTTCTGCAGGCACGACATAGTGGGACGCCGGGAAAATAGCAGCATGTTCCAGTTCGCCCTTTATCTCTCCTGTCAGCACATCAATCTGAGTAATCCGGTCAATTTCATCACCGAAGAACTCCACTCTTACAGCGGTCTCCGCCTCATTGGCCGGAATGATCTCCAATACATCCCCTCGTACCCGGAAGGTTCCTCGCTTGAAATCTATCTCATTTCTTTCATATTGAATATCTATCAGCTGGCGGAGCACTTCGTCTCTGTCCTTCTCCATGCCGGGGCGCAAAGAAACCATCATTTTTTCAAAATTTTCCGGCTCACCCAAACCATAAATGCAGGACACGCTGGATACTACGATCACATCTCTTCTCTCCGCCAGAGAAGCTGTTGCCGAAAGGCGCAGCTTGTCGATCTCCTCGTTGATGGAGGAGTCCTTGGCGATATAGGTGTCTGAAGAAGGCACGTAGGCTTCCGGCTGGTAGTAATCATAGTAGGAGACGAAATACTCTACGGCGTTGTTCGGGAAAAATTCCTTGAACTCACCGTAGAGCTGTGCCGCCAGAGTTTTGTTGTGAGCAATGATCAGTGTCGGTTTATTCAATTGCTGGATGACGTTTGCCATTGTAAACGTCTTACCGGAGCCGGTGACTCCCAAAAGAGTCTCACATTGATTTCCTTCTTTAAAACCTTTGACCAGCTTCTCAATCGCCTGCGGCTGATCTCCGGTAGGTTTGTATTCTGATACTAATTTAAAATGATCCATACAAATTCCCCTAATAATTCATTAATACTTGTTTCAAATAAGGTTATTGGTTATAAACATTTTCATAACGCTTTAATTCCCCAACACTTTGCAAGTATTGGTCTTTTTCACGTTATATACTTACAAGATAACTCGTACTATACACTCAACTTTATCAAATATCATATTTGAAAATTTTATTTATATATTTTGTAAGCAAAAGATAATTTATCGCTTGTAGCGCCACGCGATTTTACCGCAATGTCGGTAATTTGGGTCGCTGCAAATTTCCCCTTGTTATTCATCCAAATCAACACTTCTCCAATCTTTACTTCTCTTGTTCTGCTAGTAAAATCAAATTTTGTAAAATCTTTATTTTGAGGTAATTCAAAGATTTCATCATTAAATCCAATCAAACTACCCCCATCTTTATATCCATATATGGATTTTGCTCCACATTCACTCCATCTTGTACAGAATTCGTAATCACCACTACCAATAACAAACTGTCCACTATTATTCTTAAAATTGAAAGACACATTACCAATCATATAGCCTTTTATCGTGAATTCTTCTATAATTCCATTCGCCCATTTTCGGAACTGAACCGCTCTCGGAGAATCGACCTTATTTCCCACAGCAATAATTGCTTTTAAATTACAATGATTTGTGTTATAGCTCTTCCCATCTGAAGCAGTTATTCGAAATTTTCGAATAACTGAATTCTCATCTAATTCTTCATCAGCAAATATCTTCTTCAGATGATAATTAATCGTGTGAGTTTCCACATTATAAAGAAGCCCCATCATTTTCTGGGTCAGCCAAACATTTTCGTCAAAATATATAGCATTAACATCGCTTTCTCCTGTAGCAGTAATAAACGTCAAATACTCTGCTGCCGAAGAACGCACTATAGATATTTCTTTTTTCTTTTTCATATTCTTCACCTTTAAATTCAATACTACAACGTTGTTCAGAAAAATTCCTTAAACTTGCCGTAAGGCTGCACTGCCAGAGTTTTTTATGAGTCATAATAAGGGTTGGTTTTCAGTTACAAAATAATGTTTGCCATTGTAGGCATTTTCCCCGAACTGGCAACTTCCAAAATGCCTATCGTTAATCGTCTTCTTTTTATCCTCTCTGTCTCTTCGCACATTATAGCAAATATACCGGTAAAAGTATATAGGACTAACGGCAAAAAAAGTACAAATGTTCGAATGATCATTTGTACTTTCTGCTCTTTCTTACTATTGTTGTCATGCTGCTGTTAATTATTCTCTTTCTTCTGATTCTTCCACATCTCAACTATAAAACGCCATCTCGCAGATGCAGGATGGCGTTTCTTTAAACTAACAGTCTGTTCCCTTTTTCGCATAATTCATAAATTTCTTCATATTTCTCTTCTATCAGCGGCGCTACTTCTTCTGTTCGCTTCCGCAATATTCTCCGGTAAAGGAAATACGGAAATATCCATCCGAGAAATCCCGGCACCGCAAGAACGATACACAAAGCAATGTGAGGCGGCTGTGCTGTCACTGCAAAGGTGGAACCTCCCATAAAGACTGTGCCTATTACGGCCAGTATAAGCGCATATGCCGTTGCCTGTGAAGTTTTGCTTTTTTCTAATGTCTTTATGTCCTCCACACACGCTTCAAAATTTCTCTGTAATCTGGTAAGCTCTGCCTTATTGACGATTTTTCGGTTTCGTTTCAGCCGGATCACAGCTTTTTTGCCTGCTGTATATTTAGCGGAACTTCGTTCCAGCAGATTTTCATCCAACTCCCAACCGAAATTTTCATACCCATCTATTAAAAACGATGCCTGGCTGCTTTCTGCAGTCAGCTCTTTGTATTCATAGCCTACAAATTGTTTCTGCCGGACTTCGTTTGTCTGCACTAATTTTGATTTCGCCATTTTCGATTCACCTTTCTATTCATTTTCCTTGTTTCATTTGACAGTAAGAAAATAACTCTCCATTGTTAATTTCATGTTTCTCTTATGTTTCTAAAATATTAATTTCTTGATCATTCGAAAAAATAATCTTTTCCCCAAGAGGACAACAGGCAGAAGAAAATATCCTCTTCTCCCGCCCGTTTCCTTTTTAAAAAGTGATATTATCCTCTTTGATCCTTAAAAGGCTGCAGTTTCTTCTTCAGCCGGTGCATCCTCTGATACACGGCGTCTTCCGACAGCCGCGTAAGCTGTGCGATCTCCCTTGTAGAATATCCCTGAATTTTCAGCAAAAGAATTTGCAGCACACTCTGATCCAGCGCAAGCAGTTCATAATATAAATTTCTGCTCTCGATTTCATTAAGAAGATCCAGAACAGTTATAACCTCAATATCCTGTTCCTTTCCTGCCGTATTTTCTATGTACTCTGCCATTTCATTAGAATGCACATAAAAGCGCCTGTCAGAATTAAACTCTATACGGTCATACGCACGGATTTCTGCTATGATCTCTTCAGCAACGCCGTTCTCCCGCATGAGCTTTTCTTCTTTTTCTTTCCAGATCTGCCATTTTCGTTCTGCTTTTCCATGATTGTATCCCACTTTTTTTCTCCTTTCCTTAGTCTCTTTGCATCCAGACTAAAAAGGCGGGGCACGGCTTCTTCTAAGCACTGCAGACTCTAATCGGATTCCGGTAAAAAGCAGCAAAAAAAAGACTGCAACGGTTGAAAGGCCATTGCAGTCATGAAAAAGAAAACTTCTTTTATCTATTTTTTTAATATCCACTTTAAACAAGAAAAAGCAATATAAACAATTGAACTCAAACAGAGTATTTCTGCCAAATTCCATCTTTTTAATGTCCGGCCCTTTGATGATACTATATAACCCTTACATTGATCAAAGTGTCTTTCTTATATTTTAGACAACAGAGGGGATAGTTTGTCAAGTCTATCCTCTTCAAAATTCTACATTTGTTTTTCAGCCGGTTTTTTCCTACCTAACAAGACGCAAGTCTCCACATGATATGTGCCCGGGAAAAGGTCAATGCACACTGCTCTTTCCATCTGATAGCCTCTTCCCTGCAGCATTTCCAGATCTCGGGCAACGCTGGTAGGTTTACAGGCAATGTACACGATACGTTCTACTCCGAAACCGATGATCTTCTCAAGGGCCTTGGGATGCACGCCGTCCCGCGGCGGATCCAGAACGATCAGATCGGGAACCTCTCCTAATTCATCAATGACCTTCAGTACATCTCCAGCCCAGAAACTGCAGTTATCAAGGCCGTTTAAAGCTGCATTCTCTCTGGCAGCCCGTACCGCCTCTTCCACAATCTCCACGCCGACTACTTTTTTTGCCACCGGTGCCAGAATCTGTGCAATCGTTCCTGTACCGCTGTAAAGGTCAAAAATCACTTTATCTTTTGTTTCTCCCACATAATTTCTGGCAGCCTCATAGAGAACTTCCGCTCCCAGAGAGTTTGTCTGGAAGAAAGAAAATGGCGTAATCTTAAATTTCAGTCCCAGCAATATTTCATAAAAATAATCCTGACCGTACAAAATTTCTGTACCTTCATCTTTCACTACATCAGCAAGACTGTCATTGGATGTATGCAGGATCCCGGCAATTTTCCCTTTCAAGCATCCTTGTTTTTCCAACTCCACCAGACGATTGGCCCAGCTTTCCAGGTCTGCCTGATTCTGTGTGGTCGTCACGATATCTACCAGGATTTCTCCCGTTTTTGCTGCTTTTCGTACCAGAAGATGACGGAAAAATCCTATATGTCTCATCCGGTGATAGTATGGAAGCCCTGTCTCTTTTGCAAACTCCAGCGTAGCAGAAAGAATCTGGCGGAAATCTTCGTCTACGATCCTGCATTCTCCTACATTGACAATATCATGAAAACTGCCTCTTTTATGCATGCCAAGAGCCAGAGGTCCATCCTTATATTCATCTCCGAAAGAAAATTCCATCTTATTTCTATATGCTTCCTCCACAGGTGAAGGGAAGATTCCATCCCACTGAAATTCATGGTCTGCCGCCTTTTCCAACATCTCATGGACCTGCTGTTCTTTCAGCTTCAGTTGATGTTCATAGGGCAGATTCTGGTAAGTGCATCCCCCGCACTGTCCAAAATGAGGACACAGAGAATCTTTCTCCAGTGAAGATTTCTCTGTTACTTCCAAAAGACGCCCTTCTGCCTTACCTTTTCTCATTTTGTTGACAGAGCATTTGACTTTCTGACCGGGAACTGTATTTTTTACAATGACATACTGCTCCTCTTCCGGCACATAAACCTTTCCTTTATTGGGAAACTCTATCTTTTCTACAATTCCTTCTACTATCTGTCCTTTTTTCATTTCTGCTTTCTTTCTCCTTTATCTGTTCCTGAAGCGGTCACCAAGGTCTCGAGCACACCCGGACTTTGACCCGTCACCGTAACAAAAAGAAAGACAGAACATAGTGTTCTGTCTCTTCTCCTTTTGGCCCTTATACCTGATCTTCCTCACTGAAGAAATCGTCATCGAAATCATCGTCAAAATCTTCTTCAAAATCCTCCAGGTAATCTGGGGTAAAGAAACAATATACTGCATATGCAATTGCTGCCACTGCTGCGATCGCTCCTACAATGGCCAGTACCCACAGCACTGTCTTTCCGCGTTTTTCATCATCATCTTTTTTCCGAATCAGCTCATTCAGTTTTGATGCTGCAATAATATCCTCTACTTTGCTCATCTTTCCTACACATCCTTTCTTATGCCCGTCTGGCTGGTATAGATTTAATATATTTTATTATAACACCATCTGCGCCATATTACTACTGCTTTTCCCGGGAAATTTTCTGAAAAATCCCGGTATAAGTTTTTGTACATTTTTATATTTTCTGCAGTTTTGCAAATACTGCAAACATTTTTTTCGTTCCGGCCGTATCAAATTCCACAGTCACTTCATAATCTCTTCCGCCTTCTACAATGGAAGTCACAATCCCTTCTCCAAATTTGACATGACGTACTCTGTCGCCCACATCATAGCCGGGACCTTTTCCTCCTGCAACTTTAAACTGCTGTACCGGCTTTGGCGCAGTGAAGGGCTTTGACCGAAAAGACTGCCTTGCCTGCTGCCACGGCTGCGGTTTTTCTTCTTCCCTTTCCTCTTTTTCAAATTTTATTCCCGTTTCCAGAAGTTCCATAGGAATCTCTTTTAAAAACCGGGACATTTTATTGTACTGCGTTTCTCCTCTTACCATACGGCGCTTTGCGCAGGTTAAAGTCAGATGTTCCTTAGCCCTTGTGATTCCCACATAACAAAGCCTTCGCTCCTCCTCTATCTCCTCCGGGTCGTCTGCCGTAATGGTCATATAGCTTGGAAACAGCCCATCTTCCATACCAGCAAGATAAACCTGTGGAAATTCCAGTCCTTTGGCACTGTGCAGCGTCATCAAAACAACATAGTCGCTGTTCTCATCCAGGCTATCCACATCCGCTACAAGAGCAACCTCTTCCAGAAAGCCGCTTAAACTCGGTCTCTCTCCCTGTTCCTGGCAGGCCTCCTCATAAGCGGCTATTTTATTTTTCAGCTCATCGATATTTTCAATTCTTGCTTCCGCCTCGATTTCCCCTTCTGTTTTCAGCTCTTCTATGTACCCCGTCGTTTCCAGGATCTCATCCAGAAGCTGAGAAATACTGATCTCATCAGCCCTGGTACGGAAATGTTCCATCAAAGCCGCAAATGACTCCAGCCGTGCAATCCCTCTTCCGATTCCCGGAATCAGATCTGCTCCCAGCAGAGCCTCATAAAAACTGATATCTCTGGCAAGGGCATATTCCTGCAGCCGGTTTACACTGGTAAGTCCGATCCCTCTTTTGGGAACATTGATAATACGTCTGACCGCAAGGTCATCTCTGGCATTATCAATGGTCTTCAAATAAGCAAGCAGATCTTTTATTTCCCGCCTTGCATAGAAATTAATGCCGCCCACAATTTTATAGGGAATATTGGCCGCTACAAGCTTCTCCTCCAAAAGCCGGGACTGAGCATTTGTCCGGTAAAGGACCGCATTATCATTATAATTGCACCTTCCGTTTTCTATGTTCTCTTTTATATCGCCCACAATATATTCTGCCTCGTCATAGGCAGTGTCAAACTGACGGAAGGTGATCTTTTCTCCCTGACCGTTATCCGTCCACAATGTCTTTTCTTTTCTGCCTCTATTGTTTCTTATCACTGCATTTGCCGCATCCAGTATCGTACTTGTAGACCGGTAATTCTGCTCCAGCTTGATCACCCTGGCATCCTCAAACACCTGCTCAAAATTCAGGATATTTCTGATATTTGCTCCCCGGAATTTGTAGATAGACTGGTCATCATCACCTACTACACATAAATTCCGATATTTAGCTGCCAGCAAACTGACAAGCTGAAACTGTACCGTATTGGTATCCTGATATTCATCGATCATAATATACCGGAAGCGCTCCTGATAATAGTCCAGAACCTCCGGCTGTGTCTGGAACAGCTGCACCGCTTTCAGAAGAAGGTCGTCAAAATCCAGTGCGTTATTTGCCCTCATCTGTTTTTCATATTCCTCATAGACGGAAGCTATTTTCTGCCTTCCGAAATCCCCTTCTGACTGCAGCCGGTATTCTTCCGGAGTAATAAGCTCATTTTTCGCCGCTGAAATAGCTGCCAGAAGATTTCTCTCCCGATAAACTTTTGTATCAATCTGAAGACGTTTGCACACATCCTTCATCAATGTTTTCTGATCGTCTGTGTCATAAATCGTAAAATTTGTATCGTATCCCAAGCGATCAATGTGGCGTCTCAAAATCCTCACGCATGTAGAGTGAAAAGTACTCACCCAAATGCTTTCCGCCCCAAAACCAACGATCTGATCCACCCTTTCTCTCATCTCGCCGGCCGCTTTATTTGTAAAAGTAATGGCAAGGATATTCCAGGGATTAATTCCTTTTTCTTCTATTAAATATGCAATCCTGTGTGTCAGCACGCGGGTCTTTCCCGATCCGGCGCCTGCCAGGATCAAAAGTGGTCCTTCTGTATGATATACCGCTTCTCTCTGCGGCCCGTTCAGGCTGTCATAAATACTCATACTTTCTCCTTAAAATGATATTTTCACGTTACGCTTCATCATACCATACTTTTATTTTTCTTTCCAGCCTTGACTCACACCGCTATAGAATTATATTTGATGTGACAGCATTCTTATGCTATACTATGTACTAACACTGAGATAGGGTTGAAATTTCTACTCCATGTGTTTACACTGCGCTGATTTTTGCGCAAGAAACCGAGGTGATCAGATATGAATATAAATGAATCTGCGGAAAATTATCTGGAAACGATTCTTATCTTAAGCAAATCCCATCCTGTCGTCCGCTCTGTGGATGTTGCTACCGAATTGGATTTTAAAAAATCCAGCGTCAGCGTGGCTATGAAAAAACTGCGTGAAAGCAATCACATTCAGGTATCACCGGAAGGTTACATCACTCTGACGCCATCCGGACGGGAAATTGCTGAATGTATCTATGAACGTCATCAGCTGATCTCTTCCTGGCTGATCCGTCTCGGCGTGGATCCCAAGGTAGCTGTAGCAGATGCCTGCCGCATGGAACATGTCATCAGCGCCGAAAGTTTTGAAGCGATCAAACGCCATATTGAATAAAGATCTTCACTGTTATCAGCAAACACAAAACCGGTAAAGATTTCGTTCTTTACCGGCTTTTTTTATTGCCCGTTTCGACAATATCTTTTTCTCTCTGCAGTAATTTTCTTACATATTCCAGATCCTTGGACGTATCCACTGAAAGACTTTCCACCTCTTCAAGCACAATAAACTGCAGATGTTTTCCGTAATCCAAAAAACGCAGTGTGTCGATTCCCTCAATCTTCTCAAAAGTCCCCGGCACAGAATTTTTATAAAAGTCCAGCATCTTCTTATTATATCCAAGAATCCCCACATGTTTGTAATAGGTAACATCAATGGATAGAAAAGGGTTGGGGATTGGCGTTCTCGACATGTAGAGTGCCCGGAGGGATGAGTCAAACACTACTTTAATATTGGAGGGATCCAGCACCTCTGCCGGAGATGCCACAGGTGCAATAATATTGGTGCCAAACTCCTCCTCTGTCGGAATAGTCTCTGGAATCACAGCGTCAATATATTCCGGACGGATCAAAGGTTCATCACCGTTGATCTGCACATAGAAGTCTGCCCCAATCCTTTCGGATACTTCCTGAAGCCTGCTGGCTGCATTGCGGTGAGATGTTCCGGTCAGAACTGCCGGAATCTTCCATTTGCTGCATTCTTCCATAATCCTCTCATCATCTGCCGCTACCAGAACCTGATCTAATCTTTTTGCCTTTATTGCCTTCTGATACACCCACCAGATCATCGGCCTTCCCTGGATATCCTGAATGGGTTTCCCCGGAAGCCGGGATGCTCCATATCTGGCCGGTATAATTCCTGCTGTCCGCATTATGCTTTTCCTCCCTTTCCCGAAAGCGACACAAAAGACATCTGCCTGAGATGATTCCCTCTCTTGTACGCCGCCATTGACATTATATTTTATATAAAAGGACCTCTTCTTTATTCTCTCTCCTTGTGATCGTTCTGCTTCCAGGGTGAAAGGCAAATTTCTCCCCTGCATATCTGGCAAATCCGTTTTCTACTCTTTCTTCCAGATATTTCACCGCTTCCTCCGGTTGATTCAGATCAATTCCGGCCATAATATCCGGCCCGTAATCCCACCATTTAACCTGTTCCAGCTTTTCGATCACTTTATCTGAAAAGCGTTTCCGGATCGTTCTTGCAGGCACGCCTCCCACAATCGTGTAAGGCTCCACATCCCTTGTCACCACTGCCCCCGCTCCTACCACGGCGCCGTCTCCGATGGTCACTCCCCTCAAAATGACAGCCCGGTTACCGATCCAGACATCATTGCCGATGACGATCCTTGTCTTTCCTTTCAGTTCATGCTCTTTTTGATAACGCACAATCTCTTCCAGAAAACCCTCCTGACTGCACAGACTGTGGAAATTCCGGTTCCAGCTGTTGTCCATATTCTGGAAAAGAAGATGGGTACTGATGGATTCAACGGGATGAACGGCGCCTCCCATGATCACTTCTGAAGCAAAAAGGGCGAATCTTCCAATGGATTCGATAAACCTAAGGCTGCTGTTCTGATTAAAAAAAGAAAATGCTCCGATCTTCTCCGCATCAATCTTCACTCCGGAACAAAATCTCACGGGAGCCTCCAGCACACAATCCTTTGCAGAGGCATAGCAAATATCTGTATCTTCTCCGGTAAGTGTAACCCCCTGGCCGTATTCTGTTGGAAAATAAAATTTTGAATTGATAAGCATGTCTTCATTCCACCTGTCTCTTTTTCCTTACACACCGACGTCGGTATGCTCTGACTGTCCGAAATTTTATCCATTTTCCGGGAACTGGTAAAGCAGCGTCTTTTGATCCATAAGTTTACTGTAAATACAGCAGTATCCGTCTTTATACCGGATTTTCATTCCTGTTTCCATCGGAAGGATCGGCGTTATCTGATCCTTCTCTTTCTCCAGGATTTCCAGCACTTTGTCAAAATCTGCCCTTGCAAAATCTGCCTTCCCAAGAAGTCTTTCCCCATAATCCCACCACCGGATCTTTTTCAAACGTTCTGTCTCTTCCCTGCTAAAGCGATATTCCCATATCTTTGCCGGATTACCATAGACAACCGAGTAAGAAGGTATATCTTTATCAGCAGCGGTACCGGGTAAAAGGATAGCTCCATCGCCAATAGAGATTCCTTCCGCCACTACTGAATGGGCACCGATATAAACATCGCTCCCTATCCGGAGTTTCTTCTTTGCAGTTGATCGATACACCTGTACAGGAACCATAAATTTTTCATACCAGGGCAAAGCGCGCCCCTTTACAAAATAAGAGGTACTGATACGCTTTCCCGTTTCTGCCAGTTCTGCCCCAATGCTGCAGTATTCCCCTATTGTGACAAAACGTCCCACCGATTCTGTCCGCAGGATACTTGTTCCCCTTCCGATAAAAGTCCCCATACCGATAAATCCGGCCTCGATCTCTGCTCCATCACCAATACACACCGCTGCCTCTATATCTACCCGGGGACATCTTCTCTTATGACCGATCCTGCAGTCTCCATTTACTGTGACTGCCCGTCTTCCGTCAGGAAGCATAAGAGCCTGACTACGGTTCACCCACATCTCTTTTCACCTTTCCTTCCAATACGGAAATTTTACTCTTCAGCTCTTTTTCCCGTCTGATATATTCCAGAAGCCTTTTTTGAGTTGCCTCCAGAATCCCTTCCAGCATACGGATTTTCATCTGATCGTCATTTAATTTTTCAATAGCAATTTCCTCTTCCAGATAAGGAAGCTTGATCTCTTCCCAAAATTCTGCTGCCATTTCTTTTATCTCTTCCTTTCCTGACTGAAAAAATATTGTGTGCTGCCTTTCCCCTTCCCGGACACTGACAGGGATCATCTTCTCAAAGCTTTTCATCCGGTACCCTTTCTTTTCATTGAGATACAGGATACCTTCCGCCCCCTCTTCTCTTTCTTTCCCGCCTATTTCTCCTTTGATTCTCACATCCTCTTCTTCCAGATCTCCTGTAAAACAAAGACATGGGCCTTCTGCCTTTTCCCGACTTACTGAAAATTTCCCCGAAAATTCCGGACAAAGCTCTGCCAGGTAATGAAGCTGAATCTCATTGACTCCTGATACACATATATGGTATATTCCCAGATGGTCCGCCAGCCGTAAGGCTGCATAATAAATTCCGTCATACACATAACTTGTCTCATAGGAAGGTCCGAAAATAATATGCTCCTTAAATTCTCCCCGGATCTGATTGACCCCTGTAGAACTTACGGTGCAGACGCTGTCCGGCATCTTCTCAAACACAAGGGGCAGAAGCTCCGAGGGAAAAGTCTCACGGATCACCTCCGCCTCTGGAAAAAGCCGATGATAGTAAAGAATATCATCCGGATGCGTTTTAATGATAACTTTCCTGTCTCTTAAATAATAAGCAAAGAGGTGACGGTAAATACAGATCTGTCCGTCGTAGGGAATCTGCCCCAAATTGGCAAACTGCTGGGTCAGAAGAAGCACTCTGTCCTCCCTCCCTTTTTGAAAAGGAAGGGTAAAAATATGCCGGATGCCTTCTTTTTTCTGATCCGTCAGACTGTGGAAGTGTTCCATAACCTGAAAATCTTCCGCCTTTTTGTCATAAAATCCCTGTTCCTGGGCTTTCATATCACAATATTTTTTTGTAATCATGGAATTTTGATGATCGTACAGCCGATACTTTTCAATCAATTCATATCTGGCAGGTGAACTTTTTCGATGAATATCAGCCAGAATCCAGGGACGGCTTAAGGCTCCGCTTCCATCCTCAAACATTTCAAAGGGAATCCCTCGAAAAGCCATATATACCTGCAGGTAAGTATGGATGCCTGCTGCCAGTATTTTTTCAAAATCCTCCAGAGCATACGGCAGGCTTACCTTCAGTTCTTCTTCTACCTGACGTATGATCTCATCCTCGCTCCCCCTGTATCCGCCAAAGCGGAACAGATATACTTCGTCAAAAAAGCCCTTTGTCTCCAGTTCCCAGTATTTCGGCATCCTCTCCCGGATATAGGTTCCCAGGATTAAGATACATTTCTGATCTTTATAAAAAACCTGTCTGTGAACCATACATTCCAGAATCTGGTACGACGACAGCGCCTGATATAATATCATGATCCTTCCTCCCATAATCCTGCTTTTTTCATTACCTCTGATACTGATTCCATCACAGCCTCTTCCCCAGTAGCAAAAAGGTCTCGGCCAAAGATATAATTTCCGAAATATTTTTTCAGCCACAGAAGATTTCTGGAAAAATACTGAAACGGCATATAGGCGTCATGACCGGATATATCCAGCATAAAGGGAAAATCCCGGAACCTTTTCTGATACTCCTTTACAAAATCCAGCGTTCCCTGATGGATCTCCCGGTTATGGCAGTAGTTTTCCACTTCCGGAATGTCATAGAGAAACTTCCCCTGCTGATCAAAGCCAACGAAGGTGGGAGTGCTTGACTGGGTGAGTATCTCAAAAAAGAAAGAATTAAGTTTCTTGTTTTCTTCCTGATGGGTGTCGTGGAGTCCCTTATTGTACATATTGGAAAAGATGTACGTTTCCACTCTTTTCCTCTGCATCATCCCGGCCATATAAGTGTCATTGACATTTCTTGCAGCTGCCAGCAGACAGTGGATCCGACAGTCCATCCCGTATGCCTCCTCCACAAGATACTTGACCTGAAGCACATTGTTGCCGGACCATCCTACATCTACTACCGCTGCCTTTTTCGCATTCTGGATCTTTCTCTCCAGATAAGAACGGATATAAGTATCATCGGCCTCATAACAGCTGCATACTTCATCCCAGTGATCCAGCAAAAGCTCCCTTAATACTTTCTCATTTCCCGGCGTCAGAAATTCTTCTCCCTTCAGCCGGTAATCCGGCAGATATGCTTTTAGTCTTCCAATACCGGTCCGCTCCAGCAGCGTCCCTATCATAGATTTATACAGTGCATTGGCCTTATGATGAACGATCTGCAGAAGGTAAGGATGCCGGTTCTTTCTCACTGTCGTTTTCACCACCGGAATCCTGGACCAGAGAACATACTCTGTGGGGATGTCCGGATACATTTCCTGAAAAACTTTCTGATAAATATCCCCTTCCCGCGCAAGGAACAGGACCTTCTCCAGCTCATGTTCCCTGACATAACGGGCAATCCACTGGCAAAATCCCATGCAGTAAAACCCGGTATAGACAAACCCCACTTCATAGTAAGGGGTAAAACTTCTCCTTCCGCTGTGCAGCCAGGCATTAACGATCCCACGATAAGCGCTCCCCGCAAGATAAGACATATCCTTCGCCCGGTATCTCCTGCCCGCCTCATTGACATTTTGATAAAACCGGGCGTCAATTCCCTTTTTCCGGGCTGATTCCAGATCAGATACAGGATGATCCCCCACATGAACGATGGTTCTGCCCGCATACTTCTTTTTCAGCACATCATAGAGTCCCCCGTCTCTTTTGGAACAGTTATAGTCGCAGGATACAATAATTTCGTCAAAGCCTTCATAGCCGCAGCAGGAAAGGAGTTTCTCCATTTTGGCAGCAGAAAGATACATATCCGACAAAGCTACCAGGATCTTGCCCTGTTCTTTGAGTATATGAAAAACTTCCAACATGTAGGGATTCCCGTAACACAGGCGGCATTCCATGGAAAATTCAAGTGCTTCACCTTCCTTCGGATCGATCCCGGTCTCGTCCGCCACAAGATCATAGATTTCCTCCAGTGTCACTTCCCTGTTGCCCCTTTTTAAACGGCTGTTCTGCCTTGCTTCTTCCTCCGCACTTCGCCTGATCTCACAGAAATCCATAATATCAAGCTCCTCCCCTTCCAGAACAAAGAGGTCGTAAGAGTGCTCAAAGGGACGGAAGATCAGCGTGTCAAAAACATCGAATGAAATGACTTCATAGGGCATCATCCCTTTTGCAAGATGCATAAAGCTGATCCGTCCATCGCCGGCTGATTCGGCCCCTTTCTCCGGCAGAGGGCCGCTGTTTCCTCCCCTGTATTTTTCTGCCGGCGCCATCACAGAAACAGGGATGGAATAATCATGGTATTTCTTCCCGTCCCCTGTATATTTCAGCTTGTACTCATAGGACATTCCCCCGCTGATCTTTTCATCCATATATGAGTCCTTTTCTGTCTGGATCAGAAATATATACGGTTTCCCTTCCTCCGCGCGGTAGAGATTATAATGAATAGCCCCCGGCGCCCTTTTCCAGGAAATTCGGATTCCTTCTCCTTGTTTTGCCTCCGCTGTCATAATCCCTGCCGCCGTATTTTGATTTCTGTTTTTTCCTTTTATATCTGAGGAACCATTTTCTTTTTCCAGCTTTTGGGACAATTGCTCCATAAAGTACAGTTCTTTATTCTGTACGGCAGATACGGTCAGAACCTCTGAAAATTCGCTGTAAAATCTGCCATCCAGGGAAACCTTATATTTAAGGAAATACATTTTTCCATTTCCCATTCCCTGCAGGGTGCATACATGATGCTTTTCTTTTTGTAAAAAATGGTATTTCACCCCATCTGTAGAAAGATAAATATTGTAGCACACAGCACCCGGCACCCACTCCATGCGAACCTTTGCACTGTCCTTCTTTTGTTTTACAAGGACAAACGTATGGATCCGGTTTTTCTGACTGTTCCGGTATTTCCAGGACAATCCCAGAAGCACAAGCCAATGTTTCCATCTTTTCTGCTTATGCTCCTCTAAATGTCCACGGACATAGCGCTCATATTCTTTTTGTATTCTCTCATTTCGGCGGACAATCCTGTCATAAAACCAATCCTTCATACTGTATTCCCCTTTTTTCCAGAATCATCTCCACAAATTCACGTACTGCTCCTTCCCCTCCTTTGCTGGAAAGTACAAAAGGACAGAAGGACTTGATCTGTTTCGCTGCATCCTGGGGACAGACAGCCGTCCCTACGCATTTCATTGCCTCCAGATCATTCAAATCATCTCCAATATAGGCAGCCTCCTCCGGGGTAATCTTTTTCTCTTCAAGAAAGCGGACAAGGAACTCTTTTTTATCCTTTATATTCTGAAAGACCTCCCGGATGCCAAGCTCTTTTGCTCTTCTCGAAACACACATGCTCTCTCTTCCTGTCAGGATCACAGTCTCAATTCCCGCCTGTCTTGCAAGGAGGATCCCTGCCCCGTCCTTAATGGAAAACTTTTTCATTTCCTCTCCCCGGCTGTCCAGATAAACCCCTCCGTCTGTCATCGTGCCGTCCACATCCAGGATCAGATACCGGATCATATCCAGCTTTTCAAGTACCTGCTGCATTTAAACCGCCTCCTCGTATTGTGATGGAGTCAGGAACAAAATCTTGATTTTCTTCTGCAGTTTCCGGATCTCTCCGGCAATCTTCCGGTTATCTCCCTCTCTGGCATTTTGAAACGCCCCGAAATATCCTTTCATATAATCTTCTCCTTCCGATGTATATCCGTCAAACCCTGCAAGTGCGGCTTCCTTTACTTTCAGAAGGCTCATCAGACGAAGGAGCATAATGCCGCAGTTTTCTGAAGGCTCTTCTCCTTCCATGGCAAGGCGCCGGTAATTGATGACATCATCTCCCGGACGAACGCCTTTTGTAATGTTAGATGTAAGAATCACATGGATATCCTGTTTCCGAAGCGCCTGATACTCCGCAAAACGTTTTGCATTGCTGAAAAAGGCAAAGCCGCCTTCCTGCTCCGCAAAATAGAAATTTGCTGACACGATGATTGCCTTTTGGGACCTGATATAGTCTTTCACCTTATCCCACTGATATTCGAGACTTGTCCCCGGAGCCAGCAAAACTACCGCACGGCCTTCAAATATCTGTTTCAGACTGCCAAGGGAAGCCTGATCTGACACAGTCTGATTTTTATATTCTTGATACAGCTCTTCAATACAAGCCGGATCAAAGGCACTTTTTTTGTTTTCCGGCAGCATTTTTAAGATCTGATGCATGTCTCTTGCGGTGAGGGTTCCTTTTGACAGCAGATATTCGGCATAATTCCGGTGGAGATTATATTTTGCTGAGATGAAATATTCCGCCATGTAACCCCAGGGTTCCCTGCTCTTGATGGGAGTAATATACTCCTCGATGGCATCCAATACCGGATCAATGTCATAATCTTTCCCATAACTTCGGTTCATATAATCCATGATCAGTTCCAGACAGAGATTCCCCGGTACCCGCCCCATTCCGTTTAAAGAAGCGTCCAGAACGCAGTTTCTCCTTGGATCCTTCATCTCCAGAAACGTCTGGGCAAGAAGGAAAGACTGGGCCATGTTTTCATGGAGGTGAAGGCCCAAAACAATCGCTTCGTCTAAATTGTTCTCACAGAGAGAATAAATCCTCACCAACTCTTTTTTTGTCATGGAACCAAAGGTATCTACAATAGAAAATCCGTAAGGTTCCAGATTGCTGACTTTTTTCAGAAGCTTTACCAGCTCCTGATCCCGGTAACCCATAATATTGATGGGATTGATAAAAAGCTGGTAGCCTTTTTCCTTCACCTTTCTGCAGAAATCCAGTCCTTCTTCCACATCATAGTCATGGAAAGTAACACGCACTGCGTCCACAGTCCCGTCACACTCTTCCAGATTTCGTATATCATACTGATTGTGAAGGGCCATAGCTACAAATTTTGTATTTCCATGGCTGGAAGGAAGGACTTTTTTCAATTCTCTTACAGAATGAAACAAGGTACGGTCAGGATCATAGGTACAGTTCCTTAAAAATCCCACCTCCACCAGATCTGTTTTGGCCTCGATCAGCCTGTCAATGATACTTCGGATCGTCTTTTCCCCAAAATTCCAGTCGTTGATGTACCCTCCGTCCCTTAACGTACAATCCAGCAGTCTAATGTTTTCCATGTCCGTCTCCTTTCTGATCTCCGGTGTCATCCTGCTCTTTTTCCTCTACCCCTTCCGCATTTTCTTTCTGAAACAGAATGCGGACAGTGAGAAACAAAAGGCGGATATCCAGCCGGAGTGAATATTGATAAATATAGATCAGGTCGTATTTTATCTTATCTTCCGGGCCCGTATTGTATTTCCCGTATATCTGTGCATATCCTGTAAGACCTCCCCGCACTTTCAGCCTCTCCGTAAATTCCGGGATTATTTTTGCATACTCTTCAATAAACTCCCGCCGTTCCGGTCTTGGACCTACCAGAGACATCTCTCCCCGAAAGATGTTAAAAAGCTGTGGCAGCTCGTCAAAATGAAGATTCCGGATTACTCTCCCCACCTTTGTAATGCGGCTGTCATATTTTCCCGCAAGCCTTGGCCCGTCCTTTTCCGCATCCACATGCATACTTCTGAATTTCAGCATGTCAAATTCCCTGCCGCCCTTTGTCACTCTTTTCTGCCTGTAAAATACGGGACCTCTATCCTCAAGCTTAATACCAAGTGCGATCAGCAGCATGACAGGAAGGGCTGGAACAAGAAGAAGGAAGGATACTATCACATCCTCTGCCCGCTTTATCACCTCCTGCTCCCTTGTGAGGCGACTTTGGCTGCATCGGAAAAGTACTTTGTCATAAAGCCGCCGGATCGTAGTATTTTTGATATAAATATCTGTCACTTTTGGAATACTGTAGCATTCCCGGTCCATCCGGACAGCGGTTTTCATAAGCTCATTTCGCTCCTGACAGGGAATATCTCCAAGGAAAACCGCCTCACATTCTTCCATCAGTTTCATTGCTTTTGGGATTCCCTCTCTAAAATGCATAGATTTTGTAATTTGAAAGTATCCGTTGATCCGGTTATTTTCCAGAACAGTCTCAGGCATCCTCTCTCTGTTCCCGTAAATAAAAAGAGCTTTCTTGAAGGACTGTCCCTTCAGATAAATCCAGAAAAAGAGAACGGCCCACAGGATACCTGACATGACCTCTAATAAAGTCAGTGTGAAAAAATATGGAAGTATGGCTTCAAAAGAGAGCGTGCTGACTGTATACATCAGCAGGGCAAAAAAGAGATTTGCACACAGAGCGCCGAAAAACTGCCCGTATACAAGGTCAAGGATCCTCCTTTGCTCGATATTTCCGGCCTCCAGCATCAGATAAGATACTTCCAGCATCACCATATACAAAAGAGTGACCGGAAGATAACGCTCTTTCCAGATTTCCCGCATTACTTGTGCCGATGCCAGAAAATACAGGGCGATAAGCATCCCCTGAGTCAATATTTTCCATGCTCTAAATGTATTGTGTCCTTTCCTCATTGTCTTATACCTGCGGTTTTTCTTTTCTTTCACTGGGTATCTGCGCTGGTGTCCCAGTCAAACAAACGCTCCAGAGCTTTTCTGACCTTTTTATCCTGTAAAAAAGGCAGCAACGGTGCATAGGCATCTCTCCCCTTTATGATTCCCCTTTCTCCTGTAACAAATTCAGGAAAATATTTTCTGTAATCCGCCGTAAAATCTAAAATCCCTCGCTGAATCTGCCGTATCTGCTTTCCGTGAGCCTCTTTCTTTCCATAGCGAAATCCTACTTTTCCATTCTCGTCCAGGCAAAAGCCTTTCAATGTGGGGGAATCCGAAGTAAAAAGAAGCTCCATGTACAGATTATGCTTCCGGTTCAGGTCGTGAAATTTCCAGAGATCTCTGTTTTTTGTCTGTGAAAAAAGATAGCTCGCTATCATTCCATCAAAAAAGAAGCTCTCCGACGTATCCGGTCTCGGATTGTGACAGGTGTTTGTACCTGCCAAAAGGCCATACACCTTGCAGGAAAGTCCAAATTCCTCTCTTAAGAGATGCGAAATCCCCAGTGCTCCGCTTCCGGCCCAGCCAATATCCACTACGGCAATCCTGCTATGATTCCCCGCAAGGGATGTCAGATATTCTCTGGCAGCCTCTTTTTCTTCCCGGTAGGCTGTTTCCACCTGCTGCCATCTTCTTTTCAGACAGAAGCGGCATCTTTTGGCAAGGGGAAGATCCAGCCGGGTATCGGCTCTGCATCCCAGATCTTTGCAGACTTCCAAAAGCATATGCTCCAGCTCCATTGCCTTGAAAATTTCTGCCATGGAATAGCCCTGTCCTGTTTTCTGGAAAAGGAACCTTTCAAAAAAATCTTCCTTCCATGCGCTGCTAAGAATCCGTGCCGCTGCTCCCCGGGACCAGAGCACATAGACTGTCTCCTCCCCGGGGTACAGACAATCATAGATTTTTTTCAGAATTTCTCCATCTCTTGCCAGAAACCAAATCTGTGAAATCTCTTTTCTCCTGACAAAATCATGGATAAACTGGCAGTATCCAAGAGCCAGGATCCCTCCGTACACATAACCGTATTCATAAAAGGGAGAATAAATCCTGCTGCCGTTATGAAGCCGGATATTCACCATTCCTCCATACATACTGCCTGTAATGACCGACATATCCCAGGGGCGGTATCTTCTCCCCTGCATCTGGATATTGGGATACCAGAACGTATCCCATCCTGCTCTTTTTGCCATCGCAATGTCACTGTACCGATCATCCCCGATATGGAGGAAATTTTTCTGCCCTGCAAGCTCCGCTTCCACCTTCCCGTACATCGTCCCCTCTGCTTTCGTGACTCCCCACCGGGATGAAACAAAACAGGCATCCAGCCCTCCGAATCCCTTTTCTAAAAGCAGACTCTCCAGAAATTCCTGTTCCAGATACATATCGCTGACAGCGATCACTGTTTTCCCGGCTTCTTGAAGCTTCTGCGGAACGCCGGCAAAATAAGGATTTGCAAAACAGTATTTCCGCTCCATGTCCTTTTCTTTGTCTATCCCTTCTTCCGCCGGGATTCCGGTCATCTTTTCCAGAAGATCCCAGATTTCCGCAAGGGTTACTTCCGCCTCTTCTCCACACTTTTTTTTCCTCTGCCTGGCCTTTCGCTCCGCTTCTACCCGAAGCAGCCGGAAGTCAGGGCAGGAAAAATGCATCCCTACCAGATAAAAAAGATCTGCCGGTTCCGAAAACGGCCGGACAAGCAGCGTATCAAATACATCGAAGGAGATCACGTCAGCAGCCATCATCTTTTGTTTCAGCGCTCTTTGATCCATGCGCCCCGGACAGGCTGACTCCTGAAGCTTCAGTTTCTTTTTCTCATAAGTCTTTCCGGAAAATCCGCTGTCATCTCTGCCGCCCAGCACATAATACCGGATATTCCAAAAAAGAAGGGCGCACCAGCTAAGAAGCTGTCCCTTCTTTCCGCCATACGTCTTCCTCATTTCGTGATACCGCTTGCGAATACCGGGAACCCGGTTTACCAGCAGTTGGTAAAGCCATATGCGCCCTGCGCTTTTCATCTCTTTTTCTCCTTTCCATACTCCACATAAGCCCGGCAGACTTCCCCCGGATTCCCGGTCATTTTCTGCTCTCCTTTTTCAATCCACACCGCCCGGCTGCAGTTTTTCAAAATTGTGTCTGTAGAATGAGAAACGATCAAAACGGTTGCCCCGCTGTGTATCATCTCTTCGATGCGTCTGCCGCTTTTTTCCTTAAAAAACAGATCTCCCACGCTTAACACCTCGTCCAGGATCAGGATCCCAGGCGTTTCTCTTACCGTGGCAATGGCGAATCCCAAACGGGATATCATACCGGAGGAAAAGTTTTTTATCTTCTGTTCCATAAAGCCCTCCAACTCTGCAAACTCCACGATCTTTCTATATTTTCTCCGGATAAACTCCCTGCTGTATCCCAAGATCGCACCATTCAGATATACATTTTCTCTGGCGGTCAGTTCCCGGTCAAAGCCGGTCCCCAGCGTAAGGAGCTGAACCTGGCTCTCATCTACCTGTACACTTCCTCCTGTAGGGATCATAGCGCCGGAAATGATCTTCAAAAGGGTACTCTTCCCTGATCCGTTGGTTCCGATAATTCCCATCACTTCCCCCTCATACACATCAAAACTGATATGATCCAAAGCTTTGAGTGTACGGTAGCGCCGTCTGCCTGCCGCCAGCTGCACTGTAAATTCCTTCAGACTGGAAGCGCTTTCTTCCGGTACTTTAAAATACATACTGACGTCCCGAACAGAAATAACCGGGCAGCCTGCCTTTTTCTTTTCCTCTTTCATGTTCTCTTTCCCCTCCTTTTATTATAAATCCCCATGTCCGCATACCCTTTTACAATTTCTGTATGACTTTGCTCTGGCTTTTCTGAAATACAAATTTGCCTGCCCCGTACATCCCAATCCCCCACACAAAAATCCGAATCATAACAGCTGATCGGGGTAAGGTTCCATAAAGGATGCAGTCTCTGGCCGCCGCAATGAAATTATAGATGGGATTCTGCCAGATCAGCCGCTGCATAGTCTCCGGCAAAAGTTCCAGTGGATAAAAGAGAGCAGAAAGGTACATCCAAAGCGTCAGGAAAACTGAATACAAATGCCGCACATCACCGAAAAACACATAAAGCACTGACAGCAGATATCCCATGCCAAGAGAAAACAGGAAAATAAAAAACACGATCACAGGAAACAGGAAAACTGCTGCCGACAGGCGTATTCCAAAAATCAGCAGAATGATCCCATAGGCGATAAGGGAATAGAGGAAATTGACAAAAGCTGTATATGCCCTGGCAAAAGGAAACACCTCCCTTGGAAATTTCACCTGCAGGATCAGAGCCTGATTATCCGCAAGAGCTGTCATGGCTGTATTGGTGGCCGTAGTAAAAAAATTCCACAGGATAAAACCTGTCAGGTAATAAACCGGATAATTTTCAATGGATTTTCGGAACATGGCAGAAAAGACCAGAGACAGAACAGCCATAGAAAGCAGAGGGCTTAAAACACTCCACAGGATTCCCAGCCTGGATCTGCTGTATTTTCTTTTCAGTTCCCTGGAAACCAGTTCCTGTATCACAAAATAGGATTGCTTTCTCATTTTTTCCGTTTCTCCATGATCTGCTTTTTGATGTAGAGGATGTACTTATACATCCGGTTTTGCCAGAGATGCCATCTTATCCTCTTTCCTCCAAGTACAATGCTCCCCTCCATCCAGGCGCTTTCCTTTACCGGTTCTTTTCGGATACCGGTCATAGATGCTCCTCTGGGCAGTACGTGACTGTTTCGGATCTCTTCTTCTGTCAGGGGAACAGCGATCTTCTGTCCCTCTCCCCTGACGTCATCATTAAACCAGAGATTCCCAAAAGCCTGCGCCTGTTCCTTATCAGGTCTGCTCATCAGATCTGCCATCTTTCTCTGGATCACATCAGGATCAAGGATCTGCCACAGATGCAGACGGTCCGGAAGTTCCAAAGCTTCTTTCTGCGCCTCTTTTTCTACTGCGTCTGCAATGATTTCCAGCGCTTCTTTATTTTTCACTTCTCCCGGCTCTCTGACCGGTTCATATCCCCCGGACGTTTCCTTATATCCCAGCGTCATCTGTTCCGGTTCGCTGAACATGCATTCAAACAAGCTGTTGGAAAAATGTACTTTTCTCTTTATCTTGCCGAATGGTCCGAAATAGTATGCATGATAATTCTCTTTTTTCTCCCCCTCCGGGATATGATAAAGGCCGAAATAATATCCCGTCAGTCTCCCCCTGTAGCCGGCTGATTCCAAAAGGATCCGAAGGGTCATCTGCATACTTCCGGTCCACCCGCTGTCCGCCACCGCCCAGCGCACTGCATCCATAAGTCCCTCTGCCTTAAGATACCCGACAGCCGCGTCATATGCTTCCCCGGCATGAATGTTTACATATTCCCAAAATTTTTCCATGTCCAAAAGCTCTCTTTTCAACATCTGGACTTCTCCATAGGACAAGATCCGGTCCATCTCTTTTTGTCTTCCCAAAAGTCCGGCGATTTCCCCGGCCTCCTCATCGGTCAGCGCTGCCCTTTTTAATACTTTCTCAAGGGTCACATCTATTCCTCCCAGGCAGATCTGTTCTGCCGCCTCCTTCCCGATCAGATGAAAAGACGGGATCCGAAGTGCATATCTGGAACACCGAAGATACCGGCACTCTATTTCAGGTTCTCTTCCCCGGCTTAAAATTTGTGCCGCCCGGTACATCGGATATCCGTCTCTGGCAAGAAAATAAATCCGCCGGATATTCTGTTCTCCGGCGGATTTCAAAACCCATTTTACAAATTCTACAAATGCAGGAGCCAGTATTGCTTCAGAATCCCGGCTGATGATCTCGGCATGGGTATGGGTACTCACCGCTTTGTCTCCTTTCCTTAAGCACCGCCTGCCCTCCTGCCTGACAGCGTTTCAGCCCCCGGTATATGATACCCGGGATCATCCACACCGCCAAAGGTTTATAGCGGTACATCCATGCTTTTGCCCCGTTCAGTCCAAGTGCCGCAAACCCAAGGCGGCGAAGCCTGATCTCATCTATTCTGTAACAGAGCCGCCGCTTCCTGTAACTTCCTTTGTCCTCCCGGTAGCAAAACAATTTCTTCTGAAGATTATACCCACGGCAGCCGAAAATATGCAGGCGCATAAAAAGTTCATAGTCCTCGCATCGCTTTGTTTCATCTGACACATGATAATATCCGTGCTTTTCAAATACGCTCTTTCTGAACATCACAGAAGGATGAATGTAGGGTGAAGAAGAAAGAAAACTCTCTTTTTTCGGAATTTCAGGCATTTCTCTTACGCCCCACACCCCATCTTCTCCTATGAGAAAAGCGCTGCATCCCACAAACTCATACTCTTTGTGTTCATCCAGAAAATGCGCCTGTTCCTTCAGCCGGTCCGGCAGAGAGATATCATCACCGTCCATCCTTGCAATATACTCTCCCTCCGCCTCCTGGATACACTGATTCAGGCCATAGGCAATACCGCGGTTTTCCTTTCCTTCCAGACAGCGGATCCTTGAATCCAACATTTCAAGACTTTTGATCCTCTCTTTCCACTCTTCGGATGAACCATCATCATAGATCAGAAGTTCCCAGTCCCTTTCACTCTGTTCCAAAATAGATCTGGCCGCCGTCTCCAGCTGGGAAAACGGCTTTGGATTGTAAACACTCATGATCACACTGACTTTCCTTCGATTCATGTTCCTTGCTTCCTTTCCCAATGCTTTTGTAAATCATTTCCATTTTTGATTTTGACTGTTCTGCACTAAATGCAGATGCAGTTCTTACTGCTGCTTCTTTCATGGCAGACAGTTCATTTCCCCGCTTTGCTTTCCTTTCTATCTCTTCGATCGCTGCGCGAAACCCTTCCGTTTTTCCCGGGTCACAGAGGAACCCGTTTTCCCCATGCCTTACATATTCTCTTGTCCCTCTGTTTTCCGCTGCCGCTACCGGAACAGCGCAGGCCATTGCTTCCAAAGCGGCCATTCCCAGTCCCTCTCGCTTAGACGGAAACAGGAAGAGATCTACTCCCTGTAAAACAAAGGGCAGATCCCGGCGAAATCCCAGAAAACAGACGATATCATCCAGTCCCCTTCTTTTTACCTCTCTTTTTAATTTAGATTCATAAGGTCCTGCACCGCATATCACATATTTTATTTGGGGAAAATCCTTTTCTTTCCTCCATTGTTCCAGAAGTTTGAATATCACCCTGTGATTTTTATTTTTATCAAGAAGGGCTGCTGTCATAAGGCACAACTCCCCTGACCCGACTCCAAGAACTTCCCTCGCTGCTTCTCTTTGCTCCTGTTTCGGACAGTACTTTTTCAGATCCACCCCTACTCCCGGTATAGCGGCAAGCTGTCCATTCTTTTTCAGATGAAATGTCTCTGCAATGTTTTTATCTTCCTGGTTAATTGTGATCAGCGTATCCGTACATTTCGCCAAAAATTTTTCCGCCGGATAATACAGAAGCCAATTTTTAAGAGGCGCTCCCTTATAAAAGTGGAAACCGTGAGCGGTGTATATCACATGCACCTCTCTCCCGGACAGATGAGCTGCCAGTCTTCCCAGCACCCCTCCCATAGGATTGTGGCAGTGCACGATGTCAATCTTTTCTTCTCTTATAATTCGGATCAGTTCTTTGAGAGCCTGCATATTCCTGCCGATCCTATAAGGAGATTTTTCTATTGTAAGGGGATGGCATACAATCTCATTTTTTTCAAAAAATTCCGCTTCAAATTCATAAGCTTTTATCTGAAAATTAGAAGCATAGTGAAGGCTGGCTCCTTTTTCTTTCCATATTTCTACTGCGTTTTTTTCAAACTGATATAAAAATCCGCTGACAGTTGTCACAATCAGAACTTTGCGTCTCATCTTTCTTCACTCCCTGCTTTTCCAGACAGTCCTGTCCTTCCCCTTTTTATTTTTCTTTTTTGCTCCGATGTCAGTCTATCATTTGTCCGCTGTGATTTCCTTATGGTTTTGCTGGAAATAGATGCGGATTCTGGCAGAAAAGGGGTAACCCACAAAGTCTTTTTCAGGAAAATTTAATTCATGCCAACAAAAAGCAGCCGGCCGTAACTGGCTGACTGCTTAAATATTTTCCCTCTCTTTGCAAAGGGCAATTAATGAAAATAATGATCTCCAATGCGGATCCCATAGTTTCCGTTTCCAAAAGAAAGACACCCTCCTACAGGATTGCTGCCTGCCATGGCATCTGCCGCTGCCTGCATGGCGCTTTCCGTATAACTCCGGCTTTGCAGAACGCTGTCCAGCCATCCTGTCATAGCAGGACCGAACTGTCCGGACTGATAGATAACTTCTCGAATGGATCCCGGATAGACTCCGCTGTTTACCCGATTCATCACAACGGCTCCAACTGCCACCTGGCCTTCATAAGGCTGATTTCCAGCCTCGCAGAATATCAGCGCTGCCAGAAGTCTTTGATCTTCCTCCCGCGCTTTTCTTGCTGCTTCTGCAGCAAGCCTTTCTTCCTCTGCTTTCCTTCTGGCCTCTTCTTCTGCCTGAATCTGTTTCACCCGTTCCTCTGTTTTCTCTACAGCAATCTGCTGCACGGCTTCTGTCACCTTTTTTGCCACTTCCTTAGAAGATGCACTGTCCGGAAGATCATCTTCCAGCGAAGTCGCCCCGTAAATCACCGGTGTCTCCCCTTCCGGCGACATAGCAAAACTGGTAAATCCTGCCGTATTTACCGCACAAAGTACGGCGAGTACCGTAAAACGCAATCGTCCTTTTCCCTTTAATTTCATATACTCCTACCTCCTGGTTTTGTAACATTCTTACATTTCTATTATTTTTTATATGCATTTTATTTCTTCTATATTACAAATGTTACAAAATTATTACGCCGGGTATTGTACTATAAGATTTCCAATCTGTCAACTTTTTTATTTCATTGCCATCTTTTCCTCGATATGCTAGACTGAAAAAAAGTACATTTGCCGGAAAGGAATATATCAATTATGAATTTTGACTATCTTATTTTTGATGTAGACGGAACTTTGTGGGATACAACTGAAATTGTTGCAAGATCGTGGAACTATACACTGGAAAAACTCAGATTTGAACGTCAGCCTTTGACTGCCTCTGATCTGAAACAAGAGTTTGGAAAACCCATGGATATCATTGCAGCTGACTTATTTCCTCAGCTTCCTGCTGCAAAAGGAGAAGCGCTGCTGGCAAAATGCTGCCGCCGGGAACATAGATTTTTGGAAAACGCCAAGGAAAGTTTTCTCTATCCGGATGTAGAATACGTTTTTTCCCGACTTTCTTCCAATCATAAGCTTTTTATCGTAAGTAACTGCCAAAGTGGTTATATTGAATTGTTTCTTAAAAAAAATAATTTGCGGAACTATATCACCGATATAGAATGCTACGGAAATACAAAGAAATCAAAAGGAGAAAATATACGGCTTTTACTGAACCGCCATCCCTCCGGCACTGCCTGCTATATCGGCGATACTGCCGGAGACTATTGCGCATCCAAAGAGGCCGGAGTTCCTTTTATTTTCGCTTCTTATGGATTCGGAGATGTTCCCGAGGCTCAAATACGTATCTCACATTTTTCTGATCTTCTTACCTTGTTTCAATAGCAGATCAGGCGAGAAATATGGAATGGATGATGAGGCTCCAAATCGGAATTGCTGCCACAGAAAGTACTGTCGTAAGCACAACACATTGGGTGGCAAATTCCTCATCTCCATGATATTTCAACGCCAGGATCGCAGTTGTCGTCCCTGCCGGCATGGCTGCCAAAGTAACGGAAACTCCTGCTACTACTGAATCCACCCCTGCCAGCAGACAGCCCAAAAGCACCACTGTAGGAATAAAAATCAGACGGATCACTGAATAGCCGGCGGTAATTTTTGTCACCATATGTCTCATATCTGTATCCATCAGGATTGTTCCGATCAATATCATTGTGACAGCTGTCGTACACCCGCCGATTTCTTCAATTCCCGTACTCAAAAATTCCGGAAGCTGAATCTGAGTCACCATCAGAACAATTCCAATCTCCACTGCTATGATACATGGATGGGTCAGTACCTTTTTTACCACCTCTTTTCGGCTCGGACTCTGGGTAAAATAGGATACTCCCGCTGACCACATAACGATACGCTGCGGAATCAGATAAACAGAGGCATATAAAAGGCCTAGCGATCCGTAAAGCCCTTCTGCCACAGGATTTCCCAGGAATCCAGCATTTGAGCACACCGTCGCATACTGCAGAACCATCCGTTTTCCCTTTGGCACTTTTCGGTACAGCACTCCACTGATCAAAGTACAGAAAATCTGGATCAAAACAGAAATTATGAAAATTTCCATCTCTGCAATCAAAACAGAACGGTCCATCGGTATACAAAAAGCTGTAATAATATTGCAGGGAAGAATCAGATTGATCACTAAATCTGTCAATACCGTCTTCCCTTCTTTTGTTATAATATTTTTCTTTCTTAAAATTACCCCTATTCCCATAAGAAGAAGCATCATCACCTGGAGATCAAACAAACCTTCTATCTTCATTTGTTATCATCCTTCTTTTCATAGACTGCCCGGTTGTTCTCCCCATCTTCTTCTACATGTACACCGCTAAAACTTTGAATGTACTGCTTAAACTGCGAAAACCCGTAATCCCGCACCTTAAAATCTCCAAAACGACTGCGGATGCGATTTCCCAGCACACTTAAAGATACCCCATGTTTCCCCGCATCTTTGATCTGCCTGCGGATAAACTCTTCGATCTGCTCCTTTCTGTTTCTGTCTTCATAAAGCGTCACCGTAATCTGGGAACCTGACTGTATCAGTTTCAGCTTTGGGAAAGACTCCAGAAATTTAGACAAAAGGCTGTAGCCATAGCGCCTCACATCGAAGTCCGGATACAGCTTGACAAGCCGGCTTCCCACCTCTCCCAGACCTGTCACTCTGTCGTCATTTTGATTTTCGGTGATGATCTTCACTACCGCTTCTTCAATCTGGCTTCTTGCTACAGCATCATTTTCACTCATGCTTCCTTCCAGCAAAAGCTCCAGAACAGTAAAGATATCACAGGCTTTTCTGAAAGGAGCAGGCGTCTTATTCTCTCCCATGCCGATCACCGTTTTTCCGCTCTCTCTGAGTCTGCTGGCAAGCTTGGTAAAATCACTGTCGCTGGATACCAGGCAGAAACCTTCCAGCTCACTTGTATAGAGCATATCCATAGCATCAATGATCATGGCAGAATCTGTCGAATTTTTACCATGAGTATAGCTGAACTGCTGGATCGGCGTAATGGAATTGTTAAGAAGTTCCTCTTTCCATCCTGCATTATTTGTGCTCGTCCAATCCCCATAGATTCTTTTATATGTCACATTTCCATACTTTGACAATTCGTCGAGAATTGGTTCTATATATTTTGCAGACACATTATCTGCATCAATCAAAAGTGCAAATCTGTCTTCCATTTTTTCCTCCGGTTTTCATTTTCCGCTTCTGCGAACATTACTTATGGAGTATTATATCATAATTTTTCTTATTCGTAATATTATAATTTTGCTTGTTATAAATTATGAAATGCTTGCCATCTGGTTTTAAATACTATATAATGTCCATGTTGAGGTGATAATCTTATGACAATTGACACAAAAGATATGCTGAACAGCATTTTACAGAGCATTTCAAGAATTGATTATGTAAAACCGGAAGAAATCCCCAATATAGAACTTTACATGGATCAGGTAACCACTTTTATGGAGAATCAGCTTGGATCTACACGGCGGTATAAAGAAGATAAAATTCTTACAAAGACCATGATCAATAATTACGCCAAAAACAATCTTCTTCCGCCTCCGGTAAAAAAGAAGTATTCAAAAGAACATGTCCTTGTCATGATCTTTATTTACTATTTTAAAAACATTCTTTCTATCAAGGATATTGAGTCACTTTTAAAACCTCTGACCGACAAATATTTCGGTAAAAATGATGGCTTTAACATTACATCCATCTATGAAGAGGTATGCAGTCTGGAAAAATCCAGGATTGATTCTCTTGCAAAGGATATCTCAAAGCTCTATTGCTCCTCCCAGGAAACTTTTCAGGACGCTCCTGCGGAAGACAGAGAGGCGCTGCAGCTTTTCTCTTTTATCTGCAGTCTGGCCTTTGATGTGTATGTAAAAAAACTGCTGATGGAAAAACTGATCGACCAGCTTCCGGATAATTCTTCGCGAAAAAAAGAAAAGTAACCGTTAAAAACAGCCGGACAGCTTTAATTCTGTCAGGCTGTTTTTATGATACACATGATGTACTTTATGCAATATTCCTTATTTTGCAGCTTCTTCCGCAAATTCTGTATTAACAAGCTTTTCATAAGGAGCACGATTACTTAATTCCCCTGCCTCTTCAAGAATATCCTGAAGAAGATCAAAACTCTCTTCTGAAAATACCAGATTTTCCGCCCAGGTATCCTGCTCATAGTATCTGGTTACGATTGTGGTAATTGTTTCCAGATCTGATTCTTCAAACTGCGGCTCAATCACAGCAGCAATCTCCTCCGGCGTATGATCCCGCACATAGTCCATTCCCTTTTGAAGCGCATTGGTAAATCCCTGGATCACTTCCGGATTTTCTTTGATATAACTTTCTTTGGCTGAAAAAGCCGTGTACGGTACATAGCCGCTGTCTGTTCCCAAAGAAGCCACAACATATCCTTTTCCTTCCTGTTCCAGACTGGTTGCTCCGGGTTCAAATTCAACAGTAAAATCTCCTTCTCCTCCGGAAAAAGCCGCTGCAGTGGAGCCAAAATCAATGCTCTGATCAATAGTAAGATCCTTCTGTGGATCGATGCCGTTTTGTTTCAGAATATACTCAAACACCATTTCCGGCATACCGCCCTTACGTCCGCCAAGGACAAGATGCCCTTTTAAATCTTCCCAGGAAAAGTCCTCCATCTCCTCACGTGCAACAAGAAAATTCCCGGCACGCTGTGTCAGCTGGGCAAAGTTCACTACAATATCATTTGCTCCCTCATTGTAGGTATAGATGGATGCCTCCGATCCCATAAAACCGATATCTGCCTCACCTGACAGTACGGCCGTCATTGTCTTGTCGGCGCCAAACGGGGTACTCATTTTAGGCTAAGACGCTCCAAAAAAACCGCGCATTTTCGGCATAGAAACTTTATTGTTTCTGGCGTTTTGCACAAAAAATTTCGTCACATTTCACAAAAGAAGAGATACAATATTTTCCTAAATATCCCCGGAGCTTTTGACGGCTCCAGGGGACTTTTTTATTTTCTCCTGAACTGAATCGCTTCAATCCTAAGCGCCTGACCTGTGGTTCCAAGTGTGGCGATTCCATCCGCTTCTGTCCAATCTGTCCAGCCGCTTCCCTGGATGTGTACCCGGAACTCGAAGTTCCCTTTGAATCGCAAGCACTCCAGCCGGTCTGCCTGGCCTACTGTACCAATGATAGTATCTTTGGTAATCACTCCATAGTGAACCCAGCCCTCGCCCTGGATATGAGCGGAACACTCGATCACCTCATCCAGCGGATCAAACTGCAGCGCTTCCAGCCGCTTGCCTTTTCCGGTCGTTCCAACGGTTTCCATGTCTCCGACATAGCCACCCCAGCCAGCACTCTGGACATGGCCCCTTACCAAGAGCATCGGCTTGTAGATCTGGAACGCCTCCATCTGCTTTCCTTTGCACCGGACTCCGGCCCACTCTCCTTGAGATACCCAAGCGCCCCAGCCGTAGGTCTTATTGTGCGCTCGATACCTAAGAATCTCTTCAGTAATGATCTTAAACGCTTCCATGCGCCTTTTCTGGCCGGTAGTCCCGACTACGATATTCTCCCGGACATTCTTATAAAGCTTATCCCCAATTCCTTTCAGGTGTACCATGATGTCCATGTAAGCCCCGGATTTTAAGCCGACCTTCATTGCTTCAATGCGCCGGTTCTGGTCGGTAGATCCGGCTATGTGTCCGTCACATCTGCTTTCCAGGAAGCCAAGTCCCCGGACATGTGCCTGGTAGGTTACATCTCCAGACTCGTTCTTTCGCTCCTGCATGGTTCCTCCGGAGCGGATATCACCGTCTGGATCGGAAGAGACGGCTCCTGCTGTTCCTGCATACTTATCCCATGCCGCACGGTCCCCATAGAACACATTCAAGTCAAGATTGCCATTCCATCCAGAAAGCCTTCCAGATGATGTGTACTGATAAAGGGCACAAGCTTTCCATTTTCCTGTTCCACCATAAAGTGGTGCATTCGGATTATACCCCATTGTCTCATAACCAGCATAATACCCCGCGTTCCACAATCCATAATCAGCATTCACTACGCTGGACCAGTCATAGGCATGTACTACACTATTACTCATATAAATGAGCGGCTTCACACCTGTAAGCTGGTAAATCCGATCCAGAAAAGCTTTCGCATAGGCTACTCCCCTATTCACTGCATTTGCTTCCCAATCCAGAACAAGGATTGCTTTCCCGACATAACCCTTTATATTTTTATAGAAGAAATCCGCTTCTGCTACTCCAGAGCTGCCGCCAGTGGCAAAGTGATACACTCCTACTTTTTTCCCCAGCTGTAAGGCTTTCTGAATCCACCCATCGCAATACCGGTCTACAAATCCGGTTCCTTCCGTCGCCTTGCAGATCACAAAGTCGCAAGGCACTTTTGCAAGATTAAGTCCTGCCTGGTGGTTGCTGATATCAATTCCATTCATGCTCATAAGATTTTCCTCCTAAAAAAGAGGACGCTGTCATGCGTCCCCCGAATGCTCGTCTTTATTCACTACTTTATCTGCTACCTCTAGCCCATTCACTAAAACTGCTGGCACGTTGTAACCTGCCTCCACAAAATTTTCTACAATGGAACGGATTTCATTAATTATCAAACTTGCAAGAACAAACCAGCCAAGCAGTGTCGTGATTCCCAGGTCAATTCCAATCGCCTTTCCGATTTCAATAAATACCGCGCTGGCTCCAAATGCTACCATAATCATCAACCAGTATCCCAGCTTCTTAAGCACGCCTTTCCACCCGGCCATAGAATTTTCTCTTCCAGCCATGCGGCTTTTCATCCATCCTGTAAGCCAATCTGCCACATTTAGAAACAAAAATGCCACAAACAAAAACCAGTGCTCTCCTAATATATAGGATAATACAGCAACAATGGTCCCTGTGATTGCGTTATACCCGTTTATAATGGGTTCTGCATAATTCATTTTCATTAACCTCGCTTCCTTTCTTTTTATTCCTCTGCAGCCGCCAGCATTTCATCCTGAATGCTCTGGACGAAGGTTCGGAACTCGTTCTCATCCTTCCGGCACTGCTGGATATTTTCCTTGTACACTTCCCCGTCTGTCACATAAGCTGAAATGTTCATGTTGAGGGGAGAATTGGAATTGATAACCGCATCAAATGCAGCGGCTTCCTTTTCTACATCCTCATTCCCTTCTTTAACGACGATCTTGCTTCTTCCTCTTAAAGTGATGGTTTTTTCTGTTGCTTCATACATTGTTTTTTCCTCCTTTTTGGTTTTGAGTGTAAAAATAGGTATAAAAAATAGACCTAAACTGGTCTTGCTCTTATTTCCATAGGTTTCTCCTTCTGTGTGACAAATAATTGTTTGTTTCAGAAATTGATAGCTGGTACTAAGGTAGTGAAAATGTCTGGGAAGACTTCATGCCCTATATTTACCAATGCTGAAATCAATAGTTTATTGGGCGTAACGAATAGTTCCAACGCAAATACAGCTGTTTTATTTAGTAACGGCGACGCCAATGCGACAGATGCACACTTTTCCAGTTCATACCAAAGCGGCACATGGTACGCTGTTTTTGATAGACAAGTGACAGCGACACACATTCGGGCAAACTATGTGATTGTAAAGTTTGCTTGATAGTTTATTCAAAAGGAAAAAACAATATTTTATTATACTGTTTGTTATTTGTAGAAATATTGGTTAAAATCATACCTTTTTGAACCAAGAGCACATCCGTTTGATTACTTGGTGCACCTGACGCACCCGTACAAGGATTTACAGTAATATAATTTTGTCTATTTGCGCCATATAGCCTACATTGGACATAATAATTCGCACGATAAGATGCCTCTACCTGTAAATATCCACTGCAAGAGAAGGTATATTCCGTTAAGTTTATTAGAGAAACAGCAGCCCCTATTTTATTTGAAAAACAATTATTTTTCGTAGCGATCTCGCCTTCGTGAGTGAATGCGCCGTCTTCTGTTACTCTAATATGCGGAGTGGATGAAGAACCGCTCTCACTAGGTCCTTTCACCCCTAAACGTATTGCACTGGATTTAAGATATGCTGCATTACTTCCGTCTACACTATTCGCTCCTATCTCCAACAATCCCGTGGAACCATTCCGTACATACACCCTTGTGCTGTCAATATAGATATTCCTTCCAACTGGATTTCCAATCGTGGCCGTGCTCGCATACACCGGCTCACTTGCCACTCTCCAGTTTGCACCGTCGTAAGTGAATACCACTGTAGCGCCAGCCGCCCAGTATGCATATCTAACGCCCTGGGTGTAGATTGCCTTAGCGCCGGTTCCCGCCACATTTAGAGTTGGGCTGGAAGCAGTATTGGCATAAGTGAATCGTACCGCTACTGTGACGCCTGCTTTCAATGTCAGCGTCCCAGCTGCCAGAGTAGCAACCTTGGCGATCGTGGAAGCTCCTGTTCCGCATGTAGCATACAGCATCTGTCCATCTGACCCTTTTGGTCCCGTTGGCCCCGTAGCACCTTGAGGTCCTTTTGGCCCGGTTGGTCCTTGAGGGCCTGTCGCTCCGGTATCTCCTTTTGGCCCTTGCGGTCCCGTGGCGCCGGTATTTCCTTTTTCTCCTTGATCGCCTTTCGGCCCCTGTGGACCTGTCGCACCAGTATTTCCTTTTTCTCCCTGTTCTCCTTTGGGACCTTGTGGTCCGGTGGCTCCTGTCTCGCCTTTCGGACCGGTCGGACCTGTTGCTCCAGTGTCTCCTTTAGCGCCCTGTGGTCCCGTTGCTCCATGTGTTCCAATGATATGAGGAGTGGTATTTACCACACTTCCATTTGTATATATAGTTTTTTCATAGTTCCAAAGATATTTCTTGGATGTCGTGGTACTCTGTGGCGTAGTGGTCCATCCGGAGGTTCCGGTAGTAACCCCACTTGACGCTGTGGAAGCTAAATAGTAATTTACTATGCTGCTGATCCCATTCCCGTCTTGTCCATCCTTCCCTGGCGTTCCTGTCGCTCCAGTGTTTCCATAGACGCCGATCACCCTCTTTGCACTTTCGTCAGTCGTTCCGTTGGAATATATGAACTTTTCGTAGTTCCACAGATACTTATTAGTCGGTGTCATGGTCGGAACGGAAGTACTCCAAGATGTAGGTGCTGTCGTATTGGAAGCAGACACAGCATAATACTCTGTGATAGACTTAATTCCTATCCCGTCTGTACCATCCTTTCCATCCGCGCCATCTTTTCCCGGTGCACCGTCTTTACCATCCTGTCCATCGGCTCCATCCTGTCCCGGATCACCTTTGATCTTTGTCCAGGCATACTTACTTGGATCCGTGCTGTCTGACTGGGTATAATCCGTATACTGTCCGATGTACAGCTTATTGGTGCTGTCCGATGTGGAAAAGCCACTGGAACCATCAGCACTGTTGGCATAGGCAATATGAAGATAAGGAGTCTTGCCATCTGCTCCCGGTTTCCCAGGCGTGCCCTGGCTTCCGTCTGCTCCTTTGATCTTGCTCCAGGCGTAATCACCCGGATCCTGGCTGTCCGTTTCGGTGAAGTCCACATACATTCCAACATATTCCCGGTTGCTGTCAGATACGGAGAAATCCGTCTGGCCGTCCGCGCTGTTGGCATAAGCGATATGGGTGTAGCTGGTCTTTCCGTCCTTCCCATCTTTTCCAGGGATTCCCTGATCGCCCTTCTCCCCCTGCAAACCTTGGAGTCCGCGCTCTCCCGGATCACCCTTCTCGCCTTTTTCGCCCTTCTCACCGTCTTTCCCATCAGTTACATTGCTGACAGTGACTTCATAAACTCCCCGCAAGATACCGCCGGCATCCTGGGCTTCAAACCGGTAAACCGCTTTTCCTTCAATGCCCGCTGCCTGGACCGTGATGGACTTGCTCATCTCCTGCAGCACGCCATCCTTTTTCCAAGTGATCGTCATGGAATCGGTAAGATCCGTTCCGGCATCCATCACAGAGGCGGTTAAGGTGGTCTGTCCTTCCCCATTCTTAAAGACAGTGCCATTGTCAGTAATAATAGAGCAGGTATAAGTCTTGTTTGCATCCACCAATGCCTGCACTCTGGAAAGCAGCTCCGGATCGATCTGGCTCTGCAGTTCCCGGAAGTTGCTGAAGGTGGTCTTGTTTTTGGTCGGATCTGTGAAGCTCCGGATCTGCTCTGATACCCTAGCTTCCAGGTAAAGAGTCGGATTATACTCATCATCTTCAATGTCTACCGTGTCCCCGATGTTGGTATCAAAATATCCTTTTACCTCGTAACTGACTTGCGGAACACAGATCTTCTTTAGCTCGGCCAAGGCTTGCCCGTAGAGCATATTGACGTTGTCCGTATCATACTCATAGATTTTGGCAATGTACCGATCGTTTTCCTTCCCCATCAGATTAGAAGGGAACCTGTCACGGGCTTGGACAGCTTTAATATTTCGGTCCCCGGAAAGACTCTGATACTCCACGTTGCCGTCTGCGTCATACTCGGTCTTGTTGAGTGAGGTAATAGTCAAGCCGTCTTTCCCGAAGGGCCGAATCGCTGTATAGAGCTCTGTGATATCGGAAGTCTTGGTAATCCCTTCCACATCTACTCCATAACGGAGAGTGATATCTGTTCTCCTAGTTCCCATACCCTGATTTTCATCGTCGTGTTCCTTATAGACATTCATGGTAATCTGCTTCAATGAATAGTCATCATTCAGTTCTGCTACGAACTCCACTTCTGCAGAAAAGGTATTAGCAAGGGAGTAAATCCGCGCCAGAATAGTATCTGTGCCAGTCCATTCTGTCTTAATCTTCTTATCTGATACCTCGTTAATGCCAATCTTGACAGTCTGCTCATAATCGATAACAGCCATGTACTGTACAAAACTCATAGCCGAGGCAGCACTGTACTTTTCTTTCTCCTCATTGAGAAGCTCAAACAAAAGCCCATAAGCTTCCACCATGACCTCATACTCATCCTGTTCCACATGCATGATATTAAGGTAATATTCTTTTTCCCTATAAAGAAAAGCCAGCTTATTCCCTTCCACAAGGTACTGTGCATCTTCATGATCGGCGCTGGCGGTAAAGGTGAATGTGTATGCGCTACCCTGCAGGTACTCATGGAGTTCGTCATCATAATAGTGGAGGGATTCCGGCGCTTCGTTGTCCAGGAATCCCTCCACTGTGTCGTGCGTGTTGAGTACCGCGATTCTTACATTTTCTATCATCTATAAAAACGCCTCCCTTATCCTCGCTTCCGCTGTCGGTGGTGGATCCGAAAAATCCGAATAGTAAAACTGTACCTTTGTCTCACCCGGAGGAACTTTGAAATATTTACTCCCCTTCACTTCGTCCTGCTGGCTGGGAATGCCGTCTACATAGACCTTACCAGCCTCGCCATCAACATAGACCACGCTGTCCTCCGGGTACCGGTTCGGGATATCTTTAAGATACTCCACATTATCTTTCTGGAAGTAGAGATATCCAAAGTACATGTGTGTGACAAGGTTCCCTTTTCCACGGTTGCTGTACTGGATCTCTGAAACAGATACCGAATAAGCTTCCTTATCTTTCAGCGAGGAATCACTGTAAGAATACTTTTTCCCATTAAAATGGAACTCGAACCTTTCCCCGGTTTTGACTATCTTAATGACACCGCCCTTGGCTGTGTAGGACCAATAGCCTGGTTCATACTTCACGCGCCCTTTCTCTACACTTCCCACCTGGAACACCGCTGAACAGATGTTGCTATTGGTGGAGCTCTTAACGATGTGCATGGACGCAAGCTGCTTACCAACGCTATCTCCAATCACGACTTCAATCGCCCCGGTCTGTGGAACTTTTCCCGTCTCAAACCACATGGTATATTGACAGGTAAAATTCTTCGCTCCTGTCACTCCGCTGGAATCGGCCGGCAGATCTTTCTTCGCTATCGCCCCATGCCAGGAAGAGCCGGTTCCTACACTATTCAGGGCAAGCCACTGACGTCCGTTTAGGGATACACTCCCAAAAGTACCATCTCTGCCATAATTTTGATTCTTGTCAAAGATACCTTCGCCGACTGTGAAGACGGACAGGAACTCATCTGCACTATCACACCGGAACAGGACTTCTGATTTCTGTGCTGGAACTGCATCGACTTCATCAATCTTACCCAACTGGATGGCCCCGTATTCGGATACAATGCCAAGGAAGCCATTCTCATGGTTTTGGGTGATGTTATAGCTGACCGGGACTTCCTCGGTACCATTGTTGATGATCGTCGCTTCCAGGATGCCGTCCGCATTCTCGGCGGCGGTAAAACTCTTTTCAGCGGCAGAATGCGCCACGCCGTCAGGAATGATCCAAGTGATCGTTCCCTCGCCGTAATATGACACCTCTTCCATATTCAGTGTTCCACTGGGAATTGCATAATACATTTTTTCAGGTGTGCAACTAAATACAAGCGGCTTGGGGCTTTCTACATTTAAAATCTTTTCCAGCATATCATAACTGGTTTCGATATCCCCTTCGATGCTAAAAGGCATTTCTATAGACTTGCTTTTATAAGTCGTATACTGAAATCCCGACCCTTTCGTCTTCCCTGAATTTTCCAATACCTGGGGCTGCCAATCAGCACCCATTCTCGGGGTAAAGCCTTTCAGCACATGAATATATTGATTCAATTCCACGTCATTATATTTCACTGATAGACTCATTAACGTTCTCCTTTCAGCATTTTTTTCAGCTTGTTGTTTTTATCTATTTCCTGCTGCATGGGAACCGCTGTGGTTTTCGCCATACGTCTGCTGTCCACATCAAAATATGCCTCCAGCGGCCGGTTTGCATATCTTGCGAATCTCTTTGAAACATCGATAAGATCCTGAATATCTTTAGACATTCTCGAATCAAAATAAGCGTTTCCTGCATAAGCCACATTTCTTCCTGAAATAAAAGGCTCTGCTTTCATCGTCGCATTATTCCTTTGCAGATATCCCAATGCATTTTGGATTCCTCTGTCCATCTCTTTCACAGGAATATTTTTCTGAAAGCCCTGTCCCATTCCAAGTGCCATCATCTTTCCTACCTGATCACGGAACACAGTGGACGGTGAATGGATTCCAAGCTTGCTCTTTACCCAATCCAGCGCATTCGTTGCCGCACTTACAGCTGCATCCACCAAGGCTCCTGCTGCACTTGCAATACCGGAAGCAATTCCTTGAATAATATTTAAGCCCACAGATCCCCAATCTACACTTGTAAAAGCATTCTTGATTTGGGAAATAATCTGTGGGATTTTACCAAGCAGCTGGGGAACTGCCCGAATGACACCCACGGCCAGCTGCGTAATAATCTGTATACCAGCAGTGACAATTTTCGGCAGATTCGAGATAATTGCCGATGCCAAATTTCCGATGATAGTAGGGGCTGCATTAATCAGCTGTGGCAGTGCATTCATCAATCCCTGCACCAATCCTGTAAGCAGGTTCAGCCCCGCACTCACCAGCTGCCCTGCATTGGCTATCAGAGCTGATACCAGAGTAAGTATCATCTGCAATGCTGTCGGAATCAAAAGTGGGAGCTGTGAAGCTATCCCAGACACCAGCCCTGACACAATGGATATTCCGCCTGCAACAAGGGCGGGGATATTGGCCGTAATCGCCATCATCAGGCTGTTCAGTAAAGTCGTGCCCTGTGCGATCAGGTTTGGCAGTGCAGAAGTAATCCCGGTGCAAAAATTTGTAATGACTTCCGGGCCTTTGGACTGCACCATGAAAATAAGCTGCGATATTTCTGATCCAAACGTATTATACAGAAGTCCTAAGCCTGCTACTGCTGCCCCTGCAATTGCCGCAAAGCCAAAAGAACTGATAAATAATGAAGCAAATGGCTTCATAGCACTAAGGATTCCTGCTACACCTGTTTTTGCTTGTGCCGCTCCGCCTTTCATGCTTGCGCCCATTAATTTAGCAGCATCATTATCTTTTATAGACAAGCCCATCTGCATCATTCCGGTTTTCACTTCATCCAAAGCCGGAACCACTGACTTTGCACTTTTTCCTAAACTGGAAAAAGTCCCCGGAAGTTTCTTGATTCCAGATAACAGCCCGCCTGTGATCTGCTGGATTCCTTGCGAAGCCGTCACTACCGTGCCAATACCATTCGCAAACAACATCAGAGCCGGAACCGATGCGCCTATCGTCAAGGCCATCTTCCCCAAATCTGATAATTCACTTGCCGACATGCCCTGCAGTTTTTCAGCCAGCGCACCTATCGCATCTGTCATCCCCTGCACTGCCGGGACTGCATTTCCAAGTTCCTCAAGGAATCCCTGAAATCCCCCAGATTCAAAAGCATCATTCAAGCTGCCAAGCATCTCATTAACAGCAGGCAGGATATCTTCTCCAAGTACTCCGGATATTCCTGACGTAAGGCTTCCAAGAAGCTGCATTGCGTTGTCTTTCAAAGTAGACAACTGCCCGGTAACTGTCTTGGACTGCTTTTCCATTGACTGATAGTATTTTCCTCCTGCACTGGTGGCTCGTTCCATCGATGCGGTAATTTCATCAACGGATATCGTGCCTTTGGAAATCCTGTCATATAGGGATCCCATGCTCTCTCCAGTCGTCTCGCTGATCTCCTGTAGCGGGTTAAATCCAGCCTCAATCATCTGTTTAATATCTTCCAGCTGAACCTTACCTGCAGAACTCATCTGACCATATGCCATCGCAATACGGTTCATTTTATCCGCATTTCCCTGGGAAATGTCGCCCAGCATCATCATTTTATCAATTGCATCATCTGCAGTCAGACCATAATTCATTAAAAGCTGGGTGGTATCCGCAAGCCCTGTCATTTCAAACGGCGTTTCCGCTCCAATTTTTGTCAGCTCCTTGACAATTTGCGCTGCCTTTTCCGCGCTTCCAGTCATTACCTCAAAGCTTGTCTGATACTGCTCGATGCTGGCATTATATTTCACACCTGCCACAGCGCCCGCTCCAAGAGCTGCAGTCACACCGGCCAGTGCCTTCCCTACAGTTGCAATACCGGATTTTGCAAGACCGTTTAATTTACTGATCCCCTGATTAAATCCACTCTCATCAATTCTTGTGTCAAAATTCAAATGTCCGTCTGCGGCCACACTAATCACCATCCTTTTGATTAGCACGGCTCACAGGCTCACATGTGCATTATATTTTAATCTCTATCTCTTTCCCGCATTGCTTACAGACCATATATATTCCCGAACTTTTGGCAATGTCTGAATATATCAATAACTTTTTCCCACAGTGAGGGCACAGATACCACTTTTTTTCTGTGGGAATTGGTATTTTCAATTTCCCTTCCACTATGCAAAAACATCTCCTATGTCATAATCATCTATCTTGGAACATTTCTTTCGGATCGCGATTTCCTTTTTTATCTTTTTGATCCTCTTTCGTTCCTCTTTATCCTTAATCTCCGAAAGATCCACAGATCGGTAGATTATTCTTTGTTTTATTTCCGTATTTTCCGGGAGGCCATCGAATAAGATCCGAAATTTCCACCAGTGCATATAAGAAATTTTCTGCAGGTCGATTCCATAGCACTCCACAAAGGCAGAATAAATACAGCCAGCATCTTCCTGAAAAGAAAATACCGGCTGTCTATTCCTGTTATTTTGAGGTCTACCACTATCATTCGGATAAAGATCATCGGCGGAAAGGAAATCCCCCAAAGCCATTATTGCTTTCTCTAAATTTTCAGGAATATCCCTATACCATTGAAGCATTAATCCATATTTCACCTGCGCTGGTACGTCCTCATCTTCGATCAATTCTGAAAATCGGATCCATTCCCGAAAGTCCGTCTCGATCTCATGGTATTTTCCTTCAACCCAAACGCCTTCCGGAAACTTTTCATATAAAGAATTAAACATCTTTATCTCCTCTTTTCCTTGCTTTGGTTCCCTTTATAATACTGGCGCCTTTGGCTGCGGTTTCCATGATTTTTCACATAGTACTTCTTATAAGCTGAATCAATTCTCTCTGTTTCTGTATGTTCAAACTCTGTAATTGATTCTGCAGCGCGGATACAAAGTTCTAGGCTATGTTTCCCTTCAAAAATAGCTTCCCCTGATCCAGGTCCGAAAAGGACATCAAAAAAGATATAAAAGCATTCCGTCTGTGCTAAAACGATATCTGAAGTCTTGCCGACCTTCGGAACTTGGTTCATTGCCTCATTCATACTCTTTTTCGCATCTTCCAAATTTGCTAAAAAATCTGCATCTGTAAAATCTACTTCTCTTTCAAATTTTCCAAATTTCCATAGGCTCACTGGCTCACTACCTCCTTGGTTCTCATTACTGTTGATTTATCCACTTCTACTCCTGTGGAATCTCTCCCTCTGTAAACGTACAGGTCTGCCACTTATCCGTTGTAGTACAGTATCCTTTCGTAATCTCGGACGCTGCCGAAAACGATCCGCTATAGATCAGCGCGTCTGTACCGTCACCGGTCGTATCAGGAATCACACTGTATGTACGTTTTCTGGCAATCGCTCTTCCTTCGGCGTCCTCTGTGAAAATATCCACAGAAACAATATCAACCTGTGCATCTGTCCCCACAAGTTCATCATCCGTGATCGTAGCGATTTTTTCATGCACCGGTGTATTCGTGTGACGGTCAAATTCATAGTCAATGGCTGTAGCATATCCGACCACATCTGTACGCTCGGTTGCTTCATCAACATACTGACGATTATATTCTTTAGGCTCTTTCCCCTCTGACATGGATGTGAAGCCTGTCATGCGCGTATAGGTTGTTGATGCACCACTAGAATCTGACACGTTCATAAACGCCAGTCGCTTATGACGGCCGACTAATTCTTTCTTGGTTCCTTCTGGCATAATTTTCTACCTCCTTATTCATAAATCAATCTGCATATAATCTGATATCGTCCCAGGTCGGCTTCTGCTGCAAACAGATAGCCGCTCTGCAGGACATCTACTCTGATCGGCTGGTGCCCCTCTAATTCCGGGTAGATATCTTTCATGTTGTTTCCTTCAATCCACTCTTCAAAGAACTGATAGAATCCGCTGTTTGCAATACCGGTCCGCGCATCACCGTCATAGGCTTCTTTACTTGTCAGCGAAAACTGGAACTGCTTCAGGCAGGATCCATCTGTATACTTCTTATAAACTGGATCGGCGCCCACCGGATCAATGGAATAGGCCATTTCATCCGGCAGGTAATCAATGTTCACTTTTCCCTCTTTTAGAAAATCACAGGACAGGATATAATCCCGGATACTCTCTATAATCGGCTTATTGTCCGGCAATACGGTTCGCTCCTTTCATGATTACATCTTTCTTGCTGGCTTTCATTGTCTCAAACCATTTTGCTTTTTCCTTGTGCTCATAATACTGACGCCTTGCATAAGGAGCCAAATATTCGATACTTCCGCTGCCGATAACCGTACCAAGCGTTGCTGACTTGATCATAAATCCGGTAAGCCGAGGAGTAAGCGGATTCATATACCTTAAGCACTCGGAATCGACAAATTCCTGGGCGTTTGAAAATGACTGCTGCTTTTGTTTGGCAAATCCAGGCGCCCATTCTAACTTTGCTGTTACAGATCCGTTTTTATTTACAGATGTGTATACGGACCCCCTTGGAGTAGATATTTTAAACTGCTTCTTTTGTGTCATCTACTCGCCTCCTATCCTCCAATGGGGCAGACCCCCGAATCGGTTGTCAGACCAGGATGTGATCTTGCAGTATCTCTTTTTCGCTTCTTTTAACTCTGCCGGACGATCAATATCTATATCACATTCACCCAGCACTACAATATCATCGTTCTGCAGCGTCCATTTCCCAAGCACATCGCATCCTTTTGAAACCCATTCATCTTCGGATATATATGTATTCTGACATTCCGCATCCTCCGGAATACGGATTTTATACACATCTGCGCTGTTTACGCCATTATCTCCGACAGAAACCTTGTGATCCACATAAAAATGCACGCCCCGGATAAATGTTCGCTGCCACTTATCCAGACGTGCATCTTTATCGTAATAATGGTTGTACAAAGTGATGTCAGCATTGGTGATCATGACATCTCACCCCCGCATACAAAAGCCCTGTGTTTCCCAGATATACACGCACTACATCATACAGGAGACTGCTTAGAGATTTCGAGGTATCAAAAGATACGGAATATCCGTCATTGTTCTCTGACGTTTTCCTGTCTCTCTTTTCATCTGCAAGTAAGATTTCGGTCATCTCACACACTGCACACTTTGCATTGTTGCGCCAAGGCTCTCCTTCCCATTCGCCAGAACAGCGGCCAAACGTAAACGCATTCAAGCGCTGCTCCGCTTTCTGGGAAAGTCTACTCCAATCTGCTTCGGGAATCTTGCTGCCCCCATAAGTAGTTGTATAAAAGGAATATTCTACCTTCATAGAATCGCCTCCTATGCCATAATACCGGCAGTTTTAAGGTTTGTAATGATTACATTGATCGCTGCTTTGTTTGCATTAGCAAGTGTTACTGTACTTTGTGCCACAGTCTGATCGTAAGCTTCACCGGCAGCTGTAGCGTCAGCCGCAGATACTACATTTACTGCTGACGCCAGTTTTACACCGCCAAGGCTATCCGCTTTAGCAGCCGGTAATGTATACGGTGTTCCTGCACCTATCGCTTCCCTGGCCGCTTGCTGGTTGGCGGCTTTCATCAGTGATTTTCCCGTATCTGTAGCTCCACTTAGAGTGTCTACCGACACAGCTTCTCCGCCACCGCCTATCCCTGCTGAAATCGCTTCCCAATTATCTGCCATATACTGAATAGCGCCGGCAATCTGATCCGTGGTAATATCTTCCACGGATCCACTACCCTTCATTGCAATTGTCAGATTTTTAATAGCATCTACAATCTGCATATAACACACCTCCCATTATGATCCAGATTTCAGGATCGCAAACGGACATCTTTTGGCCTTGTCCGTCTTCAGAGCATTAATTGGATTAGGGATTTCCCATCCAAGTCTCATAACAGCCCTCAAAGCAACCATATCCTGCTGCATTAAGTTGTATGCAATTGTCCCATCAGTATTCTGGACAACGCCCTCGGTAAACAACTTAAATGTAATATCCTGTCTGATGGAATATACCAGCTGTGAAAAATCACCGGAAATCATCAATGCCTTAGACTTATCGAAAGCACCATTGTTCGGGAAATTCATTGTAGAGCCATCCAGGGAATACCTTGTTTCATTCTGCATATCTGACTTAAAAATCGGGTTCCCGGTACTGTCTTTTAATCCTCGGAGTTTTGCCCGCATAGTAATATCTGCCATATGTCCTGTTACAAAGAATCCAGACTCCTCTACTTTTGCGATTACACCATCCTCGCCCATAACTTTGTCATAAAGATCATCTGTTTCACCAAGTGTCACTACGCTGGTTGCTTTTGTGGCTGTCGTAACAATGCCATCTCGCCAAGAATCCGGTTTATTTACATCAAAGAGAATCGCGCCGTCAATGACTTTTCCAAACGCTTCCTCAACTCTTGGTCTGACTTCCGCCCAGATATCATACTCTGAATCGTCCAGGACAGCCTCTGGAATAGGCACAATAACCGCTATTTCCTCTGCTGTGATAATCTTTTTATCCCACGCGATTTTTGTAGTCTTTTTCTGACCGGTATCTCCATTCACGAAATATGCCAGCGGAAGCATGTCCAGAACCGGCATGCGATAAGTCCTGCTGGACATATTTGGAAGCTTACGTCCCTGTGAGAGTACAGCGGACTGCGTTACCACGCCCTGAATAATCTCTCTAGCCCTCTCTTCCGGGATCAGAGATTCCGCACCGGTACGATCGATGATCGAAGCATCTGTCTCGAACATTTTTAAATTCATTCTTCTTTTATTCATTTTATACCGTCCTTCCTGCCGCCCTTCTAATAGCGGCGTTAATACTATCATTCGGGTTCCCATCTCCACCGTTTCCGCTAGATTGTGCTCCGGTACTCACCCGGTAAGTACCTGCTCCACGTCCTACTCCGGTAAATCTGGGGTTTTCTTTTAGATATTTTTCTGCTGCTTTATTAAAGTCGGTCTTATCGTCGACCATCTTCTCTACTTTGAACATGACATAGTCCAGGTCTTCTGATCTCACGCCTTTTTCTGCAAGAATCTTCTCATTTTTCATCCTTGCATTTTCTTTCAAAGCTTCATCAAGATCATGCTGCATCTGTTCTGTGTTTGGCTGCCGTTTTGCTTTCTGCTCTTTAAAATCATGAATTGCCTGTGTCACTTCTTGTTCTGTCATTCCCTGGCTACGAAAATAATTTGCGAGTGCACTGCGCTCTGCTTTACTCGCCCTTGCAGATGCGATTTCCTCTGCCTGTTCAAACGTATATGTCCCGGATCTATGTGCCCCGGCAGCACTCCCGGCATTTCCGTTCTGGCCGCCGTCGCCAGCCCCGGTGCCTCCGACCTGCCCGCCTGCAGCCCCGCTTCCAGCACCATCTTCAAACATCTGTAATATCATTCTTCTTTTTTTCATCTTTCTTTTACCTCCGTTTTGCCTCGACAGGCTCCCGAGCTTTTTAAGCCTTCACGTTTTGGGCATATGAAAAAGCACCCTAACCGGGTGCTCCTCTACCGAAATTCTATACAGTTATATTCACGGTCGATATCGACCAAACCAAGAAACCATGCATCTACCAGCAGTTTCCCTCCGTCTGTCAAATCCTCCCATTCAATTACAGTCATTCCGCTTCCTGTGTCTGCCCTTATCCGATCGCCAGACAGATCAGTAAGCGCATTGATTAATGTACAAGTAAGAGCAGACACGGCTGAACATACACGATCAACTCCGCTCAAGTCCATGTGCCCTGCATGTCCGTACATCTCTATGCTGTTTTTCCTAACACTCACCTGGATCATTCCTTTATCACCTCCTAAAAAAGAGTATAAAAATACCACTCACTCCGAAGAATGAATGGTTTTAACAATTGTACTATTTACAGTTTCACAAAGCATTATGTGCAAAAGCTTTTTCTATTTCTTCTTTCTTCCAACCTTTTTCTAGCAAGATGTTTAATATCTCTTCAGGTTCGCATAAAATATCTTCTAATCGTCTTATTTCATCCAGTAAATGCATATTTCTGATAGCAACCTCAATTTCAGCATCAGAGCAGCCCTGACCTTCCATGCAATTGCGCAGATCTTCATCCTCAATTTCTTGTATTTTTTTGTCTATGTCTGGTGTAGCAGTCGAAAACATTGTCATTTCAATCCCTCCATGATCTCTTCCAATACTTCTCCGAATATTTTTGCCGCCTCTCTCGGTCTATTGCTTGTCATATATTCAGAAAAACATTCTGCAAAAAACTCTCGTTCATTTTTATAGGCGTATTCTGATATATGCTTTGTAATAAATTCTTTTCCGGAGAACTCTACAGCTTCATTAAGCTCTCGCCCCTTATAACCCATTTGTCGCCAATTTGTTCTCTCTGCTCTGATATAATCATAATACCCCAACCTTTGCAAAACTTCACGTTTGACAGCGGCACTAGTTCTAATGGTTCCATATCTACCAATTTGTCCTCCTAAAACCCCCTTTAACGTCAAGAAACCATCCAGTTGATGTCCTAACTCATGCACGATAATGCTATCTGCCGTGGTCCCTTTGGGATTCCATTCAAACTTAATTTGGCGCTCATACTCTTTTGTTAATTGCTTAAAATCGCAAAACCTTTTCGAAAGCTTCAGAACACCGCCAAGGGAGTCACTTGACGCAATAGCACCTAAATTCGGATCGTAAATTATTCTGCGTGTATGCCCTTTTAACTGTGGAAATTTATCAAATACTTTCTTTACACCATTGTACACTGACTTCTTTGATTTTTCATCTATTTCTCCAAAATCTATTTTATCTGTATCAATTCCCATTACCCTGGACAATTTGGACTTCTCAAACAAATTGTCTGTTGAAGACATTTTCGTAATCCTATTCATCTGCGCTTTATTTGGAGCAACTCTTCCCCGCATATCATAGTAAACACGCTCACGTTCCTGTTTGAGATTCATCTTCCGGCTGAATCTGGAATACTCATCCAACTGTCCTTGGTACTTTGCCCTTGCAAGCATGATCTCGCCCGGGTCAGCATCCCCAGCCTGCAAAAGCTGTACTTTCTCTCGCTGTGCCCGCATCGCTGTTTCCATCTGGCGCTGCCTCTGCTTTGCTTCGTACAAGGTATATTGTTTCCCGTTGAACTCTCTTGGAGTATTCTCCTCCAGGTTCTTAGCTTCCAACCATTCATCAGACCACTGACGTTCGGATATTCCGGGAAAGAAAGGATACCGCTCATGATAACAGTTAATGCCCTCCAGTCCAGTCACTGATCCAAGACCGCACACCGTCACAAGCTGTTCCCTACTCCACACTTTACCCTGCCATACCTGGTGCGTGGGACGTGCCCCGGAATGCCAAGCCACTTCAAAATATTCAGTCCCCATAGTTTCAGCATTAAAATCTGATATATGTCCAGTCAGCTGTGTTATCCCGGTCATGACTGCACGCCTTGCAGCTACATCCACCCGATTTGCATATCCAGAAGCATAATCAATCTGACGCAAGCCGCTGTTCGTAAGCTGCGTTACTACTCGCCGGAGTACGCTGTTATAATCAAATGCACCAGATACTATATCCAGGCAGGCGGCATCCAGATATCCCTGATAGACCTGCGCCAGCGGCGTCAGTACTCTTCGACCGTTACCATAGTCCAGATATAAGCCAAGAGACTGTGTGATGTTCTGAAGATCTGTGTTTGTCTGCTGGATCAGCGCATTGGTAAGCTGCTGAATCTGCCCATTTTCCTCAAAAGGTATGTACTGTGCATTGATCTGCTCATATATATCCTTGTTTCGGACATATTCCCAGTTGATGACCTTATCATACAATTCAAACACCTGCGGATATGATGCATCCAGTGCTTCTTTCAACATCTTCTCAATATCTTCAGAAGAATTTCCAAGGATCCGAAGCCTGTTGATCTGCCAGTCTGCTGTGCTAGGAATCTCTCCAGTCATCTTAATGCGACGAACGATGTCTTTCATGATCCGCATTTCCAGATCCGAAAACTGCCCTTCAATCTGCCGGGAAAGCTTTTCTTTATACTCCTGGTTCATGCGATCACTCCATTACCCGGTTCTGCTCCGGCAGTTTTGATTGAGCTTCTTTCAGCGTTTCGCCGTACCACTTGGCTCGATATTCAGCATGGCTCATCACTCCCATGCTGACATCCTGACGATCCTGCTGTCTTTCAGCCGTTTTATCTTCGATAATTGAATCATCAAAATTAATAACAATCTCTGTTTCAGGATTTGTTTTAACACCAAGGACACTTCCAAGGCGGGCAATAATCCGAATCAATTCATCCAATACATCTTCCAAAATCAGTTCATGTTTACTGATAGCCCGGTACATATCACTGTTTTCGGATATTACTTGTGTCGCTGTTTGGACACTTCCATTTTCAAATTTATAATGATTTTGTCCAAAGCCACATTTCATAGATAACATGTTTAGATTATCGTTAATTGCTTTTTCATGGGCCTCTGCACGGATTTCCATATCGACTGTTTCAATTGGTTTTCCGCCATCTTTCAAATAGCCTTCAGGCAGCTGATAAAACACAACATCATTTGGATCAAACACCGGATTCCCAAGGATATCTTCGCCCATCAATTCCGGCGCCGCAAATATTCTCTTCTTTCCAAGAAGAAATTCGTTAATATACGAATCGTATACCGTGTCAATCCCCCTTAGAACATCGATACTATTCGCAAAAATAGCAACTCCCATTGGATTGTCAATATCCGAATTATTTGCAATATTCAAGCGGTCAATCACAAATTGCCGTTCTGGTGATCCGGTATAAATTTTTTCCGACATTGTTTCAAATCCATGCAACTCACGCCAATTTTCTGTATGTATCTCCTTTCCTGCCCCCGCGGTGCATTCTACAACATGATTTTCTATCACATACATTCCATCTTCCAAAATATGAAGCTGTATGTGTGCATACTTCTCTGTCCCAATAACCTTCGGAAAAACAAAGGCGCACTCTGATATATACCCATTGCACCACGAAAGCGGATATATATTTGCTGCAGAAACATAATTAATTTTTACTTTTCCTGTATCTCCTGGAATAACAGCGCCGTTCTCACTCACCTCAATATCATCAAGATATGGCACATAGGCCACGGTTCCTGTATAGGCTTTTCTTTCCTGATAATCGTTCCCGATTACCCAGAAATTATTGTTATCCAGGACGTTCATGACAAATTCGTTCGTCTCTTTATCCTGAATGGTAATCTGTACCCGCTCATTCAGCAGCAGATCCGCAATATCTTCGGACAGTTTTTTTGCCATTCCAAGGCCAAGTCTCCGACATGAAATGTGTTCCTTGCCGTTGTACATCTTGTATCTATGGAATTTATTCACATCGCCGACGTACCAGCTTTTCCATGTGCGGATGAGGGAATAAAACGAAGCGTCCACCGTATCATACCCTGCTTTATTCAAATATTTCTTAATGTCCATCTCATACATCCCTTTCTCCTACCGGAAGAAAATATTTCAGTTTATCCCATAATCCCATTGTCAGATATCTCCAGGCATCACAACAATGATCGTCAATCTTTATAGGTTTTTCTTTTCCTGCCTCAATTGACTTGGGATCATATTCATACGTTCCTAACTCCCGGATCAGATTCTCTTGTCTTTCAGAAATCGTCATAATTTGGTATGTCAGACATTTCTGCACCCGCTGAATACCGACAGCCACATCATTATCCGCATCTTTTATCACAATCCCATAATTCCTTGTCTGCATGGCTAAGCGTTTAATTTCTTCAGCAAGCCCCTTTGCAGATGGGTCAATATATACATAAAAGGCACGGCAAGAATATATCTCATGCAATTCGTCCGCAAATTTTATCAGTTCCTTTGCATAATCAGACGGGCTTTTCTGCTTTCCAGAATCCCTTCCAGAGTGATAAAACTCACCAAGACCTTCCAATTTCCGCTTATTAATATTGATTCCCCCTGCTTGGTAGGTTGTTGCATTTTGCTGTCCATAATCCACGCCAATTCCAATCAGTTTATAATGCTCGGATTCCGGTTCATGCCGGTGATTATCGTTAAACATGTAGTAGATCAGATCATCAACACCTGTAGATTCTCCCAACCACACCCATCTATACATCTTTGTATCATGCTTCTCCATCTCCAAAGCTGTATTAATCAAATCTTGTCCAAGCCAGCTATCTGGAACATCCCGATAATCTGTGTGTATATGTATACAATCATCCCGTTGTTCCATCTTTTTACACCACACATTAATTGGGGCATTGGGATTCTTGGGAGGGTTATATAAATAAATCATTTGAAACCCTGAACTATTACCGCGGACGAACGTTGCCTCGATATTTGCCAACTCCTCCTCACCCTCGCCATCGTCGAAGAACTCTGTCAGCTCATCAACAATAACTAACTTGATCGGTTTGCTCTCATCGATGATACCTTTCGTATCATCCACTCCGTCTGATCCGGAAAAATACATTGTGGTCCCATATTTCTGATACGTAATCTCCATTGGTGAACGTGTAATATAAAATTTATTTTTAGGAATCTCCAAACGATTAATCCCTCGGAGCATTTCTTTATATACCGTTTTACGCAATTTATTATGATGCTTACGAAGCACTACAACAGAACCATAAGGATCCGATACGATTTGATAATCCCCTCGAATAGCCGCGAAGCTGGATTTCGTTCCGGCACGACCAGAAGTCAATATAATATGCTTATGCTGTCGGTCATTAAATAGAGGCAGATACTTCGGAATTATCAGTTCGGATATCCTCACTCTTTTCTTCTGGTGCGTCATTAATAATCTCAACTCCTCCATATTCCTTATTATTGTTTCCGTCTCGCTTGAGTTTTTCTGTATTGGCCTTAAGCTGCTCAATCCTTACCTTTTGTTCCTTCGTTGCCAGCTTCCAGTTCTTATGCAGTAGCTCTTCATACTGCCGGATCATGCTTGTCAACTCCCTTTGCGCCTTGGCCTGTGCCTGCAGGAAGGAAGCCTGCTTATCCCAGGCCTGCTGTACGTTGTAGGTATATCCAGTATCAAAACTACCTATCGTTTCTTTTGTCATGTCCTCCTGATCTTTGACATGCATTATCTGCTGTGCCCTCATGATCGCCGTGTATGCCAGTTTGATCTGGTCCCACAGCAGATCCAATGGATCTTCAGAATCTAGGGAAAAGAAAATCTCCCGGGTATCCTCTGGAAGATACCGGGAGAAGAGTCCGTGCTTCGTGGCGTTCTGGTTCCCTTTCGGAGCGCCATGCCCTACAGCGTTCTTATTGCCTTTGGGTGCGCCGGGTTTTCGTTTCGCAACGTTGCGATTATTCTTTTGCAACGTTGCAGTAGATTTCCCATCAAAGTTGTATCTGTTTTTCCAACTTCTTACAGTGCCCTCGGATACGTTTAGTTGACTTGCAATCTCAACTAACTTCATACCCTGCTTATACATTTCTTCGGCTTTGTAAGAATCTGGGCTTCTCTGCTTCGGCAATCACCTCACCTCTGTTTCCGAATTTTATGCATTAGAAAAGCACCCAGAAGGGTGCCTTCTTAAAATAGACTATACATTAAACGTGCGTTTGAACCTACTATCATTCCAATTATCGCACTTTATATGCGCTGAATGACACATAAGTTTCAACAAATCCATTAGTGCTTCATTCATTTTTTCCGAACGTTCTTTCGTATCTGCTATAAGAGCTTTGTCATAAAATTTGTCATATGCCTGCAATATACTTTCTTCGTCATTAAAAACAACGGGAATCCTGTTCATAGCCCTAACAAACCCATTCGCATTGACATCAATACCGCTACGAGTGGATGAATTTGTTAATTGATATTTATATCCAAAGATATCATCTACCAATTGTTGCTTCAACTTTATTTTTTCTGTTCTGTGGTTTATGAAAATAGTAATACATGTAGCTAATACTCCAGAAATAATTGCTCCGATCAAAGTTACTATTGCTTGTTGTACAGACATTTTTCCTCCCTCTCCTCACATTGGAACCCACTTCTATAATATTCCATATTCTGACAAATTTCAACAGAAAAGACGCCCTGCCGAAGCAAAGCGTCCTGTGAGGGGGTTACAAGAAAGGAACTACAAATGGATTATCCACTTCTTTCAGCTTATACTATAGCACTTTAAAACCGGACAATCCGGGACAATCCGGACAAATTTTAATTTTTTTGCATAAACCTCTGTACTTCTTTTCTGATAGTCTCTCCTCCACCTTTACATTTCATCAACGTAGCCACCTCTTCCCAAGTCAGCTCCTTAAAGAACTTATACCGGATAATCCGCTGCATCCGGAAGGGGATCTCCTGCATCCACTCTTCCACCTGCAGCTTTAATTCTTCCGCTTCCCTCTTCTGTGTCTCCAGGATCTGCCGCTCTCTAGCAAGCAATCCCGCTTCTGCCAAAGTCTCAATCGTGCCACCTAGGTTGAAAGACCGCTGCTCATAAGGGAAATCCGGGTTGCTTCCCTTTACTTTATCCTGTACGATCCGGCGTTTCTTTTCCAGTTTCTTGATTTCTTCCTCTGTCTCTTTGATAAACTCACAAGCGTCGATATAATCACTTAAAACCTTTTTGTCCACCGGCACCGCCTCCCCTCATGTTCTCATAACACTTCCGGCACATATCAAAATAATCCATTGGTTGTGTCCGGAACTTGTACACGTCCGTACGCTCATGCGCCCTCATATGTACTGCCTGGGAATAGTGGACCTCTTTCCCACAGGCTGCACAGTATATATGTCTCATGGCTTGACCTCCTCTTTGATGTTATATTTCTTCGCCATATATCCAGCCACATCATAACTGGTATAGGCTTTATGAATATATTTTCTCGCTGCTTCTCCAGCTTTAGGATTCTTCTGTTCCTTCCGGGTTCTTCCTCGCCTTCTCACTGCTGTATCACCCCTTTGTCCAGCACTATATAGATCGCTTTCCCGTCCCTGCCATCGTTCTGGATGTCTATGCTGCTGGAGTACATAGTCTGGTTCCCTTCCGGAGTCCGGATCATGACAAAACCATAACGGCAGGGTTCCGGGATTTGGATTTCAATCGGTTCCGGCGCCGGCTTTGTTTGTTCTGCAGCACAGCCGGCTAATGTTATGACGGTGAAGAGGACAAAGAAGATTCTAGTTAGTTTTTTCATTGCTGCCACCGCCTTTCAACCGCTCTGGACTATCAAAGATATTTCCGACTATCTCCTCTTCACCAGTCCATGCGTATCCTTTATCTAAACCAGATAAGTATACAGCTGGCATCCCACCAATAAATGTTCCGGCATATTCTTTCATCCAGATTACCTCATGCGGACATCCTTTAGTACATCTGATGATATCTCCAATAAATACCTTTTCTTCGTTCTTGTCTTTCAGTCCAGTGTACTGACAAATCGTATTCGGTATAACCTCTACAATATCAAAATCCTCGATCACTCCATTTCGTTCGTCAAATATGTAACCAATATATTTTTTATGTTCGTTCCTTTCATTTGTGATAAGGTTTCCTTCCACCCACTCTCCGTTATCTATCCGCTTCGCACGGAATAATATTTCTCTCATTGTGTCACACCTCTTTTTATTTCCCTATAAGATCTCATGTAATTTCTCATATACCATTTTTCACATTCTCGGCAATACGCATATCTCCGTTTTTTGTTTTTCATAAAACGGAACTCTTCTTCTCGCTTTGACATACCGCATATTGGGCATTTCCTTAAGATTAAACGCTCTCCTTGATTCATTCTTCCGCGTTCCTTTCCTGCTCTTCGTTCATCTTCTTTACAATATACCCACCGACAGATTAATTCTCGGTGTTACTCCTTTGCTAAAAGCCTATTTTAGACAATAAAAAACCAACCACCGAATATTGATGGTTGGTAGAAATCAGGAAAATCATTTCACTTTAACATCTTTATAAAACTTATTTTTAGTCCTGCACTTTGGGCAAATACATGAAACTTCAAATTTCACAGTTTCATCTTCGTTTCTTCCTACAGCAAAAGCATCTGCCATAACATCAGGTCGTTCATACACAGCAATTTGCCCTGGAAGAATATCCGGAACCTTTTCCCACGATATTGTTTCTCCGCACACAAAGCATTCATTTTCACCACTAAAACCTTTTCTCACAGAAATAATCCCCCTTTTTTGACTGATATAAAAATTATACTACTTCAACCATCAATATTCAATTGTCAAGGTACAACTGGCTCCTTTCTATTTCTGTATTTTTCTCACATATCCGGTTTACCATGTGCTTCCCCGGACGTCTACGAAATCGGTATGTCCGTTTATTTTCCCCCTTCAATCAGGGCTTTTGTCAGGTCATCTATCTGACCGCTGTAGTCGCGGCCTTTGAAGTTGTTAAAGCTACTTTTCTGCTTATTGTTTACAGCTTCCAACGGAAAAACCCCCTGCCAGCCGCGTTCAATGGACTGGTTGATGATATCTATCTGCTCATCCGTATCCTTACCGAGCTTTTTGAGCTTGGTTATCATCAGCTCAATCGCTCTGTCCGTCATAGGTTTCCGCATCTTTCTCCTGTGCTCAATAAAATCTAAAATCGCACCATCAAGGCGCACGTCGCCCGTGTAGGATTTGGATTCGGATTCGGATTTGGATTCGGATTGGATTAAGGCAGATTTTTTCGGCAACTCGCCGCATCTCGCCGCATCTTTCTGCAAATCACGTGTCATCTTAAGAATTTCATCAAACGTAAACTTCTTTTTTCTTGATTGATTGCATTTTGGGCATGTCAGTCTCAAGTTTTCCATTGTGGCTCTGCCCCCTTGTGAAACAGGTACAATGTGATCTATGTGAAACAATCCTGATCCCATTTTTACAACTGCATAGGCATTATCTGCTGCTGAAATATACCTTCCACATATCTGGCACTTAAATCCATCTCTTTCTATGATATCCATCTTCATTTTTATAGGCACAAACCTGCGAAGATACCAGTCATTTACATATGTATCATCTGGGTCTGGACACTTGTTCTTACTGTCTCTTATCCTCTGGTGTTCAGACCATTTTGGAAGACATCCGTAAATTTCTTTTCTCGCATAAGATGTATAAAACGCCACTTTTCCTACCCCGGATAGTTCAATTAATGCATCTTCAATATCTGATTCACTTACAATCTCTATCTCCCTTGGATAAAGTCTTGCACGCATGATTTGACAGTCTGCATTAAATCTTCCGTAGTCGTCGGCATAAGTTATAAGACGTTTATACAAATCTTCTGCAAAAAAGCTCACCTCGGATAGTCCCTTACTTTCATTTATTGAATCTTTTATGATCCTATTCGGCACATCATCCCACCTCCTCGATTTCCACTTCAATCCTTGGATTCTTTCTGTCTATATAAAAATCATCACGAAATCCTGTGATCTCCGTCCATCCATCATTTCGCAAGACATGTGTTTCTACCAGAGCATCCTGTATCACTTTCCTGCCAAAGGATGAGATATTATCAAGATCTCGCCGCCTATCCGGTTCAAACCATCTGTATTTCATATACACAGGGCCTTGAATCCGGAGTCTGCCGAGCTGTTCATAAATACACGCTTTCACAATATTCTCATTATGAGCCTTTACCTTGGCTCCTTTATACGGATTTGTCCGGCAGGCTGTAATATAATCGTTCAGATTATTTAGCTTACCGTTGATGATTAGCATATAATGCTTCATGTTTCCAACCCTCAAATGTTTGCTCCATGCAAGAAACCTTTAACAGTATTTCTTTCGCACGGCTTCTGTCTTTTGCAAGATATTCCCGGTACTCTTTTTCATCTACCGGATCTCCGGGAATTGGCCTGTAAATCCCATCCCCTACATTGATAATGCAATCTCCATTTTTATTTGCCTTTTCAATCATTGCACGTAAACATCTGTCTGTATTGGAATCCCAAGGCCTTTTGATTGCATGTCTATGTCCATCCGATATCCGGTTAAAATATTCTTCTGCTTTAGCTTTTGATGTCACGCTTCTCCTTTCCCCTGCCGGATTACTCCGGCAGGCATCCACTTCGTTATGCGTATCGTTTACGAGTTACTTTGTGATATATTGGTTAGCTGTTGTATAGAAAAACTCCCTTCGGAAGTCCTCCTCTGTTCCATAGTGTGCTATGTAATACTCTCTGCAGCGGAAACGAAGATCTCTGTCAATTTCCTTAGCCTGGGTACCAGCATGTACACCGTTTGGATGCAGTTTCGGATGAAGTGGCGCAATGAAACCGTACTTTTCACAGAGCTTTCTTTCTCCCGGTGTGTGGCTGAATACATGGTGCCTTTCTACTCCATACATTCCTGTATACATACAATGATCCATATCGTCAGTAAAAATACTCCAAAGTCTCTTCATATCTCTACCCCGTACTTCTCTTTCAACAATCTTTTTTCGTCTGGTGTTGCTATCTCTGCATCCGGGATCCCAGCTTCTTTACACATAGTTATCATTCCATCTATGAGCCGGGACATTTCTTCTGTATTGTAAGTATGGGAGCCACGTAAAAGCTTATAGGTCCTATACATGACTCTGTCTTTCCCTTCTCTGACTTGTGAAGTAGGCAGCAAATGATAATCCATCGCATTGTCTACTTTATGCCTTGCTTCATCTGTGTCCGGAATCGTCATATAGACTCCCTTTTCTTCATAGATTTCTGGCTGGCCGTACTGCCTTAAAGCCATGTTATGAATCTCTGCATTACTTAGTCCCAGAACTCTAGCCAGTTTTCCTACTAATACCCAATGATAAGCATTCGCGTCTAAACTTCTTTTTCGTCTATATTTTTTGATTTCAAGACTTAATTTCTCACAGCCTCTTAATTCTTCGTAGGCCTGCCGGAAATCCTCACACGGCTCAAACAGGATAGTAAGACGGCCAGTGAGATAATCCACGATCGGCTCTTTCAACTTACCTGTGAATCTCATTATTCATCACCAAGTTGTTTTTGTAGAACTGATAGCATCCATGCAGCCTGTCCCTCTGTCAACGTTTCTATCTTCCAATTCCTTTTATTAAGCCATTCTTCTAAATTGACGTCATAGGATGCACACTTATTTTTCAAGGATTTTATCTTTGGCTCTGAAGCTGGCATATCTAAATTGCGTGGAATGTCAGGATTTTCGCCGTCCTCCTCTTTCAGCCACAGATCAAACCCTAATCCTGTGTTAAGAGCAACGCATTTCACAAAAGCTCTGCACATGCTATTCCATACCCTTTGTTGGCTCATGCTATTGTCTTTCACCGGATTTGCACCATTCATGACGGGTGTCTGCATCTCATATTCTTTATCATCTATCGTCACACGGATTCTGGTTTCATAGCACCGATTTGTATTTCCCTTACTATCTGTGAATGTCTGATTCGACATAATCAAACTAGAACCTGTAGATGGATCTGGAATAGGCTCCCATCTTACAACTTCCGCCCCGTTGTCATGCAAAAGCTTTACACACATAGCCCACGGAAGATAATCTAGCCCATCACGTTTCTTGCAGAACCTTTTCACATCTATATTTCTAAGCTCTTCGTAACTTTTTAACATCTACAATATCCTCCTCTTATCTGCCAAACATTCATCACACCAGTGATATCCAAAGATATCTGTAATTCCGTCTCCTTCAAAAAGCGGATGACCGCAATCATCACAGTATGCTACTGGCTCCGGATCGTCAGGAGGAGTTGTTTTCCAGTCATCGTAACCAGGGATATGTTCCATAATTTGCAGCCTCCTTTAATTTCATCTGTCCGTCTGCCTCTTCCACCAATAGATCATCTACCATCTGAAGATTGCGTTCATGTGTCATTTGACAATCACATTTCTCTGTTGGATCCAAAGAACATCCGCAAATGGAGCATTTATAGTCATACATTATCCTCACCTTCCCCAACTCTATGGAAGTGCCTTTCACCTACGATCGCTTTTATAATATTTTTATCTAAAAAATCAGAGTCCTTCCTTGTCATTGTGTACTCGATGATCGATTCCATCTTCCCGGCCATTCGACAAAGTGTACTATATTCCTGTGCAGGAATGCTAATTTTATCTTCAAAATTCATTTACAATTTCCTCTCTTTCGCTTAAAATAAAATTGGTTAATTTTCAGAGTGCCCGAGCTTGCCGGCTCATGTGGGCGCTCTTCTTATTTTTCTGTGAAGTCTTTCCCGTTACATATCAGAAAATCTTCTCCCGGACCATAGTCTTCTAAAACGACACTTCCCGGATGTTCGCTGCAAGTAAAATCTCCTTCTCTGATTGGAAGGCAATTCCCGCAATCCTTACACTGTTTGATCTCCTTCATCTTTCCTCACCTCCTAATTACTTGCCAATCAATCCAACCTTCCTTATATTATAATTACCGGATTATTCCGGAATACAGGATGAAAGGAGCATCCTCATGACGATTGATGATTTGAATAATAATCTTGAGGAAATCATCAAAGATTATGAAACAAATGCTGGAAAAGCCTGTTCATATTGTTATGATGACAGTGTTGGAGAAGCCTTAAAAGCCAGCCATGACGCTACAGTAAAGGCTTTTCGCTCCTTTAAAGCTGAAATTCTTACTTACCTTAATCAGCATTAGTTTCTTGGGGCAGTTTCTTTGACTGCTCCACTTTTTCAAGAAGCTCTCTAACGACTTTTAAATCTTCTTCCAGCTTGTGCAAAGATTGCTTTCGGTAAGAAATTCTATTCAATATAATTTCTTCCTGTGCTTTTAGCCATGTTATCTGATTCTTCATCTTTCCTCACCTCCTTCACCATCCCAGCAGCTTCCAGGCCCAACCTGTAAACAAGATCAACGTAACTGCAAGTGTGAATGGAGCAAGTCCGATGTAAATGTCCCATGCGATTACCGCTGCTTCATAAGCGATCCTTTTTACTTTTCTCATCCAGCTGCCTCCTTTCTGCTTGTCCATCGTTTACCGCCTTAAGCGGTTTTCTCCAATTCGTATGTTATTTTTGCTTTTTCTTGTTCCTCCAATAATGAAATCATCACTTGCATAATCTTTTTCATATCTGGATTCACATGCACCACCTCTCTAAAATGTATTCCTTACGGATTGTCCGGGTTGCTGTGTTTCCTATATATAAATGCTCTTTTTTATAACATTTAGAAAATCGTATATAGATTTTTTACTTTTATTTTTCTTGCCTTAATCTTCTGGGATCTAATTGCCTTTTCCAGTTCTTTTGCCAGCCATTCCACATCATGTACGCTGTAATTTTCCTGCTCACACCACTCTAGGATCTCATTCAGCTTATTTTTCATCTTTTTGCGCTTCTTTTGCTCTTTTTCCTTGCGTTTCGCCGCCTTTTTCATGGCTTTGATGTCTTTTTTACTGTAGCCGATATACCCCGGTGCCCCGCATGGTCCTTTAGGTCCTTCCATTCCTTTTTGCCCTTGAGGTTCGATATCTCCTGTATATCTTTTTTTCACAGTGATATTGTCCTTCTTCTTATTTTTCTTGTTTTCCTTCATAGTTTTATCTCCTTCCTCTTTCAGATTTCCAGGATTTTCTAATAAATAATCAAATAGCTTGCTTTTTCGTTTTGCCTCTCCTATACTTTAATTATCGAATTCGGAATATTTTAGAGAGGATGTGTTTTATTGGATATTTTTAACGTAATAGCTGGCATTGCGAGCATTATAGGGTTATTTTTTTCTATAGGAATCGCAATAAGAACCGGAAGCATAAAACAGCAAATTGAATATTCTCACACCGCCGAAGAATTTAATATTAATAGAGATGATATCCTTTTAAATCTTCTTTCTTCTGGTAAAAATGCAGTTCGTAATGAATTTTCAAACGCTGAATTATTACCAGAATTCCAACGAGATTTAATTGAATACAGGAAAAAATATGAACCCCTTTTTTCCGAGCAAGAACTTTCCCAAATCAATGAAATGATAGATTTGATCAGTTCATTAAATCTCGACTCTAGTGAGCAATTAGCAAGATACCGTTATTTATTGAATGAAATAACAACAAAGCCCAATGTTAGGAGGTAGCATCATGACGGCATATAATACAACCTTACTTATTAAAAAAATAATTGAAAAAACTCGATCCTTCATTATTAAGTGGGAAAAATATGATGTAAATACCGATTCAAACAAATTTTCATCCAAATATTTTTCTACTATAAACGAAATTAATAGTAATGCTGGTTATTTCATGAGCTACTACAATGGTCGGCTTTTTTTGTTACCAGATTTAAGCGGAAAACTTTATCTGTTCATGCAACCTGATCCCCAATATTTACCATTTACTTTTGTGCCACCCGGGCAAAACGATTCACAATTATCCGAACTTGAATCTTGTATCAAAAGCACATTTAATCCAGTAGACATTTTCGTAAATCAACTTCTTTATTAGGATTCTCTTTTTTAAGCTCTTCTCTAAGTTTTTGTTTCGCAAAGTCCTCCATCTTTTTTATTGACCTTGCCAAAATAAAGATGGAGGTCATATTAATCAACGCAAGCATAAGACTAAACATTATTCGCTATCACTCTCCTTTCTTTGAATCAAATAAATATCCTCCCTGTCATTTTTATTGCACACCCACTCTGCTGAACTGCTCAATCGATACTCCAAAGTAGTTATCCACATTATCAACACTTCCCACAACATATTGTAATTTAAGAATTTCTTAATACTTTATATGGTATCAATAATTTGACAAAACAAATGTTCATGGCATATCCTATTAATAGAACAATTGTTTTATACTTTATTGAAAGGTGGTGTTAATATGGCTAGACGCATTACGGTTCGCTCTACAGCCAGACCCTCAAGCAATGGCAAAAGCATCCATGTCCGTACTTCGGTAAGTAACGGACATTCTACCCGGACCACGCACAAAACAATCCGAGTAAAATAATTGGTAAGGGGCTATTCTATTTCGCGAGTGGAATAGCCTTTACCCTTTTACAAAAATATATCCCGGTACTCTTATTGCTCTCGCACATCCCGGATGATCTGTCTCAAGCATTCCAGCGGAAAGCATTTGCTTCAAATGGTACCATGTTGAATTTTTACTTTTGAGCCCTGCAATGTCTCCTATTTCTTCTACCGTTGGCGGATATCCATGTACCTGAATAAAATCAATAATCATGTTCAAAATATCCTCATTCTTAATAACACCGGAAGTATTTACTACTCTTTTCTGCACCTCTTTCACCTCCCTGTCATTTTTATTGCACACCTCATGCCTTACGATAAATACCAGTTGATTTCCTACGCCGCCTGTTCAATCAAGGGTACAATATCCATTCCCTTCAGATGCTCGTAAAGGAAAAGCCGTCCCTTCTGCGTCCAGTACATATGTTGCCTGGAGTGCTGTATACCGTCTTCGTCGGAATAGTTATGAGTTTTGCTCTTCGTGTAGCCAAAGCCCGCATACTTCTGATACAAAAACCATACTCCGGACTGCTTAAACTGGATTTTCAGGTCATGCAGAAGAGCGTTGAACTTCTTGGCACTCATTCCATAGTCCTTTGCAATTTCTGTTGTGGAAACCAAATCAGGACACTGGAGTATGAGATCATAATATGTGGCTTTCGGCTGAAGTTCCTCAATAACCTGTTGTTGCTCTTCTACTTGTCCACCGAGAAATGCACATCTTTCTTTAAGGCTTTCAATAGTCTGATCTGCCATCCTTAATGCTCTTGCCATGATCTGCTCCGGTGTATTCCAGGCCTTCTCCAGATCAATGAAGTACTGGCGGCACTGTTTCCCTTTCTCTGTCCGACTCATAAGGCAGATATGTTTTGCCATATCCACAGATAATGCGTAGTCTTGTAATTCTCTGTGTGCCCCGTTATTTACAACCGTACCCGAAAGTACACTTGTAAAATCTTCCCCCTCAACAAAGCCTTGACTATTAGTCTCAAACCATGCACTAAAGCGCTTTTCAATCTCCAGGGCCCTATGTAATCCTCTTGCCGATACTGTCGGCTGTTCTGTGTCATAGTTGACTTTGATTAATTCGTTCATGCGTCCTCCTTTCCACCTGTCTGAATAATTGAAAATTCTTTCATATTATGATAAAATTCTTTCACAAATATCTCGGAGGAATTTAATCATGTGGAATACTATTTTTAATTTTGTTACTGCCATTTGCACTGCTGGTGCTACTATAATTTCAGCAATATCAATCGCTAAATTAATCAAAGCAGAAAAACAAAAAAATATTCTTGAAGAAGTTAATCTTTCAATTACTCCAAAGGACAGATTATCCAATTGTAAAGAAGAGATTTTCTTTCTTAAGCTTGCCTTTTCCAACGAATCATCTCTTCCTATTTCCATCCTAGACTTAAAGGTTTTCTTTCCAAATATGGAAACAGTGACCGATGCCAAGAACGGAATGGGTGGAACAGCTTTAAATGTATCTGTTCCCGTATGTTCTGATTCCGATGTAAATATATGCAGTTCCACATCTTCTCCTTTACCGGTAACAATTGCTCCATTTTCCGCTTTTTCTGGCTATGTAGCTTTTCATGCTGGTCGGCAGGATGCTCGCATTCTTTGCAACCAAGACATCACACTGAAAATTCGCACTTCCAGAAAAATTTTTGAAATCAGCATGAATTTAGATGCCTACAATTTTCAAGATTTTTCATACAAAGATGATGGAACCATCTTTGGTGATGCCTGTTCTTAACAAAAGATAATAGCCGTAAAAGAAACTACGCTTACAATACACATTCCTAAAAAGATTAAGACAATAATAATTAAAAATGCGCATTTTGTTCGCCAGTCTTTTAAAGTCATTTTTATAACATCCAGCATGATAAAAGCAGTGAATATTCCTGTGAGCATATAAATCCAAAAACATATCTTCATCCCTATGTCATTACTAATCTTTATCCCTCCTCTCCGCTGTCTGAATTATCAATGAAATCCATAGGATTGATTTCGAAAACTACACAAATGCTCATCAGCTCGTTTGCCCTTAGGTCTCTTTCCCGATTCTTATCCCATACACTTGCATAGAGCAAATTGTACGGAATCCCCGCCTTTCGTGACAGCTCTGATAAATTTACATTTGAATCTTTTAGAAATTTCCCAATTTTTTGAGTAATATCATTTACAACCATTTTTTCTTTTCTCCAGAAATATTTTTCATAAATAGATAAAAATCTTTCCTATTGTGATAAATATTTTTCACAATATATTGTGTTTATATTTCTTTTTTGTAAATATATATTGTATTTTTCCACATATTTTTCTTGACTTTCTATATATTGTGGTCTACCATATTATTAGAAGCTTCGAAATTCTAATAGGAAGGTGGTGACTATCTTGAAACACTACTATTTCAACATTTACGCTGACATAAATGGATACCATGAAATCCATACTGATGATTGTTCTTTTCTTCCCTCCTTGCTGAATAGGGAATACATTGGATATTTCAGTTCATGTCAATCTGCAAAGCTGGAAGCGATGCGAAAGTACCCTAACAAAAAATTCGATGGCTGCTACTTCTGTTGTCGCGAATGCCATAGGGGATAATAAGGGCTGGCTTTAGTCAGCCTTTTATTGTGGCGTTCTTTCTGTAAATTTCCCTCACGCTCTCACATGCTTCATCCAGATTTTCCAGTGTCATATGATTTTCAATCATGCACCTAGAAATAGTGTTACTTAAGATCGCCTTCTGCTCTTCTCTCGATACACTGTCAAGATTTCTTGCATCCATTCTCTATCACTCTCCTTTCTCGTTTGGTAACCTAGGTTTAAGAAACTTATCAGTATTTACTCCAAGCACACCACAAATTACAGAATATTCGTCAAAAGTCAGTTTTCTCTCGCCATTCAGAGCAAGACTCAATTTAGACGGTTCAATACCTGTCTTTCTAGAAATAAAAGCTTGAGTAATACCATTTTCCTCAAGGTACTTTTTAATCTCCAAGTTAGTTTGCAATTTCTTTCCTCCTTTCACAATAATCTTGTGTTTAAAATTATATTATCCCAATTAAATTGGGATGTCAATAGGATTTCTAAAATAATCTCAAGATTTTTGTGATTAATGATTTACATTTTCTAAATATTGTTGTACTATTACCAATATAAAGAAAGTGAGGCGAGGATAATGACATTTGGTGAAAAATTAAAAATAGCAAGAACTGAAGCTGGATTGAAACAAACGGAGCTGGCAAGGCAATTAAACACAACGGGAAATACTATTAGTAATTGGGAGAATAATGTAAGCAAACCAGATTTAGACACACTCTCATATATTTGCGGTATTCTTCATGTAAATGCTTCTTTCTTCCTACAACCAACCTTGCCAGAAGATGAGGTTTCTATAACAGAATTAAAAATCATAAAAAAGTACCGTGATCTTGACGCCCACGGCAGAGAAATGGTAGATTTCACCCTTGAAAAGGAATACGAACGTTCAAAGGCTTTGGAAGAGCAGAACGGAAACAACATTGTTAACATGCCATCTCATTTAGAAGTCAATGCGGCACATCACACCCGTGGTGACTTCACGAATGAAGAACGCCAGGAAGATGAGGATATGTTAGACTAAGTCGGTTTTATTGTACAGCATATATAATAGAATTGTACTGGAGGTGTTGACAATGGATTTTGAGGTCTTATTAGATGATGCCGATGCCGAAGGTCTTGAGATAAAAGAGCGTCCGTTCAGAACATATGACGGACGGATACGCGGGAATAATATATATTTGCGAAAGGATATGGATTCTACAGCAAAGAAATGTGTCCTGGCTGAAGAACTTGGGCACCACTATACCGGTATTGGTAATATTTTGGACATGTCTGATACCGGAAACCGTAAGCAGGAACGACAGGCCAGATTATGGGGTTATGATAAGCTCATTGGTCTTGGGCGCTTAATCAGTGCATATGAACATGGATGTCACGACCGATTTGAGCTGGCGGAATATTTAGAAGTAACAGACGAATACCTACACGAATGTATCGAATGTTACAGAGACAAATATGGGCCATGCGTTACGGTAGGTGACTATTATATCATGTTTATCCCCAACCTACAGGTTGGCAAGATAATATAGACGGCTTCTCATACAAAGGAAAAGGAAAGAGAGGAAACACTATGAAAAAGAAAATTGCAACCTTATTAATTGCAGGAACATTATCCTTGTCGCTTATTGCTTGTGGAGGGGAATCTGATAGTTCTTCGGGCGATACTACTAAAACAGAATCTACCGAGGAAACACAATCTGAAGTTACATATCAGACTATTTTAGATGACTATACAAAGCAAATTCAGGATGCAACTCCAGGGCTCATTGAAGAGTACAATGCAGAATCTGCAGATAAAGCCAATGACCTCAATGCTTTAGCAGAACTTTCTAACAGCAAGGTCGAAAAACTAGCAGAAATCTGTAACACTGGTGTAGAAGAAATGGCAGAACTCATGACAAAAAATGGAGATGAATATGAAACATACGAAGAATGGGCTGGAAAGTTACAGGATGTTTATATGGAATATGCTGCACAGATTACCGATGCCTATACAAACTCTACATCTGGTATGAGTACCGAAGATTTAATGAACTCTTTAGAATCTTTACAGCAATAAAAAACGCAAGGCTTATATAGACGACTTCTCAACATCAAGGAAGAAAGCGAGGAAAAAACGATGATTGATTTTACAAACAGTGCTTATGTGAAAATGAAACAGGTAGATCCCAATACTGTTCTGGGAGACATCCAGCCAATCTTGATTAATGGTGAGCAGGTCATTGGAGCCTACAAGGCCATGAGAGATTACTGTGTATTTACAAACAAACGTGTCATTGCGGTAAATGTGCAGGGAATGACTGGAAAAAAGAAAGACTTTACTTCTCTTCCGTATTCAAAAGTCAGCGCTTATTCAATAGAGACTGCAGGCATTCTCGATCTGGACAGTGAGCTTGAAATGTACTTCAGTGGATTGGGGAAGGTAAAGTTTGAATTTACAGGCCAGAGCAATATCGTGCAGATCTGTCAAATTATCAGTGGATATATATTATAAAGGGAATATGACCTGGTGATTATTTAGATTTCTCAATGTAAGGGTATGTAACGAAAGAGAGGGATGTTTTGGATATTAAAGAATATCTAGAAAAACGAGTCGATGACCAAATCAATTGGTACGATCAAAAATCAAAAGACGCACAAAAATGGTATAAGCGCTTGCAAAAAGCTGAAATTATACTTGCATCACTTATACCGCTACTATCAGGTTATGTAGCTTCTCACAAATATATAGCTTTCATTGTAGGTTTATTCGGTGCTATTATTGCAGTAATTGAATCAATATCCAAATTGAATAAGTATCACGAAAATTGGATTCAATACCGCTCTACATGCGAAATGTTAAGATATCAAAAACATTTATATCTTACTGGATCCGCCCCTTATAATAACCAAGATGAAACTATCGAAAACATTTTTGTCCGCAATATTGAAAACATAATTTCCTCTGAAAACAATCAGTGGAAAAATATCAATACTATTAGGGAAAATGCCAATGACAGTGAGGAAGCTAATTAACTCTCTGATATGTTCTTTCAAAAATATCTGGTTTGCATGGATACTGCTCTCCATCAACCCCGGTTATAATCCAATCTCCCGGAGAAGCTTTCATATCTCCTTCTAAAGTTGAAATTATAATTTCAACATCTGTCTGATAAGCTTCTACAATAACCGGCTTTTTTTGAAATTTCAATGTAACTTTACTCATAATGACACCTCGCAAAGAAAGGAGAATAAAATGAAACGTTATCATATTTTTATTAGTCACGCATGGCGATACTCTTCCCACTACTACAAAGTAGTAGATTGGCTTAATGAAGCCCAAGAAGATGGTCTGCTTACCTGGAGTAATTATTCCGTTCCCGTACACGACCCTTTAGTGGATCCAAATTCGGCAGTTGGAAAGAAAAAATTACAAGGTGAAATAGATAATCAAATTGCCCCTGCCTCTATTGTTCTTGTCCTCTCTGGAATGTATGCAGCGCATAGTGATTGGATAGAATATGAAATCCTAAAATCGGTCGATTATGGAAAGTATATCGTCGGGGTAAAACCCTGGGGACAAGAGCGTACTCCTAAAATAGTATCTGATTATGCTGATATTATGATAGGATGGAATAAAAATTCTATAATAAATGCAGTTCTAAATTCCTAATACAATAATAACAAATTGAAGATATATTAGCAACAGTATCTCCCTGGCGCTCTTCAGAGCTGCCGGGGCATACAATAAAATAATATATTTACCCAGGCAGCCGATAGGGTGCATACCACCGTTTCCGAGTCTTGCGGAAGGAGTGGTTGATATGAGTACATATGAAGAGTTCATGATTATATTGACCGTTGGTCTGTTGATTGTAGCAATTCTCAATTATACCCATAGAAAATAGCACCCCCGCTCTGGACAAGCTTTTGAGGTGCTATTTCTAGTTACTGATAACTTTGCCGGAAACGGATAGGTTTGCTCTATCGTATCGGCTGTCTTGTTAAGTATATTATAGCAAATATGCTTTAAAAGTCAACCGCCCCAGTGTGCCAACACCAGGACGGCAATACATATCCGAAGATATGCACATCTGTAGCAAGAAATATTGTATCATCTTCGGGCAGCCACCGCAAGAGAACAAAAGTTCGCTGGCTGTTATTTTTGTACCTATCTTTCAATATAATACAAAAGGGAGATGATCGCATGTCTGAAAAAATCAAGAGGTGTGCACTCTACATAAGAGTTTCCACAGCGGAGCAGCTAATGCACGGAAAGTCTCTGGAAGCCCAGAAAGAATACCTCGCAAGCTATGCAAAGGATCATGGGATGATCCCGGTTGGTGTCTATGCTGATGAAGGAAAGACAGCCCGAAAGGAACTCAAAAAACGCAAGGCAATCCATGCCCTGCTTGAAGATGTCAAAGCCGGGAAAATTGATGTTATCCTCTTCTGGCGTCTGGATCGCTGGTTTCGTAACATGTCCGACTTCTATAAGGTCCAGGACATCTTGGATGAATACGGAGTCTATTGGATATCAGCATCAGAGCCTGGACTCAATATGGAGACACGGGACGGCCGGCTACAGCTCAATGTAGTGCTGTCAATCGGTCAAAATGAAGTGGACACTACATCGGAACGTATCAAGTTTGTAAATGAAGCTTCTATCCGGCAAGGGAAGGTGATCTTCGGAGATGGCAATATGCCGCGCGGGTATAAAGTCGGAAGCGTAGATGGCAAAAAGTGTATGGTAAAGAATCCAGATGAGGAAGAAATGGTAAATGCTTTCTTTGATTATTTTGAGAGACACCAGAGTAAGCAGGGAACGCTCCGCTATATGCAGCGTAATTACGATCCGGAGTTTTCATACAGTGTCCTTCGCACTATGCTGTCCAGCGAGTTCTACAAAGGAACATACCGAGGGATTCCCTATTGCCCCGCATACCTGTCTGAAGAGCGCTGGATGCGCCTGCAAAAGATCAATGGAAGAAATGTCAAACATACTCCATCCGGCAGAGTTTATCTGTTTTCAGGACTTATACGCTGCCCGATCTGCAGCCAGAAGCTTTCCGGGACCGGCTGCTCTTCCATCATTAACCGCAAAACGAAAGAAAAGCGCACCTACTGCTATTATCGGTGCAACCATGCATTACTTGACCGGATATGCACAAATACGCACCGGGTAAGCCAAAATTTGATTGAAGCCTATCTGCTGGATAACCTGGAAACAGAATATGAAAAATTCCATATTCGCTGTGAAAAAATCGAGGAGCAGAAAGCAAAGATCCGGGAGACGCGCACGCTGGAAAAACTGCAGAAGGAGCTGGAACGTCTCAATCTCCTATTTCAAAAAGGGAGAATTGAATGGGACTATTACAGTGAAGAGTATGACAGGATTGAAAACGAACTGCATGAGCTGCAGCAGATCCGTCCAGAACCGCAAAGAGACTTTTCTTATCTGGAGGAAATCCTGCAGGCCGACTTTAGAACGATCTATGCACAACTGACTCCGGAGAATCGCCGCTCGTTCTGGAGATCGACCATAAAAGAGATTCACCTGGATGAAGATTTCTCTGTAAAATCCGTGGATTTTTTATAGAGTGTCTTGTACTAACTGGTGAACCCCAAATCCTGTTACCAAGTCTAATTCTATTCCTTCTTCCGCAAAATACCCTTCCTCAATTGCTACATACATGGGCGCATAAAAAATAGAGTGCGCAACCTCATTCAACACAACCTTCATCGGATTTGCCTTCTCTTCTGTCTGTTTCTTGGAATCTGTTGGTACAGCCTCTTCCTTATCGGACGAACATCCGGCTACAAGGGCCATCATCATAACTACACAAAGAAATACAGAAATCAAACGCTTTTTCATAAGTTCCTCCTTTTCACTCTAATGCTATAGTATATGCCGAAAAGAATAAGAGTGATATTATCTTCAATTTTACCCACCACTTTTCGCAGTTTGACCCACCGATTCATGCAAAATGGGACGTAACACTTTTAAAAAGTGTTACGTCCCATTTTAATTAATACTCCAATTCCATTTCCACTGGAGCCGAAGTTTCTTTGACTTTTGCTCTTTTCTTAAATATCGTACTGCCTACCAGCCCGGCGGTACATCCGCCCAGCATTGCAAAAAACAGTGCCATCACAACTTGGAGCGGCGGATTAAATGCGAACGGAGCCAAAAGTCCCGGAATCGGGGATGCCGTTCCCGGAGCATTATTCACAATATGGAAAACTGCTGCAGAAATTCCTGCCAGACCGCCTCCAAAGAAATTAGAACAATAAATAGGTATCGGATGAGTTGTAATAATATCTGCCTGAGTTAGTGGTTCCAGCATAACAGCAATCACATTGCTTCGATCTCCAAATTTCAATCTTGCAAAGATAATGCCATTTGTAAAAGAACCGCCAAAACATGCAATAGCAGCGATTCCCATAGCAAGTCCATTCAGTCCAAGCATAGCGGTAAGGGCCATAGAACTTAGTGGTGACGTACAGATCATTTTGATAATTCCACCCAGTAAAAATCCCATTACAATCGGTGACTGCTCTGCTGCTGCGGAAATGGTTTCTCCGATGTGTGCCAGAGTACTATTTACTACTGGATCAGCAGCAAATGCGACAAGCCGTGCAAGCGGCGCCATCAAAATTGCTCCCCCGATAATATTCACGCCCTCCGGAAGCTTCTTTTCAATGACCGGTGAAAGAAAGCCTGCTACATATCCTGCAATAAATCCTGGAAGGATTCCATATCCTGGTATATTGTAATTGACTCATCTAACGGTCACTTACAAATATACCGTCTCCTTTCTATCAACCTTTTAGTCCGTGGTTGATTACGGTATTGTACATTTGTATGATGTAAATATGTGATGTGGATTTGTATTTTTTTATCCTGTGGCTTTGACTACTTGTAGGAGGTTCTCACCACACCTTATTTCTAAATAATGATTAGTTAGATGAGTCTTGAATTCCTATCTTGTACCAGGTTTTACGAAGTAAGTGCTGTGGATAACACATTGCATATTTTTTACGAAAGGAATGTATTATCATGATTTTAGTCGGAATTGACATTGGTAAACATCAACACATCTTCTCCATCATTGACAAACAATCCGGTGAAATACTTTCTAATCCTTCTGTTTTTCATAACAATCAAGATGGCTTTTTGTTACTCATCGGAAAACTAAGCTGCTATGCCAAATCACAGCTTCTTATTGGCATGGAAGATACCGGGCATTATCATTTTGCCTTACTCAAATATCTTCTTAACAGGCACTATACTGTTGCTCTGATCAACCCAACCACTACTGACCTTACCAGAAAACTTCAGGGCGGCATTACCAAAAACGATCCCCTGGATTCTCTTACCATTTGTGATGTCATCGGCTCAAATCAGCGTAAAAAGCCTTATCGCATTACAAAAGTAAACCGTTTCGACCTTTATGAACAAAAGCAGCTGACACGCCATCACCACAACCTGAAAGAGGAATTAAACCTCTACAAAAACCGGCTTCAGAAATGTATTGATATCGTATTCCCTGAATTTAATTCCTTATTCCGTTCAAAGTATGGCATTGTTTACATGAATGTTTTAAAATCGTTTGCTTCTGCTGAAAAGATTGCAAACTCTGATATCCGGACCATCCGGAAATGTTTTGAATATGAGGGGCGCGGAAAACGGATTCAACTTTCTGCCGAACAGCTTAAAACAGCAGCCAAAGCTTCTGTCGGCATCTCTTCTGTTGCTGAAGAAATCCAGATCAGACACCTTGTAAGTCAAATTGAAATGATAGAAGAACAACTTTCTGAAATAGACAAAAAGATAGAAGAGTTTTCCCTGCAAAACAACTCTCCTATCCTCTCCATACCAGGAATTTCACACTTCTCTGGTACTTCTATTTTAGCGGAATTAGGAGATGTTTGCAACTATACAAAAGCGTCTCAAATCATTAAATTTGCCGGTGTCGCCCCATATCACTATGAATCCAGTCAGTTTATCGCCCGGCATACTGCAATCACCAAGAAAGGTTCCCGGTATCTGAGAAAAACACTGTATCAGATTATCTTGCCGGTCATCAATCACAACAGGGTCTTCACTTCTTATTACAACAAAAAGATAGCCGAAGGCAAAGGTCACAGATGTGCTCAGGGTCACTGTATCAGAAAACTTTTAAGAGTCATCTATCATCTTCTAAGTACCGGACAGAGTTTTGATTCTACGTTACTGATATAGCTATAATTACAACCCAGCTTATTACAATGAGCCTTCTTGGGAAGGTCTGTTTGTTGTGCCACAAAATCCATAATTATTCACATATTTTCAAAGTACATACTTTTACTAACTAAAATTCAATGTTAAAAAAACTACTTGATTTTTATATAGTTAGCTCCTACTGCAACTCCTGTTACCACTGCAAGAACCGGATTTGCTCCCATGGCAATCGGAACCATAATTCCTGCCGCAACGCCTCCAAGTCCTCCTGCAGTCTCACCAACTTCACGGAAAAATTCCAAACCGATGAGATCTCCGGTAATATACTTATGTATGGCTTCCACAAGAAATGTTGCAATTGCCGCATTTGCCATTCCTGACATTGCAGCCTGTCCTTTTGGCGCTTTTAAACTGAACAATGAAAATCCCGCCAAAGTAATTAACAGTAACCCAACTCCTGATACAATCGTAAGCATATTTCTTCCTCCTGTTTATTTTCTTTTTCTATTTACAGCTGTTATTGATAGGAATATTTTATATGTGAAGTTTCAAAAAGTTACAAACCGTAACAAATTCCATAAAAAAAACAGCATTACCTTTGTAAAAAATGTGAGTTTTCACAAAATACAAATAGTAATACTGTTTATTTTTACCAAAATATCTTCCTTCTTTTATAAAAGATATTCTCGTCTTTCCATACTATAAGAAACCAGAGCATTTAAGAAGTTTTTAATTTTTACATTTCCATGTTTTTCCCCTTTACCTCGTATAAAATCCATCTCTCTGCGAACCTGTTCAAAATTATATAAAGTATTAGAATATTCTACAAAAATATCATTTCCATAATCTTCAATTCCAAGATGGGCCAGATTTACCAGACCTGCATTTGCCGCACGCCGTATACGCTGCTCCATTGATTTTGGAGAGCTGCTGAATTTTCCACATAATTCACTCAGAGTAGTCTCCTCCATCTGTTCATGGTGGGAGATAAGATATTCCGTTATCGCCAAAATATCTTTACTCCCGGTATCTCCAATAATTCCCAGCCTCTGAAGAATCGTTTTAATAGAAGCTACCGCTTCCTGGCTGATCAAATCGTTTCCTGTTGCTGCCAAGTTTTCTCCCATAGGCGCATTCATATCTGTCATAAAAATATTCTGTACTTTCTGCATGGTCCGCTGCATATTTAAAGAATCCTGAACTTTCCGGATCACATTTTCCACCTCCACACTGTTGACAGGTTTCTGTATAAAAAACTCTGCCCCTGCTTCATAGGCGGAAGCAATCATATCTTTAGAGGACACCTGAGAAAGCATAATAAATGCCGTATTCGGGAGCAATGGCTTTGCTTTTTGCACAAGAGAAATCCCATCCATCTCCGGCATCAGCACATCCACAATCACGATGTCCGGTTTTTCTCTTTCAAAATCTTCCAGACCGTCTCGTCCATTTTGCGCGCATCCGCATATTGTTCCAAGCCCCCGGTCCGTAATAATCCGTTTCAGTACATTCAAAATATTTCTGTCATCATCAATAAGATAAAATTTCATTTTTTCTCCTCTAACTTTCATCTGCTGCCCTATACTGTCATTTCCTCACAGGGAATAGATATCGTAAATGTCGTGTTTCCCGGCACGGAGACTACAGAAATGGTTCCGGAAAACTGCTTTTCTACAAGATCCTGCACAAGATTTAACCCCAATCCTCTGCTTACAATCCCCGTTTCATAATTTATTTTTGTGGAGAACCCTGCATCAAAAACGTATTCTATATCCTCCTTGTTGATTCCCGGTCCCTGATCTGTTATACGAAAAATATAAAAATCATTTTCCTTCTTTTCTGAAAATATTATTTTAACATAATTTCCCTTCTCCGCCTCTATAGCATTTAGAAAAAGATTGCGGAAAATAGACATTAAAAAATAATGCTTGTCTGTATAGAAATCATCCTGAGTCTCTATCTCCAATTCGAGTTTCTTTTCATATTCTCCTGCAGTTTTCAAAGCTGCATTTTTCAGAATCGCCAGCAAATCCGCAAAAGGAAGTTTATCATTTTTCATCTCTTTATCCAGGGCCTCTGTCAGTCCCCGCATAATCAGAAAATATTCCTTCTTAATCTCATGAACATCTTTTGCAATAGATAGGGCTGACTCGGAAAGATCCTTCCTCCTATCATCTTCTTTTAATTTTTCAAAAAGATGATAGGACGTAGCCATAGTTTCCTCAATCAACGCGCTGTTTTTTCTCATCCAGATTACTTCTTCATTCAGCTTAGAGATCATGATAAGAAGGCGACGATAGCGGTCTTCATGATCCTTTTTCAGTAAAATAAGATGATATTGCCGAAAAAGTGCTACAATTCCCCAACTTATAACGACCCGAAGGCACGCTACAACGAAAATCCCCGACTGTGTTTCAAAATCAAAAACATTTTCTCCAAGTCTTACAGACAGTTCCAAAAAATTGGCTCCATAATCTATGATGACCAGAGGGAAAATATATAAATTACTTTTCAAAATTGGATTTTTTAAAACTAATCCATACAAATACAGCAAAAGCCCGTAACTTATATAAAAAACGATTTCTGGCATAAAAGCATTCATCCGGCCGGCAACATCTCCATTTTGCAGCCAATATATGATAATACGTGCCGCAAAGACACCTCCGGAAGAAAGTAACGTCACCGTCAGAACAGGAAATCCATCTACAAGAAAAAAGAAGGCTGCAAGCAGAATAACTCCTATCGAAATCTGGAAATCCACAATAAACACAGTCATACTGATCTGTGCTGCAAATACAACAGCCAAAGTATATAACAAAATCTTTCCTGCTTTTTCCCTCATGACATTCCTCCTTATATCTAATATAAAATCTTTACGACAGTTTGTATAGATACAAATAGAAGAAATGTCATTTTTCCCCACCGTTTTTTGCAGTTTTGCACAGGGTTTAATGCAATTTAGGACGTAACACTTTTAAAAAGTGTTACGTCCTAAACTGTCAACACATCACTATAATCCGCCTTGGTGTAGTCTGCGGCGGGATACTCCTCGTCGTAGCAGAATAGTAAACTACCAGCAGCTGTCCGCCCAGGCTGCAGGTGAATCTCTGTCCATTGGACGTCATAATTTCTGTACTCGGTGCTATATTGAGTTTCAGTGACTGATCTTCCGCTACCAGATTGTCATCAAAATATCCTGCGTAGATCGTCTCATTTGCATTTCTTCTTCCAATGATCACTGCCTGATATTCCGGCGGATAGATGAGAGGAATTGCCAGATTGCTGTCATAAAATGCTGTCACCTGCATACCGGGGCGCAGCCGCACCTCCTGAATGACATACGTAACAGGACTGACTACAAAATTTGTAATTCCGTTATTGTTCACAATGGATACCTGCCAGGAACAGCAGTCCTGGGAAATAGGGGTTATACGCTGAATGATCCCGCTGATCGGGACAAGGGTCTGTTGCGCCATAATAATCACATTCCTTTTTTCCTTACTATATGCATAAAAAAGTGGAATGTGTCTGTCGCAGCCGGATTTAAAATACCTTCTTTTCCGGTGGAAATTTAGGCGGCAGATACTGATATTCATAGAGATCCTGATAAGACTCCCTCTCCGCCTCTGTCTCTGGTTCTGCCGGGATCAGTCCTGTACAGTCCTGCGCCGATGCTGCGCTGCTCAAATAGTCATACGAATCAATGATCCGGCGATTCCGGCGCTGCTCTTCTTTTTTCTTCCGATCCTCTAAGCACCTGCCGGAAACATCTTGTTTCTTTGCCTGTTCTTTTGCATTCATTTTCTGTTCATGTTCTATCATATGCCATTTCTCCTGTATTCTTATAATTTCTCTGTTATCATCTTTTCCCTGCTGCCGGAAAATATACATAAAGTGAGAAAACAGACCATAAATGCAGGCTTTTAGGGACTGTTTTCTCATCTTGTAATCTTGACATACCCCAAAAAATTCATGCATAATAAAAACTGAAAAAATTTCCATATATTATTCATTACATATTTTAACATATTCTAATTTTCATAAAGGAGAAAAGAAATGCAGATAAAAGTAGATACTCACACCCACACTCTTGCCAGCGGGCATGCCTACAACACCATGAGGGAAATGGCGGAGACAGCATTGGAAAAAGGGCTGGAAGCTCTTGCGATCACGGAACACGCTCCGGAAATGCCGGGAAGCTGCTGTCTTTATTATTTTCAAAATCTGAAAGTTGTTCCCCGGAAACGCTATGAAATTCCACTTTTGCTGGGAGCAGAATTAAATATTATGGATGAGCATGGAAACGTAGACCTTCCAATAAGCACAATAAAATCTCTCGACATTACAATCGCAAGTATCCACCCGCCATGTTATGGCAAAGATGCCGGCCTTCAGCAAAATACTGCAGCCTATGTCAATGCCATGCATAAGGATTATATCGATATCATAGGTCATCCTGATGATGGAAGATTTCCTGCTGATTATGAAATCCTGGCAAAAACAGCCAAAGAGACCGGTACTTTGCTGGAAATTAATAATTCTTCCCTAAGACCGGGTGGTTACCGCACAAACACACAGGAAAATGCCCTGGAAATTTTAAAATACTGCAAAAAATATGGGACCATGGTTACCCTCGGAAGTGATGCTCATATTGACGTAGATATTGCAAATACCGAATATTCCGACAAGGTACTAAAGGCTGCTGATTTCCCTGTGGAACTGATCGCCAACACTTCTCTTGAAAAATTACTCAGGATCCTGAAAAGAAATCGGTAGGAAACCAGAAATATTCCGCATCATGAGAAACCAGGAAATATTCCTTATCAGCTATGGACTTTATGAATTTAGTGTGCTAAAATGTATAGGAAATGATTTCTTGTTCGGAGGAGAGATTATATGAATAAAAAAATCAGAACAGAAGCTGTTGACTATCTGTTTAGCGCTATATTAAGTTTGAAAGATAAGGAAGAATGCTATACTTTCTTCGAAGACATCTGCACTATCAATGAACTTCTTTCATTGTCCCAGAGATTTGAGGTTGCCAAAATGCTGAGAGATCAGAAAACTTACCTGGAAATTGCTGAAAAGACAGGTGCGTCTACTGCAACGATCAGCAGAGTAAACCGTTCGTTGAATTATGGAAATGACGGATACGATATGGTATTTGAAAGAATTAATAAATAAAAGGCGGGACGCATTTTATTTTGGACAAGACTGCTTCAGAAAACACACAAAGAGTGCTTCAAATAGATTGAAGTACTCTTTTTTGCGGACATTCTTTTGCTTCAGATTACAGTCATGTTCTAACTCTAAAGAATTTCTTATATCTTTCTAAAGCTTTTCTTCCCGACTTGATTCCCTTTTGAAAAGCCGATAAAATATATGGAATAAAAAGGACAATACAGGAGGCTTTATCGATGAGTAGAAACAGATATGAAAATCCTTCCCATAAAACATACGATGACCTTTTTGGAGACGATTTTGAAGTCGTTTATGAAGAAGAACTTCCCCCAATCCGTCCTAATGATACTTTTCCCGAAAAGGATACCGGCTCTCTGGATAATGAACGGGATGACATAACAGACAAATGGGCGGATGATTACGACAGCACTTGGGATGATGATACAGAGGATGGCTGGGATGATGATACAGAAAGCAGTAACAGCAAAAAGAAAAAAAGCTCCAAAAACAACCGGAAACAGGAAGACTCCAGGGAAAAGAAAAAATCCCGGCGCCGGCCTAATGTCGTTTCTCCTGTTAAAAAGACAGTACAAACAGGAGCAAAAGCCGTATCCAGCATCATCCGGATGATCTGCAAAATTGCCTCTCTTGTTATACTGGCTGTGATCATCTATATACTGGCAACACATTTCTTTGAAGGACTTACCAGCTATGGAAACCCTTCCACAGCAATTTCTGAAAAGAACTACGTCATGGCAGCTTATGCCGCCTTTGCTGTATTTGTACTGCTGTTTGAAATTCTATCTTTTTTCTGGTCCCTAAGCGGTCCCCGGGTCTCCTCCAAAAATGGAAGAAGTTATCAGGCAGATACAGGCCGAGGCATGTCTGTCTTCATCCTCACTGGCGCCGGTTCTTATCTGGCGCGAATGACTGCCGGACTGATTCCGGCTTCTCCTGCACCTCTCACGGGACTTAGCGGAGCTGTGGAAATCTTCGGAAGCCTGTCTGCCACTTTGATTCCTTTGTGCATCGCCGGAATCATCAGCTGCATTTTAAGAAGAATTTTTTCCCGTTAAAAGAGTTCCATCCATAGAACTCTCACTGAACAGAAGAGAGCGTCCTGCAACCAGGATGCTCTCTTCTGTTTTTCCTCAATCTTTTCTTTTACAACTCACTACAGATAAGTATTTTTATACTTTTCTCTCTCTTCTTCCGGCACAAGCCGGCCTCCGGTAGCCCATACAATATGCGCCGCATCTTCCAACTTACCTTCAAGATTATGTTCTTTTAGATATTTTTTTGTTTCTTCATATTTTAATAACTGGATCGGTCCCTCAAAAGATGCACATGCACTCGGTTCCAAAAAGATTCCTTCTGTATTTAAAAGTCCTCTCATGTATTCATACAGCCATTTGTCATCCACTGTAAATTCACCGCCAAGCAGAGGAGCCATAACCCGTCCCACAAATCCGGAAGGACGTCCCACTGCCAGTCCGTCTGCATGGGTCAGCCCCGTAAGACCGATATCCTGGACACTGATCTTATTATGAAGCCCTGTCGCCATTCCAAGAAGCATGCAAGGTGCCTGAACAGGCTCCACGAAAAAGCAATGCACATTATCCTTCCACAGTTGCTTCATTCCAAAGGAAACACCGCCAGGCGCTCCTCCCACACCGCAGGGAATATATACAAACAACGGATGATCCTCATCCACAACTACATTCAGCTGTTCCAGCTGTCCCTTTAACCTTTTAGCTGCCACAGCATATCCCATAAAAAGATCTACTGAATTTTCGTCATCTATAAAATAACTTTTGGGATCCTTATCCGACTGACGTCTGCCGTTTTTTACCGCTTCACTGTAATCTGACTCATACTCCATAACCGTCACGCCATGAGATCTTAACATATCTTTCTTCCACTGTTTTGCATCTGCGGACATATGAACAATCACTTGATAGCCGATGGCTGCACTGGCCATTCCAATGCTAAGTCCCAGATTTCCAGTAGATCCCACCTGAACTTTATATTGCGAGAAAAATTCCCTTGCTTCCGGCTCTGTCAGCTTTCCGTAATCATCACCAGGTCTTAGAATTCCTGCCTGAAGCGCCAGATCTTCTGTGTGCTTCAGCACTTCATATATACCTCCCCTGGCTTTTACAGAACCTGCAACGGCCAGATGGCTGTCCTGCTTTAACAAAAGCCGTCCCGGAATAGAAGTATGAAAGGTATGCTCCAGGTATTCCTGCATTTCCGGAATCGGTCTTAAGGCAGATTCAATAATTCCCCCGTCTTTTTCTGTTTCCGGAAAGCATTTCCTGATAAAGGGAGCAAACCTGTCCAGCCTGCTTTTCGCATCGTCAATTTCAGCCATGCCTATCTCTTGACGTACTTCAGAAAAGGGCTGCAGCTTCGGATTGATCCATGCAGTCTGTTTGGCTGCTGCAAGTTCCTGCACAACCGGCAATTTCATATACTCTTTTTCCATTCCAGCACTTCCTCCATTCTCCATTTTTCTGACAACTTTATTTTATCATACATTTCCCCAAAAAAGTTGTCTTTTTCCAGAAAAACTATCCATCTAAAATAATTAGTGGGAAATTTGCCAGAACCAGTCTTCCAGCGCATTTAAATTTTGATCGGAGTGTTCGATCTCCCGGGCATACTGATAAGCCATACGAATGACCTCCTCTTTTGGCAGCCTACCTTTTTCTTTATACTCTGCCATCAGACACTCCTCGATCCACGCTGCCGAAAAGGCTGCCAGAAGTACCTTGGAATATACTGCATCGTCGTAGACAGCTCCGCAGAAATAGGTATAAATGAAAAAAATCACAATTTTTTCCATCATCCTATCCCATTCACGGCTTCCGAAGTCTTCCTGCTCTCTTGCCTTGCCAAAGCTTCCATAACATGCATCGTAGCTCTCTTTTCCTTCCCGGTATAAGCTCTTTTGTACATCCTGCAGCCTTTTCTCCCAGGAAATTTCCAGATGTTCCAGTTCCATAAGGATCTGCCAGCCTTTTTGCATATTCTCAAACCGCTTCGCTTTCCTTTTTTCCATGCTATTTTTCCCTCTGTTACAGTCAAAGGCAAACCCTTCCGTCCATTCTTCCAGAGCGGCAAAATCCCCCTCCTCCAGGAGTTTCTGCAGTCTTTCGGCAAAAAACAGACATTCTTCCATACGCACAGAGAAGGGGACCTCTTCTTTTTCCATCACAGAAAACAGAATTTCTCTTGCCTCTAAAAGTCTCGTATAAAGGAGAAAATCAAAGTCCTCCTCAAACTCATCCTCCTTCTCGTCCTCCCACTGGACAAAGGAACTTTTCCCTTTTTCAGTCAGCATGATCCGCGCCGCCTCCGGACAAGACAAAGAGAGGGAGTATTCTCTTACTCCCTCAAATTCCTCCACATGTCTCGGATACTCTCTGCATGTGCTGCACAGTGCTTCTTCTCCTGCTTCTGCCTGGAGATCACACAAAAATTGTTCATTTAAAAAGGCACATTTCCTGTCATACTGCAAAAAAGCTCCTTCTTCCCAGTCAATAGAGTTGATAAGCCGCCCTCTAAGTTTTCCGTCCCAATTCCAGTATCTCTTAAGGGACTTTTCGTCAATCATAATCTGCCAGCCCTCACAGCAGGAAGCAGGGCACTGATCTGCAAGACAGTGAAAACTGTCATAGTAAGATGGTTTCATATACCTCATGATAACATTTCTCTCCTACAGGAAAATATATTTTAAAATAAACAGAACCGAAAGAACGTACATTAATATGCTAAGTTTCTTTTCCTTCACTTTTCCGGAAAGGAGATTCAGCGCCACATAAGAGATAACTCCCATGGAAATCCCTTCTGATATACTGTAGAAAAACGGCATTGCTCCAATACAGATATAGCAGGGAATTGCTTCGCTTAGATCATTGAAATCAATATTGACTACATTAGTCAGCATATAAAATCCTACCACTACAAGAGCCGGAGCTGTAGCAAACGATGGAATGGCAAGAAAGATCGGCGAAAGGAATAAGGCAAGCCCAAACAAAATAGCTGTTGTAAAGGCGGTAAGCCCTGTTCTTCCTCCTTCTGTTACACCGGAAGCGCTCTCTACAAAGGTTGTTGTTGTAGAAGTACCAAGAACAGCTCCTGCTGTCGTTGCCACCGCATCTGCCAGCAGCGCTCCTTTAATGCGGGGCAGCCTTCCGTTTTCATCCAGCATATTTGCCTTGGAAGATACACCGATCAAAGTTCCAATAGTATCAAACATATCTACAAACAGGAATGCAAAAATAACAACAAGGAAATTCAGAGAAAAAACACCCTCAAATTCCATCTTTGCAAAAATCGGAGACAGACTCGGCACGGAAAGTCCGCTGCTGAAATCCGGGAGAAGTCCGTAAAATCCTGCTTCCGGATTTGGAACATAAATTCCTGTCATCTGACAGATGATTCCCAAAATCCAGGTAATAAGTATTCCCCAGAGAATATTTCCTTTGATATTTCTGATCACGAGTATACCTGTAATAATGATGCCCACAATGGCAAGGATCACTGTAATCCCCACATCATGAAACGTCGCCTCCGCCCCGTTGGCTGCATTGTATCCGTCCAGGGAATACAGTTCCAGCAGCGTAGAGCCGCCTACTACAATATTAGCATTCTGCAGGCCGATAAAGGCAATAAAAAGTCCGATTCCCACGCTGACAGCTGCTTTTAAATTCTGCGGAATCGCATTAAAAATCGCCTCCCGCACACTGGTCAGGGACAGAATGATAAAAATAATTCCCTCTACAAAAACGGCTGTCAGAGCAACCTGCCACGTATACCCCATTCCCAGAACAACCGTATAGGCAAAATAAGCATTCAGCCCCATTCCCGGTGCAAGCGCAAAGGGGTAATTGGCAAAGACTGCCATCAAAAGGGTTCCGATCAACGCCGCCAACGCTGTGGCTGTAAATACTGCCCCCTGATCCATTCCGGCTGCCGCCAGAATACTGGGATTTACGGCAAGAATATATGCCATTGTCATAAATGTCGTAATACCGGCAAGAATTTCTGTTTTTACATCTGTTCCATTTTCCTGAAGCTTAAATAACTTCTCTAACATATTTCTCCTCCTTCTCTTTCTTCCTTTAGTATCACACAAATCACAAAGTAAACTGTTGTCTGCTTCAGAGATTTGACCTCTTTAGTGTAACAAAAAGGGTCCGTAAAGTAAACGGACCCATCTGTTAAAAATAATAATCAATATTTATTACCGGATCTCCCGGATCTTTTTCCTGAGCGGAAGAACCTTACCCGGAGACACCGAAAGCTCATCCACTCCCATCTGAATAAAGGTTTCCGTCATAGAAGTGTCTGCTGCAAGATCTCCGCATATACTGATGTGCTTTCCTTCAAGATGTACATTATTAGTGACGATACGTATCATCTTGATCAGAGCCGGATGGTACGGATTATAATATCCAGCCAGACGCCGGTTTGTCCTGTCCATGGCCAGAGTATGCTGAGTCAGATCATTTGTACCTATGCTGAAAAAATCCACCTCTCTTGCCAGTTCACCGCTGATCATGACGGCTGCCGGTGTTTCAATCATAACACCTACTTTAATATTTTGGTCGTAAGCGGTTTTTTCTTCCTTTAATTCATCCTTTGCCTTTTGCAACACTTTCTTGGCAGCTATCACTTCCTCAAGAGATGTGATCATCGGAAACATAATGCCAAGATTGCCAAAAGCTGACGCACGAAGAATAGCACGAAGCTGAGTTTTAAACATTTCTTCCTTATCGAGAGAAATTCTTATGCCTCTGTATCCCATCATCGGATTGCCCTCTCCGGAAAGATCCAGACTTTCTGCCTGTTTGTCCCCTCCCAGATCAGCTGTCCGTATAATGACTTTTTTCATTCCCATAGCTTCTGCTGCCAGCTTATATGTCTGAAACTGCTGTTCCTCTGTAGGCATACGTCCTCCTGACTCCATGTAAAGAAATTCACTTCGGAACAGCCCGATTCCATTGGCATCATTTCTCAATACTTTTTCGATATCCTCACGGTTTCCGATATTGGCACATACGTCTATTTTCTGACCGCTCTGTGTAATATTTTCCTTCCCCTTCAGCCGTTCCAGCGTTTCTACTTTCTGAAGATTCTGCTTTTTCTTTTCTTTCATCTTCTCCATTGTTGTCTGATCCGGCTCGATATACAGCTTTCCGTCAAACCCGTCAATAATGACCATCTTTCCTTCATAGTCCTTTTTCAGGGCTTCTCCGATTCCGATCACAGATGGAATCCCCTTTGTCCTGGCAAGCACTGCCGTATGAGAATTAATAGAACCATACATGGTAACAAATCCCAGAACCTTCGATTTATCCAGCCTCACAGCCTCACTGGGGTAGAGGTCTCTGGCCGCCATGATAAATGGTTCATCCATAAACATTCTGTCTTTTCGGCTTCTTGACAGAATCCTTAACACTCTGGCGGCAACATCATGAATATCCGCTTCATGACCGCGAACATAACTTTCTGCTCTGGAAGAAAAGACCTTAAGAAAATTTTCTATGGAAACTTTAACCGCATACTCCGCATTCAGTTTCTGTTCTGTAATCGTGCGGATCACAGGATTGATAAACTCCTCGTCCTCCAGGACCATCTGCTGCATTTCAAATATCATCGCATTGGCCTCACCCAACTCGCCCGCCGACTCATCGTAAAGCTCCTGCAGCTCTGACGCTGCTCTTTTTCGCGCTTTCTGGAACCGGACCAGCTCTTTTTCCGCATCCTCTACATAAATTTTACGGATCTCTCTTTCACCCCTGTTAAAAAATACAAGACGCCCTATGACAATTCCTTCAGACACTCTTTTTCCTGTTAAAGTAATCATTCTTTTCTCCTGCTTTTCTAAACTTGTATATTACATTACTTTTACTTTACACGCTGGTGCCCTTCCAGTCAAGTCCTCAAAAATTGATGAGTCAAGCCATTGATCAAGATATTAAACTCCTGATGATTCCTCAAAAAGCGGAGTGGACAGATATCTCTCTCCCGTGTCAGGAAGCACCGCCACAATAGTCTTTCCCTGATTTTCCTGCCGTTTTGCAAGAACCATGGCAGCGTGAAGGGCTGCACCGGAGCTGATGCCTGTCAAAATCCCCTGTGAAAACGCCAGTTTTCTGGACGCTGCATAGGCATCCGGCGTTTCTACTTTCACAATTTCATCATAGATTTCTGTATCCAGTATATCCGGAACAAATCCCGCTCCGATTCCCTGCAGACCGTGAGGTCCCGGCATACCGCCGGAAAGTACCGGAGAATCTGACGGTTCTACCGCCACAATACGGACATCCGGATTTTTCCCTTTCAGATAAGCTCCCGTCCCGGTGATAGTTCCTCCGGTTCCGACGCCTGCCACCAGGATATCAATTTTTCCATCTGTATCCTCCCAGATTTCCGGTCCCGTCGTTTCCATGTGTGCCTTGGGATTGGCCGGATTTACAAACTGTCCAAGTACAATTGCGCCTTCCATAGTGCTGGCAAGCTCATCTGCTTTTTCAATGGCTCCTCTCATTCCCTTTGCGCCTTCTGTCAACACGATCCTGGCTCCGTATCCCGCAAGAAGCTTCCGTCTCTCCACACTCATTGTCTCCGGCATAGTAAAGATTGCTTTATACCCTCTTGAGGCAGCCGCAGCAGCCAGCCCGATGCCGGTATTCCCGCTGGTAGGCTCTATAATGGTATCTCCCGGTTTGATCAATCCCCTTTTTTCCGCATCCAGCAGCATGGAAAGAGCTGCCCTGTCCTTAATACTCCCTGCCGGGTTAAACAGCTCCAGTTTTACCAGAATCCTGGCTTTTAAATTTTCCTCTTTCTCTATCCTCTGTATTTCCATAAGAGGTGTTTTTCCGATCATTTCTTCCATACTTGTATATATTTTTCCCATAACTTTGTCTGCGCCGCCTAAATCCGGCGCTCTCCTTTCTTCATTGTTCATATTATCTATTCTTATTTGCTTAATATACGAAGCGCCTGTCCCAAGTCATCCAAAATGTCATCAATATGCTCTGTTCCAATGGAGACACGGACAGTATTTCTTTTAATTCCTGAATTTTTCAGCTCTTCTTCCGTCATCTGTGAATGAGTGGTGCTTGCCGGGTGGATCACTAAAGATTTCACATCCGCCACATTGGCAAGAAGGGAAAAGATCTCCAGACTGTCGATAAACTGCCGGGTTTCCTCCTCGCTTCCTTTTACTTCAAAGGTAAAAATAGACGCTCCCCCTCTTGGAAAATCTCTTTTATAAAGTTCATGATAGGGATTGTCCGGAAGAGAAGGATGATTGACTCTTTCAATCTGCGGATGGCTGCTTAAATACTCTACCACCTTACGGGTGTTTTCCACATGTCTTTCCACTCTAAGAGACAATGTTTCCAGTCCCTGCAAAAATAAAAATGCATGAAGAGGGGCTACCGTTGCTCCGGTATCTCTTAAAAGAACCGCCCGGATCCTTGTAACAAAAGGCGCATTTTTTGCAGCGTCTGCAAATATAACTCCGTGATAGCTTGGATCCGGCTGGGTCAGTGCAGGATACTTTCCGGACGCTTTCCAGTCAAATCTGCCTCCTTCTATGATCACTCCGCCAATTGCTGTCCCATGTCCTCCAATAAACTTTGTCGCAGAATGTATCACGATATCTGCTCCGTGTTCAAAAGGGCGATAGAGATAGGGGGTGGCAAAGGTACTGTCCACCACAAGCACGATCCCGTGTCTGTGAGCGATCTCGGCAATCTTTTCCATATCCACCAGATTCGCATTGGGATTTCCAATTGTTTCCACAAAAAGCGCCTTCGTATTTTCCCGGATGGCTGCCTCCCAGGATCTTTCTTCATCGGGATCTACAAAAGTTGCCGTCACTCCCTGGGAAGGAAGTGTATGTTCCAGAAGATTGTAGGTTCCTCCATATATGTATTTGCTGGCTACAATGTGATCCCCTGCTCTGGTCAGATTCTGAAAGGTATAGGTAACTGCGGCCGCGCCTGACGCCGTCGCCAGGGCTGCTGTTCCCCCTTCCAGAGCCGCCATTCTCTGTTCAAACACGTCCTGTGTCGAGTTCGTCAGTCTTCCATAAATGTTTCCAGGTTCTTTCAGAGCAAACCGATCCTCCGCATGCTGACAGCTGCGAAACACATAGGAAGTTGTCTGGTAAATAGGTACTGCTCTCGCGTCACTGGCGGGATCCGGCTGTTCCTGTCCTGCATGAAGCTGCAATGTTTCAAAACGATAGTCTTTTCTCATGTTGTCTTCTCCTTTTGTCTGTGTCTGATACAAATTTTCGGACCACTGTATTTATAACATATTATATCAATTTAGTAGGATTTATACGTAAATAAAAATTTCAAATATAATACATCATTCCGTCCTGCCGGGACTTCTCATATTCTTTTGCCAGATCATCCAGAGTCTTTTCTTCCAAAAGGCTGTTGACCTGCCGATCGATCTCATCCCATACAAGATGACGTATCGCTCTTTGCAGAGGGTCTGCCGGATTCCCGGAATCTTCCGCAATAGAAAAAGGGCCTTCCAAAGCTTCCAAAACTTCTTTTACTGTAATTTGTCGGGCATCTTTCGCCAACCGATATCCTCCGCCTGATCCTTTGATGCTTCTTACGATTCCTGCCCTTCTTAGCTGGCCAAATACCTGCTCCAGATAATTGAGGGAAATATTCTGTCTCCCGGCAATATCCGCCAGAGGAATAGGCGCATCTATCGTACTGACAGTCAGGTCTACAAGAGCGCGAAGACCGTATCTTCCCTTTGTTGAAACTTTCATATTTCTTTTGCTCCTTATATCTTTCGCCTTTTATTCCTACTAAACTTATATATATTATATGTTTTAAGTTATACTATGCTTTTTCCTGACTGTCAATATCTTTTTTCATCTTTTCCATTTCTTTCATAATATCTGAAATACGCACTTTTGCAGTCACGTCCAGGATGCAGTCCCATATCTGCTGCCATGTCCCCCTTGTAGGACAGACATCACAATCTATCTGGCAGTCTGCCGGGCGGGTCAGACATTCGACCGGTGCCAGAGATCCTTCCACAGCATTCAGCACGTCTTTTACATAAATTTGATCCGGGGAGCACTTAAGGGCATATCCCCCATGTGCTCCCCGTGTGCTTTCCACAATTCCTGCAGCCTTCAGAGACTTTACAATCCGTTCCAGGTACTTTTCCGACAGTGCTCTCCTCTGCGCAACATTTCCCAGACTCTCCAGCTTTCCATTGCCGGTATGCACTGCCAGATCCGCCACGATCTCCAGTGCATAAATTCCTTTTGTAGATATCTTCATAGACTATTCTTTCCCATTAAAGCAATAGGTACAGAGTTTGCAGGGTTCTATTCCAATAGAAGCAATCAGATCATCCAGCCTATGATAGCGAAGTGTTGTAAAATTCTGCTGCTTCCGTATTGCCTCAATCATTTTTGCATAGCGGCAGCTGTCCGGATCTGTATACTCTTCCAACACCTGATCGGAACAGTCCTCTCCCTCCATATCCCGGATCATCCTTCTTGTGATCAGTTCCATATCTGATTTGGAACGGGAGAAATTCAGATATTTACACCCGTACACAAGCGGCGGACATGCAGGGCGGACATGCACTTCCTTTGCCCCACTCTTATAAAGAAATTCTGTAGTTTCTCTTAACTGGGTACCGCGTACAATGGAATCGTCGATCAAAAGCAGTTTCTTATCCACGATCAGCTCCTTTACCGGAATCAGTTTCATGCGGGCGATCAGATTTCTCTGGCTCTGATTCTGGGGCATGAAAGATCTCGGCCATGTGGGGGTATATTTAATAAAAGGCCTTGCATAAGGGATTCCCGATTCGTTGGAATATCCAACTGCATGAGCAATGCCGGAATCCGGCACTCCCGCAACAATATCCGGATGCACACTGTCTCCGTCGCGTTTTGCCAACATGCTTCCGCACTTGTAACGCATCGCTTCCACATTGACTCCCTCATAGGAAGAAGTCGGATAGCCGTAGTATACCCACAAGAAAGAACAAATCCTCATTTTTTCTCCGGGCTGCGCCACTGTCTCCACATGCTCCGGCGTAATATAAACAATTTCCGCCGGTCCCAGTTCCTTGTAATCTGTATATCCAAGGTTAATATAAGCAAAGCTTTCAAAGGACACACAGTATCCATCTTCTTTCTTTCCTACCACAACAGGCGTTCTTCCATATTTGTCTCTTGCCGCATACAGGCCGTCTTTTGTCATCAGCATAAGCGTAAGGGACCCGTCTATCATATCCTGTGCGTACCGTATTCCTTCCACAAAGGAAGCCTTCCTGCAGATCAGAGAGGCCACCAGTTCTGTAGCGTTGATCTGCCCTCCGCTCATTTCCTGAAAATGAGAATGTCCGTCCTCATAAGCCTTTCTCAAAAGCTCGTCCAGATTGTTGATCTTTCCTACCGTAGTGATGGCAAAACTTCCAAGATGGGACTGGATCAGAAGCGGCTGCGGCTCATAATCTGAAATACAGCCTATTCCCAGATTTCCTTCCATCTCTTCCACATCCCGCTCAAACTTTGTACGAAATGGAGAATTTTCAATATTATGTATCGCTCTGCAAAAGCCCCCCTCTCCGTGAGCCGCCATTCCTCCGCGTCTTGTTCCCAAATGTGAATGGTAATCCACTCCGTAAAACAATTCCAATATACAATCTTTCTTTGATGCAACACCAAAAAAACCGCCCATGTGATTTTCTGCCTCCTTATTATAAAAATCAGTTCTCCTGTAAATACGTGTCTATTATAAAGGATAATTTTCGTATAGACAAGGTAAAATCTTTGGAAACTCCGGCCTGTCTCCATTGACTTTTCCTCTGATATATGTTAGTGTTAGAGAGTACAATTTCCAGACAATTCTGTAGATTGCACATATTCCAATTTATTTTTTTATTATTTTATGGAGGTAGTACAATGAACAAAGGTACTGTGAAATGGTTTAACAACCAGAAGGGCTATGGATTTATCTCCGATGAATCAGGAAATGACGTATTCGTTCATTATTCCGGACTTGTCATGGATGGTTTTAAATCATTGGAAGAAGGCCAGGCGGTAGAATTTGAGGTGACCGAAGGCGCAAAAGGACCACAGGCTGTCAATGTAGTAAAGCTTTAGTGGTTAAAAATTAATCGAGAGTAAGATGTACCTTTTATTTATTATAAATAGCAATTCCGATTTAGATATTTAAAAGCAATACATGCGAATGCGATTAAAAAGGCACCGGGACAGCATACTGTCCCGGTATTTTTATATTTCTATTCTTCCTCTTCCTCTATCAGTCTTAACCCTGCTGTGCTCGTTACAGGCAGCGAGAAAACAAGTGATTTAGCTTTTGTCTCCATTCCTGCCTCTTTCATAATCGCCCTCATAATTTCATTTTTTTGTTCTGTCTTTGTAACAATCAGAACAAGCTCCTTCTCCGATACCAGAGAAACTCCCAGAAACTTTTCTGCCCGCTTCATGCCTACGCCTTTGGCATGAAGCACAGTGCCTCCTGCCGCCCCCGCTTTTCTCGCCGCATCCATTACCATCTCGTTATATCCCTGATTTGCAATCACAACAAGCAATTCATGTGTGGTCTCTTTCAATATTGTCTCCTCACCTTTCTCAAAATCCTGATTCTCTGTTAAAAACATCAGTTCTCGTTTTCCGCCAATACTGCTTACCGGAACAATAAATGCAATCCCTACTCCCGGCACATCAATCTGAAGTTCTCTTTGCAGACCTCTTTTCAGCATTTTCCATACACTGTCCGTCACTATACTTAAAATCACGGTTTTTTCTGCCACTTCCAGTCCCAGATAATCCAGCACCTCATCATTGGCCGTACCTTTTCCTAAGGTAACAATACTGACCTCTGCCTTATTTTCTTTATAAAATTCCAGAAATTCCGGTGCCCGCTTTCGATCTGTAATCGTTACCATCATAAATACTTCACTCATACACATATCTCCCTTTGCCATTTTTCATCTATAATTCGATGATTGCATCATCCGGAAGGGCATCCAGACCAAGCGCAGGCTCCATCTCTGACAATCCTTCCGTACTCTTTCCCTGCAGCTTATAGATCAACCCCATTACCTGTATAGTAATCAATGGTGTCATAGCCACCATAGCAACTACACCAAATGCATCTGTTACCACATCCCCGCCTACAGATGTACATGCCCCGATAGCAAAGGGCAGCAAAAACGTCGCTGTCATAGGGCCTGATGCCACACCACCCGAGTCAAAAGCAATAGCTGTAAAAATTTTCGGGACAAAGAAAGATAACAAAATCGCCGCCGCATAACCGGGTACAAGGAGATAGAAGATAGAGATTCCCGTGAGAACTCTCAGCATGGCAAGCCCTACAGAAACCGCAACACTAATAGAAAGCCCTGTCTTCATCGCATTTCCCGATATTGCCCCGTCCGTCAGCTCCTCTACCTGTTTCGTCAGTACATAGACGGCCGGCTCAGCAATAACAATGAAATATCCGATCAACATACCAATGGGGATAATGATCCAGCGATATGGAAGCTGCGCTATAAGCTGTCCCAAATAATTTCCGGCCGGCATAAATCCTACATTTACTCCTGTAAGAAATAGTACAAGGCCAATATAAGTATAAAAAAGACCTACAAGAATTTTAATGAGCGATCTTTTTTTGAGTCGCAGAGAAAAAATTTGAAAAAGCCCAAAAAATACTACTATAGGAAGTAAGGAAACTGCAATTTCCTGAAAATACTCCGGCAAAGCATGGAGAAATAACTGACCCAATTTCACAGAATCCCCTACCTCCGTAATTCTGCTGGCTGTGTAATATCCTCCGTCAGACTGGTAAATCATACCTAAAAGAAGAACCGCAAGAATAGGGCCGATAGAACAAAGAGCCACCAACCCAAAGCTGTCGTCTGCCGCATGCTTATCGCTTCGTATAGAAGAAATACCGATACCAAGGGCCATAATAAACGGGACTGTCATTGGTCCCGTGGTTACACCTCCGGAATCAAAAGCCACTGCAAGAAATTCCTTTGGAGTAAAAAGTGCAAGCCCGAAAACTACCGCATAGAATACCACCAGAAGAGGCGGCAGCGGAACAGAAAACAAAATACGCAGCAGAGCTACCACAAGAAAAATCCCCACTCCAACTGCTACTGCTATGACAATGACCATGTTCGGCACCGATGGTACCTGCTCTGCCAAAACCTGAAGATCCGGTTCGGATATCGTAATAATAAAGCCCAGAACAAATCCCAGAACCACCATGATCCAAAGCTTTTTTGATCTGGTCATACTGCTGCCGACCCGCTCCCCCATGGGGGTCATCGCCATCTCTGCCCCCAGTGTAAAGAACATCATTCCGATGACCAGCATCACTGCCCCTATTATGTACTCCAGCATAATACTGGGTGACATAGGCGCGATTGAAAAGCACAGTAACAGCACGATAACCATAATTGGCACAACTGCACTTACTGCTTCTTTACATTTCTCTTTCAAATTTTGTTTCAATTCTATCCTGTGAAACTTTGCTTCTGTGTGTGATAGATTGCTTTTGCTCAAAAAACTGCCCCTTTCTACTTTATTGCTGCATCTGCGTTACTTCCCACGCAATGCTGTCAATCATTTTTCGTTGTATCCGGAGAAATTCGCAGGCATCCTCAAAGCCAAGTCTTTCCAGAATCCTTCTGGCCGCCTCGACTGCTTCCTTATGTTGTATCACACTCAAAGAATCTCCCTTCTCTGTAAGAATGACGATCTTCTGTCTCATATCCTGTCCGTCCACCTGGCGTACAATAAGTCCTTTCTCCTCCATATGGTTCAGCATCCTGGCAATTCTTGCTGTACTGACATCCAGCGCTTTACTTAACTCCTTAGGATAGGCGCGTTTTCCATGCTCAGACAGATATCCCAGTACAAACATTTCCCCATGTATTGCTTTAATCAGCTGCTGATTTTCCGGAATATGACACAATACCATTTCTGTATCAATAAATTCCTCTGCCAATTTGTCAAAACACATACAAAATCACCTTTCATTTTACTAACCATGTTAGTAATTATATCGGATTTTACACTTGCCGTCAAACCGCTCACCTCATTCTTCGCACAATCTTAACATCAGGCCTCCCTTTTATCACTCTCCAGTCCCCTCAAAGTATCCTTCACAGATAAAATGAGACTGTGCATATACACAGTCTCATTTACTGATTATTTTTCGATTCTTTTACTAAACATTTGCCCGGTAAGCCTCATCGGCAGTATATACATCAAATCCGCTGCCTTTCAAAATATCTATCACTCTTCCCGGATCATCGCTTTTTAAAACTGCAGCCGCATCACTTCCATTTGCGAAGGCATACATATACTCAATATTGACTTCGCCATCGACCAGCTGATGCATTGCCCTGCTCAAAGAGCCTGTTGCATGCGGTACTCTAAGAGCAACCACATCTGTAAGCATTGCTGTAATGCCTGCTTCTTTCAGAACTGCTCTTCCTTTATGAGGTTCTGATACGATCATACGGAGCATACCATATTCAGAAGTGTCTGCAAGACTTAAGGCCACAATATTGACACCGCCTTTTGCCAGTGTGTCAAGCACTTCGTCCAGACGCCCTTCTCTGTTCTCCAGAAATACTGATAACTGTTGTACTGTATTACTAATACCCATGATATTCCCCTCCTTCTTACATCTGCCTGTTGTCAATCACACGTTTGGCTTTGCCTTCGCTTCTCTGGATCGTCTTAGGTTCAACCAGTTTCACCCGTACAGACACTCCCAGCGCCTGCTTCAAAACTGCGCCGACTTTATTTTTCAGTTCATCCAGCTTCCGGATCTCATCGGAGAAGTACCGTTCATCTACCTCTACCATGACAGTCAGAACATCCATATTATTTTCCCGGTCAACGATCATCAGATAGTGAGGAGCTACTCCGCCGCCCATAGACAGAAGTGCCGTTTCAACCTGAGTCGGGAATACGTTGACACCGCGGATAACTTTCATATCATCAGTACGTCCTGTAAACTTGCTGATCCTCGGCAGTGTTCTGCCGCATTTGCAGGTACTGTGATCAATACTTGTAAGATCTTTCGTGCGGTACCGAAGCAGAGGCATTCCTTCTTTGGAAAGTGTTGTAAATACAAGTTCCCCTGTCTCTCCATCTGCACATGGTTCTTGAGTTGACGGATTGAGTATTTCCGGATAGAAATGATCCTCATATACATGAAGACCTTCATGGTGGATGCAATCCAGCGCAACACCCGGTCCGGTAATCTCACACAGGCCATAAATATCAAAGCAGTTGATATGGAGAATATCCTCTATCTTTTTTCTCATCTCTTCTGTCCATGGCTCAGCGCCGTGAATACCAGCTTTCAACTGCATATGATCTACAAGGCCTGCCTCCTGAATAGACTCTGCAAGATAAACAGCATAGGACGGCGTGCAGGCAAATGCTGTAGCGCCGAAATCTTCCATACACATCATCTGACGCTGTGTGTTTCCTGCCGACATTGGAATTGCCATTGCTCCCAAAGCCTGTGCACCCAGGTCCAGTCCCATTCCTCCTGTGAAAAGTCCATAGCCGTAGCAAACATGGATACGGTCTTCTGCTGTAAGACCCGCCATAGTCAGCGCTCTTGCTACACATTCTCCCCACACCTCGACATCTTTCTGGGTATAGGAAGCAAGGGTCAGCTTACCTGTTGTTCCGGAAGTTCCCTGAACACGGGCAATCTGCTTTTGCGGAACTGCAAGAAGTCCAAATGGATAGTTGTCTCGCAGATCTTCCTTTGTTGTGAAGGGAAGTTTTCCAATATCTTCAATTCCCTTGATATCCCCTGGCTCTATACCGAGGTCATCCATTTTCTTTCGGTAAAATTCCACATTATTGTATACTCTGTGCACCAGATCTACCAGTTTTTTACTCTGCAGGGCTGACATTTCATCCCTGCTCATACACTCAATTTTCGGATCTCTGATCCTTTCCTGCCAATTTTCTAATGATACTCCTGCCATATTTATTTTACTCCTATTCTTAATTTCTTCTGGTATAAAACCAGTTCTAAAGATCGGATTCATCTACTGTCTTCACATTTGCACTCTTAAGAATGGAAGCTGCTTTTTGATAATCGTCTGTATTAAATACCAGAACCGGAGCGCGTCCTTCGCGGATTACAAATGAGTAGATGTAACTTACATTGATGTGATTCTCTGCAAGTATTGCCAACATCTGATTGAGATTGCCTTTTTTATCTTCCAGCTCTACGCCGATCACGTCGCTGACTCTTACAACAAATCCCCGTTCAGTAAGATAACCCTTCGCCTCTGCTGGCTTATCGACTATGAGACGAAGGATACCAAACTCCGGAGTATCAAAAGACGCGACCGCCCGGATATTTACATGAGCTTCTGTAAGCCTGGATGTAACTTCCATAAGGCTGCCCGGCTTATTCTCCACGAATACTGATAGTTGCTTTAGCATGTGACACCTCCTTCTTGGTTCCTTTAATTCTATATCATCTTGAAACAAGGTGATATCCCACATCGAATGCGGCTTTGTTGATCTCAATGGTCTTTGGTGGTACAGTACTTTCAATTACCTTGTACCAGTCTTCCTTTGAGAAATCCATATGCTGTGCCGCCACACCCAGTACGATCATATTAAACACTTTCGGATTGCCCAGTTTTTTAGATTCTTCTGTAGCATTCACCGCATAAACCTTATGGTCTTTTTTCAGCTCTTCCAGAATACCTTCCGGATATTTGGCTGCTCCGATCACCACCGGCATGGGATCGATCCTCCAGTCATTGATAACAAGTGCTCCGTCCTTTTTCAGGAAATGAGCATACCGCATTGCCTCTAATCTTTCAAAAGCGATAATGACATCCGCCTGGCCTTCTTCTACAATAGGCTCTGCCACTTTTTCTCCATAGCGCACAAAGGTCACAACACTTCCGCCTCTTTGGGCCATTCCATGTACCTCTGACAGCTTTACGTCATATCCCCCTGCAATGGCAAGTCCTCCCAGAACTCTGCTGGTAAGAAGAGTTCCCTGGCCTCCGACGCCTACGATCATAATATTTTTTACTGCCATTATCTGTCACCTTCCTTTACTAATTCAATCGCACCAAACTTGCACAGAGAATCGCACAGTCCGCATCCGGTGCACATCGTATCGTCAATATGGATGGTTCCATCTTCATTCTTTGTCATAGCCGGACATCCCGGTTTCATACACATCCCGCACTTCTTACATTTATCCGGATGTGCAATATACAGAGGTTTCTTCTCCTTTGAAAGGAGAACGCACGGTGTCTTTGTGATAATAACGGAAACTTCATCCCGTGCTACCTCTTCCTTAATTGCCTTTTCCAGTGTTTCAATATCAAACGCATTGATCTCCTGGACATGTTTTACGCCGAGGGCGCGGCAAAGTCCCGGAATATCGATAGCATAAGTAGGATCTCCCTGAAGCGTTTTCCCTGTTGCGGCATGATCCTGATGCCCCGTCATTCCCGTTGTGGAATTATCCAGGATAATGACAGTTCCTGTCGCCTTGTTGTACATCATATTCATCAGGGAATTAACTCCTGTATGTAAAAATGTGGAATCGCCGATCACTGCCACCCAGTTCTTAATGTATTCTTTCCCCTTTGCCTTCTCCATACCATGAAGGGTGGAAATGCTGGCTCCCATACAGACAGTGGTATCCACAACACTAAGGGGCGCCACTGCTCCCAGCGTATAGCATCCGATATCTCCCGCCGCATGGATTTTCAACTTATTCAGCACATAGTATACACTTCTGTGAGGACATCCCGGACAGAGGATCGGCGGACGTCCCGGCACTGCTGCAGGAGCAGAAAGCTCCAGATTTTCATGCAGAATTGCCTCCCGGATCATATTGGCACTGTATTCGCCCTGAACAGTGAAAATCTCTTTTCCCACTGCCTGGATTCCCCAGGATTTCACCTGTTCCTCGATAACCGGATCCAATTCTTCTACAATATAGAGTTTCTCAACCTTGGAAGCAAATTCCTCGATCATCTTTCTTGGAAGCGGATTCACCATACCAAGTTTCAGAACAGACGCTTCCGGCAAAGCTTCTTTTACATACTGGTAAGGAATCCCGCTGGTAATAACGCCGATTTTGGTATCTCCCATCTCCACTCGGTTAATTGGCAATCTATTTGCTTCTTCCGCAAGTTCATTGTTTCTCTTTTCAATTTCCACATGACGTCCCTTTGCGTTGCCGGGCATCATAACATTTTTTGCGATATTCCTCTCATAGGGTTTATCCGGGATTTCTTCTCTTTCATGAAGCTCTACGATTCCCTGGGAATGTGCCAGCCTTGTTGTCGTACGGAAAACAAAAGGACGGTCAAATTTTTCACTTAAATCAAAGGCCATCTTCATAAATTCTTTTGCTTCCGAACTGTCGGACGGCTCCAGAACAGGAAGCTGCGCTGCTCTTGCCACCATACGGGTATCCTGTTCATTCTGGGAACTGTAAAGTCCCGGATCGTCTGCCACAATAATAACCAGCCCTCCGTTAACTCCCATATAAGAAACTGTATAGGCCGGATCTGCTGCTACATTAAATCCTACATGCTTCATACAGGACATAGCTCTTGTCCCGGCAACAGAAGCTCCAATCGCCACCTCGGTTGCCACCTTTTCGTTAGGTGACCATTCACAGTACAGATCGTCTTTGTACTGTACCAGATATTCACTGATTTCTGTGCTCGGTGTTCCGGGATAAGCAGCTGACACCTTCACTCCCGCTTCGTATGCTCCCCTGGCAATCGCCTCGTTGCCGAGCATAATTACTTTCTTTGACTCTGACATTTTATAGTCCATCCTTTCTCAAATCTGTTACTCTCTTTGCCTTTCCCTCAAATCTCTGAAGCGAATAAGGCGCTACCAGCTTAATCTGAGTGGCAAGTCCCAGCTGGGCTTTCAGCCCTTTCTTTATTCTTGCCTCCAGCTCGCTTAACATGGAGTAGCTGTCAAGCAGTCTGTCATCTACAAGCTCTACTGTGATCGTCATAACATCCAGTCGGTTCTTTCTCTCCACAAGGATTTCATAATGAGGTCCGATCTCCGGAATCTGGAAAAGTACTTCCTCTATTTGCGTCGGGAATACATTGACTCCTCTGATGACAAGCATATCATCTGCACGTCCGGAAAGATTTTCCATGCGGACCGTTGTTCTTCCGCATTTACATGGTTCATACATCAGCCTTGTAAGATCCCCGGTACGGTATCTCACAAGCGGAAGAGCCTCCTTCCCAAGACAGGTAACAACCAGTTCCCCCTTCTCTCCCGGGGGCAGAACTTCTCCGGTTTTTGGATCAACAATTTCCGGAATAAACCAATCCTCATTGACATGCATTCCCGCAAGCTGCTCACATTCTCCGGCCACTCCCGGCCCGCACAGCTCGCTCATACCGTAATTCTGCGTGCACAGGAACTGTTCTCCCCATACCTTGTGCATTTCATCCCGCATAGGTTCCGTCATTCCTTCTCCGCCAAACAGACCAATATGTACGTTAAGATCCTTTGCGGGGTCTATTCCTCTTGCCCGGATTTCCTCTCCTAAATGCAATGCATAGGACGGTGTTGCCACAAGCAGTGTTACTTCCATATCCTGCATAAACATGATCTGCTTTTTTGTATTTCCTGATGACATGGGAATCACTGATGCGCCTATCTTCTCCAGTCCGCCATGCAGACCCAGCGCTCCGGTAAATGTTCCATAGCCGAAAGAAATCTGTGCCACATCGTCCGGCGACGCCCCTCCCATACAGGCAATACGTGCAACATTATTCAGCCATACATCCAGATCATGCCTTGTGTAACCTACAACGGTCGGCTTTCCTGTTGTCCCGGAACTTGCGTGGAATCGTACAAGATCTTTTTTGTCCACTGCAAAAAGTCCCATCGGATAATTGTCTCTGAAATCCGCTTTATATGTAAAGGGCAGTTTCGTCAGATCTTCCAAAGTACGGATATCCTCCGGCTTCACCCCTGCTTCATCCATCTTTTTTCGATAAGGAGCAACCTTCTCATAAATATAATGAACTGTCTCTTTCAATTTTTTTAACTGGATTGCTTCTATTTCATTTCTTGGCAGAGTCTCTTCCTTTGCCCAAATCATGACTGTTCCTCCTTTTTTGAGAATCTTGATCCTTTTGTAGTACTTTGCCCTGCCCCTCGAACTCTCCGAGTTCTCGTTCGCGGGCTTCGCCTTCATAGTTTTTTACCATTCGCCCTGCCCCTCGAACTCTCCGAGTTCTCGTTCGCGGGCTTCGCCTTCATGGTTTTTTACCATTCGCCTTGCCCCTCGAACTCTCCGAGTTCTCGTTCGCGGGCTTCGCCTTCATGGTTTTTTACCATTCGCCCTGCCCCTCGAACTCTTCGAGTTCTCGTTCACGGGCTTCGCCCTATAGAAATACAAGACGCCAACTCCGCCTGCAAGCAGGCGTTTTGTCTTCTTGTATTTCTGCACGGCTCATTGCCTACGCGGATATTATAGCACATTACTTTCGCGAGTTAAAGCATTAATTTGCGAAAAATAAAATTTTTTGTAATAGTGCTAATATATATCAGCTGTAAAATTTTCCAGAACAGGATTGTTTTAAAATTTCCTTTCAACCACAAAAGAGAAAGCCAGCGGCTTTCCCTCTCATATCCGTTTCACAAAATCAGTTCGTCCCGTCATGATGCTTACAGGCATATTCTTCCAACTTAACCTTGATCACTTCCACCGCATTGATCCACTTTTCATCAAAGTTATCAAAGTCCTTTCCCGTCTGGTGACGCATAATTACTTTCAGACCGTACAGTTTTTCCTCCGGTGTCTGCATCATTCTTGCTTTCCCGGTTCCGATCAGGCTGGCAAAATAATAACTGTGATCACAGGGCTTTTCCGCTTCCATCAAGCCATGGCGGCAATCAAGCTCCACGCAAACTTCCGGCTCCTCCCGAAGGGTTTCAATCTTGCGTCCCACCTTTGCGCTGTGAAAATAGAATACCGGTTGGCCGTCCTCATATTCACAGCCGAAATTCATGGGAACAATATAAATCTTCCCCTGGCTTTGCATACCGATCCGACACACCTTACATTCCTTTATAATCTCCTGAATATCTTTTAAATCTTTGATCTCACGTTTTGGTCTTCTCATGTTTTCCCCTCCTATTCCGGCGTATAACGGTTAATATCATTCTGGATCAGACAATAGTTTACAATATCCAGATTAAGAATGCTTAAGATCAGATACAGAATACTGTTATCCGTTACATCCGGAAATACCTGAAACGCTTTTCCCATCTGGTAATTCCAGTAATACCCGTAAATGCCGCATGTAATAATTGTAAAGAGAATGACCATTCCTCCGTCTGTATTCCACCTCTGGGGATTGATTCTCCTGGCTGTCTCATTGATCTGATACATCCAGTAAAACATATAAATGCCGCATGTGATGATGGCAAACACCACACATAGCCCAATATTTCTTCTCTGCATATCCTATCCTCCAAAAAAAATTGTCAGTGCTATTATACTATCCCTTTCTTCCTCTTACAAGAGGGCCGCAGATCACTTTTTAAATATAAGCACAGGCAGAGGAGGATGATTTTTCCTGTTATAGTATTCCTGAAGGATTACCGTATATTCTCCGGGAGAAAGCTCCTTTAAAAAAGCAAGTAAGGTTTCTTTTTCTTCAAATCCCGTATCTCCGCCACTGTAAATGCAAAGACTCATAAAACCTCCATGTTTCAATATCTCAAGTCCTTTTTGAACAGCTGCAACGCTTGTTTTGGCGGCGGTAGCAATATTGTGATCTCCTCCGGGCAGATATCCGAAATTAAAACAGATGACATCCATACTCTCTTTCTTTGCATACCGATCCATCTGTTCATGTCCATCCAGGATCAGTTTTGCCCGGTCCTCCACACCATTTTCTTTCAAAAGCGCCTTTGTCATATCCAGCGCCTCCTTTTGAATATCAAAAGCAAGAACCTGCCCCTGTTCTCCCGCCAACCTTGCAAGAAGGAGGGTATCATTCCCTTTTCCCATAGTCGCATCAATATAGTTTCCCTCCCGCGGTGCCAAAGACCGGATCAGAGCATGACACCAATCTGTAATCCGGGAAAAATTTTCACATCGATTCTCTGTCATATTCTTCTTCCTTTCACTGCAACTCTTCTATAAGAATACCCCAACCCCTTTGGAAATACCAGCCATTTTCCAAATCTGCGGTTGATTTCCCTTCTTCCGTGACGTATTATAATAAGTGGGAGTATATAGATGGATTTTTCAAGGGGAGATGTATATGAAAGACTGTACTTATTATGATCTTCTTGGTGTTCCTATGGATGCAGACGAAAAAGAAATCGCAGACGCCAAGAATTTTTTAGTGAAAAAAATGCATCCGGATGCCAATGTAAATTGCAGCTTTGATACGACTTCTTATATACAAAATGTGCTGACTGCTTATCGGATTTTAAGCGATCCTAACAGCCGGCGGATTTACGACCGCCGCATCAGAAATCCAATCCGAAGAGAGACAGCGGCCGAAAGAGCTGAGGAGCAAAGCAGACCTCTGTCCCCTAATTTTGCTCCTTACTGGGAAGCCGGCAACAAGCTGAACGGCCTGGTGACCGAAAGCGCTCTTCTTTTGAAACCGAAACGTTTTGGCAGACAGGAGCCGGATGAGGAACGGCTGACGGCTATTGCCGGTGAGGCTTATCCCCACATACAGGTTCTGGAACAGGGTGAAATTCCCCGGCAATACTGGTTCTCTCACGCTATGAACTGGCTGCTGTTCCAGTGGAGCCAGAACAGGGATCTTCCTTATGCGCTTCTTTATTCTATGTATGACAGCTATCTGGAACAATGTAAATCTGCTTTGGAAAAACGGAAAATCACCAGCCAGGCTTCTTTATTTTTAAACAACCTGGATAAGCTCATTACATACAGACAATTAGGTTAAAAAATTTTTCTCTATTTCCAGCTGTGCCAAGAGCTACCGCTTCAATGCGGCAGCTCTTTTTTATTCAATAGGAAACTCTTTGTTCCGAAGTTTCCGTCCTGCAGGGCAGATCAATGATGACTTCAAATCCTCCATATCTGCTGTGTCCGATCTGCATGGTTCCTCCATGCACCTGTGCAATCTGCCGGACGATCAGAAGGCCCAGTCCATGACGCTGTCCCGTCACGTTTTCATCGCACATCATATAATGGGGCTCATGGTTCAGTTTCTCCAGCTGTTCTTCTGTAATTCCCTGACCGTCGTCTTCCACCCGGATCCGGCACCGGTCCTTGTCTTTCTCTACCGTTACATAAATGGAACATCCCTCCGGGTTATGATTGATGCTATTCTGAAGCAGATTCCCGGCTGCCCGCCCGATCAGCCCCTTGTCAGCCTCCACCAGACAGATGCCAAGGGAATCCTCTGTCAGCCATTGTATCGGATATTTCTCCTCCGGATCTGTATTGATAAAATCCACTACCGTCTGTCTCACAACCGCAACAATATTTATTTCCTCCAAATCAGTAGGCTGCATATTGTATTCCAGCTTAGAGGCAAGATTCAGGTCATTGACAAGATTTTTCATCCTCTGGCTCTGGCGGCAGATCACATCCAGCTCTTTTTTCTGTCGGTCCGTAAGATTGGCATCTCCCAGAAGATGTCCCGCATATCCCATGATCATGGAAAGCGGCGTTCTGATATCATGGGATACCCCGGCAATCCAGTTTGCCCTTGCCGTTTCTTTTTTCCGCAGTTCCCTGTTCCTGGACTGAAGAATCTCAGAAGCCTGATTCAAACTGCCTGCAATATCAGAAAGCAGCCCTTTCTTGGGAATATAGGCTGATCTGCCCTTTGCCAGATTCTCTACCCCTTCCACAATAGGCCCCACAGATTTCAAAAGCTTCATATCTGTAAAAAGATAAATAAATATTACAATTCCGATATTCACAGCGATCATGATAACAGCAAATGGAACGGCATATTTGACCATATTATAATCCCAGGCGGGATAAAGATGTTTCCAAAATGTCTGCTTTGGGTATCCGATAATCACAAGCCCTCCATCTGCTGCTGCCGGGAAAGTGGGGCTGTCCTGGAAGTAGCCCCTTGTCAGTTCTGCTGCCATGGAAGGAGTACAGGTCAGCGGCATCTCTTCCGGAAGATTGTCGGTATGCCACAGCACTTTCCCCGTTGCATCTTCAGCGAAAAAAGCCCACACATGTTCCTCTTTCAGCCTGTTCTCTATCTCCTCCGGCAAGCGATATCCGTCTGCAGTCTTCGTAAGCCCTGCCGCCACCTCTTCTGCCGTACTGTAAGGACGGCCATTAGACTGAAAGCCGTATGTTACACTAAACAGAACAACAAGATTTAAGATCGGCAGAAGCCCAAATACACAAAGCAAAGTCAAAACAAGCCTTCGAGCTAATTTTAATACGTTTTTCATCTTACCGCTCCCCTCTGCCCATCCTCCGTCATCAGTTTATATCCCAGCCCCTTCACTGTGATCAATGATGCCGGATGAGACGGATCTGCCTCAATCTTTTCACGGATACGCCGGATATGGGCCATCAGAGAATTTTCATAACCATAAGTATTCTCACCCCAGGCCGCCTCACACAAAGCGTCAATGGTCACGATCCTGCCTGCATTCCGATACAGGGCCCCGAGGATTTCAAACTCCTTTGCGGTAAGAGCAACCTTCTCCCCATCCTTTACAACTTCTGCCCGGTCAAAATCAATCTGACATCCTTTCAGCTCGACAAGGGGATTCTCATTTCTATAGCTCCGTCGAAGGATAGCTCCTATCCTCAAAGTCAGTTCCCTGGGTAGAAAAGGCTTTACCAGATAGTCATCCGCCCCAAGTCCCAGTCCCTTGAACTTATCTTCATCCTCCCCGCATGCAGTGAGAAAGAGAACCGGATAGTCTTCCATCTCTCTTAACTTTTCAAAGAGAGAAAAGCCATTTCCATCCGGCAGCATCACATCCAGAACAGCCAGCTCCGGATGGAAGGAACGGGCCGTCTCCACCGCCTCCTTCTGGGTGGAAGCAGTGCGGATACTGCTATAGCCCTCCTCCTTTAAAATAGAATATACCATATCTAAAAGTTCCTTCTCGTCATCCACAAGGAGGATCCGTTTCCTCTTCAAATATTCCTGACCCATACTTTAAAGTCTTCCTTTCCTGTTTTTCTTTCCCAATTATATACCATATCCGGCACGATTGCGAAGAGATGCGGCAAATGTAAGGTAAATGTAAGGCAGGGGAAATGATGCTGTAAGGATGGAGCCCTATACTCAGATTATCAAAAGAAAAGGAGGCATCATATATGAATATCATTGAAACACACAATCTCACAAAGACATACGGAAGTTTCACAGCGGTTCACCACCTGAACCTCCATATAAAGAAGGGAACTGTCTACGGTTTTCTTGGCCCTAACGGCGCTGGAAAGTCCACAACTATGAAAATGTTTCTCGGCCTTACCCGTCCTACAGCCGGAGGATTTCTGATCAATGGGCTGCAGTATCCAAAAGACCGGATGACAATTCTCAAAAATGTGGGATCGTTGATCGAGGAACCTGCCTTTTACGGGAATTTAAGCGGCCGGGAAAATCTGGAAATTATCCGGCGGATCCTGAAGCTTCCAAAAAATTCCGTGGACGACGCCCTGGAGCTTACCGGCCTGACCCAGTTTTCCAACCGTCCGGCAAAAAAATATTCCCTGGGCATGAAGCAGCGCCTCGGTCTTGCCGGCGCCCTCTTGGGAAGACCGCCCCTTCTCATTCTGGATGAACCTACCAACGGTCTGGATCCGGTAGGCATCCACGAGATCCGCTCTCTGATCCGTTCCCTTCCGGAGAAACTGGGCTGTACCGTACTGGTATCATCCCACCTTCTTCCGGAAATCGAACTGATGGCAGATGATGTGGGGATCCTGAACCGGGGCAGACTGCTGTTTGAAGGAAGTATGGAAAAATTAAGAGAGGAAGCTGCGATGAAGGGATTCCCTTCTGACAATCTGGAAGAAACTTTTCTCGCTCTCGTCGATGAGGACAACAGGAAACGGAGGCATATGCAATGAAACTTTCCATCGAACTTAAAAAATTAAAATCCACCGGATTGATTTTGGCCATCCTGACCGGAGGTATGGCAGCGGCGCTGCTCCCTGTTCTGAACACCTGGTTTCGCACGGAGCTTTTTACCTCTTTGCCTGATTCTCCCCTTGTCGTTCTTCTGGATGCCAACAGCCAGATGATGATCATGCTCAATCTGATCTTAATGATCTGCGGTTCCTGTATCCTGTACCACACGGAATATTCCGAACATGCCCTGCGCAAAATGCTTTCCCTGCCTATAACGCCGGAAAGTCTTTACCTGCAAAAAGCCGTGATTCTGATTCTTGGTCTTCTCTTTCTGCTGATCCTGGAGAGCAGCGCCCTTGTTTTCTGCACGGCACACTGGTTCACCATCACAGAGGATTTTTGGATATTACTTTTAAAAAATGCACTCTACAGCGCGTTTCTTTCTCTCCCCAGTATCCTGCTCATGCTGCTGATCGCTTCTGCCTGCCAGAATATGTGGGTGTCCCTGGGAACCGGCGTCATTTTCCTTTCTCTGGCATCCTCCCTGACAGAAGGGCCATTTCTTCTCAGACTCTGTCCCTTCATCACACCCTTTCAGACACTGGTTCAGACAGAAGGAGAAGCTCTTTCCTACATCGGCGGCGCTGCTGCCGAAATCCTCATCCTGGGGATAACCGCTGTTATTTTTACTCGTAGAAGGAGGTACACCATATGAATATTCTTTCCCTTACCACAATGGAATTTTATAAGATCAAACGTTCTAAAATCCTGCTGCTTCTGACGGTTCCTCTCATCATTTTGTGGCTTCCCAATGTGATAAACGCGCACATGAGTGCAGAACCTGTCATGGAAGGAATTTCTCCGGCAAATAATTTTCTCATCCAGAGTTTTATGGGATACGTATGGTTCATTCTGCCAGCCAGCATTATTGTATGTACAGTCATGCTGCAGCAAATGGAACGGACAAATCGGGGAATCCTCAAAATGCTGGCTCTCCCCCTTCATCCGTCCGCCCTTTCCTTATCCAAATTCAGTGTGCTGTTGTCTCTTACCGCACTGCAGTGTGCCCTTATGACAGGGTGTTACCTTCTCTGTTCCCGGATCGCCTCCGTATACACCGGCGCCGACCTGACCAGTCCCTTAAGGACAGCTCTTCCACTTGCAGTTTCCGTATTTTTGTCCGCTCTTCCTATGACGGCTCTGTACTGGATGCTGGCCGTAATCCTCAAGACTCCCGTCTTTTCTATGGTCCTGGGGCTTGCCACCATGGTTCCCAGCGTCCTTTTCATCAACACAAAAGTATGGTTTCTGTACCCGACCTGCTATCCTTTTTACGTAATTACGCAAAAATATGGGCAGCTGGCCGGTGATACCGCGCAAAAGATTGACCTTCTGCCATGGATACCGGCTGCTGCCTCTATTTTCATTCTGTGTCTCTTACTCTCCTGTCTCTTTTTCGGACATGGCGAAAAGAAACACTAAAAGTCAAAGAGTGATAACTGGTTGCTCTCCGGTATATCCCCGAAAAGTCCCAGATCGTTCATCAGATCGATCACTGTTTTACTTACCTTGGTTCTCTGCCGGAAATCATCCCGGCTTAAATACGGTCCCTGCTCGGAAGCAGCTTCCACTGCTTCTGCCGCCTTATCTCCCATTCCTTCAATGCTGGAGAGAGGCGGCATCAGTTTGCCGTCCACGATCTGAAAACGGGACGCCTTAGCCTTGTAAATATCAATTGGCACGAACTCAAATCCTCTCGCGTACATTTCCTGTACAATGCGCATATCTTTCAGGGTATCCTGCTCTTTTTTGCTCAGGGAATCCTTCCGTCTCATGTAGTCGTTGATATAGAAATTCAGCTGCTCCTTTCCCTGGCACATTAACTCATAGGAAAAGGCGTCTGCACGGATACCGAAATACGCCGCATAATATGCCAGCGGATAATTGATCTTGCAGTAAGCGATACGGTATGCCATCATAACATAGGCCGCCGCGTGAGCCTTGGGGAACATATACTTGATCTGTTCACAGGACCAGATATACCAGTCGGGAACGCCGTGCTCCGTCATATCCTTTTTAAAATCCGGCCATTCCTTACATTTTCCTTTGGCCACCGCCCCTTTACGCACTCTCTCCATGATCGTAAAGGATTCCTCACTGTCCATCCCTTTGTTGATCAGGTACGTCATAATGTCATCACGGGTACAGATCGCCGTAGAAATCGTAGCCTTGCCGCTTAAGATCAGATCCTGGGCGTTATTCAGCCATACGTCCGTCCCGTGGGACAGACCGGAAATACGGATCAGATCTGACAATGTCTGGGGTTTGGTGTCCACCACCATCTGAATAACGAAATCCGTACCGAACTCCGGTATTCCAAGACATCCTACCGGGCAGCCCCCAATATCTGACGGCTTAATGCCAAGAACCTCTGTCCCCTGGAACAGGCTCATTACTCCCGGATCGTCCAGAGGGATCTTCGTAGCGTCAAAACGGTTGTCCGTCTCATTGTATTCATTTTCCATAGCCGGGGAACTGATAAATTCCTCCAGCGTCTTGATCATAGTCGGATCATCGTGTCCCAGAATATCCAGTTTCAAAAGGTTGTGGTCAATGGAGTGGTAATCAAAGTGAGTGGTTACGATATCTGTCCCCATATCGTTGGCCGGATGCTGGACCGGAGTAAAGGAGTTGATATTCTCCCCCAAAGGAAGGACTATAATTCCTCCCGGATGCTGTCCGGTACTTCTCCGGATTCCGGTACATCCCTGAACGATACGATCAATCTCGCAGATCCGCTTTCTTGCCCCTCTCTCTTCAAAATAATTCTTTACAAAACCGAAGGCGGTTTTATCCGCCAGGGTTCCGATGGTTCCTGCACGGTATGTCTGCCCGTCTCCGAAAATAACCTCCGTGTACTTATGCGCATTGCTCTGGTAGTCGCCGGAGAAGTTAAGGTCGATATCCGGCTCTTTATTTCCCTTAAATCCGAGAAATGTCTCAAAGGGGATATCAAATCCGTCCTTCTTAAGCATTTCGCCGCACACCGGACATTTCTTATCCGGCATGTCCATCCCGCAGCCGCCGGCATATTTCCGCACTTCTTCTGAATCAAAGTCGCTGTAGTGACAATGGCTGCAGTAGTAGTGGGGACTTAACGGGTTTACCTCTGTGATTCCGGCCATGGTGGCTACAAAAGAAGAGCCGACCGATCCACGGGAACCTACCAGATAACCGTCTTCCACCGACTTCCATACCAGCTTCTGAGCAATAATATACATCACGGCAAACCCATTGGAAATAATGGAATTAAGCTCTCTCTCCAACCGTTCCGTTACTACTTCCGGCAAGTCCTCACCGTACATTTCGTGGGCCTTGTTGTAACAGATATCTCTTAACATCTGATCGGAGTTTGGGATGACCGGCGGACATTTATCCGGACGCACAGGCGATATCTTCTCCACCCAGTCAGCGATCATATTGGGATTGTCAATGACAACTTCTCTCGCCTTGGCAGAACCAAGATATTCAAATTCTTCCAGCATTTCATCGGTCGTCCGGAGGTAAAGCGGCGCCTGGTCATCAGCGTCGGAGAATCCTTTTCCGGCCATGATGATCCTCCGGTAAACCTCATTTTCCGGATCCAGAAAATGCACGTCGCAGGTGGCAACCACCGGCTTATTGAACTTCTCACCCAGGCGTATGATCTGACGGTTGATCTCCTTAAGATCCTCCTTGGACTGTACTTTGCTGATCTTCTCGCTGTCGATCATAAAGGCATTGTTTCCAAGCGGCTGGATTTCCAGATAATCATAGTAATTTACAATCCCTGCGATCCGCTCCTCTGATTTATCATCTAAAATAGCCTGATAGAGTTCTCCCGCTTCACAGGCGCTTCCCAGGATCAGACCTTCCCGGTATTTGGAAAATTCACTCTTGGGAATCCGGGGATGCCGCGCAAAGTATTCCAGATGAGATTTGGAGATCAGTGTATAAAGGTTTGTCCGTCCAATGTCGTTTCTTGCAAGAATGATGGCATGATAAGAGGGCAGCTTCTTCACGGCATCTGCATTGTTGGCGCCGAATTCGTTCAGGGCTTTTAAAGTATGGATCCCTCTTTCCTCCAGCATTTCCACAAATTTTACAAATATTTCCGCTGTAGCTCCTGCATCGTCCACTGCCCGGTGATGATTTTCCAGAGAAATATTCAGGGCCTTTGCCACAATATTCAGTTTGAACCGGGCCAGAGTCGGCAGAAGGATCCGGGCCATCGCCACCGTATCCACAGAAGTGAAATCCGGCTGGATTCCCTGACAGCGGCAGTTCTCCTCAATAAAACTGACATCAAAAGATGCGTTATGAGCTACCAAAGCTGCGTCCCCCACAAAGGCGAGGAACGCCGGCAAAGCCTCTTCAATCCCCGGTGCATCAATAACCATGGCATCAGTGATACTGGTAAGCTGAGTGATCCTGAAGGGAATCGGCACTCTGGGGTTTACAAAGGTACTGAATCTGTCTGTAATTTTCCCTTTTTCCACTTTCACTGCACCGATCTCTATAATTTTGTCTGAAACAGGGCTGAACCCTGTTGTTTCAATATCGAATACTACATACGTATCCTTTACATTCTGTCCTTTTTCATGGACAGCCACATCGGTCAGATCGTCCACAAGATAGGCCTCTACTCCGTAAATAACCTTAAAAGGGTCATCCTTATCCAAAGTCTCTATGTAATGGTTTGCGTCAGGGAATCCCTGGACAACTCCATGGTCGGTGATAGCAATTGCCTTATGCCCCCAGTCGTGGGCGCGCTTCACGATATCCTTCACCTCGGACACTCCGTCCATATCGCTCATCTTCGTATGACAGTGGAGCTCCACACGCTTCTCCGGCGCTGTATCTTTCTTGGATACAGTAAAATCCGGAATCTTGCGTATGCCGGTCACAGAGCCGATGGTAAGCTCCCCGTCAAATTTATCAATAGTAGTGACACCCTTGATCTTCAGAAAAGCCCCCGGTTTTATCTCTCCCAGCATATCCGGCAGCTGTTCGTTGCGCACAAACATTTTTACCATAATAGTATCTGTAAAATCTGTCACTGCATACATAAGGATAGTCTTTTCATTGCGGATTTCCCGTGTGTCAAAGCTGATGACTTTTCCCCGAATGGTAATCTCGCCCATCTCGCCGACCACGTTCTCCAGCTCAATGGCCTCATCGTCAAACTCCCGTCCGTATATGATATTCGGGTCGTCTGATTTCCGGAAGGAAGAAAACTCCCGTTTGGGAAAGCCGCCGCCTTTTTGGAAACCTCCGCTTTTGCGTGGGTTCTCCTGTCCCGCCTTGCTCCGCGGCTCCTTGGATTTTGCCTGTTCTTCCTTCTTTTCTTCCTTTTCTTCCCCGGCTTTTTGCTGCCTAAGAAGCCGCTCTTTTCGAAGGGACTGATTTTTCTCTACAATAGCCTCCACTTCTTTTTGAAGTTTCAGCTCATTGTATTTCAGCTTGCTTTCCTTGGGCTTTTCATATATCACGCGCACTTCAACCGGTACGTGAAAACGGTCGTTGAATACCGTCTGAAGAAGCTGGACGACTGAATCTTTTTTGCCTTCAGCAATGACTGTATCTTCCATTTTCAGGCAAAGGATATTTCCGTTTTCAAAAGAGTAGGTGGAACTTTGCAGCATATTTTTTTCCACCACGCTTTTTCTCTCCGCCTCCAGAAGCAGACTGTCAAAATATTCCCGCATCAGATTTTCCGGAGTATACTGCGCAGACAACTCATACTGTTCTCTTACTTCAATGCGGATCTTTGTTCGGGCAAAGAGCTGCTCTTTTATCATCGTCTCCACTTCATAGATCCGTTTTTTCTGTATAAGGTGACGGCTGAAAATGTAGACACGTATAAAATCCCGCGTGGAATTGGAGGCGACTTTTGTCACCTCCACTCCTTCAAACATCATTCTGATCTCTTCATTTACTTTTAAAGTAGGAAATACTTCAAAAAACGTTTTAGTCATTCCAGTGCATAAGCTCCCATCTAAGTGTGTCTAAAAGTTCCTCTTCTTTTACTTTTTTCACAACCTGACCTTTTTTGATCAGAAGGCCCTCACCGATTCCTCCCGCAATACCGATGTCTGCTTCCCTGGCCTCTCCGGGCCCGTTTACCACACAGCCCATAACAGCCACCTTCAGATCCAGAGGAATATCTGCCACCATATTTTCCACCTGATTGGCAAGTCCGATCAGATCGATCTTGGTTCTTCCGCATGTGGGGCAGGATACAACTTCTATTCCTCCCTTTCGCAGGCCCAGCGTGCGAAGGATCAGCTTCGCGCTTTTGATCTCTTCTGCCGGGTCTCCGGTAAGAGATACGCGAATGGTATCCCCGATCCCCTGGTTGAGAATAATGCCAAGACCAACTGCAGACTTAATATTTCCGGAGAGTAACGTCCCTGACTCGGTAATTCCCACATGAAGAGGATACGGACATACCTTCGCAATTTCCTCATGGGCTTTTACGCACATCAGAACATCGGAAGATTTGATACTGACTACCAGATTGTCATAACCCATCTCCTCGATCATATGTACCTTGTCCATGGCGCTCTCCACGATCCCCTCTGCCGTAACTCCTCCGTACTTTTCTACAAGAGGTTTCTCCAAAGAACCGCTGTTTACTCCCACACGGATGGGAATCTGAAATTCCTTCGCCTTGTCAATCACTGCCTGCACCCTGTCTTTAGAACCAATATTTCCCGGATTGATCCGAATCTTATCCGCCCCGTTTTCAATGGCTGCAATGGCCAGGCGATAATCAAAATGAATATCCGCCACCAGAGGAATATGAATCTGTCTCTTGATCTCTTTAAGTGCCTGTGCAGCCTCCATCGTCGGAACTGCACAGCGGATGATCTCACATCCGGCCTTTTCCAGACGATGTATCTGATCCACCGTACTTTTCACATCTTCTGTCTTTGTATTTGTCATGGACTGAATGGCAACTTTGTTTCCGCCGCCGATCCAGACGTCTCCGATTCTGATCTGTTTTGTCTCGTTCCTTGTCATAACATTTTCCTTCTTTCCTTTCATCTGGCCCTTTGCCACTAAAAGCCCTCCTGCCTTCCCGTAAGACATATGCTCCGGTATGACATAAAGGGCTTTTCTTTATACACCTGCTCTACTGTTTCTCGAATATCATCTGTTCTCCATACTCTCTCTCTGTCAGTGTAAGCTGCTGCTGATCTACACTGTAAGAAAAGGTAGTCGTCAGATTTGTCAAAGCATTCTGAAGGTTTTCTTCCGTATATGTTCCTCCGGATGCCTCTGCCGCCCGGGTAAGTTCCTCTGCATCTGCCCTGATAGCAATTGTCTTTTCTTCTTTGTCAATGGAACATCCCAATTCTACCTGTACATTGCCGGCCTCTCCAACCTCCGGAATATTTGCCGTCAGGGAATCTTTTCCATTTATCTCAAGAACCAGATCATTATCTTCACTTTTCCATGTCCCCTCCAGAGGATTGGAAGTAAACATACGTACCAGGAAGAAAATTGCGATCAGAATAATCACAATAGAGCTGACTGTCATCACAATTCTCCATAATCTGCTTCTTTCCGCTTCATTATTGTTTGCTATTAACATATTTCCTCAGTCCTCTCAGATTTCATTTTTTAATGAAACCCCTTTCTTAAAATTATATTTTGTTTTCTCTCCCCTGTCAACGGGATATCCTTTCACTGGTTTAGACACCTCATTTTTCTATTTTCTCTTTTCGCGTCATTTGTGCAACATTTTGTTGAATATTGCCACCTTTCTCCAACTGGAAAATCGAAACTGGTAAAATATGGTATCACTACAAAGGAGGATACGGTATGTCATTTGCAACCAGACTAAAAACACTACGCGCCGAACACCATATGACTCAGAAGGAACTGGCATCACGCATGAACCTTGCCCGAACCACGATCACAGGATACGAAACGAAAAACCGCCAGCCTTCTCACGAAAAGCTGGCAGACATGGCTTCCATTTTCGGTGTAACTGTGGACTATCTCCTGGAAGATACCGATAATCCCCTTTTATCTTCTTCTGTACTGCAGACACAGCATGAGCGTCTCCTGGATGACAAAGTCATGAAGCTGTATCGTCAGCTTTCCCTTCATTCTAAGGAGGAAACTCTGCGTTATCTTCAGCTTCTCGAACTCTGGGAAAAGAACCAGGATTAGCTGTCCGCGTCTGCTTTCTTTACAAATCTGTCGTAAATATATTGATTGGCCGAAATTTCCTGACTGTCATCCAGGGGAATCAAACTGTCATCTCCATACTTGCGTTCCAGGGCCCGTGCGATCAGGTAATCACTTACCTGCGGGTTTTTCGGAAGCAACGGTCCGTGCAGATAGGTGCCGATCACATTTTTATATACAACTCCTTCATATCCGCTTTTTCCGTCGTTTCCCGACCCATACAGCACTTTCCCAAAAGGCTTGTTTCCATTAATATACGTTCTTCCCCCATGGTTCTCAAATCCCACCACTGGCAAGTCAAAAAGGTCGCTTTTCAGCACAATGTTGTCGATCAGTCTGCCCTCTTCCTGCTCTGTATATAAGTCTACCAGATCGAGGCCTTCTATTATACCATCTTCCGTGCGGTAATATTTTCCAAGAAGCTGGTAGCCTCCGCACACAGCAATTACCACGCCGCCGTCTTCTACATAGTCTTTAAAATCTTTCTGAATAGATTTCAGCTTCTGGCATACGATCATCTGCTCTCTGTCAGACCCTCCTCCCAAAAGCACAATATCCAGTTTTGTAAAATCAATTTCATCGTTTAACTCAAACTCTATTGTTTCCGCCTCGATACCGCGCCATTTACAGCGCTGCATCAGGCAGGCGATATTTCCTCTGTCCCCGTAGAGGTTCAGAAGATCCGGATACAGATGTCCGATGGTGATTTTTCTTTGTTCATTCCCTTCCATTACTTCTGTCCCTCCAATTTCTTAAGCACATTTCTTGTACTGAAAAGCGCTGTATAATTTACCAGTACATAAAGGTTGCCGCACCCGTTTTCCACCCGTTCCAGAATGGCCTTTTCCACATCCTCTTCCAGCATGGACGGAATATCCACATACTTCAGGCGAAGGCGCATATCCTGGCAGCGGATGCCGCTCACGGTGATGGAACCTACTGCCGTCTTTTTAAACCGGTCAAAATCCACATCCCACAGCCAGGACACATCAATACCGTCCTGGGCATTGTCATTGATGACAATGATCAGATCTTTCAAAGACTCGTCCTGCATCACCGCAGAAATATTCTGATTAAAACCAGCCGGATTCTTGGCAAGGTTAAGCACAACCTTGGTATCTTTGATCTGGAACTGCTCCATACGGCCGTTCTCCGGATTAAAATGCTCCAGCATCGACTGGAAGTGAGCAAGGTCAAGTCCGGCTGTCCGCCCGGCTGCATAGGCCGCAAGAATATTGTATATGTTGTAAAATCCCCGGTAATTGGCAGTCAGATTCCTTCCTTCCACCTGGAAAGAAAGGGCGTTTCTGATCTCAATACCAGAAGCTGTATAGTCAATATCCGGTCTTTTGAAATCACACTGGCTGCACTTATAAATTCCAAGCTGGCTGTAATGATAAAACTCGTACTCCAAGGCAGCTCCGCATTTCTTGCAGAACCGTCCTTCCCGGATTTCATTGGAATCGCTGTCGTCCAGTACTTTTTCATTGATTCCGTAAGTAATGTACTCATTTCCCGCATCCATGGCAAGGAAAGCCGAAAGGGCGTCATCCCCGTTTACGATCAGCTTCATCTTCGGCGCGCTTTGCATCACTTCTTTTAAAAGATTCATGGTAATATCAATCTCGCCGTACCGGTCCAGCTGATCCCGGAACAGATTGGTAAGCACCATGTAGTCCGGTTTGAAGTGCGGAAATACTCTTCGGGTGGATGCTTCATCGACCTCTATACAAGCATAATCTGCATCCAGCCTGCCTGTAAGACCGGATGCCAGCACAAATGCAGCTGCCACTCCATTGAGCATATTGGAGCCGGTATGATTGCACACAACCTTATTTCCTTCTGCTTCCAGCGCTGCGCAGAGCATATTGTTGGTCGTCGTTTTTCCATTTGTTCCGCACACGACAAAAATATCTTTCCTCACCTGGGATGCCAGATCCTCCAGAATCTGCGGATATATCTTCAGTGCAATTTTCCCGGCCCAGGTCACTCCCTGTCGGTGAAAAATATGGACACTTAACTTTTCTGCTGTCTTTGCAGCCCATATGGCCGCTATTTTTCTTAAGCCCATTGATCTTATTCCTTTTCCTATTGTCTGCGGCATCGGCGCCGCTTTTCTTTATTTCCTGTACTATTTTACCTGCTGCCTGTCCACAAGTCAACCTTGCCATTTTTTGTTACAAAACAGCCTTGTTATATTATTCACAATTTTTTCCGGTTTTTCTGTGAAAACTTTGTGACCTATTGATATTTACTATTTTCTGCTGACATGATATGATACATGCAGAAAGAAGATAGATATATTTTTAACAATCGCTTCTTTCTACATATTCTTCACAGCGTCCCAGGTACGCAGTATTCTCACAGCGGTCATGTCCGATAAAACTGCTGTGCAAGAATCAAAACCTTTTTTCATACAATAGAATCCTTTAAAACGGAAAACAGCTTCAGGTTTCGCCGCCTGAAGCTATTTTCTTGTTATTGAGCTCTATTGTTCTTTTTCAAGAATCCCCATCAGTATTTTCTCCGGTGTGATCGGAAGTTCACGATGCCAGATGCCAGTTGCATTAAAGACTGCATGAGCAATTGCAGGAGCCGGGGTGTTAATAACAACCTCTCCAATTGATTTTGCTCCGAATGGTCCTGTCTCTTCATAGCTGCTTTCAAATTCAACATGGAGCCGTCCCACATCCAAACGGCTTGGAATCTTATACTGCATAAGAGAATCTTCTAATATTTTTCCGTTTTTATTATAAGTAATATCTTCATAGAGCGCCATTCCGATCCCCTGGGCCAGACCGCCTTCTGTCTGCACTCTGGTAAGGTTCGGATTGACAGGAGTTCCACAGTCCACAACAGCTGTATAGTCAAGGATCTCCACTGCTCCTGTCTCCTTGTCAATCTCCAGCTCTGCCATACCTACCATGACAGGCGGAGGAGAAACAGGCGAAGAATGAGTAACCGTCACCTGAACCGCTTCCCGGTTACCGCTCATGGATTTCGTAGCAACCTGTCCAAGGGAAACGCTTGCGGAACCGTCTGCCATTCTTACATGGTCTGCCTCAAACACGACATCTTCCACAGCGCACTCCATTAAATCCGCTGCAATATGACAGATCTTTTCTTTTAATTCCTTGCAGGCTTTCTCTACTGCTTTTCCCGTTACATACATTGTACTGGATGCATAAGAACCGGAATCATAGGGAGAAGAATCTGTGTCAGCGCCATAAACAATAATATTGTCCAGGCTGCATTCCAGACATTCTGCTGCCACCTGTGCCAATGTAGTGTCACATCCCGTTCCCATATCCGCCGCTCCAATGGAAAGGATGTAAAAGCCTTCATCGTTGAGCTTGATCGTAGCAGAACCTACATCCACACCGGAAATTCCAGAGCCCTGCATTGACATGGCAACGCCTTTCGCACGGATTTTTCCATTGCCGGCATCCCAGGAAAGAGGCTTCTCATCCCAGTGGGTAATCTCTTTTGCTCTTGCCATGCAGCGGTCCAGTGCACAGGCTGTCATTTTTTCATTGTAATAGGCCATGGCTGTCTGACCTTCTCTTACCATGTTCTTCTCACGGATTGCCACCGGATCCATATGAAGCTTATCCGCCAGCTCATTGACGATACTTTCCACTGCAAAGATTCCCTGAGTCGCTCCATAGCCCCGGTATGCTCCCGCTGCCTGCACATTGGTGTAGACAACGTCATAGCAGAAACGGTAAGCTTCCATATTACTATTGTAAAGCGGAATGGATTTATGTCCGCTAAGTCCTACTGTCGTCGGCCCGTGTTCGCCATATGCCCCTGTGTTGGAAAGGGTATAGACGTCCAAAGCCCGGATCGTTCCGTCATTCATCGCTCCGATCCGCACCTTAACTTCCATCTCATGGCGCGGCGAACCGGCGATCTGACTCTCCTGCCTTGTGTAGATCAGTTTAGCAGGCTTACCTGTCTTCCATGTGACAAAAGCAGGAAATACTTCTGTTACACAGGACTGCTTCGCCCCGAAACCTCCTCCGATCCGTGGTTTAGACACACGGATTTTGGATTTTGGAATATCAAGGGCGTTTGCCAGAATACGGCGCACATGGAAAATAATCTGCGTGGAGCTGGTTACATGAAGCCGTCCATAGGGATCCATGCAGGTATAAGTGCGGAACGTTTCCATCATAGCCTGACTGTCGGCTTTCGTGTGATATTTATGCTCCAGAACCACATCGCACTCATCCATTACCTTATCCACATCCCCGTGTCCATCCTTTGCTGAAGCGCAAAGGTTGCGGGTGTTATCTGCCCCCACCGGACACAGAGCTTTCCAGTTATCCTCCGGATGCACAAGCACTTTATTGTCTTTTGCCGTACGGAAATCCAATACCGGCTCCAGTACTTTATATTTTACTTTGATCAGGCGCAGGGCCTTGTCCACTGCTTTCTCATCTTGACCAGCTACAATTGCAGCCGCATCTCCCACAAAGCGCATTCTCTGATCCAGGATCAGCCTGTCATAGGGGCTTGGCTCCGGATAGGTCTGTCCGGCCATTGTAAATCTCTTATTGGGCACATCTTTGTAAGTATAGATCACCTCAATTCCCGGAACCTTCATGGCAATATCCGTATTAATTTCCTCAATAAGGGCATGAGCATAGGGACTGTGCAGTATCTTTACTACAAGGCAGTCTCTGGGAGTAATGTCGTCGGTATAAACCGGCTGACCTGTCACAAGAGCCATAGCGTCTTTCTTTCGCACCGGCTTATTTACATAGCGGCAATTCATTCCTGGCACTTTATCCGGCATTATGCTTCCCCTCCCTTCTCCTGACTTGCATTTTGCTTCTTATATTCAATATAGGCGCGGATTCCCCGAAGCTGTCCCTCATATCCGGAACATCTGCAAAGATTCCCTGCCAGATATTCTTTGATCTCCTCGTCTGTCGGATCCGGGTTCTCCCGGAACATGGCAATTCCATTCATCATAAATCCCGGATTGCAGAAGCCGCACTGTTCCGCCCCCTGATCCGCAATATAAGCGCCAAATCCTTTGGCCTCCTCCTGAAGTCCTTCCAAAGTAGTCACCTTATGTCCGTCTGCTCTGGCAGCTAAAAGGCTGCATGATAAAATCGGCTTATCATCCAGAAAAACCGTGCACAGACCGCAGTTGGATGTCTCACAGCCCCGTTTCACACTGTAGCATCCCTGCTCCCTCAAAAAATCAATCAGCAGCATATCAGCGGAAATTTCCGCATTCACCTCTTTTTCATTTATCCATAATTGAATCTGCATTCTTTCATCCTCACATCAAATTACTGGTTTACCTTGCCTGGCGAGTCAGTCCTGCCATATAGAAAATAAACTTTCTTACAGAGCAAGAAGCGCACGTTTTGCCAGCACACCTGCAATCAGCTTTCTGTACTGCGCACTTCCCCTAAGATTTGTCCCTGTCTCCACAGTCTCGGAAACATAGCTTCCGAACTTTTCGGCGCTCTCTTTATTGATCCCCTGGGAGAGGATTCCCTTTTCATCTCTTAAGCAGACTGCCTTCATAGGCCGCGCGCCGATCACACAGCGAATCTCATCTTCTATCTGGGATACACAACAGGTCAGCACCGGAAAATCTGTTTTTGTATTTCTCTGTGAAAGGTACACTGCTTTGACCGGCTTTTTCGGGATCACGATCCCGGTCAGAATATCCCTGTCGTAAGGAAGAGCGGCAAATTCTTCCACAGAAATCCGTCCCCGCTTATACAGCTCCACCTGTGCATCAAGGGCCATCATCACCGTCAGCACATCGGAAAATCCGTACCGTCCGAAAATACTGCCGCCTACAGTCGCCATATTTCGGAACTGCACGCCCACGATGTGCTTCACGCTCTCCTGCAGCGCATTCCCTGTCCAGGCATTTAAGCCCGCATGCTGCTCCAGCTGACGGAGCGTTGCCATCGCCCCAATACGGTACTCCTTTTCATCCTCTTCTATCGTATCTAATCCCAGACCAGACAGATCAATGGCGGTTCCCACATTTTTCCTCTGCATCTTCAGCCACAGCATACCGCCGAGAACCACATTGCTTTTCTTCTGGTTCAGCTCATACGCTTCCTCCAGGCTGGACGCCTTTACATACTGCTTGATCGTTAACACACCTTTTCTCCTTTGCTTTTTTCTTTTTATTTGTTTTTCTTTTTCTCTGCAACAGAAAAGCACACCCCGGGGACCTTTCATTTTCAATCCGCGGCATGCGTCTTTTGCTGTACAAAAATTATTCTGTCATTTATTTAGATGATTTATTAGTTTGAATTATACCATAGCTTCCCGCTTCTCTTCCACAAGTTTTTTCAGCAATCCCCTGCATCCCTTCACTACATCCTCATATGTCCGGTCAAAATTCCCGGTATACCAAGGATCCGCAATATCATCGGAACTTTGAGCAAATTCCAGAAGTTTATGCACCTTATGGTCCGGATCCTTTCCGATGATCCTCATAATATTACGGATATTCCAGTCATCCATCCCGATAAGATAGTCATAATTTTGATAATCTTTCTTTGTCATCTGCACAGAGTATTTCCCTGTTGTTTCAATGCCATGCTGCCTTAATTTCTCCCGTGTTCCCCGGTGAACCGGATTTCCCAGCTCTTCCCGGCTGGTAGCCGCCGAGGCAATGTGGAAATGATCTCCCAGCCCCTGCTTTTGTACCATGTCCCGGAATATAAATTCGGCCATGGGAGATCGGCAGATGTTGCCGTGGCAGATGAAAAGTACTTTAATCATATATTTAAAACTCCTTGAAAATGCTGATTTTCCTTGATTTTACGCCACTTTTCGGCATTTCTACGACAGAGGCTTAACAACCGTAACTTGGTATAACTACGCTTATTTTGGCTTGTTTTTGCCATCATTTGTCGTAAATTCTGTCGTAAATTCAAAAGATTTACGACACGCACCTTTTGCGGTGCGTTGTCGATTTCTTAGAAGCTATACCTACTACTTTCTGCATTTCTTCCTCTGCATCATCATAGTTCAGATGCGTATAGGTGTTCAGCGTTACGCTGATGTCACTATGACCCATAATATATTGAAGCGTCTTCGGATTCATTCCGGACTTCGCCATATTGGAACAGAAAGTGTGTCTGCAAACATGAGGAGTTACTTTCGGCATCTGGCTTCTGTAAATCTTGTTGTACTTCTCACGGATATGCTGAAAATATTTCTCCCAGTGAAGCGCCACCATCGGTCTGCCATTCTTGTCCAGATACAAAAATCCGCTGTACCCATCTACCATAGGCTCAACCTTTGGATTTTTTCTGTTGGCAAGGATACGCTGAAAGGCTTCCTTCACTTCCGGTGTCATCGGCACCATACGTTCGCCACTCTCTGTCTTGGTATCTTCAATGATATATTTCATATCTCTGGTTCTCTGAAGCTGATGATCCACGATGATTCTGTTGTTCTCAAAATCAAGGTTTTTCTTCGTCAGCCCAACAAACTCTGAGATACGAAGTCCTGTCTTGAACAGGATATAGATACCGTCATAGTACTTGCAGAAATGCTTGTCGTTCTTCACAAACTCCAAGAAATCTCTTTCCTGCTGTCGTGTGATAGCTTCTCTTGTGACGCTATCATTTACGACAACGGTGTTCAGCTGAAATTCAAATGGATTCTTTACCAGCAAATCATCATCCACCGCCATCTGAAAGGCAGGTCTTACCACACCACGGATTGTGTGAATAGAACTGTAACCTCGCCCATCAATCTGCTGCATCTTAATCAGCCATTCTTTGGCATCGGACACCTTAATCTTATCAATGCGCTTCTGCCCAAAGGCTTCTTTCTTAATCACATTGACCACAAAGTTATAATTTGACCTTGTGTTGTGACGGACACCGGTTTTCTGTGAAATATATTTTTCTACCAGTTCAAGAACTGAAAAATTACCGCCATCCGGTGTGATATTGCTGTTTAAATCCTTTTGAATCTGCTTAATCTTTTCTCGCAGGGAAATATCATCACGTTTTCCTGCAGGAACTCGGTCAGTCGGTGTCAGCTTCCAACTGTACACCGTCTTTCTCTTGCCCCATGCATCCTGATACTTGTATTCATATTTCCCGTCTTTGCGCTGGCTCTCTCCATTAAATAACTTGCGACCTTTATTGTCTCGTCTTACTTCTGACATTCAGTTTCTCCTTTCTATCAACCTAACTGTCATAGAAAAGAGCCAAGCTATGATATACCTATAATATCACAAACTTGGCTCCGAATCTATCGTGTATTTGCCGTTTTTATATGGCAGATAATTTTTCATCTACATATTGTTCAAACACTCTGCGCTTGATCTGAGGTCTTGACCCATTCCACAGAATGAACTCTGCATCTGGATTCTCGTCAATCAGCTTTCGCAGCTTTTTATCTCCGATGTGAAAATATTTTGCCGCTTTCTGTACACTCAAAGTGTATTTTCTCCAGACAGGAATATCATACTTATCTACATTCTGATTCTGTTCTTTCACCATAGGCACTTACCCCCTCTTTTTCCAAACAATCTCGTAACCCAGCACATCTGCCAGCTCCACGGCTTCCTTATATCGCAGCGTTTCTCGATGGAGCTTCCCTGACAGATTGGAAATGCTCCTGCTCCATCCATACTGCTGTTCCAATTTTTTTAACACATCCTGCATGGTCACTCCCTCGCACACAAGATGTGATCTCACTTCATTTCGCACGTTCATTTTCACTTACCTCCGTAAAAAGAGCCTTGCAAGGAGAAATGACAACAAAGTTCGACAACCGACCTTAACAAACTGTCAAATCTCAACACAAAGCTCTGCTATTCTAATTCTATTCTTTTTATAATTATAGGTTGTTTTGGTTGTCAGATTAGAAAACTCCTTGGAAAATAAAGATTTTTCCAGACAACCAAATCGACAACCCGATGACATTTTAACTGACAATTTACCCCATATTTACAAAAGGCAGCTCCATCTGTTTGGCTTCTTCCTCCGTCAGTTCCACAAAACCATCCAAAGGATTCGTTCCAGTTGCCACAGGCTTGTTGTCACGCTCCCAGCCTTTCTGCCTGCCATATCCGGCAAAATGTCTTGGATTTGTGAACTGTTTCCATCCCACAATGGAGTTATTCATAATATCGTTGATTTCACGGATTTCCCATTGCTTCGGCCCATCAAAGGGATGATTCAAGGCTTCTTTATAAAGCATCTTGGAACAGACCATATTTCCTTTGTAGCTATCCAAGAATCCCTGAATCATGCCCGCTTTCGTATCTTCCGGCATGAATTGCTTCTGAAATTCTTTCAGATACTGTTCCATTTCTTTGGAAAGGGAAAGCTTATACTTTTTGCTTCGGTAAATTACCATTGCTTCTGCCCACATCTGTTCGATATAGGCTCTGGATGCCTTTTCATCTGCCATGATGTGTACCTCTGACTTCTCCGGATAAACCATAATAGGAAGAAATCTTCGGTTTCCGGTACGGTCAAGTGGCAGAAAATCCAATGTGTTGGAAGTGCCGCCAAACACACACTGGCGAAGCCTGTCATCCGGCTGTTTATCATAAGGTATCTTATAGGTTTCCTTCTGACGGCTGAGGAACGATTTTATATCCTCAATGCTTTTTGCATTGGCTGTGGCAATCATCTCCGACATCTCCACAATCCAATGCCCCTGCATCTTTCTGAACACATTATCATCATCCAGCTTTTTCAAATCATCCGTGAACCATTCGTCCTTTATTGCAAGAAATCGAAAAAACGTAGACTTGCCGGCACCTTGACCGCCCACAAGACAGAGCATCATTTCAAATTTGCATCCAGGCTGAAATGCTCGGTGAATGGCTCCCAGCATAAACAGCTGCATTGCTGCACAAGTGTATTCATTCTTCTCGACTCCAAGGAAGTGAGGCAGTGCATTTTCAATGCGTTTTACGCCATCCCATACCAGACTTTTCAACTTTTCTTGAATCGGATGGTATTTATTTTTGTCTGCAATGATTGAAATTGCCTTTGTTATTTTTGTTTCAACACTCAGCCCATACGTTTCTTCCAGATAAAGCATCAAATAATTCACATCCGTTTCATTCATCACCGGACTTCGCTTATGCCACCATAACGGCTTCACAATATCCGTTTTTTCCGTGAACAGATTGTAGCGGATGCTTTGGTGCAGTACCTCATCCAGACGAAATACCGTAAGACAGTTTTTGATGCTGTTCTTCACACCGCCATTCTCTGTTCGGTCTAAGCGTTCCCTAACCTCGGAAGGACTACACGGCTTTTCCATATCACTGGCTGTTTCCAATACCTGTTTTTGCTTCTCGACAGATAAATTCTGAAATTCGCTGTTCAAGTGATGCCACCTCCTTCCCATATTCCATCACAAGCAATGCTTTTTCCTCTATTTCTCCAAACACCAGAATATCCAAGAGATATTCCAGATGCGATTTTTTCTGTAAGGCTTCCACAAACAGCGGGTGCCATATTTCATCTTCCATGTTGGGAGCATAATCTTTTTCCCGCTTTTTCAGAAGATGATAGTAGTCTGACAGAACTTTAAAGCAACGCTGCTCGGCTTCTGCATAGATCTGCACATCTGATTTTTTGCATACCGCTTTCTTTGGTTTTGTTTTTACAGGCTTACTGTCATAAGAAATTCCAAAGTCTGAAGCTGTCTTTTGTGCCGCTTTCAGACTTGAGATACCATAAAGCCTTGATACAAAATCAATCACATCGCCATCAGCTCCGCACCCGAAACAATGAAAACGCTTGTCCACTTTCATGCTGGGAGTTCTGTCATTGTGAAAGGGACAAGATGCCATGTTATTTCTACGGATTCTTAATCCGTACATTTCCGCAGCCTGTCTGGTTGTGACAGATTGCTTAACTGCATCAAATACATTCATGGCTAAGTCCTCTCATAGAAAAAGCACCTGACATTTCTGATAAAAATGACAAGTGCCTGTTAGCGTTCCATATTCTTTTGTTTGATCTTCTTATCCGAATCACCATCCTTTTTCACAAGTTCTTTATTACGCTGCAACTTCGCAAGTAACGATTCTTTTGCTTTTTCCTTTACCACAGCCTTGTTCTTTTCTTTGACTGTCGGAAGCTTCAATGCAGTCAAAACTTTATTCAGAAGCTTGTCCGCCGTTTTCTTCATTTTGTTTTGCAGGGCATCCAGGGATTTACTGATAGCCGATTTTTTATCAGCCGGAACAGTACTTTCTTCTGTGATCCACTTCTGATAATTCGCTACAGTCTCCAAATCTTGTTTCTGTGTTTCTGCAAAAACCGTTTCCACAATTACCTCACAGGCTTTCTCATAGGCAGTATCCGCAATTTCTTCCACCAAAGATTCTGCATCCTCCAGTTTCATTGTGATTTCTGAAAGTGCCTGTTCCTTTTCTGCTATGACCTGCTTTTGCTTTTCGATGATATAATCATTTTTCTCCAGATAAGCTTTTCCACCGTAGATTGGCTCACGATCCAGATGCAAACCATAACGCTCGCAAATTTCAAATAACAATTCTCTGCACATGGCATCGAATGTCTGCTTGCGATTATTGTGTCTGCCCTTCGGCTTAGTCGGATTGGGAAGCGGTATTCCCAGTTCCTCCAATGCCTTTTCCTGTTGGGGACAAAGCTCGCCATATTGATTTTCACAATCAAATACATGACGTTCCTGAATGTGGGGAGTACCCTCATCCAAGTGCAATGCCCAGTTCAGAATGTGAACATGAGTGCCAAACCTGCTTTCCATTTCTCCAAAGAAATCATTTGCAATCTGCAACAGAATTTCCGGTGATACGGATTCTTCTACTGTGCCAATCTGATAAATGGTTTCTTCTGGACAGGTCTTTTTATTTTTCAGCAAGTCCTCCACGGTTCTGTTCCTCTCCGGATGTCTGTTCTTTATATTTCTCTCATTTTGAAAGAAAATGAAATCGCCATATTGGGCGGTGTAATACATCTGCTCAACTTTTTCAAAAGAAAAATCCTGTTCGGCATCTGCATTACGATTATCGGAAGTTGTGATTCCACGATAACAGTCCCAATAAATATTTCTTTTCGCTCGTTCCGCATCAATGTGTTCACTGTTTTCCAAATCAAACCTACGGTCATTATGCTTCGGATTGTAAGCACCATTTTTACCGGAACGACCATTGTGTCGTGTCAACCTCAAAGGCTTTTCCTCCATTTCTTTTTGAGTGTTGTCAAGGAAATCGAAGCAGCTCTGCTGCTGTCCTGCTTCATTTATGCGCAGGTAATACCCAGTACTAAGTGGCGAAACGCCACTGACTGGGCAAGGCTGCCGCCCTTGACCCGCACAGGGATACTGCATTCCCTGTACCCTTGCACAAAGAGCTGCGCCCTCTGTACTCCTGCCGGATAATCTGTTTCAAACCACTGGCCAGTTGGTTCTCACAGTTTCTCCGTTTTCTAAGAACGCTCCACTGGAGCCTTCTTAGAAAATTTCAGACGATGACCATTCACATACATCGTGAACTATCACCGCCTGTTCTCGTATGCCGGTACCTTCATACGAGATTTGTAAATTGCCACGGCAATTTAATTTTGCAAATGAGCAAAACAAAAGCGACCAACTTTTTACGGTTGATCGCCTTTGACCTGGTCATTTATGTATCTTATTTTTCCTGTATACTGCCCAATGGCTTTCCGTCTTTTAATTTCCAGACTCTCATACCATTGGCTATACTTCCAGTAACAAATGACGCTGCTGTAGAAGAACTTCTAAATGTCACATCTCTTTTCAATACAAAATCATCATCGACTGTATCTTTGCTCTCTCTTAATTTCACAGCAACTGGATTCATTTTATTCGCCACAGTGGCTGATATTCTACTTCCTTTTAATACAGTAAGCCCCTTTCCATCGTAGATGCCTACGGCATCATAACACATATTTCTTCCTTTTGCAATTACTTCAATCTCCATCCGTTCACCTCTGTTAATTTTCTACACATGAAATCTCGCTATCAGTCAGCCCATAGAGTTTATAAACAATGTTATCTATTTGTTTCAAAACATTTTGGACTTCTCTATCAGATTCTTGTAATGATTTTAATAATTTTTGTACTTTGTCCACTAAATTTTCAAGAGTTCCAATGGTAACATCATCATCTGGTAACGCTATAGGCAATGCTTTGATTTGTGGTGCACCAATTCTGTAAAAACCACCCGCAAGAGACATTGAGTTATAGAATGTAGCATAATAGAAGGACATCAATGTACTATTTAATATAGCTGTAATAACTTTCAAGTATGGATTATTATAAACTATAGTAGTAGATTTTCCTGCCAAATAATTACCATCATCATAAAAGCATTCCAAAACTTTATTCATTCCACCAATGATTATTTTTTCACTTTGACTTTCGTTAAAACGCTTAACTGACATATTCTTAAGGTCAGCAACTTTTACTACGGGATACATATATTTACCTTTGAGATAACGTATATATTCAATACCATAAAACGATTTATATTTATCAATTCCACCTGTATTGATAAATTTCATAACAGAATCATCATTCCCATCATCGTCATACATAAACTCTTTTACAAGATAGGCTTCACCAACAGTTGCTGCACCATTTACATCAGCAATGGAACTCAATATTGGAAATTTTGCCATTTTATCAACAATGCTCAATGCTTCTGCAGAGGTATTAAAATATTTATCCCAGTTTATATCTGCATAAAACTTCTCTGGCGATATAGTATTCTGATTTCCAACCATTTCCATTCCATCCATAACATCCATCTTAACAGGTGTTCTGTTATTACTAATTTCTACACGGAACACAACTGGATATACCGCAGCTTCTTTGAAAACATTTACATTGGAATAATCTCGAATCTCAATAACTCGATTTTTTGCCATCTTTTTTCTCAATGCTTCTGTATATGGAGCAGATATCAACTTATTTGGTACGATATAAGATATTGTTTTGTTTTCTGCCAATAAATCCATTCCTTTTTCTATGAACAAAACAAACAAATCCCAGTTACCTTTTGCGCAAGAATACTTTTTAGTGTAAATTTCACGTTGTTCTGGCATGCTTCGTGTCATTTCTTCTGAATCAACATACGGTGGATTTCCAATTACAATATCAAAACCACCTTTTTCACGGAATACTCTTGCAAAATCTAACTGCCAGAGTACATACGGCTTAGACGCCCTTCGTTTGCTCTCGTGGTATCTCTGGATTTTATCAGAACCACATCCCTCCAACTGTGAAAGGATAACCATATCTCGCAGAGATTCGATTTCATCTTTCAGTTGCTTTTTCTTTTCTGTATCTTCACAATGGAACAACTCATTCTGTTTATCAATCAATGCACTGACAATAGATTCAAAACGGGAATGGTTCATATCCAGCTGATAAGTGCTGTCCCCAAATAATTCACTTTCTTTAATCAGTCTGGTTCCCTCAAACTCATCAATCAAACTGTTACCGCAGAGGATATTGCTTTCCAAGTTTGGAAGTGGCAATGGATTTTTATGACCATCCAACGCACTCTGTGCATTTGGATTGATCTCATCATCAATTACCAGCGACAGCCACAAACGAAGCTGTGCAATATCTACCGCAGATGGTACAATATCTGCTGCGAAAATACAATTCTTGATAGTTTCATATTTCAGATTGTGCGGTGAACGCTCCATCTGATACATCAGTCTGGTATCATATGCATTCATTGTAATTGCCATATAAGCAGAAATATTCTGTCTTGCACGGACAATCTCATTCAACATACCAAGCGGGAATGCTCCAGAACCTACCGCCGGATCAGCAACACGGACATTCTTCAATGCTTCATCCACATCTTTCAGTCTGTCTACAACAACTTTTCCGTCTGCATCCAGCTTGAACAGGCTTTCGGAAATATACATACCGCCATTACCCTGACGTTTCTCTTTTACAGTATCTTCATCTTTCATAAAGTCACCGTACAGAATAAACTCACGGATTGCTTCTTCTTCAATCTGCAAAGTATTGGTCAGATAGTTTATCAAGCTTTCCTGACACATATAATGCACGATTTCACGAGGTGTGTAGAAAGCACCTTTGGATTTTCTATCGTTTACTTCCAGCAAGTTTTCAAATACTTTACCCAACATTTCAGGGTCGATAGCAACTTCACGTTCCATCGGTTCATCTTCGCTCATGGTAAAGTTATATCTGTCGAAAATATCCAGAATACCATCTGCTTCACGACCTTTGGTCGCAGCATTGGAAAACACTTCATTCGGAATATTGAAATTATTGTGTTCCCAATCATATCCGTCAATTGGTTCAAACAGACCGCCGGACAGGAATGGAATTCTGCAATGCAGAGCCGGACAATACCCCTGTTCTCCACGGTTTACATTCAATGCATCATAGAATAATGGTTCCAGTAATTCATCAAAGAAATTCTGGTTCTTCTTTTCTGCAATTTCAAACAATTTGCGCATGAAATTGTGAGGGCCACTGCCCCAAGGCTTACCCTTTACACACATAGCAAGAACGGCTTCGTCCTCATCACTGATGCTGTTTAGTCCAGCACTGGAAATACGATATGTACCATCCCCAACAGGGCGATATACCATCGGAATCAGTTCTCTGGATTTTGCTCCACGGGCATAATAAGCATTCTTGTATTCTTTTTCGTTCAAAGTGTTAGGCCATGCGCCTACGCCCAGCCAACCTTTTTTCTGTAAGAAATACAGGAATACAATCTGTCCCATCAGTTTTTTGGCAAACTGTGCAGAAGTGAAATTGTGCTGCTGCGCTTCGATACGGAAATCTTCATTTTCTTCCAGTTTTTCACGCAGCTGATGGAATTTCTCGCAATACAGTTTGAAAAACTCATCTGTAACCTTTTCAACACTGAACGCATTTTCCAGATCATCCAGTGTAGGGTGTTCCGGGTCTGCCATGCTGTCAATGATAAATCGTTCAAATCGACTGATTGCTGTATGGCAAGGTTCATTTTCGCCTACCAGATAAGAATATCTTTTTGCCGGAGTCAGATTTTCTGTTGTCTTCAGACGTCCGTTCTCGATTTTCATTTCATAATCGAGACGAACAAAAGACAATCTCCATTTCGGCTCACCTTCTGTATAGAAAGCAATGAACGCAGCGTCTGCATTAGCATTTTCAATCAGTTTTTTGGCATAGCTACGCTGAGTACTTCTGGAATTTTCAACGTACCCTGCATTTTTCAGCTGCACTGCCATGATAATGATATTCTTTTTGTCTGGCGTTTTATAATTGCCCACATGAATAGAACCTTCAATATGGGATGAAAAATTCGTAAATTCTTTTCTGAACTTGTCCGGTGACACCATGCTGACCTTCGGGAATATTTCTCGAATCAAATCCACATAATTCTTTGTATCATACGGACTTTTCAGAATTGTTTCTATCTTTTTAACAACAGCATTCATTTATCGTGTACCTCCCGTTTTCAGATAGCAGGAGAGAACAATCTGCTTTTCTCCATCCACCTGTGTTTTCTGGCTCTTGCGTTCCTCAAAGTAAGTTGGAGGTACTAATTTCAGGATTTCATAGTAAAGTTCCAGAACATCTCCAACAACTTTGCTCTTTTTCATGACATCCTTCGAAACCTTTGCCGGAATCTCGCCGTTTTCCCAGAGCATAATCAATTTTTCAATCGTCTGCTCCTGATCATCGGTAAGGCGTGGTTCCGTTTTCATTGCTTTCAGCAAACGAATGATTTTCGCATCATTTCCGGCAACCATTACTTTTTCCGTAGAAACTTCTTCCTCTGCCACAAGCATCTGGTCAAAAGCGGTGCTGTTACTGTCGAAGTGTTCATAAAACTTACTTGAGACACTGACTTTTGCATCATCCGGTTCTGCCTTAATCAAATCAATCGCCTGCATAAAGGACAGCTGTTTAGTTTCAGCTTCAGAGCTGATAAAAAATGTTTTTAATGCGCCCTGACGGATAAAAGTAACTGTAGAATCTTCTGATACCTTTTCAGAAGCCTTTCCTGCCTTTGCTTTTTTCGGCAAACGCTTAATCATCGAAAACAGTTTCGGGTCATTGTCACGAATCTGGCGGATAATAGCCAGATAAGCCAATTCAGGATTAGTACTTTCTTCCTCACCATCCAAATCAGAGGTCAAATCCGAGAACAGCTTTTTGGAAGATACTTCTTCATCATCAGACAGATATTTGAAGTCTTCGCCAAGCGTATCGTGGAAAGCCTGTAATTTTTCCAAAATACGTTCTTCTAATGGCATCTGTTTCTTGCTCTGTGCAGTTGGGAAGAAGTTAAATACATAAATGCGGTCGTACTCTGTACCAACACGATTGATACGACCTACACGCTGCATGATGCGGGTTGGGTTCCAAGGAAGATCATAGTTCACAAGAACATTCGCACGATGCAGGTTGATACCTTCTGCCAATACGTCCGTAGTGATAAGAAGGTCATATTTATCGTTGTTTTTATTCTTAAATTTCGGATTGAAACTATCTTCAATTTCAACTTTCAATGCAGCACTGCTCTGACCGCTGAAATAAATAATTCTTTCTCCGTAGATTTCTTTTAATTCTTCATACAGATACTGTGCAGTTTCCGTAGATTCAGTAAAGACTATCGCCTTTTTGCCTTTCATCAACGGATTTGTTGTAAGATTTCGCTTAAACTCATTCAGTTTTGGATCATTGCCAATCAATGACCAGATAAACTGCATGGATTTCAGTTGTGCCAAATCTGCTTGCAAATCACGAAAGAACTGTGAAGAAAATTCTTTTGTTTCAAATTCCATGACATCCTGCTGTTCAATCAGATACATCAGCTTCTGTGTATTTCCATCATCCAAAAGGTCATACACATTTACTTTCTTGCTGATATAGATTTTTCCAGTCTTGGTCATTTCAATAAATTTCTCATAGGATTCAATGAAACGCTCCAAAGTCTTACGGAACGCATAAAAACTGCTTTCCAGACGTTTCACAAGGATACCTTTCATAAATCCGCCCATGTTGCGTTGTGCTGCAAGCATGGTTGCATACTTCTTTTTATCTTTCAGATAAAGCAACGGGGTATAACGGGCATACTTGAAGTCCTTGATGATATTGATAGTTTGAGAGAATGCATCATCTGTCTCTTCATCAAAGGAATAAATAATTTTCTCCGGGCTACCTGCTTTCGGGAAAGTCAATCCCTGTTTTGCAAGGTCCTCTGCGTAGTATTGCTGAATTTCACTTCTGGTACGACGAATCATAACTTCTCGAATCAGCTTGTCACGGATAATTTCCGAGTTTTCTCGAAGTTGCTCCATATATGCTGCTGAACCTTTTGGTTTCTTCGCAAGTTTTGCATTCAGCCCACGGAAAAATCCTTCGATATTTTTAATGCCATTGATTGTGCCGCTCTGCTTTGCCTGAAACAGATAGATCTGATTTTCTACGTCACTGGTATAGTTGTTGATTGGTGTCGCAGAAATCAGAATTACCTTTTTATCACGGCAAATCTGATGCAATTCTGTAAAGGCTTCGGTGCCGCTGTTACGGAAACGATGTGCTTCATCAACAAATACATAGGAGTACTTATCAGTTCCTCTGGCAATAATCTTGTCCAACTTACCAAGGGATTCCACATCACAGCGAGCAACGTCAAATTCCTGCAAAACGCTTCTCCAGTAATCAACCAATACCGGAGGACATACAATTAACTTGTATGCATTTCTGTTAAAGCTATTGGCAAGCATGGCACAGATATATGTTTTACCAAGACCTACAACGTCTGAAATAAATACACCGTTATACGCATCCAGCTTCTGTCTTGCCTGTGTTACCGCATCTATCTGATACTGCAAACGCATATATCCTTCCGGGAGCAGCGTTTCAAAATTCTCTTTATCTGCATTGATTTCTTCTTTAAAGAATTCATACAGTGTCTTCAAATACAGCTGATAAGGAGTAATATCATCCCTCATCCATGTGTGCTGTTCCACAGCTTCAATATAAGTGTCACGAATATCTGTACCCTGTGCCCACAGTTCCTCAAATTTATCTAATGCAAATTTGACATCTGCATAATCTTTTAGTTCCACGTTAAATTCAAGATTATTTACCAAACCAGCTTCAGAAAAGTTACTGGAACCAGTAATTACACTTCCAAATGTGTCCGGTACTTTCTCCTGATCTTTACGCATGATATAAACCTTTGCATGAATTGGTGCTTCGGTATACATACGCATTTCCAGTTTTCCGGATTTCAGCCAATCCATAAAAACTCGGACACCTTTTTCCACCTGCGCAGAGCTTGCTGCTGTTTCAAACTCTTTTTCAATTTCTTCTGCAATAATCTCTTTGCCATCAGCAGTTGAAATAGCAGCATATTTGGCTTCATCATTTACACGGTCTATGATTTTAACCGTATATCTATCGACATTCAGACCAACCAATATTCTGATTTTCTCTACTTGTTCCAGAGCTTCGTACATTTTGAAAAAACCGCTGGCTCTGAAATAACCAACCAGAACATCAAAGAATTGCGTATTACTTTTCAGAATGGCTGCAAAGCGGCTGTATAAGTCTCTTTCCGGCTCATTCGTAAAAAATTTTAAATCTGTGTGAACCATGATGTTTCCTCCTGTGTTATCTCGAACGGCACTTTCCAAAATGTGTACCTTTCTGTAAAATGCCTGTTTTTTTCATTAACTTAAATCATACCACAAAAATAAGCGTTTTTCCAGATATTTAAAGGCTTTCTGGGGAGCATCAAATCGTATTTTTCCGGTGTCGAAAAGGTACACATTCCTGTAAAAATACCTGTTTACAACAACTTGGCTTTTTCGTAAATTTCCGCTCGATAGCGAAATGTGGACATTGGCATCCCACACGCTTTTGCAGCTGCCAGACCGGTAATTTTTCCATTTTTCCATTGCTGATATATTTCATGGAAGTTCTCTGGCAATGGACTTGGCGGTCTTCCGAAGCGAACACCTCTCATCTTTGCAGCAGCAATCCCCTCTGCCTGTCTCTGTCTGATATTTGTTCGTTCATTTTCCGCAACAAAAGACAATACCTGCAATACAATATCACTCAGGAAAGTTCCCATAAGGTCTTTTCCTCGGCGTGTGTCCAAAAGGGGCATATCCAGAACCACGATATCAATTCCTTTTTCTTTCGTGAGTATTCGCCATTGTTCCAAAATTTCAGCATAATTTCTTCCAAGTCGATCTATACTTTTCACATAAAGCAAATCGTCTTTTTTTATTTTTCTTAACATTCGTTTGTACATCGGACGTTTGAAGTCCTTACCGGATTGCTTATCTACAAAGATATTTTTCTCAGGGATAGACATTTCTTGTAATGCGATAAGCTGTCTGTCTTCGTTCTGATCCTTGGTACTGACACGAACATAGCCATATACATTTCCCATTGTTCCTCCTTCGTATAGGCAATCTGCCACTTCCAGACCGCACTATTTGAATTGTCGAATTACACCTGATATTTTACCTTGCTGTTATATAAGCATTACAAAATACCAGCTCTGAAACTGGCATTTTGAATGAATATCGCCTGTAAAACAACATTAAGTTGCAACTTGTTCCAATAATCTTCTGCTGGCATTCATGCCGTATTTTTTACCACACTCACTGAAAACTTTCCGTCTTTCCTCTGAAAGTGGCGACAGCAAACGAATAGACACTCTGGATTTATCCAAAACATAGGTCACGCTGCCTTCGGCTGTCCATTTATCCAACCTTGCCAGATGCGGATACTTTTCTGCATATTCCGCAAGCCTACGTTTCAACGATGCGTTGAAAGTGTAAATCTGGACAGTGTCATCACCCTCACTGGTCAAAATAATAGTTTCTTTCTCATACTTAGATAATCTCATCTGTTTTCTCCTTCTTATTTTTTGTTTAGAGATTGTCAAATCTCTATGTAATGTGGAAATGCAATAGTACTTGCAATTCCACAAACAGGATTCTGCCGTTCTACCCTTGATGTTTCCTTGGAGGCATATCCCCTGTGCGGTGCTGTCCAGTCTCCCTTACGGAAGCGCTCCCTTTATGATCATGGCGGTTTATCTCATCTCGGACGGTCATTCAATTTTTCGTTCATCTCTGAACTGGCTACATCATACACCGAAAAATCAAAATTCCCGGATTATTTCCATGGTCGAAAATTCCCGCAAAAATGCCCCGTTTTTTCCGATTGGAAAACCCGAGGCACATTGTAAATTTATGCTGAAATATGGTAGAATATCTGCATCAGGAGGATACCTATGAAAACTCAATTATCAATACAAGAAAAATTAGAAGATTTAAGAAAAGAACGCAAACTGACCCAAGATATTGTTGCGGCTGCTGTTGGAATAACCGGTTCTACATTAAGTAAGTATGAAAACAAAGAAAATAAGGAATATAATATTGCTATACTGAACAGTCTGGCTGACTATTATGGTGTCTCTTTGGAATGGCTTGTTGGAAACACCGAAGTTAGAGAATCCACATCCACCGAAATAGATGAGTTGATGTTGGATGATGAAACTATAGACCTCTTGAAAAGTGGACATTTCAATAACAGGCTCTTATGCGAAATCATCAAACATCCAGATTTTATAAAGTTGATGACTGATACCGAAATTTATGTTGACGGCATTGCTACCATGCAGATTAAAAATATGAATGACTGGCTGGATGCTGTCCGCCTACAAATCATTCAACAGAAGAATCCGGATGCCAATGACCTGTATCTAAAAGTTCTGGAAAGCTCGCATATCCAGGAGGAAGAATACTTCTTCCATACCATTCACAGCGATTGGGACAATATTATCCGCACTATCCGTGAAAATCACGAACACGCTGCCGAATCCACACCAATCGAAAGGCCTATGTCCAACGACAAAAAGGTGCAGCGTTTCTTGCAGACCCTCAAATTCAAAAGCAACCCTATCGAGGAATTCTGGCATTTCTTCTGTGACGAAATGCAGATTCCATTTGACCACCTTTCTGTAGATGAACATAAGGTTATGAAGGATGTGTTTAAAAGGTCAAAGCTGTTAAAGGCTCTGCCGAATCGTAAAAAAGGTAAGAAATAGAAAAAACGCCTTTGTTCCCACTACAATCTGGAAACAAAGGCGCTCTTATTTACTCAGCCAACGAAAAAACTCCTGTAATTTTATCTGGAACTAATAACTTTATTGTGTAAGGAACCTTCAAAGCTCCTTTTACAATAATAATCTCTAATCTTTCCTTATCATCTTCATCATAAAAAAACAAATCCGGTTTATACAATAACTGAATAATATCGAAGAGGCGGTAATAGCTATCGGATGGAAAATCTCTCAGCATCGGTCTCATATCAATCCTTTGTTTCGGTATACTAAGGTTATAAATTACAAATACAACAGTTTGGCTTTGTGCAGCAATATTCTTTAATTTATAAAGAAAACGCTCAACTGAATCAGCATCATCCAACATAATACCATTGAAATCGTCAATTACAACTATTTCCGCTCCTGAATTTTCAACAATATCCAAAATCTTATTGCTTTCAGAAATCTCATTATACGGAATCAGTGCCAAATTTTCACTATTCGAAGCCACTTGGCTACTTGTTAATTTTTCCCAATCTTCTTCTGTAACCATTCCACGCTTTATATACTCCACATTTACATGTGCATTTTCACTAATTATTTCAATGCTTACATCAAAAGGTTTGTCCTTCATACAGCAATATACTACTCTATGACCAGATATAATATTCTGATTGACAACATGGTGCAAATATGTACTTTTCTTCGTACCGGTACAACCAGCTACCAATACTATATTACCCGGAAAAACAGGACACAATTTATCCTGCTCTGGGTAACCCCAACGTATCAATGACGTATTCTCAGGAGGTGGAAATATACTTTTCGGCTTTTCAGAATTTAATGCTGAACTATCATTATTTTTTAACGAATATCTTTCATAGCACTTATCTCTATGTCCCTTTAACTCTTTTTCGGTAAATTTTCTCCCTTTTGGATGATGCGGATTATAAGCCTTTACCTCTGCATGACAATCAAAGCACAGAGGAATACAATTATCCGCAGTATCTTCTCCGCCATCAGCAACTTGCTTTATGTGATGCAATTCAATTTTTTGACCTACATACTTTCCACACAAACAGCAATGTCTGCCACAACGAACCAGTACGTCATCTGCAACACTTGTTGGAAATCCCATACGTTCACCCCTTTTCACTTATTATGTATCTAACATATCCCAGTCGTCGCCTAAAACCCATCTGAGAGCAGAAAGTTTACCATTAAGCATGCCCCATTCAAAATCACTATACGGTCCAAGATTTTCTTCTCCGTATTTATCGATTACTTTCTGGGCAGAATTTAACGCACCTTTCCATATTTCCGGATCAACGGCTTCCATCCCCGTTTCGATTCGATATCTCAAAGACAAATGCCTATCAAACCATATCTTATCAAGAAACCCCCCCACAGCATCAACTATTTCATCTATGCTACGTGGTTCATCTTCTTCATAAAATTCTTCTTCCTCACTTTCAAAAAGATTTTCTACCTGTTTTGCTTCTGGAAGTCTCTTACTTAATTTATATTCTTCTAAGCCTATGGTCAATTTTTCTAATGTGGCTTCAATATTAGATATTTTCTGATTCTGATTTGCAAAAAAGGCCAACTGTTCCTCTTTGTTCATTTCAATTTCCAGAAATTCCATACGAACCCCATAATTTGCCGGTGAATTCAACAAAGTTGCGAGTCTCTCCAAATGATAGATTTGTACATCTATATCATCATCGATTTCCGTTAATTCTTTTCGTTCCGATAATCTTAACTCCTGATTTGTAACAAACACAATGCCATTTGCCTCGTTCTGTTTCACTCCTTGTAAATCGTGTTCGAATTTTGATTTAATATCAGAAAAACTCTGCTGTCCTCTTGGAAAATAAACTGCTCCTATCCACTTAGTTCCATTATTAGTTAAAATCATATCTTTCAGCCCATCTCTGCCACCTAATGGATGAGACGGATCAACATTTCTAAATCCATCACTAAATAGCACTACCGCAGCCAAGCGTTCTGCCGGTGCTTGTCCTTTATCCCATTCTAATAATCTATGCCAAGTTTCTCGTCCATCACTTCTTCTCATGTATCTGCTCCTTCTATAGCACAATTTATCTACGAATATTATATCAGATTATTCAGCAAAATAAATATTACAAACAGACGAAGCCCAAATTCCATTTAATTTCCACAAAATAAAAGTGGCGAAGTGCTTATCGTAACACTCCGCCGAAAGCCTAACCGGTTTGAGCATAACAATGCTTGGTTAGGTCTGCTTTACTATTTTATGCAGCTCTACTTCATTTATACACTTAAATGTACTTTCCAATCCGCTGGAAGATTCATTGCTGTAAGACTGACCACACTGATATTATTTTGAATCAGCTTATCGAAAGCATCTACAAATACTGTCCACTCCTCATCGGATGAACGCAAATACTTCATCGCCAATAGAATTTGATACAAACCGTTATGTGCCGGCGGTGGTGAGATTTTATCTGCATCCAGAATTTCCGGTGTCGTATGTATTGTGCGATTGTAAATTCTGGAATTATGAGCACACATATTACGCAATACTGAAACTCCCTGTATCCATGAAGCAAGCATTTTCTGTGATGGATTTACCAAATTTCCTTTTTTCGATTTATATTGGTAATTAGCCGCTAATATAGAATACGAACTTCCAGTACCTGTTTTCAAATTCTTAATTATTTTCGATAGCGTACCAAATGAAAGAACTTCAACAGCTGCCCATACAGGCACCTCTCCATCATGATTGTCAAAATTATGTTTGATAAACACATCATTAGAGCGAGCAATTTCTGACGCTACTGTAGACATATTCTGCCAATACAGTTTTTTCTCTTTAAAAATCGATGAATCCTGCAAAACAAGTGGTTCTCCGTGTATAAGCAACGCTTCCACCAATCGCACTCTCAAAGCCACTTCAATCTTGGAAATCATTGAAAAAATCAATGCAGATAATTCCTGATCAAATTGATACAACTTTAAAATATCTTCAAACTTTGTTCCCGGAACATACTTCTTTGAAGCATTATCATATAAATGGAACGAATATCCACGCAAACGATAAAATCCAACTGACTTTAATGCCTTTTCTACGTCCGCACGAGAAGTAATTACCATTCCCGCATCAATATATGATTGCACCTGCTGTGCCATTGTTAATATTTGTTTTGGATATTGATACATAAAACACCCCATAAATGAAAAAGTCCCACCGGGTTGCGCATGAAAATCAGAGGCGTGGTGGGTTCTGTTACTATCATTATACAACTTTTATTGCGGCTGTCAAGATTCCTTTTTCAAAAAAGAATACAAGCTCCCACTATTTCTTGCAGTACATACCTGTTACACGAAGTGTAACAGGTATGTACTGCAGTGTCAATCATTTCGTAGCTTTCATTACCTCTTCCTATTCATCTTTGTCTAAGCGAATCATGCCACTATGTTATCGAATAAATTGCCAATTTAAATTTTATTCATCATCATATTGTAATGGTCGATATGACCTAATTTTTCAAATACCAATTTAAATACTCTTTTATAATTTTCTATATCTCCATCGTCCGGAGTAAAAATTAAATCTTCAAACACAGAATGTGAACCATCATTTATAAAAGAAACCAACGCCTTACAAATTATTTTATCTGTACCTTCAATTTGATTGATACATTTCTCGTAATCAATCCCACCGATAATCATGAAATAATGTTCTAAAATGCGTCGCATAACATTCATAAGCATATTAGCCGACCCGACATTCGCATTTTTCAATTCTTTCCACAATAATTCATACGAAGTTTTTATCGGATTGGTTTCATATTCTTGAATCGTTGTTTCTTCTGCTACTTTTCTCAAAATATAGTATCGAGTCTGCGTAGAAGGTAATGCATCCTTATTTCCCCAGAATGTAATTTCTTTATGAAAATAAACATTATGGGTTAAAATGATGACTTGATTTATTCCTTTCTCATTTTCCTTACAATTTTTAATTACATTCTTAACCAGTGTAGAAACAATAAACAATACATTACTATCCATGCTTGAAATCGGATCATCGATTACTAAGATTTTCTTTGATGTTAACCCTGTCTTTTTTTGACTTCCAAAACAAAGATGATAGAAATATAAAAAGGAAATAAAATTGTTCTCTCCTTCGCTCAGTGTTTTGCTGGCATCTTCTCCAGATGGACGTACAATTTTGTAAGTACCTGTTTTTTCTTCATTGACTTCAAGCAGAAAACCATTAAACCCAAATTCTTTAAGCAAATGATTTATTGCATCAACAGTAGGTCTAACGCTTGTAAGAGATGCTTCTTTAGTCTCAATCTCAGCTTTTAAACTCTTTATTAGATCTTCTCGCTGCTTTTTCTGCTCAAGAATACGTTTCTTTCCTTTTTCTCTCCCTCCAAATTCTTTAAGAAATTTTTCAATATCTTCGATACATTGGAGTGTTAAAAAATCCCATAATCTGTCCTTACATTCATTCCTTGCCCGTCCCTGATTTTCAACCAGTTCATTATTCTTTTCAATCTTTGCATTAAATTGGTCAATCAATTCTACCAGCTCAGAGGCTATAGAAATAACCGATTCTATCTCAACAACCTCTGACAAGAATTTTACTTTAGATTGAATAATCTGCTGGTTTTTCTCAAGTTTTGATATGAGAACAGTCTTTTTTTCATCAAATTCTGCATAATCAACATAGGCATATCTTTTACTTTCAATTTCTTGAATGACTGTTTTTACTTTAAGCACCATTGAACTATACGCCTTCTCATAACCGTCTAAATCAGCCTTATTATCTTCATATTTTTTATCAAAATATGCCTCTATGTCCTCTTGTATGTTCTGTGGTAAACTTTGCTGACAATATGGACATTTTCCTGGAACTTTCCTTGCATACCCAACACCTGTTTTTACCCAATCACTTGCTTTTAAATATTCAATAAAAGTTCCTATAGGCGTGTCACTTTTTCCAACAATGACTGTACCTAACAGCTCATTTGTGTCCAATGCATTTATTTCAGAAATCGGCAAGCTCTTGTATTTATCATCTTTTGATGCCTCTTTTGAAAAAGCGGCTTGATACATAATTCTTAACTCTTCAAGCGACAGTACATTTTCTTTTACCAGTGTACTTGAACATTTTATACACTGATCACAAAATGATTTTGTTTTATTACGAAAACCAATCAACGCATCCGCAAATTCTGCACCATACATTTTTTGTACATTCCAGCATTTCTGTTCAATTGCATTCCTCAAATCAGCTTGCTCACTATTGATTCTATTTATGCTATTTTGTGCCTTGATCTTTTCATCTTCAACTTCATCTATCTTTTTTCGTTTTTCCTCGATTTCCTTTTGAACTTCGATAGACTCTTCACCCAAAGAAAAAATCCCCTTTAATTTTGTGTCAGTCTGGAAATTCTTTTCAACAAAATCTCTGTTATATACAACGATATCTTCTTTCGTGTCAGAATCCCATGTGACACTACACATAGGAGAAGATATCTCATTATTTAACACTTTTGACAGCGTAGATTTGCCAGTCCCATTTGCTCCGTAAATAAAACTAATCTTTTTAGGATAGAATTCCACGCCAGAAACATAAGTCGCAACGTTCTCTATATGTATTTTGTTAATCATATTCTTATCTCCACATCATATATTTACAGTATTCTTTATGACAATTATACTGCCTTTTTTTAATTCATACAATGTAAAAACGGAGTAGTTGCCTACCCCGTTTTTAATCAGACATATATCATTTCATTCAATATAATTTCTTCTGCACGATTGTGGATGCTGCCCATTCTCTGAATCCATTCCCATTGGTTATCCACTTTCAATTTCTCCGTTACAGACTCAGCTTTTTGCATCTGACTAATGATGACCTGCAATTTGTCCTGTGCCTGCTCGTCTATATCCGCAAGGTAAGTCCAGAGCTGGCAACTCAGCACTAAATCATTAAATAACATCGGCTTATTCTCTCTCAGATATTCTCTGTGCATACGCCCATATTTCCCGATAGGACGTTCCTCCTCCGGCAACATCAAATCCGGTATGTAATAATCTCCAATCAGCACATAATCAATTCCATTCTTCGTAATTCTTTCTTCCATCGTATTTGACCTCTTTCACAACGTATTTATCATAGCTTGACTTCATCTGTCGTAAAAGTGTCGTAAATTCAGGTCGGATTTCGAAAAAATCCTTGATTTTCAAAGGTTTTCAGCACTATTTACGTCACTTTCCGTGGCAGATGAATAGTATTTTTATCATGTTCGCGTTTCTCCTTAAGTCCTCTTTCTTGATAATGTTAACTTTGTATTACGATTCAATTCTTTCCACTTTAAGTAGTCTTGATATAACGTTTGAAGTATAGCATATCCGGCGCTGCTCTGCCATAGCCAAATCTATAAAACGCCATGGTTCGGTTTTGTATGTCTTCCAGTTTGTCAATAACTTTTTCAATGAAAATAATCTATTTTCAAAAAACAACCTCATTGACATACATGCAGATTGCATGATACTATATACGTGCAAAGTGTATGTATGGGGGTGAGCTTTTGCCGCGTAATAAGTATCCAGAAGAAACAGTTCAAAAAATATTGGACGCTTCTTTAAAATTATTTTTAGAAAAAGGGTATGAAGAAACAACTGTATTAGATATTATAAGCGAAATGGGCGGACTGACGAGAGGAGCTTTTTATCATCATTTCAAATCAAAGGAAGAAGTATTTGATGCTTTATGCGAAAAACTTTTTTATGAGAGTAACCCCTTTGAGAAAGCAAAAAACCACAAAGAACTGAACGGATTAGAAAAGTTGAAGTTCGTATTAAAAACAGCTTTTGATAAAACAGAGCATCATCAGTTAAGTATGGCATCCATGCAGCTTATGGGAAGTCCAGCTTTTCTAAAAAAGCTGATTGAAAGTAATCAGGAACTGGCACCTATGTATCAAGAACTGATCGAGGAAGGAATACAGGACGGTTCTATTAAATCAGCACAGCCAAAATTATTAGCAGATTTATTTGTTCTTTTAACGAATTTCTGGTCGATACCTACGATATATCCCATGACTGATGATGAAGCATGGCAGAAATTTTTAATGATCAAATCGATCATGGATAATCTGGGACTTCCGGTAATTGATGATGAAATTGTCAAGCTATGCAAAGAAAACGCTTAGCGCTGCACATGAAAATAAGATTGTCGAAAGGCAATTTTATTTTTAATAATATACATACATGTAACATGTATAAAAAGGAGGAAATTATGAGTATCTATATTAAGAAAAGCAAGTTCTTATTTATCTTAACGATTTTAACCAGCGTAGTCTCTTCTCTGGGGTATGTTTTTATGGCTGTCCTGCTTCAGCAACTATTGGATATCGCTATGGATAAAAATATCCAGCAATTTATAAGAATGGTTATATTTTCGATTATCTATTTTGTAGTGTTGGGATTTTCTCTTTATCTCCAATCGTTACTGAGCAAAAAAGTGATTTGTAAGATTATGCTTCAAATCCGTTCAGATGTTTTTCTAGGAACAATCAATCACAGTATAGAAGATTTTGAAAAGAAGAATACCGCTGATTATATATCTGTCGTTACAAATGATGTGAAAATGCTGGAGGACAATTTTTTACTCCCATTGTTTGAAGTAGTCCAATACACCGTTATCTTTATATCATCTTTCATATTGATGATTTATTTTGACATCATTGTTACAGTTTGCGTAATAGCAGCGATTGCAGTTATGTTCCTTGTACCAAGTCTGCTGGGTGGAACACTGGAGAAAAGACAGAATCAGTTTTCTTCAAAGCTGGCAGACTTCACAGTCAGTTTAAAAGATATTCTGTCTGGTTTTGAAATCATTAAATCATATTCTATGTCAAAAACCGTAATACAACGATTTGATAAGGCAAATACCGAAACGATCAAATCTAAATATAGCGTTGACAGATTACTTGCACTAAACGAAGGGCTTTCTGCTTTCCTGGCCCTTATGGTTCAAATTGTGGTTCTATTTTTATCTGCTTACTTTATTATTGCAGGACGTATAACTGTGGGAACTTTATTAGGAATGGTACAAGTGAGCAGTAATCTGGCAAATCCACTTATTATGATATTTACAAATATTCCTAAGATGAAAAGCGTCCACCCTATTGCAGAAAAGCTGGAAATTATATCGAAACATTCCATATCTCTGCCCCAAAAAGAAAGTATAGCCACATATCAATCTCATATAAATGCAAAAGATTTGTCCTTTTCCTATGATGGAACAACAGATATAGTAAGCGGAATAGACTGCCTTATTGAAAAAGGTAAGAAATACGTTATTGTTGGGAAAAGCGGTTGCGGAAAAAGTACACTGATCAAACTTTTATCCGGCTATTACTCCACATACAAAGGCAAAATTTTATATGATGATACGGAATTTCATACGCTGGATAAGGATAGTGTGGTTCAGCTGTCATCAATCATTCATCAGAATATCTATATGTTTGACGAAACTATATATGACAATATCTGTTTGCATGAACATTATCCAGAGGAACAAGTTGAAAAAGTTATAGAGGACAGCGGATTGACCGAATTTATATCTGAGCTTCCAACCGGCTTGCAATATCGGGTCGGAGAAAATGGCTCTAATCTATCTGGTGGACAAAAACAAAGAATTGCAGTTGCACGTGCTTTGATCAGAAACAAACCTATTCTCATATTAGACGAGGGTACATCTGCTATTGATATGCAGACAGCATACGATATTGAAAACAGATTATTAAAAATGGAAAATTTAACACTCATAACAATTACTCATCATTTAGAACAAAATTTATTGGATAAGTACGATGAAATCTTTTATATGGAAAATGGTCACATTAGAGAAAGAGGAAGTTTTAATCACCTTATCAATAATACATCCTCTTGTTTTTCAGAATATTTTCATTTAAAGAAATAAAGGACAACAGAGAGAATGAAGACATCTTCTTTTAAAGAAGTCATCAGACTACAATTCAACGCTTTAATGATGATAACCATAAAAGGCACGTTGAAGCAAAAGAGAAAGTTGCTTGCCAGACGTTTCAAGCAGGAAGTGTTATTTTGTGAAATGGGTGAAGCAAAGCTGAATGAGCAAGGTAATGTTGATAAGTATTCTTGCGATACAACGACATTCCCGGTGTTACATTTCACTGTTCAAATATCTGATGAAAAAATCAGTACAGCGTTGAACAAATTATCAGAGAAACAAAGAGCGTTTATTCTGCTCTACTATTTCCATGATATGAGCGATAAAGAAATTGCCAAGCTGTACCATGTATCACGTTCTGCTGTTGGCTATACACGGAACAAAGGCTTAGAAAAATTGAAAATGATGTTAAGTAAAAAGGAAATATTGTAAATGACAAAAGATTATGGTTATCCCTCTTTTGACCTTATCTGTAAAGCGTCAAGTGGGGATGAAACATCCATCAAGGAAATTCTAAATTTTTATGCCGCTTATATCTCCAAGCTGTGCTTACGCCCGTTTTATCACGAAAACGACAATGTCAGCATGCAGGTAGATGAAGAATGGAAAGGCGAGATCCAGACCGCTATGGTAAAGGCTATGTTGAAATTTGTGAGCTCAAGATTAAAAAGTAACCTAAATATTAAAAGGGAGATACACTTAATTGTGAGACTGTGAAGAAAAGTCTGTAAATAAGATTCTTCTATGATAAGAATGGGTGAAAGGCTTAAAAAATAAGCTTTTCACCTTTGTTTTATATATACCATCTGGCCGATGGCGTGTCAATAACAGGCGGCTTTTCCGCCTTCGTTAACCTGAATATTTTTAGTCCGGCAGCCTGCCTTCATACATGATACTCAGCTCGCCATATACCTGGCCCCAGTTCCGGATGGTAGTAGTCCATCTTTTGGTGGCTTCGAAGGTAGCGAGATATAGGGCTTTCAGCAGCGCCGTATCGCTCGGAAAAACGCTTCTCTGCTGGTTCAGTCTCCGATAGGTGGAGTTTAACGATTCTATCGCATTTGTCGTATATATGACCTTCCGGACAGCTGCTGAAAACTTGAAAATCGGAGAAATCGCATCCCAGTTATCCTTCCAGCGCTTCATGGAATTCGGGTATTTTGGCGTCCATTTCTCTGTTACCCGGTCAAGGGCTGCCAGGGCTTTCTTTTCGTCGGCCGCCTGATAGATGGTTTTCAAATCCGTTGCGAAGGCTTTCCTGTCTTTATCCGGAACATACTTCAGGGTGTTTCTTACCTGATGGACAATACAGCGTTGATACTCTGTTTTCGGAAAGGAGGCTGCAATGGCTTCTTTGATCCCGGTCAGACCATCAGCACAGAGAATCAAGATATCTTTTACACCGCGGTTTTTCAGCTCATTCAGAACGGACAGCCAGTATTTAGAGCTTTCGTTATCTCCAACCTGAATGGTAAGAACTTCCTTCTTTCCTTCCGTATTGATCCCTAAGATCACATATGCCGCCAGTTTGCGGATCACTCCATTATCCCGGACTGAATAGTGGATCGCATCGATAAAGAGGATTGGATATACTTCATCCAGAGGGCGGTTCTGCCAGTCCTCTATCTGTGGAAGGATTTTATCCGTCACATCAGAGATAAAACCCTCTGAAGTTTCAAAACCATAAATATCCTCTATGGTTTCAGAAATCTGTCTGGTTGTCATTCCTTTGGCATACATGGATATGATCTTCTGATCGATATCAGAGATATCTTTCTGGCGCTTTTTGACCACCTGTGGCTGGAAAGTTGATTTGCGGTCCTGTGGAACCTCAATCTCCATAGAGCCATAGCTGCTGTTTATACGTTTACGTTTGTAACCATTCCGGTAATCATCATTATCTGAACGCTCAGATTTTTCGTACCCAAGATGATCCTCCATTTCTGCTTCCATCATTTCTTTGATTGTTCCGCCAAGTAAATCCTTGAGAGCATCCTGAATATCTTCGGCTGTCTGAATATCGTATTCTTCCAGTAGCTGATGGATAATGTTACGTTTCCCTTCTGTCATTTGTACTCGATGGACAGGTTTCTTCTGTTTTGCCATAATAAAAGGCCCTCCTATGAATTAGATTTTATCATAGAAGAACCTTTGATGACATATTTACAGAAAAAGTTTCACACCGCCTTAATTGTGGTATCTCTCTTTTTACAATGGCTGTCTATGCTGTTTTATTGTGCGGCGAGATTAACAAAATGTTTACCTAACCCCTTATTCGCTATATAATGCGTATATAGATATTGCAAAAAACAACGCACCGCAGGATTTAGAGAGGTTTAGTAAATGAAAAAAGATACTATAGGAATAAATGTTATTAAATACGGGGAATTTCACACCTATTATCCTTTAAAATTCGATACCGATTTGTCCTTTGAAAATCTATGTACTGCTATTGCAGAAAGTTCCTTTATTTTTAAAGAGGAATATAGTGAAAAAATCCTTCATGCTTTAGGCGTGTCGCTAGCTCAGACTATAGAAGAATTCAATCAAAATTATTCTTCTAGCGACTCCGTATACCTTAAAATACAAGATTTTGAAAAGTACAAATCAACTACTTCCTCCCCTCTTGATATAAAAAATCAAGAATTACGAATTGAACTTGATGATACTGGAAATTCTTTAAAAATTGCAGTAATTAATACAGAACTTGAAGCATTAGAAAATCGTATTAGACGTATACAAGATGAATATGAACACTCTTCTCAGTATTATGGACAATATTTTGTGAATTCACATGAACGGTTTCTTTTACTTCCATTGAAGATCGAACTTAATAGCAAAGAAAATGTCTGGCTTTTCGCTATATTATATGTTTTCTCAAATAAAATGGGAGTACTAAAATTAGAACTTCCTTTAATAAATGTTGACTCTAAACCCTTAAAAAATAATGAGGTTAATCAGTTTATTTCAAAAACACATTGCACATGGAAAGATGATTTTAGTTCAGTTAATACTTTAGATGAAATTTCAAAGTTCTATGTTAATACTCTTTACAAAAATCTTAAAATTAGCATTTGGCAATATAATGATACTATAAATCATATCATTTTAGCGGACTTTGATGGAGTTCCGTCACAAATAAATAATCTTCCGGATATTCTTCAAGAAGACATATTTCGTATTATTTGCGCTCCTGTATCTGAAAGGTCTTGTACATCATATAGAAACGATGCCAAAGAATATTTACGAAACCATTCTTGGGGAAATCACAACATGAAATATGTTTTAAAAGCCACTGGCGGCTGTCTCTCATTTGTTGATCAAGCTCTATTAGACTATGCTTGCGAAAAATTTAAGGATAAATATAGAACCAACGTGTTAACTGAGAGTGACTATTTTTATATTTGTAATCAAATATCACGTGATTTACAAAACAATGCAGAATTAGCTTTACTGATTATTATTCTCAAAAAAGCAAATAACCATAATACAATTATCCAAAAAATTAACGCTCCCCAAAAATTAACAAAAATTCAAAATGAATACTGGGAAAACATTAAATTTATTTGTCAATTACAAGAGGGCTGTTATGGAAGCGTAAGTGAACAAATTTCTATTTTTGAAAATATGATGCCTTATTACACTAAACAAAAAATTATAGATACCAAGCTTTCCGCAATAGATAATATATTAAACAATAAACGTCAAGAACAGAATAATAACTTTCAAAATTTTATCGCTATTGGAGGGCTACTATTAGCGATTTTTTGGGGGTTACCATCCATATATGACACCTTAAAATTATTAAGGGATTTCTTTACTTTTATTCCTCAAAACATCCCATATATTTCAATTAATAATTGTAGCATTTTTTTATGGTTAGTATTAAATGTCGCTATCCTCGTTCGTATTTTCAAAAAATAATTTTGCGTTACAATATAATATGTGGCAGTATTTTACAAAATATTGCCGCATATTACACATTGCATAATATAAATAAAGCTGAGCTTTAAATACCTATTTTACTCTATCAAAAATCATATCGAAACATCTAAAAGTTGTAAACACGTTGTAAAATATTTCTTTAGTATATGGAAACCCGCATAAAATAAGGAAATTTATAAGAAACGGCAACTCCTTCCGTGGCATATGAAAAGTATTTTTATCATAATCTCTATATCCCTCCATAAGTCTATAGTTCTTTTCTTTCAGTAGCTTTTAAAATATCAATCCGTGCTGATTTGATACTAACACTTCCCATTTACCGTATCGCTTTTCGTCCACTCTGAGGATATACTCCTTTTCCTGCAAAGATTCCATGATTCGCTTTATGATGCTGAATGATTTGTCAGTTTCTGTCACCAATTCTTTTTGTTTAATTGACAGATTCTTAAAGATCAATTCCAAGACCGCTGGTTCTCCCAAAGTACCAAATTGAAACTTAAGAATTTTGGTGTTGCCACTTTGAGTTCTTATCTTCTGACATAGCTTCATCCCGTTTCCTTATTTTAATACTGGATTCTAAAATAATCCAAATACGCCTTATATCGGTCCTGTGCAGTCAGGCAGGTATCTGTCAGATAGCCTTTTTCATTACCCCACTCCTTCAATCCTCTATAGTAGAACATCTTCAGGTTATCCTCAATAATGAATGGAACGATATTATATTTCAAACATTCCTTGAACATAATCAGCCTGCCCACACGACCATTACCGTCCTGAAACGGATGGATTCGCTCAAACTTTACATGGAAATCCAGAATCTCTTCAAAGGTCTTTTCTTCTTTTGCGTTATACGCTGTCAGCAATGCTTTCATCTTACCGGCAACTTCTTCGGGCAGGGCAGTATCCATGCCGCCCACCTCATTAGGCATTTTCTTATAATCCCCCACTGCAAACCAGTCTTTTCTGGAATCGCTGGTTCCGCTTTTTAAAGTCAAATGAAGCTCCTTGATAAACTTCTCAGTTAAAGCAGATTTTGCATGGTCGATGATCATATCAATACATCGAAAATGACTTGCGGTTTCAATCACATCGTCTACATTGAGAACTTCATTCTCTATGCCGATGGTATTGGTTTCAAAAATATATCTGGTCTGATCATGGGTCAGACGACTTCCCTCAATATGATTTGAGTTATACGTTAAATCAATTTGTGTTTTATGGTAAATACCTCCGAAATATTTACTTGCTTTTTGTTCCTGCAAAATATCCAGCAATGTAGGTGAATGTTCTTTCCTTTTGTTGGAACGCTCTGGTTTTTCGGCGTTCTCTGGAATATTCCAGGTCTTTCCGGTAAGAAAAGCACCCTGCACACGCCCGTGAGCACAATAATTTCTCACACTGCGATCCGATATATTCCATTTTTTTGCTATTTCAGCAACTGAAAGGTATTGCATCTGCTTTCCTCCGTTATCAATCGAATCTAATACTATACGAATTTATATTATAGTATACCACATTATCGGCAATAAATCCAAAGAATTCCTGCGTTGTTCAATATATTTTTGCCGTTTTCGGAAATTTCAATTGTCCAAACATGTCATTGCTTGTTTTGCCAGCGTCCTATTATTCACGTGTTTATTTACTAATTTTCGATTATTAAAAATCACGCAGACTTCATTCGTTTTTATGTTCATATTTTATTATAGTTAAGAACAATAACTCTAATAAAATAGCGAAGTGCTTATCGTAACACTTCGCCGAAAGCCTAATCGGTTTGAGCATAATATGCTTGATTAGGTCTGCTTTAATATTTTATGCAATTTAACTGAATTTAAACACTCAAATGTGCTTTCCAATCTGTCGGCATGTTCATTGCTGTAAAACTGAGCACACTGCCATTATTCTGAAGCAGCTTATCCAATTCATTAACAAATAACATCCATTCTTCATCTGACGATCTCAGATATTTCATTGCCAGCAAAATCTGATATAACCCGTTATGTGCTGGTGCAGGTGTTACTTTATCAGCATTCAGAATTTCCGGCGTGGTATGTATTGTTCGATTATATATTCTGGAATTATGAGCACACATATTTCTCAATATAGAAACAGCTTGTACCCATGAAGCAAACATTTTCTGTGATGGATTCACCAAATTTCCTTTTTCAGAGGTATACTTATAATTAGATGCCAAAATCGAATAAGTACTGCCTGTACCTGTTTTCAAATTTTTAATTATCTTTGATAATGTTCCAAAGGAAAGAACTTCCACAACTGCCCATACCGGCACCTCACCTTCATGATTATCAAAATTATGTTTGATGAACACGTCATTAGAACGGGCAATCTCTGATGCTATTGTGGACATATTCTGCCAGTACATTTTTTTCTCTTTAAAAATTGATGAATCCTGTAAGATTAAAGCATCTCCATGTATCAGTAATGCTTCCACTAATCGGACTCTTAATGCTATTTCAATTTTGGAAATCATTGAGAAAATCAGAGCTGATAATTCCCGATCAAATTGATACAACTGAAAAACATCATCAAACTTAGTTCCAGGAATATACTTTTTTGCCGAATTATCGTATAAATGAAACGAATATCCGCGTAGGCGGTAAAAACCTACAGATTTCAATGCCTTCTCTACATTTTTCCGAGATGTTATCTCCATTCCAGCGTCAATGTAAGATTGCATCTGCTGTTCAATTGTTAATATTCGTTTTGGATATTGATACATAAAACACCCCATAAATGAAAAAGTCCCACCGGGTTGCGCATGAAAATCAGAGGCGTGGTGGGTTCTGTTAATATTATTATAACGTTTTTATTACAACTGTCAAGATTTCTTTTTACATAAAAGAATTGTATAGGTGTCAATGATTGGTAACACTTCACCCTGAAAGAAATGTCAAGGGAGATGGAGGCTCCTTGGGGGAATACCACCTGACTCTGACATTCTCTTTGTGATATAATCCTGCCGTCCTTATCTACTTTAAAACATGACTCCTTGATACATTTTTACGATCGTATTCGGACTTTTCATCCCCAGACACGTCTTGATGTAGTTATTCGATCTCCTCTGGTACACTTCCAGCTGTTTCCGGCCGTCTTCCAGGCTATACATCCGCATCTGCTTATAAAATCTCGCTTCATCTGTCCGGTGCTGGCGTTCTACTTTCCCGTTATGTCTCGGCGTTGCTATCTGTATCCGGTGATACACGATCCCCAGCTCCTCCAGGGCCTTTTCAAACAGAGTCAGATGTTTACTCTTGATCACTAGCAGGCGGTTGGTAAACTCTGTCCCGTTATCCGTCTGCACCTCCCTGACCGGAAACGGCGCATGACGAATCAGTTTTTCCAGAAAATCTCTGGAACTATAGGTGCTATGTTCATCATACAACTCTCTGTATGTCCATCTGCTGCATTCATCCACTGCAGTATATTGATAATATTTTCTCCCGTCTGCTATGCAATACGAAGGCACATATTTCACATCAATCTGTATTTTCTGTCCTGGATAATCTGCCCGCCGATACGGCTTCAACTTTCGTTTCTTTTTCTTCTTTTTCGGTGGTTTCAAATCCTTTAACCGGGCTGCGATTCGTTTAAATCCTCCATAGCTGCGTGTATAACCGTCTATTTCTACCAGTTCCTGATACGCCAGGAGTAAGTCCGACCATTTATATTTCTTTAATCGTCGACGGATCTGACGGAGTTCCTGTTCTGTATGACTTCTTGGCGATGTTTTAGGTCTGTGGCTACGATCCTCCAGACTGGATGCCGTCCCATCATATCGGGAAAGCCATTTATATACTGTTTTTCGGCTCACTTTATATCGGATTGCCGTTTCTGTTACAGAATGTTTTTGCGCATATTTAACAATACGTTGACGCTGATATTTCGGGTGTGATAAACTCGACATACAAGGATTCTCCTTTCGATCTGACTATTGGTTTCTCGACAATTCCAATATATCACATCAAGGTGAATCCTTGTTCTTATTTTGTTACCTATCTATTGTACCCCAACACAAGATTTCTTTTTACATAAAAGAATATGTGTTCTCTTTCAGCCCTCTATTGCATCATGTGTAACAGATGTATACTGCAATGTCAATTATCTATATATCAACTCATTCAATACAAATACCCAGCCGCCGAAACAACGTTTTTTATCATTGTGCGGCACACGGCTTGAATTATCTTTCCACAATCCCTACAATATCTCTTTTTTTGAGAATAACAACCGAGTTATTCTCCTTGATTTGTATACTATCAGCAGTGATGGATGTTACCATAACTTCTTGATACCCATCTGTAGAAAGTATAAATGTTGCAAGATTTGACGAATGCATTTGTATGGTACAAATCTTACCAAGCAGGGGCTTGAACGGATCACAAATAGGTGTTATGGTGGCAGGAAGCACCGGAAGCGAATTTTGCTTTCTCCTTCCTAAGTCAAGTTTAGTAACAGTATCAATATGTTGTTTTAATACTATCCCATATTTCAGGCTTTTACTTCTATCTGTCTGGTAAAAACAAATATATTGATTGTCCGATAATAGCAGCCATATAATAACCGCTATCCCAGTTCTTTAAATCAATATTGCACCACGCTCCAATAAAACGGCTGTAATCAATGCTCTGAACCACCGACGCTTTATCCTGCGGGATTTGAACAGCTTCACAATCTCTTAACAGATAATCCAACGAGCACTTAAACACCTCGCTCATCTTTAACAGTTTATCCGTCTCAGGATATGCTATATCGCTTTCCCACTTGCTAATGGCCTGCCTTGATACCCCAAACACAGATGCCAGCTGTTCTTACGTGATATTGTTCTCCTTGCGAAATTTTGATATTTTTTCTCCTAATGTCATAACGTAACCGACCTCCCGCTTAATCAAACTGTAGTATGATTATACTCATATTCCGCGGAAATGCCCACCATCTTTCCGTTTCTAAATGTAAAGTTCAAGTTGCACCTATGATTATAACTCTGTTTCAAAATGACGGCAACGATGTCTCCGCTTTGGGAAAATATTCTGAAACAAACATTTCCACACCTCCACAATATTTTCATTCTTCTAACATTGTCAAACTATTTGAGGGCAGTGGATATTATTTCCCCTGCCCTCATAATTTTATATGAATACCTCTATTTACTGAATCGATTTTCCAAGTTCATATGCCTGCTGGATTTCAGGTTTATCGTTAATATCTCCCACGTTCATATTGCCTCCTGCAAGCACATGGCCAAGATTTTTCCAGCGCAAATGTTCCATTTATCATGGAATTTGATCTGTTTCTCAAGCGTTATATTATTTGCCGGACAGACTTTCACACAGATACCACAGCGGATACAGGCACTATTTACTAAAAATGCTTTTGCATTTTCTCCTTTATCCTGCTGCTCCATAAGTAGCACGCATATAGCGGAAAGGTCTGTATCTGTTTGCGTCGGTTTTGAATTGATAGCCGTATGACCTGACCGATTTTTGAAGTTCCTGCATGGAAGCTCCTGCTAAATTTCCGTAAGTAGCAACAGCAAAAAGATATTCTGTTTGAAATTTCGCCTTGCTTAGAAATTCCCGAACCATTTTAGGTGGGTTGAGGCAGTAAAGAGGAAAAATAATTCCGATTGCTTCATCTTCAAATATGAAGCTTTTTTCTTTCATCACCTGTGGAATTGAAACTAATTCTCCGTTAAGTCTTTTTGCTACTGCAAGACTGTTTCCTGTTCCTGTAAAATAAAATATTTTCAATGGTATCAGCTCCTTTATTTATAATCAAATGTTCGTTTATTTTAGATGCAAAAAAGAAAGCACCTTTATGGTGCAGTCTTTTAACGTTTGATCGCATCCCAACACATTTGAAAGACCATGTTAAAATCTGTATCGGGCAACATTGAATTTGGCTTTCTGTATTCCTTAAAAATCTGTTGAATAGGATAATAACAGAAACTAATCAATAAGATAGGGGACGTCTGTTTCAACACACCTTCTTTAATGCCCCGTTCAAAAATTCCGACAATCTCTTTGCTATGCTGTTCTATTTCATTCAACACCTCCTCTGTAGCAAAGGGAGAGTTGCAGGATTGCTCGATAAAAAGAAATTCCTCTGTGTACTCTTGTATATAGCGCAAAACATTTTTGCAAATTTTCTTCACAGAGTTTTCTACTGTCTCGTTCATTTCAAGTCCTTTTGCACATTCCTTGTGCATTTGGATTTTCACATCAGCATATACCTTATTGAACATATCGTCTTTGTTTTCATAATAGACGTACAAAGTGGACGAGGACACACCTGCTCTTTTAGCAATCTTGCTCATGGACACATTAGAAAAGCCAATCTCATTAGACAGACTGATTACCGCTTTAGTAATCGCATTCTTTTTGTTGTCATCTTTCATTCTCATGGCTATATTATAATCGAATGTTCGTTTTTATTCAATAACCTTTTTAGCGTCGGTGTACAAGGGGACAATACGCTCCAAGCCGTGTTGCCCCTTGTACACCGACGCTAACCAAACTTCTATAAAATATCTTCCAGGAATTTTTGTATATCCATATTCAGACAAATAGATCGCTCCTCGATTTCTCCTGGGCAGAAAGCTTCCCCATAGTTTACGCAGGCATAGACAGCTTTCGGATTTTCCACTGTCATCCTCCAGAAGGGATACTTAATGATCACCGGAGTGTTAGCGCCCACCCCAAGTTCCAAAAACAGTACTTTCTCCCCTTTGTGCTGACGAATAAACTCGTTATAACAGCCTGCTGCCGCATGCCATCCTTCATCTTCCACAAAAGTCCCATCCACCCGCAGGTTCATTGTCATAGGAGCACCGCATACCGGGCATTTGGGGATCAATTCCGTAGGGATTTTCATTTCCTTTTGCTGTAAAACCATCTGCCGCACCGTTTTCTCGTTGTCATAGGTCTTCTGATGACAAGGCTTAGAGCATTGCCACAAACCATAATCTCCTTGGGTGTAAAATAACCGTTCTTTATCAAACCCGGCCATCTGAAACTGATGGTCTACATTTGTTGTAAGGACAAAATAATCTTTCTTCTTTACCAGTTCCAGCAGATCGCGGTAAGGCTTTCCCACGCCGACTTCATAGCGGTTGATCAGAATATGACGGCTCCACCAGGCCCAGTATTCCTCCAGGGTATCATATGGATAAAATCCGCCGGAATACATATCCTGTATTCCATACTTTTCTTGAAAATCCGCAAAGTTCTTCTCAAACCTCTCCCCGCTGTAGGACATTCCTGCAGAAGCGGACAGCCCTGCACCTGCACCGATCACAATGGCATCGGCTGTTTCGATTTCCTGTTTTAACTTTTCAATTTTTTCCAAGTAATCTCCTGTAAATGTTGAGATCGGTCTCCTTAAAAACATTAAATATCACCTCAAAACTTTATGCTGATCATCAAAGATTTTTTCCGGTTGCTGCTTCAAAATGGTATTTGACAATTCCAAGATCAATCTTTGTATAAAACCCAAAACCGGATACCTTTGCGGATACTTTATCTCCATTTAGCTCAAAAAGGAATTTCTGCTGATTCATTGCAGTAGGAGCGAGCATAACAGCGTCCATTCCTTTTTTAAACCAGTCAGGCGCTGCTCCACTTACCTTTGTTACATCTGAAAGCAACCTGTTTTTATGTGGAGCGCCCTGATTTTTTCCATAACCTAATGATATCAGGCATACCTGTTTCTCTCCTCTTCCAATTTCAGCGGCGCTTTTACCATGGGTCATTGCCACCCAGCAGGTATTTAATCCCAGAGACTGTGCAAGAAGAACCAGTTTTTCTCCATAGTAACCGCTCTTTTCGTCAAGATCGGCTCCTTTAGGCCCTACAAGTGCGATATAATTATGCACTCCTGCAAATTTACCGTAGTGTGCCATCATGGAATCAAAACATTTCGGTTCATCAAAAAAGATCTGTATATGAAGCCCGCTTTCTTTATTGACCGCTTCAATCTCTTTCAGCAGAATGTTTCTCTTTTTGGCTTCGATTTTTTTATCTTCATACTGACGTACACTGTGCCTCTGTTCCATTATTTTAATAATATTCATTCTGACCTTCCCTTCGTGCCATTTTTCATAAAAAATTATATCATAATTATTCTCAAATAGTTCCCTCTCAATAAATAAAAGTGATATAATCCAAAAATGAAATTTTAAATTCCACCTCTCCTACGGGTAGTAGCGTTTACTTCTGCACAGTTGATATTTACTCTTTCATACATCCATGGTATGGTTATCTCTCCTTCTGACAGCAGTAGAAGGAGGCTCATCATGAGTAAATATATTCCTGGTAACCAAAAACATCTTACCCTTGAAAACCGTATCTATATCGAAAACGAACTAAATAAGGGCACTTCCTTTAAGGATATTGCCAGGTTCCTGTGTAAGGATCCTACTACAATCTCTAAAGAAGTCAGGGCTCACCGTCTCTCAGACTGGTATCACAAAGGGACTTTCTATAATGCCAAAAACTTCTGTATTCACCGCTATCACTGTAAGAAAACGAACGCCTGTGGAAAGATTGTCCTGTGCGGAATCAAATGCGCATCCTGTCCTACCTGCAACCAAACCTGCAGAAACTTTGAAAAAGAGCATTGCGTAAGGCTTGACCGGGCTCCCTATGTCTGCAACGGCTGTACGAAAAAAATCAATCACTGCACGCTTGCCCACAAATACTCTTATAACGCCAGGTTCGCTGACAGGAAATACCGGGAAAAACTCCGGGATTCTAGAACAGGTATTAACATGACCAAACGGGAGCTTCACAAAAAGGATCAGATCATTTCCCCTCTGATCGAACAGGGACAGTCTCCCTATCATATCCTGACAAACCATCCGGAGCTGGATATGTCCGTCCGTACCCTGTATTCGTATCTTGACCAGGGACTCTTTACGGCAAGGAACATAGATCTGAAACGGAAAGTTCATTTCAAACCAAGAAGGTGCCATAAAACACAGATCACGGACAGAGCAGTCTTTAGCAACCGATTATATCATGACTTCTGTTCCCTTGCCCTTACAGGCTATGTCCAGATGGATACTGTCCATTCTTCCAGGGAATCAAAAAAGACCTTGCTGACCATGTTTTTCACCAAAGAAAAACTCTTCCTTGCTTTTCTGATGAACCGCTGCACCAAAGGCGCTGTCCGTCTTGTTTTTGACCGTCTGGAAAAGCGTATGGGAACCTATGAATTTACTTCCGTGTTTGAATATATCCTCACGGACCGGGGCTCTGAATTTGGTGATCCGGATGCTTTGGAAACCGGCGTAAACGGAATACAGCGTTCCAGCATTTATTACTGTGACCCGATGCAGAGTGGGCAGAAGGGCGGATTGGAACAAGCACACACGATGCTGCGGATGATCCTCCCAAAAGGAACCAGTTTTGAATTCCTTACACAATGGGACGTAAACCTGATTGTGAACCATATCAATTCCACACCGAGGGAAAGCCTGGGTGGGAGGACGCCATACAGCGTCGCGTTGGAAGCACTTGGAGAAGAGGTCTTAAACGCATTTCAGCTTAGACCGATTGCCCCGGATGAGGTAAATCTGACGCCTAAGCTGATCCGCTTTAATCACTAATCAACTGATCGAAATCTGCTGTCAGACTGGAAGTAAACGTTTCACATTTTTTAGATGTGGCCGGTGGAATTCAGTCCCGCACACCGTATTCCAGCGGTCCGTTTCCCATGCCCAGAAATCAAGTATTTTTCGATGAGTTTAGCTAATTATAACAGAAAACTGGAGATTTTGCTTAAAAATCCCCTGTAAAATCCGCGAAAAATAAAGTATGGTGGAATTTACCTCTTCACCGGAATTTAAAATTTCAATTTAGCAAAGTGATATAATAGAATAAATGTTTGTGCGCTCCATGGCAATATATAGGAGCAGCTTTAATTGGAGGGGGAATTTACAGAAAATGTTTTCGACCAAACAGACATCCATCTATTTTAAAAAAATCGCAAGGATTGCCTTCCGGGAGCGGGTATGGAAATTCATGATCTTTGCTGTAATTATCGCGACTTTGGTTGCTGCTATCGTAGGCGACGATATGTTTACTACCTATGAAAGCACCAAATCCGGATTTTTCACGATCGCCTCAGCCTGCATCTGGATCGGAATCTTCAATTCCGTTCAATCAATCTGTAAAGAACACGAAATCATCCGCGCCGAGTACCGCCAGGGAATGAAACTTTCTGCATATATTTCTGCCAATATTTTCTGGCAGATGCTTCTCTGTCTGGTGCAGAGTGTGGTGATTTTTGCCGTGTGCAATGTGTTTATCGACTTTAATTCCGACGGAATTATTACCAGTGCCTATGTGGAATATTTTATTACCATTTTTCTGCTGACTTTTGGGTCTGCTGTTATGGGTATTATGTTATCTTCTATCGCCGGCAATCCTACCACCGCTATGACGATCATGCCTTTTGTACTGATCCTGCAGCTGATCATGAGCGGTGTACTGTTTGAATTAAGCGGCACCAGTGAAAAAATTGCGTACATTACCTTCAGTAAATGGGGAATGTCCGCTTTTGGAAGTATTGCAGACCTGAATAACGCAAAATATCCTCTGAAGATCAGTGAAGCCTATCCCATGGTAGAACGTCTGGAAACAGAAGCCTGCTATGATTGTGTAGCCAGCAACCTTCTCACTGCCTGGGGATGGTGCATCGGATTGATCCTGTGCTTTGCTGTGATCAGCATACTGAGTCTGAAAATTAAAAACAGAGATTCTTAATATCTTTATATAAAAAATAGCAATACATAAGAGAATGGGAGAAAATACATGATGGACAGCGAAAGAACAATTGCCTTTGTCCCGGAGGAACAGAGAGGAAAAACCGCGACGCTGATTATTTTAGACATGAGAAACCGACCGGTAGTGGTACCTTTACAGGGCAATATGACTCTCGGAAGAGATTACGACAAATCAAACTGTGATATTCGTGTACAGTCCAGGATCACAGGACGCCGGCACGGTGAATTTGTTTACAGTGATGTATATCAGGACTACTACTACATTGACAATAACAGTGTGAACGGCACTTATATAAACGGGAACAAACTGACCTCACAGGATGGTGGAACATCTGCCCCATATAAGCTCCAGGAAGGAGACGTTCTAAGAATTGACCATTCCCGGCTGGATGATCCTCATCCGGAAGCAGTTCTTATGATTTTTACATGGAGCTATACCCTGGGCTCCAGATGGACCGTACGATCTATAAAGGGACTGGCAGAGATTCGGATCGGACGGGATGAAAAAAATACCATTGTTCTGGATGATCTTCTGATCTCACGTACCCACGCTGTAATCCGGAAGGAAAACGGTCAATGCTGGATCGAGGATATCCACAGTCAAAACGGCGTGCGGGTCAACGGCAGAGAAATAGAAAAAAGCCAGCTTCTGTATGAGCACGATGTTGTTCGGATCGGTAATACCATTCTCATTTTGTGGGCCGACACGATCATTTACAATATCTTCACTAAAGAAGAAGGCCAGCTCTCTGTGAACATCCGGAAAATGGCGGTGAATTTCGGGCGAAAGACCCTCATCAAGGATATTGAGTTTGAAGCGGAAAATACAGACTTTGTCCTTATCCTTGGCGGATCCGGTGCCGGTAAAACAACGCTGATCAATACGATTCTCGGAGAAAAAAAGGCAGACGGAGAAATCTTGCTGGACGGTCAGAACCTATATCGAAATTTTAAATATATGAAAACAAAAATCGGTCTGGTGCCTCAGTTTTTAAATCTCCGTCTGAATGACAAAGTAAGGGAAACCCTGATGGATGTAGCGGAAATCAAATTACCCAAGCAGGATTATTCTCATCAGGACAAGCTTAGGCGCGTGCAGGATACTATGGAAAAGGTCGGTGTCCAAAACCTAAGTGAACACCTCATCAGCCAGCTAAGCGGCGGACAGAAAAAGAAAGTATCGGTAGCCGCACAGCTTATCGGCTTCCAGAAAGTATTTATCTGTGATGAGCCTGACTCCGGACTGGATGCAGCATCCCGCATGCAGCAGATGGAAATTTTAAAGGAGATCGCTGATAACGGGAAGATCGTCATGGTAATTTCCCATGAACCGGACGACGCCGTCAACAGTGTAACAGGGGAAAGCCTGTTTACAAAAGTACTTGTCATCGCCAAAAGCACAAAAGAACAGTGCGGTCAAATGGCTTTCTATGGAACGGTCCCGGAGGCGCTGGAGTTTTTCCAGGTAAAGCGTCTTCAGGATATTATGTTGGAAATCAATCCCACTTATGAAGGTGGCAAAGGAAGAGCAGACTATTACATTCAAAAATATACATTACAGCCTAAGAAACGAGGGAGGAACAAAAGATGAAAAAGTATTGTTTGAATTGTATGCGTGAAATTACTACAGGTACGCTCTGTGCAGACTGTGTAGGCAAAAAAATTCCAGAGACTGTGCCTCATCAGCTGAAGCCGGGAACGATACTGAATGGAAAATACCTGGTTGGAAATGTAATTGGTGAAGGAGGATTCGGAATCACCTACATCGGGTGTGATACCGTATTGGAAACCAAGGTTGCAATTAAGGAATTTTATCCTGTTGGACGCATTAATAGAAATAATGAAGTTTCCAGTAACTTAACGATCTCTACTGAAGAGCAGAGAGATTTTATCCGAAAAGGCAGGGATCGGTTTCTTGCTGAGGCAAGAAATATTGCGCAGTTTTCATCAGAACCTGGTATTGTAAATGTAAAGGATTTTTTTGAAGAAAACGAGACAGCCTACATTATAATGGAATATCTTGAGGGAAAGACGCTGGCTGCCCATATCAAAGAGTGCGGTCCCATGGACGCTGAAAAAGTACGGGTACTCATGCTTCCGCTTGCAGAAGCATTGTCAAAAATACATAAGCTGGGCGTCATTCATCGGGATATCAGCCCGGACAATATCATGTACCTGAATCAAGGCATCTGCAAACTAATGGACTTTGGTTCCGCCCGTTACTTTATGCAGCAGGATCAGGAGCTTACCAGTACCGTCAAGAGAGGCTATACACCGGAGGAACAGTATACCAGCACCGGAAATCAGGGCCCCTGGACAGATGTCTACGGATTGTGCGCCACCATATATAAATGCATTACAGGAACGACTCCGGCTGATGCCATTGATCGTATGGCCTATGACAGTCTGAAGCGTCCATCCGAGTTGGGAGTAAGGATTTCTCCTGAATTTGAAAATGCCATCATGTGCGGCTTGGCTTTGCATGCGAAGGATCGCTGCCAGAGCATGGATGAATTGCTTCGACTTATGCAGGGCAGTACCCCTGAGACAACCGGAAATGAAGCGGAAGATTCTGACGCCACCATGTTTGCTGATCAGACATATTTTTCGCAGAATAACCCTACTTATACTCAGCCGACCTACACTCATACGCAGCCGACCTATACCCATACTCAGTCTACTACCGGTTACGGCCAGCCGGGAATGTATGATCCGGACGATACAAACAACAGGCAGGCTTCTCCTGAACGCAAAAAGAAAAAATTCCTGATCCCCGCTATTGTAGGCGGTATCGCAGTTGCCGCTGCAGCCGGCTTTATCATCTGGAACGTTGTGGGCAACGACAGTGAGGAAATAGAAACCTTCGGAGATTACTATGTGACCGGATGTAAGGAAGTACTCAAACTTCGGGAAACTGAGGATGAGGACAGCAAGATCCTGACGAAATTAGATAATGGGGAAAAGGTATCTTTAGTGGAACGAACAGAAAATGACTCCTGGAAAGTTTACGTAGAGGCCGAAGACCTTACGGGATATCTGGATTATCACTATCTGACCAACGAACGGGACGCTGCAATGGAACCTATTGAAAAGTATGTAAATGTATCCGGCGACGAGCAGCTGACCATCTTAAGCACTACAGAAGAGGATGCTACTTCTATCGGCATTCTTGAGAGAGGCGATGAAATCACAGTGATGGCAACGCCCGGAGATACCTATGCTTATATTTACGCTCCGGAAGTCAAGACATTCGGCTATGTTGACCAGTCAAAACTGTCTGACGAGGAACCAGCGGAAGAAAAAGAAACTACAGATGCTGCTGCATCCAACCAGGCACAGAGTACCGGCGATGTATTCGGTCCCGGCAATCCGCCATCCAGTAATCTGGGTGTATACTATGTAAATGTGCAGAAAGGATACCTGGCTCTCCGCAATGCCAAGAGCTATGACGCATCCAATGAAATCGGAAAAATGTATAATGGGGAGTCTGTATATGCACTTCGGAATGATGGTGAATACTGGTATGTCTATTCTCCAACTTTGGGCAGCTATGGATATACAAATGCCACTTACCTTCGTTCCTCATCTCAAGGAAAGATTTCTTCCAGCAGCGGATCCACCTATTACGCAAGCGTTTCTTCCGGTTATCTGGCACTGCGAAATGATACTGCTTACGATGCTTCCAATGAAATTGGCAAAATTGCCAACGGACAGCCGGTGGAAGTCGTAGACACCTCCTCCGGAACCTACTGGTATGTATATGTGCCAAGTCTGAATCAGTACGGATATGTAAACAGTGAATATTTGAGGAAATAAGGCATGAAAAAGAAAGTTATCATTCTGCTGCTCGTCCTTCTTGTAATCATCGGGACCTCTGCCGGTATCTTTATTCTGTATAACCAGGCAGTTGCAGACAAAAAAGAGAAAACTGCTGATCCTATTAAGATCGAGACCCCGGAGAAACCAACAGAACCGGAGGAAGAGCTTAAAAAAGAAGAAAAGCCTCAGCAACCGGAGGAACCGTCACCGCCTCCGGCAGAGACATCTTCCTCAAGCAAGGCGTCTGAGATCCAAAGCCGGCTGGAACAACTGGTCAATACAGAATACAATGCCGGAGGCAGCGTCGCTATATGCACAGGACGAGTGGATGAGAATGATCTGGCCTCAGTAAACAGCAGTCCCATGCAGGCTGCCAGCCTGATCAAGCTCTATGTCGCCGGCTGTGTATATGAGAATTATGAAAAAGTCACCGCCTATGATTCTTACGGCGGTGAGACAGAAACCCTTATTAAATCTATGATCACTGTCAGCGACAATACATCCTGCAATACACTGGTAAACCGATTGGGAGACGGTGTAGATCAGAACGGTATGGCACTGGTAAATCAGTACTGTGCCGCCCATGGCTTTTCTGATACGCATATGGGACGGCTGATGCTTCATCCCAACGATATAGATGACAATTATACATCTGTCAAAGACTGCTGCAACTTTCTCAAAATGGCGAATGCCGGCCAGCTGGAGGGAGCCTCCACTATCCTGGATTACATGAATCAGCAGGAACGCCGCGGCAAAATCCCCTCTGGTCTTCCTGCCGGTGTTTCCTCCGGAAATAAAACCGGGGAGCTTTCTGATGTGGAAAATGATGCCGCCATCGTATATGCAGACAGCGGCACCTATGTACTGTGCGTCATGTCACAGAATCTGTCTGACGCATATACTGCCAGACAGTTTATTATCCGCACTTCCAGTGTTGTATATGAAATGATGTAACCTTTTCAATGGGCAGGTACATGGCGAAAGCCGTACCTGCCTGATTTTATTCCAGATTTCCGTACTCATCATCTGTAACAGGTTCGCACCACTCATTTGAGGTATCTTCTCCCGGAGCCTCAAATGCAATATGGCTGAACCAGGAATCTTTCTTTGCCCCATGCCAGTGCTTCACACCCGCCGGAATATAGATGACGCTGCCCGGCTCCAAGCTGATCGGATCCTTTCCTTCTTCCTGGTACCAGCCCTCTCCGGCCGTACACAAAAGGATCTGTCCGCCGCCCTTGGCAGCGTGATGGATATGCCAGTTGTTGCGGCATCCCGGCTCAAAAGTTACATTGGAGATCATCAGCGGACACCGTCCCGGATCTGTCAAAGGATTCAGAAACGATTCGCCGATAAAGTACTGTGCAAAGTTAACATTTGCCTCCCCTTTTCCAAATACGTTTGCCTGTTCAAAATCTGTCTCGTTCAAATATCTCATTTTTATCCTCCACTATTTTTATTGATACTATTTCTTATTTTCCACCTGGTACCGCAGCCAGACGGCTCCATCGTCGTAAGACTCCACACTGGAAAGCTTCAAATGGAAAGGTTCCGTCTCCATAGGAAGCCCGTCAAATGCAGCTGCCATTCCTTTTCTTCCATCGATTCCCGGAGCCAGCAGGATGCTCACTTCATCTAAAAGTCCTGCCGCAAGAAAGCCTGCGTTGATGGCCCCTCCTCCTACAACGGACATCCTCTCAACGCCAAATTCATCAGCAAGAATTTCCACTGCCCGTTCAAGATTGATTCTTTCTTTTCCGCAGGCGATCCAGGAAATATTTCTTGCATCCAGATAGGCAAGATATTCTTTTGTGACCTGCTCGCTTGTAAGAATAAGAAGCGGAGTTTCACTGCCATCTTGCTCCGGCCAAAGCAGGGTTCCTTTTGTGTCTGTTACGACGCTGTAGCCCGCAGCGTCCGCCTTTTTTGAAAAACCTTCCTGTCCGAAAATATCCTGCTGTTCAGGTGTAAATGTCCCTTCTTCCGCCATTTCCAGCTGCGCTGTCACCCGTCCACTTAAGGAAGTCGGCGTATTCAGGGCATGGAGTGTTTCATAATACTCTTTTACTCCCTCCAGCTTTGCCGTCATTCCGCAGTCAATTCGTCCATCAACAGCTGTCATCATATGACAGATAATATGTGGCCTGTTCATTTTCTTCCATCATCCTTTCTATTTCCTAATTATTTATATGCACAAAAACAGGTGCCCCCGGATTGATCTTCTCTTTTCCGGCGACACCTATATTGTATTCCTGTTCTTTTCATATGTCCAATGCCTATGTTTTATACAGATATATGCAATTAACACATACTTTTTATGTGCTCTAAAAATTTACCGGCAGCTCCAAAGTTCGGCTGAAACTTCTTCCATGCAAGAACTGTCGTCATAGACAGCTCCGGATAAAGAGGTCTGAATACCATCCTGCTGTTTTCAAATAAATTGACAGCTCCCTCTACTGTCAGTGCAGAGGCAATTCCATCGGCTACCAGCATTACAACATTGGTTATGATATTATGAGTAGCAAAAATGTTCAGTCGGGAAAGCTTCTCTCCCATCCAGTTCTCCAGCTCTTTCTGCAGGGAGACACGGTCCGTGGTAATAAGGGGGATATCAAACAGATCTTCTTTTCCTTCATGCGGATATAATCAAACTTTGTCACATCGATAGGCTCCAGCAAAAATCCGAAATCAAGAAGCCCCTGCTCCAATCGTTCCTTTACATATTCAGCGCTGTTTGTATAAAGCTGATACTGCACTTTCGGATATTTCTTCCGAAAACTGTCCATTGCCAGTCCAAGAAAGCGCATGGTAAGCAGCCCGCCGCTTCCTATAGAAATCACGCCCTCTATGTCGGCCTGCTCTTCAAATTCACTTTCAATTTTATTCATCAAAGTTACGACCTCTTCCGCACGCCGGCGCAGCATGACGCCTGCATCGGTAAGCTGCAGATGTTTGCCCCGGACAAAAAGCTGCACTCCGATTTCTTCCTCCAGCTGCGCCATCTGACGGCTGAGGGTGGGCTGTGTAATGTGCAGAACCTCTGCTGCCCGCGTTATATTTTCTTCTCTGACAACTGCCAGAAAATATTGTAAGGCACGAATTTCCATGCAGATCCTCCTGTTTTTTGTTCTGCCTCAATTATAATGCACCTGTCCTGCCCCTGCAACGTCTGATTAACAGATTGATACTGCAGCATTTTTCTTAAGCTGCAAAGTTCCCTGTATATAGCTGATAATATTTTCCTTTTGCTGCAATCAGCTCATCATGAGTGCCCTTTTCGATGATGCGTCCCTGTTCCATTACCATAATGCAGTCCGAGTTTTTGACTGTAGACAGACGGTGGGCAATGACAAATGTTGTCCTTCCCTTCATCAGAGCATCCATTCCATCCTGCACCAGTTTTTCCGTACGGGTATCAATGGAGGAAGTAGCCTCATCCAGAATCAGCGCCGGCGGATCAGCCACAGCAGCACGGGCAATCGCCAGAAGCTGTCTCTGTCCCTGACTCAAATTAGCGCCGTCTCCGGTAAGCTGTGTCTGATACCCTTCCGGCAGGCGCCTGATAAAGCCATCGGCATTTGCCAGCTTTGCAGCGCGGATACATTCTTCATCTGTTGCATCCAGCTTACCGTAGCGAATATTATCCATAACCGTTCCGGTAAATAAATGGGTATCCTGCAGCACCATTCCCAGTGATCTTCTTAGATCCTGCTTTTTGATTTTATTGATATTAATACCGTCATAACGAATTTTACCATCTGCAATATCATAGAAGCGGTTGATCAGATTGGTGATTGTAGTCTTACCCGCTCCGGTAGCTCCTACAAAGGCAATCTTCTGGCCTGGTTTTGCCCAGAGACTGATGTTGTGCAGTACGATTTTATCATCCGTATATCCGAAATCCACATCATCAAAGACAACTTTTCCTTCCTGTTTTGTGTACGTAACTGTCCCGTCCGCCTTATGGGGATGTTTCCACGCCCACAGATTTGTGCGGACGGCTGATTCTGTAAGCTGGCCGTTCTCATCTTCTTTTGCGTTGACCAATTCCACATATCCGTCATCTTCCTCCGGTTCCTGATCCATCAGATCAAAGACTCTCTGCGCACCTGCTGCCGCATTGACAACAAAATTCAGCTGCTGGCTCACCTGCGTAATCGGATTGGTAAAGCTTTTATTCAGTCCCACAAATGCAATGACTGTTCCGATCGTAACTCCGGCAAGTCCATTTACCCCCAGGATAGCTCCCATAATCGCCACAAGCGCATAACTGATCCAGCCGATATTGGCGTTGACCGGCATCAGCAGATTGGCATAGGTGTTTGCCTTATCTGCACTGTCTCTTAACTTTTCATTTACTTTGTGAAACTCTTCTATGGCGGCCTGCTCATGGCAGAAGACTTTCACTACCTTCTGGCCATCCAGCATTTCTTCAATGAACCCGTCTACTGCTCCCAGGTCAATCTGCTGCCGGATAAAGTATTTTCCGGACAATCCGGATAATTTGGAAGTGACAAAAAGCATGACTGCAGCTGTCAAAATTGAGATCACCGTCAGCACCGGATTCAAAATCAGCATGGTAACCAACGTGGCTGTCATGGTAATCACTGAGTTAATGATCTGGGGAACGCTCTGACTTAGCAGCTGTCTCAAAGTATCTACATCATTCGTATAGACAGACATAATATCTCCGTGGGCATGTGTATCAAAATATTTAATCGGCAGCGCTTCCATTGCTTGTATCTGTTCGCCGGAACATCCGCTGGCCCAATATAAAACCCTGACACTAAGCCGGCTTTCCGGAAATTTTATTGCCTGTTCTCCCAGGCAGACATCCAGTTCTGTTTTTGCGGCTCACAGTCAGATTCTTACAAAGCTTCCCCCGGAGCAACACTATCTGACCGAGAATATTGAAAGCGCCTTTACACTGGCAAAGGCACAGATCGGCTATACTCTGTACCCGGATATTCCCCTGGCAAGGGAAGCCGGATTATGTTATATTCCTGTAACCGATCTGCCGAAAGTACCTTTTGGAGTATTATTCCCGGCACACCTGGAAAATGTAGAATTTCAAATAATAAGACTCATCTGCCGCCCACAGAATCGGATGATCAGCGGCCTGCGTCCGGAACTCCACCTGCCTCAACCGCACATGTGCTCCTGCCGCCGCCTGGCGTATGGTTTTTGTAAAAAGTTCAAAATCCATAAAATGAGAACAGGAACAAGTTGCCAGATATCCTCCGTCTTTGACAAGTTTCATTCCCCGGATATTGATCTCTCGATATCCCTTAACTGCATTTTTTATGGAATTTCTTGACTTTGTAAATGCAGGCGGATCCAGGATAACCAAATCGTATTCTTCTTTTTGCTCTACCAGCTTTGGAAGCAACTCAAACACATCTTCCGCAATAAATTTGACTTTTTCTTCCAGATGATTCAATTTTGCATTCTCTTCTGCCTGACGGACTGCCAGTTCTGAAGCGTCCACTCCAAGGACACTTCTGGCGCCGGCTGCACCTGCATTCAGCGCAAAGGAACCGGTATGGGTAAAGCAGTCCAAAACTTTTGCTCCCCTGCACAGTTTCTGGATTGCAAGACGATTATATTTCTGATCCAGAAAAAATCCTGTTTTTTGTCCATCTTTTACATCCACAATATATTTCACGCCATTTTCCACTATGGGCACAAAGGTATCAAATTCAGGACCGAAAAATCCTTTTGTTTTTTTCAATCCCTCTTTTTCTCTTTCTTTCGCATCGCTTCTCTCATAAATGCCCCGGATGCAGATTCCATCTTCTTCCAGCACCTCTTTTAAAAGTCCCATGACCCTTTCTTTCCTTCGGTCCATCCCAAGAGACAGTGCCTGAAATACCAGAACATCCGAGAATTTGTCTACAACCAGCCCCGGCAGGAAATCCGCCTCCCCGAACACAACACGGCAGCTGGAAGTATCCACTGTTTTCTTTCGATAATCCCATGCATCTGCAAGCCTCTTTCGAAAAAATTCCTCGTTGATATCCTGATCTTTATCTCTTGTAAGCATACGGACTCTTATTTTGGAATGGCTGTTGATATATCCTTTCCCCATGGGATAACCGTCAAAGTCATGCACCATTACAATATCCCCATCTTCAAAACTTCCCACGGTTGTCCCAATCTCATTGTCAAAAATCCATGCTCCTCCTGCTTTTAAGGAACGTCCCTCGCCTTTTTTTAATGTCACTAATGCCATACTCATATCCTTTTCCTCCTGTTGTATTTCCATCTTAAATCCCTCGCTGCCATTTGTAAATACAGGATTGTTTTTTCTATATTCCGGAGGTATACTGATATTGCAAAATATTTCATAATTATGATAAAGGAGTTGTTTGATCATGTTGAGTGAAAAAGTTTCACAGTTATTAAACACACAGGTAAATAAAGAGTTTTATTCCGCCTATCTTTACTTGAGTTTTTCAAACTTCTATAAAGAACAGGGGCTGGACGGTTTTGCAAACTGGTACCAGATCCAGGCACAGGAAGAAAGAGACCACGCTATGCTCTTTATCCAGTACATGCAGAATAACGATATTCCTGTTACCTTTGAATCCATAGACAAACCGGACGCTGTACTTTCCGAGAAAATGGATCCTCTGAAAGCAGGCTATGAGCACGAACAATATGTGACAGGACTGATCCATACCATTTATGAAGCTGCTTATGAAGCAAAAGATTTCCGTACCATGCAGTTCCTTGACTGGTTTGTAAAAGAACAGGGTGAGGAAGAAACAAATGCCAGCGACCTGATCAAAAAAATGGAGCTTTTCGGAGACGACGCCAAGAGCCTCTATATGCTGGATCAGGAATTGGGCGGAAGAACATACACTGCTCCGTCACTCACTTTGTAAATTTATCCTTTCCATTGTCGCAAAAAAGGTGCACAGACATCTGTGCACCTTCTCTATTTATTCTACCAGGAATCCTCTCTTTTTCAATTCACTTTCGATCATATCTAATGTCTCTTCACTGTCGGCAGTCACCTTATGATAATGATAGTTGGACGTAATATTTTTCAGAGGACTTGATTTCCCGCTGTGTATATCTTCCATAAATTCAGCCACCTTACGTCTGGAGCTGACATGAAGCGGCGCTTCCAGATGTCCGTAGACTCTGTGATTAACCATAACATTTTCTGCGCATCCTCCCAGGTCTACGATCGCGCACAGTTCTTCTTCCAGCTGTTCGTCTGTGTGCTGTACTTTAAAGACCCTGCTTACTTCCGCCGGACCATTTAGAATATACCCTCTGTTTGTAGAAATAATATCGTATCCCGAAGCCCGGATCAGTGCAATGTCCTGCACGATAACCTGACGGCTTACCTGATAGTCTTCTGCAAGCTGTTTTCCGGCAACCGGAACTTTGCTGTTTCGTATCTGCCGGATGATATTTTCTCTTCGCTCTGAACCAGTCATCTTTTTGTTACCTCCATCTCTAAAGAATTATATCACATTGTTCCTTTTTATGAAACCATGGAGAAATGAAACCATGGAGAAATGAAACCTTCGCTTTCTTGACAAGTTTACATGCCACTTTTATAATATAATTCGTTACAGTTCAATCGTATGCCAAAATGCATACTTTCACATAAGCAGGTGTATCATCTTGAAAGAATACTCTAAAGAAAAAACTATGCAAAAGCCGGAACGGAAAGTGCAGCAGCTTACTTTGTGCGGTCTTTTTACCGCGCTGACTGCTATCGGCGCCTTTATTCAGATCAGTATTCCTGTGGAGCCCTTTCCCATGCATTTTACTCTGCAGTTTTTCTTTTCACTGCTCGCCGGGTTTGTACTTGGCGGCAGACTTGGCGCTTTAAGCGTGGGAATCTATCTTCTCATCGGCTTATGCGGAGTACCTGTATTTGCATCAGGCGGAGGCCCTTCCTATCTCCTGAAGCCAACCTTCGGCTTTCTCTTAGGATTTGTCTTTGCCGCCGGTGTTACCGGATGGCTGTCTGAAAAGTTTCCTCCTCAAAAAATATGGGGATACCTTTTCATTTCAACTGCCGGATTTGCAGTGATGTATCTTTCCGGAAACTTATATTTTTATTTTGTCAGCAACTATGTTATCCATGTTCCGGTTTCCTGGAAACTTGTTCTCATAAACTGCTTTTTCCTTACGGCTGCCGGCGATTATCTTTTATGTATTCTGGCTTCCATCACAGCCAGACGGCTTCTTATCCTGAAAAAAAAGATACTTTCCAACTGACAGATATTCAGATTGGAAAGTATTTTTTTACTGCTGTCTTTTTATTTTGCGGGAGGTGGTTTTTTCAAACTCTTGCTCTCGTACCTTTAATCTATATATCCTTTTATGCAAAGGCGCACTTTGATTATAGTCATCAATTAGTTTCTGAAGTGCTGATTTTATATCTTTTATATGTTTCTTTTTCACATATTCTTCGCTCGGAAATATTTCCGCTTCAATCACTCCATCACATTCTCTCACCAGAACTTCCTGTACGAGACGGCTTTCACCCAATTTATTTTCCAACTCTTCCGGCGATACGTTTTCCCCGTTTTTTGTAATGATCAGATTTTTCTTTCTTCCTGTCAGGAATACAAAACCCTCTTCATCCACATACCCCAGATCCCCTGTCTTCAGCCAGCCATCTGACAGTGTTTCCTTCGTTTCATCCGGCATCTTATAATATCCCTGCATGACGCTGCTTCCTTTTACCCAAAGTTCGCCGTCCACAGTCTTTGCCCTGCAATTCGGAAGAAGCTGTCCTACGCTTTCTTTTTTCATGTTCCAGCTTACATTATTACTGATAACCGGCGCACATTCCGTCATTCCGTATCCTTGCAGAATTGTGATCCCATAGCGTTTAAAAAGATCAATATAATCCGGATTCAGATAAGCGCCTCCGCTGCAGATTGTGTGAAGCTGCTTTCCAAATACTTTTGCCTTCACAATAGCCGGCGGGATCAGGGATGCATCCTCCAGCTTCCTTGCCAGTGTTTCAATCATAAGCGGAACCATTAAAATCATTTCCGGCTGAAACAGCTTGATATTTTTGGCAACTCTCATAAGGGAGTCGTTGATGCATACCACCGCTCCCAGAGACATTCCCTTTAGGATATCCATACTCAGACAATAAGCGTGATGGATGGGAAGGACAGATAAAAGCACCGTTTTCTCCGGAATCTTCATATCCAGGCAGGTAGCGTTTTCTGCCATGTTTCTGTGTGTCAGCATGACGCCTTTGCTCTTTCCCGTCGTTCCGGACGTAAACATGATGGTACAGAGCTGATCCGGATCCGGCATTTCCTGGAAACTGCCCCTGTTTTCTTCCAAAAGACCTGAAAAGGACAGAACCTTATCGCTTTCTCTTCTTCCGACTTGTTCCTTTTGCATGGAAATAATATCCTTCAATTTCGGACAGACTTTCTCCGCCATTTCCTGCACATCTCTGCGGCAGTCGTCCGCCACCAGCACCGTAACATCTGCGCGATTTATTAATTCACAGACTTCGTCTGCCGGAAGCGAGACATCCAGCGGCACCGCTACACTTCCGCTGTTTACAGTTCCAAAGTAGGCAGTCAACCATTCATAAGATGTCTTTCCGATCACAGCCACATGGTTCCCCTTTTGTCCCAGGCTTTCAAGGGTACGTGAAAATGCTTCACTGTCCTCTTTCAGCTGAGTATATGTCCTGGACACAATTTCATTTTTCCCGGCTTTATACCTCACTGCATCCTCTGAACCATATTTTTCTTCTGTACGTGTCAATATCTCACGAATTGTAGTACAAATCATTTTCCTGATCCCTTCCCTTACTTTTCTGCTGTCAGCTTCTCCAGATAGTCTGCCGCTTCCTGTACAGTGCGGATATCAGCTGCCTCCGTCTGCTCGATCTCCACATCAAATTCTTCCTCAAGTTCGCCCAGCATACTCATAAAATCAAAAGACGTGAATCCAAGATCTTCTATAAAACGGGAGTCCGGATGTATATTTTCCTGTTCCACTTCCACATATTCACAAATAATTTCTGTCAGTTTTTCAAACATTTCCTTTTCCTCTTTTCATAAATTTATGACTAAATCAACTTAATAATTTCTCCAATCTTAAGATTTGGATTTTCCACACCTTTGAACATGATCTTGCAGAGATAATAGTACAGGTATTCCAGGTCTTCTCTTGATACTGCTTTCACCTGATGTTCAAAATTAAAATCCAGTCCGTTATCTTCCGGTCTGTGCATGACCGTCAGATACATCGCCTGCGTTGTGGCTCCGTTGGGATACCATTTTGTCTTATATTTAATATCCCCCAGCTGCTCCAGCCCCTTTTCTTTCAGTGTCATAGGCTGATAGGTCAGCGACATCGGCTCATAAGTAAGGCCCGGTTCATGAGGATATACCATTGCCCGATGCGCAAAATATTCAACCGGATCATAATTTGCATGGCGGAAATATTCATTTTGTTTATCCCGGATCTCATAAATCCCCTCCAGAAAGCTCTTCTCCCCAGATATGATGGTCCGGAACGGAAAAGAATGGATCCTCGTACCTCCCGACTTTTTTTCTTTCAGCGTTGCTCTTCTTGCAATTGCCATATTGATGGACACATCGTCATTTCCATTCATTTTCTGAAAATAAGTCCGAAGTCCCATCATGAGCAGACAAGCCAAAGAGACATGGTTCTCTTCGCAGAATGCCATAAGTCTCCTGGTCGGTTCTTCCTCCAGATGGAAAATATCAATGGCGGAATCTACGGAATCTGACGTATTAAAAGCTGCCCTTAATGTGGGATCATTATAGTTTTTTCTGGCCTCTTCAAGTTTTTCCGGTCCTCTCAGCCCGTTGTATATAGGCTCTGACTCTTCAATCATCTTCTCAAAGAATTCCCTGTCTTTTTGCTGCGCTCTGCTTCCCGCCTCATAGGCAAGATCTCTTTGAATCTGCTCCACATAGGAAGCCATGTCCTTAGGATACGGAACCCCCTCATATTTAGCGTTGCAGTACAGCTCAATAATATCTTTCAGAAAAGCGATCAAAGACTGGGCGTCCAATGTCCTATGATCTCCGAGAAGATATATACCGTTATAGCCATCCGGCATGCGGATCATAACAATCCGGTTCATGGGAGAATCTTGAAGTCTGAAGGGTACCTTGGTCCAGGACTTCATCTCTTCTTCTGCTTCTTCCATGGTTCGTCCGGAAAAATCTACAAATTCTATTTCCCTTTCTTCTTGATCCACAATGTACTGATAAATGCTCCCGTCTTTATCTTTTGCAAAACGTACCCGCATTCCTTCACTCCGCTCATAAGCCTTATAAATAGCCTGTCGCAGCACATCCCAGTCAATATCTGTTTCAATAGTCAGACTGGTTCCGATATTCAGAACTTCCTTTTTCGGGCATTTTTCCTGATAAAAGAAATGAAATTTCTGTGCGGCAGTCAGCGGATATACCGGATATCCTTTTCGTTTTCTCATCATTTTATAATTCCTCCTATAAATGCATTGAGGGCTTCTTCATACATTTCTCTCTCTTTATAATAGCTTTCTGCATGTCCGGCTCCCGGCACGATCAACTTTGATTTTAGAGCCCCGTAATTCTCATAAATCTCTTCACACATAGAGCAGGGGACAAATCTGTCCTTCTCTCCATGGATCAAAAGAGCTGGAACTTTGGCCTTTCTTACTTCCCGGGCTGCATTGCATTCGTCCAGGCCGTATCCTGCCCGGCGTTTGTTTACCCGGTCTGCAATGGGGATCATGGGAAAAGCAGGAAGATGGTACATCGTTTTCAGCACATGAGTAAATACATATTTCGGTGAAGTAAAGGCGCAGTCGGATACGATTCCCTTTACCTGTTCAGGAAGCTCAAGCCCTGCCGTCATCAAGACAGTCGCTCCTCCCATGGATGTACCATGAAGAAGGATCTGTACCTCTTCCCCTGCCTCGTCTATCATCCACCGGATCCATTCCAGCGCATCCCACCGATCCGCACATCCAAATCCTATGTATTCCCCTTCACTCTGCCCATGGGCGCGTTCATCTGCCAGAAGCATGCGAAATCCTTTTTCCAGATAGTATTTTGAAAGTCCGATATAGTCGCTCATTCCCTGGCTCGTATATCCGTGGAAACAGATTACTGCCTTATTTCCTTCTTCTCCTTTAAAGTAAGTCCCATGGAGCTTTAAACCGTCTTTAGATTTTATATATACATCTTTGTGCGGCTGAGACAGCATCCACTTTTTTCTCGCTTTCATAAAAGGTTCATACTGATGCCAGTCCGTGCCTGACATCTTGATCGTACGCTCGGTCTTTGCCTCTGACCTCTTCATAGTGCGTCGGTAGAAATAGGCGGTTCCTCCTATTCCGGCAGATGTCAGGCTAAGAAGCGCTGCTGCCGCTGTTTTGATCACTCGTTTCATTTCTTCACCGATCCTTTTCCTGTTTTACCTTTTTCTATTTCTTTTTCCTGCTGTCAATAAACTGTTTCAGTTTTAAAGCTTTCTCTATATTTCCTTCTACTTTCAGTTTTCCAAGGGTTACCGCCAGGATCGGATCCTGCTTCCCGGCTGCTATCTTCATCAAAGTCTCTGCTGTACAGATAAACATGGCATCCCTGTCAAAATATTCATAAGGCTCTACATACAATTTCCCTTCTTTTACTTCCACATAAAAAATTCCTTCTGCCTCCCCTGTAATATTAAACTGATAGGCCAGGTGCTCGGTTATATCGCTTACATCCGCCTCCATGAACATTCCTTTTACCTCTGCAAACATATCTGCATAAGTCATTCTACATTTTCCTCCTTTTTTCGACCGTCGGTCGTATATTTTATGCTGTTAAAATACCATCTTTTCGACTATCGGTCAATAGTGATTACGCTAAAATACCGTGGAGATTTTCCGTCATTTTTGTAAGGATTTTCATTGGCTTTTCTGATACATCTGTGCTATACTAAGCTGTAAATCAAAATGACAGCAGCAGAAAGGAAAAGGCGAGGCAGATGGCCAATCAGGCAAAATACGAAAAAATTTTGGATGCACTTCAGACTCTTCTGGAAGACCGCAGCATACAGACAATATCCGTCAGCGAAATTGCGCAGACTGCCGGTATCGGGAAAGGCAGTATCTACTATTACTTTCCGTCCAAAAATGCGATCCTGGATGCACTGATCCAAAGAAATTACGAAAAGCCCATACAAACTGCCCGCAGTCTTACAAGCCAGCCGGATATTTCTCCTTTTACACGCATGGCAATGATCTTCCAGGCATGCCGCAATTCTTCTTCTGAATTTTTGAAATCCGAAGGAACGACTGCATCCGGCGCTCAGGAAAAGGCCTTTCTGCATCAAAAATATTTAAATCATCTGATTTCCGAACTAAAGCCGGAGCTGGCAGCGATCATACGTCAGGGAATTGAGAGAGGAGAAATCCATTTCGACCATTCGGAAGCCCTGGCCGAAATTGTCTTGATTGTTTTGACCGTAAAATTGGATAACACACTGATTCCATCTACACGTGAGGAAATAGAAGATACCATTGCCGGCCTTGTCTCTCTTCTTGAAAAAGGGACAGAAAATCCGACCGGATCCTTAAATTTTTTAATGACAATATAAAAAGCCGAGACAGTGTTCATAAACTGTCTCAGCTTTATTTTTTTGAAAAAAGATGTTTGATAAATACATACATAACAATTCCAAAAGCGATAAGATATCCCAGCGCTCCCAGTGCCGGGATTCCCCATATCTTTGGCTTCATATCTGTTGTACAGATAATACTGGAACTGATAAGAAGCGCCATTACCCACAGTCCCATTACAATATTCTGCACCATTCTTCTTAGAAGCCGTGAAAGTTCTGTGGAAGCATGGAGATCCAGATTAACGCGCGTCTGACCCTTCAGATATCCCTGTACGGCATCGGCTACAAGGGTCGGAATATCAAGCGCTCTGTGAAAAGCCCGGTAAAAACTTTTTCCGCTGCTTTTCAGCTCCTTCTTCCAATCAAAATTTTTCAGCAGACTTTCCTTGATCCTTCCGGCAGCAATCTCAACCATATTGATCTCCGGTGAAATTTCTGCCAGCACCCCTTCCATGTGTGTCAGACCTCTTGCAAGCATCGTAAGGCCATGAGGCATAATAATTCCATTTTCCTTCATGACATCCATGAGATCCATAGTGATGGCAGCGACATCAATATTCCCCATATCCACTCTTCCATATTTGGATAAAAGGTTGTTGATATCCTCATACAGACGGCTGGGATCCGGCGGTTCCTTGAACTCGCCCAGAATCATAACTGCATCCTGAATCATTCCAATGTCATTTGCAGCCACACCGCGCACAGCCTTTGCAATCTGCTCCCTGTCTCTCTCTGTAAGCCGTCCCATCATCCCCATGTCAATCCATATGATCTTGCCGTCACGGATTCTTAAGTTACCGGGATGGGGATCCGCATGAAAAAAGCCGTCCTCAATGATCTGCTTCATATAATTATCTGCAAGTTTACTTCCAATCTCTTTCAGATCATAGCCGTTCTCCAGAAGCGCTGTCTTATCATCAACCTCAAATCCATCAATATATTCCATAACAAGGACATGAAGGGTCGTATATTCCTGATAAAGAACGGGAGTCCCCACAAAGGAAATTCCTTCATTTTTCTTGGCAAACTCTTCCATGTTGGCCGCTTCTGTAAGAAAGTTCATTTCCTCACGGGTCACATCCCAAAGCTCATTTAAAACCATGTCAATATCCACCATGCCCTTGATAGTGGCAGACGGAATCAGCTTTGCCGCTTTTCTAAGCAACGCAATGTCCCGGGCCATCATCTCATAAATTCCCCTTCGCTGCACTTTAATCACAACGGGAGATCCGTCCTTTAATACAGCCCGGTGCACCTGTGCGATAGAGGCAGAACCGAGAGGCTTTTCACTGATTTCCTTAAAAATAGTCCCCCAGGCACAGCCATAAGAATCTTCTATCACATCAGAAACTTCTGAAAAAGGCATCGGTTTTACATCTGATCTTAATTTCATCAGCTCATCGCAGTATTTTTTTGGAAGAATATCAGAATGCATGGACATGATCTGTCCGATCTTGATATAAGTCGGTCCCAGATCTTCCAGGATCAGCCTTAATTTTTCCGGAGTCAGCCCTCTGGTGATCTCATACTTTCGAAGGATATCCACCATTTCCCGAAGCCGGCTTTTATATTCTCCGGATTCTTTTTTACTCATCGGATTCCTCAGCCTCTTTTGCAAGAATACGGTCCTTCAAAGCCTGTATCTGCTCCGGCGTCATTTTATCCAACAGCTCGTCCAACTCCTCCGGAGAGGAAGCTTTGACAGAGACATTGACCTTATCTTTCATCGTTTTTTTGATATTATGCTTCAATTCTTCATTAAGGGCTTTTCCCTGCTCTACAGTCAATTCCCCTTTTTTTACCATTTCATCCAGCACTTCTTTTGACTTTTCTGTCGTTACTGCCACTGCTCCAATCCCTGCCAGCAGTATCTTTTTCATGCCATCTCCAAAATTTTCCATTGTCCAGTCTCCTTTCTACCCAATCTGATATATTCCGGTTTCCTATATGAAAATCTGATCCGCAAACCGCAAAAATTCCGGAACAAAGATCATAACTCCTGCCACTGCAGCCATAATAGAGGCGATCAGGACTGCCCCGGCGGCAGCATCCTTTGCCAGCTTTGCCAGCGGTCTTCTCTCCTCCGTCACAAGATCTACCACTGCTTCCACTGCTGTATTCACCATTTCCAGCGCCATGATGAGTCCAAACAAACTAAAACACAGGCACCATTTTATCACGGAAATCTGAAAAAAAATACCGGCTGCAATAACCAGGATCATCATGCAGCAGTGAATCTTCATATTTCTCTCTTTTTTTATGACTGCAAATATTCCCTCAAATGCATAACCAAAACTTTTGTAAATGGGATCCTTTTTGGGCTTTTCCATATAGTTTTTCCTCCCGGAAACAAATTGTATAATCATTATAGCAGATTTTAAGAGAAAAATCTTCGTTTGCCTTCAAATATCTCCACAATTGTCTTTTCTGTTCCTGTCATGCCAGGCGAAGCGATCAGCCCCATATTTCGCATTGTCTCCTCCGGTGTTTTTCCGTTAATTCCGTGTACATCGTCAATATAGATTCCATGCATTGCAAAATCTACGGATTTATATGCCGCATCCACTGCTGCGATTCCCTTCATCGTACACCCCTGATTTCCCCCGTCACAGATCATTCCTGTAATACTGCTGGCCATATTGTTTAGGGTATGGGCCATCATTTCCACTGTGCCTCCCCTTAAATATACGAGAGCGCATGCCATGCCTGATCCTGCTGCAATGGCACAGCCGCAGAATGCGGACAATTTTCCCGAGTATTCCTTAATATACATACAGACAAGATAGCTAAGAGCCGTTGCCCTCAAGAGCTGTTCTTTCGTATATCCGTTTACCTTATACGCTCCATATAAAGGCATTGTCGCAATAATTCCGTGGGCGCCTGACCCGGTAATACTCATAGCGGGCTTATCCAGACCTATTACTCTTGCCTCAATCGCCGCATTACACAAAAGCGAAGCTGTCGCCTGCTCATCTTTGGAAATTTCTTTTCCATCGTTCATGTTAAGAAGCCGACGGGCAAATGTAGTTCTTGGACTTTCCAGCCCTTCATGGAACAGCGCCAGATTTGTTTGATATGCTTCTTCTATAAAGGAAATCTCCTCAATCGGCACGGAATCAGCATATTCATAAAGCTCCTTTAATGTATAGCGATGAATCGGGTGTACTGTCTCCTCTTCTTCCTGTACCGGGTAACTGTCCTTCGGCTCCGTTCCAAAGACTTCCTTTCCATTTACAGTAATTTCTGTAATGTTGGTGTGAGAGTCCCGAATCGTCACACATGCTGCATCTTCTGCTGTTTCCACCTCCGCTTTAATAAAAATCCGGCTCGTAATCCCCTCCAGTCTGGCTGTTATCTTTCCTTCTTCCAGCATTTTTCTTGCTTCCTGTACATCTGCATCCTTTACATCCGCCAGAGATTCCAGTCCCTTATCCGGGTCGGCAGCCACTGCTCCAAGAGCGGCCGCAAAGGCACTCCCCACTTCAGTTGTTCCGGGGATCCCACATGTGAAGGCGTTCTTGTACATTCCGCTGTTCATGGATACTGTAACCTTCTCTACTGTCCCCTTTGTATAGCTTTTTGCTTTCGCCACCGCAAAAGCAATCGCTCCCGGCTCTGTTACCCCAAGCGCCGGCTTCATATCATCCTTTATCATCTGTGAAAGTTCATGCATAATGAATCTCCTCCTTTTCTCTCATCATACAATAGAATGCTCCCCGGAATCAAGGACACAAATAAGGGACGGAAGTTTTTAAAAACCTCCGTCCCCTATTTTCGTCTTTCTGATAATCTCCCGGATCGGCAGCACGCTTCCCGGTGATACCGACAATTCGTCCACGCCCATTTTCAGGAATGTTTCCGTCAAAGTTGTATCTGCGCCAAGCTCCCCGCAGATGCCTACCCAGCAGTTTTCTTTATGACCGTTTTCCACTGTCATACGAATCATTTCCAAGACTGCCGGATGATGAGAATCATAAATGTTATCCAGCTTTGCATTCTGACGGTCAATCGCCAGAGTATACTGGGTCAGATCATTTGTTCCAAGACTGAAGAAATCCACTTCCCTGGCAAGCTGTGCGCTGATCATAACCGCCGCCGGCGTTTCAATCATAACGCCCTGTTCCACATCCCCGTATGGAATGCCCTTTTCATCCAGCTCTGCCTTGATCTCTTCCACATATTTCTTTGCCTGGAGCACTTCATTTACAGAGATGATCATGGGATACATGATGCCAATGTTTCCATATGCGCTGGCACGAAGCAGCGCGCGGAGCTGTGTCTTAAAAATCTCCGGGCGGTCAAGACAGATGCGGATCGCCCGATATCCCATTGCCGGATTTTCTTCATGATCCAGATTAAAATAATCTGCCTGTTTATCGGCCCCGATATCCAGCGTACGGATGATCACCTTCTTGCCTGCCATGGTCTCTGCCACCGTGCGGTATGCCTGGAACTGTTCTTCTTCTGTCGGGAAGGTATCTTTTTCCAGATACAAAAATTCACTCCGAAAAAGCCCTATGCCGTCCGCATCATTGGCAAGCACTCTTGCCACATCGCCCACACTGCCGATATTGGCGTAAAGCCGGATTTTCTTTCCATCAAGGGTGACGTCTTCTTTACCCTTCAGCTGAAGAAGCAGTTCTCTTTGCCGTTCTTCCTCTCTTTTCTTCTCCTGATAAGAAGCAAGGAGTTCCTCGTCAGGCTCTACGATCAATTCACCCTTTACCCCGTCAATCACTGCCATCTTCCCATTCATTTCTTCACTGACCGGAATACCGATCAAGGCGGGAATATTCATTGTACGTGCCAGAATAGCCGTATGGGAATTAGAAGAACCAAGCTCTGTCACAAATCCAAGCAGTTTGGATTTGTCCATCTGAACAGTCTCGCTGGGCGCCAGATCCTTTGCCGCCAGGATCACAGGCTCATCGCCCAGTTCTCCGTCTGCATTCTTCCCCTGAAGGATCCTTACGACACGCTCCGCAATATCCTTGATATCTGCAGATCTTGCCTGAAAATATTCATCATCCATCTGTGAAAACATCAGCGAAAAATTATCTCCCGTGGAAGCAACCGCATATTCCGCATTGACTTTCTGTGCTTCAATCATGTTTTTGATGGAATCGTTAAAATCATCGTCCTCCAGCATCATTCCATGTACTTCAAAAATAGCGGCGCCTGTCTCTCCTACTTCTTTCAGCGCTTTTTCATAAAGGGCATTCAACTGTTTCGACGCCTGTTCTTTCGCTTCTTCATAGCGTGTCCATTCCGCCTCTGTATCCGTAATGCTCCTTCTTTGCACCATCTGTTCTTCTTTGGAATAATAGAGGATCTTACCTATAGTAATTCCTTTCAGAATTGATTTCCCCTGATAAATTTTCATGGCGCACCTCTTTTATAAATTTGCTTTCATAAACTCTTCCATTGCAGCGATGGCGGCGTCTTCATCCGCTCCCTCTGCAGTAATGGTAATCTCTGCTCCCTGTTTTAAGCCCATTCCCATAATAGCCAGAAGCTTTCCGGCTTCCGCTTTCTTTCCGTTTCCTTCCAGCGTAATGGCAGACTGGAATTTCTTTGCTTCTTTTACAAGAAGTCCTGCCGGTCTTGCGTGAATACCAAGTTCATCCTGAATAGTGTACTGAAATGTTTTCATAGTTATCTTCTCCTCTCTTACTTATATAAAATCATTGTCTCATATGGTTTCAAAATTACTTCTGTTCCATTTATATCCTGCTTCTCATAGTTGCCAAGCAGACATTCATACAGCTCCAAATCCTCTCCTGCATCCCAGCGGACCTGATTTCCGTAAAAATTGTTGATTACCAGAAGCTCTTTCCCTTTATAATACCGCTTATAAGCAAAAATGGAAAGGTGTTTTTCTGCTTTTTGCTCAAAATCTCCATATGCAATAATATCATACTCTTTGCGGAGCCGAATCAGCTTTTTATAAAATATAAACACAGAATCCGGATCCTGAAGCTCCGTTTCAGCGTTGATAAAACGGGTGTTTTCATTAACCTGAATCCATGGATTCCCTTCTGTAAATCCTCCGTTTATTCCATCACTCCACTGCATAGGCGTCCTGCTGTTGTCCCTGGAATGGATCTGAAGAATCTGATAGGCATTCTCTTTCGACAACCCCTTCTCCTGCAAAATCCGGAAATGATTCAGACTTTCCACATCTTTATATTGGGAAATATCCGTAAATCCTGCATTTGTCATGCCCAGTTCTTCTCCCTGATAAATGTAGGGTGTTCCGCGCAGACAGTGAATAGCTGCCGCCAGCATTTTCGCCGATTCCTTCCAGTATTTCTCAGTATTGCCAAACCTGGAGACCACTCTCGGCTGATCATGATTGCACCAAAACACTGCATTCCACGCGTGATTTTCCGCCATATGAGTCTGCCAGTCAAACAGGATATTCTTCAGTTTCTGGAAGTCAAAGGGCACAATAACCCACTTTTCATTTCCCATAAAATCCACTTTCAGATGATGGAAACTAAACACCATTGAAAGCTCTTTACCGTCCTCATTTGCATAGCGGTAACAGTTTTCCATGGAAGTGCTGGACATTTCTCCTACTGTAATAATTTCGGCATCTGTACCAAATGTTGTTTCATTCAGCTCCTGCAGGTATTTGTGTATATTAGGGCCGTCTGTATAAAAACGCCTTCCATCCCCCTCATAGTCGTCCTTGAACTCTCCTTTGCTGATCAGATTGACCACGTCAAAACGGAAGCCCTCTACTCCTTTAGCCATCCAAAATTTTACAATCTTCTGGATTTCTTTTCTTACTTCTTCATTATCCCAGTTCAGATCCGGCTGGGTCACATCGAAAAGATGAAGGTAATATTCATCAAACTTTTCTACATACTCCCATGCATTCCCGCCGAATTTACTCTCCCAGTTAGTGGGCGGCTCTCCATTTGCCTTTCCCCTTTTGAAAATGTAAAAATCCTTGTATTTCGGGTCGCCTGCAAGCGCCTTTTGAAACCATTCATGGCGGCTGGAAGTATGATTGAACACCATATCCAGCATCAATTTGATTCCTCTTTTTTTAGCCTCTCTTGACAGTTCCTCAAAATCCTCCATTGTTCCGTACCGCGGGTCAATGTTATAGTAATCTTCCACATCATATCCATTGTCATTTTGAGGTGATACGAAGAAGGGCGTCATCCAGATATAATCCACTCCCAGATCTTTTATATAATCCAGTTTCGCAGTAACTCCTTTCAGATCACCAAGACCATCCCCATCTGTATCGTAAAATGACTTTGGATAAATCTGATATACGACACTTTTCTTAAAATCTGCCATCCTTTTTTCCTCCTGTTATTCAAAACGAATCACTGGTGTCTCTCCCGCTTCTGCTTCCATTCCGGACAGATATTCGATATTCTTTGCGCTTCCCTCCTCTGTTACAATAAAGACTGTTACAGAAGGGTGCCCCGCTGCGTGGATCTTTTCCTTATCAAATCGGATGAGTCCTTCTCCTGCTCTCACTTTCTGTCCTTCTTCCACAAGAAGGGCAAATCCTTCTCCATTCATGTCAACGGTATCTACCCCGACATGGATCAAAAGCTCCATGCCATTGGCAAATGTCAGCCCACATGCGTGGCCTGTATCCGCCATGACTGCATTGACTGTTGAATCAGCCGGCGCCACGACTGTATCACTGGATGGCTCAATGGCAATTCCATCTCCCATAACATGCTGTGAAAATACATTGTCCGGCACATCATCCAGTGGGATTACTTTTCCGGAAAGCCCTGCTTTCAGTTCTGTCAAAGCCTCCTCTTTTGGCGCTGTTGCAATTCCTTCGTCAGCCCCTTCCTTTGCTGTATCTGCTTCTGACTTTGCTGTATCTGCTTCTGACTTTTCTGTATCTGCAGCCGTCATTTCTATATCCTCACCCAGGAAATCTGTGTTTGACAGCTTCTTCTTTCCAACAATCAATGTCAGAAGAAACGGCACCACAATCGCCACCGCCATGGCCAGCAGGAAGTAAAGGTAAAATTCCGGCTTAATAGAAAGGATTCCCGGGAGCCCTCCTACACCGATACTGAATGCCTGAACGCCGCTGCCTACTGAAATCATAGCTGCAATACAGGATCCCGCCATGCCGCAGATCAGCGGAAATCCATACTTCAAATTCACACCGAAAAGGGCCGGTTCTGTAACGCCAAGGTAACAGGAAATACATGCCGGAATATTAACCTGCTGTGCACGTTCATTTTTCTTCTGCAGCACAGACATTGCAAGAACTGCAGATCCCTGGGCAATATTAGAAAGGGCGATCATAGGCCACAGGATTGTTCCGTCATATAAATTTGTAAGCTGTGAGTCGATTGCATTTGTCATATGATGCAGTCCTGTCATAACGATCGGTGCATATAAAAGTCCGAATACACCTGCAAATACTACCCCAAACGGAGACATCAGGCCATTGTAAACCACATTTGCAATAGCGTCTCCGATCTTCCAGCCGATCGGCCCTACAATGGTATGTGCGATGATGACTGACGGTACAAGGGAACAGAAAGGCACCACGATCATGCTGATCACTTCCGGACAGTGCTTCTTAAAAAATTTCTCCAGATACACCAGCACGAAACCGGCCAGCATAGCTGCGATCACCTGGCCCTGATAGCCGATCATCTCTACCTTAGCGAATCCAAAATCCCATACCGGAATCTCTCCTGCCGGAGTATCAGCCACACTAAAGCCATTGAGAAGCTGTGAGGATACCAGCGTCAGTCCGAGAATAATACCGAGAATCTGTGTCGTTCCCATTTTCTTTGTAATAGACCACACGATACCTACCGGCAGCAAATGAAATACCGCTTCTCCAATAAGCCACAGGAACTGATATGTTCCTGCCCAGAACTGTGAAATATCTGCAAGACTTTCTGTTCCGTTATGAAAGAAATTAATTTCACCGATGACATTTCGAAAACCCAGAATAAGACCGCCGCAGATCAGAGCCGGTATCAACGGAGCAAAAATCTCTCCCAGCGCTCCCATTATTTTCTGCAGAGGATTCTGGTTCGCTTTTGCCGCTGCCTTTACGGCGTCTTTACTGACTCCTTCGATTCCTGCATATGCAGTAAATTCATTATAAAATACAGCCACATCGTTCCCTATAATAACCTGATACTGCCCTGCCTGAGTAAAGGTTCCCTTTACACTGGGAATCTTCTCGATTCCTTTTTCATCTGCTTTTTCAGGATCTACAAGTACAAATCGCATCCGGGTCATACAGTGTGAGACAGCCTGGATATTTTCCTTCCCTCCGATCAGAGTCAGAAGCTGTCTGACATCATTTTCATACTTTGCCATCGTTTTCTCTCCTTCCGTTCCAACTTGTTTGAACAAGTATAAAATATCACACTTGTTTAAACATGTCAAGAATATTCCTTGACTTCTCCTATTTTGCCCACTTATAATATGAATTAGTAAAAAGGAAGACTGGATGTGAAAAAATGCCAAAAAGTAAATATGAAGCCATTTATCGGGATCTGAAACAGAAAATAGAGGAGGGAGACTTTGCCTCCCAGGAATTGCTCCCTTCAGAGCATTCCCTTATCCAGACATACGGCTGTTCCCGAAACACCGTACGCCGCGCTATTTCCGAGCTTGTATCTGACGGGTATGTCCAGACTCTTCAGGGAAAAGGCGTACGCAATATTTTTCGTCCGGTAGCTCAGGCCGCCTTTACCATCGGAGGAATTGAATCTTTTAAGGAATCATCACAGCGCAATCATAAAAAAGGCAGGACAAGAGTTTTACAGTTTATGGAACTGATCGCCGATGAAAAAATTTCTCTCCGTACCGGATTTGAGAAAGGAAGCGAGCTTTACTATCTGCAGCGGCTTCATTATCTGGATGAAAAACCGCTGATCCTGAATCACAACTATTTTCTTAAAAGTGCAGCTGAAGGACTGACTCCCGAGATTGCCGAGGATTCCATCTATGAATATTTGGAAAATATTCTACACATGACCATCGTAAACAGCCAGAGGATCATGACCGTTGAAAAGATCACACAGATCGACGAGAAATATCTGGAGCTGGATGCCAATGACTACAACTGCATGGCGGTCATCACCAGCCGCACCTACAACGGCGACGGCGTAATGTTTGAATTTACACAGTCCCGCCACCGTCCGGATTACTTCAGTTTTCAGGATAATGCTATACGTAAGTCTCCTCTTGTCAGATCAGATTTTTAAAAAACGGTCTCTATGATACTGGCGCCTTTACAACAGATTTCCATAGAATAATGCCGGGGATAATATCTTGTAGAAAATACCAGTTCTCCGTCGTTGATGAAAACTTCTACCGAAGAAACATCCGCCAGTATTTCTACCTGACGGAGGACCGCTACTTCTGACCGCCGTACGCCGCGTCCTCCCGATGTTCCTTCTTTATCCCGGTTTTCAAATTCCATTCTGAAATATCCTTCTTTATATTCCAATAGAAGTTCCTCTCCTAAAACCGCCCGGAAACGATTGGCTTTTATCCCGGAAACACGAATGTCATACACTTTCGCACCTTCTGCCGAAAGGTAGTCCCTCTCTTCTCTTTCCGCTTTTTTCCACTGTTCCAGTTCCCGAACCGGCCTTTGACAGATTTTACCGTCTTTTTTGTACAATTCTCTTGGGAAAGTAAAACAATGCTGCCATCCCTCCCGAATCGTGGAGATATTTCCATATTCTTCACAGTCCGGCATTCCCATCCACGCCAGCAAAATGATACGTCCGTCTTCTGCCTGAAAGCTTTGAGGCGCATAAAAATCAAATCCGTAATCCCACAACTGATACTCCGACAGATAACTGTCTGTCATAATGTCCCCTTCTACGAAAAAATAGCCGGACTGATAAACATTTCTCTCTTCCCAGATACCGCCTGTCAGCCCCTGTACAGATGCGGATAAAATATTCTGTCCATCTACAGTAAAGTAATCGGGACATTCCCACATATACCCAAAGGGGCTTGATGTAGAAATCCGTTTCTTAGGTTTCCAGTTTATCCTGTCGTCGGATTCAAAAATCTGTACCTGCCCCGCATTATCTTTCGTTCTGACTCCCTGAACCATATAATAGCGGCCTTTTTCTTTCCACACTTTCGGATCCCGTACATGGCAGCTTAAATCCGAAGGATAGTCCCCGTTTCTCATCAAAAGCTTTTTCGGACCGAAGTTCAGGCCATCTCTGCTCTCTGCAAGAATAGTGTTGCCTTCCCTTCCCTCTAAAATGTAATCATATTCTTTATCTTCCAGCTTTACATTTCCGGTGTAATAAAGATACATCTTCCCTTCGTCAATGAGCGCACAGCCTGAGTACACGCCATGGCAGTCAAAGGGCTGATCAGGATAAAGAGCTGTATCTTTATACTCCCACCGGATCATATCTTTGCTTACTGCATGCCCCCACATTTTCACTCCGCCGTTGACATCAAAAGGCGAATATTGAAAAAACGCATGGTAAATCCCCTGAAACTGACACAGCCCATTGGGATCATTCAGCCATCCTACCGGAGGCATTAAGTGCAGTTTCTGCCGGAAACGGCTCCCCGGATCCGCCGTTTGTTCCACCATATCTGTCATATGTTTTAAATCTCTGGTCAACGCATTCATATTGATCTTCTCCTGCCGCCTATTCCTTTTTTATTGTCATTACAACACTCTCATGCCCTACCTGCGCCGGATCCGCCTTTGTTACAGCGGCAAAATCATCGGCATTTGTCAGGATCATCATTGTGACCGTTTCATAGCCCGCTTTGCGGATCTCATCTAAATCCGCCTCGATCAGTACATCTCCTGCCTGTACCTGATCTCCATCTGATACTTTCTTTACAAAACCTTTTCCCTCCATTTTCACCGTATCAATCCCAATATGGATCAAAAGCTCTCCCCCGGCTTTTGTAGTAAGGCAGACCGCATGTCCCGTATCGTAAATACTGGAAATTTCTCCATCGCAGGGCGCTGTAATTTTGCCGTCCTCCGGAATGATTGCCGTTGTTGCCCCCAAAATTTCCGCTGCAAATGTCTCATCTGACACCTGTGAAAGAGGAATCATTTCACCCTGTACAGGACTGAAAAGGAACTCTTCTGTTTCCCTTTTCTCTATAGCTGCGCTGCTTGGCTCTACTGATTTCTCTATCGATTTCTCCGTCAGTTGTCCCGCCGGCTTTGTATCTTTATAGATCATAAAAGAAATCACGAATGCAACACCTACCGCAATTGCCATTTCAATGATATATTGAATCGGCTGCTCCAGACAGAGCAAGACTCCGAAAATACCTGTCACGCCGGTTCCCTTCGCTCCCAGATGTACAATGGACGCATACAGAGCACCGCATCCGCCGCCGATACATCCTGCAATAAATGGTTTAAAAAACCTTAAATTCACACCGAAGATTGCCGGTTCCGTAATTCCCATAAATGCACTTAAAGAAGAAGGAAGCGCAAGGGATTTTATTTTTTTATCTCTGGACTTCAGCCCAACTGCCAGCGCTGCCGCACCCTGTGCTACATTTGCCGCGCTTGCAAGAGGCAGCCAGTAGGTCACGCCATACTGGGCAAGCTGTCCAAGATCAATCGCTGTATACATCTGATGAATGCCTGTCACCACTGTAGGCGCATACAGCGCTCCCATCACGAGGCTTCCAAGACCCAGCGGAAGAGTAAGCAGCCACTGAATCGCATCCAGAACCGCATTTTCCGCCCACACAAATACAGGGCCGATGGCTGCCAAAGTAAGATATCCTGTCACAAACACACTGACAAGAGGGGTTACAAAAAGATCCAGAACTTCCGGCACAACCTTATGCAGCTTCTTCTCCAGCACAGACATAAGCCACACTGCAATTACTACCGGGATGACATGTCCCTGATAACCTACCATATCAATATCATACAGTCCGAAGAAAACAGACTGTGTCGCCTGAACTCCCTGCTCTGCTACTGTATAGGCATTCTGAAGACTCGGATGGATCATGATCATACCGATAACCGCCCCCAGATAAGGGTTTGCCCCAAAAGCCTTTGCCGCTGAAAATCCAATCAGTATCTGCAGGAAAGAATACGCAATGTTGCTGAAAAGATTGGCAAAAACATAAATAGAACTGGACGTATCAATATGCAAAAAGCCATTATTGTTCATAAAATCCAGAGAATTCATGATTCCCATAAGAAAACCGCTGGCAACAATAGCCGGAATAATGGGAACAAAAATATCCCCCAGAAGCTTGATCGCTCTCATAAAGACATTTTGCTTCTGTGCCGCCGCTTCTTTGGCTTCCGCCTTTGTGCTGGCAGTGATGCCGCCCAGGCTTACAAATTCATCAAATACTTTATTGACAGTCCCTGTTCCGAGGATGATCTGGAGCTGGCCCGAGGCCTCAAAGACTCCTTTTACTCCATCTACGTTTTCCAATGCTTCTCTGTCTGCTTTCGAATTGTCTGAAATAACCAGCCTAAGTCTCGTCGCACAGTGTGCCGCCGAGATAATGTTCTGACTTCCGCCTACAAGATCCAGTATTTCCCGGGCGGTCTTTTGATAATCCATTGCCATAACCCTCTTTTCACTCCTTTATATGTAATCGATTTCATATTTTTCGAATTTATCATAAATAAAAAAATGCCATTTGTAAAGATGGCATTTTTACTGATTTTTCTATTCTCTTTTTGTGAAAATTTACAACTTTCCATTCACATCCGGTATATCAAAATTATTCTCTCTTTTTTTCACTCTGCAGATTTTTTATCTCATATCCCAACTTCATCTGCACGGAAATATCCTGGCCGTTTTCTATAATGTCAATAAGAAGCTCCGCACCTTTAACCCCGCTTGTCTTATATCCGAAATGGACAGTGGGGATTCCCCCTGTTACTGCTTTCAGAAACTGGTTATCACCGAATCCTGTAATCTGTATACTCCCTTTTCTTTCCGGAAAATCTTTCTGAATCGCTTCCAACGCTCCGGCTGCTATGGTATCCGTAGCACACGATATGATATCGATATCACTATTATCCCGAAGCAGTTCGAAAGCCTTTTCATAGCCGGACTCCATGGTAAACTTTGCTTCCTTCCGAAGTCCGTCCTTCATTTTCATTCCACATTTGGCAAGACCGGATAGGAAACCGTCCTCTCTTCCTGTTCCGACCGCTTTGTCCTCCCTTGTTACGCCAATATATGCGATCTTCTGCTTGCCGGACTTTCCTACATATATTCCCATTTCTTTCGCTGCGCCGTAATCGTCGTGATAGACACAGTTCTCGCCTTCCAAGTGCTGCCCGATAACGACAATAGGTATTTTTGTCTCACGGATATGCTTTCTGTGCTTTCTTGTCAGGATAGTCGCAATCAGGATCACTCCGTCTACCGGATAATTTTCAAACAGCTCCATATATTCCAGCTCTTTCTCCGGATTATTGTCTGTTGTGGCAAGAAGCATCTGGTATCCCTTTTCCTGCAGTATCTTTCCAATGCCGTCTGTCACTCTGCTGATGGTTTCAGAACTGATTTTCGGAACCACCACTCCCACAAGCCTCGTCTGTCTGGTACGAAGGTTCCTTGCCTGGATAGAAGGCCTATATCCGGTCTTTTCAATAATCTCACGGATCTTTTCCTTCTTTTCCTCGCTGACATATCCTCCATTGAGATATCTTGACACTGCTGCGCTTGATACCCCGGCAAGACGGGCAATTTCCTTAATGGTCATAGCCGGTTTCCTCCAAAAACTCTTTCAGATTCACAAGCACTTTTTCATTCAGCCTTGCAACAGCCTGACTTGTCATGCCCGAAGATTTTTTCAGACAGGAAACATGATCATACTGCAGCAATTCCTCCTCCCCAAGTCCCATCAGTGTATCGCAAAAATACCAGGTATTTTCTTTTTGCAGCCACTTCTTCATGGCTTCTGCATCAAAACAGGGGCTTAAGGCAGTATTGAAAAGAATGGTATTGTCTCCCATAATATCCATTTCTCTTTCATGGAGAAGGACCACATTTTTGCTAAGGCAGCTGCAGATCACATTGCAGGAAGCAAGAAGCTCATCCAGTTCCAGATAATGGTATCCGTGCCTCTCTTCCAGCTCTCTTTTCCTTGTCCTGCTGTAATAGCTGACGTCAGCGCCAAAAGCTGACAGAGCGGCAGCAACAGCCTGGGCGCTTGCCCCCATTCCCAGGATACCTGCGCGGATCCCGGAAACTTCCGATTCTACGCCAAGAAAAGGCGGATGTCCTCCTGTTCCCTGAAGCATATGGATCACTTCTCCGATCACATATTCCGCTACTCCCTGATCCCCGTAATCACGGACTCCTTTCACACAGATTCTCTGCTCCCTCGCATAGCGGATATCTACATTAGAACTGGCCTCGGAATAAAGGCTGCAGCACATACCGATATATTTCAGATTTTTGCACTCTTTCAGCACTGCTTCTCCGATAGGGTACCGGTAGCTCACAAAGATTGCATCCGAATCACCGATCCGTTTTATGATCTCCTCCTCATTTTCGGGAAATGTGTCATAAAAGACAGCCTCCTCAAAATATTTCTCTACTTCTCTTTTCGTTTCATCCAGGAGAGATACCGGCTCAATTGCTGTTATTTTCTTTAATTTCATATGTGACTTCCTCCGAATTTCGCATCTGTTTCCATCATAACACCGAATGAAGATGGAGGCAATATGCCTTCAAGATGTCTGCCGCAGAAAAATAAGCGTACCACTATTTCTAATGGTACGCTTATAATCATTTTAACTAGAAACTCTGACCGTTTTCGCCTATTTCTGTGCGATTGCTGCCTGTGCTGCTGCCAGACGTGCGATCGGTACACGGAACGGTGAGCAGGATACATAGTCAAGTCCAAGGCTATGGCAGAACTCTACAGAGCTTGGATCTCCACCGTGCTCTCCACAGATACCTACGTGCAGTTTTTCGTTAACTGGCTTTCCTAAGTCGATTGCCATCTTCATCAGCTTGCCAACGCCATCCTGATCCAGTTTTGCAAATGGATCGTTCTCGAAGATCTTAGCGTCATAGTAAGCATCCAGGAATTTTCCAGCGTCATCACGTGAGAAGCCGTATGTCATCTGTGTCAGGTCGTTTGTACCGAAGCAGAAGAAGTCAGCTTCTTTTGCAATCTCATCAGCTGTCAGAGCAGCTCTTGGGATCTCGATCATTGTACCAACTTCGTACTTCAGATCGCTTCCTGCTGCTGCGATTTCAGCATCTGCTGTCTCAACAACGAATTTCTTCACATATTTCAGCTCTTTGATATCTCCAACAAGCGGGATCATGATCTCCGGCTGTACTTTCCATTCCGGATGAGCTTTCTGTACATTGATAGCTGCACGGATAACAGCTTTTGTCTGCATCTTTGCGATTTCCGGATATGTCACTGCCAGACGGCATCCACGATGTCCCATCATTGGGTTGAACTCATGCAGGCTGTCGATAACAGCTTTGATCTGCTCAACTGTCTTGCCCTGTGCATCAGCCAGTTTTTTGATGTCTTCTTCCTCTGTCGGAACGAACTCATGAAGCGGTGGGTCAAGGAAACGGATCGTTACCGGGTTTCCTTCCAGAGCCTCATACAGTTTCTCGAAGTCTCCCTGCTGTTCCGGAAGGATCTTCTCCAGTGCAGCTTCTCTTTCTTCTACTGTCTCAGCGCAGATCATTTCACGGAATGCATCGATTCTGTTACCTTCGAAGAACATATGCTCTGTACGGCAAAGTCCGATACCTTCTGCTCCAAGTTCGCGTGCTTTCTTAGCGTCTGCAGGTGTATCTGCATTTGTACGAACCTTCATTGTTCTGTATTTGTCAGCCCATCCCATGATTCTTCCGAACTCTCCAGCGATTGTTGCATCTACTGTCGGGATGATTCCGTCATAGATATTACCTGTGGATCCGTCAAGTGAGATTGCATCTCCCTCGTGGAACTCTTTTCCTGCAAGTGTAAATTTCTTGTTTGCCTCATCCATTACGATGTCACCGCATCCGGATACACAGCATGTACCCATTCCACGTGCAACAACGGCAGCGTGAGATGTCATACCACCACGAACTGTCAGGATACCCTGTGCAGATTTCATACCTGTGATATCTTCCGGTGATGTCTCAAGACGTACAAGTACAACTTTCTCTCCTCTTGCAGCCCATTCTACAGCGTCATCTGCTGTAAATACGATCTTACCGCATGCAGCTCCCGGAGATGCTCCAAGTGCTTTTGCCATCGGTGTAGCTGCCTTAAGAGCAGCAGCGTCGAACTGCGGATGAAGCAGAGAGTCAAGGTTTCTCGGATCGATCATAGCAACTGCTTCTTCTTCTGATCTCATTCCCTCATCAACAAGGTCACAAGCGATCTTCAGAGCAGCTTTTGCTGTTCTCTTTCCGTTACGTGTCTGAAGCATATACAGTTTACCATGCTCTACAGTAAACTCCATATCCTGCATATCTCTGTAGTGTGTTTCCAGAGTCTTGCACACTTCTTTGAACTGTGCGAAAGCTTCCGGGAATTTCTCTTCCATTTCGGAAATGTGCATAGGAGTACGAACACCAGCAACAACGTCCTCTCCCTGTGCATTTGTAAGGAACTCACCGAAGAGTCCGTTCTCTCCTGTAGCAGGGTCACGTGTAAATGCAACACCTGTACCACAGTCATCACCCATGTTACCGAATGCCATCATCTGTACGTTGACAGCTGTTCCCCATGAGTACGGAATGTCGTTGTCACGACGGTATACGTTTGCTCTCGGGTTGTCCCAGGAACGGAACACGGCTTTTACAGCACCCATCAGCTGCTCTTTTGCATCTGCCGGGAAATCTGAACCGATCTTCTCTTTGTACTCAGCTTTGAACTGTCCTGCAAGAGTCTTCAGATCCTCTGCTGTCAGCTCTACGTCCTGAGTTACGCCTTTTTCTTCTTTCATCTTATCGATGAGCTCTTCAAAATATTTCTTTCCAACTTCCATTACGACGTCAGAATACATCTGGATGAATCTTCTGTAGCAGTCCCAAGCCCAGCGTGGATTGCCGGAAGCTTCTGCCAGAGTCTCAACAACTTCCTCATTAAGACCAAGGTTCAGGATTGTATCCATCATACCTGGCATGGAAGCTCTTGCACCGGAACGCACGGAAACGAGAAGCGGATTCTGCTTGTCCCCGAATTTCTTTCCTGTGATCTCTTCCAGTTTAGCCATGGCGTCCATGATCTGTCCCATGATTTCATCATTGATCTTTCTGCCATCTTCATAGTACTGAGTACAAGCCTCTGTCGTAACCGTAAATCCCTGTGGTACCGGCAGTCCAAGGCCTGTCATCTCTGCCAGGTTTGCACCTTTGCCACCCAGAAGGTTTCTCATAGTTGCGTTACCTTCTGTGAACATATAAACCCATTTTGTTGCCATGTTCCAATGACCTCCTAAAAAATTTTTCTTTCTAGTAATTTGCACATAATATTTTAAAGGTTTTGCTATGGTTCGTCAAGCCCTTCACAGCTAAGATTTCAAAGAATATAGGGCCTATTGAATGAACATAGCATCCCCGAAGGAAAAGAATCTGTATTTTTCCTTCACAGCCTCTTCATATGCCGCCAAAATATGTTCCCGCCCGGCTAACGCTGACACCAGCATCAGCAGAGTAGATTCCGGCAGATGGAAATTTGTGATCAGGCAGTCCAGTATTTTAAACCAGTATCCCGGATAGATGAAAATATCCGTCCATCCGCTTCCTGCCTTCACTCTTCCATTTTCATCTGCCGCCGACTCTACTGTTCTACAGCTTGTCGTTCCCACGCAGATGATCCTTCCTCCCTTTTCTTTTGCCCGGTTGATCTTCGCAGCCTCTTCTTCTTCAATTCGATAAAATTCGGAATGCATGTGATGATCCAGAATATTTTCCGCTTTTACCGGGCGGAAAGTGCCAAGCCCCACATGGAGAGTGACGCTGGCAACATCCACCCCCTTCTCCTTGATCTGTTCCAGAAGTTCGGGGGTGAAATGAAGCCCCGCTGTAGGCGCTGCTGCTGACCCGCTGTTCTTTGCATATACAGTCTGATAACGGTTTTTATCTTCCAGCTGATGCGTAATATAAGGCGGCAGAGGCATCTGGCCCAGCTGATCCAGAATTTCTTCAAAAATTCCTTCATAACTGAATTTCACCAGACGGTTCCCCTCTTCCACAATATCAATGACCTCCCCTACAAGAAGTCCTTCTCCAAAACTGATCTTAGCTCCCGGCTTTGCCTTTTTCCCAGGCTTCACCAGCGTCTCCCACACCTGATCCGATTTCCGTTTCAGCAGCAGGATCTCTATTTTTGCATCTGTTCCTACCTTGGATCCGATCAGGCGGGCGGGAATGACTTTTGTGTCATTGATCACCAGACAGTCTCCCGGATTCAGATAATCTATAATGTCCCGGAATACATGGTGGGACACTTCCCCCGTCTCCTTGTCAAGGACAAGAAGCCGGGACGAGGACCGGTCCTTTAAGGGATCCTGGGCGATCAGCTCCTGTGGAAGCTCAAAGCTGAAATCCTGTCGTTTCATTTCCATTTTTCTTTCTCCCTTATTTCCGGAGTTCAATGCCCATACCCTCCAGCTCTTTCAGAATATGGCCCATTGCTTTTGTCACATCAGCATCCTCCAGCGTCTTGTCCTTTGCACGGAACACGATAGAATAAGCAATTGACTTATATCCTGCTTTGATCTGTGCTCCCTCATAAAGGTCAAACAGCTTGTAGCTTTCCAGATAGCTTCCGCCTTTTTGCTCGATCACTTCCTCAATCTGTCCTACCATGATCTCTTTTGGTACAACCATACTGATGTCTCGTGTAACAGCCGGGAATTTTGCGATTCCTTCATATTTCCGGTCAAAGCCTGCACGGGATACGATTTCCGGCATATCAATAACTGCAATGTAGGCTCTCTCTCCGATTCCGTATGTGTCAGCTACATCCGGATGTACCTCGCCGAGATATCCTACGACCACTCCGTCATACACAATATTTGCCTGGCGTCCCGGATGCAGATACGGTTTCCCGGAATCCGGACGATAGATCTCTTTCTTATGCAGTCCGGCCTTTTCAAAAAATTCTTCCACAACACCTTTCATATGGAAGAAATCGCCTTTTCCATACATTCCAAGTGTAAACTGCATTCTCTCCTCCGGAAGCTCTGTAAGAGGCAGAGTTTTAGGAAGATAAATATTTCCCAGCTCATAGAGACGCACATTCTTATTTCTGCGGTTGTAATTAGTGGCAAGTGAAGTAAGCATTCCATTTAAGGATGTTGTCCGCATAATGCTGTAGTCCTCGCCAAGGGGATTCATGATCTCCACTGCTTTTCTAAGCTCTGAATCCTCCGGAAGCAGCAGCTTGTCAAATACCTTCGGACTTTCAAAGGAATAGGTCATAGCCTGGCTGAAGCCGCAGAACTCTGCAATATTGCGGGCTACTTCTTCAATCCGAAGCTTGAAGGACAGTTTTCCTGTTGTAGCCTCTCCTTTTGGAAGTGTAGTCGGGATATTGTCATATCCGTAAAATCTCGCAACTTCTTCTGCAAGATCTGCAAGTCTCAAAAGATCCTGACGGAACGTAGGAGCGATCACTTCGTTTGTATTCTCGTCATACTCCAGATCGATCATCTTGAAATAGGAAAGCATGTCTTCTTTCGGGATATCTGTCCCAAGCAGTTCATTGATAGCGTCGGCATCAAAAGGAACTCTCACCGGCTCTCTCTTCGTTCCATAGACGTCAACCATGCCGCCCACTACTTCTCCGGCTCCCAGTTCTTCCACCAGCTGGCAGGCGCGGTCGATAGCTGCCTGTGCATTATTGGGATCAAGACCCTTTTCAAATTTTCCGGAAGCATCCGTACGAAGCCCTACTTTTTTGCTTGATTTACGGATATTTGTCCCATCGAAACATGCAGCCTCAAAAAGCATGGTCTGTACATTATCTGTGATCATGGAATTTTCGCCGCCCATGATTCCGGCAATACCAACAGATTTTTCTCCGTCACAGATCATCAAAATGGAATCATCCAGCTGTCTTTCCTGGCCGTCCAGAGTTGTAAATTTCTCTCCGTTTTCTGCTCTTCTGACAATAATCTCATGACCTGCAATGGTGTCCAGATCATAAGCATGCATGGGCTGACCGTATTCCTCCATCACATAGTTTGTGATATCAACTACATTATTGATAGGACGGATTCCCACAGATGCAAGTCTTCTCTGCATCCATTCCGGTGAAGGGCCGATCTTGATATTTTTCACCACTCTTGCACAGTATCTCGGGCAGAGCTCTTCATCCTTAACCGTCACTTTAATATAGTCATTCACATCCTCGCTGTTTCCGGTAGGAGTGACAACCGGCGGATGGAACTCTTTGCGGAAGGTAGCTGCCGCTTCCCGGGCAATGCCCACTACGCTGAAGCAGTCTACTCGGTTTGAAGTGATCTCATATTCAAACACCACATCATCAAGGCCCAGTGCTTTCACTGCATCTGCTCCCACTTCGGCATCTTCCGGCATAATATAAATTCCGCTCTCGGGAGCATTCGGATACATATCCTTACTGGAACCAAGCTCTTCGATGGAGCACATCATTCCATCACTTTCCACTCCGCGGAGCTTTCCTTTCTTGATCTTAATTCCTCCTGCTACGCGGCTGCCCGGTTCATGGCCTCCTGCCACGCGTCCGCCGGCCAGTACCACCGGAACCTTATCTCCTTCTTTTACATTCGGCGCACCGGTTACGATCTGGATGGTTTCTGTACCGATATTCACCTGACAGATGATCAGTTTGTCTGCATCCGGATGCTTCTCAATCTTATCGATCTGCCCGATCACAATTTTGTCCAGGTCCGCATCCATGATTTCATATCCTTCTACCTTTGTCCCGGAAAGTGTCATCGCATCTGTATACTCCTGTGCGGTAACGTCAAGATCCGGAACATACGCTTTTATCCATGATAATGATGTATTCATTGTGTTCTCCTTTTCGTTATTTTTTTGACAGGGGACGTAACAAACTTTAAGTTTACTACGTGTCGAATTAATATATACCCTGTGTAAAATTGATATATACCCTGTGTAAAACTGACTAAAACTGTTTCAAAAACCGGATATCATTCTCATACAGCAGCCTCATATCGTCGATCTCGTACTTCAGAAGCGTGATTCGCTCCAGTCCTACTCCGAATGCGAATCCTGTGTATTCTTCCGGGTCAATGCCGCACATTTCCAGTACATGAGGATGTACCATACCGCATCCTAAAATCTCGATCCAGCCGGATCCTTTACAGAAACGGCAGCCTTTTCCGCCGCATTTAAAGCAGGTAACGTCTACCTCAGCGCTGGGTTCTGTGAACGGGAAGTGATGAGGTCTGAATTTTGTTTTTGTCTCAGGTCCGAACAATTCCTTGGCAAACACCTCCAACGTTCCCTTGAGATCAGCAAAAGAAATGTTTTTGTCTACTACGAGACCTTCAATCTGGTGGAAGGACGGAGAATGTGTTGCATCCACCTCATCAGAACGGAATACTCTTCCGGGAGCGATCATACGGATCGGCAGCTTGCCTTCTTCCATAACGCGCGCCTGAACCGGAGACGTCTGGGTACGAAGGACAATGTCCTTATTTATATAGAATGTATCCTGCTCGTCTTTTGCCGGATGGTCTGCCGGAATGTTCAGTTTCTCGAAATTGTACAGGTCATACTCTACTTCCGGTCCTTCTACAACTTCATATCCCATTCCGATGAAAATACGTTCTACTTCTTCCAGGACCGTTGTATTTGGATGACGGTGTCCCACCATATTTTTCTTAGCCGGAAGTGTGACGTCAATCACCTCCTGGCTCAACTTTTCTTCCCGGATCTTTCTTTCCATTTTCTGCTTGGTTTCTTCCAAGAGTTCTTCAATAGAAGCTCTTGTCTCATTTACAAGCTGTCCTACTTTTGGTCTTTCTTCCGGAGCAACATCCTTCATACTCTTAAGAACTGCCGTCAACTCTCCTTTTTTTCCAAGGAAACGTACACGCACCTCATTGAGCTTTTCCGGCATGTCGGAAGCTTCAATCTGACGAATGGCTTCTTCTTTGATGCTTTGTAATTTCTCTTTCATCCTTCTTCTCCTTTTCATGATAAAAAATAATAAAATATCAGATTTTATATAGAGGGAGTCCTGTTTTTACAGAGGAAATAAAGCTTTCGCACAACAAAAAAACCTCCTCCCTCAAAAGGGACGAGGCTAACCCGCGGTACCACCCTGATTCCTGCACAGCTTTTGCCGGCAGACTCTCATATATGCGTAACGTGCATGAACGGCACATCCTACTTCTTACAGGCTCAAAAGCCATCCTGTTCAGACATGCAGCTCGCGTGGGAAATTCATTCGCCGTCTGAACCTGAGGAAACTTTCAGCCCTTTGATTTCCTCTCTCTGCCGGAAAACGGGTCACTACTTACACGGTCAAAGCTTTTATAATTTGAATTACTTTATCCATTGTAACACAAGCTTCCCGGATGTCAAGCCAAAAACCTATGCCTTTTGGAAGATTTTATCTCCCAGAAGCTTATTAAATTCTCCTCCCAGTAAAATACTGTACATACAGAAATACAGCCAGAGCATAATAAGGACGATAGTAGTCAGGCTTCCGTACATACTGGAAAATCCCTGAAAAATATCTACATATACCGAGAAAACCCACGAAATCACCATCCATCCGATTGCTGCAAATACAGAGCCCGGAAGCTGCTTTACAAACCGGTCCTTTCTGTTGGGCAGGAATTTATAGATCAGAAGAGAAAATCCCATCAGAACCACCGGGGTGATCAACGCTCTCTTATCAATCATCCAGTCTGCCAGAGGTTCCAAAAATTCCGCATGAGTAGAAATGAAAATATTAAGTGAATTACCGAAAACCGACACAACCAGAAGCAGCAGAATTACGATAATAAAAAGCACTGTATAAATAGTAGAGCGGATCCGAAGGAAAATATAACTTCTTGTCTCCGGACATTCATAGATACAGTTCAGTCCGGAAGTCATTGCCAGAACACCTTTCCCCGCCGACCACAGAGCCACAATAATAGTCACAGGAATGATACCCATGGACTGATTATAAACCTGATTAACAATAGATATCATCAGCGAATCCACAGAAGAAGGGAACACCTGCATTACCGCCGTCATCACATCCGCTTTTGTCACAGGCGTATACTGCACCAAAGTCAGTAAAAGAAGGATGATCGGGATCATACAGAGCATGAAAAAATATGCTGACTGCGCTGCATATGCGCCGACATGCGCTTTTGTCACATCTTCGGATACTGTTGCTGCTTTCTGGAAAATCTTTTTTAACATCTCTTTCCCCCGCCGTTTTTCTAGTGCAATCATACCATCAGTCCGTACTTTATTCAAGCTATTCTATTTCTATACCCTGATAGAAAAGCTTTAATATCTCTTGATAATTCTTCCCCTGTTTCGCCATTTCATTCGCTCCATTCTGGCTCATTCCGATTCCATGTCCGAATCCGCCTCCGCGAATAACAAAGACACCGTCCTGTTTTTCAATAGTAAAAAATGCGCTTGGCAATAATGCACTGCCCTCACTCTGTGAACCATCATTCTTCGTAATCTGATATCCGCCTCCGCCAAGGGCACTGCGGATTTTATTTTCCGTCTGAACTGTCACTGTATTTTTGTCACCGACAGCAGTAAGTTCCACTGCTACATCTCCAGCCCCTCTCTTTGTCACTTCCACCTGACTTAAAGTTCCTACATCTGTCCCTGTATTTTGCGAGATCAGCCGTGACAGCGTATCAATGGGAATGACAGCCTCCCACCGATACCAGGGCAGATTTTTCTCATAATCCTGCCCGCTGTCATCGCAGACCGAGACGCTCTGAAGATAACCGTTCCCCTCGCCTGGCGCATTTCCCCAGGCCTCCATGTTTGTCGTTTGCCCGCTGGAGGTAGAATAGTAATATGTAGTAGCAATTGTCCCTTTATATTTTACAACTTCCCCTTCCGTCTCACGCACCGCCTGGGAAGATCTTTCCTGTGGCTGGCTGTTATTATATACCTGAAAATCCGTACTGTCATTTACATGGGCTTCATATTCCGGATAGCCGTAACTTTCCATCTGTCTTCTTGCATAACTTCTTGCACATACCGCCTGCGCTTTCAGTGCTTCCAGTTCATAGGAAGCCGGCATTTCACTTGGAACAACTCCGCACAGATAGGACTCCATGGAAAGTTCATTGATCACTGCGATTCCTCCGGATACCGCCCGAATTTCCAGTATTCCATCATAGGAGGGCGTACCGTAACCTCTGGATATACTTTCTAAAGTCACTTTTCCCTCCTTGTTCAAAGGTTCAATTCTGATATTTCCCTTCTGAAATCTGGCATCATCCGGCAAAATCTGACAAACTTCCTCTTTGTTCCATTCGATGGATTCTCCGCCGCAGCTGATCCGCAGTCCATATGGAGAAGAAACCCGCACTTCTGAATGGATTTCCGACTGATACCCGTCTGTCATAATAAGGACTCTGATAGTATCGCCCCCTGAAACCGTCTGATTTTTCTCCTCATTTTCCAGAGCAAGTTCACTTTCTGTTTTGCTTCCTCCGGCTCCCCCTTTCTGATCGGAAAGGATTCTTACCATTCCTGTCACTAGCAGTATCCATATAAAAATGGCAATGATATATCTTCCATAAACTTTTCTTTTCAATCTGTTCCCTCTTGTCCGTTTCTTTTCTCTAAATGTATGAAAAAAGGCAGCCGCATATGCGCTGCTGCCCTTTATCTTTTGTACATCCCCAAAATGCCGGTTCCTGTATTTTGACTCCTAGCCGCAGCCAGGTGGGTGTCCGCATCTGCTTTTCTGCCTTCCCCTCCTAAAATGGGGGCATGACATATTACAGAGATAATAAGAGTCCCGTTTAAAGTTTTGTAGGTTCAAAATTACAGGAATTATCGTGCATCCCAGGTTTCCTAAAAGATATTATACTCTATTATTCCCCGGTTTTCAACCCAAATATACGCCACTCCATTTCTATGATAAACCATTCCTTTTCTTTTTTGGCATGAATGGAAATCCCCATACGCTCGCACAATGTTTTTGCAATGGAAAGACCAAGGCCGGTGGATTCCCGGCCGTTTTCCACCGTATAAAACCGCTCAAACAGCTTGCCCGCCTCCACTTCATCAAGCTTTGAAGCATGATTTGCAAATTGCAGGTTCCCGTCCTTGTGCAGGACGATCCGAAGATCTCCGTCGCTGTATTTTACTGCATTATTGATAATATTCCCGAAAACACGAAGAAGGGCATCCCGGTTGGCTATCTTAACGACCGCTTCTTCCGGCATGCTTATGAAAGGTTCTATCTCTTTTTCCTTTAAGACTGCATAAAATCCCGCCAGGCTTTCAGCCAGCACTTCTCCGATGTCTACTTTCTCCCTCTCCTGATATTTTTCAGCAGAAACGATCACCGAGTACTGAAACAGCTCTTCTGTCAGCTTCGTCATTGCCCTGATCCGATTTTTCATAATATCAAGCGCTTCTCTGACTTCCGGCGATACTTCTTCCCGGTCCAGGAACTGCATATATCCGCTCAAAGCTGTCAGGGGTGTGCGAAGATCGTGGGAAATATTGGTAACGGCAGTTTTCAGTTCCGTATCTCCCAACTCATAGCGCAGCCTCTCCTTTCGTAAATATTTCACCTGGCGGTCAAGATCTTCCGCCAGAGCACGCATTTTTTTATCGCCGCTGCTGATATCTATTCCCACATTTGTGTCTTCTGTCAGCCTTTCTTTCATCTGGCAGCGGATTTCATCCGCCGCCTTACGCATAAGAAAAATTTTGATTCCAAGTGCTGCACAGATACAGATCAGCACAATGCAGATACTGCCAACTAACATCATTTTCTTTCCTCCAAAGCGCCGTCCTGTACCGATACTCTTGTCCACAGTCCGTGCATTTTATTTCAGATCTTTTCTGCGAAAGCCTAGCAATCCTGCCAGATTGGCTCCCGCTATGACGATCAGAGAATACACTCCAAGCAGAGCCGGATGGTCTGTCCCCATTCCCCCTCCTATGGTGTAGCCCTGACCCTGGGGGATAAAATCAAGCCAGAACTGATACCACTGCCTTGCGCTTCCAGTGAGATACCGCTCGTTTCTCACCTGTTCCATCACAATGGTTCCATCAGCCATCTTCTTCGCCGCATCGTAAAATTCCGGCATCGTCAGCATATTGGCAAGATAGCTTCCAAGCATAAGAAGAGCAAAGGTTCCCACCTGGCAGAGCACCGCCACTGCCGCCTTGTTCTGGCAGAGCATGGAAACGCAGGTATACATAGCCACCTCACTGCAGATCAGGAGCGCGCCCACACAGGAACCAATCCCCATGATCTTTAAAAATTCCGCCTTAAATCCAAACATTGGGATTGCGATCACACTTACAACAAGGGAATAGCAGGCCTGCATAAAAATCCCCGCCGCCGCACAAGTCACATAGCCGGACAGATAGATATCATTCCTTGTACATCCTGTTACCAGCTTATTTCTTATGGTGCCGTCGCTGTACTCTGTTCCCAGGAACAGGTTGGTGAATGCCGCCAGCGCCATAGGCAGCATCAGGTAGGAGTTTAAAAAGATCCTCGGAAATTCCCCCGACATATCCACATCATAGTTTATCATCGCATTGTATTGACTGATACAGACGATCACCCCAAACAGACACACCACCGCTGTCGTGATCCATAACACCCGATCCTTCCAAAGTCTTGCAAAATTTGCACGCAGCAGTCTACGCATGGCTCTCACCTCCCATCAGGTTGATGTAATAACTCTCCAGGCTTTCATCCTTTTCTGCCATCTGCTTTATCTTGCATCCTTCTTTTTCCAGAGCAAGAACCAACTCTGTCACATCCCAGCTTCCAAACACATCTGCTCCGAAAGCGGATGTAACCGCATACTCCATACCTCTTGCCTCCAAAACCCGGACAAGGGCAGACAGATCTGTCACTTCCAGGTGCATCCCCCTCCGGCTTGCCTCTTCCAGTTCTTTCGCACTGACCTCCCGCACGATCCTTCCACTGTCAATAAAGCCGTAATGAGTGGCAAGACGGGATAACTCGTCCAAAATATGACTGGAGATGAGGAAGGTAATTTTCCGTTCCCGGTTCAGCTTTAAGATCAGCTCTCTGATCTCTATAATTCCCTGGGGATCCAGCCCGTTTACCGGCTCGTCCAGCACCAGGAAGTCCGGATCTCCCGCAAGAGCCACCGCAATCCCAAGGCGCTGCTTCATACCAAGAGAAAAATTCTTCGCTTTTTTCTTCCCTGTATTTTCAAGCCCTACCAGTTCCAAAAGTTCTTCTACCCCTTCAAAGGAAGGGCGTCCCAGCACACGGTACTGCTCTTTCAGATTGTCCGTGGCTGTCATATTCAGATAAATTGAGGGCGTTTCCACTACTGCTCCGATGCGCCTTCTTATCTTTTCCATATTCCCTTGAGTGTTCTTTTGCCCATACAGAGTATAACTTCCCGACGTAGGGGTCTGCAGACCGCAGATCAGGCGGATCAACGTCGTTTTTCCCGCTCCGTTTCTTCCCACAAATCCGTAGATCGCTCCTTTCTCCACATGCATGGAAAGACCGCTCAACGCCTTAAAATTCCGGTACTGCTTTGTCAGATTCTCTGTTGTCAGTACATATTCCATCTTCATGCCTCCTTGCTCTGCACCGATGTACAAAGAACACAGCATTTTGGAATATCCCACTCCTTGTACATCAGTGTCATCTGTCATTTCAGAAACTTCCTAACTTCTTTCAAGTTTCTAACATGATAATAGCATACTGTTCTTAAACATCCGGTTAATAAAACAGTTAAGAAGCAGTTAAGAAAAATTTTTTCTCAGTTTTTATTTTCTCTGCATCATTCTCTTTTTCCGACTTGCTTTACAACCTGATCGACATAAGTAGACAGTCCGGCCACCAGGATTCCCTGGACAACCGCTGTAAACACCGCCATTGCTATGTCCTGCTTATCTTCTGTCGGACAGGTGCCCAGCACCCAGATAGCGCACAGCACGATCCCGATCACTCCCAGGATCAAAGGGATGTACTTATCTTTAAAGGTCTGCGCTTTCTTTAATCCTGCGCCGATAAAATACAATACCACCGCTACAATAAGCAGCTCCGGTTTTACATAGTTTAATATCTGGTCCATATTATCCCCCAATTTTCCATTGGCACTTTCAGAACCGGCAGCATTTCATCGGTCTGATGCCTTCTCATAATATTCTATGAACCGCCGCTGCAAAAGAAGCATATCCTCTTCTAAATTTTCCAAAAATCCCTTGCTTATGACGCTGCGTCATAAGATATACTATAGTCAGGAGGTGACAGCACTATGGAAAAACACAGAGCGATACCAAAAGGATATATGACTGTGGGAGAAGTGGCAAAAAAGATGGATGTCACTGTGCGGACACTGCAGCATTACGACCGGGAGGGCCTGCTGCGCCCCTCTGCAGTAAGCGAAGGCGGCCGCCGGCTGTATACTGACAAAGACATTATAAAACTCCATCAGATTTTATCTTTCAAGCATTTGGGATTCTCCCTGGACGATATTAAGAACCGACTTTCTCCCCTCGACACTCCGGCTGAAGTGGCCAGTATCCTTGCAGCACAGGCAGACGCCGTCCGCCAGAAAATCGAAAATCTCTCCCAATCTCTGAAAGAACTGGAAGCCTTGAGGGAAGAGGTCCTTCAGATGCAGACTGTCAATTTCAAAAAATATGCGGACATTATTGTAAATTTGCAGATGAAAAATGATTTTTACTGGCTGATCAAACACTTTGATGACCAGACCCTTGATCATATCCGCGGCCGCTTTGACAAAGAAAGCGGAAAGGCGTTCATGGAGAGATTCCTCAAACTCCAAAACGAAGCAATACAGCTTCAAAATGCAGGCATCCCTGCCGACAGTGAGGAGGGACAGCAATTTGCCAAAACCTACTGGGACATGATAACAGAATTTACCGGTCAGGATATGGGAATGCTTTCCAAACTGGTGGAAATCGGGCAATTCGAGAACGCAGACCCCCAGTGGAAAGAATGGCAGATACAGGCCAATACCTATGTAGAGCAGGCCTTAAACGTCTATTTCAGTAATTTGGGCACAGATCCGTTTCAGGAGGAAAACCAATGACACATGCCATAGAAGTAAGCGCTCTGACAAAAACTTATGGAGAACATCAAGTCTTAAAAGGCATTGATCTTCACGTGAGAAAAGGTGAAATTTTTGCCCTGCTTGGCGTAAACGGCGCCGGCAAAACCACTGCTCTTGAATGCATTGAAGATTTAAAAAAATATGACAGCGGCAGCATAACTGTTATCGGAAGAACAGGGATCCAGCTCCAGTCCTCCTCTTTGCCCGAACACATAAAAACAATGGAGGCCATCCGATTATTCTCCCAATGGAACCGTTCCCCGCTTCCCGAGGAAACCCTCCATGCCCTCGGTATTTATGAATTTTCTCAAAAGCAATACTTCCAATTGTCAACCGGACAAAAAAGACGGCTTCATCTTGCCCTTTCCCTTATCAGAGATCCGGACATTCTCTTTCTTGATGAACCTACCGCCGGTCTTGACGTGGAAGGCAGATTGCTTCTCCACCAACAGATAAGGCAGCTGAACGCTATGGGAAAGACAATCGTTCTGGCAAGCCACGACATGACGGAAGTAGAAAACTTATGCGACCGGATTGCTATTTTATCAGGAGGCAGGATTGCCTTTACAGGCACAGTGGAGCAGCTTCAAAAAAGGATGGGGAAACATTACAACATTACGATCCGGACAAATGCCGGAACAGAAAGATATGAGTCAGATTCCATCGAGAATACCCTGTTTGAACTGCTTATAAAGCATAGAGAAAAAAGCGAGGCCATCTTGGATATTCAAGTGAATCGGGGCTCTTTAGAACAGCATTTTATGAAAATCGCAAAGGAGGGATGATCTATGAAAGCTTTTTTATACGGAATCGCATTACAGTGGAAATTAGACATACGTAGTAAGACTCTTCTCATCACCTGCTACATTGTTCCTCTTTTATTCTTCGGAGTAATGGGCAGTATCTTTACCTCTGTCATGCCGGATTCAAAAGAAACTCTGATCCAGTCCATGACCATATTCGGCGTCACAATGGGCGCACTGATCGGCGTCCCTCCCTCTCTTGCGGAAATTTACAGAAGTGATGTCAAAAAAATTTACAGGGCCAATGGCGTCCCCCTGTATCTTGGCATTGTCTCAATAAATATTTCCGCTTTTCTTCATCTGTGGATCATGAGCGCCATTATCTGCATTGCCGCGCCGCTTGCGTTCGACGCCGGGATTCCGGAAAATTCAGGGCTGTATCTTGCAGGACTGGCTGTTTTCACTGCTGCATCCCTTGCCATTGCAAGCATCATCGGTCTGGCTGTAAAGGATCCGACAAAAACCTCTATGTTTTCCATCCTTATTTTCCTGCCTTCTATCATGCTTTCCGGGATTATGTTTCCAGTAAATCTCCTTCCCGGCTCTCTTGAAACTGCCGGAAAATTTTTCCCGGCATCATGGGGATATCGCTGCATGACAGAACAGGTCTTTCATTTTGAGTTATTTCTGCCTCTTCTCTTCCTTTTTGCCGCTGCTGTTATCATATGCGCTATTTTACTGCGCCGGGTCAGCAAGTAGCGTCCTGGCGCATTTTAAATCCGATCCCCCAAACAGACTCTATATAATCTTTCCCTGATTCACTTTTCAGTTTCTTTCTAAGATTGCTGATGTGGATTTTCAGAGAGCTTTCCGTGCAGTCCGGCGTGTCTTCACTGATGGCATCCAGTATCCTTGCTTTTGTCACAACCTGAGACGGGTTTTTTATCAGCTGCTTTAAAACTGCAAATTCTGTGGGAGTCAGATGGATCTTAGCTTCCCCCACATATGCTTCGAAAGTATCTAAATCTATAGTAATCTCTTCAAATGTAAGAATGCCTCTTCCCTTGCTTCCGCCAGATCCGCGCAGCTGCACTGCGATCCTTGCCATCAGTTCCCTTATATCGAAAGGCTTTGTCACATAATCTGCCGCTCCGCCCAGCAGCAGATCCACTTTATGATCAATTTCTGCTTTTGCGCTGACAACGATCACTGGTATTCCCTGAATCTTTTCCAGCACCTTCTCTCCCGCAAGACCCGGCAGCATCAGGTCCAAAAGAACCAGATCCGGACTTCTTTTCTCAAAAAGAAGAAGGGCTTCTGTCCCCGAATAGGCACGTATCACCTGATACCCCTCCTCCTTAAGCGCCCGTTCCAGCATGCTGCCGATATATTCGTCATCATCAATTACTGCAATCAAACTCACTGGTTTTCCTCCTGCGTCATTCCAATCTACTCTTCCATCTTTTTACATGTCCAATAGTTTCGCCTGTTTCCATTCTGGTAGTCAAGACCACCGGCTAAGCCGGTGGCTTGCTTTGACCCTATAAGGGTCTTTTACCGGCACTGGAGTCTAAAGACTCATCGATTTGGTTCGCCAATCGCAACATCATTTTCTTACTTAAGCCCTAAAGGGCTCTTCTTATCTGTTTTGCTTTACTGGCTCACCCGTGAACGGGTCTATATACTCTTTCAATGTCATTTGATCGTATTCCAAATCTTCCTGTAGCTGGTTCGCTATATATTCCTCTATTTTCTTCGCATTTTTCCCTACCGTATCTACGTAGTATCCTCTGCACCAGAAATGTCGGTTCCCATATTTATATTTCAAATTGGCATGCCGCTCAAATATCATAAGTGTACTTTTCCCTTTCAGATATCCTACAAAATACGATACACTCATGCTTGGCGGAATTTCTACCAGCATATGTACGTGATCTGGACATATCTCCGCTTCTATAATTTTTACACTTTTCCTCTTGCATAACATACTTAGGATATTGGCTATATCCTGTTTTATTTTCCCATATGCTACTTTTCTTCTATACTTCGGCGCAAAAACTATATGATACTTACAATTCCATCTCGTATGTGATAAACTATTACTGTCCATAATGGATACCTCCTTTGTTTTTAATGCGGTTGGCGAACCTGCACTAATTATAACATTGGAGGTTTTCTGTAAGCTGAAGCACCCCTGTCCACTTGCATAGCAAGTGGTTTTTTGGTTTTCTAACCCTACATTTTTCGGAACACGAAAAACTCCGTGTCAGAAAACAGGCCCTTGGCCTAACCAACAAAAAACTTCCCGGCTGTTTGCCGGGAAGTCCATCTTCTTTATTCTTATATCTGCGGACCAGCAGCAACCAGTGCTTTTCCGATCTCGTTGCCTTCGTATTTTGCGAAGTTCTTGTTGAAGCGCTGTGCAAGATCTTTTGCTTTCTCTTCCCACTCTGCTGCATCTGCATATGTGTCGCGTGGGTCAAGAATTGCAGGATCTACACCTGGAAGCTCTGTCGGAACTTCAAAGTTGAAGTACGGAATCTTCTTAGTTGGCGCTGTCAGGATAGAGCCATCAAGGATCGCATCGATGATACCGCGAGTATCTTTGATGGAGATACGTTTTCCTGTTCCGTTCCATCCTGTATTTACAAGGTAAGCTTTTGCTCCGCTTGCTTTCATTCTCTTAACAAGCTCTTCTGCATATTTTGTAGGATGCAGTTCCAGGAATGCCTGACCGAAGCATGCAGAGAAAGTCGGTGTAGGCTCTGTGATTCCACGCTCTGTTCCTGCAAGTTTTGCTGTAAATCCGGACAGGAAGTAGTACTCTGTCTGCTCTGGTGTCAGAACAGATACCGGAGGAAGTACTCCGAAAGCGTCTGCTGACAGGAAGATTACATTCTTTGCTGCAGGAGCTGCAGAAACCGGACGAACGATTTTTTCAATATGATCGATCGGGTAAGATACACGTGTGTTTTCTGTCACGCTCTTATCTGTGAAATCGATCTTTCCGTCTTTGTCCAGTGTAACGTTCTCAAGAAGAGCATTGCGTTTGATCGCATTGTAGATGTCCGGCTCGGAATCTTTGTCAAGGTCAATAACTTTTGCGTAGCATCCGCCCTCGAAGTTGAAGATACCATTGTCATCCCAGCCGTGCTCGTCATCACCAATAAGGAGTCTCTTCGGATCTGTGGAAAGTGTTGTCTTTCCTGTTCCGGAAAGTCCGAAGAAGATTGCTGTGTTCTCGCCGTTCATATCTGTGTTTGCAGAGCAGTGCATGGAAGCGATTCCCTTCAGAGGCAGGTAGTAGTTCATCATAGAGAACATACCTTTTTTCATCTCTCCGCCGTACCATGTGTTTACGATAACCTGCTCGCGGCTTGTGATGTTGAACATAACCGCTGTCTCTGATCCAAGTCCCAGCTCTTTGTAGTTTTCAACTTTTGCCTTGGATGCATTGTAAACAACAAAATCCGGCTCAAAGTTTTCCAACTCTTCTGCTGTAGGACGGATGAACATATTTGTAACGAAATGAGCCTGCCATGCCACTTCCATAATGAAACGGATTGCCATGCGTGTGTCTTTGTTTGCGCCGCAGAATGCGTCTACAACAAACAGTCTCTTGCTGGAAAGCTCATTTAATGCAATTTTCTTTACCTCATCCCATGCCTCCTGGCTTGCCGGATGGTTGTCGTTTTTATATTCGTCTGATGTCCACCATACAGTGTCTTTGGAATTTTCATCCATAACAATGTATTTATCTTTTGGAGAACGGCCTGTGTAGATACCAGTCATAACATTAACTGCGCCAAGCTCGCTGACCTGTCCTTTGTCAAAACCTTCCAGATTCGGATTTGTTTCCTCTTCAAACAGCATCTCAAAGGAAGGATTGTGAACAATCTCTGTTGTTCCGGTGATACCATACTTTGTTAAATCGATATTTGCCATGTTACGCTCAACCTCTTTCTTTCTCTAATATTATGGACCGGAAAATCAATCTAAAAATGAGATCGGAAGACCGGCATATTTCCTATCATTTCGATAGGACATCCATTATAGTCCATTATACAGGATAATAATCAAAAAATCAACTCCAAAAGCGTTAATCTTATAACAAATGCAGGATTGACGCATCAATCCTGCATTTTAAATCCTTTTGGGAGAAGTTCATCCAGGGTCATGACTTCCAGAGATTCCCTGCTTTTTCCACATATAATCCGGAAAGTGCAGGGATCGCAAAATTCCGCCATTACCTGGCGGCACACTCCGCACGGGTAACAGCTTATAAGCTCATCCTTTCCTCCGGCGATGGCAATCGCTTCAAAATCACGTTCTCCCTGGGATATCGCCGAAAAGAAGGCGCTCCTCTCTGCGCAATTCGTCGGGCTGTAAGCTGCATTTTCAATGTTGCATCCCCGAAACACCTTTCCGCCCCGGCTCAAAAGTGCAGCTCCCACTTTGAAACCAGAATAAGGGCTGTAGGAATATTCCCTTGCTGCCACAGCCAGCTCCCACAATTTCTTCTCATCCAACTCTTCCATACATCCGCCTCTTTCTTCCGGGGATTCCCAAATCTCTTTATAAACCAAGGATCTTCTTTACTTCCTCCTCCATTTTATCGGCATCGCATTCTCTTGTATGCAGTACTTCCGCATCGAGAATATCGCAAATGGCTTTCGGCATCTCTACTTTGGACACTTTTTCCAGATTGCCAAGAAGCTCCAGCTCGTCTTTTTCCCCGTCAGCCTGCCCGATAGCCTGCATGACACTCTTTACAAACTTATATGGGCTGGCCGTAGATGCGATCACACATTTTGTCTCATCTTTTGTTCTTGTTTTATAGTCCTCACACACATAAGCCGCCACAGCTGTATGGGTGTCGATCACATATCCTGTTCTGTCATAAATCTTCCGGATCATATCGGCCGTTTCCTGCTCTGATGCATAACCGGCATCAAAATCCTGCAAATGGTCTCTCATCGCCGGAGTGATAGTATATTTCCCTTTCTGCTTCAAAAGCCCCATCAGCTCTGCGTCTTTTTCACAGTCACAATCAGAAATCTGATAAATGAGACGCTCCAGATTACTGGACACAAGAATATCCATAGAAGGAGAGGTTGTAAGCAAAAATTCGCGGTTTTTATCGTATGTTCCTGTACGGAAGAAATCAAACAATACTTTATTTTCGTTGGACGCACAGATCAGCTTGTGAATGGGAATCCCCATCTGCTTAGCGTAACATGCGGCAAGAATATTTCCGAAATTTCCTGTAGGCACAACAACGTTTATATTTTCGCCCGACTCAATCTCACCATTTTCCAAAAGCTTTCCGTAAGCATAGACATAATAGACTATCTGCGGCACAAGTCTTCCAATATTAATGGAATTTGCAGAAGAAAACTGATAACCGTCCGCTGCCAGCTCTTCTTTTAAAGCCTGGCTGCCAAACATTTCTTTTACTCCCCTTTGGGCATCGTCAAAATTCCCGTGAATTGCCACAACATCCACGTTTTTTCCTCTCTGCGTCACCATCTGCAGCTCCTGTACCTTGCTGACGCCTCCCTTGGGATAAAAAACAATGATCCTTGTTCCTTCCACATCTGCAAATCCAGCCATCGCTGCCTTTCCGGTATCACCTGATGTGGCGGCCAGAATCACAATTTCCTTATCAACATGATTTTTCTTTGCCGCCGTTGTCATGAGATGCGGCAAAATGGAAAGGGCCATATCTTTAAAAGCAATCGTAGCACCATGGAATAACTCCAGATAATAAGTGTCGTCCACTTTCACGAGAGGAGCGATCTCCTCTGTGTCAAATTTGCTGTCATATGCTTTTCTGATACATTCTTTCAGCTCTTCCTCTGTAAAATCCGTCAAAAATTCTTTCATCACTGCAAACGCAGTTTCCTGATAACTCAGACCCTTCAGTTCTTCCAACGAAAGTGCGAGCGCCGGAATCTTCTCCGGCACAAACAGTCCTCCGTCATCTGCAAGTCCTTTTAAAATTGCCTGTGACGCTGTCACTTCCACACTGGGATTTCTCGTACTTTTATACTGCAAATTCATATGTTTCACCTTTCTGTCCCTGACTGTTTCCGCCAGAGTTCCATCTGTTTACGCTTCCTTTCTGTTCCTGAACAGAATAAACAAGACTGCGCTCACTGCCATGAGGATCGGATAATAGAGGTACGGTATGATCTCAAATGGAGTCAACGCTGTAAGGCTGGCTGCCGACAAAAGCTGTGCGCCGTAAGGAATCAGTCCCTGCCCCACAGAAGTAAAAATATCCAGAAGCGAAGCGGAACGCCTGGACGAAACATGATACTCCTCACTGATCTCTTTAGCGATCGGTCCCGCCATTACAATAGCTACTGTATTGTTTGCTGTACATGCATCTACTAAAAGTGCAAGAGAAGCAATTCCAAACTCTGCACCTTTCTCGCCCCGTATCCGTTTGTGGATCCATCCCAGAATAAAATGGATTCCGCCGTACTCTTTCATCAGCGATACAATACATGCCACTATAATGGAAATAACCGTAATATCGTACATACCGGTTACGCCGCCTATAGCCGTTCCATTTATCTCTCCGCCTCCAACGGCAAGAAAAATCTGTCCAAGTTCAATACTGCCCGTTGCAACTCCCACAATAAGAGAGAGAACCGTACCGCCGATCAGCACTACAAACACATTAATTCCGATCAGCGCTCCCACCAGCACCACAATATAAGGCACAACTTTCCATATATTATAACTTAAATCTTCCGCCATCTTAAAATCGCCGTTTCTGGTGATCAGGAAAAACAGAATAATTGTAAGGATCGCCGCCGGAAGTACGATCAGGAAATTTTCCCGAAATTTGTCCTTCATTTCACATCCCTGTGTCTTCACCGCTGCAATCGTTGTATCTGATATCATAGAGAGATTGTCTCCAAACATAGCACCACACACAACAGCTCCAATACAGATCGGCATTGCGAATCCTGTCTTTTCACTGATTCCCACTGCAATCGGCGCCAGAGCCGCAATGGTTCCCATAGATGTCCCCATAGATACAGAAATAAAACATCCGATCACAAAAAGTCCCACTACAGCAATCTGTGACGGAAGAACGGACAACCCCAGATTCACAGTACTTTCCACTCCGCCTGCTGCTGTCACAGCACCGGAAAATCCCCCCGCGCAAAGGAAAATAAGACTCATTGTAATAATATTGTCATCGCCTACTCCCTTTGCTATCACAGTGATCTTTTCATCAAAGCTAAGGCTTTTATTTTGACAGAAAGCCACGCCTAAGGCAATCAGAAACGCCACAATAGTCGGCATTGCATAAAAGTCTTTCGTCACAATACCAAACCCCAAAAAAATCACCAGAAACACTCCTATAGGCAGAAGTGCTATTGCTCTTCCTTTTTTTTGTTCCATAACTATTTCCTTTTGTTATTTGTATAATTTACAAGACCGCCTGCTGCGATCAGCTTCTGCATAAATTCCGGGAACGCCTGTCCCTGGAACTCTGTACCTTTTGTCCGGTTGTAGATCTTTCCACTGTCAAAATCCACTTCCACTTCATCCCCGGCTTCGATTCCTCTTGCCGCCTCAGAACACTCAATGATCGGAAGACCGATATTGATGGCATTTCTGTAGAAAATCCTTGCGAATGTCTCTGCGATCACACAGCTTACGCCCGCTGTTTTCAGACAGAGCGGTGCGTGCTCTCTGGAAGATCCACATCCAAAGTTTTTATTTGCCACGATCAGATCTCCCGGCTGTACTTTTTCCGCAAATTCCGGATCTATATCTGCCATAGCATGACTTGCCAGTTCCTGTGGATCAAAGGAATTTAAATATCTCGCCGGAATGATCACGTCCGTATCTACATTATCGCCATATTTGAATACTTTTCCCAATGCTTTCATTATCTGTCACCTGCTTTCTCTGGATTTGCAATATATCCTGCAATCGCGCTCGCTGCCGCTGTTTCCGGTGATGCCAGATAGATCAGGGAGTCCACATGCCCCATTCTTCCGACAAAATTCCGGTTCGTTGTAGATACACATTTCTCTCCCGCCGCAAGGACTCCCATATGTCCTCCCATGCAGGGACCACAGCTTGGAGTGTTGAAAGCGCATCCTGCATCGATAAAGATATCTACCAGCCCTTCTTTGATACATTCTTTGTAGATTTTCTGTGTACCCGGTATTACCATGACACGCACATCCGGATGTACCTTATGCCCCTTTAAAATAGCTGCTGCCCGGCGCATATCCTCCATCCTTCCGTTTGTACAGGATCCGATCACAACCTGGTCGATCTTAATAGGTTCCATTGCCTCAATCTCATCAATGGTCTTTGCGTTGCCTGGAAGATGAGGAAATGCCACAGTCGGACGCACTTTAGAGAGATCCACCTCTACCACTTCATCATAACAGGCATCTTCATCTGCTTCGTAAATCTTATATTCCTTATCAGAATGTTCCCTGATATAGTCCTCTGCCAGTTTATCTACCGGGAATATCCCATTTTTCGCCCCGGCTTCAATCGCCATGTTTGCCATAGTAAACCGATCGTCCATTGTCAGATTGGCAATCCCGTCCCCGGTAAATTCCATAGATTTGTACAGAGCGCCGTCCACTCCGATTCTTCCGATAATATGGATAATAATATCTTTCCCGCTGACATATCTGGACGGTTTCCCTGTCAGGACAAACTTGATCGCGAAAGGAACTTTAAACCACAGTTCTCCTGTTGCCATTCCGGTGGCAATATCCGTTGTTCCCACACCGGTAGAAAACGCCCCCAAAGCCCCGTATGTACAAGTATGTGAATCAGCACCTATAATGCATTCTCCCGCCACTGTAATTCCTTTTTCCGGAAGAATTGCATGTTCGATTCCCATTTGACCCACTTCATAATAGTGAGACAGTTCCTGCTCTCTTGCAAATTCCCGGAGGGATTTTGAATTCTGTGCTGATTTGATATCTTTATTTGGAGTAAAATGATCCGGCACAAGGACTACTTTATCCTTGTCAAATACTTTTTCCGCCATCTGCTTAAACACCGGAATCGCCATTGGTCCTGTAATATCATTCGCCATGACTACATCCAGTTTTGCTTCGATCAGCTGCCCCGCCTCCACATGATCCAATCCTGCGTGTGCAGCCAGGATCTTCTGCGTCATTGTCATACCCATAATCGTATGCCTCCTTCTTCCTCTGTTTCTGTCTTAAATTGTATTTTAACACGGCGTGCCCCTGATTGACAAGGACACTCTTTTTCCTCTTTCATCCACAGCTACTATTTCTACAATGTTTTTCTCTTCTCCATTCTTTCCCGCAGCTCATTTAAAATTTCTCTGTGCTTTCTGGATTCCATCTTAGGGAAAGCCTTTGCCAAACGGCGGCTGACATGAGTACTTGCCGCTGCCAGTTCCTCGTACCGTTTCTTCAGCTCTTCACGGCGCATACGCATATCCCCTCTGATATCTTCTTTCAAATCTTCCTTCAAATCAGAGAACTCCCCGTATTTCTCCAGAAATTCTTCTTTCCTGTCCTCCAATCTCTCCAGTTTCTCCACAGCGTCCATCACGTTTTCATGAATATTGATTCCCATTTTGTCAGAAATTTCATGAAGCTCCATCGCAATCTTCTCCATTGCCTCCAGACGTTTGTTCAGCTTGAGTATGCCTGCCGACGTCACTGCAATGTCCACAGCCAACACTATAATAAACAGAACGCAAAGTGTAAGTCCCAAAGGGAACGGCACCAGTTCCGTCAGTTTTTCAGTCATCGGATGAACTATTTTCATGATCACCACACAGGCTGCTCCCCACACAAGAGAAAACAGGAGACAGACATATCCTCCTATATTTAATGGCATTTCCGAATAATCCCACCATTTGTGATGAAATATCTTATCCATGGCATATCCGGTCAGCCATTCAATAAACGTGACTAAAATAACCGAAGCCACATAAAGTAAGACAAGGTGATCTTTCCATGGTTCCAGCAGGGTGACGACAGCTCCCACCCCGACTCCATACACCGGACAAATTGGTCCGTTCAAAAATCCTCTGTTTACAAATCTTCTTTCTTTTACACTTGCAAAAGCCACCTCGACACACCAGCCTGCGAACCCATATATAAAGAAATAAGCAATCAGTCTGTAAGCCTCCATATGTAATCTCCTTTACTTTTTACTATGGCATAGAGTATACCTTACGTTGTCAGCTGCGTCAAATAGTGGTATAATTTTGTAGCAAAAGATAATTTTTCTCAATTAAAGGAGATGTACAAATGATACTTAAGCAAGGGAGAAATGATCATACTTACAAAGTTTGTGCCATCAACACAGAACATGCGCTGGAACGCCGTCTGGAGGCTCTTGGTCTTACCGAAGGAGCTTTCGTTACAATATTAAACAATAACAAAAAGGGGGCCCTTACTGTTAAATTCCGGGGAACCCGTTTTGCAGTCGGCAGACATATTGCCGAACACATTGAAGTGGAGGAGGTGGGTCCGTCATGTCCAACCCTATCCGCGTAGGATTTATCGGCAACCCAAACTGTGGAAAAACCACTTTATTTAACGCATACACAGGCGCTAATCTGAAGGTTGCCAACTGGCCCGGTGTTACAGTTGAAAAAAAGGAAGGCCGCACCGTCTACCAGGGACAGGAATTTCAGCTGATCGACCTTCCCGGAATTTACAGTCTGACTTCCTATACTATGGAAGAAACTGTTTCCCGTGAATGCATCATGAGTGATGAAGTGGATGTCATTGTAGATGTGGCAGATGCCTCCTGTCTGGAACGAAATCTCTACCTGACTCTGCAGCTTATTGAACTTGGAAAACCTGTCATTCTTGCTTTAAATATGATGGATATCGTAGAGGAACGGGGAATGGAGATCGATCTTCACCGACTTCCTGAAATGTTGGGAATCCCGGTTGTTCCGGTATCGGCAAGAAAAAAAAGCGGGCTGTCCATTTTGCTTCATGCAGTCATGCATCATAAGGAGCATCCGCAGCAAAGCCCGTTCATCCATCACCACCATGGAGAGTCCTCTCACCACAAACATGACCACCATCAGGAATACGCCATGGTCTATCAGGATTATATCGAAGACAAGATCGATCTGCTCATAGACCGGATCTGCTGCATTTATCCCGATCTGGAGGACAAGCGCTGGTATGCCCTGAAATATCTCGAAAAGGACAAAAACGTTATCAATTCTCATCCTCTTGAATTTGAGGATATTATAGACCGTGATTACGAAAAAGATATTATTAATCAGAAATACAATTTTATAGAAGAAATTGTAGATGAGGTTCTCGTCAACAAAAAAAAGAACGAAGCCCGCACAGACCATATTGACCGCTATCTCACCAGCAAATGGCTTGGTCTGCCGATTTTTCTTGCCATCATGGCTCTGGTATTTTTCCTGACTTTTACGATCGGAGATTTTCTGAAGGGCTATTTTGAGATCGGACTTGACAGCCTGTCTTCTTTTGCCGAAGAAGGACTTGTCTCTCTCCATGTCAATGCCATGCTCATTTCCCTGATCGTGGACGGAATCATTTCAGGAGTCGGAGGCATCCTCACGTTCCTGCCCAATATTTTTATTTTATTCCTGGCTCTTGCTTTTTTGGAGGACAGCGGATATATGTCCAGAGTCGCCTTTGTCATGGACGACATTATGGGACATCTGGGGTTGTCGGGAAGAGCTTTTATTCCGCTTCTTCTCGGCTTTGGCTGTTCCGTTCCCGCCGTTATGGCTTCCCGGGCTCTGGAACACAGAAAAGACCGGCTGAAAACCATTTTAATTACTCCATTTATGTCCTGCAGTGCAAGACTTCCGATCTACGTGCTGTTCTCCTCTATGTTTTTCGGAGGCAACGCTATGATCGTCTGTTATTCCATGTATCTTCTGGGAATCCTGGTCGCTATAACTGCTGCTTTTGTCATTTCCAAATTTGACGGCAGCAAAGCAGAACACAATCTGCTGATCGAACTGCCGGAATATAAAACGCCAAATGCCCGCACCATTGCCATCTATGTATGGGAAAAGATAAAAGATTATCTCACCAAGGCCGGAACTGTTATTTTCATTGCCTCAGTGATCATGTGGATACTTCTGAATTTTGGACCGTCAGGATACGTGACCGATATCAGTTTAAGTTTTGGCTCCTATATCGGCAAGGCCATTGTTCCCATCTTCACTCCTCTTGGGCTTGGCTACTGGCAGATTGTTGTAGCTTTGATCGCCGGAATCGCCGCAAAAGAAGTGGTCGTATCCAGCTGCGGCGTCCTGTTCGGCATCCAGAATATTACAACAGCTCACGGAATGTCCGCTATGGCTGCCACTTTGGGCACTATGGGATTCGGCGCTGTCAACGCCTACTCCCTCATGGTATTCTGTCTTCTGTATATTCCGTGTACCGCAACTATTGCAACGATCCGCCGGGAAACGGAAAGCAGACGGATCACCGCCTGCTTTGTCTTCTTCCAGTTTGCTGTTGCATGGGTTATGAGCTTTATCGTCTATCATATCGGTCTTCTTTTTTAAAAACTGCAGTTTTACACAGGGTATTCTGCAATTTTACACAGGGTATAACGCAAATTGACACGTAACACTTTTAAAGTTTGTTACGTGTCAATTTGTATCTACTGTATCTTTTTCAAAAGATTCAGCTTTTTCTTATACGGTGCATAACGCACCGGAATATCAATATGCACCGACTTTTTCATGATACTCTTCTGATGGGTAAAAGTATCGAAGCTGGCCTTTCCGTGGTATCCTCCCATTCCGCTGTTTCCCACTCCTCCAAAAGGCATATGGGATGTAGCAAGATGAACTACCGTGTCATTGATACATCCTCCCCCATAGGAAATATGCTTCAGAATATAAGCCTCTCTTTCCTTTCTTCCGGTAAAAAGATAAAGGGCAAGCGGTTTAGGTCTTGCTGTCACCTGCGCCACTACTTCTTCCAGATCATAGAAAGTCAAAACAGGCAGTACCGGTCCGAAAATTTCTTCCTGCATCACCGGATGATCCCAGCTTACCTGATCCAGAATAGTAGGCTCAATCTGAAGCGTTTCTTTTCTGCTGCCTCCGCCGCATACGACATGAGCATCTTTCGTCAGGCCAAGGACACGCTCATAATGTTTCTCGTTGATCATCTTAGGGTACTCTTCATTCCTGCAGGGATCTGTCCCGAACATCCTGCGGATCTGTTTGGTCATCTGCTTCAGCAGTTTATCCTTCACACTTTTATGGACAAAAATATAATCCGGCGCCACACAGGTCTGTCCGCTGTTTAAAAATTTTCCCCATACGATTCTCTTTGCCGCCAAAGCAATATCAGCTGTTTCATCTACAATACAGGGACTCTTTCCTCCCAACTCCAGGCTGACAGGAGTTAAGTGCCTGGAAGCCTTCTCCATGACATATTTCCCTACATTTACACTCCCCGTAAAGAAAATATAGTCAAACTTTTCACTTAACAGCGCTTCATTTTCCTTTCTTCCGCCCTCAATTACAGTAACATATTTTTGCGGGAATAGCTCTTTTATCATTCTTGCAATCAGAGCCGATGTCGCGGAAGAATAAGCGGAAGGCTTAACCACTGCACAGTTTCCCGCACTTAACGCTCCTACCAGGGGCGCAATGGTAAGCTGAAACGGATAGTTCCAGGGCGACATGATAAGTACAATCCCATATGGTTCTGAATAGATGAAAGACCGGGAGGGAAACTGTGTGATAGGAGTTGGAACTCTCTTCGGTTTCGCCCAGCCCCGCAAATGTTTCAATGTATATCTGATCTCTTCTTTCACAATACCGATTTCCGTTGCATAAGCTTCAAAGGGTGCTTTATGAAGATCTTTATGCAGCGCCTCCATGATCGCTTCCTCATTTTTGCCGATCCAATCCTGCATCCGCTCCAGCTGCGCCAGGCGGAAGGCAACATTTTTCGTTTCTCCCGTACGGAAATATTCTTTCTGGCGATTTAAAATCTCTTTATAATTATTGCTCATTTTCTTCCTCCTACCTGCGAATTTGATAATAAATCTCCTTCAACTGATCTTTTTTCATAATCTTCGGTACCGGATAAAGCGGATTTGCCTCTTTAGCCGCCCGTTTTGCCAGCATATCAATATCGTCTTCCAATATGCCGTCCAACTTGTCCGGAATACCCATCCTCTGATTCATCGCTTTGATCTCTGCAATAAAGGCATTGGCCTTTTCCTGATCTGATTCCAGATTCTGTCCTATCTTCACAATATCAGCCAATTCTGCCAGCGATATGTACACAGAACTTCCATATGCTTCCAGCACATATGGGAGGATTACCGCATTGGCAAGTCCGTGGGGAATCCCATACTCTCCTCCCAGACTGTGGGCAATAGCATGAACATATCCGACGTACGCTCTTGTAAAAGCCGCTCCTGCCAGAAACGAGGCTTTCTGCATATTCTCTCTTGCTTCCATGTCTTCCCCGTTTTGATAAGCCTTTTCCAGATTCTTAAAAATAAGCTTCACTGCCGAAACACTGTCTTCGATTGTCTCTTTCGTATTACTTTTTCCTATGTAAGCCTCCACTGCATGGGTCAGAGCATCCATACCTGTTGTAGCGGTAATATGCGGCGGAAGACCTCTCGTAAGCACCGGATCCAGCACTGCATATTTGGGAATCAGTACAAAATCATTCAGCGCGTATTTTTCATGAGTTTTCTCGTCAGTCAGCACAGCTGCAAGGGTCGTTTCGCTTCCGGTCCCTGATGTAGTAGGAATCGCCACAAGAAGAGGGATCGGTTTCCAGATTTTCAGTTCACCCCGCATAGATTGAATTTTTTTGAGAGGCCTTGCCACTCTTGCACCTACTCCTTTGGCACAGTCCATCGGAGAACCTCCTCCGAAAGCAATCAGTGCATGGCACCCGTTTTCCTTGTAAAGCTGCAGCGCCTCTTCCACGTTGGCAATGGTCGGATTTGCCGTAGTTTTATCATAAACAACGCATTGTATCCCTTCTTCGCGTATCCACTGCACCAAAGGCTCATGAAGTCCCAGAGACGCAATTCCCGGATCTGTTACCAGCATAACATTTCGGAATCCTTTCCTTTTTAGCATATCCGGAAGTTTCTTTAAGCTGTCCCGTCCTGTAATCAATTTTGGCTTACGCCAAAACGGAACATGATCCATTGCAAATTTCATAATTTTCTGATAGATGCGACACCATAATCTGTACATTTTTTCTTTTCCTTTCTTTCCCTCATTTCATTCCGCCTTACCCCGCCTCCTGCTGCACCTTGGCAGTCCCAAAATATCCTTTGTATTTTCGAAGCATAAGGCAAGGACAGGCCCTTTATCAAAACCTGTCCTCACTGCTCACTGTTTGTTTACTTTTTCAAGGTAAGGAATTTCAATCGGATCAATCGGATTTACAGGGTTTTCGACTTTTCCCTTTTCCTTCCTCTTACGCCGTTTCAAAAGCTCTCCTCCCTTATTGTAAAACCAAAAAGAATATACAAGCAGTTTATTCATTTTTCCAAGCTTATCCTTTGTTGTTTTTCCGTAGAGGCTTCCTCCAACCTCCACCGGAACTTTTTCCCTTATAAGGGAAATCAGCTCTGTCTCACACGTAACATGCCGCGGCAAAATCGTATATCCCATGCCGACACACTCTATTTTGTGAGAATCACTCCCTCCAATACCCGGCTTCTGATATTTCATCGCCAATCTGGCCGCTTTTTCATTGGATTCTTCCGATTCGCAGGCATTAAAAGCTTCGATAAAATCAAATCTTTTTATCGTTTCCGGGGAGCGGAAATACTTTTTCGTATTCGTAAAACTTAAATATTTTTCTCCGCAGGGATGTGCCGGTCCCAATATTCCCCCGTGCCGGTGGACAAAGTCGATCAGCATGTTCACCGGCATTCCTTTCAGCTCCAGCAAACGCATCTTAACCCCTTCAGGCATTACACAGATAATATGTCCGGCATCGCATGTATCATACTCAATACCTTTCAGAACTACAAAATCTTCGTGTTTCTTTCCCTTCATTTCGTATTTCCAGTGCCTGTAGCCTTTATATGTGTCATGATCTGTGATCAGCATTCCGTCGAAACCTTCAGCTTTCAGTTTGCTAATATAATCATCCAAGCTTACTTTACTGTCAATAGATCCTTCCTTCACATGACAATGCATATCCAATTTCATAAGTAAGCCTCCTTTGCTCTTTCCGTTTAATATATCCCTTAAAACTGATTTTATTATAGCACAAAGAGGCAAAAAAACCTATACTCTTCTTTCTCCGGTATATTTCCTGGACGAAAAGCGGATCATTCCAAAACCGGCCATCCACACCGCCATGCATACACTCCAGGAAAGTTCCGTTTCTGTAAATCCAAATAAAATCGCCGCACCTGTAGATAAAACCAATCCAATTATCAGTAACAAAATTCTGCTTATCCTATACATAGCAAACACCTCTCTTCCTATAAACTGACTATAGCAAAAGAGGTGTGCAATAAAATGTACTTGCTTTTATATTTTCAAATTTTTCCGTTCTATTCTATAAAGGTTATGTCATCGTCGTCCTCATCATCTTCACTTTCCCTGACAGGATCCTCGTCATCTGGCGAACTCTTTTTTTCTCCATCCTCATCGTCCAGAAGCATTCTGGCTCTCTCAACTTCTGTTTCCATAGATTCCTTCTCACGGAAACTCTCAGAATACAGTCTTTCCTTCTTGCCGACCTCCCGTGATTTCATCATAAACTGTATAACAAGACCGATCACAGCCAGCACAAGACTGGCCAGGACTGTAATAAGGAAGCTTCCAGCAAGCCCTGTCAGTTCTGCTGCTGAAATACCGGCAATAAATCCGCCTGCGACCGCTGAAATAATAATGATAATAGGATCCAAAAAAATCGCTGTGATAATACCAAGGATCAAACCCGCTCCCAGACAGATAAAAGCCGTCAGTAAAGAATCAGGCGTAAACGTTATCAAAGCCGCTCCTACCCCCAGCATCAACAGCCATACAAACGCTCCTACTCTGTACAAAATCGCCGACAGACATGCCAAAATTACCGCAAGCGCTCCTGCCGCAATAAGCATGACAGTACCTTCCAGACCAAACATAATTCCTGCTGCCAGGCCAATAACCGCTCCTGCAAGCGCTCCTGCCAATGCAGCCAGGACTCGTATCAATTTCAATCCAAAAAAGCAGATGAGAAGTCCGATTACTATCCCGGCAATCATGGAAGCGGTACTATTCTGTATAACAGACTGCAAATCATAAATAATCTCTTCCGGCTCCCCACCGGACACCTGGTTTATGATAGATATTAATTCGTTCATAAAATTCTCCTTTGTCCCTTTATTAATTATCTGCGAGAGTATTATAACACTTTTTTGCATTTCTGTTAACCCTGTAAATGCATCTGGAAAGATCCCCCTCCTATATTTTTAATCATTAATAGAGATGGGCATCAATTGTATTTTCAATCAACACCCATCTCTACTTCTGTGGTTCAATCATTCTTTTTTCCTTTCTCTACATATGTAGTAAAAAATGATTTTTGTTTTTTATACTGATCTTTATTCCTTTCATCGTATGGTCTTTACTGTCCATCATAACCTTCTTCATACTAATATTCTTCCAAATACTTTCTCAATACTCTGACTTTCAATATCAACCTTTTTGGATTTCATTTATAAAGCATCAGTACAAATAGCTTAATTTTTTGGTGGTCCGTACCTCCTTTTCTTAAACTACCGAAATAATAAACCTACTCAAAACATTTAGCACTGCTTTTATGTTTTTTTCCTTTGTTTATTATTTATGACATTATATTACCATTGGATCTTGATTTTGTCAATATATTTTTCAAAAAAATATTAATTTTCTTTTTTCAGTTTTATATTTGTATTAATTTTCTGAAAATTTTAAATATTTCCTCCAACAAATACATTTGTAGCGGCGGAGAAATCCATCGCCGGTCTGATCTCCTGACTAAGGTTTCTCTTCTCTCTTTCCTGTTTCTTTTCCCGATCAACGTTTTCATCAAAAATGCTTCAGACAATCCCACAGATCTGCAAAATCTTCTGATCCGTAAAAGTGCCTGAAGCATATATTATTCGTCCATAATATAAATAACCTGAATCCGGCTTCTGATGCCGACTTTCATTTAATACTGAACAGAACCAGTGTCTGTTCCGTTTACTACATAGTAAACAGCCCCGTCCTCCGGCTTAATGTACAGCGCAATATCTTTGATATCTCCGACTTTCTTTTTATTTTCCTTTGTCCATGCTTTCTTAACGGCAGCGATCATATCCTTTTCTTCTACCTGTCTTCCCATGTACTGTACATAAGTTTTTATCTTAATTTCCTTCTTGGCAGCAGATTTTTTAGCTGGTTCTTTCTTGGCTGGTGCCTTTTTCTCCGTTGCTTTTTTGACAGTTTCCTTTACTGTCTCTTTTGCTGCAGATGTTTTTTTCACTGTGTCTTTTTTTGTTTCGGCTTCTTTTGTTTTTGCATCAACTGTCTCTGCCTTTTTTACAGTGTCAGCCAGAACATTAACCGGTACCTGTTTCGTTTCTTTTACGGCAGTTTTCGTTTTTGCTGTAGATTTTGTAGCCATTTCAATTCCTCCTAGATCTTTTTGCTTCCATAATACATTTTCTATTTCTGCCTGATCTCGTTTAGTCGTCAATATTATATCACACTATTTCAAAATTGCAATCTCTCCTGACTACTGCTGTGAAAACTGCTCATTTTTCAGACTTTTCCCATCAAACTCTTAGTGTTTCTGCCGACAAAGCCTACTTCCCTGTAGTGATATATTTACGCAGCACTCCTGCTACATTGCTGATCGGCATAGACTGAAGCCAAATCTTACCCGGCCCGCTGATAATCGTATTGAAAATTCCTTCTCCGCCAAATACCATATTTTTCACTCCCGGAACGGATTTGATCTCCATACTGCAGCTTGCCGTCATTGCCGCCAGATGTCCGGTATCTACAACAATCTGCTGTCCCATCTGCAGCTCATATTCCACCACATGTCCGTCAAATTCTGCAAATACAATACCCTGTCCGCTGATTCTCTGCATAATAAAGCCTTCACCACCAAACAGGCCGGCGCCAAGTTTTTTATTAAAAAAGATGGACAGCTCTACGCCTGCCTCCCCTGCAAGAAATGCATTTTTCTGCAGAATCATCTCGTTACCCGGTGAAATTTCAAAGGCTTTGACAGATCCCGGAAAACTGGAGGCAAACGCGATCATTCCCGGTCCTCCTTCTGATGTATAAATATTCTGGAAGATCGCTTCACCGGAAAACATCCTTCCGAATGCTTTGCCAACCCCGCCGTTAGTAGATGTTTCCATTTTCATATTCGGTGACATCCAGGCCATTCCTCCGCCTTCAGTCACAATTTTCTCTCCGCCCTCCAGTTCACAGATAACTACCGGAAGTGTTTCGCCCTGAATTTGATATTTCATGCTTTTTCCTCCTCATAATAATTGTATTCTGATTTTAGAATACTATCCCGTCTTTATTCTGTCAAGATGAAGTAAACGAATTGTCAGTTGATATGAAAAAGACTACGTCCAAGAAGATATGACTTCAGACCTATTTTCTTAATCATACAACCGGCTTTTCTTTTTTTCAAGTTTATATATTTCCAATCTGTTCTCGGATGGCAAGGATCTTCCGCACTGTGGAATTTCCTGCCAGAGTTCCATGTAAAGCCTCTGCGTACCGCTGGGCCTCCCTCTGCTTCGCCGTATACTTTTTCTTCTGCCGCTCATCTATCAAGCCGTCTGTTCCTGTTGCCACGCAGGTTTCCAGTTCCCGATCCCTCCGGTAATTCACCAGATCGATCACTTTTTCCCGGCCATAATTACGGATAAAACAACGCAGCTTGCACATCCGGTCTGAGCCTGTTTCACTCCAGCCCATTGGCCTTGAGCTCATGCGTTCAGATAAAACGCTGCTCACATGTCCTTCCGCGCTGCACCCCAGTACGTACTTATCATGAAATGCCCTCTCGATATACTCCCAGTTTCCAACAAGATATGTCCTGCAGTCTTCTACCGCACGGTCGCTCCCTTCACAGTGGTTCTGGATCCGGGTCAGAAGCTTTTTGGCTGCCAAGAGCTTATTTTTATAAATATACTTATAGAACCGGCCTTTTGTGATTCCTTCTTCTTCCAGCGTATACCGGGCTACCCGGTTAATGTATTTCATCAGATGGAACCGGTCTGCTACAAGTCTGCTTTTACTTACATAGCCGGCGGCTGCTCGGATCCAGCTCCCTCCATCGCTGTTGATATACACGCATTTCAGTACATCCAGATCATAGTGCTGCCGGATATAAGCATCTACAGATTCCCACAGGGCGGCATTCTGTTCTGATCCCGCATAAAGCCCTCCAAAATAGAACGGTGAGACCAGCTTTCTCCTGCCATTGCAGATCTCTTCCTTCCCTTCAAAGAGATAGACCAGCTTGCCGATAAAACATCCCTGTTCTTTTCCATCTTTCTGTCGGTGGATATGATCCTCATCTGCTTCAATATAGAGGTATTCGCAGGCTTTCTTTTCCTTTGGCGCCTCTTCCATCTCCGGGATCTGTTTTTCGATGGAGTGGACTTTGTTCATTACCGTTGTCTTTGTGATCGTTTGTCCATTTGTCTTTATAGACTCCGCAGCATGCTGATAAGAATGGACTTCCGCTTCATTTAACAGTTTTGCTTCTGCCGCGGCTGTAAATCTTTCTCTGTCCGGCAGACGTATCAGTTCATCCAGAAGGCATCGGTTCTTTCCCGCCTGATCTTTATACAGGGTATGCGTAAAGGTAATATCTCCCACAATGGAGATCAAGGTCCTCTGTCTGCTCCGCTGTACAGTATAACGGCCTTTGCGTATCCCGCTGTCACGGATCAGCTGGTCCGCATTCGTCAGTACCAGCCCGATAAAATCTGCCGCCAGTTGATTGCTCAAGCTGCTGACCGTTTCCTCGAACATAGTAAATGAATCCAGGTGTTCCAGAAATTTCTCCTCCGCATTGAGTAATCCGCTGACAAGAGTATTGATTAATGTTATAATATCCATGAGTATTGGACTCCTTTCGGTTTTTGTTTTTTTCGTCGAAATCATTATACCTCAAGGAACCAATACTCTTTTCATTTATTTTTTATCAACTGACTATTTTTTTACTCCAACTTCTGTCAATCACACAATCAAAAGACAACTCTGCTTCCCTTACAAAATATTTCAAATCTCTACGTCAAATGGAAGATGATCCAGCACATCCCTCTGCACATCTATGCCAGGGTACGCTTCGATAAGTTTCAGACCTTTGGGCGTTAAGCGAAACACACAGCGTTCCGTCACATACAGAACTTTTTGCCCATTGGCGATAGCTCTCTTTGCCGAAAAGCTCACAGCGGATACTTTCTTCACAAATTTGGGAATCGTACCTTCCTTTTCAATAGTCACAATCCCCTTTTTCTGCGAAACCTCCAGCCCTTTTGTGTCAAAAGTCAGACAAAACACTACCGTAGGGGTCTTGGCCGTGATATTGGCAAAACCTCCTATTCCCGCAAATGCCCCCGGTCCTCTGTGCGCATTTACATTTCCCTGACAGTCCACCTCCAAAGCTCCCATGAAACAGATGTCCAGCCCTCCGCTGTTGTAAAGATCAAACTGGTTCGCCATATCGTAAACGGAAGCAGCGCCGATCATAGCTCCAAAGGCCTCTCCAGACACCGGAAAACCTCCGATCCCGCCAGACTCTACCGTCAGCGTCACCATATCCAGTATTCCGTTTTTACGTGCGTGCCTGGCCACCATTTCCGGAATGCCGATCCCGATATTAACAATATCATCTACCCGAAGTTCCTTGGCTGCCCGGCGGCCGATGATATTGCCTGCAGCAGCGCTGCCGGATTTTTTAGCGGAGACCGTATCAATCTTCTCGCTCCAGGTATTCCAGTCCTCATAAGGAATCTCAAAGCTTCCCGTAAGAGCAGTATAAGCCTCATTCCGTTCTTCCGGTTCCGCCACCACAATAGCGTCCACCAGGCAGCCTGGAATAATAGCATTCCTGGGCCTGGATGGCGTATCCACCAAACGGTCTACCTGGACAATCACCCGTCCGTGATTGGACTTTACTGCCTGACAGATGGACAGGGCATCGCCGGACATGAACATATCGTCAAAAGAAATATTTCCCTTTCGGTCTGCCGCTGTCCCCTTTATAAGAGCAACCGTAATCTTAGGCAGCTTATAATAGAGGAACTCCTCCCCATCTACCTCCACATATTTTACAAGAGAATCATCAACGGAGAGCCGGTTGATCCCCGGACCTTCCCTTCTGGGATCCACGAAAATATCAAGCCCCACCTTGGAAAGAGCACCAGGCAGCCCGCCTGCCTGTGCCCGGATGGCATGGGAAATACACCCCAGCGGCAGGTTATATGCTTCAAAACGGTCCTCCATCACCAGCTTCTTGGTACTTAGCATCGCTCCGAAATGGCCGCAGATCAGCCGGTCTACTGCTCCTTCCCGAATGTACCCTTCCGCATTCCGGTTCTCATCCCACAGGCCAAAACCGGCGCTGGAGATCATAGTCAGATGACTGGGGGACCGCATCCTCTGATATCTTCTATAAAGGGCCTCGTGAAGTTCCACCGGATTCTCGATTCCCACAAAAGAATTGACGCAGATACAATCGCCGTCCCGGATCAGGCGGATTGCCTCGTCAGAGCTCATTATCTCGTACATAAACAATCTTCTCCTCATAACTTCTTTCGTACTTTTCTACATATTTTATTACATTCAGAGGAGCCTGTCAAAGTCCGGTATGTACATTAGAAATCTCTCTTTATTTATGCTATTATATTTCAAAAAGATTTCCCCGCATGCATGGAGCAATCATTTTATATATCAGGAGGAGACTGAATGAAACCATTTATCATTTACCTCATTTTTATTAATATCCTTACCTTTTTCATCTATGGCCTGGACAAACACAAAGCCCGGAAAAACAAATGGCGTATTCCCGAAAAGCAGCTGTTCTTCCTGGCTTTTATAGGGGGAAGCATAGGCGCCGAAGCGGGGATGCTCTGTTTCCGCCACAAAACAAAACATCCCCGCTTTATGATCGGCATCCCTGCCATCTTCCTTCTTCAATTGTGTCTTTTATTCGGAATAGCGTATGCGGTCAATTAGGCTCATCCTCTCTTTTAAGCATAGAAAAAGGACGCATCCGCCTTTGGACACGTCCTCATCTTTCTGTGCTTCTTATTCTATCTGTTTTGTATATGTTTCATTTCTTTTCTCTGTTTCTCCCGATCTTTGGAAAGTTTCAAAGCCAGACTGCGGACTCTTTCAAAAGATTCCTGTTCGCTTTTCAACAAAACATAGACCATTTCTGAGAGATCTTCTCTTTTGTCATACCTTCTGAATGCTTCTCTGTACTTTACGGTCGGCGGGATTGAGACCGGCAGGAAACCGCTGTTGATCAACTGCTGATTTATGATCATCCTCCCGGTCCTGCCATTCCCATCTAAAAAAGGATGGATCCGTTCAAAACGGACATGACTGGCTGCAATCCTTTCAAAAATCTCTTTCACAGTCGTCGCCTCTGTATTTGTCTCCCTGATCCATTCTTTCATGAGCGCCGGAACATCCTGCGGATCCGGCGGGTAGTATACGGCTTCAGACAGATTTCCAATGTAAACTGTGGTTTCTCTATATTCTCCCTGCATATGTCTGATATAGCCATTCGCCTGCCTGATCCACTCTTCATCAATGGTTTTTTTTACAAATGGAAGCAGCATTTTCTGAATTGCATAGTAAGCATTTTTTGCATCTGTATATTCAGCATAGGTATGGTTCGATCTTACTTCATCATAATCAATCACAGCGATCGTTTCTTCCAGTGACAGAGTATTCCCCTCAATTGCATTCGTACTCCATGAAAATCTCCTGGCAAAATCTTCCGTAAACGGCTGACTGATCAGTGGGTTTTCCAAATGCTGAAAAATTTCTTCTTTTTCTGCTTCAATTTGTAAGATCCGATTTTCGTTGTCAAATAATGGCATGATATCTGCCTCCCAATATAAAATAAATGGCGGTCTCGGGTAAAAGAGACACCCTTGCATTTTTGATTCTTTCTCTTCACAACAGTATACCACACAACTGCCTGCTTATCTATCAGAAAGAATATTCAGTCTTTTCCATACTGCTGCAATTGCGTCTTTTATTCGGAATAGCGTATGCGGTCAATTAGGCTCATCCTTCGGAAATTCCTGGAAATTACGTAAGTGAGAATAAGCTGAATGAGCGCTACCGCTGCAGCAAGTATCACTGCCGGAAGAATCGGGTAATGGTAGGACGTTACATTCATCAGATTATTCACTTCCATATAATGGAACACGCCATACCCTGCCGCGCTTCCGATTCCCAGCGCAACAAGCAGCGTACCTGCCGTATAGAAAGCTCCCTCCATCTGCAGCATACGGATCAGCTGCTTTTCAGAAAGGCCAATGGCCTGTATCATGCCCAGTTCTCTTTTTCTTGTGTAGATGCTGTTGATCATCGTGTTGATCAGATTCATCACCCCGATCCCGCCGAGGATGGCAAGAAACGCATATCCCAGCAGACTTATGATCTGCATTCCGCTTCTCCATGTATTCAGATGTTCATCATAGGTGTCTGTTTCCAGATAAGGACTGGTGGAAGCCATCGCATCGAGCTGCCTGAAAGCTTCTTCTTTCTGATCAGGATCCACTGTAATAACACAGGTATCATTTAAATTTGCGGAAGTATACTCCGCCAGCACGCTGTCCGGCAAAAGGAATCTGCTGCTTAATATACCGCTGGGAAGCTCCGTAATTCCCGCAATTTCAAATGTCTTCTCTACCGTACCCTGATCGGTGATTATGGAGATATCCAATGAATCCCCCACTCCAAGCTCCGGGAACCAGTGCGCCACATTATCATCCATCACAATCTTGTCTCCCTTTTCCAGCTCTTCATAGGTTACATCCCCCTCTATAAGTCCGTCCTCGATCACAGAGGCATAGGATGGATCAAACCCCTGGATACCGGGCGTTAATATTTCCCCTTCAGGATCAAGCTCTGTAAGGGTACCGTAGATCATCGTCTTGACCTTCACCTCTTCCACACCGGAAATCTGCCGGATCCGGCTGATAAATTCATCGCTTAAGGGATTATTCTGCATCAGGTTCTTCCAGGAGCGGTCCGGATTCATCTTATCATTCTCCCAGCTGTCCACGTAAATTTCGTAATCGCCTTCAAATTCTTCCTTGGCAATCTCCTTTGGATCTGCACAGTGGATCACTGTTGCCACTACCATAAAGAGGATCCCGATCACTCCCATTGCAACAACCGTAAGTACAGTACGCTTTCTGTTTCTGCTTAAGTTCGCTCTTGTCAAGCGTGAAAGGCTAAGTTCTGTAAAACCTTTCCTCTCCTTCTTTTTCCCCGGCTTTTCTCCGTTGTAACGCATAGCCTCCACCGGCGAGATCTTTGCCGCCAGATTCATCGGTTTTACAAGAGATAAATACACCGTAACTACCACAGCAGCGATCGTAATGAGATACAGCCACCAGTGAAGGAGTTGCACATCGCCGCTTTTCAGCAGGTCGATACAGAGCTGATTGAATCCCGGTTCACTGTATCTTGTCTCAATACCGGTAGAAATCTCAAACATGGTCTCTACAATGGGCCTTGCAGTAAAACTTCCGATCAAAAGGCCAAGCGGCAGCGCAATAACCGTTACAAAAACCCCTTCCCGGAATACCATCTGCCGGATCTGGCGCTTCGTTGCCCCGATCGCTTTCAGACGCCCGTATTCCTGTACTTTGGGAGTAATCGTAATGTAGTAAATGCTGTAGATAGTCAAAATGCCTGCTGCCACCACCACCAAAATGATACACGCTATCCCTGCATAGGAAGCAGGATCCACATAATTTGCCAGCAGATAGGAATTATTCATAACAACATTGTCTTCAGAGACATCGAAATCTTCCGCAATATTCTTTGCCTCTTCCTCGATGGCGTCTGTTGTTTCAATGCTTCCCGACACATTCTGCAGACGGAACATGACACGATATTCTCTCTCTTCTGCCGGTATCACACTTCTCATGTAATCCAGAGAAAAGAGGGCTGCATAGGATTTCTTCTCTTCGTTAATATCTGCCTTTAAAAAACCGCTGATCTGAAAAGTATCTTCTGTCTGATAACCCAGGCCTCCATCCTCTACCAGCTGGAAAGGAAGAGTAATCTCATCTCCCACCCGTGCGTCCTCCAGACCATATTCTTCCAGCATCTGCCTGGGCAGCGCAATATCTTTCTCTCCAGACGGGAAGGTTCCCTCTTCCAGCTCTATCTTATTGTAGCTGATCCCCAAACTGTCCATGGCAAGAAACAAAATATCTGAATCGTCATCCACGCCATAGGCAAAATCCTCCCGGATTCCCATATCTTCAATCAGATTATGGGCTTTCAGCTTCTTTACATTTTCTTCGGAAACCTGCCGGTACATAACATGGTAAGTGGGATAGTATTCATTGACTGCCGCAAATTCCACAGATATTGCTCCAAATCCTATCGACAGAACCGAGAAGATCAGAAGTGTGGTCAGTAAAATGGCCACGCCGCTTATGATATTTCTCGTACGGTTCAGTTTTAAATTGGCAAATGCCGTCCTTGTTACTGTCTTCATGCTCTCACCACCTTACCGTCCTCGATCAGGATCATCCGATCTGCCATCTGCGCGATCGTCTCATCGTGGGTGATCATTACAAGCGTCTGTCCATATTCTGTCACACAGCTCTTCAGGAGACTGACTACTTCAATCTCATTTTTGGAATCCAGATTTCCTGTCGGTTCGTCTGCCAGGATAATAGCCGGACGTGAAGCAAGCGCGCGGGCAATAGCAACTCTCTGCTGCTGACCGCCGGACAGAGTGCTCGGCAGCGCATGGAGTTTATCCTCTATTCCAATACGGCGGACAATACTCATCACAAAATCCTGATCTACCTTTCTCCCGTCCAGTCCAATGGGGAGAACAATGTTTTCCCACACATTCAGAGATGGAACCAGATTATAGCTTTGGAAGACAAAACCGATCTTCCTCCTGCGAAATACTGCCAGCTTTTCATCTTTCAGCTTGAAAATATCTCTGCCCTCGATCAGCACTTTTCCGGAATCCGGCCGGTCCAGCCCTCCCAGCATATGAAGAAGCGTACTTTTCCCGGAACCGCTTCTCCCGACGATGGCTGCAAACTCTCCCGGGATGATCTGAAGATCGGTATGATCTATAGCCTTGACAAGGTTATCCCCTGTCCCGTAATACTTTACCAAATCTACTGTTTCTAATATTGCCTTCATGTAATATGCCTCCTTCTTCGGTTCTGGCATCATTATATCTTTCCAGACTTACAGGACACTTACAGAAACCATAACAAATTTGTAAGAAAAAGGGACAGACTTATGAAGCTCTGTCCCGCGGCTTATCTTTATAAAGGAAGAGTCACAATAAAATTGCTCCCGCTCCGCTGTCCTTTTCTGACACTGATCGTTCCTCCCTGATCTTCCAGTATTTTCCTGGAAAGGTAGAGACCTACTCCTGAACCGTCCATCGCCTTAACCTTCTCACTCTCTCCTCGGAAAAATCGCTGAAAAATCTTGTGCATCTCGCCGGAAGGGATTCCGATTCCCTCATCCTCCACCTCGATCATAATATAGGAAACCAGTTCCGTTACTTTTATTGTGATCTTCGTACCTTCTCCGGAATATTTCACTGCATTGTCCAGAATATTGACAAACGCCTCACCGGTCCACTTCGGATCATGCAGGATCTGGCGATCCTCAAATTCCTCCATGGAAATATCTATGTTCCGGCGGTACGCTTTCATATAAACGCTGCTGACCGCCTGGGTCAAAGTGCTTCGAAGACTGGCTCTCACAGGAGAAATACGGATCATATCCGCTTCCAGCCGGGAAAGGTGAACAAAGGAATCAAGAAGAGTTTCCAGTTTTGCCACTTCCTCTGCCTCCCTGGCAGTAAATTCATCTTTCTCTTCTTCCGTCAGCTCTGTAGACTGTGTCAATTCATAGCTCATTTTCAAAGCAGCCATAGGAGTCTTCAGCTGATGAGAAATGTCGGTGATCAGACTTTTTGTTTCCTGTTCTTCTCTTCGCAGTCTTTCTTCTGTCCGGTCAAAGCTCATTTTCAGCTCTTTCAGCTCTTCTTCCAGGCGCTGTTTTTCTTCTGTCTCCCGCTGGCGCTGCTTTGCACTTCCCACTCCGATCAGCGCCACCCCTAAGGAGCCAAGGAGAAAAACACCTCCCATGACTGCTGCATATCCTCCGATTGTCTGAAAAAACCGTATATCCGCTGCACGGTAGCCATACCGTTCCAATATTTCCTGTCCGGCGGACGCCTCTCCTTCGGACGCTTCTCCTTGAAAGATCTCCACATACTCCGCTTCGCGGCCGGGATCCAGAGATACAAGGGCCCCAAGTTTCCTCTCTTCTTCCTTTTGCACGGCATTTCCCGCCGCAATGAATAGGATTCCTTCTGCCAGCAGAACAAGAAAAAGCAGCCCTGCTATCAGAGCTACTCTTTGAGACTTTCTTCTGTCCATATATATCCGAGCCCCCTCACATTCCGAATATAGTCATTCCCGATCTTCGACTTCAGCCTGCTGATATTAACCGGAACTGTATTTTCATCCACAAACTGCCCGTCCAGATCCCATACTTTCTCAAGGATCTGTTCTTTTGATACAATCTGCCCTGCATTTTCCAGAAGGAACAGCAAAAGCTGCAGCTCTTTTTTACTCAAGGAAACAGGTTCCTTATTTTTGTATGCCTTCATCTCACTGTAATTCACGGAAATTTCCCCTGACCGGATCAGCGCGCCATCACTGCCCAGACGTCTCATAAACGCATGAACCTTGGAGACCAGCACCATAAGACTGAAAGGCTTTGTCATATAATCGTCCGCCCCCAGATCATAAGCATTTACCATATCGATCTCCGAATCAAGCGCAGTGAGGAACAAAATAAATACATTGCTTTTTTTGCGGATTCTGGTGCAGAAATCCAGACCGCTCCCGTCAGGGAGGTTGACATCGCATATGACAAGATCGATCCTGCCGGGTACAAAAAGTTCTTCTGCCTCCTTCAGGGAGAAGGCAGAAGATACTTCATATCCCTCTTTTTGCAATTTCAGTGTAATTCCATAATTCAGATTTTTGTCATCTTCCAGCAATAGTATCTTTTTCATTTAAAATGTCCACTCTTTTTCCCGAAATCCTACTAAAATCCTGTTATCATCGATCAGAAGAGGACGTTTTACCAACATTCCGTCGCTTGCCAGAAGCTCTATTTTCTCCTCATCGCTCATGGTGTCCAGCTTATCTTTCAGTCCCAGTTCCCGATATTTCATTCCGCTGGTATTGAAAAATTTTCGGATCGGATATCCGCTCCTTTTGATCCATTCTGTCAGCTCTTCTTTTGTCGGATTGTCCTCTACAATATGACGGTCCTCAAATGTCACTTTGTGTTCCTCTAAATATTTTTTTGCACGCTTGCAAGTAGTGCATTTCGGGTATTCAATAAATAGCATGCTATACTCCTTTCTCCTTTGATCTGTAAATTGCCTCCAGAGCGTCCACGATTCCCTCTACTCCCATGAGACTGGCATTGAACAGGATCTGATGAGATTCTATGCTCCCCCAGTCTCTTCCTGTATGTGCTTCGTAATAAAGTTTCCTCTCCCGATCCGTCCGTTTGATCTTGTCCCACGCCTGCTTTTCCGTCAGCTTGTATATGCGTGAGATTCTCCGGATCCGGTCCTCTTTGAATGCATGGATAAACACGTGGATACAGCTGCTGTAATCACCCAGTATATAATCCGCACATCTTCCAACAATAACGCAGGAGCTGCGGTCAGCCAGTTTCTTCACAAGTTCTGTCTGTACCCGGTACATACGATCACTTAGTGGTTCTGTATCTTCCCCGCTCATAAATGTGGTATAATCACCCAAATTTACAACATAGGCAGACAAAAATCTTCCCAAAACTGTCTCATTAAGGTTTTCAGCTGCTTCATTGCTAATTCCGATTTCCTGGGCTGCCATATGGATTAAATTCTTATCATAAAGAGGGATATTCAGTCTCTGGGCAAGCATATTCCCGATCTCATGCCCGCCGCTTCCAAACTGCCGTCCAATGGTAATGATGGTATTCTCCGTCATATGAATCAGCTCCTTTTCTATTTATTTTCTTGCCTTTATTATACTTCACCTTACAGACAATATACAAGGGGAATCGCTGTCTCTTCCGGCAATAATGTCACAGACTCCAGCGTACATGACTTCCCTTTTTTGTCTTTGTCACAATAAGCTGCTTGTCAATGCTCTCCTTCAATTCCGTAACATGGGAAATAATACCGATCATCCGATCCTCACCTGCCAGGTTCCTCAAAGTTCCAATTGCCTGCTCCCTGGAATAATCATCCAGAGAGCCGAAGCCTTCGTCCACAAACATAGTCTTCATCTGGATACCTCCGGCGCTTCTTGAAATAGCATCCGACATGCCCAGCGCCATGGAAAGCGCGGCCATAAAAGATTCTCCGCCTGATAAAGTACGTACATCTCTGACTTTTCCGGTTTCCATGCTGTAAACATCCAGGTCAAGGCCGGCATTGCCCCGCATTCCCAGATCTTCCAGGGCACGGCATTTCAAAAGGAATGCCCCTCCTGTCATGATATTCAGTCTCTGATTTGCAAATCCAATGATCTGTCTGAAATACTGTCTTTGCACATAGGATTCAAAATCTATTTTTACCGCTCCGGAAAGATTGCCGTTTGCAGTCTGATCCAGAGTGCCAAGACAGGTATAGTCCTCCTGAAGCTTTTCGAGTTTTTCACAGATCTTCTTTAAATGCTCCCGGACGATCCTGTTATTTTCGTTCCGGCTGTACCAGATTTTCTGCTCTTTTTCCAGCTCTTCTTTTTTATCTTCCATGGAACGCTTCCGTTCTTTCATTTCTGTTGTATCCTGCTCCGTCTTTCCTTCCAGCGCTCTCTGCCACGTATCTTGCCGGCTCTTTGCCTCAATGCATCTCTGACCGTAATCATCGTACTCTTTCTGCAGCCTTGTTTTGCTCTCTTCATCCAGAAGGCTTTCGATATATGCCTCTTCGTCCGAAAATCCCTCCTCTTCCAGCGTCTCCCGGAACTTACAGCGCAGCGCTTCCTTTTCTTTTGCCGCCCGTTCAAGCTCCTTGATGCGCGCTTCTTTTTCTCCTTCAAGACGGCTTCTTTCCTGTTCCAGACTCCTTAGACAATGATCTGTTTCCTGAATTTTGAGACGATACTCTTCCATCTGCATGTAGACATCTTCCTGACATTTTACCAGGCCCTTCTGTTTCTCCTCCAGTTCTTCCCGCCTTTTGACCGCTTCTTCTGCCTCTTCCCTCTCTTTCCGTCTCTCTTCGAGAATTTCTTCTTTCCTTACTGTCTCCTTTTCCAGAAAAGCTTCCATAAGAGCCGCCTCTTCCGGGAGGTCAGGAGTCACCTTTTTGCCTTCTTCTGTCACAACTTTGACAGCGGCGCTGTAAGCCTGACCGGCTTCCAGAAATTTCTGCTGGTATTCATCCTTCTTACATTCCGCCAGATCCCGCTTTTTCCTTGCTTCCCTTACATCTTCCTGCGAAATGGGTTCACCGGTAAGTACCGCCGGCGAAGGATGATGAAGGGAACCGCACACCGGGCAGGGCGTTCCCTCTTCCAGTCCGCCCGCCAAAATCCCTGCCTGCTCTTTGAGAAATCTTTCATTTTTCAGAAAATACTCTTTCATGGCTTCTTCATAAATGCCTTTGCCCTCTTCCAGGTCATTCCAGGTCTTTTGTTTCTTTTTTTCCAGCTTGCGAAGATCCGGAAAACGCTCTAAGATCACCCGGATCTGGCGGATTTTTTCCTGCGCTTCCTGTTCTCTTGTTCTGCTAAGAGTAAGACGGACCTTGTCGTCTTTTCGCTTTTCCAGCTCTTCTGTCAGGGCAGCTGCCTGCTGCCGGAACTTTTCATAAGTCTGCCTGCCTTCTTCTAACTTCTGTTCTGTCTTACTTTTCCTCTCCGTCTCTTCTTTGCCCTCCCGATTCTTTTCCTCTCTTATCATCTCCAGCTGACGGATCGATTCTTCCAGCTCTTTTTCCCGTCGGGAGCTTTCCTCAAAAAGGCGGTATACACCCTGTACCTTTTCTGCCTGCCCGCACCGCTCCAGCTGCTTCTTTACTTCCTCCATCCGGTCTTCCTGAGCCTGCAGATCTCTTACTTCTTTCTCTGCCTCCGCGTATCTTCGGAAATTTTCATTTAACTGTTCTGCCTTTGCCAGGTCTTCGTTCAGCTGCTCCAACGCTTCCTGTATCTTTTTTGCTTCTTTTAGAATGCCCTTTTCTCTTCCTGTCCCTTCTTTCAGAATTTCTTTTAAGATCTCCTGTCTGTCCTGCGGCAGAACTGCCTCCCGGATCCGCTCTTTATATTCGCCTTCATCCGGATAAAAAATATGGGAAACCTCCTGTTCCTCCGACTTCTTTGCATCCTGGATCTGCCCGTATAAAGCCCGCGCCTTCTCCCTGAGTTTCCTCTGGATCTGTGCAAATATATCTGTCTGAAAAATGCGGGAAAATATTTCTTTCCGCTCGTCTGATCTGGCATAAAGAAGTTTCAGGAAATCTCCCTGGGCCAGCATAACTGTCTGAGTAAACTGCCCTGCATCCAGTCCGATAATCTCTACGATTTTTCGGTTGACCTCCCCTTTCTTTCCCATAAACTCACTGCCGTCAGGAAGATAAAGGGAAACCTTCGCTTTTTCCACCGTCGTTCCCGGTTTCCCATCCTTTCCTTTTCGTCTGCTTGGCCTTTCATATTCCGGACTTCTCACAATCCGGTAAAGCTGCTCCCGATACCGGAAGGTAAAATCTACAAAAGTAGGCGTATCCAGACCGGCATACTGACTCCTCATCATATTTCCGTCACGTTTCCCCCCGCTGGTCTGATCATAGAGCGCATAAGTAATGGCGTCAAAGACTGTCGTCTTACCCGCCCCGGTATCCCCGCTCACAAGAAAGATTCCGGCTCCTGCCTTCTCAAAATCGATTTCTTCTCTTCCTGCATAAGATCCAAATGCAGACAAAATAAGCTTTACCGGAATCATAATATCTCCTCCTCCAAAATATTTTTCAGTACAGCTTCTTCTCCTGCATCCATGGAGCGTCCCTGCATTTCCTCAAAAAACTGTGCAAACACCTTGAAAGGATCGGACAGATCAAAGACTTCTTCCTCTTCCCGGATCTGCCGGCGCATTCTTGCATTATCAATCTTTACTTCCAAAAGAAATGGAAATGCCTGTTCCAGCTGTTCTCTTGGCTGATACAGCTCTTTTTCATCTGTCAGGGTCACACTGACATAATCATCCATTCTGCTTTTCCCCTCTTCCTGTCCGGCTCTTTTTAATATTTCTTCCAGTGTTCCCTCTTCCTTTCGTACATCTCTAAGAGGAGAAAGGACTATAGTCTGTATCAGAGGATCCCGGTCTTTTTCCCGAAGCTCTACAAGGGTCAGCACTTTTTCATCTCTGCTCTCTGAGACAGAATATTTCAGCAGCGTACCGCAGTACCATGCATGTTTCTCTCCAATCTTCTGCCGCCTGTGGATATGTCCGAGGGCTGCGTAATCAAAGACATCCAGACAGGATACGTCCACCTGTTCCAGCCCTCCCACACTGACTGTTTCGGAATCGCTTCGGATCGGTTCCTGCCCGCCGGAAGTGTAAAACTGATGACTCACCAGCACATTGCGGACCCCTGGATTGATTTCTTCCCTCTCGATCAGTCCTCTTACAGCGCCGTCGTATGTATCCTTCTCCTCTCCTTCCCCAAAGACTTTCCGCACATAGCCCGGCTTTACAAAAGGAAGAAGATAAAATACGATTTTGCCAAATTCATCTTCAAATTCTACCTGCTTCATTTTCTCTTCCTGATCCATGGGCGGAACCCCTGCAATATAAATCTTCTGCCGGTCAAGGATCTCACTGGCAAATTCCAGCCGTTCTGCCGAATCATGATTCCCGCTCACTATCAGCACGGGAATGGGAGGCTCCAGCGCCGAAAGCTCTGTCAGAAAATGATTAAATACCGTAACCGCCTCCGCTGACGGCACAGATTTATCATAGACATCACCTGCGATCACAACCGCATCCGGTTTCTCTTCCTTTGCCGCCTGTACTACCTGATTTAAAATATATATCTGATCTTCCTTCATATTGTAATAATGAAAATGTCTGCCGATATGAAGGTCTGACAAATGAAAAAATCGCATATAGTTCCTCCTTCTTAACCTTCGTCTTGTCATCTGAATTTTTATCCCGTATAATTGAAAAGCAATACTGCGGCAGCGTAAAAAACATCTGCGCTGACGCTGAAAGAGAGGCTGTACTTATGAAAATTATAAAACAAATCGGTATTATCTTTGCCATTTGCTGGATCAGCACAGTGATCGAAGCACTGCTGCCGTTTTCCTTTCCGGCAAGTGTCATTGGGATGATCCTTCTTCTTCTCTGTCTGATCACCGGCGTACTGAAAATACACCATATCCAGGAAAAATCGGATTTTCTTTTGTCTAATATGGCATTTTTCTTTATCCCCGCCGGAGTCGGCATGATCAACTATCTGGATATTCTTGCTCAAAACCTGATCCCGCTGATCGTTATCAGTGTGATCTCCACTTTCATCACCTTTGCTGCAACAGCCTACAGTATGAAGCTGGCATTAAAACTTTTAAACAGGAGGAAACAAAAATGAACGATGTATTTTCATCTCCCTTTTTCGGTATTTCCATCAGCATCCTCACATTCTGGATCGGTGAAAAACTGCAGAAAAAGACAGGGAATCCCATCTGCAGTCCTCTGATCATATCCATGGTGCTGATCATCTGCATCCTTCTGCTTTTCGATATTCCCTATGAGGCATATGACGCCGGAGGTCAGATTATCAACATGTTTCTGGCTCCTGCCACAGCATGTCTGGCTGTCTCTATCTATACAAAAATACAGCTTTTAAAAGAAAACTGGCTTCCTATTGTCATCGGATGCGCCTGCGGCTCCTTTGCCTCCATGGGAAGTATCTATCTGATGTGCCGCCTGTGGGGTCTGGATGATAAGATTACCTACGCCCTTATTCCAAAGTCTGTGACAACCCCTATTGCTGTCAGTATTTCCCAGCAGTTTTCCGGCGTGATCCCCGTCACTGTCGTAGCTGTTATTATCACCGGAACTCTTGGAAGTATTCTTGCTCCCTTCTTTATCCGGTTCTTTCATGTCACAGACGCTATGACTGCCGGAGTCAGCATCGGAGCCTGCAGTCATGCGGTGGGAACCTCCAAGGCAATTGAAATCGGAGAAACGGAAGGGGCCATGAGCGGTCTTTCCATCGGCGTATGCGGTATAATGACCGTGCTTTTTTCTTTATTTCTCTAATCCGGACCCAGGGCAGGATGTTCTGTCCCGGGTCTTTATTCAAAGATGTGCTGTTATGGCTCCAGTCCTGAAAAAAACAATTCATAAAAATCATCTTCCCCATCCAGCATGGGAGAATTTTCTCCGCCGCCGTTGGTGCTTCTCTTCATGGAAGCATAGAACTCTTCCCCTGCACAGATCAGCTCCATCTCGTAAATCTCATACCCCAGTTCCCTGCATGTTCTGCAAAATGCGGAAACCGGATCCTTCTCCTTTCTCGTGGCGAGAAGCTTTCTTTTCAGGTGCGGCTCTTTATGTGCACGTCTTTGCAATTCATCTAACATTCCTGCAATGTCTGTCATAAACTCTCCTCCTTCTGTCACCATAAATCCTTTTTCTGCCTTTTTAGGCAAGGAACGGTCTTTCCTTTCCATCGAAAAACGCCGGGGATTCCTTACAAAATCCCCGGCTACATTTTTCCGCTTTGTTTATACGCCAAGCATAGCCTTGATCTCTTCTTTTGACTTGGCTCCCACTGACATCTCCGCCTTTTCTCCGTTTTTAAAGACGATCAGTGTGGGAATGGACATAACACGGTACTGTTTTGCCAGTTCCATCTCTTCATCTACATTGACTTTTCCGATCTTTACTCCCTGAAGTTCATCTGCCAGCTCCTCGATGATGGGCAGTACCATCTGGCACGGTCCGCACCAGGTTGCCCAGAAATCCACCAGTACCGGTACGTCGGATTTTAAAACTTCCTGTTCAAAATTGTCCTTTGTGAAATGTAATGCTGCCATATCTATCCTTCCTTTCTGCTGTATGCTCCGCTCAAATTTGCGGGAACAAATTTTATATCTCAATTTTATTTTTTTCTTTATTATACACCATATAAAGTTTTTTTCTGTAACCGGGTCACATTTTTTACAGATATTTTATTTTCCCGGCATGGAGTCCTGCGAATCAATGAACCAGCTGCACATCTGTGCCCATGATCCCTCCCATATCTGTTACATGAGTATATCCCATGTGTCCCATGAGAGCTGCAGACCTTTTACTGCGGGCGCCGCTTAAGCAGTAAATGTACACATGTGCGTCTTTATCCGGAATGAGAGTATCGATCTTTTTCAGTTCATGCAGCGGAAGATTCAAACTGTTTTCCAGATGCCCTTCCTCGTACTCTTCCGGCGTACGTACATCCAGAAAAATGCTCCCCTCCTTTTCTTTTTCTTCTTTTATATATTCCTGTATAGATTTCTCCGGTACTTTTGTAAACAGTTTCATCTTGTATCCTCCTCTTTCATTTCTGTGGATAGTATATCCTGTTTTGCAGATCTTTTCCGTGACTTTGTCACAAATCCAGCGCCAAATGTCTCCTATACACACCGGAAATAGAGGCTGACCTTTCCTCCTCTTCCCTCCGCGTTCTCCAATTGGAGGAATCCTTTGTATTCTTTCATAATTTCGGAAGCAATGTAAAGTCCCATGCCGTAATGATCTTTCCGGGTTCTGCTCTTATCGGCCTGATAAAACTGTTCCGTAGCATGAGCAAGGCCTTCTTTTGTAAATCCTGGTCCGTCGTCAGTCACAGTGACTGCAAGAAATTCTCCGCTCTCCTTTATCTCAATAAGCAGTTCCCCTCCCAAAGGAGAAAAATCCACTCCGTTAGATACAATATTCCAGAGTGCCCGGCTGCACTCTTCTTTTCTCCCATATACCATCTTATCTGTATCCGCAGCCTTGCAGCAGATCTGCAGTTTTTTCATTCTTCCCAGGGCCTGTGCCCTCTCGCAGATCTCCTGTATCCAGGAAGAAGCCGGGAAGTTTTTCTCCTCTTCCTTCTTCTCTTCCTGTCCGTCTTTGGATCCTCTGTTTAGCTCACCGTCAAATTGTCGGATCGTTCTTTGCAGAATCTGCAAATATCTTTCAATCTCCCTGACATTGTCCAGAATTTCCTGATCCCACTCTCTTTTTTCTTCCTCTGTTTCTTCTTCCAGCAAAAGCTCTGTATTTCCCCGGATGATCGTAAGGGGCGTTTTGATATCATGGGCAAGGGAAGCAATCTGATCCTCCTTCTGTCTCTTGATATCCCACTGTTCCTTCAAAGACTTCTGAAGCGCCTCCTTCATCTGATAAAGGGCCCCAAGTACATGATCGACTTCCTGAATATCCGAGTATTCCCGCTCAAAATCCAGATCTTCTCTCTCTACCCGCTCCGCTGTTTCTTTCAATACATTCAGCCTCTTCTGAAGATATTTTCCCTGCCTTTTCGCCAGCGCCACTGCCGTCCCAAAAAACATAAGGAAATAGGCGCCGACAAATAAAAGTTCTGCATTTGGAAAGACGGAACGAAGGAACGGATTAGAGAATTTGGCTATCACCTGATACTCCACAAGGGCAGTCAGCCCGTTTTCTTTCTCGATCACCTTCCAATAGGAACCATAGATCAGAGCAGGGGATGACTGCATCTGACTTTTCCACAGTCCTTCCTGCTCCTCCTTAGAGAGATTTCCATAAACATAGGTCCCGTCTTTTTCAAAAACGCCATATCTGCATGTGTCGGGCAAAAGCTTTTCTTCCACTTGGCCCCCTGACCTGATCTCCCCTTCTGCTCTTGTAATCTTATCCAGCTCATAGCTTGGCAGGCGTACCACCCCTGCATGGACCGTAACCATATAGATGACCGCTGTAAGTCCTGCCAGTCCGATCGCAAGGATCCCAAAGCGGAACAAAAAGGAAATAAACATAGCATACAATCTTTTTTTCTTTCTTTTTATCCTTTCCATCTATATCCGATCCCCCATACTGTTTCTATCGGTTCCAGGCCTGTCATCCGAAATTTTGCCCTGATATTTTTCACATGTTCTGTGATGGCGGAGCTGTCCGCCTCCCCGTCAAATCCAAAGACATACTCATAAATCCTTTCTCTTGAAAATACCTGTCCCTGATGAAGGGCCAGATATTCACAGATTTCATATTCGCTTTTTGTAAGAAAAATCTCCTGCTCTTTGCAAAGCAGCCTCTTTTCTTTGAGATAAAACTTTGTCTCTCCAATTGCCACTGCGTGATGCTTCTGTCTGTTTTCCCTTCGGATATGCGCCTCTACTCTTGCTCTTAACTCTCCGATTCCAAAGGGTTTGCGGATGTAATCGTCCGCTCCCAAACCAAGTCCCGTCATAACGTCCTCCTCCCCTGTCCGGGCAGTGAGAAAGAGGATCGGACAGTCCGCCTTCTCCCGGATCTTTCTTAGAAATTCAAAACCATCCATCCCCGGCATCATGACATCCAGGAGAATAAGGTTGTAATTCCCCAGGCTGCTTAAGTCTGCCTTTAACGGATCAGAAAGAGTATCCACCTCATATCCTTCCCGTTCCAGCGCGCGCCGGATCACTTTTAAGATCCCCTCCTCATCGTCAATAGCCAAAACCTTTACTGTCATTCCTTTTTTCTCCCTTCAAAAAATGTAACCCACAGAAGAACAGCCGTTCCAAGACCAACAAAAATAATCGTACAGATCAAAAGCAAATGCTGCCATGCCCCGCTTTTCAGGATAGAAATTGCGCCTGTATTCCCGGCAAAAATCAATGCCAGCATAAAATCACACCACTTTTCACTCCATGCGTGGGGAAAGAACATCCAGCGCCCTTGGCCGAGTCCTGTCATCATAAGGAAAGCAGCGATCGTTCCTACAACGCCGACACTGACAGAGGCCGCGTTTCCAAACTGAAATCCAAGAAACAGATGCAGAAGATAGACGATCCCCTGTCCCGCCCACATGACAAGGGCAACTGCCAGGTAGCTTGAAAGGGAACAGACATCCCCCTCCGGAAAGAGGCGGTATACCAGGCCAAATCCAAGCACTGCCACCAGGGAAGAAAAAAGGGCGCCTGCCATCAGGACTGTCCATTTTGCCAAAAGTCCCACCGGCCTTGGGCAGGGCAGACACAAAAAGTTCTGATATCCGCTCTGCAGCTCCATTTCCGCCGCCTGCCCGCATATGATCCCGGCAAGGAAAGGAAAGACTCCGGAGAGCACTTCCAGATACATCTGGACCTCACTTCTTGCATTCCATCCGGCAAAAAAATCATAGATCAGAAAAACCGCCGCCCCTAAAACCGGCAGGATCACATGAATCCAGAAAACCGGCGTATGGGCAAGTTTCTTCCATTCTGCCTTTAAGAGGCCCGCAAACATTCTCACAGTGCTTCCGCCCCCTTTCTGTCATACCAGACTCTTGTTGCAGCCCACAGGATAACAAAAAGAGCAAGGCAGATGAAACTTCCAATAAACAGGCTGGCCGGATCCGTAATCCCCGGAATATAGCCTGTATTTCCCGGATGTGCCGTAAGACCGTTTGGCAGGATTCCGATAACCGGACACATGATCCTTGGAAGAATCCCCCATGGATTCAGCATCCAAAGGCCGGTGACAGCCGTGAGGCATCCTGATGTGTTCAGCGCCATATTGACTGCCAGCGTTGGAAACATTCCTATCTTCCGATCCATCCAAAGGCAGAGGGGGATCTGCCACAGGCTGGCAAGAATCATCACTAAAGCCGCAAGGACATTTTGTCCCGCCGACACATAGATAACCTGTTCCTGCTGCAAAAGAGGCATCACAATATTTCCCAGCAAAAATGAACAGGATACCAGCAGCACATTGGCGGCGGCCACATACTTTACAGCATTGAGGGTCTTGGCGTCCCACGCCTTCTTTAAATCTTCTGCTGTTAAAAGCACCGCCTGGTTCCTGATCTTCTTCTCTTTCTCCTGGGACATACAGCAGTAAAGCGTCAGAAATCCGGGCAGGATCCCGATATACCACCAGTTATAGCTGTCGACCATTCCATAATTGGCTGCCAGCCCATAAGCCATCAGAAGCGTCAGACAGGGAAACAAGATCCAGAGCTTCCCGGACAGACTGTGGCGGTATTTTAGTTTTTCCGCACGATACAGAAGGAAGACCTGTTCCATTATGCCTCGCCTCCTTCCATCAGCTGACCGCCTGCTGTCATCACCTGGCCGCCTGCCGCCACTTTCATAAACAGCTCCTCCAGCTGGTCTTTTTCCGGCATACCGCCCTGATATTTCAGCATCCCTCCTGACAGGATACCGATATAATCCGCCGTCTTGTTTACTTCATCCAGGATATGGCTGGACACCAGCACCGTGATCCCCTTCTTTGTAAATCCCCGGAGCATTTCCCGAAGCTTTTGTATGCCGATGGGGTCCAGACCGTTTGTGGGTTCATCCAGGATCAAAAGCTTCGGATGATTCAAAAGCGCTGCCGCGATTCCAAGCCTTTGCTTCATTCCCAGTGAAAACTGCCCTGCTTTCTTTCTTCCTGTGTTTTGAATTTCCGCGATCTCCAGAGCTTCTTCTATGCGCTCTTCGGGTATACCAAAAGCAGCCGCTCTTACGCGCAGATTCTCTCTGGCCGTCAGATTGGGATAAACTGGCGGCGTCTCAATCAGCGCTCCGATCTCTTTTATGCTTCCCCTCGTCCACTTCTTCTGACAAAATCTAACTTCTCCCGAATCCGGTCTTATCATGCCGGAAATAACCTTTAACAAAGTAGACTTCCCGGCACCGTTTGGTCCCAGAAGCCCATAGACACACCCCTGGGGAATCTGGATCGAAACACGGTCAAGCGCCTTTTCCTGTCCTCTCAAATATGTCTTTGTCAACGATTTCGTTTCTAAAATAACCGTTTCCATATAAAATCCTCCTTATCACTAAACACTGTTTTGTTTTCTTTTACAGTGTAAGCCATAAGTATAAGGATTTTATAAGGACAGCATCTGATACCAGCTTTTTGTATCTTCCTCCTCATTTCCGGCAACAAAAATTTTCTCATCTTTTAACTGGATCTCCAAAACAGGGCCGCTCTCTTTGTCAAGAAACAGCATACATTTTCCTGTCTCCTTCCCCTTAAAGTGACCGATATCATAATCTTCCGTACTGCCGCCGTTTGTCCGGATGAACTTGTCCTCCGGCATCCTGTCAAGCAATGTGACTTCCACAATCTCTTCCTTTGTAAATTCACACTCATATCCTGCAGCCTCTACCAGAAAAGTATCTCCCGTCTGCTCAAAATGTATGTCAACATTTTCAAATCGGAGGATAATGACAATCACCCAGATAACAAGCGCCGCAGTAAGCACACCGGTTACTCCCATAATGATCCGGGCTGCCGGCCGGCCGTAATTAAGGGACATGTTCATGCTGTTCAGACGGTCCTGGATAAGCAGATGGGGATCTTTGGGATTATTGTACCAGCCTTTCCTCCAGTATTCGTCATCATCCACACTGTAGGGCTCCGTCACTGCCGAAAGGATCCTTTTTCGTTTTTGGATTCCCCACATAACCGGAACGAGAAGTCCGGCCGCCGCAGCTGCTGTCAAAAATCCATAGGCAGTATAAACGCCCGGATCCACCCAGTCTTTTCCCCTGCTCTCAAAAGCCAGAAACAGCCATGCCGATCCGTTAATCCAGGATGCCGTCACAAGGCCGATGGTCCAGGAGCGCCGGAAAAGTCTGTTTGCCGCCAGGTTGATGTCCGCATTGCCGCTGCAGACATCATCCTTCCTTCTCTGGATACCGATATGAAACAGCAGAAACAGGACAGAGATTCCAAGGGTGGAGAAAAACAAAATCCGGTCTCCGAAAAATTCCGGTCCGCCTCCCCAGATTTCGCTGTACCAAAATCCTGACAGTACAAGCAGAAACAAAATCGGTAAATGCCACTTAAGGCTCCATGGCCTTTTATCCGCAAAATCGGACACTTCCGTATCCATGGGCACAACCTTTTTGCTCCTTTCGTCGATCCACTGATGTTCCATCTTCATCTGATACATTTTTCTGTGGGGAAAGATGACAAGACACCAAAGCCCGCACATATACTCTGCCATCCATATTACATAGACCACCAGAAAAACAGTGATATCAAAGAAACACAGGAAATTGATCAAAATACTGACGATCAGATTCCCCCTGTTAAAAATCTTCCATTCCCTCTTACTTTTGGTGCAAAGCTTCCTGACTTCTTCCTGCTCCAGCGCATATGCCGGAATGTGGACACCCATGAGCATTCCATCCTCATACCGGTCCCGCTTCCCATAGGAATACTGGCAGATCAGTACAACAAAAAGATTTGTGATCAGAAAAATAAAAAACAGAGCTACTTCCATTTTCCTTCCCTCTCTTCCACCAGAATTATTACAGACAATTTCTACGCAAAAAAAGTATTGTCTATATTTATATATACACTAATACAAACAATACTTTTCTGCAATACTTTTATTCTGTTTGACCTGCGGAACCCTGGCTTGCAAAAAACGCCACTGTTATCCCAGCTTCACCCAGCGGAAATCATGCCCTCCTGCGAGGATCTGATCCATCTCCACTGCGCTGCCGCTGATCATATCCTTTCCGCTCTCTTCCGGATAGACGGACACTGTTCTTGGCTCTTTTGCAAAGTTAAATACGCCGATCATTTTTGTCCCGGCCTTTTCCCTCACCACACAGATAATTCCCTGCTGCCAGGTCTCATAGGTATAAACTTTTGCATCTGCATCGAATACCTTTTCCTGCTTCCTCAGTTTTTCCAGGTAGCCCAGGGACTGGAAAATCTGTCCCTCCACGGTTCCTTTATTTTTCCGTTTCTTTGCAAGATCCCAGCGGAAAGCTCCTCTGTGGATATAGCGGGAATCCGCACATTTATCCGGATCCTCCTTGTAAGTATAGTCGTTTACCTGCCCGATCTCATCTCCGCTGTAGAGCATGGGAATCCCCGACTGCATCAGCATATATGCATGAAGCATAATATCAAGCCGGATAGCTGCCTCCATTTTCTCTTCATCCTGTTCAAATCCGGCGCTCTCAATACCGCACATGGAAGCAGTCGTACCGCAGAATCTGGCATCCTGGGTCACCGGATCGTCATTGTAAAGTTCTCCCCTGCTGACGCTGCCCGGAAACTTACCTGTATAATAATCATTGAGATATCTCTTATGGGGAATTTCTTCCATCCCCTGTCCTTTCAGGAAATCAAAGTCAAGACCCCATCCGATATCATCATGACAGCGAAGATAATTAAGGAAGGTATACTCTCCGGGAAGCTCACACACCGTATCCAGCTGTTTCTTCAAAAGAGAGGTATCCTGCGCTGCCAGAGAATGCCAGATTGTCGCCATAGTTGTTACGTTGTAGAGCATATGGCACTCCGGTTTTTCTACCGTACCAAAATAAGGCGCCACCTTTTCCGGCTCCATGACCACCTCACCCAGAAGAATGGTCGCCGGACATACAATCTCTCCTATCATACGCATCATGCGTACAATGGTATGCACCTGTTTCAGATTCCGGCATGGCGTTCCCATTTCCTTCCATATATATGGAACGGCATCAATACGGATAATGTCCATTCCGATATTAGCAAAATAAAGGAAGTTGTACATCATCTCATTGAATACCCTTGGATTTCCGTAATTCAGATCCCACTGGTAAGGATAAAAAGTTGTCATCACATAATGATCTAGCTCCGGCAGATAAGTAAAGTTCCCGGGGGCTGTGGTAGGAAAGACCTGGGGCACTGTCTGTTCGTACCGCTCGGGAATGACCGGATTGTCGAAGAAAAAGTAGCGGCTCATATATTCACCTTCACCTTTTCTTGCCTTTACCGCCCACTCATGATCTTCGGAAGTATGGTTCATGACAAAGTCCATGCAGACATTCATACCCTTTTCGTGGCACTTCTTTGTCAAAGTCTCCAGATCTTCCATGGTTCCAAGATCCTCTCTTACCTTACGGAAGTCCTTTACCGCATAACCTCCGTCAGATTTTCCTTTTGTTACATCTAAAAACGGCATCAGATGAATACAGTTTACATTGCAGTCCTGAATATAATCCAGCTTCTTTTCCACGCCGCGGATGGTCCCTGCAAAGTTATCGATATAGAGCATCATCCCCAGCATTTCTTTTTTCCTGAACCATTCAGGATCTGTCTCTTTTTCCCTGTCTCTTGTTTTCAGGGCATTGCTTCTTTCCTCATAAAACTGCTGCATGCGGCTGCACAGTTCAAAAAACATGTCGTCATTTCCGTACAGCTCCATATACAGCCATTTCAGTTCATCGTGATGTTTCTTCAGCCTTTTTTCAAAATCCGACTCTTTTGCCATGCTATTTCCTCCTTCCTTGCGCATTACTCCTGGATAAAATGAATCTGGTATGCCAGATACTCTCCGCTTTCCACAGGAAGAGGATATCCGGCCTCCATAAGCGCACCTCCGCTGTAGCATTTTCCAGTTTTTTCCTCTCTATAAAACGCCTCCGGATCCAGCCCTCTCATTCTGATATAATTTACAGTCATATTTCCATGCACCTTCAGCATGACCGCATTTAGAAGGGCTTCTCTCTTATCTTCCGACACAAACGCCCAGGCTGCTGTTTCATCCTTCGCCGGATTGGAAAGCCGGTAGTAATCCCCTGTCTGTATCAGCTTTCCATATGTATGATAGGTTCTAACCTGCTCTTTTACTTCTTCTTTTTCTGCTTCTGTCAATGTGCCGGGATCCAGCTCATAGCCGAAGGTTCCTGCCATAGCAGTTACGCCTCTGGTATGAAGGGATACCGTTCTTCCTGTCTGGTGGTTCGGACACGCCGACACATGGGATCCCACAGCAGAAACAGGATAAATAAAAGAAGTTCCGTACTGTATTTCTGTCCGGTCAACAGCGTCTGTATTGTCACTGCACCAGATCTGCGGCGTATAATACAGCATTCCTGCATCAAATCTTCCGCCGCCGCCGCTGCATCCTTCAATAAGGATGTCCGGATACCGGTTCATCAGTTTTTCCAGAAATTCATACACGCCCAACACATAATTGTAAAGAACCATCCCCTGTTCCCTGGCGGCTATAGAGTAAACATCTGAAATGCTCCGGTTCATATCCCACTTAATATACTCTACATTTGCATGATCCAGCACTTTGCTGATCTGTTCAAAAACTTCATCACGGACTTCTTTTCTGGAAAAATCCAGTACCAGCTGGTTTCTCGCACGTACCGGGGAACGTCCCGGGATCTGAAATACCCAGTCCGGATGACTGCGGTAAAGATCACTGTCTTCCGATATCATCTCCGGTTCGATCCAGAGGCCGAACTTCAGTCCCTTTTCGTTTACTTTCCGGGCCAGCTCTCCCAGAGAACATCCAAGTTTCTCCTCGTTCACATACCAGTCGCCCAGCCCGCTGTTATCGTCATCTCTCTTTCCGAACCAGCCATCATCCAGCACGACCATTTCTATCCCAAGCTTAGCAGCCTCGTCAGCAAGCTTAAGGATTGTTTCTCCTGTAAAATCGAAATATGCCGCTTCCCAGCTGTTAATGAGTACCGGTCTTACCTCATCCCGATATTTTCCCCGGCACAGGTGACGCCGGAAGCATCTGTGATAATTGTGGGAAAGTTTTTCCAGTCCTTTTGCAGAATAAGTGAGCACTGTCTCCGGGACAACAAGAGTTTCCCCTTCTTCCAGGGGATAGCAGAAGGTTCCGCTCTCCATTCCCATGACAACTCTTGTCTGGTTAAACTGATCTTTCTCAGCCTCTGCCTGAAATCCCCCACTGTACACAAACACCATTCCATAACAGCTTCCGGATTCTTCTGTGGCATTTTCCTCTGCAAAGATCACTGCCGGATTGTACTGATGACTGGATGTTCCACGTCGGCTTCCGATCATCTGGGATCCGTGAGCTACCGGAACTCTCTGAAAATTCCGTTCCATGGCATGTCTTCCATAGAAGCTGATCATATCATAATTTCCATAGAGGAAATCCAAAACTGCAGAAGCCGCCTTTCTGACATATATTTTCTGTGATCCGGCATTTTCGATCCGGACGCTCCTTGTAATAATATCGTCTTCCGGAAGGATACCGTAAAGCAGCACTGCCCGTATCTTAGTTACAGGATCCTCCAGATAAATTTCCAGAGTCTGCGCCTCCTTTGCTGCCGCATAAACTGCCGGGAGACCGGGAAGAGCATATTTCCCATCCACAATTTTGTATCCTTTATATCGAAGATCGCAGCTGTATGTCCCGTTCTCGTTCTGGACTACCAGAGCACTGCTTCTGTAATCACCGTTTCCCATACACGGGTACTCCTGGGGCAGCGCATCCATAGAATAAGTCCGGTCAAGTCCGGTATCATAAGGGTTGCCGGAAAATCCGCGGTCTGCAAAAGTGAGAAGATAATCCATCTCTCCCTGTATTTTCTTTCCGTAATACAGATGGATCAAAAATCCATAGCAGTCCACCTTAAACTGATAAGTTGTCTGTTTTGTGTGAAGTGTAAATATTTTCTTCTCTTCCTGAAAGATAATTGCCATTTGGTCGTTCTCCTTTTAAGTTTCATAAATTTCGGCCGTTAAAACTCAATCAGCCCCGCCTTAAAGGCTAAGGCGGGGTTTTCATTTTCATATCAAATTCTATTTTACAGCTCCATTGACTACACCGTTTATAATCTGTTTCTGGCAGATAATGTAGAAAATAAGGATCGGTATCAATGCCAGAAGGTACGAAGCAAATGCCAGGTTGTAGTTTGTACCGAACTGCGTCTGGAAATTGAGCTGTGCCAAAGGCAGCGTATTCTGCCCTGTACCTGACATAATAACAAGAGGTGTCATAACGTCATTCCATACGGCCAGCGCTGTGATGATGGCAACTGTCGCATGCATAGGCTTCATAATCGGGAAGATAACCTTCCAGTAAGTCCGCCATGTATTTGCGCCGTCCACTCTTGCCGCCTCTTCAAGTGCGATCGGGATATTGACAAGGTAACCGGAATACAACAGCACATTCATCGGCATATAGAATACCACATACAAAATGATAACGCCAGCCCAGTTTGCAAGTCCCAGCTCCGCCGTCTGTTTTGCCAGCGGCATCATCAGGATTGCAAAAGGAACAAACATACCGCTTACAATAAACAGATATACAAATTTATAGAATTTGCTGTGTCCGCGGTTCCGTCCGATAGCATATCCCATCATGGAGTGGAGTACAATGGAAAGCACCACTGTCACTACTGTGATCAGAACACTGTTCCCAAGCGATCTCCAGAAATCTGTAACTTCCATAGCCTGGGCAAAATTGGAAAGACTCCATTCAGAAGGAAGGGACAGGATTCCGGAAATGCTGTTTGTCATCTCGGAGGGCTGTTTAAACGCGATCACAATCGCCATATACAACGGAAAAGCAATTGTGCTAAGCCCCATGATCAAAAGGACCATAACCGGCCAGTTTGTTTTTACTTTATCTATTTTTTTACTCATTATAACTGCTCCTCCTTCCTGCTGGAGATGCTCATCTGTGCTGCAGAAATTGCTACGATCACAATGAAGAAGATAACAGCGTTAGCACTCTGATAACCGAAGCTTCCGCCCTTCATACCATTGTTGTAGATCAGGAAAGAAATGGATTCCGTACTCTGTGCAGGTCCTCCCTGTGTCATAGCCATAACCTGATCAAATACCATGAGGAAGTTCTTTACACACAAAACCATATTGATGGTAAAGAAGGGAATGATCAGAGGGAAAGTCAGGTGTCTGAATTTTTTCCATCCTGTTGCTCCGTCCAGAGAGCCTGCTTCATACACATCCTCCGGAACGGTCTGAAGACCGGAAATATAAATAATCGTATTCATGGCAATATTCTGCCAGCAGCATACGATCATGATCGCGATCCATGCAGTATTTTCATTAGAAAGCATACTGGAGCTCAACGCTTCGCTTCCTATCATTTCTCCCACTGCCGGAAGAATGTATGTGAACAGATACTGGAACACATAACCTACTACCAGTGCGCCAAGTACATTGGGCAGGAAATATGCCGCACGGAAAAATCCTTTGGCGCGGATCTTACTGTTCAGTCCCAGGGCAAGGATCAGGCTGATCACATTCGTTACGATTGTTGCGCAGATCGCCAGCTTGAATGTAAACAGATAGGATCCTCCCACGCGGGGATCTGTGAACAGATCCATGTAATTCCTAAGGCCGACCCAATCATAAGTTCCAAAGCCTTTAAAGTTGGTAAAACTGTAAATAACACCCCGAATCAAAGGTATCGTATTGAAGCAGACAAACAATGCCAGAATCGGTATCGTTATTAACAGGAAGGTACGTTTTCTTTCATTTTTCATTCTATCCCCACTCCTTTCCTATTCCGCGCTTCCGTTCTCTTCTTCGTATGCCTGAACCTCACGGATGATATCGCGGTTGTAACGCTGCCAGTCTTTGTCAAACCTTGCAAGGAATGCATCTGTATCCTTGTCGATCACATAGGTCTGCAGGATAGCATCTGCAGCCATCTCTGACGGATAGTAATGATCCTGGTAGTCTGTCATGTTGCCGGACTCGATATACTCTGTCATGCCGTCCACATAGGGAGCCAGCTCAAATTCTCCTTCTTTACATGGAATTGCATTCTGGTCGTCAATATAGGCCTGAATATTCTCGTCTTCAAGGAGGAAATCAAGCACCTCATATGCGGCCTCCTTGTTCTCGCACGCAGCCGTTACGCAAAAGCCAAGGTCAATACCGGAGTTTAATGTATTGCCATCTGCCTCATCATTTGCCGGCATAACAAAGGAGTCAATATTCATATCCGGATTTACGGAAAGGATCTGAGGCACTGCATAGCTTCCGATAGGATACATTGCAGATTCCCCTCTTGCAAACGCCGTACATGCATCGTTATAACCGTACGCTACCGGATCAGCCGGCCCGTATTCCATCAGCTGGATATACTTTTCTGCCGCTTCTTTATATCCTTCTGTAAAGGTTGCCTCTCCTCTGTTTACCTGTTTGCACAGATCAGCAGGTGCCAGATCTACTGCGATTCCATTCCATGGCGCCAGACAGGTCCACGTGTCACGGAATCCAAAATAAAACGGCAGGATTCCTTCTGCCTGAATCTCCTCGCACAGGCTCATCAGCTCATCCCATGTTGTAGGAATTTCCCAGCCATGTTCCTCAAACATATCTCTGTTATACAAAATACCGGCCGCATTAGCCATGTAAGGTACAATGTAGGTCCCGTCAGTTGGGACGATCTCCAGCGCCTCTGCTATGTCCACATAGGAATCTTTGATATTTTCCATCCCCTCATATTCGGACACATCTGCAAGGATCTCCGCATCTACATAATAAGAATAATTGATATCGCCGCCGATACCGATGATATCCGGATAATCTTCGCGGATAAACCTCGTTCTCATGATCGTAGATGCATCATTCGGCGAGTCAATGGTCAGATGGATATCATCATGAGTTGCATTGAACTGTTCTTCCACCTGATCAAAGTAGGTAGCTGCCTCCGGCTTATACTGCAGGATCTCAATTTCTGTCTTCCCACTGGAATCGCTGTTGCCGGAACATCCCTGCAGCATCAATCCGCCTGCCATGGCAACTACCAGAAAGGCACTGACACATCTTGTCCTTTTTCCTCTCATTTTCATATCTCCTTTCTGCTTCTTTCTTGCTTTTCTCCTAGTGATATTATTTTAACATATCAATATACGTCTATAAATACCGGTGTTTTTTTTGTTTTATATCTTTATGCTTGTTTTTATGCTATATATTGATATCACCAAGCATTTTGATATATAATGAAAAAAAGTACTCCACAGGCGAAACTTTCATCAGGAGGAACAGCATGAGCAACGTTTTATTTTCTATTTTCCCCAGCGAGAACTTTATCGACCTGGGGCTTTACCAATATGGCTGGGAACAATGCGATCCCGCTCATTCCTTCGGTCCCGCTGCCCGCACTCACTATCTTTTTCACTATGTTATTTCGGGTACCGGAACGCTGATCGCCCAAAATTCCAAAAAGGAATCTGTAGAATACCATGTAAAAAGCGGACAGGGCTTTATGATCTTCCCTCATCAGATCTGCACTTATACCGCTGATCCGGATCTGCCCTGGGAATACGCATGGATTGAATTTGACGGACTGAAAGCCAAAGAGATCATGGAGATGGCCGGAATATCCCAGGATTCTCCCATCTATAAACCGAGATATAAAGACATTTCTCAGCAGATGGTAAATGAAATGCTCTACATCACTCAGCATTCCCAGGAATCTCCTTTTCATCTGATCGGGCATTTATTTCTGTTTCTGGACTACCTGACGCGCTCTCATTCCTCTCCGATTGTAAAGCAGGGAAATCGAATGAGAGATTTCTATATTAAGGAAGCTTTAAGTTTTATTGAGCAAAATTTCCAAAATGATATTTCTGTGGAAGATATCGCCGCATTCTGCGGACTGAACCGCAGCTATTTCGGGAAAATCTTTCATGATACCGTAGGAAAATCTCCCCAGGAATTTTTGATCTCCTACCGCATGTCCAAGGCCGGCGAGCTTTTGAAACTCACCTCCCTGTCTATCGGAGATATCGGAAATGCCGTCGGATACTCAAATCAGCTCCACTTCTCAAGAGCATTTAAAAATACTTACGGAGTCTCTCCAAGAGCATGGAGATACGAACATCAGGGCGAAGAAAATTAAATTTCTCCGCCCTGTTTTTTCTTTTCTTATTCCTTTTCATCCTCTGCCTTGAGAATGAACAGACTGGAATCGAAATCATAGGTCTTTTCTTCTTCCAGGGAAGTTTCACCGGAAGCGCCGTCTGTAGTTACAAGTCCGGCATACATCAGTTCATCGCCATAATAGGTTCCCTGCCCTTTCTCGCGGATCCTCCGTTTTGTAACTTTATATTCCGTTCCTTCCTCCAGCCCCTTAAGACGCAGCCTTCCAAACGGCAGATTTGCTCCGCTCAGCACACGGTACCATCCCACAATTGCCTCTTTCTTATCATCGCTGACTACCATCCAGGCAGTCACATTCTCTTCAAAAGGACTGGACAAACGGTAAAATGTTCCGAACTGCAGAAGATGCCGGTACTGTTTCATAAAGGCGATCTGCTCTTTTACTTCCTCCTGCTCCTTCCCTGTCAATGTGTTTAAATCCAGTTCATATCCAAACGTACCGAAGCAGGCCACATTCGCCCTTGTATGAAGAGGGGTGTTTCTGCCTGTTTGATGGTTCGGCGCCGTCGAAACATGGCTTCCCATACTGCTCACCGGATAGCAGTAGGAGGTTCCATACTGGATTTTCAGCCGTTCCGCCGCATCCGTATCATCACTGGTCCACGCCTGGGGAGCATAGTAAAGCATTCCCGGATCAAACCTGGCGCCGCCGCTTGCGCAGGACTCAAATAAAATATGAGGGAATTTGGAAGTCAGTCTTTCATAGAGATCATATACGCCAAGAATATAACGATGGAACACTTCTCCCTGTCTGTCCGGCGGAAGAGCTGACGACCAGCATTCTGTAATACTCCGGTTCATATCCCATTTTATATAAGAAACTTTTGCCCCGGACAGGATCTTATCCATCATTTCGTAAATACAGTCCACCACTTCTTTTCTGGAAAAATCCAATACATACTGGTAGCGCCCGTGGCAGGATTTCCGTCCCGGAGCCTGAAGGATCCAGTCCGGATGGGCACGGAAAAGGTCGGAATCCTTGTTTACCATTTCCGGCTCAAACCACAATCCGAACTTCATTCCCATGTCCTCTATCTTCTGTGCAAGTCCCCGGATCCCTTCCGGCAGCCGGTCTGTATTGGCGACCCAGTCTCCAAGCCCGGCATGTTCGCTGCACCGGCCCCCGAACCATCCGTCGTCAAGAACAAAGAGTTCTACCCCTGTTTCCTTTGCCTTTGCGGCAATCTCCAGAAGCCGCTCCTCATCAAAATCAAAATATGTCGCCTCCCAGTTGTTGATCAGGATCGGTCGAACCCTGTCTCTCCAGTATCCCCTGGCCAGTCTCTTCTGATAAAGCCGGTGATAGATCTGGCTTAAATGGTTCAGTCCCTGATCTGTATAGACCATAACCGCCTCCGGGGTTTGGAATGTCTCGCCCGGTTCCAGCTTCCAGTCAAATCCTTCCGGATGGATTCCCAGAAGAACCCTTGTAGTATCATGGGTATCCACCTCGGCCTGAGCCAGGAAATTACCGCTGTACACAAGGCTGAAACCGATTGCCTCCCCTTGAAATTCATCCGCCGACGGACGCTTCAGAATGACAAAAGGATTGTGCTCGTGAGAGGAATGTCCCCTAAGGCTCCCAACAGACTGGATCCCATATTCCAGATGTCTTGTCCGCAAATGTCTCTCTCTTGCCCACGCTCCCGAAAACTGCATCCACTCATAGTCATGATCCGGCAGATCCATGCAAAGGCTCATAGCGGTTGCCAGGTGAAGAGCCTGATTTCCATTGTTGGCAAAAGAAACACTCCTTGCAATAATTCCCTCCGCCGCAAATATGGTGTACATCAGCCGTACCTTCAGCCCCGTAACTTTATCCCCAAGGCAAAGAATCAATGTTTCCGCCTCTTTTTCATTTTCCGTATAAATTGCCGGAAGCCCCGGAAGAGACGGCTTTCCTTCCTGAACCTCATAGCCTTCATAGCACAGATCCAAGATCCTGCTGCCGTTTTCCTGCAAAACGTCTGCCGCAGGCATGCGGTAATCCCCGCTCCCATAGACTCCGTATTCCTGTTTCAGATGTTCCAGTGAAAAATCTTTACTCTCTTCAAAAATACAGGATGCCATCGGGCGGGACATTCTCTCCAGCAAATAAGAAAAGTCCTCTCTGTGGTGGATCCTTTTCCCAAAATACAGCTGTCCTATGTGACCGTTTGGCAAGACAGACATAAGATAGCTGATCTGATTATTATACAGGTGAAATGTTTTATTTTTTTCATTAACAATTATACTCATTTTCTTCTCCTCCAATGCTGGCGTCGGTGTACCCTTGTGCACTGACGCTACGCCAATTATATATAAAACCGTAACCGGCGCCTAGGAGCATTCGTTAGAAAAATGAGTCAAAATGTTAGATCAATTTCTTCTTTCCTCTTTGTTTCCTGCCAGGCCGCATTCTCCTTCCTGTATGCAGACGGAGTGATCCCCATTTTTGCCTTGAATATCTTGGAAAATCCCAGCGCATCCTGATAGCCGCAGGACATAGCAACTGTCTCAACTGACAGATCTGTAAGCTGCAGAAGCTCTGCTGCCCGGGTAAGACGGAAATTTGTAAGATATTCTTTGGGCGATAACTGCAGATTATCCTGGAAAAGCGTGTAAAGGTAGCTTCGGTTCACCCCCACATAATCGGCAATATCTTTTACTCTGACAGGATCCGCATAATTATTCTGGATAAATTCCACCGCCTTGCGGACATAAAGGTTGCCATCCTTTTCCCCGGCATTTCCCGCGATTTCCATATTTTCTTTCAGGGTGCCAAAAAATGTATATAAAAGACCTTCCAGAAAGTACTCATTTGCGGCTGTATATTTTCTATGTTTTAACATGGAATATACAATCTGCTTTAATTCCTCCCCGCAGCCGCACTGAAAGATAAGCTGCTTTTTATTCAGTCCAAGATCTCTTAAATAATCCTCTGCCTTCTTTCCTCCAAATCCGATCCACAGATATGTCCATGGCACTTCCTCATCTGCCTGATAAAAGGTCTGTACTTCCGGCTCGATCAGAAATCCCTGCCCCTTTTGAAGGTTGTACTCTTCGCCATTTACCAGAAATTTCCCTTTCCCATCCACAATATAATGCAGAATATAGTTGGGTCTGACTGCCGGTCCGAAGCTGTGAAGCGGACTGCATTTGGCATAGCCGCAGAAACATAAATAGAAATCGGAAAATTTGCGGTTCTTCATCTGAAGTACATAGGAATCCTCCATGATCAGCCCTCCTTGTCATTTCCTTTATCATAACACAGAGACAGGATTGCTGTAAAAGAAAGCTTTTCCTCTTGCCAATTGTCTCCAATCGCCTATAATGAAAGTATGATTACGTATCCCTATTTCGGGAAGGAGGGCAGGGAATGAGGCAGAAACGTCAACCCAATCGTTATGTAATTCTGGCGGCAGCATCCATTGTAAATTTTGTGCACGGCAATCCTTATATCTGGACTGTATTTCAGCCTTATGTACAAGAGGAATACGGGCTTTCCCTGGCGGCCTCCAGCCAGCCTTTTACCATTATCATCGGCATTTTCGCAGCCGGAAATATGCTGGGCGGCTTTCTTCAGCACAAGATCGGCGCAAGGGCAACGATCTTTTTCGGAAGCGCTGTCATGTGCGGCGGTTTCTTTCTGGCAGCCATGGCTCCCCACAACATGCCCTGGCTGATCTCGCTGGGATACGGCGCCCTCGGCGGTTTCGGATCGGGATGTGCATTCAGTATGCTGACTGCCGTTCCCCAGGAATGGTTCCCCCGGCAAAGAGGCATGGTTTCCGGTATTACCATCGGTATGGTCGGAATCTCCGGTATTCTTATGAATCCGCTGTGCGACTATGTGCTGTCCCGCTGGGGTTACCGCACTGCCATGCTCATGGTGACGGTAATCTATGCCGTTTTGTGTCTGGGCGCTTTCTGGGTTCGGGAGCCCTCTGCCTCTGATCAGGCAGCACTTTCTCAAGGCTCATCTGCCCTGCAGGGAGATTCCGAATCTTCAAAGAAGCAGTTTACAGTGGGGGAAATGATGCGCACCAGATCCTATCTGATCATCAGTACGATCATGGCTCTGGCTGTTCCCGCCTATGTTCTCGTCAATCCGCTGATGAAATCTCTGGGAATGGCCCGGGGACTCACAAACAGCCAGGCTCTTGCCGGCGTGATGGCTGCATCTATCGCCAACATTGTCGGACGGTTTGCTCTGCCCTGGCTTTCCGACCTGGCAGGGAGAAAAAAGATCCTTCGCATGATCTATCTTCTCTGCACAGTCTCTGTTATCGGAGTTTCCGCTGCAGGCGGGCTGCTTTTCATTGTACTTATTTCCGCTGTCTGTCTGGTATACGGCGGGGTTGTCAGTTTATTCCCTGTGGTTGTCTCCGACCATTTCGGCACAAAATATCAGGGGATCAACTATGGTGCAGTTATGATCGGATACGGACTGATCTCTATTTTATGTCCTTATCTTCTGGATATTGCCGGAATTGAACTTTCCTTCATTCTGGCCGGGGTTGCAAGCGGAGTTGGACTTTTTCTGCTGAAATTTTTATAAGGAAGTGATAATTATGGAATATGAAGGCCAGATCTGCCGCTCCCCTATGGAACGGGGCTCTTTTATGCTGCCTGTCATGGTAGGCTGCAGTTATAACAGATGTTTCTTTTGCAATTTATTCCGCCACCTGAACTATCGGGTTCTTCCTCTTGAACAAATTGAGGCGGAACTGAAGCGCGTAAAAGAAGCCGGCGGAAATCCCAGCCGGGTATTCTTAGGAGATGGAAACGCCTTCTGCCTTGATACTTCCCGCCTTCTTGAAATCCTTAACATGATACATGCCTATTTCCCTGGCTGCAGCAGCGTCAATATGGATGCCACCGTTTCTTCCATTCTCGCCAAATCCGCGGGAGAACTGAAATCTTTATGGGAACACGGCGTCAGGCATCTCTATATCGGAATTGAAACCGGGCTGAACGACGTTCTGCTTTTTATGAGAAAAGAACACAACCTGGAACAGGCCTATGCCGCCGTATATAAGCTGAAGGAAGCCGGGCTTATTTTTGACGCCCACATTATGACCGGCATCGCCGGAAAAGGCCGGGGACTGGAAAACGCCGAAGCTCTGGCGGAATTTTTTGATCGGACACAGCCGACGCATATTGTAAATTTTTCTCTGTTTCTCGACCGCACGGTTCCCCTTTGGCGGAAAATCGAGGAAGGCCTCTTTTCTCCGGCATCCGAATTGGAAAATCTGAAGGAAGAACGGCATTTTCTGAAACTCTTTCATCCATCTTCCTCCCCGGGCAGCCGGGAAATTCTGTACGACGGTTTTCATGATCTTATTTCCGTTCGTGTTCGGGGCGCTCTTCCCGATGACAGGGAAAAGATGTTGAAAAAGCTGTCTGATGAGATCAGCAGACAACAGGAAAAACAGACAAGGAGAACGTAAAGCGATGTTCAAGAAACTGGGGAAATATAAAAGAAGAATTTTTGAGATCATTGAGGTTGGCACAAAATACGATTATGCAAGCCGGATCTATGATTTTTTCAACGCCTTCTGCATTATTGTGAATCTGGCAGTCAGCATGTTATATACCTTCGAGGAATACCGGGCACAGTACGGCACTCTTCTTCTGACATTGGAAGAGCTTACTGTTGCTCTTTTTCTGATGGATTACATCCTCCGGATATGGACAGCAGGGTATTTGTATCCGGATCTTCCTGTATGGAGGGCGACTTTAAAGTATATGTTTTCCTTTACCGGTATTGTGGATCTTTTATCCTTCCTGCCTCAGTATCTCCCAATCTTTTTCCCTTCAGGCGCCATTGCTTTCCGCATGTTTCGGATCATCCGGATTTTTCGGCTGTTTCGGATCAACGCCTACTATGACGCCCTCAACGTCATTACAGAAGTCATTGTCGGAAAAAAACAGCAGCTTTTCTCCTCTGTCTTTATTATTCTGATGCTTATGTTTGCCTCCAGTCTCTGTATGTACAGTTTGGAGCACCAGGCGCAGCCGGATGTATTTTCCAACGCTTTTTCCGGCATCTGGTGGGCAGCTTCCACTCTGCTCACAGTAGGTTACGGTGACATTTATCCTATCACAACACTGGGAAAGATGTTCGGTATCTTCATTGCCTTCCTGGGTGTGGGGATTGTAGCTATCCCTACCGGTATTATTTCCGCCGGATTCGTCGACCAGTATTCCCGCATCAAAAGGATGACAGAATACGGGCCACAGTCCGCCATCAATTTTATCAAAATCCATTTGACTGACCGGGATCCCTGGATCGATCACACAATCTCGCAGCTCCATCTGCCGGACAGTGTTATCGTCGCTGTAGTAAAACGGGGAGACCGCATCCTTGTTCCACGGGGAAATATGATCCTCCGATCAGATGACATCATGGTGTTGGGAGCCGAGTCCTACCAGGATGACAAAGAACACATTAAACTCAAAGAATTTCTTCTGCAGAAAAATCATCCCTGGATCGGCAAGACCATCCGAAGTCTGGAGATTTCCAGACATTCCATTATTGTTTTGATCCGAAGGAACCGGAAAGTTATGATCCCCAACGGGAATATGATCTTAAGGGAAAACGACACAGTGATCCTTTATACCCAGAGTTATCTGGGCGGAGATGGAGATATTGAAATATAGCGATATAAAGAGAACTCTCTGGAAATATCTTTCAGAGAGTTCTCTTTAGGTTTAAATCATAAAAAGCAAAAAATAAATCCACAAAGTCTGAAATAAACTTTGTGGATCTCACTTAAAAATCGGAGTGACAGGATTTGAACCTGCGACCTCTACGTCCCGAACGTAGCGCTCTACCAAGCTGAGCCACACTCCGATGATATTGACCGGAACTTCTTTTACAGAAGTTCCAGCGCCCCTGCCAAGGAACTACGGATAGAGGACTCGAACCTCTACTAACAGAGTCAGAGTCTGCTGTGCTGCCATTACACCAATCCGCACTGTCTGTTTTTCTTATCTGTTTTGTTCAGCGAACAAATATTATTATAGCAGGCTTTTCCAAAAAATCAAGTACTTTTTTTCATTTTTTTCATTTTTTGTTTTTCCACTATGTTTCAAGGCAATTGTCACGAAAAAATGTCAGTTTCACATGCAATTACAATAATACCCGGGGCTATTGTTAATTTGGGACGTAACACTTTTAAAAAGTGTTACGTCCCAAATTTTACATTTTCTTAATCCTGTCAATTGCGGCAACTGTATTTTCATATGAGCCAAATGCTGTCAGGCGGAAATATCCCTCTCCGCTTGGACCGAATCCGGATCCCGGTGTTCCCACAACTCCTGCGTTCTCCAGCAAATGATCAAAGAACTGCCAGGATGTCATTCCTTTCGGTGTCTCCAGCCAGATGTATGGGGCGTTCACACCGCCTGATACGTTATATCCTGCCTCTTTCAGTCCCTGATAGATCACTTTGGCATTGTTCATGTAATAAGCCACCTGCTCTTTCAGCTGTACTTTTCCTGCCTCAGAGTATACGGCCTCACCTGCTTTCTGCACAATGTAGGGCGCTCCGTTATATTTTGTTCCGTGACGTCTTGCCCACAGGGAATGAAGTGTCACATCTTTTGATTTAATATCTTTTGGAATAACGGTCGCTCCCAGGCGCACTCCGGTAAATCCTGCATTCTTGGAGAAGCTTCGCAGCTCAATCGCACAGGTTCTTGCTCCTTCGCATTCATAAATAGTGTGCGGAACATTTTCTTCGGAAATATATGCCTCATATGCAGCGTCATAAATAATGACAGCACCCTCTTTATTGGCATAGTCAACCCATTTCTGCAGTTCATCTTTTGTAATAGTGGAACCTGTCGGATTATTTGGGAAGCACAGGTAAATAATATCCGGCCGTTCTTTTGGAAGTTCCGGCGCAAAATTTGTTTCCTTTGTACATGGCATATAAATGACATCGCTCCATGTTTCTGTAGCCGGATCATAAGTACCGGTCCGTCCTGCCATAACATTGGTATCTACATACACCGGATAAACGGGGTCGCACACTGCAATCTTATTATCTTTAGCAAAAATTTCCTGAATATTTCCGGAATCACATTTTGCACCGTCAGAAATGAAAATTTCGTCAGCCTGAATATCGCATCCTCTTGCCTGATAATCATTTTTTGCCATAGCGCTTCTCAAAAATTCATATCCGAGATCCGGCGCATAGCCGTGAAATGTCTCTGCATGTGCCATCTCTTCTACGGCTCCGTGCAGGGCCTCTATAATGGCCGGTGCCAAAGGCTGTGTTACATCTCCGATCCCCAGGCGTATAATGGATTTATCCGGATTTGCCTCCTGATATGCTGCTACTTTTTTCCCGATCGTAGAGAAAAGATAACTTCCTGGTAATTTCAAATAATCTTCGTTTACTTTAAACATCCTAGCTGTCCTCTCCTTATCTTTTTGTTTTATAAGTGAAAAAGTAAATAACTTTATCTCTTTTTACATTGTACTTCTTTTTAAGAAATCATATATTCTCCGTCAAATACATGAGCCGCCGGTCCTGTCAGCAGAATTTTGTCTGTATCCTTCTGCCAGTTGACAAAAAGTTCTCCGCCGGATAATTTTACTGTCACTTCCCGTTCTGTCAAATGGTTCAGCACTCCGGCCACCACTGCTGCGCAGGCTCCTGTTCCGCAGGCAAGGGTTTCGCCGCTTCCCCGCTCCCAAACCCGCACTTTCAAAGTTGCAGAATCTATGACCTCCGCAAACTCCACATTAACTCTTCTTGGAAATCTTCCATGATACTCAAATGCCGGGCCAAGCCATTCCAGCTCCAGTCCCCTTACATGGTTTGTAAAAACTACCGCATGGGGATTTCCCATAGAAACTCCGGTCATCCTGTATTCCACACCATTCACTGTGATCGGCTCATCAATTGCCAGCGTATGCTCACATATCACCGGCACCTGATCTGCTTCCAGAACAGGACTTCCCATGTCTACCTCTACCATACTGATCCGCCCCTTTTCTTTCGGATTCGCAAAAAGGCGAAGATGGCGGATTCCTGCCTTTGTTTCAATATCCAACTCTTTTTTTGCAGTTATCCTCCGTTCATACACATACTTTCCAAGACAGCGGATACCGTTTCCGCACATCTCCCCAGGAGAACCATCTGCATTGTACATTTCCATGGCAAAATCCGCTTTCATGGAAGGACAGATCAGAATCAATCCGTCTGCTCCTACGCCGAAGTGCCGGTCACTGATCTTTTTAGCCAATCGTTCCGGTTCGTAAACTGTCTCTTCCAGACAGTTTACGTAAATATAATCATTGCCAATCCCATGCATCTTTGAAAATTTCATACTTCTTCCCTTTACGGCATTTTTTTGTTCTACCAAATATTTACGATCCTGCCGTCGGTTTTAGAAGTAAAGCCTACACCTTTGCTGTCAGTGTCTTCGCCGTCACACCGGGCTGCATGCCCAGCTTCCCGGAAAGTGCGCTTGTCACCTCTCCCGGCGCGTCCATCACCACGCTGATGATCGACATCTGCCTCTGGCGGTAAGGGATCCCCATTCTGCCCACAATATACTGACGGTATTCATGAAGCAGCTTATTTACAGCCTCCGAAGCTTCTTCGTCCTTAACAATAATACTGACAACTGTCACTCTGCTCTCTTCCATTACATTGCCTCCACAATCTGGGAAACAAATGCTTCCAGCTCTTCTTCCTGACCCTGTTTAAGAACAGATTTTAAGGAAAGCTTCTTATCTAAAATCTGCATTTCTTTCATCTCTTCAAGCTCCTTGGTGATCAAACGTCCGGAAGCTGCCGCCCATGTGCCGTTTTCCACCAGCGCAACGGTACGCTTCTGCACTGACAGGGCCTTCATGTCCGCAAGGAGATTTTCCATCGGAGGATAGATTCCGCCATTATAGGTAGAGCATGCCAGCACAATATGACTACAGCGGAAAATTTCAGAGATCAACTCTGATACATGCACATCCGAAACATCATACATTTTTACATCTTTTATGCCTGCTTCTGTCAGTCTGCATGCTACTGCATCGGCTGCTGCCTCTGTATTCCCGTAAATAGATCCGTAAATAATAACAACTGCTTTATCTTCCGGCTCATATCTGCTCCATTTATCATACTTGTCCACAAAGTGTTCCAGATTTTCTCTCCATACCGGTCCATGAAGCGGACAGATCACCTGAATGTCCAGAGCTGCTGCCTTTTTCAAAAGCCCCTGCACCTGCATCCCGTATTTTCCCACGATATTAGAGTAATAGCGTCTTGCGTCCGCCATCCACTCCCCGTCAAAATCCATTTCGTCGCTGAACAGCTTTCCATTCAATGCTCCGAATGTGCCGAATGCGTCTGCGGAAAACAGTACTTTGTCCTTTTCATCATAAGTAACCATGACTTCCGGCCAATGTACCATAGGCGCCATGGCAAAACGCAGGGTATGACTTCCTGTATTCAGCACATCCCCTTCTTTGACGGCCATCGTCTTCCCTTCTATATCCATATCATAAAACTGTCCGATCATCTGCAGAGCTTTTGCACTTCCCACTATCGTCAGCTTAGGATACCGATACAGCAATTCCTCAATGTTCGCACAGTGATCCGGTTCCATATGCTGTACGATCAGATAATCCAGGCTTCGTCCACCCAGCGCATAAGCTATATTTTCCAAAAACTGCTGAGTTACACTCCCATCTACTGTATCCATCAGCACCGTCTTCTCATCCAGGATCAGATACGAATTGTATGACACTCCTCGCGGTATGGGAAATAAATTTTCGAAACGGGACAGTCTTCTGTCATTGCATCCTACCCAAACGATATCATCTGTTACTTTTCTTGTAATCTGCATATCTACTTTTACCTCCTGATCATCTATGCCTATTGTCCTAATAATGAACTGTCAATTATAATCCCCGCAAAGCGGGGCAGACCGATGAAATCGGTCCGGATTGCACTTCGTGCAATCATTATACCATACTTATTTACTGTTGTATGCCGAATTTTCATGGAATTTCGCCTGCTTTCCCGGCATTTTGCCCGATTTCGGAATCGAAAAGCCTCTTATACGCAAAAAGGAAGGTATGCTTTTTCCATTCATATCCTTCCTCTTTGGTCTATTTTTCAAATGTCAGTTCCATTTTTGTCCCTTTATTTAATTCACTTTCCACCTGTATATGTGCATTGTGAAGCAGCGCTCCATGCTTTACGATGGAAAGTCCCAGGCCTGTCCCCCCTGTTTCCTTGGAATGGCTCTTATCTACCCGGTAGAAGCGCTCAAAAATACGCTCTTTTTGATCCTCCGGAATACCGATCCCGGTATCCGTGACGATTACCTTGACTCCTTTAAGCGTGTTTCCGACCCACACATCAACCCGCCCTCCGGGACGATTATACTTGATCGCATTTTCACAGATGTTATAGATCATCTCGCTCAATACTTGCCTTATTCCCAGGATAGTTACCTGTTCTCCGCTCATTTCTACATGAACATTCCGCTTTTCCGCCTGGTGAGAAAGTCTGCTGCATATCTCTCTTGTCAGAGTGTACAGCTCCACTTCTTCTTTCTCCATGTCCACTCGTCCTTCATCCAGCTTGGAAAGGCGTATGATATCTTCTATTAATACGATCAGGCGGCTTGCCTCATTATAAATCCTCTCTGAAAATCCCTTCACATCTTCCGGTCTTACCAAGCCGTTCATCATAATTTCTGCATATCCGGAAATGGAAGTCAGCGGTGTTTTCAGCTCATGGGATACATTTGCCGAAAATTCTTTTCTCATATTAGCAATTGCTTCTTTTTCTTTGTTCTGCTTATCCATACTTTCTAACAACGGCGTCAATTCCTCATACACATCATTTTCCAGCGGGTTTTCCAGATTCAGTTTGTTGATCGGTTCAATCAGCCTTGCAACCTGCCATTTTGCCAGAAGCCAGGCAAAAATCATCATGATAATGGCAATTGCCGCCATAGCAGGCAATATAGTCAAAGCCGAATGGAACGCATTATTTATCGTTTTTGATACACGGAGCACAGTCCCATCTGAAAGCTTTTTCGCATAATAAAACATTTCGCTTCCTTTCGTATCGGACTGTCTGATATCCTGCCCTTCTCCGGTTTTGAATGCTTCCTTCACCTCCGGGCGGTCTGCATGATTCTCCAATTCCGGATCATCCTGGCCGGAATCATACAAAACCTCTCCGTTTCCGTCAATCCAGGTAACTCTTGTATTTTCCCGGACTGCATCCATCTGATCCAGATATTCATATCCGGAAATTTCGATGGCACGGATGATATAGTCTGCTTCCTGCTGTATCTCGCCTTCTACAACATCAACCGTCTGCCGATATACAAGCAAAGTCACAATCGTATAGGAGATAAGCAGTGTGGTTGTGATAACCAGCATCATACTCCTTTGTATTTTACGTCTCATAAAAACTCCTGTTCAAAACTTTTATTCACTGATGCGGTATCCGACTCCGCGCACCGTCTGGATCTGCTCTCCCGCATCTCCAAGCTTCTGACGCAGTGTACGCACATGTACGTCAACGGTACGGGTTTCACCGTCAAAATCATAGCCCCATATATCTTCCAGAAGCTGATCCCTTGTAAGTACGATATCAGGATTTTTCATCATACGTTTCAGAAGCTCAAATTCTTTTAAAGTCAGAGTAACAACCTTCCCGTCGGAAGAAACCTCGTGCTTTTTCACATCCATGATAATATGACCGAGGGCGATCTTATCCTCCGCATTTACCGCACTTTTTCTGCTGCGTCTAAGAACTGCCTTTACTCTGGATACAAGCTCCATCATACCGAAAGGTTTCGTCACATAATCATCTGCTCCCAGATCCAGTCCCTTTACTTTGTCATACTCTGTCCCTTTTGCCGTCATCATGATCACGGGGATATCCCGTGTCTTTACGGAAGCCTTCAATTGCTTCAAAAGAGAAATCCCATCCTCTCCCGGCAGCATAATATCAAGAAGAATAAGCTCTGGCGTATCCAGCGCCAGAGCCTCAAGAAATCGGCTTCCATCTTCAAAGCCGCGAGCTTTGAACCCTGTTGTCTCCAGAGTATATACTACAAGCTCACGGATATTATTGTCATCCTCTACGCAAAAAATCATCCGTTTTCTCCTCTATTTATGACTCAACAGTCTGCATTCCTTTGTGAATACCGGTAATGGAAAATTCAACCCACTCTGCAATGTTGGTCGCATGATCACCGATACGCTCCAGATATTTTGCGATCATGATCAGATCTACTCCCTGCTCTCCGCGGTTTCCTTCAGCGATCAGGTTAATGACTTTTGTGCGAATTTCATCAAACAGTGCATCAATCCTGTCATCTGCGTCCATTACCTTTCTTGCCAGCTCCAGATCACGGTCTACATATGCAGATACGCTGTCATTCACCATCTTAGCCACGCCTGCAGACATCTCCTCGATTTTCTTAACATCTCCCGCCTCGGACATTCCGGCAGAAATGATGATTTCTGCGATATCAGCTGTCTGGTCTCCAATACGTTCCATGTCTGTGATCATTTTAAGGGCTGCAGAAATCTGACGAAGATCTCTTGCCACCGGCTGCTGCTGCAGAAGAAGCTTCAGGCAGAGGCGCTCTATATCCTTTTCCATCTGATCGATGCTCTCATCGGCACTCATAATCTTTTTTGCCTGTTCTACGCTGCCTTCCACCAACGCTTTTGTTACCCTGTTGATGGCAAGCTCGCACAGCTCTCCCATGTGAGTAAGCTGTTCATTAAGAATCTCAAGCTGCATATCAAATTTATTACGCATATCCTATCCAAACCTCCCTGTGATATAGTCTTCTGTTCTCTTATCAGAAGGAATTGAGAACAATTTCTCTGTATCATTGTATTCAATGACTTCACCCAGCAGGAAGAATGCAGTATTATCCGATACACGTACTGCCTGCTGCATATTGTGAGTTACCATAACAATAGTATAATCCTTTTTCAGTTCCATCGCAAGATCTTCTATTTTAGATGTAGAAATCGGATCCAGAGCGGAAGTCGGCTCATCCATCAGAAGCACCTCCGGTTCCACTGCAAGAGCTCTTGCAATGCAAAGTCTCTGCTGCTGGCCTCCCGACATTCCCAATGCACTCTTTTTCAGTCTGTCTTTACATTCTTCCCAGATTGCGGCATTGCGCAGAGATTTTTCTACAATATCATCCAGTTTCGCCTTGGAATGTATCCCATGTGTTCTGGGGCCAAAAGCAATATTGTCATAGATGCTCATGGGGAAGGGATTCGGCTTCTGGAATACCATTCCCACACGCTTTCTCAAAAGGTTCACATCCATCCCTTTAAAAATATTCTGTCCGTCCAAAAGGATTTCTCCGTCAATACGGCATCCCTCTACCAGGTCGTTCATACGGTTGATGGATTTCAGCAACGTAGATTTACCACAGCCGGAAGGCCCGATAAATGCAGTGATCTTATTGGCTTCAATTTCCAGATTTATATTTTTGAGGGCTTTAAAATCCCCGTAATGCAGATCGACATTTTTAATACTTATCTTTCCCATTTCCATTCCCTTTCTATGCTTTTGTCAGTTTTCGCGCAATCACGCTCGATAACGCATTAATACCCACTACAAGAACCAGCAGTATAACCGCCGTAGCGTATGCCTGATCCATGTAAAGACCTTCGCTGGACAAATTATACATATGAACTGCAAGGGTACGCCCGGATCCGAACACACTGGAAGGAATCTGGGCAACGGTTCCTGCTGTATAGATCAATGCTGCTGTCTCGCCCACGATACGTCCGATTGCCAGGATAACTCCTGCCAGGATTCCGGGAATCGCTGACGGAAGCACAATACGGAAGACGGTACGCAGTTTTCCTGCCCCAAGCCCGAAGCTTCCTTCACGATAAGAGTCCGGCACCGCTTTAAGCGCTTCTTCCGTGGTACGCATGATCAGAGGAAGAATCATGATGGACAATGTAAATGCTCCTGCCAAAAGGGAAAATCCCCACCCGAGCGTATTAACAAAGAACAGCATACCGAACAGACCATATACGATAGAAGGAATACCGGAAAGTGTCTCTGTAGTAAGACGAATAATTTCTACAAATTTGTTTCCTCTTCCTGCATACTCAACAAGAAAGATTGCCGAGAAAATTCCGAAAGGAACCGCAATCAGCAGGGAGAGCAGTGTCATAATAACGGTATTGATCAAAGCCGGCACAACCGAAGCATTTTCCGATGTATAATGAAGTGAAAACAGAGACGGTGTAATGTGCGGCAGACCATTGAGCAAAATATATGCGATTAAGAAAAGTAAAACAGCAAAGGTAATGAAAGCTCCCAACAGCACCAGCAGCAACACAACAAAAGAGCCCGGATGTTTCATATATGTTTTTAATTTATCGCCTATGGTTGTCTTATTACTCATGATCGGCCCCCCTCTTCAGTAATGCAACGCTGAAGTTGATGATAAGGATAAACACAAACAGTACCACTCCTGTGGCAATTAGTGCCTCTCTGTGAAGATCTGTTGCATATCCCATCTCCAGTACGATATTTCCGGTCAGAGTACGGATACCCTGAAGGATACTTTCTGCAAATCTCGGCTGATTTCCAACAATCATAATAACCGCCATAGTCTCACCGATGGCGCGTCCGATCCCCAATACGATGCCTGCAACCACACCTGACTTTGCCGCCGGAATGATCACACGGAAGATACTTCTTTCCTTTGTTGCGCCAAGAGCAAGAGATCCTTCATAATAGTGCTCCGGCACTGCCCGCATAGCGCTTTCTGTGGTTCCAATAATCGTCGGAAGGATCATCATGCCAAGAATCAGAGATGTTGTCAGGATACTGTTTCCATCTCCCGAGCGGTCTACCAGGCCCGCTCTTTTAAGTACCTGTCCGAAGTCACGGATCAGCGGTACAACAACTACCAGGCCGAAAAAGCCATACACAACAGAAGGGATACCTGCCAGCAGCTCTGTCGCCGCTTTAAGCGGTCTGTAAATCTGTTTCGGGCAGTACATTGCCATAAATACAGAAGTCAGAATCCCAATCGGGACACCAAAGATAATAGCTCCGGCTGTTACATAGAGACTGCCGACAATCATGGGCAGAATTCCGAACAGATTATTATTGGGACGCCAGATATCGCCTGTTATAAATTTTACAAATCCTATTTCTTGAATTGCAGGGACGCCATTTGCGAACAAGAAGATACAAATGAGAGCTACCGCCAGCACCGAAGCGCAGGCGGCAACTAAGAACACTCCCTGCATGAATTTTTCAGTCCATGCTTTCGATTTCATTTTCTCTTTTTCCTCTTATCCTACTGTAAGATTATTCTGCAATTTCATCCCAGGAGTAAACTTCACCTGTGTAAATAGATTTTACCTGATCAGATGTCATATCTTCTGTAGGATTGTTGTTGTTTACGATTACAGCAATTCCGTCAGTTGCCATTACTGTAGCATCAAGCTGGGAAGCTTCATCTTCTTTCAGCTCTCTGGATGCCATACCGATGTCATAGCTTCCTTCAATTGTGTTTGTCATACCCGTTGTAGAATCAGATGTCTGAAGCTCAATATTTGCATTCGGATTTACTTCTTTGTATGCCTCGATCAGTTTTTCCATTACAGGTGATACAGAAGAAGATCCGCCTACTACTGCATCTCCGGATGGCTGTGTTCCTTCAAAAGCTGCCACATCTGCAACCGGAATATATCCTTCTTCCTCTACTACTGCCTGTCCTTCTGTGCTCATGATATAGTTCATGAAGTCAGTTGCCACTTCGTTGTTCAGATCTTTTGCTACTGCAATGTTAAATGGTCTGGATACTTTGTAGTCACCGCTTACAACATTGTCTGCTGTTGCTTCTGCTCCGTCAATCTTCAGAGCCTTTACACTGTCATCAAGAGATCCAAGAGAAATATATCCGATAGCATATTCATTCTCTGCAACAGTTGTCATCATAACAGAAGTATTGTTTGTAATCTGTGCATCTGCAGTTGTCATATCAACTTCTTCGCCGTCTACTTCTTCCACAATACCAAACAGCTCTGTGAAAGCTCCTCTTGTACCGGATCCGTCTTCACGGGATACGATCGTAATATCGTTTGCTGCATCCCATTCAGAAGTGCTTTCTGTGCTTCCGCTGTCAGAGCTTGTATCTTCGCTTGAATCAGAACTTCCGCATCCTGCAAGCATTCCTGTCATCATTCCTGCTACTGCTAATACTGCCATAAACTTTTTCATTTTCATAGTTTTTAATCTCCTTTTGTTTCCTGCAATATTTTGTATGTATTTCCTTGACAGTAGCTATCATATAAGACCAATGTTAAATCTGAAACCAGCCGAATGTTAAATCTACGTAAAATTATTTATCCTGTAGAAATTATACCCTCTGGTGAAAAAAATATACACTGCGGGCAATGAGTTCCGCTTTCGGAACTCTCAACTCTCATGCCGAGTGCAGCCGCTTTAGCGGCAAATTTCCTGTTAAGTAAAAAAGACCTTAGCTGCCGCTAAAGCCTTTTTTCAAAGTTTCCGTCTACTGCACATCCTTCTGTAAAGATCATAAATGCGTCCGGATCAATACTATGTACGATTCTCTTGATCTGTCCCACTTCATATTTGGATATCATTACAAATAAAATATAGGAAGTCTTATTCGTATATGCTCCCTCACCGTCCCAATTCGTCACGCCTCTCCCGAGCTGTTCCATAACTGCTTTCGAGATGCCTGTCTTTTTAGTAAAGATCATAACACTCATATTGATATTTTGAATATGAACCCTGTCAATTGCTATGGACAATATCGTTGTATAGATCAGTGAATAAATAACGATTTCAATATTAAACATAAAAAGACAGATCATATATACAAATATATTCATAAGAATATTAATACGCCCCACACTGAAGCCCGGATACTTTTTTGTACAGCAAAGTCCGATAATGTCCTGTCCTCCGCCTGAACTTCTTCCTCTAAGGACAAGTCCGGTTCCTGTTCCGGCAACGATGCCTCCAATGATACACGATGTCAGATAATCGTCAATTACCGGAGTCGCCGGAATGGGAATAATCATCAGGAAAATACTCTGAATAGCAACTGTAATAAGTGTCTTTACCGCAAACTGCCTTCCCAACACCCGGTATCCCAGATAAAACAACGGAATATTCATAATAAAGTAAATAAGACCGGAAAGATCCAAACCGCCCGGCACCGGCACATGCATCACCTGTACAACAAAAGTACGGAGCAGCTGAGCGATTCCCATGAATCCTCCATTGTACAAACCAAGGGGCGTGATCAGCACATTAACTCCCAAGGCGAATATAAAACTGCCGGCCACAGCATCTATTCCCTGCACCAGCACCTCTTTTTTCTTCTCACTTATTTCATTCAGCATTTTCCCTCTTCTCCTCTTCCTTCCTGCATCTACTCAAATAAAAGGGACCTAAGCCTACTGCCTAAGTCCCTGACTGTTCTTCCAGACAAGCCTGAATTGCTTCGTTTAACGAAAGCATCTTTTCATCCAGCGTTGACACCATCTCTGCACATTCCCTCAGATCCCGGCTGATATATTCCGGAGCATTTCCCTCAAATTTATAATATATCTTATGCTCCAGACTCGCCCAGAAATCCATAGCAATGGTACGGATCTGAATTTCCACCTTGGTATCTACCACACTGTCGGATAGAAAAATCGGAACAGATACCAGCATATGATAGCTTTTATATCCGCTCTCCTTCGGATTTTTAATGTAATCCTTAATAGAAAGGACTTTCAGATCGCTTTGATTTCCTATCATTTCTGCCAGTTTATAAATATCTGATGTAAAAGAGCATATCAGACGCACGCCTGCAATGTCATTCACATACTTTACCATATTTTCAATGGAAGTCTCATGTCCGTTACGCTTTAATTTCTTTACAATGCTTTCCGGCGTTTTAATTCTTGTCTTGATATGTTCGATCGGATTATACTGATGGACATGCTGAAACTCATCATTTAAGATTTCCAGCTTTGTTCCTACCTCCTTCAAGGCAGACGTATATAAAAACATGATGGTTTTCCAGCTGTCCACATCCTCATAATACTTAAATGTTGCTCCCATGTTGTTTCCGTACTCCTTCACCCGCCATGTCAGCGCAAAATCTTTGTTTTCCTGCATGGCTCATTGCCTACCTGAATATTATATCATAATTTCAGAGCATTGTCATAGAGTTCATACTTATTTAAGAAAGAGTTCATTGCAGAAGCCACATTTCCAATATTATTAAAATTCTATTCCTTCCCTTGCCGTTCGCCCTTCATCGTATGGATGTTTGATCTTTGTCATCTCCGTTACATAATTGGCTATCTGGAGAAGCTCATCTGATACGTGATGTCCGGTCATAACTACCTCCAGGCCGCGCGGTTTATGCTGAAGGAAATGGATCAGTTTCTTTTCACTTAACAGTCCAAGATCAGCCGCGCACACTGCTTCGTCCAGTATCAAAACATCAAAATTGATACAGAATTTGGCAATCTCATCCAGCGCCTTTGTATTATAATGCCGATATTCGGCCTTTTCATTGCTGTTCATCTGATTATAAAATTTGACATGTCTTTTTCCCGGCAGGCATGTAACATTGGGAAGCTGTTCCAACACTTTTCTCTCATTAGAATTGTTGTCTTTCATAAACTGGAATACCAGAACCTTCAGACCGCTGCCCGCTGCCCGGACTGCCTGCCCCATAGCCGCGGTAGTCTTTCCTTTTCCATCTCCATAATAAATATGTATCATTCCAGTTCCTGTCATATGTATACCCCCTGACATTTTGTCATACTGTAGTTTCCGGCCACGCCGGCTCCTCTCATCTATTAACATATTGTAGGGGTTCTTATGCTAGAAGTCAAGCTGCATATCTCCGAATTTGATCCACTGCCGCCTGCGCATAAATTCTGAAATAGCCAGAGTCACCACGGCCGGAAGAAGAATCTGGATCAAAAGGATCTTGATCAGTACTATACTGGCCGGTTCTGTCTGGATCATAGTCTGCCAGGTCATGATCTGTCCTACCAGACCTGCTGTTCCCATTCCTGACCCTGTCGCATTGCTTGTCATATGGAGCACAACTGTTCCAACAGGCCCAAGGATTGCGCTGGAAAGGATTGCCGGAAGCCATATGACCGGTTTTCTTACAATATTGGGCACCTGAAGCATAGATGTGCCGATTCCCTGGGCCAAAAGTCCGCCAACTTTATTTTCTCTGTAGCTCGCCACAGCAAATCCCACCATATTGCAGCAACATCCAACCGTTGCGGCTCCGGCTGCCAGCCCGGATAAATTGAGGATAATCCCAAGGGCCGCTGAACTGATAGGGAGGGTAAGGATCATTCCCATCAGAACAGATACAATAATTCCCATTAAAAATGGCTGCTGCTCTGTTCCCCAGTTAATAATAGCGCCAAGGCCTGTCATAAACTGAGAGATCGGAGGGCCGAGAAGCAGACCTACTGCTGATCCTGTTCCAATCGTCACGATAGGTGTTACCAAAATCTCTACTTTTGTCTTTCCGGATACCATATGTCCGAATACGATGCCGACATAGGCAGCAATAAAGGCTCCAAGAGGTTCCCCCGGGCCTGAATATACCATCGTTCCGTCCACAAGCACTGTCCCTGCAAGAAGATTGCTTGCAAATGCTCCTGCCATTCCTGCCACACCGGCAGATACAGTCACGAGCTGGCCTTCCTTAAATTTTGCCGCCACACCGACGCCGATCCCCGCTCCTGTCAGGGACGCTGCCACCTTTCCGATGGCAAAGATCATATCTCCCACGCTTCCGCCGATAAGAGTTCCGATCTGCTGCACGATCGTTCCTATGATAAGCGTAGCAAAAAGCCCCTGTGCCATTCCGCTTAAACCGTCAATGAAAATGCGGTCCAATACTTTTTTTAATTTTTCCATAATACCTTCTCCCTTATCCTTCTGAATACACTTATGTTTTTACATGTGTCTTGTCACTTGGAAAGTGTATCACAAGGCGAAGGGGAAGTCAACGAATTTCTATCTGACACATTTCCATAGTCTGAATAGCCGCTTCATGTGTCTTGACTGTAACCCCTGCACAGCAGTTCTTTGAAACAGCCACAGGAAGTTCCGGAGAAACTGCCTTGATAAGAAGAGCATTGGACACCACACAGATATCCGTGCAAAGCCCGATCAGCTCTGCCTCTTCATATCCGCCGGTCTTTACTGCCTCTGCCAGATCCACACTTCCAAAAGAAGGTTTCTCTGCCACATGTTCAGCATATCCCTTTAGCTCATCAATAATCTCCCATCCTTTTGTCCCGCGGATACAATGCTCTACCGGCAATTTTGCCCCTTCCTGAGTTTTAAGATAATCTTCCCCGTGAGTATCCTTTGTAAACCAAATATCCCATCCTTCCTTTTCTGCTCTTTCAATTCTTGCTTTTACATTGGGAACAATCTTTTCTGCCTCTTTCGTCCCTAACGCACCTGTCACGAAATCATTTTGCATATCTACTACGATCAGAAGTTTTTTCATAGGTATATTTCCTCCTATCTTTTCTTTTGTCAAGCGTACAACATTCCCTTAAAATTTTCAATGACCGACATGCAATATTCCTGATTTAGACTTTCTTCAGAATGTTTAGATCTTCCTTATGATATCTTCATTTTTTCTTTAGATGAGTGTCACAGATTAGACATATTTATCTTATATACTAAAACCATCAAATAAATGAAGTTGACGGAAGTACATAGAAAAAAGTCTTGGATTTCTGCCAGCTTCGCCTAAAGACATTTAACTTTTTTTAGATAGATTTACCTTTTTTCTCTTATTTCCTTTTTTCAGGAGCAGCCTAACCAAGCTGCTCCTTTTCCTGTTTACAACCTCCTGCCGCAATGCTATACTGCCAATAAAGACCAAATAACAGAAAGGATGAACGGTATGTTCCGATTGTGGGCAAAAGAATTTAAAGATAATCGAATGATCCGCGACACAGTCATATGCGAGGAAAGCATGGATACAAGAACTCACAAAATATTCCGCGCCCTCGATTCCGTCTGCTACGAATTTGATCTTAGCAAGCCGATCTGGCTGGATTCTACTATTCAGGAATTTAAACGGCACAGCAAAGCGCGTTTCTATCAGGACAATTTTGTGGATTCTATTGATTTTGATTATCTGGAAATCCAGGTTATAGAAGAAGGAGACTGAATATTCAGCCTCCTTCTTTTTAGTCATTTCGTATCGCCGCCAGAGGGCTTAGCCTCATAGCTCTAAGCGCCGGAAAATAGCCGGCCGCCATTCCTACAAATACAGCAAATACAACTGCTGCCATGATAAGCCACAATGGAATATAGGAAATTTCCCCTTCTATTCCCATAGCCTTACTGGACGATACAATAACATTAATAACAGTCGAAATGATATAACTTAGAATACTCCCTATGGCTCCCCCCAGCAGCCCGATAAATGCCGCTTCCATCAAAAACATTTCTTTTATATTTCTCAGACTGCATCCCAGCACTTTAATAACTCCGATCTCCTTCGTCCTCTCATAGATAGACATCATCATAGTATTGGCAATTCCGATCGCTGCCACAAGAAGGGAAACTGCTCCGATCCCGCCAAGAACAGCCTGTATGATTTTAAGCTGCCCTTTGGCGCTTTCCAGATATTCCACATTAGTGTCTGCCTGAAATCCCATCTGCCGGATCATAGCCGCTGTCTCGTCAACCGCATGAATGTCGTCCACTTTTACCTGCGCCTGTGTATAACTGAACTCTTTATATGGCTTTCCGGATTTTGTAACCGGCTGTCCGGGAATCGCCCTGCCGGAAAATTCTTTCTTCAGCATCGGTTTTAATGTATCCAGATCACAATAAACATTATAGTAGTGACTATTATAGAAATCCACATCACCAGCCACTACTCCGCTTGCATGCACTGCATGTTTTTTAGCCGCTTTTGTCGGATTTTGCCCTGTCCCTTCTCCGTCAGTCTGATCACCTGTGCCTGCGGACATCGCTGAAGGATCCTGTCCTGCCTGATATCCTGCTTCATCCAAAACGAGGAACATAGAATCATGTGCCAGATCGATATCCGGAAGTTCTCCCGTTTCGTAATAACTATTATTACCTTTTTTATCTGCAAAAGATGTAATAATCCCATTTCCATAAAGCAGCTCCAACTGTCCTGTCCCTGTCTGCGGCAGCCTTCCTCCCGGAGCCAGGTCAATATTCTGCGATGCCAGTCCTTCCGGCGTCATTGCTATCAGCTCCGTCCAACTCTGATATCCTCCTTTCAGAAGCATAACCGACATCCTGTACACAGGCTGCGCTGACACTACATGCTCAATCTGTGAAAACTGTTCTACAACAGAATCTGTAATCCATTTTTCTTTTTCCTCTTCGCCGGCTCCACCGCTGCTGTAGGACGTCATACCGTTTCCCGTGCTTCCGCTGCTGACCGTGATCGTGTTAAGGCCTCCCGACTGCTCAATCTCCTGATAAATCATCTGCTGCATCCCAAGACCCAGAGAAATCATGACAACAATAGAGGTTGTCCCAATGATCACACCCAGGACAGTCAGAAATGTCCGAAGTTTTCTGCGCTTTAAGTTTCCACTACTCATTCTCAGAAGATCGATCCAGTTCATCCAGCAATCCCTCCTCTTCCAGAGCGTCCATTTTCTTCTTCTTTCCCTTTCTTACAACAATGACAGCTGCCGCCGCTGCCAATATGACTGCCGCCACTGCTACAGGAATCACTGGAAATCCCTTTTCTTCCTCCGTATTGGAAAAGTCAGTCATAGCTGCGGTATCTTCCATCTCTGTGATTTCCAACTGAAAGGTTTTCTCTGCTGTAGCTACCTGTCCTGCCTCGTCTTCATAACTTAAAGTCATCTTCATGTCTTTCATGCCTGATGTAGGTTCTGTCCCCTCCAGCATTGCATCGATATCCGTACTTGCACCAGGTTCCACATTTCCTAAAAATATCTCTTCTTTTTTGATTCCTTCACCTTCAAACACTGCTTTTACATTATAAAGCTTTACTCTTCCCAGATTATAGAGACTGCTGGTAATGTTGGCTTCCTCCCCTGCCGCAATCGTAGCTGGAGTGATCTCAAAATCGCTCATTTCAAACCTTGCATCCTGTTTTACAGGAATGGACAAGCTGGAGGCAGCCTCTACCTGTGCTGCATTTCCGTCTTCATATTTCATAGACAGATTAATACTGTATGGCTTTTGTACTAAATCTGCTTTCGCATTCAGCTGAATGGAAATATCTGCTGTTCCCCCTGCTTTGATCCCATCCAGATAAATGGAGCTGGAGCCTGATGAAGGAAGAAATGCCGGTGATGTCGTCTGCTCATCGGATCCTTCTGACGGTGCCTCCAGATCAAAAAGCATATTGGAAACTCTCGTTGCCTTAGATGTGTTTTTCAAATGTATTGTAAGCGTAAAATTGCTTCCTGCTTTTACTTCAGCCGGATTTGTGTCGAATCCTGTCACGATCACTCGCGGAACAGATCCGGAAGTATTTCCTTCTCCGCCTCCTCCTGTCACAGCTCCATTGTCAAAACCTCCTGCAGCTGCCAGAAGCTGTGAACTGTTTCCATCTAAAAATCCGTCTGTACTTCCAGAGTTTCCGGCACTTCCAGAGTTTCCGGATCCTGCCCCCATCTGATCTGATCCCTGTGGGGAAGCGGGCTTTTTATCTCCTCCCGTCTGTGGTTTCTGCTGCTCTTTTGCTGCAATATTGACATAGAAGGAACTTGTATTTAACACCTCTTCTCCTTCTTCTCCAAAGGCAGATATATCGAAGCTTAAAGTGTATCGTCCCGCATCTGCGTTCTTCCTTGCTGTAAAATCAAACGACACTTCCCCGCTTTTTCCTGCCTCCAGCGTTTCTATTGTCTGACTGTAGCTTTGGTATTCCGTCTGAAACGGCCACTTATCTCCACTGTTTCTAAGTTTGGGGACAACTGTGATTTTTGTCAGGTCACTTTCGCCCGTATTAGCGATACATACTTTGAACTCCTTTTTATCGCCTTGTTTGTATGTAAGAACCTTATTATCCGGAACACTGACTTCTAATTGACTGGCTGCTGCTTTAAGCGGCGTCGGACTTACTATCCCCCAGATCACCGTCATCATCAGAACCGCCGCTGCTATTTTTTTTACCTGCTTCATATTTCCCTCTCCTTTTCTCTCTGTTTTTCTTCTACTTTTACAATCTTTCCGTCTATAATATGAAAAATCCGGTCTGCATAAGACGCAAGCTGCAGATCATGAGTCACCATGACAAGTGTGCGCTTCTGCTCTCTCACAACCGTCTGCATAAGATGCATGACCTCTTTGGATGTGTGGGAATCCAGATTTCCCGTAGGCTCATCAGCAAAGATAATATCCGGTTCCATAACAAGCGCTCTTGCTACGCCTACCCTTTGCTGCTGTCCTCCCGACATCTGATTCGGAAGATGCTTCTTATGTTTTCCCAATTTGACAAGATCCAGCATCTGATCTGCCTTTTTCATTCTTACACTTCTTTTTACCCCGCGGAAACTTAAGGGAAGCGCAACATTTTCTACGGCATCCAGCGTTCCGATCAAATGAAAAGACTGAAAAATAAAGCCTACATGCTCCCTTCTGAATTTGACAAGCTGCTCCTCATTCATCTTCTCTATATGCCGTCCACTGATTACAACTTCTCCCTTTGTGGGTTTTTCCAGACCGGCCAGCATATTAAGAAGAGTAGATTTACCTGATCCGGACGTCCCTACAATTGCACAGAATTCTCCCTTATAGATCTGAAAGCTGACCCCGTTCAGAGCCCGCACCGCTTCATCCCCTACACGGTACAATTTGTAGAGATCGTTCACCTCAATGACTTTTTGCATGCTCTGTATATCCTCTCTTGGCTTATTTCATACTGCCTTTTCCGTACAGGACAGTATCCCTGCATTCAGATAATCAATGTCAGAATACTGCTCCTGCATGGAAATGCATTTCTGTAACGTATGCAGGAAGAGCGTATCATACAATTCCTAATATAACCTTAGGTTTTTCTTTAATATTGTCTTAAGATTCTTTATTTTTTCATTTTCGGTTCAAAGATCAGAGAAGCAAGATATCCGAAGATCAGAGCTGATGAAATTCCGGCTGCACTCGCCTGAAATCCTCCCAGGAAAATACCGATAAATCCGTTCTCCTCAATTGCTTTTTGCACTCCGCTCCACAGAGTATTTCCAAAACCGAGCAGTGGAACGGTAGCCCCCGCCCCGGCAAATTCCACAAAGGGCGGATAAATATGAAAAAAGCCAAGCACTGCCCCGCTGCACACCAGCAGCACCATAATGCGGCCCGGCATCAGCTTTGTCCGGTCCAGCAGAATCTGGACCAGGGCGCAGATAATGCCGCCGACCCAAAACGCATTGAAATATTCCATATCACACTCACACCTCCTTACGCTGTTTCCAGCACAATCCCATGGGCGATTCCGGGTACGCTGGATCCCTCATTATAGCTTACCGTCGACATCAGCGCCCCTGTAGGGACAAAGAGCACTTTCTTCCATTCACCGCCCGCTATCTTCGGTAAAATATAAGAGGACAACGTCACTGCCGCGCACCCGCATCCGCTTCCTCCGGAATGGGTATCCTGTGTTTTCTGGTCGAAGATTGTCATTCCGCAGTCTATATGATTCTTTTCTATATCCACCCCTTTTTCCCGCATCAGATCTACTAAAATACTTTTTCCTACATACCCCAGATCCCCTGTAACAACCCGGTCATATTCCTCTATGCTTCTTCCGAAATCTTCCAGATTCTGCATAATGGTATCTGCTGCCGCCGGCGCCATACATGCACCCATATTCTGGGAATCTTTCAGTCCGTAATCTACAATTTTCCCCACGGTCACGCCGGTGATCTTTACCGGACTTTTCTTCCTCCCCACCAGGAAGGCAGCGCTTCCTGTTACAGTCCAGTGGGCCGAAAGCGGCCGTTGATTCGCGTAGCTTAAAGGGAAGCGAAATTCTTTTTCCGCAGTCCCGAAATGGCTGGATGTCACAGCCAGCATATATTCCCCGTAACCGGCCGCCACTGCCATAGAGGCAAGCGCCAAGGCTTCCCCTGAAGTAGAGCATGCGCCGAACAGACCAAACATGGGAATCTGAAGCTTTTCCACGCCCATGGATGTGGCAATTCCCTGGCGCAGCAGGTCTCCTCCGTACAGATAGCGGACCTGCTCTGCTGACACATGTGCCTTTCCCAGTGTCAGGATACAGGCTTCACTTTGCATCGTACCTTCTGCCTCTTCCCACGTCTTTGCTCCAAACAGATTATCTCCTACCATGTCAAACAAATTTCCCAGCGGTCCCTCTCCCTCTTTTTTGCCTACAACAGACCCGCTGCTGATCAGATACGGTGTCTCTGTGAAAGAAAGACTCTGAGCTCCTTTTGTTTTCTGGATCATCCCAAGACACCTGCCTTTCCTGCCAGCCAGTAAATAAATCCCAGAAGCCAGCTTGTGAAGATTCCATATAAAATGACCGGCCCGGCAATGGTAAAAATCTTACAGCCGATTCCCATAACCTGTCCTTCTTTTTTATACTCAATAGCCGGTGCCGCCACAGAATTGGCAAATCCGGTGATCGGAACCAGGGCCCCGGCTCCTCCCCATTTTGCAATTTTGGGATAAAGATTCAGTCCTGTTAAAACAGCACTGATCAATACCAGAATAACCGAATTCCAGCTTCCGCTCATATTTTTATCCAATCCGCATTTTTCACAATAATTCAGTATAAATTCACCAATCATACAAATGATCCCGCCTGTAATAAATGCTTTCAGCATATTAAGCGGAAGATTATGGACCGGTGTCTTTTTCTTCACATATTCTTCATAAGCTTTCTTTTCTTTTTCTGTTAAATTGCCCACGTTTGATCCACCCTTCCTCTTTAAAATTTCATTGGCACGGCCTTTTAAAATCCTCCCCAGCGATTCCAGAAAAACAGCAGTCCTCCGACACATTTTCCCACAGCCATCCCCAGAATTGCCCACGGTATACATCTTGAAATCTTAATCCTTCTGATGAATACAGGAAATACATTCAGAACCTCTGCCAGCGCCATTGCCCAGCATCCGGCAAACATGCCTGCCAGGATCCCGAAAAGCGGCAGGATCCATGTTCCTCCCGGAATAGATATCTGAAAAACAAAAAATATATTTCCCAATATGCCTCCTAATGCAGCCGCATCCTCATAAAGCAGAATGTGCTCTCCCGTATGGGTCCTGTCGGCAAAATCTGATAAAATCCCCAGTTCGATAATAAAGGAAAACAGACCGCCTGCCACTGTGATTCCGGCGCTAAGTCCTATGAGGCCCAGAATGACCTGCTGTATGATCTGTTGTCCCCACATCAATTTCCTTCTCCTTTCTGGAATAAGCCTCAATCAGAGTACTCTGTATTTCATTTTCATAAGTTCTCATTTCCACCTCAATGGGAGTCGGATCTGCCGAAAACCGCTTTTTTCCGAAATGATTGAAGAATACAAGGATCCCCATAATCAGACCGATACAGTAAGTAAACTCCAGAACTGTAAATCCGTCGGATACTTTTCCGGTCAGAAGCGTATAAATCTGCCGAAAGAGTTTTGCTGTATCCACATCATTGTTAAAAGCCATAATAGAAAACGCCGTCCCGGCAAATGTTAAAAACACTACTCCGGCTGTCTTGGCGATGTGGACCGCTTTGCTTCCTGATCTTTTATCTGCCAGAGTAATGATGACATCCGGCTCTGCAAGATTCTGTACCTCTGCCTCCGGAAATTCTTTGTGGATCAGCTCGATCACCTTCAAAACAGAGAGAACTGTCCGGCTGACCTTTTTATCCGCAGAATGAAAACGAAAAAGCTTCAGAGTTTTTACTTTAGCAAGGATAACCGGATTGCTGCATTCTACCTGAAAAATATCCCCTAACGTCACATCCGGTTTGGTAACTTCTACATTCCTGTCTGATTTTATATAAATTGTCGCTTTCACCTGAGACACTTTCTGGCACCTCCTGTTCTATCCTCACCAGTGTACCGTCTGTAACCTGTTCGCTGCCTCTGACATCCCGAAAATAATAGATTACTCCTACAGCAACAGCTAATGTCACCACAAAGATAAGGCATACCCTTATTTTTTTCCTGGCTTTCTCCATACGTTTCTCTCCTTTTCGTATAACCTTGATGTTTAGTATGGTTTCAGCCAGTAAAAAATATACATTGGGTATGCCTTTTAAATCTTCTCTCTCATTTCTTCCAGAATCCTTTTTTCCATTCTCGATACCTGGACCTGTGATATGCCGAGTATTTTTCCTACTTCTGTCTGGGTTTTATTTGCAAAATATCTCAAATAAATAAGCTGTCTTTCCTCCGGCCGGAGCTGTTCCAAAAGCTGGCTAAGCAGCATACGGTTTAAAACCGCTTCCTCTCTTTCCTCCTTTTCCTCCAGCTTATCCAAAAGCTGTATCTCGTGGCCGTCCTTCTGATAGATTGTCTTATGAAGCGACTCTATCTCTGCCCCCGCCTCAAGGGCAAGTACAAGTTCTTCTTTATCAACCTGCATCGTCTTTGCAATTTCTCCAAGGGACGGTTCATCCCCGTTTTCACCCTGCAGTTTTTCTCTGCAGCAATGAGCTTTGTAAGCCATCTCTTTGAGCGAGCGGCTTACTTTGATCATACCGTCATCCCGAAGAAATCGTTTGATTTCTCCGGAGATCATAGGAACCGCATAGGTGGAAAATTTCACATCATAGGACAGATCAAATTTGTCTATCGCTTTTAAAAGCCCGATACTTCCGATCTGGAACAGGTCTTCTGCTTCCGCCCCACGGTTATAAAATCGTTTTACCACACACCATATCAGCCCGGTGTTTTCCTCCACAATCTGTGCTTTTGCCTCTTCATCCCCTTGGTGAGATTTCTGAATCAAAGCGATTGTGTGGTCCATAATTCCCTTCCTTTGCCGATTTCCTTTTTCATTTTTACCGTTGTCCCTTTCCCGGGCGCTGATTCCACCTCCAGTTCATCCATAAAAGCCTCCATAAAAGAAAATCCCATTCCGGATCGTTCCAGATCCGGTTTTGTAGTAAACAGCGGCTCCATAGCCTTTTTCACATCAGTGATCCCCACTCCCTGATCCGAAATTTCAAGATAAATTGATTTTCCCTGTATCCACGCCTTAATATGTACTTTATTAAGCGTACTGTTATAGCCATGGATAATGGCATTTGTCACCGCTTCCGACACAGCCGTCTTGACATCAGACACCTCTTCCACTGTAGGGTTGAGCTGAGTCATAAATGCCGCCACTGTGACTCTTGCAAATGCTTCATTGGATGAATGACTGTCGAAACTCACTTCCATTTCATTGTATACTTCCCCGATATGTTCCATTTTATTTTTCCTCCTCATATAGCTGCATGATCTTCATTACTCCTGACATTGTCAGTATTTTCTTCATCCGCTCGCTGGTATGCACTGCCCATACCTCGCCACCCATCATGTATACTTTCTTATAGCGTCCCATAATTACCCCGATTCCGGAACTGTCCATAAAACTGGTGTCTGCAAAGTCAAAGATAATGTAGCGGATGTGTTCTCTGTCAATGAGATGATCCGCCTCCTTTTTAATCTCTTCTGCATTGTGATGATCCACATCGCTGGGCAGAAAAATCGTAAGACAATTTTCCTGTACCTGATACTTCATATCGTATTCCTCCTCAAAAATAGTCTATCTATGACAAAAGGATATGTAACTTTTATTACATATCCTTTTCTTTCGTATCACCACTGTTCTATTGTTCTTCCCCGGTATCTTCTGTCTGTCCCGATGTGTCAATGTCGGGGTAATTCTCTTCCACTTTCTGTTTCCAGGTATTGGCATTTTCCGTATCCCCGGAAGCTTCATAGGCCTGGGCCAGAAGCCACATTGCCTGTCCATCGTCATAGCCTTCGTTCATCTGCATGACTGTACTTAAATTTGTAATGGCATCCGCGTAATTAGCTACCTGGAAGTTTTCCTGCGCCGTACTGTACAGCACCTCACTGTAACGACTGTAAATGTCCCCTGTCATGGTATCAAACTGCTCCCGTCCCAGAGTTCCCAGAGAATCCGCGTTCACTTTTAAAAGCTCTTCCACCATGGCAGAATCACTCATGTCCTGATTCAGATAATGATCGTACATACTAAGAACGATCTCATAACTGTCCAGTGTGGACTTGGCTGTCTGCTGGGCATTTTCTGTCTCCTCACTTGTAGCGCGGTAACTTTCCAGCTCTGTCTGCAGTGCGCTGATCTGCGCCTCCTGTTCTGCAATCTGATCGCTGAACTCCCGCACCTGTTTGTTTGTCCTGTCTGCGGTGGAACGGTTCACTGCCGGCATGATCAAAAACCACATGACCGCAACCCCCACTACAATACCGATGATAATATTGATCACTGTCATCAGTCCGGCATTTTCTTTGACTCCGCTGGACGCCGGCTGAATGATCGTCTCATTGCCGATGTTGTATGTGACAGTCTGAGGTTTTTCTTCCTTCTTTTCTGCCTGCTTTATGGCCCTTTTACGGCGCAGCTCATTCATCTCATGCATATACCGCAGTGTGATGTCGTTTGTAGTATCCAGTTTATGTGCTGCCTTTAAAGTATGCTTTGCTTTTCCATACTGCTGTGTGTGTATATACAAAAGAGACAGCAGCTGATATGCCTTTAGAAAAGTCGGATGGGCATCCACTACTTTTTTCAGCTGAATAATTGCCAGATCTTCCCCATCCTGATAACAGTAATCCAGACTCTGATTAAATTTTCGTATTGCCTGATTTACCTTCTCCAGCTCTGTCGGATTCTCCTGTAATTTTTTTATATAATAATTGGCAATGTTTTCATGAGACTGGAAATTTTTGCTTAAGATCCATTCCACCAGAGCTTCTCCCACTTCGCCCCGGCCATAATAAACCAGTCCCAGCAAATTTCTTGCCGCAATGTTTTCACTATTATACTGAAGGCTCTTCTTCAGAGATCCTATCGCTCCCGACATATCTCTGATACGAGCCCGTTTAAGGCCATCATTATACCAGTAATTGGACTGATATACTAATTTCTTTGTATACTCCATATGATCCCCGTATTCTTCCTATTTGTTCGTCTGTTCAATCATTTCCCGAAGAATGTCTGTCATATCAGTAAGGTCTTCCTGATATACGGCATCTTCAATATCCTCTACTTCTACACTTGGCTGAAATTTCTTCAGCTCTTCTTCATAATTCAGCATTTTCATACCTCCTTTAAGCTGGCAGGTGTCAATTCATTTCCACTTCTTTTTCTTTTATCATCCGGCGTATCTCTCCGATCAGATACAATGACCCGACACAGAACAGCTTTCCGTTTCCCTTTTTAGCGGCAGCTGTAAGAAACGCCTTCTTCACATCCGGACATATACAGACTTCCCGGCTTGTATACCGATGAAAAACTTCTGCCAATTCCCGGGCAGAAACTTTTCTTCCATCTTCTATTTCTGTGATAATATACTGTTTTGCCGGAACTTCCCGGCAAAGGATCTCGATCATTGTCCCGTATTCTTTATCTGCCACAGCAGAAAACAAAATAACTGCTTCCGTTTCCTCCAAAGCTTGCAGCGTATCTGCAAAGACACGGATCGCCCCGGGATTATGGGCTCCGTCCAGAAAAATTCCCGGAAGGATTTCTTCCATTCTCCCTTCCCATGTAACAGACGCCACCGCTTTCTGCCACATTTCGTAATCCTTTTCCCTGTCATCCAGGACACATTCCATTGCCTCCAATGCAAGGGATACATTCATAGGCTGGTAAATTCCGCATCCGTTTATACTCCAAAGGACATCTTTATCATACGCACTGCTTCTTGAAAAAGCAATATGTTTCTTAGTGATTTCCCGGATTTCGTACGCATTTTTCGTAAGTTTTCTACACCTGGCATGAGCCTCAAGCGCACGCTTTATGATTACTTCTGACGCTTCCTCATCTGTGCCGTCGAAAATGATCGGAACTCCTTCTTTTATAATTCCCGCCTTCTCTTTTGCAATTTCCCTGACTGTATTTCCCAGATACTGGGTGTGATCCAGACTGATAGATGTAATGATGGTAAGAATCGGATGCTCCACTGCGTTGGTAGCATCCAGCCGTCCTCCAAGGCCGGTCTCCAGAATAATGTATTCCACATCAGCCTCTTCAAAAGCCAGCATCGCCATTCCAAAAAGAAATTCAAAATAGGAAGGATGGGCAATGCCATCTGCTGCCATCCCATCCACTGTCTTTTTCACCTTCTGAAATATCTCCAGAAATTTTTCGTTTCCTATCTGAATATTATTGATCCGGATCCTCTCATTTATCACGATCAAATGAGGAGAAGTAAAAAAGCCGGTCCTTTTTTTCATTGCGAGAAGAATCGCCTGCATATATGCGCATACGGACCCTTTTCCGTTTGTGCCGGCCACATGAATGACCTTCCGGTCTATACCGGGATTTCCCAGTCTTCTCAAAAATTCTCTTGTATGGGCAAGCTCATGCTTTTCCGTAAATTTAGGAATTTCCGCTATATATGCAGCTGCTTCTTCATATGTCATTTTCCTGTTCCCCTTCCTCCGGTCGCTTCTATCCATGAAACGCCTTTATCTGCACTTCCGGTGCCCGGTCTTTCGATCAGTTTGCCATCCTGGTATTCATATTCACAGGATGTGCGGAAAACAGTATTGCTGGATCCCACCTGGCTGACAGTAATGATATCTCCGTTTTCCAGCGTTGTCTCTGAAAGCTCTATTCTCGTGTTATTTAAAAATTTGCTCTGCTGCCGTTCCCCATTGACATATACTCTGCTGTTCTTTGTAAAATTCTGTCCGTACAGACTGTACCCTTCATCCAGCTTCGGTACAAGATCGGTAAGTTCCACATCTTTAACGCCCATCTGCATATGTCCTTCCGTGATAGGCGGATTGCCGTTATAGACATATTGCTCTCCGTACATAATATCATACTGAAGCAGCTCCAGGTCAGCGAGGTAATTTTTTGTCTGGCGGCGTTCCTGATGATAATTAAAAACTGTTCCTGAATGGATATCCAGTCTTTCCAGAACATCCGCTACGATCTGATAGGAAGGAATATTACGGTCTTCTTTTTCCAGACCGATATTATCCCAGATCACATAATTTGTATTGTACAGGTATCGACTCTTCAGATCCTCTGCCTCCAGCCCCATAGTCGGAAGATGGTCACCATAAAAGACAACAACTGTCGGCTCCCCTCTCTCCTCAATTTTCTGAACCAGTTTGCCGGCAAAGGCATCCATCTCATATACCTGATTTACATAGTATTCCCATTTATTTTTTGTCGCCTCATCCTCGATCCCTTCTACTTTGATCTTCGGATTTTCAATTATTTGCTCTTCCGGATAATCTCCATGGCCCTGAACACTGACACCAAAAACAAAATCCTGCTGCTCTGTCGTGTCCATTGCTTCCAGAATATGATCGATCAGCACATCGTCTTTCGCCCAGCCGTTTTCTGTTGTCTGAAGGATATTCATAAACTCCTTGCTGGTGAAGGAATCGAATCCCATCTGATTATATACCTCTGCACGGCTGTAAAAATTACCTCCGTTATTGTGAAGTGCATGTGTGCCGTAGCCAAGGGCAGAAAGGGCAGACGCCGCACTCTCTGTCGGCTGATATTTTACAATCGTCTTATAAGGATATTCTCCAGGTCCGAAATAACGCATATTCATTCCTGTCAGCACCTCAAATTCCGTGTTGGCTGTCCCTGCTCCCACGGATGGCACCTTGAAATATCCAGACGAATATTCTTTAAACATGGCGTGAAGATTCGGAGAGGCATCCTCAGATGTAGTGAAAAATTCCGCCTCATCTACATCAAAATAAGATTCCAGCTGGATAAAAATGATATTGGGAAGCTCTTCATCCGAGCGGCCTGTCTCACTTTTTGTAAGTTCTCCGTTATTGCTGATTTCCGCAATTGTCTCTTCACTGTATCCGTTAGGTTCGTCAATTCCGGTATTAAACAGACTCGCCATAAAACAGTAGGGAAGACCATAATCTTCATAGGCAAAAGCAATATTTCCAAAATAGTTGGATACAACCCGTTTATCAAGCGCCGCCTGCGAAACAAAAGTATAAAGTCCGAAACAAGCTGCAATACCTATAAGAGCTGCAATACGATGCATTTTGCCTTCATATTGTCCGCCCCGGCGCCACATGGAAACAACCCAGAGAACAACCGCCACAATACCTATGACAAGCACGATCAGCTCGATGGGGTCAAAATAATTATTGATAAGAGACACTGCATCTCCTGCTACTTTCAGATCCTGGGCGTTAAAGGGCGTTACCCTCTTGATCAGCATATAGCCGTTGGCGACTCCCAGCACAAGCCAGAGTACGCTGATGATGATTCTGGCAAAGACCCTTCTTCGCACCAGATAGACCACAGTGAAGGTCATAAAGATCATAAAGGCATTGTAAAGAAATACCAGCGGCGATCCCACCATATAATCCCAGGCCTCAAAGACAGAATGCCTTGAAATGGCCTCTATGATGAAATTGATCACACACGCCCAAAAGGCATGAAGCAACAATGAAATTCTGTTCATAAAAGCATAGATTGGCTGCATCTTCCGGGCAAAAGGGCCGTTCCGCCGCTCTTCCAGTATCCGCTCCCGGCGTTCTTTCTTCTTCCGGTGCCATTCCTTTATATCTTCCTTTTTTAAATGTCTCAATTTCGAAAAAGTGCCTTTGATATCCGGCTTTTTCAAATGAATTTTTTTCATTGTCATCCCTTGCCTTTTTTATAATATATCTGGTCCTTTTGTAAAACTGTTAGGACATTTTAGCCTTTAAACCTGTAAGTCTTTCCTGCACCTGCGCCATCATCTGCTCATATTTCTCCAGTTTGTCCCGCTCTTCCTGCACCTTTGCCTCCGGCGCTTTGCTGACAAATTTTTCATTATTCAGCATACCGTTGGAACGGGCAATCTCCTTTTTAAGGCGCTCTTCTTCTTTTGTAAGACGCTCCAGCTCCTGTTCAAAATCAATCATATCTTCAAGAGGAAGGTATGCTGTTGCATCCGGAATCACTACAGACATAGCGTCCTCTGCAATTCCGTCTTTGTCCTTCTGTACAATAAATTCACTTGCATTTGCCAGACGAAGCACTGCATCTTTTAAAAGTTCAAAGCCTTCCCGCAGCTTCTGATCTTCACTGACAACATAGATCTTGATCTTCCTTCCGGCCGGCACATTCATTTCCGCACGAACGTTACGCACACCGGTTGCCAGTCTCTTGAGATGTTCCACAATATTTTCTGCCTGCGGGAAATCCCAGTCTTCTCTGTATTCCGGCCATTTGGACATCATAAGAGATTCTTCTTCCGGAATCAGTTTGCTGTAAATTTCTTCTGTCACAAAAGGCATGAACGGATGCAGAAGCTTCAACGCATTTTTCAGCACCTCGCGAAGCACCCAGAGAGCAGCCCCTGCAGACTTCGGATTCTCCTTGGCATCGTACATTCTCTGTTTTACAAATTCAATGTACCAGTCGCAAAATTCATCCCAGATAAAATCATAGACTTTCTGAAGTGCGATCCCAAGCTCGAATTTGTCCATATTCTCTGTCACATCATGGATCAGCTTGTTGCATTTTGACATGATCCAGCAATCGGCCGGCATCAGACTTTCCTGATCTGGCTTTTGAATCTCTTTCCCTTCCATATTCATAAGAATGAATCTGGATGCATTCCATACTTTATTGGCAAAATTACGGCTTGCCTCTACTCTCTCATTGTAAAAACGCATGTCGTTTCCAGGCGCGTTTCCTGTTACCAGAGTCATACGGAGAGCATCAGCTCCATACTGATCGATAATTTCCAGCGGATCGATACCGTTTCCTAAAGATTTACTCATCTTACGTCCCTGGGAATCCCGTACCAAGCCATGAATAAATACAGTATGGAACGGAGATTTTCCGGTATGGGCATATCCGGAAAATACCATGCGGATCACCCAGAAGAAAATGATATCATATCCCGTTACCAGCACATCTGTAGGATAGAAATAATCAAGATCCTCGTTCTTTTCGGGCCACCCCAGTGTAGAGAAGGGCCACAGCGCAGAGCTGAACCAGGTATCCAGTGTATCCTCATCCTGAGTAAAGTGAGTGCATCCGCACTTCGGACATTTATCCGGCATTCCTCTTGATACGACTACTTCGCCGCACTCGTCGCAGTAGTACGCCGGAATCCTGTGTCCCCACCAGATCTGCCGGGAAATACACCAGTCGCGGATATTCTCCAGCCAGTGAAGATAAATCTTGTCAAACCGCTCCGGCACAAATTTCAGATCTCCGTTTTTTACTGCCTCGATGGCCGGTTTTGCAAGTTCATCCATCTTAACAAACCACTGCTGCTTGATAAGCGGCTCTACCGTTGTATGACAGCGGTCATGAGTTCCGACATTGTGAGAATGAGGCTCTACTTTTACAAGATATCCCTGCTCCTCCAGGTCTTTCACCATAGCCTTTCTTGCTTCATACCGATCCATTCCGGCATATTTTCCGCCGTACTGCTCATTGATGGTGGCGTCATCATTCATAATGTTGATCTCCGGCAGATTATGGCGCTTTCCAACTTCAAAGTCGTTAGGGTCATGGGCCGGCGTGATCTTCACTGCACCTGTACCGAACTCCCGGTCTACATAGGAATCCGCAACAATCGGGATTTCCCGGTCTGTCAGCGGCAGGAGACATTTCTTTCCTACAATATCTTTGTAACGGTCGTCATCCGGATGTACAGCGATAGCAGTATCTCCCAGCATTGTCTCCGGACGTGTGGTTGCAATTTCCAGATAATCATCTGTGCCGATGATCGGATATTTGATATGCCAGAAATGTCCGTCCTGTTCCTCATGCTCTACTTCCGCATCAGAAAGAGAAGTTTTACATACCGGACACCAGTTAATGATCCTGGATCCTTTATAGATATAGCCTTTCTCATACAGGCTGATAAATACTTCCTCTACTGCTTTGGAACATCCTTCATCCATGGTAAAACGCTCTCTGTCCCAGTCGCAGGATACGCCCAGTTTCTTCAACTGCCCTTCGATCGTTCCTGCATATTCTTCTTTCCACTGCCAGGTTCTCTCCAGGAATTTTTCTCTTCCCAGCTCTTTTTTGTCAATTCCCTCTTCCTTCAGCTGATTCGTAACCTTCACCTCGGTAGAAATTGCTGCATGGTCCGTTCCCGGGATCCAGAGGGTATTATATCCCTGCATTCTCTTATAGCGGATCAGGATATCCTGCAGTGTATTGTCCAGCGCGTGCCCCATATGAAGCTTTCCGGTTATATTCGGAGGGGGCATTACGGTTGTAAACGGTTTTCTGCTTCTGTCTACTTCTGCATGAAAATATTTGTTCTCACACCATTTGTCATAAAGTTTTGGTTCAATCTCTTTTGGATTGTAGGTTTTTTCCAGATTCTGGCTCATGTGTTTCCTCCTCATAATGTGGTCTGTGCAAATTTCAGATACTACAGACTGTCTGTTTCAGTTCCATGAGAGGCCGGCTTACTTAGCCTGTGTCTTACAATCAGAGTTTCCTATTGAATAAAAAATCACCCCTCACTTACAGCAAAGGGCGAATCATTCTCCGCGGTACCACCTTCATTTATTATACAGAAAACTTTATGCTTCTGCATTTCTCATCATGTTCTTTAACGGGAACGACTTCGTGACAGCTTACTTCTCTCATATAATCTGATCTCCTATCGGTTCAGCTGTCCGGCTCCAAAGCTACCTTCCACAGTTCCTCTTCCAAACTGTCTTTCAGCCTGAGGACAGTTCTCTCTTTTCGGACGGCTTCTCCTGTGTACTCCTCTTCTTCACAGCCTTTCTCTTCATAAGCTATTGATAATCATAGCCAGCCAGGCCTTTTTTGTCAAGATATTCACCGAATTTTCACAAACTCTTAAGAACTTCAGAAAGAAGCAGTTCTCTTTATCCGTTTTTATCGAAATAATTTCTGATAAATATGCAAATCCTCATCTTTAAACACGTTAAATATTACTCTTTTCATACCAGAGCCGGATAAATATTTATCAACTGTCTCTACTGCGATCTGCGCCGCCAATTTATTTGGAAAATGGAACTCTCCGGTAGAAATACAGCAAAACGCGATCGAATCAAGATGATTTTTTTCGGCAGTCCGAAGGCAGCTAAGATAGCAGGATTTCAGCTCTTCTTCCTGCTGTTTTGTCACTTTCACCCCAACGATCGGTCCTACCGTATGGATCACATGCTTTGCCGGAAGATTGTATCCCAAAGTGATCTTCGCTTTTCCGGTGGGCTCATCGTGTCCCTGCTCTTCCATCAGCCTGGCGCATTCATTTCTAAGCTGAATACCTGCTGCCGAGTGAATAGCATTGTCAATACAGCCATGGCAGGGCACAAAACATCCCAGCAGCTGTGAATTTGCCGCATTGACTATGGCGTCCGCCGCAAGCCTTGTAATATCTCCCTGCCAAAGGGAAATACGGTCCCCGTTTTTTACGCTGCTGCAGGGGTATAGCTTTGCAATAACAGGAATCTCTTCTATATAAATAATACCCTTTTCCTGAAGCTCCTCCTGAAGCAGTTCATCCTGGATCTTCAGAACTTCTTCATCCGCTTCCTTCGGCCACCGGACATTCATCAGACTTCTTAGCAGCCTTCGTTTTCCCCTCTCATCTACGGGTTCACCGACTGCATGATATCCTGGATTTTCTTTGATGAGCTGTTGGATGAGCCATGATACTTTTTCTGAATGTGTCATTCTTCTTCCTGTCCTTTCTTTTCCTACTACATAAAATCAAACAATGACAGCTGATTGTCGCGGCTGGATCTCATTTCCCGGTCTGTGATCGTTTCATCTCCCCGGAGATTCCCTATTAAAATGGGAGATTCCGGATCATGTTCCTTCTTTTTATTTTTCGCACTGAAAAGACTGGCCGTCGCATAACAGTATCTGCATCCATGGACGCAGGTATCATACATGCCTATATCAATACTTTCACAACATCCGCACTCCGGCCGCTGACCCTTGTCCTTCTTTAAGTCCAGCTTATATCCTGCAACTTCCTCCGCTTTCTTCCGGTCAATGCAGGCGGCATGCCTGATTCCTAATGATTCCAGATTCATCTTTTCAGCACAGGTATATAATGGCAGATTGTATTTCGCCGCTATTTTTGCAAGTCCCTGCGCCACTTCTATTTTCTCTTCCTCCTCCATTTCCTGAAAAGGACATCCCTTATATGAATCCACAAAACTGAAAATACAGCGCGTAGTATATTTGTGAAGCCATTCACAGAGCATATCAAACTTTTCAATATGATAGGATAGCGAATATTTCTCTGTCAGGAGAATAGGATCAAAGCGGAAATCCACGCGCTTTTTCCCCAGCCTTTCACTTAACAGAATAAAGGTGGCAATGGAGTCCTCTGTCGTCGGCAGTCCCGGTTCAATCTCCTTTTCATAATCCGTCACTGTCATTTCAAAGTAATAGGAATATCCCAGCTGATCGATCATCCGCAGATACGGCAGCATAGGTTCCGGATTTTTGGTCCAGAACACAAAGCAGTCCACTGTCTGCGGAGACAGACGAATACGGCTTACTTTTTTTCTGTTATAAGGACTTGGCACCAGAATTTCTTCCGCCAGCAAACGGTTCATAAACCACTGCGGATACAGCGCCGGAATATCTGTCCTTCTGCTTGCACTGATAATCATATGTCCTCTCACTTTCTGCCGATAAAAGTAAACAAACCACTAAAAAGTACATAATTTATATAAATTATATCACATCCCTTTTCCCCCGACCAACAAAAGTTTGCATATCCTTTTTTCCTGCGCTATGATAGGTTTAGTAAAGAAAGAGAGGAGACTGTATGAAAAAATTACTTCTTGTATCCCTGTTTCAAAACGTCACTCATATTCTAAAAAAGGCAGAGCCAAAGCTAAAGGGAAAGACCATTGCCTATATCCCCACCGCCGCTCTTGTCGAAAACAGCGGCGATATGATCCAGGCTGAAATGCTTACTTTGTCCAATATGGGGCTGATCCCTGTCAAGCTGGAAATTTCTTCTGCTCCCTATGAAGTGATCGACCGCACTCTGTCTGAAAGTGACTTTCTGTTTGTCTCCGGCGGAAATACCTTCTTCCTTTTGCAGGAAATGAAAAGGACCGGAACAGACAAACTCCTGATCCGTGAAGTGGAAAAGGGAAAGCTGTATATCGGAGAGTCCGCCGGCGCTATTATCACCTCGCCGGATATCGGCTATTCCGCCGCCATGGATGCACCTGAAGCAGCTCCCCGGTTAACGGATCATTCCGGCCTTGGCCTTGTTCCTTTCTATGTGGTTCCCCACTACAAAGGTTCCTTTCTTGGAAAGGAAGCACAGAACATCGAAGAAGAGTTCTCTCACTCTTTAAACTTAAAACTTCTCACTGACCATCAGGCTTTGCTGATAGAAGGTGAGCGTGAAACACTCTTCTGATTTCTGCCTGGTATTCTTAATGAACTTAACTGATCTGCTGCGGAAGCTTTGCCTGCATTTCTTCTCCCGGGCGAAGCTCTCCGCCTTTTATCACTTCTGCAAACACTCCCTGGGTAGGCATGATACATTCACCCATTCTCTGATAAATAGCGCAATGGGAATGGCATTCCTTTCCAATCTGAGTGATCTTCAATTCCACCGGGCCACAGTAGAGCATAGTTCCTACCGGAAGCGCCGCAAAATCCAGCCCTTCTACTACAAGATTTTCTCCAAAAGCTCCGTCCTCTACTCCCGCTCCTCTTTGATTAAACTCTTTTACCCGGTCATAGGACAAAAGGCTCACCTGGCGGTGCCACTTTCCTGCATGGGCATCCCCTTCTATTCCAAAATCTTTTATAAAGCGGGCAGATGAGACTGCCTTTTTTTCCACGCCGCGTACCGTACTGATACAGATTGCCTTTACTGTTCCCTTCAATTGTTCCATTGTCTGTTATCCTCCTATTGATGACATGGGATTTTCTTCTGTCATATCTGACGGTTTCTCAAAGCAATGAGCACACGCCTTTTCCCACACCGCATTTCTGATTGCTTCTTCTATGTTTTCTTCCCTGCACGCCGCCTCATCCAAAGAGCGCAGAATATGTTTCAGATCTATTCCGTCTTCATAGCAAAGACAGGTTTTCAAATATCCCTGTGCCGTCAGCCTCACCCTGTTGCAATCCTGGCAAAACTTCCCGTGAATGGCACTGATAAATCCGATATCTCCAAGAAATCCGGGAATATGATAATATCTGGCCGGGCCGCATCCGTGAACCCCGGGGCTTTCCTCCATATCGGGATACCGTTTCTTCATCTGCTCCAGCAGCTCCTTATGACTCATGGACTGGATACTCTTTCCAAGGCCGATGGGCATCATTTCTATGAAACGTACATCCACCGGCATCTCTTTTGCAAGCTTTGTCATCCCGATCCATCCGGCGCTCTGATCCGGTTTTGGAAATCCGCCTTCTTCCGCCATTTTCTCCCAATCCAAAGAAACTGCATTTATCTTAACTTTCACCCCGATATGCAGCGCTTTCTCCACCGCCTGAAGCACCGTTTTTATCTCTCCGCCGCCGGTGATCATGCGAAAAAGCTCTCTGTCCCTTGTGTCCATGCTGATATTGATTCCGTCCACTCCGGCTTCTTTCAAAGCCTCCAGATGTTCGGCAAGAAGGATCCCGTTTGTTGTCAGCGTCACAGTCTCAATACCGGGAACTTCCTTAAGACGTCTGATAAGTCCGGCACAGCCTTTTCTTACGAGGGGTTCGCCGCCTGTCACTTTAATGTGCCGGATTCCCAGCCTGGCCGCACACTGAACAACCATTATAATTTCTTCATAAGTGAGGATTTCAGCCATGGAAACCGTCTTAATTCCTTCCGGCATACAGTACCGGCAGCGCAGATTGCATCTGTCCGTAATAGATATCCTCAAATAATTGATCTCTCTGCCATATTGATCCTGCATATTTCATCCTCCCTTCCTCTGAAAATTTGCCATCCTGCCTAACGACATTCTATCACATAATTTTCATTTTTCCAGAATCCCGGCACATTTTTCTTTCCTCCCTTGCAGAAAGAAAACAAAGCCTATATAATAGCAGCGTCAGTGTACACCGGTACCGTTTTTATTGATAAGGAGATTTGATCCATGATTTTAAGAGAATATCAGCCTTCTGATTTAAAAGAAATTTTAGAATTGTTTTATCATACCGTTCACTCTGTAAATGCCAAAGACTATACTCCGCAGCAGCTGGATGCCTGGACAGGCGGCACTGCTTCTTTCGAAGCCTGGAATACTTCTCTTTTGGAGCATAAAACATTTGTGGCTGCTGAAGGCGGTACCATTATCGGATTCGGAGACATAGATAAAAAGGGGTACCTGGACAGACTGTATATCCACAAAGATTTCCAGCGCCGTGGCATTGCCTCCACTATCTGTGATGCTCTGGAATCTGCCGTCCAGGTACCCCTTATTACGACCCACGCTTCCATCACCGCCCGTCCTTTTTTTGAAAAACGTGGTTACCGCGTGGTAAAGGAGCAGACGGTGATGCGCATGGGTGTTTCACTTACAAATTATCTTATGGAGAAAGACTTCGGCGATTGATCCGGTAAACAGCAAGTCCCAGAGGTACCGTCAGGGCAAGCACCGGATAAAACATCTGAATGCTCACTTTTCCATACAGCACTCCTCCAAGCATAGGCCCAAGAGACATTCCCAGATCCAGTCCAATATAATACGTACTGTTTGCCAGCCCTCTTTTTCCTTCTCCGGCAAGAAGAATGGCCTTTGACTGACAGGCTGAACACATCATCCCATAACCGCCCGCCATAAAAGCCGCCGCCATCGCCAGTGCGTTCATAGCGCCGTAAATTCCCATTCCGGAACCAATCTTTTCTTTCGGGAGCAGCGTGTACATCCAGGTGGAAATACAGACAGAGCAAAGGGAAAAACCTATTCCATTTACAATTCTGGCTGCCACAATAAAAAGAGGCGACTGTGCGGCTGCGTATCCCACACTGGCCGCTGTCATTAATACTGCACCAATAAAAGACAGCTTATATTTACTGATTTTATCAGTAAGATTTCCAACAAAAGGGCGGCAAAAAAGGGAACAAATATTCATGAGTCCTCCGATCACTCCCATCAAGGCCGCACTTGCGCCCAAATTTTCCGAAAATCCTGTAATAAGAGGCGTCACAAGCATAGGACTTGCAAAATAAAAAAATCCCGAAATCAAAATCAGGATTCTGTCTCTCGTAACTATGTTCTGTTTCAAAAAAATACTCTCCCTTCCCGGCATATCTTGCCTTTCACATCAATACGCAAAGAAAGACGCAGCCTAAACCGCATCACTTCTTTGCACACTGCCATGTTCCCTTAAAATCATTCAAAATTCTTTTCAATCAACGCACAGTATTCCTGAAATGCAGCTTCCTCCGCAAACACAGACTGGAGCGCATCTCTTATTCCTTTGTAATACCAGCCGATCATCTTTTTATCTTTCATGCGAAAACGGTTCCAAAGGTCTTCCCCGACTTTAGGGTAATCCCTGTCAATGTCTCTCATATTTGACAGTTTATCTGCCAGAGCGATCATCTGCACCTCTCTTGGGGCCTGTCCGATTGAATGGATGGTTGCGCTTTTCCTTTCCATCCATGTCTTTGATTTATCTTCGCTCTCCCCCAGCACCATACCGGCTACTCTGGGGGAAAATTCCAGCGCCAGGACATCTGCCGTGACCCCCTCACAATCCTCTATGGTATCATGCAGCACTGCAGCGCTGATAATTTCTTCATCCTTCGTCATTCCTGCCACGATTTCTCCCACTTCAATCGGATGGACGATATAAGGACGTCTTGTGCCTTTCCTTAGCTGTCCCTCATGCGCCTTTGTCGCAAATTGAATTGCCCGCTCTATCATATTCATACCTCTTTTTCATCCTCTGAATCCACTTTACATGCCTACATCATAGCACCTGTACTGATAAATAGCAACGCATAAATGACCTGCAATCAGATGAATTTCCCGTCAAAATGTGTTACTATGTTATATATTGGACAGCAGATCCTTCTGCTGCCCTTCTGATTTTTTCAAAAAGGAGCTGTCATATGAAAACATACACTTCTTCTGCCGAACATTTTGTGTTGATTACCGGGGCTTCCCGCGGCATCGGAAGAGCATGCGCCCTTCTTTTTGCCCGTATGGGATGGCATATTTTTCTCAACTGCCGCCGCTCTTTCCTGGAGCTTCAGGAAGTAGAAAAGAAGATCCAAAGCGAAACTCCCGGAAGCTGCACGATTCTCCCCGGTGATGTGGGGAACCCCGAAGATGTGCGGCAGATTTTTGATGCAATTTATCAGATATGTCCCTGCCTGGATGTTCTCATCAACAACGCCGGCATCGCCCACATCGGGCTTCTCACGGATATGACTGATCAGCAGTGGCAGGATATTATCAACACAAATCTTTCTTCTGTATTTTATTGCTGCCGCAGTGCCGTTCCCCCTATGATAACAAGAAAACAGGGTCGGATCATCAATATTTCTTCCATGTGGGGAACCAGCGGCGCTTCCTGCGAAGCTGCCTATTCCGCTTCCAAATCAGGAGTGCACGGTCTGACACGGGCGCTGGCAAAAGAGCTGGCCCCCAGCAACATTCAGGTAAACGCTGTCGCATGCGGCGTCATTGATACTGCCATGAACAGCCAGTTGGACGCCAGGGAACGGCAGGCGCTGGAAGAAGATATCCCTTCCGGCAGATTCGGCCGCCCTGAAGAAGTCGCCCGGCTTGTCTGGGATCTTTCCCAAGCTCCCGATTATCTCACCGGACAGATCATAGGAATAGACGGAGGGTATATCTGATGATATACCCTCCCTTTTCTTCTCTTTATTTTACCAGCCTCTGGATCTTTTTACTCTCCTCTGTGCCTGCAGCACCGAGAAGCTCAAAAAGCAGGGCTTCATATGTTGTCAGCACAGCTCCTTCCTCCTGTGCGCGCAGAATCGCCATCTCTTTGTCTGTATCTTTTCTGCTGGAAATGCAGTCTGTCACAAGAACCGGAATATATCCGTGCGCGCGCAGATCGATCAAAGTCTGCAGCACACAAATATGGGCCTCTATTCCGCACAGGATAATATATTTCTTCTCCTGTATGGACGGACATTCTTTTAGAACATCTTCATAAGCGCTGAAGCGGATCTTCTCCACAAATTCCTCTGTCCGGGCAGCCTCCCTGATCTCCTTTACAGTCGTACCCAGCCCCCTGGTATACTGCTGGGTCAGAAATACAGGCACATCCAAAGTGCAAAGTCCTGCAAGAAGGATCGATGAATTTTCGATGAGACCTTCTTTTCCCGACATTGCCGGAACCAGTTTTTCCTGGTAATCAATTACAATTGCTGCTGTATGTTCGCGTTCTATTTTCATATCTACTCCATCTCCAATACAACCGGGCAGTGATCCGAGCCCATGATATCCGTCAATATTTCCGCACTTTTCAAACGGTTTTCCAGGCATGCAGACACACAGAAATAGTCAATGCGCCACCCTGCATTCTTCTCTCTTGCTTTAAACCGGTAGGACCACCAGGAATAAATACCCTCCTGATCCGGATAAAAATAACGGAAGGTATCAATGAATCCTGCATCCAGAAGGGCGGTAAATTTCTCCCTCTCCTCGTCAGTAAAACCTGCATTCTTTCGGTTTGTCTTAGGATTTTTCAGATCGATCTCCTTATGAGCCACATTCAGATCTCCACAGAAAACAACCGGCTTTTTCTCTTCCAGCTTCTTCAGATAAGCCAGGAAATCTTCTTCCCAATGCATCCGATACGGCAGCCTGGCCAGCTCATTCTGTGAATTGGGAGTATATACCGTAATAAAATAGTAGTCAGGAAACTCCAGAGTGATTACCCGGCCTTCCTGATCGTGCTCTTCTATTCCGATTCCATAGGATACAGAAATGGGTTCCTCCCTGGTAAATACCGCTGTGCCGGAATACCCCTTCTTCACCGCATAGTTCCAATACTGGTGATATCCCGGTGTTTCAAGGACAAGCTGTCCCTCCTGCATTTTTGTCTCCTGTATACAGAAAATATCTGCGTCCGCTTCTTTAAAAAAATCCATGAAGCCTTTCTGCACACACGCGCGGATCCCATTTACATTCCATGAAACAAATTTCATCTTTTGTTCTCCCTTCTGTCGTATCTGCCTGTGGCAGGCGGCAGTTAATAATATACTTTTCTTAAAAACAATCCCCTGGCCGGAGCAAGGAATCCGGCAAGACTTCTGTCCTCCGCTGCGATCACTACCGGAAGCTTGGATGCATCTCTCCTGCCTGTCCCCACTTCCAGCAGCGTTCCTGTCAGGATCCGCACCATATGATACAAAAATCCCGAACCATAGTAGGTAATCCGCACCTTTTCTCCGGAACGTACGATCTTGATATTATAAATTTTACGTACGGTATCATTTGTATCTTTATTATCTGTAAAACTGACAAAATTCTTGACACCGATCAGATATTTTGTCGCATCTCTCATTGCCTCTATATCCAGTTTTTCGGGATAATGATAACAATATCTGCGGGAAAATACATCCGGCTTCTCCCTGCAGTCAATATAGTATTCATACTTTTTTCCCTTTGCGCTTTTTCGGGCGTGGAAATTGTTTTTCACCAGCTCTACTTTCAAGATACGGATATCTTCCGGCAGATAGCGATTCAGAGATTCCTTCAATTCTTCCGGATCGTAGAGTCCTGACAACTTTACACTGGCCACCTGTCCTCTGGCGTGTACGCCGCTGTCTGTCCTCCCGGATCCGTCCACCTGAACCCGGTATCCCACAATTTTTCCAAGGCTCCACTCTATGATATACTGGATCGTATTGTCTGTGGTCGCCTGCCGCTGCCATCCCTGGTAACGGCTGCCGTCATAGGCAATCGTCAGCTTATAGTTTCTCATATCACTCACCCAATCTATCTGAATTTCCATTGAAATTTTTATAACAAAAGAAGAAGCCATTTCATGCTTCTTCTTTTATCTTATCACTTTCCCCGGGGATACGCAATTCATTTCTTAAGCATTTCCCCGATCCAGAATTTTCTTTATTTCATCCATGAATGTGTTGACATCTTTAAATTCACGATATACGGAAGCGAATCTGACATAGGCCACTTCATCCAGTTTTTTCAGCTCATCCATTACGATCTCTCCAATCGTGCTGCTGGGAATTTCTTTTTCCTCAAGGCTGAAAATTTCTGTTTCAATGTGATCGATACATTTCTGTATCTCTTCTGCTGAAACCGGCCGTTTATAGCAGGCACGAAGTACTCCCGATTCTATTTTCCCGCGGTTATACTGCTCTCTGTTATTATCCTTCTTAATGATGATCAGAGGGATCGTTTCGACTTTTTCATATGTAGTGAACCGTTTTCCGCAGACGTCGCAGGAACGTCTTCTGCGAATGGAATTTCCGTCCTCCGCCGGTCTGGAATCGATCACTCTGGTATCCGGATGGCTGCAATATGGGCATTTCATCTTGGCTTACGTCCTTTCTTCTGATTATATCTCCAGTATATAACCCCCGAATAGAAATTGTCAATTTTTTTACTTTTGTCTGTGGTGTTTTTCTTCATGTACTTCTACCAGAATAATATCCGGACCGATTTTCTGGATGCAGCAAAACGGAATTACATATTCCCCGCCGTCTCCAAACCATCCGCACAATTTCCCCCCTTTGGGGACAATAATGGATTCTATACATCCGCTGCATTCATCAAAGACAAGATCCGCCACATACCCTAACTTTCTGCAGTCGCATGCATTGATCACTTCCTTTTGCTGAAAGTCGCAAAGCCGCATTTTATCACCTCTTCTGCTATTTTATGCAAAAAAGGCAAATAGGTGTTAAGGCGCCATCACTTTTTCACTTTTAAAGGCACGGGCAATACAAGCTGTAAGTACTCCTCCTACAACCAGTGTTTCCGCCAGCGTTACTATATACTGCATCACCGTAATGTCTTTTGCCAGGATTCCCTGCAGCGCCAGTGCACTGTTGTAGATCGGAATGTAATACCTGGAAGGATCCGGCGTTCCGGTCTGGAACATAGTGAGAAGTCCGATTACAAGGACAAGCATATAAACCGGCGTAATATAGCTGGTTGCCTCTTTTGTTGTCTTCGCAAATACGGAAATAAGCGCTACAATAGCTGCATATAAAAATGCGATTGCAACAAGGAGAAGAGCCAGCATAACCGTCTGTTCCACATCCATCTGCAGATTCAGGCTTCCGCCGCTTGTTCCTGTCATGGATCTCATCATCAGCGGCATGCAGATAACCATTACTGCTACATAGATCAGGGAAGAAATCCCCGATATTACCATAAGGGCAAATACTTTTCCAAGTACAATAGAAGTCCGCTTGATAGGAGCGACCAAAAGGCTCGCCATAGTTCCCCGCTCTTTTTCACCGGCAATCATATCTGCACCGATTCCCATAGCTCCTGCAAACAGCAGTATTGTAATAAAGTAAGGAAGCATCAGCCCAAGGGCTTTTCCGCTTGCTTTATCCTCATCCTGTATTTCCATCCTGTCATTGTCTGAATTTACGGTGAATACTATAGTTGCCTCCGCATTTCCCATTCTTCCTGCCAGAAGCACCTGACGGTAAGCTTCCAGAGTTCCTCCTGAAATCTCCTGGTAAGCCTGTGCGGAATAATCTTCTGATGGATTATAGTAAGTCTTGATCTGTGGAATCTCATCTCCCGACTCGTACTGACTGATCGCAGAATCAAAATTTTCCGGAAATTCAATAATTAGATCGGCCGTTCCCTGCAGGATTTCATCTTCTGCCTGCTTTCTTTGTCCGTCATTTTTCACCTCTTTCAGATCGTAATCATACTCGCCTGACTCTAAAAACACCTGAAAAGTTTCCGGCTGATTCTGAATATAGACAATTTCCTGATGTTCTTCCAGATCCTCTTCCATATTCTCTGCAAGATTACTGATGATCGTAAGAATCACTACCATGATAAGAACCGGCAGCAGAAAGACAGAAAATACCATTTTCCGGTCTTTAAAAATTCTCGCCATCTCTTTTCCGAAAATCTGTTTTATGCCGTTCATCTACATCTCCCCCTTCCCTGCTGCTGTATACAATTGAAAGAACGCGTCTTCAAGATCATGGGCTCCCGTGCAGGAAAGGAGTTCATGAAGCGTCCCCTCCGCTTCTTTCTTTCCATCAATGATCATGCCGATGCGGTCACAAAGCTTTTCTGCTTCTGACATAATATGCGTAGAAATGATCACTAATTTTCCTTCTTCCTTCAATTTCTTCAGATAATCTGTCACGCCTCTGGCAGTCACAATATCAAGACCGTTTGTAGGCTCGTCAAAAATAACGATATCCGGATCATGTACCAGACTTACTGCAATGGCAGCTTTCTGTTTCATACCGGTGGACAGCTCTTTGATCCTCTTATGAGCAAACTCTTCAATTCCAAAATAAGAGAAAAGTTCCTGTCTTCTCTTTTCCAGCATGTCTTCCGGCACCTTATGGAGTCTTCCGAAAAACCGGAACATATAATCCGGGTCAAACTGCTCGTCCAGTTTAATATCACTTGTCAGGAAACCGATACGCCTCTGTACCTCCTCCGGCTCCTCCTGAACCTCATGCCCATCTACATAAATCTGCCCCTCTGTGGGTTTAATGATCGTTGAAATACAACGCAGGGTTGTCGTTTTCCCTGCCCCATTCGGACCCAGGAGACCATATATTTCTCCCGGCTTTGCAGTGAGACTTAAACCGTCCACCGCTCTTTTATACGGATCTTTTGTATGAGATTCCGCCATCTGTTTCTTGTTCAGCTTATAAATTTTTGTCAGATTCTTAATCTCAACCATGTCTGCTCTCCTCCCTCTATTGTGTCACTGACTTAATACAAGTATATACCCTCCCCCGAGAAATTTGTCAATAGAAAAATGTATTCTGTTAATAAAAAAACACTCTGCCATCTGCAATTTCCGCATTCTGACAGGGTGTTTTCTTTTGTTTTTTATTTTCTCAAACCAGGTACTCTTATTTTATGATCGTTCCTGTTCTTCCCCGCAGTCCGTCTTTCAGTTTTTCCAGAGAAGTAATCAGGGCGATCCTTCCTTCCCGCTTTTCAATAAATTCCACAGAAGCCCGGAATTTCGGCAGCATATTATGTTTGCCAAAATGCCCTTCTGCCATATATTGTTTTGCTTCTGCCACGGAAATGCATCCGATCTCTGACTCATTTGGCGTATCAAGATTAATTCTTACTTTCTCTACACTTGTGAGAATGATCAGCTCATCCGCGTCAATCTCTTCTGCCAACTTGCCTGCTGCCAGGTCTTTTTCAATGACGGCACTTGCTCCTTTCAGACGATGATCCAGCTGCATTACAGGGATTCCGCCTCCGCCGCATGCAATGACCAACTGTCCGGCATCAATTAATGTTTTTATTGCATCAATCTCTACGATCTTTACCGGGTTGGGTGCTGAAACGACCCGGCGGAAACCTTTGCCCGGCTCTTCCACCACATAGTTTCCTTTCTTTTTCTCCTCTTCCGCTTCTTCTTTCGTCATATAACGCCCCAGTACTTTTGTAGGAGTATAGAACGCTTCATCATAGGGATCAACAATCACCTGTGTAAGGATTGTGCTGACTGTGCGATAAATCCCCCGGTTCAACAACTCTTCCCGGATGGCATTTTGTAAGTCGTACCCAATATACCCCTGGCTCATGGCTGAGCAGACAGACATTGGAGCCGGAGTATAATCCTGATGCACCTTTCCAAATTCGTTCATTGCAGTATGGATCATCCCCACCTGCGGGGCATTGCTGTGCGTGATCGCAACCTGATATCCTTCCTCCACCAGTCCGGCAATTGCTTTGGCAGTATGCTTTACCGCCTCTTTTTGTTCTGGCAATGTGGTTCCCAGCGCCCGATGTCCCAGGGCAACTACAACTCGTTTCTTCATATATGTGTCTCCTTTGAATTTCCACGTATTTTTCACTGTTGGAATAACTGTTGAAATATAAGAGAATTATATTATTTTTCATGTAAAATTGCAACTTCTATTCCTTTTTCCCGTAAGATTTTCATAATCATTCAGCCTTGATTTTTCTCACAGTCATGCTATACTTTTCTTATGGGGTATTAGCGCAGTTGGGAGCGCGTCACACTGGCAGTGTGAAGGTCACGGGTTCAAGTCCCGTATACTCCATTTTTTGATGCCTTTTATTATTTGCTGATATTCCACATACCGCAACTCTCACAGTTTCTTCTTTTTCCTTAGCAAATGTCTTACTCCGATTCCAATGCCTGCCGCTGCCGGCAGCGCAAGGAAAAAAGTCACCGGATCTGCTGCATTGCTGCTGTCTTTTTCTTTCTTTTGTTCATCCTTTCCAAATACTTCCCTCTCCAGTCCGAGTGCCTTTTGAACCGGTCCTAAAAGTTTTTGAACCGCCGTCTCTTCCGGCACAATTTCGATCATCACTGTCTCCACTGCCTGATTCTTCGCTTCATCTTCCGCCTGGACTTCGATCTCGTAAATACCGGCACCTCTCACATTCACAGAATGGCTCCGGCTCTTTTCCGCCAGCACTTCTCTCTTTCCATTTACCTTAACTGCCGTAAGCCAGTCTTTCTCTCCTCGGATACGAATATCGGCATTGGCTTCTGTCTCATACGATTTCCCGTCTGTGATTCCCCGGATCAAAATATCCGGAGCTGTGTGATCGATGGTAAAATCAGCCCTCGCTTCCGACCGGTTACCTGCCTGATCTACGGCTTCTACCTTCATCTGATGCCTGCCTTCTTTTGTCAGAGACTGTCCCGGAAAATAAAATCTGCCATCTACCGTCATAGTGCAGGAGCAACTGGTAAAGTCCTGTATATATTCTGTCTCTGGATAATTCCAACAAAATTCTTTAAGATACCTTCCATCCATTTCACTGACTTTTGAGATTACAGGTGCCTTTTTGTCAATGACAATCTGTGCCTTTGCCCCGGCTGCAAATCCCGCCATATCCTCTGCCTGAAGTTCCAGCTGATATTTTCCTTCCTCTGTCAGCTTCTGACGATAAACCTTCTTTCCTTTCTCGTCAGACCAGCCTTTGTTTTTGCTTAATGTTTCTTTTCCTTCCGGATCGCTTCTCACAATACGCACATCTGCTGTCTTTAACAGATTATCATCGGAAACCGTAAAAACAACTTCTGTATCCTTCCCCGTAACCGTATAATCTGCCACGCCCTTTATTTCAGCAATAGGGAAAGCACGGTCAATAAAGACCCTGCCCTCCCAGCTTGCGGCATTTCCGGCATAATCCCAGGCCACTATGCGGATAGCAACTGCCTTGCCGCCGCTGGAATGCTCTCGGATCCGAAATTCCGCCTTCTCTTCTGCCGCATTTACTCCATCAATATTTTCTGTTTTCTGTCCATTTACATAGCATACAATGTTTTTTACCCCACTTCCCAAGGCTCCGTCTTCTGCTGTCACCTTCGCACAGGCTTCGTACTGCTGCCAGGCTGTATCCGGAAGCTGCACCGCCATTATTGGTGCTGTTGTATCAACTTTAAATTCAATTTGCTGATGCCGGATCTTTTTCCCTTCATCTTCCATCCATATTTCCAGAATACTGGTCCCTTCCTGAAATTCCTCCGGAGAGATCACCGCAACGCTTCCCCCTTCCTTCAGACGTCCTTCCTTTTTTCTGTCTCCGGACTGGAGAGAAAATACTGTCTCCCCTCTTTTCCCCGGATGTGTGATCTTTACAGTTGGAGGCGCCGTATAATACAAAGTCTCTCCTTCCGGCTTCTCATACTCTACCCGGTAGAGGACAAGGGGATCCGGCTCGGCTTCCTCCCCTTCTTCCTCTTCCCCATTCTCCTGCTCCTCCCCAATCTCCCGGACATCCCGGCTGTCCGGATCCTGGGCAAAAATGTCCTGCTGCCGGTACAAAACCGCCAAAAGCAGAATAAGTACCAGAAGCTGCCCTGCTATCTTCCTACCCATACATTCTCTCCTTCCACTTTTATATCATAGATTGCCTTCAGCTTCTTAAATTCTTCGTCTGAAGCAATTCCGGGAACCTCCTTCAGATATTTCTGTATGGTCTGCGCACATATCTGCCGATCCGTGCCGCTGTTCTGACACTGCATACGGATAAACTGTATCCGAAGCGTCCCGGAATCCTTTAACTCTTCTATGCCCTGACTGCAGACCTCCCACGCTTTTTCCTGATCGTTGTTCTTTTCATATAGAAGCACCAGCTTTTCATAGATCTGTTCCCTTTGCTCTGAACTTTCCTCCATATCCAGAAGCTCTTCATATACTCCGGCAGCATTCGCGATTTCCTCTGTCTGTTCATACGCCGCTGCCAGCTCTCTTAAAATCTCTTTCTGTTTCCGGCCTTCTTCGTCTTTCTCCTTCCATCCTTCCAGTTCCAGACAATGTGTTCCGATCTCTATCACCCGCCTTTTGGCACTTTCTGCTGTCAGATGCCTGTATCCCCTAAGCAGACTGTAATAATAACGAAAGTCTTCCCTGTCCGGTATCTGCTCTTCTATCTGCCCCAGGAGATCTGCCAGCTCTTTTTCTTCCATTTCCTCCCCGGAAGCCAGATAGGCGGAAAGTTTTTCATAGCATGCGCCGAGAGGTTCCGTCTTTGCTGCCCCGGCAAAAATTTCTCTGCTTTTTTCATAGTCTTCCAGATCGAGAAAATACAGAAATCCCAGGTCAAATCTAAGTTTTGTCTCCTCCTGTCTGTCTAAAGTATCTTCTACCTGCCTCGGTTTCTCACTTTCCCGATCCTCTGTCTGATTTTGCGCTTCTCTTTCCAGCTGTTTTTTCATTCTGCCTTTGCCGTCCAATACACTTCTCCCCACGCCGAAAAAAAGGATCAGCAACACTGCTGCCAATATTGGAAAGAGCAGCTTTTTCTTTGATATTCTTTTATTCTCACTTTGTATTTTGGAAAATTGATCTGATATTTCTTGAAAATTATGATACTGTTTTTTGAATTTTCTTTCAGTCTCCCGACCGGGATCCTGACTTAAACATACGGCAATGATCCTTTGAAGTCTCCGTCTGTCCCTCCTGCATATGGGAGGCGCGGTATCTGCTGCCGCAAAAACATACTGATAAGTTCTTCCCAGACTATAAATATCATCTGACATACTGATTCTTTGGTAATGCTTGTTATCTTCTCTCTGGAAACTTTCCCGCACTTCCCGCCTTCTCATCTTTTTCAAAAGCTCTTTTTGCTTTCCGCTTTCCAGATTAAGAAGATGTACCGTTCCTTCGGAACCGATAATAATGCTGAAAGGGTTCACATACTGAAAACAGGGATTCCCCCGGCATCGATGGAATTTCTCCAGTTCTCTCGGAATCTCTTTCATCCAGCGAAGAAGAAGCTCCTGTGGCACAACAGGGTGGTGTTTCAAATACGCTGCAAGGGTCACTCCCCCAACGCAGTCCGTACTGGCGTAGCACCGCCCCTGATTTTCCACAAGCTTCCACACTTCATATTCTGTCTGTTCCTGCATCCGTTCACCTCCTATTTACATAATTTTTATTATATGTTAACTTATTTGTTGTTCGGATGCAAGCATTTTTTTCATTTTTCTAATGATCCGTTTCAAGATTCTGCTGCTGAAGTTTTTTCATCTGTTGCATTTCCCGCCGGATCAGTATAACAGTTGTAATAAAAGCAATGGTATCTGCTGCCGGTCCGGCATACAGGATTCCGTCAAGCCCCATAAACAGCGGAAGGATCAGAATGAAAGGAATCAGAAAAATGACCTGCCTTGTCATAGACAGTACAAGACCTTTTACCGGTTTCCCAATGGCTGAAAAGAAATTAGATGAAATAACCTGGACTCCATTGGCAATTACCATAAAAAGGAAAATCCTCATAAACCGCACTGCAAATTCAAAATACAATTGATCTCCCGTTCCAAAAAGAGAAATGATCTGATAGGGGAAGAATTGAAACAGGATAAATCCAACTGCTGATATGGCCAGATTGGCTCCGATCGCCAGCTTGTATGTCTGCCGCACCCTGTCGTACTGTTTCGCCCCATAATTGAAACCGATAATGGGCTGCGACCCCTGAGAGATTCCGATCACAAAAGCAAGAAGGATCGCGTTTGTCTTCATTACAATCCCACAGGCAGCCAAAGGAATTTCCATGCCGTAAGCCGAATCTGCCCCATAGAAGGTCAGAGAATTATTCAGCACAATCTGAACAAAAGTAATAGCCAGCTGATTTAAACTGTTGCTCATTCCAAGAGATGCTGTTTTTCCACACTCCTTCGGAATCAGCCGTATGTCTTTTCCTTTGATTTCCACACTTTTGAATTTCCGGATATACAAAACTGCTGCAATAAATGAACAGAACTGGCCGATGATCGTCGCCCAGGCTGCCCCTGCAACTCCCAGATGAAAAACAAAAATAAAGATCGGGTCAAGGATCGTATTGATAACCGCACCGATCAGCATACACGTCATGGAATATTTGGGACTTCCGTCAGCCCTTGCCAAATTGCTCATGCCATTCGTCACGATCAAAAAAGGCATGCCAAGTGCGATAATCCGCGTATATTCTTTCGCATAGGGCATAATCTCCGCGGTGGCTCCAAACACAGTCAGGAGAGGATCCAGAAAAATCTCAATTACTATAGCATATATGATGCCAAAAACAACCATCATACTGATTCCGTTCCCTACCACCCGAGCTGCGTCTTCCTTCTCTCCGGCTCCCAGATGAAGGGAAAAGCGGGATGCACTTCCAATTCCGATCAAAAGGGCAATGGCAAGACAAATGGTCGTAAGAGGGTAGGAAACATTTGTTGCCGCGTTTCCGAGATATCCGACCCCCTGCCCGATAAAGATCTGATCCACGATATTGTAAAGCGAACTCACTACCATGGCGATAATGCTTGGAATCGCAAATCCTCTTAGAAGTTTTGATATTTTTTCGTATCCCAATGGGTTCTCTTGTTTTGTCATTGTCTCATTCCTTATCTTTATTCTTTCATTTTTATAATCTGTACAGCTCCGATCCTCCGGGCTTCCTCCTCTTTATGAGTCACAAAGATCACCGTTCGTCCTGTACATTTCTCTTTTGTATATTCTATTACTTTCTGCTCTGTCTCCTTATCCAGTCCCCTAAAAGGCTCATCCAGAAACAGGATGTCATAGGGCGCAAGAAGGGCACGCAGGATTGCCACCCTTCGTTTCATTCCTCCCGACAGCTGGCTGACCATCTGATCTTCACTTCCGGTTAGATCTACTGCCCTCATTTCCCGCAGGATTTCTTCTCTCGTCTTTTCCGGACAGACAAGGCGAATATTTGCCAGCACACTTAAATTTTCACACAGCCTGTCCTCCTGAAAGACAGCGCTTTTTCTTAAACCTCCCATCCCCCGGCATTCTCCCTCGTCTGCTGTCTCTAATCCCATCATGATCCTAAGGAGGGTTGTTTTTCCGCAGCCTGATCTTCCCATAATGCAGGTTATTTTTCCCCGCTCTGCTTCCATGGAAAATTCCTTCAGCACCTGATTGCTTCCATAACGTTTTCCAAGTCCTGTCACTTTTACTGCTGTTTTTTTCATCTGCTTTGTTTTCTCCTTCTGCATACGGATTACCTTTTATCCATACTGTTCAAATATTTCACAAGGACATCGATCAGTTTTAAAAACCCCTTTTCAAAGAACACACTGATACAGATGATCACTATAGTCCATGCAAAGAGTTCCGCTGTATCCAGATAGATTTTTGCGTTATACAGATTCTCTCCGATGGAGTTTTGGGGAATACCGATCACTTCCGCCGCCACTCCTGCCTTCCAGCATAGTCCCAGCCCCAGAGAGCACCCTGTCCGGAAAAAGGGCATGATCTGTGAAAGATAGATCCACCGCACTCTTTGCATGGCAGGAATCTGAAATACATCTGCCATTTCTTTCAGCTGAACATCCATGTGGCTGATCCCGTCCAGAACATTGGTATAAATAATAGGAAATACCATTAAAAAGGAAATGACAACAGAAAGATTGCGCGAAGATACCCAGATCAGCACAAGAATCACAAATGAAGCTACCGGGATAGATTTCACTGTCACAATAAACGGTTCCAGAAATTCCCGGACTCTCCGTGACACTGCTGCAAGGGCTGCCAGACCGGTCCCTGTCACAACCGCCAGCAGAAATCCGCCCATGATCCGAAGCAGCGAGGATGCAATGGACAGCCAAAATTCACTTTTTGCCGCCAGTTTTACAAGGGCAGACAGAACAGTGACAGGAGACACCAGAAGTATCTCCTGTCCGATCCACATACTCACGGCCTGCCAGATTACAAGCCATACGGCTACTGCCCATATTTTTATTTTTCCTTTATTCTTATTCTTCTGTGTAGTAGAAGTCATCGTTCGGCAGTTTTCCTCCTACAGACTCCGGATTCTGTTCCAGTAAAACGGACAGATATCCGGAGAGTTTCTCCTTCATTTCATCTCCGTCTATATAAGTGATATTACATTCAGGAAGCGCTTTTTCGGCCACATCAGCAGTTACAATCTCATACTGTCCTACAAGCTGTGCTGCTTCCTTTGTATTTTCATTTACATACTCTACGGAAGTCTCATAACGCTCCATAAAATCAGCAACAGCTTCCGGATGCTCCTTGGCAAACTCGCTGCGCACCACAACGACTCCGGTAAGAAGTGCACTTTGCTCCTCTTCTTCTCCCTGAAGTTTATCCCACTCTTCTGTCAGATCTAATGCCACCTTCAGATTCGGATTCTTGGCCATAGCTGTCGTGACAAAGGGCTGTGGAAGCATTGCGATCCCTGCTGCATCCTGGGCAAGAGCTGCCACACATTCGGAATGTTCGCTTTTCCACTCAATCGTCACATCTGCCGCAGGATCAATTCCATTTTGTTCCAGAATATAATTCAGCGCATATTCGGGAGTGGCTCCCTTTCCGCTGGCATAGATCGTCTTTCCTTTCAGATCTGCCGCAGATTGAATCGAATCTCCATTTTCTACAATATAAAGAACGCCCAGCGTATTGATCGCAAGCACCTTTACATCGCCTTCCGTTTTGTTATAAAGCACAGATGCTACATTCGCCGGGACTGCGGCAATATCGGTTTTCCCCTGTGAAATTGCAGGAGTCACCTCATCAATGGATGCGGCAATATTAAAATGATAGTTTTCTGTATCAATCTCTCCTTTGTCAGACTCGTCCATCATCCTTACCATTCCCATGGCAGTGGGACCTTTCAGAGCCGTAACATTGACATCTACCGGTTCGGCTTCCGTCTCCTGCTTCGTTTCCTCTGTTGTCTGTGTGGCCTCTGTATTATTTCCACAGCCTGCCAGCATACTGGCCGTCATTGTCAATGCCAGAAAGGCCGCTGCTGCTTTTTTCATTTTCATGATCCGTCTCCTCCTTCTCCCTCATCGTATCGACGCTATTATATCCCTTTTTCCGAATATTTGTAAAGGGACAAAAAGAGTTCCGCAAGCGGAACTCTCATTGGTCTTTCTATTTTACAGATTATATGGCCGGAACAAATGTCTTGGGATTCCGTCTACCATAACCGGTGATACATCACCCTGGATCAGCGGACGAACATAAGCGACAAACTCATCTGTCACGCCTGTTCCCTCTGCATTTACCCATTCTCTTGGAACGAGTTTTTCATCGTTGGCAATCTTATGAACATCCTTTACTTCTGTTCCGCACTGGTACGGATCATCAGACAGTCTCTGGAGCACTACCATTTTTCCTGAATCTCCTTCATCTGCAGCCTTTACTGCAGCACCACCCACCTGATATGCTTCCAGGATATCCACTCTGGACGCTGCGTGGGAAGCAGAACGCTGAAGCGTGCTAAGTTCAATTGCCCTTGTCTTACATCCGATCTCACCGGCAATAAAGTTGGCAAGATAGGACGCTGTTCCGGACAGCTGCTTATGACCAAACGCATCTACAAAGTCAACACTGTTTCCAAGCTCACATACATAAGTTCCGTCTTCGGTGCGGATTCCTTCTGAAACTGCAACTACAACAGACGGTTTCTGGGAAAGCAGCTCTTTTACCTTTGCGCTGAATGACTGCAGGTCAAAAGGAAGCTCCGGCAGATAGATCAGATCCGGTCCCTCGCAGTCCTCTCCTTTGGAAAGCGCCGCCGCTCCAGTCAGCCAGCCTGCATTTCTTCCCATAATTTCTACAATACTTACCAGCCCTTTACTATATTCCAGACAGAAACTGTCCCGGATGATCTCTTTTACAGAAGTGCCAATATATTTTGCCGCACTTCCGTAACCCGGCGTATGGTCTGTCAGGGCAAGGTCATTGTCAATTGTTTTCGGGCAGCCGATGAAACGGGTCGGATGTCCTGTCACAATAGCATAATCGGACAGCTTTTTGATCGTATCCATGGAGTCGTTTCCTCCGATATAAATAAAGGCTTCGATATCCAGCTTATCCAATATTCCAAAGATTTTTTCATATACCGCTCTGTCTTCATGGATCTCCGGGAGTTTATATCTGCAGGATCCAAGGAACGCTGCCGGTGTCCTCTTTAAAAGCTCTGCGTCAAGTTCTGTCGTAATATATTCGGAAAGATCCAGATATCTCTCCTGAAGGAGTCCCTGTACACCGTGGAGCATGCCGTACACTTTGTTGGCTCCTCTGTCTTTCGCTGTACGATATACTCCTGCAAGACTGGAATTGATTGCCGCTGTAGGTCCTCCTGATTGTCCTACGATTACATTTCGTCTCATAATTTTACCTCCGTCCTATACCTCAATAAACCTATTTTAGTATATTTCAACATATTTGTCCACAAAAACAATTTATATTTGTGTATTTTAACAATCAATCCTCTTTTGCCCAGCCATAAGAATACCGCACTGCTCTTTTCCAGCCTTTCAGTTTTTCTTCTCTTTGCTCTGCAGAAATCTGAGGAGTAAATACCCGGTCTGACGCCCATTTTTCCCGGATTTCCTCCTGACTGCTCCAAAAGCCTGCTGCCAGCCCTGCCAGGTAGGCTGCTCCCATCGCTGTTGTCTCTACGCATTTCGGCCTGTTTACCGGCGCCCCGCTTAAGTCTGCCTGCACCTGCATAAGGAAGTTATTTGCACTGGCTCCGCCGTCTACTTTCAGAGCGCTTAAGGTAATGCCGGAATCTGCCTCCATGGCTTTCAGCACATCATTGACCTGATAGGCAAGGGATTCCAAAGTTGCACGGATAATGTGGTATTTATTGACGCCTCTTGTAATTCCCACAATGGTTCCCCTTGCGTACGGATCCCAGTGAGGCGCCCCCAGTCCTGTAAAGGCCGGCACAACATAACATCCGTTTGTGTCCTCCACTTTTCCGGCCATATACTCCGAATCCTCAGCTGAATCAATGAGCCTCATCTCATCCCGCAGCCACTGGATCGCTGCGCCCGCCACAAAGATCGAGCCTTCCAGGGCATAGTTTATTCTTCCATCCAGCCCCCAGGCAATGGTTGTCAAAAGTCCATTGTCGGAAAATACCGGGCTTTCTCCTGTATTCATTAAAAGGAACCCGCCCGTCCCATATGTATTTTTGGCCTCTCCCGGCTGAAAACAGGTCTGTCCGAACAGAGCCGACTGCTGGTCTCCGGCTGCACCTCCAATGAGGATACGTCCTCCGAAATAAGAAGGATCTGTCTCCCCGTAAATATAGCTTGACGGTTTCACCTTAGGCAGCATGGATGCCGGAATGTCCAGAAGAGCCAAAATCTCTTCATCCCACTGCAGGGTGTTGATATTAAAAAGCATGGTTCTGGAAGCATTGGAATAATCGGTGACATGGATCTTCCCCTTTGTCAGCTTCCAGATCAGCCACGTCTCTACTGTTCCGAATAAAAGCCGGCCTTTTTCCGCTTTTTCCCTGGCTCCTTCCACATGATCCAGGATCCATTTGATCTTGGTGGCGGAAAAATAAGCATCAATCTTCAATCCCGTTTTCTGCCGGATCTTTTCCTCCCAGCCGTCCGCGATCAGCTTATCGCAGAACTTTGCTGTCCGTCTGCACTGCCAGACAATGGCCCGGCATATGGGTTCTCCTGTTATCTTGTCCCATACGATCACTGTTTCCCGCTGGTTCGTAATTCCGATCACCGCAATGTCCGAAGCCTCCGCTCCGATCTTGCTCATGGCTTCCACTGCTACTCCAAGCTGGCTGGACCAGATCTCGTCTGCATCATGCTCCACCCAGCCGGGCTTCGGAAAATACTGGGTAAACTCCTTTTGGGCCATGCTGCAGATCCTGCCCTCTTTTTCAAATAAAATACAGCGGTTGCTCGTTGTGCCCGCATCCAGTGCCATTACATACTTCGCCATAGCTTCTCCCTTCTTCTATTCGACACGTAGTAAAGTTAAAAAGTGTTACGTGTCAGATTGCATGAAACGGTGGGTCAAACTGCGTTTTACGGTGGGTTTTTTTGCATATTTCCTACATCCGTACCCGGAAACTTTTCTCATCTTCTTCCAGTGGAAGATCTTTGGTATCCATCCAGTCGATCCGGATAAAGCTGTCATGGCTTAGTCCGTATAAAAGCTTATCTACCAGTTGGGGACGCCCCTGTATTTCCAGAGTAACAGTCCCATCCATCTCATTTCTTACCCAGCCGGTAAGTCCCATGGATTTTGCCAGATATTTCGCCTTATATCGGAAGCCCACACCCTGTACTAATCCCTGAAAATGAATCCTTTTACGCACCTCTGCCATACCGTTTTCCCTCCGAATTGTCTTCTGCTCTTCATTTTAATTCTTTTTCGTATGTCTGGCAAGTATCACTGCCCAAAAGCGGTCCACACTATTAAAAGATTCTCACTGTCCAAAGACGCTTTGCTTTACACCCGCATTGCCCCGGACATAACACACCCGCCTGCCGCGCCGGCCTGCATCACTTCCTCCATCTGCCCGCTTCCCATGTGTATTCCTCCGATGGCATAGACAGGTACGCTGACAGACTGGCACACTTCTCTTAAAAATCCCAGCCCCCTGGGCTTTAAATCCTTTTTACAGTCCGTCTGGTAAATATGCCCTGCGGTCAGATAGGAAACGCCCAGCAGTTCTGCTTCTTTTGCCTCCTCCAAAGAGTGGACAGATGCGCCAATGACCGGAAATTCCGGCAGTCCTTTCTTTCCGCCATGTTTTCTTAGAAGAGGCAGCGGAAGATGGATTGCTGCCGCCCCTGCTTCCCTGGCTGCCTGTACAAACGTATGGTAAATGCAGGGGACCTCATACCTTTTGCATATAGCATAAACTTCTGACGCCAGCCGTCCGTATTCCTCCTCGCTTAGATCTTTTTCCCGGACGAGCACTGCTTCCGGTCTTTTCAGACAGATTCTTTCTATCTGCTCCATGTAGGGGCGCGCGGTCAGTTTCCGGTTTGTCACTGCGATCACATGTTCCCAGTTTTCCCTCTCTGTCTTTCTGCACATGGGCTGCCTCCTACACATAAATGGCGTCCGCCATAACGGGCTGCAGGTGATGTTCCCGCAAAGCTCCATAGATTTCCTCCACAGACCGGTCGTCGGAAATCTCGAACTGCTCATCCCCTTTATCCTGGACTTCCTCCCCGTGTTCTCCGATTCCGGTACTCACCCCGGCAGAAATTTTAGTGGCTGCGATCTGCATCAGATTATCCCTCACTCTCGCGCACTCCCGGCTGGACACGGTAATCCCTGCAAAAGGCATAAACAGCCTGTAGGCGCAGATCACCTGAAGGAGCTGTCTTTCGTGAACATCCATAGGATTGATCCTGTCATTGTTGATGATCGGGCGAAGTCTCGGACATGAGAACGCAATCTCTGCATGGGGATATTTTTTCTGTAAAAGATAAGCGTGCATTCCCGTGGCAAAAGCGTCCTTCCTGAAGTCGTCCAACCCCAGCAGCGCTGAGAGTCCCACTCCTCGCATTCCTCCCATCAGCGCTCTTTCCTGAGCATAAAACCGATATGGGAAAATTCGCTTATGTCCGGCCAGATGAAGCGTTTCATATTTATCCGGATTGTAAGTCTCCTGAAAAACTGTCACATAGTCCGCTCCGCACTTGTGCAGATAAGCGTATTCGTCCGTATTCACAGGATAGATTTCCAGCCCGATGACTTTAAAATATTCTCTTGCCATTTCCACTGCTTTTCCAATGTATTCTACTGTGGATTTTTTCCGGCTCTCCCCGGTAAGGATCAGGATCTCCTGAAGTCCGGTCTTTGCAATGGCCGCAAATTCCCGGCGGATCTCTTCTTCATTCAGCTGTGCCCTGCGAATATGATTATGGCAGTTAAAGCCGCAGTAAATACAGTAATTTTCACAGTAGTTTGCTATATAGACCGGAGTAAACATACTGACAGAATTTCCGAAATATTTCTGTGTCTCTGCCTGGGCCTTCCTTGCCATCTCCTCCAGAAGGGGAAGGGCCGCCGGAGAAAGAAGCGCCTGAAAATCCTTAAGCGTCCTTCTTTCCTTTGCGAGGGCGTTTCTGACGTCACTTTCTGTAAAAGAATCATAGTCATAGGCTTTCGTTTCCGCCAGCACCTGCTCCAGCATATCCGACGGAATCTGTTCCATATCCGGCAGATAAGTCATATGATCGATCCGATGTTCTTTTTGGTGCTCTTTGATCTCGTCACTTAAAATACTTTCGTTGATCTTTTCCATCTCTTTCCCCTCCTAGTCTCTCAAATATCCTGTCAGCGGGGAAGAAGCGCTTCCGCCCCTTGCCATGGTCTGTCCCATTCCCGCAAGATAAGCGGCCCGTCCTGCCTGCACGGCAAGCCCCATAGCTCCCGCCATTGCCTTTACATCGCCGGAAGATGCGATGGCCGTATTTGCCATGACAGCCGCTGCTCCCATCTCCATGGCCTCACATGCCTGGGACGGCCTTCCGATCCCTGCGTCTACGATAACAGGCAGGTCGATCTCATCAATAAGAATCTGGATAAATTCCTTTGTGCAAAGCCCTTTATTGGAGCCGATAGGCGCTCCCAGAGGCATAATGCAGGCTGCTCCCGCATCCGCCATATCTCTGGCCGCATTGAGATCCGGATACATATAAGGCATCACCACAAATCCTTCTTTTGCCAGAATTTCCGTTGCCCGGACTGTCTCGTAATTATCCGGCAGCAGATATTTGCTGTCGCGCATGATCTCAATCTTCACAAATTCACTGCCGCAGACTTCCCGGGCCAGCCTGGCGATCCTCACTGCCTCCTCGGCGTTCCTTGCCCCCGAAGTATTTGGCAGTATAGTTATTCCTTCCGGTATATAATCTAAAATATTGGCAAGTCCGCCCTCATTTGCTCTCCGAAGAGCCATGGTCACGATCTGCGCTCCGGCGTTTTCCACAGCCGCCTGTATCAGATCCAGAGAATACTTTCCGGATCCTAAAATAAATCTGGATGTAAATTCGTGATCCCCCAACTTCCATGTATCTTTTTCTGTATTCATCTTTCTTTCCTCCCTGCTGTTATTCTTATTTTTTCTATTTCCTTTCGTTAGCGTCGGTGTACAAGAACATATACGGTATACTTTTCCCTTATGATTTTTCCAGGATCAGCCTCACGATCATATTTGCCTGATGAGCCGCACACAGCGCCACCCGGGGCGCCATCAGTCCCGGCACCTCCTCTGCCGTGGATGTCTCGTCGCCGCACAGATAAAAATGGTCCGTAATTCTTCTGGTGCGTATTTTATTGCTGTCCCCAAATCCTGCCATGCCGCTTGCCGCCACCAGATATTTCCCCGGAAAATATTCCAGCGCAGAATTGACAAGCATCGCTTTATATTCCGGCACATCAAAAGCCTCACAGATATAATCATCCTCCTGAAACAATTCCCGGACATTTTCCTCCTGTATTTTGATACATTCTGTACGGATATCAAGATATGGATTGATCCTCTGCAGATTTTCTCTTATGGCGTCCGTTTTGTACATTCCGATCTGGCTGATAAAATACTGCTGCCGATTTAAGTTGGTAATGTCCACACGGTCAAAATCGATCAGGTGCAGATGTCCTACACCGATCCGGGCAAGACTGACTGCAATATTAGAGCCAAGCCCTCCAAGCCCTGCGACCGCCACCCTGGCTTTTCTCAAACTCTCCTGGATTCCGGAGCTGTGCCTTTCCTCCAGGGCCTTTTCTATTTCTTGCTTTGTTATCATCCTGCGGATTTCCTTTCCTGTAAATTTAGCCCCCTCCTACAAAACTTACGACTTCCAGCACATCTCCATCCTGTAGGATAATGTCCTGATAGGAAGTCTTGGGGATGATCTCTCCGTTTCGTTCTACTGCAATGCGCTCCATGCGGTATCCTTTCTCTTCCAGATATTCCTTGAGCGTCTTTCCTTCCAAATGCAGCTCTTCTTGGCCATTTATCCGAATCATTCTCCTTCTCCTTTCCTGCCTCGATATAGAGGAGAAACTGTTCCTATACAAGGAACAAATTTCCACTTCGCGCGAGTGCGCATCCCGCGGAGCGTTTATTTAATGGGGAACGAAGTTCCCTGCTAAATAAAAAAAGGTTCACGAAAGAATACACCCGCGGTGGTGCACCCCTTCATGAACCTTTGGCTCACTCTATGTCTGGCAATATTATTTTGTGACAGGAATCAAAGTTTCCTAGTTGAATAAAAAAACGGGAAATGGATCTTTGCCCTTTCCCGCACTGAAACAATGTATTTCCCTACGTTGGCATTATCCAAATCAGGTTTCGGGTCGAAGCTTCTCCGCTTCCTCTCAGCCTGTATACAAGCTCCCCGTTTTCACATGTTTTATATTAAAACTTTCCTTCTCCAATGTCAATACCCAGCCTGGCAAATGTGCGAAGTCAGAAGCTCCTGCTCTCCTGGATCGGAAAACGGATTTCTACAATAAACCATCCATCCTGGATTCCTGCCTCTATGGTTCCTCCCATTCGTTCTGTCAGTTCCTTTGCAATGGAAAGACCGAGCCCGGTAGAGCTGCGGCTCCTTGCCTCATCTGCTTTATAAAAGCGGTCAAAAACATGTTCAACCTCTATTTTTTCCGCTCCATCCACCATATTTTCAAAAGAAAGGACCGCACTTTCCTGACGGCGTTCCAGGCGGATACGGATTTTATTACGCCCATGATCCAGACCGTTTTTTATCAGATTCTGGATCACCCGTTTCAGCGCCGGAACATTTCCTTCCATTTCCAGCTCTTCTTCCGTGATGTAGATCTCCGGCTGTATACCCAATGCCATCCACTCTTCATAATAGGAAAAAATCGTTTCTTTTAATATGCGGCCCAGGCGGCACCGCTCCAGCTCCATCTGGTATCCTCCGCTTTGCAGCTTCGTATAAGTAAAAAGCTCTTCCAGCATATCTTTCAGGCTCCTGATCCTCTCCTGTATGACCTGAAGATATCTCTGCTTCTCTTCCTCGTCTTTACTCTCCTCCAAAAGCTGGAAATAACCGTCCAGTGAAGTCAGCGGAGTACGGATATCATGGGACAGACTGGTATATACTTCAGCAATCTCTTCCTCCTTTTTATCCGATTCCTTCTTCCTCTCCCGCCTTTCCAGGAGCAGCTCATTCAGCTTTTCCGCCAGCTCCTCTATCCCGCCGAAACGGATCTGCGTCGTTACCATCATGTTGCTGTCATGTTCTCTCAAAAACGCGATCTGGCGGCAGATGTCTTTCATCTGCCGCTGATATTTCCAGAGCATACCTGCCAGGATCATGATAAGTATAATAAGCAGGACAATAACGATTATAACGATCATCTTTTTCTCCTTCCGCCTGACGGGATGCTCTTAAAAAACCCTTCAAGCTCCTAAACGTCTCTTTTCTGAAATACTGTGCCTGCAAGAGCAAGGGCGCACACTGTGAAGGCCGCTGCTATGATAAGTGCCGAACGTACATCCGCGCCGCTCATTTCCATAGGGATCATACTGATCTTCCCGGTTACCGTGTGAGCCATAAAGTCAAAACTTTCAAATCCCAGCTTTTGGATCAGAAGGTTCACCATTCCGTAAAGCATCATGGTAAGATTCATGCACAGACATACACCCAGCAGCATACTGAGCACATTGCTTCTTAAGATCACGCTGACTGCTGTCAGAACGATCATAAATGCACAGTGGAGAACTGCCTGAATGCCAAAGTAAGAAAGGAACTCTCCCACATTTCCCCATTCCAGATATCCGAAAAGCACTCTTGCACTTATCACTTCCAGTATTGTAAAAATAACCAGAGTCAGTATGGTATAGAGGACGACTGCCACTGTCTTGGCCGCCACAAGCCCGAACCGGTTCCTTACCTGACCGGCTGTATTCTTTACAAATCCGCTGTTTAAGTCTGCATTGGAAAAAATAACAGTAAAGATCGCAATAAAAAGCGCAATAAATTTCCCCTGCACGTTAGCAAAAAACAGATCATATACTGTTACCCTTTCTCCAGGCGTTGTGGGAAGAGTCACCGTCAGCCCAAGATTCGGCGTCTCGTTCTCCCCTCCTTGGGAATCTGTGTAGCTGACCTCTGCATTTACCGGCGCTGTCTTCATGGCCTCTGTCTCTGCATTGTATTCATCAAAACTCATATAATTGGTAAACAGCACACAAAACACCATCACAAGCATGATGATATAAGCGCTCTTTGTGTGAAACATCCGGTATACTTCCATTTTTATCATATTAAGCATGTGCATTCCCTCCTGTCAGATTGAGAAAATAGGTTTCCAGCTCTTCATTTGTCACAGCAAGTCCTTTCACGGGAATGCCTGCTTTTGCAAATTCCATGTTAAGCCGGGCGCTCTCATCCAGCCGCTCAAACACGTATATATGCTCTTTGTCCATCACCTGGTACCGGCGTATCCCCAGCCGGTCCAGTACCGGAATGGCAAGTTCCGGTGACGAGAGAGTAATCTCCAGCCGCTCGCTGCATCTTTCCCGCAGCTCCTCATCTGTGATCTCCTGCAGAAGGGTTCCCTGATGAATGATCCCGTAATCCGTGGCGATCTTGGACAATTCCTCCAAAATATGACTGGATATGAGGATCGTCATATTTCTCTCTTTGTTCAGCCGCAGGATAGTTTCTCTTACCTCCGCAATCCCCTGGGGATCCAGACCGTTGATGGGCTCATCCAGCACCAGAAGATCCGGCTCGCCGATGAGAGCCATAGCAATCCCAAGCCTCTGCTTCATACCAAGCGAATACCTCTTCACATGTTTTTTCCCTACATCCTTCAGTCCCACAACCTCAAGAAGCTCTTCAATATATCCCTTCTTCTGTACTCCCAGGAGAAGGCATTTCATTTTCATATTATCCCGGGCTGTCATATTTCCATAAAGTCCCGGACCCTCGATCAGACATCCCACTCTGGAACGGATCTGTTTCAGCTCCCTTCCTCTGCAGCCGAACATCTCGATCTCTCCTGCCGTCGGTGAAGCAAGTCCGCCGATCATTCTAAGAGTCGTTGTCTTTCCGGCTCCGTTCCTTCCGATAAATCCGTAAATAGCTCCTCGCTTTATATGCATGCTCACCTGATCGACCGCCTTATGCCTTCCGAACTGCTTTGTCAGGGCGCTGGTGCTAAGTAACAATTCACTCACCGTCTCTTTCACTCCTTTTCTTTTTTATTTACAGGCTACAGTCTAAACTTCTTCCTTTAATCCTTCGCAAATAAATACTAAAGAAAAGGTAAAGATTACTGGCAAATGCGGTATCCGATCCCCCAGATCGTCTCAATGTACTCTGTATCAGACACGCCTTTCAGTTTTTTGCGTATATTGCTGATATGGACATCCAATGTCTTTGTCTCACCCACATAGGGCTCCTGCCATGCATATTCAAAAATTTCCTCCTTACTGTACACCTTCTTCGGATGAGAAAGAAGCAGCTCTAAAATAGCAAACTCCTGTCTGGTAAGGCGGGGAAGCTCACATCCTCCCGCTGTCACCGTAAAGGTATCCTTGTCAAGGGTCATGTCTTTATAGACGATCTTCCGTTCCTCCGCCCCTTCCTTTGGTCCTTTTCTCCGAAGCTGCACTTCTATGCGGGCCAGAACTTCACGGATTTCAAAAGGCTTTGTAATGTAATCATCCGCCCCGCTTTTAAGCAGATCGATCTTATCATCCAGCATATCCCTTGCGGTGAGAACAATCACGGGAGTGTCTCCCTTCCCCCTGATCTCTTCAAGCACCTTCTCCCCCGGAATACCGGGCAGCATCAGATCCAGTAGCACCAGATCATAGTCTTCCATTTTCATAAGAAGACGGGCCTCTGTTCCGGAAAATGCCTGGCTGCACTCATACCCTGCCTTTTCCAGTGCTTCTTTCAGAAGATTGTTAATATTTGTATCGTCATCTATGATAAGAATACGCTCCATTTCCGCGACTTCTCCTTTCATGTCCACTCCTCAAAATCCTCTGCTTTTGAGGTCTTCTCTCCGAGTTAATATTACGATAGCAATTGTGCCACTTCCCACCAGGAAAGTCAACCGGCGCATTGACTGGCCATATATGGATAGGCCGAAGATGCGTTATAAAAACTTTACATTAAGGCTTTTAAATGCTATAATAAACAAACTTTTACGGTAAAGGAGGCAAAATATATGGACAGTTGTGATAATCAAGGTCAACGTGCATACAGCGATGGGAACGACTTGAATTATATTTCAAGTGTCTGTATTTATGCCCTTTTGTAATATATTTAAGCCTTTTCCATCGTCAGAGAATCTCACAACCATATGTGTTTGTGCAGCATTTAGCTGTGATGGATTTTTTATGCCCTTTTTTGGGAGATAGGAGGCTTAATTTGAAAAGAAAAAATATCTTAACGGACATTCGCTCAATCAATTCTTACAACATCGAAGAAATCGGCAGCCTGATTACAACAAATTATATTAAAATATCCCGGGAATTGTCTGTCCGCCAGGCAATGCGGGAACTGATCAAAGAGGCAGGGAAGCATGATAATATTTCAACCATCTATGTAGTCGATCAAAACGACCGATTTTATGGTGCGATTGATCTGAAAGATCTGATTGCTGCCAGAAAATACGATTCTCTGGACAACATTATCACCCGATCCTACCCTTATCTTCTCGATCATGAAAATATATCGGAGAATATAGAAAAGATCAAAGATTATGGACAAGATTCTCTTCCCGTATTAACCAGTGAAGGAAAAATACTCGGCATCTTAACATCTCGGGATATGCTCGAAGTTATAGATGATGAAATGAGCGACGACTATGCAAAACTTGGCGGCTTAACGAAAGAAGAAGATTTAAAAGAGACAACAAAAGAAAGTATGAAAAAGCGCCTTCCATGGCTCATTATCCTATTGTTTTTGGGTATGGGCGTTTCTACAGTGGTCGGAGTTTTTGAAAATATTGTTGCGGTACTGCCCATTATTATTTGTTTCCAATCATTAATTTTAGATATGGCCGGGAATGTGGGAACACAGTCTCTGGCAGTAACGATAAGGGTTCTTATGGATGAGGAAATGGACGGAAAGGATAAGCTTTCCCTTGTTATAAAGGAATTAAAAATCGGATTGGGGAATGGTATCCTGCTTGGATTTCTGTCTTTATTTTTCCTTGGAATATATATTTATTTCTTTAAGAATTACCGCTTTTTTCATGCATTGATGATATCCGGATGTGTCGGTACGGCATTATTGGTGTCTATGGCCATATCAAGCCTGGTCGGAACGCTGATTCCGCTGTTTTTTCATAAAATCAAAGTGGATCCTGCAATAGCGTCAGGCCCGCTCATTACAACCGTCAATGATCTGGTAGCCGTCGTCACTTATTACGGACTGTCATGGCTCTTCCTGATTCAATGGAGACATTTCATATAAATGTTTCAGGCTTTGAAAGCAGGAAAGAGCCGATACAGCTATGATTTTCCGGTTGCCATCATTTGTCAGTATGCTATAATTTTGTCATATAAATCTCCGGACGAAGGGTCTATATCATATATAGAAGCCTCTTGTCCGGAAAATCTGGAGAAAGAAGGAATCTATATGAGTTTATTCGAGAATAAAAAAATTGCCGTGGTCGGTCTTGGCGGAGTGGGCGGCTACATAGGCGCTCTGCTTGCCGATACTTATCCCCATGTCTCCTTTGTTGCCAGAGGCGCACGGAAGAAGGCCATTGATGAACATGGTCTAATCCTCCACAGTGATTACCGTGGAGAGCGTATCGTTCATCCGGAAAAAACAGTGGAATCTGCTGAAGATCTGGAGATACAGGATTACATTTTCATCTGTGTCAAAAATTATTCCCTGCAGGACGCCTGTCTTTCCATGAAAAACTGCGTCGGCGATCACACAGTCATTGTCCCCGTAATGAACGGGGCTGACCCGGCAGACAGGGTCAGAGGATATTTATCTCATGGAACGGTGATCGATTCTCTCATTTACATTGTCGCATTTGCCAATGCGGATTTCTCCGTCACTCAGCAGGATCAGTTTGCCAATCTCCATGTGGGGATTCAAAATGCCTCTGAAGCACAGTGGGAGATCATCCTTTCCGTTTCCAGGCTTTTAAACGGCGCCGGCATTGACTGCGAAGCTGATCGGGATATCCAGGCTGAAATCTGGAAAAAATATATCCTGAACTGCGCTTACAATGTAGAAACGGCCCTCTATGACAATACCATCGGACAGCTCAGATCCGATCCGAAAAAAGCGGCCGAATATGAAGCTCTGGTAGAGGAAGCCTACCAGGTGGCTCTTGCAAAGGGAATACATGTAGAACCCAAACACCGGGATGCGATCCTTCACCGCTTCTATTATGAACTGGCTGATAATGCCACCAGCTCTCTGCAAAGAGATGTAAATGCAGGCCGCCAGACAGAGCTTGAAACCTTCAGCGGCTATATTGTAAAAGAATCAAAACGGCTTCATATCCCGGCTCCGGTATCCGAGCGCATGTACGGACAGCTGGGTGAAATCTGCCATAAAGATGGAAAGGCGGGAACAAAATGAAACGGCTGCTGGGTTATCTGAAAAAACATCCTGTGATCACAATACTGGCACCTCTTTTCAAAATGCTGGAAGCTACGTTTGAATTGTTCGTCCCTCTTGTTGTGGCACAGATGATTGACGTAGGAATTGCCGGAAATAATGGGGCATATCTGTGGAAAATGGGCGGTCTTTTGATCCTCCTTGGAATCATCGGGTTCTCCTTTTCCCTGACAGCCCAGTATTTTGCTGCCAAATCCGCTATCAGCGCCGGAATGGCTATGCGCAGTGACCTTTTCGCTCATATTAATACCTTGTCCTACCAGGAAATTGACGCCATCGGCACTTCTACCTTGATCAACCGGATGACAGGCGATGTCAATCAGGTGCAAAACGGCGTCAACATGTTTCTCCGGCTTTTTCTGCGCTCTCCTTTTGTAGTACTGGGAGCAATGGTGATGGCGTTTACAGTAGACGTAAAAGCGGCCCGCCCTTTCGCTGTTACCATTCCGGCTCTTTTGATCGTTGTATTTATCATTTTGCTGGCAAGCATGCCCCTTTATAAAGCGGTACAGAAACAGCTGGACCGGGTTCTTTTGTCCACCAGAGAAAATCTCCTTGGCATCCGGGTGGTCCGCGCATTCGGCAGACAAAAAGAAGAAATGGAACATTTCCGCCAGGAGACAGACCAGCTGTACGGAAAACAGATCTTTGTAGGAAAAATATCAGCGCTTTTAAATCCTCTTACTTATGTCATTATTAATTTGGGGATTATTGCTGTCCTTTACTTTGGAGGCATACAGGTAAACGAAGGAAGCCTTACCCAGGGACAGGTTATTGCCCTCATCAACTATATGTCACAAATCTTAACCGAACTCATTAAGCTTGCTAATCTGATCATTCTTTTGTCCAGATCTCTGGCAAGTCTTGGCCGTGTAAACGCCCTGTTTGACGTACAGACCTCCATTCCAAAAGAAGGAGAAGTTTTCGCACCCGACCCCGGGGTAAACTGTGCTGGGGCAAACTGCGCTGCTGTAGAATTTGAACATGTGAGCTTCTCCTATGCCGGATCGAAAAGTGCAGCTTTGAAAGATCTAAGTTTCCAGGCCATGCCCGGGGAAACCATCGGCATTATCGGCGGAACAGGTTCCGGCAAGTCCACACTTGCCAGTCTGATCCCGCGATTTTATGAATGTTCCGCAGGGACGATCCGCCTTTTTGGACAAGACATCCGCTCCTTCGCCCCGGCCTCCATCCGAAAACATATCGGAATTGTTCCCCAGAAGGCTGCCGTATTCTCCGGCTCCTTAAGAGAAAACATGCAGTGGGGAAAAAAAGATGCCTCTGATACAGAAATCTATCAGGCTCTTACCATCGCCCAGGCCCGGGAGTTTGTGGATGCCAAAAAGGAAGGACTGGATCTTATGATCCAGCAGCAGGGGAGCAACTTATCCGGCGGTCAGAAGCAGCGCCTTACCATCGCCCGGGCACTGGTGGGAGCTCCTTCAATCCTTATTCTGGACGACAGCGCTTCCGCTCTTGATTTTGCCACAGATGCAAGGCTTCGGAAAGCAATCCGGGAAAATACCGGAAATACCACTGTATTTATTATTTCCCAGCGAGTATCTGCTGTTAAAAATGCGGACCGCATTCTGGTTATGGATGACGGCCGGATCGCCGGATGCGGCACACACCGGGAACTTTTGGATTCCAATGAAATTTATCAGGAAATCTGTGCTTCACAGCTTTCCGGAAAGGAGGCAGGTGCCAATGTCTGAAAAAATTTCATCTACGGACAACGCTCCGGACCAAAAATCGAAAAACAGACAGACGCTGAAGCGGATCCTCCGCCATATCCGCCCTTACCTGGGATATGTTATCCTGTCTTTGCTGCTTTCCGCTTTTACCGTTGCTTTGACTCTCTATGTCCCCATTCTTACGGGGCGGGGCGTGGACGCCATTGCCGGAAAAGGAGCTGTGGATTTTGACGCCCTCCTGGCCGTCATTTCTTCTATCATGATTTCCGTTATCCTTACCAGCGCCGGTCAGTGGATCATGAATCACATCAACAACAAAATTACCTATCATATTGTAAAAGACCTGCGCGTGCAGGCATTTGAAAAGCTGCAAAAACTGCCTCTTTCCTATGTGGACCGCCATTCTTCCGGAGATCTGATCAGCCGTATTATTACAGATATCGATCAGTTTTCTGACGGTCTTTTGCTTGGATTTACCCAGCTTTTTACAGGGGTTGCAACCATTGCGGGAACCATCTGCTTTATGCTTGCCATCAATCCTTTCATTGCGCTTGTGGTGATCGTTCTAAGCCCCCTGTCCTTCCTGCTGGCAAATTTCATATCCAGGAAATCTTTTGCCATGTTCCAAAAACAGTCCCAGACCCGCGGAGAGCTGACCGGATTTACCAATGAAATGCTGGGCGGGATCAAGGTTGTCCAGGCTTTCGGCCACCAGGATGAGGCACAGAAAACATTTGATGAGATCAATGAACGGCTTTCCGGCTATTCGCTGAAAGCCACTTTCTTCTCCTCTATTACCAATCCGGCCACCCGGTTTATGTACTCCTGCATCTATGCGGGCGTCACCATTGCCGGATGTTTCGGAACGATTCACGGCATGCTGACTGCTGGACAGCTGTCCAGCTTTTTAAGTTACACAAACCAGTACACAAAACCCTTTAATGACATCACAAGCGTTATGACAGAATTTCAAAATTCTCTCGCCTCAGCCGGTCGTGTCTTTGAGCTGATAGACGAGCCGGATGCGCCGAAAGAACCGGAAGACGCTGCCGCACTTCATGATCCTAAAGGTGAGATTAAAATCAGTCACGTGGATTTCTCCTACGTACCGGAAAAACCTCTGATACGGGACCTGAACCTTTCCGTGCGTCCCGGTCAGCGTATTGCGATCGTAGGACCTACCGGATGCGGAAAGACAACTGTCATCAATCTTCTGATGCGCTTCTATGATGTGCAGTCGGGATCCATCGAGGTAGACGGGCATGATATCCGCCGGCTCACCCGCCATTCCCTTCGGACAAGTTATGGAATGGTGCTTCAGGAAACGTGGCTGAAATCCGCTTCCATCCGGGACAACATTGCCTACGGAAAGCCTGACGCCTCCATGGAAGAAATCATTGCCGCTGCCAAAAAGGCACATGCCCACAGCTTTATCATGCGTATGCCGGAAGGATATGATACGGTCATCAGCGAAGGAGGAGAAAATCTTTCTCAGGGGCAGAAGCAGCTGCTTTGCATTGCGCGTATCATGCTCTGTCTGCCGCCAATGCTGATCTTAGATGAGGCGACTTCTTCCATCGATACGATGACAGAAATCCGGATCCAGCGCGCTTTTGAAACTTTGATGAAAGGGCGCACCAGCTTCATTGTAGCTCACCGCCTCTCTACCATCCAAAGCGCAGATGTGATCCTCGTCATGGATCAGGGACATATTGTGGAGCAGGGCACTCACCAGGAGCTTCTTGAAAAGGGCGGCTTCTACGCGAAGCTCTACAACAGCCAGTTTGCGGCAGATACGTAAAGAAAGATTTTTTCAAAATTAACGGTTGACATTACTGTAATCTTATAATATAATTATTTTTGCTGTGAGAGATTACAGCAAAGATGTGGGCGTAGCTCAGCTGGATAGAGCGTTTGGCTACGGACCAAAAGGTCGGGGGTTCGAATCCTCTCGCCCACGCGCCTAAAGCACTGTAGAAACTACAGTGCTTTTTCTTTTTAACATTCACAAAATGCTTTCCCTTTTTTCACATATATTTAATATTACATTCACATTTTAAACACAAATACGCGGTATATTATAATTGTTCAAAGGATAAAACCTTTGACAATATAAATTTTCTTTTTCATAATTTCCCCCTCCGGTCAGAGTTCCCCGCTCTGACCTTTTTTTGTGCGAAAAAACGCTACCAAAATGCAGGCTAAGGCAGTATAATAAATTCTGTTATATATTGATAAAGGACGGTGAAATCGATTGACAAAAAAAATTGCTGTAATCAACGATCTATCAGGGTTTGGACGTTGTTCCCTCACCGCGGCTATTTCAGTTATCTCCGCTATGGGAGTACAGCCCTGTCCGCTTCCGACTGCAATCTTAAGCGCACAGACCGGATATGACAATTATTATTGTGACAGTTATACAGATAAAATGCCTCTGATACGGGCGGAATGGGAAAAGATGGGCGTAGCTTTTGACGGTATCTATACTGGCTTTCTCGCCGATGAGCGGCAGGTGAATCAGATATATATGTTTCTTGAAAGCTTTCTGAAAGAACATACTTTTCTCCTGGTAGATCCCGTGCTGGGCGACGACGGAAAGCCTCACTCCCTTTTTACGCCCCGGCTTCTTGAAAAAATGAAGGAGCTCTGTTTCAGGGCAGATATTATCACTCCCAATCTGACTGAGCTTTGTCTGCTCACCGGAGCGGATTATGAAGAGCTTTCACAGATCGGGACACCTTTTCTCCTCATGGAGGTGGTTGCTGAACTTGGCAGATCGCTTTTTCAGGAACGTCTCCATCAGGTTCTTGTCACAGGGATCCGTTATACAGATGAAGACGGTGTTGATCAGATGGGAAACCTCTTTCTGTCCGAAAAGGATCAGAAGCTGATCCCCTTTCCGTATATCGGAGGAAGCTATTCCGGCACAGGCGATCTGTTTGCCTCCTGCATTGCCGCCGGCATTGCCAGAGGAGATACACCGGAAACGGCAGCAGAGCTGGCTGGCGAATTTATCAGCCTGGCCATTGCTGATTCCATCAAAGAACAGGTGCCTCGCAACGACGGTGTCAATTATGAAAAATACCTGTCTATGCTTGCACCTTCTTGAAAACAAAGGACAGAGTAAAAACTCTGTCCCTTTTTGAACTAATGAAATCCTCTATATCGATTTAAGCAGGCATACAGCTCCTGCTTCCTTGCCATGGCAAGCGATACAGGAACATAAGAACCTTTCACCAGACTTACCAGGCCCTTCTTTTCCATCTCACTCCAAAGTTCTTCTGCCAGCTCTTCCAGGCTTTTCTTATTTCCTGTTTCCATTTTATCTATCACATTTTTCAGAGCATAACTTAGGGCCGCTGTCTGCTCGCCGTCTGTGATCTGCTCCACATATTTCAGCTCTACTGTATCTTTTCCAAGGGAAAAGCTGTCTTTCCCAAACTGTTTTATCTTAATCTGTCCGTGCTTTTTCTCAATCTTTCCAAGCCTTGGATGTCTGGACATTTTTTCCCATTTCAAAGTATTTTCCGTTTCTTTGCGGTGCATTTCCATAAAACTTTGCTCTTTGGCATTTTGGCTGCAGATTGTACGAACCTGTTCTGTAATATCCTTGGCCCGATAGGTATCCATCTGAATGATCTTATCAGCAATGTAAAAATAAGCCCCCGAACTTCCGGCCACCAGAATGACAGAGATTCCTTTTTCTTCATAGAGCTTTCTTGCCTGCTCAATAAATGGGGTGATCGGCTCCTGCTCTCTGGCGATCACAGACTGCATCAGCGCATCTCTCACCATGAAATTCGTAGCAGAAGTATCTTCATCAATAAGAAGCGCTCCTGCTCCCGCTTCCACTGCCTCTACTACATTTGCAGCCTGCGAGGTGGAACCGCTGGCGTCTTCTGTCGAGAAGTCTACCGTATCTTTCCCGTTTGGAAGGTGATTGATAAAAGGTGAAATATTCACATGAGAGACTGCTCTTCCATCCTCCGCACGGATTTTCATTGCCGTATCATCCGTAATAACATACTCTCTTCCGTCGCCGGCAATATGATTATACACACCTAACTCCAGCGCCTTTAAGAGCGTAGATTTTCCATGGTAGCCGCCGCCCACGATCAGCGTAATCCCTCTTGGGATACCCATGCCGCGTACTTTCCCTCTGTAGGGAAGGTCCAGTTCTATCTCCATGCTTTCAGGGCTTTCAAATACAACTGCCTTTTTCATAGGTTTGTCTGAAACGCCGCTTTCCCTCGGAAGAATGGAACCATTTGCCACAAACGCTGCAAGATTCCTTTTTTTCAGCTCTTCCCGGATGTAAGTCTGATCCTGCGCCAGCTCTGTCACCTTCCGAACAGTCTGACTGTTCAGACTTTTATAATACAGCGCTTTTTTCACACACTGCGGAATGTAATCAAATAAAATCTTCTTCAGCTCCGGTGCATTGATGGTTCTTCCGTTGGCAGGGAAGCCTACCTCAAAGCGCACCAGGATCCGTCTTTCATTCATTTCAAGCGCCGTGCGCTCCAGCACCTGCTGCCCACATCTGCTGATACTGATCAGACCGCTCTTTCCGGATCCTTTAGCCTGAAACATATAGGCAGAAATCTGCCGTCCAAATTCTCTCGTCAGATAATCCTGAAGAGCAATTCTTTTATCTTTTCTGTTGTACAGCTCCTCCGGAAAGCCTGCTGTCTTTGAAGCGATCTCCACACTCAGTTTGGAGGGACCGGCAAAAGGGTCTCCCTGGACATGGTCGATGTGGAGGATGTACCCCGGAAACTGCCAGCTTCCTGCAAGACTTTTATATGCCGGATAACTTTTCCGATGTATATTCATAAGCTGCTGCTCTAACTGTACCGATGTATTCATATTACACTCCCTGCTCTCTGAATTGGATGGTTCCTGTTTTTTCATCCATTGCATCTACAATCGCCAGTGACTCCAGCTGATATCCGAGATTCCGGATAATGCTTCCCCCTGCCTGGAATCCTTTTTCTATGACAATGCCGATTCCTTCCACTGTAGCTCCGGCCATCTGTACAATCTGGATCAGTCCCTGAAGCGCACATCCGTTGGCAAGGAAATCATCTATGATCAGAACATGGTCCTCTTCATTTAAAAATTTCTGTGATACGATCACCTGATTTTTACACTTGTGAGTAAAGGACTCTACTTCCGCTACATACATTTCTCCTTCCAGATTAATACTCTGGGTTTTCTTTGCAAATACGACAGGCACCTGAAAATGCTGGGCTGCCACACAGGCAATCCCTATACCGGAAGCCTCGATCGTCAGGATTTTATTGATTGGTTTTTGTGCAAATCTTCTTTTAAACTCTGCTCCAATCTGATCAAACAGCTGAATGTCCATCTGATGATTCAAAAAGCTGTCTACCTTCAACACATTCCCTTCTTTGATAATTCCATCTTTTACTATACGTTCCTCTAAAAAATTCATCATCATTCCTCTTTTGCATCTTTTTGGTTTTAAACACTATTATAGGAGAAAATATCATGCTTGACAATCTGTTTTTTCGGCAATTTCCCATTCCCGACAGATTAACACTTCCCTCCTTTTTCATGCAGATAAAAGGGTAGCGTCGGTGTACAAGGGGCAATACCCCTTGTACACCGACGCTACCCAAATCCGTTGACACATAAAAACAGACGCTGTATCATCCAAATAGATATATATGCCGTCAGAAAGGCAAAAACACAAAAAAGAGGTGTGTATTTTGTATGTGGATTTTATTTGCCTTTGGTTCCGCCTTCTTTTCAGGATTAACTGCTATTCTTGCAAAATGCGGGATTCAAAAAACAGATTCAACTGCAGCAACCGCAGTGCGGACAATTATCGTCTTAATTTTTTCATGGATCATGGTTTTTATTGTCGGCTCACAGGATACTATAACAAATTTGTCCGTAAAGACATGGATCTTTTTAATCCTTTCCGGTTTATCTACAGGCGCCTCCTGGCTCTGCTATTTCAGGGCATTACAGATCGGAAATGTCAACAAAGTAGTTCCTATTGATAAATCAAGTACGATCCTGACTATGCTGCTTGCATTTGTCTTTTTCCACGAAGGTTTTACATGGCTAAGCGGCACAGCGGTCATATTGATCGCAGTTGGGACAATGTTAATGATTGAAAAAAGAGATGTTGCTGCAGAAGAACATATCAGCGGAAAAGGATGGCTGGTTTATGCTGTTCTGTCTGCTGTATTTGCCAGTTTGACTTCGATCCTGGGAAAGATCGGAATAGAAAATGTAGAATCAAATTTAGGCACGGCAATCCGTACCGCAGTCGTTCTTATCATGGCCTGGATCATTGTCTTTGTTACAGGAAAATCTGATAAACTTCATAAAATCCCAAAACGGGAACTATTATTTATATGCTTATCCGGAATCGCTACCGGCGGCGCGTGGCTCTGCTATTATCGGGCATTGCAGGACGGACCTGCAAGTGTTGTCGTTCCGATTGATAAATTAAGCATATTGGTAACCATTGCCTTTTCTTATATCGTGTTCAAAGAAAAACTGTCAAAGAAGTCCGGCCCGGGCCTTTTGCTGATCGTGTTGGGTACTTTTTTGATGATAGTCCCAACACTCTCAGCCTGATAAGTTTAGTTTTTAGCTGCTTCATTGACACAGCGAAGTCCATTGAGGCTCCTTGGATAACCAAGATACGGGAGACACTGTGAAATGATCTGAATCAGAAATCCTTTATCATTTCCCACCATCATATTTCCTGCCGCATGGCTGGTAAGCTGTGGCTCACAGCCGCCCTGTGCCAGAAGGAAACAAAATGTGATCATTTCCCGCTGCCTGTTGTCCAGTCCTGTCCTTGTATAATAATCTCCAAAACAGTTATCCGACAGCCACCGATTGATGTGTCTGGATTCTTCCGGTCCTGAATTTGCAAATCCCTTCATACCGTCTCCGAAAATATCCACCTGTGTCTGTTCGCCCTTCTCCAGGCGGTCTTCTCTGCCTGTAGTAGCCTGCCCCGGAAGCGGAAGCTCAATTCCCCTCTCTTCGAATATTTCATTGGTCTTATTGATAAACGGAAGGACGCGCCCGATCCCCAGATAAGCCACAGCCTGATAGACAATTTCCTTTATCTCAACCGGAGTCACACCGGCATTCAGAGCTGCCGGCAGCACAATTTCGAACGTATCGAGTCCCTGACACCCAATCAGAGCTGCAAGAACCGCCATCATACGTGTACGGTCATCAAGGTCATCATTGTTTACCACCTCATCAAACGCAAAGTTCTGGAAAAAATCCGAAAATTCCGGATCTGTTTCCGCCAGTCCCAACCCTTTTGCTCCAAAAAATTTTTCACAATAACTTTTTGCCTTCTCGGTCATTTCTGATTCCTCCTATTCTGCTTTATGTGAATGTCAGCGTCGGTATATACTGCTCATACACCGCTGCTGTCAGACCTTACACTTATATGTTAATACTGCAGCAAAAAAAGTCTAATACTTTGTCTGAATACAATATCATGCTCTCCTGGCATAGTTCTGATGATCTACTCTGCTTTTTTCACCGCTTTGAGAAATCTTTTTACAAGCTCCGACGGTTCTGTAGAATACAGAATGCCGTATGGGATCGTATATTTCCATTCCACAGGAATAATTTTCAACAGAGGGTGAGCGTCTTTCCAATTTTCAACAGCCATCAAAATTTCATTGCTGTTCTCACACCGATTAAAAATCTCCATACTGTAGATATCAAAGTCAACCACTCGGATCTGGGGATGATTTTTCCAGATATCATCCCGAAGCTCATCTACATAGTTGCTCCAGCCCCGGTGCATCATAAGAAAATTCTCTCCGTACAGATCCTGAAAGGTCAGCATTTCTTTTGAGGCAAGGCGATGATTAAGTGATACTGCACAGCAGATCCTCTGTCTCGAAATTTCCATTCCCTGACATTGCCTAAGCTTCAGCATTGTCTCATCAAAAATGCCTCCCACGATATCTATATTCGTTCCCAGATTTTTTAAAATTTCCCGTGCACTCTCCTGACTGTTCATATAAGGGATCATCTGCAGTCTGATATCCGGATAATCTTTACGGACTTTCGCCCACATCTGTATTACCGGGGCGGCCGGCGTCATTGGAGATGTGCCGATACGGATCACAGTATCTTTTTCTTCCATAGCTCTCTTTGCCCGCTCCACAGAGTCTTTGCAGTACTGAATGATATATTTCGCATCTTTGTACAAAGATTTCCCGGCTTCTGTCAGAATCAGTCCTCTGTGTGTCCTTACAAACAGCTGAACTTCCAGATCCTTTTCCAGGAGATTGATCTGTTTCGTAACTGCCGGCGGAGTAATATACAGAGCTTCCGCTGCCTTATTAAAGCTTCCTAAATCCGCTACAACGATAAATGTTTCAAGCTGCAAATTATACATAGACCCGTCTCCTCTCTTATATGTCTGCCATCTGTCTTAGAGCCGGTTCTGTGTAAAACTCCTGTCCTTTTCCTTCCGGCTGCCATAGTAAAACTATAATGCCGCCGGCTGGAATCTGTCAACATTACTTACTGAAAAGCCACCCCATAATCTCTTCATCTGCCGCAAAAAGATTTCCTCCTCCATGCTGATATGATAACCCTGCAAAATAATCGGCATCTTTTATATCCAAAACCAACAGTTCATTTATCTCTTCTTCTGTCAGTCCTTCTTCCATATACATATCATGCAGCGTCTCATAGGCTTCGCGGGTCGGTTCAGATCCATAATACTCATCATCTTCTCCAATCACAAAATATACTGGCGTTTTATTTTTTATCACGGGAGCATAGTCTCCGTCCCACTGGGAGCTGCACTGAAGATAAGCCGTAAATAATTCCGGACGTTTCCCCATCACAAGGGACATCGTCTCGCCTCCTCCCGAGTATCCCTCCCCGTACACTTTTGACTCATCGATATTATAGTTTGCAAGGAAATACTCTGTAAGAGCAATGGTCTGGTCTGCCGATGTCTCATCCCAGCCAGAGAGCTGCGGCGCTACGACGATCATATCCTGCACATACTTTTGCGCCTCAAATCCAAACTCTTCACTGTACAGATTTTGACCTACTCCCTGAAAATACAGACCCTCATATCCCGGCAGGGTAAGAAACAGCCCATAGGGCCTGCTTCCGTCATAACTGTCCGGAACATACAGATTGTAATGGATATCCCCTTCGCTTTCTGAATGAAGAACATTATCCAGAATAAATCCGCGGTATTCCTGTGTCCCCTCTGTCACAGAGTCCTGTCCCCCGATCTCCTCATCCTGTACTGTCTCTGTCTCCGGCATTTGCTCCTGATCTTCTTTATTTTCAGTCCCTGCATCGCTGCATCCGCTTAACGCTGCCGCAAGAGCGACCAGCAGAATACCAAGTTTCATTTTCTTCATAATCCTATCCCTGCCTTTCTGCTATTTCTATCTGCTTTTTCTATCTTTCCTTTCCCGCAAAATGTGATATAATAACCCCATTGTGGTTATTATAGACGCACATAAAGCGGTTTCTTGGAAACCGCCGGAAACCCTAAAACAGACTGAAAAGAGGGAAGGTTATCCGATACGTCAAATGTGATAACAACTTCTTAGACACAACAGAAAGGGGAGAACGAAATATGTATGTTGTGGATAAATATATTGATCACGTAAAAGAAGAAGCCATCAACCGCCCGGAGAAAAGCTGGGATAAGATCCTTCTCGGCTTCCGGGCAAATAAATGGCGCATGAAGCTTCTGCCTAACCGGAATCTTTCGAGAGGTTATCAGAAGCTGGAAACAATGATGATGAGCCTTGTAGCTGATTCTTTAAGCCGGGAGGGCAGCTATGTATGGGGGAATATTTTTGCTCCCTGCGAGCTGATGCAGTGCTTTGACCTTCACACCCTTTCCATTGAATGCCTCTCCTGTTATATGAGCGGTTACCATCTGGAAGACTATTTTATCGACTATGCACAGAATATCGGAATTGCCCCCACTCTATGTTCCTATCACAAAACTTTTGTAGGCGGAGTGGAAAGCAAAGTTGTAAAGAAGCCGGAATATGCTGTGACTACTTCTCTGTCCTGCGACGGCAATTTAAATACCTTCCGCTATCTGGAAAAAAAGGCCCATGTGCCTTTTACCTTTCTGGACGTCCCGTATTCTGATGACAAAGAATCCATCGCCTATCTGGCCGACCAGCTTAGAGCATTTACCAAAGTTCTGGAAGAGCGTACCGGCAAAACATTCCAGGAGGAAAAACTGCAAAAAATACTCCGTACGGAAAACGAGACGCGCCGGGAACTGAAGAAATTTTTCGAATATCAAAAGAACTATTATTATCCCGGCGAACTGATCAGCCATCTCTATATGATGATGGGAATGCATCTTCTCATCGGCACAGAGGAATTTCTTGATCTCATCCGCTTTATGAATGAAGAAATTCAGCAGGGAGAACCTTTTACCGGGAAAAAGATCCTGTGGATTCATCTCCTTCCTTTTTATCAGGAAAGTCTGAAGGAATATTTCAACAGCAACAGAGACTATCAGATCATTGCCAGTGATATCATTCTGGATTTCATGGATGAACTGGATACCGAACATCCCTTTGAGGCTCTCGCCGGAAAGATCATTAAGAATCTGTACAACGGCTCCTACGCCCACAAAGCAGAAATGATCGGCCAGCTTGCAGACCGGCTGAAACCGGATGCCGTCATCCACTTCTGCCACTGGGGATGCAAACAGGCCTCCGGCGGAAGTATCCTTCTGAAGGAAAAAATGCAGAAAATGAATATTCCTATGCTCATTCTTGACGGTGACGGAATTGACAAAAGAAACAGCCACGATGGCCAGATCAAGACCCGGCTGGAAGCATTTCTAGAATTGATCGGAACAGGAGAAAAGACCACATGTTAGGATATATCTGTAAATACGCGCCCATAGAAGTCTTTCTTTCTATGGGAACGGAAATGAAACGAATCGAACCTTCTGTCACGAATTTTACGCAGGCAGACATGAAAATGCATCCCAATATATGCAGCTTTGCAAAAGGAGTTCTGGAGGATGTCCTGGCAAATGATTATGAAGGTGTTATCCTCACCACCTGCTGCGACAGCATCCGAAGGCTCTATGATGTGCTGAAAGCCGAGCTTCCGGATAAATTCATCTATATTCTGGATACGCCACGCATCACAAAAGAAGCCGGAATCACGCTCTATGAAAACCGTATCCGCAAAATGATACAGGCCTATGAAACTTTTTCCGGCAAAACATTTCAGGAAGAGGCTCTCGGCGAGCTCCTGAAACAACACAAGGAAGCCCAGAGCATTCAGTTAAAGCCGGGCAAAAAGAATATCGGAATTGCAGGAGCGCGGGCAAACGAAGCAATCCTGCACATTTTAAATGAGAAAGGCGCCAATGTTGCTTTCGATCTTACCTGCACCGGACTGATGCGAAAATATATTCTGGAACCGGGCCAGATACTTACCGGATATACAAGAGGGCTGTTAAGCCAGTTCCCCTGTATGCGCATGGAAGCTGCTGCCGGCAGAGACGAGCTTATTTCCCGGTATGCACAAAGCGCAGATGGTATCATTTACCACACTGTCCAGTTCTGTGACAATTATTCCTATGAGTATGCCTGGCTGAAAAACGTACTGAACCGCCCCATGCTCCAATTGGAAACCGACTACACCAAACAAAGCTACGGACAGGTTCTGACAAGGATTGAGGCATTCCTGGAATCACTGACACCGACAGGACCTTCAAAATCACCGAAAAGAAAGGATATCACTGAAACTATGTATGTCATGGGAATCGACAGCGGCTCCACCTCCACCAATGCGGTAATCATGAATGAAAACCGGGAAATTGTCGCCTCGGCAGTTGTACGGACCGGGGCTAAATCAGGTGAGAGCGCGCAGAAAATATTAAATGAAATTCTGCAGAAAGCAGGATGCAGCAGGGAGGATATCTCCTGGATCGTATCCACCGGGTACGGGCGGGTGAGCATTCCCTTTGCAGATGAAAATGTAACAGAAATCAGCTGTCACGGGCGGGGCGCTCATTATTTTAATCCAAAGGTAAGGACTATCCTGGATATCGGCGGTCAGGACAGCAAGGCAATTCGTTTAAATGAAGCCGGAGAAGTTGCCGACTTTGTCATGAATGACAAGTGTGCCGCCGGAACCGGTCGTTTCCTGGAAATGATCGCCCGGACACTGGAAATCGATGTAGACGAACTTGGACCAATTGCCCTGAAATCCACAGAGGACATTGAAATCACCAGCATGTGCTCTGTATTTGCAGAGTCCGAGGTTATTTCCCTGATCGCCAATAATAAGGAAAAATCAGATATTGCCAACGGTGTCTGTCATGCTATTGCCAACAAATCCTATTCCCTCCTGAAGCGTGTCGGCATGGAAGAAGAATTTATGATGACAGGCGGCGTTGCCAAGAACCCCGGCGTTGTCAGAGCAGTAGAAGAAAAGATCCAGTCCAGGCTTTATATCTGTCCGGAGCCTGAAATTGTAGGCGCCGCCGGCGCTGCCCTTTACGCTTTGGACCAGATATTGAGGTAAAAATTACAAAAATACACGGGGTAAAATGCAGTTTGACACGTAGTAAAGTTAAAAAATACTACGTGTCAAATTAAGTTATACCCTGTGTATTTTTGATCTACTCTGCCCGAAGCGCCGCCACCGGATCGCTCTTGGCAGCCTTTTTAGACGGAATCAGTCCGCCCAGCAAAGTCAGTACAACACTCAATGTGATCAAAATAAATGCCGCCCCTACAGGAAGTACTGCGCTGACATCCGTTGTCCCCGCCAGATAATGGATCAGCGCATTACCCGGAATCAGCAAAAGGAGTGTGATCACAATCCCCAATACACCGGCGCAAAGGCCGATAATGAAAGTTTCCGCATTGAATACTTGGGAAATATTTCCCTTTGATGCTCCGATCGCCCGCAGGATCCCGATTTCTTTTCTTCTCTCAAGCACGCTGATGTAAGTAATGACTCCGATCATTATCGATGAAACAACGAGCGAAATCGCTACAAAAGCAATCAGTACATAGCTGATAATATCAATAATATCTGTTACAGAAGACATCAATGCACCTACCATATCAGTGTAGGTGATTACCTGTTCTTCTTTGCCCTCCTTCTCCATGTCAGCGTTATAATGATCCAGAATTTTTACAACTCCTCCTTTGCTCTCAAAATCTTTCGGGTATATGTCAATTTGGCTTGGCACATTAAAGTCCACATACCCCAAATCCCGAAGATTTCCTTCATAAGAAGCACTTTCTGCAGAACTCATGGACATCATCAGCTCTGCAAATTCCTGTCCGCTCATATTCATAGTGAACGCATTGGCAAATGCATCTGCATCAATCGTAAGTGCATTTTGTATATTTGTTCCTATTCTTGCCGCCGCCTGACTCATAGCGTCTGTCATACCGGTGCTGATCTGGGCCATGATCTGTTCCATAGCAGATCCGATCTGTGTCTGGAGAGACTGCGCAACGGTTCCGCCATAGGAAGCCATTGCCTGCTGCATATATGCTTCAAGAGAACCGGAAATCTGCTGCTCCAGTCTATCGGCATCCACCATACTAAGTATAGCCTCAGTCAATTGGTTCTGCGCCCCATCTGTCCCCAGATACGCCATAAAATGTTCTCCCATCTTACTGGGATCTGCAAGACCGTTTGCCGCCGCATAAGTCTGATATCCGTTCCCCAGCTCTTCTGCCAGTTTTGCAATCTGATCTGAAGTTATACTGATATCTCCGCTGATCTTGAAAATTTCAGAACCCCATTTTGACAAAATGCTTTGTGCCTCAGATGTTCCAAGATACTCTAAAAGATATTCATCAAATTTGTCAGGATCTGTGTACCCTTGTGCTTCAGCGTAACTTTGATATCCCTGGAGAATTTCCTGAAACATGCTTCTTATCTGATCCGGCACTGCAGTAATATTTCCATTTGTCTGAATGATATCCTGTATATTCCGGATCAGGATTTCCTGTGCTTCACTTGTATTAAGGTAGGCAAGAAAATCCTCTCCCAGAGTAGAATAATCCGCCTCCGGATGCGAAGCCGCATACTCCTGGTAACCAGAAAGCAGTCCTGTTACTATCTGTCCCAACTCTTCTGCCGACATATCCAGCTTGATACTTCCCATCAGTTCATCCAGTCCAAGCTGCGGGGCATCGGGCATATCCAGTTTAATATTTTTCAGATCAATCATATTTGACAGATCCAGGCTGCTGCCCGCCGGCATTTCCGAAAGGTCAAACGCTCCCTGAAGCCCTTCGCTAAAGGCATCCTCATTGAAGGCAAAAGCATCCTGAAGTACATCTGCATTGACCGAAACAAGAGAATCCATATCAAACTGATCCTCGCCGCTTTCTTCCCCGAAAGGTTCATTCGTAAAGACATTAATGTTTTTATTGCTTAACTGATTCTTAACAATCTCACTGTCCTCGGCCTTCTGTGCAACGTGTTTTGTCAGATCCGGCATATATCCGATCCCGGTCATAAGAAGTGTTCCTTTGGCATCCTCTGCCGGCTGTACCACTCCTACAATCTTTAAGTCCTCACCCTTATCTACCAGGTTTTTCATGTATTCTTCGTTATCTGTCTTATCTCTCCATACCTTGTACTGACTGTCATACTCGTAATAATCGGAGCTGTTTACCAACTTAAATGTCACTCCCAGAATGTCCTCATACGTATAGGAGCCCATATCTGAAGGAGTCTCCACATCCTCCTCATTGGCAAACTGGCGGATCATCTCATCCAGCTCCATGGAATCTCTAAGACCCATGGAATACAGCATAAAATCACTGATACCGCCGCCAGAGGTAAGGACAAGCACGCATTCATCATATCTTTCAGGCCATCTTCCAGCCTTTACTTCATACTGTGGTTCATAGAGATCTGTATCCTCCGGCATTTCATAAAATACATCTGTACTCATCATAGAAGACATCATGCTGTTTGAAGCTGATGAGGATCCCAGCCCCAGAGAAGCAAAGGATTGATCAGGATTTACCTGCCGGATGTCCTCTCCGTCCTGCCGATAAATCTGAGGTGTTGTATTGTAGGAATATTCAATGGCATTTACATACTGGTCAATATTGCTCTCCCCACTGTCCAGATAGGTTTTCAGGGATTGCAGATCATTCGTATCCATAGTGGAAAACATATTGGTAAGCACATCAATAACTTCTATATCCCCGGCTTTTTCTTCTGTCTGTCCGGAACTGTCCGCGCCGCCGGATCCATCTTCTACCATGGAACTAAGATCTAAACCTGTGCTCAATATCTGAAGCGGATATTCCGACAAGGTTTCTTCTTCCACGCTTTGGATATAATCATTCACTCCATTTGACAATGACAGGATCAGAGCAATTCCAATGATTCCGATGGAGCCTGCAAACGCCGTCAGAATCGTGCGGGCCTTTTTTGTCTTAAGATTGTTAAAACTTAGAGAAAGAGCCGTCAGAAAAGACATGGATGCCTTTCCCATGTTCTCATGCCGTGGTTCTTCCGGCTCCGTTTCCGGCTCAAAAGGATCGGAATCCGCCCTGATCTGTCCATCCTTTAATTTCACGATTCTCGTAGCATATTCATCTGCCAGTTCCGGATTATGAGTAACCATAACCACCAGTCGATCTTTTGCCACCTCCTGGAGAAGTTCCATAACCTGAATACTGGTTTCACTGTCCAGCGCCCCTGTAGGTTCATCTGCCAGAAGAATATCCGGATCGTTCACCAGGGCTCTTGCAATAGCAACCCTCTGCATCTGCCCGCCTGACATCTGACTGGGCTTTTTGTGAAGCTGCTCTCCAAGCCCTACCTGTTCCAATGCTTTTCTTGCTCTTTCTTTTCGCTCTGCGGGACCTACTCCTGAAATTGTCAATGCCAGCTCCACATTGGAAAGTACGCTCTGGTGAGGAATAAGATTATAACTCTGAAATACAAATCCAATCGTATGATTCCGGTAGGAATCCCAGTCTTTATCTTTATATTTTTTTGTGGAAATGCCGTTAATGATCAGGTCGCCGCTGTCATAGCGGTCCAGCCCGCCGATAATATTAAGAAGTGTTGTTTTCCCCGATCCGCTTGGTCCTAAAATCGCCACAAATTCATTATCTCTCAAATTCAGGCTGACATCGTCCAGGGCTTTCTGAACCAGATTCCCGGTTCTGTATTCTTTACGGATATGTTGAATTTTAAGCATGCCTTCATCTCCCTTTTAATTATGTACGCCCCCCCGCACAATAATAAAATTACCCGTATGATAAGAGTATAGGTGATTTTCTTTCAATTCACAACCATATTATTCACAAAAAAGTTTCTTTTTTTCCGCATCACAAAAAACAGCCCTGCAGGAGGGCTGTTTCGTTTTTTCCCATATTATCTGTTCACGTTTTCAATAATCCGATCCATGGCCTCAAAACTGCTTCTGTAAGTCCAGTTTAAAAATCCATGTATCATTCCTTTCATCATATGATATTCCACCTCTACACCTGCATCCTGCAATTTTGCTGCATACATAAGACCCTGATCCACAAGAGGATCACACTCCGCTGCAATGATACAAGTGCGAGGCATTCTGCCGATATCTTCTTTCAAAAGCGGAGATGCCAGAGGATCTTTCTTTTCCTCTTCCCAATTTTTCACCAGAGGATATACAAGATTTTGGCTCTGTATACCTGGTCCGTTTCTGTCTGCCGACATAGCTGCCACAGCTGCCGCAAAATTGCCGCCCGAGCTGTCTCCGCAGACATGAATATTTTCTTTGTCTCCTCCATAATTCTTCACATTTTCTTCTGCCCACACCAAAGTCTGGTAGGCTTCTTCCAGCCCCTGGGAAATTTTTATTCCGGCATTGTCTCATTTTGAATTTCGCATTATAATAGCGTTAATGTACAAATATTAAAATATTATTGACGATCAAAACTGGAGGAAATCACATTGGAACACACACAGAAAATAACCACTGTTTTATTCGATTTAGACGGGACATTGCTTCCTATGGAGCTGGAACTTTTTATGAAAGACTATTTCCAGAGACTATCCCAAAAAATGAATCTTTGCGGATATGATGGAAATGCCGTTTTAGACAATATAGGAAAGGGGATACACGCCATTCATACAAATAAGAGTTCCCGCCTTAATGAAGAAATCTTTTGGGAGTCTCTTAGCACTGCCTATAAAAAGGAAGAATCTTCAAAACTCAAAGACATTTTCGAAGAATTCTACCGCGTGGAATTTCAAGCAGTGCAAAATGTCTGCGGTTTCACTCCTGATGCCAAAAAAGCTGTTCACTTCTGCCACGAACATGGACTTGACACCATCCTTGCCACCACTCCTCTGTTCCCGGCTATTGCAACTTGCAGCCGTGTGCGCTGGGCGGGCCTTGATCCCTCAGATTTCTCTTATATTACAACTTATGAAAATTCTTCCCGCTGCAAGCCCTCCCCGGAATACTACCAGGAGATTCTGACCAAGCGCCATCTGAAACCGGAAGAATGCCTCATGGTTGGAAATGACGTAAGCGAAGATATGCCGGCAGCAACGCTGGGGATCCAAGTCTTTCTGCTCACTGACTGCCTGATCAATACAAAAAATGCAGATATCAGCAGCTATCCCCAGGGGGATTATTCTTCCCTGCTTCAGTTTATCAGGAGGTTTCTATCACATGAATAATAAAAAGAATACAATCGAACAGTTATTTTCATTTATAAAAAAGAGTCCTACCAGCTACCACGCTGCCCAGACAACAAAAGAAATGCTTGAGGCTAATGGTTTTCAGATGCTTCAGGAAAATACGCCCTGGACTCTCACGCCCGGCGGACGCTATTTCGTAACCCGCAATCTTTCCTCTGTCATTGCCTTTTGCCTGCCTCAAAATGATCCTGGCAATTTTCATATTACGGCAAGTCACAGTGACTCTCCCTCCTTCAAGATTAAGGAGAATCCTGAACTGCCTTCCGGCGACATGTATGTACGGCTGAATGTGGAAAAATACGGCGGCATGCTGATGGCTCCCTGGATGGACCGTCCCCTTTCCGTAGCAGGGCGCGTCCTTATTTGCAACGAGAATACTATTGTCACCAAATTAGTTAACATTGACCGGGATCTCCTTCTGATCCCCAATCTTGCCATACATATGAACCGGGATGCCAATAATGGTCTCCGCTATGATCCGCAGAAAGATATGCTTCCTCTATACGGTGATCTTTCTGATAAAAATACCTTCTTTCAACAGATCGCTGAAGCAACCGGCGTCGATCCGGAACAGATCATCGGACATGATCTCTTCCTTTACAGCCGTACCCCGGGCACCATCTGGGGAGCTGACCGCCAATTTATTTCCTGCGGAAGGCTGGATGATCTGCAGTGCGCCTATGCTTCTCTTATGGGGCTATTGTCTGCTGATGTTCATTCCGGTATCGCCGTCCATTGTATGTTGGATAATGAGGAAGTAGGAAGCAGCACAAAGCAGGGCGCCGCCTCTTCCTTTTTAAAGGATACCCTGACACGGATCTGTATTTGCCTTGGGAAAACGCAGCAGGACTATTACGCTATGCTGGCATCCAGCTTTATGCTCTCGGCTGACAATGCACACGCTGTTCATCCAAATCTGCCTGAAAAGGCGGATCCCACTAACCGTCCTGCCATGAATCAGGGAATTGTCATCAAATACAACGCAAATCAAAAATATACGACAGACGGGGTTTCCGCTGCCGTCTTTAAATCAATCTGTCAGATTGCAGATGTACCATATCAGACCTTCCTGAATCGTTCAGATATGGCAGGCGGTTCCACACTCGGCAATATCTCCAATACACAGGTTGCCTTAAATACTGTGGACATCGGCCTTTCACAGTTATCTATGCACTCTCCATATGAGACAGCGGGAGCGAAAGACACTGACTATCTGATCCGTGCTGTCCGAACCTTTTATGAAAGTTCTATCTGCTGTCTGGAGGACGGGCGCTATACTGTGGAGGCAGGCGCCTGGAAATCATAATTTTATCCTTCAAATAAAAGTGGAGGCAGAAATATTTCCGCCTCCCTTTTGTATCAGTACTTTCTAAATGCTATCTTAAATTTTTACTGTTCTGCCTTAGTTTTTCCAGGTATCTCCGCTTCCTGTCTCTAATTCCTCTACCGTTCCAAATCCGGAAATATCAACCTGATACCATGTATCTCCATTTACTACTGTGTAGCTGTATTCATTCCACAGCCCTTCGCTGCTTACTTCGCTTTCCACGATCTCTCCGCCGCCTGCCTGATTCAGTGCGATCTGCTGTGCCTCTGCAATATCTATCCGAAATGCCATAATAGCGATGACCGCTATAATAATTACTGCCGCTACAACTCCTATAATAATTCCAATTGTCTTTTTTGATATTTTCTTCATTATTTTATTCCTCCGTCTTTCTTTTTCTTTGTTGTAATCAATATAACAGTGAAAAATTAAAAGAACATTAAAAGAAACACGTTTTTTATCATTTTTCTATACAAAACTTTTTCCCCTGTACAAAAGGTTTTCCCGGATCTGCCTTAGAGTATCTTTTTCCTCCTTTTCGATACAGAGCGCAATTCCGTATTGATAGGCATATCCGCCATCCGGATCCATAAATCCATCTATTTTAGCCTCATCATACTTCTGATCTCTATTCCACCATGTTTTAAATTCCATCACAAGAAAATTATTGCTGTGATCCCCTCTGTGATGGACGATCAGATCCGGACTTACACTGCTTCCGATCCGTGAAAGCATTTTGGGCTCATATCCTCTTCGGTTGTATTCACAGTCCACAGATAAATCCGTCAGAATCTGACTGCGCTCCAGAATCTCCTGAAGATAATGTCCAAAACGAAAAACAATACTCCTCTCTGCCACATGACGTCCTTCTTCCTCTGTTTCCGGTCTGTCAAGTATCAAATATCGGTCCTTTTCATACAGCTTATGCACAGCCTCTTCCAGGATCTTACGGACTTCTTCCTGCCCGGTCTTTCGCTCATCCGTCTTTCCCTTTCCGATCTTCTTAAGATATCTTTCGACAAAGGATTTCGCAAGAGAATCCGGCTTCACTGCTTCCAATACTTCTTCTACCGCAAACCACTGTGCCCGATCCACTTCATCCGTCAGAGAAAAATCTTCACTTTCTGCTGTCACTGCATAATTATGTATTAATGTATTGGTCTTTTCAAAATATTCATTATCATTATAGATATAACTGGAAATTTTAAGATTGACCTCTTCTTCTATCTCCCGAAGCAGCGCCTGCTTTGCATTTTCTCCTTTGCTGATATACCCGGCAACCAGAATATTATCTTTTTTTCCATACTGCTGAATCAGAAGAATCTTCGTTTTATCCGGGTTAAATATAATCGCCGATATGGCGCTGTTAAACATAGGAAACCTGAATGTTTGACACGCGTCACAGTATGGAATCATTCCATCTGTCCCGCATTCCTTCATAGTCAGTCTTCCTCCGCATTCCTCACAGTAGTTCAATATACTCGCTCTCCTTTTTTACTGTCTGTTCTCAAATTGGTCAGATACCATCTCCAGCAGCTCTCTGATCTTCAAATGCTGCGGACAGACCTCCTCACATTTTCCGCATTTAATACAGTCGGAAGCTTTTGCCCTGTCCTTTGTATGTATTTCATAATACCAACTGCTGTTCCAATCCTGATAAATTTTCTGCGTGTTCATTGCAGCAAACATCTCCGGGATCGGGATTCCCATCGGACATCCGGAAATACAGTAGCGGCAGGCTGTACAGGGAATCAGATTCATTCTGCGGAAAATTTCCTGAACTTTTTGAACTGCAGCCAGTTCCCTTTCATCGAGGGGCTGAAAATCTTTCATATAGCTGATATTATCCTCAAGCTGTTCCATTGTACCCATACCGGATAACACCATCATGATCCCGTCAAAGCCGGCTGCGAACCGGATCGCATAGCTGGCGTGGGACCCTCCCTTCAGATCATCCAGAACTCTCCCCGCTTCCTTCGGCAGGTTAACCAGGTTACCGCCTTTGACCGGCTCCATAACAATGACCGGCTTATTATGGCGGACACAGACCTCATAGCACTTCATCGCCCTTCATCGGCAGGCGCATACATCCAAAACCGAAATTCTTTTTCACCTTTTCAAAATATGCCATGCTCTTCCCTCCTGTCAAAAAGTTACTCTGTCCTTATTATATCGAGTTTAAAGCAGGGAATCAATTGTCTGCGATCATGGAACCTTGAATATAATTCTCTCTGACGCTGACCTTACATTAGAACTATGATAAATAAAACTTTTTAATGCAAAAAAATAAGAGAAACGCTGCAAATCCAACATTTCTCCTACTCTTATCCACATGCCGCAGACCGGAATCGAACCGGTACGGGAGGTTAGTCCCGCAGGATTTTAAGTCCTGTGCGTCTGCCAGTTCCGCCACTGCGGCATATCTCAATAATGAGATAAGTGGGACCTATAGGGCTCGAACCTATGACCCTCTGCTTGTAAGGCAGATGCTCTCCCAGCTGAGCTAAGATCCCACAGACGACCCAGAAGAGACTCGAACTCTCGACCTCCGCCGTGACAGGGCGGCGCTCTAACCAACTGAGCCACTGGGCCTTATTACTATAATATTATTATAAACATTCCGTACCATTTTCAGGTACTTCATGCAATGGACCTTCGGGGACTCGAACCCAGGACCGACCGGTTATGAGCCGGTTGCTCTAACCAACTGAGCTAAAGGTCCAAATTATCAGTCCCTTTGAGGACTAAAGCCGATGATCGGACTCGAACCGATAACCTGCTGATTACAAATCAGCTGCTCTGCCAATTGAGCCACATCGGCATTATCTTGGAAATTACACCATATCAATTTGTCTGATATTGGTAAGTGACTCCACCGGGAATCGAACCCGGGTTACCGCCGTGAAAGGGCGATGTCTTAACCGCTTGACCATGGAGCCATATCCAGTCTCTTCTGTTCTTTAAATGCGGAACATCAGTTGACCGAGTAATATAATATCATATACGAACCTGTTTGGCAAGCTTTTTTTCGAAAACTTTGAATGAAAATTTAAATTCCATTTTTTAGTCATAGACCTTTCTTTTTCCTCTACTATATGAATACTTGCTTTTCGTTCTTTCACACCTTAATAACATTGACATTCCCCCATAATCATGTTACATATAACATAATTCTATATAGCAGGAGTATATTTAATATGATCAATAAAACAACCGCACAGCAGATTGTAGACACTGTCAAAGATGTCTGCGGACATGATATTAACTTTATTAATGAAAAGGGGCTTATTCTTGCCAGCACAAATCCCTCCCGGATCGGAACTTTCCATGAAGGAGGACAAAAAGTAATCTCCGCTGGCACTACTCTGGAAGTTTTTGAATCCGATACCCTTCTTGGAACCCAAAAAGGAGTGAATATCCCTGTATATCACAAAGGTTCTTTAGCTGCTGTAATCGGAATCAGCGGAAATCCACAGGAGGTAAGGATTTATGCTCACTTAGCGGAGCGTATTACTCTGCTGCTCATCCGTGAGCAGGAACTAAACGCCGCTTCACGGACACTTGCCGAGAAAAAAAATCATCTTCTTCAGCTTCTGCTCTCCAATGACCGGGAACTGACAGCTCGCCTGTCAGAAGAGCTCAAAGCTTTCCATATTAATCCCAGGACGCCAAAGCGGATTTTTCTTATGGAGTTCAAAGCTTCTTCAGCTCCGGAAAGTATTTCTTCTTTGGAGACTGATATTTATCATTTTCTGGAAACGCTCCCGCAGTGTCTGTACAGCTACCAATATCCCCATACTTTCACAGTTCTGTTTGACTCCCCGGACTTAAAAGAGATAAAAGACAGACTTTCTTCCTTTGTGTCTTCCAGAAAAGAAAATCTTAAAGTCGGCATCGGAAGCGCCGAAGAGCTCCCGAAACTAGGCTCTTCTCTCTACACTGCAAAAACGGCTTTAAACACCCTTCGCTTCTCCGATCATCAGATTGCTTTATTTGATGAATTAAATCTGGAGATCCTTCTGGCAGATATTGATGAGGTACACAGAAGCAGTTTTCTCAAAAAAGCTCTTCAGAATCTTTCTCCAGAGGATATTCAGCTTCTCCGGACATACTTTCAGGAAAACTGTTCTCTGCTTCACACATGCCAAAAGCTCTTTCTCCACAAAAATACGCTGCAGTATAAGCTGAACCGGATCCATCGCTTATGCGGCCTGAATCCCCGGAATTTTCATGATTCCGTGATTCTCTATCTCGCGGTAAAGCTTCTTGACATTCCCGGGGAAGAGCCCTTTGATGATACACCCCTGCATAACGATACTATTCTTCTATGACATACATCTTATATTTCATTTTTTGTTACTTATAACATATTTTTTTCTTTTTTTGTTATAAAATATATTTTTTTGCCCGTTCCTTCATGCTAAACTTGTATAAAAGAATATGAAAAACGGAGGAGACTTTATGAAAATTGTAACTGCCATTGATTCATTTAAAGGAAGTTTGTCTTCCATGGAAGCCGGAACTGCCGCAAAAGAGGGAATCCTTCTTGCTGATCCGGAAGCTGAAGTCGTTGTAAAGCCGCTTGCCGACGGGGGCGAAGGAACTACCGATGCACTGATCGAAGGTATGAATGGACAGAGAATTGACCTCACCGTTACCGGACCTATGAGAAAGCCTCAATCCTGTTATTACGGCTATCTGGCAGATTCCAATACTGCAATTATTGAAATGGCCTCTGCAGCCGGAATCACTCTTGTAAGCAGAGAAGAACGCAATCCTATGCTGGCGACAACCTACGGCGTCGGGGAAATGATCTTGCATGCAATAGGAAAAGGATGCCGCAATTTTATTATCGGTATCGGAGGAAGTCTCACAAATGATTGCGGAATCGGTATGCTGAAAGCTCTTGGATTTGAGTTTTGGGATGAAAACGGTATGGATGCCGGTGAAGGCGGACAGGCTCTTGCCAAGGTTGCTTCTATCCGCACTGAAAACAAGAACCCTCTTTTAGAGGGATGTCATTTTCAGATCGCATGTGACGTCACAAATCCTTTATGCGGAGAAAACGGGGCTACCTATATTTACGGACCGCAAAAAGGTGTGACCGATGAGATGAAAGAAGGACTGGATAAAGACATGGCTCATTTTGCCGCTGTCGTTTCTTCTTCTCTGAAATGCGATTATATAAACTATCCCGGAGCCGGGGCTGCCGGAGGCCTTGGTTTTGCATTCCTTTCATTCCTGAATGCACAGCTTTCTCCCGGAATTGACCTCATTCTTGATGCAGTAGGGCTTGAAGAGGAATTAAAAGACGCTGATATCGTCATTACCGGAGAAGGCAGACTGGATCATCAGACTGCCATGGGAAAAGCACCTGTAGGAGTTGCCAAGCTTGCTCACAAATATCATGCAAAGGTGATCGCAATTGCCGGAAGTGTTACCAAGGAGGCACGCGCCTGCAACGCTGCCGGAATCGATGCTTTCTTCCCTGTTGTCCGCGGAATCACAACGCTGGAAGAAGCGATGGATCCGGACACAGCAAAAGAAAATATTCGTCAGACAATAGAACAGGTTGTCCGGCTGATTTAGCCGGATAACCTGTTTTTTCATTTCACTTATTTTCTTACACTATGCTCTGGATTTTTTTCTGGCAATTACCGCGGTTGCTCCTGCCGCTGCCATTATCATGATCATCGCCATTGCCGAGCTTTCGTCTCCTGTCTTAGGCGCTGCTTTTTTATTCACAGTCTTTTGTACTGTTGCCTGCGGCTTTGTCTGATCTGCTGTCCCTTTATTAGTATCTGTGCCGGCCGGCTTTTGTGTATCCGGATCTGTCTGAGAAGGGTCATCCTTTCCAGGAGTACCCGGTTCCGGATTCTCAGTTACCTTATCCGCCACCTTACCGCTTATGCTGGTTGCTGCAGCCATGATCGGCGTATCAGTTTCCGGATCGAAATCCGCTTTGCCATAAGACACTGCAGCAAAACAAAATGCAATGTCTTTCTTAGCATAATTTTCCGGAATTGTTCCCTGAAGTGTTATCGTAAATGTACTTCCCGGTACAAATTCCTCTATATACAGTGTTCCATTCTCCGGCTGCGTCACGCCATCCGGCAAATTGACAAAACTTCCAAATGGCTGAACCTGATCCGGATCATTCCATCCGGTCCCATTATATCCGCCCATCACATACATATGCGATACATTTGAAGTTCCTATGTTGGTAATCGTAAGTTTTACAGAAGTCGCCTCATTCCGCGGAAGATTATCCATATCCTCTGCTTCTATATCTGCAGCGAGCGCCACATTAGCAATGGTCTCCTGAGACTCATTTTCCGCAACTGTAAACTGCTGTACTGCAGTCTTTGCCAAAGTTTCCGATTCCGTGCCTCCGTCTGTCCGGATATCTGTCTGGTAAAACAAGGCTTTCCCTTTCATATCTTCCGTAACGGTAAGGCTCACTGTCGCTTCTACTGTACCAACAGATCCAGCTGAAATCCTGGCTGTTGCCATTCCGTTTACTTTACCTATGTCTGACAAAATCTTCTGGTCTTCATTGACCTTCATCTCCGGCATCCCCGTTCTGCTGTTCATATCTTCTGTGTCGCTTACAATGAAACGAAGAAATGCCCCACCCAGATTTGCATTGGCTTCAGGTATATTCAGCTTGATCGTAAACTGTAGAACATCTCCCACTTCAGCCTTCCCATCTTTCAACTCACTGGTCAAGGATGCAGACAGTTCCGGTGCTTTTGTCCCTTCCTGTGCACTCACCTGCATTCCCATAAAAAGACTTAATACCAAAAGACATGCTAACATGGTCTTTATTTTCTTCATGTTTCCCCTCCTTTTTCATAAAGTATCAAAACGATTTACAGTTATGTATAATATTACTATATTTTCATAGGAAGCACAAGTTTTTATGTGAGATATGCCTTTAATCTTTTCTTTGAGTACTAATCGTATATACAATAAAAAACTCACAAACTGATGTTTGTGAGTTTTCAGCTCCCCCTGTTGGACTCGAACCAACGACAACTCGGTTAACAGCCGAGTGCTCTACCGACTGAGCTAAGGAGGAATATTTAATTAATCAATTATTATGTACCTTCAAAACCACATACAAGAAATCTATCCATCTTCTCACCTTCCGAACCTTCCTTGGTTATGCCCTCGACCGATTAGTAACAGTCAGCTCCATGTGTTACCACACTTCCACCTCTGCCCTATCTACCTCGTCGTCTTCAAGGGGTCTTACTACTTATCGTAGGGATATCTCATCTTGAGGGGGGCTTCACGCTTAGATGCCTTCAGCGTTTATCCCTTCCCGGCTTGGCTACTCTGCCATGGCCTTGGTAAGCCAACAGATACACCAGCGGCCAGTCCATCCCGGTCCTCTCGTACTAAGGACAGCTCCTCTCAAATATCCTACGCCCACGCCGGATAGGGACCGAACTGTCTCACGACGTTCTGAACCCAGCTCGCGTACCGCTTTAATGGGCGAACAGCCCAACCCTTGGGACCTACTTCAGCCCCAGGATGCGATGAGCCGACATCGAGGTGCCAAACCACTCCGTCGATGTGAACTCTTGGGAGTGATAAGCCTGTTATCCCCAGGGTAGCTTTTATCCGTTGAGCGATGGCAATCCCACTTTATACCACCGGATCACTAAGTCCTACTTTCGTACCTGCTCCACCCGTCGGTGTCGCAGTCAAGCTCCCTTCTGCCTTTGCACTCTTCGAATGGTTTCCGACCATTCTGAGGGAACCTTTGAGCGCCTCCGATACCCTTTCGGAGGCGACCGCCCCAGTCAAACTCCCCACCTGACATTGTCCCCCAGCCGGATCACGGCTGCAGGTTAGAAACCCAGCACTGCAAGGGTGGTATCCCAACAGCGGCTCCAAAAAGACTGGCGTCTTCTCTTCCTAGCCTCCCACCTATCCTGTACATGCAATACCGAATCCCAGTATCAAGCTGGAGTAAAGCTCCATGGGGTCTTTCCGTCCTGGCGCAGGTAACCAGCATCTTCACTGGTATTTCAATTTCACCGGGTGCATTGTCGAGACAGTGCCCAAATCATTACGCCTTTCGTGCGGGTCGGAACTTACCCGACAAGGAATTTCGCTACCTTAGGACCGTTATAGTTACGGCCGCCGTTTACTGGGGCTTAAGTTCAAAGCTTCGCTTGCGCTAACCTCTCCCCTTAACCTTCCAGCACCGGGCAGGCGTCAGCCCATATACCTCACCTTTCGGTTTCGCATAGACCTGTGTTTTTGCTAAACAGTTGCTTGGGCCAATTCTCTGCGGCCTGGTCTCCCAGGCACTCCTTCTCCCGAAGTTACGGAGTCATTTTGCCGAGTTCCTTAACAATGCTTCTCCCGTCGGCCTTAGGATTCTCTCCTCATCTACCTGTGTCGGTTTACGGTACGGGTACGATATGAACAATAGCGGCTTTTCTTGGCAGCCAGCTCACACATTTCCCTACTCTTAGTTCGGTATGCATCACGTCTTCAGATTGGCAGGCGGATTTGCCTACCTGCCTCCTACCTCGCTTGCCCCGGTCTCTCCATTCCCGGTAGTGCTCTCTTTCTGCGTCCCCACAGTTCTGTCATATCGTAGTACAGGAATCTCAACCTGTTGTCCATCGGCTACGCCTCTCGGCCTCGCCTTAGGTCCCGACTTACCCAGAGCAGATCAGCTTTACTCTGGAAACCTTGGATATTCGGCCGGAAGGATTCTCACCTTCCTCTCGCTACTCATTCCGGCATTCTCTCTTCCATACAGTCCACAGCTCCTTCCGGTACTGCTTCTTCCCGTATGCAATGCTCCTCTACCAATTGATCAGATCAATTCCCGAGCTTCGGTGGTGTGTTTCAGCCCCGGACATTTTCGGCGCAGGACCTCTCGACCAGTGAGCTATTACGCACTCTTTTAATGTATGGCTGCTTCTAAGCCAACATCCTGGTTGTCTTTGAAATCCCACATCCTTTTCCACTTAACACACACTTTGGGACCTTAGCTGCAGGTCTGGGCTCTTTCCCTTTCGACTGTCCAACTTATCTCGTACAGTCTGACTCCCACACACCATCTACACGGCATTCGGAGTTTGATATTCTTCGGTAAGCTTTGACGCCCCCTAGGAAATTCAGTGCTCTACCTCCGTAAGACTTGTGTGAGGCTAGCCCTAAAGCTATTTCGAGGAGAACCAGCTATCTCCGGGTTCGATTGGAATTTCTCCCCTATCCACACCTCATCCCCACCCTTTTCAACGGATGTGGGTTCGGTCCTCCATTGCCTTTTACGGCAACTTCAACCTGGACATGGATAGATCACCCGGTTTCGGGTCTACTCCGACTGACTCATCGCCCTATTAAGACTTGGTTTCCCTTCGGCTCCATCCCTTAAGGACTTAACCTCGCCAGCCAGCGTAACTCGCCGGACCGTTCTACAAAAAGTACGCGGTCGGACCTATATAGTCCTTCCACAGCTTGTAAACACAGGGTTTCAGGTTCTCTTTCACTCCCCTCCCGGGGTCCTTTTCACCTTTCCTTCACAGTACTATGCGCTATCGGTCACTAAGGAGTATTTAGCCTTACGGGGTGGTCCCCGCTCCTTCCTACAAGGTTCCACGTGTCTCGTAGTACTCTGGATCCCGCCTTGTCAACTTATCTTTCGCTTACGGGGCTTTCACCCTCTCTGGCTGGCTTTCCCAAAACCATTCTGCTAGACTTGTTGAATCAATTGTGCGGTCCGAACCCCAGCATGCACGCACGCTGGTTTGGGCTCTTTCCATTTCGCTCGCCGCTACTTTGGAAATCGATGTTTCTTTCTCTTCCTCCGGCTACTTAGATGTTTCAGTTCACCGGGTTCCCCACGCATGGCTATGGATTCACCATACGCTGACGGAGCTTTTCTCCGCCGGGTTTCCCCATTCAGATATCTCCGGATCATTGGATATTTGCTCCTCCCCGAAGCTTTTCGCAGCTTATCACGTCTTTCATCGGCTCTTAGTGCCAAGGCATCCACCCTGTGCTCTTTTCTGCATAACCAACTTGCCAAATAGTTTCGAAAGCATCCTGACGGGACTGATCTTTCGGGAAAGCTTGCTTTCTAAAGAAAGATCCTGTTTCGGCAGTGATATTTGCAAAGCAAATGTCACCGAGAGAATTTTAATTCTCGAGGGGCTTTCAATACTACGGCTCACATGTATAGCGTTACATGTGTTGGTTCTTTCGGCCAATTTTTTTACTTTGTTTTCTTCAAAGTGTTGTAATCATCACAACAGTTTCCTGTTCATAACAATTACCTCGGATGTCTTGTTAAGATATTTCATCTTATCTATTTCTTATATGCGGTTTTCAAGGTACATATCGTGCCTCATTCCTGAAGCACAGTGGAGAATACGAGATTCGAACTCGTGACCTCCTGCTTGCAAGGCAGGCGCTCTCCCAACTGAGCTAATCCCCCGTATGGGCTTAAGTGGGTTTTACCTCTTTTATCTGAAGGCTTTCGCCAATGGGCTTAAGTGGACTCGAACCACCGACCTCACGCTTATCAGGCGTGCGCTCTAACCGGCTGAGCTATAAGCCCATCTTTTCCAAAGGGCTTCCGCCACTTCTTTTCTTTTTTAATCTGGCGGCCACCTACTCTCCCACACCGTCTCCAGTGCAGTACCATCGGCCGCCCGGGTCTTAACCATCGTGTTCGGGATGGGTACGGGTGTTTCCCCCAGGCGCATCGCCACCAGAATCAAGTCATCAGCTTTTGACAGCTTGATCACTCAACAATAGACAACAACTCCCTACTTCTTTTCCCTAGAAAGGAGGTGATCCAGCCGCACCTTCCGATACGGCTACCTTGTTACGACTTCACCCCAGTTACTGGTCCCGCCTTCGGCAGCTCCCTCCTAAAAGGTTGGGTCACTGACTTCGGGCGTTACCAACTCCCATGGTGTGACGGGCGGTGTGTACAAGACCCGGGAACGTATTCACCGCGACATTCTGATTCGCGATTACTAGCGATTCCAGCTTCATGTAGTCGAGTTGCAGACTACAATCCGAACTGAGACGTTATTTTTGAGATTTGCTCCGCTTCACAGCCTCGCCTCTCTTTGTTTACGCCATTGTAGCACGTGTGTAGCCCTGGCCATAAGGGGCATGATGATTTGACGTCATCCCCACCTTCCTCCAGGTTGTCCCTGGCAGTCCCTCCAGAGTCCCCAACTTTACTTGCTGGCTACTGAAGGTAAGGGTTGCGCTCGTTGCGGGACTTAACCCAACATCTCACGACACGAGCTGACGACAACCATGCACCACCTGTCTCGATTGCCCCGAAGGGAAGGTGACATTACTCACCGGTCACTCGGATGTCAAGGCCAGGTAAGGTTCTTCGCGTTGCTTCGAATTAAACCACATGCTCCACCGCTTGTGCGGGTCCCCGTCAATTCCTTTGAGTTTCATTCTTGCGAACGTACTCCCCAGGTGGACTACTTATTGCGTTAGCTGCGGCACCGATAAGCTTTGCTTACCGACACCTAGTAGTCATCGTTTACGGCGTGGACTACCAGGGTATCTAATCCTGTTTGCTCCCCACGCTTTCGAGCCTCAACGTCAGTTACCGTCCAGCAAGCCGCCTTCGCCACTGGTGTTCCTCCTAATATCTACGCATTTCACCGCTACACTAGGAATTCCACTTGCCTCTCCGGTACTCCAGCTCCACAGTTTCCAAAGCAATCCCGGGGTTGAGCCCCGGGTTTTCACTCCAGACTTGCAATGCCGTCTACGCTCCCTTTACACCCAGTAAATCCGGATAACGCTTGCCCCCTACGTATTACCGCGGCTGCTGGCACGTAGTTAGCCGGGGCTTCTTAGTCAGGTACCGTCATTTTCTTCCCTGCTGATAGAAGTTTACATACCGAAATACTTCATCCTTCACGCGGCGTCGCTGCATCAGGGTTTCCCCCATTGTGCAATATTCCCCACTGCTGCCTCCCGTAGGAGTTTGGGCCGTGTCTCAGTCCCAATGTGGCCGGTCACCCTCTCAGGTCGGCTACTGATCGTCGGCTTGGTGCGCCGTTACCGCACCAACTACCTAATCAGACGCGGGCCCATCTCACACCACCGGAGTTTTTACCTCAAAACCATGCGGTTTCGTGGTCTTATGCGGTATTAGCAGTCATTTCTAACTGTTATCCCCCTGTGTGAGGCAGGTTGCCCACGCGTTACTCACCCGTCCGCCGCTCAGTCACAAACCTCGTCATTCCGAAGAAATCCAAAGTAGGTGCTTCGCTCGACTTGCATGTGTTAAGCACGCCGCCAGCGTTCATCCTGAGCCAGGATCAAACTCTCGTTAAAAAGTTCTCTCTCGGTCAGGAAAACTACTAGCTTTCCTATCCCGTTATTTACTGTTGGCACCAGGCTTCTATCTCTCGATTTCTGCCTGATTTCCGTTCTGAATATTTCTCTTAGAAATTTTCAGGGTCGTTGTCTATTGTTCAGTTATCAAGGTGCTTTCTGCTGTTTGCTGCCTCAACGAGTCAGCTCAAATATAATAGCATTTTTACTTTGTAGTGTCAAGCACTTTTTTCATTTTTTTCGAACCTTCTTTTCATCCGATCCGATTCAAAATTTTCAGCTATTATATTAACGGAGAAGGAGGGATTTGAACCCTCGCGCCGCTATTAACGACCTACTCCCTTTCCAGGGGAGCCCCTTCGGCCAGCTTGGGTACTTCTCCAAATTGTCCTAGACTATTTCTTTATGAGCGGAGAGGGTGGGATTCGAACCCACGCGCCCTTGCGGACAAACGGTTTTCAAGACCGCCTCGTTATGACCACTTCGATACCTCTCCACAATTTTTATCATTTTCCGCTCATCAGCGACGAATGTTATTTTATCACACAAAGAAATTAGCGTCAATATAAAATTTAAGTTTTTTTACCTTTTTGTCTATTTTATCCTTTTCTCACCTATGTTACTGCTTTTCAGCGTCAAAACAACGTCTGGCAAAAACTTCTGCAATCTCCAGATCTTCCGGTGTCGTAATCTTTATATTCTCATAACTCCCCTCTGTCATCCGCACAGGAAGATGCAGTTCCTGTTCCACTGCCATTGCATCATCTGTGGCTGTGATCTGTTCTTTTTCCATCATGCGGCTGTAGGCTTCTATAATAATAGAAGCTTCAAAAACCTGCGGAGTCTGCACGATCCACATTCGGTCTCTTGGGGGAGTTTCGCTGGCAAACCCTTCTTCATCTGCTATTTTGATCGTATCTTTGCTGGGCATTCCTACAACACAGGCCCCATACTTCTCCACATCATGCTGCGCTCTTTTTATTATCTCTTCTGTTATGAACGGTCTGGCGCTGTCGTGGATGTAAACATAATTTCCTTCTGTCCGATTCTCCTCCCGTATTGCCTTCAGTCCTTCCCACACAGAATGATATCTCTCCCGGCCGCCTTCCACAACCTTGCGAATCTTCTGAAAATCCCATTTATTCAGAAACTCATTTTTGACATATTCCACCTGACCGCTTCCTACAACCAAAATAATGTCATCAATAATTTCCGACTGTTCAAACGCATACAGGGAATAATATAAAACCGGCTTTCCCAGAATATCCAGATACTGCTTGCTGGTTTTCGTTCCCATCCGCTTGCCCTGACCGCCAGCCAGCACAATTGCGGTACATCTTCTCTCTCTCATTTCCTTTTCCTCCCGGCCGGAAAACACTATACTCTTTCTCCCAGCTTCAGGTTCGGCACAGCGTTCAAATCCCACCCATGCCTTGTCCCATTCATAAATTCATAATATGCTGCAACACCGATCATCGCTGCATTGTCGGTGCAGTATATCGGAGAGGGATAATAAAATTCCACGCCTTTTTCTTTGCAGGCCTCTGCCATCGCTGCTCTAAGGGCACTGTTGGATGCAACACCTCCGGCGATCGCAAATTTTCTGTCTCCATATTCTTCCACCGCATGCATAGCATTCCCCACCAGCACATCTGTGACCGCTTTCTGAAAAGACGCTGCGATATCCGCCTGACTGTACTCTTCGCCTTTCATTTTGCATCCGTTAATATAATTCAGCACGGCAGATTTCACTCCACTGAAACTGAAATCATAAGGCGCTTCTTCTATATGTGCTCTTGGAAATACAATAGCTTCCGGATTCCCTTCTCTGGATACCTTATCTATCTTGGGTCCACCCGGATATCCGAGACCAATGGCGCGGGCCACTTTGTCAAAAGCTTCCCCGGCCGCGTCATCCCTTGTACGCCCGATGATTTTAAATTTTCCATAATCCTCCACATGTACAAGATGAGTATGCCCTCCCGAAACTACAAGGCAGAGGAACGGCGGTTCCAAATCCGGATGCTCTATATAGTTTGCCGCTATATGTCCTTCTATATGATGCACTCCTACCAAAGGCTTTTTTGCCGCATAAGCAATGGCTTTCGCCTCAGCTACTCCCACAAGAAGAGCCCCTACCAATCCGGGACCGTAAGTCACTCCCACTGCATCGATATCTTCCAGGGTAACCTGGGCCTGTTTTAATGCTTCCTCAATTACCTGATTGATTTTTTCAATATGCTTTCTGGAAGCAATCTCCGGAACTACTCCTCCATACAGCGTGTGAAGGGCAATCTGCGAAGAAATAATATTGGAAAGGATTTCTCTTCCATTTTTCACAACCGACGCTGCTGTCTCATCACAGGAGCTTTCGATCGCAAGAATTAAGGTGTCTTTCTTTTCATTCATTTATTGCTTTTAACCTCCGATTTATGCCAATACACCCCGGAATCTCCCGGCGGCCGCCTGTATTTATTCATCATCTGAAAATGTAAGCTCCAGCGTCCTTTTATCCTTTGCCGCTATCGAGTTTGGGAAAATCTCTCTGACTTCATCCATAAATTCTTCGGGATGATTCAGCGACGGACTGTAGTGAGTGAGCCACATTTCTTTTACCTCCGCCTCTTTTGCAAGACGGGCGGCTTCATAAAACGTCATGTGTTTATATTCTTTTGCCTTTTTCAGCTTATCCTTTTCTCCGTACATTCCCTCGCATATAAAAAGATCAGATTTTCTCGCATTTACCCGGATAGAATCTGTGGGGCGCGTATCTGTACAGTATGTCACTTTCAGCCCTTTTCTCGCCGGTCCGAGAACCATATCCGGAGTCAGGATATTTCCATCCTCCTCTATCGTTTCTCCTCTTTGCAGTATCCCCCAGTACTTTTTAGGGATGCCTGCACTCTGTGCACGGTCTACATCAAATTTTCCTGCCCGGTCTATTTCCAATGTGTAACCGTAACAAATGACATTATGGTTCACGCGGAATGCTTTCAGCCGGTATCCGTTCATTTCCAGCGTCTGCTCCGGCTCCGTGATCTCAATAAATATCAGTTTAAATGGAAGTTCCGGCGCAATCACTCTCAACGAATTTACAACTCTTTCCAACCCTTTGGGTCCTACCAAAGTCAACGGATCTGTCCGGTCTGCATTTCCCATTGTCAGCAAAAGTCCCGGCAGTCCGCTGATGTGGTCTCCATGGTAGTGCGTAAAACAGATGACATCAATCGGTTTAAAGCTCCAACCTTTTTCTTTCACGGCAATCTGTGTTCCTTCGCCGCAGTCAATCAAAAGACTGCTGCCGTTGTAGCGAACCATCAACGCTGTCAGCCAGCGATAAGGGAGGGGCATCATCCCTCCCGTTCCAAGCAAACATACATCTAACATTCTATTCTCCTATCGGAATAACAAATGTGGAAACAAACTCGTCATAGCATTTTTCACACAGGTCAAAACAATCCACCTGATTATCTTTATCTGAAAAATATCCCCAACGTTTCTCCACTGAAAGAAAATCTTCCTGCGGCCCGCTTTTGTCAAAGGGGATTTCCCTTCCACATTTATTACAAACTATCTTTTTTATTGTTTTTTGAATCTCTTTTGTCTCTTTCAACTGATACTGGCGCATACAATTCCTCCCTGAAGGTATCTTTTCTTTTAGTCCTTTTGTTACGCCTCTATTATATCTGTCTTTGACGGCAGATCCTAGTGGAAACTGCTTCCTTCTTAGACAATCATTTTCCAATTTCGCGGCTCATCAAAATCCCATCTTCCTGTGGATCACTATAGAAATTACGACGAACTCCGTCCTGAACAAAACCATAGCTTGTATAAAATGAGATTGCCGTCTCATTGCTTTCCCTCACATCAAGAAGCAGCTTTGTAATGCCATTGTCTTCACACAAGTCTTCCAACTCCAGGAGCATTCTGGCTCCCACCCCTTGACGTCTGCATTCAGGGATTACTGCAATTCTTGCAATTTCTCCTTCTTCGAGGACAAAATACAAAATCAGATATCCTATCAGCTTTCTATCCTCATAGGCTACCAGCAAAAGGGTCTGCTCCTGCTCGAATGTTTCGCTTATCGCCCCTTCACTCCATGGATCCGGAAAGATTTCTTTCTCCAGTCTGGCGACTTCCGGAATATCAGACTCTTTCATTCGTCGTATTGTCAGCATTATTGTCCTCCTTCCTGTTTTCTTTCCTGCCGCTCACGTTCTGCCTGTGATACCCGCAGATAATCAGGCTTGTGGTCTGCTGCTGTTTCCGCCTTCCCCTCTTTATAATATTGCATTCCGAGCAGTCCTACAGATGCAGCCCTCTGCCGGTTCATATTCGCCGGAGCATAAAAATGTGTAACCGTCAACTCCTCTTCCAGTATTTCTTTGTACACCGGCACCCCATCTCCCAGAAATGTAACAGGCCCCTCCATAGTGTTCAGCAGCTGTGCAAGTTCTTTTACTGCAATTGCCATCTGATCTCTTATTACATGGAATCCGGTATCAAAAGAATAAATCCCTGTATAAACCTGCTTTCTTCTGGCATCCATGATCGGACATACCAAACCGGAAACTCCATATAAATTATAGGCCAATCCTTCCAGGGTCGGCACATGAACCAACGGCTTATGAAGCGCCAGGCCCAGCCCTTTTGCTGTTGCCGAGCCGATCCGAAGCCCGGTAAAGGATCCCGGTCCTCCTGCTACCGCTATTGCATCTACTTCCTTCAGATCCAATTCGATCATTTTTGCCACTTCATCCAACATAGGCAGTAATGTCTGCGAATGCGTCTTTTTATAATTTACTGTATATTCTGCCACTGTCTGTTCATCTTCTACTACTGCCACAGATGCAACCAGTCCAGAACTGTCTAAAGCCAATATACGCATATTTTCTTCCTTATCTTTCTAAATATTTTCCACTGTAATTTTTCTATAATCAAATCCTTTTTCCAGATCCTTCTCTATTGTGATCTGTGTATACCGCTCCGGGAGAAGCTCCTCAATCAGATTAGCCCACTCAATCAGGCTTACACCTTCTCCGTAAATATAATCCTCAAATCCAATTTCTTCCATTTCTTCTATATCGCCAATCCGGTATACATCAAAATGGTAAAACGGCAGTCTGCCTTCTTCATAAACCTGGACAATCGTAAAAGTAGGACTGCTGACCGGTTCCAAAATCCCAAGGCCTGCTGCCACCCCTTTTGTAAAAACAGTTTTCCCCACGCCCAGGTCTCCCACAAGCGTATAAACGTCCCCCGGCGCTGCTTCCCGTCCGATTTTCTTCCCCAACTCAAATGTATCCTTTTCACATTTTGATTCTATTATCATACGTTCTGTTTTGCTCCTGTTTTACTTTCTTTTAATACGCACGGCATTTTCTGGCATTTGGGCTGTGATAATATCTATAATTTTCTGATATTTTTCCCCAAGCTGCGCAATAGGGAGGATAATTGCATTTTTCTTATCGTCATACAAAATCAGTATATGTTTTCTTGATATCGCTTTTTGAAATTTCCCCCAGGATGCTTTTCCCGTCTTCTCCGATGTTGTTGTCTTTATTCCTTCCTCGCTAAATTCATAAGTTACAGATTCTGTCATACGCCGGGAATCCTTCATAGATGCCACCCGGCTTTTTATAGAAGCAGGCATCCCGAAAAATACCAATATTGCAAACACCGCAAACACAAGCGTAAGCATTGCCTCACCATGCAAGGCAAACGCTACTGCAAGGCCCACATTCAGCGCACCTAATGCAAGCAGGAAGGCTCCCACCCTGCTTGTATAAATATGATAAATCATAAATTCTGACATACTTTCCACATCAAGAGTAACCTTCACTTCTACCGGCATACTGATCTCCTCCTCTTTATATATAGGTCTCCCTTCCCCGTGCACGTTCGCACCTGGCGGTCCTCGCTCGCGGGCTTTCGCCCTCGACGGATGCGCACCAGATTTCGACAGTCCGCCGCCGTGCACGCTCGCACCTAACGGCCCTCGCTCGCGGGCTTTCGCCCTCGACGGATGCGCACCAGATTTCGACAGTCCGCCGCCGTGCACGCTCGCACCTGACGGTCCTCGCTCGCGGGCTTTCGCCCTATAGAAATACAAGATACCAAAAGTCCCCGCAAGCAGGTCTTTTGCTCTCTTGTATTTCTGCACGGCTCATTGCCTACGCGAACATTATACCACATCTTTTTTTCTTCGGCTATACATGTTATACTTTCATAAAATACCAGGTCTGTGTTCCGAAGATCTTCTTCAATATAACAGTGCTGCAAATAGGAGGATTATTTTATGAATTTTACATTTTATCACAACAATATTAACGTATATGATTTGGAAAAATCACTTGATTTTTATCAAAAGGCCCTCGGACTTCATGTAACAGAAGAAAAAAATGCCGAGGATGGAAGCTTCAAACTGGTTTACCTGGGAGATAATACTACGCCCCACCTTCTTGAGCTGACATGGCTTAGAGATATGGACAGACCTTATAATCTTGGCGATAATGAGTTTCATCTTGCTTTTCATACTGATGACTTTGAAAAAGCCCATGCCTTCCATAAAGAAATGGGCTGTATCTGCTTTGAAAATGAAGCAATGGGAATTTATTTTATTTCTGATCCCGACGGTTACTGGCTGGAGATCTGCCCTGCATAAGCAGGGCAATCTTCTTTTTATGCTTTTATTTGTTCAGCACTTTCCAAAATCAGCATTTCCTGAACTTTTATCAAAAATTCTTTTGCCAGTATTGAAAGATAGCTGTCTTTTGTCTTTATCCACACAATCTCCAAATCAAACGGACAGTCTACTAGCGGAATTGCCTTTATATGTTCATGAAAAGCATACTCCTGATAAGCTTTTGTATTTTTCGTGGCTATATGATAGCAGTCTGTATTCTGCAAAAAATTAATCATACTTCCCCTATCAGATACATACACTCTATGCTTAGGCCGCAGTAAATCTATATACTCTTTTTTCATATCTGTCAGCCTCTCATCTGTCTCAATAAAATCTACAAACGAATGCCCACGAAGGTCTTTCATATAAATTTGTTTCATTTCCTGTCTACAGAACGGTGAGCCTTCTCCTACAAGAATATGGACTTTTTCTCTGGAAATACAATGATATTCCATATTTTTACTATCTATCCACTCTTTACACTTTTCTTTTAAAAATGTTGGAACACTTAATATCCCCAGTTCTGCTTCCTTTTCCGCAACAGCTTTAAGCACTTCGCTCCTTGCACAATCTTTCAGGCAAAAAGCAATATCTTTCGTCTTACTTTCATTAAATATTTCCGAAAATATATATACTGAAAAAAGGAAAGGTTGATTGAAATCCTTACTGCAACATTGAAGTTGTAACTGCACATTGAAAACTTTATGAAGTTGTAACTGCACGCTGTCATGAGTAACTGCAACAGTTTTAATCTGTTTTTCTAGCTTTGGATTGCTTTTTTTCGATTTTCCTTGTAAAATTTCTTAAAGGAAGGCATCACAAAACACAGACTGCATTTTTTACTTTTCGCAGAAGTTGTAAATGCACCCCGTTTGTGTTCTCTTTTTTATCGTGTCCTGCCTTCTCTAAAATTCCGGTTTACTTCTTAAACAAAGCCGGTGTAAGGGTTATGGAATTGGACGGGATTTTCTCAAGGCCCAGGAGGTTCGCAGTTTCCTGACCGTAGATCTTGACAAAAAGATCGATTGGAGCCTGTCCGTTCCATTTTTTTCGCGGATAGGAATTGATATGGTTCATCATTTTCCTAATCTCTTCCTCCGTATATTCATCCTTTCCATGTTTCTTAGGTATGATATAGCGGATCAGTTCATGGTTCCTTTCACAGTTGCTCTTCTGATTTGTATTCATCGGATCACAATAGAATACGCGGCATTGAATTTCCCCGGTCTCCATATCTGCTTCGATTTTTTGGGGATCGCTAAATTCACTTCCCCGATCGGTAATAATAACCTGGAAAAGTATCCGAAACTTTTCGTCTCCAAGTGCTTTCCTCAGCCGACAGAATATTTCCGTTACAGATCCTGCTGTATTGCGTTCTCTCAGAAACATGAGCTGCAAGTCACAGTTGGTAAACAGGATTGTCAGCAGTGTCTGGCCTCCTTTGTGTATGACCACACTGTCCATCTGGCTGACCATGGCATCTGGATTCTGGTGCATATATTCCTCGTATTCTTCATAACTGCGTCCGATATGGCATTTCCGGTCTACCCGGAGAACCGGGCCGCTCTTTTTCCGTTCCGGCCTGCGCAGTTTCCTTCTCAAGTCTATATTTCTGGCATCCAGAAGACCTGCATCAATATAGGAATAGATTGTCCGTTCCGATACTGGCAGTTCATCTCTGTGACGTTCACAGATAATCGGGAGTGACTGTCCTTTTTTTAACAGCGGTGTGATCGTATCATTGATCCGATTTAATTCCTGCTCCGAGAGAGAGATGCCTTTCCGTGATTCAGAGAGCATCTGTTCATACTGTTGCTGAGCATACCTGGCGTCGTAAAGCATCCTGCGCAGACGGCAACGAAGCCGGTGGTCACATACATTGCATACAAACGGCGACTTTTCATAGTCTATACAGAACTCTTCCTGATAATCAGGGCACCCTTCCTGACATCGTCCACAGGCTGTCTGGCACTGCTTCTTCCCACGAAAGCAGCCTAGACGACAGTTCGGGATTCTGGTGCAGGTACGATGATGGATACAGTTGTTGCCTTTGGAAGTGGAGACCAGCCTCCTGTGTGCTTTAATCTCTCTGCCGACAGTAGACCGATCCTTTCCAATGTTTTTGGCGATCTGTGCGACCTTCAATCCCTGCTGCAGACCTGCCTGGATGGCAAGCCTGTCATCATATGTAAGGTGTTTATTACTCATGGTTACCTCCAATCCGAAGGCAGGACAAGGATAGTATACTGGAAAAAAGGCAAAAAGAAACCATGAAGTTACAACTGCAACTCCATGGCCCATATGCCTTATAATTCTAACTGCAACGACCTATGTTGCAACTAATTTTTCAATTGACCTGAAAAAAGGAAATAATGAGAAGCCACTCTAAAATCCTTTACTTTATCCCCATGAACAGAAGACATATTTTTGATATATTCAAATTGCTTTACAGCCATCCTGGCCTGTTCTAAAAACTCTTCTCCAAAAGGTGTAAGCTGAGTACCATTATTAGACCTGGTAAAAATTTTCCGTCCCATTTCTTTTTCCAGTTCTTTAATGGATGTGCTTAAATTTGACTGCGACATAAATAAATTCTTGGCTGCAAAGGTAATGGAGCTTGTTTTGGCAATCTCAACTACCTGTATTAATTGTTCTATTTTCATTCTCATCCCTGCCTGTCCTGCTTTTTACAAAATATTATATAATATTTTGGTCTAGAATCAAACAGATTACTCCAATATTTATCTTAATCCATCAAAAAAACAGATATTATATCTTTTTTTTATATTACTTCTGTATATTTATTTTATGGTATTGTAATTACAGACAGAAACACACTAAATAAAAATACTGAATCAGACATGCGCATGATTGATTGGTTATGAATGGAGGGAACTAATGGATGAAGAAAAAAAAAGAAAAAGAACACCTTAGCTACAAAGAAAAATTTATACAAATGAATAAAGAAGCAAAAGCAACTTGGATTGTGGGGGCAATTTCTTTCATTGTATGGTTAGCAGGTGGATTTGGAGTTTACCTTCTAGTAGGAAACACTTGGACAATTTTAGGAATGCCCGCATGGTTCGTACTAGGAAGTTTCGGTTGTTGGTTCACAGGTATTATAGGTGTTGCATATCTATTAAAATTTGTTTTCAAAGACTTTGATTTTGACGAAGATGAGGGGGATTGTAATGAATGATTCTTTATTAAGATTAATTCCTGTCATTATCTTTTTTGTAGGATTAATGGGAATTGGTGTGTGGGTGCAAAAAAAATCCGCTGATGCAAAAGCAGAAAATTTTTCAAAGGAATATTTTATAGGCGGTAGAAGTCTTGGTGGCTTTGTTCTTGCCATGACATTGGTAGCTACTTATGGTTCTGTTAGCTCTTTTTTGAGTGGCGCTGGGAAAGCATGGGAAACTGGTTTTGGTTGGGTATATTATGCCACGTCTAATGTAGTAGCTGCCTTTCTTATTTTAGGTATACTAGGCAAAAAAATGGCTGTAGTAGGTCGTAAAACAGATGCCGTAACTGTAATTGATGTTTTAAGAGCACGTTTTAAATCTGATATTTTAGCAAATATTTGTGCAGTTGTCATTCTTATATTTTTTACTACACAAATGGTAAGTCAGTTTATAGGAGGGGCACAGCTCTTTGCAGCGTGTACAGGATTTGATTATACAATAGGATTATTTATTTTTGCACTTGTGGTTGTCATTTACACTACAATTGGCGGATTTACAGCTGTAGCTATCACAGATACAGCCTGCGCTATCGTCATGGTTGCAGGAACAATTTTTCTAGGTATTGCAGTAATTCAACGAGGTGGTGGTCTAGATTCTATTATGGCAAATATATCTGCTGAATCTGCAAAAGCTGTCGCATCTGGCGAAGGGGTAAATCTTCTAGATCCGCGAGCCAGTGGACAAATTCCATTTCAACTCTTTCTATCTCAATGGCTCCTATGCGGTTTTACTACAATCGGCCTTCCACAGTCCCAAGTAAGATGCCTTGGATATAAAGATACAAAATCTGTCCATAAAGCAATGATGTACGGAACTGTAGTAGTTGGAATCATGATGATTGGTATTCACTTAATCGGAACATGGTCTCGCGGACTTTTTACTACCATTGATGGAACAACGGATACTGTTATTCCAATCGTAATTGTAAATTACATGCTTCCTGTTCTTGGAGGCGTAGCAGTCATTGGCCCTTTAGCAGCAGCCATGTCCACAGTTTCTTCTCTTCTAATTGCAGGCTCCTCCGCAATTGTAAAAGATATGTATTTACACTATAAAACAGTAAGAAAGGAAAAAGCCAATGAAAAACTAGTCGCAAAAATTTCTATTGCTGTAACAGCAATTATGGGAATATTGTCAATCATAATCTCTGTCAATCCACCAGACTTAATTTTGTGGATTAATATGTTTGCTTTTGGTGGATTACAGACTGTATTTTTCTGGACTATGCTGTTTGGTTTATTTTGGAAATCTGCCAATAAAACAGGCGCATTAGCAAGTGTAATAGGAGGCTTAGGCGCCTACTCCATTACCATGGCTCTAAATATCAAAATTGGTTCTTTTCACAATATTGTCATTGGCATTACCGTTGCTTTTATATGCTTTATAATTGGAAATAAATTTGGAAAACCAATAGATGACGAAACAGGAAAAATCTTTTTCCCAGAAAAATATTGAACAAGCCAATTTCTGGTTGGATTAAATTTTAAGGAGGTAACTAAAAAATATGAAACGCATTATCGTTGGGCAAATTATGCATGAAAGTAGTTCTCTTTCCAGAACTCCTACATTAGAATCAAATTTTCGCCAAACTCTTATCTGGTTCGAAGGCAAAAATGTTTTTGATCTTTCTACAATTGGAATGAGAGACTTTTTGACTGGAATCATGGAAAAAGGCCAAGAACTTCAATTGGATATTTCCCCTTGCTTCTGTACCTTTGCTTCTCCCTCCGGGAAAATATCTGCTAAATGTTTTGACACATTAAAACAAAAATTCTTCTCTAATATAGATGAATCTGTTCCAATTGACGGCTTTTGCCTGGCTCTCCATGGTGCTGGTGTTTCTGAGGCAGATCCGGATGTAGAAGGAAATCTTTTGGAAGAAATCCGGCATCGATATGGCAGCAACTTGCCAATTATAGTGACATTGGATCCACACGCCAACATAACCTCTAAAATGATTCAAAACGCCGATTTACTGCTTCCTTCCAAATTATATCCTCATACTGACACTTATGAAACCGGACAAAAAGCCTCCTGCCTAATGCAACAGATATTGACAGGAGATATTAATCCTGTAATGAAAGTGAAAAAACTGCCTCTATTGATTCCATTAAACAAAGGATGTACGGAAGAATTTCCTATGGAAGAAGTTTTGAAAAAATGTCTGGAATGTGAAAATACACCCGGAGTCCTCTATTGTTCTTTCGCCCAAGGTTTCCCTTACAGCGACATAGAGGAATGCGGTGCTTCCGTTGTAGTAATTACGGATGGAGATACGGAACTTGCAGAAACTTTATCACAGCAACTTGCTGATTGGATTTTCCAGCGCCGGAAAGATTTTATCTCTGATGGACTGACTGTACAGCAAGGTGTAGACAAAGCACAGGAACTTATTAACAAAGGAGCGAAACTCATTGTCATGAATGAAATCTCCGACAATCCGGGCGCCGGAACTCCTGGTGACGGAACATACCTTCTTCGCGAACTATTAAATCGAAACCTTCCAGGAACCTGTGCTGGAGTATTAATCGATCCTGAAACAGCGGCTTTAGCGTCTAAGGCCGGAGCAGGCTCCTATATTTCTCTTAAACTGGGCGGGAAGACGGATGAATATCATGGCAAACCAATTGAACTTGAAAATGTCTATGTAAAATCGATCTGTGATGGAAAATATAATCTGTTAAGTCCTATGACACATGGACAGCCCGTCAACTACGGAACTACAGTACGATTGCAAAAGGGAAATATTGATATTATCGTCGGTTCACAGGGATTTCAGACTATGGATGATGGCGTATTCACTCTTTTAGGCATTGATGTACGGCAGTACAATATCGTAGCTGTAAAATCAGCACAGCATTTCAAAGCCTACTTTAAACACTTAGCAGATCATATCATTTCTGTAGATCCACCCGGAATCAGCAGCGGTAATCTTCATCAGCTTCCTTTAAAACACATCAAACATCCTATATATCCTCTGGATGAAACAGAAATGTAATCTCAATAAATGAAGCCCCCAGCTGGCAGCTGAGGGCTTCATCTATATATCACTTTACCGATTCATATGAAGTACCGGACTTATTTTCTTATAAATCACAAATACGATCGCTGAAACAAGAACACCCTTCAAAAGATTAAACGGCGCCACAGCAAATGCCACAAAGGTAAAGAGGTTGGTAATATTGCTGTTGACCGCTGTTCCCATCTGTACCAGTCCTTCTATCGGCATCTGAAAAGCTGCTCCGTATGCCGGCAGAAGTATATAGGCGTTAAGCACACATCCTACAAGAGTCATAAACAGCGTTCCTGTCACCATTCCGATGATGGCGCCTTTTCTTGTTTTCATTTTCCGATAAATAAGTCCCGCCGGAACAACCAATGAACAACCGATCAGGAAGTTAGCCACCTCTCCTACTCCTGCCGTCATGGTTCCGTTAATAGCAAGATTAAGTATAATCTTGATAAGCTCGATAACAGCTCCCGCAAGCGGTCCCATTGCAAAACATCCAACCAGTACAGGCACTTCGCTGAAGTCTATTTCATAGAAGGCCGGCGCGAACGGCAGCGGTATTTCAAAAAGCATTAATACAACTGCAATTGCCGAAAGCATTCCAATCTGTGCGATCGTGCGGATCTTTACTCTTGATTTTTCTCTTGTTCTGTTGTCCATTACTTGTGTACTCATTTTCTTTCTCTCCTTTTTGTTGAAATATGGTATCTGTATACAGTTTTTTACTTCTGTATACCGATGCGCCACTCCGGCGCTTTTGTAAATCCAGGAAAGAAAATCTTCACAGAGATATGCAGCGTATTGAGCAAGTTTGTGAAATATTTCTATTTGACAGGAAAGAAAATTTCCCGAAACAAATAAAAAAACCCCGATATTAAAAATATCGGAGTCATAGAATCGCTTGCCTATTTTCTATCTACTACATAATTCTTCTCTCATCCAGACTTTACTGTCGGTTTTGGAATTTCACCAAATCAGCCTTCCTCTGCTCCTGGCAGATTCCGGGTCGCGGACTGTAACCGCCGGTTGGGACTTTCACCCGACCCCGAAGATTTATTCTTTTCCGTGTTCTATTATAGAACGATATTCCAGACATTGCAAGACTTAATTTTGTGCTGAAGAAACTTCCTGATTTTTAAATAAAGAGAATTCCAATTATGAAGTAAGCCGCTAACGCAAGACCTCCGCACACAAGAGCATACGGCAGCTGTGTCTTTACATGGTCAATATGATCAGATGCCGCACCTGTTGATGAAAGCACCGTCGTATCCGAAAGCGGTGAACAGTGATCTCCAAAAACTCCGCCTCCTGCAACTGCCGCAAAACTTGCAACGATCAAAAGACTCATTTGATTATCTGTAAAGCTGAAGGCAAGCGGAAGAGCGATCGGCATACAGATGGCAAATGTTCCCCAGGACGATCCTGTAGCAAAAGCCATAATGGATGCTACTAAGAAAATAATAGCCGGCAGCATATGTGGAGTCAGGAAGTTCTCCGTCAGGGAAATGATATAATTTGCAGTTCCCATTTCGCTGCTCAGCTCATTCACTGCATAAGCAAGGGCAAGAAGCATAACTGCCGGAATCGCTCCCTTTACACCATCAGTCAGAGTGTTCATCACTTCTTTAAATGGGATTCCCTGGATCATCATACTGATCGTCATAATAATAACTACAAACAAAAACGCTTCCATTGTCTTTGCAGAGTCAAAAGCAATATATGTTCCAAGCGCAATGCTGATAATAACAAGAACCGGAAGAATAAAATTCAGAAAAACTCTTTGCCGGATTCCCGGATACGGCTGCATCTCTGTCAGCTCTTTCCCAATCAGAGGCGTTGCTCCATCCCGGATAACCTTTCCTTCCTCTACCGCACGTTTCTCTGCTTTCTTCATGGGGCCGAAGTCTTTTACGATTCCAGTTGCAATCAAACCTACAAAGAGTACAGCGAAAATAGGATAAAAATTAAACGGAATGGCATGCAGGAATAAGGAAGCCGCATCTTCCGTGGTTTCAATACATCCCACTCCAAGGGCAAGTCCCATCAGATATGCCGCCCAGCCGGTGATCGGCATAAGAACGCTGACCGGAGCGGAAGTAGAATCCGCAATGTAAGCCAGCTTTTCTCTGGAAACCTTCGCCTTATCCGTGATACTTCTCATAACCGATCCTACAAAAAGCGGGCTGAAAGAATCACTGAAGTAAATAAAGATTCCAAGAATCCAAGCCATAAGCTGTGCACCTTTTCTACTCAGATTCTTTTCATGCACTTTCTGTGAAAATCCCTGGATTGCTCCGGTCTTCTGGAAATAAGCCACCAGGATTCCTATAAAAGTATTCAGCAGCATTACCCAGGAAAAACTTGTTGTTCCAAGGCTGTTCTGCAAAAGAGTCGGGAAGCCGAAAATTCCCTGTCCCGCGCACAGTGTCCCTACGATACACGCCACCGCCAGGGACACAACCGTGTTTCTAGTAATGAAAGACAATACGATAGCAAGTATTGCCGGAATAACTGAAATAAATCCCATTGTTTCCATTTGATTTTCCCTTTCTCATTCGTTCTTCAGATAGCGGAACGCCATAGAATACTTTCCGTGTCGTTCCGCCTGTAAATCATTATAATTTAATATAATTTTCTGACCGTGTCACTGTGGCCGGAGGCGCCGGATCCAGCTGCCTGTCTGCAATCCCCAGGATATCCTCCGGACGGATCCACGGACGGTTCTGAAGAGCGCTTGTCTCTTCATGAGTCAAATAACCTTTGTATGTGGTGAGGCTTCTTCTTAAAAATCCGTCCCGCTCACATGCCTTGGCAACTCCATTGTTTAAAATGCTGCGGAAATGCGGAAGAACAGACGCCGCATAAGCAACAGATGTGGAGTTGGCAATAGCTCCCGGAATATTGCTTACACAATAGTGCACAACTCCTTCCTCCACATATCTTGGGTTCTCATGAGTTGTCTCGTGAAACGTCTCAATCGCTCCCTGTTCATCGTTACTGATATCTACAAGAACTGATCCTGGCTCCATAGTTCTTATCATCTCTCTCGTCACCAGATATTCCTTATTCCCTTTTGGCCACTTTACACAATTCAATATCATATCTGTTTCCGGAAGAACAGCGGCAATATTTTCCCTGCTGGAGATCATCGTGTTGATGGTCTGGTTATACTGACTCTGTAAAGTCCGCAAAAGTCCGATATTGATATCTGCCACTGTGACCCACGCTCCAAGAGCATGCAGAACTGACAGCGCTGCCTGTCCCACTGTTCCCCCTCCAAGGATCAATACCTTCATTCCCGGAGCGGCCCCCAGTCCGCTGACAAATTTTCCTTTTCCGCCATTGATCGTAAGCATAGATTCCAGCCCCATTAAGGCTCCCTGTTTTCCCGCTGCTTCACAGTTGGGAGAACCATATCTGTGGCTGTCCTCAGCTGTAAATGCGATCACCTTTTTGTCCAGAAGCGCCTGTACTTCTTCCGGATGAGCTGCCGGATGGATACAGGTGAACACAATCTGATCCTCACGGAGCATGTCATATTCTGACGGCTCAAATTCTTTTACTTTCGCAACAAAATCGCAGGTATCATAAATCTCTTTTGCCGTATCTACAAGTTTTGCTCCTGCCAGAGCATACTTTTCATCCGGAAATCCCGCCCTTGCTCCTGCTCCTTTTTGCACAAGGACCTCATGGCCATCTGCAGTCAGACTGGAAATTTCAACAGGAGTAGCAATCACTCGGTTCTCTCCTACTTTAATGTCCTTTAAAATTCCTACCTTCATTTTTTTACCTTCTTTGCATAAATATTCTTATGTTATGAATACGCATAACGATTTATTATACCTTTTTTTAATCTTTATCGCAATATTTTTTCTTCGTATAATCCCAGAATGCCCCTGCTGCCGCCGGTGGCAGCTGATAGCGGCGACGTACAAGATAAAGTCTGGAGTCATGCTGAGGATGTATAATTTTTTTATAAACCAGATTTCGTCCGCTTGTAAAACTCTTTACCGACTCCGGACTGATAGCGATTCCGGTACCATGTTCCACCATGGGAATCACAGAGGCTACCGAATTATAATAGCAGAAGATCTTTCTCTCTTCAGATATTTCGTTAAACCAATTGAGAATCTCGTCCTGAAGAGAAGGACGCACAGAAATCATCAAAGGTTCCTGTCCCAGGGCAGACAATTCAATTTCGTCCGCTCCTCCTGCAAGAGGGTGATCCCTGCTCATGACAGCAACCCACGGTTCCTGCCTAAGGAATATGCTTTCACATTGTTCTATATAGAAAGGTTCTCTTAAAATGGCCATATCCACAAGGCTGCGGTTCAGTTTATCTGTAACTTCATCTCCATTGCCTGACCAGATCTGAAAAGAGACATCCGGGTACTGACTGTGAAATCCTTCCGCCAAATCAGGAAGAATACTTCCCCCGCATGTCTCCACTACCCCGATCGACACCTGCCCGCACAAACTGTTTCCCATTTGTCCCAGCTGACTTCTTGTCTTTTCCACAAGTGCCAGGATCTCCTCCGCCTGCCTCTTTAAATAATAGCCTTCTTCCGTCAGCTGGATCCTCCTTTTTCCTCTCTGAAAAAGAACAACTCCCAATTCCTCCTCCAGAAGCTGGAGCTGTCGGCTTAAAGGGGGCTGGGCAATACACAGCCTTTTCGCCGCTTTCGTAATATTCCCTTCTTCTGTTACTGCCAGAAAATACCTCAATGATTTTATATCCATTTTCCGCACCTCATTATCTATACTTTTTTGATATGGTTATTTATATATTATATGTATTTTTATATAGAATTACAATATGATATAATGTGCACGCAGGCAATGAGCCGTGCAGAAATACAAGAAATCAAAAGGCCCGCTTGCAGGGACTTTTAGTGTCTTGTATTTCTATAGGGCGAACGCCCGTGAGCGAGGCCTCTTGGAGCCGAGCTGTCATATTACTTACTATTATAAAATTTGAGGTTAATTATCATGGAAAAAAAGTATGAAGCTCCTATTCATTATCTGATGTCATTTATCGGCGGCTTTTTCGGTGTATACTCCATTTTAAATTTTTGTGATTTTTTCGGCAATGCACAGACTGCAAACATGATTTATCTGATTACTAATCTTCTCGGTCATAATTTCAGCAGCGCCCTTATCCGTCTGGGCGGCGTGGCAGTCTATATGCTGGCTCTTGGCCTGACTGCCTACCTCCCCAAACATTCCCGCATCAGCCTCCCGCTTGCAAGTGTACTTCTGGACGGTGCAGCTGCCTTTGTGGTTGGTTTCCTTCCTGCCGGGATGGATCCGGTACTGGCCCTCTATCCGTTTTTCTTCGCCACCGCATTCCAGTGGGGAAGCTTTAAAGGCGCTTATGGATTCACAAGCTCTACCATTTTTTCCACTAACAACCTTCGGCAGTTTACTACTGCTGTAACAGAAATTATTTTTAACAGGGATTCTTCTTTCTGTCTGAAAGCAAGATTCTTTGGCTGTACACTTCTTTCTTATCATCTGGGAGTTGCCGTTTCTTATATTCTGTGTGTGGTCTGGGGAACTCACAGTATCTGGTTTGTGATTCCCGCCGCTATTGCGGCAGTTCCTTTTGTCTGCATTGACAACGGATGTTTCTTCACTGGCGATTTTCAAACTTTTGTGCAAAAAAACAGAACCTGAAACCTGATTTCAAGTTCTGTATCCAAGAAAGAATATCTAGGAAATCCCTTTCATGGTAAGCTGGATCCGTTTTCTTTTCAGATCCACACTCATGACCTTCACATCTACGATATCTCCCACACTCACTGCTTCCAGCGGGTGTTTAATAAACTTCTTATCTGTGATCTCTGAAATATGCACCAGTCCGTCCTGATGAACTCCGATGTCCACAAAGACTCCAAAATCAATTACATTTCTTACTGTTCCTTTGAGAATCATACCTTCTTTTAAGTCTTTCATTTCCAGCACATCGGTGCGAAGGATTGGCTTGGGCATCTCTTCTCTCGGATCACGTCCGGGCTTTTCCAGTTCTTTTACAATATCCCGCAATGTAATATCACCGATTCCAAGCTCTTCTGACAACTTTTTATAATCTTTAATGGTAAGAGACAATCCTGCTAACCGTCCTTTTGCAACATCTTCCAGCGTAAATCCCTGTTTTTCCAGGAGTTTTTTCGCCGCCTCATAGGACTCCGGATGAACGCTGGTTGCATCCAGCGGATTATCGCCGCCTGCGATCCTCATAAATCCTGCACACTGTTCATAGGCCTTTGGACCCAGTTTTGCCACTTTTAAGAGCTGCTTTCTGTCAGTAAATTCTCCATTTTCTTCCCGATAGGCAACAATATTTTTTGCAATCGCTGTACTGATGCCGGATATATAGGAAAGAAGCGGCGCAGATGCAGTATTGAGATCCACCCCTACCTTATTGACACAGTCTTCCACAACTCCGGACAGCGTATCGCTTAATTTTTTCTGGTTCATATCATGCTGGTACTGCCCTACTCCTATAGACTTAGGATCTATTTTCACCAGTTCCGCCAGAGGATCCTGCAGTCGCCTTGCAATAGAAGCGGCGCTTCTTTGACCAACGTCAAATTTCGGGAACTCTTCCGACGCAAGCTTACTTGCGGAGTACACGGATGCCCCCGCTTCACTGACGATCACATACTGCACTTTCTGCGGAATTTCTTTTAAAAGTTCCACAATAAACATCTCCGATTCCCTGGACGCCGTTCCGTTTCCAAGGGAAATCAACGTAATATTATACTTTGGTATGATCTTTTTCAGAAGATCTTTGGATGCCTGGATCTTCTGTGGAGTGGTGGGCGCTGTAGGATAAATTACTGTTGTTCCGATCACTTTTCCTGTCGGGTCTACCACTGCCAGCTTACATCCTGTCCGAAAGGCCGGATCCCATCCCAGAACAGTCTGTCCGGTAATCGGCGGCTGCATAAGAAGCTGCTCCAGATTTTTTCCAAATACACTGATAGCTCCGTCCTCTGCCTTTTCCGTCAGGCTGTTCCTGATCTCCCGCTCGATGGCAGGCGCGATCAGCCTTTTATAGCTGTCATCGACCGCTTCTTTCAGAGCCGGAGAAGTATTTGGATTCTGTTTATGGATCACCTTTTTCTCAAGGTAGCGCAGAATATCTTCCTCCGGAGCCTCAATCTTAACCGTAATGTATTTTTCTTTTTCTCCCCGGTTCAAAGCCAGAATCCGGTGTCCCGCAAGTCTTGTTACAGGTTCCTCAAAATCATAATACATTTCATATACAGACTGCGCATTTTCGTCCTTTGCCTTGGAAATCAGCTTCCCTTTCTGCATGGTGATCTTACGGATATGACTTCTGAAATCTGCTTCGTCCGAAATATTTTCCGCAATAATATCCTTTGCTCCGGCAATAGCTTCCTCTGCATTCTTTACTTCCTTTTCCGGATTTACATATTCCTGCGCTGCCTCCTCAAGAGACATATTCAGATTCTGAAGTGTAATAAGGGCAGCCAGGCCTTCCAGGCCTTTTTCTTTGGCAATGGTTGCCCTTGTCCTTCTCTTAGGGCGGTAAGGACGATATAAATCCTCTACCACCACCATTGTCTCTGCCTCAAGAATCTGCTTTTTCAGTTCTTCCGTCAGTTTTCCCTGTTCCTCAATACTGGAGAGCACCTGCTCCTTTTTCTCTTCCAATCCCCTAAGGTACTGCAGCCTTTCGTGCAGCCGGCGAAGCTGTTCATCATCAAGCGTCCCTGTTGCTTCTTTTCTGTATCTTGCGATAAACGGAATGGTATTGCCTTCATCAATCAGCTTGATGGCTGCATCTACCTGCCATCTTTTTACTCCCAATTCCTCCGTAATTCTCTGATTAATATCCATATGTTACAATCCTTTCTTTGTGGTGCTTATCTGCAGGATTATTATACTGGAAAACATCCGGTTATGCAATGAAAGGAATCATCAAAGGAAAATACCGAGTTCACTCTGTTTTCTTGAAGCCCCTATGGAAATATGGTATAATCGCTTTTATAAACAGATAAAGGGGATGTATCGCTATGGTAAAAACAGAGGAGTTATCCAAACAGCAGTTAAAATCAAAAGAAACAAAAGACCGAATCTTTCAGGCTGCCAAAACAATCCTTAGAAAAAAGGGATATGAAGGCTTGTCTATAAAAAATATATGTGAAGAAGCAGGCGTTTCCAACGGTAGTTTCTATCACCATTTTAAAACAAAGGATGATCTTTTATCTTACTATATTGAAGAACAGCCAAGTATCGATCCCGATTGTCTTGAGCTTCCTGCCAACGCCGAAGAAGCCAAGACGGCCATTATCCATGTTTATTTAAATTATGCCCACTACTGCCGCGAGCTTGGCCTTGATTTTGTATCAAACTATTACACACCAAAAAATCAGTCTTTAAATCCTGATATCCGAACAGAGCGTCCCTATCCTATCGTTACTGTCCAGCACTATCTGCAGAGGGCGATCGACGCTGGTATTCTCCACTTAAAGCACCCTCTGGAGGAAGTCACCACGGATATCCGTATTATCGTAATCGGCAATGTATTCGAGTGGTGCCTGAAGAATGGAGATGCTGATTTTGAGGGAAATATACGGCGTCTTCTGACAACTTATCTCGATGGGCTTATGTAGATGGGGTTATACAGGTTGCTTTCCTTTGCTTCTCATGATATGATGAACCCACAAAGCAAAAGGAGGGTTTATCAATGCTGATGATCAGAGACATTACCGAGGCTGACAGGGAAGAAGTTGTCGCAATGATGAAAGAATTTTACGGAAGTCCTGCCTGCCTTCACACAGTCCCTGAAGAAAATTTTCACCGGACCATCACAGCGGCAATAGAGAAAAGTCCTCTCGCAAGGATCCTTGTTCTGGAAGAGACAGATCAGTCGTCGGCAGAAAGGATTACCGGATATGCTAATCTGGCTATCACCTGGAACAACGAAGCAGGCGGCATCCAGGTATGGTTTGATGAACTTTTTTTCAAAAGTAATGCCAGGGGAAAGGGATACGGCACTGAAGTTTTTCAGTGGCTGGAAAAAGAATATCCGCAGGCACGGCGTATCCGTCTGGAAGTAACCCACGAGAACACCAGAGCAATTTCTCTGTATGAGCGGCTCGGATATGAAGAACTGCCCTATTATCAGATGATCAAGGATAAGTTATCCTAATGGCAGAAATTTTAAAAAATTGTATAAAACGAATACGCCCGGCTACTTTTCATAGCCGGGCGCTTTTTACACTTCCATACGAAACGTCAATCTATTCGTTTTCTTCCGTATATTTCTTAATATTGGATGCGTTTGTAAGCTTCTGCACACCGTCTTTTCCTACAAGCACAAGGGTCGGCGCAGACATGATCCCATATTTCTTTGCCAGATCTTTATTTTCCTCCGCATCGATCACCTCATAATCCACATGGGCCTCTTCCAGTGCATTCTTGGCTATCTTGCAGTTAGGACAGGTCTTTGTTGTAAACAGAAGCTTTCTCGGTGCATCCGCCTCTGCCTTCATGACCTCATCGATCTTTTCTCCTGCCTTGGATTTTACATGGAAGTGAGAATGACTCAAGTCATATACTTTACGATCCTTAAATTCCTGTGCCTTTCCGTCATTCCAGTTCTGAACCGGACGGTAGTATCCTGTAATACGGCTGTAAACTTCTGTTACATTGCCGCACTCCGGACAAGTATAGTGCTCGCCCGAAATATAACCGTGATCCTTACAGATAGAGTAAGTCGGTGACATTGTATAATAAGGCAGTTTGTAATTTTCTGCTATCTTACGTACCAGAGAAGCGGCTGACTTCCAGGAAGGAAGCTTCTCTCCCAGGAACGCATGGAACACGGTTCCTGATGTGTACAGTGTCTGCAGATCATCCTGAATGTCCAGAGCGTCAAAAATATCTTCTGTATATCCCACAGGCAGATGAGAACTGTTGGTGTAATATGGCGTGCCGCAGTCCTCTGCCGCTGTAATGATATCCGGGAACTGCTCCACATCATGTTTCGCAAACCGGTAAGCGGTTGACTCTGCCGGTGTTGCTTCCAGATTATAAAGATCGCCGTATTCTTCCTGATATCCTGACAGTCTTTCTCTCATATGATTAAGAACTCTCTTTGAAAATTCCTGTGTTTCCTTATGAGTCATGTCCTTGCCGATCCATTTTGCGTTGAGTCCGGCTTCATTCATTCCCACAAGTCCGATCGTGGAGAAATGATTGTCAAATGTTCCAAGATAACGTTTTGTATACGGATACAGTCCGCCTTCCAGAAGCTGGGTAATAACCTGTCTCTTTACATGCAAAGAGCGGGCAGAAATATCCATCAGCCGGTCCAGACGGCTCATAAACTCTTCTTCGTTTTCAGACTGGTAAGCGATCCTTGGCATGTTGATGGTCACAACTCCAATGGATCCCGTACTTTCTCCGCTTCCGAAAAATCCGCCTGACTTCTTGCGAAGCTCACGAAGATCAAGACGCAGACGGCAGCACATGCTTCTTACATCGCTCGGCTCCATATCACTGTTAATGTAGTTAGAGAAGTATGGTGTTCCGTATTTTGCTGTCATCTCAAAGAGAAGACGGTTATTTTCCGTATCAGACCAGTCAAAATCACTGGTGATGGAGTAAGTCGGGATCGGATACTGGAATCCGCGTCCGTGAGCATCTCCCTCGATCATGATCTCAATGAACGCCTTATTGATCATATCCATCTCTTTCTTACAGTCTCCGTATGTAAAATCCATGTCCTTGCCGCCCACAATCGCCGGAAGATTGGCAAGGTCATTCGGAACAGTCCAGTCCAGAGTAATATTGGAAAACGGTGCCTGCGTACCCCATCTGGACGGCGTATTTACTCCGTAAATAAACGATTCTATACACTTTTTCACACTGTCATAGCTTAAATTATCTACTTTGACAAACGGTGCCAGATAAGTATCGAAAGAAGAGAATGCCTGCGCGCCGGCCCATTCATTCTGCATGATTCCCAGGAAGTTTACCATCTGGTTGCAAAGAACGCTCAAATGCTTTGCAGGAGAAGAGGAAATTTTTCCCGGTATTCCTCCCAACCCTTCCTGGATCAGCTGCTTCAGCGACCATCCTGCACAGTATCCGGTCAACATGGAAAGGTCATGAAGATGAATATCCGCATTTCTGTGAGCCTGCCCGATCTCCTCATCATAGATTTCCGACAGCCAGTAATTTGCCGTGATCGCTCCCGAATTGCTTAAGATCAGACCTCCCACAGAATAAGTTACTGTAGAATTTTCTTTCACACGCCAGTCGGAAACATTAACATAATTATCAACAATTTCCTTATAATCCAACATGGTCGATTTGAGATTACGGATTTTTTCCCGATTTTTACGATACAGGATATATCCTTTTGCCACATCGCCGTAACCTGCCTGGACAAGCACCTGCTCTACACTGTCCTGAATGTCCTCTACCTGGATCAGATCCTTTTTGATCTTCGGCTCAAAGTCCGCCGTCACCTTCAGCGACAGCATATCTATGATGGACGGATGATACTGCCTGTTCTGTGCTTCAAACGCTTTTGTGATGGCGATACTGATCTTGGCAATATCAAATTCCGCGATCTGTCCGTCTCTTTTTACTACCTGATACATGAAATGACCTCCCCTTTTATTTTTCTTTTGTGCTGGTTCTTCTATCATACCACCTTATCTCCGTAAGAGTCAATATAAAATAACAACATGTTGTGCACACTTTTCGTCTTCTTCACAACATGTTGTTATTATGTTCCCTCATATTTTCTATAAACCGCGCAGTTTTGCGGATTCTACATCCTTTTTCACAACCTCCAGGGCCTGCTCCATAATTTCTTTATTATAGCCGTGCAGTCCGGGGCGGATCAGATCGCCGGAATCTACAAACTGCTGAAGATAATACTCCCTGGCTCCCCGGATCCACCGCCCAATGGAAGCGAAATCCGACCTTTGGTGAAATTCCCGCACAACAGTCGTTCGAAATTCATACGGCACTTTTCCTGACATCAGATATTTGACACTTCTATGTACATCTCTGATATCATAATCTTCTATCCCGATAGTTCTCCCATAATGCTCCTGGGAATTTTTAATATCCATAGCCACATAATCGATCAGTCCAGCTTCCACAAGCCGGATCAGCTTATCCGGAAAGCTCCCGTTGGTGTCCAGTTTCACATCATATCCCATCTCTTTGATCTGCCGGATAAATTCTTCGATCCCGTCCTGTATCAATGGCTCTCCGCCGCTGATGCACACGCCGTCAAGGATCCCCTGGCGTTTGGTGAGAAATCGGAAAATCTCCTCTTCCGGTATAGTCTCATTCGCTGATGTATCGATCACAAGGGAGGCATTGTGGCAAAACGGACACCTGAAATTACATCCTGCCGTAAATATGGTGCAGGCAACCTTTCCGGGATAGTCCAGCAATGTTAATTTCTGCAATCCTTGTATTATCATATCTCTCATCTCCTGCTTTTATTTTATTCTATCACAGGCAGGTAGAGATTACTATTTTTTTATTCGTACAGAAACGCGGAATAAAACCAATCCCACTACAAAAACCACCGCCAGAACGGCAACGCCCTGGTTTGTGCTGCCCGTGACCTGTGAAACAAATCCTACCAGGGCAGTTCCGATAAAGGAAGCTCCTTTTCCGCAGATATCCATAATCCCAAAATATTCCCCTGATTTCTGGGGCGGAATTAATTTTGCAAAATGGGAGCGGGACAGCGCCTGTATGCCTCCCTGGAACAATCCCACACATACTGCCAAAATCCAGAACTGCAGCTGGCTGTTTAAAAACAGTGCATATACCGCAATGGCCGTATAGGCCAGGATACAGATGGTGATCAGATTTTCGGACGGGTATTTTTCCGTAAACTTTCCAAAGGCAATCGCCGATGGAAAGGCCACGATCTGAGTGACAAGAAGCGCCAGAAGAAGCCCTGTGGTATCCAGTCCCAATGCCGTTCCATATGCGGTAGCCATCTCTATGATCGTGTAAACGCCGTCAATATAAAAGAAATACGCGAGAAGATACAGTAGAATCTTCCGGTCATCTTTCATGCCTTTTAATGTCTCCCAAAGTCTCCGAAAACTTTTCCCCACAAGTCCGGGCGTATTTTCCACATAATGGATCTGGCGGTAGTTTTTCAGCAGCGGAAGAGACGAAACAATCCACCACACCGCCACTACGGCAAAAGAAATCCCCATCGCCGTCTGCATGGAAAGGCCGAGAGGTTCTGCTCCCAGCACAATCCCAAGACTGATGATAAAGGGAATACAGCTTCCGATATATCCCCAGGCATATCCCTGGGAAGAAACCTCATCCAGTCTTTCCGGCGTTGTCACATCGTGAAGCATAGAATCATAAAACACAAGACTTGCAGAATAGCCGATCTTGGCGATCACAAAGATCACCAGAAATCCCAGCCATGTGGCAGCGATCCCCATGGCAATACAGCCGATCACGCCCACCAGCACAGTAACAAGAAAAATTTTCTTTTTATAGTTTTTAGTGTCGGCCACTGCACCAAAAACAGGCCCGATAAAAGCAACTGCCAAAGTGGCGACAGAGGCCGCATAACCCCAGTATGCAAGATAAGTCACAGAAGAAAGGCCTGCAGATTCTGACAAGTAATTGAAATAGATAGGAATGATCGTTGAAACCAGAAGTACAAACGCCGAGTTTCCAACATCATACAAAATCCAGGCTTTTTCCAGAGAGGTATATTTTTGTTTTTGTTTCATTGTTTTCTCCTTTTCCCTGCCCTGTCGGGCATTTTCCTTTTCGCAATTAAATTACAGCGCACTTTAACTATTATACTCCAGTATAAATGGGGTTTGTCAATTCTACTGCGCATATCTTGTAAAGTTTCTGTAAAGTATTCCCATTTTCCTCCTTACATGATACAATATCAGAAATACCGTACTGATTACAAAGGGTAACACCTAAGTAAAAAGGCGCTTCCAGCATGAATCAAGAAGGGAGATGGAATCTCCCGCCTTTTGCCTGCGCCATCGGTGCAGGTTTTTTTAGGAGGTTAAACGCACAGATGAAACAGACCAATCGCCTGCTGATCGACAAACTGCATCAGACTCATACTCTGTCCAGGGACGAGTGGATCCATCTGATCACAAACCGAACCACAGAGGATGCCTCTTATCTTTTTGCCCTGTCAAGAGAAGTGCGGCATCACCATTACGGACACAGCGTCTATATCCGCGGCCTGATCGAATTTACAAACTACTGTAAAAACGACTGTTATTACTGCGGCATTCAAAAAAGCAACCGCAATGTGTACCGCTACCGTCTCACTGAAGAGGAGATACTCTCCTGCTGCCGGGAAGGCTATTCCCTGGGGTTCCGCACTTTCGTACTCCAGGGGGGTGAGGACGGCTGGTTCACAGATGACCGCATGGTACATCTGATTTCTCAGATCAAAGACCTGTGGCCGGACTGTGCCGTGACCCTCTCTATCGGAGAGAAGGCCCATCATTCCTATCAGGCCTTTTTTGACGCAGGAGCAGACCGCTATCTTCTCCGTCATGAGACCTTTGACGCCGGTCACTATGCCCGGCTTCATCCGGCCTGTCTTAGCTCTTCATCCCGGCAGGCCTGCCTGTGGGACCTGAAGGCCATCGGATATCAGGTAGGCACTGGTTTTATGGTAGGTTCTCCTTTCCAGAGCGTGGAAAATCTGGCCGATGACATGCTGTTTATCAAGAAGCTGAATCCTCATATGGTAGGGATCGGGCCTTTTATCCCTCACCGGGATACCGTATTTGCCAAGGAACCTGCCGGCACCCTGGAGCTGACCCTGTTTATGCTGGGACTTCTCCGCCTGATGCTCCCAAAGGTTCTTCTTCCTGCCACCACCGCTCTTGGTACAATCCAGGAGAACGGAAGAGAACTTGGAATCCTGGCCGGTGCAAATGTTGTTATGCCCAATCTCTCTCCGAAAACCCACCGAAAAGATTATTCCCTTTACGACAATAAACTGTCTGACGGCGAGGAGGCTGCAGAGGGAAAAGAAAAGCTGGAAAAGCGTATGGAGGCAGTCGGTTATCATATTCTGACACACCGCGGAGATTCTTTGAACATTTCCTGATCAATGCGGTGTATAAAACTTGCGATAACGGAGGAAAGAAAAATGTATGACGTAAACTCAAAATGTCCAGATGATTTTATCAACCACGAGGAAATCCTCACCACGCTTGCCTACGCTGAAGAAAACAAGCACAATGAGGCACTGATCGATTCCATTATCGAAAAGGCCAAAAAGCGTAAAGGACTGTCCCACCGCGAGGCAGCGGTTCTTCTGGACTGCGATATTGAAGAAAAAAATCAGGAAATTTACAAGCTGGCCGAACAGATCAAAAAAGATTTTTACGGCAACCGTATTGTTATGTTTGCCCCCTTGTACTTATCCAACTACTGCATTAACGGATGTACCTACTGCCCTTATCATATGAAGAATAAACATATTGCAAGGAAAAAACTGACCCAGGAAGAAATCCGGCGGGAAGTCATTGCGCTGCAGGATATGGGGCACAAACGTCTGGCTCTGGAAGCAGGCGAGGATCCGGTGCACAATACCATGGATTATTATCTGGACAGTATTAATACCATTTACAGCATCAAGCATAAGAACGGGGCCATCCGGCGCGTCAATATCAACATTGCCGCTACAACGGTAGATAATTACCGCCTTCTGAAGGAAGCCGGCATCGGCACTTATATCCTGTTCCAGGAAACTTACCATAAAAAAAGTTATCTGGAGCTCCACCCTACCGGTCCGAAACATGACTACGATTACCACACTACCGCAATGGACAGAGCCATGGAGGGCGGCATCGACGATGTGGGAATCGGCGTTCTTTTTGGATTGGACAAATACCGTTATGAATTTACAGGACTTCTTATGCATGCGGAACATCTGGAAGCTGCTTTCGGTGTCGGTCCTCATACGATCAGCGTCCCACGCCTTCGTCATGCAGACGATATCGACGCTGATGCCTTTGATAACGGGATTGATGACGATACCTTCGCCAAGATTGTAGCCTGTATCCGAATCGCGGTTCCCTACACCGGTATGATCATCTCCACCCGCGAAAACCAGAAGTGCCGGGAGAGAGTCCTTCATCTTGGCATCTCACAGATCAGCGGCGGTTCCCGTACCAGCGTAGGCGGATACTGTGAACCGGAGCCGGAAGATGAACGCTCAGAGCAGTTCGATGTCAGCGATACCCGCACACTGGATGAAGTTGTCCGCTGGCTGATGGAAATGGATTACATTCCCAGCTTCTGCACTGCCTGTTATCGGGAGGGACGGACAGGAGACCGTTTCATGTCTCTTTGCAAAAGCGGGCAGATCCAAAACTGCTGCCATCCAAATGCGCTGATGACTCTGGAAGAATATCTGATGGATTATGCGTCCCCTGAAACAAAAGCCATCGGCGATAAACTGATCGATCGGGAAATTCTCAACGTACCGAATCTTAAGGCACGGGCTGTTGTGGAAGAAAATCTCCGCCTGATCCGTGAAAACAACCGCCGTGATTTCCGTTTTTAATAAAAATCAGAAACACCTTTTTGAATCCGGGCCGGGGCCTGCACAAAGCTCCGGCCGCTCTAACGAAAGGAGACTTTTATGAGCTTAAACAACACCCCCAGCTCCGAGCGCGTTCATATCGGCATTTTCGGAAAGCGCAACGCCGGAAAATCCAGCCTTATCAACGCTGTAACTTCCCAAAATCTTGCCATTGTTTCCGATATCAAAGGCACTACCACAGATCCTGTCATGAAAGCCATGGAACTTCTCCCCCTGGGTCCGGTCGTCCTCATTGACACCCCCGGACTTGATGACAGCGGAGAGCTTGGCCTTATGCGCATCCAAAAGGCCCACCAGGCTCTGAACCGCTGCGACATTGCCGTCCTTGTCATTGACGCACTGGAAGGTATCACGCCGGAAGACGGAAAAATTCTGGAAAAGATACAAAAGAAGCAGATTCCCTGTATTCTTGCCATAAATAAATGTGATCTGCTCTCCTCGTTCGACTCTCCTGTCCCTCTGACAGATTCTTTGCCGGACAGCATCCATACTATCCGTATCAGCGCCAGAAATGGGCAGGGGATCTTTGAATTGAAGGAAATGCTTGCCGCCAGCCTTCCTGTGGAAGACAAAGGAAGACGCATTGTAGGAGATCTGATCCATCCCTCCAGTCTGGTGATACTTGTCATCCCCATTGACAAAGCAGCGCCAAAGGGACGCCTCATCCTGCCGCAGCAGCAGACCATCCGCGATATTCTTGATTCCGGCGCTTATGCCCTGACTGTCCGTGAAACAGAACTTGCTGCCGCACTTTCTTCTATTGGAAGGACTCCCGATCTTGTCATTACAGACAGCCAGGTATTTCCCTACGTCGCCGAAATTGTTCCAGAAGAGATTCCTCTCACCTCTTTTTCTATTTTATTTGCCAGATACAAAGGAAATTTAAAAACTCTGGCAGACGGTGCCAGAGCTTTGGACTCCTTAAAGGAGGATGATACCATTTTAATCTCAGAAGGCTGTACCCATCACAGACAATGCGAGGATATCGGAACAGTCAAGCTTCCGAATCTCATTCGGAAGCACACCGGATGCAAGGACCTTACGTTCTCCTTCACAAGCGGCACAGAATTTCCCGCTGATTTAAGCGGCTTTTCCATGATCGTCCACTGCGGCGGATGCACCCTCAACGAAAGAGAAATGAAATACAGGCTCTCCTGCGCGGAAGACGCCGGCATCCCTATCACCAATTACGGCACGGCTATTGCACATATGAACGGAATCCTTCCCCGCTGTCTGCAGCCATTTTCACTGTGACCAAACGCGCTACGCCAGAGCAACAATTGTTGAAAGAAACATCAGCAGTATCCCCATAAGAAGGAGGTAAAGACTGATAATGATCAGAAGAATCAGCTGCCATCTCTTTTCTTTGGGGAATATGCCTTTTGTATACCCCGGCTGTCCTCTGTGAATCAGATAATTCCCTATATAGATCAAAAGCGGCGCGCCGGATGAATACATCAGATAGACTGCCATTACCATCAAAGAAACACCCCCTGCCATCTGCTGCTGTACTTCTGCCATCTGTCTCTGATCCACAGCGGCTGACGGCATCATAGAAAGAAACAGCAGCAGAAAAATAGGCACTGCATTATTGATAAGATGAAACAGCATATTATAGAACATATTATCTGTCTCTGTCAGAAGATATCCCATTGCAATTCCAAGAAGCGCTGTAGGGATGGCTCTCCAGACACTTCCGTGGAACAATCCGAATACCACCGAGACAAGCAGAATACCGATCCATTTATTTCTTATGCCCCGAAAGCATCCAAGAAAAGCTCCGCGGAACGCCACCTCCTCGCACACAGCAGGGGTCAGAGCAACAAGGAAAAGGGAAAACCAGGCCGGAAGCGTCATCACTACGCTTCCCAAATCCTCTCCTGCTCCCATCATCTGCTGTGGAAAGAAATAGCTGAGGACACCCACAATACCCATAGCTGCCAGGAACGTCCCGAACCAGAGCACAATAGTGCCTCCCGTCTTGGCTGCTTCCGGCCTCTTCAGAGGGAAGACCCGCCTAAGATCTGCCCCGAATACTACGGCAATTCCCACTGCAAGAACGATCAGCAGAAGCTCTCCGATCAGTGCCCCCCACACGCCGAACCAGCGGCCAAACCATCCGCTCAAGATAAAAATATCTATCCAAAATACAGGTACAAATATGACCGCCATCCACGGCTTCAGTTGTCTTTTTTCCATTCTGTCTTTTAATCTCCTTTATTTGATATACGGGTTACAGACTTTTCGAAATTTCTTCACATATTTTCATTGCTTCTATCACTGCACTGCGAAATCCTCTCTCCTCCAGCACCCGCACTGCTTCGATGGTTGTACCTGCCGGCGAACACACCATATCCTTCAGCTCCGCCGGATGTTTTCCTGTTTCCAGAACCATTTTTGCGCTTCCCATTACCGCCTGGGCCGCAAATTTATAAGCCTGTGCTCTTGGCATTCCTCCGGATACCGCCGCATCCGCCATTGCCTCGATCAAAACAAACACATAAGCCGGTGAACTTCCGCTTACAGAGACCACTGCATCCATCAGACACTCCGGGATCACTTCTGCTTTTCCAAAGCTTCCGAGAATTTTCAATGCCTCTTCCATTTCTTCTTCTGTTACATATTTATTTTTGCATACTGCTGTCATTCCCTCTCCAACCATTGCGGGAGTATTTGGCATTGTACGTATGATCTTTACCGGCTTTCCAAACTGTTCCTCTACCCAGGCAAGGGTTTTTCCGGGAGCAATGGTAATGATGAGATGTCTGTCTGTGATCACATCTTTGATCCCCTCGATCACATCTGCATAAAACTGTGGTTTTACAGAAAGGACAAGAATATCAGCCTGTCCTGCCGCCGTTTTATTGTCATCTGTCACATGGATACCGTACTTCTCCTGAACTCTGTTTCTGCCTGCTTCAGACGGATCAGCCCCGATCACCTCATCCGCCTTTGCAAGACCATTTGCAAGGATACCTCCCATCATGGCAGTCGCCATATTTCCTGTTCCAATAAATCCCAGTTTCATCATTCTATTCTTCCTCCTTAATCAAAGACCCGCTCTCATTCGCTGCCTGCCTTCTGCAGTGTAAGGAGTTGTCTTTTATCTGAATCTTCCTTAAATATAACATCTTGTCATTAAAATAGCAATCTCTCTTGTTGTCTCACAGGCACATCCGCGGTATAATTTTATATTATCTGAAGGGAGAACATCTATGTATACATTTATCATAAATCCCAACGCCCGTTCCGGACTTGGCGGCAGGGTATGGGAACAGTTGGAACCAAAACTGAAAGAATCTTCCGTTCCATACCGGGCGTTTTTTACAAAATATCAGCGCCACGCTACTGCCATGACCCGAAAGCTGACTTCTGACGGTCAGGAACACACCATCATTGTTCTTGGAGGAGACGGAACTATCAATGAGGTGATCGGAGGAATAAAAAATCTCTCCCTCGTCACTGTGGGGTATATTCCCATCGGCTCAAGCAATGATTTTGCCCGCGCTTTCGCGCTTCCCCGTGATCCACAAAAAGCCCTTGCAGCAATCCTCTCTCCCGCCTCCTATTCCTACATGAACGTAGGGCTTCTCTTTTATAAAAACAGAACAAAACGCTTTGCAGTAAGCGCCGGACTGGGGTTTGACGCCGCCATCTGCCATCAGGCTGTTATCTCCCGGATGAAAGTCATACTCAACCGGCTCGGTCTTGGCAAACTGACTTATGCTGCCATCGCCTTTCACCGGCTGATCCACCTGCGCCCGGCATCTATGCAGGTAACGCTGGACGGCAAAAAAACCCTTTCCTTTTCAAAGGTTTTCTTTACCGTTGCAATGAACCACCCCTATGAGGGAGGCGGTTTTCGTTTCTGTCCGGAGGCGGATCCCTGTGACGGTCTTTTAAATGTCATGGTAATCTCCGGCATTTCCAGAATCAAAGCGCTTCTTTTGCTGCCCTTTGCCTTCAAAGGATGGCATACCCGCTTCCACGGAGTTTATACTTATACATGCAAAGAGGTGCAGATTGAAGGCGATATTGCTCTCCCGGTCCATACCGACGGAGAACCTGTCTTTTTACAGCACTCGATCCGCGCCTGCCTTGAACCGGAAAAACTCCGTGTCATTACCGGATAGGAAAGGATGTGAAATTTATGCCATCATTTATTGTATTTGTTCCAAAGCCTTTGTTTGCAGCTGCTGTCGTTATCCTGATCGCATGCCTTGCGATCGGACTCTATCTTTTTTCCATACTTCCAAGAACTTCCAGGAAAAAAGAAATGGAACAATACCAGAATATAAAATTTGCCCATCGGGGATATCATTCTTCCAGTCATCTCATTCCTGAAAATTCTATTGCTGCCTTCAAGGCTGCTGCCCGCCTCCACTATGGAATTGAGCTTGATGTCCACCTGACAAAGGACGGTCAGGTCGCTGTTTTCCATGACGATACGCTGGACCGGCTCTGTGGTGTTACAGGCCGGATCGAGTCCTATACATACAGTGAACTGCAGCAGTTTTTTCTGCTGCATACATCCGAGAAGATCCCTCTGTTATCTGAGGTTCTCTCCTTCATTGACGGGAGGGTGCCTCTTCTCATTGAACTGAAGATACCCGGACGTTCTGTCCGGATCTGCGAAAAGACTTATGAAATCCTGAAAACTTACAACGGCCCTTTTCTGATCCAGTCTTTCAATACAATGGGACTTCACTGGTTTCGCCTTCACGCCCCTCACATACTGCGCGGCCAGCTTTCCTCCAACCTGACTGCCAGTCCCACAAGGGAACCCTATATTCTCAAGTTCATGGCAAAACATCTTCTTTTTAATTTTCTGGGAAGGCCGGACTTTATTTCTTATAAGCTGAAAGATCTGCCGGAGATCAGTGTATGGATCTGCCGCCGGGTCTTTCAGACTCCGGTTGCCGTATGGACTTTGCGCACAGAAAAAGCCCGCACACTGGGCTCTCTTCACTATGATATGCAGATTTTCGAAAAAGAAGCGGAATTTTATTAAGAAACGGTGAACCGCCTTGTTGATTAAACTTTTTCGTGTTATAATTCCAGTGAATTAAAAATATAATTTCTATGCAAACTGTAATAAAAAACTGTAATAATATTGCTGAAGGGAAGTATTATAATGAAAATCACCGGCTTTCTGAAGAAATACAGCCACGCATGGGTCTTTTTGTACGGGCTGATCTACATGCCATGGTTTCTCTATCTGGAAAATCACGTATCAAAAGATTATTACCTGATCCATTCTCCGCTGGATGACTATATTCCGTTTATTGAATATTTCATTGTACCCTATCTGCTTTGGTTTGTCTTTATCGCAGTAATAGTAGGATACTTTTTCTTTACAAATAAAAAGGGCTTTTATCGCCTGTGCGCTTTCATGTTTACGGGAATGACAATTTTTCTTATTGTATGCACCGTCTTTCCCAATGGACTTGATCTAAGACCTGATACCTTGACGCGGGACAATATTTTTACGGATCTGGTACGCCTTGTATATGCAGCGGATACACCGACAAATGTTCTGCCCAGTATTCATGTGTTCAATACTTTGTCCGTTATTTTTGCTGTTGCCCACGACGAAGGAATGAAAAACCGCAAACGCCTGAAAGGTTTTATTTACATTTTTGGCACACTCATCATTCTTTCAACAATGTTTTTAAAGCAACATTCCGTAACGGATGTCTTTGCCGCAATGGTAATGGCTGGGATCATTTATCCTTTTGTGTATGTGCCTGCACGCAGAAAAGCGCCCAAACTTTCACATCAGCCCATTTGATCATAAAATACAAGGGGGAACCTTTGCTATAAATTTTATCTTTTTATACAAGGAGGAAAAATACAATGTATGCAGAATTTAGTGATAACCTGGTAACCGGAAATGAATTGATCGATTCCCAGCACAAAGAACTGATCGAAAAAATCAACGAGGTGTTAAGAAGCTGTGAGCAGAGCAACGATAAAGCAGTTGCGGTAAGAACTCTGGATTATCTGGAAGAGTATACAAACTTTCATTTTTCTGCTGAAGAGCAGCTTCAGAGAGAAATTGAGTATCCCGGTTTCCTGAAACATAAAGAGCAGCATGAAATCTTTAAACAGACAATCGCTGATCTTCAGGACATGTTAGTTGAAGAGGAAGGTCCTTCTCCTGCTTTTGTTGCAAAAGTACAGGAAAAAGTAGTTGAATGGCTTTATGTGCACATTGAAGGCTTTGACCGCTCTGTTGCCGAATACAAATTCATGCGTGAAAACAACGAACGTTTATAAAGGCCCGTAAAGCCCGAGACAAAAGAAACAGAAAATAAGGAAAAGAGTTCCAATGCGGAACTCTTTTTTATTCTTCCGAATATCTGTCATTTCCCAGACGGATATTAAGATAGCCCACATATTTCTCGAAAGCGGACGGAATAGGATATTCCTTCTCCACTTCCTCCGGCCTCACAAACAGCATAGGTTCCCGGCAGGACTTCTCCAGTTCGTCCACCCAGATAAAATATCCGGTCATCTCCCACTCCACATGACTGAAAATATGTTTTGCCTCTCCAAGTGCCTTTACCCGTACAGGTGTAAGACCGATCTTCTTACTGTAGGCAACCGCTTCCTCCATGGAAAGGTGCCCCTTTTCATTTGGAAGCTCATATAAGCCTGCCAGAAGCCCTTTTTTCGGTCTTTTACGGATCGCCGCTTTCTCTCCGTCCCGGAAAATGAAAACCGTCTTTTTCTCCTTCTTTCTCTCTTTTGGTTTTCTGCGCACCGGAATCTCGCTCTGCAGTCCTTCCCTGTATGCGCTGCACCATTTCTGCAGGGGACATTCCCGGCATTTCGGTTCTCCGTTTGGCAGACAGATCAGGGCTCCAAGTTCTATCAGTCCCTGCCCAAAATCACTGGCTTCCTTAGGCGGGATTACCTTCTCCAGCTTCTCCTCCATCTGTTTTTTGACAGAAGTCTTCATAATATCCTCTCTGCTTCCAAGGATCCTGGATAAGACCCGCAGCACATTCCCATCCACTGCAGCCTTGGGAAGACCGTATGCAAAAGCACTGATAGCTCCCGCTGTATAGCTTCCGATTCCTTTCAAAGAAAGTATTGCTTCATAGTGATCCGGAAATTGCCCGTCAAAATCCATCATGATCTGCTGCGCCGCCTTCTGCATATTCCTCACGCGGTTATAATACCCAAGTCCTTCCCACAGCTTAAGGAGCGTATCCTCTCCTGCTTCCGCCAGATCTTTCACTGTGGGAAGCGCTTTTAGGAATCTTGCGTAATAAGGCTTTACAGCCTCCACCCTCGTCTGCTGCAGCATAATCTCTGAGATCCATACATGATAGGGGGTTGGATCTTCTCTCCACGGAAGCTTCCTTCTGTTCTCCCGATACCAGGAGATAAGTGAATCTCTCATTTCATACAGCCTGGGATCTTCCAGAATAACCGGAACCTGTCCTTTGACTTCTATTTTATCCTTTTCCACATGGCAATCTACCGCCATCACCTTCACTCCGGCCTTTTCCGCTTCCTTCAGCGCTTTGCAAAAAGCCGGATGGGTATCCCGGTTGGGAGTAAAGAACTTTACGCCCTCCATCTGCACGACAAAAAGCACATAACACTCATAACCTTCTTTCACAGCCCCGGCCAGCTCTTCCACATGCTTCACTGCCCGGTCGCTGGGCGCGTCGGGAAAACGGACGACACCATCCTCTTCCAGCGTCACTCCCTTTACCTCGATCAGGATTTTTTTGTTTTCCGCCTCCACATACAGATCGATCCGTGACTTCCCGTAAGTATATTCCCGGCGTATCAGCGCCGGTTCCCGAAACAGTCCCCCTCCTTCTATCCACTCTTTTGCAGCGGCATTCGGCACCTGGGAGTCCATGTTGATCAGGCGGTCCTTTTTCAGAACTGCGATCAGATCCCACTTTGTCTTTCTTTCCGGATTTTCTGCTTTCTGTACGTAGACTTTTGTTCCGGGTATAAGAAGTTCGGCGCACCTTCCTGTATTCTTTACATGAACCGTTTCTTTCTTCCCATCTATATCAATATATGCAATAAACCGATTGGGCCGCTCCAGAAACGTTCCCTCATAGATTCGTTCGTATTTCATGATCTTCTCCTTTTCTTTTCCGATTATAACAGAAAAACCACAAAAAGGGCAGGGGGTATTCCCCTGCCCTGTATACTTCAGCGCCGCTTTCGGCTCTGCCTCTTTTTTGATCAAATTTTTTATAGAATCTTGGATAAAAATTCCTGAAGTCTGGGCTCCTTTGGCCTTGTGAAAAACTCCTCCGGTTCTCCCTCTTCCTTGATCTGACCTTCATCCATAAAAACGACTCTCGTGCCGACTTCACGGGCAAATCCCATCTCATGGGTAACAACAACCATTGTCATTCCCTCTTTTGCCAGCTGCTTCATGAGATCTAAAACCTCTCCGACCATCTCCGGATCAAGTGCAGAGGTAGGCTCATCAAAAAGCATCACATCCGGTTTCATAGCCAGAGAACGCACAATAGCAATTCTCTGCTTCTGTCCTCCGGACAGCTGTGACGGATAAGCATTTGCCTTTCCTTCCAGCCCTACTCGCTCCAGAAGTTTCATTGCTTCTTCTTCCGCTTCTTTTTTGTCTTTTTTCAGAAGCTTAACAGGTGCAAGTGTAATATTCTGAAGAATCGTCTTATGAGGGAATAAATTGAAATGCTGGAACACCATTCCCATCTTCTGACGATGTTTGTTGATATCGACTTTTTTATCTGTAATATCGACTCCGTCAAAATATATATGTCCTTTAGATGGAACCTCCAAAAGATTCAGAGATCTCAAAAGCGTTGATTTGCCGGAACCGGAAGGACCGATGATCACCACAACTTCCCCTCTTTTAATTTCTCCGGAAATACCATTCAGGGCATGAAGCTCACCAAATATCTTATGCACATCCTCAATGCGGATCAATACATCTTCCTTAGTGGTCACTGTTCCTCAGCCTCCTTTCCAGCATATTTACCAGCTTAGTAAAAATAAGCACCATAACAAGGTAAATAAGTGCGACTGCAAACAGAGGCATAAACGCACTGTATGTCTGGCTTCGGATAATATCTCCGCCCTTGGTGAGATCCTGCAGGGCAATATATCCCGATACAGAAGTCTCTTTTAAAAGTACGATAAACTCATTTCCAAGCGCCGGCAGGACGTTTTTAAAAGCCTGCGGCATTACAATATAAAACATTGTCTGACTGTATGTGAATCCAAGGCTTCTTCCTGCCTCCATCTGTCCGTTGTCAATGGACATGATACCCGATCGGAATATTTCCGCCACATAGGCCCCTGAATTAAATCCAAATGCCATCACCGCCACAATAATCTTATCAACTGAAACACTGGCAAAGATGACGAAATATATGATCAGCAGCTGTACAACAACAGGCGTTCCCCTGATCACAGTCAGATACAGCTTGCAGAGCAGATTGAGAATACGAAGCTTACCTGTCTTATCATACGTAGAACGCACGATGGCCACAAGAAGTCCCAGAACAATACCGATAAGCACGGCCAGAAAAGTTACCTGAAGCGTTACTTTCAGGCCATCCCATATAAATCTCCACCGCTCATCTTTTATAAAGTTTAAATAAAATTTCTCTTGCCATTCCTGCAACATAATTTACACCTTATCTATTGGTCCGATCATGAATTACTCTTCATCTGAAGTAATATATTTTGCAACGATCTCATCCAGTTTTCCGGATTCTTTCAGATCTGCGATCGCTCCGTTGATCTGCTCAAGCAGCTCTTCGTTATCCTTTGCCACAACAATTGCGTACTCTTCCTGTGTATATGCCTCGTCCAGGATCTTTGTTCCTTCTGCGGACTCAACAAACTTCTTAGCCGGCTCACCGTCGATCACAACTGCATCGATCTTATCCTGTGTCAGAGCCTGCACTGCCTCAAATCCTTTGTTGTATCTTTCTACTGTAGCATCTTCGATATCAGATACATACATATCTCCTGTTGTTCCCAGCTGAACACCGATCTTCTTTCCTACCAGATCGTCCGGTCCGGCAATCGTACTGTCCTCATTTACAATGATTACCTGTGTCGCTTCCGCATAAGTATCTGTAAAGTTGACTTCCTTCTCACGATCCGGATCCACCGTCATACCTGCTGCTCCGAAATCAGCTTTTCCGCTTGTTACAGCAGCAATGATAGAGTCAAATGCCATATCCTCGATCTTCAGCTCCATACCCAGCTCATCTGCAATTGCATTGGCAATATCCACATCGATTCCTACGATGTCCTGTCCTTCATAATATTCATAAGGCGGAAATTCCGCATTTGTTGCCATAACAAGAGTATCCTTTTCCTCTGTGCTGTCTCCGCCCTCTGATGATGAATCACTGCTGCCGCATGCTGCAAGACCGGCCACACATGCTGCTGCCAACATTACACTGATTACTTTTTTCCATTTCATATTCCTTTTCCTCCTGATTATTCCCATTTATTTTAATCATTTATGCGTATAAAAATTCAAGTCTAGTACATATTCTAACACGAAACCAAGAAAAAACAAGTATCTTTTTGGATTCTTATGCAATTATCAGCTGAACCAGTGACACGATAATGATAATAGCACCCAGCGCTATCCGGTAATAACCGAATATTTTGAAATCATGCTGCTTGATATAACCCATCAAAAATTTAATTGCAACAACAGACAATCCAAAGGACACAAGACATCCCAAAGCAAGCATTCCCGCTTCTTTCGCTGTAAAGGACAGACCAAAATTCACCAGTTTCAAAAGACTTGCACCAAACATAGCCGGAATTGCAAGGAAAAAGGTAAATTCCGCTGCCGTACTTCTTGAAATTCCAATCATCAATGCCCCTACGATAGTAGCTCCTGATCTGGATGTTCCCGGAATAAGGGCAAGCATCTGAAATACACCGATCCAAAGCAGCATCTGCACAGATAACTCGGATATTTTAGTTACTTTTGGTCTCTGATGCTTATTTCTATTTTCCACAACAATAAACAGAACACCATATACGATCAGCATCACTGCCACAGGAAGCGGCTTATAGAAAACAGCATCCAGGTAGTCATTAAAAAGCACACCCACAATTCCTGCCGGGACAGAAGCGATCAGCACTTTGATCCACATCTGCCATGTCAGCATTTTCTGTTTCTGTGTCTTTCTCGGAGAAAATGGATTCAGCTTATGGAAATACAAAACTACAACTGCCATAATTGCCCCCAGCTGAATGACAACATTAAACATTTCCATAAAAGCATCACTTAAATCCGGCTTAAGAATATCTCCCACCAGAATCAGATGGCCGGTACTGCTGACCGGAAGCCACTCTGTAATACCTTCCACAATCCCAAGGATAATTACCTTAATCACATCTAACATTTTCGCTCTCCTCTTTCATTTTGTCATTTTCCGGCATCACACATCCCCATCCAGCACATATTTCTCGATGGCGGCGGCCACGCCTTCCTCATCATTTGACAGAGTCACTTCATCTGCTGCTGCCTTAGCCTCTTCTACTGCATTGCTCATTGCGATACCCAATCCGGCTTCCTGCAGCATAGCCGTATCGTTCCGTCCGTCTCCAAAGGCCATGATCTCTTCCCGTTCAATGCCAAGAATTTTTCCCAGCATCAAAATCCCTTTGCCTTTATTTACTCCTTTGGCATTTACTTCTATATTATTGCACAGCGCTCCTGTAATCTCAATATCCAGAATATGATCTTCTACTTCTTTCCAGGCTTTTTTACAATCCTCCTCCGAAGAAAAAATGGCCTGTACTTTATCGGTAGGCAGCCTCTTCCTGTTAAAAAGCTCTGTTACATTTTCAACGGGCCGACGCGTATTCAGTATGTATGCAGCCATGGGAACTCTTGGTACAAAGTCCCCCAGCCTATTAAGAGCGCTTTCTTCCGTATATCCCACTCCATTATAGTACACCTCCAGGAGTGCGTCATACTTTCCGCATATTTCCAATACCTTTTTCCCGTTTTCATAGGATACCTGATCCTCATAAAGAATACGTCCCTCCAAACTGTCCACGATCCGGGCACCATTTGCAGTAACTGCATACCTCACTCCCGGAAATTCCATAACCTCTTTTGGAATGCCGGAGAGGGGACGCCCTGTTGCAGGCAGAACAACAATGCCCTGTTCGATCGCTCTCCTTAAAACATCCTTTGTACGATCCGTCAGGACTTTATCGCTGGTAAGCAAAGTACCATCCAGGTCGAGTGCGATCATCCTGATCTTTTTCCCCATTTTCTTTCTGTCAGTGCTGCATTTTATCATATACGAGCAGTTCCTTTCCGTCTTTTGTAAAAATCAAAAGTTCTGTACTGATTCTGTCCTGACTTCTTTCATATGCCTCTTTTCCAAAGTCGATCATCTTGCCTACTACTTCCTCCTGTTTTGCCGGGGCAAACAAAACCAGATCCTTGGAAGGCACCATGAGCACAAGATCATCGTCCAGCTTCTCGGCACACACATTCCAGATGTGCTGCAGACACAGAGAGCTTGCTTCATGATGGCCGTCGGCTACAATGCCAAACCCTCCGTACCATGTATTTGACACTACAAATTCTATATCTCTTGCAAGGTTTTCACAGGCTGTATAGTAAAGCTGTTCTATATCGAAGTCAGGAGGAAGCATATTGTCCTTAATGATTTCATATGCATCTTCCCCTCTCTGTATAACCAGCAAAACCGTCAGCTCTCCTGCAAAGGCGATCAGCGGCGTATCCTTTTGGGAAATGTTTTTCCCGTTCAGCGCATGGCTGTCTCTTAGTTCATACTTTACCCATGGATAAATTTTGTCTTTTATATTTTCCATAAGATAATGTTCTTCTTCATATTTCTTCATCTGTTTCCCCTCCGGTATAATAAATTTTTCATGTTTTATCATAACAAAATTTGCGTAATAAAGCAATTTGTTGTATAATAGATACGCACTCGCCGAAAGAAAGGATATGTATATGATTAGTACAAGATTAAAACGCATGCTGCGCGTCGGCCTGCTTGCCGGATGCATAACAGTCATGGGGTGTACGAGCATTCTGGTATACGCAGACCCTTCTAGGGAAGAATTAGAAAAACAAACAGATGGATTAGAGAACGAATTAAATAATCTGAACAAAAAATTGAATACTCTTAACGGCGAACTGGAAGATATTTCCTCAAAGATGGAGGAAACCAGCTCCGCAATGAAAGTTACACAGGAAAAAATGGAAGAGGCACAGGCAAGAGGCGAGGAACAATATGAAGCAATGAAGCTTCGGATCAAATATATGTACGAGGCGGGAAATACAAGTTTTATTGAACTGCTTTGTTCAGCAGAAGATATGGCTGATTTCCTGAATAAGACTGACTTCATTCAAAATGTCAGCGAATATGACCGGGAAATGCTCCAGGAACTGGAGGATACCCAGAACGAAATCAAAAAAGAAGGTGACACCTTAAAGAAACAGCAGGAAGAACTGGCTGATATGCAGGAACAGGTAAATGCTACCCGCACTGAACTTGAAAATGAAATTTCTTCCAAATCCAGTGAATTGGAAAAATATAAGGATCAGCTGCAGGCAGCAAAAGAAGCCGAAGCCCTTCTTGCACAGCAGAAAGCCGCTGAAGAAGCCGCGCGTCAGGCGCAGCAGAATGCAGCTCAGGATGCCCAGCAGGGCTCTTCCGGATCAGGATCAGGAGGCTCCAACGTTTCCACCGATGGAAAGCAGAGCCTGGGGCGCTTTAAGATCACGCACTACTGCTCCTGCTTTTACTGTACCGGTTCCTGGGGCGGTTCTCATACAGCAAGCGGTACGGTTCCCACAGCCGGTCGTACAATTGCAGTAGATCCAAGTGTAATTCCTCTCGGTTCACAGGTCATCATCAATGGACATGTCTATACGGCAGAAGATACCGGCGGTGCGATTAAAGGAAACAAAATCGATATCTTTGTCAGTGACCATGCCACTGCTCTTGCATATGGTGTATATTATGCCGAGGTTTATCGTGCAAACTAAACCGTTCAGAAAAAGGATGCGTGTCCCGCAATTGACACGCATCCTTTTTACTCTTTTATAGCGTTTGGCTTTCCCCTATCAGCAATTTATTGATAATCCATAACATCGATCCACTGCATCAGAAAATCCTTTTCCAGCTCATTGTCTTTTGTAAGCTGTGCAGCTGCGACAATAGGCAGCCACTGCTGCACATACTGAACTGCTATATCTGACTTTCTGCAGAACATCTTAAGATACAGGTCTGCTGCCTTTTGATCCTTCAGGGCAAAAAGCAGATAACTCATTGCCGCGTCAGCGCTGGCATTTCCGATCGTTGCATGAGCCCAGTCTACAATTGACATCTTTCCATTTTTGCCTACAATAATATTACTTGGATTAAAGTCCCCGTGGCAAAGCTTATCATGCCTTGGCATGCTTTCAAGACGGGTAAGCAGTTCATATCTCTGGCTTGCATCCAGTTCTTTGATGCTGTTGATCTGCCGGCGCAGTTTATCTTTAATATTGGATAACATAGGCGCCTTCTTAGAATGTACTTTCACCTGAAGATCCACAAAATCCTCCATATATTTATCCAGATTCTGCGGATCTACTTTCATCATTTCCTCCAGAGTCTTCCCTTCTCTGTATTCAAAAAACAGTGCCCATTTTCCGTCTATATTTTCTACCTTCTGTAGCTTAGGTATATCCAGCCCACATTCTTCCACACGGGCATTTTCCCATATCCATAAGCTTACCTCCTTTATAAGTGTTCCGTTTTCCTGTTATCTATATTATACTCCTGCCTTTTTTATTTTTAAATACATTTTGATATTTTTTTAACTTATTTTTTCTTTTTATTTTTATTGTTATTTAATTAACATTTTCAAATATGTGCTATTTCCTTTTTCTACAAGAACCGGCATATACACGAACACCATAGAAAGAGGTGCACCCAGCCGGGCACACCTCTTTCTGTGAGAAAAACTTATGAGAAAAACTATTTGCCATAATAGCATTTAAGATAAATGTCTTTCATTTCTTTCATCAATGGATATCTTGGATTTGCTGCGGTACACTGGTCATTGAATGCCTGTTCTACCATTTCATCCAGCGTATCCAGGAAATACTTTTCATCGATGCCATATTCTTTAATCGATTTCTTAATACCGATCTTTTCTTTCAGATCTTCCAGTTTTGCAAGAAGGTTCTCGAAGACTTCCTGATCTGTCTTGCCCTGACATCCTGCAAAACGTCCAAGCTCTGCATATCTTGCCAGCGCGTGAGGATACTGATACTGTGAGAATGTTCCCATTCTGGTCGGAGCTTCCGCTGCATTGTAGCGCATAACTTCTGTCAGCAGCACTGCATTTGCGACTCCATGCGGCAGATGATGGAATGCACCAAGTTTATGAGCCATAGAATGGTTCAGTCCCAGGAAAGCATTTGCAAATGCCATACCTGCCATACAGGAAGCGTTTGCCATCATTTCACGGGCATGAGGATCATTCGCTCCATTTTCATATGCTGACGGCAGATTATCAAATACCATCTTAACTGCCTTCATCGCAATTCCGTCTGTATAGTCTGTTGCCATAATAGAAACATACGCTTCAATCGCATGAGTCATAACATCAATACCGGATGCGCTTGTCAGTCCCTTTGGCTGTGTCATCATATTATCTACGTCTACAATCGCCATATTAGGCAGTAATTCATAATCAGCGATAGGCCATTTTACGCCTGTATCTGCATCTGTAATGATTGCAAACGGCGTCACCTCAGATCCGGTACCGGAAGATGTCGGAATCGCTACAAAGTAAGCTTTTTCTCCCATCTTCGGGAAGGTATATACTCTCTTACGGATATCCATGAAATCCATTGCCATATCTTCAAAGTTTGCTTCCGGATGTTCATACATTACCCACATGATCTTGGCAGCGTCCATTGCGGAACCGCCTCCTAAAGCGATGATTGTATCCGGCTCAAACTGTCTCATCTGCTCTGTACCTCTGCGTGCACACTGCAGTGTCGGGTCCGGTGCAACTTCGTAGAAGCATGTATGCTGGATTCCCATCTCATCTAATTTTTCTTCGATCGGAGCAACATAGCCATTCTTATAAAGGAATGTATCTGTAACGATGAATGCCTTTTTCTTGTGCATTACTGTTCCCAGCTCATCTAATGCAACCGGCATACATCCTTTCTTAAAGTAAACCTTTTCCGGTGTTCTGAACCAAAGCATATTTTCTCTCCTCTCGGCAACTGTCTTAATGTTGATCAGATGTTTTACTCCAACATTCTCTGATACGGAGTTTCCGCCCCAGGAACCGCATCCAAGAGTAAGAGAAGGCGCCAGTTTAAAGTTATAAAGATCACCAATGCCACCCTGTGAAGAAGGTGTATTGATCAAAATACGGCATGTTTTCATTGCTGCTGCATGTTTTGCAATTTTTTCAGTCTCTGCCGGATGTACGTAAAGGGCTGCTGTATGTCCGTATCCACCGTCTGCAACAAGTCTTTCTGCCTTTGAAAGTGCTTCATCAAATGTTTTAGCCTTGTACATTGCAAGTACCGGCGAAAGTTTTTCATGTGCAAATTCCTCAGAAATATCAACAGATTCTACTTCACCGATCAGAATTTTTGTATTTTCCGGCACATCAACACCTGCCAGCTGTGCAATCTCATAAGCGCTTTTTCCAGGAATTTTATTATTCAGCGCACCGTTGATAATGATAGTCTTGCGTACCTTATCCAGTTCTTCCCCTGGTTTCAGGAAGTAGCATCCGCGGTATGCAAATTCTTTCTTCACTTCTTCATATACACTCTCCAGTACAGTTACTGACTGTTCCGAAGCACAGATCATACCATTGTCAAATGTTTTGGAATGGATGATAGAGTTTACTGCATTTCTGATATCTGCTGTATCATCAATAATGACTGGTGTATTTCCGGCGCCTACACCTAATGCCGGCTTTCCGGAGGAGTAGGCCGATTTTACCATTCCCGGTCCGCCTGTTGCCAGGATGATATCCGCATCCCTCATAACAGTGTTTGTAAGTTCCAGCGAAGGAGTATCAATCCATCCGATAATCCCTTCCGGAGCGCCTGCCTTTACAGCTGCCTCTAAAACAACCTTTGCCGCTGCAATCGTACAAGCTTTTGCTGCCGGATGAGGACTGATAATGATCGCATTTCTTGTTTTCAGACAGATCAATGTTTTAAAGATTGCTGTTGATGTCGGATTCGTTGTAGGAATAACTGCAGCGACAAGTCCGATCGGCTCTGCAATTTTCTTGATTCCGTATGCTTTATCTTCCTCGATCACGCCGCATGTTTTTGTATTTTTGTATGCATTGTAAATATATTCTGCTGCGTAATGATTTTTGATAACCTTATCTTCTACAACGCCTCTCCCTGTTTCTTCCACTGCCTGTTTTGCAAGGGGAATACGCATTTTGTTTGCAGCCATTGCCGCTTCAAAGAAAATCTTATCTACCTGCTCCTGCGTATAGGTTGCAAAAATCTTCTGTGCCTCGCGCATTGCTTTCATCTTTGCTTCAAGGCTCTCTACGCTGTCTACGATTTCTGGTACCACCGCTTCTTCTTTCTTTTTAGCCATTTTCATATCCTCCGTGTAAATAGTCTTTCTTGCTTTTCTTTTCGATGGGTTTAGTATACCTAATCGTTAATTATTTGTCAATATAAAATTGTTATTTTTTTATCATTTTCTTGTTTTTATGCACATTACACTTACTTTCCATTGCTTATATGAGCTTTTTTGTGTATTATTACTTATTTTTTTCTCTAAAACCTCCCTTGCCTCTATGCCTCAATGAATCACAAAAGATTTTTTTAATTTTATTCGATAATTTTTCGTTAAATATTTATCTTTCTCTTCCAAAAGATTTCCTGCTAAATAAAAACAGGACGAAATCCTTCTGTTTTCGGATTTCATCCTGTTTTCTCCCTTGCTTAGCGCAAGTAATATTTCACCTTTTTCACGAACAGATTATACCAGCTCGATCAGAACTTCCATAGCTGCGTCACCTTTACGCTGACCGATCTTGATGATTCTTGTGTAGCCACCGTTGCGATCTGCATATTTTGGTGCGATCTCATCAAAAAGTTTTGCAACCATGTCGATTTCTTTTGTGTTTTTCTTTCTTCCTGCAGGAGTCTTCGGAACTTCTTTTACAGGATAAAGAACTTTCAGCATCTGACGTCTTGCATGAAGTCTGGACGGCATATCTTTTTTGATCTTCTTCTCAACTTCGTCGTATACTGTAACTTTCTTACCGTCTACTACTTCTTTTACTCTCTTGCCGTCTTTGTCTTTACGTGCAACCTTTGCCTTTACAGTAACTTCTTCAAAGTTATCTTTCTCTTTTACTGCAAGTGCGATCAGACCTTCTGCCATTTTACGGATCTCTTTTGCCTTTGCCTCAGTTGTTCTGATTTTTCCGTTATTCAACAATGCTGTTACCTGGTTTCTAAGTAACGCTTTTCTCTGGCTTGATGTTCTGCCAAGTTTTCTATATTTTGCCATTTTTCATATCCTCCATTTTCACATCTGGTTATGCATCTTCGGGCTTACTAGCCAAATGCCGCTGCCATGCGCTTCGGGCTTACTGACAGACAGGGCAATAAGTGTGGAAGCCGCTTGAACATTAGCAGTTCAATCGGCATCGAGGGCTTCGCCCTCTCTACTCCTCTCCTTGGCTCAGTTCCAAGCCAAGTTCTTTTAATTTTGCTAATACTTCCTCCAGGGATTTGCGTCCCAGGTTGCGGACTTTCATCATATCCTCCGGAGTACGGTTTGTCAGCTCTTCTACTGTATTGATTCCTGCTCTCTTCAGGCAATTGTAAGAACGTACGGAAAGTTCCAGCTCATCAATGCTCATTTCCAGTACTTTCTCTTTTTCGTCATCTTCTTTCTCGATCATTACTTCTGCAGCCTGCGCTACTTCAGACAGATCGATAAAGAGTTTCAAATGTTCGCTAAGTACTTTTGCCGCAAGACTTACAGCTTCATCCGGAAAAAGTGTTCCGTTTGTCCAGACATCTAATGTCAGTTTATCGAAATCAGTGATCTGTCCGACACGAGTATTTTCTACAGACAGGTTGACACGTTCAACCGGTGTATAGATAGAGTCGATCGGAATCACTGCAATCGGAAGCTCCTCGCTCTTATTTTTGTCAGAACTTACATAGCCGCGTCCTTTTGTGATCGTCAGCTCCATATAGAGCTTACTGTCAGCGCCGCCATTTAATGTAGCAATGACAGTCTCCGGATTCATGATCTCAATGTCAGAATCCACCTGAATATCAGCTCCGGTTACGACTCCTTCGCCTTCAAACTCAATATATGCAGTCTTAGGCTCATCGGTCTCGGACGTATTCTTGATTGCCAGTGATTTCAGATTCATGATGATCTCAGTAACATCTTCTTTTACACCCGGGATAGAACTGAACTCATGCAGCACTCCGTCGATCTTCACCTGGCTGATTGCAGCTCCAGGAAGAGAAGAAAGCATGATCCTTCTAAGAGAATTACCAAGTGTTGTACCATATCCTCTTTCCAGAGGTTCTACTACAAATCTTCCATATCTCTTATCTTCTGATATTTCTGTAATTTCAATATTTGGTTTATTAAAATCAAACACTATGCGGTCCCTCCTTGTGGGTTGTTCGGATTACCGAAGGGTAATTCTCTAAGTTAATTATTTAGAATACAGCTCGACGATCAGCATTTCATCTACCGGAACATCGATCTCATCACGAGTCGGCAGTTCTTTTACTGTACCTTTCAAAGCTTCCTGATCTACTTCGATCCATCCCGGCACAAGACGTCCGCCTGTTACCTCAAGGATGTCTTTATATCTCTGAGAACCTTTGCATTTTTCTTTGATCTCAATTACATCTCCGGCCTTCACAAGATAAGACGGAATGTTTACCTGTTTTCCATTTACAAGAACATGTTTGTGGTCTACGATCTGTCTTGCTTCACGGCGTGTTCTTGCAAATCCCATACGGAATACTACATTGTCAAGTCTTGACTCCAGAAGAACCATCAGGTTTGTACCTGTCATACCCTTCTGCTGTTTTGCTTTTTTATAGTAATTTCTGAACGGCTTTTCCAATACACCGTAGATGAATTTTGCTTTCTGTTTTTCGCGAAGCTGAAGACCATACTCGCTCATTTTTCTGTTTGCTCTTTTGAGCTGTCTGTTAGACTTTTTATCAATTCCAAGATAAACTGGATCCATGCCAAGTGAACGGCATCTTTTAAGAACCGGAACTCTATTTACTGCCATTTTTCATTTACCTCCTAATTAGACTCTTCTGCGTTTCGGTGGACGGCATCCATTATGCGGTACCGGAGTAACGTCTTTGATGCTTGTAACGTCAATTCCACATGCCTGAAGAGCACGGATTGCCGCTTCTCTTCCTGAACCCGGTCCTTTTACCATAACATCTACTGTCTTCAGTCCATGAATCAATGCTGCTTTAGCAGCTGTCTCTGCTGCCATCTGAGCTGCATATGGAGTAGATTTCCTTGAACCTCTAAATCCCAGACCGCCAGCACTTGCCCATGACAGAGCATTTCCCTGTGCATCTGTTAATGTTACGATTGTATTGTTAAAAGATGACTGGATATGTGCTTGTCCGTGTTCAACGTTTTTCTTGACACGTCTTTTTGTCACTTTCTTTGTAACTTTCTTTGCCATTTAAACTAACCTACTTTCTTAATTTTTGTATTGTTTCACTCAAACACTAAATTATTTCTTCTTATTTGCAACTGTTCTCTTTGGACCTTTTCTTGTTCTTGCGTTAGTCTTTGTCTTCTGACCGCGAACCGGGAGTCCTTTTCTGTGACGGATACCTCTGTAGCATCCGATTTCCTGCAGTCTCTTAATATTTAAAGCGATCTCTCTTCTAAGATCACCCTCTACCATCTGTGTTTCATCGATTACTGCACTGATCTTTTTAACATCTTCATCTGTCAGATCTCTGCAGCGGATATCAGGATCTACTCCTGCTTCCTTCAAAATACGAGTTGCGCTCGGTCTTCCGATACCATAAATATATGTCAGTCCGATTTCAACACGTTTGTCTCTTGGTAAGTCTACACCTGCAATACGAGCCATGTGATTTTCCCTCCATTGATTCTTTAAATTAATATTGTCCTAAATTGAGGCTGCGGGCAGACCTCTTTCTCTTGTCACCCTACCGGAATTCTGTGAAGCCGTTCTTTCCATAAAGAAAGACAACTCATATCTTATCCGATATCCCAGCCCAGGCGTGTCGGTATTCACGCCCTTTCCGGCAACCGATCTCAAATCGGCCAATGACCGCCGGTATTGTAAGCAATATACTAGAAGCCACCTTGCAGAAACCACTGCCCTTGTCGGTGTTTCATGTATATTAAATAGCACGACCACTCCACACACACCCTGGTGTGTCATGCTATCAGCCGCCTAAATTAATGCATAAACTATCAATCTGCTAACATAGATCTACACGTCCGTGCGCCTAAGCTCACGCTGCGTCTGACGACTTGCGTTCACTAACGCTTGGGACGAATCTTCTCACTAAATTTATGCTGCGCGTAGCCGCTTGCATTCACTAAGTGTTCAGTATTAGCCCTGACGCTGTTTATGCTTTGGATTTTCGCAGATAATGCGAACGCTTCCTTTTCTTTTGATAACTTTGCATTTTTCGCAAATTGGTTTTACTGATGATCTAACCTTCACGTCAAATCCTCCTTTCATCCATTGCCTGCTTGTTCCTGCACTGATTTTCCGGGCATCCCGTAACAAGGCATAGAAATACCCAGAAACGCGCTTATATAGTATAGCACTACGCATCAAGCAAAGTCAATAGATTTCTTATTTAAAATCTCAAAAATATTACTTATCTCTCCAAATGATTCTTCCCTTTGAAAGGTCGTACGGAGACAGCTCCAGTGTCACCTTATCACCCGGAAGGATTTTAATGAAATTCATACGCAGTTTTCCGCTGATGTGGGCCAATACCTGATGTCCGTTTTCAAGCTCTACCTGAAACATTGCGTTCGGCAGTTTTTCTACTACAGTTCCTTCAATTTCAATTACGTCAGCTTTTGACATTTTCTCTATTCCTCCTGTTTTCCTTCTTTCACAAACTCTTTTATGATTTTCCGTATTCCAGCATCATTTATTCCGGCAATATCGTGTTCTTCCCGAATCAGGCGGACATGCTTCGCTTTCTTTTTCTTCGGCCTATCCAGCGTTCTGTTTTTCCCATTCACTAAATATATATATGAAGCTTCGCTTTCAATTATTACATATATCTGTCCTTCGTCATGTCCTGCCAGTGATCTGGCAAGCATTCCCGCCTTATATCTTTCCATCAGCCGCTCCTTTTACTTATTCCGTCAAAGTCAGTATCTGCGGCTCACCCTCTGTGATCAGCACAGTATTTTCATAATGCGCCGATAAGGAATGATCCTTTGTCACGACTGTCCAGTCATCATCCATCCAGTTCACTTCCCATGTTCCGGCGTTGATCATTGGCTCAATAGCAAGGGTCATGCCTGCTTTCAGCAGTACGCCTTTCCTCTTCTGTACATAGTTCGGTATTTCCGGAGCTTCATGCAGACTGGTACCGATGCCATGTCCGCACAGATCTCTGACAACTCCATATCCAAAGCTTTCCGCATACCGGCCTATGGCAGAAGATATATCAAATAGATGATTGCCTTCTTTTGCATACTTTATACCTTCAAAAAAGGATTGTTTCGTGACTTCGATCAGCTTTGCCGCGTCTTTACTTATCTCTCCGACTGCATGAGTTCTCGCAGCGTCAGAGTGATACCCCTTATAGATCACACCGGCATCCAGGCTGACAATATCGCCATCCTGAATGATTCGGTGGGGGCTGGGAATCCCGTGCACAACTTCATCATTTACTGATACGCAGATGGATGCCGGATACCCGTTATAATTCAGGAAGGAGGGGATACAGTCGTAGCTGCGTATCACCTCTTCCCCAAGTTTGTCAATATCAAGAGTGCTCATACCCGGATGCAGTGCTTTTGCAAGTTCGTTATGAACAATTTCCAAAATTCTTCCTGCTTCTGTCATCAGCTCAATTTCTCTGGAAGATTTTATCGTAATTGACATAGATTTACGCTCCTAAAATATCTACAATTGACTGAAATACATCATCAATGTCCACAGTTCCGTCTACTGTCTTTAAAATTCCGGCTTCTGTATAATAATCAATCAGCGGCTGTGTCTGCTCATGGTATACATTCAGTCTCTTCTGTACAGTCTCCGGCTTGTCATCATCCCTAAGAATCAGTTCACCGCCGCAGGTATCACAGATACCTTCTTTTTTCGTCGGTGCATATACAACATGATATGTAGCTCCGCATCCCACACATGCTCTTCTTCCCGACATACGGCGCACAATATTCTCATCCGGTACATCCACATCGATAGCATAGTCTACTTTCTGTCCCATATCGGCAAGTGCCTTGGTAAGCGCTTCCGCCTGCGGGATCGTTCTTGGAAATCCATCCAGAACATATCCTCTTTCACAGTCATCCTGACCTACTCTGTCCACAACAAGATCTACAACAAGATCATCCGGCACAAGGAGTCCCTGATCCATATAAGTCTTAGCTTTTTTTCCAAGCTCCGTACCGTTTTTAATATTTGCACGGAAAATATCTCCTGTGGAAATGTGGGGAATATTATACTTAGCTGCAATTTTTTTTGCCTGTGTCCCTTTTCCGGCACCAGGCGCACCTAACATAATGATCTTCATAGGCTTATCTCCTCCTTATAGCATTTTAACCCGCGAAAATATATTTCTTCCGCGAGTTTAAAAGCAAATATACCCCGGCGGATCTGACCTGAAATTCAATATTCCAGACCAACCGCCAGAGTCCCTCTTAGGGTATCTAGTTATTTAAAAATCCCTTATAGTTGCGGACCATCATCTGTGATTCGATCTGTTTGATCGTTTCCAGAATTACACTGACAATAATGATCAGTGATGTACCGCCGAATGAAACATTTGCTCCCAGCCATCCATTAAAGATAATCGGAACAACCTGTACGACGATCAAACCGCAAGCACCTACAAAAATAATATAGTTCAATATTTTTGTCAGATACTCCACAGTTGGTCTTCCCGGACGGATGCCCGGAATGAAACCGCCGCTCTTTTTCATATTGTTCGCAATCTCCATTGGGTTAAATGTAATGGATGTATAAAAATAAGCAAAAAATACAGTCAATAAAATGTAAACAAGCAACCCCCACGTATATTTGATATTCTGTGGATTGCACCAATTCGCCTGATTCAATCCGCGGAGAATCTCACTTCCGATGCCGTTTCCATCACCTTTTCCCAGAAATGACGCGATCAGAATTGGTGTCTGCATCAGCGATGAAGAAAAGATAATCGGAATTACACCGGCTGTGTTGACCTTCATCGGAATGTAGGTAGACTGTCCGCCAAATGTTCTTCTTCCCTGGACTTTCTGTGAATACTGTACTGCAATTCTTCTCTGTCCATCCTGAAGGAAAATGACAAAGACAACAAGGGCCAGAATGATCGCAATAATGATCAAAGCCGCAAGTCCGCCTGATGCAAGGCTTTTCCCTTTAACGAACTGCTCAAACAACGTATACATATCGTTTGGAATACGAGAAATAATGTTAATGACAAGTACAATGGAAATACCATTTCCAACGCCTTTTTCCGTGATCCTCTCGCCAATCCACATAAGGAAAGCACTTCCCGCCGTCAATGTCAAAACCACGATTGCAGCATTAACAAAATTAAACTCTACCAAAAGTCCCTGACGTCCGAATCCTACAGCCATGGCAGTAGATTGGATCAAAGAGAGTCCAATGGTAAGATACCGTGTGATCGCTGCAATCTTTTTACGGCCATCCTCCCCGTCTTTATGCATTTCTTCCAGTTTGGGAATTGCAATAGTCAGAAGCTGCATAATGATCGAGGATGTAATATATGGTGTAATACTGAGGGCGAAAACGGACATCTGCTCAAATGAACCACCGGTGATGGCATTAAAGAAGTTAAATGCCTCACCAGTGTTTTGTGCAAAAAAGTCTTTTATAAAGTCAGGATCTACGCCAGGTGTCGGCAGTTCAGATCCGATTCTGATTACGATCAGCATCATGAATGTGTACAGGATCTTCCTGCGAATATCCTCTATCTGAAATGCCCGTCGCACTGTTTTAAACATTAGATCACCTCTGCTTTTCCACCAAGAGCCTCAATCTTAGCTGCAGCGCCTGCGCTGAAAGCGTTGGCCTGCACTGTAAGTTTCTTAGTTAATTCTCCATTTCCAAGAATTTTTACACCGTCTTTTGCGTTTTTCACGATGCCTGCTTCTTTTAATGTTTCTACAGAAACAACAGCGTCATTATCAAATACTTCCAGAGCGCTCACATTAATTCCAACGATAGTCTTTGTATTTCTGTTAGTGAATCCTCTCTTCGGTATTCTTCTGTATAATGGCATCTGTCCGCCTTCAAATCCCGGTCTTGTGCCGCCTGAACGAGCTTTCTGTCCTTTGTGTCCCTTTCCGGCAGTCTTACCATTTCCAGAACCATGTCCGCGTCCTCTTCTGAAATTATCACTGTGCTTAGCTCCGTCAGCTGGTCTTAAGTTTGATAAGTCCATTATGACACCTCCTTACTCTATAGTCTAAATTAAACTTCCTCTACTTTTACTAAATGCTGTACCTGTTTTACCATACCTCTTGTTGCTGCATTGTCCGGCAAAACAACAGTCTTGTTTACTTTTTTCAGTCCTAAAGCTTCTACTGTCTTCTTATGCTTCGGTACGGCACCGATTGTAGATTTTACTAATGTGATTTTTAAATCTGCCACTTTCATCTACCTCCTTAGCCTACGATCTCTTCGATGGATTTTCCACGAAGCTTAGATACTTTTTCCGGAGTTTTTACTTCTCTCAATCCTTCGATCGTAGCAAGTACTACATTCTGCTTATTGTTGGAACCAAGAGATTTTGTACGGATGTTCTTGATACCTGCCATCTCGATAACGGCACGTGCCGGACCTCCGGCAATAACTCCAGTACCTTCGGGCGCTGTCTTCAGAAGTACGGATGCACTTCCGAATTTACCGATCTGATCATGTGTAATACTTCCATGATCATCCAGTGCAACAGAGATCAAATTCTTTGCTGCATCTTCTTTTCCTTTACGAATTGCTTCCGGAATTTCGGTAGCCTTTCCTAATCCTGCTCCAACATGGCCGTTTCCATCACCTACAACTACTAAAGCTGTGAATTTGAAGTTACGACCACCTTTAACAACTTTGGTAACACGCTTAATTGCTACCACTTTTTCTGCTAATTCAAACTGACTAGCATCAATGCGTTCCTGTCTCATCTGTGTTCTCCCTTCCTAAAATTCCAGTCCAGCTTCACGAGCTGCATCTGCCAATGCCTGAACCTTACCATGGTAAATGAAGCCGCCTCTGTCAAATACAACTTCCTTGATGCCTTTTTCAAGTGCCTTCTCAGCAATTACTTTTCCAAGATATGCAGCTGCATCAACGTTGTTTGTCTTTTCCAGGTTCGCTTTCACGTCTTTCTGAAGAGTGGAAGCTGCAACCAGAGTGTTCCCTGCCACATCGTCAATAATCTGTGCATACATATGATTATTACTTCTGAATACGGCTAAACGTGGGCATTCAGGTGTACCGCTGAAACGGTTACGGATTTTTCTGTGTTTTTTAACACGTACTTCTGTTCTTGATTTCTTGCTAACCATTTTCACACTCTCCTTATTTATTTCTTACCAGTCTTACCAACTTTACGTCTGATCACTTCATCAGCATACTTGATACCTTTGCCCTTATATGGCTCCGGTCTTCTCTTGTCTCTGATCTCAGCCGCATACTGGCCAACTTTTTCTTTGTCAATTCCCTGAACAGTGATCTTGTTCTGTCCTTCCAGAACAGTCTCAACTCCCTCTGGGTCAATCATCTCTACCGGATGAGAGTATCCTAAGCTAAGTGTCAGCTTATTTCCGGCTTTTGCAGCTCTGTAACCAACACCGTTGACTTCCAGAACCTTTTTGTATCCTTCTGTTACACCGACAACCATGTTGTTGATCAGTGTTCTTGTCAGACCATGGAGAGATTTCATTTTCTTCAGATCGTTCGGTCTTGTTACGACGATCTGATCTCCCTCCTGCTTGATTTCCATTTCTACCGGAAGCTCTTTTTCAAGAGTTCCCTTCGGACCTTTTACAGTCACTTTGTTGTTCTCTGCAATTTCAACAGTAACCCCTGCTGGAACTGTAATTGGCAGTCTTCCTATACGTGACATACCATATCCTCCTTAACTTAAATTTTCGGAGCAGATGCTTTGTCTGCTCTGTTTTCAGTCACATTGAGCACTTAGCGAGATCCTCACGAGCTTAGTGCGAAAGTGCACCCAGCCCACTTGGCGAGGCCCTTCACGAGCCTAGTGGCTGTGGTGTATCCTCTGTCCCGCAAATTGTCTCAAAATTTTACCATACGAAAGCCAGAACTTCTCCGCCTACGCCGAGTTTTCTTGCTTCTTTGTCTGTGATCACTCCCTGATTTGTGGAAATGATCGCTGTTCCAAGTCCTCCGAGAACCTTCGGAAGTTCTTCGCTGCTTGCATAAACACGAAGTCCTGGTTTGGAAATTCTCTTCAGACCGGAAATTACTTTCTCGTTCTTATCTGCACCGTATTTCAGTGTCACACGGATTGTCTTAAATGCTCCGTCTTCTACAATGTCATATTTTGTGATATATCCTTCATTCACCAGAATGTCAGCAATAGCAATTTTCATCTTTGATGCAGGAATATCTACTGTATCATGTTTCGCAGTATTTGCATTACGGATTCTTGTAAGCATATCTGCAATTGGATCACTCATTGTCATGGATTGCTTCCTCCTTTACCAACTTGCCTTCTTCACACCTGGGATCTGTCCTTTGTATGCCAGTTCGCGGAAGCAAACACGGCAGATTCCATATTTTCTTAAATATGCATGCGGACGACCGCAGATTCTGCAGCGGCTGTATTCTCTTGTAGAAAATTTCTGCTTACGCTGCTGTTTAATTTTCATTGCTGTCTTAGCCATAATTTACCTCCTTATTTTGTAAACGGCATGTTGAACTGTTTTAACAGCTCGCGAGCCTCTTCGTCTGTCTTAGCCGTTGTAACAAAAATGACATCCATACCTCTGACTTTGTCAACCTTATCGTACTCAATTTCAGGGAAAATGAGCTGCTCTTTGATACCAAGAGCATAGTTTCCTCTTCCGTCAAATGCGTTTGGATTTACACCTCTGAAGTCACGTACACGAGGCAGAGCAAGATTTACAAGACGGTCAACGAACTCGTACATCTTTTCTCCTCTTAATGTAACCTTGCAGCCGATCGGCATTCCTTCTCTTACTTTGAAGTTAGCCACGGATTTCTTTGCTTTACAAACGACTGCTTTCTGTCCTGTGATCTTTTCCATATCAGCGATTGCTGACTCTAAAACTTTTGCATTATCTTTTGCTTCGCCGACACCCATATTGACAACAACTTTGTCAAGTTTCGGCACTTCCATAATATTTTTATAACCAAACTTTTTGATCATTGCATCAACGATCTCGTTCTGGTACTGTTCTTTCAGTCTGCTCAAAGCACTGGACCTCCTTCCTCAAATTAATCAATCACTTCGCCTGTTGATTTTGCAACACGCACTTTCTTGTCTCCATCCATCTTGAACCCTACTCTTGTAGCTTTTCCTTTATGGATGTACATTACGTTGGATATATCAATAGGTCCTTCCTGATGAACGATACCGCCATTCTGATTTGCAACACTTGGTTTTGTGTGCTTTGTCAGCATGTTGACACCTTCAACGAGAACTGTACCGTCTTTCTGATTTACAGCGATGACCTTGCCTTCTTTGTCTTTATCTTTACCGGCAATCACTTTAACCATGTCGCCTTTTTTGATCTTCATAGTTGACATCTTATTCTCGCACCTCCTTAAAGTACTTCCGGAGCCAGGGAAACAATTTTCATAAACTGTTTATCACGGAGCTCCCTTGCTACTGGCCCGAAGATACGGGTTCCTCTTGGATTTTTATCATCTTTAATAATAACAGCAGCATTTTCGTCGAAGCGGATATAAGAACCGTCTTTACGGCGAGTACCTTTTACAGTACGTACAACTACAGCTTTTACGACGTCACCTTTTTTTACAACGCCGCCTGGTGTTGCATCTTTAACAGTTGCAACTACCACGTCTCCGATGCTTGCATATCTTCTTGTGGAACCTCCAAGCACGCGGATACAAAGTAACTCTTTCGCACCTGTATTGTCTGCTACTTTCAGTCTGCTTTCTTGCTGTATCATGCAGGTTTCCCTCCTTATACTATTTTACTTTTTCCATAACTTCGACAAGTCTCCATCTCTTATCTTTTGATAACGGTCTTGTCTCCATAACTCTTACCTTGTCACCGATGTTGCATTCATTTGCTTCATCGTGGGCTTTTAATTTATAAGTTCTCTTTACGATTTTGTTGTAAAGCGGATGTTTTACATTATCTTCTACAGCAACTACGATCGTTTTATCCATCTTATTGCTGATTACTTTACCAACACGTGTTTTTCTAAGATTTCTTTCCACGGTGTTACTCCTTTCTCTGCATTTTGCTCAAAAAGCTAGGCATTGCTCTTTTCTGTAATTACAGTCTGGATTCTTGCAATATTTTTTCTTACTTCTTTGATTCTGCTTGTGTTATCCAACTGGTTTGTTGCGTTCTGGAATCTTAAATTGAAGAGCTCCTTTTTAGCAGCTACTAATTCTTCGTTCAGCTCTGCAGCTGATTTTGTTCTTAAATCTTCTACAAATGCATTAATTTTCACTGTTATCACCGCCTTCTAAGTCTGCGCGAGAAACGACTTTACATTTACAAGGTAACTTGTGTGTTGCAAGACGAAGAGCTTCTCTTGCCACTTCTTCCGGAACGCCTGCGATCTCGAACATTACGCGTCCTGGTTTTACAACTGCTACCCAGTATTCTAAGGTACCTTTACCGGAACCCATACGTGTTTCAGCTGGTTTCGTAGTTACTGGTTTATCTGGGAATATTTTGATCCAAACTTTACCGCCACGCTTGATATAACGTGTCATAGCGATACGGGCAGCCTCGATCTGGTTTGATCTGATCCAGCAAGGCTCTGTTGCAACGATACCATATTCACCATATGAAAGTGTGTTTCCACGAAGTGCTTTTCCTTTCATGGAGCCACGGAACTGTTTACGACGTTTTACTCTTTTTGGCATTAACATTATTTATCGCTCCCTTCCTTTGCTGCCTTTTCCGGAAGAACTTCACCTTTGTATACCCATACCTTCACACCAACTTTTCCGTATGTGGTATCAGCTTCGGCGAATCCGTAGTCAATGTCTGCTCTCAGTGTCTGAAGAGGAATAGTTCCCTCGCTGTAGAATTCTGTACGAGCCATATCTGCTCCGCCAAGACGTCCGGATACGGAAGTCTTAACTCCAAGAGCTCCGGCCTTCATTGTTCTGGACATGCAGGATTTCATTGCACGTCTGAAGGAGATACGGTTCTCAAGCTGCTGTGCGATATTCTCTGCTACCAGCTGTGCATCTTTGTCCGGTCTCTTAACTTCTTTGATATCTACAACCAGTTTCTTATCTGTAAACTTAGCAAGTTCTGCTTTTACCTTTTCGATCTCGGAACCGCCCTTACCGATCACAACACCCGGCTTTGCAGTGTAAACGATAATCTTCACACGGTCAGATGCTCTTTCGATCTCGATTCTGGAAATTCCTGCGCTGTATAATCTCTTCTTCAGAAATGTTCTGATTTCATGGTCTTCTACAAGGTAGTCAGCGAAATCTTTTTCAGCATACCATTTAGAGTCCCAATCTTTGATAATGCCGACTCTCAAGCCATGAGGATTTACTTTCTGTCCCATAATGCCCTCCTTATCTTTCATCAAGCACAAGTGTAATATGGCTCATTCTCTTTTCGATCCTGTATGCCCTTCCCTGTGCTCTAGGTCTGATTCTCTTCATTGTTGGTCCTTTATTTGCATAAGCCTCTGCAATATAAAGGTTTTCAGCATTCATTCCGTTGTTGTTCTCAGCGTTTGCGATTGCTGACTCTAATAATTTCTTTATTAAGCTTGAAGCATATCTTGGATTGTATGTCAAAATACCAAGTGCTGTTGTTACATCCTTACCTCTGATGGCATCTAATACGAAACATGCTTTCTGAACAGAAACCCTTGCGTAAGACAACTTTGCTGAAGGTCTTGTGTCCTTGTTAGCATTTCTCTCTCTCTTGATTTGGGATCTATGTCCTTTTGCCATGGATGAACCCTCCTTTCAAATACGTCTTTATTTATCTGACTTTAGATTTCTTATCGTCTTTTCCGTGTCCTCTGTATGTTCTTGTTGCAACAAACTCTCCCAGTTTGTGTCCAACCATATCTTCCGTTACATATACCGGCACATGCTTTCTTCCGTCATGTACAGCGATTGTATGGCCAACCATGCTCGGGAAGATTGTAGAACGGCGAGACCATGTCTTAACAACGGCCTTGTCTCCGGATGCGTTCATTGCATCAATCTTCTTCAGCAGGCTTGCGTCTGCGAATGGTCCTTTTTTAAGTGAACGAGCCATTAGTTCTACCTCCTTGTGAAACTATTTATTTGATTCCTTTACCGTCACGTCTTCTTACGATCAGCTTGTTAGACTGTTTGTTCTTCTTGCGGGTCTTAAGTCCAAGAGCAGGTTTGCCCCAAGGTGTACACGGACCCGGACGTCCGATACCAGTCTTACCTTCACCACCACCGTGCGGATGGTCGTTCGGGTTCATAACAGAACCACGTACTGTCGGGCGGATACCCATGTGACGCTTACGTCCTGCTTTACCGATGTTGATCAGGTTGTGATCTCCGTTTCCTACCACACCGATAGATGCACGGCAGATGATCGGAACCATTCTCATTTCACCAGATGGAAGTCTTAAAGTTGCGTATTTTCCTTCTTTTGCCATCAGCTGTGCACTGTTTCCAGCGGAACGTACCAACTGTCCGCCTTTTCCAGGATACAGCTCAATGTTGTGAATCTGTGTACCAACCGGAATTTCTGAAAGCGGCAGGCAGTTTCCTACTCTTACCTCTGCTTCCGGTCCGTTCATGACTTTCATACCGTCTGTCAATCCCTGCGGTGCCAGGATGTATGCTTTTTCTCCATCCTCGTAGCAGATCAGAGCGATATTTGCAGATCTGTTCGGATCATACTCGATTCCTAATACTGTTGCTGCAACACCATCTTTTCTTCTCTTGAAGTCGATGATTCTATATTTTTTCTTAACTCCGCCTCCGCGGTGTCTTACTGTAATTTTTCCCTGGTTATTACGTCCTGCCTGGCTGCTTTTGGAAACAAGCAGAGACTTTTCTGGAGTTGTTTTTGTGATTTCAGAGAAATCAGATCCAGTCATCTGTCTTCTGGAAGGCGTATATGGGTTATAGGTTTTGATTCCCATGATTGCTTCTCCTTTCAATACTGTTTATTATCACGGTTTCTGTCCGTATGCTTTGTCCCTTCCCCGGCGGGGAATGGACGCCTGTACTGTTTTTGCTTTCAGCAAATTTTACAGTCCCTCAAACAATTCAATATCTGCGCTTTCTTCTGTCAGCTGAACAATCGCTTTCTTTGTCTTAGCGGTTGTACCGAACTGCATGGTTCCGCGCACTCTCTTTTTCTTTCCGCCGTTGTTCATTGTGTTTACGCTTTCTACTTTTGTTCCGGCGAACATTTTCTCAACAGCTTCTTTAATCTGATTTTTTGTAGCATCTGTATGAACAAGGAATGTATATTTCTTCTCGCCCATCAGCTCCATGCTCTTTTCTGTAATTACCGGTTTAAGGATTACATCATAATATTTGATATCAGCCATTATGCGTACACCTCCTCGATTGCAGCAACAGCAGCCTTTGTTGTGATCACTGTGTTGTATTTCAGGATGTCGTACACATTAATTGTATTTGTCTTTGCAGTTTTTACATCAGCAATATTTCTTGCAGAGATCTCTGCATTTACATTTCCATCTTCCAATACGACTAATGCCTTGTTTACATCCAGGTTCTTCAATACGTTTGCAAAATTCTTTGTCTTAAAGTTTTCAAAAGCGATCTCATCGATCACAATGAATTTGTTCTCTGCAACTTTTGCAGACAGAGCAGATTTCAGAGCCGCTCTCTTTTCTTTTTTATTCATTTTGAATGAATAATCTCTCGGTACCGGTGCGAATACAACTCCGCCTCCTGTCCACTGTGGAGCTCTTGTGGATCCCTGTCTTGCATGACCGGTTCCTTTCTGTCTCCATGGTTTTCTTCCGCCGCCGGAAACTTCGGAACGTGTCTTTGCTTTCTGTGTTCCCTGACGTTTATTTGCAAGCTGGCTTACAACCGCCATGTGTACCAGGTGCTCGTTTACTTCCACACCAAATACAGCATCGTTCAGATCGATCGTACCAACTTCTTTACCTTCGATATTGTAAACAGATACGTTTGCCATCTAAGTGTTCCTCCTTCCTCGTAAAACCTAGTTAGCTTTTACTGTCTCTTTAATTGTGACCAGAGATTTCTTTGGTCCCGGTACAGAACCTTTTACTAAAAGAAGGTTCTTATCAGCATCTACGCGTACAACTTCCAGATTCTGGATCGTGATCTTCTTGTTTCCCATCTGTCCAGGCATTTTCTTTCCTTTAAACACCTTGCTCGGATCAGAAGCCGCACCATTGGAACCTGCATGACGATGGAATTTGGAACCGTGTGTCATAGGTCCTCTGTGCTGTCCATGTCTCTTGATAGCACCCTGGAATCCTTTACCTTTGGAGATTGCTGTAGCATCTACTTTATCACCAACCTCAAAGATATCAGCCTTGATTTCCTGTGCCAGTGTATATTCTTCAGCGTTCTCAAACTTGAACTCTCTTACAAATCTCTTGCCGGAAACACCAGCTTTTGCAAAATGTCCCTGCTCTGCTTTTGTCACACCATGGCGATGAACGATTTCTTTCTTACCGCTCTTGTCCTTGTTGATGATCTTATCTTTCTTATCCATGAATCCAACCTGCACTGCGCTGTATCCATCGTTTTCCACTGTCTTAACCTGTGTTACCACGCATGGTCCAGCCTGAAGCACAGTTACCGGTGTCAGAACGCCGTCTTCATTGAAGATCTGTGTCATTCCAACTTTTGTAGCCAAAATAGCTTTCTTCATTATAAATACCTCCTGTGATTTACAGCGGAACGCCTTTTTTTGACGTTCATCCTAAATTTTAGGAATACTGCTTATTTGTTTTTCATTTTGATATCAATATAAACACCAGCCGGCATTTCCAGTCTTGACAGAGCATCTACTGTCTTCTGGGTCGGCGTAATGATATCAATCAGTCTTTTATGAGTTCTCTGCTCAAACTGTTCTCTGGAGTCTTTGTATTTGTGAACAGCTCTAAGGATTGTCACTACTTCCTTCTTTGTCGGAAGCGGTACAGGTCCGCTCACCTTCGCTCCATTTTTCTTTACAGTTTCGATGATTTTCTTTGCGGATGCATCAACAAGCTGATGATCATACGCTTTCAATGTGATTCTCATTACTTGACTTGCCATAAAAAAAGTCGCCTCCTTTTCGTACTTTTTCACTTCAGTACGACAAGCGGTGACTGTACACTCTCCCGTGTGTGTCGTGAGAAACTCACACGTTGTTACTGCATTTCAGCAGCTGTTATAGTAGTTTCGTACAGTGACTTGTCGCCAGTTTCCTAACTTGACATTCGCTCCACGGAAAACCTGCCTGGCTTATGTTTTTGCTTCGGCAGCAACCTCACGCTTCACAGCTATCATGTCACAGCTTTTTCATTATATATGATATATTTCCGGTTTTCAAGTATTTTTTTTATTTTCCTTGTATTTTTTCTCGGTGTCCGTTACTATTTATTATCATAGAAAGCAAACACCTTTATATTTTACACTATATATAATATGAAGCAACAGAAATGAGGAATTTTATGAATATCAAAAGATGGAAGGTTATGCTGGCCGTAGATGATTACGGCAGTTTTACAAGGGCAGGCGAGGTGCTTGGCTATACACAGTCCGGCATAACCCAGATGATGAAAGCATTGGAAAAGGAAGTGGGATTGTCTCTTTTTATCAAGGATAAAAGCGGGACTGCCCTCACCCGGGAAGCACAGTCACTCATTCCAGCCGTACGCGCTCTTTTAAATGCCGACGAAGTCGTACGCCAGGAAATCGCATCTTTGAAAGGTGCCCAGACCGGCACCATTACGATCGGGACTTATCTGAGCTGCTCTATCCACTGGATCCCACGGATCATACAGGCTTTCCAGCGCAGCCATCCCGATATATTGTTCAAAATTACAGAAGGCCTGGAAGGAGAGCTGGCCGACTGGATCCAAGAACGCCGCGTTGACATCGGCTTTCTCAGTTATCAGCCCGGTCACCATTACCATTTTCTCCCTGCTCTGGATGACGAGCTGCTGGCTGTTCTGCCCTCCGGTCATCCCCTGTCCGCTTACGATCCGCTTCCTATAGAAAAGCTGAACGGAGCTCCCTTTGTCATCACAGAGTATGCCCCCGGAAGTGATGTGCACCGCGTCCTGAAAGAACACAACATCAGACCTGACATTCGTTTTGTCTCTATCAACGAATTCTCTGTTCTTTCTATGGTAGAGCAAAATCTCGGTATCACGATCCTTCCAGGACTCTTGCTGCGTGGCCAAAACGGGAACTTTGTAACCCGGCATATCACCCCGGCCGTTTCCCGGCAGCTGGGACTGGCTTACTCTTCTCCCGATGACCTTTCGCCGGCCTGCAGGGCATTTTTAGAATATGCAAAAGATTTTCTGCTGGATGACTGATTTACGCAATCCAGCATATAAAAACTATTTTTCATTATATTTTTTAATGTTTCCATTAGTTTTTTTAATGCTTTTTATTGACTTATACTCCCGGTATCGATATACTAAAGAAGAGGATTAAACTAATGAAGGCGCTCTCACTGTTTGTGACGAGCGCTTTCCTGCTTTTAAATCTTCTCATATCAAGGGGCGGACAATATCGATATACTCATTAGAAAAACACCCCGTAGGAAAGGATGCGTATTTATGAGCAATCAAACAAACTCTGAAACTCGTCAATGGGGCTCCCGCTTCGGTTATCTCATGGTAGCCGCCGGCGCGGCTATCGGCCTGGGAAATATTTGGAGATTTCCGTACCTTGCCTATCAGGGAGGCGGCGGTGTTTTCTTAGTAGTCTACATCATCGTTGTAGCACTGATGGGGCACCCCATGGTAGAGATGGAGACTGCCATAGGGCGCCATACCGGCAAAGATGCCGTTACCGCTTTCCAGCGCATCAACAAAAAGTGGGGAATCGCCGGCTGGATCGCCAATGTCTGTACCCTTATGATAAATATGTATTATGTCGTTGTCGGCGGCTGGGTGGCAAAATACGCTTTCCAATACATAGTCAGCGGAGATTTCGGTTCCGACAAACAGGTTTATTTTGACACTTTCACTTCCTCTACTATCGAACCTTTGATCTGGGCTGCGCTTATCCTTTTATTTGTGTCCATTATGCTGTATTTCGGGATCACAAATACAGTGGAAAAAATCGCCAAAGTTATGATGCCTGTACTTTTCGCCTTACTGATCATCTGCAGCATATGGGCACTGGCTGTAAATGAAAATGCTATCGAAGGAGTAAAATATTATCTTCTTCCTGATTTCAGCAAATTCAGCTTTACTACCTTCGCCCAGGCGGCTACACAAGTTCTCTTCTCAGTCGGAATCGGCTGGGGACTGTATGTAACCCTTGGCGCCAACATTCCAAAAGAGAACAACCTGAAAAGCGACGCGATCATGGTTTCCACTTTTGATACCGCCGCAGCGATCCTGGCAGGATTTGTCGTTGTCCCCTCTGCCTTTTCCGGCGGCGTGGATATCGAATCCGCAGGTCCGAGCCTTGTATTTAATGTAATGACTGATATTTTTGAAAAGCTGCCTGGCGGCAGGATCATCGGCGTATGTTTCTTCCTGGCCATCCTTTTTGCGGTAATTTCCTCTCTGTTCAGCTTCTTCGAAATTTCGATCCGCACCTTTGAGGACAACCGGAAAATGGGACGCCGCAACGCAACAATCCTGACAGCTGTTATCATCGCGATCGGGAACGTCTTTGTTTCCCTGGGATTTGGTCTTTTAAGCAATGTAAAACTTCCATGGTTGGACGCTAACGGCCTGGGAATGCTGGGAATCTATGACTGGCTGGACACCTTCACCGCATATCTCCTGATGCCGATCGGCTGTATTCTGGTATGTGTATTTATCGCTAAAGTCTGGGGATTTAAAAACTACGAAAAAGAAGTAACGAATGACGGAAAATTCGGCCGCGTCACTCTTTACAATAAGATATTGACCGTTGCCGTCGTACCTATCTTCATGATCGTCATTCTCCTTACTGTTTTCGGATTTATCAAATAAACATGGAACCACAGAGAAATCATTGTTCATTTTCTACAATGATTTCTCTCTTTCTATGCTTAAAGTATTGACTTTTTTTTGTCAAAATGGTAAATTAAGTTTACATGGAGATGTCAAATCGGGGTGGCATCTCTGTAAAAGTTATAGTATTTATTTATCTAGAGATTGGAGGAAAATTTTATGTTACTGTTTCTTCAGATTTTATTCGGCGTTCTGGCAGCCGGAACAGGTATCGGACTTATCGTCGATATCGGAAAGAACCGTATGGATGAACTCAAGAACGCTACCGGCAAACAGTGGGCATCCGGTTTCGCTGTAGGTATTATCGCTAACTTCCTTGACACTCTTGGATGTGGTTCCTATGCACCATCCACATTCATGTATAAATTATTTAACCAGATTGATGATATCAACATCCCTGGAACTCTGAATGTTGGTGATACCTTCCCGGTTATCTTCGAGGCATTCATTTTCACAGCTTCTGTAGATGTTGATCCTATGTTCCTTTTGATCATGTATGTATGTGCTGCTGTTGGTTCCTTTGGATTCGCAACAATCGTTACAAAATGGCCTCGTAACAAGATCCGCTGGGCTCTTGGAGTTATAATGATTCCACTTGCAATCATCATGCTTTGCAAAAACACCGGATGGGGACCGTTCGGTATTGTAGGAACTGCTACAACACTGACTGGCTGGCAGTTGATCGTAGCTGCAGGTCTTAACATCCTGTGGGGCGCTCTGATGGATATCGGTTTCGGTCTGTATGCACCTTGTATGGCTACCTGCCTTCTGCTCGGTGTTGATGCAACTGCAGCTTTCCCAGTATTCATGGGATCCTGTGCATGTCTGATGCCGGCTTGCTCTATCGAGTTTATCAAGACCAAACGTTACGATGTTCCTCACACAGTTGGTAACGCAATCGGCGGATGTATCGGTGTATTCATTGCATGGAAACTTGTTACATCTCTTCCGATGTTCTGGCTGATCAACCTGGTTTGTGTTGTTCTTCTGTGGACTTCCTATACACTGATCAGTGCAGCTGTAAAGGACAAAAAAGCGGGAGTTGCTTAAATAAGACAGATAGAACAAGAAGAAATTCTACATATGATCTTTATAAATGGCCATCCCCAGGGACGGCCATTTATATACTAAAAATCTGTGCTCTTTCTTTGTAAAAAGATACCGCTTTTGCAAAGAAAGACTATGAAAATGTATTATAAAAATAGGACTTACAAAATACGGAGAATAAATTATGTTTATCAATGAGTATACAATGGACAGAAAACGTTATGATAAGTGGGCCACTCCAAAATTCTGGAGGCTGCGCACTTTCTATCTGTATCTCGTCCTCTTTGCTGCCGGAGTATTCGGGTGGATCTATTTCGATAAAGTAAACGTTTCCGCAAGATGGCAGACAATCGGCGCTTTCCTGATTTTTGTTGCCGTTTACCGGGGCGTTTTTTTCCATTGGATGCACGCCGACAAAACATTCCGTCTCACCAGGCAGAAATATTTTAATGAGAAAGACTGGTTATGCAAAGTCATTGTCAGAGACAAGGATATTTCTCTTCATATCAACGGGAAACTGAACAACCGGGTAGAATGGTCCGACATCAAAAAACTGGAAGAGGCCAAAACCTATTTCAAGCTGACATCACCCGACGGTGTGGAGGGTGTTATGCTGGACAAGGAATGTTTCACTGAAGGCAATGCCGACAGCTTTAAAGAATGGATGTTAAATGTACATCCCGAAATCGAGCAGGTTCCCATTGCTCCAGCCTTTAATAAGTAACGGTTTTTCTCCGTTTTAAAATCAAAAATCCACTGCATTACAAGAAGTTTGTCCTGCAGTGGATTTATTTTTATATACTTTTTTGCAAAATTATGCAAAATCACACTTTTTAATCTTGACACACAAAAAAACTGGTGCTATATTATAACCATCTTAAACAACAACGAGAGCAAAGGCGGTCTCCCAAAGGGATGAGACTGCTATATTTTTAAAGTAGGGCTGTTTAAGATGATAGCAATGGTTGCTATTGCAGTTAATCCAGGGCCGAACGTTTTCCCCAAGAGCGTTCCTGCCCGGGTAACTACAATTTATATATACTTTTCTCCAACAGGAGATCTTCCCCAGCTTTGTATATATACAAAACTGCAATGCAACGAGGAAAAACCTCTCAATGACATACCAAAAAGAAAGGGCACGACATAAGTTTATGTCGTGCCTTTTCTTTTATGAAGATTTATTCTTCAAGCTGCACGATAATAAAAATCACAGCTATCTCTTTTCTTCCATTTTTCGCATTTTCAGCTTAAGGAGCGCTGTTGCCTTCCTGCAGTCAAGTTCTACTACATTATTTTCTCCAACTACATTTGTCTCAGTTCCATCTGCGCTCTTGTTAATATCCACAATTCCATCCAGATAGTCATTTGTTACAACAAACTGTGCTACCGTTCCGCTGAAATTCAGTCCTGTCACTGCAATCCCGCGGGTCCCCAGCTGCTCACATGTATTTGTAAAATCAACATCGCTGTTTCCCCAGCCATCAGAGGAAATGATAACGCCATCGGCACGCATCGCTTCTGCCCAGACAGCAGTTCTTGTTCCCACCAGCATCTTGTCCTCATTGTCGTCCGGTGTCCCTACAATAATGATTCCCATCAGGTCAAGATCAGTGTCACTGGATACAACGTCCAGCAGTGGATCCCTGAAATGATGAAGAGATGTTTCTTTTGTTGACGGTCCAATACCCATACCATTCACCTCCTACTGCATGGAACGGATAATTCCGTCCCGGTACTCATTTGGCGTAACAAGTATCGGCATATTGCCCATATCAATAATAGAACGTCCGCCTTCTACTCCGGAAGGTTCTTTTGCAAACAAATGAGTATCATACATTGCTCCCTGTCCGGCTACCTGTTTTACAATAAGTACTCTCTTTTTCCCAGGTCTTACTACATCATGATATTCGTGACGCTCCGTACACTTGTCGCCCTTGAATTTTTTCAGCTTATCACGATAAGACTGGATAAATTTATCACATGCTCTGTGTGCTGCCGTCGGGCCCGGACGTTCCTGTCCCATACCCTCTTTCAATGTAACGTCGAAAGAAATAATGTAATCATTATCTCCCGGTGTACCTGCACGATTCAGATAAAGCTGCTCCTTCAGATTTCCTTCTGAAGAACCGAACTCATGAGTCTGCTTTCCGACAGTATCAACCCCTGTCAGCATCACATAGACTCCCGTAATTGTATGTGTAATACCTTCTCCGATCTTCCCTAAAACTTTTGTAGAAATCGGAATGATATCCATGATCGTATTCGTCCATCTGTCGTGGTCGCCCGGTTTGATGATCTGGATATCGATCTTCTCAATATGTTCCTCTTCAGCTACAAGCTGATCGATCATCTCTTTACTGACAGTCATATGTCCATCTACATTAATGTCATTATGCTCGCCCCATTCCACATCTGTCATATGGAATGCCTTGATCACCAGGCGTCTTAAGTCTGTCTCATTTCCTACCATCGTTTCACCTCCAATAGCAGCGCCGATTATAGGCCTGACGCTATTTTTAAAAAGGGCAGATGTATAAATACATCTGCCCACATATTGAATATTATATTGTGCCTGTCATTAATATCAGACCGATATTAGATCTTAGCAACATATTCGTATGGCAGCGGTACGATTGTTCCAGGTGTGGAAATCTTTACTAACTGCTCAAGTGTAGCTTTCACAATCTGTGTCTGCTGTTCTACGTTGTGAGGACCACCCGCATTAGCACCCATAGGTACCAACGGAGCTACCGCACGAGGTGTACCGGTCTGACGAACAACCGGAGGAAGAGCTGCAATAATAATTGTTGGGATTCCAGCTTCTTCAATCGCTCTCTGCACCAATACTGCAGAGCGGTGGCAGGTACCTCATCCAGCTGTGAGGACAACTGCATCTACGTCCTCTTCTTTGAACATCTGTGCGATGGCCGGACCAGTTTCACCTTTGAATTTTTCCTGGTTTCCGCCGCCGCCCATGAATCCTGCATGAACCGGAGCACAAGCTCTGATAAATCCTTCTGCAGCTAATTCGTGGATTCTGTCGATCGGGAACATACAGTTGATGTCTTTGTTAACATCACTGTTGTCGTATCCACCGTGTGAAACCATCAGCTCACTGGATGGTGTTGTGTTCTCTATTTTTCTCCATGTGAAGTCACCAGCAAGATTGAATCTTTCCTGATCTTTCTTATGAACACCAGCAGCTGTTGCAAGAGCGATAGACATATCTTTCAGCTCTTTTGTTACAGGAGTCCATACAGCCGGAGGAGTAATAGGAACGAAAATTTCAGATTGTAAACCTTTAACAACCGTTAAACTCATTTTGAAACCTCCTTATTATCCATTTGCCCGCGCATTTCTTCTTGTTTGCGCCGTTCTTTTTCTATATTGCTGACATATTTCTCATTTATTTCCGGGCCCAGCTGCTCCGGGAAGCTCATGTTCCATCCGACTTCCTGTCCTACTTTGGGTTCAGTGTCGCAGATAAACATCCGCTTCGGGGCTTTTAAGAAACCAAGCCTTCCTTTCAGGTCTACGCTGATGCTGCAATCATCAACATCAACAACGACACCCTCCATGTAAATGATCTTGTCACCATAATGCAAACGTTCGTTATTCATTGAACCGCCTCAGATTAGTCGTATTTTTCCTTACGTTTCTGGCTCATCGGCAGAGACTGCTCGTTTTCAACGAGATCTACTTTCTTGCCGTATGCAGCTTCGATCAGCTCTACGTTTGTAGATTTAACGTTCGGATTCCACTTCTTCTCTGCAGCTTTCACTTCTTCGCCAGCCATAGCTGTCTTCAGCATTGCAAGTGCACGGATTGCATCCTCTTCACAAAGAGTATTGCATCCAAGAACCTCGTTCTCAATACCGGACTCTGATTTGTTGTTGTCAACCATGTAGTTCATGTACTTGTTACCAACAACGAGAGCACCCTGTACTGCACAGTAGGACATACCTACTACCGGGATTCCTCTCATACCGATCTGCTCGATATGGCTTGCAAAGTCGATGTGGTTGTTTCCGAAACCTTCTGTTGTAACGAAAGCTCCGTCAGCATCCATCATCTCTACTGTGTGTCCAACACGTTTGGATACATAGAATTTTTCAGCATTGATCTGTGGGCTTCCTACGAATACAACGCCGCAAAGGTCAACTTCCGGATCATGAAGAGCCTCAAGAACCAATGGCTCTCTCCAGTAATGTCTGGACATCTCTTTAGATGCAGGTCCGATACATGTCAGTGCGTGGATACATCCATCAAGAACTTCCAATGGAGATACACAAACAGGTACGTTTCCTAAGTCAACGTTAGCTCTTGCTCCAAGAACACCAACCGGCTCTACCGGAAGGATGAAGTTGTCATGCATAGCTCCCTGTCCCATGATCTCTTTAACGATAACAACTTTCTTCTTTCCAGGACGGCGAACCTGTTTCAGTTCTTCTGTATCTGCAACAAGGCTGTCATCCAGTTCTTTCATGACTTCACGGATTTCCTGTGTGATGATATCAAAAGCTGTATGTGCAGCCATAGGTCCACGGCGCTCCATGTTTGTCTTTTCCTGAATTACGATGTTACCTTTGATAAAGATCTCGCCTTTATCCGGGCAGCTTGGACGATTCCACATAATGTTCTCATCCAGGTATCCTTCAGATGATCCGAATTCACCGATCTGAACTCCGCCTTCATCTGTACCTGTCAGCATCATAACAACGCCGTCCAGAACTCTTGTCACACCTGTTCCAAGGTCAGAATCGCCTTCTTTTGTAGCGATCGGCTGAACATCCATAATTGTCTCAGAATATGTGTGATATTTGTCAGGAGTAATGATCTCCAGATGGAAATCTTTTACAAGTTCCTGATCTGCGATAACATCTGCTTCGATTCCTTCACGGATGTAAAGAGTTGTTCCTTCGATCTTTGTCTCCGGTCCTCTCTTAACCTCTGTGATTGTGTAATGTTTTCTTGTCAGGCTTCTAACAACCTTCTCTTCTTCAGCTGCTGCCGGTGCTGCGCCTGCAACTGCTGCTTCTGCGCCTGCCGGTACCGGTACAGCTGCTGCTCCGCCTGCTCCAAGAGCTCCTACCGGGATCTCAAGATCAATGTCTTTTCCTTCTCCGATATGGATTTTTAATGTTCCTCCTGCTACCGGTGCTGCTGCAACTGGTGCTGCAGGTGCAGGTGCTGCTGCTTCCTCTTCTGGTTCTTCCTCTGCTGCCGGTGCTGTCGGAGCTTTTGCTCCCTCTACCTTATCAGCAGTAAGTGGGCAAAGAGAATCGCATGTTTCTTTCAATTTTGCACCTAAAACTTCTTCGATGGTCAGGCAACCATCCAGGTTCAATAATCCTGAATCTACAAGATCGTCAAAGATTGCCGGATCTTCCAGATTAGCTGGTTCGATTGTAATGCCGCCTTCGGCTCTGCAACACAATACCGCAGGATCATGAGCATGTTCTTTAGCTGTTTCAGCTGTGATTGACATATTGTTTTCCCTCCTTGTTTTTGTTACTTCTGAATCTCTCTTTTAAATTCAGAGAATAATCCAGATTGTTCCATCCGCGCATTGCACGGACAAAGGTGTATATATACAACCGCCGGCAGAGAAAATACCTCTCAATCTTTTCATAAGCCTGTGAAAGAATCGGGGGTCTTCCACAGACCCTGCCCGCGGCAGTAATACCTGTACTTCTTAAAAATCTTTAAAAATCAATCTCCTGGCTTACCTCTTTGGAAATCTTCAGGGTTCTGTAAAGAGGATGTCCGATTGTTCTCATTACATGGTCAGTCTGATGGAATACTTTCAGACCCATCTTAGGTGCTGACGCCATAACGGTGTTGGAACAGTCAGAGCAGTTACCAATAATAATATATTCACAATTATCCTTTTTAAACTGCAGGTTGTTCTTTACCTGTCCAGGACAGTTGCCTGGTCTTAAGCACTTCAGCGGTGCACCCGGTTTGTTTTCAATTGCCTGTTTACATTTGCATACAGATACAACGTTTCCGTTCATCTTGGCAGCGATCTCACGCATACGCTCTTCGCTTCCGCCGCATGCACAGACAAGGATTCCCACATTTGCACCGTGAAGATCCGGAAATTCTCCTGTTACCAGGATTCCTCCTGTTGTCTTTGTAGTAGGTGCATCCAGATCTGTAGATTTACCTGTGAATGCTCCTCCCATAATGATCTCTCCATATACACCGTCAATACCGCCGGCTTTTTCGATCATCTCTCCTACGCTGACACCGATCGGCACATCCATGAATACATGAGCTCCATTTCCGCCGTTCAGTTTTCCACGTACTGTCATATTCTTGCTGATGCAAGGTTTTCTTTCATCAATAGCCTCTGCAACCTTTGCTGCTGTTTCAAGATTTACAACAACAGATCTTGCAGCGGAAGGAAGCTGTGTTGTTGTTAAGTTTACGCCAAGGCACTCTCTTACAACTGCACGTTCCTCTCCCATTGGGTAGATGTCTGCAAGCATATGAATGGAAATATCCGGTTCGCTCTTTAAAGCTGCATCCAAAATCTTGATCGCGTTGTGGTGTTTCTTCTTAATTGCAAAGATTGCTTTATCTGCATGTGTAATCTCCATACAGTATTTTACGCCGCGGATCACTTTGTCCGTCTGCTGTTCCAGCTGCTGGATATTATGTTCCAGTCCCGGCTCACACTCTGCAGCATTTACCAAAATATAGCTGTGCTCCAGTTTAAAATCTGCCGGAAGCTCCGGATTGATCTCCGGATCCAGTTCAGCCATCGGTGTTTCTGCCAGGTTAATGTTCAGTTTTACGCCTGTCGGGAATCCAGCTCCGCCCATTCCCACAATTCCGGCCTCTTTTACCATTTCCAGTTTTGTTCCTTCCTTGATAGGAACAAATTCATCTTTCTGCTCATCATCTGGTTTGATGATGATGCTGTCAGCTGTCACTTCTTCTACCACACCGTAAACACTGGAAAAAATGTTTGCCCCAAGTCCAGTCGGAGTAGCGATGAGAGTACCTTTTTCCACCTTGTCCCCAGCTTTTACGATTGCTTCACAAGGTGCTCCTACATGCTGACGCAATAAAATCTGTACGTTTCCCATGACATTCTTCTCCTTTTTTCTTTTTTAAGCAAAAACAGATTGGATTCCACCAATTCTATTTACTTACCTTTTCATTTCAAAAAGCAGAAACTGATAGTTTTTATCTATAAATTCTCAAATCAAAATTCTGCGATATTTTTAACAGAATATTGTTATTTTTCTGGCGGAGGCATGTGGGAATCGAACCCACCCAGGACGCTCCTAACGCCCAACACTGGTTTTGAAGACCAGGGGGCACACCAGTCACCCAACTACCCCCATATTCACTTTCGCGCCACTTAACAATAGCACAGGTTTCTCTATAATTCAAGCCTTTTTTGAACACTTTTATATTATCAAAAAAACATTGACTTTTCAAGGCTTTTACTCCATAATAGTTAATATAAACTGAACGGCATACTAGACGAGGGACTAGAATACGGTCTAATCGTTAATTTTATGTCATTTTTATGTCTTTTTCTGTATAAGACACAACGGGAACATGGGGATTTCCGGCGTGTTTTTATAAAAACTTATAGATTCTCTCTATAAGAAGAAAAACATTTATATTTTAAGGAGGTATTAGATATGGAGTTAAAAGCTAACGTTAACTTCGATCGCTTCGAGGGCCAGCTTCAGGTTGTTGATGCCCACACAGAGGGAGAGTTCTGCCGTATCGTATATGGTGGTTTCCCGGAGCCGGAAGGCAACACAATGATTGAAAAGAAAAAATGGATGGAGAAAAATTATGACGATGTTCGTACTGCTCTTATGTTTGAGCCAAGAGGACATCATGATATGTTCGGAGCTTTCCTGTGCAAACCTGTAAATCCGGAAGCTTCCTTCGGCGTTATGTTCATGGATACAGGCGGATACCTGAACATGTGCGGACATTGTACAATCGGTGCTGTAACAGTAGCTATCGAGGCTGGATTCGTTGAATCTCACGAAGGCGAAAACGAAGTTGTTCTGGAAGCTCCTGCAGGACTGATCCGTACAACTGCAGTTGTAAAAGACGGAAAAGTTGAAAGTGTTACACTTACAAACGTACCGGCTTTCGTTTACAAAGAAAACCAGAAAGTTACCATCGACGGAAAAGAGATCGAATTTACAATTTCCTTCGGCGGAAGCTTCTTCGCACTGGTTGACACAACAAAACTTGATATTGGGGAAATCAATGCAAAATCCGTTCCGGCATACACAGCTCTCGGAATGAAAATGTTGGATGAAATCAACAAAACAATCCCTGTTAAGCACCCAGAGCTTGACATCGACACAGTAGACCTTGTTGAATTTTATGGTCCGACACCAAATCCGGACAAAGCAAACTTGAGAAACGTTGTTATCTTCGGTGATGCTATGGCTGACCGTTCACCATGTGGAACAGGTACAAGTGCTAAACTTGCTACTCTTCATCACTGGGGAGAGATCAAAGTCGGAGAAGAGTTCGTTTACGAAAGCTTTATGGGAAGCCTCTTCAAAGGACGCATCAAAGAAACAACAAAAGTTGGCGATTTCGATGCTGTTATCCCAATGATCACAGGAAGCGCATACCTGACAGGTGTTGCTACATACCTGATCGACCCAACAGATCCGTTGAAATACGGCTTCCAGGTTGGATAATTACTTCCGGCTTTATTGGAAAGTTAAAAAAGAGCGGTTCATCACCGCTCTTTTTTATTCATCTAAAATGTAACCAACAGTACACTCGCGGAGCAGATTTATGTATTCTGCCGTCATGTTGAAGGGAATGAAAAAAGTGGCCAAAAAAAGACAGTCAACAAAAAGCCGTATTGTAAAAGCAGCGTGGAACCTTTTTTACAAAAACGGCTATGACAATACTACTGTAGAGGAAATCATCAATGCGTCAAAAACTTCAAAAGGGACTTTCTACCACTATTTCAAAGGAAAAGAAGCCCTTTTGAATACTCTGTCCAATCTTTTTGACCAGAAATACGAAGAGCTTTCCAACGTGATAGATCCTGATTTGTCCGCATATGATAAGCTTCTCTTTCTAAACCACGAACTGTTTTACATGATCGAAACAAGTGTAGATATTCATCTCCTGGCCTATTTGTATTCTTCGCAGCTGATCACAAAGGACAAGAAATCTCTGTCCGACAAAAAACGGTTTTATTTCCGATGGGTAACCGAAATCATTCAGGAAGGTCTGGACAATAAGGAGTTTGCCCCCAATTCTACTGCCGAAGAGCTGATGAATATCTATGCCATGTATGAGCGGGCTTTGCTGTATGACTGGTCTCTTTTCAAAGGGAAATTTTCCCTGACCAAATACAGCGACCGTCTTTTGCCTCATGTACTCGACAATTTCAAAACCGGAATATAACGTCAATGCGCACGGACGATCACGGTCAGTAAACAAAAGAGCTGACAGGAGGGCACTGCAAAACTGCAGCCTTCCTGTCAGCTCTTTTGTTTACACCATACATTCATGCAGTTCTTCTTCTTCTATCCCTGCCGCCTTCATGACAGAACGAATCTCTTCTCTGTCTTCAAGTGCCGCACACCATGACAGACCGCACCCGGCCGATATGGCTCTTGGAACCGGAATCAGGCGTCCGGGAGCGCCGGAATCTTTACATGCTTTTTCCATTGCCATAGCATCTGCTGTTGTATGAAATGTTACAATTAGCTTTAATTCTTTTTTTCTCATCTTATTCAATCACTACTTCAAAGCATCCGTCCTTCTCTGTGGATACCGCTTTTTTCCCGTGATCCTTTGCAAACTTTTCCACATTCATTTTCTGATGTGGTTCTGACACCAGGACTTTCACAGGGCCTGACGCATTTTTCAGCGCTTCTGCTGTCAGCATCAAAGGTTCCGGACAGGAAAGACCTCTTGCATCTACTTCCTTCATTTTTTTACCTTCCTTTTCAGAATATCATATTTTTTATACTTTTCCAACTATTTTCCGGCCTCACGTTTATTTGTAAAAGCAATCACAAAACATATTACAATACAGATAATACATGCTACTTTTCCTGCCGGTGTTACGGCACCTGCAACGATCTCGTTCGTTTCTGCATTGAGAGCGGTTCCACTGGAAGCAAGTCCAAGATTATGGCAAAGAGCCGCTCCGAAGAAAAGACCCAGTACAGTTACGGCCGCATCTGATGATCCCTGGCCTGCAAGAATCAGCTGGCGAAGCGGGCAGCCTCCTGCAAGAACTGCTGCAAATCCCACCGCATACATTCCCAGAATATTCCAGATATGCTCTGAATGAGCCACGATTCCCGGTGTGTCAAATGCAGGTACGAAATTTCCTGTAGCCACATTATAGATAAGCATAACAACAAATAAACCGATGATCACTGTCAGCAGATCAAAATTCTTCATCAGAACTACGTCTCTTATACTTCCCGCAAAACACATTCTTGATTTCTGTGCAAACGCGCCGAAGATCAGACCTCCGATCAGAGAAATAATGATAGGCGCATGCATGCTTCCCGGTCCGCTTGTGCTGGACTTCAGAAGGGTTGTGCACACTGCAAGAAGCAGGATACCAACCATGATAGCCGGCATTACAACACCGCTTGATTTCTGTGTCTCATGAGCGCGCCCAAGGCTGAATCCTTTCTTCAGGGCAAACGCTCCGGTAGAAACGCCCAGTATAAAACCGATCAGAGCCACCCAGGCATTTAAATCGCCTGCAGACATACGGATAACCATACGAAGCGGACACCCTAAAAAGATCAGGGAACCGATCATAATAACAATCCCCAACACAAAACGGATCATTGGAGAAGATCCTGCTGTAGAGCGATACTCCTTTGTTGCTACGGAAATGATAAACGCTCCTAATACAATTCCTATAATTTCAGGCCGTGCATACTGCACCACCTCTGCCTGGTGCATTCCCAATGCGCCAGCGGTATCCCGGACAAAGCAGGCAATACAGATTGCCATATTAGCCGGATTTCCAAAGTACGCCAGACATGCTGCTACAAGTCCGCACACCACGCCGGCAAGCGCCAGCTTTTTCTTTGAATCTGACAAATTCATTGTGTGTTCCTCCTTTACTCTCTTCCTTCGCAAATGATCAAAAGATCATTCTTCTGCCAGTTCGCGGATAGCCTTTATAGCCGTATCCACTTCTTCATCAGTCGTAAAATGTGAGAAACTGAATCTCACTGCCCCCTGTTCTACTGTTCCCAATGCTTCATGCATAAGAGGCGCACAGTGCGCTCCGGGTCTTGTAGATATTCTATACTCTGTAAGAAGCTCATCACTGACTTCTGAAGAATCGTAATCTCCGATATTCAAAGATACAATCGCGCAGCGGTTCATATCATCAAAATCCCCGTACACCTTAACTCCGGGAACCTGAATAACCCCCTCATAGAACCGCTTCATACACTCCTGCTCACGTTTTCTGATCTGATCGATCCCTGTTCTTTGGATATATTCTACAGCTGCATGAAGGCCTGCGATGCCATGGCCGTTCATGGTTCCCGCCTCCAGCGCTGTGGGCATTTCCGCCGGGTGGCTTTTACTGTAAGTCTGCACACCGCTTCCCCCGCTTTTGAGCGGTCTTATCTGTATGCCCTCTTTCACATACATTCCTCCTGTACCCTGGGGACCAAGAAGCCCCTTATGTCCGGTAAAACAAAGAACATCGATCTGCATTTTTTCCACATCAATAGGAAAGACGCCGGCAGTCTGCGACGCATCTACCACCAGCAGAAGTCCATTCTTACGGGTAATCTTTCCGATCCTTTCAATGTCCACCAGATTTCCTGTCAGATTGGATCCATGAGTGCAGACAACCGCCTTTGTATTCGGGCGTATTGCCTTTTCTATGTCGTTGTAATCGATCACACCTTTTTTGTCCGCCGGAATAATCGTCAGCTCCACCCCTCTTTTCTCCATTTCATACAGAGGCCGCAGAACCGAATTGTGTTCCAGCATTGTTGTGATCACATGATCTCCCGGCTCAAAAAGTCCTTTGATCGCTATATTAAGGCTTTCCGTAGAATTACTTGTAAAAACCAGTCTTCTTGGATCTGTCCCGCCAAAGAAACGACAGAGCAGTTCCCTTGTATCATAAATAGTTCTGGAGGCCTCCAAAGATGCGCTGTGTGCTCCCCTTCCCGCATTTCCCATAGAATGCATGGCCTGTACAACCGCTTCAATCACTTCTTCCGGCTTTTGCATCGTTGTAGCCGCATTATCTAAATAAATCACTTGATTGCCACCAACTTTCTTTCCCCTTTTCATAATACCGTATTTATTATATCGTCTGCATTTTCTTCCGTCTAATCAAAAAAAGCAATACACACACTATCCTTATAGAAAATTTCTATAAATACTCTATTCTGGATTTGTGTGTATACTGCCTTTCTCTGCCGGCAGGAAAATGCAATCTCTTTGTTCCCTGCCTTCTGCTATTTTTTAATGTGATAAATAGACTTTACCACCTTAATAAATCTTTCTGCAGATTTGGAAAGAGTCCGGTTTTTATTATACACCAGGTTGATATCTCTTCCCTCATCCGCCTGTGGAATCGGAAATGCAAGCATCTGCCCTTCTTCCACTTCATCTTTAGCTGCCAGGCTGGAAAGAATGGAAATGCCCATTCCCTGCATAACGGATTTCTTGATCGTTTCCTGATTCGCAATACTCGCAATGATATTCAGTCTTTCCGTTCGGATTCCCAGATGCCTAAGCTGCTTTTCTGCTTCTTTTCTTGTCCCGGATCCTTCCTCACGCATGATCATTTTTTCATCCTGGATCCAGAAAATCTCTTCTTCTCTTTTCTGCAATTCTCTGTATTTCGGTAAATCCGGCGTAGTGATCACCAGGTGGTCCTTATAAAACGGGATGTACTGGCAGTGTTTCTTTTCCAACACAGTTCCGGTAAAACCGATATCCGCCTTTCCTGCTGCAACCTGTTCCGCCACTTGAGCGCTGTCCATTTCGGAGAGCTTAATCTGCTCTCCCGGGTACTTCTCATTAAACTTCGCAAGAATCTCCGGAAGGAGATACTGAGATGGGATGGTAGATGCTGCGATAACAATACATTTCTTATCATTTTCGCGCTCCCGCCCAAATTCTTCCCGGATCTCATCTGTAAGATCCAGTATCTGTCTTGCATACCGATACAGTTTCTGCCCTTCTTCCGAGAGAGCTACTTCTTTTGTATTCCGCACAAAAACACGGACATCCAGCTCTTTTTCCAGTGAAGAAATATGAGCGCTGACAGTAGGCTGGGTCAGAAACAGCTTTTTGGCTGCTTTAGAAAAGCTCTCCGATTCCGCCACTTCCACAAATGCCTCTAATTGTTTTAAATTCATCAGTATGCCACCCTCTCACTTTCTCCGCCTGTTTTTTTCGTAACTTTAATACTGTCCATATACTCCAGGATCGGTTTTGCGCTTTTACGGCTGGTCTGGAACATGTCACGCACCTGTGCAATGGTGATAACAGGGTCTTCTTTCAGTTTTTCCTGGATTTTTTCCTTTGCTTCTTCCATATAAGAAGAAAGGGTGTACATCTCATCCGTTACTTTTACGATCTTGCCCTCTTCCAGCAGAATATTACGGATATCATCTTCCACATCAGGATCCACGCTACCCACAGGGATCTCGCTGTAACGCACAAAGTCAAATCCGGCCTTCTCCATGGCGCCCATAAGGGCTGCGGATACCCTGTCATAAAGAGTGTCTTTTCTTACCTGATAACCGGGCGTACATAAAAATTCATCCACCCTCTCAAGAATCCCTTCTTCCGTCAGGCTTCCGATATAGAGATCGAACACATTAGGCTTGATCTTGCGGAAATAATTTGTATGTATCTCCGCCTTTTTCATGCCATAGCGGTAAGGATACGACGCCTCATACTTTTTCAGCGCATTCAGAAGTATCTCTTCTGCTTCCTTTGCCGCTCCTGCATGCCATACATAAGTATCTTTTTTCAAAGCATATGTCCGGATAAGCCCCTGTTCTTTCAGTTCTTCAATATCCTGCTCCACTTCTTCCGGGGAGAGAGCTGTCAGGCGTGCCAGATCTGACAGGGTTATCATCGTGTCTTTATAATTCTTCACATGCATTTCAATGACGTCTGCAGTGGATCCGGATTCCTTTCTTTTGAGATCTTCGATCACCGGCTCCTGGAAGCGCCTGTGAATGGAAGGATTAGGCTCAAGAACCACTCCTCCGCCGATTGTTTCCATAGGAGAATAAAAACGTACAACAAACTTATCTCCGCGCCGAAGGGCGATTTCCTCTTCCAGCCTAAGCTGCACATAGCCGCTCTCGCCCGGTCCGATTTCTTCCTTGTCCAGAAGGACGGCACGACAAAGGATCTCACTTGTTCCGGTAAAAAGATGCAGTCTGGTATGGTTTGTCAGCACCCGCATAGAAGAATCCAGAATATTCATCTTCACATCCAGAAGGTCTGTATTTTTCATACTTCCCGGAGGCGCCAGGACACAGCCCCTTCCGATTTCTCTTTTTTTGATATTGGAAAGGTTGATGGCAACCCGCTGACCGGCATAGCATTTGTCCACATCCTGACCGTGCACCTGAATGCTTCGTATCTTGCTTGTCTTCCCGATGGGATACATTTCCAAGACATCTTCTTTTGTGATCGTTCCGGACAGAAGAGTTCCGGTGATAATTGTCCCGAAACCGGACAGGGAAAAAGCCCTGTCTATGGGAAGGCGGGGAATGGTAGCCGTATCCTTTTCCACCACCTCTTCCTCCGCTATTTTTTCAATGATATCCACCAGCTCTTTTAAACCTGCTCCCGTAGCGGCTGAAACCCGGACAATCGGCGCTTTTTCCAAAAAGCTTCCTGCCAGTTCTTCCCGAATTTCTTCTTCCACCAGCTCTGTCCACTCTTCGTCTACAAGGTCGCATTTATTCAGAACAATAATACTTTTTTCAATGCCAAGAAGACTTAGGATATCCATGTGTTCTCTTGTCTGGGGCATGATCCCTTCATCTGCCGCAACTACAAGGAGAACCATATCCATCCCCACAACACCGGCAACCATGTTGTTGATGAACCGTTCATGTCCGGGCACATCAATAATTCCCGCCCGGTCTCCTCCCGGCAGGTCAAACCATGTAAATCCCAGGTCTATGGTGATTCCCCGTCTCTGCTCTTCTTCCCACCGGTCTGTGTTTCTTCCGGTCAGAGCCTTGATCAGAGTCGTTTTCCCGTGATCGATATGTCCGGCTGTTCCTATGATAATGTGCTTCACGGTTCCAACACCTCCTGTTCCTTCAGCTGACGGACAAGAAGGTCACCGTCGCCTTTCTGAAGTGTTCTGGCGTCAATGAGAATGGTATCATTTACAACCCGTGGAATGATCGGAACTTCCAGATGCCTCATCCTCTCTTCCAATACCGGCACACTGATCTTCTCCGGGTGGATCGCTGCCCCATAGCTTGAAAGTCTCTCCATCGGAAGAGAACCTCCCCCGATCTGTGACTGACAGGATATGAGCTCCACCCTGGCAGGAAGATGTGCCCTTTTCAGTTTCCGCACCAAAGCAGAGGCATCCTTTTTCACTTCTTCCGGCTTCCGTGTGATCATGGACAGCACCGGGATATGCTGCAGCGCTTTTTCTTCGGACAAATATTCCTGCAGCACAAGTTCCAGGGCTGCAGCTGTAAATTTATCGATCCGAAGCGCTCTTGTCAGCTGATTTTTTTTCATCTTGCTGATATATTCCTTTTTCCCGATGATAATGCCTGCCTGCGGGCCTCCAAGAAGCTTGTCCCCGCTGAAGCAGACCACATCTGCTCCTTTTGCGATGGAATCCTGTACAGTAGGCTCATAGGTGAGCCCGTATTTGCTTAAATCGATCAGAACGCCGCTTCCCAAATCTTCAATGAGCGGGATATGATGCTCTTTAGCTAAAGGCAGCAGCTCTTCCATAGTGACAGAATCCGTAAATCCCACAATCCGGTAATTGCTTGTATGAACTTTCAGAAGAGCTTTTGTTTCCTCAGTCACAGCTTCTTCATAGTCACTGTAGTGCGTCTTGTTTGTTGTTCCCACCTCTACAAGAGACGCCCCGCTTTGTTCCATCACATCCGGAATCCGGAATTTTCCGCCAATCTCTACCAGCTCTCCTCTGGAGACGATCACTTCGCCTCCCTTTGCCAGAGAACTTAAGATCAGCATAACCGCCGCCGCATTATTGTTGACAGCCATAGCTGCTTCCGCTCCGGTCAGACGGCAGAGAAGCTCTTCAAAATGAGAATATCTCTCTCCCCTCTTCCCTTCTTCCAGATTGTATTCCAGATTGGAATATCCTGTTACAAGTTCCGCTGCTTTTTTCATATGTTCTTCGCAGATCGGCGCCCTTCCCAGATTGGTGTGAAGAACCGTTCCGGTTCCGTTTATCACCTTGCGCATATTGGGCGTGTGAAGAGACTTCACAGCCCGGGCCACATCATCTTTAAGAGCATTGATCTTACCGAGTGCCTCTCCCTCGTCTGTGCATGTCCCGATAAAGGCGCGCAGACGGTCTGTCTGGGTACGCACTGCCTCCATGACTGTATCACGGCTGTAAGTTTCAATCAGTCCCTGTATCTGCTCATCTGCAAGCAGCACATCCACTTTGGGTATGCTGCGGTATAAACTTTTTTTATCCATTTTTCTTTCCTCTCGTTGCCGCTGACATTTTTGTCAGCATTTCTGATCTTACAGAGGGATTTAGAATAAGCGGATCAGTTTGTCGCTTTTTGGCGCCACTTTTCCGATTATGGATACAGTTGTCTCCATACCGGCATGTTCAAAGTCACGCATCATTCCCTCTACATCATCCGGGGAAACGCTCAGCAGCAGTCCTCCGGATGTCTGCGGATCATACAGAAGATCTACATAACACTCTTCAATAGATCCTGTCTCCACCTTGCCAATGGAGTATCCCCTGTTTTTATAAGTCCCTGCCGGGACAAGTCCCATTTTGGCATAATCAATGGCATCTGCCATATAGGCAATATCCTTTACTTTAAGCTCAAAGGTTACATCGCTTGCCTCAGCCATCTCCACACAATGGCCGAGAAGACCAAAACCGGTAATGTCGGTACATGCGGATACATGATACCGTTCTGTCACCCGCTTTGCAATCCTGTTCAAGGATGCCATAACCATCTGCGCTTCTTTCACTGCGGACGGAGAAGCCATCTCTGCCTTGATGGCAGTATTAATGACGCCGCTTCCGATCTGCTTTGTCAATACCAGCACATCTCCCGGCCTGCATCCGTAATTTTTGAAAATCTTATCCGGATGTACAAAACCGGACACACACAGCCCGTATTTCGGCTCGTCATCCTGCACGGAATGCCCTCCTACAAGGACCGCACCTGCTTCTTTTACTTTGTCTGCGCCCCCTGCAAGGATATCTCCCAGGATCGCCGGGTCCAGACAATTAGGAAATCCGACAATATTCAGCGCAACTGCCGGTTCTCCTCCCATGGCCCACACATCGCTCAAAGAATTGGCCGCTGCAATCTGTCCGAACATATAAGGATCATCTACAATCGGCGTAAAAAAGTCTACTGTCTGAATCATAGCTATATCGTCTGTTACCTTATATATTGCTGCATCGTCGGAAGTCTCGATTCCAACCAGCAGATTATCATCCTGGAATTTCGGCAGCTTGCCCAGAACCTGAGCAAGGGTCTCCGGACCAATTTTAGCCGCTCATCCGGATGTTTTGCTTAATGTTGTCAGTCTTACATCTGATTTCATTTTTCTTCCCCCTTTTTACGGATTTGTGGCTCTTTATCCACTTATAGATTCAGTCTATCACTGATAATGCAAAAGGTAAAGAAAAATATTGATTTCGCGCTCGTCACGGGCTAAAATAATGTCAGCGACTATGAATATTATTTATTATAGAGAGGATTTTACAGATTATGTGGATTGCAGATAAATGGAAAGATTATGAAGTACTGGACTGCAGCAACGGAGAAAAGCTGGAACGCTGGGGCAAATACCTTCTGGTCCGCCCGGACCCTCAGGTCATCTGGAATACTCCCAGAAAACTCCCCGGATGGAAGTCAAGAAACGCCCATTATCACCGAAGCAAAAAAGGCGGCGGCGAATGGGAATTTTTCGATCTCCCGCAGCAATGGTCCATCCATTACCGGGATCTGACTTTTAACCTGAAGCCCTTTAATTTCAAGCACACAGGACTGTTTCCCGAACAGGCCGCTAACTGGGACTGGTTTTCCGAAAAAATTAAAAACGCCGGGCGGCCGGTTAAAGTTCTGAACCTTTTCGCCTACACAGGTGGCGCTACTCTTGCCGCCGCTGCCGCGGGAGCTTCCGTTACCCATGTGGACGCTTCCAAGGGAATGGTGACATGGGCCAAGGAAAACGCCGTTTCATCGGGACTGAAAGAGGCACCCATCCGCTGGCTTGTAGATGACTGCGTCAAATTCGTGGAACGGGAGATACGCCGGGGAAATCATTATGACGCCATTATCATGGACCCTCCGTCATACGGAAGAGGCCCCAAAGGGGAAATCTGGAAAATCGAAGAATCCATACATCCCTTTATTCATCTGTGTACAAAGATTTTGTCGGATGATCCCCTGTTCTTCCTTGTAAACTCTTATACAACCGGACTGGCGCCTGCCGTCCTTACTTATATGCTCAGTACAGAGCTGAAAAAATACCACGGACATGTAGAATCTCAGGAGATTGCCCTTCCGGTTACCAGTACAGGCCTTTATCTCCCCTGCGGAGCATCCGGAAGATGGGAAAAATAGTCCGGATAAGCACAATTTATGCTTTTTTTTGTACATTCTTTGCTATTATGCTTCTCCGTATTGTATTTCCCTCTTTTGTCTGGTAAATTGAACTTATGATGAAAATTAAAATACTGAAAAACAAAGACGAATTAAATAATCTTGCCCCACTGGAAATCACTCATCTCCTGTGGGGTACAAAATCCATCCCCCGTACTTACTTTTATATTGGTTTTATTCCAGAGGATGGATTTTATGTGCGTATGGTATGCGAAGAAAAGGACCCCTTACGCACCTACACGGAAGATTTTGACCCCGTTTACCGGGACAGTGCCATGGAAGCGTTTTTTCAGTTCATTCCGGAACAGGAAGTCTATCTTAATTTCGAAGTGAACGCCAACGGCGCCCTCCTTGCCGCTTACGGCCCATCCAGAGTGTACCGTTCCTATTTTTCCAAAGAGGACATGGCAATGTTCCAGTGCCGGACCGAAATCGAGGAAGACCGGTGGACTGCTTCTATCCGCATTCCCCTCTCCGTACTGGAGCACATTTACGGGGCACTTTCATTCAAAGCCGGAGATACCATCTCCTGCAACTTTTACAAAATTTCCGAGACAAAAGACGTGGAACATTATGCAGCGTATGCACCGATTCTTTCTTCCACTCCGTCTTTCCATCTGCCGGAATATTTTGCTTCTGCAATATTGGAATAATTTGTATCAGGAGGATATATTTCTATGAAAATCTACAAAACAAAAAATTACGAAGAAATGAGCCGTAAAGCGGCGCACATCATCTCTGCACAGGTTACTTTAAAACCTGACAGCGTTCTCGGTCTTGCCACCGGCTCCACGCCGATCGGAACCTATGAAAATCTGGTGAAGTGGTATGAAGATGGAGATTTGGATTTTTCCGGAATCACAACAGTGAACCTGGACGAATACAAAGGGCTTCCACGGGACAATGACCAGAGCTACTATTACTTTATGCACCATCATCTTTTTGATCATGTCAACATTCCAGACGGCCGTACACATCTGCCGGACGGTACAAAAGAGGACAGCGATCAGGAATGCAGACAGTATGAAGAGCTGATCCAGTCTCTTGGCGGAGTAGATCTGCAGCTTCTTGGTCTGGGACACAATGGACACATCGGGTTCAATGAACCAGATGATATCTTCCCTGATGATACTCACTGTGTCAATCTGCAGGAACGCACGATCGAAGCAAACAAACGATTCTTCGCATCCGCCGACGAAGTTCCCCGTCAGGCTTACACTATGGGGATCGGTACCATTATGAGGGCAAAAAAAATCCTTATTGTGGTCAGCGGCGCCGACAAGGCGGATACTGTAAAGGAAGCATTTTTCGGACCGATCACTCCAAAGGTACCGGCATCCATCCTTCAGCTTCATCCGGATGTAACACTGGTAGCTGACGAAGCAGCATTATCCAAGATTGATTAAAAAAACAACGGGAGCCGCAGCAAAATGTAAGTTTGCTGCGGCTCCCGCTATTTTTTATCATTTCATATGTTCCAACAAGTCTATCACTTCATACAAATCCCTGCATATCCGATAGGCTGTCCTTTTCATAACCTCGTCCGGCTGTACCAGGTCCGGTATCATCACCGCATACATTCCAGCCCGGCTGGCAGAGTATATTCCATTAGGCGCATCCTCCAGGGCCATTGCATTTTCAGGCTCGGTTCCAAGCCTTTTACATGCTGTTTCATAAATTTCAGGATCCGGCTTGGCGTTTTCAACCATATCCCCAAATACACAATTATTAAAATAGTCGTATATTCCTTTTTCCTTCATTGCATTTACTGCATGCTCCTGGCGGGATGATGTAGCAACCCCCATCTTGTATCCATGCTGTTTTCCATACTCCAGAAGAGCTCTTACTCCCGGTTTCAGAGGAACTCCCTCCTCCCTGGCTATTTCATAGTAAATTTCTCTTGTTCTTTCTGCAAAACGATCCATCGGAAAGTCCGCACCATAGACTCTTTTGAAATAGTCTGTCCGGCTTTTCAGATTCATTCCCAGCGTATTGTAAATATTCTCGCCAACCAATCCGAATCCCAACTCATTGCCTGCTATATTCCAAGACCTTTGCACTACCCGCTCTGAATCAAACAAAAGGCCATCCATGTCAAAAATCAATGTCTCTATCATTTATTAACGTCTCCAGGTATCCTTTCTAAAACTCAATCCCCTGCCCCAGGGCATCTTTTAAATACGAAGTCACATCCTCCAGTTTTTTTACCATTTCCTGCTTTTCTTCCCATTCGTCACCCGATAATTCTTTATTTACAAGAGCATTTTTTACATGTTTTAATTCTCTGATCAGTTCTTCTGTCATAACAATTCCCTCCTCATTGTTCTGACCGCCAAGTCCGGCGGCAGCCAGGCTGTTTCTATATATTTATTTTAATCCACAACGTCTGCCTTGTCCAGTTTCGGAAAGCAAATGCGGTCATTCCTTTTTGATCAGAATGACCGCATTCATCGTCCGGATCTGGATATTCCTTTTTCCATGAATTACATATTCTCCTTCATTTTGTATTTCTTCCTTGTCACTTCCACTTCTTTCGTATCGGCCATGCGTCCTGTGCTGCATTGCACTTCTCTGAAACTGCGGTCTGCCCCCGGCTGATTTACAAGACTCATTTCTTTTCTTAACTTCTCCTTAGGAATGTCTCCTGCATCATCCACCGCTTTCCAGAAATGGGTCAGCGCAAACGCTGTACGGCTTCCAAAACGAAGTTTACCAACGTCCTCTCCGGTTCCTCTGCTTCTGACGCTAATCCAGTATTCTGCAAACATCCAGCAAACAACAACCAGAACAACCGCAAATACTAAAATAGATAATACTTCTGCCGTCATAATACAGCACTCCTTTCTTCTTTATTATATGAATAATTGTAGTTCCATTTTAGATATTAGTCAATATTTTATCTGTATTTTCTTTTAAATATAGATAAATTTCTGATATAATATAACTATAATTTTGACATTAACAAAAAGGGGGACGCAACATGAGTGACATCTCTTTACTAAAAAAGGAATTATTTACTCTTCTGAAAGAAAAAGGGGCAAAACTGACAGGAGTCGCCGATTTATCCGGAGTCGTTGATGGGAATATGAAAACAGGCGTTTCTGTAGCTGTCCCCGTACCAAGACACATTGTTCAGGATCTGAAAACAGCTCCTACAAAGGAATATTATGATGCCTATCATTCCCTGAACGCCAGATTGGATGAAATTGTTTCATGCGGAGCCGAATTTCTGATAAAAAATGGTTTTAACGCATATGCCAATACAACAAAAACAGTAAAACAAAATGAGGAATGGCGGACGCCGCTCCCCCACAAAACCGTAGCAACCAGAGCAGGACTTGGCTGGATCGGAAAAAGCTGTCTGCTTGTCACAAAAGAATATGGAAGTGCTATCCGGCTGTCCAGCCTCGTTACGGACGCTCCTCTTCCTTTTGATTTTCCAGTCACCAAGAGTCAATGCGGCACCTGCGACATCTGTGTGAAAAGCTGTCCGGCAAAGGCTCTGACCGGGCATTTATGGAACCCCGAAACAAAACGGGAAGAGCTCTTCCACCGGGAAATCTGTTACAGCACACAGCTTCAGCGTATGAAAGAATCCACTGGCATTGAAGCTGATCTGTGCGGCCTTTGTTTTGCTGTTTGCCCTTATACGCAGAAATGGTTGAATGCGCCTGAATAAAAAAAGAGAGACGGAGACGCGAAAAACGAACCATTTCGGACAGAACGTTAAATCTGTTCAACCGTATCAGTGGAATGCAAGTAATAATGTATTGCTATTGTACGGACATTTGTGTATGATAAAGAAAAAGATATGCACGAGAAAGGAGCGTTGTTATTATGGCAAAGTCAGCAAATTTATATGCGAGAATAGAGCCTGAAATCAAAGAGCAGGCTGAAAAAATCCTCTCCACACTGGGTATTCCTGCTTCTAATGCTATCAATATGTTTTATAAACAGATTATCTTACATCGAGGACTTCCCTTTGAAGTAAAAATCCCAGACAGAACGCCTACAGATATAAGTATGCTGGGAACAGAAGAACTGCACGCAGAGCTGGAGAAAGGATATGCGGATATGAAAGCAGGTCGAACCAAAGATGCAAAGACGGTTTTTGCTGATATTCGCAAAGATTATGGCTTATGATTTTTAACGTAGTCACGTCAATGCAGGCTGAGGAAGATTTTCGAGGGATATTTGAGTATATCGCTTTTGAACTTTTGTCACCAGAAAATGCAGGAAAGCAACTGGAACGTTTGGAAAAACAGATATTAAGTTTAAATGAAATGCCGGAACGCTTTCCGAGATATGGGAAAGAACCGTGGCATAGCCGAGGTTTACGTTTTGTTGCGGTAGATAACTATATCGTGTTTTATCTTCCAGATGCGGAAGAACAGGTGGTAACAATTCTTCGTGTTATGTACAGCGGACGCAACATTGAAGAACAGTTAAGCGTCCATACAAAGCAATAAACAATTTCATATCCCACACAAAGCGGTTACTCCTTTGGAGATCAACCGCTTTTTCTATACTTATATTTAAGATAGGAGTGATTGATTGAGAAATATTTATGCAAAAATAAAAACCCGATAAAAAATTTTGGTTAAATGAAAAACTAATTTCCACCATCGGATCTTATCGATAAATAAAGGATTTTAGAAAAACTTATTTCTGGATTTCCATAGATTTTAAGAGACATTTTCTTTATAATGAAAAGGAGAAAAGCAGCTGGATGTGTATTTTATGACATTCAAAAAAGACCGCAGGAAGTGTTTTTGAAAAACTAACTTCCACCGGTTTTTCTGTATGGTTTGTATGAAATCCTGTCATTGGCCCGGAGCTTTCTGTATTTTAGGTTGTTGAAAAAATTTACTTTAAAAGCGTAGGTTTCAGTGTGACCTGATCAGCCGGGATCCATGCCATATGGCAGAGCTCCAGCAGTTTTCTGTCCAATAGGAGAAGAGCCAGTTCAAACGGGGTGCAGCCGTTTAGACTGGCTCTTGCCGTACTATTGATATGATTAGCTATGAGCGTGGCCTGTGCCTGTGTCAACCCGGAGAAAGTTTTTCCCTTGGGAAGAACATAGCGGATAAATTCATGGTTCTTTTCCAACCTTCCCTTTTGCCAGGAAGCCATCGGGTCACAGTAGAAAATGAGAGTATGAGAACCATGGCCATTATTTCGTTCAAAGACGGAAGGATCTTTAAAAGAGGAACCATTATCCGTCAGGATCACGGAAAAAAGCCTAGAATACCGGGCAGGTCCCAGGGAGGCATATAGGAAGTCAAAAACATCCCTGACAGAAGCTCTGCAGTCGCTCTCCATGAGAAAAAGGAGCATAAAGGAACAGCTGCGAAAGAAAAGAGTAAGGAGGACAGGAGAGCTTTTGCCGCCGGCGCCTTCCACCACATCCATTTCCACAATGGAACAGTCTGGATGAGCGGCTATGTACTGCTCAAAGTCCAGATATGTGCGCCCCATACGATAGCCGGGAATTTCTGGTTCAGACCGCCGTTTTTTCCTGGGTTTATAAGAAACTTTTCTGGGGAGATCCAGATTTACTGCAGAGAAACAACGGAGATCGATATAGTTGTAAAGAGTCCGCTGGGAACAGTTGATCTCCTCCCTGTGGGTGAGATAAATATGGGACAGAGGCTGCCCTTGCTTCAAAAGAGGAGAGATGAGCTTGTCCAGTTTTTCCAGGGATTCCGGAGACTGATTGATCCCGGATCTGGAAGAAGATTTGACCTCCTGATAGGAATCTTCTGCGTATTTTGCCCGATAAAAATAGAAGTCATGGGAACAAGTACGCAGTTTAGGACAGCTGTTGCAAACGTAAGGAGGCTTTAAGAGCCGTGGACAGATCAAGGGAGAAAAGTCCGGACAGTAAAAAGAACAGCGCTTGCTGCGGCATTTGGAGCAAAGGGAGAGACAGGAAGTGCGTCCGCACAGGTGCTGCCTGGTACAGGAAGAAAAATGAGCGCATTCCGAGCGTCTGCGGCTGTTCTCGTCCCGATAGTGTGGAACAAGGAAACGATGCCGCCGGATTTCTTTAGAGATGGTAGAGGAGTCTTTGGAAAGAGCCCTGGCCATTTGAGAAAAAGAGAAGCCTTTTTCGATCATGATTTCAATCTCTGCACGATCAGAAAGAGTAAGATGCTTAAAGTTACCAATATGATGAGTTGCCATGATGACCTCCAATCCGCTCCGGGGAGTACAGGATAACACGATTGCAAAGGTAAAATCCACCCCTGATTTATAGAGAAGCAAAAAAGGAAAAAAATCAGAAATAACTTTTTCAATTAACGGGATAAAAAATTTTTCAAAAAAATTAGCACTCAACTATTGACAGCTCTAATAATAAGTGTTATATTACAACTAGAACAAAGGAAGAGATACAAAAAAGAGCTTTCTCTTCCATGTTCCCGAAACTCTACACCTCGGATTTCTCCGACAGTGCTAAAAACAATTTAATATATATCTTTTGAAAGGAGATATGACTTATGATGATGCCTAGTATTTTTGGAGAAAACTTATTTGATGACTGGATGGACTTCCCATTCAATGATGATTTTGACAAATATTTCTTTGGAAAGAAAAATCCGTTATACGGAAAACATGCAAAAAATATGATGAAAACCGATGTAAAAGAAACTGACAGCAGCTATGAAGTAGACATTGATCTCCCAGGTTTTAAGAAAGATGAGATCAATGCAAAGCTTGAAAACGGATATCTTACCATTTCCGCTGCCAAAGGCCTTGACAAAGATGAGAAAGATAAAAAAGGCAAATACATCCGCAAGGAGCGTTATGCCGGTGCTATGAGCCGAAGCTTCTATGTAGGCGATGCCGTTACACAGGAAGATATCAAGGCAAAATATGAAGATGGAATCCTGAAACTTGCTATTCCGAAAAAGGATGCTAAAGCAGTAGAAAATAAGAGCTATATTGCAATTGAAGGATAAACTTTCTCCCCCTCGCTTTCGGGCGGCCCCTTACCGGGACCGCCCTTCTTTTATCTATATTCCTTTTTTCTTACAGATATCATTAAGGCAGCATTTATCGCAATACGGTTTTGTCCTTGCTGTACACACATCCCGGCCATGGTAGACAAGGCGGTGACAGAAATCACTTCCTTCTTCCGGAGGAATGATCTTCCAAAGAGCCATCTCTACTTTCTTTGGTTCCTTGATGCCATCCACCAGACCGATCCGGTTTGTCAGCCTGATACAATGGGTATCGGTGACAATGGCAGGCTTGCCAAACACATCCCCCATGATCAGATTAGCGCTCTTTCTCCCCACTCCCGGAAGCTTTAAGAGAGCGTCGAAATCATCCGGAACCTTCCCGTCATATTCCTCCTTCAATATCTTCATACATGCGCTGATATCTCTCGCTTTGCTCTTGCCAAGCCCGCAGGGTCTGACAATATTTTCAATATCTTCTACATCCGCCTCTGCAAGAGCATTTACATCCGGATATTTGTCATATAGAACTTCTACAATCTTATTGACTCTTTCATCTGTACACTGTGCTGCCAGACGCACACTTACAAGAAGCTTCCAGGCCTGATCGTAATCCAGGGTACATCCTGCATCCGGATATTCTCTTTTCAATCTTTCGATCACTTCTAATGCCAGCTGCTTTTTTGTCATTTTTCCTTCCTCTCTTTGTACTTTTTATTTTATACTTTTTTATGTGTTTCTTTAACCTGTGCTCTTCCTCTCAAGACCTCCGGACAAAACAGGATCCAGATCTTCCAAAATCCAGCTTTTCCTGTCCCTCGACCTGAAAAAACCTCCGTTTCTCCCGCATGCTTTCCGGCATTTTGACACCATAAACTGTATGCGGAAAACAAAGTCCCTTGATTCCATGCAGGTAAAGGGATGTTCCTCTGTTGCAACGATCTGAAGGTCGTCTTTCCTGTAAAAAGGATATCTCCCTTCAAATCCTGCCTTTTTCAGCCGGCGGTTTACAGCCTTTCTCTTTTTCAGAATCTCTGTATTTAAGGGTTCTCCGTAATCCCTCTTCGGGTATGCAAGAGACGCCTTTCGGATTTTTTCGTAAATCATTTCATACAAAGGTTCCCTTGCAGGACTGCAAAGCATGGACGCCAGCCTCTTTTCCAAAAATTCTGCCGGAAATTTTTCATAAATTCCGGTCAAAAAAGCGTACATCCCATCCCCGGCTTCTTTGGCAAACTTTTTCATACATGCCGCCCCCCTGGGACTTGATGGATATCTTTCCTCCAGAGATTCCTCCACCGGCGACCAAAAGCGAAAAGGCGGAAACTCGACCAGGTGCATAAGCTCCATCTCCAGATCGCTGCATGCCTTTTCCTTCATATATTCATACTTATCATAAATCGTTCCTGTCATATACACCAGCTGACGCCAGTGTTCCTGCCCTTCCACCCAGAAATGTCCGATCCTGTGATATTGATAGCACTGGAACGATTCCTCTATTTCCCGGAACCAGATCGTAAAAATGTTCTCGCTCCCCTGCTTGACGATCAGAGCCGTCTGTCCGTCTCTTTGTGCAATCTGGGCCTGCAGGGGAAATTCCTCCGGATCCAGCTGCAAGTATTCTCCTGTTATTCTGGCATCCTTCAGTACAAGATAACATTCCAGAGCATCGTTCATCATATAGGGAATATAATAACTGCTGTTTCTTGGCCCGATCACCTCTTCGTAAAGTTCAAAAACCTGGTACTGGAAAATCTCCGCCAGCTTTCCGTAAGTCTCCGGCATATCTTTTCCCAGACCGGGAAGAAATTTTTTCCTCTCTTCGTAATGTTCTAGCATAATCCAAGTGTCTCCTTTACCGCTGCCATACGTTCATAAAATGTTTTGTAAAAATCTTCAGAACCGTAGGGCGTCTGATAAAATGTGCGAAGCAGATATGTCTGCAGTATCTTTATCTGCGCCTCTTCAAGCTGGGCTGACTCTCTCCGGCAAAGTGCAAGAAACTGGTGCCAGTCCCAGATATAAGCTTCGTATGCTTTTAAGTTTGCAATGTCCAGCCACTTCTTGATCTTAACTTTGCTCCTGTCCTTCTTTTGGCACTCATGTATCTGCAGAAAATATCGGAATCCGTTTTCTTCATAATATCTTCCCAGCGGAAACATCCTGCAGATTCCCGGACGGAATCTGTGAATGCTGCAACGGCCTTCCTGATCAAGAAATGTGCATTTCTCTGTCTTTTCATCCATACGAAGATTCGGCAGAATCATACCGTCCACCACATTCAGCTCAATGACCCCTTCCATCAATTCTGCAAAAGTTCTTTCTGTTCCTTCCGTCATCTGTGCAATATCCCAGGGATCCAGGACAATGGATCTTCCCATGCCGCGGCAGCAGGCAAAGCATCCTTCACAGCCCCGGCAGTCGGCTTTTGCCATGTCTGCCGATGTGTAAAGGCTGCCGTCGGAAATCTCCGAAAGTTCTATATTTCTTATCATAAATTTTCACACTCTCCACTATGGTATCTATCTATAATCCTTCTTCAAATAAGGTCATCTGATGGTAATTCTCTTCTCTGCTGCGGATCCGTCCCTGTTCTCTTTGAATCACAGACTCTCCGATCTCTGCAAGAAAAGGCGATTCCTCTCCTGAAAACGTCAGGATCAGCTCTTCTTTGGCACGTGTCATTCCCACATACAAAAGACGTTTTTCTTCACTGATATCAACAGAATAGCTCTCGCTCTCCAGCGGGATGCACCCTTTCTCTGTTCCGCAGATCATCACAACAGGAAATTCCAGCCCTTTGGAACCATGGAGCGTCATGATCCTGACTGCCCCTGCTGTATAGTTTCTATCCCCGCATCGCCTCAGATCGCTTTCCACGCCCAGCTCAAAGTTCCGGAGAAACTCCGGCATCGCCTTATAAAATACAGAAGATGAAACCAGCATTTTCATTGCTTCGTTTTCCTGAAGCTGCATATCTTCAAGCCAGATCTTCAGAAAATCCAGCGGCTTTTTCTTCCGGTAAAGGGGCTGATATTTCTGTATCTGTTCATCCAGGATCTGCTCTGTTACCGGATTCCAGGAAAGTTTCCACAAAATCTTTGCACTCTGCCTCTTTGCGGACATATCATCGGTATGTTCAAGGCAGCGGAAAAAGCAGAAGCTTCCCTGCACTTTTTCTTCCTCCAGGAAGCTCTCCCTTCCTGCTGTCACATAGGGAATCCCTTCCTGCCTGAAGCACTTCTCCAGCAGCGCCGCCTGCCTGTGGGTACGGCAAAGTACGGCAATCTCATCAAAAGAGCGGACTTTTCTGTCATACTCCTTCCCGGAAAGAGCCTGGGCTTCCAGCATACCGATTCCACCTGCCATCCTCCCGATCTCTTTGGCAATAAAGATCGCTTCTCCCATCCTGCTCCCTGCCTGATAAAGCCGCACCGGATCCTGATCCGGGCAATTGGGGTGGAGCCTTGAGCCAAGTGCTCCATCCAAAACCGTTTCCGCCGCCTGCAGGATCTGCGGGGAAGAACGGTAATTTTCCGTCAGCCGGATGATTTCCAGATCCGGTATATCTGCTTTCAGGGATTCAAAACATGCAGCGGACGCGCCTCGGAATCCGTAGATGGACTGATCGGCGTCGCCAATGACAAACAATTCTTTTGCCTCCCTGTTCCACGCCTGGATCAGACGGTACTGAAGCGGATTAATATCCTGGAACTCATCTACCAGAATGTAGGAAGGGGTTCCGAAGTTTTTCCCTTTCGCGCCGTTTTCTAAAAGTTCCAAAGTCTCCAGAAGAAGATCATCAAAATCTAACAAAGAATTGTTCCTTTTCTCTTCTTCATACTTTTGTACCGCTTCTTCCCAGAGCCTCTTTTCCTCTTCCGTACGCTCCGGCGGCTCCATTCCTGCCTTCTGCCGTGACAATTCTTCCAGAAATTCCTCTGTCTTCATGGCGATCCGGCTCTCATCCACTGCCTGTTCCGCCATCTCTTTTCGCTCCAGCTCCGCTGTCAGCATGACTTCCCTTCCCTGTCCCTTTAAAAAGGACAGACAAAGGGCATGGAATGTCCCGATCCGGATTTTTGCAAGACGCCTTTTCCCGCCAAGAGCCGATTCCAGACGTTCCGTCATCTCCCTGGCAGCCTGGTTGGTAAATGTCACTGCCATGATATCACCGGCTTTTATTTTCCGGTGTTCCATCAGATACAAAATCTTCGCGATCAGCGTCTTTGTTTTGCCGGTTCCCGGACCTGCAAGAACAGCCACAATCCTTCCCGCACACTGTACAGCCTGAAGCTGCTGCGGATTCAGCTCTTCTTTTCTCTCCTGCTGCCCGTTCTCTTTTTCACTCGAAATCTCTTTTTCTTTTAAAAGCTCTTCCTGATTTTTACACCGTAACCCGTCCTGATTTCCGGTTTCCGTCCTTCCAAGAAGAGCAAAGAAATCCAGCTGCCCTTCTGTTTCGCGGACCTCTTCCGGACGGAAAAGCCGGATCGTTCCATATTCACCGTCAAAGCCCGGGATCCTTTCTGCTTTCCCCTCCCGGAGTCTCGCTATCCCTTCCGCCATCCGATGACCTGATACCGCTTGTATTTCTTCCAGAGGAATCTTTCTTAGTATCTCAAATTCCGGTCCAAGGCGCTGCAGCATACTTTCATATTCTCTGACCACTTTCTTGCTGGCAGCCGAACATCCGTATGCGGATCCGATCACCTCCGGAAGGGGAACAAGACTTTCAAAGTCCGCCGCCTTCTCCGGCCGGTATCCTTCCGCCCGGTCTGCCAGTTCCTCTACCCGGTGAGATACTCCTATAGTAATCTTTTTGCCGCACACCGGACAAATGCCGTCAAATTTGTTCGTTTCTTCCGGCGTCAGACAAAGGCCGCATTTTCTATGTCCGTCCATGTGATATTTCCCTTCTTCCGGGAAAAACTCAATGGTTCCTTTCAGTCCTTTTCCTTCCTGGATCGCCCGATAGATCCCCTGATAGGACAACTCTATATCCAGAAGGTTAGCCTCCCGCCCAAGCTTTGCAGGGGAATGGGCGTCGGAATTGGAAATCAGATGAAAGCGGTCCAGAGCTGACACTCTCCAGTTCATAGTCGGATCAGAAGAAAGCCCCGTCTCTACGGCATGGATGTAGGGCGTCAGATCTTCAAAGCACTCTTCTGCCGTATCAAATCCCGAAAATGCTCCAAACAGGGAAAAGTGAGGAGTCCAGATATGAGCCGGTACATAGATACCCTCCGGGGCGGCTTCCAGAACGATCTCCAGAAGATCCCGGCAGGGCACTCCCAGAATAGGTCTCCCGTCGGAATGTATATTTCCAATTGCCTCCAGCCGGCGCGCAATATTTTCCGCTTCCTCCAGGCCCGGAAGAAGGATCAGACTGTGGACTTTTCGTACCTTTCCGCCCTTTTTATAAATGGAGCTGATTTCTCCCGTGACAACAAACCGTGGATCTGCTGCCCCTTCTCCGGCCGGATCAGGAATCCGATATTCCTTTTTCAATACATACAGGCCGCCCTCTGCCGGTTCCAGCTTTTCCTTCAGCTCTTCTCTCCAGGCCGGGTGAGTAAAATCCCCTGTCCCTACAATATGGATTCCTTTTCTTCTCGCCCACAGATTCAGATATTCCGGCGTGCAGTCTTTGCTGGTAGCGCGGGAATATCTGGAGTGGATGTGCAGATCTGCTATGTACATAAAGATTCCTTCTTTCCGCTTTTGCTCTGCCACTTATTATAATATGAAAGGCCAAAAAGCACAACCAAAGGCAGGAGGAAACGGGTTGCCCGAGTTTCCTCCTGCCTTCTGTTTTCCCTCTATATGGTATCCTTCTTTCCTTTCCGGCGTTTCACACACTCTGTCAAAAGATATTCTATCTGCCCATTCATTGACCGGAAATCATCTTCCGCCCACTGTGCAATCTCCTCATATAATTTGGGAGACAGCCGAAGGGGAACCTGTTTCTTCGCTTTGGTTTTGTCCGATGCTTTCTTTTCTTTTTCCAAAAGCTTTCCCCCTCCCGTTCCTGCCTTTTCAACAATTTAATAAAAAGCAGTTTTAATAAAGGCTTCCGCTGTTAACGATCGGCTGTGCATCCTTATTTCCGCACAGGACAACAAGCAGATTGCTCACCATGGCTGCCTTTCTCTCCTCATCCAGCTCCACAATGTCATTTTCATTGAGCTTATTAAGCGCCATTTCCACCATGCCGACAGCTCCCTCTACGATCTTCTGTCTGGCATCAATGATAGCGGCTGCCTGCTGCCTCTGAAGCATAGCGGATGCGATTTCCGGAGCATAGGCAAGATGAGTGATGCGCACTTCCTGTATTTTAATGCCTGCTTCTTCTACTTTCTGCTGCAGTTCACGTCCCATGATGTCTGCAATTTCCTGACTGCTGCCGCGGAGAGACTTCTCATCTCCGTCCTCGCTTGTATCGTAAGGATACTGTCTTGCCGTATTCCGAATAATAGAGTCGCACTGAATGGAAAGATAATTCTTATAGTTTTCCACATTGATCACTGCTTTTGTAGGGTTTACTACCCGCCAGATTACCACTGCACCGATCTCTACGGGATTTCCAAGCTGATCATTAACTTTCTGAAGCTTATTGTCAAGCGTCATGGCCTTCAAAGAAACTTTCTTTTCTCTTCCCCCTGTAGAAATAGATACATTACGGCCTCCATTAGATGTGACAATCGGCGCCCCTTTTATAATAGGATTAATAGCGCTGCAGAAAGGATTTACCCAGAAAAATCCAGGTTTCTTCAATGTGCCGTAATACTTTCCGAAAACAGTAAACACATAAGCTTCATTAGGATTGAGTACCTTAAGCCCACAGAGCAGAATGATCGCTGCTGTCTCAACGATAATGCCAAGTGTAATACCGACGCCGATCAAAAAACCGCTTCCGGACAAACTTCCAAATATCGGTCCTAAAACCATAAGGGCAATACCCAGAAGCATTCCCACAATTCCTATAAACATCATAGCATATCCGCTTGCCGGGTGAAGAATCTTTTCTTCCTGAATTTTTTCCTTACTCATCTTTCTTTCCCCCTTCGTTTTAAATTGATATCATTTTGATATCATTATAATAGCATCCATCCTTTTACATGTCAATAAGGGACAGGATTTTCACCGCCTGAAACGGCAAAATTCCTGTCCCTTACTGCTAATTTCCATCGGAATAAATTTCAAGATAACACTTTCTGCAAAGCTGACCGGCCCCCTCCACATAATGCTTTCGCATTGCAACAGGCCAGTCCTTCTCCATATCTGTCACTTGTCCGCAAATGATGCACCGCTCCTGTTTCCCTGGAACTTTCATGCTATACCTTTCCATGCTTTTCACTGCATTCATGCTCCTTCTGATTGTGGATTTTCCGGGCTTTCATTAGTTTATGCAAAATGGAAAAGGTTTATACGCTATAAGTTAAAAAAATAACGGGACACGTAGTAAACCTGCATTTTGTTACGTCCCCCGTTATTATTTTAACTAAGTTTTACTTTAATATAATCATGATGAACTGCCTTCAGGAAAGGCCCGAATACATCCGCTGCCTGAAGTTTCATACTGGATGTATTGACACAGGGATGGCATCCGAATGTTTCCTCGGCGAGCACTTCCTCGTCAACAAGAAGCTGCACCTGATTGTCACAATCATAAATCAAGCTCATGATCGTTGCCGATCCCGGCGACACATTCAGCAGCCTCTCCATATCCTCCCCGGATGCAAAGGAAAGTCTGGAGGACGGAATCTGGGGCGAAAGCTCCTTTGTCTGCAGGTTCTTGCTTCCCGGCATTACAAGCAGATAGTATTTTGTTTTCTGCCTGTTACACAGGAACAGATTTTTGCATATTTCAATCCCGAGAGCCTCATCCACTTCCCGGCAGGCTTCAATAGTAGCTACCGGTTCGTGGTCTACCCGCTGATATCTGATACCAAGGCTGTCCAAAATTTCATATACTTTCTGTTCCTTTTCCTTCCGGCACTCAAAATCCTCCGGTCTTCCCTCATATACGTTCATCTTATTCACTCCCTATTTTTTGATCTACTTCTTCCTTCCATGGAATAGAAATGGACGCTCCCTTTTTGGCAACTGCCATTGCCGATGCCATAGCCGCCCTTTCCAATGCCTGTCTCTTGTTTCGTCCCTCTATGACAGCTGCAAGAAAATATCCGGTGAATGTATCTCCAGCCGCAGTAGTATCCACTGCTTCCGCCGGGACTGCAGGCACTGCAATATTCTCGTTTTTTCCACTCCAGATGGCGCCGTTTTCACCCAGGGTCAAAACAATTTCCGCCTCCGGGAACTGTTCTCTCATACATGCAATGATGTTTTCCGGCAGCTTTTCCCCTGTAATCTGCTCTCCTTCTACTTCATTGACAAAAAACAGATCTACCTTTGTCAGATCGCATTTTCTTACATAATCGTCAAAAGGAGAAGGGTTAAAGGCAACGGTCATGCCCTTTTCTTTTCCTTTTTCGATCAGATAATCCACTTCATTTATCTCATTTTGCAGAAGCAGAATATCTCCTTCCTCAAAATGTCCCAGCACCTCATCCACATATGCCTTCGTATTCTGCCGGTTTGCCCCGGGAAACAAGATAATGCTGTTTTCTCCGGCGCTGCTCACCTGAATGATCGCATTTCCGGTCCGCGTATCTGATTCTTTTATATAATCTGTGTGCACATGATTGCTGCTGCACACTTCTTTCAAGAACAGGCCGTCCTCGCCGATCAGGCCTGCATGATATACTTCCGCTCCTGCCTTTGCAAGAGCAATGGACTGATTAAGCCCCTTTCCTCCCGGGAAAACTTCCAGCCCAAGAGAGGAAATCGTTTCCTTGGGATTTACAATGTGCTCCACCTGATACGTATAATCAATGTTCAGTGATCCAAAATTTAAAACTTTCACCTGTATGCCTCCTTATCACAAAACGCCGGAGCAGAAAATCTGTTTCCACTCCGGCGCTTTTTATACCTTTATTTAGGCGCACGCCCCAACTTCTCAAACATATCACCGAAAATGCCATCCCGGTAAACAAAGTTGCATACCCGTATCGAATGCCTCTTTTCACCTGCTTTCCACCTCACATCATCTGTGAGATAAGGCGCTTCTACAAGAGTAGATGGACACCAATGGGGATTGATCATATATCCTATCGTTGATATGTCCCAGATAATTCTGGAAGGAGCCATTCCGTGAAATGGAATATCCTCTTTCATAAATTTATCATAGTCATCTACTTCCTGTAAATAGGTAAGCCGGAATAAAGAAAGCATATTATCTGCCGCTTCCGGGCTTAACTGGCTGATCACCATATCCGCCAGATAGGTTCCAACCTTACTTTTTCCCTTCAGCTTTGCCGCCAGTTCTGCCTCTGTTGTCGTCAGATGGGACGCCACTGTCATACACGGAACCAGTACCAGCGGGACACCGCTGTCAAAAATGACCTGCGAAGCCAATATGTCCTGTCCCAGATTAAATTCCAATGTATGAGGCCAGTACAGAGGCTGGCCGCCCAGCCATACAATAACGATCTTTTTTATGATCTCCGGTTCCATCAAAATAGCCGACGCAATATTTGTAATCTCTCCGATCGCTACGACATACAAAGTTTCATCGCTTTCTTTCACGCGTTTGATAAGATCTCTCGCAGCGTCAGACTCTACCGGTACATCCTTTTCTGTCATATAATGTTCTGATCCGCGGAATACTTTTCCCGCCGGATCCATTTCCAGCATGCCAAAGATTTTAATGATCTCCTGATAACTCTGCTCCAATCCTTCTTTCAGATCACTTGTCATTGGGACGGTTACCTGATCCGTCTTTTTGGCAAGCAGCCTGTCAAAAAATCCGGAAGAAAAAGGAGCGGCATAAACTGCTTCCACCTGAAGGCGCTCCGGAGACATCAGTGCATAGGAAAGGGCAAACTGGTCATCTATTTCGTTGTATGTATCTGTATCCAGCACCATCCTCACCTTTCCTGCCGGAGGTGCCAGCATCTTTCTTCTCTCCTCTTCTGAAATTTTAGGAAAATTCATGATTCTTCCTCCTTTTCTCGTTCTTTGTATTTCTCATTTTAAGCTACTTTTGCAGCAAGCCGGCGTTTATGCAGATATTCTTTCAAAGTTTCTACATTGTTTGTAATGATCATAACAATGAGAAGGAAGACTCCCAGGAAAATGTTCTGGAAAGTATCCGGAAATCCTGCCGCGATCAGACCAATAAAAATTGTATTCAATGTAAACTGGCTTACAAAAATTCCAATAGCCATATTGCATGCCGGCTGAAGTACAACTGCAATAATAATTGCCATCAATGGCTGGAAAAGGAGCGTTGCACTTCCCAGATTCGTCTGTGCCCCCATAGAGCCTGACTGGCTGATCGTCAGTACCGCTGCCACAGCAGCAAAAATGCTTCCTACCACGAAGCAGAGGAATTTTATCCACTGTACACGAATACCTGCATTCTTTGATACTGCCTCATTACTTCCAATCGCTCTCATATGGTAGCTGAATTTCGTAAAATTGAAAATAAAGTAAAACAAAAGTCCACAGGCGATCAACACAACCACAATCCACGGAACAGATCCCAATACTGCATATTGATAGTCAATGCTTACAAAACTGAATCTTCCGGCAATATTTTTCCCCTCGATCTCAAATACCATCGTCAGAGCCATTGTCAGGATCAGGGACGGTATCTTACAGATCCAATTCAGGGCTCCTGTAAGTGCTGCCACAGCCACGCTTGCAATTAACGAACCAAGCAGGAGCCCTGCCATACCGAACTGGGAGGAGGCTATGCCTCCTACCAGTCCGCTTATAATAATTCTGGATCCTATCGTAAAGTCAAACAGTCCGCTCATGTAAATAAACGCATAAGCATAAGCTGTAATAACAGATACAATAGACTGAAGAAAAATTGTTGATACACAGTTCAGATTACTGAACCGGTCAAAACATATGATCAGAAAAATTCCATATACGATCACCGGAAGAGCCAGTGTCATTCCGATTTTCTTTATCCACTTTTTCATAGTTGTCTCTGCTTATTCCTCGCTCTCCATGCCTTCGTGTCTCTGTGCCACATCTGCTACAGAGAAGTTGTCTACGATTTCCTGATAAGTATCTGCATTAATGCTGTCATCATAGAATTTGATCATGCTTTCTTTAATTTCATCTGGTGTAAATACTGCATTGTCCCCCAGGAAATAGGTCAGATATTCCTGTGCTTCTTCACTGGATGTCAGCTCCAGATAGTTGCAAACCTGAACAAAAGGTCCATCCTCTACGATCGGTGTACCGATAACTTTGTTTACAAGGATCACTGTTGACAGCAGTGGATCGATCTGCTGCTGTCCGCCGTAAGATACGTGGAATGAACCAGCTTCCAGATATTCACCCATTGTAAAGTCAAAGTCAATACGCCCTACAATAATTTCTCCATCCATTCCATGATCGGAAAGCGCTTTTTCAATTGTCGGAAGTGCTGCATCACAGTATGTTCCTGCCAGCAGAATGCCATCCAGCTCCGGATATGCGGCAATATAGCTTTCTATTGTCTTTGTCATATCAGTCTGAGCAGTAATGTTATATGTTGTATTCAAAAGATTGATGCCTGTTTCTTCTACTGCTTTTTCCACGCCCTGATCACGAAGGTCAGAAGAAGTGTCACCTTTTGCAATGTTGATAACGCAGAGATTTTCTACACCCTGCTCTACCATAGAATTTACAATGTCATAAGCCGCCGTCTCATCTTCCTCATTGCAGCCTCCTGCAAAATAGTCAGAGGAGTAAACTTCTTCCTTGATGGACTCATCATTAATGGTACGGAACATGGTAGCATAATATACCTGTGCCTCTGTACACATCTGATTTACCGTCGCCAGCATAGAGTCTGAGGCAGGCATGAAAATAATTCCGTCCACGCCCCGGCTGATAAGGTCAGAAACATTATTAATCAGATCATCTGCTGTCAGATCGCTTTCTACAACTACTAGCTCCCCGCCTGCTGCCTCAACTGCAGCCTTTACATTATTTTCAATTGATACAAATGTGGGGTCTGTAGAAGAGGTCTGCCACGGAAAACCAATCGTAAATGCTTCCGGATTGTCTCCGCCTCCGGAACTTGTGTCCTCCTCACTCTCTGATGAGCTGCTGCCGCATCCAACTGCCAGTCCCATAACCATAACAAGGACAAGAAGCATGGATACTACTTTTTTCACGGATAGTAACTTTTTCATATCTTTCTCTCCTTTTCTTTTTTTATTTTCACAGGGGAAGCGCCCCTGTAAAATTCATCTGCTTTACTTAATAACAACTGTATTTCTCCTGTCAAAGGAAATCACTACAACGATGATCAGAATAACGCCTTCCACGATCTGCTGTGTCAGTCCGTCAATGCCCATCAATGACATTCCGTTCTGCATAACTGCCATTGCGATACTTCCCACAATAGCTGCCCGGAATTTTACAGACCATCCTCCGGACAATGGCATTCCTCCGAAAAGTACTGCCAGCAGCACTTCAAATTCGAAGGCCTCTCCCGTACTGGAAGAAGCGGTACAGGTTCTGACCAGGCTGAAAAATCCTGCCAGCCCACACAGTAATCCGGATATTGCAAATGCCAGAAATCTGACCCGTTCTACATTGACGCCGGACTGTCTTGCCGCTTCCGCCGATGCTCCGATCGCCCTGCACTGTTTTCCGTAAGCCCTGTATTCAAACAACAGATAGAATACAATTGCCACAACAAGAAATACAGCGATCTTCACATAGCTTTGATCGAACATGCGCTGTGTCAGAGGGATTCCCACTGTTCCGTTCAAAAAATATGTAGTCAGTCCCCTTGCAATAAAAGACATCGCCAGCGTTCCGATAAAAGATTCTACCTTCAGCCTGGAAATCATAACTCCATTCAGCGCTCCGATCGCCAGTCCTGTCAAAAGACACACAGGAATGATAAGCGCCACATGAACCTGGGCTGAAAATGCTCCCATGGCCGAAGCAAATCCCATAATTGCCCCCACTGATAAATCCAGCTCTCCAAGGGACATAAGGAACATGACACCGATGGCTCCAAGACCGATGCTGAAGAAATTATTAAAAATGTTCATCATATTTCTCGAACTGATCAGGCTTCCCTCTGTCAGCACATGAAAAACTATTACAACCAGTATCAGTCCGATAAACGAAAAATAGTTACGAATAAAATCTTTTCCCTGCATTTTTGCACTTATACTTTTCATAATCCTCTGCCTTCCCCTAAATCATTTTCTGAATCAGCTTTGCTTCTGTGAGTCCCTCTGACCGGTAAAACTCTCCCGAGAGTACACCGTCTTTCAGGATCACGATTCTGTCACTCATACCAATCAGTTCCGGCAGTTCTTCCGAAATAAGCAGGATTGATTTTCCTTCTTTCTTCAGCTGTTCGATCAGCTGATAGATCGATGCCTTTGTACCAATATCGATCCCTCTGGTAGGGCAGTCCATGATCATAATATCGGAGCCTTTTGCAAGCCATTTAGCCAGTACGACTTTCTGCTTGTTTCCACCGCTTAAGGTATTGCAGAACTGCTCTACAGAATTTGCCTTTACCTCCATATTTTCTGCCCACTTAGACGAAAGGTTTCTTTCACTTTTCTTCAGAATGAATCCACCTTTTGCCAGCTGTTTTAATGACGGCAGACAAATATTATCTTTAATGCCGCATAAAGTCATCATTGCCTCTCTGTCCCGGTTTTTGGAAATATAGGCAATGCCATGCTCGACAGCCCATTTCGCATTTTTTACTTTTTCTCCTTTTCCTTTCTGCACCTTTCCGATATCCGGCTTTGTCAGACCAAACATGACTCTTCCAAGGTCATGCATTCCGCAGTCGCTTAAGCCTCCTACCCCCAGGATTTCTCCCCGGTGCAGAGACACGGACACGTTTTTCAGTACTCCGCCTGTAATATTCTGTGCTTCCAGAACCACCTCTTCCCCGATACTTTCCTCGGTGTCCTCCCTGTAATAATGGCCTGACATCTCTCTTCCGATCATCAGCTGTTTGATCTTGTCTTCTTCAAACTCACTTTTTTCCAATGTCGCTGTCATGACACCGTCTCTTAAGATCGTAAGCGCGTCGCACATATTCATGATCTCGTCAATATCATGAGAAATAAACAGTACGGAGCCGCCCTCCTCCTTTATCCTGTTCATGAGACTGTAAAGGATATCACGCCCATTTACAGTCAGTGCGGTTGTTGTCTCGTCTACAATCCAGAGTTTCGGGGAAGTATAAAGTGCTCTGGCAAGCTCGATCAGTTTTCTGTCCTCAAATGTAAGCGTATCAATCATTACCTGAGGATCAATATGAGTAATCCCCATATCATTTAGTACTCTGGAAGCTTCCTGATTCATTTTCCGGACATTCAGCACTCCGCCTTTTACAAACATCGCCTCTTTTCCGAAAAATATATTGGCAGAGGCACTGATCTTTCCTACTGTGCCCTGCTCCTGGACCACCATACTTACTCCTTTATCCATGGCATCTACTGTCCCGGATGGAATGTATTCTTTTCCATCTAAATACAATTTCCCACTGTCAGCCTTCTGTATACCGGCACAGATAGAAGAAAATGTAGATTTTCCAGACCCGTTCTCACCGATTAATCCATGGATCTCTCCTCTGCTGATCGTAATTGTTACATTCTTTAAAGCCTGGGTGCTTCCAAAAGATTTGCAGATATCTTCTCCTTTAAATAAATAATCGTTTTTCATACCCGTCTCTTACACCTCTTCTTTTTGATGCCTCTATTATAGGAAATCAGAAAAAATTGCACACTAATACAAATTTCATTTTTTGTTTGATATTTGAATATTTTGTATACTTTTTTGGGCATTTCAGAGATTTTATTATGCATTTTTTATTTTCAGATGAAGTATCTGCTTTTAAAAATCAGCGTAATGCACGTTCCTTTTCCCTTTTCACTTTCAATTTTGATACTTTCTGTACTTCCATACAGATATTCCAGTCTTTTTCTGATATTGGAAAGCCCGATGCTCTTTCCTCTTTCTGCTTTTCCGTATAATTCCCGCCTCACTTTACTTAACTGTTCTTCATCCATTCCCATGCCGTTATCCTCCACCTTGGCAATGATCTCTTCTTCCTTTTTAGATATATGAATAACAATTTTACCATTCAGCTCTCCGCTTTCTTCATCGATCAAGCCATGGAACAAAGCGTTTTCCACCAGAGGCTGGAGCATGTTTTTTGGAATCTGCTCCTGGGAAAGACCCTCTTCTATTTCCCAGATAAGTTCCAGATTTCCATCGTACATATAGCGCTCGATCACAATATACTGCTCAATGACCTTTTTTTCATTTTCAATGGTATCTGTAAACTCTATATTATTGATCCGCAGTCTGTCCTGAAGAATAAAAATCAAAGCGGAATTAACTTTAATGATATCTTTGCATCTTTCCCGCCTCGCCAGATAATTAATACTGTTGATGGTATTATAGATGAAGTGGGGATCGATCTGACTGATCAGCAGGCTGAATCTTGTCTGCTGCTCTTCTTTTTCCTTCCTGGCGATCACATCGAGACTATCTTTTAATTCCTCTGCCATTTTATTAAAAGAATCACTCAAAAGGCCGATTTCATCATCCGGGATCTCTTCTATCCTACAGTCCAGATTTCCCTTCGCCACTTCCTTCATTCCTGCTGATAATATACTGATAGGCTCAATAATTTTCCCGATCACTTTAGAAAGCACTGCCAGAGTCACGAGTACAAACAGGCACAAGACAACCATAGCTCCAATGATATAATAGGCAAACGTCATAAAAATAGTCCGGTCAGCCACATAGGACGCCACCTGCCATTTGCTGGTCAGGGATGTGTCAATAAACTGAATCCCATTGTTTCCTTTTTCACTGACAGTCTGCTGATTTCCCTCTACATTTTCATGTGCTTTTTCCTGCCATCTTTCGTTTCCCTGGGAGCAAATGACATCTCCGTTTCCATCCACCAGTTCCGCATAGTCCAGTGTGTGATCTGTCAGCACACGAAACGTTCGTATCAGGTCATTCAGCTCCATAAAAACAACGTAGGTATATTTCTGATTCCCATGATAAAAATTTTTCAGATATGCTGCTGTATATTTTTCCGCATTATTAATTGTTACTTTGTATACTCCCGAAACACCTCTTCCATATTCCGCTTTTTCCAGATTTTTATACCAGCTTGTCTCAATCAGTTCTCTGTCCGCTTCATCTACTTCACTTAAAGAATCCAGTACCGGTACATTCTGGCTGGAAATCATAACACATCGGATAGACCCCTCATAACTGATCAGATTGTTTAAATTCAGTGAAGCAATATTTCGATTCTGCTCTTCCGGGTCAGAAAAATAGCGCAGAATTTCCTCATTCTGCGCTACCGAAAGAGCAAGATTTTCCGTATAATCCTGGACAAAGGAGACAAGAGTATCTACTTGTGAAATTACTTCTGTATTCGTATTTTCCGCACGTTCGATCGCATCCTGTTCCAGCCCCGGGACAAATAAAGCATAAAAAACTACACAGGAGAGAACTCCCATCGCAATTCCGATCACAATAATTCTATTGGAAATCTTTTCTCTGATTGTTTTCTCCACCTATGACAGCCTCCCTTTTTCCTTTTGATAGTTTGTCGGATAAGTACCTACAAGTTTGAAAAAAATCTGGCTGAAATATTGACTGGACTGATATCCTACTGCTGCCGATACTTCATACACTCTCATGTCTCCTTCCTCCAATAGTCTCTTTGCCTTTTCAATCCTTATTTCCGTAATGTAACTGTTCAGAGTTTTCCCGGTTTCTCTTTTAAAAAGACTGCATAAATGACCGGAACTCAAATGTACTGTTTCTGCAATTTCCCGTATCGTCAGATCATGTTTCCCGTAGTATTTTGAAATGTATTCCATTACCTTCACTACCGGACGGGAATATTCATTGAAGTGAACCTTTTCTCTTGCGTGGATAAGCAGAAGGAAGGAAACTTCAAACCACTCTTCCAGACGTATGCCGTCCAGCCATCTGTCCCAGTTTTTCTCTGTTCCTATGTCCTGACGTTCCATGTAGTCCGGAAGCTGCCTGTTATTTCTTCTCAGGATTTCATAGAAATCTCTCGAAACACTTTTTAGGCTTCTATCGTCTTCTGCCTCACAGATTTTCCGGAAAATCTCCTGTAGATATTTCCTCACCTCTTCTGCATTCCTTCTGTTGATCATATCCTGAAAATATTCGGTTTCTACGATCACAGGCATCGTTTTTTCATTTGTCCGCACCTTTGTATCTGTCAGATGAATAATCTGCCCGCATCCTGTAAAATATTTTTTCCGGAACACAGACTGATATTTTTCTTCACATCTTTTTAATTCAGGAAGGCTCATTTTATAATCCACTACGTAAATCGTAAAGGAGCAGTGAAACGTTTCCTTCAGCCTGTCCTGAATCTGTTTTGCATATTTATAAAGTATTTCTGTCACATTTTTCTGTGACAGAGCCGGAATATCCATAACAGCCAGAATCCGGTTATCCGGTGAATAGCTGACGATCAGCTCATACTCTGCTGTTTCTTCTTTGAGGATGGCAGAGGCAATCTCTTTTCGGGAACACATAAGGCTGTCTTCCAATGGATCCCCCGGCAGACGGATCGGCATATCCTGCTCTACCAGCAGATATCCATACGCCTTTCCTTTGAGAACCTTAGGAAGATCCGCTTCCTGAAGATCAGGCACTTCCAAAAACTCGGATATCGCTTTTTCTTTTACAATATCCTTCCATTTTCCCTGATCCTCTATCGTCCGATACAGCTTTTTCAGAAGTTCTGTAAATGTCTTTTCATCCAGAGTACTCTTTATCACATAGTCTCTTACCCCATACTGAATGGCTGTTTTCGCATAAGAAAAATCTTCGTATGCCGTCAGCAAAAAAATATACACTTCGTTGTCTGTCTCTCGCAGTTTCCTGATCAATTCAAGACCATTCATAAAAGGCATTTTGACATCTGTAAATATAACTCTTGGATGATATTGATTATATTTCACCCATGCCTGCTTGCCATTAAACGCCGTGGCAATAATCTCAAATCCCAGGGCGTCCCAATCAACCAGTGTCCTTAAGTCTTCCAATACCAATTTCTCATCATCCACAATCATAACCGGTATTTTTTTCATCGTTTTTCGCCCCTTTTGATGTTTTATGTCTTTCTTGTCAAGACGGGATTTCTTTGACAAATTCTTCTACCAGTTCCCGTTCCACAGGAGCTGACAGATCACCGTCCTTTTTAAAACTGCTTCCAACAATTGCACCGTCCAGCATCCCCCAAAGTTCAGCTACATTTTTGACATTTAATCCACTTCCTGCCAAAAGCGGAATATGAATTGTCCGCTTTACCTGCAGAATGCTCTCTTTATCCGGCGCTTTTCCGGTCCTGCTTCCTGTGATCACCGCGGCATCCGCCATGCTTTCTTCTATATCTTTCGCCTTTTCTTCCAGTGTACGGTCCGAAGTAATCGCATGGCTTCCGTGTTTCACCTGAAAATCTCCGAATATCATAATATCCTGTGCATCGATCAGACGCCGGTAACGCATGATCTTCGGTCCTGCCGCATCCACATAACCGCTGTTTGAAATATAACCGTTGGCCAGATTAAAGACTCTGACCCAGGAGGCTCCTGATGCTTTCGCTGCCGCCAACGCATGCATGCCACCGTTTAAATGAACATTCATCCCCATAGGAATCTCGGGAAAACGCTGCCTGATAGCGCATCCTGCCGCTGTAAGAAACGCTGCTGTCTCCGGCCCCATATCCTCTGGTTTCAGAAACGGCCGGTCAAATTGATTCTCAACCTGTATTCCGTCCACTCCTCCCGCACACAGCTCTTCTACATCATGCAGCGCCAGATCCAGAATCTTCTCCCAGCTTAGACTGCAGGCCGGAGTTCCCGGCAGTGCCTTTAAATGCACCATTCCGATTACCGGTTTTTTATTTTGAAATATTTTTCGAAACATTTCTTCCTCCTACTACAATATATTTATGGTTAATACCCCTTACATCCAGTAAGGAATTATCCATCTTGTTGCTTAAGCTGTTAGAATGAGTATGGCAATGGGTCTGGCCACTACCTCCTAGGACTTAACGTCCGTAAAAAAGTCAGCCAACCAGCACTCATTCGCAGCATTCGTTTTACGCAGGTTGAACTTTCTCGTTCGTGTGATATCCCCAGTAGATTGAATGGGCAATGAGTAAATCTGGTATTGACCATTGCTAATTCATTTCAAAGGAGTCTTTATCATGAACGCTGTTGGTATCGATGTTTCCAAAGGTAAAAGTACTGTCACCATCCGCAGGCCCGGAGATGTGGTCCTTATGCCACCCTGCGATATTCCACACACCCAGTCCGCTATCAACGCTCTTATTGAGCAGATCAAAAACCTTGATGGCGAAACCAAAGCCTGCATGGAACACACCGGAAGATACTATGAACCGGTCGCTAACTGGCTCTCTGACGCAGGCATCTTTGTCAGCACTGTCAATCCCATCCTGATCAGGGATTTCGGGGATGACTCTCTCCGTGCTCCAAAGACAGACAAAGCGGATTCTAAAAAAATCGCCCGTTATGCTCTTGACCGCTGGGCAAAACTGAAGCAATATGGAAGTATGGATAAAACACGCAATCAACTCAAAACAATGAATCGGCAGTTTGGTTTTTATATAGACCAGAAAACTGCTATGAAAAACAATCTCATTTCCCTTCTGGATCAAACCTATCCCGGTGCCAATGACTTCTTTGACAGCCCTGCCCGCAGTGACGGCTCCCAGAAATGGGTGGACTTTGTCTACACCTACTGGCATGTGGATTGTGTACGCTGCAAGTCTCTGCAAGCCTTTACGGAGCATTACCAGAAGTGGTGCAAACGCAACGGTTATAACTTCAGTGCCTCAAAGGCAGAAAAGATCTATCAGAGCTCTTCTGACCTGATCGCCGTATTTCCGAAAGATGACAGCACAAAAACGCTGATACGGCAGGCTGTCACGATGCTGAACACGGCTTCTCAGACAGTGGAGGCTCTCCGCCTTAAGATGGATCAGACTGCCGCCACGCTCCCGGAATATCCGGTTATTATGGCAATGAACGGTGTCGGTCCCTCACTTGGCCCCCAGCTTATGGCTGAGATTGGAGACGTTACCCGTTTCACTCACAGAGAAGCGCTTACCGCTTTCGCCGGTGTCGATCCGGGTAAGAACGATTCCGGCAAACGTAACCAGAAAAGTGTACGCACTTCAAAGAAAGGCTCTCCAAGCCTGCGCAAAACACTGTTTCAGATCATGGACGGCTTGATCAAACGCTCTCCGATAGATGATCCGGTCTATGCCTTCATGGATAAAAAACGATCCGAAGGCAAGCCTTATTACGTCTATATGACTGCCGGAGCCAATAAGTTTCTCCGCATTTATTACGGACGGGTAAGGGAATACCTTGCTTCTCTGGAAGAATCCAAAGAAAGCTGATTTCAATCCCATACTTTGTTCCAGGCCAGCGCACTGCGGTGGTCTTGTTGTGATACTCTTTTTTCAACCTGTATAAAATTTTCAAAGTTCATCAATTTCTGCTTGACTCTTTATTTGCAGACTTTTTCAAAATGCTTATTCCTCTGCCTGCCATCCGGCTACCGGCCCTGTGTACAACAGGTCGATTACCTTTTTCAGATTTACATCATGGGGCTGATCCGGATCCTTATAGGAAAGCCGCGACAACTCGCAGGCAAATAAATGAAGGACCGTCATTGCGCATATACTGCCTCCCCATGGAGATAATTCTCCCAGCCACGGCGCAAGATATACCGCATTTTCAGAATTCTGTTCTTTGGCAACCGCCCCCACGATCAGAACTCTCGCCTTCTGGTCGCAGGCATATTCCACAACCTGTCTTTCTCTGTGATCAAGAATATTGTTTCCGATCACAATAACCGCATCCGGACTTTTGACCGAAAATCCATGGAGATGCATATATTCCTCTGCATTGCAGAATGTCACATGACCTCTGGAAGTCTCCACGATTTTGGCTGCCCCGATCATGGCAGTGCTTCTGGCAGGACCGCTCCCTACATAAGTATAACACCGTGCTTCCAGAAAACTCTGAGCAGATTGTTGTATTTTCTCTTTCTCTTCTGTGTATATTCTTTCTATCATCCGGGGCACTGCTTCTCTGATCTCCCTTTGCAGGTTCGCCCTTTCCTCCTCCGTAATCTTTCCCTTTTCTTTTGCCAGCTCAAAAGCCAGGGAATACATCAGCGCAAGAGAGCTTGTTGTTGTTTTGGTAGGAAATGTTCTGGACACTCCGATCGCTGCTGTAAGAAGTACCTCACTGCTTTCCATTCCCAGCGGACTTTCCTTATGATTTGTTACTCCTACTGAGATTCCCTGACATTCTTTTACATAATCCAGTGCCTTGCGTACATAGAGCGATTTCCCCGAAGAACTGAATAAGATCACCATCGTCTCGGGATTTACCTCGGGTTTTTCCAGAAAATAGTCATAGGCCTCATATCCCATAGCTTCTGTCCCGGTCAGCTGGCGAAACGCCTCTGCAGCCGCCAGGCTGATAAAATAACAGTCCCCGGATCCCACAATATGGATCTTCCGTACATTCCGACAGATGTCTGCAATATGCTCAATCTGTCCTTTCAGCTCCTCTGTACAGTTTCTGATCGCTTCCGCCTGTTCCATTACCTCCTGCGGGAAAAAATAGGTGTTCCAGTCTTTCATAATTCTTCCTCCTTTGTCTGCTGCATGTTTTTCCTGATTACTTATATTCCTCTATACCCTTTTCAATCTCAGATAACGAAGGCATATTTCTGGCTCCTTTTTTTGTTACAGAGATTCCTGCTGCTACCGATGCATATTTCATAGCGTCTTCCATAGTTTTCCCCTGTGCCCGCGCCGCCACGAAAGCAGCCATATAAGTATCTCCCGCTCCTGTTGTATCCACCGGTCTATGACGTGTTGCCGGAATTTGAAAAACGATTTCCTGCCGGTCGTTCATCAGCCTGGAGCCTTGTCCTCCGCATTTGATCACATAAGACTGTCCTTCTTTCGGGGTCAGGCCAAGTGCTTTCATTTCCGTTTCACCAGTCAGTACAACATCGCACAGATCCGCTATCTGACAGGTGCCTTCTTTTACTTTTGGAGGAACCTTGTCTGCCGGATAGCATAAGTTGGGATCAAAGTACAGTTCTGCTTTTCCCTTCCATTTCCGTGCTGCTTCCACAACAGCCTCCTGTGCCGGACAGATTCCCGCAAGAACTCCTGTCAGGCACAGGATATCCGGCTGTATTTCTTCCAGACAGGCAAAATCTTCTGTCTCCAGTTTTTCAAATGCCGATCCTCTTACCAGCATATAAATATCCCTTTCACCCTGAAGGTCCGTAAAAATCGCAGTAGTCCCTGAATGCAGTCCCGATTTTGGCCGGATCCAGCTTACATCTACTCCGATTTGTTCCAGGCCCTTTAAGAGAAATTCTCCCGACTCGTCTTCCCCTATACCGGCTATAATTGCCGTATCCATTCCAAGAGCTGACAGCCCGGCGGCTATATTCCCTGCCGTTCCGCCTTCGCTTCTTCCAAAGGGAACTCCATATGTCCTTCCGCCCCGCTCTGGAAACCCCTCAATTTCGGAAATCATATCGACAAAGACATCTCCTATGACAACCGCTCTTTTTGCCTTTTTCATACATCTTCACTCCTCGCCTTTCATTATTTTTTCTTTATTTTTTTCTCATTGCGACTGCATGTTTGTATCTGTCAGACCGATACACCACCTCACTGTACTCTATCAGATTTCCTTCCTGGTCAAAGGATTCTCTCTCAAAAGCAAGCAGCGGAGCCTGCCTGCTTACATCCAGTATTTCCGCGTACTTTTTTCCTGCCGATATAGCCCATATTTCCTCACGAATCTCTGTAATAACAATGTGGAAATATTTTTGCAGATTTTCATACATGGAATCCCCTTCAAGAAGCAGCGGAATCTCTTTTCCCCGGAACAGTTTTTTAGGAAAATAAGAGTGGTTAACAGAAATCGGTTCATTGTCTGTCCCTCTCACACGATAGATATGGATAATCTCTTCCCCCTGCTGCAGCCCCAGTTTCCCGGAAAGATTGTCATCCGCTTTTATGACATCTATTGTTCTTTCTATCATCTGCGACTCGTACCCGTGACTTTTCAAAATCTCAGTAAAACTTAGGAGACTGGGGTTATTGTCCATCAGTTTGGAATATGCCACCTTGGTCCCCTTCCCTCTGACAATATACAAATAACCGTCCTGCACCAACTCGCTGATGGCGCTTCTCACTGTTGTCCTGCTGACTCCGTACTCCTTTTCCAGCTTCTGTTCACAGGGAAGATATTGCCCCTGCCGGTAATGGCCCTGTTTAATTTTTTCTCTGATATCATCTCTCACCTGCTGATAATATGGCTTCTCTCTTCCCAAGGCTCTGCTCCTTACTTTCAAGTTTTGCGACATCATGATGTCATGTTATCCTGATTTTATTCTCCCTGTTTTTTCTTCGCAATGTATCTATTTTCATATTTTGTTTGTTTTTGTTATATTCCCCTCCGATCGGTCAGGGACAGCGGTCACCATCCGGGTGTATCGCACAAAAAGAGAGAACTCTTTGTATCAGAGTCCTCCCTTTTTCACCGTCGATCTTTCTTTTTACTCTTCCTCTCTGTCTCTTCTCCACAGCACCCAGCCTGCCAGCAGCGCCGCCAACGCAAGCAGCAAAGCCCTGCTTACGATCAGAGAATTATCTCCTGTCTTGACTGTCTCTGCCCGCTTTTGATCCAGCATATCCACAGTCTGTACTTCTGCGGTTTCTTCCAGAGTAAAGACAATTTCTTCGGCAATTTCATATCCGTTCGGCGCCTCCTCTTCCGTCAGAATATACTGTCCCGGAACCAGCCGTTCAAATTCCTGTGGCACCTTTCCGGATATCCACTGTGCAATTGTGCTTCGGCTTCCATCCTCCTTTCTCTTTTCCAGCTTAAGTCTGGCGCCTTCCAGCATTTTTCCGCTGCCGGCATCTTTTTTACAGATATGGAGCTTCGTCGGCTCATTGAAAATTTCCAGGTTTTCCGTCACAAGGGCCGTATGCTGGTCTTTGTATGTAAGGCTGGCTTCATATTCCCTGTCATCCAGCACATAGCCCGGCGTCTGCTTTACTTCCTTTACCGTATATTTTCCCAGAAATAATTCCCTGGACTGCGCCGCTTCTCCTTCCGTTGTAATGGTATCCGCAAGCTCGCCTTCCTTCAGCCGTACCGTTCCTTCCGGTGTTATAATGTCCTCTGCTGCCCGGATCTCAAAAACGGTGTCCGACAGGAAAATCTCTTCTTCTCCTGCCTCCAGCTTACTGATGGAGATTTTTCCCATAGCATTTTCATCTTTCATAATTACTGTCTGTATCTCGCCGCTTTCAGGAACCGTAAATGTGATCTCCTGTGCCTGGAGATACCCGTCCGGCGCCACCGTTTCCTCCAATACATATGTCCGGCCCACGATCAGTTCCTCAATATAATATGGTTCATCCCCGGAAGTCCAGCTTTCAGTTTCTGTCCGGCTTCCGTCCTCCTCCAGCAGATAGAGGGTCATTTTCGCTCCTTTGATCTCCTGCCCGGTAGTAATGTCCTGCTTGCTGATCTTGTATTTTGTACAGTCATTTTCCAGACGGAGCGTATAAATCTCTCCTCCTTCCACCTGCCCTTTCCTGTCCGTTTTTACCGTATGGATCTTCTCATCCGGAAGATATCCCGGCAGCGGCTTTATCTCCTGAATGCAATATACCGTATCCGGCATCATATATTTTACGGTGATCCTGCCTTCCTGATCCGTCGTATAAGTTGCCTTCTCCTGGGGCCTATTTTCAGGCCATATCTGGAAGCTTACTTCCGGAAGCTTTATATCTTCCTCCCCTTTTTTATATTTTTCTATGATCAATGTGGACGGGACATCGTACACCGTTTTTTCTTCTGTAACTACCGCCGTTTCCTGATCTTTGTATTTCAGGCTGACCTTATATTCCTTGGGATCCAGCACATAGCCCTCCGGCTGCTTTATCTCCTTTAAAATATACTCGCCCAGCCAGAGATTTTTACTGAACACAGGACCCTCTTTTGATGTGGTAATGGTATCTGCCAGTTCTCCTTTTTGGAAGCGTCTGGTCCCGTCAGGCGTCGCGATATCCTCCGCCGCTCTCACTTCATATACCGCTCCCTCCAAATATTCTTTCGTATCTTTCTCGTATTTTTTCAGACTGATCCTTCCCATGGCGTTGTCATCTGCACAGGAGATGATAAGAGGTTTTCCCCAGTCCAGATCCTCTGAAACAGTAAATTTTATATCCTCTTTGTTCAGAAGATAGCCTTCCGGCGCTTTCACTTCTCTCAGATAGTAAGTACCATAACCCAGCTTTGACGGAAATGTAAATCTTCCGTCCTCATCCGTAGTAAAGGTATCATATTCCCGCACTGAAGGATAATAGGTCGTCATGGTAATTTTCTGTTTCTTTTCATCCAGCAGCTGAAACTTAGCTCCGGCTCTTGGTATAACCTTTCCTGTTCCTCTGTCGATCTTCTGAACCTGTATAGCGCTGCTGATCAGGGTATCCTGTTTATAGACACCGCCAACCACCGTATTTTCCTGCTGTATCGTCACTTCAAAAGGCCTGACTGCATTATATCCTTCCGGCGTTTTCACTTCTTTCACAATATAGGTATCATAGACAAGTCCTCCTCTGGGGTGGTCTTTGCTTTTTGTATCTGCCCGGCCCTTTTCATCTGTCCGGATGCGCATAACCTCTTTTCCCGTTGTTTTTGATGTGATAGAAAAGACCACTCCTTCAATTCCCTGCAGGGTGTCTTCCTTTTCATCTTCCGGCTGATATACCTTGATCAGTTCCAGGTCGCCCCTTATGATGTCTTCCGGCACTTCCGTTCTTTGGTATGTCTGCACGGTTTCCCCGCTTCCTTCCGATGTGATCTTCCGTATAAAAATCTCCTCGTTTCTGTTATATCCTTCCGGCGCCGCCGTTTCCTCAATTGTCACTGTTCCAAGAGGCAGGATGGGGTTCCCCTTTGCATCGCTCCAGAAGGAGTCTCCTCTTATCAGATCTTCTTCCCTGAAATAAACTCTGCCGTCCTCCCCGCTTCGAAATACCCAGGTTTTCAGCGGACTTTTCCCCTGCAGCTCCTGCAGCGTATCATAAAATCCGCCGTAAAATCTGCAGGTAAATTCCGCTCCGCCAAGGCTTGCTGCCCCCTGGGGCGTGCCGATTTCCCAGCCTCCTTCTTTTTCCAGCTCCTTTTCACTGTCGTATTTTACCGCCAGAAGATCCATCTTCTGGTACTGGGGCTGTTCTTCCACCTGCAGGGATTCGTTTCCCTGAGATGTCACCTGAACCTTATAGATACGCTTATCCAGTCCATAGCCCGGAGACGCTTTCAGTTCTTTCACATAATATGTCCCTGCAGCCAGCGTCAGTGTATTGCTCTTTCCTTCCTCATCTGTCTGCAGCTCTCCTGCCTTTTTGGTACAGGCCTCATCTGTATAGACTCCGTATACTGCGCCTTTCAGACTGTAGGCGCTTCCCGTCCCGGAAATTCCCCTGTTGCCTGATGTTTTCATCAAAGTCAGTTTCCCTTCCGGACGGTAATCCCAGAAGGTCAGATCCTGATAAGCGCTGTTTCCCGTGCTGATCTTGTACACATTAAAACCTTTGGGCGCCGGACTTAAATTGGAAATCCGGCTGATGAACGCCTTTCCATGTCCCACATCGCTCTCGCCGGTATCGTCCACATCCATGTGTCCGTTAGCCACAGAGCCTGCAAGCGAAGTCTCGCCATAGGATGCTCCCACGTCGCCGGGGCCTTTAAATCCATAGTAATAAACCTTTCTCAAAAGCTCATTTCCTTTGTTTTCGGCAGTATAAACAGCGGTCACAGTCATCGCTGTTCCCTTGGAAGGCGGTTTCGCCTCATGACAGGCGCAGAACGCCATTTTCCCATTGCTGAGTTCAAAATATCCCACCGGCATTTCCCTGGTATTATAGCGGAAATCACTGGCAGTCACTGTATAAGTGTCTCCCATACCGGCCGCCTGCATTTCGGGGACTGTATCGGTCACAGCCGGAAACAGAAGCGCCGCCATAGCCAGCGCTCCCAAAAACAATATTCTTTTCCCTTTCCCTGACAATATCTTTCCTCCTTTTTCTAAGATCCTGTCTCAAAATTTCTCTCACATCTGGTATCATTTGGCGAAACGCCTGACTGAAAATAAAAATGATCATTTAGAACAGCAGAACTGCTTTCTGTGACTAATAAGTTAACATATTTCCCTTTTAAATGCAAGAAAAAAATCTGATTTTCTCAAATCAGATTCCCTTCTCCTCAAATATCTGCCGAAACCGCTTTGCATCCTCCAGCGTCGTTTTCCAGCCGTACTTTTTCAGATCGATCTTCCAGCCGTCTTCTGTTCTTTCGACTTTTACTCCTTCTCCCTGAAGAAGCATCTTCTGCATGTCAAAAGTATCAAAAGCCGCCGCACCGCTTAGTATCCCTTTGCTGTTTACTACCCGGTGAGCCGGAATATCCTCCCCCAGCCTGCCTTTGTTCAGGGCATAACCAACCTGCCGGGCGTTTCCCGGCTTCCCGCAAAGGAGAGCGATCTGGCCATAAGTCGCTGCTTTTCCATAAGGGATACTTCTGCAGACAATCCCGGCTCTTTCATAAAAATCAAAACCAGAAGAAAAAATTCTGCGGATTCCCACCGCCACTCCATCCTCATCATTAGACAACGTAAGCCGGTCCGCCTTTTCCCGGCATGTTTCGGAAGCATTTGCCATGGCAATTCCAACACCGGCAAATTCCAGGAGAGCACTGTCGTTATCCCCGTCTCCAAAAGCGGCAAGCTCCTCTCTTTTAAGGCCCAGATATTCCAGGAGAAAGCCGGCCGCCTTCTCCTTTCCGGAATCCAGGTGGGAAATCTCAAGAAGCTGAGGAACGGACGAAGTAATATACACATTTTCCACCTTCTCCTCCAGCATTTTCCACATTTGATGTTTCAGGGCCTTTTCCCGGACAACAATATCAATACTCTCCAGCTTGGTTTCATGCTCTTTTAAAAACGCCCGCATATCCTCCACAGGGATCCGTGTCCTCTGTATATAAGAAACTGCATGGCTGGAAGCGCCGAAGCGCATCGGCTCTTCCGTGTATTCTCTCTGTGCATAGGGCTTCCCATCGATAAATGCCTCAAACACAACCGGCTCCCCTTCCGTACAGCGAAGGATCCTTTCCACAGACTCCGGCGTCAAATAGCATTTCTTAAGACATTCCCCTGTCTTCAGATCATAAACGGCAGCGCCATTGGATGTGATTGCATATCGGATCTGCAAAAGCGCCGTGATCTCTTCCGGAAGAGAATGAAGGGACCTGCCGCTTGCGACGACGACCTCTATTCCCCGGGCCGCTGCCTCTTCCAGCGCCTCTTTATTCCCCTGACTTAGCTCGCCCCTTCCATCCAGAACCGTACCGTCCAGATCAAGGGCAATACACTTTATCTTCATCTTGCTTTCATACCTCTTTACAACACTGTATGACGGGTTCTCTGCATGGACAAAAGGGACTCTCTGATCTTGTCATAGAGATGTCCGCATCCGATGGACTCCAGTACCTTCCTGTCAAATTCCCTGCGTCCGGGGTCCTGCAGCTCTTCTTTTGTATCCAGCACATCTCTGTCACGGATCCGCTCAAAAAGCCGGATGATCTCCTTCTCGTCTTCCGCGCTTATATCCGCCGGATCTATCATATACATCTGTTTCAGCCTTGTGCTGCTTGCATCCAGCACACCAAGTCCTCTGCCGAATCCGATCGCCTCTATGGCAAACATACCGTACACCGAATTCAGCAGGGCATGGATCAGATCTGCCGACACCCCTTCCCTTCGGCGGATCATCCTTGTAAAACGCTGGTCCACGAAGGTTTCCTCCGGGAACCTGGCTACAAACAGCCTTTTATCCGGATTAAGAGCTGTTACAAACTCCGCCTTCGTATCATCTTCCATTTCATACCAGAACCCGCCGGGCCGCTTCAGTGCATCAGGAAGCAGCTTTCCTGTGCCGTTTCTGATATTTTCAAATTTTTCTATCCACTTGAGAGCTCCACTGTGCCCCATCTGCCTTAACTCTTCTTTGGACCTGTGACAGCAAAAGGCCCCGGTATCTGCATATGCCATATAAGACTTTAAAGAAGCCGGCCTTTTCAATACCGGTCTTCGGTATTCTTCTTCCACTTTCTCAATATCTTTCGGATAAAACAGGTCATTCCATCCCCGGCGCTCTCCTCTTTTCACTTCCAGAAGTTCTTTTACCGGGATCAGATGCCTGCGGAGTTCTCCAAGCCATGTCAGCTGATGGAACAGAGCGTTTAAGGTAATCCCGCTGCTCTGGATCATCTCGATCTCTTCCAGACCGTATTCTGTCATACTCAGAAGATTCTTTTCCAGTTCACGCCCTACAACAATACTTGCCACAACCGTTTCCATCTCTTCCGCGCTAAGCTTTCGGACCTCCCTGTTAAGAAGACAGAAGCGGATCCTCTCATCAGAAGAAGGCGGCGCGATCTCTTTCTTTTGCAGCACAACCATCGTGGCGACTACCTCTGCATTTTCAAACCACTTTCCGCTGTTGCTAAGCACCACTGTTTCCATATGGTAATAATGGAGCAGCGCGTGAAAAAACCGGTTTCCTACGTCTGTCCCCAGCCAGGAATTAGATAAAATAATTCCCAGACGCCCGTTTTGCTCCAGAAGTCCATACAACTGGAAGGGCATATAAATATACAGATCTTCCTTTCCTGACGTAAAGGTGATCCCTGTATGATTCCACACGGACTGCCGTATCTTCTGAATATATTCCTCTTCATCCAGCGCACGCTTATTGTATTTTACAAAAGGCAGGTTCGACACAACCGCATGAAAAGGAGGGAGCTGCCTTATAATGTCAGACCCGTCCGTCGGACTTTTCAGCACGACATCATCGCCTGTCTTAAGTTCAAATACATTTTTCTGAAACAGATTAATGGGCGTATCCAGCATTTCAATGCTGGTGAGGGCTATATTGGCAATCTGCAGCGGATAGGCATATTTATCCGAAATCCATGTAGTATCCAGCGCTACTTTCGGATCAGGATTCCTTTTCAGTTTATTTTGAATGACAGCTTTTGCAATGGTTCCCGTCCCCGCGCACAGATCGGCGCACGGCGCCATCCAGTTACGCACCGTGATCTGACACAGAAGATCCGCCAATGAATAAGGAGTTGCATACTGTCCTCTTATCTCCCTTTTTGCCACATGGACCGTGTGCTCCAGCACGTTCTGAAGGACGCTCTGGTCAATGCGCTCGATCCGGTTGGTGTAAAGAAACTGATTATAGTCCACAAGATCGATCCATGTATCCTCCGGAATCCGGTCATTGTATTCCATCTGGCGGAATACATTATAAAAATCTCCCTGCTCCGTAATGCTTCGAATAATCGCATTTCCTTCCTCCGGAACAGAAGTCTCGTCGATACTGCCGATCAGATCAGCACAGTTGTGATACCGCCGGATCAGATTGGCAAAGAGAATACGGTTTGCCCAGTTCAGAAGGACTGTCTTGGCATACGCCTGGTACATATCCTTCTCATCGTTGTCATACTCTTCCCGGAAGGCGTTCCACCACAGCTTCAGCTGAACTTCCATCTTCATATCGCGCCGGGCGCTGTCCTCCATATACTCCGCCGTCATGGCTTTGTTTCTCCGGATCAGACGGGTGATCAGATTATCGGAAAGGACTTCTGTAATGGATACCGCCGAAATATCCCCGCTTACAAGGTACTCGTTTACCGTCAGGATGATCTCCTCCAGCACGAAAAGCCATTCCTGCCGGAAAGTGTAGACATCCTCCCTTGTCCGGATATAACTTGTGGCATCCCAGGTCTTTTTTTCCGTAAATTCTCCATCTTCATCTCGTGTATAAAGTTTCCCGTAGGTAAAATTCCAGAGTACGAAACTGTTAAGGCCAAGCGCTTCCGCCTTTCGGGCCGCATCTTTGATAAACGCTTCATCTGTAATAAGTACATCCGGCATTTTCAGCTCCCAGCCCTGTAGGATCTTCATCTGTGCCTCATCAGCGTACAGAAGCACATCAGGGAACATACTTTTTTTATTGACAGACAGCGTGCTTTCTCCGCCTGCCTTGCGGATGCGGATATTGAGCCTCTTCAGCATTCCGTTGATCTGGGAGATAATCTCAATTGCCCAGCTTCTTTCATTGCGCCTTACAACTGTTCCCATGGCATCACTTACCTTTCTTCGAACTCTTTGATCAGATTCTCCACTTCTATATGTTTCCTGCTTTTTTTATCCAGGCCGTCCCACGCTTCCTTCAGCCTTTTTTTTGCCACCTCGATATAGTCTATTTCTTCTCTCTTAAAGAGAGCTACATTCTCATTTTTCTCTATTCCAATAAAATTCCGGCCCTCCATCAGAGCCGCCACAAGGAAAGAACCGCTGCCGAACGTATTGTCCAGTACGACATCCCCCGGATTGGTGTAGGTCCGAACCATATATCTGCCAAGCTCTACCGGTTTCTGGGTAGGATGGTAAACTGCACCTTCACTTTCTGCCGTTTTTATATAAATAATATCTGTAGGATACCTCTCCCCTTTGCTTGCCACATGGACCGGATCAAAGTCTCCGTAATTTCCGCACAGCTGATCCTTTCTCACCCCTTTGTCATAAGGTTCGCCGGGCGTCATCTGCGGATGATAAGTCGGCTGCTTTTTATAAAAGACACAGACATCCTCGTACTTGCGCAGAGGCTGTTTTTTTGCATTTAAAAAATTGGTGGGCTTTGACTTCTCCCACACCCATTTATATTTGAAAATACCAGGCTGGCTTAAGATCAGCTTTGCTGTAAATACACCGTTTGAAGTGAGCACGATCGCCCCGTTCTGCTTGATGACCCGTTTGTACTGCTTCCAGAGTTCCTCAAGAGGAATATAGCAGTCCCACTGATTCTGTGTCATCCCGTAAGGAAGATCACACAGGATCATATCCACGCTCCCGTCAGGGATCTTCTCCATATATTCCAGACAGTCCCCCTCAAAAAGCCTGTTTATTACTTTACTCATATCTGTCTTTTGCTCTGCTTTTTTCCTCATGCCTGCACTCCTGTAACTTTTTCGTCGGCAACCTCCATAACCGGCGCCATCCGTTTCTTTTACTGTGTTTTACTTTACCATACCGCACACGCGAACACAAGTTTGTTTTTTCTTTTTGTACCCGAGTCCCCAAAAGCTATGTCTCTTATTTCAGAAATATGTATTGCTCTTCCGTGGACAGCTCTTCACTGAACTTATATCCCAGCCTGTCAAACCAGCGGATTTCCTTCAGATCTGAAATATTGTGTTCTGCCATATAGCGTACCATCTCTCCTCTGGCCATCTTGGCAAGGGTTCCTTTCTGTTTCACTTTTCCGTCGTTCCATTCCCCGAACACACAGGTGAGAAATCTGTCACCGGGGCGAAGGTATACTTCAATACACCGGGAATATTCCTTCGAGGCAAGATTCAGGATCGTCCTGTCCTCATCCATAACCTCTCTGTACAGCTTATTATTCCAGAACTCATAGAGATTTTCTGTTCCCTCCACTTTTGCCGCCGCCTGCATCTCAAGTCGGTATGGCGTCACACCGTCAAAGGGGCAAAGTACTCCATAAAATCCGGACAGTATCCTAAGGTGGTCCTGTATATACTGCATGGCGTTTTCTTCGAAAACTGCCGGAGCCATATACTGATACTGGATTCCTTCATAGGAAAGGACAGCAGGAGTCAGGTTTTTCTTCAGATCCATATGTTTCATTCTATCGTAGTTCAATGATGCAATTTTATCATTGCACTTCCACAGTTTCTTTGCTTCCTCATAGGTGAGGGATCTCACCCATTCAAGAATGCTCCCGGCATCCTCGATAAATGCCGGGAGATCATGAAACTCTGCAAGGTCCGGATTTGTATTCATTTTCTTCGCCGGAGAAATTATAATCTTCATATCAGTCCTCTCTTCTTTTGTCTACAGCGCCAGAATATCTGCTTTCAGTTCCTCTACATCTTCCGGCTTTGTACTCCAGCTTGTGCAAAACCGCACGCAGTGTCTGTCCCCCTCCGGAAACTGGTATTCAAAAATATGCTTTTTCTCCAGTTTCCTCATCTGCTCTTCACTTAACAGAACAAACTGCTGATTCGTCGGACTGTCAATATAGAAATCAATCCCTTTTTTCTCAAAAGCTTCCCGGATCTCCATGGCGTACTTGTCCGCCCGGCCTGTAATTTCAAAATACAGATCGTTCTCAAAGAGCGTATAGAACTGCAGGCCCAGCGTCCAGCCTTTTGCCAGCATTCCTCCGTTCTGCTTCATATAGCTGCGGAAATTATCTTTGAGCTCATTGTTTGTAATAACTACTGCTTCTCCCATCATAGCTCCGCATTTCGTACCCCCTATGTAGAAGACATCGGCAAGCGCCGCAAGATCAGAAAGCTTCAGGTCATTTACCTTGGCTCCAAGCCCGTAACCCATTCTCGCTCCATCTATCATGAGATACAGACCGTACTTTCTGCAGACAGCAGATATTTCCTCAAGCTCTTTTTTGGAATAAAGGGTGCCGTACTCTGTAGGGAAGGAAATATATACCATCTTAGGCTGTGTAATATGTTCCTTCACTCCGCTTGTCCTGTAATTTTCCGCTTCTGCTTCAACAGACGCTGCCGACAGCTTTCCGTTTTCTCCTTTTACAACATGGATCTTGTGTCCTGTATGCTCCACCGCCCCTGTCTCGTGGACGTGGATATGTCCGCTGTCCGCACTGATCACTCCCTGATAGGGACGAAGAGCTGCCGCAATAACGGTATAGTTTACCTGCGTTCCTCCTACCATAAAATGAATGTCAGCGTCAGTACTTCCCAGATGAGTCTTGATCTTCTCTGCCGCCCTTTCGCACCATTCGTCCAGCCCATACCCGCCATAGCTTTCCTGGTTTGTTTTTATAAACGCCTCCAGAACAGCCGGATGCGCCCCATGATTATAGTCATTGTTCCATCGACTCATTTTGAACCACTCCTTTTTTTGTACTTATTTTATTTTAACTGATATTTTCCACAGTGTACAGGAAGAAAAATAAACCGTAAAAGCTGTTGTCACTTTCTTCCTGGAATACAAACTTCAGCTGCTGATTTACGGAAAACAGTAAAAGCCGCTGCCGCTGTGAGCACTTCTGTTATCCAGAACGCATGCCACACGCCGTCCGCTCCCATACTTCGGCTAAGGAGAAATGCTACCGGAATAATAACTGCCACATAGCGGAAAACAGAAATTACAAGGGACGGAATGCCTTTTCCAATACCTTCCAGCGCTCCTGAAGACGTAACAGAAACAGCAGAAATGACGAAACCGGCGCTGATGATCCGCAGCGCCCTTCCGCCCGCTTCCACAGTCTGGCTGTTTTCTGTAAACATTCCTATCAGCCCCTCCGGCACCATAAGGCAGATTACCATTCCCACTGCCATGATCACCGCCGTCATTCCCAATGTAACTTTGTAAATCTTCGACACTCTTTCTCCCTCTCCGGCTCCGTAATTATAACCGATCACCGGACGCATTCCCTGAATGATCCCGTTGGCCGGAAGATAAAGAAAGGTCTGCAGTTTATAGTAAATGCCCAAAATGACAATGTAACTCTGAGAATAGACGGATAAAATCGTATTTAATGCGGAAATCATCAAAGAAGGCAATGCTATATTCAGGATTGCCGGTATCCCTACCGTATAAAGCTGCCGGTCTATCTTCCGATCAGCTTTCATGGCACTTCTCCTGATTTTAACCGGAATCGGCGAAATAAAATATACTGCAATGTAGATCGCCAGTGGCAGAACCTGACCGATCCCTGTAGCTAATGCCGCTCCTTCCATCCCCATCTCCGGGAAGGGGCCCAGACCAAAGATTAAAATCGGATCCAGAATAATATTAGCAATGCAGCCGCACAAAAGGCTGAGCATCGTAACTTTCATTCTTCCCACTGCCTGAAAAATTTTTTCAAATGCCAGGCTTTCCGCAATAATCACCGCAAAGGAAAAGGCGATGACTGCATATCTGACTCCAAGCTCCACAACCTGCTCTGCCTCGGTAAACATCCGAAGGAACGGACGGATTGCCGCGATGCACACTACAGTCATGATCACGCCGTGCACTCCGGCCAGAAGCATACCTCTGGTGCCCGCCCTGTCCGCCTTTTCCTTATCCTGCGCTCCCAGATGAAAAGCAATGGCTGCATTGATCCCCACCCCGAATCCGATGGCGACCGCATTGATGAAATTCTGCACAGGGAATACAAGAGACAGCGCAGTCATCGCATCTTCACTGATCTGCGCCACAAAAAAACTGTCTACAATATTATAAAGAGAATTTACCAGCATAGAAACGACCATGGGGAGAGCCATGGAAAAAATCAAAGGCAGAACCGGCCTTTCTTTCATAAAAGTCTCATTCATCATTTCCTCTCCTATTCTAAAGTATATATCATAAAATCCTGTATCAAGGAAAATGCCACACAGCTGCATTTTCACAGCCGTGTGGCGAAAAATAGTCATAAGACCAGAAAAATCCACACAAGATTTTAGTTCTATATTGTATCCTGCATTCCGGCAATCCGGTTCATTTTCTCATAGAGAAAATAATTAAATACCGCCATCGTCCTTCCCACACCGATCATTGCCAGAACAGTGCCGATACCAAGGCCGATCAGATGTCCGGAAAAAATCAGACTAATGCACACAGTAACTGTGACACATCCGAGATCAAAACAGTTTTTTACCAACCCTACCCCTTTGTGTACATGGTCAGCGATCGCCTGAACGATCCCATCCCCTGAATTGGGGATCAAACGCATATTAAGAGACATGGCCGCTCCGATCCCGGTCAGGATAACCGCAAGGATCAACAACAGGATACGGACAGTAAATTCTCCCGGAGAACTTTTTCCTTCTGTATAAAGATCCGGAATCAGAGCCGTAAAAAGATTCATAAAGCGTGTAAAAATCAAACTTAACGGAATCTGCAAAAAATCCATAAAAAGAATCTTTTTCAGATTTCCTCCTTCTCTTTTTATCCTGTATGTATGCAGAACCATTTCCACCAGAACAAAAAGAGAGTACAAAATAAAGGTCATATCGCCAAAGTTTTGTTCAAAGGAAACAGAGACACTGTAGGACACGGAGACAATCGGCGAGGCCCCCAGACCTGTCTCTGTATTCAGGACAAGTCCGAGAGCCAGTACCACCAGACCGGCAATATAAAATATTCCGCGAAATATATATTCTTTCTTCATATTTCTTTACTTTCTATTGCATTTTTTTCTTCTTTGCAGGATGATCACAGTACCGGAAGCCAGAACACATAACAGCCAAATGGCTGCCTGTGTTTCATCTCCTGTTTTTACTGCTTTTTCAGCCTTTGTCTTTTCTATTTTCTCTTCTGCATTTTTATCGGGATCTGTCTGATCCTGTTCTCCGGTTCCAGACGGATCTTCCGGATTCTCACCCGGCTTGTCTCCCGGGTTCCCTCCGGGTTCTTCCTGGGGCTTTTCTCCCGGATTTGCTGCTGCTCCTGTATAGTTCACCGGAGTTGACCGGAACACCAGAGCCCCTGAATCCGTTCTTGCCAGTACATAAAACAGACCGTCTACCGCTGTGCCGACGTTTTCCGTTGTCTTCGTCCCATGAAAACGAAGATTACCGTCACTGCTCCAAACATCTGCATCAGGATCATATTTCCATGTATCCCTCATCTGCTCTGTCCCAAGACCAGATACCGGCCCTGTCACGATCATACCGTCATCAGTAGCTGACAAAGCAAAATCCAGTGTTTGAAGAGAATCAAACTGCCCGTTTGCATCGCGGAAAAAATCCGCCCCGCTTACCTTCCATCTCTTTCCGTCATAAATCATTATATTCCCATATACAGTCTCATTTTGACCCTGTATATATTCTACAAAAGAATCATATCCTCCACATACGATCAGATTATTACCGGATACGGAAACCATAGCTCCACTTCTCCCTTCCGGAAGATCTGGAATTTCAGAATCCGATACTTTTCCTGTCACCGGATCAAGAGCATAAATTACTGCAGTATTTTCACAATTCTCTCCTTCACCTCCTATGACAAGAAGCTGATCCTGATAGACTGCCAGCTGCCCAAAACCAGTACTCATATCTACCGCTGCAACATCCCATGTTTCTGTCTTTGTGTCATAAGTCCCAAGTTCCATCTGACCCTGAGCATTGAAATATATCATATAAATTTTATCTTTTCCTGCAGCCATGGAATAATATTCCTTATAGGGGGACACTATGATATCATCTTTCGGAAGACTGACTTTTTTCCATGTATTATCTTGAATACTATATTGTTCCATATAAATGCTGCCCGTTTCCTCCATTGCTGCAAGGCAGAGGATCTTGCCGCCTGCCCCTGCCATATGCAGCCATAGCCCATTGCGACTTGTAAGATCAACGCCACTTAGTTCTCCGTAATCCAAATCCGGAGCTGCAAGCTCCTGAAATCCTACAGATGTCGCTCCAATATCCAAAAAATTCTGTCCGTATTTTCCACCTGCCGTATAAACAACAATCTGCTGATTTCCTGCTGATCCATCCGGTAAGACAATTGTAATACTCTCCGGTGACCATGACGTCACCTCAGCCTGCACGCCTCCTACCGTCACTGTCCCCGGCTCCTCTCCAAAGAAATAGCCGCAAAGTTCCGCTGTCTTATCCTGCTGCTTCAGCTCATTCACTACCGGAACAAGTCTGGAATCATCGAAAACGGCCCCTGCATCCAGAAAACCTCCGGACACTGACTTGTCCTCTAAATCTATTCCATCCTCCCGGTTCACTGCACCGATTATGCGCGCTCGAATCTCTCCTGCATCGTCACCGTTATCTGCACCATATACCATCGCTGCCAAAGCCGCTACTCCCGATACTGCCGGCGCTGCCATGGAAGTCCCGTCCGAATAATAATAGTCGCTGGCCTTTTTTCCAAATCCCACATTATCAAGGTGAAACGCCGCCCCCTCTGTTTTTCCGGTCATGGTCCCCCTCATTCTGATCGCAATGCTCCCATCTCCATCCGCATCTGTCAAAAACTCTCTGCTGGAAAGGCAGGTACTGGAAATATTCCAGTTACTGTCCCTCACCGCCAAGTAAGCCGGATAGAATCCCCCGTTTACTGTTTGAGTCGAGTACAGGAGATCCCATTTTTCCCCGGTATTTTGCGCAAACCGTACAACCTCTTCTTTCATTGCTCCGTCAAAAGATCCTGCAAACGCCAGATGCAATTCCTTTAATGGATCAACAGCCGCAAGGTCTTCTGCTGAAAATTCAATTTCCAGCGTAAACTCCTCCCCTTCTTCAATGCTGTCCAAAGAAACTTCCAGCCCTCTGCTGCTGGAATATCCCCGGGACGGAACTGCTCTTTCGGCTTCTTTCTCTCCTTCATCCAAAAGTCTTAATTCTACTCTGTCATCCGCATCCTCAAAATCTTCATAAAAATAGCTGTCTTCCCTGTCCTGTATCCATGGCAGATATTGTACAGGCATTTCATGGTTTTCCATTGAATACATGGAGGTATCTGTAGTTGTAGAAGCTAAAATCTGTGTACCTGGCGCAAACACATCTACGGTCTGCCTTCCGTAATTAGAAAAACCGGCCCGGTATCCCTCACTGTCCATCGCTCCTACCGTTACAACATAGGGACTGTTTATTATGCTCCCTGTATTTCTGTCATTATCTGCATAGTTATTTCCGGCTGCAAAACAGGATAAAATCCCTTCCATTCCTGCTTCCGTCACCACATCAGAAACACTCTGGAGCATATATCCGTCATAAGTGCCGGGCCCCCAGGAATTATTTACAACCGCTACATTAACCCCGGCTTTCTTTGCTGTGATCAGATAGCGGTAACACAGAATCGCATTGCTGGTAGCAGAGTTTCCTGTAAGGAAATCGAGCGCCATGATCCGGGCTGAAGAGCTTACTCCCGCCGTTCCCTGGCCGTTATTCCATTGGGCAGCGATTATTGAAGCACAGTGTGTTCCATGCCCCATCAGAAAATCCATTGGATCATCCGTCGGTCCTGCACCTGAATAATTTACACCATACGCCCCTCCTCCAAGAGCTGTCAGCTCCGGATAGTTCAATCCGTCCTTCCACATTACGTCCTTCAGATCAGGATGATTGTAGTCTACACCGCTGTCTATCACAGCAACAACAGGCGTATCAGAACTGCTTCCGGCATTTGACCATGCCTCTTCGACATTCATATCCACCGCCGGAATGTCTGTTGCATGGGACGCATCATTCAATGTATTTTTAAGTCCCCACTGATATTCATAGCCCGGGTCTGACGGAACATCATAAGGCTCCATAATGTAATTAGGCTCTGCATATACTACCCTGGGATCCTCTTCCAGCTCCCGGATCATTTCTTCTGTATTGTCGCCTGTTACCAGCACGATCTCATCTGCTGATATGCCAGTCCGGCTCCTTGCCGAAGCTGACGCTGATGTCTGACGAGAAGCTGTGATGTTTTCCAGGTCAATGAGGGATTCTGTCTCATACTGTTCCAGAACACTTCCACTTCTCTTTTCCCTCTTCATTGCCTCCGGCTCTTCCCGCAGGCGTACGATTACCTGCCCATCCACATAGTCTTCTCCCGGCACTCCGTATTCCCTCTGTTCCGTATTCTCAGCCGATACTTCCTTTGCCGGGGCTGTCACCGGAATCACAGAAATTGCCAGTACCGCTGCTAAAACTGATGCCGTCGCCTTTTTCTTCACTCCTTTCCCCCCCTTTTCAGATCATTCGTGTTTTCTATAAAAGAATCCTGTCTTTCTTCGCCAGAATTGCTTCCACCGCCGCACATGCCGGACAGTCGCAGTATTTTGCCCCTGCTTTTTTCAGATCCTGTCCATGAGCAGCCACCCCTTTTGCCGCTTCCTCTCCGCCGAATACTTTAGCTCCGGCCTCTGACTGTGCAAAAGCGATCAGACCATCTACTGTCACAATATCTTCTTCTAATTCTGCGATATATTTTTTTGTTTCTTCCGCCTCTTTTTCTGTCCCTACCGCATCCAGCCACGCCTGGGCTGCTTCCTTTGCCTCTTGGCTGCAGGATGGAGCTGCGATCAGTTCCTTTGTTTTCTCTACTACATAATCTAATACGTTCTTTTCCATTTTTCTCTTCCTTTCTACTTTTTATTGAATTGCTGTTTGCCAAATTGCGAATCTATTTAAAGTTTATCACATTTTTCTGTCTTTTTCGATTTATTTTTTTATTTGCCTTTTTGTTTGTTATCTCACCTTTGTTTTATAACACTGTCAATTTACGAACAGGCGGAAATGTGTTAAGATAGCAGTCAGAAAAACTATCATCTAAAGGAGATACAAGTATGCCTGTATTTGATTTTCGCAACGAACCCCAGGGTGCAGACATTTCCGAATGTACCTACTCCATATTTTATTCCAGCGAATCGCTGCCTACGCCTGAAGCTCCTATTCTTATACTGGACAACCGGCAGAAGGACTGGAAACATCACTCCTGCGGCGTTTTCACTAATCCGGACAAGCGCACCGCATTTGAATTTGACGAAGAGGACGGAACCGCCAGCGCCAACATTTTAAAAATAGACGCCCGTTTTGTCCCCCTCCTCCGTTGGCTGGGAGAAAACCGCATCCACGTAAGGCTCTCCGGGAAAAATCTGGCAGACGGATATGCTGTCTATAAGATCCGCGAGATCGCTTTCGGAAAAGGAACCAAACTTTCCGCTGAGGATGGATTTCTTCAGTTTATTATTGAAAGACTGCTCTCCAGCGACGCACCGGAACCCGAAGAAGACGGTGCAGAGGAAGAGCCGGATGAAACCGGCGATGACATGAAACTGACAAGCCTGCAGAGCATTACGGATTTTATGACCTGTGCCGGCAAAACGCTGCCGGACACTATCCTTTTGTGGGCCAGAAGAAATCTTGCCGTCGCCCGTTCCCATGAGGTTACTCTGGAGGAACGCCGCCATGCTCAAAGAGCCCTTTCTATTGTTTTAAATATCAAATGGAAAACCAATTATTTTGAGTCCATTGACCCGGTGGAGGCCCGCCGGATCCTGGATGAAGAACTCTACGGAATGGAGCGCGTAAAACAAAGAATTATTGAAACGATCATACAGATCAACCGCACTCATACGCTTCCGGCCTACGGCCTTTTGCTGGTAGGACCGGCAGGTACAGGGAAATCCCAGATCGCCTACGCAGTTGCACGTATTTTAAAATTACCGTGGACAACACTGGACATGAGTTCCATCAATGACCCGGAACAGCTGACCGGAAGTTCCCGTATCTACGCCAACGCAAAACCGGGAATCATCATGGAGGCTTTCTCTGCTGCGAGGGAGTCCAATCTTGTTTTTATTATCAATGAGCTGGATAAGGCGGCGTCCGGGAAAGGGAACGGAAATCCTGCCGATGTGCTCCTTACCCTTCTTGATAACCTTGGATTTACCGACAACTACATTGAATGTATGATCCCGACAGTAGGAGTGTATCCCATCGCTACTGCAAATGATAAAAGTCAGATCAGCGCGCCTCTCATGTCCCGTTTCGCTGTCATTGACATACCGGACTATACTCCGGAGGAAAAGAAGATCATCTTCTCCAGGTACGCCCTTCCAAAGGTTCTGAAACGTATGGGCCTAGCGGAACACGAGTGCACCATAACTGAAGAGGCTCTTGACGCCCTTGTCAATAAATATGTAACGACCTCCGGCATCCGTGATCTGGAACAGACCGCAGAACATCTGGCTGCAAATGCATTATATCAGATCGAAGTGGATCATGTATCTGAAGTCGTCTTTGACGAAAAGATGCTGGGAGAACTGCTGGCATAAAAATGCACCGGTCTGCAGAGGGCGCAAAAAGCGCTTCTCTGTAAGCCGGCGCTGTCATTTATTCTTTTATATAGTGGCAGGCTGCCTTATGCCCTGACTCCACTTCACAAAACTGCGGTGCCTCTTCTGCACACTTCTTTGTGGCATAGGGACATCTGCTACGGAATGCACATCCCTGAAACCCTTCGGTCCGCACCGGCTGTTCCCCATCAAGAGCCTGAAACTTTCTCCCTGTAATATAGGGGTCCGGCACCGCCGCAAGAAGTGTCTTTGTATAGGGATGAAGCGGATGTTCAAACAGCCGTTCTGCTGTTGTTTCCTCCACCAGTCTCCCCAAATACATAACTCCGATCCGGTCTGAAATAAACCGAATGACACCAATATCATGCGAAATGAACAGCAGACTCAAATGAAGCTCTTTTTTCAGTTCCACGAGCATGTTTAAAATCTGGGCCTGGATAGATACATCCAAAGCCGAAACCGGTTCATCACAAACAATCAACCTGGGCTGTGTTATAAGAGCTCCGGCTATTCCAAGCCGCTGGACCTGGCCTCCGGATAATTCATGGGGAAACCGAAAGTAATGTTCCTCCGAAAGTCCTACTTTTTGCAGGATCGACAGCACCTTCTCCCGCCTTTTCCCATTGTCTTTTTCTCCATGAACTGCAAGAATCTCATCTAATATATCTCCTACGCGGCTCCTGGGATTCATAGCTGAAAGAGAATTTTGAAATACCATCTGAAGGTCTTTTCTGTAAGGGCGGAACTCCCGCTCACTTAGACCACATAATTCCTTCCCTTCACACAGGATGGATCCACTGTCTGCTTTTTCAAGTCCCACGATCGTACGACCAATCGTAGATTTTCCGCATCCAGACTCACCTACCAGTCCATAGGTCTCCCCTTCTTCCATGTACAAAGACAAATGATCTACCGCACACATGCGTTCTTTTGCTGCAAACAGCTTTGTCTTTTTTCCCCGCAGAGGATAGGTCTTTTTCAAATCTTTTATTTCCAGAAAATGTGGATTCATTTTCATGCCCTCCTCTCTTTTTCGGTATATTTCCAGCATCGGACTATATGTCCGGGTGCTGCTTCTACAGGCGGAGGCGCTAATTTTCGGCACTTTTCATCCGCATATGCACATCTGGTGCAGAAATGACATCCCTCCGGAATGTTGGAAAGAGATGGAACCGTCCCCTGTATAGTTGGCAGCTTTATCCCCCGCTTCACATGAAGATGAGGGATACAGGCAAGCAACCCCTGTGTATAAGGATGAAGAGGATTCCGAAACAACTCTTCTGTCCTTATGTCTTCCACAACCTGTCCCAAATACATCACTTTCACACTATGACAGAGCCTGGATACTGCTCCCATATCATGAGTAATAAACAGGACAGACATTCCCAGCCTGTCATTCAGTTCTTTGATCAGATGAAGAATTTGTTCCTGAATTGTCACATCCAGCGCTGTCGTCGGTTCATCTGCAATCAGAAGTTCCGGCTCACAGGCCAGCGCCATAGCAATCATAACACGCTGCTGCATTCCTCCGGATAGCTCAAACGGATACTTTTTCATATTGGTCGCAGGATCAGGTATCCCTGTCAGCCCCAGCATCTGAACGGCTTTCTTCCTGGCTTCCTCCCTGCTTATCTTTTTATGAAGAAGAAGCACTTCCTCAAGCTGACTTCCTACTGTGTGCACAGGACTTAAGGAATTAAGCGGATCCTGGAAAATAACAGAAATACTGTTTCCTCTGATATCCTGCATTTCTCTTAGAGGCTTTTTTAACAGATCTTCCTCATGGAAAAGGATTTCTCCTTCATAGCGCACTGCTGTGTCGTGATCCCGCAGACGAAGAACTGACTGCGACATAACACTCTTTCCAGACCCTGACTCTCCAACCACTCCGGTAATCTCGCCGGGATTGATACAAAGGGATACTCCATCTACAGCCGGAAGCCATCTTTTGTGTACCGGAAACAGAACGCGCAGATTACGTATTTCAAGTATTCTTTTTTTCTTGTCTGTTTTCTTTTGTTCCATCACTTCTTCTTTCCTCCTTTCACTCTCGGATCGAGGAAATCTCGCAGGCCGTCTCCGAGAAGATTGAGACTAAGCACACATAGTATGACTGCCGCTCCCGGGCAGATCATCGTCCAGGGCGCTCTGGAAAATACCATTTTACTTGCCTCCAGCATATTTCCCCAACTGGCTGCCGGGGCGGGGATTCCTGCCCCAAGGAAACTCAAAGAAGCTTCTGAAATAATTGCCTGTGCAAAAATGAATGACGCCTGCACAGTAAGAGGTGAAATCACTCCCGGTAAAATCATCTTCCACAAAATGCGGAAACTGGAATAGCCCTGCACTTTTGCTGCTTCCACATAGGTCTGCTCTTTTATGACAAGAGCGCTTGCCCTCACAGTTCTCGCCACACTGGGACTGTAAACAACCGTGAGCGCTACAATGACATTCCAGCTTGAGGTACCCAATGCCGCGATCAGAGCAATTGCCAAAAGAATGCCCGGGATCGCTATCAGCCCATCACAGATCCTCATGAGTATCTGATCCAGCACTTTAAAATAGCTGGCATAAATTCCAATAATAATGCCCAGCACACAGGAAAAAACTGCCACACAGCCCCCTACCCACAACGACACTCTGGCACCATACATCACTCGTATAAAAAGATCCCTTCCAAATTCATCTGTCCCAAGCAGATACTCTCCCCCTGGAGGCTTCAGCCTATTAACCACATCCATAGCGTCCGGATCTACCGGATGAAAAAAGGGAACCAAAATTGCCAGAAGAAGAATTATGACAAAGCCGCAGGCTCCGATAATGAGAGCCGGACTGGCCAAAAGTCTCTCCTTCCTAAGCTGGCGCTGTTCTCTCAAAATAGCCTCACTGGCTTTGGATATACTTTTTCTTGTCAATATCATTCTTTCCCCTCCTACTTCCGGCCGGGCTGGAGCCGCGGATCCACAAAACCGTAAAGAATATCCACAATCAGATTCACCAGCACATACAGCAAAGTTACAAAAAGAACAACCCCCTGGATAACAAAAACATCCCTTCTGTTAATAGAGGTCAGCGTCAGCATTCCAAGGCCGGGAATGTTAAAAAGAGTCTCCGTTACTATGGTCCCTGTAATCAGACTGCCAAAGGACTGCCCTACCGCTGTAAGGATCACCGGAGCCCCGTTCTTCAGTGCATAGCGCAAAACCACACGGCTCTCTTTTAGTCCCTTTGCTCTTGCAGTCTGAATATAATTTCTATACAGCACTTCCAAAATCGAAGAGCGGGTCATTCTTGTCAGATATGCCGCCTGAACGATTCCAAGCGAAAGAGCCGGAAGAAAAATATACCTTAAATGTTCTCCAAGCCCTTCAGAAAGCGCCGCATACCCGGCGACCGGAAACCATTGCAGATAAACACCGAAAAACAGCATTAGAAACATACTAAGCAGGAACCCCGGAAGGGCCGCCCCAAGAAGGGATGCCGATACGCAGGTCACATCAAGGGCCGTTCCTCTTTTGTATGCCGCCAAGATACCAAGAGGAACAGATAAAATCAGGGCAATGATCTGCGCCAGTACAGCCAGGCTAAGGGTCGGCAGAAAATATTCGCCGATTGCCTCCGTCACTGACTGGTGGAGAAAATAAGATGTCCCCCAGTCTCCTCTTAAAACATTTGTAAACCAATCGATATACTGCACAAGAAAGGGCCTGTCAAACCCCAGCTCTGCATTCAATTCATTAATCTGATCCGGCGTTGCCTCCATCCCAAGAAGAGCCGTTGCCGGACCTCCCGGTATCATATATACTACAAGAAAAATCACACAGGAAACGACAAACAATACCGGGATCAGTGATAAAATTCTTTTCAAAATATAAGACAGCATATCCGCTGCTCCTTTCCGCCGCCGGCTTCTTTCACCTATCTGCCGCAGCTTTTTTCAGAGTGTGTATCCTCCTGAATACACCAACAGCAGCGGACTGCGTAAACGCACCCCGCTGCCTGCTATTTTTATATTTGCTATTCTGTAGCTGTTACTCCCCAGTAAATTGGGAAACGAAGATAATTATATCCTGTCACATCTTTGTTCATCGCAATTACACCTGTGTAATGTCCAAGTACTGTAGCAGCCCCATACTCATAGAGGAATGTCTGCAGATCTGCCCATGCTGATGCCGCCTCTTCATCTGACGCTGCAGAGCGAATTTTCTGAATCCCTTCTGCTACTTCCGGAGCATTCAAACCTGCCCATCCGCTGTCAAGAACAGAGAGCTGGATCGGAAGCATATTGTAGGAGTTGCTTGTAATAAACATATCAAACTGATTCGGGTCTGCACGGTGCTCCATAAAAGTGCTGAAATCATATGTCTCCACTTCCGCATTAATACCTGCCTGCTTCAGATTTTCCTGTACGACAAGTGTAGCGTTGTACATCTCCGGATAATCCTGTGTTGTCACAAGAACAAGTTTTTCGTTATTATATCCGGCTTCCTCAAGAAGTTCTTTCGCCTTTTCTATATTATTCTGATTGTAATATTCACTGCCTGCATCTGTTCCCCACTGTGTATCTGCCGGATCGGACCATCCTGCATTAATCTCATAGAGATCAGCATTACCGTAAGCTGCCATCATAATATCATCACAGTTCAGCGCTGCCAGGATTGCCTGCCGCAACGTCTGATTTGCCATTACCCCCTCTGTCGTATCAAGGAAAAGATTCAAGGTACCTCCCTTATCTACATTCAGGGTCAGATTGCTGTCAGCAGACAGTTCTTCATAATTGTCAACAGGGATTTCCTCTGCAATATCATATTCACCGCTCTGCACACCTGCAATACGAGTGGAAGCGTCTGTCACCACGTCAAAATAAAGTGTGCCTGTAGCCGCCTGCTTTTCTCCTGCAAGTCCGCTTCCCTCACCCTCTGACGGCTGATAATCCTCATAAGCCTCCAGCTTTACATATTGATCTTGTTTCCACTCGGAAACCTTATAGGGACCTGTACCGATATACTCATCAATGCCCTCTGCTGTTGCAGTCTCCACAACTTCAGCCGGATAAATTGCCGCTGCCTGAATCGGACTTGCCAGAATCATAATAATGTCTGATGAAGCCTGATTTACATTCAAGTCAACCGTGTAATCGTCTACTTTCTCAAAGCTGGATCCTCCAATTAATGTATTTGCTTTGGCAGATACCTCCAGCCAACGGTTCATAGAAGCCACAACATCATCCGCGGTCATCTCTTCCCCATTATGGAATTTTACTCCTTCACGGAGCTTAATGGTGTAGACCATACCATCCTCACTCATCTCATAGGATTCTGCCAGCACCGGTGTAGGTTCAAAATCTGCATTCATTGCAAATAATGGCTCATATACATGGGCTCCAATGCCTCCTACAATGTTAGAGTTAATAGACTGTGGATCCAGAGAAGGCGGATTGGCAGAAATCGCTATATGCAGCTCCTCCTTCTTTGCTCCAGATGCGCTTTCCCCTGCATCTTCCCCATCAGAGCCTGATCCGCCGCATCCGGACAAGAGAAGAGCCATGCTCATAGTCAACGCTGCAGCTCTTGACCACATTTTTCTTTGCTTTTTCATGTGTTTCCTCCTTTAACATACATTTTTATCATGTGTCATTTATGTTATCTGACAGAGCAAAAAAAATCAAATTGATATTTTTTATACTCTTATATGTTTTATCTATATGTGATAATGGAAGAAAGAAAAAATAATAAAACGATAACTACCTTCTGCCTTTAAAGATCCTTCCGCACATTTCCCTGCATCTGCACCTAATAGACTGCTTCAGCACACGAAAGCTTCCCCAGAAGCCGGCAGTAATCCCCCGCAAACGTATCTGCCATTTCCAAAAGTTCGCACTCTGTAGGGTCAAGAAGGACGCGTATAAACAGGGCATGCTCCATCATGATCTGATTCCAGAACAGTTCCGTCTCCCGGATATTATCCAGCGGCATACATCCTGCAGGAAGTCACCTCCCTCAGTATCTGCTTTTTAAACATAATGAGGCCGCTCAACAGCTGCAGAACACGCTGATTCAGCTGGCATATCTGCCATATCATTCTTTCATCTATGTCGCCGGGACAGCCAGGGCGCAGTTTCTCCTCTGCCTGTGTGATCCGTGAATCAATAGGAATCTGCGTGAGCCGCTCTGTCTGCTGTTCCGCTCTCATTGTAAATTCTGTGAAAACTTCTCCGGAACACAGCACATCTTTTCCTGCCATTCCGTCTGAAAGCCGCACTGTCTGCCACAGTATTTTTTCAAATTCTTCCCGGTACCAACTGGCCTTGTTTCTGCACTCCCGCTCCCCTGCCGGAAAAGCCGCCTGAAGGAACAAAGTGTGCTCTTTCATAATTCGTCCAAAGAATAATTAGGTTTCGTTTGTCTTCGTAACTTCGTCACAGAACTTTACGCATCAATCTGCAATAATGTAGATACCAAAAGAAAAGGAGGAATCCACTATGAAATTTCATCTTAACGAACGATTAGTTGAACATATGAAACAAAACGACCGCCAGAACATCCTGATCACCCCGTCCATGTGCCGCACATGAGGCGGCCCCCGCTTAAGCATATCGGCAAGGTTTGTCGATTCAAAACAGACAGATGCTCTGAAAGAGCAAAACTTCCTCAGCTTCCCTCACGAATTTGGAGAAGTCCTGATCCGCCGAACCCCGATGCAGGCAGACGAAACCGTCAGATTAGGGCTCTCCAGATTTTTCAAACAGATTACAGTAGAAGGTATTTATTCGGCATAGATACCAAAAGAAGCACAGGGACAGACATCATCTGCCCCTGTGCTTTTCTTTCTTTTTCTGCTGTTTCAGTTCAAACTTACGTACTTTCTCTGCTTCCCGCCTTTCCCTGCTCACAGTCTTACGTTCCGTTTTCAACTGCTCCTGCTGTAATTTCAAAGCCTGCTGCGATTTTGTGCCTATTCCTTCATTCTGCATCTCTTTTCGCACCTCTCGCTGCAACCGTTTCGGATTACGGCCGGCTTTTCTTACATCAGTTGCCACAGCCGGACTAAATCGCAGATGAACATAATTTTTCAGAACAAACTCGTAGATCTCATAATCTCTCGGCTCCGCTCCAAACGTAACCTTACACGCCGATAGTTTTCCCTCTGAGCTTCGCTCAAAACACCTACCCAAAATGGTTCCTCAAAAAATACGGTCAGCCTGTCTGATACTTTGTCCATGACAAATCCTCCTTAAATAATTGTGATACACAAAGAACGGACGACCCTAAGGAGGGAGGGTTACTTACACCTTACGATGCGGCCGGGCTACCTACCGGCTCTGCAGGAGAAATTCTCCTGCGTTGCGTTTTTATCTTTGTATCCTGAGTTTACCATAATATTGGTCGTCAATCTATAACGATTTCCAGCTTATAACATCTTTGATCCGTGTTTACGGTTTTGCTTGTGCACTGTCATAAATGTGGTAGAATACAGACATAGCTATGATTTACCGGTCTGTCCGATTGGAGGAAGAATATATGGGAGGTCTGTCCATGAAAAATTTTCACCGGAAAAATTTATTATTTTCCCTCTGTGGACTAAACTGCGGCTTATGCCCTATGAATCTGAACCATTATTGTTCCGGCTGTGGCTGCGAAGATGGTAACCAGACCTGTGCCATAGCAAAATGCAGTCTGCAGCACGGGAAGATATATCCTTAAAGCTTCGCAAGAAAAGGTAACTGTATCTATCTGATTTTATACTATCTAAGGGGGAATAAGAAATGGAACACACGAAAAAAACTGTCACTGTATTTGAAAAAACCGAAATTTCTGAACCAGCTTTATTCAGCCCGTCCGATACCACAAAAAGGATAGAAAATTTTCCCGAAATATGTGTCTCCACATTTTCTGAAGCAATCATTCAAAAATTTTCTTCCTTAAATACTGCTGTAAAAATAGCTGAACTTTATACCGCAAACGGCATGATCCCGGTCTACAAAATCCGCTATAAGGATACAGAGATTGCTTTTTATCTGTCCAGAGTCGGCGCGCCTGCATGCGTCGTTGGTTTTGAAGAAGTTGTTGCCATGGGCGCAAAAAAATTTGTTCTGTTTGGCTCCTGCGGCGTATTGGATGACGACAAAGTGAAGGATCGGATCATCGTTCCCGTTTCCGCCGTTCGTGATGAAGGAACAAGCTATCACTATGTGGCTCCTTCTCCGGAAATTGAAGCTGATTCCCATTCCATTCAGATATTAGAAAACGTCCTGAAAAACTGCGGTTACCCCTATGTAAAAGGCAAAACATGGACTTCAGATGCCATTTACAGAGAAACGATTCCCACCATTCAGGAGCGCCGTAGGGAAGGCTGTCTTGCAGCGGAAATGGAATGCGCTTCCATGCTGGCAGTCTCAAAATACCGGCAGATCCCATTTATCCAGTTTTTATATGGAGCGGACAATCTTAGTTCTGATAAATGGGAAATCCGGGATCTTAATCTGTATGGCCTTACCAATGCGGAAAAATACATGGTCCTGGCTTTTGAATGCGGACTGGCTTTGTAGATTTTCCTATTGGATAAAAAACAGACCTCAAAGGACGAATCTTTTAAGGTCTGTTTTTACATTATCCTCTCTGTACAAAATACTGTAAATATCCGGTTACTGTTTTACCAGTCTCTGCCATCTTTCATCATCTTTTAAAAATCCATAACTTTCCTCATCCCGGAAAGATTTCAATAGATTTTTCTTCATTTCTACAATAAAATCTTCTTCTACTTCCTTAAATTTCATATGCTCATAAAGAGGGGCTTTTCTGAAACTTCCTATTTGTTCCACACAGGAAAGGATTTGTTCCATTATATCTATCACCGTGTCTGCATCTTTTTCCAATACCGCAAGATCAAGGCCGCTTGAAACCTCATAATATTTCCCCATTTCAAAACATTTTGCCAATTCCCTTTGCTTCTCTACCAGCATATGCGCTCTTTTTTTGTCATCGTCCTGTATTGCAAGCATATACATTCCATGCAGCTCCATACTGGCTCTTTGAAAATCTGAAAATAAAAGTTCCTCATATGCTTTATAAGCTTCTTCTATCCGATCCGTTTCAGCATAAATCTGTGCCTGTTTCCTTTTCCGTTCCGGATTTTGAATCGAAAAATACTCCAGATATTTTTCCGCCATATCATACTGCTTTTTCCGCATGTAAAATCCTACCAGCGCATCCGCCGCCCTGATCCGGATTGTTTCATCAGCGCTGTTTAACACACGAGTATACAAAGAGCAGAAATAGTCATCATATTCCGCTTCTTTCGGAATTTCCCGTACAAGGCGCTGTGCATCAAAGATCACTGCAAAATTCAGAATTAACTCCTCACAATTTGGATATTCTTCCAGTTTTTTCTTTGCCCACTGAAGTACTTCCTCATATGGTTCATTTTTTAATTTTTGATCTGCTTCACGAATCATTCCTGTTATCTCCTCTGCGGTCAATTCTTCACGGAAGGACAGCAATGTATCCAGCGAGATTCCCAGCAGTCTGGCGATGGGCGCCAGGAGGGTAATATCCGGATAAGAATTTTCATTCTCCCACTTATTGACTGCCGGTGCTGTCACTCCCAACCGCCCTGCCATTTCTTCCTGTGTCAGATTTCTGATCTTTCTGTATTTCCTGATCACTTTTCCTAATGACATATGAACATCTCCCTTGTTTTGATTTGCATCGGCCTTTGCTGATTCCATCATATCAAACATGGGTAACGTCCACAACTGAACCTCTGTTAAGTAATATTCAAAAAAATTAACGGTTGCTCATGTTTTGGTTGATAGATACCTGTACATATGCAATGGATTTCTTTGCCATTTTGCAGCAACTGCGAGTTGCTTGCAGGAACTACAACATAAGTCTATACTGTAAACAGTACAATTTCAGGAGGAAGTTACATGGAAACACAGGATATTCTTAAAAATCTGCGCGAGAAAAATCATCTTACACAAGAAGAAATGGCAACACGCATACATGTCACCAGACAAGCTGTCAGTCGTTGGGAAACAGGCGATACACTGCCGAATACAGAAACCTTAAAATTGTTATCACGAGAGTTTAATGTCTCAATCAATACGCTTCTTGGCTCGCCAAGACAGCTTATCTGTCAATGCTGCGGAATGCCGTTAAATGAAGATGATTTGATCAGCCGTGAATCTGATGGAAGCTATAATGAAGATTATTGCAAATGGTGTTATGCAGACGGCAAATTTGCATATGAATCAAAAGAATCTTTACTGGATTATTTAGTCAGCCATATGCCAAATCCTGATCATTTGGATAGCGAAACCAGACGGAGCCAATTTGATTCTTTTCTTTCACAGTTAGCACATTGGAAATGATGCTATAGCATTATACCTTTTCTTAGGTAATCCAGGTTACCATTTCGTTAAGCAGCTTGGATTACCCGAAAGATTATACTCAAAATACATGCAGCCCAAAGATGCGATTCTCACTATTTGTTTTTTACTCATTTACACATTTCTATTACCACTTAAAAATATCCATTGTGTATTTCAAATCTTGCCCTATAAGCATTGATAATGCATCAACAAATTTAGGTACTATTTCATCATAGTATTTTGTGTCTGTCTTTAAATAATTACTTACACTTGTAGTCAGTTTATTCTTATATGCCATCTGATATGAATCCGCAACAACCTTAATAATATCTACAATCATTTTCTCTAATTTTTCATCAAAATCATTTCCTTTATAATTTGATATATATTTACCATAATTGAATGGAACAGCCTTGATAACGTATAATTAATTTCGCAAAATCAATTTCATAAAAATAGACATGGTCTATAGCCGTTTGGTAAAATTAAGTCACCACAACCAAATCTATCAAAGGAGGCTATCGAACCATGTCTGATAAGATTATACAACTAAATGAGGACTTAATAAAGCACGATTTAAAGGATCTTGTCCGTAACAGTGTCGAAGAAACTTTAAACGCCCTGCTCGATAAGGAAGCTGACGAATTAGTCAACGCTAAAAGTATGAGCGTTCCTCTAATCGTCAGGGATATCGTTCCGGTCATTATAAGCGGAATCTCCATACTACCGCTGGGGAAGTGGAGCTGAAAGTTCCAAAACTCAAAGGCATTCCTTTTGAAACTGCAATCATTGAAAGATATCGCCGCAGAGAATCCTCCGTGGAAGAAGCTCTGATCGAAATGTATCTGGCAGGTGTTTCCGTCCGCCGTGTGGAGGATATCACCGAAGCCTTATGGGGAACGAAAATCTCTCCTGGCACCATCAGTAACCTGAATAAAAAGGCTTATGAGCATATCGAAACCTGGCGTACCCGTCCGCTTTCCGGGGACTACCCCTATGTTTACGTAGATGGTGTCTACTTGAAACGCAGCTGGGGCGGTGAAATCCAGAATGTTTCCATCCTCGTTGCTATTGGAGTCAGTCAGGATGGCTGCCGTGAAATCCTTGGCGCTGCGGAAGGTATGAAAGAGGATCGTGAAAGCTGGCGTTCTTTCTTCGTGTGGCTGAAAGAACGCGGGCTTACTGGTGTACGTTTGATCATTGGCGATAAAAATCTTGGCATGCTTGAAACCATTCCGGAAGTCTTTCCAGATGCCAGATATCAACGTTGTACGGTTCATTTTTACAGAAATATATTTTCTGTCACACCTCGTAACAAGATGAAAGCGGTAGCTCTTATGCTCAAGGCAATCCATGCACAGGAGAGTAAAGAAGCTGCTCGTGAAAAAGCGCTCCAGATATCGGAAAAACTCCAGTCTATGAAGCTTGCCAAAGCCGCCAAAAAGGTGGAGGATGGAATCGAGGAAACCTTGACCTATATGGATTTTCCCACACAGCATTGGAGCCGGATTCGGACCAATAACACGATTGAGCGTCTCAATCGTGAAATTAAACGCCGTACAAAAGCCATCGGTGCTTTTCCCGATGGACAGAGTGCCTTGATGCTCGTATGTGCCAGACTGCGTCATGTAGCAGCAACCAGCTGGGGAGCTAGACGCTATATGAATATGGATCATCTTTTCAAACCAGAAGAGAATCTGCTGTCTGATATCATAGCCGGCTGACTACCGGCTGCTAAACGGCTAGGTTTTGATTTTGCGAAAAACTATTGACACTATCATATTTACTGCTGCTGAATTGTCCTGGAACCATAAAGAATCCCTCTTGTTTTTATCTATCATTGCTTATAAAAATCTTCACATAAAAAGGCAGGTACCTCAAATACCTGCCCTGCAACTACTGCTTCCTATTCTTCTGCCCTTTAGCGGTTCCATTCTCATTGGCGTTTCCCTGTCCATTTTTCTGTCCGTTTCCTTGCCCGTTTTCTCGTCCGCTTCCTTTCCCATTTCCTTGCCCTTTTCCATAGTCAGCAGAACTAGAATTCGCGCCAGACTGCTCCTCAATCATATCTCTGATTTCTCTCATAGTAAGATCACGTATATCATCTACTGTAATTTCTGGATTCATTTCATGCAATTCAAGGTATGCACGATATTTTCCAAAAGAAATTCCGGCTAAATGTGCCTCTTCAACCTCTGCTTGATCCACCATGCAATAAATATTTTCTATATCTATACCCGTTTCATCAGAGATACATTCTCTCATTTTCTCTGCATTCTTTTCCCAACCACTTGTCACTGTAATCTCCAGAAGTTCATCTGAAGCAATACAGGATTTTATTTGCTCATTATCCAATATACTATTCACTGCATCTGCATAATTCGAATGATTGACAGACAATTCATCTGCAAGTGCGACACCGTCAGCATTATAGCCTTTCACATCAATCACTTTTCCATATATATTAACCTGCAGTTCAACAGATGGATTGACATCAATGCTAATTGCCGCTGCCGGTATTGTATAAGAAAAATATCCTCCAGCCGCCAACACTAAGGTTAATATACAAGCTGCCGCTGTAGCAAACCTGCGCACACTTCTTTGTCTTGTTTTCCCAAAACTTTCCATATGATGATAAATTGCAGTTCTAGTATTTTCTTTTAGAGAATCGTCGGCATGAATCTGTTCAAACGCCGCTTTAACTTTGTTATCCAATTTCATAGCCTCCCAACTTTTCTTTCAGTTTTTCTCTGCTACGTGCCAGCAACGTATATATGGTGTTAACATTCTTCCCAAGCATTTCACCAATCTCTACCGCTGAATACCCTTCGTAATAGTACAAATATACTACATCTTTATATTTCTGCGGCAAAGTCAGAACTGCTTCCAGTACCTCTCTATAATCCTCTTTCTGTTCATCCGAAAGTGAAACAACTTCTTCAAGTGATATCGTTTTCCTTCGAAAAATGCTTTTCATAAAATCTTTACATTGATTTATCGTTACCCGGATCATCCACGCCTTTTCATGTTCCTTACTTTCAAATAAAATGGAACTAAGGGCATATTTCAAAAAGACCTCCTGAAAGATTATCCTCAGTATCAGAGCTATTCTTTAAATGCAATACACAAATTCTCTTTACGGTATCCGCATACAGATCAATGGCTTGATTTACTTCCTGTTCGCTCCGCATATTTCTCTCCTAACTGGTCTTTGTAAAACATCCAACCAAATTTTTGATTTCATACAAACCTCCGCCTAGCATCGGTATACAATTACGCGTTCACTAATAATACGATCCTAAAAAACTAATCCTTTCATTTTCCCAAAAATTTTTTAGCTTTTTTATGTGCCTTCTACATTTACGAATTCATATGCTTTATATTCATCATCTCTGTTATAACTGTAATAGCGTATGCTTCCCCAATTGAAGAATCCAGGGTAAGATCATAATTTTGTGCGTGCCCCCATATGCGATGTGTATAATAAGCATAATTATCAGAACGGCGCCTGTCCATTTTATGTATCTTTCGAAGTGCCTCCTCTTCTGTAAGGTTCTCTAATTTCATGATGCGCTTTTTACGCACTTCTTCAGGGGCATGCAAAAAAACTTTCAATGTATTGGGGCGGTTACGAAGTACATAGTCTGCACAGCGGCCAATAATAACACAACGCCCTTTTGCTGCAAGATCACGGATTACCTTTCCCTCAGATTCAAAAATTTCATCTCGCGGGGATTCTTTCGTATCCGAATAAATGTACATCTGATTCATCAGATCATACAAAAAGCTATTGCTCATATTTTCCTCTTTATTCCGAATAAATTCCGGATCATATCCGGTAGAACCGGCTGCCATCTGGATAATTTCATTGTCATAAAAGTGATATCCCAATTTCTCTGCAAGTGCTTTTCCGATATCATGTCCCCCACTTCCAAATTGGCGGCCAATAACAATAACCGGAAGCTCTGCTGCATCGCCTTTTCCCCATCACTACTTTCGACTTGTTTTTGAGATTTTCCAAATAACATCTCTTCAAGGAACGATAACTTTCTCCCAAACAAACGGGCAATAAAACCTACAAGAAGAGCAGCTATGATCGTACCTTCTCTGACTCCGTCTAGACGATGGGCAAATAAAAAAGAAAGTCCTGCCGCTATAACGGTAAGGGATACATCAAATGCAACTTTCGTAGTCCCAAATTCTGTTTTCCATGTGGAAGAGACAGCCCGAACAAAGGATTCTCCTGGAAGCATAGCTACATTAGCCAGCACTTCTGTATATACACCAAATCCTAAAATCAGACAGCCAATAAGAAGATACAGAATACAGGAGATATAGTTACTTGGTTCCACAAAGAAGAGCATCACCATTGTCAAGTCAATAAAATATCCAAACAAAATGGAAATCGGAATTTGGAGCAGGTGCTCTGCCTTAAAATTGCAGCGCAATATTAAAAACTGCAGCAAGATCAGTAATAAACTAAAAGCAATTGTAAACTGTCCCAAAGTAAACGGGAAATTTAAGCTAAGCACATATGGGATTGACGAAATGGGGGATGTACCCAGATTCGCTTTCGTAATCAGGCTGACACCCAATGAATTAATAAACAGTCCGATCAAAAATACAGTATAACGCTTGAGTTTTTCCATGATTATGCTTCCTTTCCAACCATTGTATTATGATAAATTTTTATGAAAAGTTCCATAAGGATTGTACGTTCTTCATCTGAAAGTCCACAGAAAGCCTGTTCCTCCAGTTCCATAAAAGCTTCCGCAACAGCGTGGGCCTGCTTTTTCCCTTTATCAGTCATAAAAACATAATAACTCCTCCGGTTTCCATTCATCATGCGCCGTTCCACCAAACCATTTTCTTCCATACGGTTTAACAAAGTAGTCAGTGTCCCAGGTTCAATATGGCATCCACATGCAATATCTTTCTGCCCTGCCCCATCATGAGTCTGCAGATAGTCCAGAATTTTAGGCTGCCCGATGGTCAGTCCCAATCCTTTTAGTTTTATTAAAAGTTCTTTTTGGAACATAGAATGTTGTGCCATAACAAGATAATGGAATGAAAAATCCATATACGATTCTCTCCTTTCTACTATTTAAAAAACGTAAAAAATAATTTGAATTCAAATTATTAGAATTCAAATTATTTTCAATATCTATCATATATTATTTTGAAAAAAATTGTCAAGCAAAAAATATTCCGATTTACTTTTCTACACAAGGGAACAATAAAATTAATCGAAAGTATCCTTCCTTTTCTTCTACAATACATTTACCCCCCATTTTTTGCATCATGTTTTTTATATTCTGTATTCCAATGCCAGTGCTCTCTGGTTTTTCTTCCAAATTCCGAATCTTGTTTTCAAAGAAAAATCCAGCCATACTTCCTTCTTCCACTGAACAAATTTTCACTGGTTCAGAACGATCCGCATATTTTTCAATATTCGATGTCACATTATCCAAAATTCGCATAATATAATCTGTTGAAATCCGCAGCAGACCATCTATCCATTTAACCTGAAATATGACCCGAAACCCTTGCTGTTCCAAATAACTACAAGTATCAGAAAACAGATCATAAAATAAAACTTCATACTGCTCCAACTCCTCCAGTTCAATTTCTCTCTCCCCGGCAATTATGGAATACTCAAAAAGGTGATCTGTCAACTGCTTCATTCGTTTGGCTTTTTGTTCTATCTTATTTAGATATGCAAAAAGCTGCTCTTTACTTTTGTATTTCCCTTGTTTTAAAATTTCTGTATACAACATTATGGATGTTACAGGAGTTCTTAAATCATGAGACATTTCCGTTACGATTCTCTGATTTTCTTGTGTCATTTCGGCTTCTTGCCGAATAAGATTTCGAAAAGAAATCCTCATACTGTCCAATCCCTCCGCTAATGCGGTCAGCTCATCTTTTCCCTTTATCGTAATCTTATATTCCAGACTTCCTCCCTCTAAAAGCTCAATCTCTTCACTAAGTTTTCGTATATAATCTATTTTTTTTCGAATTCCCAGAAGAACAAATACAAGAAAAAATATAAATGAGATACCCAGCTCTCCTATTATAACATAATTATAAAGCTGATAGGTGTAAGCTCCCGTAATCGTAACTTCTGCTGTTCCATCTGCAAAATTAACCTGATAGTAGCTTTCCCATGCATAGCCTTCTACTGTAATCTCTTCTTCCCATATTTCCTCGCCCGGATATTCAGAGTTATATACCTGTATATCGTCTTTATATACCTGAATAAACAATAACTGCTGTTTTTTTACCCATTCATTTAATTTGTGTGTGTCTCTGGTAGCAATCTGCTCTTGATTTACATATTCCTGAAGATCGTCTACATATTCTTGATTTTTCTTTTCAATATAATCTGTCTCTTGTAAATAACGTTCAATCACATACTCTCCGGTAAAATCAAAAACAAAAAATATAACTACTGCCCCAAATGTTGCAATAAGCAATAAACGTAAAAGCTGTGTATAAATTGAATTTCTCCTATTCGTTTCCCACGTCAAACTTATACCCCTTTCCCCATACGGTTTTAATGTACTTTGGAAACTTTGGATCCTCTTCTACCTTTACCCTAAGTTTTCGAATATGTACCATAACAGTACTGTTACAGGAATAAAAATATGGCTCATTCCACACATTTTCATAAATATTCTGTGCAGAAAATATTTTTTTTGGATGACGCATCATAAGAAGAAGCATATTATATTCAATATCTGACATCTCTTTTTCCACACCATTCACATACACCTCATTAAATGATTCATGTATCCGAATACCTTGGATTTCCAGATAAGGCTCCTCTTTTTCTGTCTTTCCCCCATTCCTTCCCATATAAATGTTGTAACGTCTCATCAGTGCCTTTACCCTTCCTAGAAGCTCGGCATAGGAAAATGGTTTTGGCAAATAGTCATCTCCACCTGCTATTAAACCAATCAATTTGTCTGATTCCTGTGCTTTTGCTGTAAGAAACAATACAGGAACATTGGAAATCTTACGAATTTCTTCACAAGTCCTTAATCCGGACATACCTGGCATCATAATATCTAATATCACCAGATCTATATTCTCATCCAGGAGTTCCAGTCCTTTTCTTCCATTTTCTGCCTCTATGACTTTATAATTTTCACTCTCTAATAAAATACGAATCCCTTCTCGAATATCCGCATCATCTTCCACTATCAATACTCGCTCTTTATTCATTTCCTGGCTTCCCCCCTTCTTCTAGAAAACTTCCTATCTTTTCTCCCATATGAACTTCTATTTCTTGTTTTCGACGGAACTGATCCTGTATTATTTTTTCAATTTCTATTCGGTTTTTCTCTAACAATACCACAATCGTAGATCCCCCAAACTCAAAATAACCTTTTTCTTGTCCTTGTACTATTTTAGTTTCTCCTGGATAGTTATGAATTTTCCCAACGAGAAGCGCTCCAATCTCCATTTGTACCACACGTCCAAAATAGTCTGCTTGTATTTCTGTATGCTCCCGGCTATTTTCCAAAAAAACTGGAACGGATGTATAAGCAACTGGACGCACGCAATGGAGCTTCCCTTCTATCTTCCTAACTCTTTTTCTTGAACCATTACAAATATAGCAGTATCTATGATAATGTTTAGGGGTCAGCCGAAATATCAAGCACTTGCCTCCTTTGAAATGTTCTGCTAATTCCTTGTCTTTAAGCAATTGTATCAAATTATATTCTATATGCTTTATTCGATAAATACTATCCTTGTCAACAGGATATATACTTAAAAATCCATCACATGGACTAATCAAATGTCCTGGTGTAATATCGATTTGCTCTACGCATCGCTTACGTATAAAAAAATCATTGAAAGACTCGTATCTCTTTTTTTCATATTCCTGTAAATTAATCCGGTTTCTCCTTACAAACAAAGGGATAAGCCACCTGGAAATCCGGGAATTGAGAAATACTCCTACTTTCTTCGACACCCGTGGCTGTACCACTATTTTTAAAATACTTCTTCCCGGAACTGTGTGGTATAAAAATCGGATCAGTAAGGTATCTCTATTCATACGTCTAATCCCAATCCTAATAATAAAATAGCAAATTCTATGATTCCCGTAAATAAAATCCCTATTTTCCCCGCCATATATGGCTTTTTTATTTTAAAAGGCAGTACAAATGCCACAGCCATCATAATAAGCGCTATCTGCATCACTGCCGTGCAGTCCAGTTCACTTTGTATCACATAACAAGCTGGAATAAAAATTGCAGCGGCAGTCACTGGAAGTCCCAGATACCATGTCCGCTTTCCTCCTTCTATTTCCTGCCTTTCCTCTTCCATTACATTAAAATATGCCAACCGAATCAGTGCAGATAATACATAAAAACCGGATACAAAAAAAGCCATGTAATTCTTGCCGCTGATGCTATACACGAACAATGCAGGAAGTACCCCAAAACAGATCAGATCACTAAGGGAATCGATCTGGATCCCAAATCGTTTTTCTCGTCTATTTCTTTGCTTTGTTGATGCAACGGTCCCATCAAACATATCACACATTCCTGAAATCATCAGACAGATGGATGCCTCTCTGTATTTTCCTTCCATAATGAACACAATTCCTGTAAAGCCTATAAATATGCCTATATAGGTGAGGATAACCGTATAATCATAGTACCCGCATATCTTTTTTCTTTCTTCCATCTCTTTTTATCCTTTCCCGTCAGCTTTCAATACCTCTTTTCTTTTAAATAGTAATGACGCCAGAAAATATAAGGCTATAAGCTAATATGCACCAGGGTTTTCCCAAAATAATAATTGTTGTAAATTTTCTGGTGCTCATATTTGTAACTCCAGTAAAATAGCAAAAATAATCATCCGGAAACAAGGGTAATATCATACCAAGCAACAGAATGGTGGTATAGGATTTACTTTTAGCCGCCCAGTTTGCCCACTTCTGATAGCGTTCTCCTGGAAACAAATGAGTAACCAGCCCTTGTCCATATCTCCGCGCCAATAAAAATGCAGCAAGAGAGCCTAAACTGATTCCAATGTAGTTGCACCAAAATCCTCCCATCCATCCAAACATAACTGCTCCCACAATGCATCCGAAAAATCCCGGAAGTACAGGCAGTACTACCTGTGCTGCCTGAATGGCTGTCAGTACCAGCGGCGCCATTATGCCAAACCCGGCTACATACTCACGTAGAGTTTCTACTGAATGGAACTTTCCGTCCAGATATGCTTTAAACAGCAATGCACAAAGCACTAAACATATGAGAAGAAGCATTCCTGTCATGCCTTTTCCCCATTCTTCAATTCGCTTTCTTCTCATTTATATTCATCTCTTTCAAATGCGCTTCTGATTTTTCTATATAATCTTTTTCTGCCTTCTGCCATCCCACATATCTTTTTTCATTCCTCCGATCAGGAAGATCATACCGTGTACTTAAATATTCTCCAAGATATTGTGACACTTTCTTTGCACCTGACAAATTCAAGTGATCCCCCTTATCTAAACTGTCGGTTGCCCAATCTGTTCCTACTTCTTCAAGTTTTAAATTCATATCCAGATATTCCAAATCATGTTCTTTCGCATAAGCCGCAATACTGTTATGTCTTGAATAATTGTAGTTCAATGGTGATGGTGTACTGACAAGGAGCAATTTTGTCCTGTTTTTCTCGCACAATTTTATAATACTTTCCATATATTCTATTACTGCATCCGGCATCTGCACTTTCTGTTCTGTTTCAAACATATATGCACCTTTTTCATATGGCTGTACAGCACATCGGAAAGCAAATCCTTTATAATTTTCTTCCGGATACTCTTTATCTATTACGAAAGATTTCCAGATATCATGTCCTCTAAAAACCGAAATATAATGAGTCCCCCACTCTTCCAGGTTTTCTTTCAGGTTCGTCAGGCCATTTTCCATGGCTCCCCGAAACATGGTATTAGTTTCCAGAATAACCAGTTTAGGGGACTGTGATGCAAAAGCAGTTTCAAGAACATGGTACGTTTCCTGTATCCTCTGCCCTGGCTGCCCACATACATAAGCTGTAATCCCTTGATCCTTCCATAGTTCCAGTGGAGATATGGCTGAATAACTTAGGCTGTCCCCCACTACAATCACATCAATACTGTCTCTTGGTTCCCTCAAAATCCGAAAAATACTTTTATTTCTGCTATGTACGAGATTATCATTTTCAATAAATGCCTGTTCTATTTTTTCTGATACGCCCATTAAAATCCCAATTAAAATTGCAAAAAACACAATGGTTTTTGCCACTCTTTTTCCAATGCTTTTAAAATCCTGCATAAATCATATCCACCTGCTGATATCCAATTCCATAAGCTCCAAAAATTATAATAGCCAAAATAAGCGCGTAATAAATCGCCCATCTGACTGGAAGATGTAATTTCCCCATTCCTTCCTCCAGCAAATTCTTTTCTTTTATGATTCCAACTACAGCTACAACTATGCAACCTATCAGGATGGCCATATAATCTGCCTTATCCAGCCCTAAATTCAACAATGTCCCATCCCATAATCTCTGTACCTCAAAATTCTGGAACATGCTTCGAAACATCCGAACTCCTGCACGCAGACCATTTGCCCTGAAAAATAATTCCCCGGTAAAAATGATGACCCATGTTTTCATGATCTGCATCGTTCGATAATAAAAAGCCTGTTCATTAAGATGCAATAGCCTCACTGTTTTCATTCGTACCGGTTCCAATGCAATTCCTGCAAGAAGAATAGTAAAATAGTACATTCCATAAAAAATGTAACTCCATTTAGCACCATGCCATAGGCCGTTACACAGCCAAACCGGAAACAGACAAAAGGCTGAAACACCCAGTTTTGTTATGTATTTACCTAAATGGGCTTTTCCAAATTTATTCCATTTCTTTACAAGCACCGATACGGACACTGGATAAAAAATGTAAGTTTTGAACCACACTCCCAGTGTAATGTGCCATCTCCGCCAAAACTCCGCCGCATTTCTGGAAGCAAAAGGCTGACAAAAATTTTCCGGAAGAACCACTCCAAACATCCTGCCGCTCCCAATGATGATATCCATACAGCCCGAAAATTCCATATAGAGCTGCACTGTATAAGCTACTGCCGCAACTGCAATCATAACGCCATGATAGTTTTCATAATGCTCAAAAACCGCCTGTACCAATATAAAGAGCCGGTCAGCAATGATCATCTTCTTAAACAGTCCCCACAAAATCCTGACACTTCCTTTGGACAGGTTCTCTCCTTTAAGAGGATTTCCTTCCCATAGCCTATCTGCCGTCTGGGAATACATACTGATCGGACCTTCCATAATCTGCGGAAAGAACCCCAGAAACAAAGCAATTTTCCCCGGAGGCTGCTCCAAGCCATTGATTTTCCCCCAATAAACATCTACCATATATCCAATGGCCTGTAATGTATAAAAGGAAATCCCTATTGGAAGAATGAGCACTTTTGCCTGCAGTGCGAACTCACTTCCTGCTGTCTCAAGCACACGATTCACATTTTGTGCAAAGAAATTATAATATTTGAGATAAAGCAACGCCGATAACAGCAGGATAATACCTCCTGCCAGTATCATTTTCTCCCGCCTTTTATACTGTTTCTTTATCTGATTACGCTCTTCTCCCGGCGCTTCTGATACAGCTATTTTACATTCAAGTTTTACTGAAGATATCCATACGCCTATATAGTGGGTAACTAATGTTGTTCCTATTAGATAGAGAACCAATTTTCCACTGATGCTCCAGAAAAATATATAACCGGAAAGTACCAAAGTTACCCACCGTACCTTTTCCGGCGTCAGTTGATAAGCAAGAAGTACCGCTGGAAGAAAGAGGAATAAATATATTGACGTATGATATGCCATATCAATTCTCCTTCAATCTCTGCACCATATCCCATATAGCATTTACCGAATTAAGATTTTCAGGACGCATCTCTGAAGCTTCTATTTCAATATCAAATGCATCTTCCAGTTCTGATATAAGAGAAATAACACCAAATGAATCCAGAATCTTGCTATCAATCAATGCGCTTTCATTTTTCCAATCAATACTGTCATCAATTTCCATTAAAATATTCATTAAAGTTTCCATTATAACTCTCCTTTTCCATATTCCACTCGTATGTTTCATATTTGGTCCTTACCAATTTCCATCCCGTTTCCCTGCTATAAAGTGCAATCTGCGGCAATTCATGACTTAAGAAAAGGGCCATGCCCTCCGTCATTGCATAGGCACCAGCCCGCTCAAAAATCAATACACTTCCCACTTGCAGCCCTGCAATTTCTGCTTTTTGCATCAATATGTCATTTATCGTACATAAAGACCCGCATACAATGTATTCCTGCTTAGAGCCGCCTTCGTCCCCTGGACTTACCTGAAAATTGGGGCAATACATTCCTTTGATCTGTCCGTCATAATTAATCTGATGGATTCCGCCGTCCACGATGCAATAATTCTTCCCATTATTTTGCTTTATATCTTTTACGCTGGTCAGATAATACCCGCATTTTGCTGCAAGGGCACGTCCCATTTCCAACACAATATTTCCACGCCATTTCATATTCCGGATGGCGTCTGCCATTATGCTGATATCTTCTCCTAACATGTCCTTATGACCCTGAAAGTATGAGACAGAAATTCCGGGACCATATTCCAACTCTTCTATCGGCAATCCGGATGCTTCCACCTCTCTTAAGAAGCTGTCCAGATATTCCAATTCCTTCTTCACCTTCTCCATGGTCTTTTTCTGCGTCCCTGAAAAATAATGAATTCCCCTGATTCTAAGGAATGGACATTGGTGCCTTATAGAAATCATCTTCCATATCCCCTTTTCATCCATTCCAAACTGATTCCCACTTGTCAGTCTAAGATATACTTGGATTTCTTCTTTGTTTTCCTTGCACCATTCCTTAAATATCTGAAATTGATCCGGTGATTCAACGGTATAAAAACAACCGCCCCGATAATAAGTAAGAATTTCAAGAATATCTTCTTTTTTCTTCAGTACACCTGATATCAGTATTTTCTTAGCATCGATTCCTAGTTTCCGGCAAATTTCAAATTCTCCCATAGAACAAACTTCAATCCTGTCAACTACTTCTGCCATTTGCTTTGTCAGAAACGGATTCGCTTTCATAGCAAAACAGATATCGGCACTCCCCTGCAGTTTTTGTCGAAAAAGCTCTGCCGATTCTTGCATTTCATCTATATTAAATACATAAAGCGGCGTACCATATTTGGCAATTCCTTGTTCTAATATTTTTTTGTCCATTTCATTCCCCCAATTTCTGCCGGAAAAAGCTCCGATCCGTTTTCCCGTTTTTGTTTAGCGGCATTGAATCCGTTTTTACAATTTTATGGGGAATCATATAGACCGGAAGTTTGTGCTTCATCTTCTCTTTGATCTCATCCGTATTGATGTTCCCCAGATAAAATGCTACCAGCCGGTTTCTTTTTTCATCCATTAAGCATACTGCTCTGTCCAGTCCGCTGATTTGTTCCATTACACATTCAATCTCTTCCAACTCGATCCTATGTCCCATATGTTTGATCTGGAAGTCTTTTCGTCCGGAAAAATAAAGTTCCCCATCTTTCCCGTAATAACCCAAATCGCCGGTTTTATAGCATCGGCTCTGCCCTTCTTCATTCTTTGGATAGAGTATAAACTTTTTCTTTGTTTCCTCTGCATTATGGTAATATCCTTCTGACAAGGATTCACCGGAAACACAAATTTCCCCGGTTTCCCCAAAAGCCGTGATTTCTTTTTCATTTCCATCCAAAAGAAATACTTTTCTGCCTGGAAATGCTCTGCCGATAGGAATTTTCTCTCCATCCGGAATCATTTCTTCCACTCGATAGTATGTGCAATTACAGGTAACTTCTGTAGGACCATACAGATTAACAAATTCTGCCCAAGGCAGGGCCGACTGCCACATTCGAAGCTGCTTCACCGGCATAACCTCGCCACTGAAAAGTATCTTCTTTACTGTATGGGGAATTTTATAAGAAAGTCCTTTTAATACCGCTACAAGGCTAAGCGCCGATACCGCCCATATAAGGACAGTCACTTCTTTTTCACACAGATAATCCAGTAAAACCGGAGGGGTAGAAAATATTTCCTTTGGAAGGAGAACTAATGTTGCTCCAGTAAACATACTCGTATAAATGTCTTTTACCGAAACATCAAAGTCAAATGGCGCCTGATTGCCAATTTTGTCATATACTGTAAAATCAAATATCCGTACAAAATGGGAAATAAAATCTATAGCCGCCCGGTGGCTTACCACAATCCCTTTCGGAGTTCCGGTAGAACCAGAAGTAAAGATTCCATACAATATATCCGTATCTTTACTACGTTCCCGTATTCCCCGCAGTAATTCCCAGTCTTCCCTCTCCAACATACCAATTTCTATCCGATAAGTATCTCCCTTATAATCTGTCTGCTTTAATATTTCTTCGGTTGTTTCATTGATTACAATAAGCTCCGGTTCCAGTACGTTTAAAATTTCTTGTATTCTCTTTGCCGGCTGCGAAGGATCGATCACTACATAAAACCCTCCTGCATATATACTTCCAAACATAGCCGCCAGTGTAATGGCTCTTTTCTCCGCCAGAATAGCCACCGGTTTCCCTGGGGAGATCCTTTTTGCAAATGCTGTACCCATTTTTCGGGATATTTCCCCCAGTTCCCTCCACGTAAATACAAACTTTCCATCATCGACTGCCGTATGATGGGGATACATCATTTCCGTTTTTTCTAAATATTCCAGAATATTCCACATATTATAATCCTTTCAGAAAAATGGACTGCACGTCTTCATACAGCCCATTTATAAGTAATTATTCTTTTTGTCTTTTGTTACTGAACTGTTTTTTTGGAATTTTGTGTACTGTTATTATTCTTTGTGCTCTTCTTCGTAGTATCCTTTTTGGTAGTATTCTTCTTCTCGGCCTTCTTTTCTGTAGTATCTTTTTTATCTGTGCTGTCTTTTTTATCAGAATCCGTTGTCTTTTTCTGATCCTTTTCGGCGGAATTCTGTTTCTTAGCTGCATCTGTCTTCTCTTTCTTTTTGGATTTGGAAGAAGAACTCTTGTTAGTACTTTTATTGTCCTTTGTATCCGTCTTCTTATCCGTTGACTGCTCTGTTTTTGAAGCGGGAGAATCCGCTTTCTTATCTTTTCCCTGGCATGCTACCATACCCATGGCCATTACACCAATTGTACAAAACACAACTCCTTTCTTAATAATTCCCTTCCATGTTTTTTTCTGTAAATCATTCATCATTTGTCTGCTCCTTTTTGCAAATTTCAAAAGCTGTTTTCTTTTGATAGGTTCATTATGGCAGTCATATCTTAATGGTTCCTAAATGAATTCTAAACAATTCTAAAAGCCTTATTTTGAATATAAAAAAGTCCTTCACCGCTTGATGAAGGACGAAATATTCACAAATAAATTTATGTTATTACTGATTGACTAACTTCTGCCACCTCTTATTATCTTTTAAAAATCCGTAGTTTTCTTCATCCTGAAAACATTTCTTGAGATTTTCTTTCAAATTTGAAATGAAATCTTCTTTTACCTCTTTAAAGTCCAGATGTTCATATAAAATCGATTTTCTGAAATCTCCTATTTGTTCTACACTTGAAAGCATTTCTTCCATCACATAGATAACAGAATCAGCATCTTTTTCAATCGTTGCAATTTCAAGTTCACTCGATATTTCATAGTATTTTCCCATTTCAAAGCATCTGGCCAGCTCCTTTTGCTTATCTGCTAACCAACGCGCTTTTTTTCTGTTATTATCCTGTAGCGCAAGCATATACATTCCATGCAATTCCATGCTTGATCTCTGAAAATCAGAAAACAGAAGTTCCTCATACGCTTTATACGCTTCCCTGATTCGACCTGTTTCAGCATAAATCTGTGCCTGTTTTCTTTTTCTTTCTGGATTCTGAACAGAAAAATATTCCAAATATTTCTCTGCTTTATCATACTGTCTTTTTCTCATATAAAATCCAACTAACAGATCGGCAGCCCTAATTCGGATTGTTTCATCTGAACTATTTAATGCACGGATATACAAAGGATAACGTATAATTAATTTCGCAAAATCAATTTCATAAAAATAGACATGGTCTATAGCCGTTTGGTAAAATTAAGTCACCACAACCAAATCTATCAAAGGAGGCTATCGAACCATGTCTGATAAGATTATACAACTAAATGAGGACTTAATAAAGCACGATTTAAAGGATCTTGTCCGTAACAGTGTCGAAGAAACTTTAAACGCCCTGCTCGATAAGGAAGCTGACGAATTAGTCAACGCTGAAAAGTATGAGCGTTCCTCTAATCGTCAGGGATATCGTTCCGGTCATTATAAGCGGAATCTCCATACTACCGCTGGGGAAGTGGAGCTGAAAGTTCCAAAACTCAAAGGCATTCCTTTTGAAACTGCAATCATTGAAAGATATCGCCGCAGAGAATCCTCCGTGGAAGAAGCTCTGATCGAAATGTATCTGGCAGGTGTTTCCGTCCGCCGTGTGGAGGATATCACCGAAGCCTTATGGGGAACGAAAGTCTCTCCTGGCACCATCAGTAACCTGAATAAAAAGGCTTATGAGCATATCGAAACCTGGCGTACCCGTCCGCTTTCCGGGGACTACCCCTATGTTTACGTAGATGGTGTCTACTTGAAACGCAGCTGGGGCGGTGAAATCCAGAATGTTTCCATCCTCGTTGCTATTGGAGTCAGTCAGGATGGCTGCCGTGAAATCCTTGGCGCTGCGGAAGGTATGAAAGAGGATCGTGAAAGCTGGCGTTCTTTCTTCGTGTGGCTGAAAGAACGCGGGCTTACTGGTGTACGTTTGATCATTGGCGATAAAAATCTTGGCATGCTTGAAACCATTCCGGAAGTCTTTCCAGATGCCAGATATCAACGTTGTACGGTTCATTTTTACAGAAATATATTTTCTGTCACACCTCGTAACAAGATGAAAGCGGTAGCTCTTATGCTCAAGGCAATCCATGCACAGGAGAGTAAAGAAGCTGCTCGTGAAAAAGCGCTCCAGATATCGGAAAAACTCCAGTCTATGAAGCTTGCCAAAGCCGCCAAAAAGGTGGAGGATGGAATTGAGGAAACCTTGACCTATATGGATTTTCCCACACAGCATTGGAGCCGGATTCGGACCAATAACACGATTGAGCGTCTCAATCTGCAAATGTCAACCACTTTTTTACATTGTTAGGTAAGATGTTTTTTACACCGTATGGTAAGGAGTTTTTTACATCCCTTAGTAAGCAGATTTTTACATCGTAAGGTAAGCACTTTTTTACTTTACCCGGTAAGCAGTTTTTTACATCCCTGTTTCTCCCTGTGGGTAAAGGTCAGGGTGCTTCAGCCGGTACGATTCCCCGCGGAAAGAGTAACACTTGGCATGGTGCAGGATCCGATCCAGCATTGCAGTGGTAAGTACCGGATCCCCCATCATCTCAGCCCAGTCAACGATCTCTTTGTTGGTGGTAAAGATGATAGAACTGGTTTCATAGGTATCACTGATAAATGTGAAAAATCTGTTTGCCTGTCCGCGGCTGATCGGTGTGTAGCCGATCTCATCAATTATGACAAGCTGTGCTTTCTTGATATTTTTGAGCCGGAATCCGGCTGCACGCTCTGTCTCTGCGGTATCAAGGATCTTGATCAGACTGGTCATCTTCTCAAAACATACAGTATAGCCGCTGTTGACAGCCTGCAGACCAAGGCCACAGGCAACCATGGTCTTGCCGAGGCCCGGAGGCCCCGCAAAGACAAGGTTTCCGCAGTTGTCCAGCCAGGACAGTTCTTTCAAAACGGAGAGCTGTGCGTGGGTGATACCTGACTCCAGCTCTTCCGGATCAAACTCTTCCAGCGGCCGGATATTTGGTGGAAAATGCGCCGCGGAATAGTTACGCTTCCGACGCCGTTCATTCCGCCCTTTGACTTCGGTCTCAAGAACGGCCAGAAGAAATTCCCTGCAGGAGGAGTCCTGCAGATCCGCAGTTTCCAGAAGATCCGGAAGCATGCGCGCCGCGTGCTTTAAGGTAAATGTTTCGAGCAACGCTGTGAGCCGCTGTACAGGGATATGGCCGGTATCCATACTTTTTAAGATTTCACGGTTCATCGAGCAGCAGCCTCCTTCCTTTCTGTGCGTTCCTGAAAGGCTTTTGCATAAACAGAAAGATCCGTGTAGCTGACACTGCCGGATGGAACCTGGGCACGGCAGTCGTCTGTGGTCAGTTCCCGGCCGGCTTTTGCAAGACTGTAAACAACTTTAAACTGTGAGAACTGATACCGGTATTTCTGGCAGCATTCCTTCATCACCTGCGCTACCAGGGATTTATCCGGATTCTCAGAATCAAGGAACTGTTCAATTGCCCGAAGCTGTTTGGAGATATGCCGTGGATTTTCCTTTTTCACACCATTGATGAAGTGCTGGAAGTCATAGCAGTTCCATTTCCCACGGAGACGCTCCATGATCTCGATCCAGTCTCCGGAGTCCTGTTTCCGGTGTTCCGGGAGCTGATTAACACTTCCCTTCCTCTCGCTGAGATTATGGGAACAGATATAGTTCAGCTGGTCATCATAAATGTGGATCTTCCCACTGACAACTTTGAACTGTACCGTTTTGAAAGCATAATCACGTGGAACCGAATACCTGCATGATTTATACAGGACGTAAGGTATTGCCGCGATTTCATAAGTGCGGAATGTATTCGGAGATGTTTCATACACGGATGGAAGAAGAGGCCGCATGGCTGACCTTTCAATGCTGTCGTAGACTGCTTTTGGGACCCGTAAGGTAGAACGGTGGATCCGCTGGTTCTTGCGTTCCAGCCATCCGGGCAGGGAACGCCATACATCATCGATACAGGTGACCTTCCGCGCACTGAAGAAGTTTTTCTTCACGAACCCGACAGAGTTTTCGATAGGTCCCTTGCTTTCCGGATCCGCTTTATTACACACCCAGAGCCGGATATCCTGTTCAGTACAGAAATCTTCAAAGGTCCTGGTCTTGATGACTTCACCATAGGTTTCACTGGCGACAAACACGGCGTCCTGGTCAATGACCAGTTCTTTAGGACGCCCTCCAAGCCTGCAGAAACTACGGTAGATCGCCTTACAGGCCTCTTCCGAGTTATACTTGTGATCCTGTGCATAGACGCATAAAAAACGGCTATAACGCAGCAAAAGGCACATGAAATGGATATGCGTTGTTTTTGAGAGAGTCTCCTCACCGAAGTCAATCAGCATCTGTTCTCCGGGCGGGGTGTCAAAAACATAATCATAGATACGGCGGTGCTCAGGCTCCCTGTTGATCTGTCCGGAATCCTCAAGATAATGGATGTAGTTCCGGAGCGTCTGTTGGTTCCCGGGAAGTTTCTCATAGTCTCCGTTTTCGATGAATTTTTCTTCCAGAACATCGTAAACTGATGACATACAGAACGTTTTTCCGCTGTTTGTTTCAAGGATCCTGATAATCGTACTGCGGAAAGGTTCCGCATCAAAGGTTTTCGGTTTTGCGAGCTTAGCGCCGGGATCATCCGGGAGCACATCCATGTCATAATACTTGCTGATTGTGGGCCGGCTGGGAGGCTTGCGTCCCTGCGCTTCATAGTATCTGATAATATCAGCTTTTGTGTAACCTTGCAGTTTTAAATCCTGTATTTCCTGCATTTTTGTTTTTGTCAGCATAAAGGTCTCCTCTCTTGTGTACTGCTTACAGTATACAAAATCGGATGAACTGCTGACTCCTCCTGTGATAAAACTCGCCGCAGAGGATGTAAAAAAGTTCTTACCGGACGGTGTAAAGAACTTCTTACCAACTCATGTAAAAAACTCCTTACCGCGTCATGTAAAAAACTCCTTACCCTGTGGCTGTAAAATCACCTTACCACGCACATCTCAATCGTGAAATTAAACGCCGTACAAAAGCCATCGGTGCTTTTCCCGATGGACAGAGTGCCTTGATGCTCGTATGTGCCAGACTGCGTCATGTAGCAGCAACCAGCTGGGGAGCTAGACGCTATATGAATATGGATCATCTTTTCAAACCAGAAGAGAATCTGCTGTCTGATATCATAGCCGGCTGACTACCGGCTGCTAAACGGCTAGGTTTTGATTTTGCGAAAAACTATTGACACTATCTATCATCCAATAAATTCCCGTAGTAGTATCCTCAAAACAATAATAATGTGGTCTATTGCCTGCCTTATTTCCCTTGATATACGGATCAGGCATATCTTCAAAAAATCTGTCCTTTATGGTATAGAATCCTGTTTTCCTCATTCGTTCCATCCTCTCTACCGAAACATGAAAAAAGTCCCTCGCCTTTCGGCGAAGGACTAAACTTACAACTCAACCATTTATATACCACATATCGGTCAGTGGTAAACTTTATTTGTACTAATATACTGCTAAGCACAAAGCGGAAAGTCAATAGAACTATCCATTAAAATTATATACTGTTTATACAAAATTATTCGAACTCGCAAAACAAAATCTAGTTCTATACAGTTTTGTATAGGAGATTTGGTTCTATTTGATTTTATTTGTTTCCAACTTTCATGTCTCTACGGTCTTTTTCTGCTAGTGTTATCAATCTGTTATCAAAAAATTGTTATCAGTATAATATACTACCATTTTGATAAGCAGACTATTACCCAACTATTAAACTTACTTTTCCAACATTGCATTTATATTAAAAGGCGGAAGAACAACACTATCTGTATCTGGCTGTGCTGTTAGTAATGTCAATTCACTTCTCAGATACGGCATCATAATTGCAACTGCATTTTTATTTATTAAATTGTGAACCATTTCATCGTTCACTGAATCTTCCTTTTCAACTTTAAAGAAACCTGATAAACTAATGATCAGATTATATTCTTCTTTTTTTTCTCCTTTCAATACAAGCGTTACTCTGTGCACACTGTCCTCACCAATTCCAATTTGAACTTGTAATTCAAAGGTTAATTCATTTTTGTTTTTAAATCCCTTTCTATCAAATTCAATTTTATCAAACACCAGTTTCTGTAAAGTCAATAAACTATTATAATTTTTCATCGTCTCTCCTTTACGCTGCATCTATAAAACTACAATCATTGAAATCAACTTCAATACTAATATTATCATTCAACAATGTATCAAAACAACTATCTGATGTAACCTTATAATCTCTTTGATTTTTATACTCTTCCGTGTTTACTGACAGTGTGCCAGCCACATTTAACGTACTCACTACTTTACTTGAAATAGATATATTTCCAAACAAAGACACGAACTCATTAAATTTATCCGTTATAGATTCAAATCCTTGATTTATTGTTTCCAATTTCTTGGAAATATTTTTATAATAATTTTCATCATAACAAACTTTAATTAACGTAGAATAATAAGAAATATCATCGGCAAATTCACCTTCATCGGCAAACATATAAGAATCTTCTTTAGGTAAATATATGCTGTCTTCATTCCAATCAGAATTATTATATTCCACTCTATATTCTCCATCAATATAATCGACTGATATTCTACCGGAAGAATATCCTCGAACTAATTCACGAAGTGTTAACTCATCTTTAAGCATTCGTATAATATTTATAGCATCTGTTTTTCCAACTAACCACTTACATCCTTTGATATTATTTTGACAACACACACATATAAATATCTCATCTGCATCATTTTTACAAGTAAAAATAATTGGAAAGTTTGATTCGAAAAGTATTCTATCAATATAAAGTTTTCCATATTTTTCTGTATTAACAAATTCCTGCATTTTTCTCATCTCTTTCTCGAATATAATTTTGAAGATGTTTTTCAAAATCTACAATTATTTCAAATTCATCGTACGGTGTTGCATTTTCATAAAGCCACCAATCTACATGTGAACCACTTTTTTTCTTTCTCTCCCTTGTCCTTTGTACCACTCCATGCTTTGGGTTTGTCATTCCAATTGCTATCTGATAAGGAACTTCCATATCAGAAATAGCGCCCGCAAATCTTTTAACATGTGTAGGTTTCTCAAATGTTGATAGAGAATACTGCCCCGGATCTGTTGGATCAGCAAGTGGATTCAATGTAAATCCATTCTCTTCAAAAGATGGTAAAAATGAATCTCTATCACACTTACCACTTCTACAAGCTCTGTACACTTTTATATTTTCCTCCCTTGCACCAGCAGGCATTTCAAATCTATCGAAGTAATCTGGAAATATTTTTTCTATCCGTTTAGTTTGTTTTTCGTCCAACTTTATCCCTCTATTATTTATACATGTTTCTTATTTGTTATTGTCTCATAAAATTGTTTATCTGTCCATCCTTCCATAAAACAAATTGCTTTGTCAAATATTTTTGTAGGATTACAATACATGTGTTACAACTGAATAATGAAAAAGCGGAAATACCTTTTCTGTGTTATATTTTTAGCTACCACACAAAAAACAAACAAGAAAGGATGTATTTCCGCATGGCTAGTATATCACAAGATATGAGATTCCGTCTATCACTGATTCAATATGCTGACAAATACGGCGTTTCCAAAGCTGCACGTAAATACAAAACCAACCGCCAGTATATCTACCGCTGGAAAAACCGGTATGATGGATCCTGGGACTCTCTGAGAGATCGCTCCAGGCGCCCCCATTCCCATCCCAATCAGCATACGGATGCAGAAATCAAACTCATTCGCAACATGCGCCGCAGAAATCCTCACACCGGACTGGTGGTCTTTTGGGTTAAACTCCGGCAGCGCGGTTATACCCGTTCCATTACTGGATTATACCGCCTCCTCAAAAGGCAGGGGATGACTCCCGAAAAACTCCCCCATCCCAAGTATATCCCTAAGCCTTATGAACAGATGTCCTATCCTGGACAGCGGGTACAGATTGATGTGAAGGTTGTTCCTTCTTCCTGCCTGGTAAACGAGGACAAAGGTCAGAAATTCTATCAGTATACCGCCATTGACGAATACTCTCGCTGGCGTTACGTGGAGACTTTCCAGGAACAGAGCACTTATTCTTCCGCAGTCTTTTTAGGCCATCTCCTGCAGCGTTTTCCTATGCCCATAGAGTGTGTGCAGACAGATAACGGAACGGAATTCACCAAACGCTTTACTTCCCCGAAAGACACCACGCCAACGCGGTTCCAGCGGGTTTTGGAGAGTCATGGAATTCGTCATAAACTGATCCGGCCTTTTACACCCAGGCACAACGGGAAGGTGGAGCGAAGTCACCGTAAGGATAATGAACGGTTTTATGCATCCCATACGTTTTATCCCTTTGAGGACTTCTCCAAGCAGCTGAAGGTTTATAATCGCAGGGATTATAACCAATTCCCAATGCGACCCTTAGGCTGGAAATCTCCTCAGACTGTTTTGGACGAATTTATTCAGTACGGTGTAACATATGTTTGACAAACCTACAAAACAAATTGCTTTGTCAAATATTTTTCGCTTGTTATCACCTTTAGTATTGATATAAAATATAATTTTTAATCATTAACAAGAAATAAGGTATATCAAATAGGAAAAACTTTGCCTTTTATCAATAAACAAATTTCATTTGTTATTTAAGTAAGTGCTAATGCAAGAATCATAACTTCAATCCAAAACTGAACATTTAACTTTTCCCATGTAAAATTTCTACAATTTATTTAGGATAACTCCACTCCCACTATAATGGTCAATACAAGGTATTCTTGTGTTATTTTAGCACTTCTGGTATTCTTCATCTATTATGTAGACTTCTCTATGTTTTTATCATATTCATTAGGTAGCTTAAACATATCCTTTATTTTTAACGCGGAAATCTTGGACATTGATTACATTTTTTAACGTTCTTTTATTCATTAACCAAGATGATAGGTACAGTGCTTATGTGATATAAACCCAAGCCATCTAATATCATCAATTGGAATAATTCTACCTCTCCAACCAACTCCAAACTATAACTCTGCTATTTTTCTAATTAGCCATTGCAAGGTAACGGAGCATTCCTAGCAGATGTTCCCACATAAAGTGATTTAGATTCTCCTATATTAGATTACCACTAATCCTTCATATCTTTTTCAACCGAAATAATCCTTTTAGATATTTCTGATAAGGTGTCTTCCCTAAGTCTCTCATCCTCTATCTTATTAGCAATTGAATTGGCAAGTAAAAGATTATTACTCTCCGCAAATTTTGCATGAAACTTAACTGCTGCTTCAATATTTTTGGTATACATCTTAATAAAAATAGCTCCTATAAAATCTACAATTATTCCACTAAAACTACCTACAAATAGCAAAATTTTATCTGTATCCAAAGACATATACATATATAAACTTGCTACTACTATCAATATACCAAATAAAATCATCATAATACCAAGACCAGATAAAAATTTTGTCTGGGCCAAATTCATATCATAATATCTCATTAACTCCTTTTGGTTCATTCTAAACATTTTTTCTGCTCTTAAAGCTCTCTTTTCAGGATTTATTTCTGAAAATTCTTTTTCTTCTCTGCGAACATCTTCATCTAGTTTTTCCAGTTTTTTTGATTCTTTGAAATCAAAAAAACTACTTATAGATACTGCAAAGCAAATAAATGCTAAAACCCCAAAAATATATACTAGTATTTTTCCAATCGCAAACTCAAAAAATTTATCATATATTTGGTAAGTAGCAAAGACTGCCATTGCCCCAAATACAAGTCCACCTATTATCCCATTTTTATCTTTTTCTGATTTTTTCTGTTCTTTTTGCGTAGTTTTATTTGTACTAGCTTTTGTTTGCTCTTCTTCCATTAATATATTCCTTATTTATTCGCATTGGCGTCATATTCTTACGAAAATCTTTTTGACTTTCTTTATGCTTCAGTTGTCATCAATATTGTATAAACACTATACAAATATACGTCACGTTTCGAACTCGCAAAATCAAATTTAGTTCTATACAGTTTTGTATAGGAGATTTGGTTCTATTTAATTTTATTTATTTCCAACTGTCATATCTCTCTGACCTGTTTCTGCTAGTGTTATCAATCTGTTGTCAAGAATTTGTTATCACACTATTAAGTAAATTAGGATTTATCGTACTCCTGTCAAAATAAAATTCATTAACTGGTCGACATCATCAAAATCATCATAATCTCCATTTATACCTTCTCGATGATATACAACTCCATTTTTCTCATTTCTCTCCAAACAGTCCAAGAGCTTCTCTTCTCCATACTTTTTAGCAAATAAGGTAAAGGTGTATGGTTTAATCTTGCTCGCAAACAAAATCCTATTACTATACTTTTTTGTATGGGAATTGTAGTTCTATCTGGTTTTATATGTGTTCCACTGTCCCTAGTACATAGACTGTACTGAACGATGTTATCAATTTGTTATCATGTTTGTGTTATCACTCAAAAATTCTTGTAATATCTTGATATCGGTTGACCACACGATAAATCTCTAAATAATCATTGCTTACCTTGTAAATAATCACATAATCTTCCCATATCGCATATTTATAATCTGTCCGAAAGCTGACTCTCTTAGAAAGGTCTGACCCCATGCCCGGGAACATCTGGAGATTTTCAAATTTACCGTAAATTTCCTTTATGGTCTTTGCAGCATATTCCTCATTATCTTCAGCAATGTAATCCCGGATATTTTTTAGATCCTTTGCAACAATCGGATTGATCCGCAGTTTTAACATCTTATTCCCCCACAAGTGCTTTCAATTCATCCAGCTCCAGCCAACCTTCGCCATCTTTCACCGCTTCTTCAGCTTCTTGCAGTTTTATCAGAAGTTTTTTCTCTGCACGATCACGTTCATAATCTTCAATATCCATAACTACAAAACGCCCTCTGCCATTCTTGGTCAAATACACCGGTTCCCCTTTGCGGCAGTTCTTCAGGACTTCATTATAATTTCTCAAATCAGATACTGGTAAAATATTTGCCATATTCTTTCAGCCCCTTCCTTAATCTCATATTATCTCTGCTACTTATATTATACGCAAAAAGCTGTAAAATTCAACGTAGATTTTTACAGCTTTCGCAAAAGAATTTTTCATTATGAATATTTTTGTTATGGCAGTTTGACGTAGATTAATTAAACTCCTAAGTTATTCGAACTCCCCAAAGTCATTGTGCGATTGTGGTATTTCTGACGGATTTTTTGCAATTCTCGTATCCATATTATACTGTTTTTTAGGGGTATTTTGAGTACCCACAGGTTTTAGTACCATAATAGTTCCACAATTCCTTTTAATATTAACTATTGATTGTTATTAACATCTCCTCAGCCACTTTCCTAAATTCATCAACATAAGCATTTGACAGCATTTTATTAGTCACATGACCGCTAAAGCTAATGTTGTTCAAAGAACTATCAAAAGCATATTTTTCTCCTTCTTCAGCCTTTAGTGTTGTAGTAAAAATAATCTGATTATCTAATTCTTTAAATTCATTAAGTACCTTGTTTTCTCGTTCCGTTGATAAATCTTCTGCTCTAAAAGAATCCACAATTATGGGATAATCATGTTTTAAAATTTTTCCAAATGCATACATTCTCGCCAAATGAAATTCTGTTGCTTCACTTCCAGAATAAATTTTATCTCTCGTTGTAAAAATATCAGCATATGGTTCTGTACCTGCCGAATCAACTTTGGAATAAAATCCATTCATAGTATTTATTATACCATTTAAAAGATTTTTTATCTTTTTCTCTATATCTTCTGATATAGCACTTTTCATTTCTAACTGTCCTGAAAGTTCTTGTACTTCCGTGTCAATCTCTTTTATGCGATCATCTGCATTTCTTGCGCCTTCCATTTCCTGTCTAATTACTAATAAAGCCTCGATTGGAATATCTTCGGTTTCCATACAAGCGTCCAATTCTTTTTGGCATAATGAAATTTCATTAGTTAATCGTGTAATTTCTTCATTATAAATATCTATTTTTTCTTGTACGGAATTCAATATTTGAGTACGCATTTTTGAAGTTGAAATATCAAATGAAAATTCTGAGTCAGCACTCTCATATGCTATATGTGTCGATCCACAATCCATACATGAAATTTGTCCCGTCTTCATTGTTCTGTTTAAAGAGCGTAACTCTTTCAATGCTATTTCATTTTTTGTTCTTCGTGAAACTGCATTACTTCTTTCTTTTTTCAAATTGACCAGCTTATTCTTAATTCTTTCAACTTCCTTTAGCATTCCCTCCAATGCAGCCCTATCATTTGTAGAGCTTAAAAACTCAAGTGCTAAATTCTTTTTTAAAATTTTATTTTCCTTCAATAAAATATCTCTTTCATTTTTAAGTTCTTTTATTTTTTTCTTTGCCTTTTCTATATCTTCTATAGGTGCTGCATCCCCATTAATACCTGCCATCGAATAAATTAATTTATAAAAATCTTCTTTTTTATAAAATCCTTTATTTACGATATCATATGTTACTTTTTTATCTTGTCCCACAAAAAATATTTGTACTAACAGCTCAGGATCAACAATTTTATAAATATTTTCTTTTTTTATAATAGGTAATTTCTGTATGTTTTTATTCCAATACCGTTTAAACTCAGCAGTATTATCGAAGACAGTATACTCTTCATCTTTTCTTATGACAAAATTCTTATTCTTTCTACAGATTTTAATTAGCTTATCATCTTGTTCTATGTAGAGAATGAAATAATAATTTTCATAATCAAAAGCTGACGGGAAAGCTGGAATGTTTCCCAAGCAATACATAATTGCCTGAATAACTATAGTTTTTCCTTTATTATTGTCATCACTAGAAATAATGTTCAAGCCTTCTTTAAATTCCTTATTTATATATGCTTCTTCAGAATTCCCAATGTATACAGCTCTTATAATCATAGACTAATACCATCCTTTATAACTGAAACAAAATATTTAAGTGATAGTACATCAAAATCTAAGCAACGCCCAATGATTAGCTTATCTAATTTCCTATACAGTTCTTCAACTTTATCCGTAGGATTTTCTAAAATCGTTTGATATATATTTTCAAATAATTTCCAAAAATCTTCTTGGCAGTTTGTATTAAAAAGCGCCCTTGATAAATCTAGCTGGCAGTCTTCCAATAAGTTTTTTCTTTTTTCCTCTGGAAATTGAACATAAATATCTATAAAAGAATGAGGCACTTTAGCGCCTATAACGTCCTGGTTTAAAATTCGATTCAAAACCAATAACCGGATTTCTGTAGTAGTTAGGTGCCTACCATAATTTAATGCCTCATCAGGTGCAACTAATGTCACTCCCTCAACAACACTTGCATTTTTCTTTCCCGACTGAGCATCTCGAATTTCATTAAAAATAGCGACTAATGTATCTTCTGATGGAATAATGGTTGGATTCAGTTTTATAATCTTCTTTACATATTCGCTTTTGCTCTGATCATCAATAACAAAATAAACCTTTTTGAGAAATTGATCAATCTTCGTATCATCTATATCATTATCGTCTATATATGTCTTTTTCTTACATTCATCTCTGAGTCCATTTATTAGTTTTGGTTTTGCTGTTGATTTTATATTATCAATTCCAAAGCGTGTAAGTGTATCATCTATTCTTAACGAACTACTAACGCCACCCAAAAAAATTATGTAATATGCAAACTCAAATTCGCTTACAAAATTTTTATATAAAGTCACTAACTCCGTTCCTATAATATACGGTGATGGCTGTTTATCTCCCTTAGATTGCAAATCCCATAGTTTATCACCCATCTTATTCATTCCAGTCAGATCATTAAAAAAGTCCACAACAAAGAAGAATATTTCATCGCTATCGTCCCTGAAATTCATAAGATATAGTAGTGCTTTAGTTTCCGTGTCCGCTGCCGATGGTCGCAAACGTTCAGAAGATTTAACAGTATAGGCCATACTGATCTCCTCCTACAACTTTAACTTTCGTTATTATAAAGCAATCAGCTTTAAAGATGGATCGTCCAATATCCTTTTCTCCGTGATCCTTCTCGTATAATTATACCATCTTCTGTTAATTTCCTCATCATTCTTTGGACCTTACTTCTTGATAAATCCAATCTTTCTCTAATCTCCGACTGCGTCAGTTCAGGATACTCTAAAAGCAGGTTACACAGCCTTTCTTCTAATTCTGTCAGTCTGTAATTTTCAGCTTCATTTTTTGCCTCACTTTTAGCTTCATTTTCTGAGGCTGAAAAATTCAGATTTTTCAATGTAACAGTAAACTCCACCCGGTCAGAATAGAACACCGGCTCCTTATCTGGTGTGTAGTTCTCTGCACTCCGATAAGCATTTCTTATTTTATTCAACCCACTGCCCTGTCTTTCCATATATCCCAGTCGGCTAAATATATCTGCCAATACCGGATTACGCCTTGTGGATGGAACAGTATCAATATTCCGTTCCTGGATTTTCGTACCGTCCGGCATTCCACCCGGAGAATATACTACAAGCCGATCATCAAATATATCTATATGAACTTCACTTCCATTGATCAGGTAATCTCGATGAATAAGGGCATTGACAATACTTTCAAAAACACTTCTCTCACAATAGTCCGGCAATTCAATCCTTGAGTTAGCTGTCTTTTTCCACGCTGTTTTCATATTCCTTTTTACGAAGCTAAATCCTTCATTCAGAAGTATAATCAGACTTCCAGTAAACTCCGCACTGTCCAAAGCGTCAATCCGCCCTCCACTTTTATCCAGCCCATTCCATCTGGTACAAAATAGCCTTGAATGGCGAATTGGACAGTTATCAGCCAAAAGAGCTCCAGCATTTGTCAATTTTCCATTACCGTCGACAATACCAAACGATTCAAAATTTTTCTCCTCCATGCTACTGCTATTCCATTCATAGTAACGTTCCCGTAATTTAGAGAAAGAATAGTCCTTGAAATTATATGATGAAATAAGTGAATCGTAAGATGAATTTCTTCCCCTGAGTACAAGTCTTTTTAATTCAGCCGCATTTGCAGTAACGGTTTCATTCCCTATCCGGACGAAAGCCTCCATAGTTCCGTCTCCCTTGTAATAATAAGGCGTCTCTTCTCCTTCCATGACCTTTACTGCTCGGCGATGAGGATGTCCTCGCCGCTGAATTCATCGGTGGTCAGCATATCGTAAGAGAAGTCGCCGTTGTCCGCAGAGCGTTCGTCCAGATATTTCTGTCGACGCTTTGCTCGGTAGAATTCTGCGTAATCCTCTTTGGATACCTCCATAAGCCTGCCGTAGAGAGGCAGGAACAGCTTGTCCGCATATAACGGGCAGATTTGCTCACGGCGACAGAATTCCTCATAGGTCAATTCCGTGTACCCGCCGTTTTCTATGATATAAACCGCTTTGGGTTGTTTTTTCAAGGTTATGTGCCTCCGTTCAATCGTTTTTGGTTGGTTTCAAAAACGATTGATACGGAGGGCTGCGGCAGCCGACAGAGCTGCCGGATTGCCGCTGTTTTAAGGCGTAAAGGCCGCAAAAAGTCAAGCCAAGTAAAATTCCCGTTTTTTCGGTGCTTTTATTGGCGCTTCTCGGATATTGTTTTGAATTCTGTCGACCGGGAAGGTCAAAAAAATATAGGTGTCTGTGTGTCTGCGCAAAGACAGTCTTTGCTATTTCAACACCTGTATCTTTCCTGTGTTATTTCTCATTTCCTACCTTGTCACCGAAGGACGGCGGAAACGCCGTTTCTTACGGCAAAATCCCATATTTTATGTTTTCAAGCAACGACGCAAGGTACATCGGGTTCACCTCCTGTTCAAGATGGTTTTCTATAAAATAAGAACGACGGCATTTTCGGATTTCTAATGCCTTTAAGTAAATTTTTTGGCGAACTGCCTGTTTTCGCGCTGAAAGGAACGGCATTTTGTCGAGAGAGTAAAGAAAAACGCTCAGCAAGTAATTTCTTGCTGAGCGTCTTAAAATCATGCTGGAGAGTGACTCCGGTTGTCTATTCTTTTTTCAGGAGACATATTTACCGTCACCGACCTTTATCTTTAACCTTTCAATTTTCAATCAGTTTGCGTGACTGCTTTTTGCGAAAGCGAGAAATGTTCACTTCCAGCATATATTCACATCGAGTTTTTTGAAAACGGGCAGTGACAGTCTTTCGGTCACTGCCCGCTTATCATAATGCTATTTCGGGTTTGTCAATGTTATTTAGTGATCCCTTTCTTTTTTCTCTTGTCTGTAACACCCAACACGGTCAGAACACCACCGCTGGCAAACAGCAGAGCGACCAACAGGAACATATTGCTGTTATCGCCGGTCTGGGGGCTTTCTGTTTTCTCAGAAGGCTTGTCAGGCTGTTCGGGCTTGGCTGGGTCTGTAGGGTCTGTAGGAGTAGTGGGGTCGGTGGGCTTTTCGCTGGTTTCAAACGGTGTGTTGGAGCCAAGGATAGCATACTGGCTCAGATGGGTAGTCTCAAACACCAGGAAGTCACCTTCCACCACTGCATCAAAGCGTTCCAGCGGGTCACCCAGATATACCGCCTGGTAGTATTTGTAGCCCTTCAGGTGGTCGTTCATCGGGATTTTGACCGTCATGGGGTTATCCTTGATTTCCAGAGCTTTACCGTCTTTTCTAACGCTGATCTCGTAAATGGACAGCAGGCCCGGCAGCTCCTCTTTCAGTTCCGGACGGCTTCCCAGCACGCTTTCCTGTGCAATGGTGTCGGCATAAAGCTCTGCACCCTCTGGCACTCCATCGGTCAGGGAGATGGAAACACCGGTTTCGGAAGCAGTCAGATCTTTGGCGCCAGTATCCTCACCAGGTTTTGTTCCAGGATCAGTGCCCGGATCGGTAGAAGTCCCGGACGGGGATACTTTGATCACATCATTGGTGCAGTAGTAGCTATACATGCCGGTCTTTACCACGTTGGTGGTATAGCCTGCCGGAATATCTTCTTCGGTCGCACCGCTGACGCCTTCTCCAGCCACAGGCACTACAATTTTTGTCAGGGTTGTCTGACCCCAATCCTCCGCAGTTACGTCATCAACGGCGGTCTGATAGACCAACCACTGGGATTGATTCGGGTCTACTCCCCAATAAAACCTCTGCCCGTCCTTGATCAGCACTGTCATAGAGTTGATATCGCCTGTTTTGGCGCTGATGGTTTCCCCTGAGTCGGTATATCCCTCAGGCAGAGCGTCCTTTTCAAGTCCGTCAACGGTAGCAATTTGAACGGCAAGATATTCTTTTTGGCTAGGAAGTCCTTCCACCTTCACCAGCTCGTGGATATAGCCCACAGGCTTGCCGTTTGTTAAATCGCTGCCGGTTAAGATTGTTCCGTAACTAACGCCGTATTTCTTTCCGTCCTCGCCCTTGGTGAGAACCTTCCAGTCTTTAGCAACATAGTTACTTTCATATATGACATTTTCCCTTTCGGTGGTCTCCCCCTCGATGCCGGAATTGGCGGTCAGGGCAAGCTCTGTTTCCAGATTACCTGTGAAGGGAAGGGTTGAGGATGTTGTCGATACAAAGGCCGCAGAATAAGTGTTTTCACCTGCGCTCTTATACGCTGTCACAGAAGCGTTTGAGCCGACCTTGAGCAGACCCGGTGTTCCCTCGGCCATAAAGCGGATCGCCGCAGTCTGAGACGTTTTGTTTTCATTGATGGTCAGGGAGCCGTCTCCGGTAATTTCCAGATTGCCGCCCCAGCCGAAGCCCCATACAACCAGTTCGGCGATATGATTGTCACCCACCAGATGAAGCTTCAAATCGTCGCCCATCTCGTTGGTGGCAAGGGTCATTTCCGGGTGGTTGTAGTTTGTCAGGGTGATGGTGTTGGTAGCCTTGTCATAGACAGCGCCCTCCACCGTGTCAGCCTCGCCGCCGTTGCTATAAAGTACATCACCAAAATAGCTGCCCCTGCTATCATACAGCTGCACCCATGCGGAGCTCATGTCCCCGAACGAGGGGCCGTTCTCCGCAAATGCCGGCACAGCCATTCCAACAGCCATACAAAGCGTCAGCAGTCCTGCAAGAAGTTTGCGCTTTAGTTTCATGATTGATTTTTCTCCTTTCAAGATAACATTTATGTGAATACACGGGTTTGATCATTCTTTTTGGTGTGTCACCCCCCCTTTTTCTCGGTGTTCTATGCCATCCGTTCCCCGGTGCGCCGGTTCAGGCAGCCAGGGCGGAACGAATAACCTTCTTTGCCGCAGTTAAAGTTCTTTATGCTTTGGTGAATACCAAAGCATAAAGAAGGGATATCCCTTCTGCGTTTTCAGCTTTCCTGCGTCTCCCATTTGGCGTAGAGATCCATCGGCGCATAGGGCGCTTCCCTGACAGGGCGCTCTTTCAGCTCTTCAAGGATTTTAAGCCCTGTTACCGGGCCGGCGGTGCAGGCTTTATCCCTGTACCAGCCGGTGAATACCTTCTTGTCAAACAGAGTCACTTATCCTTTGGTGCATACCAAAGGATAGAAGGGATATCCCTTCTTGAAAAAGATACCGGCTGCGCCGGGGCGGGCTGTGGTTTTTGCACGAAGCCCGCCCGCAGGCGCTTTTGCCGGTTTTGTTTTATCTCTCAGTCTTATTTCCCGGCCGCCGCCTTTTTCCGCCTGTAGAACAGCATTCCCAGCACGCCGCCGCAGGAAGCCAGCATCAGGCCGAGCCACAGCGCCATATCGCTGCTGTCCCCGGTCTGTGGGCTTTCTGTTTGCCCAGAAGGCTTGCCCTGCTGTTCGGGCTTGGCTGGATCGGTTGGCTCAGTCGGGTCGGTAGGAGTGGTCGGGTCAGTAGGATCCGTTGGCTCAGTCGGGTCGGTAGGAGTGGTCGGGTCAGTAGGATCCGTTGGCTCAGTGGGTTCAACCGGCTCCAAAGAGGAACGAACCTGCACATATTTTTCGTTCTGATACTCTGTGCCGGCAGGATCGCCAATAATTTCCTCAGCCGCAGCAGAATCACCGGCCGCTACAACAGGATCGGTGTAGCCAGATAAGTCAGGTTTCCAGCGCATGGCGCCCTTTCCGCCGCTGGCAGTGACAACCGCTCCGTCGGAGATGGTGAAGATCCCCTTCTGATCGCCGCCCAATTCACCAAAGATATCTTCCTGGCCAGCAAAGATACCATAGTGCTCGCCGCTTGCAGAAGAGGCATTTACTACGGTTCCGGCTCCGCTGACGATGACATCACCGCAGATGCCGTGATCGTTTACGGAAGAAATATTCACCTTCGCTCCGTTAATCGCCGTAAGGTCAGTATTAATGCCCGGAGTGCCGAAACTGGCATCCTGAGTTGCATTGTTCTTCGCATTCAGCGTCGCGCCGTCCACCGTCAGTCCGCCGATTGCTCTGACTGCGGCATATGGCTGATCCTGCTCGTCGCTGGAAAAGTCAACGGTAAGATCTACAGACGCCCCGTCTTCAATGGTAATGGTATTGTTGCCAAACAGGCCGAAATAGGTGCCGCTGGTGGTCAGGCTTCCGTTTCCTTTGACCGTCATAGCCCCGTGGGAATAAACCGCGGAGTGAGGGAAGTCCCCTTCTCCGGTAATCTGATTCTCACCTTTCAGCACAAGGGTAAAGTTCTCTTCCTGCGCCCATACAGCGCCGTAGCCGCTGGATGTCAGCTGGGCGTTATCCAGTGTCAAGGTGTTGGCCGCCGGATCATAGTACGCCGTGGCGCCGTCACCGTCGGCATCACCCAGAATGTCGCTGGCGTTGGCGCTGGTGACGGTGATGCCGTTCACCTTTACCGCATACGTCTGTACCCCGGATGTTTCTACTTCAGCCTTGCACACCGTACAAACCCCGTTTGCTATCTGATGCACTCCGTACTGGTCTTTTTCGGCGCAGCCCTCTGCCGTGCAGGCTTTCCAGTGATGTGTGCCGTCGCTGGTCCAGTCTTCCGCCCAGACATGCTCGTGTTGCACCTTATCCTCAGGCCAGCCGTTTGCCGCCGTGTAGCCGTCAGCTCCGCAAGGCACATGAATGGCGGTGAGGGCGGCGCACTCGTCGAATACGTTATCTGCCTCCAGCTCGGGGGCCGTATTACCCGTAAAGGTTATGCTGCCTAACTTTTCACATCCATTAAACGCTCTACTTCTAATGGAGGTTACCCCATCCGGAATCGTTATGTCAGTCAATCCCGTACACCACTGAAATGCGCTTTCCCCGATTGAAGAAAGCTGGCTTCCCTCCTCAAAGGTCACGCTGCTCAGGCTTTTGCAATTGTAGAAGGCAAATTCTCCGATAGAGGTTACGCTGTCTAGAATCGCTACGCTCGTCAAGGTATTATTATGAGAGAACGCCCTCTCACCGATAGCAGTGACCGGCTTGCCGTCTATTTTGAACCCGATTGTGAGATTTGCGCTCTCCCATGCGGAGCCCGTTATGGTCACACTGTCGCCGTTGTCTTCATAGGTCAGACCACTGGTTGTGGTGCCTCCCGCCGCAAACACGGTCATGGGCAGCATTCCCAACACCATGCACAGGGAAAGCAGCAACGCCGTCAGTTTCTTTTTTGCTTGCATTTGGTTTCTCCTCCTTGTCAAATAAGATTGCTTATCCTTTGGTAGATATCAAAGGATAGAAGGGATATCCCTTCTTGAAAAAGATACCGGCTGCGCCGGGGCGGGCTGTGGTTTTTGCACGAAGCCCGCCCGCAGGCGCTTTTGCCGGTTTTGTTTTATCTCTCAGCCTTATTTCTCGGCCGCCGCCTTTTTCCGCCTGTAGAGCAGCATTCCCAGCACGCCGCCGCAGGAAGCCAGCATCAGGCCGAGCCACAGCGCCATATCGCTGCTGTCCCCGGTCTGTGGGCTTTCTGTTTGCCCAGAAGGCTTGCCCTGCTGTTCGGGCTTGGCTGGATCGGTTGGCTCAGTCGGGTCGGTAGGAGTGGTCGGGTCAGTAGGATCCGTTGGCTCAGTGGGTTCAACCGGCTCCAAAGAGGAACGAACCTGCACATATTTTTCGTTCTGATACTCTGTGCCGGCAGGATCGCCAATAATTTCCTCAGCCGCAGCAGAATCACCGGCCGCTACAACAGGATCGGTGTAGCCAGATAAGTCAGGTTTCCAGCGCATGGCGCCCTTTCCGCCGCTGGCAGTGACAACCGCTCCGTCGGAGATGGTGAAGATCCCCTTCTGATCGCCGCCCAATTCACCAAAGATATCTTCCTGGCCAGCAAAGATACCATAGTGCTCGCCACTTGCAGAAGAGGCATTTACTACGGTTCCGGCTCCGCTGACGATGACATCACCGCAGATGCCGTGATCGTTTACGGAAGAAATATTCACCTTCGCTCCGTTAATCGCCGTAAGGTCAGTATTAATGCCCGGAGTGCCGAAACCGGCATCCTGAGTTGCATTGTTCTTCGCATTCAGCGTCGCGCCGTCCACCGTCAGTCCGCCGAGGGCACGTACCGCCGAATACGGCTGAGGCGCCCCGTCGCTGGAAAAGTCAACGATAATATCCACGTCTGCGCCGCCGGTAAGCGTAATGGCACTGTTGCCGTAAAGCCCGAAACCGGTGCCTCTTATCTGCAGTCTTCCGCTCCCCGTAATGGTCAGGTCCCCGTTGGAATAAATCCCGTTTTCGGTGCTGCCGCTGCCGTTAATCTGGTTTTCGCCTTTCAGCACAATGGTAAGGTCCGGAATAAGCGCATGTATGGCGGCAAAGTCTTCGCTCACCGTCAGCGTTGCGTTATTCAACGTCAGGGTGTTGGTATCCGGGTCATAGGACACCGTAGCGCCCAAACCGTCGGCATCGCCCAGAATATCGTCCTTGTTTGCCGAAGTCACTTCTATGCCATTGACCTTAAGCGGGTCAAAGACACACTCCATCACAAAAAGGCTATTGAAGGTGCCGCTTAAAAAGCTGCCGTCCGGTCTCTTTGGCTCATCGTTATTCGCCAGGGTATAACCATTATCGGCGGGACGACCGTCCAGATAGACGGATGCCTCCTCAGAGATGGCGTATCCCTCCTTCGCCTTCACCCATACGGAGTAGTAGTAAGTCACGCCCTCTTCAAAAGTCGTGATTTTCTCATCTTCCGATATCTCGCTGTTGAAAGACTCCTCGCTGGTGATACTCTTGCCGTCGCTGCCGATCCACTGCTCCAGATAAACCTCGTATTTGTCCTGATCCGCCTCGTCCACCGTCGCTGTGAATGCAGGCGTCAATCCCATTCCCACATTCCAGCTGACGTTCACCAGATTGACGGCATTCACGATCTCCCTTGTATCCGGCTGTACGATTTCCGTTTCCGGATTGTATACCAGTCTGAGCGTGTAATACCTATTTACCGTCGCATTGATCGTTGGCGTCCAGCTATTACCATCACCTTCTTGCGATGACTCAAATCCGTCAAGCACCGCTTCGACCGTCAAATCATTCACGGTGACATTCTCCAGATCAGGAACTGTTTGCTTATTCTCCTCGAAATACTGATAGAGCAGTTCCGTTACTGCCCGTTCCTCAGAATCACTCGTGGTACCATCAGGATATGTGACATCCGGATTCCCTGTGGCCGTTATGCCTTCCTTGTACAGCTTATTCTCGCTGTCAGGCAGCCCCACATCGACCACTCCCGTATAATAATTATTGATGGTCGTATTGAAGGTAACTTCATTCCAATCTAACGACACTGTACTCGCGTTGCTCCAATCGGTCCAGTCCGTCACCTGGTAGTTCCCCAGATTGTCCGGATCGCCGGTGCCGGAGACGCCCTCTCTCGCTTTTACCTCTACCTCGTAGTTAGGATTGATAACGCCTTCTGCATTTCCTGTGTTTGTAAAGGTGCAGGTGGTCTCCCGCTGAACCGTCTTTGTCTCTACCTTTGTCTTTCCTCCGGCAATGCCGTCAAAGTGTCCGTAAAGGGTCACTTCATACTCAAAGATATCCAGCCCGCCGGTGGATGCCGGCTTATCCCAGCTGACCTTTAAGCCGTCCGCTGTCACTTCCAGCTTCAGATTTGTTGGCGCAGCCGGTACACCCGCCGCAAAAGCGGTCATTGGCAGCATCCCCAGCAGCATACACAGGGAAAGCAGCAGCGCCGTCAGTTTCCTTTTTGCTTGCATTTGGTTTCTCCTCCTTGTCAAACAAGACTTACTGTAGCGCCTTTTTCGGGATTTGTGCAGGTCGCTTTAGCGCCAATTTCCCAAAAATTATGTGGCGCACCTGCGCCAATCCACATCTTTCGCGGAAATCATGGGGAAATACCGCTTATCTCATTAGATCCTGATATTCTGGGTCTGTTGTCCGAATCCCCCACGCCAGTTCCCAAAGCTTTTCATCTTCGGAAAGGACATAGCACCTGCCATCCACCCCTTCGAACCGGCGTTTATCAAACCAGAAACTGTAGGTATCCCCTTGCGCCGTCACAAATGTAAGCCCCCGGGTATCTGTAGAGACGATGGGTGACTCGGATTCCACCGACACATCCCGCAGTGCCTGCAAGACCCCGGCGATCACCGTTTCGTCCCTTGTCTCGTAGTCCGCCGCCGTCTCTGTCCAATGGTGAAAGATCAGTTCCACCGGCAGTTCCTCATGGGGCAGCTCCAAAAGCTCCCGCTGCTTTTCGGTGCAGTAAGCAAAAAGGGAGTCCCCTTGGTATGCCGGGGACGAAGTCTCTGTCGGGGTCGGAGTCTCTGCCGGAAGCGCAGGATCTGATGCTGCACACCCCGCCAGCAAACAGATGGCTGCCAGAAGTGCCGCTGCCCCTCTTTTTTTCATTCGTGCCTCCTTTCTTCTGTCCTGGTCTCATGAATCGCTTTGCTGCTCGGCCTGTAACGCCAAAGGCGATCCAAACTCTTTTTTTGTCCTTTTATGGTTTTACTGTATCGTTTTTTAAGGATCTGTGCAGGCTGCTTTCGCGCCAATTTATCAAAAAACGCATGGCGCACCTGCGCCAATCTATTTTTTGTGTGAAAATTCCAAAACACCTTGATTGTGCAAAAGGGATTGCCGATCATGACAGGCGGCCTGCTACGTCCTGTAAACTTAAGAGGTATTACACTCTGTACAGGGTGGATGGCCTCAATTTTCCGCTCAAAGCTTCGTTTCTCAAAATGGCGCAGGTGCGCCACAGTGTTTTTTTAGTTTGGCGCTAAAGCGGCCTGTTAGAAACACCAGCTTCCTGCTATGATAAAAAACTAAAAGTTCACATGATGGAAGACCGGCCAGGACACAGAATGTCTAAAAAGCTTCAGCTGGCCTTTTCGGAACGCAGGATCAGAAAGAGGATATATCGTATGTATGCAAGGTTCAGGCCGTACCATCTCATTGGCGCCATCGGTGGGTTCCTCACTGCCCTCACCGCCATTATTAGCTTGGCAGTTTCCACATCGTACTACATAAGCGCAGAATGGGTCATTATTGTAAACATGCTGCTCATTGGCTCCAACGGGTTAATCGCAACCTATTTCTTTGGCGCGTTCAGCGCTACCCGTGACAGCCTCATCAAAGTAGGCAGCCTGATCGCGGGGATAGGTCTTGGCTTTAATATCTTGATCTCAATTCTCCAGATGGCGGGGGTGTACGTTTTTGTTCTGGCTCTTCTTGGGGCTCTCGTTATGATGGCAGGGGTTGTGATCGCCTGTATCAAATTCATCATGCTCTTCCAGAGAGACGCTTTTGTCGTGGTGTTCTGCGTGTTTATTTTCCTGGGGCTTCTGCTGTCTTTATTCTGGACGTGGGCAAGCCTGATAAGCGGCGCTGGGCTGGGTGCCCTGCTGATTTATTTTTACGTCCACAATATCACCTACTAGACAGCTTCTCTCATTCAGGATATTTCCTTGTTTACCGCGGCTGCACCGTGTGGCTGCGGTAAAATGGCATGTGCGGGCGCAAAAAACCGGTAGTTCCCGGATGCGGAACGTAGCTCCAAAAATATACGGTTTTATCCAGGAGAATCCCTGGTTTAGGTCAAACAGGAAGGATTGTATATTCCGCAAAAACGTCAGCGAAAAAAAGTCTCTAACCGACCGAAATCGTTGAAAATCCATGCCGTTTATAGTATAATAATCTATAATTGTACCATTGCGGAGAAAGGGGGTGGAATGGGACGTATGATAATAATAAAGAAAAGCTTCACAAATCCAAAATCCATTTATGCGATTCTGCTGCTTGGTATTTTTACTTTTCTATTTCTTGGCGCCGAGTACCTATATGTGAATATGATCTCGCTTACGGCAGGGGATGAAAAACCGGTGATTGCGCAAAACTACGCGTTAGGAATAAGCGCTGTCGGTTTTTTGCTCTATCCGCTGTTTCATCGCTTTTTGAAAAGGCGGGTACAAATCGTTGGACTTTTTATCCTTGCACTAGCAGCGGCAGTATGCAATTTTTTGGTTCAAAAACATGTTTCTTATTCGTCCACTCTGCTCTCCGGAATGACATTGTTCCTGTTTCTGGGGATATTGGGAAGCGCGGCCCACTACCTGTTTTTCAAACTGGCGAGGGATCGCACCCATCTGGCGCGTATGGTTGGTGTCTCCTATGCCCTTGGGATCTTCCTGCAGTTTCTAAATAACAATCTTGTGGATCTGGAAACTGCGGAAGCCTTGATACTTTCACTCTTTGCCCTTGTAGCGTTAGCGCTGTTGCTGAAGGCAGAAAGGCTTTGCCGCCAGGAAAACGCAGAAGCGGAAGAACTCCAGTCCCCCGCCATAGAGGATGATGGGAAGGGAACCCGAAAGAAGATCGCCGCCGGCGGACTCCTTGCACTGCTTGTCATCCTGATGGCATGTATCTTCAGTACGCTGGACAACGCGGTCACCATGCATCATGCAGCAGGCACTGACATCGGGCAATGGCCGCGGCTTTTGCTGGCGGTAAGCGGCCTTTCTGCCGGCTTTCTTTTTGATATCCGAAAGCGGAAATTTATGGCCATGATGATGTACTGCGTCATGCTGATGTCCGTCATCTGTTTGGTAGTACTCAAGCTGGGCGGCCCGTTTTTGATCGGCCTGATCGTATTTTATCTTTCGGCTGGATTTTTTGTGGTATTCTTCACCACCAGCTTTCTGGATTTTGCCCGCCATATGCCCACGCCAGCGCTGTGGGCCGGTATGGGGCGCGCCATGAATAACGTGAGCGCCGCTTTGCTTACCAACGCCTCTGTAGCGTTGCTTGTTTCTGACAGCAATGGCATGGCATCCATCATTCTGGCACTGGTCCTGTTTGTGGCCGTCAGCGTAGTCATCTATCTTTATACAGCCTGGATGCCGGTTTCATCCGGCACCCCCAAGGATATCCCGACAGACCTGGACCCTCAGGAAGCGTTCCGTCTTTTGTCGGAGCTGTTTATCCTTACGCCCAAGGAAACCGAAGTATTTGACAAGCTGGTCAATTCAGAGGAAAGTATTCAGGAGATCGCAGATGGACTGTATCTATCCCGGCGAACCTGTCAGCGGCATATCGCGGCGATCTATGAGAAAGCGGGTGTAAAATCACGCATGGGATTGTACCAGCTCTACATAGAAAAACAGCGCAGGCTATGACAGTCAGAAAGGGATTCGGATGAAGAGGATTAAAATTACCGTTTTGCTGATTTTATTGTGCGTACTGGCGGGGTGTTCCCCAAAAGACACATCGCTTCGGGCCTATTGCACCGAAAGCCAGCAGGAATTTCTGGATCAGTCGCTGGAAGAGCTGCCGGTCGCGCTTACCTATCATCACAACGATAACATCCTAGGACGCTACGAAACGACGGATGAAGAAATCATCTCCGAAATCCTGCAGGCATTACGGGAAACGACCATTGTATCCAAAGCTTTCAGCGGCTCTACAGACAGCCGGATCCTGGAGTTTGAGACAGCGGATGGGGATACCTGCCTCTTCTGGTTTGATGAAAACCGGTTCCATGGCGCCGGCGGAACATCCTATGTGCTTTCCGGCGACGAGGAGATTTGGGATCTGGCGCGGAAAATCCAAGAAACATATCCAGAGTACAGGGAAGCGATGGAGTAAAAAAGGCACATCGCAAAACCAGGCATTCCTTACTTGTATCCAGCTAAGGCTGTGCAAGCAGGGAATGCCTGGTTTATTTATACCCATTTTTCAAACGCAAGGGACTCGGATTTAGCCTCATTTATACTCTTCCCCTTCCACAATGGGCATTGTGATGTTTTCCATGGCTTCTCGCATTTTGGGGTGCCGGATAACAAAATGAATCGCCGGCGTTTTTTCCTTGGACACGATCGCCCAGCTTCCCTCATGGATAAGAATTTGGATATGGCGGAACGCAGGAGATTTGTTTTCCTCAATATGGTAGTTTTTATGCATCTGAGAAAAGCGCTTCATCATCTCCAGATGTTCCCGATATTGCTCATAGGTGTAGACGATATCCTCTTCATAAAAAGCGCCAGCCAAGGATAGCGTCATGGGGTATTGGGCAAACTCTTTTTTTAAAAAGTTGGGATACGCTTCAAAGATGGAGTCGTGGGATAGAATTTCTTCCGTCAATTCCCTTTGAAAAGCAATATGTTCCATGATCCTGATCTGGTTTTTCTCCGAAACACGATTGTCCCTCAAAACCTGAAAGACAAGCTCATCGTCGGCCGTGTAGAGCGGCAGGGATGACAGGATTGACCGCCTTGTACCTTCTGTTTTTGCATCAAGCTTTAAAAAGGCATCCGCCGTAAATTTTTGAGGATCGGACAGCTTGCGCTGCCCCTTTCGGATACGGGACAGGTACGAAGGATCGTAGCTCAAAAAACGCGCAAGATCGGATACGCTGACGGACAATGTCTTCAGCAGGGTATCAAAATTCAATCTGAGTTTTTCTATCTCGATACCAGGCCCCTGTGCCTGCTCGGAGAGCGCCTGCCGAACCGCTTCCTCTTCCATCTCCCGAATTTTCTTTTCGGCTGCTATCGCCGCAATCCCCTTGGCTAAATTCTCCAATTGCCTGGAATCTGCTTCCGGCACACGGTCTCCAGAGCGATATCGGCTAATTGTAGCTGTGGACAGGCCGGAGCGTTCCGCCAGATCCCTGGCGGAGCATCCGGTCCGCTCCATATATCGGTTTAGAACGTCTTTGAACTCCATAGTAACTCTCCAATACCCTTTATCTCCCAGCCGCTCTGCGTCCGGTCTCTGTGCCAGGATCAGCAGGGCATTATTGGCAGTATAGCGGTCAAACCGTGCCTGTACGTCCAGATACTGCTGAAATTTCCCACTGTCCGCAGCCACTTCATTCGTGATCTGCTCGGACAGCTCATAACAGCGGTTCCGATTGTTTTTGCTCTTCGCAATAAAAGCGGCTTTTTTATCGTCCTGCGGCACTGCCGATACATTCAACATGGAATCAAAGTTATTCTCCATACTCTCTACCTCTCTTTCGATTTTCTTGGTTTTTTCCGGTTCTGCGGCTGCGTATGCTGCGTCTGCCTTGTCCTGCCGGGTTTTTCTTTTGAAATCGGTTCCTTTCCCTTGCTTTCTGCCTCTTTCTTCCTCGCTGCCTGGATCTCCTTAAGCTCTTTCCGCACGGACGGCTTTTTCGGTACGGACGGAGCATACAGCTTAGAAGTACCCTCGGCGGTTTTGTCTGGCCTTACGGAGATAGGCTCGGACAGACGGGATTTCTCTGTCTTTGCCAATGAGGGGTTTTGCTGTTTTCCCTCTTTCTTTACCGGTTCTCCCAGCAGTTCGTCCATGAGCCGGTCCTCCTGTGATTTTTCCGGGTGCACCTGCTGTGGGGCTGCCGGTGCTTTTCCGGATGTTTTTCTCCGATCCGATGGCTGTTCCGCCCTCTGCTTTTCCTTTCCGGTATCCGGCTCCGCCTTTCCAGAGGATGTCTCCCGGCTCTTCCCGTGGGATTTTTCCTCCCGGCTCTTTTCTATCTCTGTCTTGATCTGCGCCGCTTCTGTAACAGAAGCAAACTTGAACCGCTCCACGATCCGGTTGATCCGGGGAGCGTCTTCTTCCTTGACCACCACATCGACCATCCCGTCTATGCTCCCTTTCGGGTTCCGCACTGCACAGTATAAGATCCCATACCGCTTTGCCTCTGTGACAAATTGCTTCAAATCACTCTCTTTCACAGAATAGACGGTCAGTGGTTTTCCGGAGCGGACAAGGGTTTCCAGTCTCGCCCGTCCCTTGGTCTTTTTCTGCTCTTTCAGTACTGCATACAGAAGCACCGCAAGCTGTTTTGCCCCGGCTCCTGTGATCTTTAGGGCTGCCTCACCGACTTCCAGCGACATGCGCACCACCTGGTCAGCGGCCTCACCTGATGTGTTCATGGTTAATCTCCTCCTTTCCCTGTTTCTTTTCCTGCCGCACGATCTGTATCTTTTGCCGGATCAGGCCAGAACGTGCAGCAATCCCATCACAAAGCATCACTTCCTCTCTCATTTCTCCGATCCGGGCAGTCAATCTGGAAATTTCTGTTTTTACTTCCGCCAGTCGATTTTCTTCCCGAATGCTGCGGCACTGATACCGCAGCTTCTGACGTTCTTTCGATAGCTGTGTCATCTGTTCCTGCAGCGATTCCTTATAAGAAAAAAGCTGCTCGTCCGTGTCAATGTGACAGCGGCAGAGCAGCCTTGTCTCTCTTGAGATCTGTTCCAGTTTCGCCAGATCCTCCCGCAAAAGGAAATGAAGTTGTTTTGAAGATACGGGCGGGCGGTTCTTTGGCAGGATACCTAAGAGAAAACAGTAGTGCAGATACAATCCCCGCAGTCCTCCGATCCTTTTCTTCGGCAGGTTTCCCCGCACATATGCCACATACCGTTTTTTCTCCGGCTGTCGTTCTTCCTGCAAAATGGCAGGCGGATCTTCCTCCAGTATCCTCCTTCGGATCGACTCCAGAGAATACTCCTCTCCAAAGTTCCGTTTCAGTTTCAGCCCACGTTCCCGTCCTTCCGGGCGTATCGTAAGATCTTTCCCAAACTTGATAGAATAGCCTTTCTCCTTTAGAAAATGGAAAAACTGTTTTTCTGTCCTTGCCTGCAAGATTGCCTCATCCACATCCTCCCGGACAATACTGTGGTAGGTTGGCCTGCCTTCCTGCTCCGCCCGCCACTCGCCATAAGATTTGGACTTTCCCGGCTGCGGATGTTCGATTACGGACAGACCATACTCCTGACAAAGGCGGTCAGAGACGGCACGCATATCCCGATAGTCCTGATTGGTTCTGTGATACCGTTTTCCATCTGTGTAGGAAACAGAGTTGACCACAAAATGATTATGAAGATGATGGGCTTTGTCCAGATGGGTTGCTACCAGTACCTGAAAACGATCTCCCCACAATTCCTGTGCCAGTCGGATACCGACCTCATGGGCCAATGCCGGAGTACACTCTCCCGGTGCAAAGGACTGATACCCATGAAATGCCACAATTCCCTCATCCTTTCCATACCGTTTTTTGACCGCCATCATTTCACTGCGGGCGGTGGCGGGCGTACAGTTAATACCGGAAACATACTGCTGCATAATCTGCTCCGTCTCACTGACAATCTCCTCCTCACCTTTTCTTCCTTTTGATCTGGTCTTTTCCTCATTGACCGCATAGGCAATCACATCGGAGAGACTCTGCATTTTCTCTTCAGTTTGTACCGCCTCTTCTTTTTTATATTCCGGAAGTTTTGCGATCTCCGGAGCGGTAGTCTTTTCCGGATTCTCCACATAGATCACGACTTTCCCCAGCCACCCTTTCACACTCCAGATGGATGTGGTAGCCACGTCACACTCCCCTCCGATTTTCATCTTTCATCGGTTCCGGCAGAATAACTGCCTCTGTGATCTTTTTTACGGTATTCTCAAATAACCGCATATCCCGATCATACCGCTGCACATCAATCACATTTAATGTGTGGGCTTTCTGTGCAATCTGGTTTAGGTTATTCCCAATCCGGTGGAGTTCTCGCATCATGGAATAGTAGTCCGGCGGCGGGGCGTCTCTTGGAACCACACCGCTGATCAGATGGCGGAGATATGCCTCCCTGCTCAGGCCGCTCTTCTTTACTTTTTTATCCAGTGCCTCCGCCTCTTTCCGGTTCAGACGGAACAGGATCGCCACATTTCGTTTTCTCATCGCTCCATCTCCTTTGCCTTTTCTATGGATTCCGGCACCTGGCGAAGCCGTCGTTTTTCTTTATCAAACTCATATACTCTGTCCGACAGGATTTCATCTCTTGCAACTTCTGTCTTGTTGACCTCCCGCACCATTTCTCCCAGCTCCTTTGGCGATACCGTCATTTCTTTCGGAACAACGATCATCTCATGCAGAGACGATGGGAGAAGATAACACCCTTGCGGGAATACCGATTCCAACTGCTCCTGCAGATTAGGATAGGCAAGGACAGAAGCACCGTTCAGTTTTGTCTGATTACTCAGAACATACATGCCCTCTTTTGGAATTTCTTCTCCTTCTTCCATCTGCAGCAGATTTTTTGTCTCAAAAGGAAGCCCTGACAGTTCCATCAGCACATCATCCATGCTCATCAGTACAGGCGGGCAGTTCTTCACTGCATTTTCCAATGCCTGCTGATAGACCTCCTGTGGCCGTACTTCCCACTGGCTCATCAGTTCATGGGTTACTTTGATACTGCCCGTTCCTTCGCCGGTCGGCGAAGGGAATTCAATCCGGCAGATCACAGACAGATCTTCCATTTCCTTATGGGGAACCCCGGACAACATCCGTTGGTTGGTTTTTGTGTTAATAACCTGTACGGTCAGATAATCTTTCACAGAATCATAATCCGCAAAATCCAGACTTTCCGGCAGTTCCCGTACAGATAGCGACTGTCTGCACACATCGGCAATACGGTTCATGATCTGATCCATTGGCTCCCCTTTTCGGATCTGATCATAGAATGGCTCCATATAGACAACCGGAGCAATCTTCTGTCCTGGCATATTTAGAACAATTCCCGTCATCACTACGCCATTATTCTTCTGCTGTTCTGAAACTTCACATTGCATGTTTTGATAATCCTCCGGCAGATAATCTTTAATCTGCTGTGTCACACCCTCGGCGAAGGCTCTCACTGCTACCGTGCTGTTCATGCTGTCCATCCCCCTTTCCTGTTAATATCTGCTGATATTTCTCCAAACGCTTTTTTTCTGTCTCCTTTTTTAAAAGGATCTCCATCCGTATCATTCGTCCACCTCCCGGTCATGTCTGTAAAGACGGTTGATCTGCATAAGGCACATCATAGCCACACCGATCATACCGCCAACCATTGTTCCGCAAATAAACTGGATCATGTTCACTCTTACCTCCGTTTCTTGTAAAAGGGTTTCAGGGATTTTTCCCTGACAAGCTGCCGGAGGGTTGCCAGAAAAGCTCTGGCAATCCAAAGGCGTTGCTTGCTGGTATTGTGTATCCCACTCCGCCTGCGCTCCGTTCCCGCCTCCGGCGGTTCATTACCTGCCGACAACAAAAGCTGTCATGGCTGTTTTTCTCCCTCCGGATGGGTACATCCACCACACTCCGGGCAGCGCCAATGACAGTTTTCACACTCCTCATCTCCGCAGACACCATAGTCAATCAGACTGCAAAGGCCGCATTTCTCACAGCCATACTCACAGGACCGGCACCGGTCTTCCAGATCGTCCATCATGCATTCTCCACTTTCCGGGCAAAGATATGAGCAGTGATCACAGTTTCCCGGACAATCCCGCTCCCCTTTTTCTTCAACCATAATGCCAACTATTTCTCCTCCCTCCATGTTCAGAGCCTCTCCGGACGTGATCATATCCCGCAGAATCCGATCAATTTCTTTCCGGTTAATGGCTCCTATCGCAACCTTTTTCCTGTGAACGATCCTCAAATCATACTGAACTGTCTTCATAAAGTCCTCTCTTTCTACCGTTCAAAGTCTCTCCCTCTGTGTCTTTTTTCCCGCTTTGTCTGCCGGATTCCCAGCCGGATACAAAGGCTATCGTTGCAGTCATTCCCCTGCTTTGGCGGCTCATCTCTTGTCTGGTATTTCTTCGGAAGTACCGTCCGGATGGCCTGTGTCGCAAGCCTTCCCGTCCGGTCATTATCCAGATGAAACACCACCCTATCCACCTCCGGATGTTCTTTCAGAAAGCGAGTCAGCGCTGCCGGAACTTTGCTTTTCTCGATTTCTTTGGCCGGCTGATACACACCTGCAAGGGATAACAGATGTTCCTCTCGCCAGTTTTTTCCGTCCAGCTTTCGTTCTGTGGCGTAAGATAACAGGTCAATGGCTGACTCAAACAGATGGACTGCCCGGCATTTTTCCTCTGCTGGAATACAGAAAGAATAGTTTTTGTCACTTCCGGACGCCTCTCCAAGAAAATCTGAACTGATTCCACGCAGAGCCGCATAACGAGGTGTTCCGCTCTCATCCATTCCCACAAAAACCACGTTGTGGTAATTCTCACTTTCATAAAGTCGATGGGTTTTCAAACAGAATCGAATAATCTCCATATCAATCCCACGGTTCTGCAGATATGAAACTGCATACGTCTGATAGCGATAAGGCTTTGGCAGGATCAGCTTTTTCTCTGTTTTCTTTTCGGCTGGTATGGAAACAGGCGGCTGTATTGCCGCCTGTTCCGCTATCATCTGTACCGCCTGCACAAAGTCATATCCTCTCACTTTGATCAGATAATCAAGTGCGCTCCTGCCCCCAATCCCCCGGCTCCACCACATCCATTTTCCGTTAGAGATCTTCAAACTGTCGTGGGATCTGGTGGTATAAACATTCCCGGAGAAATGCACCAGCTCATAAGGTTCATAGTTCTTTAGATAGGTCAGAAGGTCGATCTGCTTGACTCTCTGCACCACTTCCGGCGCAACATAAGGCATAAATATCATCTCCTTTCCTGCCCGTGATTGGATATTACACAATTCATTTCTCATATCTGGGCATTAAAAAAGCCGGATGATCTTCTTTTCTTGAAAACCATCCGGCTATGTACTTTGTAAAATATTTTATTGCTCTTCTTCATGCAAGCGTTGTGCTTCTCTCACAAATACATGAGAAATATCATACAATTCCGGCACATCAGAAATAGTACAAATACTCACACAATAATTCAGCCACGGAAATTCCTTTGTCATTTTATAAATAACAGACATTGCCTTTGCTTCTGACATAGCCTCAATGGAATGATACCCGGAACCCTGAATATGTTCAAAACCATTCTTTTCAAAGTAAGCCCGTACATCATAGTACGCATTATGCCAGTCTCCTTTAGGATAATGCTGCTGCAGTGCCTCTGTATCTAGATCAAAATTGATCCCTTTTCTCTGTGTACTGTCCATTTGGCTAATTCCTTATGAACTCGGTAATAAGATTCTCTTTTTCATTTCCGTTATACCAGAAACATTCCTGTAAATGATCTGTAATCTTTCTGGAGTTTTTCATTGCAAAGATTGCCGCCCAAAATCTACCATAATCCTGTTTTCGTCCACGGTCAAGATATACTCTTTTTCCCGGTTGCCTGTCTGCACAACTTAATTCTTCTCTTTCAAAAATCTGATCCGTTTCTTCGCAAATCTGATCCATATCGCTCTGTGTCAAATCTTTCGAGTTAAAAATAATTTCTACTTTATACATAATATCCATCCTTTCAATGGCACACTCTCTGTTCTTTTCGATTTCATTTTATCATGTCAGATTGAGAATGTCATGTCCTTTTTCATCGTATATATTACACTACCCCAATCTTTTTCAAATACACATACCCATCCGTATGCCCCCGGAAATAGATCTGGCAGCGTTCTATCGTCTCTTTTTCAAACATCCTGCTCATATATTTTCTCACAATCTCATGTTCCTCGGCAGTAAGACTGATGGCTCCGCTCCCTTCTGTCACTTCTAGAATAAACGGATACCTGCTTTCCATCTCTCCCAGTTTCTGGCACATATCGGCATATTCTATATCCTGTTTTTTCAGATCTACCATAATATCGCTGTCAATCTCCATGAAGCTGTCTTTGATCCGCTCCACAAGATCACAAAAGTCTGTCTTATTCAAATCAATCATCCTCTCTGATAATACATTTCCTGCTTTATACATTACTATATCCACTCCTGGCATTTTCTACAATTCAGAACGCTGCTTTCTATAAGATCTCCAATAACAGCAACATTTCCAATGTATGCCGACACCCCATAAGATAAAGCTGTATCCGCTCATAATCTTCACGGTCAGCGTCCAGTGCAAGGAATCGAGAGAGCGCCCTTGCTTTTTTTACGGAAAGTTTCATAGGCTCTTCAATTTCATCCCGATCAATCAGTGCTGAAATAAACGGATATTTAAACAGCAGTTCATCGCTTTCCTTCAGAATCCGACTGTATTCCGGAGAGTTTTTCAGTTCCTTTTTACATTTTTCACTGATCTCGTCCACTATAGCGCAGGCCCAGATCGGCAGATTATAAATATCAATATCTTCTATCTTCATAGCCTTTTCTTCCTCCTCTTCCACCCACTATATCAGATGATCCAGGCGCAGACGATTGTGCGTTTTCTCTGTTTCCACACTTTTTAAGGCTATGTACCACGGTATCAGTTCCCCGATACCGCATTTCTTACCGCACCCAGACGGCTTTTTCCCTTTCCGGTTCGATTTCCTCTTCTTCCGGTTCCTCTTCCATAACGATATGGTCTTTCTTGTCCATATCCAAAAGAGCGTTCAGCTCCCCCAGTCTTGCCACCTTTTCTGCCAGTTCCTTTTCCTGCGGGAACTCTTTTCGTGCCTCCACCCTTGCATTTTCTAACTGGGATTTTACGGTTTCAAGAACTTCCCGGCAGCGGGAAAGATTGTCCGGCAGCTCATTGAGCTTATTATCGAGTCTTGTGATATTTCCATGAATATCCGTTCCCAGTGGTACTTTATAGGTGCCTTTTCCATGTAAAGCAATGACAAATTCCTTGCTGGCAGAGGAATAGGACAGCTCCATCGAAAGTCCACGATAATCCCCCAGTGGCACGGGTTCCGGAGATTTCATGGCTTTGCAGGCGTCAATGATCGCCTGTCCTGCCTCCTTTTTCTCCGTATAAGAGTGAGCCCCGATCTGCATGACCGGAAAAGTTTCCCGATCCGGCGGTGTGTGCGCCTTAACCTGGGCAATGTCTGCCTCATACTGGGCAATCCATGTTTCCTGCTCTCTGATCCGTGCCGGAAGATGTTTTGCCACCTGATCCTCCATCTCATATTTCTGGTTCAGAAAACTCTGCTTTAAAAGCTGCAGCCTGGATACCTGTATGTCCAGTTCCATCTTTTCCTTAATATAAGGATTTCCTGTGGCCAGAGCCTTGATCTCCGCATAAGACAAAGCCACTTCATCTATATCCTCCACGCTTCGGGCCGGGTTCTTGGATGTCATGATCTGGCTGATATATTTCTGCTTATTCTCAATATTCTGATAGAGATAAGCATCAAAAGTTCCCTCTGTTACATACCGGATAATCTCCACTTTCGGGTTCTGGTTGCCCTGCCGGATGGTTCTTCCTGCCCTCTGCTCCAGGTCACGGGGCCGCCAGGGGCAGTCCAGATCGTGGCTGGCTATGATCCGATCCTGCACATTCGTTCCGGCTCCCATCTTAAAGGTACTGCCCATAAGGATACGGACAGCTCCTCTCCGGACTTTTGAGAACAGTTCTTTCTTTCGCACATCCGTATTGGCGTCATGGATAAAGGCAATCTCCTCCGGTGGGATTCCCCTCGCAATCAGCTTATCCCGGATGTCGTTATACACACTGAATGTACCGTCTGTTTTCGGTGTGGACTGATCACAGAATACCAACTGCGTCAGCTTTTTATCCGTTCCCTCTTCCCAGTGACGATAAATCTCCTCCACACAGGCATTGGTTTTACTCCCCGGATCATCCGGCAGAAGTGGATTCGCAAGTCTCTGATCAAGAGCCAGTTTCCTTCCGTCATTGGTAATCTTGAGCATATTATCTTCTCTAGGATTCACTTGATGGTTCCGTACCTTTTCCGCCCGGTTTCCCAGTTCCTCCACCATATCCCGCTGTAAATCGGTAGCCTCCACCTTTACTACGCGATATTCCGCCTCTGGCACGGGAAGATTCAACATATCTGCTGTCTGGATGTCCGCTACTTCCCGGAACATCTGCAGAAGCTCCGGCAGGTTATAGAACCGGGCAAACCGTGTCTTTAGGCGGTATCCATTCCCCTCCGGCGCAATCTCCAGTGCGGTCACAGTCTCTCCAAAGGTGGACGCCCATGCGTCAAAGTGCTGTAAATTCTTCTCTACCAGAGTACCATACTGTAGATAGCGCTGCATGGTGTAAAGTTCATAAGGTAGGAAACGCCACGCCATACTTCCTTTCGTCCGTGGTCTTGGCGTAACCCCCTCCAGAACCGTGCTTACACCTCTCGATGTACACGGCTCGCCATCTTTCATAGTTTAAGTGATTTTGTCTTTGCTTCTTCGTAGCATTTCGGGCAGAGAGCCAATGACTTCCGCCTTTTCAGTAACATCAGTTCATCAAATTCATTATCAGCGTTCAAATCTTTTAAGCGCTTTACATGGTGCATATACACTTTCACGGGGTTTGCTCCGCACATCTCGCATTGTCCGCTTTTTAAACGTCCTGCAAGACTATTCGGTTTTATCTGCCCTCTGTATTTCGGCATAATGTCTACAAATTCAGGTGCGATATTGTTATTACGCCTAAATCCTTCATTGTAAAACTCACACCGCTTTGTTCCACTCTTGGTTTTGTAATCTGCGCCAAAGTCGCCCTTTACGCTACGGTATTTCTTATACATCTTCATAACAGAAGAATTATATTTTGCCGCCAACGTCTTTAAACAGCTTCCACGCATGATAGAATGAAATTTCCCCAGATTGCATACATTGATTGCTAACCTGTAATAATTGTACAATCCTCTGATTTCAGAATTATATTTACTGATGATTGCCACATCGTCTAATGGCATAAGCGCCCCTCTGTGGAGTGGCTTCCAAATCTCTTTGCCGTTTTCGTCTTTTTTGATTTTAAACGCACCGTATTCGTGCAGTTTCGCAATCCATTTTTCTTTCGGCATATATAACTGCACTTTTCCATACCACACCCGTTGCAGACCTTTTTTCGTCCGCTTTGTGTCCTGACTTCTTGATATTCTTATGTCGTATCCAAGATACCGCACCTTTTCAGAGGAATGGGTAACGTGAGTTTTCTCCTCCGACATTGTGAGATTTAGCTTGTCTTTTAGAAATATCTTTACCTGTTCCTTGATATTTTCAGCATCCTGCTTTGAACCTGTTATTGAAATCAGGAAATCGTCAGCGTAACGGTTGTATTGAAGTCTTTTGTAATTCTCATCCATCTCGTCTAAATGTGGTGTGGACAACATCACTTTCCTTGCTTCTTTAAATGCTGCTAGGTTTGCTTCTGTGCGCTCTATTTCCAGATTTTTCTGCGCTTTCCGATAAGCCCAGCGTACCTTATCATGGTCTTTGTGGACTTTACGGCTTCTTGTATCGCCTTTGTCAAAACTCTTTTTCATCCTTGCCATGAACTCATCAAGTTCATTCAGATAGATGTTGGCAAGTATCGGACTGACACCGGAGCCTTGTGGACTGCCGGAGTACGTTTCATGGTATGTCCACTGTTCCATATATCCTGCCCTTAGAAACTTCCACATCAGCGATATGAACGCTTCATCTTTTATGCGCTTTCTCAAAAGCTGTATTGTGATATGGTGGTCGAAGCTGTCAAAACAAGCCTTAATGTCTCCTTCGATTATCCACTTTGCACCAGTGAACAGCGTTACGATTTCTTTTAACGCTGTGTGGCAACTTCTTTTCGGTCTGAAACCATGTGAATTATCAGAGAATGTCGGCTCATAGATTGCTTCAAGTATCATACGGACAACTTCCTGTAACAGTTTATCGTCCGTTGACGGAATCCCCAATGGGCGCTTTTTACTGCTGTTTTTCTTCGCAATATAAACACGCCTTGCAGGGTTCGGCTGGTATGAGTGGTCTCTCAGCTTCTGAATGAGCTTTTCAATGCGCTCCATGCTCATACCGTCAAGAGTGAATCCGTCTGCACCTGCCGTCATGCTCCCCTGAGAGGTCGCAATATTCTGGTATGCAAGCAGATAGAACTCTGGGTTGTACAGGTTACGGTATAATCTCTCGTACCTGTACTCTTTGTTTTTTGCTTTTTCACTTAAACTTTTCAATACATTTTCGGGACTTCTCATAATGCCTCACGCACCTTTCCTTATTATTTGTATTGAAGAAAGACTGTCTCCCTTCGCCATGTGGACGGCTTTCCCGTCCTCGGACTACTACGGAGACTCTGTTGCCATAGTAAATATTCAGAGTCACTTTTCTCATAGCACTCATAGCCGATTTTCGGCATTTTACCTTAGGCAATCCCCGTTTAGAACTGTAATAACATAAGCCTGTTATGATTTCGGATGTGACGTTCGTCGTTTTCCATTATCCTATGGCTGATTTACTCTGGGTATCTTGTGGATACGCATGGCCGACTCATATCCACCAGAGTACATGCGAGTATAACTTCCTTACGCATGGAGCAACATTTTGCCCAATCTCCGACTGTCATTCAGGCAGTTTAGCTTTCATCCTTATTCATAACTTTTCGCCACTACCACGCAAACACTTTGGAAGTTTCCGTGTTTCGTGCCCTCCGACATGCTACACTCCCCATCGGGTTTCCCCTTTTGGATAAGTCGGGTGACGATAGGGTGCGGATTATTCCGCTTTGATACCTTGCCCTATTACTTGCTCAAGGTAAGATTATTACAGCCCCTTACGGGCGCACCACCATTGAATTGCTTACTGGGGTTCCCGTGGAGAAGATCACTCCTTTTCCCCCAGTAACCTCATCCAGATAGCGGCACTTCATATACATGTCAGACGATTTCTGTGCCTCCGTCTGCGCAATCCCTCCCACATTTCTCATCTTGGTAGTCAGGTAGAGGTTCTTATAGTTGTCCGCTTCATCCACAAACAGGCGGTCAACGCCCAGCTCTTCAAAGATAATCATATCATCTTTCCGGCTCTGGTCATGGAGCCTTTTCAGACGTGTTTCCAGTGACTTCTTCGTCCGTTCCATCTGCTTGACCGTAAAGCGGCTTCCCTGGATCCGCTTCGCCTCGGCAATTCCTTCCACAATCTCATCAATCTCCGCCTCCAGCATACTCTCCTGTCGCTCCACACTTAAGGGGATCTTCTCAAACTGGGAATGCCCGATGATCACAGCGTCTATATCGCTGGTAGCGATCCTGCCGCAGAACTTTTTCCTGTTTTTCTTCTCAAAATCCTTCTTTGTTGCCACCAGAATATTAGCTGCCGGATAAAGCTGGAGCCACTCAGCGGCAAATTGCTCGATGATATGGTTCGGCACCACTACCATAGATTTATTACACAATCCAAGCCGCTTGCATTCCATAGCCGCCGCCACCATCGTATAGGTTTTTCCTGCGCCCACAACATAAGCCAACAGGGTATTCCCGCCATAGATGATCCGTGCCACTCCGTCCTTCTGGTGTTTCCGCAGGGAAATCTCCGGATTCATGCCATAGAAATGCAGGTGGCTCCCGTCATATTCCCGTGGCCGGATGGCATTGAAACGCTCGTTATAATCTCTGGTAAGACGCTGTCTGCGCTCTGGATCTTTCCAGATCCACTCCTGGAATGCCTGTTTGATCAAGTCCTGTTTTCCCTGTGCGATGGCGGTTTCCTTTTGATTGAGGATCGGCTTGCGCCTGCCTTCTTCATCTTCCACATAGTCATACACACGGGTATCACGCAAATTCAGACTATCCTCGATGATTTTGTAGGCGTTTACCCGGTTCGTACCATAGGTATTATTTGCACGTGGATTTCCCCTGTCTACACTTTTTCCCTCGACATTCCAATCTCCGGTATGCCGGGAAAAATGAACTTTAATCTTCCACTGGGAATAGTTTGGCGTCTGCAAGAGTTCAAACATGAACTCTGCTATATCTTCCTCTGGTATCCATGTAGCACCAAGACGCACACTGATTTCTGAGGCAGTCAGATCTTTCGGCTGTACTTTTTCCAATGCCTCTACATTACTTTGATAGACCTCGGATATCTCAGCCGCAAGTTTTGCCGCCCGCAGTTTCTTACGCACGTTGCCGGACAGATACTCATCCTCCGACACAAACCGGGGCTGTTCCATCCCCTCATATTCCGGAAGGCGGAAGATCACACCTTTTAGTTCCTGCTCCACTTCCTCTGCGCTTTTCCCAGTCAAGGAACAAAGATAGTCCATGTCCACGCAGGCTTTCTCAGAAAGGGACAGAGATAAAGCCTCACTTGCGGTATCCACTTTCGTTACCGTCTCATGAGGCTTTATCGTACGTTTGGTAAACATATCTGCTTTCCGCTCCAGTGTTCCATCCTCCGCCACAATCTCAAGGGAACAGAGAAGGGGATAACTGCCGTCGTCAGAAAATGCTATACTGTTCGCCCTGGAGTTCAGCAGGCCATATTTTCTCTGGAACAGATCATACAGATGATTCAGCTTTTTCTGCTGTCCTTCAATCTCTTCATCGGGATACCCTTCCGCCTGGTAAGCGATCAGTTCTCTGGTGCAGTCCCGGATGGCGATCATCCCCTTCACACGGTTTTGTGCTGTCACGGACAGTTCCACCGGTTTCATGCGACTGTTTTCCCGGTAATAGATCTTACCGTCATAAACCGTATAGGAAAAGTTCGCCACAGACGGATCAGCCGGGATCGAATAATCCTCTTCCTCCACCAGTTCTTCCACCTCATAATCCGTGATCTCAGCCTCTAGGTTTTCTACTGCCTGTTCAAGAAGTTCCTTTAATTCCCTGTCCGGATAGGGTTTGCATATAAGCTGCGGGCCATAAGGCCCGGATACAATTTCCTGCTCTCCCAGTACCATCTCCGGGTGCTGCTGAAAATAAGGATTTATGCTGACCACCCGGTGCCGGCTCTCGCCCTGTTCATTCACATGGTCATTCTCGTAAAGACGCTCTACTTCCACCCATTCCGGCAGATCCACGCTCAAATCTCTCGGTGTCTCCCTTTTCTGAAAAAAGAGAATGTCCGTATTGATTTCTGTTCCGGCGTTCTGCAGAAAAGCGTTGTTCGGCAGTCGGATCGCTCCCAACAGATCGCACCGCTGAGCAATATGCCGACGCACCCGGTCATCCCGCTTATCCATTGTCCCGCCGCTGATCCTGTTGGACGTGATCAGCGCAAGCACGCCCTTCGGCCTCGTCTTATCGATTGATTTGGCGATAAAATAATCGTGGATCAGAAAGTTGTATTTATCGTATTTCCTATCCAGTACCTTATAACTTCCAAAAGGCACATTTCCTATGACTACATCAAAAAAGCTGTCCGGAAGATCTGCGTCCTCAAATCCCTGGACTGCGATGGTGGATTTCTGGTAAAGCTGCTGTGCGATCCGGGCGGAAATGCTGTCGATCTCCACACCATAAACCCTGCAGTCGGACAGGCTCTCCGGCTTCCGTCCGATAAAATTTCCTATTCCACAGCTTGGCTCCAGAATGTTCCCGGATTTCAGCCCCATGTTCTCCAAAGCCTGATACATGGAACTGATGACCACCGGCGGCGTATAAAAGGCGGTCAGCGTAGACTGTCTCGCAGCGGTGTATTCTTCTTCCGTCAGAACGGTCTTTAATTCCAGATATTCCGTTGACCAGGAAGATTTCGTCTCGTCAAAAGCGTCAGAGAGTCCGCCCCACCCCACATATCCGGCAAGGATTTCCTGTTCCTCCGGCGTGGCAAAGCAATTCTCTTCCTCACACTTCTTTAATAACTGGATTGCCATGAGGTTTGCACGGAACTTTTCTTTTGCTGTTCCCTCCCCTAAATGCTCATCCTTGATCTGATACTGGTTGCGGCTCTCCTGCGGGATCTCCGGGTGCAGATCAATTCCTCTTACCCTCCCGACAGGTTTCTTCTGTGTCCATGCCGGAGCCAGATCCTCCAGAAGTTCTTCCGGCTTCTTTTCAAAGGGATTTTCTTCCGGTATAACTCTGGTAAATTCGCCCTCCTGCACGGTTTCCTTTGGTAGATCCAGTTCCTCTTTGTTCTTTTCGGCAGGTTCCTCTGAAATTTTTTTATCTGCCTTCAAATGATCGTTAGCAGGATTTTCCCGTATCCGGCGGTCAAACACCTCCCGCTGCATTTTCTCAGTAAAAAGCGGATACATCTGATCACGTAGAACCACCATCTCATCGGATATGAAATCAATGGAATAATCCTTTGTCCCTATCGTAACAATCGTATCCACCTGCAGGTCATAAGGCTGTGAGGTTTCTGCCTGCTGTGGCATTTTCTCCCGGCTCTGTGCCGGAACAGGCTCCAGGGGAGCCTGCGTGTTTTCTCTTTCGGCTGGTATAGAAGTAAACAAACTGAATACTCCGTCCCGGTAATCCGTAAGGTCTTGGTACGCCTGCTGCATGGACGGGTATCGCTGATCATAATCTGCGGTTCCCGCAAGAACCTCTTCCATCATGGAAAGGATTTCTTTTACCTGTTTTGGATCATCAAGCTGCGGACGGATCTGGTCTATCGCACTATGATAATCTGAGCCATACGGATAAGGACGTAAAAACGTTTCCGGCTGATTATAAAAAAAGTCGTAAATGTTACCTGTCAAAGTAGTTTTTTCATACTCCGGAATATACTCCAGTTCCTTCTCTGTCATATACCGTCCGACAGCGATCAGCTCATCAATCCTCTTTGCAACCGCCGTCCATTTCAGAGTAGTCTCATAATTCTTCCACTGGATGGTATAACCTTTCGCATTTGTATCCTGGTGAAATCTTTCTCCTAAATAATCAGTTACAGATCCTCCCATGCCATATTCCTGCTTTAAAAATTCTGCTTTTTCCTTATTGCTGTGTCCTTGCAGGAAATAGGAGTAAATTCTGTATTTTCCATGTTCAAAGGAAGAACCGGTCTGCAGAGCATGATCAATGATCCCCTGCGGCATAGAAAAAGCAGGAGATCCCTCTCCTGCCAGTTCTTCTAATAATGACTGTTGTTCTGCCACCGTTGGCTGTGGCTCTGCAATCGGTTCATGCGCTTCATCTTTCGGCTGTGATTCCTGTCCGGTTAACTGTAGATCAGCTCCTTCATTACGATTTCTTCCGCTGCCTGCCGGATGTTGTTCATCTGCTGTACCCACGCCATCTGGTCTTTCGCTTTCAATTCCTCTGTCACGCCCCAGGCTGCTTTCATCTGCCCGGTCAGAACTTCCATCCTCTCCTGTGCTTCTCTCTGCACTTCGTTCAGATGACGGTTCAGTTCTCCTTTTGTCAGCAGGTTCAGATACATCCCGTACCGGTAATTTTTCAGATAAGACTGACGGAGGGAAGCGTACTTCCCACGGTGTACTTCCGGTTCGTCCGGCACGGTCAGATCCGGAAGTAAATAATCGCCCTGTCTGCTGTATGTGATCGCTCTCATGTGTAACGCCCCTTTCTGCACTCTGTTCTCCGTTTTCGTCTTCATTATATCTGCCTGCCCCTCTCCCGGCAAACATACGATTTTTCTTTCTCTCTTCTCTTCTCAGCTTATTGACCGTATCGGAAATCTCGGCTAATGCCATTTCCGACACATCACTGGCCGCAACGCCAAACAGGTTGACCATTTCCGGTGTATTAAAATCCGTGATATTCCGGAAGTCTTCTTTGTCCAGATACAGCCCGGTATCCACGCCGCACCGTATCATAACCATGTAAGCAACACTGGCCGATAAAAGCTGGCGGGCCTCTACCTCCACGTTGTACTCATCCACCTCTTCCAGATAACTGTTTTTTCGTCCAGAGATCAGATCCGGGAGATAGTCCGCAAGATTATCTTCTGCCGCAATCTTTGCAGCCTCCAGTATGGTTTCCGCAAATCCTGTAACGGACTCATCCACACCAAAGGCATTTGCAAGGGTTTCCCGCACATCCGGCTGATATTCTTCCGGCACTTCCCACAATGGCACTGGCCGGAGCAATCGGCGGTAACGCCCTTCCTGTGTATCTGAAACATCATAGTAATATTTCAACCTCAGTTTCGGGCTGTCTTTATCAAAAACTGCAATCCCTTTGGAATCCCGCTTTACCCACCGCCCAAATTTCTCATTCCAAACTTTCATGGGCAGCACTGCGGACGCCTCCGGACGCTGTGCGTAAACCAAAACCTGTTCATCAAAGGGCAGACGGAAGTTCCGGCAGGCAGAACGCAAAAAAGAAAGCCAGTTTTCCGGACTGGCAGTTACTTCTTTTACAGTCTCTACATAGAGGTCTGTGATCAGATCATATTTCTTCTTTGCCATACATCCCGCCTCCCAAAAAGGTAATGAACTTTCCGGCTTTTACTGCTTTCTGGATCTCATTGATCATCCCGATTTCTGCCACCGTGATTCCCGGCAGAGACAAAATATCATCCATTGTCATGTTTAAAACTGCTTTTTCACTGTCAAATCCCGCCTCCACCAGCTTTGAGAGAGTACGTACAGCCTTGTGGTTGATCTGCGCCAACTTTCACACCTACCTTTCCCTTTCGGATGTCCGGATCATTTCATCCAGCATATTTTTCTCTTTAAAACTAAACATTTCCCCGCTTGTCCCTCCGATAATCACATGATCAAGCAGTTCTATTCCCATCAGACTGCCGCATTTTCTAAGCCTTTTTGTAAGCAGAACATCTTCCTTTGAGGGCATGATATTTCCGCTTGGATGATTATGAATAGCTATGATTCCGCTGGCATTTGAAAGGATACTGCTTTTGAAAACTTCTCTTGGACTGACTAATGCGGCATCCAGTGTTCCCATACTTACCATATTCATATTGATCACCTGCCCATTGCTTTTCATATTCAGGATACAGAATATCTCCCGGTCGTATTGTGCCAGTTCTTTCGACATCAGCTCTAATACCGCTTGAGGGGAATCTAACTGTCTTTCACTATAAATAGACGGTTCCCTTACCAGCCTGATATTAACGATCTGCAGCTCACTCATTTCCCGTCCCCTCCTTTCTGTCAAATCGAATGACCAGCATGGTTCCTTCCTCCATCGTTTCCATCATCTCTTTTAACTGAAAAAAATCCACCTCTCCTTTGTTTTCCTTTTTCGTTGTTTGTTGCTGCTCGTACATACTTTGTCTCCTTTCCTATCTATGTAAGAGGCGGCATACCGCCGCCTCCTGTCATGTTCTGTCTATTTCTTCCGGTTCCGCAGGTTCAGCCAGATCAGGGCTCCTGCGATAAACGCCACTAAGAGGACTGTGATCCACATCTTTGCGCTCATACCTCATCTTCCCCTTTCTTTTTTCTCATTTTCATTGCTGTCAGAATACCAAAAGCTGCCGCTCCCGCACCGGACAGAGCGGATAAGGCTATCCACAGGCCCGGCCTGCTGTCATCCCCGGTCTTCGGTGTCGTGATCACTTCTTCCGGGATTTTTTCATTGGTCATAGCGGCCTTTACGATCTGACCGTCCTCCTTGATCTCAAAAGCGTATTCAGATTCATCGATCTCATAGCCTTCCGGAGCATTGTATTCCTGATAGGTGTATTTTCCATACCGCAGAGTAAAGACTGCAATTCCGTTCTCATCCGTCACACCGGTAGCAACGATATTGCCGTCCTCGTCTTTGATTCGGAACCCGGCGTTTGGAAGAGGTTTCCCATCCGCAACGTCAGTCTTGGTCAGTTCCAGTTTCCCGGTAATCGGCTGATTGATAAAGCCTACGCCTGCCTCATTTTCCACATCAACGATCTTTCCGTCCTCGCTGATCTCAAAATAATAGGCGTTCTTATCCAACTTGAAACTTTCCGGAGCGGTCTTTTCTTTCACGAAATATCCTCCGTAGAGCAGGCCGTCCGTCTGATAAATGCCTTCTGAGATTTCCGGGATTTCTCCCACAAGTTCATCTTTGTCCGTCAGTTTCTGGTCTTTGTCCGTATCCGCATACAACTCAAATACAGCACCCGTCAGCTTGTTCGCCGGATATTCTGCGTCCACTTTTGTCAGACGGACACTGCCCTCAATCAGTTTATTGATCAGCTCCACCTCGATCACTTCCTCATCTTCCGTAACCGATACATAGTGGAGCGCCTCATTCAGCACATAACCTTCCGGGCTTGCAATCTCCCGGACGATCCACCTGCCAAAAGGTACATCCTCAAAGGCAAAGGCTCCGTCCTCATCAGAAGTAGTTACCATTAAGGCAGTATCTTCCGTAAATTCTTCTGCACCTGCGGAAAACAGGCCAATCATTGCGCCCTCCAGTGCCTCCCCGTCTGTGTCTACTTTTCGTCCGGAAATCTTTCCCCGGATCAGCTCATTTTCAATGGCATTTCCCTCATTTGCGGAAATATGGACAACAGCGGTATCCTGTCCCTGGTAGGTAAAGTCCACAGGATAGGTTTCCTCTGACAGAAGGTAATGCTGGTCAGTGGCAGCTTCTTTCACATAATACTTGCCAAAAGGCAGATCCGTCTGAAATGCGGCGGTTCCCTCTGTACTGCAGAACACGATCTCGATCAGACCGTCCGCCGGGATCACAGAACCGTCCGCTGCTGTCAGATCCTCTGCGGCATACAGGCCAAAGGCCACGTTCTGGATCTCTCCCTCACTTCCGATCCCAAAGATCTCCTCCTGCTCCAGTGTCTTTGTAAGGTCAACCGTCACTTTCTGACGCTCATTATAGAAAGCAGTGTCCGCCTCCGTAACAGATGCTTCCTGTCCGGCATACGTCAGCTCCACCTCATGGGTTTCTGTATTCAGCACCAGACCTTCCGGCGCTGTCTTTTCCACGATCTGGTATTTCCCCAGATACAGTTCTTTTGTCTCTGCCTTGCCTTCCTCATCTGTGGTAATGGTATCCACTACATCCCCGGCGTTTGCCCGCACAGTTCCGTCCGGCGTCACAATGTCCCCGGCGGCGATTACTTCATATACCGCCCCGGCCTGCCCGGTTACTGCGTAAACAGGTGTATAAAGGTTCTCGCCTTCCGCAAGGTTCCCGTCTTTGTCTGCCACACCGTCTTCGGACACCTGCACAGAGGAAAACTCCTCGCCGGTTTTTGTCACAAGGATCTTACCTTTCTGCGGCATATCCTCTTTTTCCACCGTGATCACGGTCACTCCGCTGTCCTCCCCGGACTGTTCCTCAGATACTGTGAATGGAACCGGCGTACTGTCCAGTACATACCCGTAAGGAGCCTGTACCTCTACCAATGTGTAATTTCCATAAGGCAGAACCTCCGGCGTAATCAGATAACCGTCACTTCCGGTATAGAAAGTATCCAGTTCCGTTACCTCCGGATAGGTATACTGCATGGTCACAAGGTTTCCGGCTTCGTCATAGATCTGGAACCCGGCTCCCGCAAGAGGGATGGTGTTTCCAGTTTCTGCGTCTTTCTTGACTACTTTGATATAGGATTCAAACAGGCGGTTGTTAATGAGGTAGCGGTAAACTTCTCCGTCACTGCTGATATACACATCAAAGTCTCCGATCATCTCCCGGCCTTCCCAGCCTTTTGTCTGGTGTACCGTATAAATGCCATAAGGCAGGTCTTTCGTCTCGGCATATCCATTCTCATCACACACCAGCGTATCCCGCTCGCTGTCCTTTGCGCTGTCATAGCTGCCTGCGCTCTTTAAATACACCTGGAACTCTGCGCCTTCCTCCGGTGTCTCAATCTGCGTACTTCCGTCATCGGTATGCTTGATGATAGAGATTCTTCCCTTGATGACCTGTTCCGTCACATCATTGGAAGTATCGTTCAGTTCTACCGTATACAGAACAGCCTCCGCTCCCACATGGTAGGAAGTATCGTCCAACAGATACCCTTCGGACGGGCTGATCTCCCGGATTGTCCAGTTGTCTCCACATACATAATATTTCGTGGTAAAGCTGCCGTTGCTGTCCGTGGTATAGGTATCGATCAGAGTTTCCCCGTCATAGATCCCATACACTGCTCCTGCCAGCGTAGCGTCTCCCTGCGGGATTCCTGTCTCCCGGTCTGTCTTTGTGACGGTTACCCGGAATTTCTTCAGTACGTTATGAACCGTGGCATTGGTCACTTCGTTCCAGTTGATGGTCACGCTCTGGGCCGCCGGGACCACATAGCGGTCTGCGGTCTCCACTTCTTCCAACGTATAAGGCGTATCGCCGGAGATCAGAATATCAGAAAACGTGGCAACACCTGTACTGTCCGTAACCGCATATTCATCCACCGGAATACCGGAAAGAGAAGTTCCGTAGAGATGGAACTTCATGCCTTCCACCAGACCGTCCTCGGAAGTTTTGGTCACTTTCAAATCTCCACGCTTGAGGATATTGGAAAAATCCACCGCAGCGATTTCCCCGCCTTTGACCTCCACCGTCTGCGCTTTCTGCGGTTCATACCGGTTCTCCGTCAGCTCCGTTACCGTGTAGGTTCCCGGCTGAAGGTTCTCCACCTTGATCGTTCCATCCTCCCCGGTGGTAACAGTCTGGTCAATCCCGTTGCCAGTGATCTGGAATTTCAATCCGGCCACCACGCCGTCCTCGGAAGTTTTCACGATCTGGATGTGCCCATAAGGGATTTTCACATTCAGATATGCTTTCACGGCTGCGGTATTCTCCACACCTGTGACAATATCCTGCAAAGACGGATCTCCGTAAGCAATCAGCTTGGCGCTGCTGCTCACGGTAGGGATCTTCTTGGTTGCGGATAACTGCACGTTCCCGGCAATCGCTTTGCTGGACGTGATGGTCAGTGTATTTCCGGATTTGCTGACTTTCACATCACTGTTGGATGATGTGAAATTGAATTTTGACAGAACGCCGTTGCTGTCTGTCAGTTTCAATACATACTGTTTGCCGTCCCATTTCAGTTCCTGGGGAGTGCTGTCTGTACTTCCGGACGCAAAGCTGGGGATAGTCCCGTGGCTGACCATGCCGGAAATAATCTGCTGATAGGCCGCCGCTATCCCGCTGTTCACCCCGCCTACGCAAAGGCTGTTATAAAATTTGGCGTCTGTCTGGGCATAAGGCGCAGACGCATTCCTGCACCCGGTCACAATCTCCCAGATGACCATCTGTGTGGCAAGGACTTTTTCATCCTCTGTACCGGACATGCTGCCCATACTTCCCTGTGCGCCATACAGAAGCGCCAAATTCACAGCGTCCTGTTTTGCCTTTCCTAAGTTGTTCCACACAACAGAAGCGTCCTTCTCCAGCGTGTTCCCGGTATGCAGGGAGATTCCCGGCTCGATACAGTAGGCATTATCCCCGTCTGCATAGATCCGGGTTCTGGCCTCCCCCGCATGGCTGAACGTAATTCCGTTATGAGACGCCGTCTGCTGATAACGGATGGTATTCCCGTTCCCGTCATAGCAGTAAGCGAATGTGATCGTTGCCCGCTGGGACGCAGCCGATACCGTGGCCGCCGGAAGGACGGACAGTGTCGTGACCGCCGCCAGTGCCAATGCGACTCCTTTCCTGAATAACTGTTTGATTTTCTTCACTTCATTCTCCTCCATTTCCGAGCCTTTCGGCCCACATAAAAAAATCCCTGCTTGCTGGCAGGGCTGGGTACTGATCCGGTGGAATGTGGATAGCCACCGGCTCCTTATTCTTCTTTTCGGCTGGTAAACTGCTGGTAATCCGGAAGGGGTAGGGTGTGGGGAGGGGAAACCGGAAAACCCGGAAAAAGGAAAACACCAAAGGAACCCACTTTCCCCCAGGTGTCCTCTTATCTTTCCCGTCCTCTCTCCCGTCTGCGGTACAGTTCCAGTGCCTTAATGATCGTCTCTTCCATTTGCTTTGGCGTGGTTCCCGGAGAAAAATATTTGTCAATCCTCTTTTTCGGGATTTTAAACTGCTCCACCTGGTTCGGTTTCTCTTCGGTCATGATCGACAGGATCACGTCCTCATTCAGCTTTCCCGCCTCCGCAAATTTCCGCATTTTAATCGCCTGTGCATGGCTTGGAGTACAGTCTTCCTGCTCCATTGTGTCCAAAAGCACCTGCTGTTGCTCTTTCGGCAGGTAAGACAGTTCTACTGCCGGGCGCATGGCAATCTTTCCCTCATCCACCATATCCAGAATAGGTGTGATAAGTTCGGTAAGACGGATATAGCGGCGGATTGTCTCTCTGCTTTCGCCCACTTCTTTTGCCAGAACCTCATTTGTTCTTACTCCAAAAGAATTTGACACCACTGGTGTCATATTTTTACTAGGGCGTCCTGCTTGTCTGTTCATGGCCTCCAACTTCATTTTATAAGCAAAGGCTTTTTCTGACGGTAAGACTTTCTCCCTTTGCAGGTTAGAGTCCACCATGATAATTGTGGCTTCATCATCTGTCAGATTTCGCACAATACAGGGCATGACCGTTTTCCCGGCAAGCTCACTAGCGAATTTTCTACGGTGTCCTGCCACCATTTCATAACCGCCTTCCGGTTTCGGGCGCACCAGAGCAGGATTGACCACACCTTTCTCCCGGATACTTGCTGCCAGTTCCAACATACTTTCATCTTGCTTTACTTTGTACGGATGATCGGGAAAGTCGCTGATCTCTTCCAGAGGAATGTCTGCTATAAACTCCCGCTTTGCCTCGTCACGTTCCTCCTGTGTGCTAAACAGATCAGCGGCTGCGGGAAGGGGCAATTTTATTTCTCTGCCTTTCGCCATCCCGTATCACCTCCTTTGTAAATGACGCATAGGCTTTTGCCACCGTACTGTTTTTGTCATAGCGGTAAATGCTCTGTCCTGCGGCACTTGTTTCCGCTGCTTTCACGCCAACTGGAATGACAGTCTGGTAAACCTTAACCATTCTCCCATAATTCTGACGGATACTTTCTGCGGTCACACGGGCCAGATTTGTCCGCATATCTGCAAGTGTCAAAAGTACACCGTCCACCTTCAGCGCCGGATTAATCTGCCTTTGCACCTTCCCGATTGTTTTCATTAGCTGTGTCATTCCCTTTGCCGGAAGATACTGGGCCTGCACCGGAACAATCACACTATCAGACGCCGCAAGTGCATTGATCGTAAGCATACCTAAACTTGGCATACAGTCAATCAACACATAGTCATACCCGCTTTTCACTTCATTCAAATAATTTTTCAAAGTAAGTTCCCGGCTCATGGCATTGACAAGCATAACTTCCAATCCTGCCAGTTCAATATTGGACGGGATCAGATCAACGCCTTCCTCATGGTGTAAAATTCCGGCGTGGCTATCCATTTCCCGGTCAGCCACAATCCCCTCTAACTGTGTGGCAAGTGTCACAGAAAGGTTATCCTGCTCTGGCCATCCTAGTGAGGTTGTCAGATCGCCCTGTGGATCAGCGTCCACCAGAAGAACCTTCTTCCCTTCTCTGGCAAGCCCGATTCCTAAGTTGACGGTTGTAGTGGTTTTCCCCGTTCCGCCTTTCTGGTTGGCAATCGCAATTACTTTGCAATTTACCATCACGGTTCCCTCCTTTCCTAAAAATTTAATAGCCATCTTCCCGTGTGAGGAAATGGCTATGTATAAAAATGGGCATGAAAAAAGCCGGAGGATTTTCGTTCATTGAAAACCTTCCGGCTATGTATAAATAGTTCTGTCTCTCTGTTCTATGTCCAGATCTATTATTGCTTCTTAAAACATTAGTCTACTCATTGATTATGTAATTCCTTAATGCAATCTGTTTTTGACATCTACTTACTTTGTAATAAATATGCACTTTCATTAAATGTAATTTTATACGGTACATTATCTGCCCAATATGATGTTAAGTACCCCTTTTCTCTTAGATCACGCAGCATAGCTCGCAATCTGCTATCCATCTTATCATCTGCTATTTTGAAAAGTTTTCCCATATAATCTACTGGATTATCTTCTAAAAGTAATATCTTCAATAGTTCTATTGAATTTGATGGCACAATTTCTTTATGAGAATCACTAACGTTATACGGTATCACTAAAATATCTCTTTTTCTAATCTCTTCTCCTAAATTAACATTTTTTATAGTCCAATGTGTATGCATTAGTTCTGTAATACCTCCTGAAAGTTCTATATCAAATTCAAATGCATACTTGTGCAAATCATCAAATGTTAATACACCTTGTTTTTGAAAGTAAAACTTTATAGCTCTACTTCTAACTATTATATCTTTAATATAGCCTATATATGCATCTTTCTTTATCTGATCCTCATAAGCAAAAATACAAGGATATGACTCTATTTCCTCAATTTGCTTCTCTCCGAATCCATCATACAACTCTTTGATTTCCTGAGGAGTATATGATGTTAAACATCTCTCCCTCTCTAATAAATATGAATCTCCTTCCCAAGCATTTTTATCTGCTGATACAAATAAATTATATCTATTGCCTGTGAATAAATTACTCTCTTTATTTTTGTATTCTTTTGAACTAATTTGTTGAATTGGTGGCACTGTTTTATTCGGATTAACTTTAGGGAATGAATATTCTCCTATATCATTTAACTTATACAATAGTTGTTCAAAACCACTATCATTATCCAAAAAAATCACTTGGCGCTGACTTAAAAAATTCGGTTGTACTTTCGCCAAATTTCTATCAAATGATACCAAAATATATTTTTGTGTTTCTTCCGATATATGACTAATAATATAACGGTATTCTGCTCCAACACCACCGACAAAGGAATCTGCTTTCTTTTTATATGATTCAGATAAAACTACAATCACTTTTTCCGCTTCCTGCAAATTTCTAGTCATCATTTCAACAAAATTAATAGAAGCATGTTCTTGAATCTTCATCACATCACATTCCGCCTCATATCCGTTTTCTCTCATTTTTGCAACCAATTGAAGGACCTTCTTATCTGGCTTTTCGTTTATCCATGAGTAACTAACAAAAATCATTTTAGTATCCTTTCTTCATTTATAAATATATAATATATTCGAGTCCAAATTAACTTTGCATAAATAATTAGTCTGATATATTCTACAACACCAATTTTTATATCTTTACCCTCAGTAAAATAATATTAAATACTCGTTCTAACTTTTGTATTGAAACTATTATAGATTATCTCTTTTCATCAAGCAATATACTACTTCCATAATCATGAAACATGTTCTCATTAAAACTTTTAGATAAACACGTTGTCTCAACCTTTAAAAGTGATATGTCTATGTAATATTCCCGCATTTTAAACGGGAATTTCCTGTTCTTCTGTTTCTATCCTCTTATCCTCTATCACATCATAAAAATCAAAAATAAATTCCGACACAAAAGATTCCTGCAGTTCTTCCGATTTTTCCAACTGTGCAATCTCCTGCGGATATTCCATACCGGAAATTCCAAACAATCCTCTTATCATATGGAACGCCTCGCTGATTCTGTCTGTATCCACCAATGCAGTTATGGCGAAATAAACATCATCCATATTCTCAATCCTCTGGCTGTTGGAAAACAGTTTGTCGATCAGGGGCAAGGTATAGGCTCCGGAGATCAGATTAACAGCATTGTTCACATTACTAGCGGATTTTCTCATTTTTTTCATAAATAATTCCTCTCTTTCTCTTTTGGCAGGCAGCCATATATTTATAGAACGCCAAAAAGCCGCCTGCTCTCAGTTAAAAGAACAAACGGCTTTCTGCACATTTCTATCTCTTTATTCATTTTTACTCATTGCAATTTTAGTTCCAAAATAGTACCACGGAGCATATGATAAGCCGGGAAACCCAGTGTTTATGCGGTCTCCCGGCTCCCTGTTTACTATTCGAACTCGGCGTGTTCTTTGTTGTTTTTAACTATATTTGTTTAAGTTTTATGCAAATACACGCCCATTTTTACATCAATTACATCATTTATTATGGCTTGCTGATTTTCTGTTGCCAAAATGTTGCCACGCATTTATTATAGCAAATCCCTACAAATTAGCAATCCATTTTTTGAAATTTTGCACACGCACCAAAAGCAAAATTTTTCCTTAATCACCTTATTACATGGTGCTAGCACCATGTATGTATATATCATAAACAGTCAACTTGTCACTCCCCGCCATTTTAATTATAAAGTCTTAATAACGCATTCTGCCACTAATTAATCAAGAACGCATTTGCTTATAAAGACGAGCTATGGAGCAGATGTAACATGATAGCTTCTAAAGAGTCCCTTTGATTTTTATTCCTCTCTGCCTTGTTATTTCATACATCAGTATCGAAGCGGCGCAGCTTACATTAAATGATGTGGCGTATGAGTTCTCGGACATCGGTATCGTACAGAGCAAATCACAATACTCCTTTAGCGTTTTGTTTAATCCCATGGTTTCATTTCCCATCATCAACATAAGCGGAGAAGTCAGATTTATGGAGTAAACAGGATCTTCATTATGAGCCGTAGTTCCTATTGTAGTAAAATCAGTATATCTTTTTTTCAATTTATCAATATATTCAAATAATGCCTTGTTATCGGAAATTCTGATAACAGGCAGTTTAAAAAACGACCCCATGGCCGAGACCACCACGTCCGTATCATATAAATCTACCGCATGACCCGTGATGATGAGCATGTCCACCCCAAGCGCATCACAAGATCGTATCATAGTGCCAAGATTTCCCCTGTTTGAAGGGCGGTCAAATAAGACAATAAAAGGCTTCTCGGAAAGCGTGACCTGCTCAAGTTCATCCTCCCGCATTTCGATTACCGCCATCAACTCTGAAGTGTCCTCTTTTCCACTCAATTCTTTCATAAGCTCCGGCGTCAGACAATAATTCATGTCTGTATTTACCTTATTTATCATATCCTTCGCCCAATCGGAAAGATTGTTTTTATCATAAACAAATGATTTGATTTTCCAGTTATTCCTCACTGCCTCGTTAAGGCTGCGGACACCTTCAACAAAAAATTCATGGTATCTGTAACGTTTATTTCGATTTGTTTTCAGCACCTCGAATTTTTGAAATATGTTGTTTTTAGTGAATACTTTTGCTTCCTGCATTTTTCTTTCCCCCATTCTCCATAAATCAATCATAGGATTTTTTCCATAACCCAATTATTAACCCTTAAGGCTGCCTGTATAGGCGAAATGTCAGAAGTATCCAGTAATGTTATAGGATATGGAGCATTTTCGCTTGCCTGTTGCTTCAGCCATTTATTAAAATCCATAGAGTTTCTAATCCACTCATCATCACTTACCCCGCGTCCTTTACGCATTCTTTCAACCAAAACAACATCATCACAGACAACGGCAAGATAATAAGTATGGGTAAACAATTCTCTTTCCGGTAAATTTTCAAGTTGTTTGGGCACTCTGCAGCCACATAGCACAACAGGTTTTCCAGCTTGTGCGATATTGCCGCATACCCTTAACCATAAACGATTATACTCGAAATAATCATCCTCTGGTGTATTGTAGATGTCATTCCACAATAAGTCACTTTCCATTACAATATACTCTTTTTCGTTAATCAACATTTCATTACAAAGCGTTGATTTTCCAACACAGGAAGCCCCGGTGACAATGAATAATGGTTGTTTGTTAGTAAGTTTCATAATAGCCTCCAACAATTCCGGTCTAACATTCTTTTAATTCTCCCTTTCTGCAATTTATCATTTAACATTTTGATTATATCACCTGTTTCTTTTATTTTCCACAAAAATATAGGGCATAGCAACCGCCACGCCCCACATTTCTTATCGTTCCAAGGATTTCTCAATCTTCCACTTCTGCCCTTTCAAGTCATTCTGCTTCTCATACAGATTATTGCGCTCTTTGCACAGTTCTTTCATGCGTTCCAACTGCGCCCGCACTCCCTCCCGACAATCCGGCTCTATCTTTTTATATTCCCCGGTCAGATTACGGATTGTATTATTGTTTTCCTTTATCTGCTCCGACAAACATACCCAGTCTATCAGATTTTGCACTTCCTTGTCTGTTTCATAAAGGTCTGTATCTGCCACAATTTTAGCACACAGCCGTATCATAACTTTCTTTTCCATATCGGTCATATCTACCAATCCCCCTTTCCTATCGGCTCATTTCAAAGGCACGTTTTGGGCGTTTATTTGCCTTTTCTGCCTGTTCTAATACCTTAGACCGTTCCACTATCGACTGCACTTGTTCCCTGCCGAAATGACGCTCCAAACGCCCAAAATCAGACGCTTTCTCCTGCAATCGGTCTATGGTGTCGCTCTGCTCCATGACCTTATCCGTCAATCGACTAATCTGTTTCTGTTGTCCGTCCACTTTGACGGTCAGCTTCTTGCTTTGTTCTGCAAGCTGTACGCATTTGATAGTCAGATTTTTTACCACTTCTTTCAATTTCTCCACAATCGGTAAAGCCTTTTTATCCCGGTATGCCTTTGCGCTCATCAATGCCCCCGGCTCTGCCAACTGCCATTTCACATCTTCGTCATAGGCGTGTATATTTCTCTCCATGACTTCTTTTGACTGTACCATTTTGTTAAGTTCCTGCTGTAACTTTTTCTGCTGTTTCTCCAATTTTTCATTTTCGGATAACAGCTTTTCTTTATCCCCAGTCAGCGTTTCCGTCTGCTCTTTCAACAGATGATTTGTTGCGGTAAGTTCAGATACTTCCTGTCGGATTGCTTCACCCTCTTTCCGTATCTGTTCCGTTTCCTGTCCTGCCGCTATCTGCTGATGAAGAATATCGGATAATTCCTCTTTACTGCCGAAGATTGTCTGTTCCAGTTCTGCAACCTCTTTTTGCCGTTCCTGCTTCTCAAAATCGAGTACGGACAAATGCTTGTTATGTGTGCCTAACTGTTTCCACTGTACGCCATGCCGCCCCATGACTTTTGAAAGTTCCTGCTTCTCCACTTCAATCCATTCATTCCATTCCGTCATTCCCCTTGTGCCGCCTTTAAAGCCCTGCTCTGACAGTGCGCCTTTGAGGGAAACTCTCGTATCAAGTCCACGCTTACTGTTACGGATAAAAGGAACAAAATCAATGTGAATATGCGGTGTCTGTTCGTCCATGTGCAAGTGACTTGAAAAAACATATAAGTTCGGATTTCTTTTCTGAAACTGCTCCATAAACTCACATAAAATTTCTTTCGCCAACTGTCCCTCATTGCTCTGTACGTTCATATCGTCCTTGTTGCCGATTTGGAAGATTACCTCATAAAATAATTTCTCCTGCTTTCCCCGGCGTATCTTCTCATAGTAATCGTCAATCTTTCGGTCACTCCGTTTCTGCTTTGCGTTGTAGCGTTCCAGTGCATCATCAAAAAGATTGTGGTAAACTTCTTTTATATCCGAGTGGCAAAATTCCACGTTATCCCGGCTACGTTCCTTATCTACATTTTTAGCTGTAAAGGCTCTTGTATTGTGATTGACTGAACCTTTCCCCATCATACCGCTAATCGTTCTTTCCAATAGGCATATCCTCCACATTCTATATACTGATTTTACTGCGCCGACTAAGGCGCAAAGCGAAGTTTCTTCGCTTCGGCTTTGTTACTTTCCCGAAAGTAACGCAAAAGCACTTTCGACAGGCTACGCTCTATCAAAAGTGCCTTTGCGCCCTGCCGGGGGCTTTCCGTCCTGCGGACGGTGGACGGCTTTTCGCCGCTTTACTGCTCCCCCATGCGTCGGTTTGCGTCGATAGCGTCGATATTTTCTATACCGCCCCGCTATCAAAAATACCGTCGCAACCGACGCATATCGTCGCACTTTACGATTTTTGCTCTAGCCGTTTCAGAATGATTTTTCTCTCATGCCCCCGCTTATTGTCGTAGAAAATGCCATACTCATTAAGCAACTGGCTGTTGACTACATTTAATTTCCGAGAAAGCACATTCGCCGACAACTGCATATCCGGCAACTGTTTCAGAAGTTCCGTTGCAGTCCCCTCCCACTCCTGCATCTCCTCTGTCAGAAATTCGTTGATTGCTTCAAGTAATGGATTGGGCGGCTGTTTCCACAATTCCGTTTCCGCTTTCTGAAATTTCCAAATACATTGTTCCCGGTCAAACTCTATCGTCAGTTCTTGATCGGGCTGGTCACGCCCCACAATATCCATGACCGCCGTGTTGTCCGTGCGCTTTTTCTTGTGCATGATAAACGCCCCGTCTGCCGCACCGAGAAGCCCGTTTGTGCCGGAAATCATATCGAAGCTGTCCTCGGACTCCAACTTGCGGGTATGATGAACCACCAACAGGCAGACACCGTATTTATCGCTGAATGATTTTAACTTTGTCACAATCTCATAGTCACTGGAATAGCTGTATCTGTCCCCGCCGACCTCACGCACCTTTTGGAGCGTGTCAATGATAATCAGCCTTGCGTCCTTATGCTCTTTGATGAAGCCCTCTAACTCCCCGTCCAGTCCCTCGTTCAATGTCTTTGCCTGCGTTGCAAAAAATAAATTGTCCGCACACTCCACGCCGAACATGACGGACAGCCGCCGCTGAAGCCTTGCATAATCATCTTCCAGTGCAAGGTATAATACCGTCCCTTTTCGGACGGGATAATTCCACAGCGGAAGCCCCATTGCCACATGGTAGGCAAGCTGTCCCATGAAGAACGATTTCCCCACTTTCGGCGCACCCACAAAGAGGTAAGTGCCGCCATACAGGAAGCCGTCCACAACAGGCGTTCTCGGCGGGTAAACCGTATCATACAGTTCTGTCATGGAAACCGTTTGAAGCCCGCCGCCCTGCCCGGATTTCTCCGGGCAATTTGTGGCTTGCAGATTGATTTGTGCTATTTCATTTGCTATAATTTCAGTGTGATTTTTTGTTTTCGGCTGTTCCCCATCTGCGCCAACAGATGATACAGGAGCAGTCGATTTCTTTTTTTCTGTCATTCATCTTCCCCTTTCAATCCGTCTAATGTGATTGCGATTACCTGTAACGTGTAGAGCAGTTCGTCATTATCCGAGCTTATGCTTTCCATACGTTTCAATTCCTCATGGATTGCCGTCATCTGATTTTTCAATGCTTTATACACCCTCGGATTGCCCTGCACCACAACGTCCTGGCATAAGAGCCGCCTTGTGATGTAATCCTGCTTTGTCAGTCCCGACAATGCCACCAAATCATTCAACAGCCTTGCTTCTTCATCAGATACCCGGAACGCCACCGTATGATTGCGCCATCTTCCCTTGTAATCCAGTGATTTTTCCATGTTCTTAGTCCTCCTTTGTCATTCTCTCCATTTCCAATTTCTCCGCCATTTCCGTCTGCACCGTAGGGAACAGGTGGGCGTAACGGTAAGTGATTTTCTCTGCTTCATGCCCCATGCGCTCCCCAATCGCCAGTACCGAAAATCCCATGTTGATTAACAGCGAAACCGCACTATGGCGAATATCGTGGACACGGATTTTCTTAACGCCTGCCTGCTTCGCCCCTCGCTCCATTTCGTGATTGAGGTAGGATTTTGTAACCGTAAATAAACGCTCGTCCGGCTTGATGTCATAAAGCATTTTGATGTACTCCTGCATTTCCTCACAGAGAAACGGCGGCATTTTGATTGTGCGGTTGCTCTTTTTCGTCTTAGGGCTTGTGATAATGTCCCGCCCTTTGGAACGGTGGAAAGTCTTGCTGATTGTGACTGTCTGCTTCTCAAAATCAATATCAGCAGGCGTGAGCGCAAGCAGTTCGCCGGAACGCATACCGCACCAGTAGAGCATTTCAAACGCATAATAGGAACGGGGCTTATCCATCATGGCTTCGGAGAATTTCAGATATTCCTCTTTCGTCCAAAAGTCCATTTCCTTGACGGCTTCACTCCCAATCGTCCCCGCCCGCCTTGCCGGATTGTAGGGAAGATTATAGAAATTTACCGCATGGTTGAATATTGCCGTAAGTTGTGCGTGAATTGTCCTCAAATAATCTGCGGAATAGGGCTTGCCTTTCTCGTCCCGGTATGCCATCAACTCATTCTGCCACGCAATCACGTCCTTTGCTTCAATCTCTGCGATTTTGCGGTTTTCAAAGTACGGTAAAATCTTTGTCCGTATCACATGGCTTTTGGACTCCCAAGTGCTTTCCTTGACGCGCTGCTTCTTGTCGGCTTCGTACACTTCAAAGAAACTGCCGAACGTCATATCCAGTTTTGCGCCCTGCTTTAACATGGCTTCATGCTCCCACGCCTGCGCTTCCCTTTTGGTTGCAAATCCCCTTTTTTGTGTCTGTTTCCTCTCCCCTTTCCAGTTGGTAAAGCGGTAGATAACCCGCCACGTCCCCGTAGCGTTGTCCTTGTATACAGCCATTTCATCATCTCCCTTCCGCATATAGAATGGATTTTGTTAGGCATCGTCTTTTGATGCCTTATAAAATCCCTATATGCTTTGCTGATAACATACTTTTTTATGAAAAAATGTAGCGTTCACACGCCCTGCCACCGTCAGATAGCCCTGTTTCTGCATTTCTGCGTTCAGTTCCCTTACAATCTGATAGGCTTTTGACTTTGACACACGCAGTTCCGTTGCCACTTCCTCCACTGTCATAAAAGATTTTTCTGTCATTCAGATATCCTCTCCTTTCAATGTTTAACTGTTTTTGTTTAAGTGTTGCATATAGAATACTAAATAAATTCCGTTAAGTCAAGTGGTTTTCAAGAAAATATTAACTTTTTTTATTTAAGTTATTCTTGCTATTCCTATTGCACCATGTTATACTAACTTCAACAGATTTGTTTAAGTGCAGTCATGCAAGGCTGTACCACTATCACTATAACGGAGGTTTTATTATGGCAATCGGCAAACGTATCCGCTTTTTCCGCAACCGAAAAGGCATGACACAGAAACAGCTAGGCGAAATCCTCGGCTTTCTCGGAAAGACCTCTGATGTCCGCATGGCACAGTATGAAACCGAAGCAAGGACACCAAAGCACGACCTTGTAAAAGAAATGGCGAATATCTTTGATGTAAGCACCCACGCCCTCACCGTGCCGGATATTGATACCTTTATTGGGCTTATGCACACGCTCTTTGCGTTGGAAGATATGTACGGGCTGAAAATCGGGGAGATTGACGGAGAAATCTGCCTGCGCCTTGATAAGTCCGACTATTCCACTTATACGTCCATGTTCGATATGTTCCACGCATGGCAGGAGCAAGCCGCCAAGTTGGAACAGGGCGAAATAAGCAGAGAAGAATACGACCAGTGGCGGTACAAGTACCCAGAACTGGACACCTCAAAGCATTGGGCGAAAGTCCCCTCACAGGCGGTCAGTGATATGCTTATGGAAGAATTTCAGAAAATCGAAAAAGAAGAAAAGAAAACAGCTAAAAAGAAAAAGCAGAAATAAGCATAAAAAGACCTTGCCGATATTCAGTTTCCATATCTGAAAATCAGCAAGGTTTTCTTATGCTAATGATGTAATTATTTAGTGCGTGATGTTGAAAATGTTGCCAAATCGTTGCCAGTTCCTAAACAAATTTGCTTGCAACCCGCATAAATACCGGGTTCTCAAAGTCCATTTCATCACTCGAACTCTATCGTTCCCGGCGGTTTACTGGTCAGATCATACATAACCCTATTGACCCCCCGCACTTCGTTAATAATCCGGCTCATCACCTTATTGAGCACTTCAAACGGAATCTCCGCTGCCTCTGCAGTCATAAAGTCTACTGTGTTAACAGCTCTAAGCGCTACCGCATAGTCATAGGTTCTCTCATCTCCCATAACGCCGACGCTGCGCATATTCGTAAGACCTGCAAAATACTGGCCGATGCTGCGGTCGAGACCTGCGTTTGCGATTTCTTCCCGGTAGATCGCATCTGCATCCTGTACCATACGTACCTTTTCTGCAGTTACTTCACCGATGATCCGGATTCCAAGTCCCGGTCCCGGGAATGGCTGACGGAATACAAGGTATTCCGGAATGCCCATTTCAAGACCTGCTTTGCGGACTTCGTCTTTGAACAGGTCGCGCAAGGGCTCTATGATTTCTTTAAAATCTACATAGTCAGGAAGTCCCCCCACGTTGTGATGGGATTTGATGACGGCAGATTCTCCGCCAAGTCCGCTTTCCACAACGTCCGGGTAAATCGTTCCCTGTACAAGGAAATCGACTGCCCCGATCTTCTTTGCTTCTTCTTCAAATACACGGATAAATTCTTCTCCGATGATTTTTCTCTTCTTTTCCGGCTCTTCCACGCCTGCCAGCTTGCTGTAGAAACGCTCCTGGGCATTAACGCGGATAAAGTTCAGGTCATAAGGTCCGTCAGGGCCAAACACTGCCTCTACTTCATCTCCTTCGTTTTTACGGAGAAGACCATGATCTACAAAAACACATGTCAGCTGATTTCCAATGGCTTTGGAGAGCATAACTGCTGCCACGGAAGAGTCTACGCCGCCGGACAGCGCGCACAATACTTTTCCGTCTCCTACTTTTTCGCGGATCGCCTGGATAGATGTCTCCACAAAGGAATCCATTCTCCAGTCTCCTGAGCATCCGCAGACACCCCTCACGAAATTATAGAGCATTTTTGTTCCTTCCTGCGTATGAAGTACTTCCGGATGGAACTGTATTGCGTACAGCTTTTGTTCTGCATTTTCTGCTGCTGCCACCGGGCAGTCTGCTGTATGTGCTGTAATGCGGAATCCCGGAGCGATTTTTGAAATATAGTCAAAATGGCTCATCCAGCAGATTGTTTTTTCAGATACGTTTTCAAATAATGGGGACGTTTTATCCACCATTACCTCAGTTTTTCCATATTCGCGGACAGACGCACGTTCTACTTTTCCACCCAGCACATGCATCATAAGCTGTGCTCCATAGCAAAGTCCAAGAACCGGAATGCCCATTTCAAACAGTTCGCGGCTGTATGTCGGTGAATCCTCCAGATAGCAGCTGTTAGGGCCGCCAGTTAAAATAATTCCTTTTGGATTCATCTTTTTAATGGTCTCAATATCAGTTTTGTAAGAGTAAATTTCACAGTACACGTTGCTCTCGCGGACACGTCTTGCCACGAGCTGATTGTACTGACCACCAAAGTCCAATACAATAACTAATTCTCTTTTCACCTGTGTTCCTCCTTATGTTTCCTCACATGTTGACCGGCATATCCTCGGATATGCCGATACGTTAGTTCTATTATAATGTAGCCTCCTTATATTGGCAATCAAAATTCCTAATTCTTTTTCAGGTATTCCTATCCGGCCAGAGCCTGGTGTTTCCACCTTCCGCTAAAGTAGCGTATTACAAAACAGATCGCTCTTACGATCCAGTCAATGACCATGGCAACCCATACGCCGAGCACGCCCATTCCCACATATTTTCCCAAAATATAACTGAAAATGATCCGGAAGATCCACATGGAAATTACAGAGATGATCATACACATCTTTGCATCTCCGGCTGCCCGGAAAGTTGCCGGAAGGCTGAATGCGACCGGCCACACAAGCATACAGGAAACAGCGTGAAAAATCATGATCTGTCTTGCTGCCCCAGCTGTCACATCAGAGAGCTGATAGGCCTTTAAAATAAGCGACATCAAGAGGAAGATCAGCCCATTGATGATCCACACGCATACATAGGTCACTGCAATCAGTTTTTTTGTGTAATATTTGACCTGTGCATAGTCCCCTGCTCCCACACATCTTGCAATGACTGTTGTGATTGCAAGGGAAATCGCCATTCCCGGAAGAATCTGGAAGAGAGCCACTGCATTAGCCACCGCATTGGCCGCAATGGCATATGTACCGAATGTGGATACGAGACTTAGAACAATAATTTTTCCAAGCTGGAACATACTGTTCTCCAGCCCGTTCGGCACACCGATATTCAGAATTTTACGGATCATAGACCAGTCGGCATGATACCGCCATGTCGGCTCAATGCACACAGATCGTTTCTGATTACACAAAAGTACAATGATCAGTACCGCCGCTGTAATTCTGGAAACTAATGTAGGGATGGCTACGCCTTCTGTTCCTCTGTGGAATCCGTAGATCAATATGGCATTTCCGGAGACGTTGATTATATTCATTACAATAGATACCCGCATGGAAATTTCGGAATTTCCCATTGTCCGGAAAATAGCGGCGCCCCCGTTATAAAGTGCAATAAATGGAATAGACGCCGTCACGATCATAAGATAAGTATTGGCATGATTCATCACATCCGGTTCAATCCGTCCGAAAACGCCGTGCAGGATCCAATATTTAAACACATAGATCAATATGGTAATGACAAGGGCGCATATCGTAATAAACCAGACGAGCTGTGTAGCAGATTTGCAGGCTCCTTTTTTGCTACCCTGTCCAAGATACTGACCTGCCACGACCGCGCCGCCTGTTGCAAGAGCAGAAAAAGCGTTGATCAAAAGGACCATAATGTTGTCCACCAATGATACGCCGGATACAGCCGCTTCTCCGACGCTTGCCACCATAATACTGTCCGCCATTCCCACCAAAACAGCGAGCAGCTGCTCCACGATCAGCGGAATGATCAAAGCTGCCAGCGCTTTATTGTCAAATAAATAATTTTTCTTATCTGTACTTAGGTTTCCCCTCATTTATCTTTCCATCCTTTCTTTATGGATGTTCTTCCTCCCTCTTACATAATTTTACCTGGAAAATTCTCGTTTCCACTTTCTGTTCTCCGCGATATATATGCAGCTTTCCTTCGCCTTCCTCTCCTTTTGTACATACATAACATCCGGCCATGCCGCCCTCCATCGCTATACTGGAAGGACCGTTGATACAGACTGCCCCTTCTGCTTCGAAGTGGAGCACATCATTGCAGTAAGGCGCCAGATTTTCATTCTGATCCAGGGCACGGATCCGCAGAGTAACCATATCCCACGTCTCGTCTTCATACATCTGGCAAATGTCTGCTCCGTCAAAGATTTTCATATCTGCCTTTATTTCCAGATGAAGCTTTTCTGCCGGAGAAACCGTCACTGTTTTTATCACTCTGTCTCCCTGAATAGCCTCAAAACGCCAGACAGTCGTTTCGTCTCCCCATCCTCCCATGTATTTGTCAAACAGCTCCTGCATCTTCTTTTCTCCGATCCCTTTAAACCACTTAAGGCGCGCATATGCCATCCTCATCTTAAAAGGAAATGGGTCTTTAGGATTACTTTCTTTCCACTTCAGCCATTGTTTTATAAGGTCAGCGGTTTTCTCATCGAAGCCTTCCTTCTTCTCCAGGCTCTCTCCCACAAAATCTGTGATCACTATCGGCGGATGCATAAGATGCCCATAGGACGGCGCCGGGAAATACTGCCTGATCAGCTCATTATTTTTGTACAGGCGCACGCTGTCTCCATTTGTCAGCACAACAACTCCGCCTATATAGCCGCCCGGCTGTTCTCCGATATTCATCGTGCTGCTTATCTCCAGTACAGGCTTGGCATCCTGCTGGGATGCGTACACAGCAGCCGCCAGTTTGGGATTCCGGAACATATCCAGTACGCCGTGATAACAGATCCTGTCTCCGCTTCCAAACTCCTTATGTGTATTATAATCAAACATACACCATCCAAAGCAGCCGCTGATATTTTCTCCTGCTGCCGCTGCATTCAGAACTCTGGCATGACGGATCGCATGTTCCCTCCGATGGGCCTCACTGTCCCAGCTTTTTGTTGGAAACATATGCCCGTTAAATTCGGAAATCAAGTAGGCTTTCTCTGCATTTTCGGTCACTGCATTCCTTGGTTCGCAGCCCTGATTTTTCCCATTATGCACAAAATCATTGTAGGTGTAGACATCTTCCAGCAAATGACTGTTTTTTATCGCACGGACTCCGCCCGTCGGCCTGGTAGGATCCAGACGGTGGGCCGTTTCGTTTGTCTCCTGGTAAAACGCATCATCATCCTGGCTTTCATTGATCCGGACGCCCCACATAAAAATACTGGGATGATTTCTGTACTGACGGACCATTTCTTCTGTATTTTTAACTGCCTGGGTTTTCCACTGAATCCCACCGATATGCTGCCAGCCCGGTATCTCTGTAAAAACCAAAAGGCCAAGTTCGTCGCAGCGGTCTATAAAATCATGGCTCTGAGGGTAGTGACTTGTACGCACCGCATTACACCCAAGTTCATATTTTAAAATTTCCGCATCCAGCCTCTGGGCTCTCCTGGGCGCAGCATATCCGAAATAAGGCCAGCTCTGGTGTCTGTTTAATCCTCTTATTTCGATCCTGCTGCCGTTGAGATAACACCCATCTGTTTTCATTTCAATACTGCGGAATCCAAAGCGCACCTCTTCACTGTCCATCACCTGCCCGTATTTCAAAATTTCCAGATGAAGGATATAAAGCTGGGGATGTTCTGTATCCCACAGCCCGGCCCGGGGCACATGCATATGGAAATTTTCCTGGAATTTCTGTTCTTCCATCCTTGCGAAAATCTCGCCCTGACTATTCATGACCCACGCGCGGATCGTGCAATTGTCTGTCACTTCCGCTTCCACCTGTATTCTGGCATGTTTCTTATCGTCAGCCTGTACAAAGACATCTTTAAAATGAATCTTTTCCCTGACATCCAGATAGACCGGCCGGTAAATTCCTCCATATGTAAGGTAGTCGATCACATATCCAAAAGGCGGAATATCCAAGCTCTCCCTGCTGTCCAGTCTCACCACGATCCGGTTGACAGCGCCATATTTCAAAAAGGAAGACAAGTCTGCTTTGAACGCAGTATATCCGCAGCTATGAATACCTACACTCTGCCCATTGCAGTACAGCTCTGCCTGATGTGCGGCTCCTTCCATAACCAGGACAACCGATTTCCCCGACCATTCCGCCGGAATATTCAATTCCTTTACATAGCCGCTGATCATCTGATACTCTTTCTCATCTAAGTAGCGGGCCGGCAGATGTTTCACAGTATGGGGAACTCTTATTTTTTCCAATTCCTCCAGTCTTTCGGACGGCATACTATTAAGGCTTCCTCTATAATGTTCTGTAAAGTACCATTCGTTATTGATCGGATAACGCATATTTTTCCTCCTTTGTATTCTCACAACGTCTATCATATCCCAATGTCTCCGGGAATACAATAACTTGCGCTGCAGATTTTCTTCAAAGCCTGCAGCGCATGATTTCCTTTTCCATATTATTATAATTTTATCTTAATGGTTGCCTGTCTTATCAAGAGCGGACATTACTTTCTCATAGTTTTCTGTCAGCTCCGCTATTTTATCTCCTATTTCCTCATAATGTTCTTCCCGGATCTGCTTTACGATCTCTTCTGTTATTTCATATAACCGGGTAAATCCTAAATTTCCGCTGATTCCTTTTAAAGTATGCGCTGCCTTCAGCACCTGATCCATGCTGCCTGCTTCCATTCCTGACAGAACCTCCTGATAATTGGTATCCTGCCAGATGCGTTTTATAAGCTTCTTATACAGCGCCTCATTCCCCATACAGCGCTCTATTCCGCCGTCTACATCGATTCCGGCATCCATCAGTATCTCTTTTTCTTTTGCATCCATATTCTATCTTCCTCCCTGAAGCCTGCTCCAGTCAACAAGTACCCTGCTTTCTTCTTAAATTATATCGGGTAAATTTACACCTTTCAAGTCAACAATGCAAATGTTTTCCCTTATATTTTTCCCGGGTAGCAAGTCCTCCCCGTATATGGCGTTCGGATTTATTCATGTCCAGCACCTTGCGGGCCTGCATTGCCAGAGATGGATTGATTTGGATCAGACGCTCTGTTACGTCTTTATGTATAGTTGATTTACTAACTCCGAATTTCCCGGCTGCCTGGCGCACGGTCGCCTTATGTTCAATGATATAACATGCGATTTCTACCGCCCTTTCTTCAATATATTCTTTCATAAAAATCCCCTGCATTCATCGTTTTTACAATGTATGCAGGAGATTTGCAAGTCATTCCCACTACTTATCGTGTCACCCCGGCCCCCTCCTATGGAAAGCTATTCTATTTATCTTTAAAAACAATTTCATACTCATTCAAGTCATATACATTTCCAAAAAAACTTGTAAGTATTGTTTCCGCATTATCACGGGCGTTTTCAAACAAACCGCTTTCTATAGCATCCGTCTGTGCCTGCTCCTTCAGTTTAGTAAGCGCCTCGTTATTCTCTTCCAAAGTAACCTGATTAAATACACTCTCATCTTCATGATATACTTTGAAGGAATCCTGATCAATTTCGGAACTTAATATTTTTACCTCCGGCAGCTTAACTTCAATAATATTCCCCTTCTCGTTCCAGTCTATCTCGTTAAAGTCATATCCGGCTTTAATAGTAATCCCATAACTGTATATGTATTTACTATTTGTAAATGGAATGCTGGCACCAAAGAGTTTCTTTGAAGAATCTGTAACATTCACTTGTGTACAGTAAGAGGATTGTGTTGCCAGTTCCCCAATATTTTCAAAACCGATTTTCGTAGTCTGATTTTCTGAAAATGCAACTTTCTTTATTCCAATAATTACAGCCACAATCGCCGCCAGAATCAATAATCCTGCTAAGACTTTTCCTAAAAGATGTTCTTTTTTCAGATAGGAAATCAATCTGTTACTCTTTTGTTTCTCATTCATCAAACATTGCCTCCGTTTTTAAATAAACTCCTCATCTACAGCCTCTACCTCAAGTCATATGCCTAAAATCCAGCCTGTTCAAGTGCATTATTAATCTGTTCTTCTGTGTATCCATAATAGCGCATCATCTCCACGATCCCGCCTCTGGACTGTCCCGAAGAATTTTCTTTTACAAATAGTACTGCCTGTTCATCGAAATCCACTTCCATATGGTCAACGGCAAATGTGGCATCTTCCACACTGAAATAATCAAACCCTACCAATACATCGTAAATCAAATAATCGCGCGATACATGCCAGAAATTTTCTTCTTCATATGCCCGAATAACTGCATTCTTTTGGCTGTTGGTTAATTCTATGGTGTATTCCTTTGTCTCCAATTCCTTTTTGCATACAGAACAGCACACCGACTGGGTTCCAGGTGTTACTGTACCATCGCGATTTACTTTATAATCTTTTACTACCGTCCACTCCCCCGGTGTATGATCTGTCATCGGTATCTTTTCTGTGAGATTTTCACCGCACCTCTTACAAGTTGCTTCTTTTTCTCCTTCCGCAGTACATGTGGGTTCCGTTACCGTCAACCATGTTTCCGGATCATGCCCTAATGCTTTTCCTTTTGTCTCCTTGCATACTTTACAAATCTGCGGCTTTACACATGTAGCGCTGTTCCATTTATGTCCCAATGGTTCTCCTTCTGTTTTTCCACAAATACTGCAAGTTCTCGGTTCTGTACACGTTGCATCATTCCACCTGTGGTAACATGTGTAAATCACTATTCCTGCAATGATTAATACAACACCCGCTAAGATTACCGTTATAGTTGCTTTTTTCCTGTCTTTCATTCGTTCCCTCTCCTTTATTTATGATTATTTTCATTTACCAGTGCAGCGATCATTTGATTTGCTTTTTCAATTAATTTATCTTTTTCTGTCCTTTCGTTTTTTAGTTTTTCCACCTGCTTTTCGAGAGCTTCTTTTACTACGATATTGGGCGCATCAATAAGGGATGAAATCTCTTTAAGCGAAAATCCCAGCTGTTGATAAAACTTTATTTTTTCAATTCTTAATTTTGCAGTTTCATCATAGAGTAAATGCCCATATTTATTCCGACCTGTTGCAGAGACCAATCCGGCCTTTTCATACCCTTGCAGGGCTCTTCTGGATATATCCAGTGTTTCACAAATTTCCCGCAGTTTCATAACATTCCTACCTTCCTTTTCTAGCCTATAACTGCACGCAACGCACAGTCAAAGACTTTTATTAGAGAAAACCGGCTGCATCTTCCGGCCCTCCATAAAAGGAAATGTTTTTTTCGCGAGAACTGTTTTTATAGAACCAAGAGCGCCGCTGGCGGGACTTTTGATTAACAAGGAACGAAATTTCCTCATAAAAAAATAGATATCTACAATTCGTAGAAACGAATGTAAATATCTATAATTTTTTAAATACTTTGATTTACGTCACGTCTGTATTTTACTTACTATAGATCACGTTCCTCACGTTTCGGAATACGTCATCATGGCTTACTCTTTCTTCCACAACATTTCTTATATTTCTTTCCGCTCCCACATGGACATGGATCATTGGGATATATTTTTTTCTTCCCAAGTACAGTTTTTCCTCCTGGTCCTTCCGGCATAGACACAGTCGTAATCTCATCTGCATTGGATTCCAGATCAATATCCAGTCCCATCTCCTTTACTCTTTCCGCTTCGCTTTCAAGAATTTCTGCGGCGCTGCTGCTCATAGGCACAATCTTCGTACGCTGTCCTTCATGCAGTCGCCTTGGCATACGTTTTATCATTTCGTCAGGTGTCCATCCTCTATTGATGGGCATTCTTGTATGATTATTTACATCCGCCATAATAGAAACAAATTCTTTCACAGACTCTTCTGTCCGAAATGTCATTTCTTCTTCATCGAAAATTTCCATAATATCTGACAAACTTTCTCCCATGCTGATCTTATTCCATATCACCGCCATAAGAGATTCCATATCATCCGAATCAATCTCCAGTTCCCGGATTAAGACTTGCTTCAGACGGCAATAGTAGGGATCTGAAACAGGGTATCCATTTTCTGTATATTCCCAAACTTCTTCGGCTCCGGGAATATAAAATTCTTTTTTACCCTGGGCTTTTTCAATGTCCAAATATAAGTCATCTCTAAAAACTTCTTCAGGAATAATACGGTTATGTTTCAATACATAACGCTGTACTTCCCGCGGTATATTGAAAAAAAACTCTTCAAACTCATTCCTTCCAACTTTGTGTTTCAGGCATTTCTCCAGCATTTTACAGACAACATTTACAGGCGCACATATATATATCATTTCAGTCATCAACAGACAGTGATACGTCCAATATGTTCCCCGGCGTTTTTCCTGATATTCCGGCGTATTGATCAACTCATATACTCTCGCTGCTTCTCTGGGAACTTCTACATAATCATCACAATAGAACATCACATACATAAGATCATATAGCTTCTCTAATTTCTCCATTTCTGAAAAACCTGGGAAAAATCCATTTTCTTTTGAAAGCGCCTGCTCAAACGCCTGAATTTCAGAGTCGCTAAGTAGCATCATTCGTCTTGCCATAACATCTGGTTTCAATATTTCATCTCTGATTTTCTCTGACAGCTCGCTTTTATTTAAGGATTTATAACATGAAAGTCCCAAGTCATCTGCTATTTCAAGCAGCTCCTTTTTCGTTGTCCCGAGAAGAAACTCTTTGATATCTGGCTGCCTTGATTTTTCCTCTTCCTTTTTCTTCTTATGAAGCTGCATGATACTGTCTGCTATTTCCTGCAGAATAGATTCAGACGATTTCTTCTGCCTGCCTGTCCTGTCAATCGGATTTTCAGTACCAGTAAACCCATATTTCCATCTGATCAGCTCCCTCCTCAGATCTTCATAGCTTCTGTAATCTGCTGCTCCATAGGTGATAGGAAAGTACTTTTTCAATTTTTCATTTACATCGTTCATAGTTGACCATTCCCGAAACTCTGTGGAATCTTTCTGTTTTATGACGGACGGCCATGAACACTTATCCGGCAACCTTTTTTCAATCTCAACTCTGTACTGACTTCTATCTCCGGGACGAAAAGTAAACCAGGTATCTTGTTCCACCAGAGTATCGATAAATGTATCTGAAGCACACATATATCCATAATAGTACGCCGTAAGATGCGACTCCTCCTCCATCCATTCGTGCACGCGGACACCTGAATGATAGAACTCATATTCATAATTCGGTGTCCATTGCGTTTCTATAATTTTCTGCAGAATCAGCGCAAGCTGTGCAAACGTGATCCCGGCCGGAATCAAACAGCGTCTCCATACTGGTGGCTTGGAATTTTTTAAAATTACTTTAATCTGATATGATTTCATGTCATCTCCCCTCTATTCTAAATCTCCATTTCTCTCCATCGCTTTCAATGTGATTCCAGCTTCATTTTTCCAGCTGGTCAGTCCATTTGCACTTTTTCCGATAACAAACATGGCCGCGTAAGACGGACTGTTAAAAAGAACATCTTCCTGCAAAACAAATGATTCATCTACACGTGCTTTCCGGCGGCGTTCTTTTATAACTGCCGGAATTGTATCGTCGTCTGACGGTGAAATATGGCTGCCCTGTAAAACTACAAAACCCTCTGATGTCTGCATGCCGTTTGCTTCCACTTTTCCCACATTTTTTATATTGCGCTCTAAATGAAGTCTGACATCGCTATCCGCTTTTTCAGATATTTCTCCTTCCTGTTCTGACGCGGGTTTTCTCAGAGGTTCAAATAATTTATGTCCAAGCGTACCCATCACAACCTTGGCATTGTCGATAAACTCTTCCATTTCGCATTCTTTTTCTTCTGTAATATTGCCATGAGTAGGATCATTACCGTTTTTAACCTCATACCGGTTTGCGGCAAGCGCTAAATTACAAAATCTATTCTCAAGATAGCTGATTTCCGTCGGACCAAATGAATTATTTGATGTGGTGAAAACAATCGCTTCTGTCCAGTAATCTTTTTCGGGATTCCGTTTATGTTCCTGCAGGCGGTTTAAAATACCTTCTCCATTCTTTCTTGAGCCGGCCTGTCCTATATACACCATGTCCTTCCCGGAATCATCAGATATTCCAAAAAGGAAGTAAACGCCGCTTTGCTTCAGGTCTTCCCTGTCCTTACATTTTTCAAGTTCTGTCCTTGGAATTTTATAGGCAACTCCTGTCCAGTTCGCAAGTGTACATTTAATCCTTCCGGTTGCTTCTCCATCCATCAAAAATAAATTTATACTTTTTCCCCGTGATTTCATACATTTTCTCCTTTTTTCTGTAATTCCACGGATCTTTTTTTGCCTCCCGGCATTTTAGAGGAAATCCGTTTCGGCAGGTCCTTGGGCGCATTGATCTGTATTCCAAACAACATACGAATGATCCAAAACGCAAATAGCAGTACAACAATTGGTATCAGGCAGGAAGTTACCATCATGACAGCAATTGCTTCGATAAAACGATTCAAAAGCTCTTCCCCCTTTTCCAGCAATCCTGATATTCCGCCCTTAATCTTTGATATAGCCTGGTCCAGTATATTCCCTTCGGAATCCGAGCTTTCGTCTATCTCATCTGTAATATCCTGCGCCTCCTTTATAGTCGTTTCCACTGATGACTCATACGTCTTTTCTATGACGGAAGAAACATTCATGCTGAACGGAATGATCAGGTATATAACCAGGCCGAACACCGCTATCTTAGCCGCCAATACTTTTAAGAAATTCTTATTTGCGCATATCCCCGCTATTAACAGGGCGCACGCCGCTGGAATCAGTATGGAAAACGCAGCATATCCGGTAAGGGTAACCAGATATTTTTCCAGAAAGATAACCATAAGAATAATTAAAAAATATGATGTTAAGTCTGCCAGTTTGTTCGCCACCGGCGTGGTCGCATCCCCCGGAATTGCCGCAAGAGCCGTTGATGCTGCCGCCGATGTTGCCGTCAGTTTCAGAACGTCTTCTTTCTTTTCATCTAATGGTTCCAGCGTTTCCGTGTGGTTCGCCGGATCACTTGCCGCTTTTGAAATAACGGTCATCGAAAGGAGCAGCACCACTAATATCACAAGCACCATCGCTATTTTCTTCATATTACTGTTTGTCATTTTCTTTATCACTTTACTCTCTCCTTTATCCTTCGTCCGTCTCATTGATTCCTTTTATCCATCCGGACAAATATTGTATTATTTTGTCATTTCGACTATCCCTTCGCATAGCGTTCCCTTGTACACCGACGCTACAGACAGTATACAATAGAATCGACAAAAAAAGACACTAAATTATGATTTATCTTTTCTTTCTGATCGGACAAACACGGCGGTCGCCCTCCGGACGTATCCGCAAAAAACGGACGCATCGCTTTTCACAATACGTCCGCCTTCTCCTGCTTCTTACTCGGCTGATTCATTGACAACCTGTATACAGTTGTCGGCCAGCCATTCTTTTACTTTATTCTGAAGCACAATGTTCTTCAGTTCATCCTCGCTGGCTGATTCCTTCATGGTATCAACATCCGGATATCCGTATTCTTCTGCCAGCTTCTTAAATTCCTCTTCATATTCTTTGTCTGTCAGCGTCAGTTTTTCTTTCTCTGCAATAGCCTGTGCAAGATATTTCTGTTTTACACTGTTCTTTGCTACTTCATTGACCTGTTTTTCAAAATCTTCTACTTCCTCACCCTGGCTGGTAATATAATCTTCATATTCCATGCCGTATGCTTCTGCAAGACTCTTGTAATTATTGATGATCTGCTCTTCTGCCTCCTTGACCTCATCTTCCGGATAGCTTATCACCTCAGCCTTTTCAACCACTGTCTCCCAGGCTTCACTCTCCAGGTCATACTGGTAGTTATCTTCCGCGCTGTCCTCCAGGAGTTTCTTTACTTCTTCTTTGTATTCATCTACTGTCTTGGACTCTTCCGAAACAGTTTGTACAAACTCATCTGTCAATTCCGGCATACGCATAACAGAATTGACTGTGATCGTAAATGTAACCGGTTTTCTGGCATATTCCGGCTTATTCTCATAGGGATCCGGGAACTGACCGTTCCAGTCGTAAGTTTCCCCTGCTTTATGGCCGATGATACTGTCTTCGAATCCATCAATAAAACTTCCTGATCCGATGGTAACTTCCTGACCCTGGGCAGAACCTCCGTCAAACTCCTGGCCATCCATTTTTCCTACAAAATCAATATTGACAGTATCTCCGTCTTCTGCTGCAGCGCCTTCTGCTTCTGCCATATTCTGCTGACGCACAGCCTGAATATAGTTGTCTACATCCTCGTCGCTTACTTCCTGCTTGTCTTCTACCTTGTCCACTTCAATTCCTTTATATCCGCCCACTTTTACATAATCATTGGACGCCTGATTTCCGCCGCAGCCTCCCAGCATTGCAGAACATGCAAGAAGTCCGGCAAATAATACAACTGCTTTCTTTTTCATATTCACACCTCTGTTTTATCTCATAATTTCGCCTGTTTTTTCATCATAGCACATCTGTCCATGAAAGAAAACCCTTTTCCCCAACTCTCTTTTTTGACTCCCTTTTTTCTGCATTTCCAAATCCGCTTTTTCTATAAAAGCGGTGACAGAAGACGGCAGAACTGTTCCTTGAATCGTATATAAAGGCTTCTTGCCTTGTATTTCTTTCTTGTGATCAGCGTACAGTAAGGAATATCATTTTCAAAAGCTTCCTGCAGTTTTATTGTTGTCCTGGCGCTGTATATCGTGGCATTTACTTCAAAGTTCAGACTGAAGCTGCGGATGTCCATATTTGCAGTCCCCATGCAGGTAACAAGTCCATCTACGCACATACATTTGGAATGCAGAAATCCTCTGTCGTAGGTATAGCATCTGGCCCCCGCTTCCACCATATCCCCCATATAGGAATAAGTCGCCCAATAAACAAAAGGATGGTCCGGTTTACAGGGGATCATGATCCTTACATCAATACCGGATTTGGCCGCAATCTTCAGGGATTCCAGAATAGCGTCATCCGGAATGAAATAGGGCGTTTGAATATAAATGCTCTTCTTTGCCAGATGGATCAATCTAAGGTAATTGTTCCGGATAACCTGGCTTTTGGAGTCCGGACCGCTGGATATGATCTGCACCGGATCCCGCCCGCTGCGTATATAAGTGGGGATTTCAAAAATCCGGTCTTCCAGAAACAGATTTTCCCGGGCCGCGTAATTCCAGTCCAGAACAAATCTCACAGCCAGCGAGGTGACTGCCGATCCTTCTATACAAATATGCGTATCCCTCCAGTAGCCGAATTTCTTATCCTTTCCAATGTACTCTCTTCCGATATTAAAACCGCCTACAAATCCGATCCGCCCATCGATCACCACAATCTTCCTGTGGTTCCGGTAATTGATCCTAAGCTGCAGATTTCCCAGGATAGCCGGGAAAAACTCTGCCACCTGTATGCCGGCGTTTTCCAGTCTTACCCAGTCGCTGTTGCGCATAGTTCGGCATCCCATGCTGTCAAAGAGAACGCGCACTTCCACACCCTGTCTCGCTTTCCTTATCAGCACTTCTTCTATTTCCTGCCAAAGTTCATCATTCTTAATGATATAGTACTGCAGATGGATATAATTTCTGGCATGTTCCATCTCATTTAAAAGTGCCTGAAATTTTTCCTTTCCATCTGTATAGATCTGTATATCATTATTGTCGGTAAGCACTGCCTCCGCCTCGTTCAGATTGTAAAGGATCAGATGTTTGAATCGTTCCTGCTCCGGATCTCTAAGCCTTAGTTTCTTTCGATAGATTGACTCTTCCTGCCTTCGGATCGTATATTTTACTTCCCCTTCGATCTCCTTCATCTTAAACATTCTGTCTTTTCGGAAGTTCTGTCCCAGAAGCAAATACAGACCGAAGCCCAGAACCGGAATAAAATACAGGATCAGAAGCCACGCCCACACTGTCATCGGATTTTTTCTCTGAAAAAATATGATCAGGATAGAAAGAAATATATTGATAAAAAGCAGATGGTCCATAATCCACCAGAAACCCATCTGCGCTCCGTCCCCAATAAGTTCCAGCATTTTTCTCCTCTCCTTACATAACTATAATAAATACCGGAAGCAAAATTTACTTCCTCCTGTGATTCCTCTATTATAATCAGAACTCTTTTTGTTTACAAGCTCTTTTCGCTTTATGGACTTTTCACTTTATGACATCTTTTCACTTTATGACATCTTTTTCACTTGCGCTCTTTCTGAAACAATGCTACAATAAAATTTGCGAAAATACTTAAGATTGAGGAGGTTCCCCGTGAATACATTGACGATTGTTCTCTTGGTCATACTGGTCGTATTGATCATTGCTTGTATTGTATTATATTTCCTTGGAAAAAGAGCCGAGAAACGCCAGGCTGAACAGCAGGAAAAACTGGATGCGGCCGCACAGACTGTATCTATGCTGATCATTGACAAAAAGAAAATGAAACTGAAAGAATCCGGTCTTCCTTCTATTGTCATTGAGAATACACCGAAATATCTCCGCCGTTCCAAGGTGCCGATCGTAAAGGCAAAGATCGGTCCGAAGATCATGACATTGATGTGTGATTCCAATATTTATAATGTAATTCCGGTAAAGAAAGAAGTGAAAGCTACTGTCAGCGGAATTTACATCACTGCAGTAAAGGGACTTAGAGGTCCTTTGGAAACACCGACCAAGAAAAAAGGCTTTCTGGCAAGACTTCGAAACAGAGCTTAACAGACATAGGAATGACAAAAGCAAAACCCGCAGCTTTTCAAAGCCCGCGGGTTTGTTTTTATTCTTTCATTGCACTTTCTCTCTATAAAGATCAAGAACCTACTACTGCCCCATCCTCTCTGCGGATCGGACAGATCTTCACATCAATCTCACAGTCGGCCAACGGTTCGTTATTGACATCCAGGGCATAGGTGATATGCACATCTATTTTTTCCTGCTCCACCTCTGTTGTAATATTTCTTGTGTGGATTCCTACCATCATCTCTCCAAATGGAGTTTCATAAGATGTCATATTCATTTTTCCCCGTTCAAACACCATGTGGGTATTTGCAATGCCGGATTTCCGGATTTCAAACATATCGCTGTCTGTAATTTTAATTGTATTTTTTATTTTTCCGGGAACTCCCTCTACTACCTCATCGTACAGCACATAATGCTTTCCGTTCTTCAGATAGTAGGAAGCCGGAGTTATGATCTCTACCGGCTCACCGTTCCCATTGTCTCCTTCCATATCAAAATGGAGACCGGAAATACTGATCAATACATCTTTTGTCATTTACAGCGCCAACTCTCTTGCAATTTCATACTGGTACGCCGGAATGCCCTTCTGCATATTCAGCGCTTCATCAATATCAAAGTCTACATACTCACCATGTCTGTAGCCTACTACACGGTTGCTCTTTCCTTCCAGAAGAAGCTCCACTGCCTTTGCGCCCATAATGGAAGCATATACACGGTCTTTACATGTAGGGCTTCCGCCGCGCTGCATGTGTCCCAGAATGGTTGCTCTTGTTTCCATTCCTGTTGCTTCCTCAATTCTCTTTGCCATCTCAATGGAACCGCCGATACCTTCTGCATTAATGATAATGTAATTCTTCTTTCCACGCTTCCGGCATTCCTGAATATCTGCGATGATCGCTTCTTCGTTAAAGTCGTGCTCCTCCGGAAGAAGGATACGCTCTGCTCCGTTTGCAATACCGCACCACAGAGCAAGATAACCTGCATCACGGCCCATAACTTCAATAATAGAACATCTCTCATGAGAAGTGGATGTATCTCTGACTTTATCGATTGCTTCCATTGCCGTATTTACAGCTGTATCAAATCCAATGGTATATTCGGTACATGCAATATCAAGGTCAATGGTTCCCGGAAGACCGATGGTATTGATTCCCAGATTTGCCAGTTTCTGTGCTCCTGCAAAGGAACCGTCCCCTCCGATGACTACCAGTCCGTCGATTCCATACTTTTTGCAGATAGCTGCTGCTTTCTGCTGTCCTTCTTCTGTACGCATTTCTTCACAGCGTGCTGTCTGAAGGATTGTTCCTCCTCTTTGAATTGTATCAGATACATCTCTTGCAGTCAGATCGATAATCTCCTCATCCAGAAGGCCCTGATATCCTTTACGGATTCCTCTTACCTTTACGCCTTTTCCCAATGCTGTACGAACAACGGCACGAATCGCTGCATTCATTCCGGGCGCATCGCCTCCGCTGGTCAAAACTCCAATTGTACGAATCACTTTTTCTGCTGCCATATCTTTCCTCCATCTGTAACTATATTTTCATACTTCTTAATTTTCGCTTTGCTTCCTATTCTACCCTATCTATCTTATGCTTTCAATGGGCTTTTCTACAACTTTTACACAAGATTCTCCGAAATAATTCGTCAATCTGCTTAGAATCCCGGGTTCAATATAGATGTTCCGCCCCGCCGGAAGTCTTTTCACTGCTTTTTCTGCCCTGCAGTATATCACGACTGTATCGTCGCCGTCAGAGGCCTTCAGCAGTTCAAAAAGATGGGATTCATCTTCCATATAGGCCGCCTTGTCCGGATATTGGATCCACAGCTCCCTCTTTGTCTGTTCAAAGGGAATAACCGTCTCACAGATCAGCTTACTGGGAGCATCGTCTTCTTCCGATACTCTTCCCCGGATGAATACCTTGCTTTCCTCGTTTAAAAGACGCTGATTCTTTTCATAATCCCTTGGGAAAACGACAATCTCCACATTTCCCACCAGATCTTCCAGAGTCAGAAAAGCCATCATCTTATTGTTCTTTGTATGTTTTATGGTTTTGGCAGTGATCATACCGCCCACCGTTTCCTTGGCACCATCATACACTCTCGCCCGCCCGGTGGAATCGTCAATCTGGAAATCCAGTGTAGTCTTGGAAATATTTTTCCGCCATTTTTCTTCATAATCCTCCAGTGGATGTCCTGTCAGATATACCCCGATCACTTCTTTTTCGAAATCAAGCTTCGTTTCTTTATCATATTCTCCCACATCAGGAAGAGGAATATCAAATTCGCTTTTCTGCTCTTCCCCCACAAGATCAAAAAGAGACATCTGCCCTGCCATGGAAGTTTTTCTCTCCTGGTTTACCTGATCCAGAATCTGGATGTAGATACTCATAAACTGCTTCCGGGTTCCGCCAAGTCCGTCAAATGCACCTGCCTTGATAAAGTTTTCTATACTGCGTTTATTGACATCCTTTCCGGACATTCGTTCAATAAAATCTTTCAGGCTCTTAAATTCTCCGCCGATTTCCCTCTCCTCAATAATTTCCTGGATCACCGGACGTCCGATGCTCTTGATCGCCGCCAGCCCATACCGGATATTTCCTTCATCCACAGAGAAATTCCCTTCTCCTCTGTTGATATCCGGCGGAAGGATTTCAATTCCCATCTGCCGGCAGCTGTAAATATATTCTGCCACTTTCGGCGGATTTTCAATCACGGATGTCATAAGAGCCGCCATAAATTCTACCGGATAATAATATTTCAGATAGGCAGTCTGATAAGAAACAACAGCATATGCCGCCGCATGAGACTTATTGAAGGCATATTTTGCAAAATCAATCATCTCATCATAAATTTTGTTGGCTGTTTTTTCGTCGATTCCATTGTTGACGCATCCGGGCACCCCTTCATCAGGATTCCCATACACAAAGTTCTGGCGCTCTTTCTGCATCACATCGCCCTTTTTCTTGGACATAGCTCTTCTCAAAAGGTCGCTTCTTCCAAGAGTGTAACCGGCCAGATCACGCACAATCTGCATAACCTGTTCCTGATAAACAATACATCCGTATGTGGGCGCCAGGATCGGCTCAAGCTGCGGGCAGTCATAGGTAATCTCTCCTGTGCTGTTCTTCCCTTTGATATACTGGGGAATAAAATCCATCGGTCCCGGACGATAAAGAGAAATTCCAGCGATAATATCTTCCAGGCTCTTTGGCTTCAGCTCCTTCATGAAGCTTTTCATCCCCGCGCTTTCAAGCTGGAACACACCGTCTGTCCGACCGCTTCCGATAGACTCCAGCACTTCCTGGTCATTAAAATCAATTGCATTAATATCAATCTGTGTTCCGGTACTCTTTTCCGCCAGATCCACTGCATTCTGGATTACAGTCAGCGTCCGAAGACCGAGGAAATCCATTTTAAGGAGTCCCAGCTCTTCCAGGGTCGTCATCGTAAACTGTGTGGTTACCGAACCGTCTGAACCAAGAGAGAGAGGCACATACTCATCCACTTCTTTCTGGCTGATCACCACGCCCGCGGCATGCATGGATGTATGTCTCGGAAGACCTTCCAGCCTTTTTGACATATCGATCAGCTCCCGTACCTGCCCGTCCTCCTCGTACAGTTTCTTTAATTCCGGATTCATAGACAGAGATTTATCCAGAGTAATGTTCAATTCCTTCGGAATCATTTTCGCAATACTGTCCACAAACGCATAGGGCAGATCCATCACACGCCCTACATCCCGAATGACTCCTCTTGCAGCCATCGTACCAAAAGTAACAATCTGCACCACCCGGTCGGAGCCGTATTTTCTTACCACATAGTCGATGACTTCCTGACGTCTCTCGAAACAGAAATCCACATCAATATCCGGCATAGACACTCGCTCCGGGTTAAGGAAACGCTCAAACAGCAGCTGATACTTAATAGGGTCGATGCTGGTAATTCCAAGGCAATAGGAAACGATACTTCCCGCTGCCGATCCACGCCCCGGCCCCACCATGATCTTGTGATCTCTTGCATACTTAATAAAATCCCAGACGATCAGAAAATAATCCACGTATCCCATATCGTGAATGATGGACAGCTCATAGGTCAGACGATCCTTAAGCTCCTGATCCACCTCTCCTTTGTGCTCTCCGCCTTTCACACCATATCTTTCTTCCAGTCCTTCAAAGCAGAGCTTGTTCAGATATTCCCAGGAAGTATAGCCGTCCGGGACGTCGTATTTCGGAAGTTTCGTCACCCCGAACTCAATTTCCACGTTGCATCTGTCAGCGATTTTCTGTGTATTTTCCAGCGCTTCCAGCGCATAGGGGAACAGCTCCTTCATCTCTTCTTCGGATTTGATGTAGTACTGTCCGCCCTCATATCGCATCCGGTCCTCATCTGCCAGTTTCTTGCCGGTCTGAAGACACAGAAGGATATCATGCGGCTTTACGTCATCCGCATAAGTATAGTGGATATCATTTGTCGCCACAAGGCCGATCCCTGTCTCCTGACTCATCCGCAACAGAGCCTGATTTACCATGGTCTGCTGGGCAATCCCATGATCCTGAAGCTCCAGGAAGAAGTTGCCTTTGCCGAAAATTTTCTCATAGCGAAGGGCAGCTTCCTTGCCCTCCTCATACATGCCCCTGAGAATATTTCTTGAAACTTCTCCTGCCAGGCAGGCGCTCAAGGCAATCAGCCCTTCATGATAGCGTTCCAAAAGCTCCATATCCACACGGGGTTTATAATAATACCCTTCCGTAAATCCCCTGGAAACCAGCTTCATCAGATTATGATAGCCCTGGTCATTCTCCGCCAGAAGCACAAGATGATAATACCTGCTCTCATCACTTCCTCTGGCCTCTCTGTCAAATCTGGACCCCGGCGCCACATAGACTTCACAGCCGATGATAGGTTTGATCCCTTCTGCCTTTGCCGCGCGGTAAAAATCAATGACGCCGTACATAACGCCATGGTCGGTGATGGCAACGCTGTTCATCCCCAACTCTTTTACCCTTGACACACATTCTTTTATTTTGTTTGAACCGTCCAGAAGGCTGTATTCCGTATGGACGTGCAGATGTGCAAAACTCATGTCTTTCCCTCTCTCTAAACAAAAAACGAAGTTTCCTATATGCTAAAACGGCGGGAATGCTGCCCCTTATCGACAACATGCCCGCCTGTTCCGGATTCATTTCAATTAGCCGTTCACCATAAAGGATACGAGTCTGTCAATATCTTCTTTTTCGTAAGCAATAATTTCCAGCTCCGGAATTTCTCCGTTGGAGAAAATGTTTGCCATGGATACATACTGTGATAACTTGGATTTCAGATTCAGTCTGTCCCCTTCTCCTGTCACCAGTTCCACTCTTCCTTTACATTCGTCTACTACTTTAAAAAACCTGTCAATGTCTGTTATATTCTGTACTTTCATTGTCCTGTCATTCCTCACTTTCCATACTTATTTCACTACACACCCTCATTATAACCAATTTTTACCGAATTGCAATGCTTTTTTCCCGTATTTCTATTTTCCCTTCTTTTAAGAGTCTGCCCACTGCCCGCTTAAAAGCATTTTTACTGAATCCGAACTCTTCCCGGATCCGGTCCGGATCGGCTTTATCGGTAAACGGAAGCTCTCCTCCATGTTCCTTGAGACGCTCCAGAATGATCAGCGCATCTGCATCCATCTGGATAAATGCCTTCTCCCGCACACTAAGATCCAGCTTTCCGTCAGGCTTCACTTCTGCGACGCGGGCTGTTACCACATCACCCACTTTATATCCTCCGGGCGCTTCCCTTTTAGGGATCAGCGCACAATAGCAGTTATCAACCGCTACAAAAAGTCCGAAATTGCTGCTCTTTTCATAGATGATTCCTGTAACCTTATCATCTTTCTTATAAGGAGAATCTGTTCTGAGCTTTTCATAGATTTTCATAGTAGCGCAAAGTCTGCCACTCTTATCCACATACAGACTTACCAGACAGGAATCTCCTTTTTTCACTTTTGCGGTCTGCTCCTTAAAAGGAAGCAGAAGATCCTTTTCCAGCCCCCAATCAAGAAACGCTCCTATTTTCCCTGTATCTGCCACTGTCAGAACGTGAAGTTCACCAAGCTGTATTTTGGGTTCATGCGTAGTGGCGATCAGCCTGTCTCTGGAATCGCGATAGAGAAACACTTCCAGCTCATCTCCGATCTTCGTCCCCTCCGGTACCTGTCTGCCCGGCAGAAGCACTCTCTCCTCCTCCGTTCCAAGATATATTCCGAAATCTGTCTTTTTTACAACCTTAAGTACCTGCTTTTTTCCCAAACCTTTTTCTAACATCTTTTTTCTCCTGTCAGCTCCACCACTGCGTAAACTCCTCCGTCGGGCTCACACAGTTCCACCACTGTCCTTTCTCCTTCTTTCGCCACTTTTGGCAGTATTTTGTCATGCAATAAAGCAGACTTTTTATATTCCGCCCTCATCTGTCTTACCATCAGTTCTTCCCCGGCAGCCTCCAATGCCATCTGGACATACTGGCAGTTATTTACATGCTCATTCGTATCAATATGGTATTTTCGCACCGGGAAGATCTCTCCTGACAAAGCATCTTGCGGCAAAGAGATTTTTCTGGGTGCATATTCCATCTCCAGCGCCTCTTCTGTCCCGTACTTTTCCACTTCTTCCTTCGGCGGTCTTGCAGGACGCTGTTTCTCCAGATCCATGTAAACCCAGATAGAATTGGCATACGCAGCCTTTTCCCCTTTTTCATCCCACATGCAGAAATTCCGGTAGCCGTAAAGTCCCTGGAAGCCTGTGGCCCACGTACCGATCCGGATTTTCTCTCCGATGCGCGGATACCGCTCGATAACAACCTGCCAGGAAGACAGCACCCACGCTCTTTTCTTTTCCTTCAGATAATCTACACCCAGACCGATATCCTCTGACTGGAAAATACTCCCGTCCTGAAAATAATTAATAATAGACGGAAGCGTCATTGTCTCATAATGATCTACTTCACTGAATCTTACCCTGCTTTCATATGTGTACATCTTTATCCTTCCTCTCCCTGTGCCACAAAACTTTGTTCTACTGTGATCACACATTGATATCTGGAGTCCCGTTCTGATAAGTAACTCCTTACTTTCCGCTCCAGCTCCTTTTGCTCTTCTCTGGAATAAGCAAAGGGAACTACCATATCAAATATAAGATTGATCCTTTCCTTACCTTCCACTACGCGCAGATCGTGGATCGTTACATCCGGATCGATCTCATTTATGCTCGCCTCCACCTGTTTCCTGATTTCCAGTATTCTTTCATTTTTTGTCTCCACCGGATCCATATGTATAACAAGAAAAACTCCAATCTGCGAAATAGCGTCCCGCTCGATCCTGTCAATAATCTCGTGAGATTCCTCAATATCCACATCATTGGGCACTTCCGCATGTATAGATGCCATATTGCGGCCCGGTCCATAATTATGCACGATCAGGTCATGGCTTCCGATAATTCCGTCATAACTCTCCACAAATCTGGTAATCTTCTCATAATCTGCAGAAGAAGTAGGCTCTCCCAGAAGCGGCTTCAATGTATCCTTTGCGATTCCAATCCCCGCCCATATGACTACCAATGATACACAAACACCGATAACTCCGTCAATATTGATTCCTGTAAAATAGAAAAACAACAGGGAGATCACGGTGGCAGAAGTGGTGATCACGTCACCCACGGCATCTGCCGCTGTCGCCAGCATTACCTTAGAATCAATCCTTTTTCCCAATTTCCGGTTAAAAAGGCTCATCCACAGTTTTACTCCAATGGATAAGACCAGAATCAGAACCGATATAAACTGAAATTCCAGTTTCTGTGGATTCCATATTCTGGAAAATGCATCCTTAAAAAAAGTAAGTCCTACTTCAATAACAAGAAAGGAAACCACAAGCGCCGTAATATATTCCATTCTTCCGTGTCCGAAGGGATGTTCTTTGTCTGCCGGCTTTCCCGCCAGCTTCACCCCCACAAGACCGATCACAGAAGAAGCTGCATCCGACAGATTGTTAAATGCATCTGCCGTAACAGAAATACTGTGCATGGCAATCCCCACTGCCGCCTTTACAGCAAAAAGGAGGGCATTACAGATAATGCCCACAACCCCTGCCAGCGTGCCGTACTGCGTCCGCACATTCAGTTCCTCTGTCTTGTGATAATCTTTTATAAAATGCCTGACTAAAAATTCTGTCATAACGTTTCTGCCTCCGCCTTACCTGGTTATTTCCCGGATGCACCATCCCCGAAGAAAAACCATCTTATCTTAAAGTCCGAAAATGCCGTAACCATATCGTACGCATCTTCACTTAACACATGTCCCATTTTTTCCTTTCCCTCTTCCGGCACAACACACCGGACAGCATCTGTAAAACAAAGGTTGGGATACAGGCAGCACCACCAGTTATGCCCCTGCCCGCTTCCGATCTTTACCCTGAGAGCTGTATATTCTCCCGCCGGAAATGTCACATCTCCATAGTTTTTTTCCGGAAAATAATCCTTCACGACCTCTGCGCTGACCTCATCCGTACATCCCTCATTCCGAAGAACCATCTCGCCGGTCTTTTCCATATCACTAAGATGACTGCCCATCCACTCTATGGTTTCTTCCAGATCATCCGTTTCCGGCATATTCTTTTTCATATAGGAAAGAAGGACTTCTTTTACAGCCATTTTCAACTTCTGATCCCGATCCGAATCGCTGTCAGCCAGTACATGAAAACGCAGCACCGTTTCCGCCAGCTCTTCCTGTGCTTCCCGGCTTCTTGCCTCCACCAGCATTCCTCTCTGCCAGACAAGGAAACCTGTAATGACTGCCGCTGCTATAAGCGCTGCTGCCAGGCAAAAGACCTGCCTTTTTCTTTCCCTGCGATTTCCCGTTTCCATATTGTATGTACCTCCTGATCTCTTCTTTTTATTTCTTTGAATCTATCAGGAGTTTTGCCGCCCTTTTGCCCCTTTATACAAAAGCGGGCTCGAAACTGCAATTATTTTTTTGTCCGGATGGTATCGATCACTGCCTCTACCTGATTATCCACATGCTGACACACTACCTTGGCAGCCTTGTCTTTTTGTCCTGTCTCAATAGTCTGAATGATCTCCTCGTGTTCATCGATCAACTGCTGATGGAAATCTGACCGTTTTAAATATTCCACCCGGTAACGGTACATCTGTTCTCCAAGGTTACTGAGAAGCTGGATCAGCTTCTGGTTATCTGTTGCAAGATAGATCACATCATGGAATTTGACGTCAGCTTCCGCAATTTTCGTGATATCTCCGCTTTTTAAGGTGGATTGGAAATACTCGGCTGCTTCTTTCAGTTCCTGAATCTTTTCTTCGCTGATCTTATCGCATGCCAGGCGCACAGCCAGCTCCTCTAAAGCCCGCCTTACTTCCAGCACATCTCTTAGGCTTTTTTCCGTGATCTCTGCCACCTCGGCACCTTTTCTGGGAATCATCAGAACGAGTCCTTCCAGCTCCAGCTTGCGGATTGCCTCCCGGATAGGCGTCCTGCTGACGCCCAGTTTATTTGCCAGCTGTATTTCCATCAGCCTTTCTCCCGGTTTCAGTTCCCCTCTTAAAATTGCCTGACGCAAAGTATTAAAAACAACATCCCTAAGGGGAAGATACTCATTCATGCTGACTTCAAAATTCGGTTCCTTCATTTATTTCCTCCTTACATTGTGTACATTGGTCACATAAGCCTGCTTCACCAGGCCGGTATGTTTCAGCTTTTCTGCCGCTGCCTTTGCCGTCCTCCTGTTCTCATAAATCCCGAACACTGTGGGACCGCTGCCGCTCATCATAGCATTCAGGGCACCTGCTTCTTTCATTGTTTCCTTGATCTGACCAAGAACCGGATGTTCCTTCAGCATCACCTGCTCCAGCACATTTCCCATGCTTCCGGCTATCTTTTTCAGATCCCCGGCATCCAGTCCCGCAAGTATACCGTCGATATCCGGATGCCGGCTGATCCCTTCCTGGTCAATTTTTTCATATACGGTTTTCGTAGACGCAGAAAGCGGCGGCTTTGCAATCAGCACATAACATTTCGGCATAGCCGGAAGCGGCGTCAGGATCTCTCCGATCCCTTCCGCCAGAACAGTTCCCCGCATAATACAGTAGGGAACATCCGCCCCCAGAATCACTCCCCTTTTCTTTAATTCCTCTTCAGAAAGTCCCAGAGAAAACATACGGTTCATTCCAAAAAGCACCGCTGCGGCGTTGGAGCTTCCTCCTGCCATACCCGCCGCCACCGGAATATGCTTTTCCAGGGTAATACGCATTCCCTCCCGGATATCAAATTCCCGGATCATAAGATCTGCCGCCTTATAGGCAATATTGTTTTCATTGACCGGCAAAAAGCCAAGATTTGTGCGAATCTCTATCCCCGGTTCCCGCATCTTTTCCATAATTACTCTGTCATATAAATAAACAGTCTGCATCACCATGCGCACATCATGGTAGCCGTTTTCTCTCCGTCCGAGAATATCCAGTCCAAGATTTATCTTTCCCAGTGCTTTCAATTCTAATTTATCCATTGTTTTCTCCTTGTATCTTGTATACAGTGTTCTTATAGTATACTCATATTTTCTTTAAAAATCAATATACGATCTCCTGCTTTTATCTGCCTGCCGTCCATCTCATTCACTTCCTGTATTCCTTCCTCTGTGGTGTGATACCGTTTGGCAAGATTCCACAGATCATCGCCTTCCTTTACAATATATCCCACAATTCCGGGAGCATTCTCCGCTTCTTTTTCATCCATCTCTCTTTCCTCTATCTGTTCGATATTCTCTACCATGACAGCCTCCCTAAGAAGGATCTGGAATCCAAGCACTGCTTTGACTTCTGCTTCACCGCCTCCAAGAAGGCTGACACTTAACTGTTCCACCGTGCCGCTGATATCATAGCGCATCGTTTCCTCTGCTTTCGGGCACTCAATGATATGAGAATAGGGGATCATCCCCTGCCATACATCAAAAGGTACTTCATCGTCTGCCTTTATGTAGAGCATTCCTATATGAATCACACCTTCTACCTGAATCCCTTCCGGAACGATTTTCGTATATTCCATCTGGAGCCTGCCGCTGCAGTGGCAGATCTGAAGCATTCCGTCCTTCAGCTCTGGAAGGTTCAGCTGCTCCGCTGCCTTGCACCTGGAGTGGTTCTGCATAACCAGTCTTTCCAGAGCCTTTTCCTCCCGGGCAGGAATAAGCTCTTTTGTCAGGGAATAAAGATCATCCAGAATTTCTGTTTTTTCCTCTTCATAGACACTGCACCTTACTTCCAGAGAGGCCTCCAGTCCGAAAATCCTCATCTCCCCGTCCTCATCCATTCGAATGTCTATATTTTCATCTGTAAGCGAAGCCTGAATGTCATGGTACATAGTATCTTCTGCCCCGTAACATTCTAACTTTCCCTCAAAGGGAATATTTTGCTCCACCCATTCCATCTTCTGCTCCTGTGACTCATAAAGACAAAACAGCTGAATCTCTCCTCTAAGTAGCAGCTCATCTGTTCCAAGTCGGGTATCCAGCTTTCTTAAGTTCGCCTCTCCATAGAGGAGTGTACCTATATTTTCTTTTGAAGCCGGAATCTTCATCTCTTCCTTGATCCGGTATATGTCTTTTTTCATCGAATGCAGCTTCAGTATTTCCTCTGTCCGGAAGCGTTTATAGACCGGTTCAGAAGTCTCCACATCTGTTGTCAGGATTTCCTCACTCTCTCCCTCTGAGCTGACTTCAAGGTCAACTGCCACCCGGATATTCAATTTTCTGGAATGAATAACGGTTACATTCAGCTCTGCGAAAGATGATCTGACATATAGTTTTCCCACTGGTTCATCTTCCATATACACCATCTCTTCAAAAGACAGTTTCCCCTGAAGCGCCGATACCTTCTGGATCTCATTTTCTGTTTCATACAGGATCTGATAGGTAATCTTTCCTGTGATCCTGGCATAATTTTCCGTCATCTTAATGTCCTCTACCCGCACGCGGCCTCCTGCCAGAATGACTTTCGCCACATCTTCTCTGACATCCGGCACATTGACATCCTCATCCACATAAAACTGATCCGTCACCTTTTCTCCTGTCTGTATACAGTGAACTGCCTTTCTGACTTCTTCCACTTTTATTTCCTCCTTTTTCACTCATCAAATCGGATTTTTTTTGCACTATACGGCATCTTTACCGCCACATAAGGGCAGGTCTTTTTTTCTTTAGCTTCCTCCTCTGATTCCGGACCTTTCAAATAAGTCCGTATGTAAATGGCATTCTTTGTCTCATAAAGTTCCCTGACTTCTGCCTGATATCCTTCCGTGTCCTTTTCTCCGTATCCTCTCACAATATAAAGCATCCCCTGATCTCCGTAGGAAATCTTCATGGGGTCCTCCTTTTTCTGTTCAATCTGCTTTTGCAGCTCTTTTGGCAGCTCTTCTTCCTTTACTACTGTATATTCGATATCGCCGGTTTTTTCTTTGTTCTCTTTTACCACACTGCAGCCTGCAGATGGCGAAACAAAAATCAGCAAAACAATGCAAAGCGTGCAAAGCAGCCTCCTTTGTTCTTTCATATCTTTGTACCATACAGTTATTTCTCTTTATCATCATACACGCCACCCCTTTGAAAAATGACAGTTTTATGGTAAGATGTGGTAAGATGTCTGAGAAATATCTGAAAGTATAAAAAAGAAAGGCTGCAGTAATATGATAAGATTTATTTGTATCGTAATTGTTCTGTTTCTGTACCTGGTCATCGGCATTCCCGTTCTCCTCATAGAAAACGTAGTTGGCCTTGTCAGCAAAAGAGCAAAAGACTATTCCTGTCTCCGGATGGTGCAGTGGACGTTCCGGCTCATGCTGAAAATTGCCGGAGTGAGCGTAACTGTGATCGGAGAAGAAAACATCCCGGATGAACCGGTCCTTTATATAGGAAATCACAGAAGCTATTTCGATATTCTGCTGACCTATTCCAGGTGCCGGCGCCTGACAGGCTATGTTGCCAAAAAAGAAATGCTCCGCTATCCTCTTCTCCGTGACTGGATGAAAAACCTTTACTGTCTCTTCCTCGACAGAAGCACGCCGAAGGAGGGACTCAAAACCATTCTGACTGCTATAGAATATATCAGAAGTGGAATTTCTATCTGCATCTTCCCGGAGGGAACAAGAAATACAGGCGAAGAACTTTCTATGCTGCCATTTAAGGACGGTGCGCTGAAGATTGCTGAAAAGACAGGATGTCCTATCATCCCCATGTCCATGAACAATACACAGGCAATCTTTGAAAAACATCTGCCTTTTGTCAGAAAAGCCCACGTGGTACTGGAATATGGAACCCCCATTTATCCGGACAAACTGGACAAAGAAACCAAAAGGCATCTGGGCGCATACTGCCAGAATATCATCCAGGAAACAATCACAAAAAATCAGTCCCTGGTATAGTTTTTTTACATTCTTTTTACAACTGTAAAAAAAACGTGGTATAATAATTGCACCATGTGCAATTCAAGCTGATAAATCAGCTTGCCCCGCTTTGCGGGGATTATACCTGGCAATCCACGGCTTGAAAAGTAAATACCGCTCCGCGGTGCTTCCTTTTCTGCGCACGTGGTATAATGTCCGCGTAAGCAATGAGCCATGCAGAAATACAAGAGGGACAAATGCATGCTTGCATGCAATTTGGACGTCTTGCATTTCTATAAGGTGAAAGCCCGCGAGCGAGGTCCCGAAGGGGGCGAGCTTGCATGGCGAATGTTCTGTTAAGGCATAAATACCGCTTTGCGGGGACGAGGCCCGCGAGCGAGGTCCCGAAGGGGGCGAGCTTGCATGGCGAATGTTAACTGCCAGAGACACCATGTCTGCTGACGCAGACATGTAATAAAAAGGTACTAAAAGGAGTTTAAAAGGAACAATGAACAGACACGACCTTACCCTGCTTACTGACTTCTATGAACTTACTATGATGCAGGGATACTACGAAAAGGGGCAGAATGAAACCGTCATCTTTGACGTATTCTTCCGCCAAAATCCAAGCGGAGGCGGATATTCTATCTGCGCCGGACTGGATCAGATAATTGAATATGTAAAAAATTTGAATTTCACTTATGAGGATGTAGATTATCTCCGGAGTCTGGGGATCTTCAGCGAAGATTTCCTGCACTATCTCGGAGGCTTCCACTTTACGGGAGATATTTATGCTATTCCCGAAGGAACGGTAGTCTTTCCAAAAGAACCGCTCATTAAGATCATTGCCCCTATTATGGAAGCACAGCTCGTAGAGACAGCGATCCTGAATATCATTAATCATCAGTCCCTGATCGCCACAAAGGCTTCCCGTGTCGTCTTTGCCGCTAACGGGGACGGTGTAATGGAGTTTGGACTCCGCCGTGCCCAAGGACCCGATGCCGGCCTTTACGGCGCCCGCGCCGCAATGATCGGCGGCTGTGTTGGAACTTCCAATGTTCTGGCAGGCCAGCTTTTTGATGTACCGGTACTTGGTACCCATGCGCACAGCTGGATTATGAGTTTTCCGGATGAATATACTGCTTTTCGCGCTTATGCAGATCTTTATCCTGACAACTGCACCCTTCTTGTAGACACCTATGATACCCTGAAATCGGGTGTTCCAAATGCAATCCGGGTATTCCAGGAAATGAAAGACAGCGGAAATCCTCTGAAGCGGTATGGCATACGTCTGGACAGCGGGGATCTCGCCTATCTCTCCAAGGAAGCGCGGAAAATGCTGGATGAAGCCGGATTTAAAGATGCAGTCATTGCCGCTTCCAACGATCTGGATGAATACCTGCTTCATGATTTAAAAATGCAGCAGGCGGCCATCACTTCCTGGGGCGTAGGAACAAATCTGATCACCTCTAAAGACTGCCCGTCCTTTGGCGGTGTTTACAAACTGGCAGCTATTCAGGATGAATCAGGTGCCTTTATTCCTAAAATAAAAATTTCCGAAAATACGGAAAAAATCACAAATCCCGGAAACAAAACCATTTTCCGGATTTATGATAAGACCACCGGCAAAGTCCGCGCTGATCTGATCTGCTTTGCAGATGAAATTTTTGATCCAAGCGAAGATCTTCTTCTCTTTGATCCGATCGAAACCTGGAAAAAGACAAAGCTGCCCGGCGGATCTTATACTATGCGCGAAATTTTAGTACCTGTTTTCCGCAAAGGAGAATGTGTGTATCAGTCTCCTTCCGTTATGGAAATCGCAGAATACTGCAAACAGGAAAAGAAAACACTGTGGGATGAGACAAAGCGTCTTTTCTATCCACATCAGGTATATGTTGACCTTTCTGAAAGCTTATATCAGGTAAAAAAATCCCTTCTTGACCAGATGGGTATGGACTAGAATATTAAGGAGTGTTAATTTTATGAATATTATTGTACTTGCAGGAGGCTACAGCAACGAAAGAGATGTTTCTTTAAGTTCCGGAGGAAGCATTTGCAAAGCTTTGAGAGAACGGGGCCACAACGCCTATCTTCTGGATGCTTTCCTTGGCCTCCCCACAGCACCTGACAATCTGGAAGAAGTCTTTACTCTCCCGGGCGGCGGACTTGAGATCGCTTCCTGCATTCAGGTAACCGAACCTGATCTGGAAGCATTAAAAGCTTCACGCCCCGGTGATTCAGCAAGCTATCTGGGCCCCAATGTTCTGGAGCTGTGCCGCATGGCGGACATCACATTTATGGCTCTTCACGGCGGCTTTGGCGAAAACGGGAAAATACAGGCAACCTTTGATACACTTGGAATCCGCTATACAGGGCCTAATTCTCTGGGCTGTGCTTTATCAATGAACAAAGGAGTTACCAAAGAAATTTTCCAGATGCAGGGAGTTCCTACTCCGGTAGGGCTTCATGTACCCCACTCCCAAAAAGATCTTCCTCTTTCCGATCTTGGCTTCTCTCTTCCCGTTGTAGTGAAGCCCTGCTCCGGAGGATCCAGCCTTGGCGTACACATCGTGCATACGGATGAAGAATACCGTGAAGCGATGCGCCAGTCTTTCCTGAAAGAGGATGAGGTTGTAATTGAGCCTTTTATCAACGGAAGAGAATATGCATGTGGTATTTTTGACGGAAAGGCGCTTCCTCTGGTAGAAATTGTTCCATCAGACGGATTTTTTGATTATGCGCACAAATATCAGCAGGGCGGTGCGTCAGAAATCTGTCCTGCCACTTCTGTAGACGCAAAAACAACAGCTATGATCCAGGAAGCCGGCGAAAAAGCCTACAAGGCTCTGCGTCTGGATGTATATGCAAGAGCTGATTTTATTGTAGATAAAGAAACGGAGGAATTTTACTGTCTGGAAGTAAACTCTCTTCCGGGTATGACATCCGCAAGCCTTCTTCCCAAAGCAGCAAAAGCAGCAGGATATGAATATGGGGAATTTTGCGAGCTTATCATACAAAAATCTCTGGAAGCGAGATATCAGTAGCTGATTCATTGTCAAAAACAAAAGGGAGATTATCATGAAAAATCTGACGATAGAAAATATAACTAACGCCTGTGGCGGTACTTATCACGGCGATCCTTCCCTCCTTGCAAAGGAGGTAAGCATGGTTACCATAGACAGCCGCCGCCTTGCAGATGACTGCCTGTTTGTGGCAATACACGGCGAAAGGGTCAACGGTCACAAGTTTATTCCTGATGTTATCCGACAGGGTGCACTGTGCGCCGTTTCTGAAGAAGATCTTGGAGAGACTTCTGATCCTTATATTCTTGTAGATTCTACAGCCCAGGCTCTTCTTGATATTGCAAAGCTGTATCGGGATTCTTTTGACATTAAAGTGGTGGGCATCAGCGGCAGTGTCGGAAAAACCAGTACAAAAGAAATGATTGCTTCTGTGCTTTCACAGAAATTCAATGTGCATAAGACACAGGGAAACTTAAACAGTGAATCGGGACTTCCCCTTACTGTCTTTGACCTTCGGGAAGAACACGAGGTTTCTGTTCTGGAAATGGGAATCAATCATTTTGGAGAAATGCGCAAGCTTTCCACAGTGGCAAGTCCGGATATCTGTGTAATCACCAATATTGGAGTGGCTCATCTGGAATTTCTCAAAACACAGGAAGGAATCCTGCATGAGAAAACACAGATGTTCCAGGATATGAAAAACGGAGGTTCCATCATTGTCAACGGCGATGATCCGCTCCTTGCCGAGCTGGGACCTGTAAAAGGAGTTCAGCCTATCTTTTACGGAACTTCTTCCGGATGTTCTGTTTCTGCATCCGGCATTGTGCCTATGGGGCTTCGGGGAACGTCCTGCAGAATCCACACACCTATAGGAGAATTTGACTGTACCGTTCCAACTCCCGGCATGCACATGGTATCCAACGCCCTTGCAGGCGCTGCCGTAGGCTATGTCATGGGACTTTCGTGCGAAGAAATAAAGGCTGGAATTGAACACCTTTCCTTCCTGCCGGGACGAAACAATATTATCCAGACAGAGAAAATCATTATTCTGGACGACTGCTACAATGCGAATCCTGTGTCTATGAAAGCTGCCATTGATGTGCTTAATCTCGGAATCGGCCGACGGGTAGCGATTGTAGGAAGTATGGGAGAGCTTGGTGAAAACGCCGGCAATCTGCACCGGGAAGTAGGCGCCTATCTGGCACAGACCGGCGTAGATGCTGTATTTGCAGTCGGAGATCTGGCCCGCTCCATCACAGACGGCTTCCAGGAACTGGCTCCAAAGCGCTGTGCCCGATGGTTTGCTTCAAACGAAGAACTGATTCCCCTTCTTAAGGATCTTATTCAGGACGGTGACAATATTCTTGTCAAAGCCTCCAACAGTATGCACTTTTCTGAGATTGTATCTGCTCTGCAAGACCTGTAGATCAGAAATGACAATTTGTAAAGTTCGCCGTTTATTATTGAACAGCAGTTCTTTCTCATATTGTACAGAAAAAAAGACAAGCGGGATTCTTGACAGAAAAAATTTTTAAGCATATACTTTAATATCATCAAGGCAAAGAGGCCGTACAAGTGTACGGTCTCTTTTTATTTGTATTTATAGAAAGGAAGGCGTTATATATGAAACTGAAAGATACTGGACTGACAGGAAAAGAACTGAAGGCAATCGTAAGAAAATATATGGTGGAGACATATCCAAGGTTTGATTTCATTGCCGAAAGCGCTGAGGGGATGTATCTGTATGATGAAAAAGGAAATGCCTACCTGGATTTCTACGGAGGTGTGGCCGTAAACAGCCCCGGAAACAGAAATGAAAAAGTAGTGGCTGCCATCAAAGATCAGGCAGATGATATTCTCCACACTTTTAATTATCCCTATACAATCCCGCAGGCTCTGCTGGCAAAGAAAATCTGTGACACCATCGGAATGGATAAAATTTTTTATCAGAACTCTGGCACAGAAGCCAATGAATGCATGATCAAGATGGCAAGGAAATACGGAACTGATCATTTTGGGCCTGAAAAGTATCAGATCATCACGGCAGAACATGGATTCCATGGCCGGACTTTTGGTTCCATGGCAGCAACCGGACAGCCGGATACAACCATCCAGCAGGGTTTCGGTTCTATGGTTCCCGGATTTGTTTATGCAAAATTCAATGATCTGGAAGATTTTGCTTCTAAAATTACCAAAAATACCATTGCTATTATGATCGAACCCGTTCAGGGGGAAGGCGGCGTACATCCGGCTACTCAGGAATTTATGGAAGGCTTAAGAAAGCTGTGTGATGACAATCATCTTCTCCTCCTTCTTGATGAAGTACAGACCGGATGGGGCAGAACCGGAGCTCCTATGGCTTATATGGGATACGGAGTCATGCCGGATGCAGTATCTATGGCAAAAGCAATGGGAGGAGGCATGCCTATCGGAGCCTGCTGCGCCAGGAAGAAAGTTGCAGAAGCTCTGGGAAGCGGAACCCATGGCTCCACCTATGGCGGAAGTCCTATTGCATGTGCTTCTGCTCTGGCATCCATCTCCGAAATCCTGGATCATCACCTGTCTGAAAATGCGGAAGAAGTTGGCAATTATCTGATGGACCAGCTCAGAACCCTGCCTCATGTAAAAGAGGTGAGAGGCCGCGGGCTTCTGGTCGGAGTGGAATATGATCTGCCTATTGCCATGGAAGTAAAATGGGGAACTTTCCGCCGCCGGGCATTGATCACAGCCATCGGAGACAGCATTAACCGTATGATCCCGCCGCTGATCGCTTCCAGAAAAGATGTGGACCGTCTTATTGGCAAGATGAGAGAAGCTATTGAAGAAGCGGCAGAAACACTACAGGCGGCATAGACAGACAAACGGGGAAAGAATGCAAAGATTCCTTTCCCCGTTTGTCTGTTTTTCTCTTACCCGTTTTTTTCGGAACTTTTCTTTCCAATCAGCTTTTTCCCTAACTTTCCAAGTTCTTCCACAACGAAACTCAAGTACCGGAATACCGGCTCCGCTGCTATAGAAAATACAATAAACAGCATAATACATTTTGTGGACATACCCGACATTGCAAACAGATCATCCAGATAAATACTGGAAAAGATCAGGGCAATTCCGCAGCCTATTAAAACAATCATACGCATAGGATTCATGGGCTGACTGATCTTGTAAAGCACCATAAAACCGACGATAGCCAGAAGAATGGTTGCCGCCGTGGAGATATCTCTGCTTCCCACTTCAAAAGTCTGCCCGAAAATCACCAGCGCTCCCACGATCAATACATCTGTCAATCCGCCCGGAAGGGCTTTCAAAAATACATTTGACAGGAAATGTCCTTCTATACGGCTCTTGTTGGGCTCCAGCGCCAGGAAGAAAGCCGGAACGCCGATGGTAAACATACTGATCAAAGAAACCTGTGAAGGTTCCAATGGATAAGTGATCATAAACACTGCAGAAAAGAGAGACAGCAGCAGGGAAAAAATATTTTTTACCAAAAAGAGACTGGCAGAGCGCTGGATATTATTTACGACTCTTCGCCCTTCCAGCACTACGGAAGGCATCTTGGAAAAATCGGACTCCAGAAGAACCACCTGGGCTGCCTGTGAAGCCGCTTCGCTTCCGGAGGCCATAGCAATGCTGCAGTCCGCATCTTTCAAGGCCAGAATGTCGTTTACACCATCCCCTGTCATGGCAACTGTGTTGCCCTGTTCTTTCAAAACCTGGACAAACTGCCGTTTCTGATTGGGTGTTACCCTTCCAAACACCGTATATTTCTCCATTGCTTCTGCCACTTCATGGTCTGTCTTAAGAGAAGCCGCATCCACGTAGTTTTCTGCTCCTTTGATCCCTGCCTGCTGTGCCACCTCCGACACAGTCATAGGATTGTCTCCGGATATGACTTTAATATCCACACCCTGCTGGGCAAAATATTGAAATGTCTCCGGAGCGTTTTCCCGGATCGGATTGGAGAGCATGATATAACCCAGAGGGATTACCTTTTCTTTCAGAGCCTTTCCGTCAATTTCTCCCTCGTATTTTCCGAATACAAGAACCCTGTATCCCTTCTTTGTATACTGCTCAATTTCCGCCTCATAGAGTACGTAATCATCCCTTAATACCATCTCAGGAGCGCCCAGGACATATGCGCCGTCTTTGTAGGTCACACTGCTGTATTTTACCGCCGAGGAAAAGGACGTCTTACTGACCGGCTTTTTCCCTGTATTCTCGCGAAAATGCTCCTTTAAAGCCGCCATAGTGATATTATCTTCACTCATGGCTGCCGCAAAATCTCCGATCATTTTCTCAAGAGGCGGATATTCTTCTTCTTTTTCCCGGTAATCCAGTGTGGGCTCCGCCTTATTGACTGTCATGGTATTTTCTGTGATGGTTCCGGTCTTATCCACACAGAGCACATTCACCCGGGCCAGAGTTTCAATACTTTTCATATCATGGAGAAGAACTTTTTGCCCTGCAAGTCTCATAGCGCTGACAGCAAGGGCGACACTTGCCAGAAGATATAAACCTTCCGGTATCATACCAATGACTGCCGCAACCATGGAAGTAACACTTTGACGAAATCCTTCGTCATTAAAGAAAAAGCTCTGTGAAAACAGGACCAGACCGATGGGAATGATGATGATTCCCACCCATTTTACCAGCTTATTCAAAGAACGGATCATTTCCGACTGTTCCTGGTCATCCATGGCTTTTGCTTCTATTGTCAGCCTGGAAATATAGGAATCCGCTCCCACCTTGTCAAGTCTTGCGTGACACTGCCCGGAAACCACAAAACTTCCGGACATAAGGTGGTCTCCTTTCCGCTTTGTGATCTCATCGGATTCCCCGGTAAGAAGAGATTCATTTACCTGAACCTCCCCGGCCGCAACCACTGCGTCGGCACAGATCTGATTTCCGGCGCTGAAGATCACAATATCGTCGATTACCAGATCTTCCGAATTAACCTGGGATATCTTTCCATCTCTCACCACCCTGGCATGGGGCGCATTGAGCATACTCATCTTTTCCAGTACATTTTTTGCCCGTACTTCCTGTACGATTCCAATTAATGTATTTAAAATAACAACCGGAAGGAAGGTCAGATTCCGGAAAGAACCTACCAGACATAGAAGTATGCCCAGTACTATAAAAATGAGGTTGAAATAAGTGAATACATTTTCATGAATGATCTCTTTTGTAGTCTTAGCCGGAGGATCCACCGCCACATTCGTCCAGCCGTGGAGTCTGTGCTCCTGCACCTGGTTTTCCGTAAGTCCCTCCCGATAATCCGGATCATAACGGGTCGTGGGAATGCGTTCCCTTTGTATTTCTTCTGTTTCCCGGGCATACTGCCTCTTTCTTCGTCTCATGTAATTCATTTCTCCTTTATATCCATCTTATTATATACCCGGATTTTTGTGATTTCTATAAAGGTTCTCTTAAATTTTCTTAAATCATTGCAATGCCAATCTGCAACAACAAGACAGGGACAATGCCTTCTGCATCGTCCCTGTCTGCAGACACTATCCAAGTGCCACATCCAGTATCATCATCAGTACAAATCCGGCTGCAAAGCCGATGGTTCCAATATTGCTGTGTTCTCCCTCATTTGCCTCCGGGATCAGTTCTTCCACCACCACATAGAGCATGGCGCCTGCCGCAAAAGCAAGAAGATAGGGAAGCACCGGAACAAAAAATTTAGACAGCAGTATCGTGATCAGCGCTGCCGCCGGTTCTACCACTCCTGACAGTGTTCCGTAGAGAAACGCTTTGCCTCTGCCAAGGCCGTCCTGGCTTTTCAGCGGCATGGAAATGATCGCCCCTTCCGGGAAATTCTGTATGGCAATTCCAAGAGACAGAGCAAAGGCCCCCATCAGCGTAATCTCAGTATTTTCTGCCAGCATTCCGGCAAAGACAACGCCGACAGCCATCCCTTCCGGGATATTATGAAGGGTCACAGCCATAACAAGCATGGTAGAGCGGCGCCATCCTTTTTTGGGGCCTTCCGGCTCATCGTGATCCATATGCTGATGGGGGACCACTTTATCCAGAAGCAGCAGAAATCCCATCCCGCATATAAATCCCACTGCCGCCGGGAGGAAGGCCAGTTTTCCCATATGTTCTGTCATTTCCATCGCCGGGATCAGAAGAGACCATACCGAAGCCGCTACCATAACGCCGGATGCAAATCCCAGCAGACCTTTCTGCACAAGGGGCCGAATGGTATCCCTCATTAAGAACACACAGGCTGCTCCCAGCGTTGTCCCGGCAAAGGGGATCAGAATCCCAATTACTGTATTGATATCAGGTATTGTATGCAATCTTTTTCCTTCCTTTCCGTTTTAGTTAAAATATACCATTTCATCTTCCGGAGCCTCGGACGCCTCTACAAATTCTGCTTTGATAACAGGCCCCTTCCGGCGGTAAGCTTTCGTATACTCATAACCTACTGTCCCTTTTACCTTCACCCACTGTCCGGGCGAAAGTTTAGGCGCGTAGGCGCTCCTGCAGATATAACCGAGAAAAGTCGTGTCGTCTGCGCAGCAGGTCATTGCCATTCGCCCTGCCACAAATTCTTTTGCCCCAAATCCTCTCGGTTTCAGGACTTTCGCCTTATATTCCACGGTTTTATTCAGATAGCGTTCCGGGTGATCCATCATATCCACGTACCAGATTCCGTAATCCATATCGTCAATCTGCACGACCGGAGCATCCAGATCATAGGGCATGGAATCCTCAAAGATGTTGTCGATCTCGCCTTCCTCATCTTCAAAAATAATCTGGGCGCTCTGGTTCACTACCTTTACACTTCTCCGATAGGAAGCAAGAGGCATATCTTTTGTGCAGCGATTAAACATAACCAGCTCTGCATTTCTTACCATATCCATAAAAAGAGGCTTCATATTGGCAATATAAGTACCGAAAGTAGAGGCGTCTACCATCGTCAGCTTCTGCACAAGTCCCCATCCCTTAGGAACTTCCAGTGCTTCCATTTTGCTCACCGGATACATACCGTTGCATTCAAAGATCACTCTCTCCGGCTTATACTTCTGCTCGACTTCTTCCAGCCATTCCAGGGTAATGTCCTCCGGATCATCTACAGTCAGCAAAGTGGTACGGGACCGCTTCAGCAGATCCTCTCCGTATTCTTCCTCTCCCTCTTCACACAGGATCAGAACCGTGTTTCCGTCAATCTCAAAATATTCCTGTCCCAGAGTGTATCTTAAAAACTGTGTTTTCCCGCTTTCCAGAAAACCTGTCATCAGATATACAACTACTCTGGCATTATCTACCATCTGCATTTTTTGTCACCTGCACTTTTCTTTCTTCATTTTTACATACGGAACAGCTCGCCAAGAGCTTCTTCCTTAAGACCAGAGCCGATCACACAGATTCTTCCGGTATAATCCGGCTGTCCATGGCGGATCTCGATTTCACCGGGTACCATGTCAAAATAGATCCATTCTCCCCGGTCGCCTTCGACCATTCCTTTGGCTCTTAAAACCATTCCATATGTCTCTTCTCTTCCAAGGGCTTCCAATTTCACCTTCAGTTCATTTTCATTGAACTTTTTCACAGTCTCCATGCCCCAGCTTCCGAAGACCTCATCCGCATGGTGGTGGTGATGATGTCCATGGTCGTGGTCATGATGGTGATCATGGCTGCATTCATGGCCGTGGTGATGCTCGTGGCCGCATTCGTGTTCATGGTCGTGACGATGCTCATGCTCGTGGTGATGCTCGTGATCGTGATGGTGGTCATGGTCGTGCTCATGGTGATGTCCCGGGCCATGGTGACCGCCGCACACTTCGCACACGCTTTCCTCCAGCATTTCTTTTTCCAGTGATGGAGCGTGTTTCTCCATAATTTCAAACAGCTTCTTTCCATCTATCTTCTCCGCCGGCGTCGTGATGATCGGAGCTTCGCTGTTCAGCTCTCTCAACATCTCTACCGTCTGCTCCACCTTTGCGTCATCGGCAATATCCGTACGGCTCAAAATAATCGCTCCTGCAGACTCTACCTGATTAGTGTAAAATTCTCCAAAGTTTTTCAGATACATCTTACACTTCTTTACATCGACAACTGTGGTGGCGCTGTTGAGCACAATGTCTGCATCTTCCTTTACTCCTTCTACCGCCCGCTTCACATCGGACAGCTTTCCTACGCCGGATGGTTCGATCAGAATGCGATCCGGATGATATGTGTCGATCACTTCTCTTAAAGAAGCGCCGAAATCCCCCACCAGAGAACAGCAGATGCATCCGGAGTTCATTTCCCGGATCTCAATTCCCGCCTCTTTCAGAAAGCCTCCGTCAATACCGATCTCTCCAAATTCATTTTCGATCAGCACCACCTGCTCTCCTGCAAACGCCTCTTTGAGAAGTTTCTGGATCAGCGTCGTCTTCCCTGCTCCCAAAAAGCCTGATATGATATCTATTTTTGTCATTTTTACCACTCCTATTCTTACACTTTTCTTTTTATGCTTTTTCGCTCATGAAAATATTTTGTCACAAATGAGAACATATTTCAAGTGCAGCATTGATTTATAAGTAGAAATACAGGCAATCCTGTTCTCTTTTTTCTTTATTTAAGTATATTACGGTAATTTTTCAGGAAAAATACTTTTTGGTAACATTTGTTACGGAAATCTGGATTTTACTGTACTAGAATATAGACAAGTAAATGAAATCAAAAAGTCAGACGTGACACAAAAGGAGGGTTTATCATGGCTGAATTTTATAAAGACAAAAACACAAATAACATTTTTCAAAACTTTATTGCTTTTGCCGGTCAGGAAGGAGCACCGGATCTTAGCAAACTCAACGCCAATTCCACAGATGCCGCAACGGAAAAGCATGTACCGTGCGTGGCAATCGAGGGAAACAAAGTAGAGGTTACTGTTGGTTCCGTTCCTCATCCTATGCTGGAAGAACACTATATTGCAGGAATTTATATTGAAACCAGATTAGGCGGACAGTTCCGCACACTTCATCCCGGAGAAGCTCCGTCTGCATCCTTTGTTCTTGCCGAGGGAGATGAGTTTATTGCAGCATATGAATACTGCAATTTGCACGGACTGTGGAAAAAATCTGCAGAATAATTTATAATAAAGTATGTGATAAATAACCAGCGTATCATACGCTGCTAAAGGAGGAAACAAAATGAAAAAATATGTTTGTGAACCATGTGGATATGTATATGACCCTGAAGTAGGCGATCCGGACAACGGAATTGCACCTGGAACCGCATTTGAAGATCTTCCGGAAGACTGGGTATGCCCGATCTGCGGTATGGGAAAAGAAGTATTTGCAGAGGAGGAGTAATCTCTACTCCTCCCCTTCCAGTATATTCTGGAGCATTTCAAAAGAAAGGATGCGGATGCTCTGGCGGCCGTTTCGTTCAATAATGCCGTTCTCCTGCATCCAGGATAACTCCCTGGAAAGAGAGGGTCTTGTCGTATTCAGATAAACGGCAAGCTCCTCTCTTTTCATTGGAGTCACAACTTCAGCTTTCCCCTGGCTTTCCTCCAGAAGATAGCCGGCAATCCTCTGACGCAGATTTCCGCTTGTCAGAAGATATATTTTTCTTAGATTCTTATCTGCTTCCCCTGCAAATATCCGAAGCATGTTGAAAATAATTCTGCTGTGATGCGCACAGTTCTTTACACAAGTTCCATAAAAAAAATGTCTGGATACGCTTAAAAGTTTTACCTCTGTCTTTGCAAAGGCAAAATAGTCATAAATATCATGTTCCAGAAAGAGGTCGATCTCTCCAAATCCCTGCCCTTCGCCAAGATATTCTATAAAATTCTGCCTGCCCAGGGCATTGATCTGTCCCAGCAGTACGGTTCCGGACAAAATAAAATACAGTCTGGAAGGCTGATCCTCCTGTCTGAAGATGTAAGCATCCTGCTCATACGTCTCTATCTTTGCACTGGAACAGACCATACTCCGTTTTGTTTCTTCTTCAGACAGGCCATGAAATAAAGTCAAATTCTCAATCTGCATGTATGTCTTATCTTTTCTCCTTCTCTTTGATCCAGCCGATTACCTGTGAAAGATCAGCAAGCTTTGCGTCTGCTTTTCTTTGAATTTCATCCGGCACTTTCGCAACATCCGGAATATAAATCGCGTAGCTTCCTGCTGCCACAGCGGCCTGCAGCCCCACCGAACTGTCCTCAAGAACCACGCAGTCTCCGGGATCCTGTCCAATCTTTGCGGCAGCTTCCAGAAAAATATCCGGCGCCGGTTTGCTTGCCTGGATCAGATCGCCATAGACACAGTCTGTAAAATAATCATAGACGCCTGCCCGCTTTATAAACGCCTCTGCCCGTATACGTTCCGTGGAAGTCGCCACCACTGCCGGAATCCCGCTTTCTTTCAGGTATTCCAACAATTCCTTCAATCCTTTTTTTACAGGGATTCCCTCTTTTGTCATTTCCTCAAAAAATTCGTGCTTCACTCTGCGGGCTCCGTCATAATCCAGATCTTCTCCGAATCTCCCCATAAAAACTTTTCGGATCGCTGCGGGATTTCTTCCCTGAATCTTATCGATCAGCTCATCCTGTATATCAAGATGAAGCTTCTCTCCTGCCTTTTTCCAACTGATCGCCGAAAGACGTTCCGTATCAAACATCGTTCCGTCCATATCGAATATTACGCCTTTAATCATGCCGCTCCCTCTTTGTATCCTTCCTGATGTTATCCGATCTTTTCTATTGTAATCTGCGGATAAATTGTCTCCATATCTTCCTTTACAAAAAATCCGGTCTCTTCTCTCATAGCCGCTGCCGCCGAGATAGCGCTTGCCTTTCTAAGAGCCTCTACAGGCGTCTGCCCCGCCTCAAAACCAAGGGCAAATCCTGCGATCATAGAGTCGCCGCAGCCCACCGTGTTCACGGCGTTGATCTTCGGCACAACGGCCCGGTACACGCCGTCGTTGCATACACACAAAGATCCATCACTTCCCAGTGAAACCACAACAACTTCAATGCCTCTTTCATGGATTTCTTTTGCGGCCCGGATTATCTCCTGTATATCATGACACGGTTTATTTGTCAACATACGAATCTCATCAATATTGGGCTTGATCATAGTCGGGCAGGCTTTTATTCCTTCTTCCAGCAGCTTTCCGCTGGTGTCAAGAATGACTTTTTTTCCTGCCTTTTTCACCGTTTCCACCAGAATCGGATAAGCCTTTTCATCCAGACCGCGGGGCACGCTGCCTGACATTGCCACCACATCTGCTTCCTTTACAAGCTGCGCGAATTTCTCCACAAATCCCCGGAACTCTTCCTCTTTCACTGTGAAGCCCGGCTCCAGAAATTCTGTCTGCACTTTATTTTTTTCATCCCAGATATTAATACAGGAGCGGCTTTCTGCTGCCAGATGATAAAAAGCGCTCTTAATGCGGAAATCTTTCAGGGACTCCTCAATGTATTGTCCCGCATGACCGCCTACAAATCCGGTCGCCACTACTTCCGCCCCGGCAATAGCCGCCGGTTTGGACACATTCAGCCCTTTTCCTCCCGGAGTGTAGGCGCATTCCTTCATCCGGTTTACCTCTCCGATACGAAATTCTTCTACTACATACCGTTTATCAATCGCCGCATTCAGCGTAACTGTCAGAATCATGGCTTCCTCCTACTCTTCGTTCATCAGCAGAATCTTTCCCTGCACAAGTCCCGGAGTCTTGTACATCTGGAATGCCTCCTGGGCCTGACTCATGGGCATTTTTTTGTAGATAAATCCGGGGTCAAATTTTAACTGTCCTGTTGCAAAATAATGTGCGGTAAGTTCCCATTCTCTTCCCGGGAAAGGTGCGCTGTAGGACATCCATGAACCTGTCAGATGAAATTCTTTTCGGTTCATTTTTTCCCACAACGCCGGCGTAAAGGTAATCTCCTTATGGGGTGTCCCGATACAGCAGACATTGGCTTTGTTTGCCGCAACCTCAAAAGCCATTTTCAAAGTAGGTTCCTGGCCTGCCGTCTCGAAGACAAATCCATATCCTTTTCCACCTGTAATTGCCATCGCTTTTTCCATGAAGTTCTCTTCCGTTGTATTAATGACGTCGTCAGCGCCAAGGCGTTTTGCAAGCTCCAGCCTCTCATCGCTGATATCAAAAACTACTACTTTTTTGGAACCGAATATTTTCGTCCACTGCATCGTAAACATTCCGATGGTTCCGCCTCCCAGGATTGCCACATATTCTCCACCTTTATAATCGTTCTGGATAACGCCGTGAAGGGCAACCGTAGACGGCTCAAACATGGCACCCTGCTCATAGGGAATGGATTTGTCAAATACAACTGCATTCTGTTCCGGAATCACAACATAATCTGCATTGCTCCCCTGCTGCCTGGAACCAATGAAACTGTAATGCTTGCAGAGAGAAAAATTTCCATTCTGGCAGTCATCACATTTCATACAGGGAAGAAGGGGCGCTCCGGAAACTCTGTCGCCTACTTTTACTTTTGTCACTCCTTCTCCTACTTCCACCACATCTCCTGAAAACTCATGTCCCAGAACAATGGGATAAAAATGCACACCATTATGGAGTACACGGGGAATATCCGATCCGCATATGCCGGAAGCCTTTACCTTGATCTTCACTGTCCCCGGCGTAACCTGCGGTTCCTCATAATCCATATAACGTACATCTTCATTTGCACATACAACAGCTGCTTTCATCTTATTCCTCTCCCTTTCTTTTCATTGTTTCTTTTAAATCTTCATATAATTCCAGGTAAAGCTTATAGTTCTTGTCATAAGCTTCCCGCACTTCCGGATTTGGCGTATGACGCCGTTTAATAACAACTGTCTTTTTCACTGCCTCCTCAAAGTCTTTATACATGCCGACTCCCACACCTGCCAGGATAACGGCTCCCAGTGTCGTCGCCGTATCGGAGGACGGCACAATGATTTCCTTGCCCGTTACATCAGCCTTGATCTGTGTCCACAGAAGAGAATTTGCGGAACCGCCCATAGCCCGAAGCTCACTGGCCACGGCGCCTGCTTCTTCGGCCGCCTCCAGATTATGGCGCAGGGAAAATGCAACTCCCTCCATGGCTGCCCTTACGAAATGCCCTTTTGTCTTACTGAAATCCAGTCCGTAAAAGACGCCTTTTGCATGGGGATCCCAGATTGGCGATCTCTCACCTGACATATACGGAAGAAAGACCATTCCGTCACTTCCTGCCGGGACCTTTTCTGCGATTTCATTAAAAATCTGGAGCGAACTCTTTCCGATCTCTTTTCCGATCAGCCTTTCGTAATCTGCAAACTCCTGTTCCATCCAGCGCATAACACCGCCTCCGCCGACGGTTCCTCCCTGGAGGATCCACTGATTCGGCGCTGCATGGTAGCTTAAGATCAGCCTTTCATCCGCCTTGTATGTATCCATGCAGATGCTCATGCCTCCTGCCTGACCGCCCTGCTCCTGTGTCTCTCCCGGGTGGATCACTCCTGCTCCCAGCGTTCCGCAGGCGGCATCCAGCGCCCCCGCCACAACGGGGATTCCTGCTGTCAGGCCGCATTCTGCTGCCGCCTTTTCCGTCACTGTCCCAATAATATCATGGCTGGCATAGATATCCGGCAGGAAGGAAGGATCCACTCCCAGCTCCTTGCACATATCCATGTCCCACTCTCCGGTTCTCATCCGGAAACAGTGAAGCCCATACCCTTGCGTCAGCTCCTGGCTGACTTTTCCTGTCAGGCGAAAACCTATATAGCTGTTGGACTGAAGCACTTTGTAGGTATGTTTGTATACTTCCGGAAGATTCTCTTTGTACCAGAGAATTTTGGGAGTCGTGTAAGAGGGCTTAAATGGATTGCCGCACACTTCAAAAATACGTTCCTCTCCCACCTGCTTTCCTACTCTCTCACAGATGTCAGCTGCCCTTGTATCCATCCAGATCGGAGTATTGGTCAGAACGTTTCCTTCTCTGTCAATCGGAATAGCCGACCAACTCTGTCCGTCGATTCCGATTCCGGCGATTTCTGACGGACGGATCTTCCCTTTTTCCAGGGCCGCTTTAATAGCCGAAGACACCGCCTGCCACCACTCGTCAGGATTTTGTTCCGCCCATCCGGCATGAGGATAATAGACCTGATATGCTCCGCTTGCACTTGCTTTTACCTGTCCTTCCTCATCAAATACGGCGATCTTGCAGGCGCTTGTTCCGATATCAATTCCTAATAAATACTGTCCCATAGCACCACTCATTCTTTCTCTTTATGCTTTGCCGTTGCAACCGCATACGCACATGCGTTCTTTTACCAGTTCCTTTACTGCTTCCATGCCGGCTATACCAAGCTTTTTCGGATCAAATGTCTCCGGTTTTTCCTGAAGAAGTTTCTTTCCTGCCTCTGTATAAGCCACACGCAGTTCTGTTGCAAAATTAACTTTACACATTCCTCTTCTGACACATTCTTTTACATCCTCATCACTAAGGCCGGAAGCACCGTGAAGGACCAGAGGTACAGACACCAGTTCTTTTACTTCCGATACCCGCTCTTTATCCAGTACAGGGGTTCCCGCATAGAATCCATGAGCTGTTCCGATCGCAATTGCAAGAGAAGAAACCCCGGTGCGATCTACAAATTCTTTTGCTTCCTGGGGATCTGTGTTTCCGTCCTCTTCCGCCTCCAGGTCGTCTTCTTTTCCGCCTACTTTTCCAAGCTCTGCCTCTACCGGAATGCCGCAGGCCTTCGCTACATCTACGACCTTTTTGGTCAACTCTACATTGTGTTCAAAATCTTCATGGGAGCCATCGATCATAACAGAAGTATATCCTGCCTTGATGGCCTGTACAGCCAGCTCAAAACTGCTGCCGTGATCCAAATGGAGGCAGACCGGAACGGAGGCTTTTTTCGCTTCCGCCGACACCATTGCAAAATAGGTTTCCAGTGTACCGTATTTTACAGTTGAAGGAGTGGTCTGCAGCATAACCGGCGCTTTCACTTCCTCCGCTGCTGCGATCACTGCTTTTACCATCTCCATGTTTTCTACATTGAATGCCCCAACGGCATATCCGCCCTCTCTGGCGTCTGTCAGCATTTTTTCAGATGTTACTAATGGCATTGTTTTTTTCTCCTTTTCTCTTTTATTATTTATTTTGGAAAGACACAGTCTATCCGGTGCTCTTTTAATTTCTGAAGCCATTTCTCTTCCGGCTTCTGATCTGTTACAAACTTAGTGATGTCAGCCCACTCTGCCACTTTCGTAAAAGCGGTATTGCCAAACTTACTGTGATCGGCAGCTAAAATCCGCTCTTTTGCAGCGTAAAGCATCATGCGTTTACTGCTGGCATCCTGTTCATCCGAATCGGTAAAACCATTTTCCAGATCCACTCCCTTACAGGAAATGATCGCTTTATCCACATGATAGGAAGAGAGCACCTCATCGGTGCGCGGACCTACAAGGGCGAAGGATTTCTCTCTGGAAACGCCTCCTGTAGAAATCACGGTCCACTCCGGAACATCAAAAAGCTCTACGATCACCTCCACAGAATTTGTGATCACTGTCAGTTTTTTCTTCTCCTTCAGTGCACGGGCAATGTATACGTCTGTAGAGCTGGCGTCCAGCATCAGGGCTTCCCCGTCTCTTACCATATCAGCGATCAGTCTTGCGATTTTTTGCTTCTCCGCCACCCTCTGCTTTTTTCTGATATTAAAAGGAAGGTCAAAAAAGCTTTGTTCCTTGAGGACCGCTCCTCCGTAACTTTTCACAACAAGTCCGTCGTTTTCCAGCTTTTCCAGATCACGGCGTATCGTTTCCTCCGACACGTTATATGCAGCGCTCAGCTCGCTGACTACAACCCTTTTTTCTTCCTGAAGTCTTTCCAGTATGTCATTTCTTCTCTCTATTGCAAGCATTTCTTTCCTCTTCACTTTTTTTATCTTTTTTGATTTTGCTTTGATCTTTGCTTTAGCTCTGCTGCCTGAAGATCAATCCAGATTCATCCAGTCTGCCGGATGTCTGCCTGTCAGCCCATAGTCTTTACGCATTCCGTAAAGTCTCTTTACCTGCTCTTTATCCAGCACCTTGGGACCTCCCAGCATCATGGACTGATAAAGAAGCCTTGCGTAAAACTCCAGAGATTCCATTTTATGATATGCGCCAAGAAGACTGTCCCCATAGGTCAACGCTCCATGATTTTCCAGAAGCACTGCGTCATAATAAGGGAGATACTCCGATACAGCGTCCGGAATTTCCATAGTGGACGGCGTTCCGTATTTTGCAAGCGGAACCTCTCCAAGTCCCAGCACCGCCTCCGGCATGATCGGCTTTTTCAGCGGCATGCCGCATACCGCAAATGTAGTGGCATACATGGGATGGGCGTGTACCACCGCTTTTACATCTTCCCTCTCCTCATAAACTCTCATATGCATTTTTATTTCAGAAGAAGGCCTGAACTCTCCATTTGCTTCGAGTATATTCCCCTTGGCATCCACCTTGCAGATATACTCCGGCGTCATAAATCCCTTGCTCACTCCGGTCGGCGTACATAAAAACTCATTATCGCTCAATTTCACAGAAAAGTTGCCGTCATTGGCCGCAACCATTCCCCGGTTGTACACTCTTTTCCCAATCTCGCACATCTCTTTTTTTATATCCATTTCACTCTGCACTATTATCGCCTCCTTTTTTGGTTTTTTGTATGTTCTGATTTGATATTATCACATAATCCCTCGTAAATCAAATGTTTTATGTGTTGTTTTGTGTTGTTTTTTTGACTTTTTTACAAAAATACCCGGGGTATAATGCAATTTGGGACGTAACACTTTTAAAAAGTGTTACGTCCCAAATTGACTATTCCGCTGCTTTTGTAAGGTCTTTCATATCTTCTTTCAAATGATTGTAAATACTCTTGTACAGACGGAAATATTCATTATATTTCTTGTGATTTTTTTCGTCAGGCATGATCTTTTCATCCAAAACCTGCCATTTCTTTACTTCTTCGTATGTAAGAACTCCTGTTCCGATTCCGGCCAGCATAACATCCCCCATGTTTGCTTCTACATCGTAAATAGGGCATACAACCGGATATCCTGTTACATCTGCAAAAATCTGACGCCATACTTTGGATTTTGTTACGCCTCCGGCGATCAGGATATATTCTCCTAAGTCTTCGCCGGTTGCTTCCATCGCATCCCGCAGGCAATATGCTACTGCCTCAAGGAATGCCCGGTAAAGGTGACCTTTGGTATGGGTCAGTGACAATCCAACGATGGTTCCTTTTGCATCAGAATCCCAGACCGGGCTTCTCTCGCCCATAAAGTACGGAAGTACGACCAGCCCTTCGCTTCCTGCCGGAATTTTTTCTGCTTCGCCGTTAAGGACGTCGTATACGCTTGGCCCACCGTTCTTCTGATTTTCAATCTCCCACTGACACAGGGTATTGCGGAACCATTTTACAATGGCGCCTGCTGTATTACCTCCGGCGAAGTAGTAAGACAGTTTTTTTGCATCATAGAGGTAAGGCCAGATGATCAGTCCTTTTCCTTTTACCGGTTTGTCTGAAATCAAAGCTGCACACATGGATGTTCCAATAGCAGCTGCATAGACACCGGATTCAAATACACCGAGTCCTATGTTTGCCGCACCGCAGTCAATACCGCTTGCGATCACCGGCATTCCCTCGCACAATCCCAGCTCGTCAGCAATTTCTTTCGTCAGCCCGCCGACAATATCTGTGGATTCCACAATTCTCTGAGGCATCATGAACATCGGGATTCCCATGGCATTCAAAAGCTCCTCCGACCAGGTACGGGTATTCATATCAAAGATACCGCCGATATTTCCTGCCGAAGAATAATCAATGGCAATCTCTCCTGTCATTTTATAGATAACGTAATCATTTGGAGGAAGAAAAAGTTTTGTACGCGCCCAATTTTCCGGTTCGTGATTTTTCATCCATAAAATCTTTGTGTATCCATAGTATGGATCTGCTCCATTGTGGGTAATTTCAAGAAGTTTCTCTTCTCCGATGTGTTCCAGCACCCACTCTGTTTCGTCTTTTGCACGTCTGTCCATCCAGATCATGCAGGGGCGGACAGGATTCATATTCTCATCCAGCGGAATACCTGAACCTCCGTAAAGGCCGCTGATAGCGATGCCTTTAATATCCTCTTTCTTTATTCCCTGTTTTACAGCTTCCTCCACTGTACGGCGGATGGACTCTTTCGTCGCCTCATACCACACATCCGGCCACTGTTCTGCCCACAGCGGCTTTGGAGTCAACACATCATATTCCTCCAAATCCTGTGAGATCAGCTTTCCGGTGGTATCCATCAAAATTGTTTTTGTCCCTGACGTACCAATGTCTGTTCCCAATAAATACTGCATCACTTTTCCTCCTGTTCATTATATAAAGTGATTTTATAAAACTTATTTACAGAATAAGATATAACAGGAGTTTTGTCAATAGATTTTTATCCTTCAAACATGTATCTCTCAAACGTAACAGCATCTGCCGCATCTTTATCAAGCTGCGCTTCCGAAGCGCCTCTGCTGATATCTCTCCATACCTTGATATCAGAGCCTACCTGCCCTCCCATGCGTACAAACGGTTCCATGACAACTGTTCCGTCATAGTGAATGTCACGAAGCGCCTCTCCGATCTCTCTCCAGGGCATTCTGCCTTTTCCGGGAACCATACGATTGCATTCTCCTGTATGGAAATGTCCGAGAAGGTTTCCCGCCTCACGGATGGCTGCACCCATGCTGACTTCTTCAATATTCATATGGAACGTATCCAGCATTACTTTTACATTGTCCATTCCCACTTCTTTTACAAACGTTACGCCCTCTGCAGCCGTATTCAGAATATGGCTTTCAAAACGGTTCAAAACTTCCATTCCCAGCATGATATCGTACTGCTTCGCCTCTTCGGCAAGAATCCGGATCCCCTCTGCACTGCGTTTCCAGTCTTCCTCTTTATCAGCCTTGGAAAAATCTACCGGCCAGTAGGAATAAATGGCACCGCCTATCTTATGAATATCCAGCTTGCCCATCACCTCAAACAGTCTCTTATACCATTCCATAGCGCCTGCACGTACCTCCGGTTCCACGGCGCCGATGTTATGCTCATAAGTAGGACCATATCCGGCTGTCAGGATCACGCCATTGTCCTGGGCGCATTTTCTCAGCTCACTGATTTCCTGGTCTGTATAGTCCGGCAGAGGAGCCGCTCCCACTTCCAGGATATCAAATCCCAGTTTGCTTACTTTTTCTACATACTTTTTGTAATCCGCTGCCCATTCCTGCTCCCAGTACGCATAATAAATTCCATATTTCATTTTCATCTCTCCTTTATGTTTTTATTTTTACACTACATCCTTTTAACGATAAACCTTTATATCAAAAGAACGGTAAATTACATTTCTCGCCTCTGTTTTATCAGTAAATTCTCCGCTTCTTATCATCTGTGCTGTGATGTTTCCAAGAGCTGTCCCTTCCGTCGGTCCCGCATGAACTTCTTTTCCGGTTGCCTCAGCTGTCAATTTGTTCAGATAACCGGCCTTTCCGCCTCCTCCCACAATATGTATCCTTGTGTAGGTCCGTCCTGTGGAGACTTCTATACCACGTATAGTATCGGCATAACATTTTGCAAGACTTGCATAAATACAGGAAGCTATCTCTCCCAAAGTTTCCGGAACCTGCTGCCCTGTCTTTTTGCAGTAATCTTTGATGGCTTCTGTCATATTGTCCGGTGCCATAAAACTTTGATCTGTAACATCTACACGGGAAGAAAATTCTTTCTCCTTCTCCGCCTCCTCACATATCTGCGCAAAACTGCAGCTATCTCCCAGTTCATGACGCACCGACTGGATCATCCAAAGGCCCATGATATTTCTGTGATAACAGATACGGGAATCAAATCCGCCTTCGTTCGTAAAATGATTCTGACGGCTTACCTCGCTGCAGTCCGGCTCATCTCTTTCGATTCCCAGCAAAGACCATGTGCCGGAACTGATAAACACATAATCCTCACCATCGGCTGGTATTGCCAGAATTGCAGAAGCTGTGTCATGGGTACACGGAAGGACTACTTCCATATCGAATCCAAATTCTTCCGCCAGCTCCTTCCTGATCTTTCCCAGACTTTCACCGGGCATTGCAATCCTTTGAAATATCCCGCCAGGTAATTCCAGACGCGCAAGGAGATCCTCATCCCAGCATTTTCCCGCCGCGTTCATCAACTGCGAAGTGCTTGCTTCCGTATATTCATTTACTTTCTTTCCCGTTAAAAGAAAATGAAAATAATCCGGGACAAACAAAAGCGCTTTTGCCTGTTCCAGTTCTTCCGGATGTTCTTTTTTTAAAGCCATCAGCTGGTAAAGCGTATTGAATGTCATTTTCTCAATCCCGGTTCTTTGATACAGCTCTCTCTCCCCGATGATCCTGGCTACCTCTTCATCTATACCGTCAGTACGCCTGTCTCGGTATCCATATGTCTCCCCTATAATCTCATCCCTGTCATCAAGAAGAACATAGTCTACGCCCCATGTATCAATTCCCATACTTTTTGGTATTTTCCCAATCTGTGCACATTTTCTGATCCCTGCTTTAATATGTCCGAACAGCTTTTCATAATCCCAGCACAGATGACCGTTCCTTTTGACCATACCGTTTTCAAAGCGGTAGATCTCCTCCAAGACCAGCTTTCCGCCCTGAAGGCTGCCCAGGATATGCCGTCCGCTGGATGCACCGATGTCCACAGCCAGATAGTAATCTCCCATGATCCGCCTCCTTCTTTTTCCCGTTTTCTTGTTTCAGTATAGCACAAGAGCCTATAATTGTAAACTTACGAAATATATTTTCTTTCGTACGAAACTTATATTATTGACATACACAATTTATAATGTTACCATATAATTAACCGAAACACACCGTCACAGGAGGCAGTACTTATGAAAGAACGTCATACCGCACTTCTTGAATATATTGCAGAACATGGAAAAACAGAGGTTTCTTTGCTCGCCGATATACTGGGAACCTCCCAGGTAACAATCCGGAAAGATCTGGAATACCTGTCTGAAAAAGGAATGTTGAAAAGGGAGCGGGGATATGCCCTGCCCAACGACGCCGGGGACATTCACTATCGGATAGCGTTCCACATTGCGCAAAAGCAGAAGATTGCACGGCGCGCAGCAGACTGTATTCAGGACGGCGAAATGCTGATGATCGAATCAGGCTCCACCTGTGCCCTGTTCGCCGAACAGCTGGCTAAAACAAAGAAAAATGTAACCATTATTACAAATTCTGTTTTTCTTGCCGACTATGTCAAAGGCTATCCCAACATTGAGCTTATCCTTCTTGGAGGAACGCTGCAGCCCCACAGCCAATCTCTTGTAGGGCTTCTCACAAAAAATTCAGCCGCCTCCTTTCATGTAGATAAGCTTTTTGCCGGAACGGACGGATATTCCCGGGATTTCGGATTCACAGGCGATGATCTGGCCCGCTGTGATACTTTATCCGCCATGACTGAATGCGCAGACCATGTATATATTCTGACAGATTCCGGGAAATTTTCCCATCCGGGAGGCATCTCTTTTCTTCCTCTTCAGGATGTCTATGAAGTCATCACCGACGAAGGGCTTCCTAAAGAGGAGCAGGATTTTCTCTTAAGTCAGGGAATCCGCGTATCAATTGCCTAAATACATACAAAAATCTCCGGAAGATTTCCTTTGTTGCACAACATGTGTGAACAAAAAGAAGTCCTCCGGAGATTTTTCTTATATTCCTGTGCGTCCTGCTGTCATGTCTATCGTAAGCGGGGTCACGGAAATTTTTCTGTCTACATATACCGCATAGATATCACTGTCCCTCTCCAGGGTATCCATATCAATGCTGATTTTTGAAGTAAGTCGGAAAGGACGGGAAAAATCCCTTTTCTGCGGCTTCTGGAAACAAAAATAATTCTGTCTGCTCTGTGTCGTGATCCGATAATCTTTCGGATCCTCTGCTTCCGCCGGAACGTTGATATTCCATATATCTGCCTGCATCACATTCTCCTTTGCGAGAATACGCTGTGCCGCGGCACGCAGAATCTCCCCGGACGTATCAAGCCGGGCACCCGGAAGCTGCTCCAGACGCTGGATGGAAAGATCCGCCTCCAGAGAAACAGCAATCGCGGGTATCCCCTGGCTGGCCGCCTCAATAGCGGCCCCCAACGTTCCGCTGCAGGTCACTGTCTGTCCCAGATTTTCTCCATAATTGATTCCGCTGATACAAAGATCCGGCTTCCGATCCGCAATCTCCAATATTCCATGGGCCACTGCAAGAGCCGGTGAACCGTGGACTCCATAAGCCGGAATCTCCTGCCCGTTAATCCGTATGCAGGAAGTCTCTATGATCCCTGTATCCTCCAGTCTCGGAAAAGCTCTCCCCATACCGGACTGCTGCTTTGCAGGCGCCGCTATGATCAGGTCGCCCAGATCCAGTACCGCTTCCGCTGCTGCCCGTATACCGGGAGATTCTATTCCGTCATCATTTGTCAAAAGAATGAATGGTCTTTCTCTTTTAGTTGAAAAGTTCATACGCCTCTTTTAATACTTCATCTGTATGTTTTGTGATGTTTGTATAAACCGGGTACATCTTCTCATAAAATGCAACTGCTTCCGGATTCGGTGTAAAGGTGTCTTTGATACGAACCATATTTTCTACCGCCTCATCAAAGCTCTTATATACACCTGCAGCAACTGCCGCGCAGATTGCAGATCCAAGTCCTGCTGCTCCGTTTACCTCGTTGCGCACCATCGGGATGTTAAATACATCTGCAAAGATCTGCATGAAAAGATCGCTGTTGGAACCGCCTCCGGTGATGATGATCTTATCAAGCTTTACACCGATCTCGTTTGTCATATCCGTAACATGCTTTTTCATGGTAAGTGCTACAGCTTCCAGGATAGAACGGTAGATATGTCCTCTTTTATGTCTTCCGTCAAATCCGATCATAACACCTTTTTTGTAAAGCGCATCTACAGGTGCCAGCCAGTCAAGCACTGTCATCAGACCGTTGGAACCTGCCGGAACTGCCTCCGCTTCTTTGCTCAAAAGCTCTTCTGCAGACATCCCCTGTGCTTCTGCTTCTTTCTTGTATCCGTCTCCCAGAATATCTCTGAACCAGCTTACTGTCCACATTCCTCTTCTGATACCGTTTGTATCATACAGATACTTGTTTGGCACGCAGGAGAATTTCGGCCATGTAGCGGTTGTACCCTTCAGGTTTTCTTTTCCTTCCATCATACCTGCTGTGTATGTTCCGAGGGAAATACATGCAGTTGTCTCACCCATACATCCTGTTCCAAGACCTTCTACTGCTTTGTCATTGGATGTTGCCACAACCGGTACTCCTTCCGGAAATCCTGTTGCTTCTGCAGCTTCCTTTGTCACATAGCCCAGGATATCACCCGGCATTACAAGGTCAAACAGCATTTCTCTTGGCATTCCTGTATTTTTGTATGCTTCCGGATCATCAGACCATTTCCAGTTGTCGATATCGATCGGCCATACGCCTTCATAGTTTCCGATCGTATCCTTGTGTTCACCTGTCAGTCTGTATGTAATGTATCCGGAAGATGCTACTACATATTTTGCATCCGGATTAGAGAAATCATATGGCTTGGATACACGGATATCCATCCAGCTAAGAGCCGGCTGTGCAAGCATTCCGTCTTCCTTCAGATAAGCTCTGCAGTAACGGATCGTACAAAGTCCGATTCCCACGATGTCTTCTTTATTTCCTTTAAAGTTAGCCATACATTTTTTTCCTGCCTGGCAGATCGCATCCCACCAGTCATCGTCCGGATGCTCTACAAGCTCCGGTCCCGGGAGGTTGTATGGTTTTAATGGATGTTTTCCCTCGCATACAATATTTCCTTTTGTGTCAAAAATCAAAATTTTGGCACTCTGGGAACCTTCATCAATACCGATAATATATTTCTCACTCATATCAAAATCCTCTTCCTAATTGTTGTTTCTTTTTCTGCTTTTTACGGCGGTGCACAAAGAAACGCCCTCTTTTGTACACCGCCGTTTGTATTTTGACAACGATATCGGCGCTGCTATCTCACACAGCGATATCGGCACAATTATCTTACAAGGTATCCTCCGTCTACAACTGCCAGAGTTCCGTTTACATAGTCAGATGCACGGCTTGCCAGATAAACAACAGTTCCCATCAGATCCTGTCTCTCTCCCCAACGATCAGCCGGAACATGCTCTTTGATCTTGATGTACTTCTCATCGTTTGCGCTTCCTGTTCCGCTTGTCATGCTTGTCTGGAAGTATCCAGGAGCAATACCATTTACACAGATTCCATATTTTCCAAGTTCATCTGCATACGCTTTTGTCAGTCCCATAAGTCCTGCTTTCATTGCAGCATATGCCGGTGATCCAAGTCCGCCAAGGAAAGAGAACAGAGAACAGATGTTAATGATCTTTCCGCTCTTCTGTGGGATCATGTATTTTGCTACTGCATGGCTTAAATCAAAAGCACCTGTCAGGTTGATCGCGATCATCGGATCCCATTCTGCTCTGCCGAAGTCAAGTACATCAGCAATCTTGCAGATTCCTGCACAGTTTACAAGGATATCAATGGATCCGTATGTCTCTACGCACTTCTCTGCAACTTTATCACAGATTCCATCCTCTGTAATATCTCCCAGCATGAATGTATATTTTACGCCGCAATCCTCAATCAGTTTCTGTGTTGTTCCGTCGTCATTTACTGCTGCAAAGCAGAAAATATTTGCTCCGGCTTTTGCAAGCGCCAGTGCGAATGCCTGTCCCAATCCGCTGCATCCTCCTGTTACGATTGCATTTTTCCCCTTCAGTGAAAAGAAATCCATAGAAAAATCATTGATATTTAAGCTCATTGTTATACCTCCAAAAACCTTCAATTCTTTTGTCCCGTAAAAGAACTCTTCCTCTACCTGCGCACAATAGAGAAAATGAAAAAAGTAACTTCTACCCGCACTACACGGGTAAAAGTTACTTTCTCTTTCGCTCTTTTAGTAACTACGTACATAGTACAGCGATTACTTCATTTTGTCAATATCGTGATAATATTAAAAAACGATACCCTATTTTTATGCATATTGCACAATTCTCTTTTCATTTCCAAGAACCGGGGTAAATCTTGCCACCTGGAACTTCTTCACGAACAATGTACACTTGCACAGGAACAGATAATAAATATTTTCTCCGCATCCCCGCAGTGTCTCGAAGTTCCCCTGACCTTTGGCAATACAAAGATCAGCCCTTTTGATCCGATCCAGCGCCTCTTTGCTGATCCGATCCAGGGGAGTGCCGGGGATTTTTATCCCGTTAGTCAAAACCTCTGCAATTTCAGGCATACCAATAAAAGCAGCATCCTCTTTTGTAGCGTCATTCAATGTGGGAAATCCTCTGACAAGCACTGTCACTTTCAGACCGGGATGCAGCCCTTTCATTGCCTCGATAAACAGTTTATCCAATACAATTTCCCCTGCATTATCCGTGATATAAACCAGGCTCTTTGCCCGGGAAACTTCCCCTCGCAGACGTTCGATCTCCTCCGTATCAAGGGGCAGCTTATCATAGTCTGCAAGAAGCTGTGCAAGCTTCTCTTCATTCACATCCGACATTGCTCCAAAATCAATGTAATTCCCGGTTACAGCATATTGCAGTCCCGTAAGGAAAGGATCACGGGACATACGGATTGTCTGCCGGATCTGTTCTTCTCTTTCCATAAGATACCGGTTATACTTCTCTTTTGGCACCGTATAGGCATCGTCTATCTCAAAATAGTCCTCCAGCACATCAACAGTCTGCTGCATCAGAACAGGAGCGGACACATCCTTGTCTGCCTGTTTCAGGATTTCTCTCACTTTTTCGAGAACAGCCTCCCGTATGCTGTCGTCAGCCTGGTATTGGTCCAAAAGTCCGGACACCTTATTTACACAACAGTCCAAACATTCTACATCTGCTTTCATAGTCTCTCCTTATACTGCGTCGCCCTGTATTTGCGCGGCGCTAACAATCCCATACTTCTCTATTTGTACTGGACACCGCCATAGCCCCTGCCTTCAGCGCTCCCATGACATCTTCTTTGTCCTGGATCAGGCCGCTGGCAACTACCGGTTTGTCCACTTCATGGACAAGATAAGGAATCAGCTTGGTAAGCCCTGCCGGCATAAACTCCACCACTTCCGGATTCGTATGACGCACATGCTTGACAATATTGGTATAACTTCTTCCGTCCATCATATAGAAACGCTGAATCGTAAAAATGCCGAGATCTTTGGCTCTCTTGATCATAGTGGGCTTCAGGCTGATGATCCCGTCTGCCATGGTATATTTCTTTATAAAATCCACACAGATTTCTTTTGATGTCAGCCCTTCGATCAGATCAATGTGGACGATCACCTTTTTATCTTTTTCTTTCAGTTTCTTGACGATATCTGCAATGTTGCAGATATCGCCGTAAAGTACATAGACAAGTTTGCTCTCTGAAGCCAGACATGCCTCCAGCCATTCGTCGTTCTTTGCCGCCGGTATCACCGGGCAGTCTGCTGTCAGTTCCATAAATTCTTCTGTCGTCAATGCCATATCTATCCCTCTTCTTTTTCCTCCACAGGCAGCCTGGGTGATTCGATCGGTCTGCCGTTGCTGTCATAGTCTTCCTTATGTACATCATACTTCTTCGGATTTACGCTGATCTTCAAAAGCCCGAATATCATGATGAGCACAAGGAACATATTAGGAAATCCTCCCAGGTTGGAGGCCGCCTTGATACCATCAATTCCTGCAAAGGCAATCAGGATGTAGGTTACCGCTCCAAGAGTAACTCCCCAGACGATTTTCAGCCAGGACGGCGCCTCTTCCTGATCCGGAGTGATACCATGCGTACACAGTCCTGCCATGGCATTCGTATTGGTATCCGAGCCTGTTACAATAGAAATAAAAATGATGAACACGTAGAACACAGCGATAATTACTGACAACGGAAGCTGTGAAAATACGCTGTACACAACAGACTCCGGTCCACTCTCCAGCATGGTTTCATTTAATCCCTGTCCGCTGAACTCATAGTAAAGGGAAGCGGAGGAAAACAGCGCTATCCAGATCATGCTGAACGCAGCCGGAATAACAAAGTTACACTTGATCGCGTCGCGGACGGTATATCCCCTTAAGATTTTTCCAAGGAACACTCCTGTGATAGGGGTCCATGCAAGCCAGTTACACCAGTAGAATACCGGCCAGCTCTTTGCCCAGCTGTCTCCATGTACCGCTCCGTTCATCAGGTTCAGATGAACAAAATCTTTCAGGAAGGCTCCCAGGGACTCTACGGATACATTCAGCATATATGCCGTCGGCCCAAACAGGAAAATGATGATCAGGAATACAAAGTACACTTTCGCGTTAAGGGATGACAGGATACGGATTCCGTTCATGATACCTGATACACTGGAAATAATAAAAGTGATCATAATCAATGCGGCGATCACCAGCCAGGAAGCCGGACCGCTTTCTATCCCGAAAACGCTTTCCACTCCGCCGCCAATAGACATAACGCTTGTCCCGATAGACGCCGCCATACCGGCAACAAGTGAAAAAAGACAGATAACATCCACAATGCCGCCGAATTTCTTTGCCTTCACCCCAAATGCCGGAACCAATGCCGATCCAAGGGAGAAGGACTGGTTCATATTATAATATACAAAGGCAAACGTAAGTGTTGCAATAACATAAATAGCACAGGGCGTAATCGTCCATTCCAGATACATAGTTTCCATGGCAAATACTGCCGCGTCTGCGCTTCCGGATTCCACACCTGCCGCTACTGCCGGTGTATATAAGTGATACATCGGCTCCGCACATGCCCAGAACAGGATTCCGGCTGCAATGATCGTACACAGGGTGATCCACACAAGATCCATGTACTTCATCATCGGTCTGGCTTTGCTGCCTCCGATCCTTACCTTGCCAAGAGGAGAAAACCAGATAACGATCACAGTAATTACACTGCCAAGCGCCGTCAGGTTAAATGCCCAGGCAAAATTATCCAGAACCCAGCTTGTTACCGCATTAAGGCCTGCAAGAAATGCGTCTCCGTTTGTCAGGCTGACTACGACCATAGCGGCCAGTAAAATCCATGGCGGAAAAAAGACCCCTTTTCTTAATTTCAAGTCAACTGTTTTTACTGTTTTTTCTTCCGTTCCCATATGCTCTCTCTCCTTTCCACTCGTATCTCTATCATGGGTACGTTTGTATTTTTAAAAATGGTTTCCAGACGCTCCGCCTGCTGTGTTCCCAGAATCCTTCTTGGGAGTACAAAAAGCTCTCTTTCTATCTTTAAAACATAGACATGATCTGACCGGAACCATTTTATTTTCGCACCGGAATATTTAATCTTTGCTTGTCCCTCTCTATATACGATCTGCCTGTCACTGATTTCTATTTCATATTCCCCTTGCATGGAAGCCAATTTCCTGGCTTTCCGGTTTCTCAGGAAATCCATTCCATATGCCATATAAAAATCAAGAAGAATGATGACTGCAAGAAACAAAAACAAAAAGAATCTGTCCGGAGACCTTATATAAGCGATCAGCGCTGCTGCTCCCAAAATGCTCAATATCCATATGTTAATCTGGCGAAATTTCCCCGACCGCCTGTAATCCAGACAGAGCAGCGCTTCTATCCAGTCCTCCTCACTTAACCGATATCGAAATTTCAGATCTGTCATCTCCCTTCTTTCAAACGCTCGATCAGATCCGGCACTACCTCATACAGGTCGGCACACACCGGATAATGAGCGATTTCAAAGATTCTTGCGTCCGGATCCGAATTGATGGCAATGATATTTTTTGCAGTTTTCATACCGGCCATAAACTGAACCGTTCCCGACACACCGCATGTAATGAGATAATCCGGGGAAACAGTGCTTCCCGAAAGTCCGATCTGTCTGGAGGGGCTCATCCATCCCTTTTCTACCAGAGCCCTGCTGCAGGCAAGCTCACCTCCCAGAAGATGTGCCAGCTCACGGAGCATTTCCAGATCTTCTTTCTTTTTTACTCCTCGCCCTGCCGCTACCAATATTTTCTGACCTGCAATACTATCATCCTGACTCTGTTCTTTTACTGCCTCTATTGTCACAGTCTCATCCGGCCCGTCCCACTTTTTCATATAAAATACGGTATGCTTTCCCGGTATTCCCGGTCTTTTCGGCATGACTCCCGGTCTCACTGTAGCAAGCTGCGGGCGGCGGTCTTTTGTAAGGATCTCTGCCATAATATTGCCACCAAATGCCGGCCTTGTCTGCATGAGATTTCCATCGTCATCTATTTCAAGAGAAGTACAGTCCGCAGTGAGCCCTGTCCGAAACTCCACGGCGATCCGCGGCGCAAGCGCCCTTCCTTCCCTGGTTCCCCCGATCAATACAACCGATGGGCGAATAGTATTGATACACTCTGTCATGATCCGCTCATAGGCGATCGGAAGATACTCATCGGACGCCTCCCAGAGATAAGCCTCATCCAGAAAACTGTCCTTCAGCTCTTCCCTTATTTCTTCCGGCTTCTCCCCAATTGCCACTCCGTAAACTTTTCCTCCGGCTTTTGCAGCAAGTCGTCTGGCCTCACCGATAAGCTCCAGGCTGACCGGCATTACTTTTCCCTTATAACATTCCACATAGACGAGAATCCCCGTCCACTGGTTCTGTTCCTCCTTAAGGCTTTTCCTCAGCATCATGACTGTCCCCTCCAATCCCAGCCGTCTATAATGTCCATAATATATCCGACTGCCTGTTCTTTTTCCATGATCTGAAGCTCCTGCCGCTTCGTTCTTGCCGGCGGGAAAATCCGCTTCACTCGTGTAGCCGATCCGTTCAGACCATAATGGGATGTGTCCTGATCTGCAAAATCTGCAAGAGCAAGGTGATGGATTTCTTTTTTTCTTCCGCTGATCTTCAGTTTTAAAGAAGGCATCCTGGGAATAAAGCTGTCCTTCTCCACTGATAAAAGACATGGCAGTTTTGTTCTGGCCTCAATGTCTCTTCCTTCCATAAGATATGTCACTTTCAGATCGCTGCTTCCATCTGTATGGATCTCTGTCACCCAATTTAAATGGACAAGATCCAACCATTTCGCAAGGGCTCCGCTGACCTGCGCCGTATCGCCGTCTGTTGTCTGCTTTCCGCATAAGATCAGATCGTAACCGCCCTCTTTTTGTATTGCCTGCATCAGCGTGTAGGAAGTTGCCAGGACATCCGCGCCTGCAAAAGCGCTGTCAGTGATGAGGAATCCCTCGTCTGCTCCCATGGCAAAGGCCGTTCTTATGGCCTCCTCCGCTTTAGCAGGACCCATCGTATAAACATGGATCTCTCCGCCGCTTTGCTCCCGTATTTGAAGTGCTGCTTCCAACGCCGCCAGGTCATAGACATTTACTACCGCTTCCAGCCCGGCGCGGATCAGCACACCTGTCTTTTTATCCATGTTCCCTTCTGTCGTCCTGGGAACCTGTTTCATACACACTGCTATCTTCAACGCTTTTACTCCTCTGTTTCAATGATATTTCCCGGATTCAGTCTGTATACACTGTCATATTGTTGTTTCAGCTCCCGGCAGACTTCAAGATAATCTCCCGGAACTGAATCTCCCAATATTTTCTTTTTCAATTTCCCGATTCCATGTTCCCCGATCACTTTACCATGGGTGCTCGTCTCCTTTGCCCACCGGGACAAAAGACGGATCCCCTCTTCATACTCTTCCTTATTTTCCGGAAGAAGATTAATGTGCAGATGATTTTCCATGGCATGTCCGAAAATACAGGCTGAAAGACCGCTTTTCGCGATATCCTCCCTGCTCTTTTTCAGAATTTCCGAAAAACCGGCGTCTGCCACCGCCATATCCGTGCCCAGCTTCGTAATCTCTTTATTTGTTCGTCTGACCCCTTCAATGAAAAGATTGGCTGTCTCGGCCGCCGCATGGCGAAACGCATGCATTTTCTCGATCTCTGCCTCACCGGACACTGCCCAGGCTTCATCAGGATCGCTTCCGCATTCTGCCGCTTTTTCCATCAGGCATTCCGCAATCTCTTCAATGCCTTCCTCCTGCCCCTGGATCTCCAGATAGACCATATCTGTGATCTCCTGTTCAATATCCGGCAGTTCCTTGATCTTTGACATGGAAGGCTTTCTCTCCTCGATCAGGTCCATGGTCTTACGATCAATGTATTCTACCGCCGCCACAGCTGCAGTTTCACAAGACGGAAGCTCCTCCTTAAGGCTGTCCACAAACTGCCCGGCTTCTCCGGTATCACGGAAGAAAAATGCAATTCCCCACAGACTTTCCGGTTTGGGAAGAAGTTTTAAAGTCAGTTCCGTAATAATCCCTGTAATTCCTTCTTTGCCAAGAACCGTATCCATCTTTTCCATTTCTTTTCCGGATGCCAGCACGATTTTTTCGCCCCATCCTATCTCCTGAACAGTACCGTCCGGATAAAGGACACGGATTTTTTCAATGTAGTCTCTTGCCGGTCCATATAAAATCCTGCAGATTCCTTCTGCATTTTCCGCCGCCACACCGCCGACTGTCGCCGAAGTCTCTGTTGGATCCGGCGGCCAGAATACCGGTGTCTTGCGGAACATGCTGTCTATTTCTTTTTTCAGATCCATGAGGGTAATCCCAGGTTCTACGGTCACAGAAGCCGTGCCATCCGAATGTACCTCTCCATCCTTTACCTTGTTCATGTGGGACAAATTCAGGATATGGCCTTCTTCCGGAACTGCCGCTCCGGTGATTCCGGTCTTCCCCCCCTGAATCGTAATTTTCACATCTTTGCCCAAATGTTCCAGCACTTCCCGTATCTCGCTTTCCGTTTCCGGAAAAGAAATGCTGTCGGCGTTTCCTGTGAATTTGGACTCGTCAATCAGATATTCTTTATACTGTTCCTCCATAGGAAAAATTGTGACGCTCATCTTTTCCTCCTATTTTACTGTCTTTTCAAATTTTCTGAAAGTTCTTCTATCCGTTTCATGACCGGAAGAAAGTCATCCGCGATCGCCACATCAGCCTGCTTCATGATCGGCGCTCTTTCGTCCCGGTTTACAGCAACAATAAATTTACTCTTTTCAATGCCTGCATAAAATGCCGCCGCACCGGATGCCCCTACCGCAAAACAGATCTCCGGTGCAAGCATGGCTCCGGATACGCCGATAAGCCTGTCCATAGGCTCCCAGGCATTCATGGCAGCCGGTCTGCTCACTCCCAGAACTCCTCCCAGACTCTCTGCCGTCTGTTCCAGCCTTTTTACATTTTCTTTGCTTCCGCATCCTCTTCCTGCGGCGATCACAACCTTTGCCTGCTCCAGTCCCTTTTCCTTTTCTTCCGGAATAAATTCTTCTTCCAGGATAAAATCCGGCTTTCCGACATTCGCTTCTTCTGTAACTGCGATGTCTCCTGAATCCTTCTTCGCCTTATCCATTCCTCTCTCAAGAGAAATGCAGTAGGGGCCGGTCTGCATCAAAAAGGCCGCTTTCAGATGATTGGCATACACCATCTTGGAAGCCTGAAGGCCTCCGTCAGCGACTGTGATCTTTCCCACTGCTGCAAGGGAGCTCCCTTTTTTCCTTGCTCCGCACCGCACTGCCAATTCAATATCCGATGGATCGCTTCCAAAGATATACAGATCTTCTGACGTCATCCACCCGCACAAAACATCCAAAGCATTTACCGGCGTATATGTTTCCATATAAAGCACCCTGGCCTCTGACGCCGGTATGCCATCCAATATTTTTTCACCTGTTTTTAATATAACCAAAGCTTCCCCTTCTTCTATTTCATCGGGAAGCCCTTTTGCAAAGCCGCACATTTCTTCCATCTGCGCCTGTATTTCTGACAGGAATCCGTTGATAACCAGATGATATCTCATAGTTTTTCCAGCCTTTCCTTCAGATATGATTCAAAAAGCTTCTCCGCCTTCTCCTGGGGAGTCGCTCCTTCGATCCATTTTGTATCTCTTTTTCTTTCCACATTTTCCAGTGAGACAAGCTTCGCTGATTCCATCGGAATTTCTTCATTTACTTCCTCTATAGTCAGCCTCTCGATCGGCTTTTTGCCAAGCTTCATTTTATCCTTCAGAGTCGGTACACGAAGATAGGTATTCTCTGCATTTCCCACAACAAGTACACAGGGAGTTTTTACCGTACGGATAACGCTTCCGCCGTCTGTTTTACAGGTAATCTTAAGACAGTTATCATCTACCGGCTCCATAGAGGTAACTTGAGTAAAACAAGGCCATCCAAGCAGCTCTGCCAGAAGATATGGCGTCTTCATATTGCTCCCTACTGAACTTTGTCCACCCATAACAACCACATCCTGCATGGCGTATTTTTTGAGATATCCCGCAATCGCTCCCGCAAGACTTTCAGGGGCAAAATTTTCCGGCTCTTCCTGCATAATACGCACTGCATGGGCATACCCCAGAGCATAAAGCGTCTTCAAAAACGACTCGTCTTTCTCTTTTCCAATTGTCAGCGCACTTAATTCAAAAACGATGTTAAAGCTTCCTGACAAATCAGAAAGCTTTAACATCATTTCCAGAGCGCTCTCATCAAAACAGTTCCATATTGGCTTGACATAGCTAGTATCCACATGGAGCTGTCCTTCTAACTCCCAATCTTCCTCTGCCACCAGATCCAGATCGGGAACCACTTTAAAGCAACCCAATATTTTCATAATCTTAATCTTATTTTCTTAAAGGAATCAGTGTTCCCATGTTCATAATACCATTTGGATCAAATGCCTGCTTCAGTGTCTTCAGCATATAGTAAGATGATCCGTATTCTTCAGTTACATAGTGAGCTCTTGCTTTTCCAAGTCCATGGTGATGAACAATGGATCCGCCGTATTTGATAACCTGCTCGCAGATGATCTGATTGATTCTGTCATGATATTTGTTGATCTCTTCTTCCGGAGCACAGTCTACAACGTTGTAGTAGTATACAAAGTACATATTTGTTCCGTTGATATAGCTATGTGAAGAATGTCCTCCCATCAAAGTCATATCCGGAACTTCTGCAAGGATTCTGTCACATGCTGTTTTGTAAATATCATAGATATTATCCCAGCTTCCGGAAACCTCTGTTGTAATACCAATGTTCTTTGTTGCTTTGATTTCTTCTTTTTCTTCAGCAATCTGCTCTGGTCCCCAGTTCAGTCCACCGTACCATTTTTCAATAAGCTTAGGATCTACTTCTTCCAGTTCCGGATGTTTGCTCATCAGATCACGGATACCCGCTTCAATAGCCGGTGTAATATTTTCCGGTCCTTCTGCCATCCAGATAAGGATTGCTTTTCCTTCTTCCAGCCATGCGCTGAAGTGCTGCTGTGCATCTGCTGCATCGTACAGACGTGCAAAAGAAGGTTTGTAACCTGCTACCATAACTTCACGCAGGCAGTCAAATCCAAGCTTCATCTGCTCATCATCCAGCTTGTATGCAATGTATCTGTTGTTTTCCGGCTGCCATTTGAAGAGCTTCAGTGTTACTTCTGTGATAAAGCAAAGAGCTCCTTCGTTTCCACAGATGATATGTCTGATATCCGGACCTGCCGCACGTCTTGGAACGTTTTTGATTCTGCAGATCTTTCCATTCGGGAACACAGCTTCCATACCAACGATCATATCTTCGATTCCGCCATAAAGTGTAGAGAACTGTCCGATACTTCTTGTTGCAACAAGACCGCCGATCTGTGCAAGAGGTTTGGACTGCGGAGAATGTCCTGTTGTGTATCCCTGCTCACGAAGCATATCGTCCAGATCCTGAAGCGGAACACCACACTGGCATGTTACCTGCATGTTGTATGTATCTACTTTCAGTACTTTATTCATCATAGAACCATCTACAACAACGGAGTCTTTAAGAGCTGTCTCTAATCCTCCCTCGATAGCGGAATGTCCGGTTCTCGGCACAATGTTGATCTCATTGTCATTTGCAAATGAAAGAACTTTGGAAACTTCCTCTGTGCTTGTTACATATACAACTGCTGCCGGAATCGGCTGTGTATATACTTCGAATACCTGCTCATACTTTCTGTATCTGTCGAGACTGCTTTCTTTTAATACCTGTTCGTCAGTAATGACACGCTCTTTACCGAGGATTTCTACTAATCCCTCTACAATTTTCTCCCTTGAAATAATAGCCATGATGTTTCTTCCTCCTATTTCTTAACTACTTTTTCTTTTCGTCTGTCTTTAAATATGAGAGTTTTTCTTTTTTGACCAAAAGAGCGCTGTCTGCGCACAACAGCATAATAAAAAAAGAGAAAAGCAACTAGTATAAAAGCGGTATATCCGCCTTTCCTGTTACTGTTCTCTCCTAAGCTCTTCTGGTAACTGCCTTTAGTATAAATCCTGATCTACAGGTTGTCAATTGTACATATTACATATTTTTGGACTCCCTTTTTTATGAATTATACCTAATTTTCTTTTTTATTTCCTTTTGCGATTGACATTTTTACACAAATCTTTTATGCTTTAGGATAGTTACAAGAGTGAAGAGAGAAGTAACGCTGCAAGGCATTACTTTTCTCTTTTTTGTTTCTTTTCTGTCAGAACCTGTGACTGCAGCACGGGAACTGGCGCTGTTTCATTATTATTAATTGTATAGTTTTTTGGAGGAATACTTATGGACAAGGCTTTTATCAAAAAATACGGCACGCTGCTTCTTCTGGCGGCCGGAGCTGGTATCATCTTCCAGCTTCCTTACATTCGTGAAACTTTCTATGTACCGATTCAGAACGCTATGGGACTTAGCAATGCCCAGATGGGTCTTCTGTCTTCGGGATATGCAACAATGGCAACTTTATCTTATTTTATCGGCGGTATGATCGCAGATAAGTTTTCAGCAAGAAAGCTGCTTACATTTTCCTTTATCGCTACCGGAGCTCTGGGACTTTGGTTCTCTACCTTCCCAAGCTTTGCAATCGGACGTCTGATCTTCGTCCTGATGGGAATCACTTCTATTATTACATACTGGTCAGCCTGCATTAAAGCGACTCGTATGCTGGGCGGAGAGGAAGAACAGGGACGTCTGTTCGGTCTTCAGGAAGGACTTAGAGGTATTTTGAATGCCGCCGTTGTATTTGGAATGGCATGGGTATTTGCACAGTTTACAGATGAGATCGCAGGCGCTTCTGCAGCAATCAAAGTGTGCGCTATCGTTGATATCATCATTGGTATTTTAAACTTTATCTTTATCGAAGATACAAAACGTGAAGAACAATCCGAGCCTGTAGGAACAGTTGTAAAAGAAATGTTCAAAACTCTTCTCCTTCCTCGAGTATGGGTGCTGGTTGCTATCGTTTTCACTGCTTACAGCGTATATGGTCTTGTAAGCTACGCTACTACATATGCACAGCAGTTCTTCGGAATGTCTGCTGCAACAGCTGCAACTCTCGGCGGTGTTCGTTACCTGATCCAGGGTGTTGGCGGTATCGTGGCAGGTTTTGCTGCTGATAAACTTTCCCGAGGCAAAGTTGTTATCATCGGATCTATTGGTATGGCTCTTTCCTTCCTGTTCTACATTTTAATCCCGGTTCAGGAAGGACTTCTGGGACTGATCATTTTCAACTTCTTCTTCGGCCTGTTCTTCATCTATGCCGTAAGAAGCCAGTACTTTGCTATCCATGATGATGCCGGTATCCCGCTTCGTTTAAGCGGACGTGTTTCCGGTATCGCATCTGCACTTGGATACCTGCCGGACGTATTCATGTACACAATCGTCGGCGGCTGGATGGACAGCTATGGACATACCGGATTCAACATGACTTGGATCTATGCCATTGTAATGGCACTCCTCTGTGTAGTCTTTACTTTCATTCTTTCTAAAGTTGCAAAGGATAAACTGCCAGAGAATGCTTAATTTCAATAAAAAAGATGTTCGGAGCTTGTATTCGGACATCTTTTTTTATTCAACAGAAAACTATTTTTTCTAAAAGGAGGGTCTGCTTATGCTGCCGCTTACTTCTTATGCCTGGGGTTCACCAGGCCGCTATATCCAGGGAGCCGGAGAACTTGACCGCCTGGCAATCCACACAGAAAAATTCGGAAAAAGGGCTTTTGCTGTCATTGATGAATTTTTCTACAAATCATTTACAGAAAGGCTGAACACTCTCTACGAGAATGCCGGAGGGGCTTTCTTGAGTTTTTTGTATCAGACCGAGATTACAAAAGAGCTTATTGAAAAAGCATCTGACGAGGCCAGTGGCTTTTCCCCGGATGTCATCATCGGAATCGGCGGAGGAAAAGCACTGGATACCGCCAAAGCCGTAGCTTCCAGGCTGTCCCTTCCCCTTGTGATTATCCCTACAAGCGCTTCTACAGACGCGCCCACAAGCGCCATGTCCATCATCTACAATGACGCACATGAACACGATGATGTCTACTATTACATCAAAAATCCGGATCTTGTACTTGTAGACAGCCAGATCATTGCAGACGCCCCGGTACGTTTCCTTGTATCCGGTATGGGTGATGCCCTGGCTACCGTCTTTGAAGGGCGCACAAGTATCCGCACCAATCAGCCCAACTATATCTGTGGAGAATCCGGCTCTTACATGCGTACCCGGACTGCCGCCGCCATTGCCGAGGAGTGTTATCGTACCATCCGCGAATTTGGCGTCAGGGCTAAGATTGCCAATGAACTTCATGTTGTTACGGATGCTCTGGATGCAGTCATCGAGGCAAACACTCTGATGAGCGGACTCGGGTTTGAGAATGTGGGCTGTGCCGCTTCCCATGTTGTGTGCAATGGAATCACAGCTGTTCCCGGCGGAGATAAGGCGCTCCACGGAGAAAAAGTTGCCTTCGGCGTCATCTGTCAGCTGCTTGCAGAAAATGAAGATATGAAACTGATAGAAGAAGTCATCCGGTTCAATTTAAGTGTAGGGCTTCCTGTCACTCTGGATGATATGGGAATTGCACCTACAGAAGAAAATTTTGATATCATCAGCGCCAACCCGCAGGAAACCGAATGGACCAGAGAACCATTCTATATGGATGCCGCAAAAGTAAAGGCAGTAGTTAAGACCGCCCATGAATTGGGAAAGCGTTATAAAAAAGGGTTATAAAAACTGTGCGCCGCCGGGCGTACCTGCAAAAAGAGGATTCTCCATACATATGAGGAATCCTCTTTTTGTTTCTGCCAATATGATCTATCCGGCATCTCCTATATTTCCTGTATCATCTGCCCTTCTACCAGATACATGGCAGGCTCCCATGTGCCTCCGGGGGCACACTGCCTCTCAAGAGATGTAAAAATCTGTTCTACTGTCTTTTTCATATCCTGGCGGTACATGATCGTTCCCAAAGGCGGAGACGGCAGTTTATCCACGGAAGCCACTGCAAGCTCCGGCTTTTCTCCTGCAGCGATCTCTGTAACAAGGATACCGCATTCCCTGTCACAGCAGAGCACTGCCGTTTCTTTTCCCTCCCTCTCTCCGATACTGCCCTTCAGAGCGCTTTCAATGATCTTCCGTCCTTCTTCTTCTTTCTTCCATGGGATCCTTAATACGATTCCATGCTCTCCGGCATATGTCCGATAGGCTTCCTCACGCATCCGAATACTGTATATCTCTGTCATATCCCATCCTACATATATAATCCTCTTATATCCCGCTTCTTTAAGAGCCTGGTACAATGTACTTACTGCACGTTCGTTGTTGAGAGCCACACAGTCCGCATAAGGAAGTCCTCTGTCAGAATCAAAAAACACAAGATTCATGCCAATGGCACGGAGCCTTTGAAGCTTCTTGCGATCTACTTGCAAATCTTCCAGCCAGACTACCGCATTACGAAGTCCTCTTTTATAAAGCCGGTAAAGGCTTTTTTCCAGACCTTCGCTTTTTGGCTTCTCTACATAGAGCACCAGAGTACCTTTTGTCTCAGCATATGCTTGAAATCGTCCGATAAATTCCGAGAAAAAGGGATTTCTGGCCGGAGCCACCAGGACGATCATATCCAGATCCGCCGGGTTGCCGCTGTTATGGAAAGTCACTTTTGTTCCCCTTCCCACTTCCCGGACAATAAGGCGATCTTCCTCCAGCATCTGCAGGGATCTTCGCACTGTGACCCGGCTGACATCCAGAACCTTCTCCAATTCACGTTCTGACGGAAGCATATCTCCATCTTTATAGTGGCCGGCAAATATTTCATCACATATTTTATTTTTCACTTTCTGATAGAGATTTTCGCTGTCCATAATATATCATATCCTTTTCTATAAACGGGTGGACTCCATATCCAGCCTCTTGATGATATCTTCCTGAATATCCGGAGACAGATCAAGGAAATTTACAAAAGTTCCATGGATCCTCATAATATAAACGCCGCTTGGCGCATATTTTTTCGGCTCGGCTAATACTTTTCGCAGCATTTCCGGCGTTGTCACATTGACATAGAGATAGAATGGTGAAACGCCTTCCTTCTGTGGATTGTAAAACAATGGATTCATGATCTTCTTCTGAAATTCCACACCTTTTTCCTCAAAAGTTTCCGCTTGGAAGTAGCCTGGATTAATCCCCAGGTGAGAAGCGCATCCTCCGTTCATCTTCTCAAACGGAAGCTTCATGTTGGACATTACCCGGAATCCAAGGCCGGAATGAGCCTCTCCGTACAGCGGATCAATGCCGTATCCCAGCTGTTCCCTTGCCTTTCTGCCGTCCGGCGTTGCGCCCACCCAGTATCCATACAGAAGATGTGTGGACGGGGAAGCCCAGTCTGCCCGGAAAGGATTGCCCAGATAATTTTTTTCGGCTGTCACCATATCGCTGACTCTGGAAGCAATATCCGCCGCCTCATCATCTACAATGCCGATATTGTTTCCATATTTTTTTGCTTTCATCAGATACTGATGCATCTCCGGGTCATTCTCAAAATTGGTCCGAAGAGCCTCCAACATTCTCCCGGCATCCTGTGGTCTTTCCCGAAGCAAAGTATCAATAGCGATAAAGGAATCCGCCGCAACAGAAAGACCGTGGATCAGACATCCGCTTCCATTATATTTTGTTCCCTGCTCTTTTGTATCACGGACATCCACGCCCGTTTCAATACCGCCCATCAAAGTGGAGAGAAAGGGAACTTGCAGAATAGAAATTGCCTCCGAAGCTGCGTTTGCGCATTTTACCATCTCATCGGTATATTCCTGAAGGTTATTATAAAAGATTTCACGAATATTTTCCAGTACTTCCTGGTCGGTATGATATCCGAATTCCTCCCGGCCTTTTCCGAACTTTTTGCCGGATATCGTGGAAACGCCGTCATTCAAAGACAACTCCAGCACTTTAGCCATATTCAGCCAGCTGTTTGTTGTGTTTCCGTTATCCTTCCCCATGATCAAAGGTTCCTGGCATCCGGCTACAGAATAGTCTTCCAGATCTGCGGGGTCCACATGGTTTCTATTTTTTAATATCTCAAATACAGAATCGTCATTAAAGAAGGAGGGGGTCAGGCAGCCCGGCGTAAACAGGAATCTTCCCAGACTTTCATACAGCTCCTTCGGTGTATTTTTATGGAGCTTTACAGACAGGATAGGCTGCGGAAGATTCATGTCATAGTAGGCATCCAAAAGGGCATAGGAAGTTGGATTTGTCATATCTTCACCCGCGCCTGATTTTCCTCCGATGATCAGATTCTGGGAAATCGCCCAGCTTCGGTCTGCCACATTATAGAATACGAGAAGGTGTTTTAAAAGGGCCGCCGCCATATCCCGGTCCGTATCTTCCATCTTACGGTACGGTTCAAAAATCCGGTCTGCATTTCCTACAGAAAATGCGTAGGGATTGGGGGTTTGCTCCAGACACATTACCTGCCACATCAAAATAAATGACTGAATAGCCTCATAGAGATTTTCCGCTCCGTTTTCAGGCACTTTGCGCAGCGTATCCGCCATAAGCCGAAACCGTTCTTTATCCTTTCCTTCACTCGCTGCCGCTTTCTCTTCTGCCAGATCTGCATATCTTCGGGCAATTACAAGAACGGCGTCCAGAGAAATATCCATCGCCTCATAGTAGGAGCGTTTCTTTGGATTCTGTTCCGCTTCCCTTTGAACCCCGATCCTCTCTTTCAGTCCTTTCACACCATCCTTCAGGACGTCTCTCATATCCGGAATGAGATGTCCTGTTACCTGTTCGATAAAATAAATCGCCTCGCTTGTATTGTCACCTGCAATATCATAGGCGCTGCACAGCGCTTTTGCAAACTTCGTCTTTTCATTATATTGCTTCAGATCGTCGATCCTCTCCTGCGTAATATCTCCGATGGGATCAATATCCCCGAAAACCGCCACCGGATCGCAGTAGCCGCTGAAGGAATCCACCGAAAACGCCGGATTGATAAGGGCGTAGGACCTGGCAAAGGCATCATCCTGAGTTCCCGCAAACACATGGTAATCACTGATCCAGAGCGGAAGCCTTTCCGCTACTTCCACCAGGGTTTTCGCAATGCGGATGCAATCTTCTTCTCCTGAAAATCTCTCATCACATTCCCGCATAATTTCTTTGGCAAGAAACCATCCTTCCAGATGATCCGTTGCTCTTTCTTCCTGAAATCTTTCTTTTGCCAGCTTTGTAATTTCCTCTGCATTTAATATGGTTTCAATTTTCATTTCAACCACTCCTTTCTGCCGCTTTTTCCACCATCAATTTCTTTCAATTCAAAAAATTATGTACGCTTATAATTACATTCTGCTTCTTTGATCCGTTCCCGGAACTGCCTCAGGGTATTTTCATTCACTCTGGCTTTTTCTGTCATCTGGTATTTCCATCCGCATTCTTCCCATTTCTTTTTTCCAAATTCATGATAGGCCAGCACTTCAAATGTCACATTGCTGCCGCCTATCTCACGGAAAAATGAAAGAAATGCCTCCTGGTCTTCCTGGCCGTCATTGACCCCTCCGATCAGCGGTACTCTCACATGCAGGCTTGGATGGATCTTCGCTGCTTTCCTTATATTGGCAAGGACAGTCTCATTGGAAAGCCCGGTATATTCTTTGTGCTTCTTAGGATCACAGAGCTTGCAGTCCATAATAAGCTGACCGACACATCCCAGCAGCTCTTCCAGCCTCGGATGTGCTCCATTTGTCTCCAATGCCGTGTGTATTCCTGACTCTTTCAATCCTGTAAGCGCTTCTTTCAGCTCTTCAAACTGTACGGTGGCCTCTCCTCCTGTAAATGTCACCCCGCCGCCATCATAGAACATCATAGCGTTATTTCTTGCTTCCTCCAGGATTTCCCCTACTGTTTCCTCTTCATAGGAAAGATACATTCCTTTTGTATTGTGCTCTGTCACACATTCCTTCCGGCTGCAGCTTTGGCAAATGGTCCTGTCTACCGTCTTTCCGTTAATGGCATGGTGAGGGCAAATAGATTCAAGAAGCCATTCCTCATCTGACACGATCACGCCTTCTACCTTCATCCCCTCCGGATTGGCGCACCAGGGACATTTCATATTGCAGCCCTGCAGATGGTAAACAAGCCTGTTCCCGTCGCCATCCTGGGAATAATTAAACCCTTTCTGAAAAATTTTCATGGCTTATCCTCTCACATTTTTGTGGAACAGATCCTGATTATGTCCGTATAACTCCCGGTAAATGGCAAACTGCTCCTCATAATATTTCTGATTCTCCCGGTCTGGCTCTACCGTCGTTTCGCTCAACTTCACCAGACGGCTGCAGGCTTCTTCACAGCTTCGATATTCTCCTGCTGCCACAGCCGCTGTAATGGCGGCTCCCACACAGGCCTGTTCATTATTTTCATTGGTAAAGATCGGCCCATTCAGAATATCCGCCTGCATCTGAAGAAAGAGACGGCTTCTCGCTCCCCCTCCTGACGCAATAATTTTTTGGTACGAAATACCGAGGCCTTTAAAAATTTCCAATGAACTGCGAAGTCCGAACACAATCCCTTCCATTGTACTTCTTATCATATGAGCCTTTGTATGCTTCAAAGTCATACCAAAATAAATTCCTTTTGCCTCCGGATCATTATAAGGTGTTCTTTCTCCACTCAAATACGGAAGAAACACAAGACCTTCGCTTCCCGCTGGGACCGTTCCGGCTAAAGCGGTCATATCATCGTAAGATTTCATTTCCAGCATCTGATTCATCAGCCATTTCAAAGCAACCCCGCCGCTTAGGTGCGCCCCCATCAAAAGCCACAGATCTTTTTTTACATGACAAAATGTATTCGTGCGAAACTTAGGATCATAGACCGGATGGTCAAAAGCGCCGGATATCTGACAGGCCGTGCCGATATTGGAAGCCAGGATTCCCGGAACAATGATTCCGTTTCCAACGCCCATCATCAAAGTATCGCCGCCGCCATATGCGATCAGCGTCCCTGCTTTCAATCCTGTCTGTTCCTCGCATTCCCCGGATACCTGCCCTGCAATATCACAGGATTCATGACTTTCCGGGAAAATCTCTTTTTTCAGTCCCAGCTTCTCAATAAGGTCCCAGGCCCACTGACGCTTTTTTGTATCAAAAATTGCTCCGCTGGAAGCGTCAGACATTTCCGTTCCGATCTCGCCGCACATCCGATAACGGATATAATCTTTGGGAAACATTACATATCTGGTTTTTTCGTAATTTTCCGGCTCATGCTCTTTCACCCACATAAGGGAGGAGGCAAGGAACCCTGTACTTAACGAATTTAAGATAACATTTCTGTAATTATCTTTTCCGATCACTTTATAAATTTCAGAGATTTCATCTCCTGATCTTTGATCCGCCCAGATAATTGCATTGCGGATCAGTTTTCCCCTGTCATCTACCATAACCAGGCCATGCATCTGTCCCGAATAGCTGATACAGCTAATCTGTGCCGCTTCCCCGGGAAAACGTTTCACCAAAGCTGCAATCGTCTGGCGTGCAGCCTGCCAAAGTTCTTCCATGTCCTGTTCCGCCCAGGAAAGCCTCTCCTTTATGATATTGTATCCAACCTGCTCCGTTCCGGCCACATTCCCATCACCACTGATCAACATGGACTTCACGCTGGATGTTCCGATATCAACTCCCATATAATAGCTCATAATCCGACCTCCTCTTCCTATTGGTATTGTATTATAATACCAATTTGTTGTCAACGCAATTTTGGCAAAGCGCAGTTTTGCCCGGGGGTGTCTGCAATTTTACCCGGGGATAAACGCAACTGGGGACGTAACAAAGTTAAACTTTGTTACGTCCCCAGTTAATTTTTTATCAAATACTTTCAAAAAATTCATCAATAAAATGGATCGCTGCTCCGGCAGCTGCCGCTTCCACTTTATATTTGCAAGGAACAAGATATTCCCTGGCCGGATCCCCGAACGGATTTCTCGTATCTATCCTGTCGCAGAGATCTTCCATATATTTCTCAATATAAGCTCCTACATATCCGCCCAGAATAATATCAGAGTCAAACAACATCCGAAGATTGTGGATTCCCAACGACAAATTGTCCAAATATTTATCCCACAATCTAACTGCCTCTGCATCTCCGGCATCCAGAAGTCCAAAGAACCGTTCCAGGTTTCCATCTGTATACTGATCCAGAAGCGTAGAACGACACACGGTATCGAAACACCCCTTACGGCCACAGTAACACTGTTCCCCTCCTTCCGGCACAACTGTCATATGGCCCACTTCTCCGCCCTTCTGGCTGTTTCCTTCATAAATCTTTTTGTCAAACAGCGCTGCTCCTCCCACACTGTTACTGAGACTTAAGTAGAAGGCATTCTGTATATCCTGCTCTTTCCACACCTCTGCATACCCTGCTGCAATCGAATCGTGAAACAGCTTATTTCTGTAGGGAATATATTTGGCAATTCCTTCCCTTGTTCTTCCGCCGAAATTCAGGGTCATTCCATACGTGACAATTTCTCCATCCTGCGAGACCAGGCCGGGAACTGATATGCCAACCCCCAGAAAATCTTTGTCTTTTATTTTAGATTTTCTTTTTACCTCCTCGACGATCACGCCGATTTCCTGCAAATATCCATCATCATCCAGATTAAAATCACGCTTCCTCCGAATCATCTGGATCACATCCCCCGAGAGATCCACTGATACACAATTAATATGATGCGCTGTCAAATAGAGACCAATAGCTGCCCTTGCATTTTTCACGTAAGAGTAAGCTGTTGCATTCCTTCCGCCGGTATTTCGGATTTTATCGGATGTATCAATCAGATGCAACTCTTCAAGATATTGAAGATTATGGGTAATTGTAGGAAGGCTGAGCTTCAGCCCCACAACAATGTCCTGTTTCGAGACAGCTTGCTGCTCCCTTATATAATGATATATCAACTGACTCTTTTTCAAAATTTTAACCTCTCAATGTTCAAAAATATACAATTTAATACTACTATTCTGCACACTAAAAGTCAACTTTTGTTCCTCTGGAGAAAGCAACTCCTCCGGCAAAAACATCATATTGTCAGAAAATCCCAGCAATATAACATTGCCGGGATTTTCTTGGCCTATATGGAATTTAGTTTGCTTGCTTTTTATTCTGGATACAGTCAAATCCAACTGCAAGTGCCAGCACAATACCCATAACGATGTTCTGTGTATAGCTGTCGATGTTCATAAGAACCATACCGTTCTGGAGCGCTCCGATGATAAATGTACCGGCCACAACGCCTGACATTCTACCGGAACCACCGGCTACGGACACACCACCAAGTACAACACAGGTGATTACTTTAAATTCATAGCCTGTTCCTGCATTCGGGGCACCGGAAGCTGTACGGGACAGAAGCACGATACCTGCCAGTCCTGAGAAAAATCCGGAAAGTGCAAATACAAGATATTTTACTCTTCCTACACGGATACCGGAAAGCTTCGCTGCCTCCGGGTTACCTCCAACCGCATAGAAATAACGGCCGAAATAGGTCTTGTTCAGGATAAAAGCTCCTACTATGAAGCAGATAATCATGATAATAACAGGAACCGGAACAGGTCCTACATACCACTGGCCAAATACATTGAAAGATTCTGTAAATCCATAGATCGGCATACCATCACAAATGATATACGTCAATCCCGAAAAGGCGGTCTGTGTCGCAAAGGTCGCAATCAGGGCCGGGATGCCGATAGTGGATACCATAAAACCGTTCAGTACACCTACCAAAGTAGAGAGTACTAAAGTAATCAGTGTTGCCAGAATCCAGTTTACTCCGGCATTTACCATCAGGTAAGCACAGACAACATTTACAAAAGACATGATCGAACCGATAGAAAGGTCGATGTCAGCCAGCAAAATAACAAATGTCATACCGATGGAAGCAATACCAAATACAGCCACCTGACGAAGCAGTGTAAATATATTGCTTGGGTTTACAAATCTTGGGTTTGCCACCGTAAATCCAATAACAAGGACTACTAATACAATCCAGATGGCATGTTCTTTTAATTTAGATCCTACATTACTCTTCATATGGTTTAACCCTCCTCCATTCTCGCTGCGGATGCATATGCCATGATCGTTTCCTGGCTGAACTCACTCTTCTCCAGAGAACCGGTCATATTTCCTTCTGAAAGAACAACAATACGGTCAGACATACCCATAAGCTCCTCCATTTCGGAAGAGATCATGATGATCGCCTTTCCTTCTTTTTCTACCAGCTCGTTCATCAGCTTATAGATTTCATACTTCGCGCCTACGTCAATACCTCTTGTAGGCTCGTCAACAATAATCAGTTCTGCATCAGCAGCCAGCCATTTCGCCAGAATAACCTTCTGCTGATTACCACCACTTAAATTCTTGACAAGCTGCTGCAGCGACGGAGTCTTGATCGCCATACTCTTTTCATATTTCTCTGCAGTTTCTCTCTCAACTTTGGAATTGATCACGCTTAAAGTCGAGTTTCTCTGATAGATCGGCATATTGATATTGTTTTTAATAGACACTCCCAAAAGTGCGCCATGACGCTTTCTGTCCTCAGGTACAAGGGCAATTCCGATATCAATTGCTTCTCTCGGACTCTTGGGATTAATTTCCTTGCCTTTAAAATATATCTCTCCGGACTGTTTTTTTACTGCGCCGAAAATCATCTGCGCCAGTTCTGTACGTCCCGCTCCAACCAGGCCTCCAAGACCGAGAATCTCACCTTTATGTACCTTCAGACTGATATTTTTATCACCGTTTCCGGTCACATCTTTCAATTCCAGTATTACTTCATTTTCGTCTATGCAGTCTCCTCTCGGCGGATAGGTCTGTGTCAGCTCACGTCCTACCATAAGCTTGATCAGCTCCTGGACATGACTCTCTTTTGTAATAAGAGTCTTGATGTATTCGCCGTCACGAAGAACAACAATTCTGTCTGACAGACGGTAGATTTCTTCCAGACGATGAGAAATATAAATAATTGAAACTCCCTCTTTCCGAAGTCTTTCCACCACTTCAAACATACTTTCAACTTCCGCGCTTGTCAAAGGTGCGGAAGGTTCATCCATAATCAGTATCTTCGCATTCTGCTGGATTGCCTTGGCAATTTCCACCATCTGCTGATATCCGACGGTCAGATTCTTCATCAGAGCCTTCGGGTCAATTTTAATATGCAACTGTTCAAACGCTTTGGCAGCCTCTCTCTCCATAGCCGCCTTGTCGATAACAATTCCTTTTTTAATAGGCCTTCCCAAAAATAAGTTTTCTGCTGCCGACAGTTCCTTTACGTTATTAAATTCCTGGTAAATAATCGCAATTCCATTCTCTGCTGCCAGCTGCGGTGTCATGCTTGTAAATTCTTTTCCATTGACTATAATCTTCCCGGAGGTGGGGATAACTGCTCCGGAACAACATTTGATCAGGGTAGATTTTCCGGCTCCGTTTTCGCCGATAAGGGCCAGTATCTCTCCCGGTTTCAACTCCAATGTAACATCCTTCAGCGCAACAACACCCGGGTATTCTTTTCTTATATGCTGTAACTGCAATACATATTCTTCACTCATGTTCGTCCCCCTGTGGCTTATATTATTTAGAGGCGGAATACACCGCCTCTATCTTGTCTTCCTGTTACCGAAGGTTGTTATTACATTCCTGCGAGGATATCATCAATGTTATCCATGTTGATAACAGATGTCGGTCTGAATGTATTGTGATCTTCTCCCTGGAAATCATCATCGCCTGCTGCTGCAACTTTCTCAATCATTTCCAGACAAGCAGATGCTGTATCTGTATTGGAACCTTCAAATCCTACGATACCTTTTGCTGCTTCATCGCCAGCTTTGATGGAGTCTAACTGCTGCATTGTAACGTCAGTTGTAAATACTCCAACATTTGCCGGAATTTTTCCAGCTCCGCCGTAGTGCTGAAGAAGTGCCTGGTTTGCGCCGTTCATCGGGCCTGCACCTGTTCCAACGAATACCTGGCAGTCAGGATGCGCCTGAAGAACTGTCTCAACGTTTGTCTGAGATTCCGGAGCTTCCAGACCTTCTGTTGTTGCTACGATCTCATAGTTATCTTCACAGTATTTTTCCAGTCCGGATTCAATACCCTGCTGTCTCTCTAACAGAACCTTTGTAGAAGGATATCCGATAACGCATACTTCTGCTTTATCATCTGCTGTAAAGTTTTCGTTGATAAATTCAGCAGCCAGCTTTCCGATCTCTTCACCGAGGGCTGTATTGTCAAGTACCCAGTTGGCTGTGGTGTTTTCCATCTCATCATCCCAGCACATTACTTTTACACCGGCGTCAAGGGCTTCCTTACAAGCCGTTTCAATAGCGTCCGGATCGGATGGATGAACCATGATTACGTCCACACCTGTTGTAACAAAGTTCTCAATCTGTCCAACCTGTGTTGCAGCGTTGTCTTCACAGTCGATCAGAGTATACTCATATCCTTTGTCTTTCATGAGTTCTTCCAGCTTGGACATAACGCCTGCCCAGTAGTCGTTCTTAAGGGACTGGATCGTAATTCCTATCGTCAGAGAACCATCCCCGCCTTCCTCAGAACCGCTGTCTTCGCTTCCGCTGTCGCTTGCCGGCGCTTCTGATGAGCAACCCATCGCCATTGCTGAAACCATAGCCGCACACAGCAAAATACTTACAACTTTCTTCTTCATACATTTTCCTCCTTGAAAATAAATAATTTTATAGCCTCTGCTAATAGCTATCGCAATAAATAACCTCTGGCCTTTAGAAGTTTTTAGAAGCAGGTAAATGCTCCGTCCACAACAATGTCCGATCCTGTTGTAAATGTACTTGTATCTCCTGCCAGATATACCAGAATTGACTGAAGTTCTTCCGGTTTTCCAACTCTTCCCATCGGAGCCATCTCATTCCACTGTGCCATCAGAGGTTTCAGGTGTTCTGCCTCAAGGATCAGCTCTGTTCCGATATATCCCGGGCTGATGCAGTTTACGCGGACGCCTTTTTTCGCCCATTCAACAGCAAGAGATTTTGTCAGAAGGATCACGCCTGCCTTAGATGCATTGTATGCACACTGTGGCTGCGGTACATTTACGATATGTCCTGACATGGAAGCTGTATTGATAATGGAACCGTATCCCTGTTTCATCATCTGTCTTCCTGCTGCTGTTGCACACAGGAATACTCCGTTCAAATTGATATCGGTTACTTTTCTCCACTGCTCATATGTCATTTCTTCTGCTGGAACATTGATACAAATTCCGGCGTTATTAAAAGCAGCATCCAGCTTTCCGTATGTCTCAACAACCTTTGCAACCATAGCTTCAACCTGTTCCTGGTTGGTTACATCCGCCTGGATCGCAATTGTCTTTGAGCCTGTAGCATCTGCAATTTCTTTTGCTACTTTTTCAGCTCCTTCCAGATTGATATCTACGATCGCCACATCAGCTCCTGCCTCTGCAAAAGCCATTGCCGCACATCTTCCGATTCCGCTTGCGCCTCCTGTTACATAGATTGCTTTTCCATCAAGTCTCATGCTTTCAATAATTCCCATTTTCTTTGCTCCTTTCAGCCTTTCCTATTAAAGAAATTAGTTTTATTTATTTCTTTAATAAAATGGTTTTACAAATCTATTTTATGCATTTAATTATATACAACTCTTTTTCTTTGTACAAGATGCAATATTTCACAATTATTTTTTTAACATTTTATACAAATTGCATAATGTTATTTATTTAGCAATCTGGGTATTATTTAGCAATTTTCACAACAGCCTTCACAATCTCTGCTTTTTCATTTATGCTTCGATCCATGGCATTCTGGATGTCATCAAAGTCAAAAATATGTGTTGCAATTCCTTTCAAATTTACTTTTCCCTGTGCCACCGCATCAATTGCCATCGGGTAAATGTGGCGGTAGCGGAATACCGTCTTAAAAGTAATCTCTTTATCCAGAGCCAGACTCATCATCATATTCATCATGCCTGTCTTTCCATAACCGACAAGAACTATATTGGATCCTTTCCTTACGACCTGAATGGCCTGATTTGTGGTAATCTCAGTTCCGGCAGTCTCAATGGCAAGGTCAAAACCTTCTCCGTCTGTCAGTTCTTTTGCTTTCTCCAGCACATCCACATCCTTGCTGTTGATCACGCCGTCCGCGCCAAGTTCCATAGCCTTGTCCAGCCGCTTCTGCATAATATCAACCACATATACTTCTGATACTCCGCTTGCTTTTAAAGCCATCATAGATACAAGGCCGATACATCCCGCTCCAAATACAACTGCTTTCTGTCCGATATGAGCGCCTCCCTGATTCGCCGCATGAAAACCAACTGCCAGAGGCTCGATCAGAGCTCCCTCCAGTGTGCTCACATTATCGGGAAGTTTAAAGCAAAGAGCAGCCTCATGAGCCACATACTCCTGGAACACTCCGTCTACCGGCGGAGTAGCAAAAAAGACAACATCCGGACAGAGATTATATTTGCCTTCTCTGCAAAATTTGCACTTGCCGCATGTTTTTCCCGGCTCCAGGGCAACACGGTCGCCCACTTTCAAATGAGTCACATTTTTTCCGACTTCCACAACAGTGCCTCCCGGCTCATGTCCAAGAACAAACGGAGGCTCTACCACATAGTCTCCTATCCTTCCCATCTCGTAATAATGCATGTCGCTGCCGCAGATTCCGACATATTCCAGTTTTACCAACACCTCGTCATCCTTCGGAACAGGAATTGGTCTTTCGGTATATCCCATCTTTCCAATTCCGTTCATCACAGCAACTTTCATATTTCCTTCCATCACAATGTCCTCCTGATTTTTATTTTATACTTTAATAATGTATTTAATAAAGTGTCGAAAGGAAAAGACACTTTTATATCGTGTCTATATACCTCTCTATCTGCAGGATGGCTGCTCCGAGAGCCGAAGCCTCCTTCTGATACCTGCATGCGTCAATATAACTTCCGTCTTTTTCAAAAATATTTTTTTCCGCTGCCAGCCTGCGGATCCTGTCTATATAAGGGGAAATGTTGCTTCCCACATATCCTCCCAGAACGACCCGGCAGTCAAAACACATCCTGAGATTATCAACAGCAATTGCCAGATTCTGAAGATATTCTTCCCATACCTTCTGAAACTCCTCATTGCCCGCTTCCATTTCCAGGAAAAATCTCTCCAGATTTCCCTCTGTCCTGTCTGCCAGTTTCAAAGCGGAACAGTAGGCGTCTACACATCCTTCTTTTCCGCAGTAACACCTTTCTCCTCCCGGATGGATCACCATATGACCAAATTCACAGCTCCTCCAATTGTCTCCCTCATAAAGACTGTAAGTATCTCCCTGCCATGGCGACCAGAATTTGATCCTTCCCAGATCATCACGAAAAAGAGCTGCTCCTCCGACCGTATTGCTCAAAGAGAAATATACCATATTTCCCGGTATTCTCCTGCCACTGATCTCCGTCACCGCCGCTGCATTGGCATCATTGACAAGATCACACCGATAGGGCATTTTCTCGGTCCAGCTCCTGCAGGATACATTATAGACTCCCAGCGCATGAGAATTAGTAATGATCTGCTCCCTGCTGTTAATAATAGCCGGCATGGAAATTCCCATTCCCTCGATTTTCTCCGGAGGCACATCCCATTCTTTCACAAACTCTTCTGTCAGGCGGGCTAACTCCGCAAAATAATCATCCGAATAGACAAAGGGTTTGCGAATCCTTCTGTGATTCAATGCACGACCGGAAAGATCTGTGTATGTAATGCTCACATGGTTTGCCGTAATATCCAGCCCCACCGCATATCGGCTGTTCCTTACAGCAGTAAGGATCTTGGCTTTTCTTCCTCCGGTAGATTCAAACTCGCCGTTTACCTCTACCATCTGTCTTTTTTCCAGCTCATTTACAATAGAAAGCACGGTAGGCGTACTGATATGCAGCGCCATTGCAATCTCCGGCATGCTCGTCTTTTCTCTGCTGTTAATATAGCGAAACACTCGGTTTCTGTTCAACTGTTTAACTTGGATATTACTTGCATTCCCTTTCATTTCTCTTTTTTCACCGTTTCTCCATTGTTAAAGGCATATTTATTATATGCACTATATTTGTACAGATTCAATAATTTCCTCCTCCATTTTCTTTTCTATTTGTTCAACTTCCTCTAAATTCTTACATCCACCGGCAAAACAAAATCAGAACACTCAAAAAAGGATGCCGCTGAATTATATTTTCAGGACATCCTCTGCCATTTTGCCGTCATATGTTCTCTAAACAGGAAGTTCCAGGTAAATATCCTTTCCTTCTTTGATGGAAATTACAACTTTTCCTCCCTTTACTGTTGCAACCGCTCCCTGAACGCTTGCTGCCGCTTCCACAGCTGCCGGCGCTTCCGCCTGCTCTTCTTTAGTCTCTTCTTCTGATTCTACCGTATCTTTGAACCCTTCTACATTATCAGGGGTCAAAGGTGAAAGAGAATCACTCGTTTTTGTAAGCTTTGCTCCCAATACCTGTCCAATCTTCAGACATCCTTCCAATGACAGGAGCCCTGAATCCACCAGTTCGTCAAAGATGGCCGGATCTTCCAGATTTGCTGCTTCAATTGTAATCCCTGCCTCCGCTCTGCAGCACAATACTGCTGGATCATTTGCATGTTGTTTGGCTGTTTCAGCTGTAATAGACATAATTCTTTACCTCCTAATTCTTCTTTTGCAAAGAACATTTTCTCTATCACTAAGTATAGTAAGCTTATCGGACAAAAGCCAATTGTTTTTCCGTATATACTTATAGGCTGATTCTATAGCCCTCAAACAAGATGCTATTTCAGACACATTGATTTTAAGACACTATCAGGATATCTGCCACATCCAGGCTTCCGTACTCTGTCTCCACAACAGTGCACGGCCAGTCCTTAGTCCTTGTCAGGATCTCAACCCGTCCATCTTTCAGATAGGTTGTCTCCTCACATTTTGTCCCCAGGATTGTCGGGTTCCATGCATAAGCCTGCCCCTCCCGGAGAGCGCCTTTTGTATCCGGCGTGACCACAAATTCTCTGCAGCCGTATCCGGTAGGTCCTCCCTGATGGTGCATTTTCCACTCGTCAGGCCACCCGGCCTCATCATAAAGCTTTTGCACCTTCCGGAAATATTCACTGTATGCCATTCCATCTTCCATCATATTCTGCATAGATGCAAAAATATACTGGGTCTTTTTCATTCTCGCTGCAATCTCTTTATCTGGCTTTCCATAACTGACAATCCTTGTCATACTGATGTTCAGTCCGTATTTTTCTCCTCCCAGAACTACCATTAAAGATTTTTCTATTTTCTTATCTGTAGGAACGGGATGGCGGTATTTCAAAATCCGGTCGTCGCTTCCCACCAGGACACAGTCCGGGCTGACGCCCTTTTCAATACACCGGCACTTCAGCATAGCTGCCACTTCATTTTCCGTCTGTCCGGGACGCGCATCTTTCGCTACTCTCTCTACGATCCGGGCACATTCCTGTCCGATTTCCCGATACCGCTCCAACTCTTTTTGGCTAAGCTGCATCCGAAGATCCACAAGCTCTCCCTGGACATATACAGTATCGGAAATACCTGTATCGGAAGCATACTTCTTTCCCCTGCAGCAGTCTGCAAGAAAGCCGTCAAGAGTCTCATACCACGGGGCAAGAATACACTCTGCCCCCAGAGCATTCTGCTCTTCACTCATTCTCGGGCAGTCGCTGCTGTCAGCGATCATCTTCACTTTCCCGGATTTTTCGATCACAAGAAATGCAATACCGACTTCCCCATTGGTCACTACTGCATTTGCGTTCTCTTCTGTGATCCATTTGAAATTATCTCTTCTTCCGAGAACGACGCCTTCATAAGAAGTCGTTCCCAGCCACTTTACAATTTTCTCTAAATTGCTCATTTTCTATTCCATCTCCATATTTACACACACTTTTCCCGTCTTTCCTGTGGCAAATACACGATATGCTTCTTCTGTCCGGCTAAGAGGATACCGATGTGTAATGATCTGGCTTGGATGGATCTTCTTGCGGTCAAGGAATTCAACCAGGCGCTCCATGTTTGCCACGGATGTTACCCAGGATCCGTGAAGAGTCAGATTTTTGTGAAGCAGAAGCGGACTTGGTTCAAAAGATACCGTGCCCTGTTCTCCAAGGAACACAACCTGCCCCCACATTCTTGCAGCCTCCAGACATCTGTGCCGTCCGATAGCGCTTCCGGAGCAGTCAATGGCAACTTCCACTCCCTTGCCGCCTGTATATTCCATCACATTTTTCACTGCATCGTCATCACCCATAAATACCTGATCTGCTCCGATCTGTCTTGCCATCTCAAGGCGCTCCTTGGCAATATCAACGCCGATCGTCTCGGCTCCCATAGCCTTTGCCAGGATCAGGGCCGCCTGTCCTACGGGGCCAAGTCCCATAACAAGAACACGGTCGCGTCCTGATACATTCGCCCTCAAAAGTCCCTGATATGCTGTTCCGAATCCGCAGGCGATCATGGCACCGTCTTCATAAGTAAGAAATTCCGGCAGATGAATGCAGGTCGACACATCCGCTACCATATACTCTGCAAGCGCGCCGTCTCTCTGCCATCCGTAAGCCCGTCTCTCCGGCTGCTGACAGTTGATGAAAAATCCCTTCCGGCACTCGTCACAGTATCCGCATCCCTGGATATGGTATACAACTACCCTGTCGCCTTCCTTAAAATCCAGGACGCCTTCTCCTACCTGTACTACCTGGCCGCTGGGCTCGTGTCCTGCGATCACGTTGTCATATCTTGCTCCCCCGGTCTTATCCGTATGTTCATGATAAATAAATTTAAGGTCACTTCCGCACAGGCTTGCTGCCTTCATTTTCAAAAGCACCTGTCCGTATCCCGGCTTCGGCACATCCTGTTCCACCTGCTCTACCCGGTCGCCTCCCGGCAGTTTCATACCGATCATTTTTTTTGGCACTTCATAACTCATATCCGTTCTCCTCCTTAAATGAATACTTAAGAATGCGGGTTCCCAAACAAAGAACTTCCGCGAATCACTGAATGATTTCTTACCCATATCTTAATACTTTCAGATCACATCCAAAATTAATTATCCTTCAAATTGATGGACTATATTACTATTTATTCAGCCATGCGTCTATCAAGCCAGACACCCGTACAAGTTTACTTGTAAAAGGGTGAATGGCGAAGATAGACATATGGCGTTTAGCCATAAGCGAGGATTTAGCTGCGACTCCGACTCCCTTCTATGAATTTGCAGTTAAATATTCGTGCAAAGTATTGTTTTCTTCGTGCAAACGTCATATACTAAAAGTACTGATAGAAAGGGGTTGATGATATGGCTGGAAATACCACAAACATCAGTATCCGCATGGACGCGGATCTGAAAGCACAGGCCGATGCTCTTTTCAATGAGCTGGGCATGAACCTAACTACGGCGTTCAATATCTTTGTGCGCCAGTCTCTTCGTGAAGGCGGTATTCCCTTTGAAGTGAAGCTGGAACAGCCCAACAAGGAAACAATTGCTGCCATGATGGAAGCGGAAAGGATTGCAAAAGACCCGTCTATAAAGGGATACAATGACCTTGATGAGTTGTTTGCCGACCTCAAAAAATGAAGAAAACAAAGTACAATGTCAAGTATACGACCATTTTCAAAAAAGACTACAAGCGGGCAATCAGGCGAGGCCTGAAAATTGAATTGCTGGAACAGGTCGTGGAGCTGCTGTCGATGGGAAAACCGCTGCCGAATAAAAACCGCGACCACGATCTGTCCGGCGATTGGATAGGCCATCGGGAATGTCACATTCTCCCAGACTGGCTACTCATTTACCGTATCGAGGATGATGTGCTGGTGCTGACGCTGACCCGCACCGGGACACACAGCGACTTGTTCGGCAAATAAACTTGTCTGCCGCCGTATAGGAAAGCCTGTACGGCGGTTTTCTGTGTGCAAAAAGAGTATTCGATATGGAGATGCTCTCGCCCTGTAACTCATCATCGCGGGGCAAACGTTCATACAGAAGGGTGATTTTTTCGTTTCTTATGACTGTACCTTCTGAAATGAACTTCTTATGGCTGGATCAGCTCTTTTTCCCGATATTCCTTCGGAGAAACGCCTACCATCTTTTTGAAGATCCGCGAAAAATAGTAAGGGTCATTATAGCCGAGTCTTTGTCCGATATCCACAATATAAAGATTGGTGGATTTCAAAAGCTTGCAGGCCTCCTGCATCTTCAGATTAATAAAAAAATCCACCGGAGCACGGCCGGTATATTTCTTAAAAGCGGCATTGATATAACTCTTCGACAGCTTCAGTTCATCGGCAATATCCTGCAGTTTCAGATTCTCATGCAGGTGTTTGTACATATATCTCACCGCTGCTGTGACATGCCGGTTCTGTTCGCTGGCCTCATCTGCCTTTTCCCGAAAATAAATTTCTGAAAGGATCAGCATGAGCACCTGGGAAATGTAGATAAAATTTCCCAGCGTATAGTTGCGCTCCAGCACCTGAAACAACAGATCAAACAGCGTAATGATCCGGCTCTGGGCATGTCGGGAATTGATCTTTGTCACTTTCTTTTCCTCTAACGGGAAATATCCCACATTCTCCCCTTTAAAATGCATCCAGAAAATACTCCATGGATTCTTTTCATCTGCATAGTACCTGTGTCCCTGGCCTCCCGGAATGCAGAACGCCTCCCGTTCATGAAGCACGTATTTTTCCTCTCCCACATGGATATAGCCTTCACCCTCCACACAATAGATCAGAATATATTCCGGTGTCCCCTCCTCCCTTTCTCTGTAGTGGTGGCGCGCCCTGGGGAAAAATCCGATATCCGTCAGGTACATCCCCTTTATCAGCGGATGCCCTGCATAGTTTCCAAAGGACTCTGTAGGAATGATAAAATACTGCTCATCCACAAAACCGTCTTTTTTCTTTTTCTCGTTTTTTTCCATCATGTTATGATAATAGCAACTTTATGGAATATTGTCCATCATTACAAACGATATGATATTTTTCCCAAAAGACAGATATGATACTTTAATGACAACAGATCAATCACAACAAATAAGGAGTGAATATTATGAACGCATCAGTAAATGTCTGGGAAGAAAATGTCGTTATCCCCACTTATAAAGTTTATCCGCCGGAAAAAGGGCCTCTGTTTATTGAGAACCGCGCATATCAGGGAAGCAGCGGAAAAGTATACCCCCTCCCTGTCACGGAGAAGATTTCGGATGAAAAAGAGGATGTAAGCTATCATGCTGTTTTTCTGGAAAATGATTTTCTGAAAGTCATGGTGTTCCCGGAACTTGGCGGAAGGATCCAGCGAGCCTATGACAAAACTAACGGCTATGATTTTGTCTATTACAATCACGTGATTAAACCGGCTCTTGTGGGACTTACCGGCCCCTGGATCTCCGGGGGAATCGAGTTTAACTGGCCCCAGCACCATCGCCCCAGCACTTATTCTCCTGTAGACTATTCCTTCTGCAAAAACGAAGATGGCTCCGCCACTGTTTTTGTCAGCGAGACCGATAAAATGTACGGCACAAAAGGAATGGCTTCCTTTACCCTGTATCCCGATAAAGCTTACATAGAGATCAAGGGGCGTCTGTTCAACGGCACAGATACTCCCCAGACATTTCTGTGGTGGGCAAATCCGGCCGTTCCGGTAAATGACCATACCTACTCTGTCTTTCCGCCGGATGTGCACGCGGTAATGGATCACGGAAAACGCGCCGTATCTACCTTCCCTATTGCAACGGGAGAATACTATAAATATGATTACTCCGCAGGAATCGATATTTCCATGTATAAAAATATCAAAGTTCCTACTTCCTATATGGCAGCCCATTCTGACTTTGACTTTATCGGAAACTATGACGAAGAGAAAAAAGCAGGTCTTCTCCATGTGGCAGACCACCACATCTCTCCCGGCAAAAAACAGTGGACATGGGGAAATGCTGATTTCGGACGTGCCTGGGACCGCAACCTCACTGACGCTGACGGGCCGTATATCGAACTGATGACCGGCGTTTTTGCCGACAACCAGCCGGACTTTACGTGGCTGAAGCCTTATGAGGAAAAAACATTTGTACAATATTTCATGCCCTACAAAGGCGTGGGAAGAGTGAAAAATGCAACCAAGGATGCCATGATCAACTTTACCGTAGAGGATGGAACCGCCAATCTTCTCCTCTATACATCCGGATGCTTTGACAATCTTCGTCTGACTGTTTCCAGAAACGGAGCACTGCTCTATGAAACAACACTGAACGCTGACCCCTGTGAATATTTTGAAGATTCCTTTGCCACAGACCTTACAAGCGCTGACGGCTGTGAAGTAACTGTGACAACCGAGCAGAACGAAATCCTAGTAAGCTATCAGGCCATAAAAGAAGAACTGGAACCCACCCCGGATCCGGCAGTTCCGCTGGCTGCTCCCGAAGAACTGAAATCCACAGAGGAACTTTTCTTAGGGGCACAGCATCTGGAGCAGTACCGCCATGCAACCTATGAGCCGGCAGACTATTATGAAGAAGGACTCCGCCGTGATCCTACCGATATCCGCCTGAACAACGGCTATGGTCTGCTTCTTCTCAAGAGAGGCCATTTTGAAAAAGCCAAAGAACATTTTGAAAAAGCCATCGAAAAACAGACCTGGAAAAATCCCAATCCTTACTACGGAGAGAGCTACTTTAATCTCGGGCTTGCCCTCAGATTTTTAGGCGAAGATGAAAAAGCCTTTGATGCTTTCTATAAATCCACCTGGAGCATGGAAACACAGAGCGGAGGATTTTATCAGCTGGCTGCCTTAAGCTGTAAGAAGCGCCTCTACAGCCAGGCACTGGAGTTTATTGACAAATCTCTCATTTACAACTGGCACAACATGAACGCCCGCACATTGAAAGCTGCTATTCTTCGTGCTCTTGAAAGAGACACAAAGAGCTTCCTGGCGGAAAGCCTTGAGATCGATCCGCTTTCCATGGGCTGTCTCTACGAAAATGCAAAAGCAGAAAATGACATGGATGCCTGGGTAAATGTAATGCGCTCTCCTTCTCACAATTACCTGGAACTCTCCCTTCTTTATATGAAGGCGGGATTCTACCAGGACGCTGCAGATATTCTGGAAGCCTCACCGGAAAAAACACCTATGACTTTCTACTACCAGGGCTTTGTATTTACAGAAATGCAGGATAATGAGAAGGCTGCTACCGCTTTTATGAAGGCTGAAAAAGCGAACCCTGACTACTGTTTCCCAAATAAAGCAGAGGAAATCGTCATTCTTCAGCATGCAGTAAAGGTTCTTGGCACTGCTCCGTATGCACACTACTATCTTGGACTTTTATTCTATGACAAAAAGCAGTACGCAGCTGCAGCTGCCCAGTGGGAAACTTCCGTTCAGGAAGACGGAACTTACGCAATGCCTTACCGCAATCTTGCCATTGCTTACTATAATAAAGAAAAAGATCCCGCTAAAGCGTTGGATGTCATGAAGAAAGCGCTGGAACTGGATCCGTCTTATCCCCGTTTCCTTCAGGAGTACGACCAGCTCCTTGCCAAAAATAATGTCTCTGTCAAAGAGCGGCTGTCCGTCCTTGAACAGTATCCGCATCTTCTGGAAGAAAGAGATGTCCTCTATCTGGAATACATTACACTGCTGAACAAAACCGGACAGTATGACAAAGCGCTCACCTGCCTGAAAGGACATATCTTCCATCCATGGGAAGGCGGAGAAGGCAAAGTAAGCGGTCAGTACCGCTATGCCCTCACAGAAAAAGCCCTTCAGGAAATGGATGCCGGAAACTACCAGGACGCAATCCGGCTTCTTACTGACACCTTTACTTATCCGGATAATCTGGGCGAAGGGAAGCTGCCGAATGTACAGGATAATATGGCAGAATACTACATCGGCCGCTGCTACGAAGCGATGGACGAACAGGAAAAGGCCAAAGAATACTTTATCCGTGCATCCGAGGGCCTTTCCGAGCCTTCCGTTGCACTGTACTACAATGACCAGCCCTCGGACACCATTCTCTATCAGGGGCTTGCCAAAGACGCTCTGGGGCAGACCGACAAAGCAAAGCGGGATTACCACCAGCTGAAAGCCTTCGGAGAAAAACATATCTTTGACAAAGTATCCTATGATTACTTTGCTGTCTCCCTGCCGGAACTGGAAGTATTCCCCAATAACATCCAGATGAGGAATACCATATACTGCCGCTACCTTATAGCTCTTGGCGAGATCGGTCTGAAACATTACAGCACCGCTTCCGGCATGCTGGATATGGTGCTTCAGATGCAGGCAGACCACCAGGGTGCGATCCAGCATAAAGAACTGCTGAAACGCCTCCAGGCATAAAACTACATAAAACTCACCATGCAATTTGCAAGGGAGCGGACAGCTTAATCACAGGCTGTCCGCTCCCTTGACTTTTCCTCTTATCCGGTGTTATGGTCTATTTATAGGTGAAAATGACAGCAAAGAAATGGAGGCCTCTTAATGAATACGATCATCAATCAGCGCCTGGCTCTGCTTCGCAGCGTCATGGCAGAAAAGCAATTATCTGCATATTACATTCCCACCGCCGACTATCATCTCTCTGAATATGTAGGAGAGCATTTTAAATTCCGCGCATGGCTGTCCGGATTTACAGGATCGGCTGGAACCCTTGTGGTCCTGCCCGATGAGGCAGGTCTTTGGACAGACGGGCGCTATTTTCTTCAGGCAGAGCAGCAGCTTAAAGGCACCGGTATCACACTCTATAAAATGCAGATGCCGGGAGTCCCTTCCGTCGAAGAATTTCTGACTTCCCGCTTAAGCGCCGGAAGCTGTGTCGGCTTTGACGGACGGACCCTTTCCGCCTCTGCCGGTGAGGAACTGGCTGAGACACTGGCAAAAAAGCAGATCCGCCTGGATGCTTCTCTTGACCTGGCATCCACTATCTGGGAAAATCGGCCGTCTATGTCCAAAGAAAAAATCTGGATTTATGAAGAAACTTATGCGGGGCAGTCCGTCTCCTCCAAGTTGTCGGCTCTTCGCCAGGAAATGGTGAAAAGAGGCGCAGACACCCATATCATATGCGCACTGGATGAGATTGCATGGCTCTTTAACTTAAGAGGCAGCGATGTGGACTATAATCCTGTCTTTTTATCTTATGCAGTCATTGAAAAAGAGAAGGCGTTTCTTTTTACAGACATGGAAAAACTGGATGCGGACACTTGCCGGTATATCGAAAGGCAGGACGTTCAGATCCTTCCCTATGATTCCGTTTATGATTTCATCAGACGCTATAGCAACAGCAGCGTACTGCTTTCAAAATCCCAGCTTAATTATACTCTTTTTCATATTCTGAAAGAGGGAGGCGCTTCTATTTTGTGCGGTCCGGATCCGGTTACTGGTTTCAAGGCTGTGAAAAACGAAACTGAGATTTCCTGGAGTAAAAAGGTTCATATCAAAGACGGCGTTATCATGGTTCGTTTCATGAAATGGCTGAAAGAACAAATTCAAAATGGACATTCCCTCACCGAAGCCAGCGCTGCAGCCTATCTGGATGGACTAAGAAAAGCCGCTCCCGGGAACCTGGGGCTTAGTTTTGAGACTATCAGCGGGTATGGCCCTCATGGAGCTATTGTCCACTATGCGGTCACAAAAGAAACCGATATTCCTCTGAAAGCCCAGGGCCTTTATCTTGTAGATTCCGGCGGACACTATATCGAAGGAACTACTGACATTACCCGCACCTTTGCCCTCGGTCCCCTTACCACTGAGGAAAAAGAGCATTTCGCCCTGGTTCTTCGCTGTATGCTAAGCCTTATGTCTGCAGTATTTCCGGAAGGAGTCTGCTTTCAGAACCTGGATGCTCTGGCAAGAACTCCTCTGTGGCAGCAGGGTCTTGACTATCTCCACGGCACCGGACATGGAGTGGGGCATTTATTAAACGTACACGAAGGACCAAACAGCTTCAATTGGAGAATGCGAAGCGGCGCAGACCCTGTACCGGTACGTGCCGGCATGATCACCACCGATGAACCCGGCGTCTACATCTCCGGCAAACATGGGATCCGTCTGGAAAACGAACTGCTGTGTCTGGAAAAAGAAAGGACAGACTATGGAACTTTCCTGTGCTTTGAGCCTCTCACTCTGGCCCCCATAGATCTGGACGCCCTGGATCCTTCGCTCATCAGCGATTTTGAACGGCAAATCCTTAACTCCTACCATAAGAAAGTTTATGAGACACTTTCTCCTTATCTGACATCAGAAGAGAAACAATGGCTGGCCGGATATACCAGAAAAATATAGTTCGTTTCATCTAACTTTTATTTGACATTTCCCATGAAACTTGCTAATATTTTCAAGATATCGTGAGTTTTGATTCAAAAGGAGTTTACATGGAATTACTGGAACACGTTTTTATACACACTGTAAATGATACGATCCGTATGCTGCCGTTCCTGTTTGTCGCCTTCCTTCTCCTGGAAGCGCTGGAGCACTACTCCAGCTCATGGATCCGGCAGACCCTTATCAAACTGGAAAAGGCAGGTCCCATTGTAGGCGCTCTGTTCGGCTGTATACCTCAATGCGGCTTCTCTGTCATGGCAGCCAACCTTTATGCAGGCGGAGTCGTTTCTCTTGGCACACTCCTGGCTGTATTTCTTGCCACATCAGACGAAGCGCTTCTTATCCTCATGGCCCATCCCGGCTATGAGAGGGATATTTTCTTTCTTCTCATTGTAAAGGTAATTATCGCGGTTATTGCAGGATATCTGGCCGATATTTTCTTTGCCCGTTTCATCTGTACAAAAAAGGAAATCGGTGATCTGTGCCACCACTGCGGCTGCCATGATCATCACGGCATTATCCGCCCGGCTCTGAATCATACTGTAAAGCTGTTTGCCTATATTTTTGTTTTTACCGGAATCCTCACTTTTGTCATTGAGGCTGCCGGTCTGGAGTCCGTTTCCTCCTTCCTTTTACAGGGCAGCATCTTTCAGCCGTTCCTGGCAGCGCTCCTTGGTTTTATCCCCAACTGCGCCGCTTCTGTCCTTTTAACAGAACTTTATCTGGGAGGCGCTCTCTCCTTTGCTTCTGTGATAGCAGGCCTTTGTACCAACGCCGGAATCGGACTGATCGTTCTTTTTAAGGTAAACGGCAGTAAAAAAGAATGTCTCAAATTTGTTGTACTTCTCTACGCTGCTGCAGTTATCTCAGGCATTCTGCTGCATTTGGCAGGACTTTAAAAAAACGGCTTACGCAACAAAGCGGGTATATCGCAAAATGCGATATACCCGCCTTTTAGTTATTACCGGGATTCTTTTTTCTTCCTCTCATAATCTTTCAATGATCCTACCGCTTCTTTCGCCAGCGGAACAAGAGCGATCATATTGAATATTGTCATCAGTCCGATGCCTGTATCTCCCAGATCCCATACAAAAGTATATGCCGCAAGCCCGCCGATAAACAACATAACAAGCGCCAGAATCTTGTACAATGTCTGTGATCTCCAGTTATCTCCAAACAGGTAGGCTACATTGGAACGGGCATAGAACAGAATCCCAATAAAGGTAGAAAAACTGAACAGCCACAAAATCACAGCAATAAATATGACTCCAAATTCTCCAAGATGATAACTCATGGCCGTCTGCAGAAGATCCATTCCTTGCAGACCATTTGTCAATTCCTCCGGAGTCAGAAGCATGATCATTGCAGTACAGGTGCAGATCACCAGAGTATCAATGAATACTCCAAGAGCCTGCAGAAGCCCCTCTTTCGCCGGATGGCTGATATCCGCTGCCGCCGCTGCACAAGGAGCTGATCCGGATCCTGCTTCATTGGAGAAAAGCCCTCTTTTCACTCCGTTCATCAAAACTGCGCCAAACCCTCCTGCCGCCACCTGACGGATCCCGAACGCTTCCTCAAAAATTCTGGCAAACACAGCCGGCAGCTGCGGGATATTTATGACAATGATAAAAATAGTAATAATAAAATACAAAGCTGCCATAACAGGCACCATGATATCCAGTACCTTTACTGTCGCATTTTTCCGAAGAACGATCACAGCCGCCAAAACTACCAGTACAACGGTAGAGTAAAGAGGCGGGATATGGAATGCATTGTCAAATGCAGACGAAACCGAATTTCCGATGACCTGACTGATTCCGCACCAGCAAAGAAGACCGGAAAGAGCAAACAGAACTGCTATCACAGATTTCTTTCTTTTGCTCCCCCTATTTGTAATAAACAAAGCATGAATATAGTAAGCCGGCCCTCCCCTATATCCTCCATAGAGAGGATCTTTTTCTTTATATATCTGGGCCAGAGTCGCTTCTGCAAATGCTGTAGACGATCCAAGAAGGGCAATAACCCACATCCAAAATACCGCTCCGGCGCCTCCTGCTGATATAGCCGCAACAACTCCTACCAGATTCCCCATTCCTACCCGGGTAGCCGTAGATACGATCAGCGCCTGCACACCGGAAATTCCATGTTGTTCTGCAGAAGTCCTGTTTTCCACCGTAACCCTGATCATTTCCGGAAAAAGTCGAAACGGCAGGAACTTAGTACGTACTGTAAAATATATGCCTGCCGGAACGAGGATAATAACCAGCAGCGATAATCCCAGACTGCTTCCTCCCGGGAGAGGGATAGTTACAATATCTCCCCATAACATCGCATAAATTGTTTCAAAAAATCGCACAACCGCCTGACCGGCCGCGTTTAAAATCTCCATTATATGTATCCTTTCTCTCTCTCGCCATTATTGAATGACACTGTATTTGTTTTTCTCTTCCCCATAGTATATAATAGAAAGGAACATCTGTAAAATTAATAATTATGATGATATGAATCTAAAAATTAGATGGTAAAGGCGGTAACAGAATGGATATCAAAAATCTGACAACTTTTATCTATGTAGCCGAACTGAACAGTTTTACAAAAGCAGCCGAAAAGCTGGGATTTTCTCAGTCCACTGTCTCCTTTCAGATCAGACAGCTGGAGCGTGAATTAAATTCCCAGTTATTCGAACGTGTCAATCACACCATAGCTTTAACTGAAAAAGGCCGGGAAGTCCTGGATTACGCTCACAAAGTCAACAAACTGACTTTGGAACTTCAGGAAAACATGCAGGAAACAGGAACCATCCGCGGTCATGTAAGATTGGCAATGGCAGATTCTCTGTGCAGTTCCATTTTCAGCAAAAATTATGCTTCTTTTAAAAAAAATTATCCTGAGATCGCACTGAAAATTATCACCGCCGGAACCGGTGAAATGTTGACGCTCGTAGACCACAACGAGGCAGATCTTGTTCTCACCCTGGACAGCCATATCTACAATACAGAATATGTGATCGTAAAAGAAGAACGAGTAGGCGTACACTTTGCAGCCGGCGCCGGGTATCCCCTTCCCCTCGGAGCAAAGCTTTCTGTCCGGGATCTTTGCAGCCATCCTTTTATCCTGACAGAAAAGGGAATGAGCTACCGCCGCCTTCTGGATGAGCGGCTGGCAGAGATGTCTCTGGAAATTCATCCTATTCTGGAAATCGGAAGCACAGATCTTATCTGTGCTTTACTGGAACAAAACCTTGGAATTTCTCTTCTTCCGGATTATGTAACCGCAAAAAAAGTTGCCGAGGGAAAGCTGGTTCTTCTTCCCGCGGAAGACCTGGAAATCGAAGTGTGGAAACAGCTCCTGTACCATCGGAACAAATGGGTATCCCCCCAGATGGAATCGGTGATGGAGCACTGTGTTAAGCGGGGTTTTTCCCAAGAATAAAATAAGGAAGCAAATCACCATGTGGTCTGCTTCCTTTTACTTTTACTGTTTCTGCTTCTATTTTTTATCTTTCCCTCTCTTCAATCGCCGTGATCATATCGATACGCTCCTGATGCCGGCCGCCCTCAAACTCTGCATTCAGCCACTCCTCTATGATCATCTTCGCAAGCTCAATGCCGATGACTCTTGCGCCAAAAGCAAGAATGTTGGTATTATTGTGCTGTTTTGATAATCTTGCTGTGTACGGCTCACTGCATACAACTGCTCTTACGCCTTTCACCTTATTGGCTGCAAGAGATATTCCGACACCTGTACCGCATATTAAAATTCCAAGATCCACTTCTTTGGATACCACAGCCCTTGCAACTTTTTCTCCATATACCGGGTAATGACAGCTCTCGGTGGAGTCTGTCCCATAATTTACTACTTCATAGCCAAGATCCTGTAAAAACTTCACGATTTCATTTTTCATGTCTACTGCTGAATGATCGTTTCCTATTCCTATTTTCATGTCCTCGTCTCCAATCTTTGCTTTAAAAATTTCTGCTCTTATATTATAATGATCCCAGGCTCAAAAGGTCCCGGCCCACATGAGCTTGCTCAAAAGTGGTTGGGGCTTTTGATCCCAACTTCATTATAATGTCTTGCTGTATGAATAGCAATGTCTATCTTAAAGGAGTGTAACAGAACTATGATAAAATTAATAGCCAGCGATCTTGACGGAACTCTGCTTCAAAAAGGTGCACAGACAGTAAGCCGGCAGGCGATAGAGCTGATCGAAAAACTTCTCGACAATGGCATCCATTTTACTGCTGCCAGCGGAAGACAGTACAACAACTTAAGGAGGCTTTTTGCACCTTTTGCCGATCGCATTTCCTATATTGCAGAAAACGGCTCTCTGTGTATCCACAACGGCCAGATGCTTTCCCGGTCATCCATAGATCACGACCTTTCCATGCGCATCATCGATGCTGTCCACAATTATCCGGGCTGCAACTGTATTGTATCAGGAGTGGAAACTCTCTATACAGATTCTTCCGATCCCAGATTCATACATTATCTTCTGGATGAGATGAAATTCGATGTTATGCAGGTAGAAAACCTTAAAACAGATGTGCCTGAGCCTTTTCTGAAAATAGCCGTTCTTCATTTTGAGAAAAGTATTGACTGCGAAGCTTATATGAAACAACTGTTTTCTTCCGAAATAAAGATTGTCACTTCCGGAAACAGATGGGTGGACTTTATCGCGCCAGGCACAAACAAAGGCATCGCCCTTCAGGTTCTTATGGATCATCTGCACATAAAACCGGAGGAATGCATCGCCTTCGGAGATCAGTATAACGATGTGGAAATGCTGCAGCTGGCGGGTACAAGTTATTCTATGTCAAGCGCTGCTCCCGGCATTGCATACTATTCCACCTATGTAACAGATTCCGTAGAAGAGGTATTGGAAGATATTGCGGCAGGCGTGGATCTTTAATCCCCCTGCCGCTCCTTTCTCTTTTCCATCCTTCATTCTCTTTGTCCGTAATATGCTTCTTCGCCGTGCTTTCTGTAATAATGTTTGTCCTGCAGATTTTGAGACGCCGGATCATTTCCGGGATTGATCCATTCACAAAGAGCCGCCATCTTGGCAACTTTTTCCAGAACCGCCGCATGATATACAGCCTCTCCGGCATTTTTCCCCCAGGTAAACGGTCCATGATTTCTGCACAGCACTGCCGGGGTTGCCAGGTAGCCTATATTACGGAGAGAAAATTCATCCGCAATCAGAAGTCCGGTATTTTTTTCGTAATCTTCATCAATTTCTTTTGGAGTCAGTTCTCTCACGCAAGGCACTTCCCCGTAAATATAATCTGCGTGAGTCGTCCCATAGCATGGAATGTCCCGGCCCGCCTGTGCCCAGCTGGTTGCCCAGACAGAATGGGTATGAGCCACGCCTCCTATTTCCGGAAATCGCCGGTACAGCGCCGCATGGGTTGCCGTATCTGAAGAAGGCCGGTATCTTCCCTCTATTCTGTTTCCCTCCAGATCCACAACTGTCATATCTGACGGAGCAAGTTGTCCATACTCTACTCCGCTTGGTTTAATAACAAAAAGCCCCTTTTCCCGATCGATCCCGCTTACGTTTCCCCAGGTAAATGTCACGAGATCGTACTGTAAAAGGAGCATATTTGCCTCATAAACTTCTTTTTTCAATTCCTCCAGCATATGAAAAGCCTCCTGTCTGTACTGTTTCTCTTTACAGGTTCTGCAGCCGGAGAAATTTTTATTCTTGTTTTATTCTTTTTTCCGGCATAAATAGCCGGATTTATTTAACACCGCTATTCCCTGTCATTTGTCAGATTCAGTTTATCCAGCAGGTGGAAAATAAGGCTTAATATCATACCTACAATACATGCCAGAACCATGCCGGTAAGCTGGATATTTCCGATATTTACCGCAATTCCGGACAAGCCTGTCACAAATACAATACTGGTCAGTGTCAGATTCCTGGACCGCCCGTAATCCACCCTGGAATCTACAAGGATTCTGATACCGGATGCTCCGATCATTCCGTAAAGAAGGAAGGATATCCCTCCGATAACCGGTCCCGGAATTGTCTGGATCAGCATGGAAAGTTTGCCGACAAAGGAGCAGATAATAGACAGAACCGCGGCGCCGGCAATGACTCTTACACTGTACACCTTGGTTACTGCCATGACTCCGATATTTTCTCCGTATGTTGTAGTCGGGACCGCGCCAATCAGACCGGAAAGCATTGTAGATAAATTATCCCCCAGCAAAGAGCGGTGAAGCCCCGGATCCCGCAGAAGATCTCTTCCCACGATCTTGCTGGTAACAACCTGATGCCCGATATGCTCAGATGTGATCACAAGAATAACCGGCAAGATTGTAATAATAGCTTCTGCACTGAATTTCGGAAGCATAAAATTAGGCAGTGCAAATAAAGATGCCTCTGAAACGGCGGTAAAGTCTACAATCCCGCATAAAATAGCGGCGATATATCCGGCAATGACAGCAATCAGAATCGGAATAACAGAAAGGAATTTCCTAAATAGGATGGAGCCAAATACAGCAACTCCCAATGTTACTCCAAATACAATGATATTGCTGGTGCTGATCTTTTCATCCAAAAGTCCCGCATTGCTTGCTGCAGAACCGGAAAGCTCCAGGCCGATCAAAGCCACCACCGGACCCATAGCAGCCGGAGGCAGTACAACGTCAATCCAATCACATCCAAATTTATAAATGATCAGCGCCAGAACGCAGCCGCAGAATCCGACTGCCACAAATCCGCCCAGCGCATACTCATATCCCATTTTATCGATCACCAGCCCAGCCGGAGCAAGGAATGCAAAACTCGACCCCAGATAGGCAGGCGCCTTTCCCTTTGTGATAGCGATAAATAAAAGTGTGCCCACACCGTTCATAAACAATACAACTGCCGGGCTGATTCCAAACATAAAGGGTACAAGGACCGACGCCCCAAACATAGCAAACATGTGCTGAATACTAAGCGGAACCAAAAGCCGAAATGGCACTTTTTCCTCCACTTGTATAATTTTTCCACTTTCCATTTCTCTCATCCTCCTCGTAATCAATTTTTACTTTTCAGGCCGTGAATCACGCAGATATAATAACCACGATGTGGTTATTATACCATATAGGAGGACTCCGCAGGGAAAAAAGAGACTGCCCATTTGCAGTCTCTTTTTTACTAATACTCTACTTTCCACATGTAGCGTCTTGTCAGATAATCAACCTTCGTCGTTTCCGACAGGGCTTTCATATAAGTATTATTGAGAATCGGTGAGAAGAGCATATGATTGAAATATCCACATACACTATCTTTAAACCGATTAATTCCCAGTTCTTTGGCGTCCAGGATATAAACCTTGTCTCCTCCGTATTCTTTCAGAAATTTCTTTGCCCTCTCATCAGCCGCTCTTGTCTTTCCTTCAGAAACCAGCAGGAAAAACGACTGATTTTTGTCAAGCACTTCAAAGGGGCCATGGAAAAATTCACAGCTATTGACTGTGGGTGACTGGATCTGCAGCATCTCCATAATATTACAGATTGAGAAAATATATCCTGCCGCGTAAGAAGGCCCACTTGCCATTACAGAAATAATCCGTTGGTTCTTATTGTCTTCGGCCCATTTCTGTGCCAATGGCATGCAGTATGCTTTTGCGTCCTGATAAACTTTGTCCAGAATATCATATGCCTCCATGGCGTCTGCATAGTCTTTATATCCTTCTTCCACATCCACAATATCCATGGCAATTCTCATACCGATCGCCGCATTGGTTTTGCTCTGGTCTGATTCATCAAACATAATACTGTCATACTGCATTTTATAATCACAAACTTCTGTCAGAAAGGATTCCTGAACATAGAGCCCGATCGTAACCGCTCCCAGTTCTTTGGCCTTCTGCGCCGCCGTACATGTCTCCGGCGTCCCGCGCATGGATGTAACGACTGCCACTGTATTTTCATCTACAAATTTCGGCGGATCCAGTACAAACTCATTACTGGTAAACATCTGTGACTGTATTTTCTCCGCCTCATGCTGCATGAAATAGTGAGCCGGATAATTTCCTCCATTAGAGCCTCCGGCCGCTATCCACACAACGTTTCTAATCCCGCCTTTTTCTTTCAGCTGACCTGAAATTTCCTCAATAATCCGACGAGTTTCCATATCTCTTTCCTCCTTAGCTTATATATTGCTTTAACCATCTCAAGCTCTTGCCGATTGCCTTTTCCGGATCCAGATAATAGATTTCATTTGTTATTTCCAAAGTAATATAACCCTTATAGGAAGCCCTCTCTAATTCTTCCAGGAATTTAGCAAGAGGAAGTTTCCCGTCTCCCAAAGCCAAATGTCCGCCCGGCATTCCATCTACAAAATGAACATGTCCCAATCTCCCATCTGTTGCCTTAAAGTAATCCTCCAACGTCTCACCGCAGCGCCCCATCATATCCGTATCCGCCATACAGATCAGATTGTCTCTATCCACCTCCGATGCAAGAGCCGCAAGTTCGCTGGCATACACTGCTATGTTTGTGGTCTGTTCCGTAAGATGTTCCAGATACAGGATCTTCCCGTACTTTGCTCCATAATCGGATAAAATCTGCAGATTTTCCACAGTATACTTCCATGTATCTTCTTTACATTCATTCCGATATCCATCCCCGGGTGTCACAAGTACAGCCGGAATTTCCATGACATCAGCAGCTTCTATCGCCCTGTAAAAATATTTCATGCTTCTTTTTCGTATATATCCTTCCTTTGCTCCTATATTGACAGGATAAGCACATTGCTCCGGCGTAAGGCATATCGTATGCAAGCCCCTGACCTGTATTTTCCTTTTCAGTTCTTTCAGCATTGGCGTATCGAAATCACCCAGATAGAAATGCGGTCCTGCTGCCCACAACTCAATATTCTCCACTCCCAGCCGAAGCATGGATTCCAGAAAATATTCAAACGTATACAAAGGATAGGTATAGTTTCCTGCTGCAATCTGCTTCATAGATATATATTTAAACATCTCTACCCCTTTACACTTCCTGCCGTCAGTCCTCGTATAAACTGTTTCTGCAAAACAAGGAAGATCACGATAAGCGGAACTGAAGCGATCACCATCCCGGCCATCAGCACTGTCCAGTTTGTCGTTGTCATTCCCTGCATATTAACCAGGCCCACTGGAATAGTTTTTTTAGCACTGCTTGTAAGCATAACATTTGCAAACATCAATTCGTTCCAAATAGCACGTACACATACAATGGCCGATGATGCAATAATAGGCTTTGACAGCGGCATCATGATTTTCCAAAAAATCTGCCTCGTTTTCGCCCCATCAATGATTGCCGACTCATCAAGGCTTTTACTGATTCCTTTATAAAATGTCATGATCAGAAATGTAGAAAAAGGAATCCTGAAAGCGGCATTTATGAGTATCAGTCCGGTCAATGTATCGTACAGGTGCATTTCTCTTGCCATTCTGTAAAGCGAAATGACAGAGGACTGGGGCGCCAGCATAAGCCCGCCCATAATCAGAAGAACAAAAAGCCGTTTTGTAGTAAAATGCAGCCGGGACAGTGGATAAGCCGCCAGACAACTTAAAAATGTAGCCAGCACTGTCCCTCCTACTGTTACGATTACTGAATTTTTCAGATAGGTACCTATTCCAGACTCCCATGCATCTATATAATTTTCAATTTTCCACTCTTCAGGGAGACTCCATGTCTCCAGAAACAGTTCCTGATTTGTCTTAAATCCCGTAATAACAACCCATATGAGTGGTGCGATAATCACAATGGCAAATAGGATCAGAAGTGTATATATCACTATTTTTTCTGCTTTCTTCTTCATGACAGTCCTCCTAATCCTCATCCAGACTATATCCTTTTAACTGGAATATTCCCAGGATAAAGGTGATGAGAAAGATGACCGCGCCAATTGCTGAAGCGTAGCCCATCTCATCATTATTAAATCCGGTTCGGTATAAATATGTCGCCAAAGTCTCTGTGGATGTCCCCGGTCCGCCTGATGTCATAACATATACTTCATCAAACACCCTTATACTTCCACTTACCACAATGATCATGTTGATCATAATAGTATCTTTCATCTGCGGGAGCGTAATACGAAGCAGTCTCTGCACTGCATTTGCCCCATCAATTTCCGCCGCCTCATAAAGATCTTCCGGTATATTCTGCATTGCAACAATAAACAGGATCACTGTATATCCGATATACTGCCACTGCGACATTGCTATAACCGCATAAATAGCCGTGTCAGAATTACCCAGAAGATCCACATTGGCCGAATTAATTCCCAAAAGATCCAGAAGCGGATTGACAAGCCCCAATGTGGGATTAAACAGCATCTTAAACAAAATTCCCGTTACAGTCACCATTAAAAGGGAGGGAATAAAATAAATTGTTCTGAAAAACGTCTGGTGCTTTCGGATCAGTTTACTTTCCAGCACACTGGCTATCAGAAAAGATACCCCGATCTGAAAAATAACTGAAAATATTGCAAACAGAAAATTATTTTTCAATGCTGTATAGAAAACTTCGTCTTCAAATAAGCGCGTATAGTTTTCCAATCCCACAAACACTTTCTCCGTGTTGATTGCTCCCCACGAGTAGAGGCTGTTAATAAAATTAAGGATAATTGGCAAATACAGAAAAATAACAATGATCAGGACTGCCGGTCCCAGATAAATCATCAATGTCTTTTTCTGGTTTTTTGTCAAATGAGCACCTCCCCTCTTTGTTTGCGGGTTTTCTGATTACATTTAGTTCTCTTCTGCAACCTCTGCAGCTACTTTCTGTACATCCGCCATAATATCCGCTGCCGATTTTCCACTGAAACCTTCCTGTACAGATGTCATATACTGGTCTGCCACCTTTGCTTCCACTGCTGTATCCAGCCAGTCTGCAATATTAGTCAGACTTTCTGCTGTCTCATAGGCCTCCACAAGATTAGCGCTGGCATTTTCTTCCGTAATTCCTCCGATAACGCAGTTCGGAAGTCCGGACTCCTCTGTCTGCTTGATCGCCTGTTCTTTGCTTGTCATAAATTTGATAAAGTCCACCGCTTCATCCGGGTGTTCTGATTTCGCGGATACACAGTAAACTTCCGCTCCACCTGTTGTCGTTCCCGGATCACCATCTCCTTCAGTAACCGTTGGGAATTTGAAATATCCCATATTATCGCCCATTGCTTCTTCATAAATAGAAAACTGTGCTGTAGCGTCCATGATCATTCCAACCTGTCCCGCGCAGAACTCCTCACGAACCTGATAATAATCCTTGGAATTTACATTGCTGCCAAAATATCCGTTATCGTTTAAATCCAGAAGCATCTGAATGGCCTCCTGATACCTTGTATCAGTAAACTGTCCGGTTTCCGGATTGTAGTCGGCATTCAAGGTCTCCGGATCTACCATCTGTGCGTTAAATGTTCCAATCCACCAGGCAGAATACCATGTCTGTGAATTTCCAAATCCGATCGGAGTCACGCCATTATCCTGCAGAGTCTGGCATACATTTAAAAATTCATCATAAGTTTCCGGTACTTCCAAATTGTACTGTTCAAAAATCTCTTTATCGTAAATCATATACATGACAGAACTTCTGAATGGGATACCATATGTCTTTCCATCAAATGTACTATTATTCAAAAAGGCCGGAAGAAAGCCGTCTTTCCACTCGGTATCATTTTCCAGATAAGATGTAAGATCTAAAGCCAGTTCTGAACGGGCAAATTTCTTACAATATTCGCCCGACCAGGAGAAGAATACATCCGGCATTTCTCCACCTGCTGCCATTGTACTTAATTTATCCTTAATCGCCTGGTCGCTGACATTCTCCATGACAATATCTACATCCGGATTTGCCTCTTCATAATCCGCCACTGCCTCTTCAAAATATTTGACATATTCTTCTTCCGGATATTTGTTCAAAAAATTGATCGTAATTTTATCTCCACTATCTTCTTCAGAGCTTCCGCATCCTGCCAGCAGTCCCAGAGTCATTGCTCCAACTAAAAAAAGTGATACATATCTCTTCTTCATACTTTTCCTCCTTTAAGCGTCTGTAGTATACGTTCTGTTTGTTCCTCTGTCATTTCGTATCCAACTCCCAGGCTTCCGCGTTTCTGTACAATCTCTGCCGCAAAAGACGCCGCTTTTGAAAGCGCATTCTTTATCTTTGCGCCTTTATCTGCATTTTCCCCGTTCTTCCCGACATCCAGATATGCCGTCAGAAATCTGCTGATAAAAGAATCTCCCGCTCCCATCGTATCAACAGCCTTTACTTCCATAGGTTTTTGATAGTAAAATTCCTTCCCGTCGAATGCGATGGCAGGTTTCTCTCCTCTTGTAGCAACTGCCGTTTCCGTTCCTCGGGCTGTTATCTCCCTTAACAGATCTTTGACCTCCGTCTCGCTTAGGTGACTTCCCGATAAAAAGGCAAATTTTAAATAGGGAGACAGGCAGATTATGTCTTCCTTTGTATAATCATCACAGAAATCATAAGATATTGCAGCTCCACTCTGGGCAAGCTTGACTACTTTCTGATTGTCTACCCGGGCACATCTGCTCAGACATACAATATCAAATGTGTTAATATAGCTTATTTCTTCCGGTGTGAACACAAATGGATAAAGATCAGTAACTCCTTTTTTGTTCCAGTCAACAAACACCCGGTCGCCTTTTACCAGATCCACGATAGCAAATCCGCTTGTCCCCTTTTGGAAGTGAGAATGAGATAAATCCACACCTGCCTCTTCTAGTGTATGATACAAAATCAGGCTCAAAGGATCCTCCCTGGTGAAAACTCCCATAAATGCAGCCTGTGTACCATTCTTTGCGGCATGATATGCAATATTAAATTCATTCCCGCCAGGATACATTCTTTTTTCATGGCGGTAAATATCCATTGTATTAATTCCGATTCCCAACAGTTTTGGCATATATCTTCCCCTGTCTTCCCTGAAAAACTAATATTTCATCTTCCACATATACCTTCTCGTCTCTTTCGGATGCTTACGTTCAATCGCCAGGGCTGTCAGATATTCTCTCCAGGCACAGTCCAGAAGTACATGATTGAAGTACTCTTTTACATTGTCTCCCAGAATGTCAATTCCTAACTCTTTGGCATCGATCACCGTAATCTTTTCTCCGAATTTTTCCATAAATCTCTGGCATCTTAAGTCTTCCTCCCGGCTTCTTCCATCACTGATCAAATGAACCATCGGAAGATTTTTATCCAAAGTCTCGAACGGACCATGGAAAAATTCTGCTGAATTTACAGTCGGCGAATGAATCCACTGAATCTCCATCAGACTGCAGATAGAGGTGGCATAAGCAACTCCCATGGCCGGCGCTCCACCCATTACATAAATCACATCCTCCTTTCTGTGCTTTTTTGCAAATTCTTCCGTTCTTCCATTGTTTACATATTTTCGGATTCTCTCTGCCAGATCTTCCAGGACATCAAAGGCCTTCATCGCCTCATCATAATATGCATAGTCTTCAAACTGTTTCAGCAATTCAAAGGATACCCAGAGTGATAAAGTCACATTCGTTTTCATCATAGGTGTCGTCACTTCTCCAATGGATTCAAAACGTATCACATAGTCTGCATATTTTGTTGTCTCCTCATTACCCTCTCCACATATTGCGATTGTGTAAGCACCCTTTTCCTTGCAGAAACGAATTGCTTCTTCTACTTCCGGTGTCCCTTTCAATGTACTGCATATGCACAGGCAGTTTTCATCAAATGCCTTTGGTGTTGTCAGTAAAAATTCACTGGCATTATAAAGCTCTACATTGAAAATTTTAGATTCCCTCTCCAGCAGATACTTCCCTGCATAGATTCCAGCCAGGGATCCTCCGCAGGCAATGAAATAAACATTTCTGATAGGGGTATCTTTCTTTTCGCTTCTCTTCTTCAAGTCACTTACAATTTCTGGAATGTTCACTGTTCCTCCTCCTTTAATATGTATTAAGACGTCTTTTATTTTATATAATATCACCCAATACCATTCTGTCAATAAATTTTCAGAAAAATAATACCACTTCTTTTTTATTTCCTTTCTATTTATCTTCGATCAGAACAAAAAAGAAGCGCCCATACAAGCGCTTCTCTGCTGGTTTCTTCTTTTCTCTATAAATAGTACTTGAAAATTTCCGGCTGGTCTACTCTGACCAGTTCTTCTACTACATGGACAGGATTGTCATTTTCATCATATACATGGACATGATTTTTAATAACAGCCATTCCTTCTGTAATCTTCAAAAGTTTTGCTTCCTCTTTATTGACATTGGCAATTTCTACCTTATTCAATCCTTTTTTGGAAGGAAATATATGATATTTTTCAATGAGAATTTCATAAAGCGAACCTGTCAGATCCTCCATTTTTAAGAACTCACAAAAGGGATGAAAGTAATTTTTTTCCAGAACAACCGGAACACCGTCCACTTTTCGTACTCTCTCTATCAGCATAACCTGTGATCCCGGAGACAGATTTAAAAAGCTGCACAACTCCTCTGTTCCCTCAGTTAATTCCGCACGCCTCACATCCGCAATAGTATCATGTCCCTGCATCTGGCATATTTTTGTAAAACTGCGGATGTTCTTTACAGCTTCAAATTCTGCTACTTGGGAAACGAACGTCCCCTTTCCCTGTATTTTGATCAAATATCCTGCTTTCACAAGCTCTTCAATCGCCCTTCTTACAGTCACTCTGCTCAAATTATACTTTTTTACCAAACCCGCCTCTGACAATATCCTGTCTCCCGGCTTCAGCTCTCCGGTATCTATTTGTCTTTTCAAATGTTCCTTTAACTGTAAATATAAGGGCTGACTGCTCCCACTATTCATAATTTCCATCTTCCCACCTCCTACTCATTCATATTATAACGTCTTAAAACAAGTTGTGCAAGTTTTATTTACTTATGATATAATATATACGATGTCAGGACAGGATTTTGGAAGTGCACAGCGCTGAGCAAGCCGCCGACATCATAACGTCACCCATAAAATCCCAGGGAACTACTGCAAGAACTGAGAGGTGTATATTTTGAAAAACATAACAGATCACATTATTTTTCGTTTTCTTTCCCGCATAACCGATTTTTTTCTTCTCAATATACTTTGGATTATTTTTTCCATTCCGCTGTTTACTATGGGCGCCTCTACTGCCGCCCTCTATTCTGTTATGTTTAAACTCATTCAAAAAAATGAAAGTTATATTGCCCGGGAGTTTTTTTATGCTTTTAAAAACAATTTCAAACAGGGAACTGCTCTCTGGTTTGGTTCTCTTTTTCTTCAGCTGATCCTGACCGCTGATTTTCTGATCATCCGGCAAATGGGTCTTGCGTTTCTTGGCAATATCCTTTTTGTTTTTCTCTTCATTATAGAATTTTTTGTCATATCTATAAGCCTTTATGCTTATGCTTTGATTGCCCGCTATACTCTCTCTTTGTCTGCTGTTATAAAAAATTCTTTTCTTCTTTCCTTCGGGCGGCTTCCTTATTCCATGCTCATGATATTTATCTGCCTTCTTCCAGTTATCCTTACTTGTCTGAATCTCTATACTCTTTTGGCTGGAATACTCTTCTATCTTACAGTCGGATTCTCCCTTATATGCTGGATTATCTGTCACATTTTTCTTTATATATTCAAAATATTAGATTGTATTTGATATATTTTCTACAAACTTAATAAATTATTGTTAATTTTCTGTTTTTTATTTACTTTTCATAGGCGTCCTGTTATAATGAGATAAATTATCAATTTCAAAAAGTAAAAGGAGGGAACGATATGAAAGGCTATGCAATGCTTAAAATCGGGGAATCCGGTTGGATCGAAAAAGAAAAACCTGACTTTGGACCACTGGATGCCATTTGCAAACCACTGGCAGTTGCCATCTGTACATCCGATGTTCACACTCTCTGGGAAGGCGCCATCGGAGAACGTCACAATATGATACTTGGGCATGAATGCTGTGCTGAAGTTGTAGAAGTAGGCTCTCTTGTAAAGGATTTCAAACCCGGAGACCGTGTTCTTGTTCCGGCCATTACACCTGACTGGAACTCTCTGGAAGCCCAGGCAGGATACTCCATGCACTCCGGCGGAATGCTTGCAGGATGGAAATTCTCCAACTTTAAAGACGGCGTATTTTCCGAATATTTCCATGTAAACGATGCCGACGGCAATCTCGCACTTTTGCCTGACAACATTACTCCGGTAGACGCATGTATGTTGTCTGATATGGTTCCTACCGGATTCCACGGCGTAGAACTGGCAGACGTACAGTTTGGAGATACCGTTCTTGTAATCGGAATCGGCCCGGTCGGCCTTATGGCAGTTGCCGGAGCAAATTTAAGAGGCGCATCCAGGATCATTGCAGTCGGCACACGCCCGGCATGTGTAGAAGCAGCCAAAGGATACGGCGCTGTTGATTTTATCAGTTATAAAGATGGAAGCATCGAAGATCAGGTTCTTGCCATGACAGGAGGAAAAGGCGTAGATAAAGTGATCGTTGCCGGAGGCGGATGCGAAACCTTTGAATCAGCCGTTAAAGCCCTGAAACCAGGCGGAAAAATCGGAAATGTAAATTATCTCGGAAGCGGAACCTATGTAAACATCCCCCGCGCCGAGTGGGGCGTCGGCATGGGACACAAACAGATCAACGGCGGACTGATGCCGGGCGGACGTCTCCGTATGGAAAAACTGGGCGCACTTGTCTCTGCCGGAAAACTTGATGTGCATCCTCTTGTATCTCATGTATTTGAAGGCTGGGAACATCTGGAAGAAGCTCTGTTCATGATGCGTGACAAACCGAAGGATCTGATCAAACCAGTTGTAAAAATCGAAGATTAACTGCCCCATGGAGGATTATAACACATGAAGATACTGATCGTATCCGGATTTCTTGGCGCCGGAAAGACCACCTTTATAAAAGAGATGTCCCGCAAACTGGACCGTGATTTTGTTGTCATGGAAAACGAATACGGCGAGACAAATATGGATGAAACCTTTCTCCAGGATAACGAAAAACTGAATATCTGGGAAATGACAGAAGGATGTATCTGCTGCACCATGAAAGCAGATTTCGCATCTTCCATCCTGACCATTGCCAACACTCTGGATCCGGAGTATCTCATTGTGGAACCTACAGGCGTCGGTATGTTAAGCAATGTCATCCAGAATATCCGGCAGATCGAATATGAGCGTATCACTCTGCTTCGCCCCGTGACTATTCTGGATGCCAACTGCTTTGACCGCTATATGCATGACTATGAGGAAATTTTTCAAGATCAATTGAAATCTGCCGGAACCATTGTAATATCCAAACGAAACTTCCATATACCTGAAGAGACCGCCGAATTTGTCCAAAAAGTTCAAAAGACAGCACCGGATGCCAGGATACAGGTCCAGCGTTATTCTTATCTTGACTCTTCCTGGTGGGAAAGTCTTCTGGAAACGGACTTCAGCGGAAATATAATAGAAAACAAAGGAGAGGCCAAGTCTGATTTTGACAGCTTCACTCTATCCGGCATTTCTCTGGAAAACAGCTCTGCTCTTCTTCTCTTTTTAGAGCAGCTTGTCCGGGGAGAATTTGGAGACATCTGCCGGTCAAAAGGGATCCTTAATACAGGACAGTGCCATCTTCGTTTTGATACCGTGGATATGCGCTACAGTCTCACTGGTTTCGAATCATCCGGCAAATCTCAAGGTGTGTTTATTGGCACAAATATAAAAAGGAATGCACTGCGCCGGAAACTCCTTCCACAGTACATTCCCCGTATACAGTTCCGGCCGTCTTCCTGACAGCCGGAATTTTATTTCCTTTATTTTCTGGCTCTTCCAAGAGAATCTGCCGCAACAATCGCATCATATAACTGCTCCGGCGTTACATCCGCTACCATGTTATGGATGGATTCTCCCTCTGCACATGCATTCTTCGCAATTACCTCAATTTCTTCTTTCTTTGTAACTCCAAGCTCTTCCAGAGTAATCGGAAGCCCTACTTCCATGCAGAAATCCTGCACTTCTTTAAATTCTTCTTTGGATGCTCCTTCCAGAACAAGCTGTACCAAAGTGCCATATGCCACACAATTTCCATGCGGAGCGCTGTGTCCGCCAAGAGCTGTCAGTCCATTGTAGAAGGAATGAGCTACAGCCAGACCGCCGTTATCTGCACCGACACCGGACAGATATACATTCGCTTCGATAATCGCATCCAGAGCAGGAGTAACAACCTGATTTTCGCAGGCATGTTTTGCCGCTGCCCCGTATTCTTTCAATGTTTCATAACACAGACCGCAAAGAGCCATAGCCGATCTTGTAATTCCTCCAAATTCCAGACTGGGGGCATCTGTCCTCTGGCAGGCCCTGGCCTCAAAATAAGTGCCCAGAGCATCTCCCATTCCGGCAACCAGGAATCTCACGGGCGCCTTGGCAATGATATCACTATCCACAATAACTGCCTCCGGATTTTTCGGATAAAACAGATAACTGTTAAAAGTCTCATCGTCATTATAAATAACAGAAAGGCCGGTACAGGGGGCATCTGTTGCCACAACAGTAGGAACAATGACAACCGGAAGCTTTTCATAGTAAGCAGTTGCCTTGGCCGTATCTATTGCAGAACCTCCGCCCACGCCAACTACAACATTGATCCCCTTCTCACGGACAATCGCTCTCATTTTTTCAATTTCACCGACACTGGAAACACCGCCAAAGATTTCATAGCACCTGCTGTCATCTGCAGTGCCGAAACTTTTTTCAATCTTGTCATGGCACATTTTATGTCCACTTTTTGAACAAATAAACAGCCATTTGTTTCCCAGCTCTTTCATCTCTTCATAGAAACTCAAAAGAGAATCTTTTCCCTGCACATATTTCTGCGGAGCACGCATCAGTCTTAATCTTGCCATAGTAACACCCTCCTACAATTTTTATTGTTAATTATTTATCAATTTAATTTTATTATAGAACTTTTTATTCAAAAAGCAAGATGAAAACTATCCAAATATGCAGTTTATATTTTCGATTTTTTCGTTAATTTTTTATCATTAAAATTCTGCTCCATTTTCGCTCTGGTATATATCCGTCCGGCGCGCCGAAAGAAGCGGCAGCTGCCTGCGGATACTATCTGCTTCTTTCAGATCAACGTCATGGATAATGTATCCTTCTTCTCCCTCCATCTCTTCAATGACATCTCCCCATGGAGATACCAGAAGGGTATGCCCCCAGGCAACATAAGAGGCTCCTGTATCTCTTGCACTGGAAGTACCTGCCACAAAACACTGGTTGTCCACAGCCCGGCCGCGGAACATTACATCCCAATGCGCCGGTCCTGTGGTCATGTTAAATGCCGCCGGAACCAGAATCATTTTCGCTCCCCTAAGTACCATCATCCTTGCCAGCTCCGGAAAACGGAAGTCAAAACAGATACAGAGTCCGATTTTTCCAAATTCTGTGGAAAATACCGTACACTTATCCCCCGCCGTCAATATTTCTGATTCCTTAAAATGCTGACCGCCCTCGACCTGAATGTCAAAGAGATGCGCTTTCCTGTGCTTCGCGATCTGCTTCCCATTTCTGTCAAAGACATAAGCAGTATTGTATATCTTCCCCTCTGCAATTTCCGGGACAGAGCCTGCTGCAAGGTAAATCCCGTATTCCTTTGCAAGATGACTTAACATCTTCCATGTTTCCCCGCCTTCTTCCTCTGCATAAAGCGGAAACTGCTTTGTCTCATAGGGACAGTTAAACATTTCCCCCAGCATTACAAGATCCGGTCTCTCCGATTTTATTTTTTCGAGATACAGCTTCAGTTGTTCTGCATTTTTCTTCTTATCATTATAAACACGGGACTGTATCTGTGCGATTTTCATGGAAATCCCTCCTTTTAGCCAGCGCTGCAAATTCAAAAACCCTCAGAAAGCATAACTTTCTGAGGGTGAATTTTTATATTACTCCTATCAATGATTACTCAATGATTGTAGCAACACGTCCTGATCCTACTGTACGTCCGCCTTCACGGATAGCGAAACGAAGTCCCTGCTCCATAGCAACTGGGTGAATCAGTTCGATTGACATTTCTACGTTGTCACCAGGCATGCACATTTCAACACCGTCCGGCAGGTTGCAAACACCTGTTACGTCTGTTGTTCTGAAGTAGAACTGTGGACGATAGTTGTTGAAGAATGGAGTATGACGTCCACCTTCATCTTTTGTCAGAACGTAAACCTGTGCTGTAAACTTTGTATGGCATGTTACAGAACCTGGTTTAACAAGAACCTGACCTCTTTCGATGTCTGTTCTCTGAACACCACGAAGCAGAGCACCGATGTTGTCACCAGCCTGTGCCTCATCAAGCAGCTTACGGAACATCTCAACACCTGTTACAACTGTTTTCTGTTTCTCTTCATGGATACCAACGATTTCAACTTCGTCGGATACATGCAGTGTACCACGCTCTACTCTACCTGTAGCAACTGTTCCACGTCCTGTGATAGAGAATACGTCCTCTACAGGCATCAGGAACGGCTGATCTGTAGCACGCTGTGGATCTGGAATATAAGAATCAACTGCATCCATCAGCTCCATGATCTTATCTCCCCACTCTCCGTCTGGATCTTCCAGAGCTTTCAGAGCGGATCCCTGGATGATCGGTGTGTCATCTCCCGGGAATTCATATTCATCAAGCAGTTCACGAATTTCCATCTCTACTAATTCAAGAAGTTCTTCGTCATCTACCATATCACATTTGTTCATGAATACAACGATGTAAGGTACACCTACCTGACGAGACAGAAGGATGTGCTCTCTTGTCTGAGCCATAACACCGTCTGTAGCAGCAACAACCAGGATAGCTCCATCCATCTGAGCAGCACCTGTGATCATGTTCTTAACGTAGTCAGCATGTCCCGGGCAGTCTACGTGAGCGTAGTGACGTTTCTCTGTCTCATACTCAACGTGAGCTGTAGAAATTGTGATACCACGTTCTCTTTCTTCCGGAGCTTTATCGATGTTGTCGAATGCAACCTCTGCGTTACCAGATACTCTGTGGGAAAGAACTTTTGTGATAGCTGCTGTAAGAGTTGTTTTACCATGGTCAACGTGGCCGATGGTACCAATATTACAATGTGGTTTTGTTCTTTCAAATTTAGCTTTTGCCATTTTGAATGTCCTCCTTATTCAACCGCCCTTTCGGGCATTTTTCATGATTTTTCAGTTTACTCGGCTATTTCTGATTATATTTCATATCCCCTTGATTTTCAAGCCTTTTTCGCACTTTTTCAAAGAAAATACGCGGGAATTATTCATTTTTTCCTGACAGAACTTTTTCCTGAACAGATTTCGGAACCGGTTTGTAACTCTCGAAGAACATAGAGTAGTTACCACGTCCCTGTGTTCTGGAACGTAAGTCTGTGGAATAGCCAAACATTTCGGAAAGCGGTACGTGTGCACGTACGATCTTTCCTCCGCCCAGATCATCCATACCTTCGATCTGTCCACGGCGTGAGTTGATATCACCGATGATATCTCCCATGTATTCTTCCGGCATAGTTACTTCTACCTTCATAATAGGCTCAAGAAGTACAGGAGCAGCTTTCTTCATCGCATCCTTGAATGCCAGGGATCCGGCAATGTGGAATGCCATTTCACTGGAGTCGACTTCATGGTAAGAACCATCATAAACAGTAGCGTGCAGTCCGACTACCGGGAATCCGCCGAGGATACCGGATTTCATTGCTTCTTCGATACCTTCGCCTACTGCCGGGATGTATTCCTTCGGAATTGCTCCTCCGACTACAGTAGACTCGAACTTGTATGTCTCCTCACCGTTGACATCCATTGGCTCGAATTTTACTTTACAATGTCCGTACTGTCCACGTCCACCAGACTGTTTTGCATACTTGCTGTCTACATCAACTGCTTTAGTAAACGCCTCTTTGTAAGCAACCTGTGGTGCACCTACATTAGCTTCTACCTTAAATTCACGAAGCAGACGGTCTACGATGATCTCCAGGTGGAGCTCACCCATACCAGCGATGATTGTCTGACCTGTTTCCTGATCTGTATGAGCACGGAATGTCGGGTCTTCTTCTGCAAGTTTTGCAAGAGACTCACCAAGTTTACCCTGGGAAGCCTTTGTCTTAGGCTCGATAGCAAGCTCGATAACAGGTTCCGGGAACTCCATGGACTCCAGGATTACCGGATGCTGCTCATCACAGATTGTATCACCTGTTGTAGAGAACTTAAATCCGATCGCTGCAGCGATATCTCCGGAGTAAACCTTATCCAGCTCCTGTCTCTTATTTGCGTGCATCTGAAGGATACGTCCTACACGTTCCTTCTTGCCTTTTGTTGCGTTTAATACATAGGAACCGGAATTTACAGTTCCTGAATAAACTCTGAAATATGCCAGCTTACCTACGAACGGGTCTGTCATAATCTTGAATACGAGAGCGGAGAACGGCTCTTCATCAGAAGAATGTCTCTCAACTTCATTTCCGTCTTCGTCCTGACCCTTGATAGCAGGGATATCAGTCGGAGCCGGCATGTATTCAAGAACAGCATCCAGAAGTTTCTGAACACCTTTGTTTCTGTATGCAGATCCACAGCATACAGGAACAGCTGTACATTCGCATGTAGCTTTGCGGAGAACTGCTTTCAGTGCATCAACGGACGGCTCTTCACCTTCCAGATACTCCATCATCAGGTCATCATCCAGCTCGCAGATCTTCTCTACAAGTTCTGTATGATACAGTTCTGCATCGTCTTTCATATCATCCGGGATATCTGTAACGGAAATGTCATCACCTTTATCATCATTGTAGATATAAGCCTGCATTTCCATCAGGTCGATAATTCCCTTGAAATCATCTTCTTTGCCAATTGGCAGCTGAAGACAGATTGCATTTTTACCTAATCTTGTCTTAATCTGCTCTACTGCGTTGTAAAAGTCAGCACCCAGGATGTCCATTTTATTGATGAAGGCCATACGTGGTACATTGTATGTGTCAGCCTGACGCCATACGTTTTCTGACTGAGGTTCTACACCGCCTTTAGCACAGAATACGCCCACCGCACCGTCAAGTACGCGAAGTGAACGCTCAACCTCTACTGTAAAGTCAACGTGGCCCGGGGTATCAATGATATTGATACGATGTTCCAAAGCACCTTTTTTCGGCTTTGTCTTTTCTTCCAGAGTCCAGTGACATGTAGTAGCGGCTGAAGTAATTGTAATACCTCTTTCCTGCTCCTGCTCCATCCAGTCCATGGTAGCAGTACCTTCATGAGTATCACCAATTTTGTAGTTAACACCAGTGTAATACAGAATACGCTCTGTCAATGTTGTCTTACCAGCATCGATATGAGCCATAATACCAATATTTCTGGTTCTCTCCAATGGATATTCTCTTCCAGCCAAGGTCTCTTCCTCCTATTAGAATCGATAGTGAGCAAATGCTTTGTTTGCTTCTGCCATCTTGTGCATGTCTTCTTTTCTCTTAACTGCTGCACCTGTGTTGTTTGCAGCATCCATGATCTCATTTGCCAGTCTTTCTTCCATTGTCTTCTCGCCTCTTGCGCGGGAGAAGTTGGTCAGCCAGCGAAGCGCCAGAGCCTGTCTTCTGTCAGCTCTTACTTCGATTGGCACCTGGTATGTTGCACCACCGATACGTCTTGCCTTTACCTCAAGTACTGGCATGATATTGTTCATTGCCTCTTCAAACACTTCGATAGCCGGCTTATCGGTCTTTTCTGCAACTCTGTCAAACGCTCCATATACAATCTTCTGTGCGATTCCCTTCTTACCATCTAACATAATGTTATTGATAAGTTTCGTAACCACTTTGTTGTTGTACAATGGATCTGCTAATACGTCTCTTTTCTGAGTATGTCCTTTACGTGGCACGGTCCTTCCCTCCTTAAACAATTGATTAATTCATCGGTACTCACATGTGTCTTTCTAATGATACAGTGTAGTGCACAGGCCATACGGCAGGAAGAAACGCTTTCTTCTATCCGTAATACCTGTAACTTACTTCATCATAGTTCTGTTTGTGACTACAATTTTCTCTTACATTTACTAAGAGCTTATTTCTTTGCGTCTTTCGGTCTCTTTGCTCCGTATTTGGAACGAGCCTGTCTTCTCTTGGCAACACCTGCTGTATCAAGTGTTCCTCTTACGATGTGGTATCTTGTACCTGGAAGGTCCTTAACACGCCCTCCACGGATCAGAACAACACTATGCTCCTGAAGGTTATGTCCTTCTCCCGGAATATAGCTTGTTACTTCGATTCCGTTAGACAGACGAACTCTGGCGATCTTTCTAAGAGCTGAGTTAGGTTTCTTAGGTGTCGCTGTCTTAACAGCTGTACAAACGCCTCTCTTCTGCGGTGCAGATGCGTCTGTCGCTCTCTTCTTCAGGGAGTTGTATCCTTTCTGAAGTGCCGGTGCTGTTGACTTCTTTACAGATGTCTGACGTCCTTTTCTTACTAACTGGTTAAATGTTGGCATTTCTTTTCACCTCCTACGATAAAAATAAGTTACGGGTTTTTAAACGTCATTCCGTTTAAAACGCGCAAAAAAATACTGCACATTTTTATACGCGCTAGATTATTCTATTATGTCTAAACCGAAAAGTCAAGGGGATAGCCCAAAATTCCTGAAAAAATGGGACTTTCCCTTTAAATAGAAAAGCTGAAGGGTTTTCACAATGAACACCTCTCAGCTATGTTAAAAAAATATGCAATTTTAATTTTGACAAATTGGCTTACAAGTTGTAAGCCAATTTACTCAGACAGCTCGTTTTCAATTTCTTCTACTGTCGGCAGACTACTTTTAAACTCCTCACGCAGTACCTTTGTCAATTCATATTCTGCAATCCCGATAGGCTGTGATATATCGTCAAGAGCATATTCTGCGACAACATCGTCTTTATCTTTACAAATGAGTATTCCAATAGTCGGATTATCCTGGAATGCCTTCATCTGTTTATTAACAGCAGTTACATAAAAATTTAATTTTCCCGCAAACTCCGGCTTAAACTTTTCAGTTTTCAATTCTACCACCACATAACAATGCAGACGGGCATGGTAGAAAAGCAAATCAATATAAAAATCGCTTTCTCCAACACGAATATGGACTTGTCTGCCCATATAGGAAAATCCTGTGCCAAGCTCCAGTAAAAATTGCGTAATTTGGTTAACAAGGGCATCTTCTAATTCTTTTTCATCGTATTCTTCTCGGAGTGTGAGGAAATCAAAATTATATGGATTTTTCAAAGTCTGCACTGCCAAGTCTGATTGAGGCTCTGGAAGTTTTACAGAAAAATTAGTAATTGCTTTCCCCTGCCTATCATAGAGTCCGCTATCAATCTGATGTTCTAATACTGATCTGCTCCACCCGTTGTCCATTGTTTTCTGCACATAGAATAATGCTTCCGGAATGCTTTGGCATTTATAAACAATTCGCTGATTATGGCCCCACGGAATGCTTTTTACCATTTTTTCTATCATGTCCGTTTGGCTTACAGCTTGTAAACCATTTTCATCAATGTTATAGAATTTATACCAATAACGAATACTTTTTAAATTCTGAACAGAAAAACCCGACATATTCGGAAATGTTTTTTTCAAATCTTTGCTCATAGCAGGCAGAAAAGCATCTCCCCATTTAGCAGTTTTCTGTTTTATCACAATGTCTCTGCCTATATCCCAATACAAATCCAGCATAGCATAATTCACTTTCACAGATGCCTTAATTTGGCTCTGCCTGATTTTTTGTTTTATGTTCTCTATCCAAGCTCTATAATCCTCTGTTACCACAAAGCTAACCTCTCTACTTGTCATGGATGCTCCTCCAATTAGTATTTCTACCAAAAGAAAACTTATGCTTCTCTATTTTATCATAAACCAATCTCTTTTTTCAAACCCATTAAGAAATGTACGACGCCAGCCACCATAAAGAAAATACAGGGCTTCCTGCCCTGCATTTTTCTTTCGCCTGACGGCGTTTTCTATGCTTAATACTCCCTTGGCTTTTCCCGTCCCAAAACACTTGGTTGCCGCCATAATATGCCCGACGGATGCGCAGTGGATTTCTGCGGTTCCACAAAAACTGCCCTATGCGCAGGTATAATAACCGCGCTGCCGTTATTATACCACAAAAGCCTGTGCGTTAAAAGTGTAATAAGCTGGAAATTTACTATATTATGTGGTTTTTTCTGTTCCCGATACTACATTTTCTGCTTCTTTCCTGCAATGCGCCGGCCGGGCAAGCAGAAAACTCACTGCAAGAAAGAGCAATATACCTGCCGCCGCCCCAAGACTGTCGATCAGCACATCTGTAACTCTGCATCCTCTGCCCGGCACAAAGAGCTGATGAAATTCATCAGTTGCCGCATAAGCCGCCGCCGACAAAAAACTGGCAATGATCTGTCTTCTGCCTGCCAGCCCATAACTTTGGTACATTCCCATAAGGAGAACTGCAAAACAGGCGTATTCTGTGGCATGGGCCGCCTTTCTCACCGGATAATCTATTCGCTCGGCAAATGCTTCCTGTTCCTTTTCTGTCCATTTATCATAATCAGGCACGAAAATCTCTCCTACTATTTTCCCAACCGAAAGACTCATATTGCTGGATTCATCCGCCGGCTGTGCCGAAAACCAGAAGATCAGACACATCCAGAAAAAGACCGCCGCTGTCAATACTTTTCGTTTCAATTCATTTCCATTCCTTCCGCTGCTTTTCTTCTGATTATTATAGCGATTCTCTTTCCCATGTCAAGGACTGACACACAACCGGTCCATATGCTTTCTTTTTTGTTCCATAGAAGAATGCACATACCGGTTCAGCGTAATATTTACATTGGCATGTCCCAGAATTTCACTTAAAGATTTAATATCGAACCCCTCTTCAATGCATCTGGTGGCAAACGTGTGGCGAAGCGCATGGTAATTGATCTCATTCATCCGGCATTCCCTAAGATACCGCTTAAAAATATTTTCCATGGTTCTCGGCTCAATAAATTTATCTGCCGTACCCGTAAGGACATATGCATTTTCCGGAGATTTCTCCAGAGTTTTCAATCTTTCCTGCAAAAAGAAGGGGATCGGAATATCCCTTCTCGAACAGCTGCTCTTCGGCTCTGTCACAATGATCTTGGTCTTCCTTCCCCCGCTCATTTTTACATCCTGTATTCTCTGCATAGTAAAACGCACCTGCAGAAGTTCTTCCTTATTAATAATGTTTTCCTTTTTCAGCGCACAGACTTCTCCCAGCCTAAGCCCCATATACAGACTCAAAAGAACTCCCGTCTTAGTCAGGCTTTCATCACTCATCAGGAATCGCTCCAGCTTCCTCTGCTCCTGCCTCTCCAGGATATGGATCTGACTGTCACAGTTTTTCAGCCGTATCAGTTCGAAATGGCAGGGAAATTCCACATCCCAATAAGATGCATAACGGCAGATTTCCTTGAGCAGCGTCAAAATATCCTTGACTGTTTTCCCCGACAAGGCCTCTCCCCGCAAATTTCCTCCGGACAGCTTATCCTGTACAAACGCTTCTACGACAGCGGTTGTCATCTGTCCCGCTTTCACACTGCCAAGCTGAGGCAAAATGTGGTTGCGCACCAGATTATTATACTTTACATAGGAAGATTCTTTAACGCGAAGCCTTACATTATCCAGCCACTGCCGGACAATCACCTCAAATTCCATGTTTTCGTTCACCATCACGTGTGACCTCCTTTTTCTATAGTTTCTATAGATTATATAAGGAAATCACCGCGAAACTGCGTACGGCTTCACGCAGAATACAGTCAGTTAACGTGCCTTTTCTTTTATTATTCCTTCTTTTTCAGAGCACGCTCGTGATCCAGGAGAAAAAGGATAAGCCGACAATTTACAAACGCGCCTGTGCATACCGTCTCCTTCTTTTCGGCACCCGGCACTGGTTTCTCACCGGAGAGCGCAGGATATGGAAGAGACACCATCCCGCCATTGCTCCCATCGTATTATTAAAGATATCATCCAGTTCGAACAGCCCGATCTTATAAACAAGCTGAGTACTCTCTACCGCAATGCTTAAAAACATCGACAGCATCAGCACTTTCCAGAAAGACGCCTTTTTCAGCGCATCATTCAAAAGGAATCCCAACGGGAAAAACAGAGCGATATTATTGATCACTTCCATTCCAAGTTCCACATTTCCGCCAAAAATCCACTCTTTATAGGACCAGAACATTTCCAGCTCATATCGATGAGATGTGCCAATCTCCCGGAATCCCAATGTGAAATAAGCGATGCCTGCCAGCTCTACAAGCAGACAGAAAATCGCCAGTACTTTTCTCAAAACAGGAGACAGCCTCGGGTTCAGCCAGTACATAAGAAGCATATACGTAATCACAAAAAGCAAAAGGAACTGCACCAGAAGCTGATTCTCCACATAATATATCTTTAAAAACCAAATCGCTTTCGCGATAAATTCCTGCAACATTCTTCTTTCACCTCTGCTTTCGCAATTGTAGTATTTATAATATCCCCATGTAACAGGAAAAGCAATCAAAATTTACAGAAGATTTCCTTAAGATTTTCCTATTTTGTTTATCCCAAAACCTCCCCTGACTTTCTTTTTCCCATTATCTGTTGTATACTTTACTCGTCACTTTATTATACTAAATCGAAGAGTTTTTTAGCTCTTCTTCCAATCAAAACAATGAGGAAAAACGTATATGAATAGAATTGCAGACTGGATTGCTTCCCACGAAGCAGAATTAACGGATATATCCCATGATATTTTCTGTCACCCGGAGCTTGCTTATGAAGAAACCTATTCTTCCAAGCGCCTTGCATCCTTCCTGGAAAATCAGGGCTTTCAAATAACATGGAAAACAGCCGGCATTGACACCGCTTTTACCGCCACCTGGGGAAATGGCTCTCCTCGCCTCGGCTTTCTGGCAGAGTATGACGCCTTTCCGGAAATCGGCCATGCCTGCGGGCATAACCTTCTCGGCACAGGCGTATGCGCTGCTGCCTGTGCTCTGAAAAATGATATGGAAACTTCCAAAACTCCCGGCACTATCCTTGTCTACGGCTGCCCTGCTGAAGAAATCATGTCTGGAAAGATCGTCATGACAAAAGCAGGCGTATTTGACGATCTGGACGTTGCCGTCATGTGGCATCCATTTGACCGGAACCGGATCAGCAATGATATCTGGCAGGCACAGGACGTAAAAAACTACACATTTCACGGTGTCAGCGCCCATGCTTCCCGATCCCCCGAAGAGGGCCGAAGCGCGCTGGACGCTGCAGAGCTCATGAATATCGGCGTCAATTATCTTCGTGAACATGTACCGGGCGACGTGAGGATGCATTATGCCTATATCGATAATCACATCCCCGCCAATGTAGTTCCCGATACCGCAAAAACGAACTACTTTATCCGCGCTTCCCTAAGATCCCGCACAGAGGAGGCAAGCCGGAGGGTGGATGACTGCGCCCGGGGCGCTGCACTCATGACCGGAACGTCTGTGGACATCGAACTGGTAAAAAGCTGTCGGGAAATGAAAATAAACCGCGCACTGACCGAGCTTTACTACGAAGCCATGACAAAAATCGACACTCCCACTTACACACAGGAAGAACTGGACTTTGCCGCCGAAATCAGCAGGGAAGCCGGGCTTAACAATCACGGCATTTATTTCACAGGGCTGGAGCCGCTGGAAGATGAACCCGTTCCCATTGCCATCGGAACGGATGCCTCCGAAGTCAGCCACGTTGTCCCTATGATCACCATCAGCGCTGCCACCATGTGCAAGGGAACCCCTCTTCATCACTGGGCTGCTGCCCGCCAGGCCGGCATGAGCATTGGTCACAAAGGGATGCTGTACGCTGCCAGATGCATGGCAGAAGGCACAAAGCTTCTCATAGAAACGCCCGGTGCACTGGAAAAAATATGGGAGGATCATCGCCGGGAAGAAAAATAACGAAACGCCTCTGTGCTCTTGAATGGCACAGAGGCGTTTCGTTACTTTCTTCTTATCTGCTTCAATGCACGAAAATACGCCGCTAACCTCTCTTTCTGTTCCTCCGAGAAGTCATGGCGACATTCCGGCCTTATCTTTTCATCTTCTATTGGCAGCGGATCATAGCCCGGACAATCTCCAGCCGCTCTACTCTCTTTTTCCAGTCCTTCAGATATTCTGTCACTGTCTGTCATAATTCATATCCTTGGTGTTACAGAAGCACCTTTAAACTTCCGCTCCTTTACGTATTTCTTCAATTTCCTCTTCACTCAGTCCACTGGCTTCTTTAATAAGGCTGATTTCTGCCCCAGCTTTCAATAAGCCCAAAATCAATCTTCTTTCTGCTCTTTTCTCTCCCCTTTTCTCCATTCGTTCTGCAAAATTACTCATAACGTCCCGCCTTTTCTCATATTTCCTGGAGCTCTGATTTCTTGCTTATTTCTTCGATTTCCTCTTCGCTCAATCCGCTAGCTTCTTTAATAAGACTGATTTCTGCCCCAGCTTTCAATAAGCCCAAAATCAATCTTCTCTCTGCTCTTTTCTCTCCCCTTTCCTCTCCCCTTTTCTCCATTCGTTCTCCAAAATTACTCATGATATCCAGTCCTTTCTTTTCACCTTTCAAAAACTTAACACGCTTCGACAAAGCCCCCTGACTGTCATCTTCCGGGTCCGCTGTCTTAAAGTATTTCATCAGCTCTGCAATTTCAGTATAATCGTCTACTTCTGCATTGACAAAAATAATGTGCTGCCCATCCTCATATTCTTCTCCGGTATTTCCCAGATATTTATATACAGGATAAATTGTGCTTCCTCTGTTCCATATATCTGTTTGACTGATGTAAAAAAGAGAACACTCCGGAAGTTTCTCATAACCTTCGCCTCGGCGCAGCAGTTCACTATCTGCCATAGCACGGTAATACCGGACCCTTTTTGAGTGATTCTCTTTATCTTCTTTCTGAACTTCAATAATATAAATCTGATTATCCGTACTTTCTGCAAAAATATCCAACCTTGAACGTTTGGAAACAAGCTTTGTTATATGATATTGGCTTTTTACTGTACGTATACTTAAATCAGAAATTCCTGTCAGAATCCGCAATACATGTTGACATGCAGGAATATCTTCCAGAACAGCAGACATAAAAACATCATCAAAAAGCGTCAGTTTCTTCACTTCCTCTATGAGCTTTTCTCGCTCCAGAATTCGGCTTTGCTTTTCATTTTCTTTCATACGTAAATCTGACATTCACAGAATCGTTTTTATGTTCTCAACATCATTCTTGTCCTCTCTGTCACAGAAGAATAAATAAAGATATTTTATTTACATAATTTCATTATAGGATAAAAAAGAAGGAAAGTAAAGACCTGATTTATGGAAATTAAAATCCAGGTTTACTTTCCTTCTTATCCTGTTTATTCTACTTTATGATTTTCTATAAGCTTCGCCATAGTAGGAAGTTCAGGATAAAGCCATCCGCCGTCCATGCCATTTGCAATCATCTCTTCTACAATGCGCTGCGGTTTCAGTAAAACAATTTTATAAAGATAATCTTGCGCTACTTTATTGTTTTCCATCCCTTCTGGCACAATGCCCATCTTGCGAAGTTTCTTATCTATTTCCTCTTCCTTATAAAAAGGAAATACACTGAATACTCCTTTTTGTGCCTTTATCCTTTCAGAATGATACGGATTTACAATTGACAAAGGTGGAAGCGCTTTTTTCTCCTGGATATACCCTTCTGAGTAAATGCGAAGCAAAATATAGTAGATGATGGGTACGACTTCCCCCTGTAACAGCAACGCTTTTATCTGTGGAAGATTCTGTATATATTCGTCATGGATAGCACTCAAATTTAAAATATAATTTAAATGTGTCACATCCTTCTCTTCAAAGAAGTTTTCTTCCTTATCCAAAACTCTTTTCAGTTCATTGAGGATATTATTTATTCTCTTCTTCTCTCTATATTTCAAATCTAACGTCCAAAATAACGGATGTTCTGCTGTGATCTCGTTGGCTATCTCCTTAAAAATTTCTTTGTTTAATCCACCCGGATCCATAACCCATACACATGGCATACTTGTCTGCTTGTCATTTGCAATACAATCAATCAGCTCAAAAAAAGCTCCCAATGCAAAAATCAAAGAATGCACGCTGGATTCAGACCAATCCAGTACTCTTGTCTTCATTCCATGATGCTGCATCACCTCCAGCCATTCAATTCGGGATGAAGGCTTCAGGTTAAAATAATGATAATTTTTGGCTATGTAATGCTGTGTCCTTATCTCTTCCGCATTATGAAGACTGGAATATTTTTCTGTCCCCTTCCCATTCTCTTTTCCACGATATAAACTTGGCGTAAGCGAATGTGTAACATGGGATAAGCCTCTGTACCATAAAATTGGAGGTTTCTCAACAGAAAAATAATTCCCAGATACATTTTTCCTCCCTATCACGACTTCTTCAATCTCCCTGATACACTCAAAATATGCTTTCAGTGAATCCGCATAAAAATATTTTATCATAGTTCCTCCCAATGCAATAATTTTCCAATCTCCTTATTCAATGTCCGGATTTTGAGCATATTTTATTTTCTGCGTATAAAATAAGTCCAGTAATGTTTCAATGCAGAACCGATTATACTCTCCTCTGCTCTTTCCACTTTCCTCCTCCTTTGGATATATCGGCATCAACTTTTCAAAAGAAAATTTACTCAGTTTAGAGTTCTCATCCAAATACTTTTTGCGTTCATATGCGCTTGCGCCCTTTACAAGATCGGTATAATATTCATGTTCTTGAAATTTAAATACTGTAACCTCTCTGCTCGCTTTTCCTATCAATTGACTCATTACTGCTGCCATTTTTATATAATGACGTATTTTCTTTAAATTTTTATGGATAAGGCGCGGGTCTTTTGACAGAATTCCCCCCTTACATTTGTCGCTGTATTTTTCCGCCTCCTCGACCAGCTCTCTTAATGCTTGTTTTAATGCTTCAAGCTTATCCTGATACTCGTTTACTACCCCGTTTTCCCCTTTCATACGACCTGCCTGCACTAAAGACTCTTCTGTCCCTATTAATGCATCGAGCCTTGCCTTTGCATTCTCCTGTGCTATTTTAAGATTTTCACATGGCACTTGCGCAGCATTTCCCAACTCAATTGCATCCTTCATTCTGTCTTCTGCGGCTTTTATAATTTCTATAAGCTGTTCCAGTAATTTCAATGTCGTGTCTTCATCCATTTCTCCACAATATACTACCGCCATTACTCTTAAAATCCGCTTGATCAATTTATTTTCTATTTCTGGGTCTGCGCTTACATTCGTCAATATTAAGGTAATATAATCCTCGGCGGACAGATTCCCTGTTTTACACATAAAAATATCCGCTGTTTCTTCCCGGTATTGCCCAATACACATGCTAAACAGATTTTCCAGTCCCTTCCAGGCGCTTTCACTTACTCCCTCTATTATTTTTATAAAAACTTTTTTATTATATGCGCTTCCTTTTACATCGATTCCCATCCATCTCCCAAAAACATTCCAACTTTTCAAATCTTGTCCAGCTGCCTTTTTTTCTTTATATTTCTCTTCCCATTTCTCACATAGCCCCTCATATAAGTCATCTTCTACCTTTTTCTTTAACTTCCTGTCACAAAAATATCTTTCTCCCTGTGTTATAATTCTCACCTGAAGTGCTTGACAAATCCCTGCTAATCTGGCTTTTTTCTCTTTATCTTTACACTGTCTTCCTATTTTATCGCCATAATCAGCAATCGCCGCGACCAAGGATTGTAATTTGTCTACGATTTTCTCATCCTCTGTATCCCCTTCTACCTCTCTGATCTTTTCATATATATCCAGAATATCCTTTTTTAAGCACTCGTTGCTGTAATCAAAATATTGAATTGTTTCTTGAAGATATGCTTTCGCATCCTCTTCCAGCTGCGCAGGCTGTCCGTATGCCAGGAAAAAATTAGTCCAGTATGCAACGAGCTGCTTTTTAAAGAATGCTAAAGGAGTATTGAAATCATCATCTGCGCTTTCACCCCAAAAGATATCAAGATAAGCCTTCTTCACACATGACTCTAGTAAAACACTGGCTTCATATCCTATATCTCTTTCACTGGTAATTCTTTGAAACATTCCGCTGATATTTTCAGCTATGATATGCGCAAGTCTTCCTACACAAATTGCTGCAACTGCTTTGTTTCTTTCTACCCTAGTTTCATATCTCAGCTGATGTGCAATTTCATGAAGCAGAGAAAAGGCCATTGTGGACATATAGGAAAGCTCCGTCTGAGTTGGGCTCTTCAAAATAACCAGTTTTTCCTTAGATTGATGAATCGATTTCTCCGCTTCCCAGTCTTGTCCCGTCCCATCAGCAAACATAACCTCTACCGACACTACATCCGCATCCAGCGCCGGAACTACAATGGGCACTGCGGATTCTATAGACAAAAACTCTGTATTTTTAATTCCCTCATAGATCATGCGCACAAATTCACTGTAACCGATCAATAATTTCTCAACACTGCTACTGGTTTCTACATTGTAGTTAGGCATCTGAAGCGTCTGCAGATTATTATTGCGTATATATTCAGCATATACGTTAATAGACCGGAGAGATTCCTGTAGGTATCCATCCATCTCATCCAAAATATTTTTATCAGTCCCAGACTGCATATAAATTTTCGTAAACTCTTTAAACGATTTAAGAACAACCAATATCTGCTTCAGCAACACAACCGCATAGATTCGTGTATCCGATACATCGTTAATAGATCGACAGGAAAGAATTAGTTTCTGAAGCAAGTGAAGATTGTGCCGCAGATTCTTACGATATCCCGGGATTTCATTCACTAAAGAAAGTGCTTCTTTATAATATTTCAATACAGTACCGATATGTCCGTCAATTTTCTCCCGAAGCATCGTTTTTCCGCTAGTATTCAGAACAATTTTTTCAGATACGAGTTCCATATCCCCCTGATGATTTATATAGTTTACCATTTTCTTGGCTTCAGCGTTTTGAATAAGTATTCTCCTATTGATATAAGATACATAATGCTTCTTTTTTAAATAGTACAGCCACCTGATCGTTTCTTTATCCTCATCATCTGGTTCCTTGTTTTTTTCTAAACATTGCAAAAATCCATCATATTCCTCCAGTGTCATTTCAACAGAAAAATCGTATCGCCCATTCAGTGCTGTACCCGGATTTATTCCTATTTTCCGACTCATCAATTCAGCTCCACATTGGCGGTAATCTCTCCAATAAAGATTAGAATAGCAACCTCTGATAACTACTTTTGTCTCATCTTTTGGCCAGCCTTTTTCTTCTGTTTCACATCTCACAACAAGAAGCGTATATGTTTTAAACAGGATCCATTCTGTATCTTTTCCATTTATTGTTTCAGAAATTTTCCTACATCTAATCATTGTTGAGAGCCTGTATGAGGCGGTCACATCATTGCTGGCTGTCACAATTGCAAAGTCTCCGCTTGACAGCATATAGTATATCTTACACACCGTATCCTTTCCCTGCTCAGAGCAAAACTTTTCCAGAATATTCTGCAACTCTGATACCAAGGGTTTTAAGTTTTCCAGATTGCTCTTCTCCTTATCTACTCCTAATCTAGCAAAAATTTCCGGCGCAATATGTATCTGAATAATACTCAAATATCTTTTGTCTTTACAATCAAAAGGGGATTTATCGTCTTTCCCGTATGCCTCTCCTGTCGATTCATTTCCATAAAGAGTGTAGCTCTGCGCCGCTACATTTTCACTGCCATTATGGCTTCCCGGCCAGATTCCCCACGCACTTGACATACTGTCTTTTTCGATATCTCCTTCTACAACAATCATTTGATTGAAATAGTCTGTTCCATAGAACGCCTGCCTTGTATGCTCCTTTAACGCTGTTTCTTCCTCCGTAAACTCTACTTTCCTCTCCTCATCCGTCCTGTATAAATAAACATAACGCAATTCGCATTTCTTCTCCCTATCCAGACTTGTAGCCATCCCGTATTCCCTCCTGCATTTTATTTTAGATAACCATGCAATTTTATCTTTCCCGCCGTCAGGGTAAAAAAAAAGAAGCATTGATATGCTCCTTTTTCTTAGTTCGGTAATCTATGTCGTTTATTGTTGCTGCCGGCTGCTGTTCTCTCATAAGACTCAGAGCTCTCTTTATTATATACATAATACTCTAATGTTTCATAATACATAGGTTCCATATCAGCCGTCAAATGCCGTCCCTCAAAATTATCGGCGATTCTGGAGCCTCCTCCTTTCACTTTATACATATATCCATATACCTCTTTTCCTATTGATAATAACTATATTATCAATATTTAATAATTTATTATGATATCTTATAGGGATTTTCTTGTCAATAGATAAGACAAAATCCGTAGCAATTTTCACACAACTAACACCTTCACATAGTGTTATGTTAATCTTGATTATACATCCAAGTTCAAAGAAAGTAAAGACCTAATTTATGGAAATTACGATATCAAAAAATGAAATTTTAAATTCCGCCTCCCCTAGGAGCAGTAGCTTTTACTCCTGCACAGTTGATATTTACTCTTTCATACATCCATGGTATGGTTATCTCTCCTTCTGACAGCAGTAGAAGGAGGCTAATCATGAGTAAATATATTCCTGGTAACCAAAAACATCTTACCCTTGAAAACCGTATCTATATCGAAAACGAACTAAATAAGAGCACTTCCTTTAAGGATATTGCCAGGTTCTTGTGCAAGGATCCTACCACAATCTCTAAAGAAGTCAGGGCTCACCGTCTCTCAGATTGGTATCACAAAGGTTCTTTCTATAACGCCAAAAATTTCTGTATTCACCGCTATCACTGCAAGAAGACGAACGCCTGTGGAAAGATTGTCCTGTGCGGGATCAAATGCGCATCCTGTCCTACCTGCAACCAAACTTGCAGAGACTTTGAGAAAGAGCGCTGCGTAAGACTTGACCGGGCTCCTTATGTCTGCAACGGCTGTACGAAAAAAATCAATCACTGCACCATTGCACACAAATACTCTTATAACGCCAGATTCGCTGACAGGAAATACCGGGAAAAACTCCGGGATTCCAGAACAGGGATCAACATGACCAAACGGGAGCTTCACAAAAAGGATCAGATCATTTCCCCTCTGATCGAACAGGGACAGTCTCCCTATCATATCCTGACAAACCATCCGGAGCTGGATATGTCCGTCCGTACCCTGTATTCGTATCTTGACCAGGGACTCTTTACGGCAAGGAACATAGATCTGAAACGGAAAGTTCATTTCAAACCAAGAAAGTGCCATAAAACACAAATCACGGACAGAGCAGTCTTTAGCAACCGATTATATCATGACTTCTGCTCCCTTGCCCTTACAGACTATGTCCAGATGGATACTGTCCATTCTTCCAGGGAATCAAAAAAGACCCTGCTGACCATGTTTTTCACCAAAGAAAAACTCTTCCTTGCTTTTCTGATGAACCGCTGCACGAAAGGTGCTGTCCGTCTTGTTTTTGACCGTCTGGAAAAGCGCATGGGAACCTATGAATTTACTTCCGTGTTTGAATATATCCTGACGGACCGGGGTTCTGAATTTGGTGATCCGGATGCTTTGGAAACCGGCGTAAACGGAATACAGCGTTCCAGCATTTATTACTGTGACCCGATGCAGAGCGGGCAGAAGGGCGGACTGGAACAGGCACATACGATGCTCCGGATGATTCTGCCAAAAGGAACCTGTTTTGAGTTCCTTACACAATGGGACATAAACCTGATCGTAAACCATATCAATTCCACACCGAGGGAAAGCCTGGGTGGAAGGACGCCATACAGCGTTGCCTTGGAAACACTTGGAGAAGAGGTCTTAAACGCATTTCAGCTTAGGCCGATTGCCCCGGATGAGGTAAATCTGACACCTAAGCTGATCCGCTTTAACCACTAATCAACTGATCGAAATCTGCTGTCAGACTGGAAGTAAACGTTTCACATTTTTTAGATGTGGCCGGTGGAATTCAGTCTCGCACACTGTTTTTCAGCGGTCCGTTTCCCATACCCAGAAATCAAGTAATTTTCGATGAGTTTAGCTAATTATAGCAGAAAACAGGAGATTTCGCTCAAAAATTTCCTGCAAAATCAGCAAAAAATAAAGTATGGTGGAATTTACCCCTGCACTGGAATTTAAAATTTCAATTTAGCGAAATTACGATATCAACGATTTTGCGAAAACCTATCGCTTATAATGTTCCCAAATATGGCTCTTCGCCTTTTTCTGGTGTTCCTGATTCCTGTCACCAGATCTTCTTAAAGCTTCACCAGTTATCTTTGAAGCTTCCCATAACTTTTTTCCCATGTTAGATGCTTCCATAGTTGTTCCAAACTTCCAGTGTTATGATTGGTTTGAAACAAAAATTTATCAATTTAAAGGAGGTTTAGAACAACTATGAAAACATCCAACTATCTGGCAAAACTGCCACAGGAAGCAACCATTAAAAGCATCCAGGTCTTCAAGGACTACGATCTCATCTCTCTTGATGTACCTACAGCCAGTCAGAGACTCTGTCCTCACTGCGGCTCTGACGACTGTGTTATCAAGGACTCCGGTACCATACAGACTGTCAGGCACATCCCCTGTAACCATCGCGGTACCGTTGTTTCTTTCCACAAGCGCAGGCTCCTGTGCAAAGACTGTCACTCCTCTTTCTATGAGACTCCCTACTGGATCCATCCCTTCCTGCGCATGACACAGGCTCTCTATGACTCCATTCTCCTGGATCTGATCCAACCTCTCTCCTTCTCCGAGATTGCAAGACGCAACCACGTTCCACAAAGCGCTGTGCAGTCTGTCTTTCAGTTCATCCATTTCGGCCTTCCTGCAAAGCTCCCCGAGACTATCTGTATTGACGAATTCAAAGGCAACAGCGGTGTATGGAGTCCAAAGTCTCACCGCTGGTATCGCAATAAATACCACTGCAGCATCTCTGACAGTGACTCCCATTCCGTCATCGACGTCCTGGATCAGATCTCTGGCGTCTATCTGAACAAGTACTTCCACCAGTTCTCTTTAGAGCAGAGGAAACGGGTGAAATACTTCTGCTGTGACATGAGCAACGGCTTTGTCTCTGTCTCCAGAAAGAACTTCCCTGACGCCAGGATCTGTATCGACCCCTTCCACGTCGTCAAGCGACTCAATGAAATGGTGGACGATGTGCGGCTCCGCTATCAGCGCCAGTTCCAGGATGCCGGCGACACGGAGAGCCTGAAAAAACTAAAAGGTATCATCCGCCTCCTGAAAACCAGAGAAGATAACCAGGTAAAATACTGGGGCGCTCGTTTTCACGAAAATAAGCAGCGCCAGTTCCAGGATGCCTTTGAAGTGGCTCCGGATCTTTTGGAAGCCTATGATTCCCTTCAGTTCTTCCACGATATCCTTGCTTCCTGGCCCTACTCTGTCCAGTATGAGGAGCTGACAGAATGGATCAAACAGTATACCGCCTCCGATGTAGAGGAGATCCACTCTGCCGCCTGCACTATCCGCCACTGGCGGGGCTACATCCAGAACAGCTGGAAGTACGGCAAATCCAACGGCCTCAGCGAAGGTCTGAACAACAAGGTCAAAGTCCTGAAGCGGGTGGCCTTTGGCCTGCACAGCTTCGAAAGCTTCCGCAAACGGATCCTTCTTACCTGTGGTAAACTCAGGCTTTCCAAGGACCCTCTGTCCGTCCTTGAGGATGCCAGGAACGGAAAGGAGATACGCTTATGATCCCCGACAGAATTTTCCTGCGCCGCTGCGCACAGAAAAATAACCTTGAACTTCCCCGTGAACTGGAGGACTGGCTTCTCGTCCACTTCGAGGATGAGCCTTATGAAAACTTCAATACAGCCTCCATACTGGAGGATATGGTCTGTATGTACTGCCAGTCCTTTGCCTACGGCAGACTGGATGTCACGATTCCGGATCCAATCACACGCTTAAAAGAGCGCTATGATGACCTGAAAGACCTTATCACAGATCTCCGGGTAGATATCAGTTACCTCCAAGGCCTGTGCGATGACTACGATGTGCGTGGTAAGGTGATTTTACAGCCACAGGGTAAGGAGTTTTTTACATGACGCGGTAAGGAGTTTTTTACATGAGTTGGTAAGAAGTTCTTTACACCGTCCGGTAAGAACTTTTTTACATCCTCTGCGGCGAGTTTTATCACAGGAGGAGTCAGCAGTTCATCCGATTTTGTATACTGTAAGCAGTACACAAGAGAGGAGACCTTTATGCTGACAAAAACAAAAATGCAGGAAATACAGGATTTAAAACTGCAAGGTTACACAAAAGCTGATATTATCAGATACTATGAAGCGCAGGGACGCAAGCCTCCCAGCCGGCCCACAATCAGCAAGTATTATGACATGGATGTGCTCCCGGATGATCCCGGCGCTAAGCTCGCAAAACCGAAAACCTTTGATGCGGAACCTTTCCGCAGTACGATTATCAGGATCCTTGAAACAAACAGCGGAAAAACGTTCTGTATGTCATCAGTTTACGATGTTCTGGAAGAAAAATTCATCGAAAACGGAGACTATGAGAAACTTCCCGGGAACCAACAGACGCTCCGGAACTACATCCATTATCTTGAGGATTCCGGACAGATCAACAGGGAGCCTGAGCACCGCCGTATCTATGATTATGTTTTTGACACCCCGCCCGGAGAACAGATGCTGATTGACTTCGGTGAGGAGACTCTCTCAAAAACAACGCATATCCATTTCATGTGCCTTTTGCTGCGTTATAGCCGTTTTTTATGCGTCTATGCACAGGATCACAAGTATAACTCGGAAGAGGCCTGTAAGGCGATCTACCGTAGTTTCTGCAGGCTTGGAGGGCGTCCTAAAGAACTGGTCATTGACCAGGACGCCGTGTTTGTCGCCAGTGAAACCTATGGTGAAGTCATCAAGACCAGGACCTTTGAAGATTTCTGTACTGAACAGGATATCCGGCTCTGGGTGTGTAATAAAGCGGATCCGGAAAGCAAGGGACCTATCGAAAACTCTGTCGGGTTCGTGAAGAAAAACTTCTTCAGTGCGCGGAAGGTCACCTGTATCGATGATGTATGGCGTTCCCTGCCCGGATGGCTGGAACGCAAGAACCAGCGGATCCACCGTTCTACCTTACGGGTCCCAAAAGCAGTCTACGACAGCATTGAAAGGTCAGCCATGCGGCCTCTTCTTCCATCCGTGTATGAAACATCTCCGAATACATTCCGCACTTATGAAATCGCGGCAATACCTTACGTCCTGTATAAATCATGCAGGTATTCGGTTCCACGTGATTATGCTTTCAAAACGGTACAGTTCAAAGTTGTCAGTGGGAAGATCCACATTTATGATGACCAGCTGAACTATATCTGTTCCCATAATCTCAGCGAGAGGAAGGGAAGTGTTAATCAGCTCCCGGAACACCGGAAACAGGACTCCGGAGACTGGATCGAGATCATGGAGCGTCTCCGTGGGAAATGGAACTGCTATGACTTCCAGCACTTCATCAATGGTGTGAAAAAGGAAAATCCACGGCATATCTCCAAACAGCTTCGGGCAATTGAACAGTTCCTTGATTCTGAGAATCCGGATAAATCCCTGGTAGCGCAGGTGATGAAGGAATGCTGCCAGAAATACCGGTATCAGTTCTCACAGTTTAAAGTTGTTTACAGTCTTGCAAAAGCCGGCCGGGAACTGACCACAGACGACTGCCGTGCCCAGGTTCCATCCGGCAGTGTCAGCTACACGGATCTTTCTGTTTATGCAAAAGCCTTTCAGGAACGCACAGAAAGGAAGGAGGCTGCTGCTCGATGAACCGTGAAATCTTAAAAAGTATGGATACCGGCCATATCCCTGTACAGCGGCTCACAGCGTTGCTCGAAACATTTACCTTAAAGCACGCGGCGCGCATGCTTCCGGATCTTCTGGAAACTGCGGATCTGCAGGACTCCTCCTGCAGGGAATTTCTTCTGGCCGTTCTTGAGACCGAAGTCAAAGGGCGGAATGAACGGCGTCGGAAGCGTAACTATTCCGCGGCGCATTTTCCACCAAATATCCGGCCGCTGGAAGAGTTTGATCCGGAAGAGCTGGAGTCAGGTATCACCCACGCACAGCTCTCCGTTTTGAAAGAACTGTCCTGGCTGGACAACTGCGGAAACCTTGTCTTTGCGGGGCCTCCGGGCCTCGGCAAGACCATGGTTGCCTGTGGCCTTGGTCTGCAGGCTGTCAACAGCGGCTATACTGTATGTTTTGAGAAGATGACCAGTCTGATCAAGATCCTTGATACCGCAGAGACAGAGCGTGCAGCCGGATTCCGGCTCAAAAATATCAAGAAAGCACAGCTTGTCATAATTGATGAGATCGGCTACACACCGATCAGCCGCGGACAGGCAAACAGATTTTTCACATTTATCAGTGATACCTATGAAACCAGTTCTATCATCTTTACCACCAACAAAGAGATCGTTGACTGGGCTGAGATGATGGGGGATCCGGTACTTACCACTGCAATGCTGGATCGGATCCTGCACCATGCCAAGTGTTACTCTTTCCGCGGGGAATCGTACCGGCTGAAGCACCCTGACCTTTACCCACAGGGAGAAACAGGGATGTAAAAAACTGCTTACCGGGTAAAGTAAAAAAGTGCTTACCTTACGATGTAAAAATCTGCTTACTAAGGGATGTAAAAAACTCCTTACCATACGGTGTAAAAAACATCTTACCTAACAATGTAAAAAAGTGGTTGACATTTGCAGACTACGAACGTATCCTGAAAGAGCATGGCCTGCTCTGATCTGAATCACTGTAGTCTTAACTCTGGAGGTGATACATAAAAAAATCCACGAAAAAAGGCCTGTTAAAAGCCTCTCTTGATCGTCATTGATTATTTATGCAATTATTAATAGTCCTGTTTTTGCCTGATTTTTGAAAGTATCTCCTGTCAGGTCTGTTTGCTATACCTATTTTTAGGAACTATCCATCTTAAAATCCTCACTCTTTCAGTATTTACAAGGCTTCGCGCCTCTTTGTCACCAGGTTATTTAGAAGAACCTCCCTGTATGCTGCTCTGACGGAAATTATCGGAATTAGATTTCATTGTCAGACGATAGACACCTACTACTACCTCATGTTCTTTATCAGCCGAGTAACTCTCTGAATTTCCATAGGCTCCTGCCAACTCCAGGACACGGTCTGCAATAAAATCCTTTCTTGTGCGGTTACTCTCCACAATTGCCTCAATCAGATTTTCCGGTACGTCCTGATAATTTGCAAGTAACTGTTTAGTGTCTTTAGGCAGACAATATCCACCGTATCCAAATGATGGATTATTACATTGATCTCCAATCCTAGGATCAAGACATACTCCTTTGATGATATCCTGAGTGTTTAACCCTTTCACTTCTGCATAAGTATCCAGTTCATTAAAATAGGATACTCGAAGTGCCAGGTATGTATTTGCAAATAACTTTACAGCCTCTGCTTCGGTAAATCCCATAAACAAAGTATCAATATTCTCTTTTAAGGCTCCTTCCTGCAAAAGTATGGGCAGCAGCCTCCGTTTTCTCATCACAACTTACGATAATACGACTGGGATAAAGATTATCATATAAAGCCTTTGATTCTCTTAAAAACTCCGGGCTGAAAATAATATTGCTGCTTCCAAATTTCTCCCTCACGGACCTGGTATATCCTACAGGAATTGTGGATTTAATAACCATAATCGCCTCTGGATTGACCTTCATCACCAATTCAATCACTGATTCCACTGCACTGGTATCGAAATAGTTCTTTTTACTGTCATAATTGGTAGGTGCAGCAATAATTGCAAACTCTGCATCTTTATATGTCTAATATATAGTATAAATACTTTCTCGCCGTATTGTTCTTCATACGTCATTTTAATAATTCTAAGGCAATTAATAATCCTCTAAGCTCAAGAACCAATCCACAAATTGATTTAAAGATTCAAAGGTATGGTCTTGTCCATAATCTTCCAGACTATTTTTAGATGAATCTTTCTTAACCAGTACAGTTTTACATCCAGCCGCTTTTCCTGCTTTAACATCATTTCCACTATCACCTATCATCCAGCTCTTTGTCAAATCTATATTAATATCTTCTGATGCCTTTAACAATAATCCTGGTTTAGGCTTTCTACAATCACAATCAAATTTCAACGCTTCAATTTCTCCCTTGAATCCGCTATGCGGATGGTGCGGACAAAAGTAAATACCATCAAGATAAGCACCTTTTCTCCCAAGTAGCGTCTCCATCTTCTTATGGATTTCTTCTAATTCATTCCAAGTCACTTCTCCTCTTGCAATTACTGGCTGATTCGTAATAACAACACAAAGGTAACCAGATAAATTAATCTCTCTAATAGCCTCCGCAACACCATCAATTAATTCAAACTCATTAGCATCGCGCAAAAATCCTTTATATACATTAATAGTCCCATCTCTATCCAAGAACACGGCTCTTTGTCTATTTAACAAATTTTTCTCTTTTACTTTCCCTGATTCAAAATCTTTCCTAACTTGATTTAAACGTTGAGGTGTCCCCATATCTTTCACATACTCTGGAGAATCATAGCAAAATATCTTCCCAGTTCTAACTAATGGCTTAAGTATTTGTCTATCAAGATCAATTTTAACTATTTCCCCATTTTCATTTACTCTTCCCACCTCACTTCCATCTATTATATCTAAAACTCTAGGAGATATTATATGAAGTCCTGCATTTACTCTATTATGATAAAATTCTGGTCTTGTCTCTTCTTCACCTAGCCAGTTTCTAACGCTTCCATCTGTATTAGCAATTATTAGACCGCTATCATAAGGATGGTCATTAGGATGTGTAAATATCGTAGCCAAACTTTTATGAGATTTATGGAATTTTATAAATCTATTAAAATCTATATCAAATAAACAATCTCCATTTAAAAGCAAAAAATCTGTGTTAAGTTTATCTTTTATCTTAAATAATGCTCCCGCATTGCCTAACGGCTTTTTTTCATTATAATACTCAATTCTTACTCCCCATTTTTCTCCATTTCCAAAATAGTTCATAATAGCATCGCCTAAATACGACACTGTAATAATTAAATCTTTAAAGCCCTGATTTCTCAAAGAAATAATTTCATGTTCAAGAATAGGTATTCCGTTTATTGGTATCATAGGTTTAGGTATCCCAGACACAACAGATCTAATCCTTGTTCCTTGTCCACCTGCCATAATTATCACTTTCATTTCATGTTCCTCTCCATCTCTTGTTTTTATCCTACTATTAGTATTGTCATAGTCATTCTTTACCTTTTCTACAGGTTAGACTATGCTATTTTAAGATACTGTGTATTGGTTCATTTCTCCTACTACTTGATAGTTTACGAAAGGCTCCATCCACAGTCTCTTTGTATAGTTGTTAATCAGTTAGATACCGCATGAGGGTTTATTTAGAACGAGGTCACAATCGCGAGGAGTACCTGTGGTTCTAAACAGTATCAAATTTATTCAAAAGAGATTCTTTAAAATTTACGTTGGAATTGACGTCGCAAAAGATAAGCATGACTGCTTTATTACAAACTCAGATGGTGAGGTACTATTTAAACCTTTCATTATCCCTAACAATCGTGACGATTTTGTGCAGATTGCCAGCCTAAACGGACACCTGTGCCATATTCGGCGGACAGTCTGAGACATAATTAGCGGACAAGTAGGGACACATTAACCGGACAATAGATCTTCAGATATAATAAGCGCATCTCCTTAAAATGGAGAAATATTATATCTGGAGGTCCTACTATGGATTACAAAAAAGTACTACGGCTTCACTTTGTGAACCATCTTAGCTGCCGTGAGATTGCCGAAAGCTGCGGCGACTGCAGCAAAACAACTGTCAACGAGTTCCTGAAACGCTTCAGGGAGAATCCGGAGCTTTCATACCCTTTACCGGCAGATGTCACGAATGAATACATCGGAAACATGCTTTATAAAAAGCCTGGTGTATCGGCGGATCAGCTCCTCTACCGGGATTTTAACAAGGAAGCTGTCTACAAGGCTCTGGCCCGCAAAGGAGAGACCCTGAAGCATCTGTGGCAGAAATACAATGCCATAGGTGTCGTAGATGGAAAGAAGCCAATGAGCTATCGCCAGTACTGCAGGCGTTACAGCGAATGGGCTGATTCCAAACAGCTGACCTTCCACATCCAGCGTTATCCCGGTGTCAATCTTGAACTGGACTATGCGGGGAAGCAGCTCTATCTGCATAATCACCAGAACCCGGATGAGACCACAAAGGTCACGATCTTTATCGCTGCCCTCACCTACAGTGATTATTTTTACGCTGAGGGAATGACCGAATGCGATATCCGGAACTGGATCCGGGTCAACAATAATGCTCTGTCCTATTTTGGCGGCGTGACGCCGACAATCACCCCGGATAATTGCAAAGTAGCAGTTGCCCGGAACAAAGACTGGATCAGCCCTGTCTTGAATAAAGATTTCCAGGCATGGGCAGAACATAACAATACGGTTTTAACCCCTGCCAAAGTGAAATCCCCCCGCTGGAAACCAGTTGTGGAAGGCCACGTAAAGATCATTACCATGCACATCCTCATGGATATGGAAGACATGGTCTTTTATTCGCTGGATGATTTAAACCGTGTCCTGATGGAAAAGGTGGATGCCGAGAACCGGAAGCCTTTTGAGGGGCTCACCTATTCCCGGTATGATCTCTTTACAACAGAAGAGAAGGAGACTCTCCTGCCTCTTCCGCCCAGCCGTTTTGAATATCTTGAACGAAAGACTGTTAAAGTAGCACAAGATTTCTCCTTCACCTTCGACAAAGTCCATTATAGCATGCCCCGGAAATATCTGCGACAGGAACTTGAGATCCGGGCAGGGGAAAAAGAAATCTATGTCTATAACAAACACGGCGACTTCATCCGGACGCATAAGCGGAGCTACACACCGAAAGACTGGGTGATCATCCCCTCGGATATGCCTGCCGGATACAAAGACTATGGCTATTGGACGGTGCCTTATTTTCAACAGAAAGCATCTGCTATCGGACCCAGCACCCGTGCTTTGATCGATGCAGTCATTCGAAAATACGCTTATCCGGTGCAGTCATTCCGAAGCTGCTTTGGTATTCTGCGGTATGCGGAGAAGTACTCGCCGGAAGCCCTGGAACGCTGCTGTAAAGACGCCGTTTTAGCTGGGAGATGCAACTATTCCTATATCTGTAACACAATCTCAACTTACCATAAAGAGCCGCTGCAAAGTACAATGCCACAGAGCAGTCCCAACGAAGATGCTGCAACAGCCGTATCCGGCGCCTACAAAGATGATGACAGCAAGTATTCCCTTAAGAACCTGCTGAAGCGTCAGGAAACGGAGGCAGGCAATGAAGAATAAGACTACTGATATCTATGAGATGTTGGACACACTATCCCTGCCGGTAGCCGCCCAGCGTTTCGCAGAACTGTCTAAAAGCCCTGAATTCGGCAGCTATACCGCTTTGCAGTTTATCCGTGAGGTTCTGGAACCTCAGTACATAGAAACACTCAACAACAGGTTTGAAACAAATCTGCGGCTCAGCAGCCTGATCAATAAAGGTGCTTTGGCCGAGAATCTGAAAACCGGCAACGGACGCATCTACAATGATGCCACCGTTGAACAGATCCTGAAATTTCATTTCGCTGAGAACCGGCAGAACGTCGGGATCTATGGAGTCACCGGTGCCGGCAAGTCTTATTTCCTGTCTGCCTGTTGTGTGGAAGCATGCAGACGTAATTACCGTTGTAAGTTCGTAGACTATAGTGACCTGCTGGACGAACTGATCGTCCTCAACCGCCAGGAAGACCTAAACAAGTATCGTAAGAGGATCAGATACTATGCACGGATCCAGCTGCTGTTCATTGATGATTTTGCCATAAGCAGGTATTCAGAAGAAGGGATCAAGATTCTGTATCATCTCATAAAACTTCGGGATGACCTTGGCACCTCCACACTCTTCAGCTGTCAGTATTCTCCAGATGAGTGGGGAAATCAGCTGAGTGACGAAAAGGAATGCTACGGTAAGCTTGACGGGATCAGACGCAGACTAACGACAGGATTTACTGTACTTATTGAGAAAGCATAGCTTTCTTCTGGAACACCGATCAATACTGATCAGTGGGGCGGAGTACCCTCTGCCCTGCTGATAACCCAGGCTGTCCGTTTAATATGGCCCTGACTGTCCGGGAAATGCGGCCCTGCTGTCCGCAGAAAGTGGCTGTTTGCATTTTGAAACCTTATTTCAAAGAATCATATCCATATCAAATGATTTAAATAAAGTAAAATTAGGACTGGAAGCCACCGGACACTACAGTTACAATCTTCTGGGACTTCTTCTTCATAAAGGCTGCCGCACCTTTATCATCAATCCGCTCCACACAAACCTTTATAGAAAAAGTCTTAGCCTTAGAAAGACTAAAACGGATAAGGTGGAGTCCCGTACTATCGCCACTATGATGATATCTGACATAAACTTAAACACGTCTTACCACAATGAGGAATTAAAGTCACTAACCCGTTACCGTTTTGATAAAGTCAAAGAACGGGCAAAGCTGAAAATTTCTGTTTCTAGACTTGTGTGTATTCTTTTCCCAGAGCTGGAAAATTCCTTTCTACGCTTCATATGGTTTCCATTTATGCTTTCTGAATTTCCGCGTGCTAATGTTATCGCATCAGCACACCTCACAAGGCTTTCTAATCTGCTCTCCGAAAATTCCAAAGGCAGATATGGAAAAGATACTGCTGTCATCTTTCGCAAAGCCGCAAGAAACTCTCTGGAGGCAAGCACTATAACGTTGCATTGTCTCATACCGCAAAGAAACTTGTATGGTTAATATTCGCAATGGAAAATCAAAGCAATCATACGTACCAACAGCTTAACTTATTCTGTAAATATCCCCTTTTGAAATAACACTCTGCTTGTCATGCAGTTTTTTAGGTACATCTTTATCTAAAATGCATTTCTGCAATTCATTCAAAAATTTTCATTTTAAACTTGACTTTTAATAGTTAGTCTTTCATATGTTTTCAATGTTTTTACATTTTTAATAATAATTTTATTTCTTTAATAGAACATATCGTATACGCCATAGCGTATAATGTTCCTATAATTAAGCTAATAATTTTATTATCCACTATAGAAATATAAAATCCTATTCCAAATGCTAGTATCATCGAAAAGATATGATACATGTCAATTCTAATTGAAATACATTTTTGCAGTTTGAAATAACGTATTAAGAACAAAACAAAATAAGATATCAATGTTGATATACTTGCAGCATACAACCCTATAATATTAATAAGTACTATGTTAATTCCTATGTTTGTTATAGCAGCTATCATTGACGTTATTCCTAGATTATCGGTATTCTTTACCCCCACAAAAATTCCACCATAAAAAGATGACATACACCAAAAAAAAGTTGCTACTATAAGAATTAAATTATGTATGTAAGCTTGCGAAAATTTTTCATTAATTAAAATGTCAAATATTATAGGAGAAATTACAAGAGTAATTGCAACCATATGTATACAAATATCTAATATAATTTTATGAATTTTATTGCAATACTCTTCATATTCAACACTTGCATAAGCTCTTGAAGCTGATTCCTGCCATGCTAATGAAAAAACAGAATATAGAGAAATAATAATATATGATAGTTTCCCGGCAGCGGCATATATACCATTATAAGTGGTATTTAAAAATTGATTTACTATCAACTTATCTGATAAATTTAAGATCCACCACGAAACATTATTTAAAATCATAGGAATAGAATATCCCACAAATGTTTTTAAAAGTGTTTTTTCAAACGAACCACTTTTCCAAATCCTTTCTTTCCAAATAACAACTAGTAGATACACTATTCCTACTATATTTGCAATAATATTGGCGCGTAATATACCAATTACCCCTATATTCTCATATCTTACATATATTATGCTAAACAATAGATTAATAAAACACACCAAAATACTATTCACTGTATATGCATAGTTTTTCCCAAGACCTCGAATAATTTGTAACAACACTGTAATTAGTACATTAAAATCTATAGCAAATAAAAAATAGTATTTCAATTTATAATCGATAAAAGGAAATAACATTATCGCTAATATATTGATTATGCTCAAAATAAATACTATTGTCAAAATGCCTGTTTTCAATATGGTGCTTTTTCTTTTTTTTTCTTTTGCATCTATCAAAAATCTAAAAACAGCTTGTTCAATTTGCAAACTTAAAACAGGAACTAATGCTGCAACTAAAGCGTTAAATACATCTATAGATCCATAATCATTAACCGATAACCATGATGTATAAAACGGAAGCATGATTACACTAATAAACTTTGTACCTATTGAACCAATTCCTAGTATTACTGTATTTTTTACTAAACCTGTACTTCTTATACTTTTCCCCATTACATTTCCTTTATAAACATCTTTTCAACAGATGTATATACTAAATTTTTATCAACTTTTTTTCCATATAGAAATTTCTTATTCTTTATACATTCTATAACTTTCTTTTCATCAAAGTAATCTATATTAAATAATGCCTCGGAAAGTCCTATTTCCTCCATATAGTTATCCGTTTTAAATCCGTATGAAATAGCAACTACAGGAACATTATATGCATGTCCTATAACTATTGGATGCATATTTGTACTGATGATAATTTGTGCCCCCGATAGAAGATTTAGGTATTCAAATACAGAACTACTTTTCACTATTTCAATATTATCCCCTAATTTTGCAGCAATTTCACATGCATATTGATAATCCCACTCTGTACTGACAATATATTTTATATTTTGTCCTTCTTCTATTAATGAGCGAAGAACTGTTTTAATTTTTTTATTATACTTTTTTCGTAATCCCAAGATCGTTTTAAATTTTTGTCCTAGCCAAAGCAAAGTCTTACCCCGATATTTATATTTCTCCGACCTATGATATCTATATGAGCAAAACATTACCACTACATATTCTTCAGTTGTATGAAAAACACTGTGAAAATCCGGGACACAATTAACTACATCGGGTATAATCTCTGTTTTTTCATGCAACTTAATGCTCTTCATTAAGTTGTAACTTCCTTTATCTCTTACATAAATTTTATTTACCATATTTAAGGCATAATATAATATTTTTTTATTTTTTTCTTTTCCAATTGGCCCAATTGTTTGTCCATGTATATAAATTTTACTCTTTTTTCTTTTAGCTAAAAGTATTTCTAAAACTCTAATTCTAAATGATTCTTCCCACTCTTCATTAAAATATCCACCCCCACACATAATAAATATATCGTTTTCAGAAAACATATTTACATATTTTTTTTCATTTGACGATAGACATACATCCTTTCCTTTGGCCCATTCCAACATATTTTTATAACTTACCATCCCATCCTTCACAAGCCTATGCAATGATAAGTTACATTGATATTTTTCTCTATACCTGTCTATATTACTACTATTATATGAAAGAATAGTTAACTCTCCAGTACCTTTGTACAATTCTATCATTTTTATGCTACAATATAGTATGGCTTCATCTCCCCAATTTCCATATCCCCACCCGCCTGAAATTATATAATTCATATTATTACTATTCCTTTCTTAATAACCTGAATAACATTTTTCTTTTCCAAAAATACATATAACTCATTTGCTCTGTTAGCTTTATTAAGGACTTATTATATCGTTTATATTTTCTATAATAATATAATTCAGATTTTAATTGCTGGGCACTTCTTTTATCATTATTATAGATTTGCTTTGTTGCATTACCCTCCTCATGTATTATTACAAATGTTGGGTCATATAACGTTATATATCCTTTCGACATAAATCTTTCCGACAAAATATTTTCTTCACAATATAAAAAAGTATTTTCATCAAACATGTTAACTTCAAAAAAATACTCACTCCGTATTAGCATAAATGCACCAATTACTCTATAAACAGCAGCAGTATTATCTACTCTTATTTTATCTGAAGATGTAAACAAAAAATGTAAAACTGAGTCTAAAGGCCATATACAAAAATGCAACATCCATCTTTTTATCAATCCAATATATCTATATGGCGACTGCTCCTTTCCGTCTATTCCTATTACTCGTGGACCTATTACAGCAACGGAATCATTATCAACAAATAGTTTACTATAATATGTTAAATCAATAGGTTCTATAAAACAGATATCGCTATTACTAAACAATAATATATCCATCTTCTCCTTTAAAACTTTTTTAGCAAAACAGGCTCCTATATTATTTGCTATGGCAAAACCGTAATTCTCTTTCAAACCAATAAAATAAATTGCGTTTTCTTTTTCTGTTCTATATTTCTTTATAAATTTAATTCTGTAATCTATATTTTTTATTTCACCTAGCTTATAATACATTTTTTCAAATCTACATAACTCATTGTCCATCCCAGTTTCTACAACTATATATGTTTTTTTTAACGGAAAAATGTTCTTTTCAGCATCATCTATGTATTTTTCTGTTCTTTCTACAGTATTATAGTCTACAATAACTATGGGTATCATTTTCATACTACTCACAACTTTATTTTCCAAAAAATTTATCTTCCAACATTAAACACCAACAATGATATACAGGAAGATGTAACTCCTGTATCATGTATGTTTCATTTTCAGGCACCTTAACTGCAACATCTGATACTAATGCCAATTCCCCACCCTCTGCTCCAGTCAAACTAAGAATTTTCATCCCTGAAGCCCTGGCAACTACAGTTGCATTCATAATATTTTTACTATTTCCTGATGTTGAAATTCCAAGAAAAACATCTCCTTTTTTTCCAAAACCGAACAACTGTTGTGCAAATACCCCCACCCCATCTACATCATTGATATATGCCGTTGTCAATGCTTCATGCGCTACTAACGGAATTGCCATAAGTGTTTGTTCCAAATTCTGTGCTAACACTGGACCTCTTTTTGAATCAATCGAAATTAATTTCTTTGCATATTCCTTACTAACCGGGCGCGGTATTTTAAAACATTTCATTAATTCACCAGCAATATGTTCCGAATCACTTGCAGATCCACCATTTCCGGCTATCAAAAGTTTCCCTCCAGTCCTGTAACAATTTTCTAAAACAATATATCCATTAATAATATCTTCTCTAACACTCATTAACTTTGGATATCTCTCCATTAATAACTCTACATGCTTTTCTATCTTTTTATCTAATAATCCCATTGTCACTTACTTTCCTTTCTAGGTTCATAGAGCTCCGGAGTATAATGTATTACTCTCGTACCTCCGTTTTCAAATCTGAAGGGAATATATAGCAATTCTTTCATAGCTCTTTTTACTGCCTCTTGATTTTCAGGACATACATAAAATATCAAAAAACCTCCCCCGCCTGCTCCTAACAGTTTGCCACCAAGTGCACCTGCTTCTATTCCTTTAAGATACAACTCATCAATACTATTTGTTGATATAGCAACTCCTGTTTGTCTTTTCAATTTCCACGTTTGATTGAGTAATATTCCAAAATCATCTATGTTTTTTTCTTTATCCACGAGCACTTTTTCTGCCTCATCAACCAAAGAATACATTTCTTTTAATTGTGCCTTCTTTTCATTCTTAGAAATTGCATTTACTCTCTGAATATCAGATGAAAATCTTGTAAATCCCGTGAAAAACATTAATAAATTATTATTTAGTTGACTTTTTCTATCGGGAGAAATGATGACTGGCAAAACTTCATATCCATCCGGTCCAAAATTTATTCGATTTAAACCTCCAAAAGAAGCCGCTATTTGATCCTGCCATCCCCCCGCTTCATTACACAATACTCTCTCAAGATAAATAGCCTCATCGGCCAACTTTTTTTTATCCACATATTTTCCCTTTAAAGCGTGAAACGCATTAAGCATTCCTACCGCAAAAGAAGAAGAGGTCCCTAAACCAGATCGCGCTGGAAGATCGGCTTCATATGTAAGACGAATCTCATGCATATCAAGCAATTTCATCGCCTCTCTTATCGCCGGGTGTTTAATATCATCTACTTTTGTTACCCTCTCCATTTTTGAATATGCAATTTCTGTACTATAATCAAAAAAGCGCGGCAAATGCCGCACATTTACATAACAGTATTTATCAAATGTTGTTGAAAGTACTGCCCCGCTATTTTCCCTAAAGTACTCCTCTATATCTGTTCCACCGCCAAAAAACGACATTCGGAATGGTGTTTTTGTTATTATCATTACTTTTCTCCTATTTTAGAAATATATTCTTTATATCTTTGAATGCTGCTTCTCATACTGATATTTATACAAAATAAATGATAAATTTTTTCTCGTGACTCAAGTAGCGTCCTATTGCAACAAATATCTTTTATTTGTCTTATAAAATCACTTTCCGAATCAGCAATATATTTTCCAAAATGCAAATCTTCATAACCAATAAAAGCATGCTTTGTTCCTATAATAGGTAAGCCATAAGAAAATGCTTCTGCTACTTTTACTTTCATCCCAGCTCCATCGAATACTGCTGCAATATAAATATCTGCGTTTCGAAATAATGATTCCATTTCATTTGGAGTATCAATTAGCCTAACATTTGGATATTTTTTTATCGCTTCTTTTATGCTTTCATTTGGATGTGCCCCTGCAATAGTAAGAAATGCATTATCAATAATATCTTCAGTACTTAATTTTTCCCAAACATTATTTAAAAACCAAAGAACGCCCTCTATATTGGGCGCATAACTCAAACTTCCTGTTATTAATATATTTTTCTTTTCATTTATTTTTTTGCATTTGAGGAATTGACCTTTTTCGTCTATGCAGACAGGATTCTTAGTTATTTTTTCTGTTTCCAGATTATATAATTCAATTGCTCTCTTGATATCCTCATTAGTAAGAAATATAAACATATCTCCGTCTTTCATTACCTTTTTTTCATTAATCCAAAATGAGTAGTAACGCATCTTATTCGCCATGGTTCTGCTCATTCGATAAATATTATATGCATAATCCTTCTCTATATTGTGTATTCGTATCATGCACTTTTTCCCATATTTATGACATTCATTAATCAAAAAAGAATATCGACTAAATTCTATATGAACAAAATCATATTGTTCCCAATTAATGTGGTTCTTACAATTCATCCATGAATAATAAAAAGAAGTACTAACTTTTTTCGTAAAAAATCGAATTATACCTAATAACTTACTTTCTTTTTTAGATTTTAATATCGTATGTATATGAACTTTATTTATAGTATCTGAAAATAATTCAATTTCATATGCAGGACCTATATAATCCACTTCACAATTTCCAGCTAAAGATTTAATAGACTGATACACTCCTAGCCCACCACCAGATTTTTTATCTGGTGGCACAAAAGTTATTTCTAATACTTTCATCTTCTATTGTTCGCTTTCTATTTTAAATTAAAGTAAATGGCACGTATGCATTTGAATTTATATTCATATACATTCTCATATATAAATAGGTAACAAACAGCATAAACGTCATAAATTTAATTGTTATATTACGCCGTATTTCCGGTAAATCAAACATCCTAGGCAATAAGAAATATTGTGCAGAATTATATGTTAAAGCTGCTCTTGTTAGAGCATTCGAACTGTTTAGCGCAATTACATAAACAATTGAACCGATTAAATAAAGATTTAAATACCTGTCTTCATTTTGCAAAGTACACATTTTTTCTTTTCTTCGTACTACATATATAAAAAGAATTAATAAGAACACTATATTTAAGAGTGCCTTAAATGTAGTAAACCTATTGTCATATGTCACAGAAAAAGTTTGATTAGCTCCATACATAATATAACTGTAAATACTATTATAAATTCTCTCCCCTAAATATGAGGCAATTTCAAGAACAAACTTTGCCATATAATTAGAGAATAATACTACTAGTCCCAATATTATATAATAAAATTTTTTCCATGCAGATTTTCTAAATATAAAATATGCTCCCGCCCATATTATACTCATAGTATGAAATCCCATCGCGATAATCACCGATAAGAGAAATTTTTTTAGATTTTTTCCCTCTATATATCTAATACTATATACACATATAGAAACCGCTACTGTACTTCTAATAATAAATATGTTTCCAAAATTCAGTGACCATAATATAAATAGAGTAGTAAGTGCATATCTTTTATTGTTTTCGTCTTGCCAATATGTATAAATTTTGTACCAAAGACCCATCACAATTAAGGCCATTACAAGCCTTAAAATATAGTATTTAGTAGTAAACCAATGTATAATTACATTTATAAGCTCATATAAGTATTCAAATCTATTATCCTGAAAATTAGTCAAATGGGAATTAGTGATATTCTCAAAATAGGCTTTATATGTTGTATAATCCCCCATAGGTCCAGAATAAAAGCCTGAAAAAATAATTAATATAACTACTGTAATTTTTATTATAATCTTTTTACTTCTTCCTGAGATATAACTAAATAACTCTACAAAAGATAAAAAGGCTAATATCCCAAATACTATGTTATAAAAAATCATAGTTCCTCCAATCCACTACTTTTTCGTTAACAATATATATTTTTTACAACATTATTTGATATCACTTGCCAGGAGAATTTAGAATAAATATTTTTAAATAAATTTTCCCCCATCATTTTCATTTCTACATTCGACATTTCCATAGCTTTACCTATAGCCATATTTAGTTCCTCGTTTTCTATCCCACATACTAATCCATCCTTTTGATCTTCTATATATTCTGAAATAGCGCCTGCTTTTGTACAAATTACCATCTTTTTGAATGTCGCTGCTGTAAAAACCACCCCACTCATAGAGGCATGCCTATATGGTACAATTACACAATCTGAAATGTTAATATAATAATTTAATATATCTTCCTCTAAATAACCTTGTATATATATAATATTATCCGTACTTTTTATTTGTTGCACTATTTCCTCCAACTCTAAATATACAGAATCTTTCTTTCCTACCACTAATAAAAGCGCATCTTTATCCAAGTAATTTTCTTTCCATATTCTTATCAATCTATCTGTTCCTTTGTTAAAATAATGATATCCGTACATAATAAAAATTTTATTATATTTCATTCTTAACCTATCTATTTCACTCTTTTTATCATTGTATATTGATAATCTAATTGAGGTTCCTTGTCCTAAATATACCCCATGATATTGAACTTTAATTTTATTTCTAAATTCCGGAAAAATTTCAACAAATTCATCTCTTATCGCCTCTCCATGTACAAGTATATAATCAAAATAACTATATACTTTTTTCAAAATTTCTATTTTCCTTTCTCCATTTATATGCGGAATCACATTATGAGCTGTTAAAATTATTTTTTTTGTCCCCATTATTTTTCTCAATTTTTCCAAAAAAACAATATCCGCTTTATAGAATAACAACCAATGAATATGAATAATATCATATTCGTTGGCATTTATAATCTTTATGATTTTGTTCCATGCAACAATATATTCAATTCCTCGAAGTATGGTTCTTCTAACAGATTCAGACATATTTTCTGTGTTTTTAAAAAATATGCGAAATAATTTTCCATTTGGATTAACGCCCTTATAATAATAATTAGATACATAATCCAAATTAATTAACCTATTCATAGAACTTATAAAACCTGATGTATAATATTGGTCATTGCGTATTCCCCAAGGATTGATCAATAGTACTTTCATTTTCTGTTCTCTTTCTAAATTATTTTCTTTTCATACTTTTTCTTCTTCAGCACGCCATAAAACATATTCCAGCAGGCATACCAAAGTGCAACTATGGCTTTTCTCTCATCACAATAATGAAATAAATCATAATGACTTTTCAATTTTTTACCCAATTTATCATGAGATATAGACTGCTTTCTAATTCTGTACTGTGCAAGGTTTTCTTTTAGTAAATAGCAATTTGCTTTTTTACAAAGTTTTAATAAGATTGCATAATCATTATTCTTCTTGATATCCTTAATTTGAATAACTCCCATAACTTTTGAACTATACATAAAGGTTAAACAGCCTGGATACCCATAGTCATACATCCTTTTCTTAGTAACAACATCTGGGCCTGTAACATAAATATTTAAAGGATTGGATTCTTCATCAATTTTTACATAGTCATGATAAGAAAAAATAAAATTATTCTTTTTCATAAATTTAATCTGATGTTCCAATTTTTCAGGATCCCATAAATCATCTGAATCTAAAAATGCAATCCACTCTCCCTGTGCTTCACGCAATGCCCTATTTCTAGATAATGCCGCTCCACAATTCTCTATATTTTTGAAATATTTAATCCTTTTATCTTCAAATAAAGCAACTACTTTATCAGTATCATCGGTAGAACCATCATCTATAATCAGGAGTTCCCACTGCTTATAACTCTGATTAATTACAGACTGAATGGATTCACCAATAAATCTCCCAGTATTCCAAGAAGGCATAATAATTGAAACTAATCCATCAATCATTTTCTTTTTCCTCCCGTATTCTTTACCATTTTATTTATATTTCCTTCCCAACACCACAAATACAGTTCGTATCATCGTCATCATATCTTTAGCAAGGCTAAACCTTTCAACCGCTTTAAGATTATATCTCATTTTTTCTTTTAAAACTTTCTCTACATATACACCATCTATATCATCAGTTTCATCTAGTAATTTCGCTTCATCTTTATATCGAATACTGGCTTCAGATGTGATTCCTGCTGGAAGGAGTAACGTTGCCTTCATTTCATTTGTATACTTTTTTACATACTTTGGAACTTCTGGTCTGGTTCCCACAAAAGACATCTTTCCAAATAAAACATCAAACAACTGTGGCATTTCATCTAATCTGTATTTACGCAAAAACTTGCCAATTTTAGTAATTCTTTTATCTTCCACAACAGTTACTAAGCTCCCTACTTTGTCTGCATCTTTTATCATTGTGCGGAATTTATGGATACGAAATTTTTCTCCATATGCCGTGATACGCACTTGCCTATAAAACACTCCTCCCGGAGAGTCAAAAACAATTAAAAGTGAAATTAATGCCATTGGAAATGCTAAAATAAGTAGCATAATGAAAGATAGTATAATATCAAAAATTCTTTTTAGAAAAAGGCTTATTCTATGTTTTGCTAAAATATCATAATATTTTTTTACTTCTGGTGTTTTCATGTCTTCCGGAAGTTCATTCCACTTTCTCAAAAACATTTATTTTCCCCTCATATGATTTAAATTGTTTTCAATATCTTTGTCAGTTTGTCTATTACATAATCTACATCCTCATCAGTCAGTTTCGTATGAAGAGGTAACGTAATCAGATTATGATAATAGTCATAAGCATTAGGAAAGTCTTTTATATCCCACCCCAACGCTTTATAAGCTGTCATCATTGGCAAGGGCTTATAATGAACATTAGTTGCTACTCCCTGTACTGCCATTTCTCTAATAATTTCATTACGCTTTTTTTCTGTAATCCCTGGAACACGAATGAGATACAAGTGACCACTACTTTCCGCATCTTCATCATAATGCTTTAAATACTCTACTCCCATTTGGTCCATAGCTACATTATATTTTTCTATTATCTCTCTTCTTCTCTCTAGCAACGCTGGATACCGATCCAATTGTTTTAAACCAATAGCCGCCATGATATCTGTCATATTGCACTTATAGAGCGGTGCCACAATATCGTATTCCCATGCTCCTAGTTGCGTTTTTGCTAATGCATCTTTACTCTGTCCATGCAAAGAATAAAGCTGAAACCATTTATAAATTTCATCATCATCAATGCCGGGTATTGTTTTCCAACTGCTTGCTCCGCCTTCTGCCGTAGTAAAATTCTTCACTGCATGAAAACTAAAACTGGACATATCTGCAATTGCTCCTGCTTTTTTTCCATACCGTTTTGCCCCCAAGGCATGAGCGCAGTCAGCTACCACTGCTATTCTTCCAAGCGCTGTTTGAATGCGTTGTCCAAGTTCTGTATTACCCGAAGGCTTAAAAAGAGATTTTTTATTTTCTACTGCTTCAAAAATTCTTTGATAATCACATACCACTCCTCCAATATCTACAGGAATGATAGCTTTTGTTTTTTTATTGATAGCAGCTTCCATTGCATCATAGTCCATTTCTACAGATCCTGGTTGAGAATCTATAAAAACTACTTTAGCTCCCACATGAATTGCAGCGGCGGCTGAACTTGTATATGTATAGGCAGGGACAATAACCTCGTCTCCTTCTCCGATTCCTAAAATTCTTAAATTTAGTTCTTCCGAAGCCGTAGCTGAATTAAGACATACCGTTTTATTTACTCCAATAAAATCTGCTATTCGATTTTCCAATATCTTTGTTCTTGGTCCAGTAGTAATCCAACCAGATTGCATTGCATTAGCCACTTCTTCTATTTCCAATTCCGTAATATCGGGAGGACTAAATAAAATATTTCTTTTTTCCATTGCTTATTCCCACTCCATCTTTCTACTATTCCCCCACAAAAAAAGGACATGCCTTCCGGCACAGCCTTCGCCATGCCAAAATCGCACATCCTCTATATCCTTCCAGCCCCCTGGCCGCGGCAAAGCGACGATCCAAAGACCTGAAATTCTTTCTTGTTTCTTCCTATTATTAAGTATCAATTACTATCCGTATGGCAAAGTCCTATCCTTCTCATTCCCTCTTCTTTACAATCTCCACTCCCACCTGTGTCTCTACCTTCCGTCCAAACATTTCAATCTCCAGATAAGCCCGGCGTTTGTGACGGTCGATCTTTTTAATAAGAGCTTCGTTGCCTTTGAGAGGGCCGCTTGTGATGATAACTTTGTCATTTTCAATGATTCCCCTGGACATCTCCACGATCTGATCCTCTTTGCCGAACCGCTGTAAAAATTCAATCTCCGGCAAAGTCAGCGGAACGACCTCCTGTCCTGTCCCAAGCAGTTTTGTAAGTCCTGTTACTTTTTTAAGTTCCAGGAAAAGTCTGTCTTTATCCCCGCTAACAAGGAACACATAGCCGGGAAACAGCACTTTCTTTTCCTTGTGCCACTCACCATGATATTTCTTCATCTGCTCACAGTAGGGAATAAAACTTTTTTCAAGGACAGCCGGGTCAACGATCCGGCTGCACTGTGTGCTGATTTCTTCTTCGTTCCCGGTTTTCACCTGGATTACATACCACATTGCTTTCCTTCCTGCTTTGCCTGTGGAGAATAAAGAGTTCCGCAATTGGAACTCCCGCGCCGGGCGCGGCCGCCTTAGCGGCAAATTTCCGCTTTGTGCGGGTGCGCACCCCGCGGAGCGTTTTATTTCATAAGGGAACGAAGTTTCCTATGAAATAAAAAAAGGTATGCTTCGCCATTTTGACCATCGCATAAACCTCTGCCTGATTGTTCATTTGTGCAGATGCAGCTTTTGCTGCCCGCACATCAAGCGGAAGGTTATGCCATGCCCAAAATGCAAAACATACCTTTATCACCCTTCACGGTCCCAAACGCGGCAAAGCGACGATTTGGAACTTTAAAGTTTTGTCATAATCTCAAATTATTATGTATCAATTGCTGAAATTTGTCAATTCCTTCTTCTTATACTGGTAAGTCGGCACGATCTCTGAAACGATCTCTTTGATCTTATCGGATTCCATCCTGCTGGCCTCATCTAAAAGCTTCAGTTTTTCTCTGAAATCCTCGTCATCCATCTCAATAGGCTTTCCGATAAAAATCAATTCGTTTTCTGTTTCTGTCATGCCTTCTTCATCCATAAGGAGCTCTTCATAGAGCTTCTCGCCCGGACGAAGTCCGGTGTATTCTATCTTGATATCCTCATCCGGAACATAGCCGGAGAGGCGGATCAGGTTTCTTGCCATATCGTCAATCTTGACCGGCTCACCCATATCCAGAACGAAAATCTCTCCTCCATGGGCATAATACGCTGCCTGGAGTACTAAAGACACGGCTTCCGGAATCGTCATAAAATAACGGATAATCCGTTTATCTGTTACAGTTACCGGTCCGCCCTCGGCGATCTGTTTCTTAAACAGCGGAATCACGCTTCCGTTGCTGCCAAGTACATTTCCGAAACGGACGGCTACAAAGTCGGTGTCGGACTGGCGGTTCATCATCTGCACCACCATTTCACAGAGACGCTTGGATGCCCCCATGATGTTTGTAGGATTTACTGCCTTATCTGTGGAGATCAGTACAAACTTTTTCACGCCGTATTTGGCAGCTGCCTGTGCTACTTTATATGTACCTTCCACATTATTCTTGATCGCCTCGTTAGGGCTGTCCTCCATCAGCGGCACATGTTTGTGGGCTGCAGCATGGAAAATAACTGCCGGTCTGTATTTCTCTATCACGGAGTTGACACGCCTTGTGTTTCTTACAGATCCGATCAGAGTCTCCAGGTGAAGCTCCGGATATTTTCTCCTCAGTTCCTGCTGGATATCATAAGCGTTATTTTCGTAAATATCGAAAATGATAAGTGTCCTTGGCTCTGCTTTCGCGATCTGACGGCAAAGCTCGCTTCCAATGGAACCTCCTCCTCCTGTTACCATGACTACCTGGTTCTTCAGGACGTGGAGGATTTCATCATTATTGACCTTTACCTGCGCACGTCCCAGAAGGTCTGTAATTTCCACATCGCGCAGTTTTGTGACACTGACTTCTTCATTCAGAAGCTGGTACACACCCGGAATGGTCTGCATTTTACATCCTGTATCTTTGCAGAGATTCAGGATTGCTTTCCGGTTTGCCCCGGTCGTTGCCGGAATCGCATAAATGATACGTGTAATTTTGTATTCTTTTACTTTATCTACAATATCATATCGGTTTCCTACAATGGGTACGCCTTCCAGAACCCTTCCTTTTTTGTTGGGGTTATCATCGATAATACAGCACACCTTGGTATTCAGATGATTGCTGGTCATCATTTCCTTGATTAGGGTCTGTCCTGCCTGACCTCCCCCGATCACCATTACACGGTCTGCCGGCTCTCCTTCATTCTGACGTTCTCTGTTAAAGTAAGAGCGAAGCAGCCGGTAGGCAAATCTGGAACCTGCTGTCAGCATGATACTGATCATATATCCCATAAAATAGTAGGACTTCGGCATATGCAGCTTCATAAACAGCATTCCGGCGATATACAGTACAAGAAGTACCATATAGGCCTGTACCATGGCTTTAAATTCTGCCATTCCTGCAAACCGCCAGATACTGTGATACAGACGAAAGCCGTAAAATACTACAATTGTTATAATGACCCAGTAGGGCATGGACCACACATATCCGTCAAGATATTCCCTGGGAATCGCCGAAAAAATAAAGTCAAATCGCAGAAACAAAGCTGCCAAATAGGCTGCCAAAACAGACAGCGCATCAATAAAGGCCAGCGCAATTGCCCTTTTCACCCATACATGATCCAGTTTTCGTTTCTTTTGTTCTCCCATTTTCTTTTCCCTCTGATTTTATGCTTTGAGCGAAGAAAGAGTCTCAAAAAATCATGTTGGTCACTTATGGCCGCCTTTCTTTTCTGAGACACTTCTTTTAACCGGCTTTTCAGTCAGCTTCAAATATATTCCTTTTCAGAAATAAAACAATTCCCGCTATTCCTGCTATTACAGCCGCTATTACCGCCATTGTCGGATCTACTGTCGCCAGCATTTTTTCTCATCCCCTTTGTTTTTCTCTGGAATCTATTCTACCAAGATATTTCCAAAAAACAACTTGTTCGTCACAATCAGCCATTATACGGTTCTTTTTGACACTCTTTAGGTGTACTTTATTGTCCGCTTAATACCTGATTCATCTTTTCTTTAATAGAAGAAACAACTGCATCATCCGGCCACATTACATATAATGGCTGGCTTCCTGATGAATAACATGCCTGAGTGTCTCCGGTTCCTGTTGCCGCTACGGATTCAATGGTCCAGCTTGCTCCGTCGGAAAGCTGCATATTAATAAATTTCGCCATATCCTGCTGCGTCATATTTGTCTCTACACTGTCGCTGACACTTGCAATGATCTGATTTGCATTTGTCAGAATTGCCGGTGACATGGCTTTCTGCAGGATTCCGGTCAGAACCGCCTCCTGGTTCTTTCCTCTCTGATTATCGCCGGCCTGGAAGCTGTAACGTTCTCTTGAGAATGCAAGCGCCTGCTCTCCGTTCAGCGTATTGATTCCTTTGTGGAACTGATATCCGCCGGCCTCAAAATCATATTCTGAATTGACATCCACGCCGCCCAGCGCATCTACGATCGTGATCAGTGAAGTAAAGTTTACTCTCGCATAATAAGTAAGGTCAATACCATAGACATTTTCCAGTGTTGCCATAGATACATCTACGCCGTAAATTCCCGCATGGGTCAATTTATCTCGCTGTTCGCCGGAAACATTTGGAATAGTCACATAATAATCACGGGGTGTTGTAGTCAGTAAAATCTTCTTTGTGTTGGGATTTACTGTCATAATGATATTCACATCGCTTCGGCTGTTGGTCGTAATCGGACCGGATACGTCAATACCGCTGATATACACATTGAACGGCTCTTCGATATTTGTCTCTTCCTGCTCGATCGGTGTATCAATGCCGTACTGATAGAGAACCCTCACCTGATCTGCATAATCCTCTATGGTTTCTTCAATAATTCCCGCAAAGGCCTCATTATAAACAGCAGCTTCGATTTTCCCATCCAGAAGTCCCTGTGCCTCGTCCTGAACGGTGTCAAACTCTACAACCTTCAGTTCTCTTCCCACTGCTGACTGAATGTCTTCCTTCATTTTCTCATTATTATCCTGGTCAGCTGCAGTCTGGAATCCAAACCGGTAATCCTGAGCATCCAGAAGATTTTCTGCCGGATCGTCCTTTTTCACTACGACGATCATATTATCCGTCTTGTATGTGGCTCCTCCTACATCTTTCAAAAGCTGATTTGCCTTAGAAAGATATACCACTCCAAAAGCCAGACCAATACTGATCAAAATACTTAAGACAATTCCTAAAATAAATATTTTATTTTTGACATACTGAAGTCCGAAGGTCAGCCCAAACAATATGATGAGTACTACGATCAGCACTATCATATATTTCATGGGGACCATGCCGCTGTTCCACGCTACTACGATCAATGCTGCAGACAAAAGCAGCTGCAGGAGCGCCAGAAGTTTCCCTGCCAGATGTTTCGGACGCTTTTCCGTAGAATGTGAATGTCTGTGATGACTTCCCTGTGACCGGGAATGTCTGCTGTGCTTTTCCATAACTACTTTTCTCCTTTACTGTACAACTAATGTAAATGCTACAGGCGCTGAAACATTTCCGTCACTGTCTTTCACAGAAAAGCTTAACGCATAGCTTCCCGGAACAGAGGTATCATATGCTCCATCCACCATTACCTGTCTGGATAACACATCAACATTATCTTTATCATCTACCATTCCCTGCACAACACTCATAGGATCAAATGTTGTGCCTGCTGTGATGGTTGCAGAATCACTTGTCAGAGCAATTGCAGGATTCGCTCCATCCGGAGTGAGTTCTGTCTGCTGCTCTTCTGCCTGCTCCTGTGCGGCAGCTTCCTGCTGCGCCGCCTCCTCTTCTGCCTTTTTAGCTTCTTCCTCCGCCTGCTGTTCTTCTTCCTCTGCTTCCTGTGCAGCATCATCTGCGCTGCTTTCACCGGAATGATATGTAATTTTTCTTCCTTTTGTCGCTACATTTTGTTCCTTGTCTGTAACGCCGTAATAAACGACAGCGGTGTCTTCTCCTGTAACAATAATACGATCCACAAACACCTGATCTGTCAGATCTCCGTCTATATTGTCCGTGGCGGTCACGCCTTCCATCAGACCCTCATAGGAATCTCCCTCTGTATAGGTGATATCTCGCTTTTCTATGCTGATCTCGGGCGGTGTATGATCCTTGCTGATATAGATAAAAACAGATACCGCACCAAGAATCACACAGGCTGCCGCCATCATCATCCATATGACACGCTGCTTCATTTCTTTATCCTCTATTTCTTTCCGTAATCTCCGTAATACTGTCCATAGTATTTTCCGTAATATTTGTTCTGCTTCATATTTACTTTATTCAGCACAACTCCAAGGATCGGGCATCCTGCTTTTTCCAGCTGCTCCTTTACTGTCCTTGCAAATTTATAACTGATCGTATGTGCCGAGATGACCAGCACAGAAGCATCACACACTCTTGCAATGATGGCGCTGTCAATGACGCTTCCAAGAGGAGGCGCATCAATAATAATGTAGTCGTATACTTTTCTGGCGCTTGAGATCAGTGCCTCGAATCGCTTTTGTCCAAGGAGCTCTGCCGGATTGGGCGGAACAACTCCTGCAAACATGACAACAAGTCCCGGCTCCTGGGTCTTGTACATCACTTCTTCCACTTCTGCCTGTCCGGACAGGAAATGGCTTAAGCCCTTTACCTCTTCTGTCACTCTGTGACGTCCTACCAGAACAGATTTCCTAAGGTCAGCGTCAATAAAGAGAACTTTCTTGCCGCTTTCCGCCAGTGACATGGACAGTCCCAGGGAAACGGTACTCTTTCCTTCATTGGGAGTACAGCTTGTCAGAACGATAACCTTATTGTCCGCACCGGAAAACTCTATATTGGTCCGAAGTGTTTTGTAAGCTTCGTTGCTTCGGTAATCTTTCGCTATATTTTTTAATGTAATCTCCTGCATCGTCTATCCCTCCTTATCTCCTCATTTGTTTTTCCAGTTTTCTGGAAGATAATCCCTTTACTTTCTTGGATTTCTTCACACCCTCCTGGATCGGGATAGAAGTCAGGGTATTTAATCCCAGATAGTATTCCACATCGTCTGGTGTTTTAATCGTATCGTCCAGGACAAAGATCAGTATGATAATTCCGGCTGCGATCAAAATGCCCAAAAGTCCGCCAATAGCAATATTCTTCATTACGCTTGGTGAAGAAGGTTCTGTAGGAAGATTGGCTTCCTCTATTGTATTTACGGCGTCCGCTTCCATGATCTCAGTAATCTGAATGCTGACAGAATCTCTTAATGCATCTGCAATCTCTTTTGCCATCTTGGGATCTTCATTTTCCACGCCGATCGTCAGAATACGGCTCTCTGCTGTATTTTCTGTTGTAATGGAATTTTTCAGCTCTTCTGTGGTCATATCCAGATTAAGGACAGCGATCACCTGCTCCAGCACCGGCCGGCTGCTTACCAGTTCCATATAGTCCTGCGTCAGCTGGGTACTTGTCTGCAGATCATTGTAGGTGACGCTGGCATTTCCTTCTGTTCTGGAAAGGACATACATGCTGGTTGTGGAAGTATACATCGGTGTCATAAAGAGTTTGGTCCCCACAAAGGCAACCAGCGCCATCAGGATCCCTGCAAGGATGATCAGATGGATCTTATTCCACAAAGCCAGAAACAATTCCGTAAGATCAATGGTTATTTCTTCATTTTCAAAATCGCGGTTTGTTGTTTTATCTTGACTCATTCTTCTTCTTTTTCTTCAGCATGTCAGCCGCATTGCTGAAAAATATCCTCCTCATATATTCTTCTCCGTATTTTTTCCGTACATACTCTGCTGCTTTTTTCATACGAGGCGCGCGATGCCTCGGACTATGCGCATCTGTTCCCACACAGAACACCATCTCATCTGCTAAGAGTTCCTTGACAAATTTCTTCACTTTGCGCCCGCCGTCTCCTGCAATGCTTCCTGCATTTACCTGGATCAGCACGCCCATGTCAGCAAGATGATCTGCAAGAGTGATATCTTCCCTGATACAGTTATATCTTTCAATATGCGCCAGAATTACAGTGAACCCCTTCATTTGTATCTGCTGGATCCCCTGCTGGATATATTCGAATGTATCCATAGGAGAAAATTCCACCAGCACGGTTCCGCTTCCGTTCATTGTCAAAATCTTCCGTTCCTTCAGTTTTGCAGGAACATCCTGTCCAAAGTAAATTTCAGTCCCCAGAAAAATCTTCATTTTCTCATCGATCTTCCGGGCTTCCAGTCTGACCTTTTTAATCTGCTCCCGCAGTATCTCCGGCGCTTCCTTTCCTCTTTTCGGGTGATGGTGCGGTGTTGCAATGATATAGCGTATCCCTTCGTCATGTGCGATCTGCAGCATGCGTATGGTATCTTCCATACTCTGGGCACCGTCATCCACACCTGGAAGTATATGGCAATGCATATCAATAAACCTGTCCATTTCTGCCCTCTCCTGCTTTGTTCTAAGATATCCGTTTTTGCCCAATCATTATACTCCAGTTTTCTGCCATAATCAATTAATAATCATATCATAAAGGTGTTAATTTTTGTATATTCCTGCATGAATAACAGGATTTTTGTAAAAAAATGGCGAATTTCCTTCTATAAACCGATCTGATCTGCAATAGCCCCCATCTCTTCCAGCGCAACATCGATCAGATCATCTAATGAAAGGCCTGTAAATTCGATCATTTCCATATAATCCCGGTTTGCCCCTTTTGCAAAACGAAGCTCATTAAAACGCTTCATAACGGATTTATGCTTTACACTGGCAATTTTTTTATCCGGATAGATCTGGGCAACAGCTTTGACAAATCCGCTCATAGGATCCGCTGCCAGCAAAGCATACTGGATATTCGTCTTGGCTTTCATTCCGCATTTTGGATTGTGAGCCTTGATCGCGTCAAAAAGAACCGGGTCTTCAATTCCTTCTTTTTTCAGAATTTCTACAGATGTAGGACCGTGAACACTCATGTCATGCTGCCAGTCACACTGTTCTTCATCAAGGTCATGCAGAAGGCCTGCGATTCCCCAGTATTCTACCTGGTCCGGCGCCAGCCTTTTAGCCAGTCCCCTCATGATGGCTTCTACTGCATACGAATGAGTAATATAATTCTCCCCCTTCATATATTTCAGTAAAATTTCATGTGCCTGTTCTCGGTTCATTTCTAATTCCTCCTGTCTTTCTTCTATATCCTGTTTATTTTACCATATTTCACGGAATATGGACACTGTTTCTTTTTTCCTGTTAGGCTTTTTCTATTATTTCTTACTGTCTTTTCAACGCACAATATGCTTTTTAAAAGGACAGCGCCCATATGAGCGCTGTCCTTTTCATTTCGTTTCTTATTCCAGAATCAGATCTTCTGAAGTTTCTGCCGTCATTTCCGCATCTTCTGCAAAAATGTCGTCCTCCTCCGGAAATTCTTCCTTTTCTAATTCTGTATCCAGTTTTACATCGCGGTATTTTCTCATTCCTGTACCTGCCGGAATGTGTTTACCGATAATAACATTTTCCTTCAGACCTACCAGCGGATCGATCTTTCCTTTGATAGCTGCTTCTGTCAGTACCTTTGTCGTCTCCTGGAAGGATGCTGCGGACAGGAAGGAATTGGTTGCCAGAGATGCTTTTGTGATACCAAGCATGATCTGTTCGCCTGTTGCAGGTTCTTTTCCTTCTGCTTCCAGCTCAATGTTCTTATCTTCAAATTCCAGTGCGTCAACCATCGTTCCCGGAAGGAAATCGGAATCTCCGCTCTCTTCCACACGAACTTTCTTCAGCATCTGGCGGACAATGACCTCGATGTGCTTATCATTGATCTCAACACCCTGGAGACGGTATACTCTCTGCACTTCCTGGATCATGTAATCCTGTACGGCGCGAAGTCCTTTGATCTTCAGGATATCATGCGGATTTACGCTACCTTCTGTCAGCTCATCGCCGGCTTCAAGCTCTGCTCCGTCCTGAATCTTGATTCTGGAGCCGTAAGGAATGAGATAAGCCTTGGACTCGCCAGTCTCTTCATTTGTAACGATGATCTCGCGTTTTTTCTTTGTATCGTTGATGACAGCCTTGCCGCCGAACTCTGTGATGATTGCAAGACCCTTCGGCTTTCTGGCCTCAAAGAGCTCTTCGACACGGGGAAGACCCTGTGTGATGTCATCGCCGGCAACACCACCGGTATGGAACGTACGCATGGTAAGCTGTGTACCCGGTTCACCGATAGACTGTGCGGCAATGATTCCCACCGCTTCGCCAACCTGTACCGGTTCACCTGTAGCCATGTTTGCGCCATAGCATTTTGCACATACGCCCATATGGGATTTACATGTAAGGATTGTACGGATCTTAATCTTCTTAAGAGGTTCTCCGTTCTCATCCACACCTTTTTTCATGATCAGCTCCGCTCTCTTCGGCGTTACCATATGGTTTGCCTTTACGAGCACATTGCCGTCTTTATCTTTAATGCTTTCGCACAGGTAGCGTCCTGTAATACGCTCCTGCAGGCTTTCGATCTCTTCATTTCCGTCCATGAATGCTTTTACATACATTCCCGGGATCTCTCCGCCTTCCGGACGGCAGTCTACTTCATGAATGATCAGTTCCTGTGAAACGTCAACCAGACGTCTTGTCAGGTAACCTGAGTCGGCCGTACGAAGAGCGGTATCGGACAGACCTTTACGCGCTCCGTGAGCAGACATAAAATATTCCAGTACGTCAAGACCTTCACGGAAGTTGGACTTGATAGGCAGCTCGATGGTACGTCCTGTTGTATCTGCCATCAGACCACGCATACCTGCAAGCTGTTTGATCTGCTTGTCGGAACCACGGGCTCCTGAATCAGCCATCATAAAGATGTTATTGTATTTATCCAGACCGGAAAGAAGCGCCTCTGTCAGAGCATCGTCTGTTGCTTTCCATGTCTCAACAACTTCTTTGTAACGTTCTTCTTCCGTGATCAGACCACGTTTGTAGTTCTTGGTAATCCTGTCTACCGTTTCCTGTGCCTCTTCGATCATCTGCGGCTTCTGCGGAGGTACTGTCATATCGGAAATAGATACAGTCATAGCTGCTCTTGTAGAATATTTGTATCCGATCGCCTTTACATTGTCCAGAACTTCCGCTGTCGCGGTTGCTCCATGGGTATTAATTACTTTCTCCAGGATCTGTTTGAGCTGTTTCTTTCCTACATGGAAATCAATCTCCGGAAGCAGCTCGTTTCCTTCGATCTCACGATCTACGAACCCAAGATCCTGCGGAATGATCTCATTAAAGAGGAATCTTCCCAGGGTAGATTCCACTGTTCCCGATTTCACCGTTCCGTTCGGCATTGTCTTTGTCACGCGGACTTTGATCTTGGAATGAAGGGTGATGGCCTCGTTTTCATAGGCAAGGATCGCCTCATTTACACTCTTGAATACCTTCCCTTCTCCCAGTGCTCCCGGTCTTTCCTGTGTCAGATAGTAGATACCAAGCACCATATCCTGTGAAGGAACTGCCACCGGTCCACCGTCTGAAGGCTTCAGAAGGTTGTTTGGTGAAAGCAGGAGGAAACGGCACTCTGCCTGCGCTTCCACAGAAAGGGGAAGATGGACAGCCATCTGGTCTCCGTCGAAGTCAGCGTTGTAGGCAGTACATACAAGCGGATGCAGCTTGATCGCTTTACCTTCAACAAGGATCGGCTCAAACGCCTGGATACCAAGCCTGTGCAGGGTAGGGGCACGGTTCAGCATAACCGGGTGCTCTTTGATGACATCTTCCAGCACATCCCAAACCTCTGGCTGCAGCCTTTCTACCATTTTCTTTGCATTTTTGATATTGTGCGCTGTTCCGTTCTGAACCAGCTCTTTCATGACAAAAGGCTTGAACAGCTCAATTGCCATTTCTTTGGGCAGACCGCACTGATAAATCTTCAGTTCCGGTCCTACAACGATAACGGAACGTCCGGAATAGTCTACACGTTTTCCCAGAAGGTTCTGACGGAAACGTCCGGATTTTCCTTTCAGCATATCGGAAAGAGATTTCAGGGCGCGGTTTCCAGGTCCGGTTACCGGACGGCCTCTTCTTCCATTGTCAATGAGGGCGTCTACCGCCTCCTGCAGCATTCTCTTTTCGTTTCTTACGATAATGTCCGGTGCACCCAGTTCAAGCAGGCGTTTCAGACGGTTATTTCTGTTGATGATTCTTCTGTAGAGATCATTGAGGTCGCTGGTTGCAAAACGTCCGCCGTCCAGCTGTACCATCGGACGAAGATCCGGCGGAATGACCGGAATTGCAGTCATGATCATCCACTCCGGCTTATTTCCGGATTCACGGAATGCTTCCACAACTTCCAGACGTTTCACGATCCTTGCACGTTTCTGTCCGGTAGCGCCTTCAAGTCCTGCCTGAAGTTCCTCATATTCCTTATCCAGGTCGATCGCTTCCAGAAGTTCTTTGATGGATTCAGCGCCCATTCCCACACGGAATGCGCTTCCCCATTTTTCTCTTGCTTCCTGGTACTCCTGCTCGGAGAGAACCTGTTTATACATCAGGTCTGTCTCTCCTTTGTCCAGTACAATATAAGAAGCGAAGTACAGAACCTTCTCCAGTGTTCGCGGAGAAAGATCCAGGATCAGTCCCATACGGCTGGGGATTCCCTTGAAATACCAGATATGGGATACCGGAGCCGCCAGCGCGATGTGTCCCATACGCTCGCGGCGCACGCTTGCTTTGGTGACCTCTACGCCGCATCGGTCGCAGACTACACCTTTGTAACGGATTTTTTTGTATTTACCGCAGTGGCATTCCCAGTCCTTGCTTGGTCCGAAAATTCTCTCGCAGAATAATCCGTCCTTCTCCGGTTTCAGCGTTCTATAGTTAATGGTCTCCGGTTTTGTAACCTCTCCCCTGGACCATTCCAGCACTTTTTCAGGTGATGCCAACCCTATTCTGATCGCATCAAAAGTCATCGGCTGATAATTTTTATCATTATTTGTTTCCGGCATACTGGCACCCCTTCCTAAAATTCATCGTCTGACACTTCGTCAAAATCAATTGCGAAATCACTATCGTCAAAATCTTCCTCCGGTTCTTCTACATCCACGAGTTCTTCACCCTGAAATTCCTGCGCAGTGTATCCGTGTTCTCCCAGATTTTCTCCGTCATCCTGGTACTTTCTGTCCTCATTCATCAGTGAGCGGAAATCTGTTTCTCCCATATCCACAGTCTCCATGATCTCAACTTCTGTGTTGTCATCGCGCAGAACGCGGACATCCAGACCGAGGGACTGCAGCTCTTTGAGCAATACCTTGAAGGATTCCGGAATACCCGGTTCAGGAATATTCTCCCCTTTGATGATGGCTTCATAAGTCTTGACACGTCCCACCACATCGTCAGATTTCACTGTAAGGATTTCCTGCAGTGTGTAAGATGCGCCGTAAGCTTCCAGCGCCCAAACCTCCATTTCTCCGAAACGCTGTCCGCCGAACTGCGCTTTTCCTCCAAGAGGCTGCTGTGTTACCAGAGAGTACGGACCGGTAGATCTTGCATGGATCTTATCGTCTACCAGGTGATGCAGTTTCAGATAGTGCATGTGTCCGATGGTAACCGGACTGTCGAAAAATTCTCCGGTACGTCCGTCGCGGAGACGCACTTTACCATCTCTGGAAATAGGCACTCCTTTCCACAGTTTTCTGTGATCTCTGTTATCATACAGATACTGCATTACTTCCGGAAGCAGTTCTTCTTTATGCTTTGCTTCAAACTCTTCCCAGCTTAAGTTTACGTAATCATTTGCCAGGTCAAGTGTATCCATGATGTCATTTTCATCCGCGCCGTCAAATACCGGTGTTGCAATGTTAAAGCCAAGAGCCTTAGCCGCCAGAGACAGATGGATCTCCAATACCTGTCCGATGTTCATACGGGAAGGCACGCCCAGCGGGTTCAGCACGATATCCAAGGGACGTCCGTTAGGCAGGAACGGCATGTCTTCCACTGGAAGCACACGGGAAACGACACCCTTGTTACCGTGACGTCCGGCCATTTTATCACCGACAGAGATTTTTCTCTTCTGTGCGATGTAAATGCGCACTGCCTGATTTACGCCAGGAGACAGCTCGTCGCCGTGTTCTCTTGTAAACACCTTGGCATCTACAACGATACCGTATTCTCCGTGAGGCACTTTCAAAGAAGTATCTCTTACTTCACGGGCCTTTTCACCGAAGATGGCGCGAAGCAGTCGTTCTTCTGCAGTCAGCTCTGTCTCTCCCTTCGGAGTCACTTTACCAACCAGGATATCTCCTGCACGTACTTCCGCACCGATGCGGATGATACCTCTTTCGTCCAGATTCTTCAGAGCGTCATCGCCCACACCAGGAATATCTCTTGTGATCTCTTCCGGCCCCAGTTTGGTATCACGGGCTTCTGCTTCATATTCTTCAATGTGTACGGATGTGTAAACATCATCCTGTACCAGTCTTTCACTTAACAGTACCGCGTCCTCGTAGTTATAACCTTCCCAGGTCATAAATCCGATCAGCGGGTTTTTACCCAGAGCCATCTCGCCGTTGGATGTAGAAGGACCGTCAGCGATTACCTGACCTTTCTCTACTCTGTCGCCTTTAAAGACGATCGGTCTCTGATTGTAACAGTTGCTCTGGTTACTTCTTAAGAATTTAGTCAGTTTATATTTTTTCAGCACATTGTCGTCCTGACGTACTGTGATCTCTGTAGAAGTAGAACGTTCTACCACTCCGCCTTCTTCTGCAACCACACACACACCGGAGTCCACGGCTGCTTTTTCTTCCATACCTGTTCCTACAACCGGCGCTTCTGTCATAAGAAGCGGTACTGCCTGACGCTGCATGTTGGATCCCATCAGCGCACGGTTCGCATCATCGTTTTCCAGGAACGGGATCAGGGCTGTCGCCACAGAGAACACCATCTTCGGAGATACGTCCATATAATCAAACATGGTTCTTTCATATTCCTGTGTCTCATCACGATAACGTCCGGATACATTTTTACGGATAAAATGGCCTTCTTCATCAAGCGGCTCATTCGCCTGTGCCACATGATAATTATCCTCTTCATCCGCCGTCATATAGACAACTTCGTCTGTGACTCTCGGATTCTTCGGGTCAGATTTATCTACCTTACGGTACGGAGCCTCTACAAAACCATACTGATTAATCCTTGCATAGGTTGCAAGAGAGTTGATCAAACCGATATTCGGACCTTCAGGAGTCTCGATCGGGCACATTCTTCCGTAGTGGGAATAGTGAACGTCACGCACCTCAAATCCGGCGCGGTCTCTGGAAAGACCGCCAGGTCCCAGGGCGGAGAGACGTCTCTTGTGTGTCAGCTCTCCAAGCGGGTTGTTCTGATCCATGAACTGTGACAGCTGTGAGGATCCGAAGAACTCTTTTACCGCTGCTGTAACCGGCTTAATGTTGATCAGTGACTGCGGAGAAATTCCTTCCAGGTCCTGTGTTGTCATTCTTTCACGAACAACTCTTTCCAGACGGGAAAGTCCGATACGGTACTGGTTCTGCAGAAGTTCGCCTACCGCACGGATACGACGGTTGCCAAGGTGGTCAATGTCGTCATCGTTTCCAAGTCCGTATTCCAGATGAATATTATAGTTAATGGAAGCCAAAATATCTTCCTTTGTAATATGCTTTGGAATCAGATCATGGATATCTCTGCGGATAGCGCTTTTCAGCTCTTCAATATCTCCCGCCGTCTCTTCCAGAAGTCCGGAAAGTACCGGATAATATACCAGCTCGGTCACGCCGACTTCCTGGGGATCAATATCCACGATTGATTTCAGATCTACCATCATGTTGGAGAGAACCTTGATTTTGCGCTCATCTTCAGAATGCTCGATCCATACATATGGAACAGCGGCATTCTGAATATCGTCTGCCATTTCTCTCGTCACAAGGGTTCCTGCTTCTGCGATCACTTCCCCTGTCAGCGGGCTTACCACATCTTCCGCCAAAGTATGCCCTGCGATACGGTTGCGGAGCAGAAGCTTCTTATTAAATTTATAACGGCCGACCTTTGCAAGATCATAACGTCTCGGATCAAAGAACATGCTTGTGATCAGGCTTTCCGCACTGTCCACTGCAAGCGGCTCGCCCGGACGGATCTTCTTGTAAAGTTCCAGAAGTCCTTCCTGATAATTTGTAGCCGCGTCCTTTTCAAAACTTGCAAGGATCTTCGGTTCTTCGCCAAACAGTTCGATAATTTCCGGATTTGTCCCGATTCCCAGCGCACGGATCAGTACTGTAATCGGTACTTTTCTTGTCCGGTCAACACGCACATAGAAAACGTCATTGGAATCTGTCTCATATTCCAGCCATGCTCCACGGTTTGGAATGACGGTAGAGGAAAACAGTCTTTTACCAAGCTTATCATGCGCAATGGCATAATAAATACCGGGCGAACGCACAAGCTGACTTACGATAACACGCTCTGCACCATTGATCACAAAAGTACCGGTTGCTGTCATAAGCGGCAGATCACCCATAAAGATTTCATGTTCATTGATTTCGTCTGTTTCTTTGTTGTGAAGCCGTACCCGCACCTTCAGCGGAGCAGCATATGTGGCGTCACGTTCTTTACACTCTTCGATTGTGTACTTCACGTCTTTCTCGCATAAGGTGAAATCCACAAATTCCAGGCTCAAATGACCACTATAGTCAGAAATTGGAGAAATGTCATCAAATACTTCTTTTAATCCTTCGTCAAGGAACCACTGATAGGAATCCTTCTGGACTTCGATCAGGTTTGGCATCTGAAGCACTTCTTTTTGTCTGGAATAGCTCATGCGTGAACTTTTTCCGCTTTTGATAGGACGAATTCTGTTTTTCTCCATATGACGTTTCACTCCTCGTTTATTTTTTCGTGAGGTTTTGCCGAGAAACCCCGATTTTTACTACATTTCCGCACATATGGCCCCATCTGCATGCAGACGTTTCCACAATAAGTGCACCATATATGATACTACAAATAGCGAAGGGGTGTCAAGGATTTTTTAATCGGGGACGTAACAAAGTTTAAAAGTGTTACGTGTCAGATTGCAATATACCCCGGTCAAAACTGAAAAAGACCGCTTCCAAGCTTTCGCTCTTCCGCGGTCTGTTCTTCGTAGAAGTGAAATTATTTAAGGTTAACTTCTGCTCCTTCGCCTTCCAGTTTAGCCTTGATTTCTTCAGCCTCAGCCTTGGAAACACCTTCTTTTACTACCTTCGGTGCTCCGTCAACTAATTCTTTTGCTTCTTTCAGTCCAAGTCCTGTAAGCTCACGAACTACTTTGATTACTTTAACTTTGGAAGCTCCTGCAGAAACTAATTCTACATCGAACTCATCTTTCTCTTCTGCTGCTGCAGCTCCATCTCCAGCTGCTGCTGCAACTACAACGCCTGCTGCTGCAGATACGCCAAATTCTTCTTCACATGCTTTAACTAATTCATTTAATTCTAATACTGATAATTCTTTGATCGCTTCGATCATTTCAGCTGTTGTCATTTTAGCCATTTCTTTGTCCTCCATTTAATTTCTTTTTCGTTCTTAAAATTGATTACTCCTCAGCCGGAGCTTCTTCTGCTGCCGGAGCCTCTGCCTCTGCAGGAGCTTCAGCTGCCTCTTCTGCTGGAGCGGCCTCTCCGCCGTTCTCTGCAATCTGCTTAATAACACGAGCAAAGTTTGTAATAGGTGACTGTAAGCTTCCAAGCAGCTTGGAGAGCAGTTCTTCTCTTGAAGGAATCTTTGCAAGCTCTGTAAGTCCTGCAACGTCATATACAGTACCTTCTACAACTCCACCTTTCAGTTCAAGAGCTTTGGCATCTTTTGCAAATTTGCAAAGGATTCTTGCCGGAGCTGTCGCATCATCTTTGGAAATAGCAATAGCGCTTGGTCCTTCCAGATGCTCCTCCAGAGCTGCAAACTCTGTTCCTTCAAAAGCTCTCTTCATCATTGTGTTCTTGCAGACTTTGTAGATCACGCCAGCTTCTCTCATCTGTTTACGAAGCTCTGTATCCTGTGCAACAGTCAGTCCACGGTAATCAACAAGTACAACTGACTCTGCGCCCTGGATATCGTCTACGATAGCCTGTACGACAGGTTGTTTTAATTCAACTTTTGCCACGAATGGTGCACCTCCTTATTAGATTTTGGTTTTTGCACCGCCGATGGATTTAATTCCTATTACAGTAAAAAACCTCCGTGCCCAAAGACACAGAGGGATTATAAATTCATACGTTACGTACTAAATCCAATCTTCCTCGGTAGGCGTTTTTATCCTTACGCTTTGCAGCACCTACTGTCTTCGGCAGTTACGATGGTACTTTAGCACATTATACCAAAAATGTCAAGCTTTTATTTGTATTAGTATATACGGTTACGATTCACAGCTGTTTCAGACCCGGAAGCATGCGCGTTGTGCTTGCACAAAAGCACTTGCTTTCAGGTCTGAAACGAGACTGTGAATCGTAACCGTATATTACATATCCCACACCGTATGATTCGTGCTGCAGATAGCAATTGCTCCTGCTTTCAGATTCTCTATCACCAGCTGCCTGTCACATACAAGTCCTGCTGCAATGACAGGCCCGTCATGCTCCTCTACTGCCCATTGTACTACCATCGGCCATCCCGGAACAATATTTGCTGGGGTTAGATAGCGATACTTTTTACATCTACCATGTTACGGCGGTCATGGTTGACAACTTGCGTCGGCTCCTGCTCGGTATCAACCTGTCCGACAAAGCTGTAATGGATTTCGATTTTCCGGGTGTTGGTTTCCCGGTCTAATTCATGTATCAAAATACGGTCGATAAACTCATGGACGTTTTCATAGGTCAATTCCTGTATGTCGCTGTATTTCCCGACAATCTGAATAAACCTTGATATATCCCTTTTTCGCTCGGTAACGGTTGCGATCTGCTGTTGTAACTCGTCTATCCTTGCGGCAAGGGATTTCTTTTCGTCCTCGTAGCCGGAAGTTAGAAACACAAACCGTTCATCTGTCAGTCTGCCTAATGCGTTGTCCTCGTACAGCTTGCGGAAAAGCGTGTCAAGTTCGGTCATACGCGCCTGTGCTTTGGAAAGTTCCTTTTGCTGCTGCGCTAATGCCTTTCTCGCTTCCATGTCGCCGTACTCGGTAGCTTTACAGATAAAGTCCTGTTCGTGTTCCTTAACATACTGCAAAACCCGCCGCATATCTTCCAGCACTAAATCAAGAAGTACGTTTTTGCGGATATAATGAGAGGTACACTCGCTGCCTGTCCTTGCCCTGTTGCGCCATGCGCCGCAAGAATAGGAAAACCTGCGCGGCTCGATATTTACGCCCTGTTGGTAATACATCTTATGTCCGCAACCAGCGCAAAACAGCAAGCCGGAAAAAATATCAATCTCCGCTGCTTTTGTCGGGCGGTGGCGGGTAGCAATCCGCTTTTGCGCAAGTTCAAAGGTTTCCTCGTCAACAAGCGGCTCATGGGTGTTTGGGAAGAAATAGCGTTGTTCTTCTTCGTTCTTCCGGGTCTTTTTCGACTTGTAGGATACCTTGTGAGTTTTCGCGGTTATGGTATGCCCTAAATATTCCTGCCTTGCTAATATGTCATAGAGCGTTTTGTCCGGCCAAGTATAGGGGGCGATCATTGCCCGCTGATACCGCGCCTGTCCTGTGCGCTGATAGCGCAACGCTCCAATCGTCAAGACTTTGTTTTCCGCAAGCCATTTTTGGATTTCGCACATACGCACGCCGCTAACAAACATAGCGAAAACCTGTTTGACAATCGGCGCGGTTTCCGGGTCGGGTATAAGGTGGTGGCGGTTGTTCGGGTCTGGGATATAGCCGTATGGATATTCCCCGTTGACACGCTCGCCTTTTTGCGCCTGTGCCTGTTTAACTGCACGGATTTTCTTGCTTGTATCGCGGGCGTAAAACTCGTTAAACCAGTTCCGCAAGGGGGTAAACTCGTTATCCTCCCGCGCTGTGTCAACTCCGTCGTTAATCGCGATATAGCGCACTCCGTTTTCGGGAAATACAATCTCTATGAGTTCGCCCGTTTTCAGATAGTTTCTGCCAAGACGGGAGAGGTCTTTGGTAATAACCGTCGCCACTCGTCCGGCTTCCACTTCCTGCAACATCGCTTGCAGCCCCTCGCGCTCAAAACTCACGCCGGAAAATCCGTCGTCCACAAAAAACTTTGTGTTCAAAAAATGGTGTTCGTCCGCATAGCGTTGAAGTATCATTTTTTGGTGCTGTATGCTTCCGCTTTCTCCGGCCTGCATATCCTCTTGACTTAAACGGCAGTAAAGGGCGGTGATTTTATTCGACTGTAACATTAGTCCTCCTTTCCGACAGCCGAATAAACAGGTATAATGTGTTGCTATCATTATACCATATCCCGCCGCCTAATGCACTACTCGGACGCTAAAAAGCCCGGATTTCCGGGCTTTTTCTGCAAATCCTTTACAATGAGTTTTTCAATCTTTTTATGGATTGTATCGGTTGCCTTTTCACTCGGCAACGCTTGAACAAGATAGGTGATTTTCCCTATTTTGCGTTCGGTTGTAATTGTCTGTTTTTTATCCATTAGAAAAACCTCCTTTTCCTGTATGGATAAACTATATTCGTCAAAAGGCAAAACGGGCGGTTGTTAGCTGCAACCTCACGGGAGTTTCACCCCGGCCCATGCTTATGGGTGCGCCGCGCAATACTTTGAGGGTGTTCAACGCGGGAGTATCATTGTGCCGCCTTGTATGTCGTCGCCCACAAGCTGCTAAACTTGTTTTACGGCGCGGTAGTTCTCGCTCGACTTTTCCCCAACGGGGAAAAGCGGTCATGGCGTACCCGCCGCCCGGCTCGGTACAGACGGAATGTACCCGTTGCCTGTTATGCTGCGCACCAAAGGCCGCTTTCTTTGTCAAGGAACAATAGGCTTTGTCGGCCTGTAACAGTACACCGTTTCCGATGTGCTGTTACGGAACGACAAATAGCCCATAACGGGAAGCGTGGAAAGGGGACACGCTCCCCGCATGGGCTAAAAGATTATCCTACATGAAAAGCAAGGGTGCGGGTAATAAGGCGCACTTGCAGCCTGTTACGCATTTCCTCGTCCACATAGGAATAGGTATTGCCCGCGTCGTCTTTCAGCGTGCGGGTACAAAGTTTCGCTATGTAACCCTCGTAATGCTTCAAGATCGCGCACATGGCGGTTGTGTCGCCGTTTGCCGCTGCGGAAATGACAGGGAACGGCAACAGATTTTCAGATTTCCTAACGGTATTCATCATCTGCTTTTCCCTCCAAATACTGTTTGATTTTCGCAAGCGCGGATTTCCTGTGCCGGAAAACCGTCGTGCGTACAACATTCAGCAGTTCAGCAATTTCCGCGTCGCTCATGTCCAAGAAGTAGGACAAAAGGATAATGTCGCGTTTCCTTTCGGGCAAAGCGTTAAGGGCTTCGGCAAGCAGTTCATTTTTGACGAGTACATCAAAGCCGGACACTTGAAAACGGAAATAATCGCTTTTGTATTCGTCCGTTGTGAAAAGCTGCGCGAGTTCGCTTTCGCTCAAATCCGAAAAAGGTACTTCGCGTGCTGCGCGTTTCGCAAGAGTGCGGCGGTGGCTTTTCGCTTCGCCAACCAAAGTTTTCTTTGCTAATGCGTCGTACTGATGTTGTATTCTTTCCTTGTCGGAAGAAGATAGCTCCATAGAGTTCACCTCCTTCCCGCGTGGAGTAGAGGACGGGAGTTAAGGGCTTGTCCTCTCTGCCCCTTTCGCTCCGTACCCGTTCGGGAGATGGCTCTTGAGTGCGTTTTTCAGAAAAAAGTTGAAAAAAGCAAAATGCGCCCGTCCGCAAGACGCGGACGAGCGCAAAGGAAATGTAAGAAGTATTTAGATGTATTGACAGTTCATACTCATAGCCGGAATATCCCGCTTGCGGAGCATAGCTTTTTTTGACCGCAAAGCATTAGGCGGGTTACAGTAAATAAAAATGGACACGGCGATACCTCCCCGATACCGCCGTATCCTTAAAAAAGGGCGACTTTAATACACTACCCGCAATCCATTCTATAATAGGGAACAGCGGCTTTTGCGCAATATTAAATAAAAAAGCCGATAACACATAGGTTTTTTGACCTAATGCGTTATCGGCTCTGCGTCTATGCGTCTGGCACTTTTAATCATTTTTTTTTGAATTTATTATATGTGTTAGCTAACTGTCCACAAGCCGCGTTAATCTCTCTGCCATGAGAAACTCTCATAGTAACTTCAAGTCCTGCTTGCTCTAATTGATGTTTGAATGCAACTATTTCCCGTTTCTGTGGTGCTTTAATTCTTGAATTGCTTGTTGGGTTGTATTGTAACACGTTAATCATAACTTTTTTGCCCCGAAACCATTTTGCAAGTTGTCTTACATCTGAGGGCCGGTCATTTATACCCGGTAAAAGCAAATACGCAAAGACAATTTTGCGATTATGCCTTTCAGAATAGGATAAGGCTTGCTTAACAACATCTTCAATAGCATATATGCGCATGTGAGGAATAATACGATTTCTTGCAGATTGTGTTGCTGCGTGTAAAGATATTGTCAACTGAATTTTAAGATGTTCCTCGCGCAATTTTTTTAATTGATCGACCGGACCAACTGTTGATATGGTAATGCCGTCGGTTGGAAAGTTGAGCCCATATCTATCTCGGAGAATATGGATTGCTTTTATCAAGTTGTCATAATTGAATAAAGGCTCTCCCATACCCATAAAAACGATACGGTTTACTTTTCGACGCAACAATATAATCTGTTGTACGATTTCTGACGATGTTAGATTACGAACAAAGCCATTTCGCCCGGACTCACAAAAAATACAACCAACAGGACAACCGACTTGTGTGCTCACGCAAACAGTTCCACCATCTCGCCGCTTGATAAAAACCGTTTCAATGTATTTGTTGTCTTTCAGTTCGTAAACATACTTTTCAGTATCACTGCTTTTGCAAATATTTTTTACCAACATTGATAGATTTTTTTTGCGTGGTAATTGCTTATATAATTCTTCATATAAGGCTTTTGCTTCATTCTCGCCAATAACTTCCGACATTTCTTTGTAAGTAAATCCGTATGGATCATTCCGTACTTCCGCAGGCGTATATTTAGGTAAACGTTTCATTTTTATATCCTTTCTTCTAAATAATAAAAGTTTGTTTTTCTGTATTTTTGATTACAATCTCTAATTTTTCTACATCAATGATATGCGTCAATTTGCATTTAGGGCAGAAAAGAGGAAAATCTTTTAATACAGTATTATGAAATACTTGAACTCTCGTCTTTCCGTTACAAATCGGACATTTTATCCAATATTTTTTAAGCATTATATTTCACTCGTCCTTTTTACACAAAAAAATGCAGGTCAATCCTCAACATGAGCATTGACCTGCATTTATAATGCACAGAGCAGTACAACAAAACTAAGGCATAGCTTGCACTATGTCTATACTATATCTATACGTCGTTAGTTTTTTGTATAGCATCCGCAAAATAAGCATGACAAAAAAGCCCATGTTGAAAATGGGAAAATCCTTTTTTTCAATGCTTATCTAATACGCATGCTATGCAACATAAACGCCGCCTCCTTTTACATAAATTTTATTTTATCAGAAAATCAGTCTACTGTCAATACACAACAGGAAGTATTTAACCTAATGATATGAATTGTGTGGACATATCCAAAAAGAAAGGTGAACTGTAAAATGTAACAGGGTGAATGAAAATGGCAAAAAGGCCCGTACCATTGTACGACTTTAAGGCTTTCGGGGCAGCTATAAAAGCCGCGAGAAATGAATACGGCGAGAGCCGCAAAAAGGTAAGCGACGAGTTATATATTTCCCCGCGCTACCTTGCGAATATCGAGAACAAGGGACAACAGCCGAGTTTACAGGTATTCTATGACCTTGTAACCCGGTATCATATTTCGGTAGATCAATTTTTCTTCCCGAACAGCAATGCGGAGAAATCCACCGGGCGGCGGCAGCTTGACGCGCTGCTGGACGGTATGAGCGATAAAGGCATACGGATTGTAACCGCAACAGCAAGGGAGATAACGGAAGTCGAAAAAGCAGAGGATTAACCTCACAATATGAGAAATCGGGAGATTGCAGCGCATGGCGGCTGCAATCTTTTTTTGCGTCCAAAATCAAAGGAACGCGCAACAAATACCGCCTTTCGGTGGGGGTATGGAGTAGATAGCAAGCACAGCAAACGAGTACCCGTTTGCGGAAAATGCTTGTTGGGATAATCCCAAACCCTTATACCGAAAGGCGGTGCGGAAATGGAAAACCGAAAGAGAAATATACAGATGAAGTTTTACGTTACGGAAGAAGAAAAGCGGCTGATCGACGAGAAGATGAAGCAGCTTCCCATAAAGCAGTATGGGGCATACTTCCGTAAAATGGCGATAGACGGGTATATTCTTGTCGTTGACCGAAGCGACACAAAAGCATATATCCGGGAACTGCAAGCGGTGAGCCGGAACATCAACCAAATTGCAAAACGCGCCAATGCGACGGGGACGGTTTACAGGCAGGATATAGAGGACATTAAAAAGGCGGTGGACGAGATATGGCGGTTACAAAGACGCACCCTATTAAATCAACCTTAAAGGCTGCGATAGACTATATCTTAAATCCCGAAAAGACAGACGGGAAGCTGCTTGCGTCCTCTTTCGGCTGCGGGCTGGAAACCGCCGATATTGAGTTTGCATGGACGCGGGAAGCTGCCGGAGATCGCGGCACACATTTAGGGCGGCACTTGATACAATCCTTTGCGGTGGGAGAAACCACACCGGAAGAAGCGCACAAAATCGGCATGGAACTTGCCGGGGCGGTATTAGGCGGCAAGTATGAGTTTGTTTTGACAACTCACGTCGATAAAGACCATCTGCATAATCACTTGATTTTCAACGCGGTTAGCTTCGTTGACTACAAAAAGTACCATTCCAACAAGCAAAGCTATCACTTTATCCGGCGCACCAGCGACAGGATATGTAAAGAGCATGGGCTATCCGTCGTCGTACCGGGACAGGACAAGGGAAAAAGCTATGCAGAATACACCGCCGAAAAGCAAGGGACAAGCTACAAAGCAAAGCTGAAAACGGCGATAGATACTCTCATTCCCCAAGTGAAAGATTTTGACGAACTGCTGCGCCGCTTGCAGGAAATGGGGTATGAAATCAAACAGGGCAAATACATTTCCTTTCGCGCTGCCGGACAGGAACGGTTTACCCGCACAAAGACGCTCGGCGCGGCCTATACGGAAGAAGCGATAAAGGAGCGTATCAAGGGCGTGTATGTTGCCAAAACAAAAACGCTGCGGGAAGATAAGAAAATCCGGCTTATCGTCGATCTTGAAAACAGTATCAAAGCCCAACAGTCGGCGGGCTATGAACGGTGGGCAAAAATCCATAATCTGAAACAGGCTGCTAAAAGCATGAACTTCCTAACCGAAAACAAGATTGAGTATTATAGCGAACTTGAAAGCAAGATAGCCGATATTATGACCGCTCATGACGCGGCGGCAAAGGCGGTTAAGGAAGTGGAACAGCGTATGTCTGATTTGTCGCTGCTTATCAAGCACACCACCACATACCGACAGTTAAAACCGATTTACGATGAATACCGAAAATCGCCGGACAAGGAAAAGTATCTGCGGGGGCATGAAAGCGAAATTATCCTGTTTGAAGCTGCGGCAAGGGCATTAAAGGAAATGCAGATAAAGAAGCTGCCCGATCTCGCCGCGCTGCGCAAGGAGTATAGAAGCTTAAACGACAGGAAAACCAAATTGTATGAAGATTATCGGCAAGCCAAGAAGCAAATGCAGGAATACGGCGTTGTCAAAAAGAACGTCGATAGTATTCTTTACCCGTCCCAAAGCAGGGCGCGGGAGCAGGAGCGATAAGGCGCAAAACATGGGGTGGCAAGTGGAATGTTAAGGGCTGAAAACGCCTGTGTTTCTGCGGCTTCCAGCGCATGAAAACGACATAGACGATAAAGTATATTCAAACCCGCAAAAACGGCTTTCTAATTGTCCACGCAAGGATAAAAAATAGGCTTCGCCTATTCAACTCCCCTACCCCTCAATCATGAGGGGATAGGGGGTTTTCTTTTGTTACTTTTTCTTGCATAATAGACTTATGAACATCTTACAAAGAATCTTTGCAGACCATTATGAAGAAATTAAATATACTCTTCATCCCAGAGAGACTGAGATGGAAAATATCAATAAGATGATCAACTGTGGTGATCCTTCTTTTGGCGGTGCCATGTACAATTGTCCGCACTGCGGGAACTTCAAATTCGTTCCTTTCCGCTGTCACAGCCGTTTTTGCCCTTCATGTGGCAACAAATATTCTATGGAACGCACCACCAGTATGTCTTTCAAACTCGTTAGCGTCCAACACCGCCATTGCGTTTTTACTATTGATGAAAATCTCCGCAGCTTCTTCCTTCAGGACCGATCTCTTCTGAACTGTCTCTTCCATTCCGTCTCCAGTGTAATATCAAGGATGTTTTTCAATCTAAACCATGCCCAAAATTTTACTCCCGGCTATATCATGGTCCTTCATACTTTTGGCCGCGATCTCAAATGGAATCCCCACATTCACTGCCTCCTTTCCGAAGGTGGCTACAGTAATGACGGCTTCTGGCGCCATGTAAAACACTTTAACTACAACTATCTGCGCAATGCTTTCCGCACGGCTCTTCTCAATGAACTGGAAGACCGGATTGGACCTTCTTTCAAAAAAGTGAAAGCGAAATGTTACACTCAGCATAAGCAGGGCTTCTATGTCTATGCTAAACCGAATCTCTGCGATCCGAAAGTAGTGGCTAAATACATCGGCCGCTATCTTGGCAGGCCAGTAATTGCCACTTCCAGGATTGACCGGTATGACGGAGATATCGTTACTTTCCACTATAACCGTCACGAAGATGAACAGTATGTGGAAGAAACTTTGCCTGTTATGGATTTCATAAAACGTCTCATCCGACACATCCCGGAAAAACATTTTAAAATGATCCGCTATGGCGGTCTGTATGCAAGGCACCGCAAGATTGATTCAAAACTGCACCGTGTCATCTCAAAAGAAAAGCATAGGATATACCGCAGCTTCACTCAATGGAGAACATCTCTTTTTCTCTCCTTCGGATATGACCCCCTGTATTGTTCCGAGTGTAATCATAAAATGGAGTTCTTGGAACTTTATTACAACCACAAGCGCGTACCTCTCGAAGAAATGTACGAGAAAGTAATGTCCAAATCTCGTGGAAAGCGTTCCTCCGCGTAGAACCGTTGTGATATAATCCTCTCAAAGGAGGTTGCTTACCATGAAACCAGATATTGAGGAACTGCGCAAAAAGTACATAGAGAATCCACCCGAAGGAATGACATCCGAGGACATTCGCCATATGAGCGAGGATGACCTTCTGGATATGGATTATTTTCTGAATGAAGACGACCCTTTTGACGATTTGTTTGGAGAAGAAGGTTTTTATATCTTCTAAATCTAACCATCGTCCTATTGTCATGCCCACTCCCCTGTTGATTTAACATATGTTCGATCAGTAGGGCTTTTTCCCCCTTATCCAAAAATCGGAATTTCCTATAAAGCAAAAAAAGAACAGGGGCGCGGTGCCGGAAATCGGCAACCGCGCCCCTGTTCTCTATGGGCTATTCCTCGTCGGTCAAGATAAACTCCCTTTCGGAAAACTCGCTGTCCGTCATGGCTTGCAGCTTGTTCACCGCTGCGGCGGCAAGCTGGCGCATATCCTCGTCCATGTAGGGCATGGCGGCAAGGATATTTTCAAGCGTTGTTTCCCGGCTGTCCTCGGCGTAGATCGCAACAATGTTTTCTTCCTCAATGGTAAAGCGGGTATTCATGCTATCAAACCTCCAAATCCTTTTTATGCTCTTTCTGTTTATCTTTCGGCTGCTGCGCCGCCTGTTTCTTGTATTCGTCCAGCTTCTTCAAAATGGACGGTTTTTTCTGCGGCTGTTCCCGTTTCTCGGCTTTTACCGCTTTTGCAAGGTCGGTAACGGAAATCGCTTCCCCCGCCTTTGCCCGCTGCTCAAAATCTGCAACGGTGGGCGTTTGCGGCGTATTGTTGATAAGCCCGTCAAAATTGTTGTCGTTCTGCTCTATGGTGTCCTCGACGTGCTTTAAGGGATTATCCCGCTGCGGCTGCTCGGCGGCTATGGCATAAGCCTGTGTGCCATTCCCCATAATGAGATACTTCCCGTCCTCCGACGCATGGTGAAAACCAAATCCCGCCGCTTCGATCTGTTCACGGCTCATATCGGTAATATGAAAATTGCCCCTCGGCGTTCTAACGGTTTCACCCGTCAAAAGGCTGTCGGGGGTCGCTTCCGGCTGCTGCTTTTCAAGCTGCCCGTCCTTGTAGGAATATCCTTGCGCCGCGATTGCTTCAAGGGTCTTGCCCGTAACGTCGCCATAAATCCGCTTGTCTGCGTCAACCAGCATTTGCAAAGTGTCTTGTACGGTGTCGGACAAGGCTTGCTGCTGTTCGGGCGGCAGCTTGTCAAATACGGGGGTCTGCTGCTCCTGCAAAAACTCCGGCACTTGCTGAAAACCGATACTGTCTACATAGTGGGCGGTGTCCTCGTCGTTCTGATGAAGCACAACAATGTCGGAAACGGAAAGGCTATGCCCCTTAAAGTCGGCGGGGTGGTCGATATTAAACCTTTCCCAAATGTCGCCCAGCGTCATATCCTTTGTAAGCGGTGCAGTATAGACGAGTTCATAATTTACCCGGTCAATGGTAAGTCCAGCCGCTTGCAGACGGTCATAAGGCTCAAAGCGCAAGTCCCTTGTTTCGTCCCCGCGCTTTAACTGATAAATGGAAAAGGTATCGCCCTGCTCCTGCTCGGCTTGCCGCTGCTGCTGCAACTCGGTAAAATGCCCCTCAATCTCGGTAATGAGTTCCTTTGCGGTGGTCTGTATTGTTTCAAGGGACGCTTTTAACTCGGTCATTTCCTTGCCGCTGCTCCAACCAGCCACATAGCCGAAAGAGTAATCGGAAGTATCAAGGCCGAAATGCTGGCAAACCGTATAAGCGACGCTTTCCGCTTCTACCTCGCAGGTATGGCGGTCAACGCGGTTTTGCTGCTCCGGCGGGGCGTTTAAGTCTACGTCGTGCAGCTTCGCATGGGCGATTTCGTGAATGGCGGTCTTTACCGCCTGTAATTCACTCACGCCCTCTTTGATTGCAATACGCTTGTCGGTCAAACTGAAATACCCATTTGCGCCGTTTGTGATCTGCTCAAATGCAATCGGGACGGGGGACGCTTTTTCAAGGGCGGCGAAAAAATCCTCGTACTGCTCCACATCGGCAAGCAGCGGTTTAACGGAAAGGTCGGGAAACTCCTTGCCCTCGGTCTGCGAAATATCAAAGACGGTTATAACCTTAAAGGCGGGGACGGTGATTTCCTTTTCTTCCTTTACCACTTTTCCCTCGCGGTCAAGCATGGGCTTTCTCGTTTCGGGGTCGATTTTATCAACCAGCTTTTTCACCTTGTAGGGCGCGGGGGCAAAGATTTTAATGCCTTTCTCGCCTTTCTTTACATGGCGGTCAAACTCCTTTTCCCATTGACGGAAGCCCATTACCAAATTGCCGCCCTGCATAGCAATTAGGATAGTGTTATTCAAACTATAATCATGGAACTTTGACATAGCGGTTAGAAACTCTTTGTAGCGGTCGCTGTCAAAAATCGCCTGTACGCCCTGTTCCAAACGCGCGGTGATCTCCTTTACCTTTTCGGCGGGCTTTTCGGAAGTAAGGATAATGGGGACGACGGGGCGGGGCTGCTGCGGCTCTGCGGCCTGTGCGTCTGCTTGCTGCGTTTCGGCTGCGTCCATATAGGCTTTGTCCTGTTCGCCGCGCTCCGGCTGCGGGTAACTCATAATGCGGTATTCTTCCGGCACTTCGCGCCCCTCAAACTGCCGTTCCCACTCGTCGCCGCTTTCCACGATATAGCCGTACTCGGTAAACGCGCCTTTTTCCTGCGCGGCAGCGTTCCTGCCAAAAGTAGAAAGGTCAATGCCGCCTTTCCATTCTTCGGGCATTTGTACCATGCCGGATTGATTTAAGTAATAGTCGCCCAAATCGTGGTAGTTATGTACTTCGGGGATATGGACGTAAAAATCCACGTTGTAGGTGAAGTCAATTACCTGTCCAATATTTGCAAGCCCGTTTTTCTGCTGCAAAGCTGCGTTCAGCTTGCCAACCTCGGCGGGGTCAAGCTGTTCGAGCCGCGCCGCAAGAAAATTGAGTTCGTCCACGTCGGCGGCGCATACCATTTCATAAGGCAAGGCAATATGTTTCTCCGGGTCGTCGGAATAGCCGCGAATGGAAAAATCCTGCGGGTTGTCGGCGGTAATGCCGACGTTCCGCATAGCTTCGTGCAACTGCTCCTTTGTGGCGGGCATATCCAACCAATAGCCGCCGGGGTCGCCCGCGTCAAAGCGGCTGCGGTTGCCTATCATAATAGAAAACTGTTCGCTCATGTGTTCACGCTCCTTTTCCTGCCCGGTATTTTCGGGGATAGCTGCCGCCTGTTGCTGCTGCGGGGGTTCTTCGCCCTCTATGGTGTAGTCCGGCATGAGCATACCGTTTACTTTGAAATAGTCGGCGTACTCCTGCGGGATAGGCGGGGAGATTTCCGTAAACAAGCGGTCATACGCTTTGATACGCCCATTCAGATACTTTTCCATAGCTGCCTTGTCGGTGAAAACCTTTCTATCTTGTCCGGCAATCTTCGCTTGGGTTCTGCTTGGGCTGTTGGTGCGCACGCTCCATGTAAGCGTCCATGAATACGGGATAGATTTCTGCGCTTCTTTGTCGTAGCGGGTATTCTCGTAAATGTAGTAATTCATCTGATATACCCGGTTGCTGCGAATATGGCGGTTATGCTCGGTGGTCTGCCACTCGTTAGCGGTGTGCTGGACGTGCGGCGTTCTCACATATTCAAGTGTTTTATCCAGCAAAAGCGTTCTTCCCGCCTGTTCTTCCCATGCGGCGGCGCGTTCTTTAAGGTCGTCAAAAATCGCCTGTTCTGCCGCCGCGCTTTCGCTGCGCATGGAAAGTAGCTGCGCAATCGGCAAGGAAGCATAAGGGGCAATCTCCCTGTCCTTTGCTTCAAAATATATCCGGCGTTCTATCCGCATGGTTTCGGCGGCTTCTAATTTGTCATGGTCGTATGAGGAATACGGCATATTCTTTCATCACGTCCTTTCTCGGTCATATAAGGGTTTGGGACTATCCCAACAAGCAAAATGCCCGCGCTCTCTATGGGAAGCGCGGGCATTTCTCGCAAACGGGTACTCGTTTGCTGTGCTTGCTATGTAGTTGTTTTTATCCGTAAACGCCTGTTTCTCTCGCTTTGGGCTTTCTGTCTGCGGCGTATCTTTGCCGCGCAATCGGGGCAGTATTTCGCCCGGTTGCTGCCCGCCGCAAACGTGCTGCCGCATACCGCGCAACGCTTCAAATCGGTTTCCCCGCTGCGGGTGATCTGTTCGCAAAGCTGCCTGTCGGCGGGTAATACCGCTTCGCGGAAATAGCGGCATAGCAGCGAATAGCTGATACTCTGCACACAAACGCAAGTTTCCCCGTCGTCCAGCAGCAGACAATTCCCGCAATCGTTGTTTGCACAAGCGGCGCGGGTCATTTTCTTTACGGCGCGGTATTGCTTTTCATCAAGCCTTATCATTTTCGGTTCTGCTCGACGCGGAAGTTTACATACTTGCCGCCTGTGTCGGCAAGCAGCACAACTCCGTCAAAGGTCTTTCCCGTCTTGGTCGAGTACATACCTTTGATTTTTACCTTTCCGTCTTTCAAAAGGGCGGCGGCAATCGCCTTTGTGAAAGCCTTTTTGCGCTGCTCAAAAAAGCGGTCATTCTTCCACATCACAAAGCTGCAAGCCCTGTCGGAGCAGTAAAAGTTTTTCTTGCCCTCGTAAACCGCCGCGCCGCAACGGGGGCAAGTGCCGATTGCTTCCCGCTGTGGGGTAAACAGCTTCGCTTTATCCTCGGAAATCGCGGAATAGGTCTTGACAAGCCCCGCTGTCATTTCCTCAATCCCGCGCATGAAGTCGGCGGGGCTGTCGCTGCCCTTTGCAATCCCGGTAAGGCGCGTTTCCCATTCTGCCGTAAGCTGCGGGGACGTAAGGCTGTCGGGCAGAATAGCGACAAGGTTATACCCGTCCTTTGTGGGGATTAGCTTTTTGCCCTTGCGCTCGGCAAAGCCCGCGCTAATGAGTTTTTCAATGATACCCGCCCGCGTCGCGGTGGTGCCTAACCCTTTGCGCTCCGCGTCCTCCGGCGTGTCCTCCTTTCCCGCACTCTCCATAGCCGAAAGTAACGTATCTTCGGTAAATGCCTTTGGGGGCTGCGTGTAACGTTCGGAGATCTCCGCTGCCGGATTGTCAAAGGTCTGCCCCTCGGCAAGCGGGGGTAAAACCGCTTCCGGCTCTGCGTCCTCGTCCTGTTCCCCGGACGCGGCGCGGGATAGTCTTTCAATCTCGCGCCAACCCTCGCAAAGCGTCGTCCTGCCCTTTGCGGTAAAGGTATAGCCGCCGCAAGTGAAAACCGCCGTAACCGCTTCATACTCATAGGGCGCGGCAACGGCGCAAAGCAGTTTTGCGCACACAAGGGTCATTAGCTTTTTCTCACTTTCGGCAAGGGAAGAAAAGCCCGTTTTCACAAACTCCGCTGTCGGCAAAATGGCGTGATGGTCGGTTACTTTGCTGTTGTCGCAAATCCTCGCAAGGTCGGCTTGCAGCTTCACGCCCTGCATAAAGGGGAGAGCAGCGCAAAGGCCGGTGATAAGTTCCTTTGTGCTGCCCTCCATATCGGAAGTGATATATTTGCTGTCGGTGCGGGGATAGGTCAAAAGCCGTTTTTCATAAAGGGCTTGCGCATAGTCAAGGGTCTGTTTCGCCGTAAACCCATACAAACGGTTTGCTTCCCGCTGCAAGGCGGTGAGGTCAAACAGTTTCGGCGGGGCTGCGGTCTTTTTCTCTTTTTTAAGGGAAGTACAAACGGCCTGCGATTTCTCGCAAGCCGCTTTCATCTGCCGCGCCGCCGCTTCGTCGTCCTGCCTTTCGGAAAGGGCGGCAACGCCGCCAACGTCCAGCCGGACGACATGATATTTCTCTTTCTTAAAGCTGCTGATTGCATAGTCGCGGTTTACCAGCATAGCAAGGGTGGGCGTTTGCACTCTGCCGACATTCAATGTTTTATGGTAGAGGATAGAGAAAAGGCGGGTCGCGTTAATGCCAATGAGCCAATCGGCCTTTGCTCTGCAAAGCGCGGATTGATAGAGGTTGTCATAGCCGCGCCCGTCTTTGAGATTTGAAAAGCCCTCGCGGATTGCACTTGCTTCCATGCTGCTAATCCAAAGGCGGGAAAAGGGCTTTTTGCAATTCGCCTGTTCATAGACAAAGCGGAAAATGAGTTCCCCCTCGCGCCCGCTGTCGCAAGCATTGATAATCTCGGTAACGTCGCTGCGGTGCATAAGGTCTTTGAGAATGGAAAACTGCTGCTCCTTGCCGCTGGCAACAATAAACTGCCACTCCTGCGGGACAATGGGAAGATCGTCGTACTTCCATTTACGGAATTGTTCATTGTAGGTCGCCGCGTCTGCAAGGCTAATCAAATGCCCGATACACCACGACACAAGGTAGCCGCCGCCCTCAAAATATCCGCTGCGCTTTTCATTCGCGCCCATAACGGCGGCAATCGCCGCCCCGACGCTCGGTTTTTCTGCAATTACAAGTTTCATAGATTATCGTCCTCCTGCTCGGTCTGTTCGGTTTCGACTACTTCCGTTTCCTCGTCGTCCTCGTCAAAATCAAGGTCGTCAAGGCTGCTGCTGCCTTTCGCCGCGTCCTTTTTGGGCTTCAAAATCTTAAAGTAGTAGAACGCGCCGCCGCCCGCTGCGGCAACAAGCAGCACGACAAGCAGAATACCCATGCCGCCGCCTTTTTCTTCTTCCGGCGGCTGCTCGGTTTCTTCCGGCTCCGGCTCGGCTTCCACACCCGCGCACTCGCTCATGTTGACGCTGCAAACCGGGCAAGCGGTGTTGACGCTTCCGGCAACGCATTTATCGGTGCAGCTACAAACGGGGGCTTCGGTCTGCCCGTCCTCCATAAGGGCGGTTAAATCCGCTTCGTCCACTTGGTTAAGGAAATGGACGGTATTTTCCCCGTCCTCGGCGCGGTCAATGATGATGTAAAAATAGTTGCCACTTTTGGTAACGACGGTGATAAACTGCTTGTCGCCGGACGCTTCACCCGTTATATCGTCCACAAGGGACATATTCCCGTCCGGGGTAAGGGGCTGCGGCTCATAGCCGCCCGTCGTTTCTTCCGGCTCGGTTTCCGGCGCGGGGGTTTCCTCGGTTACGGGGGTAGGCGTGTCGTCGCTTTCATCGCCACCGCCCGCATAAGCGGTAACAGAAAAGCCGCACATGATAACCAGTGCGGCAAGCAATACGGTAAACTTTCGGATTATCTTTTTATTCTTCATTGTCGTTGTCCTCCTGTTCGGCGGGGTAAGTGGCTTCCGGCTGCGGCAAGGTGATTTCGCCGCTGGCGTAAGCGGAGAGGAACGCGGCAAGCTGCGTCCCGTCAAGGTGTACCGCCTTTACCATTTGCACGATCTGCGCGTTTTCTTCCTCGACTTTCTGCGCTTCAAGGTCTTTCAGCTTCTTTTGCTGTTCAAGGATTTTTGCCCTCGTTTTCTCAATATCCCTTTCGATACGGTCAAGTTTCGTGTTCGCCATAGTCATTTACTCCTTTCCAAACTGTTCTTTCCATGAATAGCTGCGCCCCAATCCCTTAACGGTTTTAAGATAGGGCATAGCGTTTTCTTCCAAAGTCGCCGCCCGGTTAAATAGATCGGGATAGTGTTCTTTGAGATATAAAATCTCTTGTTTCTTCATGCTCGGACAAAAGAAACAGGACGATTTACCCGGCTGCGGCAATCCTGCCGCTTTGATTTCCCGGATACAATCGTCCCTGTTCCAGCCCCATTCTTCAATGAGGGGGTAGCGGTTATGATATTTTTTGTCGGCTTCGTTGTACTTGCGGGAATGTTCATACCGTTTCACTTCTCCCGCGTCATAGCCGATATAGCGGTTGACTTTCTCGCCGCGCTGCCATACTTCGCGGCAAGGCGCATAGTGGTTGCAAAACTTTTCCTGCGGTGCGATTTTGTGTTTCTGCGAACAACGCTTATGCCCGTAGGCAATCGACGGGAGCGTATGAGAGCGCAAGCACTCGGTTTCAAGAGATAGGCGGTTGCCGTAGCGGTCAACATACTGCACAACGGTAATCTGCGGCATACCGTGTTCCGCAAGCCATTGATTGATTATCTCGATAAATTGATAGGTATGCGGGTGTTCCGCGCCCGTATCGGCAAAGGTGATAAGGTCAATCGGGATTTTGTGCTTGTATAGGCCAATAAGTAAGGCGGCACTATTCGTGCCGCCGCCAAAAGATACAATATTCATTTTTCAACTCCTTTTAATTGTAATTTAACCGCCCGTAGGCGTAAAAGTGGGATTGCCAATAGCTGGTGTCCAGCTTTGAATACTGGATAGGGTCGCCACAATGCAGCATGACGGGGCTTCCGTCCCCGTCCTCGCCCACATAAATCCCCACATGGGAAACGCCGGGGGTGTCGTATGTACCCGTAAAGAACACCAAATCCCCCGGCTGCGGGTTAGAAACAGGGGTTGAGATGTTGTAAAGCCCTTGCGCCCCAAGTCTGCCCGTATTGTATAGGCCGCTGTTCGTCAACACATAACTCACAAAGCCGCTGCAATCAAAAGAGGTTTCCGGGGTGCTGCCGCCCCACACATAGGGAAAACCGACGTATTTATCTGCTTCCTCCATGAGCCGCGCAAACTTTTCATCGGAACCCAGCAGCGCGGCGGGTACTTCATAATCGGCGGGCGGGTTTTCATAGTATTTAGACACATAGCCGGATTGCGGGAAAAGGTCGGGTCTGTTTCCCAGCGACGACATATACATAGCGTACATGGATAGCTGTTCTTCGCCCATGATGTAAACGGGGACATGGGAGAGGTTGAAGTTTTCCAAATCCACATGAAGAATGTAATAGTTATAGGGGACTTCAACCGTATAGGGGTTGCCCTCGCTGTCCGTCCTTGTTTCGGTGCGGTAGCGTACCTGTACTTCTTCCTCGACCGTCAAGATATACTGTTTCTCAAAGAGCATTTCAAGGGTGCTTTGCACTTCATCGAGTGTAAACACGCCCTCATGCCACGCGGAAAGGATAGAAATTAGCACATAGGGGTCATGCTCGATCTCGTCCGCGTTTACCCGGTATTCGTCATAGCCGGGGTATTCGCTTTCGATATTGTCCAGCATATCTTGTAACTCGGCTTCCATAGCGGCATACGCGCTTTCCGCGCCCGTTATATCCGCGTCCTCGGAGAGATAGGACGACGCAATCAAGCCGCTGCCGCTGTTGCCGCCAAAGAGGGAGCAAGAGGACAGCCCGCCGAAAAGCAGCAGCACGATAAAGGCAATCCCGCCCACAATCAAGCAGCCTTTCCAATGCCGGACAACAAAGAACGTCGCCCGTTTGGTTTCCTGCGCGGTTTTCTTCGCCGCCTTTGCGGTGGCTTCAGCGGTTTTTTTCGCTTTGCCGCCCGCTTTCAGCGTTTTTGCATACTGCTTTTTAATGCGCTGCTTCTGCCAAAAACGGGAAATGGGGTTGGAGTGCGCAAGCGCGGGGTTATCGTGCAACGCCTTTTGATAGAGAAAATCTGCGTTTGCCTTTACCGCTTGTTTTTCCGCTGCCGCCGCTGCCCGGTAGGGTTTCAGCTTATGGCGGCGTATGCCGCCCTTAACTGCCCGCGCCGCCATGCCGCCCGCTTTCTCTCCGGCAAGTTCTACCCGGTGCCCGCTTTCCACACCGACGTTTTCTTTCTCTACCTCGTAGATTTTCCCATGTACGGTACTGTTTAACTCCTGTGCCGGACGGGATAAGGGGTTATGCCGCAACTTGCCGTTTGGGGGCTTATCCGTCTTTTCAAAGGAAAGGCGCGTCTTTGCCTTGCCTTTCGCTTCGTCAAAAACGCGCTCTTTCTTGATTTTGGTCTGCTTGGGGATAGCCGCCCGCGCTGCGTCTAAACAGTCTGCCGCCTTATCCGATTTCTTGATCGCTTTTTGAAGTTCCGGCGTTGCCCGTTCCGCTTCGGAAAACTGCAAGCGGGAAGAATGGGTTTTAGGCTGCGTCGCGTCAAGGGCTTTTTTCTCCGCGCCTTTTGCTGCGTGTCGCTCAATCTCTGCGCCGATATGCTGCACAACCTTTTCCGCTGCCACCCCTGCGGGGGCTGAATAGTTTTCTTCCTGCGGCCTTTCGCTGATACTGGACGTTTCGCCCGTCGTGAGGTTTTCCGCAACCGCACCGTCGCGGGTCATTTTTTGCGTTACCTTGTCGGGGGCTTTCAGTTCCTTGCTCAATCTTCATCACCTCCAATCCGCTGTTTTGCAAGTTCGCAATAGTCGGGGTTTAACTCAATGCCGATATAGCGGCGGTTAAGCCGTTTTGCTACCATGCCCGTCGTGCCGCTGCCGAAAAAGGGGTCAAGGACAATCCCGCCGATGGGACAGCCCGCCAAAATGCACGTTTCCGCAAGTTTCGGCGGGAACGCTGCGAAATGCCCGCCATGATAGCCGACATTGTTAATCTGCCAAACGTTGCGGCGGCTGCGGACGGGAGAAATCAACTCGTCGGCGTATGCGCCCTTTTCGCGGGGGCGGTTGATTTTCTGCGGTTGGTTTTGCCCCGGAACAGTAACGTTATACTTATTTCCTTTGCTAACTCCGCTTTTCAGCCGCCCCGCCGTTGTGGGGGCTATCGGCTCGGCTACTGCTTGCCAATCGTAATAATACTTCTTTGACTTGGTAAGCAGAAACACATATTCATAGCAGCGGGTCGGCCTGTCCCGCGTGCTTTCCGGCATGGGGTTTGTTTTGTGCCAAATGATAGAACTGCGCAAATACCAACCGTCGCCCCGCAAGGCGAGGGCTACAAGCCACGGAATACCAATTAAATCTTTGGGCTTGCAGCCGGGGGCGCGGTGGTTAAACGCCACTTGCTGCCCGTTCCTGCCTTTGGGGTATTTGGGGTCTTGGTGGTCGGCTTTGCTGCCTGTGCCGCAATAAGTGTCCGCGATATTCAGCCAACAAGTACCCTCCGGCGTAAGCACCCGCTTTACCTCATGGAATACCGCCGTAATACGGGAAACATATTCCTCCGGCGTTGCTTCCCGTCCGATCTGCCCGTCTGCGCCGTAGTCCCGCAAGGCATAGTAGGGTGGGGACGTTACGCAACAATCAACTGCATTTTCCGGCAAGGTTTGAAGCACCTGCAAGCTGTCGCCGCAATAGATTTTGTCCATTTCTATCCTCATGCCGACACCTCGCCGGGTTTGGTCGTCATTACACGATAGAGTTCCGTATCTTGCGGGAAACGGTCAATAAAGGGCAAAATCACGTTGCCATAGAAGATAAGCCCCTCGCCCGCGTCGGAATGGGTTACATAGGTCATTTGCTGCTGCGAAATGTTAAGCTGCTTTGCAAGGATTTCCCTGTCGCCCTGGGCTTGGTTGAGCATATACACAAAATCGCTGTTTTCAAAAATGTTCTCCACCTCGCGGGACGATAACAAATCTTTCACGTTTTGGGTGATACCTGTCGGAATACCGCCCCATTTTCTAAAACGCTTCCAAATCTCAACGCTGTACGCTGCGGTCTGTTCCTCTTTGAGCAGCAAATGAAACTCGTCGATATAGTACCGCGTCGCCTTGCCTTCGCTGCGGTTTATGGTAACTCTGTTCCAAACTTGATCTTGGACAATGAGCATACCGAGTTTTCGTAGCTGGGTGCCGAGTTCTTTAATATCAAAGCAGACAAGGCGGTTGTGAATGTCAACGTTTGTTTGGTGGTTAAACACGTTCAAACTGCCATTTACATAGAGTTCCAATGCCGACGCGATACGCTGCGCTTCCTTTTCCGGCTGCTTCTTGATTTCATTGTAGAGGTCGCCCAAAATCGGCATATTCTCCGGCTTCGGGTCTGCAAGGTAGCTGCGGTACACGCTGATAACGGCGCGGTCAATCAAAGTCTTTTCAACCGCTTCCAGCCCGTTTTTGCCGCCCATAATCAACTCGCAAAAGGAAAGGATAAAATCGCTCTTTAAGGCTATGGGCGTGTCGCCCTCGCTGTAATTGAGGTTTATATCCATCGGGTTAATGTACTGCGTGCTGTTCTGCGAAACCTTGATAACCTGCCCTTTCAGCCGTTCCACAAGGGGGTAATATTCCGCTTCCGGGTCGCAAATGATAATATCGTCTGCGGTAATGAGAAAAGCGTTGGTGATCTCGCGCTTTGCCGAAAAACTCTTGCCGCTGCCGGGTGTGCCGAGTATCAAGCCGTTAGGGTTCTTCAGCCTTTTCCTGTCGCACAAAATCATGTTATTCGATAATGCGTTTAAGCCGTAATACAACGCTTCGCCGCTTTGGAACAGCTCTTGTACCGTAAAGGGGACGAAAATGGCGGTGCTGGAAGTCGTCAAGCCCCGCTGGATTTGGATTAGGTTTTCGCCCAATGGGATAGAGGACATAAGCCCCTGTTCCTGCCGGTAGTCAAGGCGGGTGAGCATACAGTTGTATTTCTGTGCGATACTTGCGGCCTGAAATACGTCGTTGTCCAATTTCTGCTTTGTGTCTGCCACATTCAAAACTAACAGCGTAAGCAAAAACATTCGCTCGTTCCGGCTCTGCAAATCCCGCAAAAGGTTTTTCGCTTCGCCGCCGTAGGTGGCAAGGTCGGACGGAATTATATCCATATCGTAGCCGCTGCGGATTGCCTTTTTCTGTTCCTCGATTTTCATACGGTCAAGGTCGGTGATTTTCCGCTTGATCGTCTTGATCGCTTCGTTGTGGTCGATACTCTGAATGTGCAGATTGACGACAATCCCGTTTTCCGCTTCCATGAAGTCGGCAAGCATACGGTCTGAAAGTTCCGGCGCGGCAATCTGCAAAAAGGAAACCGCGCCAAACTTCCCGCCCATTTGAAACATTCGCCCGTCGCCAAAACGGAAAGAGGACGGGGCAATAAAGTCTTTGACGGAAAGGCCGCTTACGGGTAGCCATTCCCACGCAAAGTTGAAGCGTTCCCCGTCCGGGTGGAAAAGCCCATGCAGCACTTCAAGCCGCTGCTTCCCGTCCAATACCCGCGCCGCCGCGCCGATCACCTTAAAATGGTTGAGGGTGTCCGTTTCGATACGGGCAAGCCGCGCCCGCGCCGATTTAATATCTTTTGCTTCAATGGTAAAGGTGAGAAACTTTGTCTTGATAAGCCCGTTGTTGCCGCGTTCAAGCTGTGTTTGCAGCATTTCGGTGTATTCGGCTCTGATACTGTCAAAGTCGTCATTCTGTGGGGCAATCGTGATACTGCTCTTGAAATCCTCCTTGTTCGCATGGCGGCTGATTAAGGAAAGCTGCACACTGATAGAAGCGTCAAAAGAGTTATACATATCGCAAAGGGCTTCAAAAATGGCGGTCTTGTCGTCCGGCTGCGCAAGCTGATAGTTAATATCTTCAAACTCAATGCACTTGGAATACCGCCCGTTTGCAAGGCGGCAAATCCCGTCCTTATACATTCGTTCAAACGGTATGCTGTCCTGCGCCGTATGGGGCTTCCCGTCGCCCTTTGACTGCCGGATAAGCGCGTCGATCTGTTTCTTTTCCTGCCGCGTAAGTTTACGCTTTTTGTTTTGGGTCTTTCCCTTTTCCTTTGACAATCGCCCGTACCTCCTTATCTAATCGCTCCTGCCGCGCAAGGGCGGTATAAAAATTGTTGGTCTGATAAGGTCGCTCTTTGGGGCGAAGAAACTTCACTTCCACAAATTGCCGTATAATCACTTCCAGCGGTTGCCCGTTCTTCTCGTACATAGCGAGTAGGAACATGGGCAGCATGGCAAGCACCATGCACAAAGCCGCCGTTGTCGTTCCCGCGCTGTCCTTTGTCAAAAAGAATAGCGGTAGCCCGATAGCCACCGCCGCGCCGAAACAGAGTAATTGTCTTTTGGTAAGGTTGAACATTACCTTGCTCTTGATTTTGGTTAAATCCTTTGGGACGGTTACATACGCCATTTCAAACCTCCTTTCCGGCAAACCGTATGTCGCTTTTGATTTCATTTCCCCATACGTCCCAACCAGGGGTATGCTGCCTTGCAAACAGTTCAATACGCGGTAGGTCGCCCATAAGGGCAAGTATCTTTTCCCGCGTTATATCCGGCTTTTTGCTGTGCTGCTCAACAGGGGAAATAATAAATTGATGTACCTTGTTTGATTGTCGCTTCGGGTGTCCTTTGGTAGCAAGCAAGCAGATTTCCGCATTTCCTCGCGTCCAAAAGCCCAAGCCATAAAACCAAGTGGGCGATTTCCGATTTTGCTTTAACCATACAAAGGCAACGGATTTATAGGTAAATCCCCAAGCCTTGATTAACTGCAACGCTTCTTTAAGCTGCGGGAACGTCGCCCATAGGAATAAAATACAGTCCTTATCCGCAATTTCTTTGACGGGTAAAGCGCAAAGTTCCTCAATACTCATAGTGGGATAGTGCTTTTCCGCTGCGCCCTGTACCTTGCTTCTCGCGTATCTCCAAGGGGGATCGGCGTAAATGATTTTGTATTTCTTCATCTGCACCCCCTTAATGCGCGCTGAATACGGATTTTGCAAGGCTTCCCGTTTTGAAAAGCGTAAAACACAAGAGGACGGTATAGCCCATGCAAGACCAGATCGCGCCGGATATGTCATCGGTTGCTGCGATTGTCTGTATCAAAACCGCATAAATACCGACGCACACAAGAATTAGAAAAGCCTGAAAACCGAGGGCAAGCAAGGATTTTAAGTAGTTCTGTCCCATGCCGCCCCATTCACGATTTACCATTGTCGCAACGGGGATAGGGGCGATACTCGTTACAAGGTATATTTCAATCATGCGCCCGTACACCACCAGCATGATACAGATAGACAACGCTTTCATGGTAAGCCCCACAAAGAGTGATTGAAACCATAGCCCCAAAAGCCCGCCGACGCTCATAGCGTCCAGCTTTGCTTCTATATCGGTGATAACGGTTGCAATATCTATGCTTGTGTCGGATATGATAACGCCCGCGCTGTCGTTGACGACGCTCTGTGTAATGTCAAATACGCCCATGACGATGTTCCAAGTATTTGTTACCAGCAGCACCGCAACAAAGGTTTTGAAAATCCACTTGAAGAAAATCCAAGTGTCGAGATCGTGCAGATTGTTTTTCTCAATTACAAGCTGGATTAGTTCGTAGCACATGACAAAGGTAATGATAACGCCCGCAATCGGCACAATGACGTTTTCCGATAGGCTGCGTATCATATTGAATATGCCCGCGTTCCACCCGGCGGGGGTTGTGCCGACTTGCGTTGCGATTTCTCCAACCTCTGTATTTACGCTGTCGAACAGCCCGGAGAGATTAGAGAGTATTCCGTCTGTCAAAATGCCGCGAAACCAATCTTCAATCATCTGCCATATCAAAAGCTAATCCCTCCTTTCCCGCGCCCTCCCGCGTGAAGCGGGAGAGCGCGGCGGGTAGTGTTAGTTTGTGGCATTATCCAAACAGGCCGGAGAGCAGCGGGACAAGGGTAAGGCCGATAAGGGCAACGCCGCCGCCCGCCATCAACTGTTTTATCCCCAAATAGGTGTAGGAAAACGGCTCGATGGCGGGCGGCGGCGTGTCAAGAAATATCTATGGAGTTTTTAAGAACCGCCCCGGCGGGGGCAGGTCAGGCCGTGACCTGCTCCACTTCCGGGATGGGTTTGAGATTGAAATGAATTTCGATAGAAATGTGTCTTGTCTTATCGCTGTCTATACTCTCATGGACAACGATTTCTTTAATCAGGCGGTTTAAGGTGGCGGCGTCCAGTTCCGTGATGTCGGCGTATTCCTGAATGGCTTCCACCCATTGGCGGGCGTCACACGCAAGCCGGATTTCATCGGCCAGCTTTTTCCGGCCTTCCTCAACCCTTGCCTTCAACTCGGCCTGTTCCGCCTGCGTCTTTTCCATCAGCAGATTGAAGTTCGCTTCGCTGATACGTCCGGCAACCATGTCCTCATACAGCCGCAGCACCATCTTTTCCAGAACGTCAATCCGTTCCTCGTCTTTGGTAAGGGAACGCTCCAATGCTTCCCGCTGGCCTTTCTGCTCTGCTTCGCAGGTATCGGTCAGCTTCCCGGCAACGGCTTCCCCGTCCATCAGGGCGGCTCTGGCGCACTCCCGGATTTTGTTCAGTACAAGGCTGTAAAGGGTGTCGTACTCAACCCGGTGCTGGGTACAGTGCTGTTTCCCGTAGGCGTTGTAGGTCTTACAGGAATAAATCTGCTTCGGGTGCTTGTCGTTGGTGTAGCGGATCGTCAGCGACTTCCCGCACTCGCCGCACTTGATAAGCCCCGCAAACAGGCTGATTTCCCCGGTCTGGCGGGGGCGCTGCCGGGATTTCAGCTTGCGCTGCACGATGTCAAAGGTCTTGCGGTCAACAAGCGGCTCATGCTGGTTCTCCACCACAATCCAGTCCTCCGGCTTCTTCTCCCCGATGGTGCCGATTTTGAAGCGGTATTCCTTCTTCTGGGAAGCGATAGCGCCGGTGTAGACGGGGTTCATCAGGATGTCCTTAATCACGGAGAAATCCCACATATACCGCCCGTTTACCGGGTCTTTCTTTTCCCACTTGGTTGACACGTTCCGAAAGCCCCGCACCCGGTTCCAGTAGGTCGGGCATGGGATTTTTTCTTCTTCCAGCCTGCGCCGGATGTAGTTGGGGCCGTGTCCTTCCAGCGCCCACGCAAACAGACGCCGGACAATGGGGGCCGTTTCCTCATCAATCAGCAGATGGTTTTTGTCCTCCGGGTCTTTCCGATACCCGAAGGGGGCAAGGCAGCCGGTAAACTGGCCTTTCTGCGCTTTCAGCAGATAAGAGGAATGAACCTTCTTGGAAATGTCCTTGCTGTACATCTCGTTGAGGATGTTCTTGAACGGCGCAATGTCGTTGTTGTCCCGCATGGTGTCGATACCGTCATTCATGGCGATATACCGGACGCCGTGGCGGGGGAAGAAATCTTCAATCAGGAAGCCGGTCTGCAAGTAATTCCTACCCAGTCTGGATAGGTCTTTCGTGACCACAAGGTTTATCTGCCTGCGCTCGATGGCTTTCAACATCCGTTTCAGGTCGGGGCGCTCCATGTTCAGCCCCGTGTAGCCATCGTCCTGATAGACTGCAACAACCTCCCATCCCTGCTTCTCGCAGTAGGTTTCCAGCATATCCCGCTGGTTTGCAATGCTGGCGCTCTCCCCGTCAAGGTCATCGTCCTTGGAAAGCCTGCAATAGATAGCCGCCCGGAAGCTGCCCGCCAGTATTGCGTCCATGCCTGTATATTCCATTCCGTTCATCATAACCGTTTACCCGCACAATCCAGACGGAACACGGTCACTCTGAACCTTGTCTTTATTATACTCTAAATCTTGCTTTTTCGCAAGATATTCTTTATTATTTCTCTGGCTGTATTTCTGTGCAATCAGGCTCACGAAAACATCCGTAGCGTCCAGTTCGCCGTCAAATACCGTTGTGACATGGATTTCAGTTTTGCTTTTTGCCATAGGCAGTTACCTCCATAAATAAAATAAGCCAGACAGGAGAAGGTCGGCAACGAAGTCCGGCAACGGTCTTCAAAAAACCTCGAAAACAATCTCTGTCTGGCGGGTTACTGTTTATTTACTTTTTCTTTTATTTTTCTGTTGCTTTGGTTGTCAGAGGGGAGAAAAGCCCGCAGTTACGGTCTTTTTCCCGGCAACCGGCTCGGCAACGGGATAGCAACGGGGTCGGCAACCGGCTGTGATTTCTCCGGATTATTCAGAAGGGAAGTTCCATCTGCTCCGTGACTTCCACAAATCCGTCCGGCGTTTTTTCACGCCCGTTGTCAGCGCCCGTTGCCGGGGCTTCTCGTTCCCAGCCCTTTTGCCTGCCGTACCCTTCAAATATCCGGGGATTGGAGAAATACTTCCATCCCGTGATACAGTGGTTCATGATGTCGTTGACTTCCCGGATTTCCCATTGCTTCGGCTCGTCAAAGGGGTGGTTCAGGGCTTCCTTGAAAAGCTGCTTAGAGCATACGGCGCTGCCAGTGTAGCGGTCAAGGTACGCCTGTATCATCCCGGCCTTGGTGTCCTCCGGCATGAAATCCCGCTGGTGTTCTTTGAGGTACTGTATCATTTCGGGTGTAAAAGACAGCTTAAAATCGCCGCTTTTGTAGGTTGTCATGGCTTCCGCCCATACCTGTTCCAGATAGGCTCTGGAAGCGGCTTCATCGTCCAAAATGTGTACCTCGGCCTGTCCGGGGTAGACCATGACCGGCAGGAAGCGCCGGTTCCCGGAACGGTCAAGGGGCAGGAAGTCCAGCGCATTGGAAGTCCCGCCGAACACGCATTGCCGCAGCCTGTCCTCCGGGTGGGTTTCGTAGGGGATTTTATAGACCTCCTTCTGGCGGCTTAAAAATGACTTGATTTCCTCTATGCTCTTGGCGTTTGCGGTGGCAATCATCTCCGACATTTCAATTATCCAGTGGCCTTGTAGCTTGCGGTACACGTTATCATCGTCCAACTTCCGCAAATCATCGGAAAACCACTCGTCTTTTACGGCCAGCAGCCGGAAGAAGGTGGATTTCCCGGCTCCCTGACCGCCAACCAGACAGAGCATGACCTCAAACTTACAGCCGGGGCAGAATGCCCGGTGGATGGCTCCCAGCAGGAACAGCCGCAGGGAATGGTAAGTGAAGTTGTCTGTGTCGGCTCCCAGAAAGTGACGCAGGCAGTAGCGGATACGCTCTTTCCCGTCCCAGACAAGGCCGTTCAGGTAGTCCCGGATGGGATGGTAGCTGTTGGCGTCTGCGGCCAGATCAGCGGCGTCTGCTATCTTTTTCTCGCTTGTCAGGCCGTAGGTATCTTCCAGATACAGCCGGATATATTTCATGTCCGTGTCGGTCATGGCCTTGCTGCCGGTTCTGCGTTTCCTGCCGATGGGCTTTAGAAGGTCAATACGCTCGGTCAGGAGATTTTTTGCAACCGCCCCGGAAAGAATGGGGTCATACTGGAACACGGTCAGGCAGTTGTGGATACTGTTCCGCACGCCGCCTTTCTCGGTGCCCTCCAGCATGGCTTTCACTTCCTCAACGCTCCGGGGCGGGGGTGCGGCTTCGATGGTGTCCGTCACGGCCTGCCGCAGTTCTGGCGGCAAGGTCTGCCATTCTCCGCTCAAGGTTCCTCACTTCCTTTCCGTAGCTGGCAATCAGGGCAGCCCGTTCCCCTATGTCGGAGAACAGCAGCACATCCAGCAGATATTCCACATGGGATTGTTTCTGCAAGGCTTCCACGAAAAGCGGGTGCCATTCTTCCTCCGGCGTCTTTGGGGCATAGTCCCGCTTCCAGCAGCGCAGCAGATTGTGATAGTCGGACAGTACCCGGAAACAGTGGCGCTCCATGCGCTTAAATTGATGTTCCGGGCTTTCCTGACGTGGCTTCCGCTTCGGGCGGCTCCTGCTTGGCGGCTCCCTGTCCTCATAGGGGATGGAGAAGTCCTGCGCCAGCATGAGGGCGGCTTCTTTGGGGCTGACGTTTTCCAGACGGGAAACAAAGTCAATCACATCCCCGTCTGCCTGACAGCCGAAGCAATGGAAACGCCGGTCAACCTTCATGCTGGGGTTTTTATCGTCATGGAAAGGGCAGACGCACATCCCGTTTCTCCCTACCCGGATACCGTAATGCTCGGCGGCCTGCCGGGTGGAAACAGACTGCTTCACGGCTTCAAATACGTTCAATAGGCAAATCCTCCTGAAAATAGAAAAAGCGCCTGCCATTCTCACAAAGAAAAGGCAAGCGCCTGATTGGTTAAAGTTCCATATCCTGTTTTTGCTGGCGGCGGGGCTGCTGGCGTTTCTGTTCTTCCCGCTGTTTTGCGCCCTCAATCTTCCAGCTTAATTGTTCGTTGATGGACGGCTTCTTTCCCGGCTCCGGCACAACACGGCGCTGGTCGGGCGGCAGCACATGGTTTATCCAGTAGCGCACATCCCGCAGCAGCTTCATATCCGCCTGAACCGCCTGCAATCCCTCATTTTTTTTAGACAGTTCCTCGGAAAGCTGCGCCCGTTCTTTCTTTAACTCTTTCGCATCGAAGGGCAATTCCTCCTGATGGGCTTTGAAGAAACGCTTTGCGGCAAGGTAGGCGTCCAGTTCCTCCCGGTGTTCGGCGGCAAACTTCTCCTTTCGGGTTTTCCAGCCGATGGAAGCGTATTTCTTGTAAACCTCTTTGTAGGCTCCGTGGTTGGCGATATGGGAAAGGGTGGTGTCGATGGCCTTTATCCGGCGTTCCGATTTTCGGATGTCGGTTTTGGCAGAAAGTATCTCCCCGCTGACCTTATCCAGATAGGCGTCAAGGCTCTCCACGGTGGAGATCTCTTTCTGCCGCAGGAAGTCAAGGGCTTCCATGACCTTGTTGAAATCGCCAACAGTGCCTTTCAGCTTCCCCTTGGAAGTCCAGCCGGTGCGTTCCTCGCTCCGCATATCCAGATACCGGGAAAGCAGTTCGGGGATGGTCGGCTCCTTTGCCTGTTCCAGCACTTCCAGCAGCGCTGCCTTTTTCTCTTTCAGGCCGGACAGCCAGCCCTTTAAGCTGCGTACCATCTGCCGGATAGACTGCATGAGGGAATTGGCGGCTTTGATGTCCCGGTTCAGGTTGCCGATGTTGGTCTGTATGCCTTTCTTCTCCAACTGGCTGACCGCTGGCCCCATGTGGACGGTGGGGATTTTATCAATCCCCTGTCGGGCATAGGAACGAAGGTCAAGGCGCTCCGGGCTGCCGATGGCTTCCAGATAGCGGTTCGCCGTGTCAGCCCAGCCCTGCCGCCATATCTCGGCGTACTTCTGGTCGTTCCAGTCCACGGTGTCCTCCTTGTGGCTTTTCCATCTGCCGGACGCAAGCCGGATACGCTCGCCGTTCTCGTCAAGGTCATAAACCTTCCGGCTCTTTGGGAGCCACTTGCCTTGTTCGTCCATTGCCCGCATGGTAAGCAGGATGTGGGCGTGGGGATTTCCGTCCCCCTTGTCATGGATGGCAAAGTCGGCAATCATGCCCTTGGAAACAAAAAACTCCCGGCAGTAGTCCCGGATAAGGTCGGCGTACTGTGACCGGGGAAGTTCCCTCGGAATGGCAAGCACAAACCTCCGGGCAAGCTGGGAGTTCCATTGCTTCTCGATGGCTTCGGCGGCGTTCCACAAGGTATTCCGGTCTGCGTATTCCGGCGGGGCATGGGGCGGCAGCATGATTTCGGTGTGGACGATTTCGCTTTTATGGGAATAGTATTTCTGTTTCTGGTCGTATTCGGAAAACAGCCGTTCCCCGCTCTGGTAGGCGGCAGACGCAACGGCTGACTGGCGCTTGCTGCGCTGGATGATTTTCACATCAAAGTGCGGGCATGGCAAGTCACGTCCTCCTTTCTCCCGGTGTCCGGGCATAAAAAGAGCAGGGAACCTGTTTCAAGATTTCCTGCTCGGTGGTGCCGCCGGTGGGTGGCTGGTATTCAGTTTTGAAAGTTCGGATCAGGGTGGCCCGATAAATTAGGATTTTCCCTTTAAGGAATCATCTATTTTATCTATTTCTTTTGATGTTTTTTCATAATCAATCACCGTGCCTATAACAATTCCAATCAACATTCCGATACTTGCACAAATAGGAATGGCAAAAAGATTTTGCAAAAACGCCCATGCCAACACACCTATGCAACCACCAACAATAAATCCTGTTAATAAGCCAACAGTTAAGTATCTATTGTTTTTCATATTGCTATATCCCCTCCAAATTCCAATTTGTCGTTGACTTCATTATACCTCATCGTTTCAGAAAAGTATAGCGGCCTATTGTAAAACTTGCTGGACGGGAACAGCTTGCAGTGCAAGGTGTTCCCGGGCGGCAAGTACACAAAGGGGTAGCTGGCGTCAGCCAGCGCAGGGGAAGTGTAGCTTCCTCTGTGATGATTGACAGGAGCCGGAACGCTGCGGGCAATCATCCGCTTTCCGCAGGAAGCCCCCGGCAGGGCGCAACACACTACCTTCAGGTGGTGTATAGTTGCGCCCTCTTTCAGAGGGGCAGTCCACGGGCTGCGGCTCTGGAAGCAATTATGACCGTTCCCGGTCTGGCTGTTTTCTCTTGGGATGTGGCTTTTCCGCCCTCGCCTGTGCCTTGGCTTCGGCAAGCCTGCGCCGGATGGAATTGTCCCGCTTCTGGATAAACCGCTGCTTCGTATCAGCGATAAAGCGGCGGCACTCCGGCTCCGGGATGGCGTCCAGCTTTCGGATGGTATTCTCCACAATCTCCCTTGTCTGCCGGTCACGGATAACCGGCACGATTTCTTTCAGCCCCGCAAGAGTTTCTTCCTTCGTACCGGCGGCGTACTGATAGACCATAGCCAACTCGTCTTTTGAAAAATCCATCTTCATTCTGCGCCCTCCTTCTCTGTGCCGTTTCCGGCGAACACTTTTTCCATAAGCTGCCGGGTGCTGTCCTTCCGGAACAGCAGCTTCAAGAACAAACTGACCTGTTCATCCGTGATGGCTTCCGGGTGGGGAAGGTAGCTTTCCAGCATGGCGGCTCTGGTGCAAAGCCGGTGCGTCCGTTCCTTCCGGGTCAGCGCCTTAGCCTGATGGGTCAGACGCTTTTCCTCCTGTTGCGCCCAGCGCAGCTTCTTTTCCGTTTTCTCTATCTCCTGATTGAGTTTTTCCAGCTTTTCATTCATCGGCGGCTGGCCTCCTTCTTCGGAATGAGTACATATATTTTGTTGGGTTCCCCGAAGCCCTGACGCACTCGCAGTATCAGTCCGGCGTCCTCCAATTCATTCAGGGAACGCTTCACGGTCATGGTGCTGCGGGCAAGTGCCGCCGCCAGTTCCACGATAGGGAAATGGATAAACAAAATCCCGTTGGCGTCCTCTATACCTGACAAGAAAACAATATCCAACATCCGGGCGTACATGACCTTTGCGGTGCTGCTGATCGGGAGCCGCAGCATGGCTCTCGGCAGCGGCATACAGGGCGGTAGGGCGGTGTCTGCGGTCATAAATTCAACTTCCATTCAATCGGTGTCCTCCTTTACTTTTCGTTTTGAGCGTTTGGAAAGATAATAGGGGCAGTCCACAATGACCGCCCGGAAACTCTGCTTGCAAGTGCGCTGGCATTTCCGGCAAAGGTCGTTGTACGTTACCCGCCCCCGTTCATTGAGGAAGAAAGACAGTTCCAGCTTCCTCTTTTTCGGCATTCTCGGCATGGTGCCTCCTTAAACAAAAATCCGCCCATTTCAGCCGTAACAGCCGCAATAGACGGATAGCAGATTTTAGTGTCGTGTTTCGGGGCGATTTTCAAGGAAAAAGCGGCCATAGAGCCGCCCGGAAATCCCCCGTAGTATTATGGATAGGGTAGACTATGCCCTATCGGATTGTTGTGTTTCGGTATCAATTCGGTGTTCATTTTCGCCGGTTCTCCCTGATGTCGTTCCTGCCCCTGGCTCTCACAACGGCGTTTCGCTCCCTTTGGTACGCTCGTTGCGGTCATGGTTCCTCCATTTCCCTGCCGCAAGTCGTTGCGCTACATCGCCGGGGAGCATATCCCATACAGGCCGGTCATTCGATTGGAATAATCCATCGATGAACTAAGCCCATTATGGCACATTTTTGAGCCTTCTCCCGTATATCCACAAAGTAGGAAAACCGCCCCAAAATCGAAAATTTCCACGATTGCGGAACGGGTATGGTATAATGAAATTGACGGCGGCAGCCAGCCGCAGGAAGGAGCGATGTATCTATGAAAACCCGCATTTCCGTACAGGAACGCCTGAAAGATTTACGGGTGGAACAGGGCTTAAATCTGGAAGAATTGGCGCAGAAAACCGGCATTTCAAAATCAGCCCTCGGCAGCTATGAAAACGACAACGATGAATACAAGGAAATCAATCACGGCAGCCTGTTGAAGCTGGCAGACTTCTATCAGGTGTCCGTTGACTATCTGCTCGGCCTTACCAACAATCGGAAATATGAAAACACGCCGATAGAAGAATTACATTTGAGTGATGAAGTCGTGTGATTTTATACATAGCTGAATCAAAATCCTTTATAAATGATTCATCTCCATGGCAATTTAAAAATTTCCCTGCTGTAATCAATGCACCCACTTCCGCCGCTGTAAACATTACCGGCGGAAGTAGGAAGCCCTCTACAAGAAAATATCCTTTTCCGGCCTCAGATCCAATTGGTATTCCGGCTTCTTCAAGTGTCCGGATATCTCTGTAAACTGTCCTTAAGCTTATATTAAATCGCTGTGCAATTTCTTTGGCAGGAATTATTTTTTTTGATTGCAGCTGAATAAGAATAGAGGTTACTCTGTTAATCCTGTTCAAATTTTATTCCTCCTCTGTGACTTCCATAAAAAGTATATCCTATGCGTTCTTAAGCTAGCTGCTGTTAGTGCTTCTCATTGCACCCTGGTTATAAAAGCCATACTCACAAACCTCTTCACCAAAACTCTTTACATCTCTAATATAGAACTCTATCTAGCGAACTTTTAGAAAAGATATAAAACATCAGAGTATGGACAGTTGCGGATGTACTTCAGAAAAGATTAGATGTCTAAAAAGCTTGTAGTTAAAGCTTTTTAGACATCTAAATCTAGGTACTAAAACAATTCATCCAGTAAAATATAATATTTTATTTTCTCCCAATCAGGCTTGATCCCCAGTAAGTCAAAAAATAGCTCGACATACTGTTCTTCCCCGATATCCTCCCTGATCGACCGGACGCAGAAGGCAATGTCATACCACTTGTCCGCCCTGCCGCTTCTCCCAAGATCAATAAAGCCACTTACTTTGCCATCTTTCACAAAGATGTTGCTGTCTCCCAGGTCGCCGTGGGAAAAGACAAGTTCCTCTTCGGGCTTTTCCGTCTTTAAAAAATCATACAGCTCGCGCGGATCTTTAAATGGAGTGTCTTCTTCCCAGTTTTCGCAATCCACATCGGCCAGATCGTTATTCAGTAAGTAATCCAATTCGGCTAAGCGGCTGTCTAAGCTATTCGTATAGGGACAATCCGATATGTCGATGGAGTGAAAGAGCCTGATGCACTCCGCATACAGCTCGATAATCTTTTCAGGGCTTTGTTCATCTTCATACTCTTCCGAGCAAAGGACGCCATCGGCCTCACTCATGAGCAGATTGCTCCAGCCATCATGCCGTTCAAAGTGCAGGACCTTTGGAACAGGCAGCTTTCCTTCCAGCCATAGCATCATGTCCTTTTCCCGTTCCACATCATAGGTGGTCCCTTTATACCGGCTGTCCGTCATTTTTAAATATAGGTTTTCATTTTCTCCCACCAGCTTATATACCTTAGCAGGAGACATTCCTTCCGTATCTTTTACGCAGCGGTATTTTTCGATCAGTTTTTTCAATTCCGGTGATATTCTCATTTTAGCCATTTATTATTTCCTTCCTCTTTTCTACAGTATTTAAAGATACCCCAAGAAGCTAATTATAACAAGACGAACTCCAATTCACTGTTCCTTGCATTCTAAAACCTTAAATACCAGAAAACAGCTTTTTCAAAGTTGTTTTCAAAGTTGGCGTATAACATAGTATCGACGGAGCCGATTTTGAAACCACAATTATGATAGAATTTACAAGCTATAAGGTTATTGTCCTGGGTTTCAAGCATTAGTCCATGCAAGTTTTTATGCTTTGCCCATTCTATAGATATATTGATAAGCGCGCTGCCTATGCCTTGCCCCCTGAAATCCTTACATACGGCGATATCTTCTATATAAGCGTACCGGTTCCAATTTTTTCGCAGTTTAACTTTTCCGACGCATTTATCGTCTTGGTAGTAAAGATATATTATCTTATCAGTATTGTCAATATATTCAAGGCAATCTGCCTCCTCATCCTCTTCATCCTCTTCGTCTTGGTAGCTTTTTAAATATGGCGCTTCATAGAGTAATTCTGTAAAGGTCCAATTCTCGTTTTCATACCTCGGTATAATCTTACCTATCACCTCAAATGGTTCGCTGGGTTTATCGATATCTTTCAGGTGCCCTGCTTTCATTTCTGTAATCACTGTTCCCGCCTCTCTTCTATATCAGCGGCATATGTGCTATCCAGGCAGCCGGTTTTACCAGTGTATTTTTTATACATGTCCCTGGTATATTTTGTTATATTCCTATCATACTCCGGATAGGCATAATGAAGCCTTTCCGCCACCTCACCGGATACCGCCCTGAACAATTGATGGCATAGAAATAATGCTTCCCATATGTTTTCATAGGAATCCATCCGGTAGGTGGACAAAAGTTTCTCCCACAAATCCTCGGATATATACCTTTCAATAAACTTATAGTTCTTGCCTACACTTAATTTAAAGCCTGTTTCGATGCCGACCTTCCATGATATCATTCTCAGCAGCTCATGGCGAACAATCTGATTAAAATGATCAATAGCAAATAAAATTTCCTTACGGCACAGTCCCTTAACCACATAGGTAGTGGTGTTCCAGAATTCATTGCAGCAGTCATCGTATTCCCGGGCACTGGGTTTTCTTATATGATAATCCATGTCGGTCGGAACTACAGCTTGCTGAATCCTTCCATCCTTATCCAGAATAATCTTTATCAATTTATCGTCATTCAGGTAGTTTCCCAACTCTTCCAGGGGCAATAAGGTAAGGTCTATTTTATTATAATCATCAAAAAGTATTATATAGGAGTAGCCTTTCTCTTCAGCCGGGAATAGTTCCATATCCTCCGGTTTTTGCATCATTATAATATTCCCGAAGCTTTTAAGCCATTCATCCTTTAAAGTAAAGGATTCCACATCTGTTACGAAGTATGTGACATCATAATCCTGGAATTCGTCCTTAGGTATATTAATATTTGCGCGTGACCCCTCAAGGGTCACAATTCGAATACGTTCATCCTGTTCTGCTAAAGAAAGTACTAAATCCATCATTTCTTTTTCTGATCTCATTTACATACTCCTCGTTTATTTTTTCTATATTATTACATCTTCTTTTTTGCCGATACAATCAGCATCATTGGGCGTCGCATTTCATCCGCCATCCCCGGAATATCCATCATGTTCTCTGGCGGCTGTGGCTCCACAATCTGATTTATTATAAAACTATTTGAAAGCAGTGTATTTAGATATGTGGTCAGTGTTCTATGATATTTTGTAACCTTTTCTTCCAAAAACATAGCTGTCCGTTTGCCCTCATAATAATAATTGTCCACCGGGAAATGCAGTATTTCTCCTTTTTCGTTATAATACCAGTCTTGTGTTCCATGAGCAGTAAAAACAGGATGTTCAACTGTAAAAACTAAATTGCCACCAGCCTTCAGCATCCTATATATCTTTTTTATTAAATTCTCATAGTCTGCTACATAATGAAACGCAAGCGAACTTAGTATTACATCAAAGCTCTCCTCTGGGAAATCCACATCTTCTATGGCACAGCATTCATATTCAATCTGTGGAAAATGGGTTTTTCCTTTTGCTACTTCGAGCATTTTATGAGAAATATCAACACCTACTACAGAGGAAGCACCGTTTTCCATCGCATATATACAGTGCCATCCATAGCCGCATCCTAAATCAAGCACACGCTTACCCTTAAAATCAGGTAGCATCTTTTTCAAAGTCTCCCATTCTCCCGCACCAGCCAGTCCTTTCTGCGAGCGACTCATTTGACTGTATTTTTGAAAAAATATATTATCATCATATTTGTTTTCTTTCATCTGAACTCTCCTCGTTTAAAAAGTTATTTATCTCCGATACAATTTCATTCACTTCATTATAAAGCTTCTCGGTCATGTCGTAGCATTCAAAAAGTGAGATACCGAGTACTTCAAAAATATGATTTACCTTCTCGGTATATTTTTCAGGTTTATGTTCAAAAGTTTCAAGCAGTTTTATAGCTTTCTTTTCGTTGATACAATAAGCATTATTACATGCAAATAACACTTGATTTAAACATGAAACTATACGAAAAACATGACCCGCAATATAATATTTATCGTCTGTTCCCGAATTTGCTTTTACAAACATTAAAGAGAACCCTGCTTCAAACATAAAAAAGTTAACTAAACTTTTCTGCAAAGCATTGGGATAAGTTTCTGCCTGTTTTTTTAATTCGCATAAGCTTTCATTCTTAGCATATAGTATTTTGCTAATCGCTAATTCTCCTCGATACATTGCACTAATATAACCATGGGGATGCCCAGTCTGATAATTGGCAGTAACAATTCCGTGCTCTGTATCTTTCATTATTTGTTCCACACGTTTAATATCACGTAAAATTAAATCCACATGATACCCGTTTATGACTAACCATCCGCCGCCATTAATCCAATCACCCCATGCTCCGGGAGGTACAACAAGGTTATTTCTATGCTCATCATCCAGCTTTGTAGCGAATTGATTAATAGTATTTATGTCAAATGATTCTGAATTGTAATAGATGCCGATATCTATATCCGAATCCTCTGTATGGGTGCCCCTTGCACGTGAACCACCTAAAACAATACCTTCTATATAAGACAGAGAGGATAATTTCTCTGCTACTGATTTAATAATATTATCTACCATCAAGCATGCTCCTTTTATCGATTCACTGCTGTAAAAATTCCAAGCCAAATCTTTTGCTTCTACTCAACATATTTATAATTTTTTTAATTTCACAAAAGATAGCTAATAAGCACATTATAAGAATGATTCTGATTTTTTTCTTCACTTTTATTTTTCTCCATTTCAGCACATTGTTTTATTTTTGGGGTTTTTCGATTTCATCATTTTCTAATTCAATCACATCCAGAATGCCACAATTCAAGGATTCGCAGATACGAACCAGCGTTTCCATGCTGATATTTTTCCCTTTTCCCATATTAGCAATCATATTTGTGGTAAGACCGGCGGCAATCCGCAAGTCCTCTTTTCTCATATTGCGCTCAACCAGCGTATGCCAGAGGGGTTTATAGCTTATGTGCATTTATCCTCCTGCCTTTCTCCCGGTTCCGGGGTTCCTGCTCCTATTATATCAAAGTTCTTGCTATTCCACAAACATTTCTTGATACAACCGCCGGTTCCGTCTGGATTGTGCTTTTCCTTTCTTCTCTTGATTACATCTACTTAGCCATGAGCTGTTTCATGCCCTGCGACTTTATTGATGTGCGATAAAGAAGCAATAGAAGTGTAAAAAATTTTGCCGTTCCTATCCGGCACTTGGCCATTGTGTCGGATAGGTCGGGCGTTAGGCTTCGGGCAAATCAATCTTGCCGACAAAGCTGTAATAAATCTCAATGTCCTGCCTGCGGGTGCCGTTCTCGTCATAGCTGCACTCATGCACGACGATTTTCTCAATCATTTCCCGCAAGAGGGTGGGGGTCAATTCCTCAAAGGCAAGGTGCTTTCGGACGATACCCATAAACTTTTCCGCGTTGACGGTGGCGGCCTGCGACTTGTCCAGTTCGGCCTGCAAAGCGGCGGCGCGGTCTTTCAGTTCCCGCTGCTCCTGCTCATAGTCTGCCGACAGTTCCATGAAACGCTCGTCGCTGATTTTGCCGTTCACATTGTCCTCATACAGCCGCTTGATAATGCGGCTCACTTCGGCAATACGCTCCTGCGCCTGTTCAAGCTGCTTGGTGGCTGCGGCGGTCTTTCTCTTGCCGCCGATCTCGTTCTGCTGGATAAGCAGCTTCACAAAGCGGCTCTCATGCTTGGCGGCGTATTCCGTCACTTGCCGGAGATTGGAGAGGACACCGGCGGTCAACAGGTCGGTGCGGATAAAGTGTGCCGTACAGTTGCGGGTGCGCTTCTTGTAGCTGCCGCAGATGTAACAGTCCTGCTTACGGTTCTTGTTCTGATACCGCTGCTGGTACATCACATGGCCGCAGTCGGCGCAGAACAGCATACCGGAGAACAGCCCCACTTCATCATAGCGGTTCGGGCGTTTGCGCTGCTTGCGTAACTCCTGCACACGCTCCCATGTTTCCGTGTCGATAATCGGCTCATGGTGGTTCTCAAAAACAGCCTGTTTCTCCACAGGGTTCTCTACACTGCGCTTGACCTTGTAAGAGGGCTTCTCCGTCTTGAAGTTTACCAGACAGCCGGTGTACTCCCGGTTTTCGAGGATATGCACGACGGTGTTCGTCGCCCACTTGCACTCATAGCCGGGGTGGTAGCGGCGGGTGCTACCCGTCCTGCGGTATTCCAGCGTCCCCGGCGTGGGGATTTGCTGCTCCGTAAGCATACGGGCAATCTTGGTCGGGCCATTCCCGGCAAGGCAAAGCTGGTATATCTGCTGGACAACCGGCGCGGTTTCCTCGTCAACGAGATAGTTCTCGTCCTCGTCCATGAGATAGCCATAGACCGGCTTGCTGGTAACAGGCTTGCCGCTCATGCCTTTTGCTCGTTTTACTGCCTTGATTTTCTTGCTCGTATCTCTCACCAGCCATTCGTTGAACAGATTTCGCAGAGGGGTAAAATCGTTGTCCATGCCGCCGTTTGCGCTGTCCACATTGTCGTTGACAGCGATAAAACGCACTCCCTTTTGGGGGAACAGCATTTCCGTGTAAAATCCCACCTGCAAGTAGTTTCGCCCTAACCGGCTCATGTCCTTGACGATGACCGTACCCACTTTCCCGGCTTCAATGTCTGCAAGCATGGCTTGAAAACCGGGGCGCTGGAAGTTTGCGCCGGAAAAGCCGTCGTCGGTGTACCAGCGCAGATTGGTAAAGCCGTTCTGCTTGGCGTAGGTTTCCAAAATCCGCTTTTGGTTCGATATGGAATTGCTCTCGCCTTGCAACTCGTCCTCATGGGACAATCTCGGATAAAGGGCGGTAATGAGGTTTTGGGTGGCTTGTCTTAACATAAAATCCTCCGTTTCCGACAGCCAGCCCCACTATTCCGTAGCTTTATTGTACCACGGAATAGCGGGGGCTGTATAGCGGCAAAAGTGTAAAATCTGCTTCTTTATGGTTTGTCAAATTGCCGGTTTTTGTGTAGCAGCGGCTTCCGCTTCCAGTACCCGCGCCATTTTGTCGGCGGCGGTGGTGGTAGTGTCTTTCTTGAAATAGCCGGACACGACAAGGACGGAATTGCCCATGCGGATTTCCGTCACGCAGTCGGGGCGGCGGGTGGTGCGGGTGTCGTGCTGCTTGTTATCTGCCATAGGCAATACTCCTTTCAGTCGGTAATCAGTTTCTTCATGCTCTCCATTTTCCGCTGCGCGGTTTCCTGCCGGAAGTTGTCGCCGGTAAAGCGTACCGGGACGCACATGGAAAGCAGGCGGTCATAAATCCGGGAATGGGCGGTGTCCTCCGGGTTGTGCAGGTCGTCCAGCGTGAGGTTGGTCGTGACGATCAGCGGCTTGCCGCTGCGGTAACGGCTGTCAATCACATTGAAAACCTGTTCCAGCCCGTACTCGGTGCCGCGCTCCATGCCGAAGTCGTCAAGGATAAGCAGCGGATAGCGGCAAAGGCGGGAAATGTACTCGTTGCGGTTCTCAAAGCTGGCGGCAAGGTCGTTGAGGATAAGGGCAAAATTCGTCATGTGGACGGGGATTTCTTTCTCCATGAGGGCGTTTGCGATACAGCCCGCAAGGTAGCTTTTCCCGGTTCCCACGCCGCCCCAGAACAGGCAGCCGATATTGTCGGTTCGCATATCCTCCCAATGCTCCACATACCGGCGGGCAATCCCGGCCTGCGGGTTCCTGCCGTTGTCGTTCTCAAAAGTCCAGTCCCGCATGGTGGGGTCGGTAAAGCCCCGGCGTTTCAGTTCCTCCACGGTGTCAAGGTGCCTGCGCCGTTTCTCGGCGGCCTCCCGTTCCTCGCGGGCGGCTCTCTGGCAGTCGCACTCTGCCGGGTGACGGTCACGGCCAAAGATAGCGGCCTTATTCGGCGCAAAATAGGCTTCTTTCGGCTTGCGGCACTTGCCGCAGTACAGTAAACCGTCCTCGCCGGTGTAGTCCTCCGGCTCCGGGGTGGCAGTCGTCATATTCTCCAAAACAGCGTTGATTTCGTTCTTCATAAACTCTCGCCCTCCTTGCATGAGTAGTCTGGTATGCCCTTTTTCGGGGCTTTCTTGGCTGCGTCCTCCTGCGCCCATTTGTAGATCGTGGCGGCATGGCTGCGGTATCGCTTGCCGCTGGACGCGATATGGCAGGATAGCCGGTCAATGTAGTAGTTCCATTTGCCGGGCAGGTCTGCTTTCAGCCCGTCCAGTTCTGATTGCGAAAGAAAGACATTTTCATACCGGCCATAGGCGGCGCGGGCGGGCTGTCCCTTATCTAACTCTCGCTCTCTCTCTTTTTCTATCTCTATCTCTATCTCTTTCTCTATCTCTATCTCTGGTGGACAAATGTCCGCTTGATATGGTGGACATTTGTCCGCCCCGGCCTTTGGCAATGCTTTTTGCTCCTGCAAAGCCAGCCTTGCCCGCCGCTTTCGCTCCCCCTCGGTAGAGGATTGGCCGATCAGCAGTTCAATGTTGCTCATATACAGCGCACCGCTTGGCAGCGGCTCTACAAGCCCCAGCTTCATAAAAATCTGCAAGGCTCGCTCTACGGTGCCGACTTGCTGGCGGGTAATGGTGGCAATCATCTGCGCGGTGTAGGGGATATTTTCATCAAGCTGCAACTTCCCGCCGTTTTTCAGCGATTTCAGGTACAGTTTCAAGAGAATGTTGGAATAGAGGATGCCGTCCTGCATGCTTTCCAGCAGCACGATAGCGTCCTCGTCAAAGTAATTCTCTTTCAGCTTGAGGTAATAGTATTTTCGGTTGTCTGACATGGTTCCTCCTTTGGGTGGATTTAGGGCGTTTGTACGCATTTAGAACGCCGTTTCCGGGGGAAAAGGATAAATATATCGCACACCCTTTGACACCCACGAAAAAAGCCTTGATTTATGCGGGTTTGAAAGGCTCTAAAGCGTGACATTTCTGCCTTTGTTTCCGCTTTCTCTCGGCGGCTTTGAGTTTCTTCATGCGTCCGGCGCAGCCGGGGCAGTATTTTCCCCGGTTGGATTTGGGGACAAATGCCGCGCCGCAGACCGCACACCGTTTCCGGCTTCCCCGGTACAAGAGGGCTGCGGCCAGCTCCCCGTCAAGGGGCAGGACAGCCACACGGAACCAGCGGCACATGAGGGAAAGGGAAATGCTCTGGACGCACACGCAAGGCTCCCCGTCGTCTAACAGCAGGCAGTTTCCCCCGTCGTAGTTACAGCACTCATGCACCAGCCGCCGCGCCCGCCGGTGCTGGCGGTAGTCCATACGGGGCAGGTTATCGCTCATGGCTCTGCTCCTTTCTGCGGTGGGGTTCCTCCCGGCGCAAAATCTGGTCGATGTTCCGCTTGACGGTCTGCAACTCCTTGAACCGCTGTTTCTGTTCGTGATAGGTGTTATACAGGCCGTCTTTCTCGGAGATAAGCTGCTCGATCTCGGCCTGCAACGCTTTCCGGGCGGGCAGCTTGGTAATGCCATGCGCCTTGAAATACCGGGCGGCGGCTTCGGCTATGATAAAATCGCTCTCATTTGCCTGCCGGTAGGCGGCGCGGGCTTTCTCGGATTTCTGCGCTTTCAGCCCGTCGCGGGCGGGCTTGGTCTTGGCATAGGCAAGTACCTGTTGCTGCAACTCCTTTTTCCCTTGTAGCTTTGTTTCCAGCGTTTTCAACTTGCCGCTGGTCTGGCGCATTTCCTGATAGGCGGTATCAACGGCGGCTTCTAACTGCTCCGGGGAAGTGAAGCCGTATTCCTGATACACATTCAGCGTCGCGGCCATTTGTTTGAGGTTGTGCATGGTCGCCCAGCGTTCATAGCCCCGGCCTTTGCCCTCGGCCATTTTCTGCTCAATGTCCACAAGCCGCTGCACACCGTCCTGTTTCGGGGCGGTTTGTGGGACTTTTGTGGGCTGTATGCCGGTTTTCCCACGCCGGGGGTATTCGGGTATGGCCGCGGCCTTTTCTGTGGCTCTGGCGGCGTTCTGCTCCAAAACGGCAAGGACGGCGGCGCGGTCAAAGTCGTCGCCCAGCTTCCGGGCGGTAATGGGCTTTGTCCTGTCCGGCGTGAGGTAGGACAGCCGCCCCCGGCTCTCCTTGACGGTCACGCTCTCCCGCAGCAGCAGAGAGGAAAACTCGTCAAAGCTGGTGGCGGTGGCAAGGGCTTTCCGTATGGTCTGCCGCAGCTTCTCCTTGTTCGTTTCAAACTTGGTCTGCCGGGGCGTGATACCGCCTGCAATCATGGGGGCGTTCTGCTTGTCCAGCGCAGCCTGTCCCTTTTTCTGCGCCCAATACTCCTGGTCTGTGACGCGGTTCTTGCTGCCGTTCAAGAGGTCGATTTGGTAAAGCCCCTCCCGGTGGCACATCTCCATGACTTCGGACTTGAAGTAGCGCAAGGCAGCGTCGGTACAGCGGTGCTTGCAACCGGCTTTCGTGTCGGCTGGCCTGTCCATGTAGGGCAGGAACGGGACTTCCTCTATCCGCAGGCTGTTAATGACGATATGCACATGGATATTGCCGCTGTGGTTATGCCCGTCCGGGTGGGTACATACAAGGGCTTGGTGGCCGGGGAAATGCTCGGCGCAAAACTTCTCGCCCAATGCCTGCGCCCGGTCTACGGTCAAGCCGTTGTCCGGGCCGTCCCGTGGGTCAAAGCTGATGATATAGTGGTGGCTTTTCACATCTTCCCGCCGCTGGTTCTTCCCATAGCGGAGATTTGCCCGCATACAGGCAACGGCAAAATCCTCCCCGCCGCAGTTCAGCGTGGACAGCCGGTAGTCCTCGCGGGGGATAAGCCTGCCGGTTTCATCAAGGACGGGCTTCATGGTAAACTCGTCATGCTCGAAAAGCAGGTATTGTTCGGCGGCTCCGTAGTCGGCATTTTTAGAGTTGATATGCTTGAGTGTTGCCAACTGCGTCACCTACTTTCTGTAAGACTTCATACTTGAGGGCGGCAAGGTCGGCTATGGCGGCGCGTACCTCGCCGGAGAGGGCGTTATAGGGTGCGCCGTACTCATTCAGATACCGGGCAATCTGATTGAGGTTGCCGCCGATCCTGCCGTACTCGGCGGTCAGCTTCCCGACAGCGGAGAGCAGTTCGTCATTGACCGCTGACACATGGATAACGGGGCGTATGGTGGTGCGCCGTATCGCCTGCCGGAGAAATTCCGACTGGCTGATACCATAGGGCGCAAGCCGCGCTGTGAAGTCGGCGTATTCATCTTCGGACAGCCGGGTTTTCACAACGCGGCTGCGGTGGGGTGTGTTGTATTTCTTTCGCATGGTCGTGACCTCCTTTCTTGCCGCATGAGCGCGGCGGGGATAAGCGGCGCAAGCCGCAAAGCAGGGTTTGGGGAAGGCACTCCCCAACAAGTTTCCCGCGAGGGGCAAAACCGCAGAATTGCGGATTTTGGCACCGTGGTAGAAACTTGCTCTGTAACTGCCGCAGACTGCCCCTGTCCGGTTTTTCCGTACATAGAACGGACAGAACAGGACTTGCGGCCCGCTGTGAGCGGTCTTTTTTCCTTTCCGCTAAAGATACATTTCAAAGGCCGCCAGCTACCCGCTGGACGGGGATTTTTCAAAATTTCTTTCACTTCTGTAATGCGGGAAAGTGAATTTTGGCAACCGGTGGGGCAGAGAATTTTTTCCCTTTCACTCCCTACAACACCGCGTTTTGAAATTTGCCAAACGGAACGGGAAATTTCCTCCTACTCTCTACTACGGACAAAAATCCAAAATGCCAAACGCCGGAGTGGGAAAATTTCCCTCTCACTTACTACTACAATCTGAACAGGGCAAAATGGCCGGAAATGGAGCCGGAGCAACAAAAAAAGCAGCAAATCTTTTTCAGACTTACTGCTTTCGCTGGCCGCTACGGTGGGCGGCTGGTATTCAGTTTTTACGGCTCGTCCGGCGGATAGTCAAGCCGGAACTTGAATTGACAGTCAATTAACCGCTGTTTCACATAGTCCTCCACCTCGGCATTGACCTGTCCGTCTACTTTGGAGAAATAGCGGATATATCCGGCGTAATGGAGCAGGACAACGTTCACGGCTTCCGGGTCGCCCTCACGGGCTTTGAGGATTGTTTCATAGGGGAGAAGTTTACTCATACCGGCGCACCTCCATTTCCTCGCGCAGCCGTTTTAAGGCAAGCTGGATATGCCGCCCCGCTGTGCTGCGTGACCGGCCAATGTGCGCGCCGATCACGCGCTGCGGCTGCCGTAGAAAGTAATAGCACAGTATTTCTTCCCGCGCCTGCTCTGGCAAAACAGAGATTGCGTCGGCAAGGGCGGTGTTGCTCAATAGGACGGTCTGGCCGCAGACGATAAAGGGGTATTCTTCGTCCGGCTCCGGCTCGGCAAGCTGGACAAACTTCTCATTTGTCAAATAGTCAAGGGAAATTTCCCGATCCCATTTCTGCCGCAGCCGTATGATTTTCCCGATGGCGGCATATCGAATGACGGCTTTACAAAAGGCATTGTGCCTGCGCCGGATATATTCTTGATATGCTTCAATCTCGGTCATGGAAATTCCCCCTCTCTGAATAATAGTGCGGGGCGGCAGCACCCCTTGCTGTCGCCCCTTGTCTGCTCACCAGCAAAGACAGGCGGGGCTGTCAACGGCGGGCGCAGCCCGTTCATCTTGACCGTTTACTGGCTCGGCTGGCTTTGCTATTTTTTTACCTAATGAACCAATTTGAACGGATATTTGAATAATCCATGTTTTACACAGTATAGATACAAATTCCCATCGCTTCGCACAATCGGCATACGGAAAGCCGGACTTTGTTCTGGATAGAGCCGCTGAAACCAGATGTAACTATCATGCACGTAGGCTGCAAAAGAAATATAGTGGGTCTTGCTCATCTCATGCCGGATACTTATATAATAATCTGTATCCATTTCCTCTATGAAGATTTCATGTTCACAGTCACCCGACACGGGTGATAAAAGCGAAAGGTGACGCCCACAGCAGGAAATATTTGCTTTTCCCGTGCTGGTTAAAATGTTTCCACAGACAGGGCAGACATAGAAGCGTATCTTATCGATCTTTCCAACATCAGGTCGGTTAGGATGCAATTCTCCCTGCAAGAGTTTAAGAATATCAGCCCCCAATACAGCCGAGAGTTCTTCCCAGAGGGATATATCGGGGGCGCCATGCCCGCTTTCCCTTAGTTAAAGATATGAACCCTCATTATCAGTCTACTTTTCCAATAAATCGGTAGTATATCTCTATTTCCTGTATTCTTTCGTTCTCCTCATTCGTTGTTGCTTCGTGAATGAGGATTTTTTCTATCATTGCGTTTAATAACGGTGCTGTCAGTTCCTTTGGTACGGAATACTCCTTGATTAACTCAATCCACTTTTCAGCACCTATCATATCCTGTTCCATTTTACTTAATTCTTCTCTTAGGTTGGTTATCTGCTGTTCCAGTTCTATCTGTTCCTTTTGATATTTCCCCGACAGCATAATGAAGTTTCGTTCTGTTATCTTCTCACAAGCTCTATCTTCATACATTTTCGCAAACAAACGGTCAATCTCATTTTGTCGGTTCTCGGCTTTCCTCAAGGCATTTGCCTTTTTCTTCTTTTCCCGTATTCGCTCTGCATTGCCGACTTTCTGTATTTTGTTCAACACCTTTTCTTCGTCCTGCTGTACTGCCTTAGCCCAATACTGCAATCGCTCCAATACAGCTTGATACAGCACATCATAGCGAATATAGTGCATAGAACAATAGCCTTTGCCAAACTGTCCGTAGAAACTGCAAGAATAATAACTATACGGTGTTTTATTCGCCTTATTTGTCGCAAACCTCATAGACCAGCCACAATCCGCACACTTGACAAGCCCTGCAAATATCGGCGTTGCCTTTTCCTTTGTCTGTCTACGCCTTGATTTTATCTGTTCCTGCACACGATAGAACACTTCCTTGTCAATAATCGGTTCATGCGTGTTTTCTACTCGAAACCATTCACTTTCGGGTTTTCGTACTTTCTTCTTGCTTTTGAAAGAAACGGTTGATTGTCGATTATGAACGCTGTTTCCTATATAGACTTCACTTTTTAATATTGCTTTAACATGAGCGATCGTCCACTCATAACGCTTGCTTTCGGGCTCTCCCTCAAAGATATGTGCAAAAGTACCATACCTTGTAAAATTCAGCCAAGACGCTGTCGGGACTTTTTCTTCTCGCAGTATCTTTGTGATTTTTGCACTACCGTAACCTTGATAGGCTAGAGAGAAGATTTTTTCAACAATCCATTTTGTTTCCTCATCAACCAACAGTTTCCCTTTGATGTCGGGGTGTTTCTTATATCCTAACGGAGCATAAGCCCCATAATACGCACCCTCTGCAAATTTTGTCTTAAAGGCTGATTTCACTTTACGGCTCGTATCTCTTGCCACCCATTCATTGATGATGTTCTTAAATGGTGCAATCTCACTTTCGCCCTTTTCGCTGTCTACACCGTCATCAATCGCTATGTAACGGACATTATGGCTGGGAAAATACAATTCTGTATATTGTCCTGTCATAATATAATTTCTGCCAAGTTGGTGTGGTATAAAAAAAGTTGACAGCTTATTCTCAAGGATTTCATAATAAAACCAAGAGAATAAGGAGGTATTCAAAGTGGCACGTAAATATGACCATGAATACAAAGTACAGGCAGTGAAACTTGCCAAAGAAATCGGCGGCGCTAAGGCTGCTAAAGAATTAGGAATCCCTGAAGGAACCATCCATACATGGCTGAAAGCTGTAAGAGCTGGTAAGCTGGATGTTGGGGAAGGTTCCCATACCCCTGCCAGTGCAATGAGCCTGTCAGAAGAAATTACCATGCTGCGTAAGCGGGTGAAGGAGCAGGATAAAGAAATCCGCCGCCTGAAGGAAGAAAATGAATTTCTGGAGGAAGCCAGCGCTTTTTTCGCCGCCAGCCGTCGGAAGTCAGCAAAAACCAGAGAATGATCTTTCTCGCTTTGAAAACAGAGGACGGCAGGATTACCGGAAAAATTTCATTTTATTGCCGGATGCTTGGTATCAGCCGGCAGGGCTTCTATAAATATCTCGCAAACAAAGACCGTCCATGGAAGTACCAGGATCTGGCGGATGCCATGAAAGAAATCATCAGTGAGGATGAATGTAACGATACTTATGGACGGATCCGGATGTATCAGGCGCTGTTGCTGAAGCAGCCGGAGGGCGTACATATACCCAGTGAACGGACCGTATACCGGGTTATGGATCAGATCGGCCTGAGCCATCGGCCAAAGAGAAAGCCGAATGGACTTACAAAGGCAGACCGGGAAGCCATGAAATCGGATGATCTGTTGAAGCGGGATTTCCATTCAGATGCCCCATTAGAAAAATGTATTACAGATATCACGGAGATCCCGGCGCGCAATGGGAAACTGTATGTATCTGCGATTTTCGACTGCTTTGATCTTAGCGTCCTCGGTCTGTCAATGGGGACAAACATGAAAGCAGATCTGTGTATCCAAACACTGGAAAATGCCCTGACTGCATATCCCGCATTGGAAGGAGCGATCATCCACAGTGACCGTGGGACACAGTATACCAGTGAGTCTTACCGCCAGACCATCCGGGAGCACCACATCCACCAAAGCATGAACAGTGCAGGAGGACGCTGCCATGATAATGCACGCTGTGAGAGTATGTGGGCCAGAATGAAGACAGAGCTCCTTTATGACCGCTATGACACAAGGCAGATGATGGTAGAGGAATTAAAGGCGCTCATTTGGAGATACTTCCTCAGCTACTGGAATAACCGGAGGATCTGCTCTGCCAATGGCGGGCTTCCTCCCATGATAAAACGCAGACAGTATTATGAGGATTTGGAACTGGTAGCATAGTCAGTAATATCCTTGAAATAAATGTGTCAACTAATCTTGACAATATCAAGTCGTGATAAGTCTTTTGTTACAACACAGTTGATTTTTCCTACCTCTATATCCTCAATCATTCTTTGAAAACTCGGTCTGTCAAAATTTGTTCCCGACCAGCCGTCATCAATATATTCATCAATGACATTCAAATGATGTTCTTTTGCATATAGACGCAACATACTTCTTTGTGTGGTAATGCTGGAACTTTCGCCCTGTAATTCATCATCTCGGCTTAACCTAAGATAAAGTGCAGTATTGTAAATCTGTTGTTTCATTGCCAGTTATCCTCCTTTATAACTAACCCGTGTTTACAATACCTGCTTGCAAGTAAAGTATAACACGGGTACTTTTTGCCATTCAATCTATTTCTTACAACTGCACTGATTTTATGCGATTGTCTGCTTTGCTTTTTCCAGCATGACATCAGTTAAAAGTTCTTCCATTGTCTTTCCCTTTTCGGAAAAATGCTCTTTTACTACAATCTTTGTCTTTCCTCTGTTGCCAATGCCACACTTGCCATTTTTCTTTTGAATTGTTTTTACAGCATTATCAATAACACATACCCCCCTTTCTGTAAAAATCTTATGTAAGCAATTCAACGGCTTTTGTCATAGCCCACAGGAGTTCCACCTCTGCATAGTTCTTATGTAGCCGTACCCATTGCGTGCGACGCTCTTAACGCTCAAGCTGTGGCTGTACGGGAGTATCATTATCAGACAGAACAGGTCATGGCGATAAAAGAGGACAAGTCTTTTACAGGAACACAAATAAGTTGTCGCTCGCTTTTGCAGGGAAAAGGTCATGGCGTATCTGTTTCAACAGCTTGCTGTCTGTCAAACGTATTGAATTGCTTTATTCAGTTGTCAAAGAACATGAAAGAAGAAAATCGTCTTTCCTATATACCGCGTTGGAAAAGAGCCGAAGCGTAACCAATATTCAAAACTTTTTTCTTTTCCTGTACCATATAGGGAAAGAAAGTGTCATTCTGCTAAGTTGCTGATGAAAAAATTTCTTTTCACACCCTAACTACCCATGCAACACCGTTATTGCCAACTATGGAATGAAAGATTTTCTTTGCTCCATATAGGGAACAGCAACTGCCAAATGTTAAGTTGAGAATGAAAAGATTTTTTAGATTTTCTCGACTTCCACTCCATATAGGGAATAAACACCTTGTTTTGTTGCAGATTTCTAAAATCTTCTTTCACTCCATATAGGGACAGCAACCCTCGATTTAATGAGTAGTTTTGAAAAAAAGTTAGATTTCCTTTTCTTGCACCATATCTGCACGCTAGTTAATGTTTTGTTGCAGATTTTTCAAAGAAATTAAAAAATACCGTCATTCTCTTGTGGAATAGCGGTAAAAAAAACAGTTAATCTATTAAAGATTAACTGTCTATGTATATTTACGTATTATAAGTAGTTATTTAAACTACCAGTTGGAAATATACCTGTATTTGTGTATATATGTTGGAGTAGTAATTTACTTTGCTTTTTTGTGTAATACATTAAGTCTACTGAAAATTTTTCATTATTTTTCATTAAAATAACTATTTCCAAATCAATTCCAAGTGCACCATCTTTACAATGTGTATACTCTATATTTTTTTGTAACAATTCAAAAGAAAAACCATATTTGTTGATGTTTTTCACATTCAATGTCTTCTCTTTCTTTTGCATTTTACCATTTTCATGTTCTTTGAAAATTTGACTAATAGTAATTATATCTGTATTATATTTTATCCAAGTATTAGGAAAAATTTTTAGTACTTTGTATAAGATTAGAATTATCAGCCCACTACTAAATATGCAAAGCAATTCGGCTCCCTTCGTATAATTTATAATACCATAAATTCCATATAGCATAATAAACATTCCAACACATAATCCCAGTACTGAAAGCTTAAGATATCCTTTAGCATATATTTTTTTCATATATATCTCCTTTGTATTTGAAATTTTTATTATTATAACATACAAAATGTAAATTGTCTTTCGAATAAATAGGGAATATAGCAATCTGACTTCATCTAAACAACACTTTATATTTAAGGTAAAAAATGAATTAAACATCAACGCTATTTGGAACAGCAATATCTATGCGTTCTTCTATGGTTGATTTTTCTAACTGCAATAAATGTTTATGCTTGTCTTTGAGTTCTGCCTGCTCAATCATATCTTTCAGTATCGTTGTATGATTTTCTTTGTCCAATGCCTGTACCATTTTTATCGTTGGTGCAACCTGTCTTTGTAACCAATGCAATGCTTTCTGCAACGTGTAAGGTTCTGGCTTTGTAGTTAATCGTATCGGTTCTCTGTTTTCCCCTACAAACCACGCCCAATCATCATTTGTTTTCCATTGACTTTTTGGCTTGTCGTCCTCTCTGTCAACAAAGCGGACATAATGATTGATGATAGAGAAAGCGGTGCGTTCAGCGTCCCGATAGGTCAGTAAATCTACAACTGCATAATAGGCTCGTTCATTTTTCATGCGTATTTCAAAACGGTTCTTAATCTCCGTATCTTCAACTTCTATGCAATTCTTGACATGCTGCTCATAATTCTTCTGATAAGCACACATATATAATTCACTGCTTGTTGAACCGAGATATAAGGTTTCGCCTGTGTTCTTTGGTAGATCGTTACCACATTTTTCCGTACCGCTGTAATCTTTCTGCTTACGGAAGTAGGAGATACATTCGCCAGCCTTGTATTTTTCCTTTAATTTTGGAATATCTAATATTCCTGCTTTATCATTGATTGCTAAATCAAGACGTTTCATCTTACCACCTGCCGTTAAACAATCAAGCATGAAATCATACCATGAACGTTCTTGTGCCAATAGATAACTTTCCATTTGACGACAACCTCTGCCTTTCAGTTCCAATAAAACACCTAAATGCTCTTGCATGGAACACATGATATTGATGTCGCCTAAAACATATTTACTTTCATATCCGTATTTTCCAAAATCTTCATAAAGCATATAATCGGCTTTTAGTTGTAATACATCACGGATAATTGCCAATGCGTCCGTAGTAGGAAAGCGGACACGAAAGTAATCAATCAACAGGAATAGTGGTTCTTGTGGATTGAAACGCTCAATCTGTTTTTCTATGACTTCTTTTAATTCATCATTCAATGGCTGTTTTCCTTTTTCAATGCGGTTGTAATATTCACGGCTGATACCACAAGCAACGGCAAGCCTTGTTTGTGGTACTCCGTATTCCTCACGCTTTTGTCTTAATTCTTCAATAAATTTTTTATCATTCATTTTTAAATTCCTCCAATCAAAAAAGGCAACCACCATTTACTGATAATTGCCTGTTAATAAAAATCTGTATAGAAAAAGCAGTCAATCCTAAGACTAACTGCTTGTGCGTACGGATATGAAGTTGTTTACCTTTATTGCAAGCTCTCATAAATCAGAAACACACCTGATAAAAACGTCAAAAAAGTTACAATTTCTATACGAAAATCAAAACACTTAAAAACCTCTTTTCCATACTTTTCATTCTTAAATACAAATATTTCTTTTCCAATTTTTCTTTTTCCTAGTGATAAAAGGATACAACCGTGTGCCGTATAATACTTTTTATTCTTAATTTTTATAATATAAGCGTGCTTTTTTACAAAAACTCCACCAACTGTATACCCAGCGTTTTGGTCTACAATACCTATTATTTTTCCTTTACATTTTTCGCCAGTAAAAACAACTCTATATTTTAGATACAACAAGTATAAACTGACAATAATGATAATAATTCCTAAAATCAACATTTAAGTTTATCCTCTCTTATAACAACTTCTAATTTTTTGTTTTTTTCATATCCACATTATAACATTCTCATATCAGCACCACAATAAAAATAATTAAGCACCAATAATCTTATTGAACATCTCCAACCGTAAATCTTTCACACCATCAGCGTTGAACACTGAGCTACAGCAATTAAGGCAACTACTACTGTATATTGATAATTGCCAATACTTACATTTCTGCAAAAGAAAAAGACAATCAACTTCTTGTTTGAAATCAACTGTCTGTCCTATGTCTTATTCAATTTTTCCAAGTGATAATGGCATAATTTATATCACACCATGTAAAATGCGGTTTCGCCTTGTAAATACAGCGTTTTCCGCTTGTTAATGTATATTGACTCTTGTTTTTTGTGCCCCCCTTGTTAGATAACGGGGGCTTATAAGGCTCGCTAAAGCTCGCCCAACCGCCAAAGTGAACCAGCCACAGCGACGGAAAGTCTGGGGACTTCCGCCACCGTGTCTGGATCACTCTGTCGGTTTGTGAGATTTTAAATCTATTTACTGCATAAACTGTAAGTTGTAGATTAGTCCCACACGATTTCCAAACAATTAAAGTTTTCTGGAATTGGTGGTACACACGAATAATTATTTAATTCAGACACCTTTATTGTGATTACTCCGTCAGAGCATAGCCATTCGCAATTTACTAATTTTTCTAATTCCGTAGGTAAAATGGTTGTGCAAATCACGATTGTATCTCCTGCAAGAGCTAATTCTTCTGCCCCATTGTTTTCTCCGATTTCTGTATCATCGTGCAGAGCAACACGCACCCACGCTATGTTAGGCATTAACTCAATCTTTTGTAGCATATCCCATATTTCAGAAAGCGTCGGTCGCCCAAATCCCCATTGGTTCGGAGCAATAGAATCTTCCTCTGTATTTCCATTGAAAAATTCATCAAGCGTTAGTAATGGCAAACATTCTTCATTTTCTTCCAATAATTTTTTGAATGTATTCAACTCTATCATAGTCACAATTCTCCTCAAATTCAAATTTATCTATAAAGCATTGTTACAAAATTTAATAGTCATAATTTTAAAATTCACTATGAAACTCCTATTTTAACATGCTCTACAAACCGCTTTCTTTCAAAAAGTCTTCTTTATTTATAACCCGTTTATAAAATTCTTGCTTTATTTCTTTTCTTAAAATTCTATTTTGAATTTTTCTCATATTATTAAAATCCAATGTAAACTCTTCAAAAATTTCTTGCAAAGAATTTATGATTTTTTCTGCTTCTTCAATATCAATTATGGCAAATACAATATTTTCTCCATTTTTTGTTGCTATTGATAATTTTTCAAATGATGAATATAAAGATTTGCGTTCTTCTATCAAATCCAAAACTAATTTTCTTGGTATATAAACTTCATCAGCATAAATCCATTTAGAGGAATAATATATTTCAATCTTTCCAGATTTCTTCTCGTCAATAACGACTTTTGAAAACGATTCATTATTAATTCGATTTTTCAATTCTCTGAAAGATAAATATTTTTTTACTACTGTCATACACCTAAAACTTTTAGGTATTAATAGTTTATATAAAAGGTAAAGGAAACAAATAAGCACAACAATGAAAAAAAATGCGACTCCAAAATCTCTTTGTAATTTATCTGTTCCCATAATACTTTTTTGCAATGAGATTGCAAAAATTATAGTACACATAAATATAATTATTGCTAATATAATTCTTTTAAATGTCCATATTCTTTTAATCATTTTCTTCTCCAAACTTTTTAATAAATTCTAATTTATATGTTTCTCTGTATCTACATTATACCATTTTCCAATACCTGCAACAATGCTTCAAAATCTTAAGATTACTATTTTTTCTGCTTTTGAAAAGCTACTTATCCGTCCATAATTTGTAAAGGGTGCTTAGCATTGCTTACGCAACAAGCCCTTGACAAATCATAGCCCGATAAGTTTAGGATAATCAAGCAGAGATGAAATAGTCCGTTGTTTCAAGACAACGAAAAAGAGATACCAACACACTTATGTAGTATCTCTGGTTTAGTGACAATATTTTTTTATTCGCAAGCAGGTAAACACAGGTTATTCCTTAATATCCTTTTGTTTGGGAAACTCCACATTCCCACTTCGAGATCGCTTTATTACTGATATTCAATCGATCTGCAAGCTGCTGTTGTGTTAGCCCTTTTTCTTTTCGGAGCTGCAAAATCAGCTGTCCGACTTTTATATTATCCATTCAATCACTTCCTTTCAGCCTACCGATTTACAAATATCTTGCAATAATCTGAACCAACCGAACAGGAAGTTGCCGAAGGTCTGTTATATCCAAAAATCGTTCCGGTCCGTAAATATCACAAATGGTTTCCTTATCCTGTCCAATGGCAGCAGCCAAAAACAGAACACCTTTTCGGCCATACTCCTGTATGACCTGTTTCATATCATTATTTGCCAGTTCGCCGGTATAATCCGGCATTGCTTTGGGCTGTCCATCGCTGATACTGATTAGTAGTTTTGTGTTCTGCGACGCTTTCATCAGTTTTTCAGCTAAAATCCGTAAGGCCATTCCATCCCGGTTGTTGCTGATGCTTTCAATACCCATCAATGCAGCTTCTTCATTCAGTTTCGGTTTTTCCCAGTCAATGTAGGAATACAATGACATTTTTTCTCTTGGAGAACGGTCAGCGGTATCCCCATAAATCAAAACGGGAATTTTACAATATTTGCAGAATTCATAGACCGCTACCGCCGCCTGCTTTGCTGCCTCCAATCGCCCAAAAGCGTTCATGGACGCCGACTGGTCAATTCGCAATGCCACCGCCAATGAAGGATTTTCTTCCGGCGGATTTTTTCTGGAGAAATACCGAAAGTCCGGTGAAGCCGTTTTCTCTGCATGAAAAACCGTACCATAAGTCCGGTTTCCAGAAAATGTCGCGGATACCTCATGCTCTAAAAGAGGCTGCGTTTTTCTGGAGAGTTCCAGAATCACAGGGCGAAGTTTTTGTGCGGTTTCTCTGTATGCCTCTCTCTGCGGTTCTGTGGCTTCCGGGCGGTGAACGATCATACCCACTTTTTCATGGATCGAACCTTTGACCGCTTCTCTGGCTTCACTGTTCAGATGCTTTCGGAAAGAGAGCTTTTCCTCTTGAAGCTGTTTTGCATCTTCTGGACTTAATTCGTGATAAATAGGTGTTCCATCCTCGCCAGTTTGCACTTGCTCTGTCTGAACCGTCGTTTCCGATGGCAAATCAGAATGCCCCTCGCTATCGGCCCGTCGCTTCAATGCCGCAGAAGGCGGCAGATCCTCCTTTGGTTCAAACGGTTCCGCCTTGGAACTGCCATCTGCACGCAGCTCCAGTTCCTCTCCGTTTGTATTGGATTTCGGAAGAACACACAATTCTTCTAATGCTGAAATTTGATTTTGCTGCTTCAGCGCCTGTTCCAACAAGGCAATTTCTTCCTCGTCCGTTGTCATCTTATAAATGACTTTATGATAGAGGGCATCTACCGGTGCTACTCCCTGCAAAACTGCGTCCACCCAATAAAAATAGGAACGCATACCAGCCACGCCCTTGATGGCGTTCGCCTTTGCGGTTTTGTCCAGCAGTATGATAATACGGGCAAAGGTTTGAAGCAATTCTGTATCCGAACACCCTGTTTTACAGCCGGCGCGCTCCACCATGACTTTGAGAGACGGCAGATCCATTTTTTCTGCATGCTGGACACGATCACGGAGCGCCTCATTCAATGGCCGACAGCCGTTATAGCCCCGATTGGTTGTTATCACCGCAATAAAATCCGGGTGCCGGTGGACGATACGGGTAGGAAGGTTGATGCTTCCATCCGGCTCTAGCGCTGAGTTTAACGCCATTAGAACAGCCGCATCCCGAATTACTGTAGGCTCTTGTATTTCCAGCAACCAACCGTTTTCATAGGCCCGGACAATTTCAGAGGGGTAATACTGATATTGTACCGCTTCGTTTTCACGACCTGCCACAGGAAGAATCGACCCTAGAATGTCCGATTTATCCATATCTGCAAAGCAGGTGATTTTTGTGTATGGTAAGCCGAAGTCGGCAGAAAGAGCTTTGGCAAGCTGTGTCTTTCCGGAACCTGCGTCACCTTCCAGCAGAATGTTTGTAATTTTCATCTCGCCCCGGTTCCAGTTGCGTTTGACGGCATCGCAGATCCTGCGCTCTGCATCACTCTCTACATGAGAAGCGGGTTTCTGCCAAACCAATGCCTGCTCTTCTTCTGTCAATCGTCTGTTCGGGGACAAATACCAATGTCCCATTTCTAATACAACTCCAATTCCTCGATAATATGGGTCAGTGTCCGCAACCGCTCCCCAGTCAATTCTCCCAAATCACTTAACGACTGAGAAAAGGTTTGAATATCCTCGTTGATGTTTGGGTTATCTACGCAGATTTCCACCGGAAGAACGCCACCCTGTACGCCAATCCGCTCCACAGTGGGATTGTCTGGATTGTAGAGCAGTGGGAAACGGTAAGCCTCCTTGAAGTACAGCAAGGTACGGCTTAAAAAGATCATCAAATCAAAGATCTGATGGATCGGAAGCTCCATGCTAATTGCCAACTCGCCGTCCTTGTTTTCTTTCCAGAGTTGCGCCGCAATCTGCATCTTTTTATTTTCCTCATTAACGGGAGCACCTAATGTCAGTTTTTTTACCGTGGACTGATAGGCGTTTCTCCCGTCCACACGGTCATAGCCCTGTGCAGTCAATACGATCTTTTCATTCATTTTGAAATCCTCCGTGCCTGCGCCGTCTGTGCCAGGTATTCTTCCAGAAGCAATTTCAATTTCTCAGTTTGGTCATCGTCCTTGTTCTCATATTTGAGAATCTTTACAACAGCATAGTCGAATCCATTTTCACCGTATTGCTGCCATAATTGCTGAAGCCTTTTATTCGGATGAAAATTTGCTGACAGCTTAAATCGATGACTGTTAAAAGCGAACTGCGTATCTGTGGAAATATCTACAAACATTTCGCCGGTTGATTTGCAGGTAATCGAAATCAACCCCATTTCCGGGCGGCGGTTTTTCCACTGCAATAAAAGGTCTTTTTTTCTCTTAGCGTCCATTATTCTCACCTCAAAATAAAGTATAACCAGAAAAGTCTACGATGACAATCCACGCTCCGTAGACTTCTACTGCTTGCTCAAAAATATGGAATAGTAGGCCTACTGTCTATCAATTCTTATTTGTTACTTTATGGCACATGAGCATTCGCGCCGGGGTTATCGTTGCCGTACCCCTCCATGAGGTTAATGCCGCCCCAAATGCCAAGTCCTGCGCCAAGCGCGATTACCAAAGTCTGCAATACGTCAACTGCGCTGTTGAAAAAATCCATATAAACCTCGCTTTCTGCCGCTAAAACGGCTCAAAAAATGTTGTTGGAAATAAAAATGCCGCCGTTTTTATTCGGCGGCTGCGTCCTCGTCGGACAAATCTATTTCGTATATGTCAAAGGGTTCGTCGGGCTTTACGATTGCCGGACGGGTGGACATATACCGTTCAACGTCAAAAGCGTTTTTCTTGTCGAAGTCGGAAAGGTATTTGTAGTTCGGGTGCTGCGTTATATCGTACTTATCGCTGAAAAAGGGGCGCACGCCGCGCAACTGCAAAATACATTTTCCTCCGTCCATAACTGCGATTTCGTCCTGTGTCATCAACTCCTTTCCCAATTTCTGATAATTGAGGCCATGAGAAACCTGCGTGCCGCGATTTTCGGAAGTGTTGAAACTGTCGATTGTTTCACGTCCCAAGTTCTCCGAAATATCCTTTGCATTTTTCCCGCGCCCTCCCAAAAACAAGGTGCTGTCGGCATTGTCAAGTATGATTTCTGCCGCGTCCTTGTAAATGGCTTTTAGCTGGCTCTGCGATTGCAGAATGATAGAAGCCGAGATTTCCCGGCTGCGGATTGTGGCAATCAATTTTTCAAACTGCGGGATTTGTCCAATGTTTGCAAACTCGTCTAACAGGCAGCGAACATGAACCGGCAGCTTGCCGCCGTATTCGTCGTCGGCCTTGTCGCACAAGAGATTAAATAACTGCGATTGCAGCATAGCGATAACAAAATTAAACGTGCTGTCCGTATCGCTCATAATCAAAAACAAAGCTGTTTTTCTGTCGCCTAACGTGTCAAGTTCTAATTCGTCGTAGGACATAAGATCGCGCAATTCCTTTATATCAAAAGGAGCGAGCCTCGCACCGCAAGAAATGAGGATTGATTTTGCGGTTTTGCCCGCCGCCAATTTATATTTTCGGTACTGCTTCACCGCGAAATGGTCGGGGTCGCGTTCTTCCAAGTCGGCAAACAGCAAATCGACGGGGCTTTGATATTCCTCGTCGTCCTCGCGGGCTTCGCTGGCGGTGATAAGTTCCAACAGGGTAATAAAGTTCATTTCCTCGGCGGGGGCTTCGTACCAGATGTAGCCCACCAACGCGCAATACAAAAGCCGTTCTGCCTTTACCCAAAAATCCTCCGCGCTTTTTTCTCCCTCACCTTTGGTATTCGCTATCAACGTATTTACCAGCTTCAAAATATCTTTCTCGCTGCGGATATACACAAAGGGGTTGTAGTGCATAGATTTTTTGAAGTTAATCGTATTCAGTACCTTAATGCGGTAGCCCGCCCGTTGCAGCAGCTTCCCGCACTCAATCAAAACCGTACCTTTCGGGTCGGTTAAGACGTAAGAGGAATGAAGCTGCATTAGATTAGGTTTGACAAAAAATCTTGTTTTTCCGCTGCCGCTGCCGCCGATCACGACGACGTTCTTATTTCTCGCGTACTTCGGCTGCTTCGGGCGGCTGTTCATGGTAAGCCGTTCCGTCTGCGTCAAAATGATGTTGTTTTGGAAATCCGGGTCTATGTAGGGCTTTATATCTTCGGCGTTTCCCCATGAAGCGTTTTGTCAAGTGCTTTTTTGAGTTATTGACGCAAATTCTTGTGAAAGTGCGAAAGTGCAAAGTGCAAAGGGTCTGCGTTTTGCACTTTCAGCTTGCGGGTTCGGGTGGCTGCTTCTTCTTGATGAAGTTATACCATTGACCGCCGACACGCCTTGCGCCTAAAATACCGCCCATGTTGCGCTTGGCGTTCTGTACCGTCCTCTCGGATATTCCGGCTTCGGCTGCGGCCTTTACAATGTCCTCGCTGGCAAGTTCTTTCCCGTCTGCAAGCAGGTCAAGTATCAGCTTCTCGGCTTGCTCGGTCTTGGTGGCGGTGTTCCCGCCCGCGCCGGATAGCAGCTCGTCGGCGGTTATGTCATATTCGCCTATCCATGAAAAGCCTGTTTCCGGGTCAAGGCAAAAGGCAACGGGCTTGCCCTCCGGCGCAAGGGAAGATTTGTCATGGACGATAACGCGCACATTCGGCTCCCGCTTCACGCGCCCGATCAGCAGGACGCTCCTTGCTGCGGCGCGGAAGTCAATAGAACCTAAGCCCCGGTATGCGCTCTGTCCTCCGGCGGCTTTGTTCAAGTGTCCGATAAGGATAACGGCGCACCCGGTACGCTCGGCAACATCGGCAAGGCGGCGGAACATGGGGCGCACTTCGTTTGCCCTGTTCATGTCGGTCTTTTCGCCCATGTACGCCTGTATGGGGTCAAGGATAATCAACCGCGCCCCGTTCTGCGTGATTGCCTTTTCTATGCGCTCGTCGGAGAGGGTAAGCTCCCGTTTGGCTTCATCAATCACAAGCACGCGGTCAAGGTCGGCTTCGGCTTCTATCAAGCGGGGCTTGACGGTATCGCCCAGCCCGTCCTCGGCGGTCTGGTAAATCACTTGGAATGGCGGCAAGGGCTTCATTCCCGGCAGCGTTCCCCCGGTGGTGCAGGCGGCGGCAAGGCGTAGGGCAAAGGTGGTCTTGCCCTCGCCGGGGTTGCCTTGCACAATGGTTACTTTCCCAAAAGGGATATACGGCTCCCATAGCCATTCAACGGTCTGTGTGTCAACCTCGCTCATGCGGATAATCTCGACGGTTTCTTCCTGCGGCGGTTCTTTCAATCCGTAAACCGCTTCCCGGATATACTTCCCGTCTGTGATTTCTGCCCGGTGCTGCAATACCTCGTTCCAGTCCTTGTAAAGCGGCACAAGGCGGTGGACGGTCAAGCCCTCCGGCACAAGCTCCGCAAGGCGGCTGCAAGCGTCGTTTCCGGCTTGGTCGCTGTCAAGGCAGAGGTAAACGGTCTTGATGTTCGGGCGGTCAGAGAGGAAACGCAACAGGGCTTTTTCTCCCACGCCGCCCAATGACAAATAGCTCTGCTTCTGCCACGCCTTTTTGAACAGGCAGAGGAAAGAGAGCAGGTCAACGGGGGCTTCAAAGACAAAAAGCCTGTCACCCTCGCCTCGGTAGCAGAAATTAAAGGCTTTGTCGCTGCCTTTCACATCAAGCCGGAAGTTTCCCGCCGTTCCCTTGCTGTGGGCGTAGCGCGGTATTTCGTCCTCGTCCCGCCCCACAAATACGGCGTTGTGGTGGGCTGCGTCCTCATAAATATCGCCGCGGGCAAAGAAAAAGCCCGTCACATCTTCATCAATGCGGCGGGCTGCTGTAAGGTAGTTCCTCGCTGTTCGGTTGTCGCTGTTTGGGGGTGGTAGCCGAAAGTCGGAAAGGGACGTGGGGCAAGGTCTGTCCGGCGGCGGTGCGGCTCCCTTTTCTCCTGTGAGAAGTTCCACGGCTTCGGTGAAGCTCTTGCCGAAAAACTCCATGACAAAATCAATGGGGCCGCCGCCCTTGCTCTGGCTGTGGCGATACCACTTGTTGCCCCGGACGGTCAAGCTGTCGTGCCGTTTCCAGCGGTATTCATTCCCGGCGCGGGTAAGCTGCTCGCCCTGTGATTGCAGGAAAGAAACAAGGTCGGCTTGGTTCGCCCGGTTTATCTGTTCTTGGGTGTAGTACAAAAATCTCAACTCCTTTCATCGTTCTAAGTCGTGCTGCTTGGTGCGGGTCTGCTCCGGCTGGTCGGCTTTCAGCGCAATATCAACGCACTTGCGGATATTGTGCAGCTCGGCAACCTCGGCGCGGGTTTCTTTCAGCTTGGTATATTCCGCTGTTCTCTGCCCGCTGAGGGTGGCGTACTCTTTTTCCCATTCTGGTGTGGTATAAAAAAAGTTGACAGCTTATTCTCAAGGATTTCATAATAAAACCAAGAGAATAAGGAGGTATTCAAAGTGGCACGTAAATATGACCATGAATACAAAGTACAGGCAGTGAAACTTGCCAAAGAAATCGGCGGCGCTAAGGCTGCTAAAGAATTAGGAATCCCTGAAGGAACCATCCATACATGGCTGAAAGCTGTAAGAGCTGGTAAGCTGGATGTTGGGGAAGGTTCCCATACCCCTGCCAGTGCAATGAGCCTGTCAGAAGAAATTACCATGCTGCGTAAGCGGGTGAAGGAGCAGGATAAAGAAATCCGCCGCCTGAAGGAAGAAAATGAATTTCTGGAGGAAGCCAGCGCTTTTTTCGCCGCCAGCCGTCGGAAGTCAGCAAAAACCAGAGAATGATCTTTCTCGCTTTGAAAACAGAGGACGGCAGGATTACCGGAAAAATTTCATTTTATTGCCGGATGCTTGGTATCAGCCGGCAGGGCTTCTATAAATATCTCGCAAACAAAGACCGTCCATGGAAGTACCAGGATCTGGCGGATGCCATGAAAGAAATCATCAGTGAGGATGAATGTAACGATACTTATGGACGGATCCGGATGTATCAGGCGCTGTTGCTGAAGCAGCCGGAGGGCGTACATATACCCAGTGAACGGACCGTATACCGGGTTATGGATCAGATCGGCCTGAGCCATCGGCCAAAGAGAAAGCCGAATGGACTTACAAAGGCAGACCGGGAAGCCATGAAATCGGATGATCTGTTGAAGCGGGATTTCCATTCAGATGCCCCATTAGAAAAATGTATTACAGATATCACGGAGATCCCGGCGCGCAATGGGAAACTGTATGTATCTGCGATTTTCGACTGCTTTGATCTTAGCGTCCTCGGTCTGTCAATGGGGACAAACATGAAAGCAGATCTGTGTATCCAAACACTGGAAAATGCCCTGACTGCATATCCCGCATTGGAAGGAGCGATCATCCACAGTGACCGTGGGACACAGTATACCAGTGAGTCTTACCGCCAGACCATCCGGGAGCACCACATCCACCAAAGCATGAACAGTGCAGGAGGACGCTGCCATGATAATGCACGCTGTGAGAGTATGTGGGCCAGAATGAAGACAGAGCTCCTTTATGACCGCTATGACACAAGGCAGATGATGGTAGAGGAATTAAAGGCGCTCATTTGGAGATACTTCCTCAGCTACTGGAATAACCGGAGGATCTGCTCTGCCAATGGCGGGCTTCCTCCCATGATAAAACGCAGACAGTATTATGAGGATTTGGAACTGGTAGCATAGTCAGTAATATCCTTGAAATAAATGTGTCAACTAATCTTGACAATATCATTCAGCGATAGGCAAGCTCTTTGTCCCTTTCGGCAGATTTGCATGGAGATAGCGGCTCGCTGCGTTCCATAGCGTAAGCTCGGCGCGGTGGGCTTCCTCGTACTTGTCGCGCTTGCTCGTCCAGCCATTTTTCAGCTTTTTCAGCTCGTCGTGAATGGGCTTGTACTCGGTGTAGTTCTTCCCGTATTCAATCAGCTTTTGTAATTCTTTCATGCGCTTCTCGGCGGTTTTCATGCCCGCCCGGATAGCGTCGGCTTGGTCGCTGACAGAGGAAAGGGTAGCGTCCAGCTCCGCAAGGGTGGAAATGCCATGCTCGGAAAGATAGCCTACTGCCTTTGCAACGGTTTTCAGTTCATCGGCGGCGTGCTGCCTTTGCCAACTTTGCGAATACTTCCGGCTCTTTTCTCTCTGAACGCTCAAATACTTCATCAGCAGATTTGCAAGGCCGGGGGATTGTTGCGGCTGTTCCGGGGCGGTTTCCCACGCTTTGAACAGGTCGGCAATCCATTCTTTGAGCTTTCCAATCTGCGCTCGGATTTCCCGTATAAGGCGGTTTGCCTTTTGGATATTCCGGTTCAGTTCGCCTTTCTCGGTGGCAATACCTTTCTTCTCCATCTGGCAAGCCGCCACGCCCATGTGGACGGTGGGTATCTCGCCAATGCCGCGCTCGGCGTTGCTGCGGTGGTCGATACGCTCCGGGCTTCCGGCTCGTTCAAGGTAGGCGTTTGAAATATCCGCCCATGCCTTACGCCACAAGAGGGCGTTGCCCTTGTCGTTCCAGCCGGTCAGGTCAACTTTGTGCGTCTTGTATCTGCCGCTTGGCAAGCGGATACGCTCGCCGTTTTCATCAAGGTCATATTCCTTTTGGGACTTTGCCGCCCATGCGCCGCGCTCGTCAAGGGGGCGCATGGTAAGCATGATGTGACAATGGGGATTGCCCTTGCCGGTGTCGTGAATGGCATAATCAACGCACATTCCTCTGGAAACAAATTGAGAGGAACAGTATTCCCGGACAAGCCGGATCTGTTCCTCTCTGGATAACTCTATGGGGAGCGCCGCGTCAATCTCTCTGGCAAGCTGGGCGTTCCCGGCTTTCTCGTAAAGCTCCACGCTGTTCCACAAGGTTGAACGGTCAGAGAAAGAGGGCGGGGCGTGGGGTGGCAGCATAATTTCCGTATGGACAACACCGCCTTTGCGGGTGTAGTCGTGTGTCATTCCGTCCCACTCATTTGTCAGCTTTTCGCCGCTTCGGTAGGCGGCTGCGGCAACGGCTGATTTGCCCTTGCCCCGGCTGACAATGCTGATATTACAATGATAGATGGCTATGGGTATCACCTCCCGGATAAAATGAAAACCCGCAAAAATGGTACAGACGCCAAAGGCGGGTATACTGTTTTTGTGGGTGTGCAGGGATAGCCGCGTAAGCGGCGCAAGGGGTGCAGCCCCTTGTTGCGGCAAAGCCGCCAATGTCGGTCAGAGAGGGAAGCAAGCGGCTTTCTCTCTGTGCCGACAAGCCCTCGGCAGAGCGCACGCACCCGTAAGGGTGTATAAGTGCGCCCTTTGTACCAAAGGGATTATTCGCTTTTCCCGCCCTCGGTGCGTTTTTTCAGATAGCCCCGCGCTTCCTCGCTCGTCAGGGCAAGCCGGAGAAAGGCGGCGGCTTCTTCGTCGGTCATGGTCTTTGCTTCTGGCACAATGCTCTCAAAGACCGCACCCCGGACGATCAGCCGATGGCTGCGCGTCCTGCGTTCCTCTTGGGATAACTTTTGCCGCAACACCTTTTCCCGATTTTCAAGCTGCCGGATTTTCTTCTTCCCGTCCTCAATCTCGGCTTGCAATTCCTCGCGTTTTTTTCTCTCGGTTTCGTCATGGGTGGTCACTCCTTTCTACCTGTCGGCACAGAAAAAGGACAGTCGATTTCCTCGGCTGTCCTTTTGATTAGGGTGTTTGGTTTACTCCGTTCTGCTCAATAAATGGGAATATTAAATATCAATACGCCCTTTAATACATTCCTATTAAAACATCAGCTTCGATTGTCAAATGTGTGAGAGTACGCCAATCAACGCAATCTTTTTCAACGCAAAAGAGAAGCGGCGTCATTTCAATAAACGACATTCTTTGTTCTGATGACAACTGTACGGTGGCTGAAACCGTTTCTCTTGAAATGGTTTTAAGATATTTCTCAAAATATTCAACGACAGACTCATTTGAATAATCTGGATTTTTCAAGTGTGCTTGCACTTTAGTCCTGATTTCCCTCAAATGATTTTTCGTAGGAATTACTTTCACAACATATCCGTTAGGAGATAGCAATCGCTGAAATTCTTTGTAGTGTGCAGGCGAAAATATGTCTAAAATACAATCCATACTTCCGTCTTTCAAAGGGATTTTTGATAAGTCAGTAACAAACCACTTCACTGCTTTGCGCTTGTCTTTTTTTGATGCAATCTGTATTGCCTCCCTTGACAAGTCAAAGGCAAAGATGTTTCGTTCTGTTCTTTGCTGTATCTGCCTTGCATAGAAACCCTCGCCGCAACCAACATCTAAAATGTTTCTTATAGATGGCGTATCAGAAATAAACTGTATGATTTTCTCCAACACAACATCATACATGCCATACTCCAAAATTTGGTGCCGGTTGTCAAAAGACCGCTTGCTGTAGTTGGTTTTGGGCGATGATTTTAACAACAAATTTACATACCCATATCTTGAAATATCAAAGCAATGTCCATGTCTACAAATTAGGCTATTGCCTTGTATATCCATTGATTTTGTGCAAATTGGGCATTGAAAATAAACCTTGCTGTCTGCAAAGCGTGATAAATTATTATTCATTTGTTTTTCCTCCGTAATTACATCTCTGCTTCAATAAGCGAGTTATGCAATACGGATAACCGCAACATAACTCGCGGTTTTATCTTAATCTCATAAATGTAACCATTGTGTTGTCCTCCAATCAATTCCGCAGTATTACTCTGCTTTTAGAAAAAGTATAGCACAAAACTATGAACATTTCAACTCTATTTCAGCCTGTCGGCGACGTTGCTCTCTCTGGCATACCGCCGCGCCGCTTCCCGCCGTTCCTCGCTGTATGGGGCGGTCAGACGGAAAGAGAAGCGGCCTTTCTCAATGTCAAACTCCATGCAGCCCGTTTCCGGGTCTGCGTCGGTCTGGCGGCACACATCGGGGTGCTGCTCGGCATAGGCGGCAAGCCGCTTCTTCAAGTCGGTGTTGTGGGTACGGATATGGATCAACGGGTCTTTCTCATCAAACCAGATGTCTGTGACCTTTTTTTGCTTGGGAAGCCCTGTTCGCATAAACTCTCCTTTCTGCGCCCTCGTTTGGAGAGAGGGGCATTTTTGAGGGAATTTTCCCGGCTCTTGACTTGGGGAAAATGGGGATTTTCAAATAGAAACCGCCCCGGCGAACCATTCTTCGTCCGGGCGGTTCCTATCGCGTGATTTTCGTTTTTTCCGGCTCTTGACCGTCCTGCAAGCTGTCGGCAAGTATCACTTTGAGCAGCTTGTCGCGGAATGTTTCTGTGCCGCTGTGGTTGAAAAACAACTCCGCAACGATGGTCTGTCCGTCCCTCTGTGTCGTGATAACACTGTCGGGGGATTGAGGTGTCCCGTTCTGTTCTGCCATAGGCGGCTCCTTTCTCTGGGTGCAAAAGAGGGATTTCCCGTAGCCCGGAAAATCCCTCTTGGTTGTCAGTATTCGGTTTTACTGTGCGGGTGCTGCGGCGGCTTCCTGTGCCTTTTTCTTTGCCCGGTATTCCCGCGCCTTGATACGGTCATACTCCCGCTGCTTTTCAAGGTTTCGCGCCCGGTACTCCCTTGAATACTGCCGGTGGTAGGCGCGGCTCTTTTTCTTTTTGGCTTCTTCGATTTCCTCCCGCATTTGCCGGATTTCCTGCTCGGTCGGCTCTGCAAGCTGCGTTACTTCGTTCTCAAACCTGCCGATATAGTTGAAATATATGCTGATGTGCTGGATTGCGTATCTCGCCCTTTTCTGGTCGCGCTCATGCACTTCAATCCTGCTGATAAACTCGTTGAGAATGGCGGGGGTGAGGTCGGTAAAGGCGGCATGGCGTTCCGTCAGCTTCAAAAACTTCTGCGCCCGCCCTCCCGCGTTCTCATAAGCGGATAGCTGCTCTTGGAGTCCCGCAAGCTCCGTTTTCAGTGTGTAGTATTCTTCCGAATACTTCTGCGACATTTGCTCATAGCGGTCTTGCGGGATAGTGCCGAGGGCGTTGTCCTCATAGAGCTTATTCAGCACCTTGTCAATCTGTTCAAGGCGTGTCGTGATTTGCGGGATACGTTTCTGCTGTTTCTTGGTCTGGTCGGTCTGCTGCATGGCAAGGCTCTTTTTCACTAAGGCTTCAAACTCCGCCCGGTTGCTGATAGAGTAGTCCTCGATTTTCTTCAGCACTTCCGCGACGGTCTGCATAAGCAAGTCAGCGTCAATGATGTGTGGGGAATGGCACTTGGGGTTTTTGGCTTTCCCCTTGTGGTACTCGCTGCAATAGGCAACGTGCCGCTTGCCGCCGTTTCTGTAATCTATGCGGATGTGCATTTTTGCGCCGCAATCCTTACAGAAAAGCAAGCCCGACAAAGGGTGGATTTCCCCGTCCCCGTTGGGGCGTCTGACGGGCGCGTTTTCCAAAATCCGCTGTGCGGTTTCAAAGTCGGCGCGGTCAATAATCGGCTCATGCACATTTTCGGTTATCTGCCATTGGCTCCGGTCTACATAGTGGTTCCGCTTGTCCCGGAAATGCTTTGTAGTCTTGAAGTTGACTACATCGCCGCAATACTCCTGCCGCGTAAGGATATGGGTCAAGGTGGCTTTGTTCCACTTGTAGCGGTTATCCTCATTGAGCGCCTTGTTTTTACACGTTCCCCGTCCCCGGTCTTTCATGTAGAAAGTGGGGGTAGGGATTTGCTCGTTTTTCAGATATACGGCGATTTGGTTGCGGTTCTTCCCGCCGATAAACAAACGGAAAATAAGGCGCACAACCTCGGCGGCTTCCTCGTCGATTATCCAAAAATCCTTGTTGTCCGGGTCTTTGACATAGCCGTAGGGGGCTTCGGTGGCAATCGGCTTTCCGCTCATGCCTTTGGTCTTAATGCCCGTTTTCACTTTCTTGCTGATGTCCTTTGCGTACCACTCCGACATGATGTTGATAAAGGGCGCAAACTCCAATGTGTCGGGCTTCTCGCTGTCAATGCCGTTGTTGACCGCGATAAAACGCACGTTGTTCCGTCTGAATATCTCCATAGCGTTGCCGACTTGGAGATAGTCGCGCCCCCAGCGGGTAAGGTCTTTCATAATGCAAACGCCGATTTTCCCGTTTTCAACGTCCTCCATCATGCGGGAGTAGGCAGAACGGTCAAAAAATCTGCCGCTTTCATCGTCGTCGATGTAGTGCCGGATATTCGTCAGCCGCTGCCCTCTGGCGTAGTTCTCCAAAAAGATTTTCTGGTTCTGTATGCTGTTGCTCTCGCCGCCGTCCCTGTCCTCGTCCCCTACGGAAAGACGGGAGTAAAGGGCTGTGATTTTGTTGTAATCATTCATGTGCATATCCTCCTGTGCGTCCATGTAGAGTTCCTTTACACTTAAGATTATGCACTCCATCGGGCAGAGCCGTACTCCGCGCCCTTGCGGTATTTCTTCGCGTTTTTCCCTTTGACATAGACTATCAAGCGGATAATCACCGCACCGACAATGCCGACAAGCAAATCCAACGGGTAAACGCTCGGCAAGGCGTTTTCAAAGGCTGCGGAAAATCCTTGTGTGATATTCAGTATCTTTGCAGAAATATCCGCGCCGGGGGCAAGCCGCACCGCCTGTCCGACTTTATCAAAGAGATAGACAAAGAACACATAGGGGATATTCGGAAGTATCAGCTTTTTGTAGTTGATCTGCTTCATATCTCGCGCCCCCTGTCCATTTTCTTTACCTTGTCGCGGGCGGCGTTAAGCTGCTTCGCCTTGTCCTTTGCAGCGGCAAGGGCTTTGCGGATAGAGGGCTTTTTCTCCCGGTTCAGCTTCTTTGCGGAAAACTCTTGAAACGCTGCGGTCATAACGTCCGCGTCCCGGCCTTTGAAAAACACAAGGTAACGGGTCTGCTCGCCCTTAACCTTTTTTAGCGAAAAATCTATGTTGTATTTCTTCGCCGTACTCTCAAAGGCTTTAATATTGCTGTCGGTGATCTCGATGTTGGAAACACCCGCGTTCTGCTTCATAAGCTGCCGCATGGTCTGTTTCCCATGCGCGGGTTTGCTTTTCTGCTCCAAAAACTTTTGGATTGCTTTCTGTAACGCCTGTTCGGTAAGCCGCGCCGCGCCTTTTCCCACTTTGACGTATAGGGCAATCGTTTTTTGGGTTACTTCCTCCTGCAAGGTATCAACTCCTTTCCCGGTAAAGTGCGGCTATGCTCATTCGCCGCCGTATAAGTCGTGATTGACAAGGGCGGTATAGTAGCTGTCAATGGTACTCGGCGCGTTGAACAGCACCGCTTTTAGATACTGCTTGATGTTGCGCACTTTGGTTGTGTTCTCCCTCATGCAATCCAAAACAAACTCAATATGGCTGCTGTTCAGCTTCAAAAACTTGGATTTCACCAATTCGGCGGGGTAGTCGTCCCCGGCAATACGGATTGTCTTTCGGGCTGTGCAGACGGTTTCCAGCATAAGGTCAACAATCTCGTCCAAACGGTCTTTGTCAATTTTGCAGTTTTGAATGAGATGGTCGTATTCGATATTGTCCTTGATAATCTCCCTGTAAATCTCTACTGCGCTATTGCTTTTCGCTTCCGTTCTTTTCCTTTCCGGCGGCGTAGCCGCTTCGCCATGCGCAAAGGGCAAGGGGTTTAGGGAATGGAAAGGAATGGAATCGGTACTTGATAAATCAGTAATTGATTGTTCTTTACTTAATATATCTTTATTTAATTGCGTTGGATTTTCCAACGTAGGTTTTTCCTGCGTAGGTTTTTCCAACGTTGGATTATCCAATGTTGGATTTTCCAATGTAGGTAAATCCAATATAGGCGGCTGTCCGCCGCTGGTAGCTGCTTCCGGCTCTCGCGGCTGCGGCTGCTCGTATATGACGTAATCTGCGCCCCGCAAGCGTCCCTTTTCGTCGCGCTCCCGGCTGCGCACGATATATCCGGCTTTTTCGAGTTCCTTTACCGCTTCGCGGATTGCGTCGATCTTCTCCCGGTTGATATGGGATAAGCCCGCAAGGGTATAATCCCAATCTTCGGGCAGCGAAAGCATTTGCGACAACAAGCCCTTTGCCTTTAAGGACAATTCCTTGTTTCGCAAGTGGTGGTTGCTCATAACGGTATATCCCGTATTTCGCTCCACTCTGAAAACTGCCATATTTCCTCACTTCCTCTCTTGGTATGCGTGGACAATTAGAAAGCCGTTTTCGGCTGTTTTGGTATTGCAATATGCCCTTTGCCGTTTTCGCGTCTGCAAAGCCGCATGGCACAAGGGCTTTTGCCCGTCTATTTGTCCATGCTGGCGTGCGTTTTCCGCGTCCTTTTGCCGGGGCAATAGGGACACTCTTTGAAAACGCAAAACTCATATTTCCACCCGGGGCGGTAGAAACGGCAAGTGCCGCAATCTTCATCATCTCCGGCACAACCGGATTGATAGCGGTCAAATCCCGGCTTCTGCTGCATGAGCAATTCAAACGCCCGCTGCTTGCCCTTTGTGAAATACATTCCGGCTGCACCTCCTTTCCTGCGGGCATAAAAAAACGGCGTTACTTTCTCCCCCAAAGGGGTTAAGGTAACGCCGTTTGTGTGCGTATTCAGTTTTTAACACATTCCCTGTCTATCCGCTGTCCGCAAAACCATTGATTTTATTAGCTTTTTGCCGCTATCGCTATCACACCTCATTATTGATCATATCCGGCCGGCTGATTTCCAACTGTTTCCCGATATTGCGGTAAGCCAGAGCATCCAGGATAAAAAATCGATGTACTGTATACAGCCCTTCTTCCTTTGCCGCCCGGACGAGAGATGCTTTAGAACTGATAATTCCATCCGCCTCTGTATTTTTCTTGATAAACTTCACTACCGACGTCCGTCCTGCGAATCCGTCCACCATATCGATATTTACAAAAACCAGTTTCCCGCCTTCTTTTAACGTATGGACAATGTCCCCGATCCTGACAAGGTCTCCGTATAGAACAAATACAACTTTGGCCTCGTTTTCCAGAACGATCGGTATGTCCTCGTCTTTGCTCAGCCCGAGTATTACAGGGTTTTCTTCCATTACTTCCATTAAGTCCTTCATGAGATCGCCTTCCTCCTTGTAGCCTTTTCAAAAGGCCGGCCTCATCCAAAACAGCTTCCTATATTATATATACATGTTAAATTGTGCAGAGCCTCCTGTCAATCCACTCGCAAGGCTCTGCACAATGTTTTTTTCAAAACGTAATGTTGATTTTAATTTTTTGCTCTACAAAATCTGTTCCATCCGAGGCCAGATATTTTTATAATCATCCGTAAAGGATGCATCCGACATTTTAATGATCGGCGCCTTGGGATCTGAATTTATGGATACAATCCAGCCGCTTCCTTCAATTCCTGCATAAAAAGCCGCCGATCCTGATACCCCCACCGCAATACAGACTTTCGGCTGGTAAATATGTCCGGACACGCCGATGATCTCGTCAATCTTCGCCCATCCGTTCATTGCCACCGGTCTGCTGACTCCAAAAAGAAACTTCCGGCTTTTCGCATAATTCCGGAACTGCTCTACCATCTCTTTGGATCCCACTCCTTTTCCCACCGCAATCAGGACTGCAGATTCTTCCTGCATTCCTTTCTCCTGTATTCTCCGGCGATTCTTCAAATAAGGAGAGGCCGCTGCTTCAATCTCCATTTCTTTTCGGGAAATACCGTCGCCGCCTTCTCTATCTTCCGTGTCCTCTTCCCTCCAGACATCCAGACTCACTGCAAATTGCCCTTTCAGACAAAATCCCGCCTCTACATTGCAGTTATAAGCCATTTTGTAAAACACCGGATAATATCCGGAAAATTCCAGCCGCCTGGCGTCAGTCACACAATCACACCCCAAAACAGCTGCCAGCTTCCCGGCTGCTCTTCCTGCATAAAAGTGGCTTGTAAAAACAAACCCGTCATATTGCTCCACCTGATGCCGGGAAAGGACCTGACCGACCATATAGTCTATAACTTCCGCCCCTTGGGCCTGATAACGATATACTACTATTTCTGTCTCTATGCCCTGGTCTTTGCACAGCTTAGCAATCCGGAGGCTTTGCGCTTCCTGCTTCTCCAAACGCTGCCATTTGGCCCCGCACAAAATAATCAGCCATTTTTTCATAACCATTTATTCCCTCTTATTTTTTTCATATTTTTCAGCAAATATGCGAAGTCCTTCATCACCCTCCAGAATTTCTCCTGCACGTTCCCGGTTCACGTACTTTAACGATACAAGAGTCTTTTTCCTTCGCTCTGATTGCTCCGGCATTTTCAAAAATTCACTTTCTTTTTCTTTGGACGCCATCCTGGCTTTCAAAGTAGGAACTCTAAGCTTACTGATCACCGCGTTGCCAATAGAAAGAATTGCCGGCGCAGATATCTCCTGTACATAGACTCCGTCTTCTTCCTCTGTAGTGACCTCCAGCTCCCCATCTTCTTTCACATGAAGATCGATCACATTTTCCAACAGCAAAACTCCCAGCTTTTCCGCCAGGATTTTCGGAGTCAGACCATTATTTCCAGGCGCCGCCTGATTTCCCATAATAATATAGTCCTGCGGATGTTCTTTGCAGTATCTGTAAACAGACTCCGCAACTGATTCCGGCTCAAATCTAATATCCCTTCCCTCGGCGTTTACGCAGACTGTGTGGCTGTATTTCAGGGCTGCCAGTGTTTTCAGATAAAGTTCTGCCTGCTTTTCTGCAACAGTAAGGGCAGTCGTTTCTACAACCAGATTAAGACTTTCTGCCTCATCAGAAAGTCTTAATCCAAATTCCAATCCGCTTTCATCAAAGCAGTTGAGTATTGTACGGACAAAGGAAGTGTCCACCATCATCCTTTCATCCGCACAGTAATCGCCCGCCGACATCTGGTCAAGGTCCGGAATCACCTTAAATGTTACCAGTATCTTCATTATTTCTTATATGGCAGAATGGTTCCGATATTCATGATTCCATTGGGGTCGAACGCTGCTTTCAGACGTTTTACGATATACAGCGCTGATCCGTGTTCTTTATCGATCCAGTGTACACGATGTTTGCCTACACCATGGTGATGGCACATGGATCCTCCGGCCTTGATCGTTTCCTCGCAGATGATCTTCTTGATCGGAAGGTGATATTTGTTGATCTCATCTTCCGGAGCACAGTCAACTACATTGTACCAGTATACGAAATAGAGGTTGATTCCGTTAGAATAGCAGTGTGATGCATGTGCACCGAATACAGTGATATCCGGAATTTCATTCACTACTCTTTCCTTGCAGATGCGGTAAATATCTTCTACCGCGCTCCAGCTTGCGGAAATCTCTGTTGTACAGCATACATTCTTTGTTTCCAGCACTTCTTTTCTTTCTTCTTCAATTCTGGCTGCATCCCAGTTCAGATTTGCAAACCATGTTTCGATCAGTTTGTGATCAACCTCTTCGCATTCCGGATGCTGGGAAATGATTTCTCTGATTCCCTCTGCATTTGCCTTGGACACCTTTTCCGGACCCTCTGTCACAAACAGAAGCACACATTTTCCAGGTGCGAAATGGGAGAAATGCTCTTTTCCGTCTTCTTCATCATAGAGTCTTGCCACTGCCGGTTTGTATCCTGCCGCCATAACATCATGCATGATCCGAAGTCCTGTGATCATATCATCTAATGTATATCCCTGGCATACGTTGTATTCCGGATAATAGCGGAACAGCTTCACTGTTACTTCTGTAATAAAGCAAAGTGTTCCTTCATTTCCCAGTACTACGTGACGGATATCCGGACCTGCTGATCTTCTCGGAACTGCCTTGATATTTGTAATTGTACCGTCCGGAAATACCGCTTCCACTCCTGCAAGCATATCCTCAATACCGCCGTAAAGTGTGGAAAACTGTCCGATACTTCTTGTTGCTACAAGTCCGCCCATCTGTGCCAGAGGTTTTGACTGCGGAGAATGTCCTGTTGTATATCCCAGTTCTCTTACATGATTTTCAAGATCTTCCAGCACAACACCGCATTCACAGGTTGCCTGCATATTATATGTATCTACGTTGATGATTTTCTTCATCTGGGAGCCGTCCAGTACAATGGAGTTTTCTACGATCGTCTCCAGGCCGCCTTCTGTCGCAGAATGTCCTGTTCTTGGCACTACATTAATTCCATATGCATTGGCAAAGCGCAGAACTTCTGACACCTGGTATTTATCTTTTACAAAAACCACTGCTGCCGGAAGAGGGTTGGTAAACACCTTATTGTACCCTTCATATTTCCGGAATCTGTCATAAGAACTTTCCTGCAGTACTTCAATGTCAGTAACGACAGCTTCCTCCCCGCAAATTTTCACTAACTCTTCCACAATTTTTTCTCTTGATAAACTCATGATTTTCCTCCTGCTGATATGATCTTTCTTATATATTCTGGCCTCAATAACTAGCCGAACATATCATAAATTTTCTGATTGATAGGATCTGAATAGTCTTTAATGTTTCTATATATATTGTTGATAATATCGTCATAAACTTTCGTGTGCTCCAGATTTGGCTCAAATCCGTCACGGATCCGAACCATGTTATCTATTGCAGTCTCATAATCCGGATATTCTCCCACACCTACAGCCGCATTGATGGCTGCTCCCAGGCCCGCTGCATTGTTTATGACATTTCTGACACTTCTGATTCCAAATACATCGGCAAAAATCTGCATGAACAAAGGACTGTTGGATCCTCCTCCTGATACGATCACCTGGCTCGGCTTCATTTGAAGCTCATTGCACATAGCGTCCACATTTATCTTCATTGTCATTGCGATCGCTTCCAGGATGGACCGGTACATATGCGCTCTTTTGTGGCGTCCGTCAAAACCGATAAACATTGCTTTGCGGTATGGCATATTGTTTGGCGCCAGAAATTCTCCCACTGTGATCAGGCCTTCGCTTCCGGGAGTAACCTGCTTTGCCTCTTCCTCCAAAAGCTCTTCCACACTGACTCCGAGAGACGCCGCTTTCTCTTCCATAGGTTCTCCCAGAAGTTCCTTGAACCATGATACGCTCCACATACCTCTGCGGATGCCGACACTTGTTTCATATAAATATTCGTGAGGGATCGCCGACAGGTTGGACCAGTAATCTACGGAAGTGTCTGTATACTCTTTCCCGCGTACCATACCTCCGATGTAAGTTCCAAGTGATACCAGGCAGGAACCGTCGTCCCGGATTCCGGCTCCCAGACCTTCCGCCGCCTTGTCATTGGCAGTAGCGATCACCGGGCAGCCTTCCGGAAGCAATGTAGCTTCACTGGCCTCTTTTGTCACATAACCAAGAATATCTCCCGGCATAACAAGGTCAAACAGATTTTCGCGGGTAATATTGTAAGGCTCATAATCTGCCGGATTGTCGCTCCAATCCCATTTCTTTTTGTCAAACGGCCCATACACTCCTTCATAATTTGCCGCCGTATCCTTAAACTCACCCGTCATCCTGACTGTCAGATAACCTGTGGTCGTAGAAAGATATGCCATTTCAGGAATATCCTTCTGATAAGGTTTCGCCAGACGCTTATCCATCCAGTTGATCACCGGATAGGCAAGAGTTCCGTCTTTTTTCAGATACGTTCTGCAGCACCGGATACTTCCCAGGCCAATTCCTATAATATTTTCCTTTCCTCCCTCGAATTTCTGCATCAGTCTTCTGCTTGCAGTAATCAGGGAATCCCACAGATCATCGTCCGGGTGCTCTGCTGTATCTGCATCCGGCACATACAGCGGGCGAAGTGAAACTTTTTCTTCGCATACCAGATTTCCCTTCAGGTCGTAAATCCCAACCTTGGTACTCTGGGTTCCTCCGTCAATCCCGATCACATATTTCATTCTGCAACTTCTCCTTTCAGTTCCTGCTGATTTTTCCTGATCTGCTCTTTGTTTTTACTGATGTAGCGCAGAAGTATTCCTATCAGTATAACATTTACAATGATCAGCACCAGCATATAAATGAAGATATTCCGATATCCCTGTGCACCCGGATACGCATCCAGCCAGTATCCGCACAGTGTGGAGTTAAAAGCGTCCGGAAGGAAGCCGATAAACATCGCAAAACCAGCTACTGCTCCGTATATTTTCTTCGGTGTTCCGATCTCATCAATAATAGCATAATACATACCGCGCATACCGTAAATAGCAAAGGATGTCGCTACCAGGATAACAACTGTAACAACTGTATACTGTGCGCCTACAGGAAGCACCAGAAGGATTGCCAGAGAAATGATGAACAGGATATCAAAGATTCCGATCAGAAGAGCACATCTTCCGCCCATTTTCTCTGAAATAAATCCACTGATAGGAGCGCCCAGAAGACGGATCGCATCTTTTCTCAAGATTCCTACATAGCCTGCTGCCACCGCGGACATTCCAAGAACTGTCTCACAATAGGGCTGCATATAGGAAGAAGCGGAATATGTAGCGTAAATCGTAAAGATAACGATTGCCACAACCCATACGGACGGGGTTTTTAATGCGGTCGCCATATCTTTCATAACAGACTGGCTGCTCGTCGTTGCCTCTCCTGTATTATCTGCCATGAAGAAGAAACTGATCACTCCTGTGATAATGGACAGGATAGACAAAGCCAGGATAACCGCCTGGATACCGCCCAGCTTTTCAAACACCTGCATCAATCCCAGCCACATAACCAGAACGAATACTCCTCTGACTCCTTCAAAGAGTCCGAATATCTTTCCCTGGCCTTCACTTTCTTCCAGAAGAGAAATCGCTTTTGTCATTGCCGGCCAGAACATTCCGATGTTTGTCACTGCCCACAGTGCATGAATGATCATGGTTGCTGTAAAAGAAGGCATCGTAGAAAGCCACAGTCCCAGGATTCCGCATCCGATCGCCGAAGCCGTAAACAGCTTCCGGTGTGAAATTCTGTCTGCAAGCCATCCGCCCGGTATGTACAGAATTGCTGCCAGAACTCCAAACAAGCTCATTGACAGGCCAAATTCCGTATTCGTCTGTCCCAGCGCTTCTCTTAACGGTTCATATAGCTGCCACCTCAAATATGGAAGCTCGGTGATAACACCTGTTGTCATACAAACAATTATAAAAGTCACCCATTTATTTCTTTTCTTCGCTGTCTGTCCCATTCTTATTCTCCATTCCTGATTTTATCCGTCACTTAGTTTCCGTTCTTCGTTATCTCATCAAAAATCCGCCGTCTACTGTAAGAATATGTCCGTTTACGTAGTCGGAAGCATTGCTTGCAAGGAATACGCATGCTCCCATAAGGTCATACAGATCGCCCCATCTGTTTGCCGGAATATGGGCAAGGATCTCTGCGTTTCTCTTCGGATCACTTCTTGTCTTCTCTGTCAGTTTTGTTGCAAAATATCCGGGAGCAATGGTATTTACCTGGATATTAAACTGTGCAAGTTCGTCGCACATTGCTTTGGCAAGTCCTGCAATACCATGCTTTGTTGCCGCATAAGCCGGGGACCACTGTCCGCCAAGGAATGTATAAAGAGATCCGATGTTGATGATCTTTCCGCTGTTCTGCGGGATCATGTATTTTAACGCCTCGTGTGTCATCTCAAATGCCGCTGTCAGGTTAACAGCTACCATCTTGTCCCAGGGCTCTCTGGTGTACTGTGTAACATCTTCGATATTAATGCTAAGTCCTGCACAGTTCACAAGGATATCAATACTTCCCCATGTGTTCACACATTCGTCTACTACTCTTTTACATTCTCCATCTGCCGTAATATCTGCTTTTACAAACCGATATTCTTTGCCGCATCCTTCGATCAGCTCTTTTGTCTCCCCGTCATCATCTACGATACTGGCTGCCAACACATTTGCTCCGCCTTTTGCAAGAGCAAGTGAAAACGCCTGTCCAAGTCCGGAGTTTCCTCCTGTTACTACTGCATTTTTCCCCTCCAGAGAAAATAATCCCATGTGAAAATCGTTAATTTGATGCATAAAACCTCATCTTCCTTTCCTTTTGTTTTTGTAGTTTTCTCTTTTGCGCCGTCAGAATAGAGTGAACGTTTCCGGCAAATAAAAAAAGACGCATCAAATATAATCTGTTGCTGTTACAACAATATATCTGATCGTCTTTCTGCATTTTATCTTCTAACGATTCTTCGCTCTATTCAGTTTTAACTTGCTTTAACCATAGCAAATGCACTTGTTTTCGTCAATCCCCTTTTGTCATTTTTGTGAAAAACGCAGATTTTTCACGATTATTTTTGTATATTTCGTCAGTCATTTTATGGTTATCTAAAAATTTTGTTTCTTTACATCTCTTTTTTAATCATATAAAATATTTACTAAAGAACATCTCACTATTTCAAATATACGGATAGTCCCGAAACTATCGGGCCAAAACAGGAGGAGACTTTAACATGTTAGAAATTGATATGAGCGGACAACTAAACGCTCTGGACACAGAGATTCATAAAATCCTCACAGAAGAATGCCAGAAAAATGAAAAACTGACGATCGTGGAAGCTTCCGAAATCTGCCATTGTTCTCCGTCCAAGATATCAAAATTCGTCAAAAAACTTGGCTTCCAGAACTACAAACAGTACCGGGACTATATTTGCAAACGCCAGCCAGTCACCAAAACTTTTTCTGATGAATTTGCTCGTATCCGTCACTTCCTGGACACTTTTGACCAGTCTCTCATCGATCGGTTCATCAGCGAAATACGTCAGTATAAAAAGATTGTCCTGGTAGGCTACGGTCCTTCCAAGTACTGCGCCCAGTATTTCCAGTTTAAACTGCAGCTCTTCAGCAGCCAGACCATCATCGTAAGCGAGGATGAACTTGCTGCGGCTTCCGTTATAGATTCCGACACGATCGTGGTAATCTTCTCCGCCACCGGCACTTATGATTCCTTCCGCAATTATAAGAGAGTGGCAAAAGAAAAGGGAGCCCAGCTTCTTCTGCTGGTGGAAGAATACAACACCTCCATCATCCCGGATTACGGACAGATCATCTTTCTCACCGATACGTTCCAGACGCTCTCTCCGATTGCCTATGAAAAATCCAGAATCATTTTCTTTATATTTATCGAGGAAGTTATCGCCCGCTATGTCAAAGAACGGGCGTAACTTCCCCAAAGGCATCAGGTGGTAGACCTTTTACACATCTTCATTATAGACGTTGTAAATTTCTTTCAGTACGCCATCTGTATAATTTGCCATGTTCTTATATGCCCGCTGGTTCAGCTTCTGATACAGCTGTGCATTCTTTTCGATCGGCATAAATACATCTTTTATCTCTACCATCTCTTCTACAGCTTTTTCGTAGCTTTCATATTCTCCCAGCGCAACTGCAGTGTTGATAACAGCGCCCAGACTTGCTGATTCGTTTACTACATTTCTCTTTGCAGGCACATTGAAAATATCCGCAAAAATCTGCATAAACAGGTCGCTGTTGGAACCGCCTCCCGAGATCACGATCTCTTTCAGAGGCTTGCCCAGCTCTTCACACATAGCATCGCAGTTGTTCTTCATTGTATAAGCAATACCTTCCAGAATAGACCGGTACATATATGCTTCATCCATGTGAGCGCCAAAGCCGATCATGATTCCCTTTTTGTACGGCTCCCACGGATTTGCCAGCCAGTCAAGAACCGTCATCAGTCCGTCCGATCCTGCCGGAACCTTCTCTGCTTTCTTATTCAGCAGCTCTTCCGGGGACAATCCCTGTTTTGCCGCTTCCTGCATGAGCCCGTCTCCAAAGAGATCGCGGAACCAGCTTACTGTCCACATTCCACGGCGGATACCGTAGCTTTCGTACAGATATTTTCCCGGCACAGATGAGATGATTGCCCAAAGCGCCTTTGGATCCTTTGGAAGTTCCTTACCCTGGATCATAAGAGTAATGTATGTTCCAAGGGAAATCACTGCCGTCTGATCGTTCACCAGTCCGGCTCCCAGGCCCTCTACTGCCTTGTCATTGGTCACGCTGACTACCGGAAGCCCTTCCGGCAATCCTGTTTTTTCAGAGGCCGCCTTTGTCACATGTCCGAGGATTTCTCCCGGCCCTACTGCCTCGAATAACATTTCCCTCGGGATCTGATATTTGCGGATCACTTCCTCATCTTCGCTCCAGTTCCATGTCTCCATGTCCACCGGCCACTCGCCGAAAGCATTTCCGATACAGTCTTTAAATTCTCCCGTCAGACGGCAGGACAGATATCCTGTGGTGGAAGTCACATAAGCGACCTCCGGATTTGTGTGTTCATATGGCACTGCTGTTCTTGCATCCATCCAGCTGATCACCGGCTGCGCCAAAGTACCGTCTTTTTTGAGAAGTACTCTGCAGCAGCGGATACCTCCGATACCAACGCCGATAATTGTGCTGTAATCTTCCTTGAAGTCTTCCAGCGCCAGGCGGCAGGCCTCACTCAAAGATTCCCACAGGTCATCTCCCGGATGCTCTACGATTCCCGGCTCTGCCAGATGCATCGGCGCCAGTTTTTTCTTCCCTTTTGCAGCAATGTGGCCTTTGAGATCATAGATCAGCACCTTCGCACTCTGGGAACCTACATCGATGCCTACAATATATTTCTTTTCCATGTCTTTCTCCTGAAATTTAATCTAAATTAACGAACGAGATAGCCTCCGTCTACAGCCAGAATATGTCCGTTTACAAACTGGGACGCTTCGCTTGCAAGGAATACAACCGTTCCCATCAGGTCATGAACTTCTCCCCATCTGTTTGCAGGTGTATGATCTACGATTCTCTGGCTTCTTACCGGATCGTTTGCAGAATATTCTGCAGCTTTTGTCTTAAAGTATCCCGGAGCGATTCCGTTTACCTGGATATTGTACTGTCCAAGTTCATCACAGTAAGCCTTTGTAAGACCTGCAATACCGTGTTTTGTAGCAACATATACCGGAGACAGCTGGCATCCCAGGAAAGAGAACAAGGAGCAGATGTTGATGATCTTTCCGCTTCTTTGTTCTTTCATAACCTTTCCGCATTCTGTAGTCATTTCAAAAGCTGCTGTCAGGTTGATTGCTGTTCCTTTATCCCACAGATCTCTTCCGAAATTTTCCCACTCTTCACAAGGGCAGATTCCCGCACAGTTTACGAGGATATCAATGGATCCCATTTTTTCCAGAGCAGTGTCTGTAACAACCTTTGCCATACCGTCTTTTGTCAGATCTGCTTCCATGTAATAAGCTTTTCCGCCTTCTGCTTCGATCAGCTTATTAAACTCCGGATCATCCGGCATAACGCTTGGCATGAAAATGTTTGCTCCGGCTTTTGCAAGGGCCAGTGAAAACGCCTGTCCAAGTCCGGTATTTCCTCCTGTTACGATTGCATTTTTCCCTTTCAGTGAAAAATAGTTCATGTTGAAATCTGTAATCTGTTTCATAATTTATTTCTCCTTTTCTTTTATAATTTTTTTCGATAATTTATCCACAAATTCGATCGCATCGCCTTCTACCACAACAGAGGCAAGGCTGCAGATCGGCGCATTTTTATTCGTATTGACCGCTATAATATCCCCGACTTTGCTAAGTCCTTCCATATGCTGCAAAGATCCGTAAATCCCGAGCGCAACATATAATCTGGGGCTTACAATCTTACCGGACTGACCTACCTGTATACTTCTGGGCGTAATCCCTGCATCCACAAGCCTTCTGCTGGAGGAAACCATTCCGTGAAGGAGATCTGCCAGCTTTTCAAGCTGCGGAAAACGCTCTCCCACTCCGCCTCCTCCAGATACAAGCACCCTCGCTTCCCGGATATCTTTGCTCTCCCCTGCCTCCTGCTTCTCCAGCAGGCGGATTCCAGGAGCAGCCTCCTTTTCACAGCGGTGTATGATAACTTTTGCAGATTCCTTCCTTTCAGGAATGTGCTTCTCCGCCATGCGAAAGGCTCCGGGTCTGACCGTCATCATGACAGGTCCCTTCGACTGATTCGTAATGCAGGCCATCAGCTTTCCGTCAAAGGCCGGGCGCATCATACAGATTTCTTCGTTTTCTCTGGACACTTCCACCACATCCGCCACAAGACCTGTCTGCAGCTTCATTGCCAGCGCCGGCGCCATCATCCGTCCCTCACGGGTTGCCGGGATCACAATACAGTCATACTGTTTTTCCTCCTGAAGATCCTGTATGTGTTTCGCAATCCTGCGCACATCATACAGCAAATCCTCTTCCACCAGGAAATGATGTACCTCGTCGAAGAAACCTTCTATTTCCCAGTTTCCTTCTCCGAAAATCACCGCGTCTACAAAAGCCTCCGGGTACAGACTTCGCACAACCTCCAAAAGCTGTGCAGAACGCCTGATATCTTTACGGTCAAGATAAACCAATCCTCTTGTCATACTATAAAAATCCTTTTTCTTTTAAATACTCGTAAACATATTCAATCCCCTGCTCGTCATTTTGAACGACCTTTTTTTCTTTATATTCGCAGTGTTTTGGATATGTACGGACAACCTTTGTTTTCGATCCCTCCAGCCCTGTCTCTTCCGGGGCCATATGAAGATCGTCATTTGTAATGATCGTCAGCCTGTCGGATACGTCTTTTTTCCTGTCCTCATATTTTACGAAGGGAAGCTTGTATTTGCTGTCAGAGGAAAGGGCGATCACAGCCGGAAGATCAATGACAAACAGCAAAGACTCTGTCTCAGCTTTTACTTTTACTGTCACTTCTTCCTCACTCTGCTGGCTTTCCGCCACTTTCACCACATGATTCATCACATTCATATTTAAAAACTCTGCTACCTGGGACGGGATATGAGAGGTATCTCCATCCAGCGTGCGGGTTCCGCAGAAGATCAGGTCAAATCCTTCTTTTTCCAGATATCCGGCAAGGATCTTCGCCGTCACATAAGTGTCGCTTCCCCTGTATGCCGGATCCGTGATCAGAACCGCTCTGTCTGCTCCTCTTCGGAGCAAGTCTTCCATATATTTGCGGCTTGACTCCGGCCCCATGGTAACTGCTGTCACCTGAGCGTCTGTCTTTTTCTTCAGCTCCAGGGCCGCCGCCGCTGCACATGCATCGTCTGGATTCAGAACCGATCTTTGATTCTCTCTGACAAGAATGTTTTTTTCATAATCGTATGCAAAATGATCCACATCCGGAATCACCTTAACCAGACAGGCAATTTTTTTGCTCATATGCTCTATTTTGCTTCTCCTCTATCTCTCTTCTTGATCATCATGATAAAGATCGCAATAAGGATAACTCCGATCACTCCAAGAATTGCACTTCCAACAAAGAAAGCATAGTATCCGCCTGTAGGACCAAATGTATTAAAGCATGCGGTATTGAAGAGCGGTACTACGATATCCGGCAGATATCCAAGCAAAGCGGTGAATCCCATTGCCGTTCCGATGATAGCCGGATTTACCTTACAGTCATCCATAAGTGACCAGTAGGTTCCTCTTACTGCATAGATGAAGAAGGACAGAACCAGGATCAGCGCAATAAACAGTGTCTGTCCGGATGTTGCCGGCAGAACGGATACAACAACCAACAGAATGGAGGAACACAGGAGTACGGTAAGGATTGTCTTTGGCCTTCCTAATTTATCTCCCAGGAATCCGCCGACAAATCCGCCCACCGGTCGCAGCCACAGAACAACTGTCATAACAACTCCGACGGTTACAGCGTCGATTCCAATGTTTGTTTCAAGGAATCCGCTGAAATAGTACAATGTCCATGTCAGCGCATAGGCTGTAAAGATAATGCCTGACAGTACAAAAACTGTTTTATTTTTCAGCAGCTCTTTCACTTCGCTGACTTTGAATTTCTCTTGTTTTACTTCAGAACCTTGGCGGAACATACTGTTCGGGTTCTTGTCGTCATCCATGAAGATGATGATAAGGATCGTAACAACTACAATAGCAGCCGTGTACAGGTAAACCAGAGCTACCATTGCCTCGCGCTGCTCTTTTGGACCAGGATCAGATCCCATCAGCGCTGCAAAGATTGCTACTGCGATTACACCAAGAACTGCTTCGATCAGTCCTCGTCCGCCATCCAGGATTCCGAAGAACCTTCCCTGCTCTTCCGGCCTTGCCAGAAGCTTGATCAGCTTCATATGCGCTGACCAGAAGGTCAGAATCGAGAATATTCCCCATAGCATATAAATAAGGACGATACCGGTAAACTCCGGAACGGTTGCAAACCAGAAGCCGGCTGCAGCCGTTCCGATCAATGAGATTACCAGAAGTTTTTTGCAGGAAAATTTATCACAAAGTATTCCGCTTGGGAAATACGTTATGACCGATATGATTCCCAGAGCAAGGAAAATAGTATTCAGCTCCTGAAGACTGATATTATATACACTAAGCAGTGTTTCCTGGTAATTGTTTTTCAGATAAGCGATCGGATATATTACGCCGGCTGATGAAACTACAAGCGCAAGCTGTATATATCGTTTTATAGTTTCTTTATTCACTTTTTTCCCTCCTTACTACTGCTGATACTTTTTGCCTTCTTCCTCCGGGAAAATCGTTCCAAAGTTCATGATTCCGTTAGGATCAAAGGCCTTTTTCAGAGTTTCAAGCATATAATAAGCGGAGCCATGCTCTTCTTTCGTCCATTCATTACGGTATTTTCCGATTCCGTGATGGTGACACATAGAACCGCCCAGTTTCAAAGTTTCTTCTACAATAATCCTCTGTATCGGATGATGGTAAACACGAAGCTCGTCTTCCGGAGCACAGTTGATATTGTAGTTGTACACAAAGTACATGTTAGTTCCATTAATATAACTGTGAGAAGAATGTCCTCCCAACATTGTCAGATCGTCTGCCATTTCATATTCGTTGCGGATTCTGTTTATTACATTGTAGTAAATCTGTGTAATGTGCTCCCAATCCGCTGAAATTTCTGTTGTATATCCGTCATGGCGGTCATTGTCGATCATTCCCTGGCGCTCATCATCCAAATCCTGCTGTGACCAGTTGAGATGTTCAAACCAATCCTGGATCAGCTGGCTGTCCACCTGCTCACATACGCCGTCTTTGAATTTCTCAACAGCTTCCTCAATGGCGTCGCATGTTGCTTTTACTAATCCTTTCGGTCCTTCTGCCATGAAGATCAAAACACATTTTCCTTTATAAAAATGATAGAAATGCTGTCTTGCATCTTCTTCGGAATAAGTTCTTGCAACGGACGGACGGAAACCTTCTGTTACAACTTCCCGGAGAATTTTAATTCCGGTGTCCACATCATCGATCAGGTATCCGTAGAACTTATTGTTGTCCGGATAATATTTGAAGATTTTCACTGTAACTTCTGTTATGTAGCACAGCGTTCCTTCGTTTCCGATCGGAATGTGTCTGATGTCAGGCCCGCCTGACCTTCTCGGAACATTTTTAATTCTGGAAATATGTCCGTTTGGAAATACACATTCCAATCCGACTACCATGTCTTCAATGCCGCCGTACAGTGTAGAAAACTGTCCGATACTTCTTGTAGCAACCAGTCCGCCGTATTCTGCTACCGGTTTGGACTGCGGAGAATGTCCTGTCGTGTAGCCCAGTTTCCTAAGTTCATCTTCCAGTACCTGAAGCTGTACACCAGCCTGAACAGTTGCCTGCATGTTATATGTATCAATCTTGATAATTTTGTTTAAATTTTTTGCATCAATTACGATTGTAAGTTCTTTCCAGTTTTCAAGTCCTCCCTCTGTCGCAGTCTTGCCGCTTCTTGGAATGACATTGATCTGATTTTCATTACAGTAAACCAGAAGTTTCTGTACTTCCTCTGCTGTATAAGGATAAACAATTGCTGCCGGAGCCGGTACGTTCAAAACCTTCTTGGCTTTTGCATACTTCTTATATCTGTCAGCAGATGCTTCATACAGATCTTCTTCTTCAAGATTGATCTGTGTTTCTTCTAACAAATCATATAAACCCTTGATCAGCTCTTCCTTTGTCTTAACCACCTTGCCTAGTCCTCCACTTCCTTTTTTGTAAACATTCACTAAATTAAGCGCTTATTTTATTTAATGTATGTCACTTTTGTTGGACTCAGGTTAGCACATTTGCATTATAGTTTCAATGCCTTTTTGGAAAGTTTTCCGCTTTTGCACATTTATATTTTTTTACGGAAAATTTTCCATTTCCCACTGAGCAAAAAAGGAGATAGGGGTTTTATCCCTATCTCCATGTAAACACCTTATTTTATCTTTTTATTTCTCCGAGGTTCTTCTCTTCAGCACAACCACAGATACTGATGCCAAAGCTGCCAACATTAAAACGATAAGCATTCCTATAGGAGCCGTGTCGCCTGTTCTGGCCGCGTTGCCCGCCTGCGCTGCATTGCCTGCTCCACCGCCTGATAATGGCTGCAGATCATTCGGCACATCACTTTGAGACATCTGTTTTTCGTTGAAGACAACAACATAATCCGAAGCGTGACTGAAAGTCAGCGACAGGTTCCCTTCCGGTGTCACCAGACCGGCGTCAATATATACCATTTTTCCATCGCTGTCATAATAGAACAGATTTCCATATTCTCCGGCATACTGGCTTCCTACATTTAAAGTCAAAGTAGCCAGGAATCCAAATTCTCCTTCATGCGCCAAAGACAGCTGCATTGTCGGATTATCTCCTGCCAGTTTCTTCACAACACTGCTTGGAACCGCATTTGTGTTTACATCTACCTTCAGGTTGATATCCTTCAGATCAGAAGCCTTGATATCCTGTCCGTTGACCGTCCATGTATAGCTGCCCATATTAAGCTTAAGATCAACATCTTTGCCCTTGGCAGCCTCAAGAACCTCTTTGGAAATGACTGTTGCACTGCCCATATCTACACTGACATCTTCTCCAGGTTCTGCGCTTTCGATCACTTCAATAATATCCGATACTGCGCTGTCAGGAAGTTTTGTTCCCTCCTCTTCTCCAGGTACAGACGGATCTGTCGGCTGTTCCGGATCTTCCGGTACGGACGGCTCGTCCGGGTCCTCCGGCTGTGAGCTTCCTCCTGCCACGTAACCATATACTGTTCTGTCGTAATCTCCTGTTACTTTTCCGCCTTCCGGATAGTTGAGCCAGGTAACATTTTCATATCCCTCAAAACTGGATGGCAGAGTGATCTCATCCCCTCTGTCCACAACGAAACATTTGATGAACTCGACCTCTTCTTCCGGTCCTGCTCCTGCTCCGTCCAGTTTCTCAAACTTCGGATCAATAAGCATACGGATCATCGCCTGCTTGTATACCGCATAAATACTAATTACCTCTCCACTGTTCTTTATCTCTGTGCTGTCATCATAATCTTTCCCCCAGCGTTCAAGGTCGAGTCCCGGATACATCTCCGGCATATCCAGATTTTCAAGCATTTCATAAACCTCTGAATATTTCGCGCCTTTATCTACAATATAGATATCCGAATCCTCTGCCTGGTACCCGTCTTTCGTGTAATAGAACCTGCATCCTGTCACAACATACTTGTCGCCATATTCTCCTTCCAGATTGATGTAGCTGTAATTGTCCAGCGCTTCATCTTTCATAGATTCCTCATATTCGCCTGCAGTCCAGCCAGTCAGCTCTATCTCGTCAGAGAGATCATCCGGGCGGAATGTTTCTGCCTGTTCTATCACATCCCCGTAGGTCGATCCCTTTTCTACAGGGTAAATCTTTGTGGCGTGTTTCCATTCTCCTTTGCTGTCCAGGTAGCCGAAGGAAACAATACCCAGATTCTTATCATATGAAGCGCTGACAGATACAAAATTCGAAGTTATCAGCGGATCGTCTGCATCCTGATAAGAAGCAAGCTCCCACTTCTGGAATACAAGATCCCCAAAACTTTCTTCCGGCGCCGAAACATTCTGCAGATAAGTTTCTACATCACCATAGGTAGCATCACCAGGCATAAATACGGGTTCTTTTGTTTCTTTATATTTCTCATCTCCATCCGCGCCTACATAACGGTAAGAAATGTAAACCGGGAGCTTGTCATATTTGGCATAGACATACATATAGCCCATATTTCCCATAACCTGCGTATCGGCAGTTATTTCTCCGCCCGTGGACATCTGCCATCCGATCTGCTGGATGCCATCATATTGGCTTGAGTACTCCGGCAGGGTGATCCCGGCCTCCGCCAACGTAGTACGTCTCTCCACATTTTCTTTGGTAACTCGTCCCGCCTCCTGCCATTTTCCATCAGCGTCTAATGTCATAAAGCTGATATTGACCGTATAGGTCGGATTCACAAAGGTAGACCCGTTCATTACCTGAACATACCAGGGATAAGTAGCGCCAGAATTCGGACCGATTTCATTTACAGACGCTCTGTTGCCGGACATATCGGAAATGTCCACTTCACCGATATACCATTCGCATGGATAGGTATCCTCTGTCACTTCAAATACGCCTTCAAATACCTGTGCTTCTTCGTTCCACGTCAGCTCAATGTATCTGCTTCCCTCTGCAATGTCAGCCGCTGCGTACATACTTATGCCGGCGTTAGAAGTGTCAAGCTCCACATTATCCTCCGCCTTGATACGGATTGCTGCAGAGTCACCCGCCTCAAGGATCTCACCATTCTTATCTATTTCAATGGATGTGATCTTCGGCGCTTCTGTATCTTCATCCACAACATCGTTGCCAGTTACTTCAAACCAAAGGTTCTCCTGCCCTTCTGTTACGAGAGGAATATTTCCGCTGTCAGTGGAAAGCTCTATCTCTGACAACATCCATTTTCCATTTGCCATATAAGAAGTAATATCAAAGCTGACAGAATATTCTCCGGTATCGTTCAAATCTGCATATGCAGACCAATAATATCTTTCCGTCTCATTTTTAATCTCAACTGTGATGGAACGTGCATCTGTAATGCTGTCCGGTATATCCGCCTCAAACGTGCAGGTAACCTTGTCCCCCTCCTTCAGCGTCTGCTGATTTGGAGTAAACTGAACATTCTTTGCCTGGATGACCGGATCTTCCCTCGGGGTAATATCAAACGTATAAAGATAACCCGTACTGTCCGATACGGTCCAGTCTGCATAATTTTCACTGTTGTCTACCACCCTGATACTGTCGATATGACCACTTACTGCACGGATGCTCTTCAAAGAACAGGTCAGCACATAGCATCCTCTCTCTGCGTCATAGGTATCGTTCATCGGATAAGATGAGTAAGTTTCCTCTCCGTCATTAAAATAAGCTCTGGCTTCCACACGGTTGATCCCGCTCTCCATATCCTGTGCATACACAAAAATCTCCAGAGTACTGTCTGATGCCAGGGTCTGACCGTTCTGTGGAAATTCAACTTTTTCAATTACAGGCTTCGTAATGTCATACTGTCCATCCCCTGTCTTTTCCAGCACTGATTCCTTTGTATTTTCCGACACAGATTCCTTTGTATCTTCTGTGTCTGTCTCCGGATTTACAGAGGGCTGCTCCTGCTTTACAGACGGCGCTTCTGTTTCTGTCTGCTCTGCAGCGCCCTCTTCTGCCTGAAGCGTCACAGGCGTAAAAGCAAGAGCCAGAGCCAGAAGAAGCGCACCTCCTCTTTTGATCCTCTTTCTCATACTTTCCATCTCCTCCTTTTGCAGCATAACCGCTGCTCTTTATCTCCTTTCGGGATTCTTCCCGAACATACTCCTTCCATAATACCGAAAAATCCCCATATTCTAAATATACTCCCGCTTCGCTGTGACAGGCAATATGTGCTCTCTTCTGTGCCTGAAGTGAAAAGTTTATTTCCACTTTGAATAGGTAAAAGTAGATTTTAGTCTTTCACTCATTTCCACTTCCCCATATGCAGCATTTAGTCTTACACTTTTCATGCTAGGCAGTCGCCGGAAAGGTTGGTGTCTATTATGAAAACTCAAAACTCTTTTTCTCATTTAACTTTAGAGGAACGGCGTATCATTCTCGCCGGCATTACGAACGGCTCCGCGAAAACGGCCATCGCCCAGACCATCGGCAAGGATAAGTCTACTGTTGGCAAAGAGATCAAACTTCACAGGACTCTTACCCATAAGTGTAAGATGCCCCTGGAGTGCACTCACTATAAAAAATGTGTCTATGGCCGTCAGTGTACACCTGACTGTCCGGAGTACAGTCCTTTCCGCTGCTCAAGGCGCGACCGCTCCCCTGGTGCCTGCAACGGCTGTTCCAACTGGTCACGCTGCCGTTTTGATAAATACCAGTACTCTCCGGAAGATGCCCATATGGATTACCGCACTACTCTGATCGACTCCCGGGAAGGTGTCAATCTTACAGTACAGGAAGCAAAACAGATGGCTGCTATTATCGCTCCGCTCCTGAAGCAGGGCCAGTCTCCCTATCAGATCGTTACAAACCATCCGGAACTCGGCATTTCAGAAAAAACGCTTTACAACTATATCGAAAACGGTGTTTTCCACGAGATTGCGGGAATCACTGTCATGGATCTGCGGAGGCAGGTATCACGTAAACTGCCGAAGAAAAAGGCAAAAACTTATAAGAAACGCACCGACAGAAAGTATCTCCAAGGCAGAACCTACAAAGATTATCAATCCTATCTCTCCGATCATCCCGAGGTCTTTGTTGTCCAAATGGATACGGTCTATAACGATGAGACAAACGGTCCTTTCCTTCAGACATTTAAATTTGTGAGAGCCGGCATCCTTCTCGCTTTATATCGCAACGAAAAAACCTCCGCTTCCATGAAGGAAGGTATTGACATACTGGAATCCATTCTTGGCACAGAATTGTTCCGCAAATATGTCCATGTTTTACTAACTGATCGTGGGACGGAGTTTTCTGCCGCCGAAGCCATGGAGGCATCTCACGATGGCACAAGACGGACAAGGGTGTTTTACTGCGATCCCATGCAGTCAGGACAAAAAGGCACGTTGGAGAATAAACATATAGAACTCCGTTACATCCTTCCAAAAGGAACGGATCTGAGGGAACTCGGGCTGACCGGCCAGTCCAGGCTGAATCTGGTCCTCAGCCACGTAAACTCCTCCCCTTGCGAGCTGCTTGGCAATAAAAGTCCGTTGGAACTGACGGAATTTATGTATCAGGATCTGTACGAAAAGCTGCTGGCTTTCGGCATCCATCCAATCGAAAAGGATCAGATCATTTTAAAACCATACCTGCTCAAGCAGAGAAACAAGTAAGGAAAACTACCTGATCAAAAACAACAGGCGGCTGTCAAAGAAAGGAAATACCATCCCCGACAAGTGGAATTTAGTCCTACACCCTTAAAAATACCGACTAAAGTCCGCTTTTTTGTCATGTCTAAAAATCCTGTCTTTTTCAAGCAGCCTGTTGTTTGCTTCATTTAGTGTAACACTTATTTCTACTTAATAAAACAGAAAAAGCAGCAATCACTCATTTTTGTAAGAGTAATTGCCACTTTTCTTTTCCCGTCTTTCAAAGTGGAAATAAACTTTTCACTTCAGCGCTCTCTTCTGTGCAGCCTTTTTTTCCTCTTTTTGCACAAGACGGGCTATTTGTGCAGCCTGTCTTGTAAATTTTTCTGTTTTTCTGTATCATTTAAGAAAATATCACATAATAAGTGTATTTTATTTGAAGGGGGATTTATTATGTCAGATTTCAGCGAAAAATGTCGCCAATATATAGAAGATACCGGAACAAATATTTATCAGCTTTCCAAAATATCCGGTCTGGATCGTACTTCACTGCAGCGAATGGTGACGGGGAAGCGCCTTCCCGGGCCGGAATTTATTTCTCAATTCTGTCTCTATCTGCGCATCAATCCGCAGCAAAGGCAGGAACTCATAGAACTCTACGAATTAGAGCGTATCGGGAAACCAGCTTATTATAACCGGAAGTATATACAAAATATTCTGGAGAATCTGGCCGCGCCGGATTTTTCCGCCCTCTCTTACTCTCCGGTTATTTCAGCGAAACATCAGATACAACTTTCCTTTGCCATCGAGGAAAAACTTCAGCACTTTTTGGAACACTCTTTACTTCGTTCTGAAAACGCGCCTGTTTTGCTGACGAATTTTCCGCCTGACTGTATTTCTTTTTTTCGGATCATTCTTCATCTTTCGGAAAAACTCGGCCGGAAATTTGATCTGAAACATTTATTCTGCCTTTGTCAGAATCCGGAAAAATCCGAAAATGTTAATTCCAACCTGGAACTTTTACAATGTACTTTGGCTTTTGCTCTGACCCGCTATCCTTACCAGCCGTTTTTTTATTACAGCAAAGAAGCGCACATTGATACAAGTGCGCTTCTATATCCCTATTATTTGGTAACAGAAAGCAGTGTCCTTCTGCTGACAGCTGATTTAAAATCATCCATTTTACTGGACAAGGCGGATGTCGTAGAACAATATCTCCGGGAAGCAGAAAAACAATTTCAGTCCGCTGCGCCTTTCCTTTTTATGCGCCGCGAGCCGGAAGAAATTTTAAATTTCTACGGAGAGATCACTATGGCCAAACAGACCTCTTCCCGTGTGCTGGAGTCACAGCCCTGTGTGTTTTCCATGCTCTACGATCCGGATGTGTGGGCATCCTCTCCGGAAAACACGGATTTCATCGATCCGAAAATGCTGAAAGACAGCTTTAAAAACCGGTTTCCGGCGCCCTATACTTTTCACAACTATTTCACGCTAAGCGGCCTTGAGCGTTTCTGCCAGACAGGGCGTTTCGCCGGGCCATACGCCTGTATCCCGGTAGAATTTTCGCCTTTGGTACGTCAAAAAATGCTGGAATACTTCCTGGAGACAAGCCTGGAAACAGGAGAATATACCATGCTGAAACCAAGTCCGCTTCTTACTGACCGGGCATATTATGAGGCGTTTTCCGACTATTCTATTTTCCTATGCTTTCTGGACAGCCAAAATAAATTCCTTGGCTTCTATATATCAGAAAGCTATATCGGTCAGGCCTTCTTTGATTATTTCTCCAGCCTGGAAAACTCTTCCATCGCCTACAGCCGCGAAGAAACCAGGCAGATCATTCAAAAGCAGATCCAGATATTAAAGGAGATGCCAGATTAGGGGCGGCCATTTATACTCCGCCCCTATATTTCCTCTCTATAGCTTATTCCTCTTCGCTCCCTGTCTGCTCCTCCTCTGACGGCTTCTTTGCCTGGCGGAATCTCTTCATGTATCTTCCTGCCCAGTTGTCAAAAGTTTCTTTCGTATTTTTCCAGTGGGAGCGGCTGATCGGAATGACTTCACCGCTTCTTAATGTAATCTCTGATCTGTTGAAAATTCTTATTTTTTCCATATTTACAATGAAACTGTTATGACAGAGAACAAATCTCGTATGATCGAGATGTGTATAGACTTCCGAAACCTTCATAGTTGTAATAACATCGCCCTGCTCTGTATGGATCCGCGTCACACGCTTATCCCGCTCTATAAAGCTGATTTCTCCTTCTTCCAGTACAATCTCATTTTTCCTGCACGGAAGGATGATAAACCATTTTTCATTTTCCTGAAGTTCTTTGAGATATTCTTCCACCTTATGTTCTATACCTTCCGGATCTTTCCCCTCTTTACAGAACGCTAAAATCTTCTGCACTGCTCTCGACTCCTTTAAAACTTTTTCCTTACATTTCCTCCGGGAGACTCCACTTATGATCTCCCCAAAATAGTAGCCGCAATGTCTATTATGCCTTAACAGTCTATTATCCGCAATATGTGCCAGCAGGTGTGCTCGACAAGTTGGCTCTGCTTGGCATATAAATATATGACACGTAACAAAGTTTAAAAGTGTTACGTGTCAAATTGCAGTATACCCTGGGTAAAACTGCGTAACACCCCGGGCATTTTTGAAACTTTCACAAAAAACGCCCTTCGGCAAAAGCCGAAGGGCGTTTTTTCATATATGCATTTCAAATTAAACCAGTTTAGCCGGATTAACTTTCACACCAGGTCCCATTGTAGATGTAAGTGTCACGCTCTTAAGGAACTGACCTTTTACAGCTGCCGGTCTGGCTTTGTTTACTGCATCAATAAGCGTCTGGAAGTTGTCTGCAAGCTGCTCCTCAGTAAAGGATGCTTTACCGATCGGCACATGGATAATATTTGTCTTATCAAGTCTGTATTCAATCTTACCAGCTTTGATATCCTGGATTGCCTTTGTAACATCCATAGTAACTGTTCCGGCTTTCGGGTTCGGCATAAGACCTTTTGGTCCAAGTACACGTCCGAGACGTCCAACGATACCCATCATATCCGGTGTAGCAACTACTACGTCAAATTCAAACCAGTTCTCATTCTGGATCTTTGGAATCAGCTCATCTCCGCCTACAAAATCTGCTCCTGCTGCTTTTGCTTCTTCAGCTTTTGCATCTTTTGCAAACACAAGAATGCGGACTTTCTTTCCAGTTCCGTGAGGAAGTACAACTGCACCACGGATCTGCTGATCAGCATGACGTCCGTCACATCCTGTTCTGATATGAGCTTCGATTGTTTCGTCAAATTTAGCTACTGCTGTCTTTTTCACTAAAGAAACTGCCTCATCCTTATCGTAAAGTGTTCCTCTTTCGATTACTTTTGCAGCTTCTGTATATTTTTTTCCTCTTTTCATTAAAAAATACCTCCTTGTGGTAATGTCGGGATAACCCTCCCACTCTTATTACAATTAACTTTATAAAGAAAGTGCTTATTCTTCTACTGTTACACCCATACTTCTGCAGGTACCGGCAATCATGCTCATTGCTGCTTCAACGCTTGCAGCGTTAAGGTCTGGCATCTTTGTCTCTGCAATTTCCTGCAGCTGTGCTTTTGTAATTGTAGCAACCTTTTTCTTGTTCGGCACGCCTGAACCAGATTTGATCTTGCATGCTTTCTTAATCAAAACTGCTGCCGGAGGTGTCTTTGTCACGAAGCTGAAGCTTCTGTCGTTGTAAACTGTGATAACTACAGGAATGATCAGATCTCCCTGATCAGCTGTTCTAGCATTAAACTGCTTTGTAAATTCAACGATGTTTACACCATGCTGTCCAAGTGCAGGTCCAACCGGAGGAGCCGGTGTTGCCTTTCCAGCAGGAATCTGTAATTTAATATAACCTTCTACTTTTTTTGCCATTTTCATTACCTCCTTGTGGTATTGGCGGGAATTTGAAATCCCCTCCCACTATTGACTACATTTTTTTCACTTCAGCGAAACTTATCTCTACTGGCGTTTCGCGGCCAAACAGCTCAACATTGATGGTGAGGCTTCCTTTTGCCATATTAATGGCCTGAACCACACCCACTGTATCCGCCCAGGCTCCCGCGATCACCTGAACATTGTCACCGATTTCATAATCCACAACAATGTTTTCTCTCTTGATTCCAAGAGGGGCCATTTCTGCATCCGTCAATGGAACCGGCTTGGATCCGGGACCGACAAATCCGGTTACTCCTCTTGTATTCCGCACTACATACCATGTGTCATCATTCATAACCATATGAATCAGGACATACCCTGGAAACATCTTTTTCTGGGTAGCTTTCTGCACCCCGTTTTTCATCTCCACGACATCTTCCATCGGTACGCGCACTTCAAGGATCTGATCTTCCAGGTGTCTGTTTTCGATCGTTTTATCAATGTTGGCCTTTACTTTGTTTTCATACCCGGAATAAGTATGAACAACATACCATTTTGCCTCTGACATAAAATCACCTTTCTCGCTTACAGTCTACGATTATCCAACCAGCATATCTACGCCATTCTGGGCAAGAAAGTCAACAACTGCTATGATGACTCCCAGAACAACAGTGACCGAAACAACCGCTACTGTCTGCTTTGCAAGTGTTAACTTATCCGGCCAGATAATTTTCTTAAATTCTGCTTTAAGACCCTTAAACCAGCCTTTTTTCTGAGTTTTCTCTCCACTCATGACGACCACTCCTTCTGCCAGCGACTATTTTGTTTCTTTGTGCACTGTGTGTGATTTGCAGAATCTGCAGTACTTCTTTGTTTCCATGCGCTCCGGATGTGTTTTCTTATCCTTTGTCATGTTGTAGTTCCGCTGCTTGCATTCTGTACATTCTAATGTAATTCTTGTACGCACAACTTCCACCTCGCTTCATTTCATAATGTTGACGTGTTACCGGCAGCCCGCGACAGCTGCCCGAATTTTAGGCATAAAAAAAAGACCTACTTCCATCGCCAGACTACTATACCATAGTGCAGCGCCGGAAGTCAAGCCTTATCCTCATTTTAACGCAACTATTTAGCCATGCGGCTGACAGGGCAAGAAGTCGATGCAAGTTTACTTGCAGCGAATTTTATGCCCTGGCAGACATATGGCGTTTAGCCATAAGCGAGGATTTAGCCGCGTATGCGGCGAAAAAACAGCGCAAGCTGTGAATCCGAGCTGCATGGCAGAAAGTTCATTCTCTTAGCCATGCGGCTGACAGGGCAAGAAGTCGATGCAGTGTATCCATTCGTCAGCTACAATATGTGCACCACGTTCTGTCAGATGGATGCCATCTGTCGTAACGGCATAATATCCTATTTCCCTGGCCACCTCATTTAGTCTGTCATGAAGAGGCAGGAAGACAGCCCCATATTTCTCCGCGGCTCTTCGCTCAATGTTTTCTGCTTCCCTGATTGTAGGAATCCAATTGGCATACTCTTCCGGAAACGGAAAGATAAAAGGTCCCATACAGACTACAGAAGCTTTTGTTTCGTATGTCAGCCTCCGAAGCAATTCTTCATAATTTTGCTGAAATCCCTGCTCTTTCAGAGTTTTTCCTGTATTCATGCATATGCCTGCATCATTGCATCCAACCAATACGGAAACCAGATCCGGCTGATGCCGGAGGCAGTCATACTCCAGCATCCGCAGCACTCTGGCTGTTGTGAAGCCGTCGTGTCCTGCATTACGGATTTCCCCTTTGTATCCATCATCATACAGCCTGTCCGCAATCCGCCTGACATAGCCTCTCCCCAACGAATTTGCTCCATCCATATTGTGGAACGCATCCGTGATACTGTCTCCCAGGAAAATAATATTGTTCATATGGAGTCCTTTCTGCAATTTGGGACGTAACAAACTTAAAAAGTGTTACGTCCCAAATTGACATATACCCTGTGTAAAACTGCAAAACACCCCGGGCTAAACTGTTTACGACAACTCCAGCTTACCGGTGTACAACTGGTAATAGGTCCCTTTCTGTGCGATCAGTTCCTCATGGTCCCCTCTTTCGATGATACGGCCATGTTCCAGTACCATGATCGCGTTGCTGTTGCGGATGGTGGACAGTCTGTGGGCGATAACGAATACAGTTCTTCCCTTCATCAGGTTATCCATACCTTTCTGCACAATGCTCTCGGTACGTGTATCGATACTGGAGGTCGCTTCATCCAGGATCAATACCGGAGGATCTGCAATTGCCGCCCGGGCAATTGCCAGAAGCTGTCTTTGTCCCTGTGACAGTTCTTCGCCATCGCTGGTAAGCATGGTATCATATCCTTGAGGAAGCATTTTGATAAACTGATCTGCATGGGCCAGTTTTGCAGCGTTGTATACTTCTTCGTCTGTAGCATCCAGCTTTCCGTAACGGATATTCTCCATAATTGTTCCGGTAAACAGATGGGTATCCTGGAGTACGATTCCAAGGGAATGACGCAGGTCGGCTTTTTTGATCTTATTAATATTAATGCCGTCGTACCGGATCTTTCCATCCTGTACATCGTAAAAACGGTTGATCAGGTTAGTGATCGTTGTTTTTCCTGCGCCGGTTGAACCTACGAACGCAAGCTTCTGTCCCGGTTTCGCATAAAGGGTCAGATCATGAAGAACCATATGATCCGGCTCATATCCAAAGGACATATCAAAGAACCGTACATCACCCTTCAATTCCGTATAAGTAACGGTTCCATCTGCCTGATGGGGATGTTTCCACGCCCACATTCCGGTACGCTCTTCGCACTCTTCAATGGTGCCGTCTTCGTTCTTTCTTGCATTGACTAAAGTTACATATCCTTCATCAACCTCCGGCTCCTCATCCATCATATTAAAGATACGCTCTGCTCCTGCCAGCGCCATGATAATAGAGTTGAACTGCTGTGCCACCTGCATGAAAGGCTGTGTAAAACTCTTTGTGAACTGCAGATAGGAAGCCATCACGCCCAGTGTAATATTTCCGATTCCCATAATGGAAAGGAAACCTCCCAGCACCGCTGTCAGCACAAACTGAAGATTTCCGATATTTCCGATGATCGGCCCCATGATACTGGCAAAGGTATGTGCATTGGATGCGCTCTCAAACAACTTCTCATTTAAAACATCAAATTCTTCTTCTGATTTTTTCTCATGATTAAACACTTTTACTACACGCTGTCCATTCATGCGTTCTTCCACAAATCCGGTAATGTTGGCAAGATCCAGCTGCTGCCGGATAAAATACTTTCCGCTGTTTCCTCCGATCTTATTGGAAACGGCAATCATCAGTACAATAATAATAACCGCCAGAATTGTCAGAATCGGACTCAATACCAGCATAGCAATAAATGTAACAACGATCATAAGCGCCGACATCAGAACCTGTGGAATCGACTGATTGATCATCTGGCGCAGAGTATCCGTATCATTTGTATAAAGACTCATGATAGATCCGTTTGTATTCTGATCAAAATATCGGATCGGCAATGTCTGCATATGCTCAAACATCTCGTCTCTCACTCGTTTCAGCACGCCCTGCCCTATGACAACCATCAGCCTTGTATACAGGAAGGAAGCCAGTACGCCAAAGGCAAAAATCGTCGCCAGTACGCCAAGAGCTGTATACAGCTCCGTAAAATCAGGATTTTGATTTCCTATCAACGGGATAATGTAATCATCCAGCAAAAATTTCAGTGACAGGGATACGGAAATGCTGGCAATAGAGCTGATCAAAATACAGATCAGCACCAGTACAAACTGTACTTTATACGTACTCGTCACATAGCCGAGAAGTCTTTTTGCTGTTTTTAATGTATTTTTGGTCACCGTCGGTTTTCCGCCTCTATTACTCATTTTCCTCTCCTCCTTTCACCTGTGATTCGTATACTTCTCTGTAAATCGCATTGTTCTTCAGCAATTCTTCTGATGTTCCGATACCATTGATCTCTCCATTATCCATAACAATGATCACATCCGCATCTTCCACAGAAGAGATTCTCTGTGCAATAATAATTTTGGTAGTATCCGGAATTTCCTCCCGGAATGCCTGGCGGATCAATGCGTCTGTCCTTGTATCAACCGCACTGGTAGAGTCATCCAGGATTAGGATCTTCGGTTTTTTCAAAAGAGCTCTTGCAATACAAAGTCTCTGCTTCTGTCCTCCGGAAACGTTATTTCCGCCCTCCACGATCATTGTATTGTATTTAGCCGGAAATTCATTGATAAAGCCATCTGCCTGTGCCAGCCTGCAAACTCTCTGTACTTCTTCATCACTGGCATTTTCATCGCCCCACCTGATATTTTCATAAATACTTCCTGTAAAAAGCACATTTTTCTGGAGCACCATGGATACCTGATCACGGAGTTTCTCCAGATTATATCGTCGCACATCCTGTCCGCCCACTTTCACACAACCACTCGTCACATCATAAAGTCTGGGAATCAGCTGCACCAGAGTAGACTTCGCGCTTCCGGTACCGCCGATGATGCCGACGATCTGCCCGCTCTTAATATGCAGGTTAACATCCTTCAAAGATAAATTTCCATCTTCACCGGCATAACTGAAATTCACATGTTCGAAGTCGATATCTCCATTTTCCACAGTTGTCAGAGCATCTTCTTTATCCCGCATTTCCGGAACTTCTTCCAATACCTCTTTGATACGATCCGAAGATGCCTCCGCAATCATGATCATAACAAATACAAAGGATACCATCATAAGCGACATCAGGATCTGCATGGCATATACCATGATACTCGTCAGCTCTCCTGTCTGCATATTTCCGGTTACAATATTTTCTCCTCCAATTAAAACAAGCAGCAGAACAACCGTATACATAACAAACTGCATAACCGGAGAGTTCCATGCGACAATCTTCTCCGCCTTTGTAAACAGGTCAAATACCTTGAGGGAAATTTTATGGAACTTCTCATTTTCGTGTTCTTCTCTTACATAAGCTTTCACGACCCTTGCAGCGTTTACATTTTCCTGCACGGTATTATTCAGCACATCATACTCATCAAACACCTGAATAAAATGAGGATGCGCTTTTTTTGCGATAGAAATCAAAACTCCTCCAAGAACCGGTATTGTAACAAGTAGACAAAATGCAATCTTCAGATTAATGGTCGCAGTCATGATCCACGACAAAACAACCATGATCGGTGCTCTGGCCAAAAGACGGATTGTAAACATATATGCCATCTGCACATTTGTAATATCTGTCGTCAGTCTGGTCACGAGACTTGAGGTTGAAAAATGATCAATATTTCCGAAGGAAAACTCCTGGATTTTATAAAAAATATCGTGACGCAAGTTTTTTGCATATCCCGCGGATGCAATTGCCCCCATTTTCCCTGCCAACGCTCCGAACAGCAAAGCCAGCATTGCCATCACAACAAGAAGAATCCCCATTTTGATAATGTATGGCATGTTTCCTTCCATAATTCCAATGTCGATGATGTTAGCCATTAAAAGCGGAATCAGAACTTCCATCAGAACTTCCAGCGCCACCAGAACCGGAGTGATAAATGACTGTTTCTTATATTCCCGCACAGATTTCAGTAATTTCCTATTCATCTGACTCTTCCTTTCTATATATCATATCGTTTTCTTTCGCCCTTTCCCCCGAAGAAAGGTTTTCGGATATCTGCTTCAGAACCCGGATAAAAACTTCCATATCATCGGCCGGAATCCCCTCTCTGATCTGTGCTTCCCTCCTTCTGATATTCTTAAGAAGCTTTGATCGCAGCTGAAGGGCCTTTTCTGTCGGCACAATTCGTTTCAGCCTGGCGTCTTCCTTCACTGGTTCACGGTATAGATATCCCTTCTTTTCCAGAAGCTGCAGCGCTCCTGTTGCCGTGGATCTTCTTACTTTAAATTCCTTTTCCAGATCCCTCTGAAAAAGATCCCTGTTCAGACCTTCTAACAGAATAAAATGCAGAATATGTTTCTGCATATTAGTCAGTTCTCTTTCTTCCTCCGCGTCCTCTTCATAGGACATCTGTCTTTTCAGCTGATGGGAAACACGGCTGATCCACTTTCCCGCATCTTCTCCCATTTTCCTTCCGTTCCTTTCCTTCATAATTGTTCTGTAGCTAACAATTTGGTAGCTAACAATATAGTAGTATATGAACTTTTCACAAAATTGTCAACATGGTTTCTGTAAAATCTGCCGTAAGAAATTTGGGACAAAGTTTCCTGTTGAAAAACAAAGAGTTCTGTTGAATAAGAAACAGCGGGCTGCCGCGCCATCACTGGCACAGCAGCCCGCTGTTTTACTCTGTAAAATTTTTGCATTCGTCACACAGTTACATGATCATGCCGACAAGCTGAAAAATAAAGTTTGCTGCAACTCCGGCGCACAGACCGCCGATCGTATGGCTGATGATAGCTTTTCCTGTCATATGCGGACAGTTCAGGGCAGACATCATGCCGACATGTGTGCTTAAATATCCGCTCCAGCACATACACATTGCCGTAAATACAGCAATATCGTTTGCGTGGGCAATGCCTGTGCTTACCATCTCCGGCACAAGGCCAATTGCCGCTCCGGCAGCTCCAAGAGCCGTGATCGGAACTGCCACTGCAGAAGCAGAAGTAAAACCAAACAAAGGTTTCAAAATGAAGTCAATCTTCTCACCGATCCATGGAAGCAGCGCTACTCCTTCATATGCGGCTCCGGTGTATGTTCCGTCTGCAGAAGGACCGTTTGTCAGCATCATTACGATGGTACAGATTACAAGCACTCCCGGAATGATAGCCATACCCACATTAACGCCATTTTTACCTCCGTCCAGCAGAGACTCCAGAAGTCGTCCTCCTACACTTCCGCCCCGCACTTCGCGCTGGTTCAGGAAATCGTCAAGAGATTCTCCTTCTTTAGCCGGAATACAATATTCTGTAACTCCAAATTCTTTCTTGGTAAAGATCATCATGATCCTTACGCTGACGATACTTCCTATAATCGCCCCAAGATTTCCGATCAAAACAGCCAGTCCGAGATTTTCTCCCGGCGCATTGATTCCAAGCATAAATGTTGTGACGATCAGCCCCATACCAAAGGCTGTCCCAAGATTCGTCAACGCCGGCAGCTGGAACTTTTTAAAATAACGCCGGAAGTTTCTGTCTTCTGCAAGACCCAGAATCGCCGGATTATCGGACAGATATGTTGTCATGACTCCAACAGAAGCCGCTCCCGGCAGGTTGTACAAAGGCTTCATCAGCGGAGTGATCGCTTTATTCAAAAGGGCAATAACTCCAAATTCAGACAATACTCCAGACAAAGCTCCTGCAATAACCGCAATCGCCATGATATTAAATACTGTGTCTATCAAAAGCTCGTATGCGGTAGCCATCAATGTCTGCATCATGTTTGCCCCGCCCATTTTCATGGCAATGCCGCCAAATATCAGCAGAAAGATCACCAGGAAAATGAAGGCCTCCAAACTGACCGCTTTTTTGTATCTCTTCTCCATACTCTTCTCCATTTCTTTGTTAATTTTAAGACAATCTTTTGTCTTAGTCCTAAATAGAATATACTAATTTTCTGTAAATTGCAACTTCCTTTTTCATTTCCCCAAAATCATTTCTGCAGTTTTTTTATTTTTTCAACCGCCTGTATGCAAATTTCTATTTCGCGCGAGTGCGCATCCCTCAGAGCGTTTTATTCGATAGGGAGTGAAATTTTTTGTCCAAAGAAAAGAGTTCCGCCTGCGGAACTCCGCAGGCGAAACTCTCATATTTATCTCTTACATTTTCTGTGATATCCTGCCGGCTCCGGACAGAACCGAAGCGGTATCTTAACCTCTCTTCTTCGCATCGTGGAAGAACATTACTGCACAGATTACCATGACAACGCAGACCAGATATGTCAGTACTGTCAGCGGAAGCGATGTAACGATAAATCCGGCGATCAATACGCCGATCGCGCCGCTTATGATCATAGGTATCGTGGACGCACGGTTGTATTTGCCTTCCTTGATGAACGTAATACCACATGCCGGACAAAGGTATGCGCAGGATCCCATCATAACAGGAAATGCCACATCAGCGCTCATACCGAGCAGAAGAACGATAGCCATACATGGTGCATAGAGTCCGATCCCTGCTGTCATAAGAATACCAAGAATGAAATTAGCAATGACACCCACTGCCAGCAGTCCGCCTGTCAGTCCTCTTGCTGTTCCAAGGATACCGAAAGGTCCTACTTCGTTGATCTTGCAAAGAGTAATAGCTGCCACCAAAATAAGTGCGACACCCATCACAACACGAATTTTCATAATGTCAAGCCGGGAAATAATTCTGGCTCCGATCACTGAGCCGACAATAGATGCTGCAATCATAAGAACCAGAGTCAACGGATCCATATCAATCCTCTGGATAAAGATAGTGGCTTCCACACAGATAGGAATACCGAATGCTACATTTAACGTACCTGGAATCAGGTCATCATCAACAGCCTTGTTGAACTTCCATGCTGATGTAGCAATCGCATAACTTCCAATTCCAAGCGTATCGAAAAAGTTAGCGATCATACTGACAATCACATTGTACCCCATTTTGCTCTTGTCAAGTTCATCCTTGTGGGCTACCACATCCTTCACCAGCACTACAAAAAATACCGCTGCGAATACCCACATAATAATAAGTAATATCGTTGCTGCACTCATAAAATTCCCTCCTTTGCAACCTCTTTGTACATTTTATACAAAAGATATAATTTTATTATACTATTTTTGTTAAAAATATGTCAAGCATTATTTTTATATTCTTCTATTTCTTAATATTTTTGAGATTATTTTAGAAATTTCTCAGATTTTTTCGCACAAAATTATGGAAAGTAACCGCTCTGGAATATATAATAGAAGTATCACACAAAGGAGGAGGGCGCATATATGAAACAAGATAATATGTTAGCCATGATCTTAGCCGGCGGCCGTGGTACAAGACTGCACGAGCTAACCAACAAAGTTGCAAAGCCTGCCGTTTCGTATGGTGGTAAATACAAAATCATTGATTTTCCAATCAGTAATTGTGCCAACAGTGGAATCGATGTTGTAGGAGTTCTTACACAGTATGAATCCATTCTGCTCAACAGCTATGTAGCTGCCGGAAGACGCTGGGGACTGGATGCAAAAAACAGCGGCGTCTATGTTCTTCCGCCCCGTGAAAAGGCGGACGCAAATCTGGATGTGTACCGGGGTACTGCCGATGCGATCTCGCAGAATATTGATTTTGTAGATACCTTCTCTCCGGACTATCTTCTGATTCTTTCCGGAGATCACATTTACAAAATGAATTATGCAAAAATGCTTCAGTACCACAAGGAATGTGGTGCCGATGCTACGATCGCCGTCATTGAAGTTCCGATGAAAGAAGCGAGCCGTTTCGGAATCATGAATACCGATGAAAACGGACGTATCGTTGAATTTCAGGAAAAACCGGCAGAGCCTAAGAGCAACCTTGCATCTATGGGAATCTATATTTTTGACTGGAAACTGCTTCGCAAAATGCTTATCTCCGACATGAAAAATCCTGATTCCAGTCACGATTTCGGCAAGGACATCATCCCTACTCTGTTAAAAGAAGGGAAAAACCTGTACGCCTATAAGTTTAAAGGCTACTGGAAAGATGTTGGAACGATTGATTCTCTCTGGGAAGCAAATATGGATCTGCTGGACAAGAACAACGAGCTGGATCTTAACGATCCCACCTGGAAGATCTATACAGAAGACGCCACAACGCTTCCTCAGTATATCGGACCGGATGCCGAGATCAAAGAGGCCTTCATTAACCAGGGATGCATCATTGAAGGAATGGTGCAGAATTCTGTATTGTTCACCGGAGCACGAGTAGGCGCCGGCGCAAAGATCATCGACAGCGTTCTGATGCCCGGAGTAGAGGTGGCAGAGGGCGCGGTTGTACAGCGCGCACTGGTTGCTGACAATGTAAAGATCGGCAGGGAAGCCGTTGTGGGAAGCGCTGACAGCGAACACATCGAGCTTGTAGCCAAACGTGTAAAGGGGGTTGAATAGTATGAATAAAGCATTTGGTATTGTAAACTTTTCCGGAAACCATATCTGGGTAGAAGGTCTGCAGCCTTATCGCCCCGTCGGCGCTTTTTCCTTTCTCGGAAGATACCGTGTCATTGATTTTCCGATCTCAAACATGAGCAACAGCGGTATTGACCAGATTCAGGTATACATTCGCCGCAAGCCCCGCTCTCTGACCGAGCATCTTGGCACAGGTCGTCACTATAATATTAATTCCAAGCGCGGAAGACTCCACATTTTGTTTTCGGAGACCGGTTTGGATCATGACATTTACAACAACGACATTGCAGCATTCCAGGAAAATATGGAATGCATTGAGCAGGTACACTGCCCCTACGTTGTCATTGCACCCAGTTATATGATCTACGCCCAGGATTTCAGTACACTGCTTCAGACTCACATTGATTCCGGCGCTGACATCACGCTGCTCTATCATTCTACTGATGACGCCAAGGAAAAATTCCTGAACTGCAACACTGTGAACCTGAACAAGCAGAAAGGTGTCCTTTCTCTGGAAATGAACCGCGGAACTGCCAAAAACCGCCACATTTTCATGGATACTTATATTATGAAAAAGGAATTGTTCATTGAGCTGATAAACAAAGCGCATAAGACCTCTTCCATGTACAGTCTGGCAGACATTGTCAACGCTTCCTGTGAAGAACTGGATGTGCGCGGCGTTTCCCACCGCGGATATTTTGCAGCCATTACCGATTTCAAGAGCTATTATGATGCAAATATCTCTCTGATCGATTTCAAGACAGCACTCAGCCTGTTTGATGACCAGTGGCCGATCTACACCCGCACAAATGATTCCTGCCCGACTCAGTATTTTGAAGGTGCAGACGTAAAGAACTCCGTTGTATCCAACGGATGCCTGATTGAAGGAACGATCGAAAATTCCATTATCGGACGCGGATGCGTCATCAAGAAAGGCGCCGTTGTCAAGAACAGCGTTATCCTTCCTGATGTTTTAGTGGGCGAAGGAGCTCATATAGAAAATATTGTTGCGGACAAACACGCACAGATTACCCATGTAAAGGAGATCATCGCTGATCCTGCATCTCCGGGATATATCCGAAGAGATGATAAAATCTGAAAATATCCCCGCCGGAATCCTAATTATATTCCGGTGGGGATATTTTTCTGCTGTTTTTTCTGTTATAATACATCTATCTAACTGGATATACATACAAATTTGGAAAGAGAGGCTGACAGATCATGGATCAGTTAAACCAATATCTTACACAGAAATACTCTCCTTATTATATCCCCGGCTCCGGAAGCGGGGACATCCTTATGTGGGGAACAACCCGGGATTCACAGATCATTCCCGGCTTTCTTTCTTTGAATGTGGGAGTGGATTATGATCCCCTCTCTCCTAATCCGAATCTTACAAAAGGAATGATCACCGACACTCTGAATCAAAGTTATGCGGATTTTGACGGGAACTCTCCTTTTGCCGCCTTTTTCAGGATCTTCCGGCTGCTTTCATACCGCGCGGATCTTCCCTGTATTTTTATTGCATATCCGACGCTTCCTGAATACAGGGATGATCAGTGGGAAAAGACACAGGAAGCATATCCTTTGGAAGATGTTCGTTTTTATGTTTGGAATTTGAAAGAATCCAAAACAAAATTTTTGACGGGCAAAGAGCTGAAGAACGAGATTTATTCTATTCTGGATGTAAATTTCCAGGATCAGGGCACCGGAAAGGAAAAAAATAAAAGCATTCACGATTATTTTCATTACTGGAGCCGCTGCTTTTTATCCGCCCATATCCGCAAGCAGGACTGTGATGGAATCCTCTTTGACAAAAGCGGAACAAACTGTTCTCTGATCGAGATCAAACGTTCTTCCAATCCGCCCATCCCCAAGTGGCGTCCCTATATTGACGATGAAAACAATTACCGGAATCAGCTTGCCTTTGCCCACAGTCTGAAAGCCTGTTTCTGGCTTCTCCAGCATGAGGGGAACCCTGTCACAGAAGCAGGACAGGTGTCTTTCTGGGATATCCGGGGTATAAATGAGACGGAGGCAGAACGCCTTCGCCGTCTTCAGGCAGAAGGACATCGCGGGGTACATGGCGACTATCTTACCTGCTCCCGCTTTTTCTCTCCCCTGCCTGTCTCTGCAAAAGAGGAAAACCTTCCCTCTTTACATTCTCTGATAGAGTCTTTTATTGACTGCAGCCCGGGAGACTGATCCTTCTCCTCATTTATCATTTTTCTTCAAAATCTGTACGGAAATATTTCAGATTGGCGGGAATGCCTTCTACCTTCCCGCCATCCTTCATCCTGTATCCTTCTATCACTCTCTTTAATCTTATATAAGTAATCTCTTCACAGATGTGATTTTCATTGTTCGTACACAAAATGAAATGGCGCTTTCCGCCATCCTGGCGGTTCTGTTCCAGAACTGCCTGTCCTGTAGTTCCGCTTCCTGCAAAGAAATCCAGTACAAGGGCGTCCTTCTTTTTCAGATACCGCAAAAGTATTTTTATCAGTTCTACCGGTTTGGAATATTTAAATACCGTTTCCCCCTGAAAAATACGCTTGATATCCGCTGCGGCATTTGCGTTGAGCACAGTCTGGATCACATTTTTGTAGGGCGCGCATTTCTCCACGGGATTTCCTTCATTATCCACGTTGAGATAAATTTTATAGCGGACTGCCCAGCCATTTTCCTTTCTTGAAGAAGGCATAATTTCCAGAAATCCGTTTTCCCTGGCCCATTTCACTTTCTCCCTGCTCCATTTCCACGTCCATCCATCCCGCGCGAACTCTGTACGCCCGTTGGGATAAACAGGTGTGCCGTCGGGAGCTTCGATGGCATAATTCAAAGCGTCGCTGTATCTTACGCTTCCCCGATCCAGTGAGTCATAGTAAAAAGGCCCTCTCTCCTCCTCGTATTCATCTGTAAAACGGTAACGCTTCCTGTCATAGGCCTGGTAATTTTTATCGAAAATCTGGTCTGCCCTCCGGATATCCTTTACATAGACCAGGATATATTCTGTAATGGTGGCAATCCCCCTTGCATCAGACGCACCTGTTTTTTTCTGCCATATAATATTTGTAACAAAATTCTGCTCTCCCATGATCTCGTCGCAGAGCAGTTTCAGAGCATATACTTCGTTGTCATCGATGCTGATAAAGATTACACCATTGTCGGCGAGCAGCTCTTTTGCCGCTTCCAGTCTTTCTGACATAAAAGAAAGCCACTTACTGTGCCGGAAGCCGTCCTTTTCATCCACAATAGCGTCATCATAAATAAAATCTTTGTTTCCTGTATTGTAGGGCGGATCAATATAAATGCAGTCCACTTTTTTCCTGCATGTTTCTCCAAGGAGCCTTAGGCTGTGCAGATTATCTCCCTCCAAAAGGTAATGGTATCCGTCCTCCCGCCCGGCCATACTGATCCTTCGCTCTTTAATCTCAGTAAAAACAGGAACTTTCGTCTGCATTTCCTGGTCGATCCGCTCCTCATGCTTTTCCCAGACCAGTCCGTACTTCCTTGTCGTCAGTTCTTCTTCAATATCGCGAACTGTAGACAGTGAAGTCTCATCCGAAAGTCCCTCTTTGATTTTTTCTAAAAATTCCAGCATCTGCTGACGCTTTTTACCGGACAGATTTGTCATAATGTACTCCTTCTGCTGTGAATAGTAACACTGTAGGTACAGTATAACAAATTTTTATAAAAATGTGAAAGAGTTTCCTTAAGACAGCATCATCCTGTCATTGGCAAACTCATCGCCGCTCACTTCCTCAAATTTTGCCAGAAGATCCGATACGTGAAGATTCCTTTTCTCCTCTCCGGACACATCATATATAATCCGTCCCTCATGCATCATGATCAGACGGTTGCCATGCGCAATGGCGTCCTTCATGTTATGGGTCACCATAAGCGCTGTCAACTGATGTTCCTCTATTATTTTATCGGAAATGTCCAGCACCTTGGCTGCTGTCTTCGGATCCAGCGCTGCGGTATGTTCATCAAGAAGAAGCAGCTTCGGCTTTTTCATAGCTGCCATTAAGAGAGTTACCGCCTGCCTCTGGCCGCCCGAGAGAAGTCCCACTTTGGTGCTAAGTCTCTCTTCCAGTCCAAGATCCAGTTCTTTCAGCTGCTCTTTATAGTTTTCCCTTTCTTTTCTTGAGATTCCCCATCGCAGCCCCCTTCTTGCTCCCCGGCGAGCCGCAATAGCCATATTTTCTTCAATGGACATCGTAGCGGCAGTCCCCGTCATCGGATCCTGAAATACTCTTCCAAGATACACCGCTCTTTTATGCTCCGGAAGCCGTGTAATGTCCGTACCGTCTACAATAATATTTCCGGAGTCCACATTCCACACACCCGCTATCGCATTGAGCATAGTAGACTTGCCGGCTCCATTTCCTCCGATGATCGTCACAAAATCTCCGGGATTCAGATTCAGGCTTGTTCCTGTGAGCGCCGCTTTTTCATTTATTGTCCCTTTATTAAATGTCTTATAAATTTCTTTGATCTCCAGCATGTATCCCATAGTTTTAAGCCCTCCTCTTCACTGAGCGTTTTTCTTTCAGATATGGTACTGCCAGGAATGCGGCCACCACCAAAGCGGAGAAAAGCTTCATATAATCCGAAGGCATCTTCAGCCACAATACAAGTGCATATGCCACGTAATACAGGATCGCACCTACAAAAACCGCTGTCAGCGTATAGGCAAAGGCAATCTTTTTGCCCGCACACAGTTTTCCGAAAATAACCTCACTGATAATAACAGCTGCAAGGCCTATGACAATCGCTCCACGACCCATGTTGACATCTGCCGCCCCCTGATATTGAGCCAGTATACCGCCGCAGAGTCCTACCAGCCCGTTGGAGATCATCAAAGCCAGCACCTTCATAAAATTCGTATTGATCCCCTGCGCCCTCGCCATCTGTGGATTACATCCCGTAGCCCGGATGGAAGCGCCCATTTCCGTGCCAAAGAGCCAATAGATCACTGCCACCAGTACAAGGCAGCCTACAATAAGTTTTACAAAGAAAATCCAACTGTCCTCTCCTGTCACATACCGGGAAGAGGCTACAAGATTCTGCTGTGTCAGGCCGATCCCCTGGTTGGATTTTCCCATAATGCCAAGATTCACCGAATACAGGGATACCTGGGTCAAAATGCTGGCGAGGATGCCGGGAATCCCAAGAACCGTGTGCAAAACTCCTGTTGCAAGCCCGGCTGCCATTCCCGCCAGGACAGAAAAGAGCAATGCTGCAGCCGGATGCATTCCTCCCTGTATGAGCATGACCGCTACAGCGGCGCCTGTAGCCAGAGAACCATCTACCGTAAGATCCGGAAAATCCAGAATGCGGAAGGTAATATATACGCCAAGCGCCATAATTCCCCATATGATCCCCTGTGCTGCTGTCCCTGGCATCGCCCGAAAAAACGCCATGGGATCCAGGGAAAGAAAATAATCCAGTATCATTGTCTTTTACCTCTCTTTTCGTCCGTCATTTTTATTCTGCCATTTCTGACTGCTCCGCCATCCTATTCTGTCTCGATGGCCTCATAGTCATCCGGAACGGCAACGCCCAGTTCTTCACAGATCTGCGCATTGTACATCTTTGTTACTTCCGGAGCAGATTCAATTTCCATTGCAGTAATATCTGCACCCTCTGCAAGAATCTCATATGCCATTTCACCGGCTCTGTATCCGATATCATAGTAGCTGATGGACAGGGTTGCCACACCGCATCCGGAACAGATTCCCTGTTCTCCGGCAATGACCGGAACTTTTGCGGGCAGGCAGATATTATTGATAATCTGAGTATTTGCCGCCATTGTATTATCTGTCGGCACATAAATAACATCACATTCCTCTGCCGCACTCTGTGTCACAGACTGGATCTCATTAGAGTCCGCCGCTGTATATTCTTTGTATTCTATCCCGTCTGCCTCCAGCTCCTTCTCAAAAAGCTCTGCCTGATATTTGGAATTAGATTCAGCGGAACAGTATAAAATTCCCACTGTCTTTGCATCCGGGAAAAGCTCTGTCAGCATGTCTTCCTGTTCACTGATCGGAGCCAGGTCACAGGTACCGGAAATATTAACTCCTGTCGCTCCCGTCCAATCTTCAATTCCCAATGCTGTTGCATAGTCAGTAACAGAAGTTCCCAGGATCGGAATGTCACTGGTTGCCTGCGCCGCCGTCTGAAGCGGCAATGTTGCATTTGCAAGAATCAGATCCACATCAGAAGAGACAAAACCATTTACAATGGTACTGCACATAGCCTGCTCACCCTGGGCATTCTGCACATCAAATTCCACCTTGTCTTCTCCGAATTTTTCCTTACATGCATCCTGGAATCCTAAGGTTGCCTGATCCAGAGCGTCATGCTCCATCTGCTGACAGATACCGATCGTATATGTTTCATCGCTCCCTGAATCCGCACTTTGGCTGTCCGATGATGTACTGCCAGAAGAAGAATCGCTTCCGCAGGCTGCCAGAGATGCTGTCATTGCCATAACCATAAGTATTGCTGCTGCCTTTTTCCTTTTCATAGTCTCTTACCTCCCTTTCGCTTTCTTGCACCAAAGTTTTAAACTTTACCGCGTTGAAGCTTTTATGTGTTGAATTATACGCCCGCAATTTTCAGATGTCAAGCAAAAAATCAGAAATACCACCGTAAAAAAAATAAGCCGCCACTATTTCTCATAGTGACGGCAGGCTTCTGTCTCCTCCCGATAGCGGCGGATTTCTTCCATAGCCGCCTCATCAAACTTTCTGTCCTTGTAATAATATTCAAAATCTTCTTCTGTAATCTCCCGTATGACTCTGCAGGGATTTCCTGCCGCCACGACCCAGTCGGGAATATCTTTCGTCACCACGCTTCCCGCACCGATCACGGTATTGCTCCCAATATGCACTCCCGGCATGATCACAGTATTTCCGCCGATCCACACATTATCTCCCACAGTCACCTCAATTCCATATTCATATAAGGAATTTCTCGCCACGGGATGCAGTGGATGTCCTGCAGTATATATGGAAACATTAGGTGCGAACTGACAGTTATCTCCAATCTTCACCTTTGCCACATCAATGATGGTACAGTTGTAATTGGCAAAGAAATTTTTCCCTACTTCTATGTTTTTCCCATAATCACAGTAAAAGGGCGGATTAATAAACGCATTCTCGGATTTTCCCAGCAGCTCTTTTACAATCTCTGCCAGCGTATCAAAATCTGACCGATCTGCAAAATTCAGTTTCTGAAGGATTCTTCTGCATACTTTCTGTTCCTCCATGACTGAATCATCGGAAATATAAGGAAGCTGTGCATTTCTTCTTTCTATATGATTCATTCTTACTCTCCTGCTGCATATTTTTGTATGATCTTTTCCATCTCGTCAAAGTGCTGTTCCATTTCATCTACCAGCCGGAACTGTGTTCTTGCCCTCACCAGATTATGTTCCGGGTAATCGGTTTTAAAATAAGTATCTCCCTGCAGGTAATCAGTCAGAAAACGGATGCCGCATTCCAATGTCATCAATCTTGCCCCCCAGGGAAGGCTTCTGATCTCCTCCTCTGTAAGAACATCTCTTGTCTCTTTCAGATACCCTTTGACATACAGTTCGTAAAGCTCCAGGTCAAAATGTACCAGATCCAGGTTCTTCTCATCTTCTTCTGCCGTGGCTGCCCCAAAGCGGATGGAATCCCCGAAATCATTTGCCGCAAGTCCCGGCATGATGGTATCAAGATCGATAATACACAATCCCCTTCCTGTCTTGCTGTCAAACAAAATATTGTTAAGCTTTGTGTCATTGTGGGTCACACGAAGCGGAAGAACGCCTTCTTCCTGTTTCTTTACCAGAACCTCACAGTCCTTCTCCCTTTCCAAAATAAACCGGATCTCCGGCCGGCAGGAAGCCGCTCTGTCTTTCAGATCTCTTTGAAGAGCTGTCTCAAAAGCCCGGAACCGTTTCACTGTATTGTGGAAATCCGGGATCGTCTCATTCAACCGGTCGGCAGGGTAATTTCCAAGCTGTTTCAGAAAATGTCCGAAGCTGCTGCCGGACTGATAGAACTGCTCCGGTTCCTCCACCAGCTGATAGCATTCGGAATCCGGGATGAAGTTATAGCACCGCCATGGCTGTCCTGTACTGTCCTCAAAATAATTGCATCCGCTTTTTGTCTTAATGTAGGATAAAGTTTCCCGGTCCGGATCTCCTCCCTCCTGGCGTATCACATTTCTCAAATATTCTGTCACGCCGAAAATATTTTCCATCACGCCCTGAGGATCCTTGAATACATTGCTGTTGATCCTTTGAAGGACATAGGAAAGCTCATCTCCATCTTCCCCCGGCATATATACTGCATATGTCTCATTGATATGCCCGGCGCCAAACGGTTTTACGTAGCTGCATCTGTTTCCGAAACCAAAGGCATAGACTGCATCCTCCAGATTCCGGTCATCTACGCCGTCAATCTTTCTTCTTGTAGAAAAGATCACTTCCCCGGCTTCCACCTTCTCTCTGGAACCGATCGTACAGTTTGCCTTTACCACGCTGCCAAGGCCGATGTGCGCCCCGCATCCCACATAGGAATCATGATCGATCACAGCTCCGCTGTTTACCAGCACGCCGTGCTCGATCACGGTATGGGTATTCACAACGGCTCTCTGCATAATAAAGCTTCCTTTTCCGATCACGGCGCTGGGGCTTACTACGGCAGACGGATGGATCACAGCCGGAACTTCATATCCGGCCTCCATCAGCTTTTCTGTCCAGTAAAGACGCATATTGTTATCTCCAAGAGCCGCTACCGCCATGTCGTATTTCCCCAGAAAGCTCTCGTAATCGCAGCATTTCCCCACAACATCCTTATCTCTTACGGCGTCGTCTAAAAATACCGCCTCTTCATACCCCAGCATAAGAGCTGTTTCCTGTATCATATGGCCGAAACCGCCGGCTCCCAAAATCAATAACCGTTTCATTGCTATCTCCTTTTTCTGCGTATTGCTGCCGCTGCAGCAAAGGCGCTGCTGAGCAGCGCTGCTGCATATACCGCAGTCATCATTCCCTGACTGTCTCCTGTCTTTGGCGCAGTCTTTACATGCTGCACTGTGTTTGTATTTTGAACCGGCGTATTCTCTCCATTGGGGCTGCCGGAAGCCTGTCCATCGTCCTTTCCATCTTCCCCGTTTCCTCCGGACGGAGCTGTATCGGATACGTCAACTGTAAAAGTATAAGTGTTTCCGATCCCTCCCGGAACTGCAGTGGTAACTGTTATTTCTGCCCCTTTCAGTTCCATCCGGGAAATTTTTTCTCCGGGCTGTATCACTCTGTCGCCCACTTTTATTTCCGCTGTTCCGCCATCCGGCTGCACAGCCGCCTCAAAAGAAACATACTCCATGTCCGCCGGAATGGTAATCTGTGTTTCCGACGGACCCACTTCCAATCCTTCGCCTGCCGGCTGTCCGTTGGCATCAAATCCTTCTATCTTTAAGGAAGTCAGTTCCGCTGCCGGGATTTCATCCGTAAATGCCTTGATCAGAACATTTCCCACCTCTACTTGCCGCCCAAAAGATTCCTCCATTTCTTTTTCCATGGACTCTTTGGCCGTGATCATATCCTCCCATTTCCCATTTAAGAAAATATAACTTTCACCTTCATTTATCTTTGACGTGTACGTCATGCCTGCTACACTATATTCATATCCAGCTTCCACACTTGTCCACGTAAGTCCATCTGTACCTGTTTTTGTCAGAACAACTGCAAATTTCTCTCCGGCCCTTAACATTACCGGTTCTTCCAGTTCGATCACATGATAGCCTGTATACGGGAAAAACACTTCCTGGCTGGCAGCCTTCTGTCCGTCTTCCGGACTGTCCGCCTCCGGTCCCAGCTTATAGATATCCACTGTCACCGTCATATTCGCCTCATTTGTTGCCGCTGAAACAGCGCTTATCTGTTCATTGCCCTGCACCTCAAATATATTTGCCTCCCGGCGCAGGGAACCGTCGTCGTTATAAAAATTCCACCAACTGGCAGTCCCCAGGTAATCATACTGATAATTATGATCATTCCCCTGCTCTTCCGGCACAACACTGACCTGATTGACATCACAGAGGCTTCTGTCATAATAGGACATATAAAAATAGCCCTCTCCGCCCCAATTGCCGCCAACTCCGCTTCCCCACCCGGTTCCCCAGGAATTTTTTACGATCCAGGCGCCGTCGCCTTCCGGCCGGATCTTGAAATTCTCAGCCGGATACGTATCATCCCATCCTACAATGCTGACCTCATGATTTGCTTCTTTATGCTGATCTGCGTATTGCGCTCCCGTATCATAATTAAAATAATCTTCCGTTGCATATTCAGGACGGCTTCCGTCCATATAGTATCCTGCATCCAATACTCCGGTCTCCATCAAAGCGCTTTTTATGATCTCTGTCGCCTGCGGGCGGTAGAGATATTCCCCGGTGTCTGTTATCACCGTCGGATTCGGAAGGAAATTTATATTTCTCAACTGATAAGACGAATCATACCGCCTGCTCTCATCCACAGACCAATCCCCATCAGGATTATAGGCTTCTCCATCACTGTCCGTATAGGGGATATCTTCCTCCAGCGCCGCTCCTTTCCATGCAGACAGCGTTGCTGTCGAATAATACATATGCCCTCCGTACATCAGAGGATGACCTGTCACGCTGATGCCCTCACCCGCCTGGGAACCGGAAGTTTCCGGCTGCCAGGTGAACCATGCCAGATGATGCTCGGACAGATCCGTTTCTATATCATATTCCCGGAGAAGATTTCCCTCCGCTGCCGACAGGATGCCGAATGTCCAGCAGGTATTCCAGATTCCCTGATCCCTGACCGGCGTAACATCCCCCTCTTCCCGAAGATCAAATTTCTCCGGAAAGAGCGCATTCGTACTCACTGCCGGAAGCTCCGGATATTGAAACATCCTTTCCTGCTCTTCACTTAGAGGCGCCCGTCCGAAATCATTGTCCTCCCTAAAAAGTCTGACGGCGTCCTCTCCTTCATCCGCTGAGACCGGTAACGCGGTTGACGCACACAATATCCCTGCCATCATTAGTGGCAGTGCCCGGAATATTTTTTTCTTTTTCATTTCACCTTTCCTCACTTATTTTTCAATTTACCCCTGAATTGTATATAATTTCACTATACCTGATAACCGGGAAGCTGTCAAAAGAAAACGGGGGTTTTTCAAAAACCCCCGTGCCCGGTTTAAGTTACGCCAAATATTTCTGCACCGTTTTTCTGATGGATCCCGGTCCGGCGATCTCCTCCCGGATGATCTGCTCGATCTTCTCGCCGATTCCCGCCTCATACAGATTCACGCCGAAGATCACTTCATTGGATAAGATTCCTTTCAGCTGATCTTTCAGGCTTTCCGGCTCACCATATACGATGGTGGACATCTGCTCTCTAAGTTCCGGTACCATCGGATCCGGAGCCAGCTCGATCGATTTGCCTTCGTCGTCCAGAGCCAGCAGATATCTCACCCATCCGGCAATGGCTACCGGAATGGCTTTCAGCATTTTCGCATCCCCGTACTTCTCCATATAAGATTTGATCGTTTCACCGAAACGGATACCGATCCCCTGTGAAACATCTACCGCCAGTCTCTGCGTGGTATCTCCCAGATACGGATTGGGGAATCTTTCTTCCATCAATTCATCAAGGAAAGCTTTCGGAGACAGGATCACAGGATCAGGAACAACTGCCATCCCCTCTACATAGCCCACCTGTCTTGCCAGCTCCAGCATATCCGGATCTTTCATTTCATCGGCAAAGAGTTCATATCCCAGCATGCATCCGTATGGTCCAAGCGCCGTATGGATCGGATTCAGACACACTGTTACTTTCATTCGTTCCGATTTATTCACTGTATCGCGGTCTGTCACATATACTCCGGCCTTCTCCAGCGCCGGACGTCCGTTAGGAAAGCTGTCCTCCACAACAAGGTACTGCGGTCCTTCTGCATTAATGAACGGAGCAATATAGGTCTTTTTCGATGTGATGACCGGCTGCATGTTTTCCACACCGGCCTCCTCCAGCTCCTCTGCAATTTTTTCGCTGGGGCGCGGCGTAATCTTATCGATCATCGTCCACGGGAAGGAGACTTTTGTTTCATCACTGACATATGCAATAAAATCTTCCTCTACAAATCCTCTCTTTTTCCATTCTTCCGCCATTTCCAGAACAGAGCCGCGAAGCCGGGATCCATTCTTGGAGCAGTTATCCATGGAAACAAGGGCCAGAGGTGCTTTTCCACTTTTATATCGTTCCAGAAGCATCGCTGTTACAACTGCCATAGCGCTCACCGCCTTGTCCGGTCCGTTCTCAATGTCCGATTCTACAAAACTAAAATAAGCTCCCTCTGCATTTCTCAGCGCATATCCTTTTTCCGTAATGGTAAAAGACACAAGCTGAAGTCCGGGATTTTGGAAAATTTCTTTCATTCTCTCCCATTGTTTCTCATCAGAAGACTGTGCTTTGATGGCTTCTGTGAGAGAACCCAGCACTTTGCGGTCTGTTGTTCCATCGCCGTGAAGCGTCACACTCAAAGCCAGATTGTCAAACAGATCGTAAATCTTATCCACCACATCATAGTCAAATGTTTCAACGCATGTGATCCCCCGGTCCATCAGGCCTTCCTCAAGCAGTTGGTCTGCAATTCCTCCGATAAAAATACGGAAAATATTTCCGATTCCCATATGTACCCATACCGGATCTCGTCTGGTCGCCTCGGCAACTGCTGCAGCGTCATAGGACGGCAAGGTAATTCCTGCCTTCTCCCACGACTGACGGTCTTTTAACCCTTCCAATGTCAATTTCATAGCCTCTTCTCCTTCTTCCTTTTGTCTATCATACCGTTTCTTAATGGTATTATAAATCCATACCATTCAAGAGTCAATACACTTCCGCCATTCAACCACTCTCCTGTGCCTTGGGATACTGCCCTTACTGCAGAGAACAGGTCATTTCATGCCACTGTTCTCCTCCCCAGGAGGAATCAGAAATCCCTTCATCATGAAACCCGAATTTTTTATACATTTCCACCTTAGCCTCAAGGCAGGTGAGCAAAAGCTTCTCTCTTCCTCTGGCCTTCTCCCGGCAGATATACTGGCTCACAATCTCTCTTGCAAGTCCTTGCCTCCGGTACCCTGGAAGGACATCAAGCCCCAGCAGCAGCACATTTTTCCCTTTCGGATCATAAAGACCGGCGTCCGTAAAAAATTCGTCCCGGAATTTCTCCTCATCCGTAGAGAGGCCATTTAAAAATCCGGCGATTTCCCCTGTGTGCTTCTCTACTGCTACCAGAAACAATTCCGGCGCCGTCTTAACCCTCTCAAGCATCATTTTCCTGGAACACGCCTCGTTAGGCGGAAAGCAGATCTCTTCTATCTGCGCGGCATACTCTGCTTCGTCCTGCCGGATCTCTCTAAATTCAAATCTCATACAGATATCGTTCATTTATTCTGTCTCCCTCTTCCTTTTCATGCGGTATCTGATCACTCCGATCACAATTCCTGCAACAGCCGGACACAGCCAGCCGAATCCCTTGTCAGACAGGGGCAGTATTCTCCCTGCCAGATCTGTCACTACATCTATGTGCAGTAAAGCTCTGGTGCCTTCCGGCAATGCTCGAAGTCCGTCCGCCAGCGCTGATACTGCCGTAAAACCAATGCCCCACTGGAATACCGTCCTGTCATTTGCGAAATATTTTCCAAACAGCGTCAAAATAATCAGCACAACTGCAAGAGGGTAAAGAAACATAAGCACCGGCTGGGAATATGCAATGATCGCATCCAATCCCAGATTTGCGATCAAAAACGAAAGAATGCAGAACATAACTGCCCACTTATGATAGGAAGGTCCCTTCGGAAAAATCTGCACAAATGCTTCTCCGCAGCTTGTGATGAGTCCTATTGCCGTTTTCAGGCAGGCCATTGTCACGATGACAGCCAGAATCAACGCTCCGGCTCTTCCGAAATAATATTCTGCAATCTGCGACAATGCTTCTCCCCCGTTACTGCTCACTTCCAGGCCGCCTGCACTCTGGGCGCCCATCACAGCCACCAGCAGATAGATGACTGCCATCAAAATAGCGCTGAACAATCCGGCGCGGACAGTACTTCCCGCCACTTCTTCCGGTTCCTTTACGCCAAGCCTTCTGATCACATCAACCACCACGATACCAAAAGCCAGCCCTGCCAGGGCATCCATTGTATTATATCCTTCCAGAAGACCTGTAAAAAACGCCCCTTCCGCATAAGCGCCTGTAGGTTCTATCTCACCTACTTTTCCCAGAGGGCTGCTGAGCGCCCTTATGACAAGGACAGCAAGAAAAGCGAGGAACAAAGGATTCATCACTTTTCCGATCCATGTCATGATCTCGCCCGGCCGCAGAGAGAAAAACAATACCACTGCAAAAAAGGCAAGGGAAAACACGGCTAAAAACAGCTTGCCTCCCTCTCCGGAGATCAGTCCCTCTATTCCTACTGTATAAGATACCGTAGCGCATCTTGGTATGGCAAAAAAAGGACCGATCGTCAGGTAAAGGGCACAGGTAAACAAAATCCCATATTTCCTGCCCACCTGGGTTCCAAGTCCCAAAAGTCCGCTTTTGCGGCTGATCCCAAGCGCCGCCACGCCGAGAAGCGGCAGCCCCACTCCCGTAATAAGGAAGCCTGCTGCCGCCTGCCACACATGTCTCCCCGCCATCTGCCCCATAGATACGGGGAAGATCAGATTTCCTGCTCCAAAAAACATGCCAAATAACATGCTGGCTACAAAAACAGTTTCTCTAAATTTCAGTTTTTTCATCATTTCCTCCTACTGGCCTTCCTAATTCATTATCCGAAAAACGATACCCTTCCGGCAAAAGAAATCCAGTCTTTTCCATACGTTTCAGATCATCCGCATTCCCCTGATAGATGGCCATCCCTGTTTTCTGCCGACGGAATCCGAATTTTTCATACATAGCCACTGTCCTGGGATGGGTATATAAGATAATGTTGCATCCCCTGACCTGCTCTAAGATAGATTCTATCAACATGCGGCCTAATTTCCGGCCGTGATACTCTCTGGCAAGGGCAATATTGTAAAGAGCTGCTTCACAGACGCCGTCTGACAGCGCGCGGGCACAGCCGATCAGTTTGTCACCGTCATATAGAAATGACACCGCATAGCTGCTTTTGAAAATTTTCTCCTGTTCATCCGCATTCCGCCCGCTCATTCCGAAGGAATTTAAGAGGGCGGCAACCGCCTCATAATCGATATCTTCTTTTGTTGTTTTTATATAAACAGACATTCCGCGCTCTCCTTTTACTTTATCATAAATCTATGGGGAGGATCCGAACTAAGTTTCTCCCTTGCGGCAGGCACTGACCATAGTTCTGGAAAATCTGTACCGGGCACTACCATATCATAATAGGGATGAAAGCGAAAATTCTGCCCTCTTCTGTCTGAATCCTGCCTGGCTGCAAATTCCTGAAAATGTGTGTGTCTGCGAAAAGCCGGAACCTGATACAGATCTCTTGCATAGTCCCACAAATTCGGATAGTCCGAAAGGCCGGGGCAGGGCCCAAGATGCCGTGAATAATTGATATCCAGTCTGGCCAGCGTTGTAAACAGGCGAATATCACTGTCCGTAATATAATCGCCAAGCAGGAACCGCTGTTTTTCCAGACATGTGTTCAGCACAGATAAACTGTCAAAAAATGTATGGTATCCTTCATAATAAGCCTCCACGGATCTGGCAAAACATGCACGGTATATCGCATCATTGACATTTTGATACAGCCAGCTGTTAAGCCTGTCGATCTTATCCTTCTGCCGAACCGGATACAAATCCGGCGCCTCCGGATGATGCAGAGGAGAAAATTCCGTCTCCAGCAAAACAGTCAGCATCTGGAAATCATTATTCACAACTGTCTTTGTCCGATAATCCACCAAAGCCGGCACGGTTGTCCTTCCCTTGTAGTCCCCATCCGTATTGTAATAAAGTTCGCTTAAAAACTGTGCTCCCGTTTCCGGATTAATATGACCCGGAGAATGGACAAATTCCCATCCAAGATCTTCCGGACGGTCCGTCCAGTCTACCGCTTCTGTTTTCACAGCTTCCGACAGTCCCAGAAGGTCGATCACAATCACAGCCCGATTAGACCAGGCACATCCGGTTGACCAAAAAAGAATATATCTTCCTTTTTCCACCGGATGCTCTTTGCTTCCCAAATGTCCGGTAAATGCGTTTGACTGCCGGCGAAAATAGCCGTTTTCATCAATTTCCGAGACTTCCGGAGTCCTGATCCTTATTTTCCTTCCGTTTACATCAACATAATCTGCCATATGTTCCTTTCCCATTTCTGTCTTTCCCATGTAAATTTAACTATTTCCTTCGTAATTATATCACAGCCCTGAAATCGGAAAAGAACTTTTTATAAAAATATTTGCAGATTCATGTAAAGTATATGACAACATATTGAAAATCCCGATATGTGTTCTACATATATCGAAATAAGTGATTGGTAAATTGTTTTTTTCTGTGCGACAATATGGAATGATGAATAAATGGTTTTACTTTTTACAGGAGGGAAAAAATGAAAAAGAAAAGATTTGTTTCCGCTCTGCTGGTGGCGGCAATCACCGGCGCAATGTTGACTGGATGCGGCTCAGACAGCTCATCAGAAGGCTCCGAAGAAAGCAAGGAAGAAAAGAAAACAATCCGCATTTCCACCACAGGGGAGCATGCATTTTTTTCAGAAACAAATGAGGACGGCGAGCTTCAGGGATTTGAAATTGATGTATGGAATGAAATTGCGGACCGTCTGAATTATGAGATCGAGTGGGAAACCGCCGGGTTCCCGGGCGTCATTGAACTGCTTGACAGCGGACGCGTAGATACTGTGGCTGACCAGATCGGTATCACAGATGAAAGAAAGGAAAAATACTATTTTACAGATACCTATTTCTATGTGCCATATAAGATTGTTGTAGCAGAGAGCACCAATGATATCAACAGTGTGGAAGACTTATACGGAAGGACCCTTGGACTTCTCAGCGATGATATTGCCTATGACTATTTTGATGAACTGGATCCGGATGGACAGATCAAGTATGTAAATTACGACGACAGCACAGCAGTACCGACAGACGTAGCGCTTGGAAGGATTGACGCCACTTTGATGTCAGCTCTTCATATTGAATCTGTAAAACAGGAATCCGGACTTGAAATCAAGGGCGTAGGTGAGGCAGTATATACAGAAAATGCCGGATATCCGTTCCAGAAAACAGAGGAAGGCAAAGCCCTGTGTGATGAAGTAAACGCTGTGATCAGCGATCTGAAAGAAGAAGGATTCCTTCATGATACGTCAGTGAAGTGGTTTGGATTTGATCCTATGGAAGAATAAGATTACAACTAACTAACCAAAAGGGGCCGTCACATGAGGAATTTAGTTCTCATGTGATAAGCCCCTTCTTTTGAAACCTTGGAGAAAAAAATGGATACATTTAGAATCGACTATTTTATTGAAATTATTCCCAAAATACTAAAGCTGCTCCCGGCGACAGTCATCGTCGCGTTTCTCTCCCTGATCCTTTCCCTGCTACTGGGTATCATACTGGCAGTCATTCGCCAGTACCGGATCAGAGGACTGTTCTCTTTGAGTACAGTCTATGTTTCTTTCTTCAGAGGGACACCATTTATCGCACAGTTGTTTCTTTTTTATTATGGGTTTGCCCAGGTCAGCGAGACGATACGGAACATGAGCGCATTTACAGCTGTTGTTATTTGTCTAAGTGCTAATTATTGTGCCTTTATGTCCGAAGACATCCGGGCCGCTTTAAATTCCGTCACAAAAGATCAGTATGAAGCAGGACTTTCCATCGGGATGCGTCCGCTAAAAGTTGTTACCAAAATTATTATTCCGCAGGCTGCAAGAATCGCCGTGCCGGGACTTTCCAATAATTTTATCAACCTTTTCAAATCAACATCTATCGGATTTATGATCGGCTTCAAAGATATGATGGCAGCGGTCAGCATGGAAACCTCCAGAACCTACCGCTTCCTGGAAGGATATCTGGCAACAGTCGTCATCTACTGGATCATTATTTCCGCGTTGAATCTGCTCCAGAGCAGAATGGAAAAACGTCTGAACAGAATTTATTAATATGAAATGAAAGAGGCAAAACTATGATTCGTATTGACAATTTAAATAAAAGTTTTGGATCGCTGCATGTTTTAAAAGATATCTCTATCCGTCTGGAAGAAAGAAAAGTATTAGTCCTGATCGGGCCGTCGGGTACCGGAAAGTCTACCCTGCTTCGCTGTATCAATTATCTGGAAAAGCCTGATTCCGGCATCATAACAATTGACCAGTTTTCAGTAGACGCCAAAAACCATAAGAAAAACGAAGAATATGAACTTCGCGCCAGGACGGCCATGGTCTTCCAGAATTACAGCCTGTTCAAAAATAAGACCGCACTGGAAAATATCATGGAACCTCTAACGGCAGTACAAAAGATCCCTAAAAAAGAAGCAGAAGGTCAAGCACGGGAAATCCTGGAAGCAATCGGTCTGACAGAAAAGGCCGATTCTTATCCGTCCCAGCTGTCGGGCGGACAGCAGCAGCGGATCGGAATCGGACGGGCTATGGCAGTAAACCCAAAAGTAATGCTGATCGACGAGCCTACTTCTTCACTGGATCCGGAACTGGTAGGGGAAGTATTGAACCTTTTATATAAACTGGCAAAGGAAAATACCACTATGATCATCGCCACCCATGAAATGGCATTTGCCAGACACATTGCCGATCATGTGGTATTTCTGGACGAAGGGGAAATCGCCGAAGAGGGAACCTCCGAAGAAATTTTTTCCGCCCCAAAGACACAGCGCTTACAGCAGTTTCTCCGCAAATTTGAAAAGCAATCGTAGTTCTTTACACTATACCGATAATTTTCCCTTTAATATTTCTTTTTAAAATAGGCGATCGTCCTCTCGATCCCCTGCTCGATATCAACAGTCGGTTCCCAGCCCAGTTCTCTTTTCGCATAGGAAATATCCGGCCGTCTTTTCACAGGGTCATCCTCCGGAAGCGGCTGATGCACGATCCTGGAGCTGGAACCGGTCTTTCTTATGATCATATCTGCCAGCTCCAGGATGGTCATCTCATGGGGATTCCCCAGATTGACCGGCCCCGGAAAATTCTTTTTCTCCATGACCGCGATCATGCCGGTCACCAGGTCGTCCACATAGCAGAAACTTCTCGTCTGAGTTCCGCTTCCATATATGGTGATATCCTTGTTGTGTATGGCCTGCATGATAAAGTTGGAGACGACCCGCCCGTCGTTTTCCAGCATATGCGGTCCGTATGTGTTAAATATCCTTATGATCTTCGTGTCCGTTCCATATAATCTCCGATAATCGGAAAACAGAGTTTCCGCCACCCTCTTTCCCTCGTCATAACACGCCCTTGGCCCGGTGGTATTTACATTGCCTCTGTAGCCTTCCTTCTGCGGATGAATCAGAGGATCTCCATAAATTTCGCTTGTACTTGCCTGCAGGACTTTCGCATTCATTTTTCTGGCCATTTCAAGTACATTAAGCGCTCCCAGAAAACTGATCTTGGTCGTCATGATCGGATCGTACTGATATTGAACCGGACTTGCAGGACAGGCCAGATTATAGATTTCATCAATATCAAGATGCATCGGGTGGATAATATCTGCATTCACAAACTCAAAATCAGGATTGGAATACAACTCTCCTATATTGTCATACGTTCCCGTAAACATATTGTCAATACAGATTACTTTATTTCCGGCGTCCAGCAGCCTCCGGCACAAATGAGAGCCTATAAATCCGGCTCCGCCTGTTACTAATATTCTCTTCATCTTTTTTCTCTCCGGTTTCCTTTTTATTTTTTCCTGAAAATCAATTCAGCCCCATATTTCTTATGAACAGTTTCCAGTATGTTTTCCGGTATCATCCGGTACTTTTTCCCAAGCATATATCCGTCTATCGTCATCTCATATTCTTCTCCCCCGGCCCTTAAGCTGTAACATCCTTGGCGGCACAGCTCCGGCTCGCACCGTCCTGTCTCGTATTCCAGATAACAGATCCTTCCCAGCGTCTGGTATTGAAGGAGTGCGTTGTCAAAAAACGGTACAAGCCCAAATGAATACAGCCTGCCCGCAAGTTCCTGATCCCCTGTCTCCATGCCGGTAAATCCTCTTTCCTTCAGGAACTGAAGAAACTCATCTGAGTACCTCCGCTCCCGCACTCTCCCCATCTGTCCCCAGACCAGCCGTATATTCTTATACGCTCCGGCAGCCATCCTGGCAGTCCCGAAGTCCTGGACGATCACGCAGGATTCCTTTTTATATCCGTCCATCAGGCGTAGGATGGCTGTTACTTCTTCTAAGTTTCTCCCGGTAACATACAACGGCGCCTGGTAAACCGCCTCCTTCTTAGAGGCAAGAACACGGTCCATCAAAAGGATCAGATCCGCAATTCCATTTTGAAACATACGTTTCTGACAAAACAGATCTCCTAAAATGATCCCCTTTACTTCGCTTTTTTCAATCAGTTCTTCTATTCTCCCAAGATCATAGGTCTCTCGGCCTGCAAAATATTCCCTCATTTTCACACCTCATACCAGTTGCTTCGTCTTATATAATGCATCATCCCCGGGATTTCAGACAAATGCTCCAGATAAAACTTCTTGCTTTCCGCCATATCCTTCACTCTCTGCAGAATGTAGTCCAGATGGTTTGTTCTTCCTTCCACTTTAAAGGAGCGTATGCCCATTCCAAGGTAAATACCCATCGTACGGTGTATTTTCCCCGGGGGATTTCCGATCCGTTTTGCAGGCCCAAGGAATGTCCCGTCTTTCAAAAGTTCATATTCTTTCTGACAGTACACACTGTATCCTTCCTTTTGCCCGAAATGAGGAAGCAGGCACTGGCGGTTGGAATTGAAACAGATCCCGCCATCGGCCACGATCTCATAATCCATATCCGGAACTTTGTCCGTCAGATCCACAATCTCGTCTACAAATAAGTCGGAAGACAAAATAATGCGGCTTACTCCCATTTCCTGCAGCATGCGGACGTCTTCGTGATTATAGACCCCCGTGAGTGTGCTTGCATGAAGCTGAGCATGTCTGACTACTTTGGAAACGCGGTTCATCAGCCCGTAATCTGACAGGATCAGAGCGTCAATCCCCTTTTCATCCAGCTCTTCTATCAGCCCGCATAGCTCTTCTATTTTCTCTCCGGGAACATTGGCATTTATCGCCGCAAACAGTTTTTTTCCCTCTTCATGAACTGACGGCAGCGCTTCCCATATCTCTTCCGCTGAAAAGTCTGAAGATTCCGGTCTTGCACTGTACCCGGCAAGCCCGACATAAACAGCATCCGCACCGTTTTTCAGTAAAGGAGCTATATCTGCCGCCCTTCCCGCCGGTGCAAGTATTTCACACTCTACTCTCTTCATATTGCACACCTCTTTTATCCGCTGCAAAATATTTTCTTAAATATCCTAAGGTACTCCAGGCATAAATAATAATCCAGCTCTGACTCCCCCGGCCCGTATTTATAAGAGATCCGGAAGGAAGGATCATAAAACTCGTTTGTTTCCTTTACTTTGGCAATAAACGCCTCCTCGTCTTCAGAATCCCGGAACAATGCGCACAGGGAAGTGCTGCCGGGGTTCTTTCCTACAAGGCTGTTTGTTTCGTCATCAAAGTATTTTCGGCACATTTCCTTCTGTCTTATTTTGGAAACGCCGTTTTCCTCCATTATTTCAGCCCCAAGATCCTGCATTTTTCTGCTGATAAATGGATATAGCCCTGTAATCCCAAATGCCTCCAGCATCAGCACACTCTTTTTCAGTACGACCATGGCCCCCAGTTCATATGGATTATCATTGTAATTTGTCAGATATGGGGGCGCCTTACGGTCATAAAAATTCCGGTTAAATACCTGATCCGCTCCTTCGCCCAGCAAAATATATCGGACATGCTCCTCTTTCAGAAGCTTTGCCAGCGCATATTGAAGGAAAATCCCCCGTTCATAAAGATTCCCCTCCAGCGTCTCAACAATTTCTTCCAGGTGCTCCCGTATCTTAGGCCCCACGCTTCCTTTCCGAAGGCTGACATTCCCGGCATGAGCACACAAGTTTGCCGCCACACCTGTCTCGTCCAATCCCCGGGCCGCACCGACGGAAAATCCACATGATGGTATCCCTCTTTCCTTCAGAAAATGCAGGATGAGATTGGAATCAAATCCTCCCGAGATTGCCAGATTGACCTGCCCCTTTTTTGACAACGCCAGATCGATATAGGAATTGATGATTGCTCTTTCTCTTTCATACATCTGATCCAGGCTGACCTTCTGCCTGTTCGCTTTTGTCCTTTCCAGTCGATGTATGTTAAGCTCTCCTGCTTCTATTTCCAGGTATTCTTCCGGAAGCAGCTTATAAACATCACGTACCAGCGTGTCCTTTGTCCGGATAAATCCGTTGTATATAAATTCACTGATCAGTTCCGGATCATCCTGGAAACGGCATTGATAAGAAATGGCAGACAGCAGTTTCAGTGAAGTGAAAATATAATACCTGCCGTTATGTTTCAGATAAAAGACAGTCTTATTTCCTCCCATTGTGCTCCGAATGACCCGGCAGGAACCCGGCCCTTCCGGATTTTCAACAGCGGTAAACATCTCTTTATTTCCATATACATACACCTGCTTCCCGTCACGGTCTGTAATCTCTTCCCCTTCTGTATACAGAAATCTCACAGAACCGGTACTGCCTGTTTCTAATAAAAAGTTCATTCTTCTCTTCCCGCCCCCGCCTTTTCCAGAAAATAATTTTTATACTCCCGAAGATTTACCTTCAGGCAGCCGATCTCATCGCTCATAATGAACGCGCAGTCCATACATACCCTAGGCACTTCTCCTGAAATAAATTTCTTCCGAAATGTTTTCAGTTCCTCATAATTATGATCAATCCTTTCTTCTCTTTTTTCCTGTCCTCTGTTATAGGGAATTTCAGAGCATGGCCTCACTTTGCCGGATGAGTTTACGTACAGCCCGAATCCGATCCAGTGACAGAGCCCTTCACAGGAAATTGCTCCTTCCGTAGAGTACAGATGAGGTTCAAACAAATGGGACTCTTTTAATTCTTTATATTTTTCTGCCAATCCTTCATAATATTTATCGCCTTTATAAAACGGCTCCTCATGGATCTGTTCCCTTTCCCGCTCCGCCTTCTTACAGTCAATGACATTGTTCTGCATGATAACAGGCGTTACTACGCGTATCCCGATCCTTTCCCCTTCCTGCTTCGCCCTCTCCAGTTCCCTGCCGGCAAAATTAGGATAATAAATCAGCTCGTCTTTTTCATTTCCCAGAAAAAGATTAGACCCCAATCTCCCAAATCTTATTTCTTCAAATCCTAATTCTTTTGCCATGCGCACGAGACTGACTGCTTCCTCAATATTTTGTCTCATAGCCACGACTGACATAAAAAGCTGCACATCCGGACAGTTTTCACGCAGTATAGTCAAATTTTTGATAAATTTGGCAAAAGAAGCTCCTCTTCTTATGGATTCGTACGTTTCTGCACAGGCCCCGTCACAGGAAACGTTCATTCTCGCAAAAACTTTATTGATCTTAGGCAGGCTGTCCATTGGAAGATGCTGCAGATTTGTCGTAGTGAAAATCTTTACCTGATATGTTTCAAAAATGGAAATGATCTCTGAAATCTGCGGATGAATAAAGGGTTCCCCATATCCGTTGATCATAACGATCCTGCAGGCTGCAAAATACTGCTTAAGTTCATGGAATTTATCGCGGGACAGGTATTGTGCATCGCTGTTTTTCTCATAGCAATGTTTGCACATCATACATTCACAGTCGCAGAAGCTGGAAAGTTCCATATGAATCATCACCGGAGTATGGCTGTATGTCTCCATCTGATGTTCCGTTTCATATACAGCCAGAATATTATTTGCGATCTTACTGATCTGATAATCTCCTTTTGCTTTAGAATGTTCGATCAATTCCGGCAGCTGTGTGTGATCAGTCAGTTCATAGCTTTTATGATCGTATTCCAGTTCCATCCTTTGGCTGAAATCAAAGTGAAAAAATATATTACTGTATTCTTTCGTAAGATCCTCTCTCTTTATCTGCATATTGCCTGTTTCCTCTTAATCTTATAAAACTACTCTTCCCCATTAATAAGAACTGTAAGCTCCCCGGTGCACAGAAGCCAGCAGCCGGCGCACTGACACTTTTCCATCTTTTTGCGCAGCTCCATGTATTTCTCACCGTACCAGATATCTGACAACGTATGATTTTGAAGATTATCGACCGGCCCGAATCCGCCGCTCCAGCAGGGAAGCACATTTTCATAGGTATCTACATAGACTGTGGAATATCCTGCCAGACACCGGTATCCGTCAGGCAGTATTTTATTCTCGCACATAAAAGCTTTAAAGTGCCGCAGAAAAGTAATGGAATTGGCGATCAGATATCCCTCTTTCTTCATCTGTAACAGTTGATCCATAACGGTGTCAACCTCCCTGGCGTCAAATTCCGCCAGTTCATCCCTCATATTAAAAACAAATCTGTGGTAGGGGCTGAATTGCAGGGAAACGCCTTTTTTTGAATAGTACCGGACCATTTCCGGCATCTGCCCTATATTTTTGGCCGTGATCACCGGTGTAATATGTAACTTGACAGTTTCATCCTTCTGCATGAGTCCTCTTACTGTTTCAATCCCCTCCAGTACAGGGCCGATATCTACTCCCCGCTGTGCAAGGTAGTCTTCTGCATCTAAGGAGTCCAGGGAGATGATGAAATATCGCAGTCCGCTTTCGTAGAGGCTTTCGGCTCTCTCCTTTAAAAGGCAGCCGTTTGTCAGAAGGACAGGAACCACATTGCTGTCGGCGATCTGTCTGACAATCGTCTCCACATCTTTTCGCACCAGCGGTTCTCCACCGCTTATGCTGATTGCCTTTACGCCCATCTGTATGGCCTCTCCAATGATGGACTGCAGGCGTTCCAGGGAAATTTCCTGCTTCACTTCATTTTGGATCCTGCTTTTTGCATGATTGCAGTAAACGCAATCCGAATTGCAGTAATTTGTTATTTTCATCATCATATACTGTGGGGGCATACTGACCTTTTCCGCTTCTATTTCTTTTCGGATGGCAGAGCGCACTTCATCAAAGCCGGTTCCCTTTTCCCCGAATAGCATTTCTTTTATATCATTTACCGAATCATAAATTGTCATTTTCCTCTACCTTCTTTGTCCCTGATATCGTTTCTTTCCTTAAAATTCCGGGTTTTTCAGCCACTGGCACTCCCCGCACCATTTCGGCAGCTTCCCTTCTCTCATCTTAAGGCGGAGCTTTTTATAAAAAGGTCCGTTCCATATTTCCTCAAAAGTTTGTTCTTTCAGACTGCCATAGCGGTGGCTCACATCATAGCAGCATGTCGTCAGATTCCCGTTAAGATCAATATAGCACCGTTCCACTGCCCATCTGCACAGATCGCCGTAATCAAATAATTCCCGCGTAAAATCTTCCTCCCTTACGGAGCTGCCCAGATACTGCCGGGACAATACCTCATGATAAGCTTCTGCTTTTCGGATCCTTTTTTCTGCCTCTTTTTCCTCGCCGTGTATTTTTTCCAAATCCTGCGCCGCGTCTCCTCCTTCCGGAGACTGAACCCGGGGCAGCTGTATCCTGATCCCCCGCTCCCTGGCTGCATTTGCCGCTTTTTGGGCCTGCTCCATCAGATAATGGGGATAGAGATCCGGCGCATCTTTTTCATTGCCTATGATGGGGTTTATTCCCAGCGAGTGAAAACGAACAGATGAAAATCCATAATCCGCCGCAAAACGGACCAGATTTTCCATATCTCCTATATTCTGGCGCATCAGCACACAGTCCATATTCTTTTTCAAATGGGGGGCAACCTTGTTCAGCTTTTCAAGATTAGCCTTAAAATCCTCAAAACACAGCCCTTTTCTTATGGATTCATACAAGTCCTTTTCGGCCCCGTCGCATGATATGTTAAGAAAGGAAAATGCATGTCCCATATCATTCCACAGCTGCTCCGGAACTACTGTAAAATTCGTGTTCATGCCAACCTTTACTTCATATTTTCCAAAAAGGGCAAGAGACTTGTCGATATCCCTATAGAGAAAAGGCTCTCCATCTCCGTTCAGCATCACGGTTTCCGCGTATTTCAGGATATCTTCCAGGGCATAGAGCACATCCAGGTCAATATCTTTCGCCCCTCTGTTTCCGGTATACAGATGGTTGCACATAATGCACTTTGCGTTGCAGCGGGTCGTATGTTCAATCTGAAGATATCTGGGATAAAAGGAAACGGACCCGTCCCAGTCCCTGTCCGGTATTTGTTTTCCTTCTTCAAATTCCAGGATTTGATCCCTGTTTTCCTGCTTTTCCTTCTCAAACATATTTTTATTCTCCCAGCAGTGTTTTCAGTTCCTGTTTCTGCTTTTTTTTCAGCCTGGTATCCTGATAAAAATCCGGGCTGATATCTACTGTCAGATATTTCAGCTCTCCTCCTTCGATCATGCCGCATTTCAGGCACGCCTCCGGAACATAGCCCGAATAGAAGATCTCTCTGCTTTTCTGCATCAAAGGAGCGTTCCATACAGAGAGGAACTCCCCTTCCTTCGATACGTTTCCGGCGCGGTATATTAAATTTCTGCAGCACATGGAGATATCGCCGTGCAGATTTGTATAGCAGTTTTTCAGCAGCCAGTCGCAGACTCCGGAACATCTCACCTCTGTCGGTACCGTTGTATTTTGCTCCTGATCATGTGTCTCAATGTAACGATTCACAATTTCGGCTGTCTCCAGCATTTTCTGCTCTTCTTCTTTCGTTTTCCACATAGGTATCCTTCTCATTTGAGTAAGTTCGTCCTGAATTTCATCAAATGTAATTGCACGGTTTAATCCCCCGGCATTTGCCACTACGACATGGATTCCCAGTTCTTCTCCCTTCTCCAGTGCTTTCACGGAATAATATTCGGTCACTTTAGGGTAATGGAGCATGACATCCCCGGCATTTCCGATGATCAGGTTAGGATTCAGGTTCAAAAAGACCACCTGGTCCGCCCCCGCCTTATGAGCCAGTTCCACCATCTGCGGCATTTCGCAGACGTTCTGGCGCATCATGACCATGGATATGATCTTCTTCACATGGGGCACTCTCTCTTTTAATTTGTACAGATTGCTGATCAGTGTTTCATAGGACATGCCGATCCGAATGGATTCGTAGGTTTCTTTGCTTGCGCCGTCAATAGAGATCGCAAGCCACTCAAAATCTTTCCCTATCCGCTCTATCAGTTCGTCATCCAGCACAGACAGGTTTGTGTTGGCAACTATCTTATTCCCGTATCCGACATACAGATCGATCTGCTGTTTTACCAGTTTACTGATGAACGGCTCTCCCATCCCGTTGAGATTAATACGTCTGCTTAGCTGTATCGCATCTCTCATATGCTCCAGCGTTTCCATACTGAGGATCTCCGCTTGTTTATTATGAGTAAAATAATGTTCGCACATGATACATTTGCTGTTGCAATAGTCCGTTGATTCAATTTGGAAAAAATCCGGATAAGATCGATTTACTGTGTTTTTGCAGAGGAAATCAATATCGCACAACACTTCGTTGATGTCCTTTGCACTGTCCCAGTCCTCTTTCTTTACATATGTCTCTCTTTCTTCTTCCAGCAGATCCGCCCGGGATACAGCAAACAGGCGTTTTTTGAAATATACATATACAGACGGGTAACCTGCTGTTTCATCCTTTTTCAGCAGATGTACCAGTTCGTGATCAACAGCTAAAAGTTCTCCTCCCTCTGTCAGATCTTCATATGCGGCAAATTTCACCTCTGCATCCGGGAAAGATACGCTTACAGCTTCCCTGATTTCCATCTTATGATCTTCCAGACAATACACGGTTGCTTTCATAAAAGAATCCCCCCTTTTCTCCATTATGAGAATTTCGACTTCAGGAACACATTTGCAATTCCCAGTTTTATTTTCAGCGATTTGAAGCAGCAGACCAGGATAAATATACAAAAAAGCCCTGCCCACACATTTCTCTTCGCCATACACAGTCCAAACATAACCGGCATGATGATATTGAGAAGCGCTTCCAGCGGAACAGAATCATAGGACACCAGCCAGTCTTTTTTGGCATAAACATTGAGCACTTCGTAAATGCAGAACTCTAATATAAAATTAAAGGCCAGCCCGGAAATGATAATAACACTGTACCTGGCAAATAAAGGAACCAGCAAAAAGATACAGCACACTCCTTCCGCCATACATAAATATAAAATCCATTTTCTTATATTCATCTGCCGATCGGAGACAAACGTATGAGTACCTGTCGCTCTGTCATTTTCCCTGTCGATAAACTGATGGATCAGAATATATCTTAAACCGTCAAAAAATGAAAGACAGAACCAGACGATCCACAAAAATATATTGAGCCTGTTCCAGTTAAGAAACAGAAGCAAAACAACAAGCGGCATACAATGCTGGGCAAAAGAACACTCGATAAGCCCCCAGATACCTCTTTCCTTAAAGCGGATGCCCGGAACGGAGTAGGCCACCCCCAGAAATGTAGTAAGAAAAACTGCAGCTACGGCGAAAATCTTATTGTCCGCATAAAGAAGGATGGGTACATCGCCTGCTAAAGCCATGAGAAGAAAGGACAGCCAGACAGCCCACCGCGGCAAATTCCCTATTACCTTTTTCTTCCCGGCCATTTTGTCAATCTCCAGATCCGAGAAATCATTTGCCACATAGCTGACTGCCAGGAACATGGAAAGGAACAGAAAATAGACGAGCAGCTCTTTGCAGGCGGCAAGAGCGTCCGTCTGGTCAAGGCAGATAAAATACGCCTGTATTCCAAGCATCATCGTCACTTTGGAACTCATCCACTCATCGACCCGGAGATATTTTATTACTGCTTCCATTCCTTCTTTTCCTCCGCAACTTTTATGACTTTATTTACCGCAATCAAAAACCAGCTTGTGTACTTTTCCGGTCGACGGACAATATCTTCTTTTAATTCCTGCAGATCGATCCATTTTATTTCCGAGGCTTCTTCCCGGTTTAATTCAATGCTTCCAGAGTAGTCCGCCAGAAATACATGGTCAAATTCATACTCATACAGATTTTCGGCAAATACGGTCCGATACATAAAGTCAAACAATTCTTCCACATCGCAGTCTATTCCCAGCTCTTCTTCCAGCCTCCTGTGGACCGCCTCTTTAAGAGACTCCCCTTTTCTCGGATGGGAACAGCATGCATTCGTCCATAGTCCTCCGGAATGATACTTATTCCGGTTTCTCTTTTGGATCAGCATCTTTCCGTCATTTACGATAAAAACAGAAAACGCCCGATGCAGCAGACCCTTCTCATGCACATAGGCCTTTTCTCCATATCCGATTTCCTCATCCTCTGCATTTACAAGTATTAATTCGTCCATTTCTCTTTCCTTTTCCATTTTCTTATAATTTATCCCGATACTGTTCATCTATCTGTCCCCACCAGTCCGGGACAGGGTTTTCATAGTTATGAAATAACTGCACAAAATTATCTGCCTGGTTTACGATCCTTTTTCCGCTTTTATGGTACTTATAAATTGCATAATCCAGCAATTTTATAATACTGAAATATAAATTCACCTTCCAGAATTCCTCCGGTATATCAAGATCAAAATATGACATGATGGCCGCATAGGAAAATGGCCTGTACTTTTCCTGAGAAATTGCAGAAAGATATGTAAAATCTGCAAAACAATCCTGGATCGTCCCTGAGTCGAAATCATAAATATATAATTTCCCGCCTGCAGATATGAAGTTTTCCGGCCGGATATCATTATGTACAATCCCTGCTCTTTCTTCTGACAGAATCGCTCTGTTGCTTTTCAAATAATCCATTGCCCGATCCATTCCCCTGAAATCAATTCCGCATCGTCCTATTTCCTGCTCCAGCTCTGATACTGCCCTCGCGGTCTTTTCGGCGATACTGACGCCCCCGCTTTTCGCCGCCCTCCTTACAAACTCCTGATGGTGGAGCTCATACAGCAGCCGGCCTGCTTTCTTTCCAAAGAGGACCATGCTGTCCGGTCTTTTATCGAACGCCTCATTCAACTGCTCTCCTTCTATCCATTCTGTTATCGTAACAACACGGCCGGCCGCCATGCCGTAAAAGAGCGGTCCAAGAACGCAGGGATTTTCATGGCGGATCCGCCACAGCGCCTGATACCAGGCTATTCTGTTTTTGTTCCTCTCCTCCCCATCCAGGCGTCCTTCGATCACTTTGACCATATAATCTTTCCCATCACAATGGGCTTTTGCTTTTATATCAAAAGAGCGGCCTCCCGGCACTTCTTCCAGCGTATACCTTTTTCCTCCAAAACATTCCTCTATGAAAGGTCTGTATCTTAACATATCCTGTTCCAGATTTCCCTCTGCAGATGTCATCATATCTGATCCCTCCAGACAACTTCTATCATGGCTTTCCTGCTTTTTTCTTCCAAATTTACCGTATAGAAAAATCCCTTTTTTTCAACACATTCCGAAACATCTGTCCCATTGCAGTACACAGCCTCCGGCTCTTTGACCGAGAGAATGCCTGTCTTTCCCTGCTCTTTCATGAGAGCCGTCATTCTGTCTTTTGACCTGTATACGTCCTCCACCGCCGTAAATCCTGCATATTTTTCTTTTAATCCCAGGAAGGTCCCCGGACTTTCGGCGCCAAGTATCTCATACCAGGCAAATCCGTCTCCCCCGATCTCCTCTTCTATGCGCTCATCCTTTCCGCATATACGGGCGGTCTGGTTAAAATAATCATAGACCCAGTATTGATCGTAATGGGAAATATCCCATACATCAGACGGAGAAAAAACGACACACCGCCTCTGGCTCGAAAAGTTAAATACGGCAACTCCGCCTCCCTTTTTCCCTTCCCCATAAGCGGCCACATTGGTCAGCTTCAGCACTTTTGATTCTCGGGGATCTGTGAAAATACAGTCTGCCGCCGGCCTGGCTCCCCTGTCCATCATGAGGATTTCCCCGTCCAGATAGATGAGCGGTTTTAATACTTCAGGGATCGTTCTGCCGATTTTATCACTGATATAAACCGGCCCGCCGCTGATTCCCCGCAAAAGGCTGTGTTTCACACTGTCTTTATGGTCCGTCCAGAACATATCCCAATCACAGTAATACAACATATCCTGATACAGTGTATTGTAAGCGTTTTGTAAAAGATGTTCCGGGAATCCGCTTTCCCGGTCCGGGAAAAAGTCATCACTGCTTCGGGATACAGCAGAAGATGGCCTCGCCAATATCTGTTCCATAGACATACCCATGCAATTGATAACCGCCCCGTCAAAACAGGCGGCAGCTCCCTCCAGGCCTTCCTGAATCTCCCTTGCCGCACGGCACACAGGAGCTGTATTCTCAAAATAATTCTTTACCGCGCTCTGCCCGTCCACCTTGAGAAAATCAACCCCTTCTTTTCTCAAGATTTTATACCAGCTTCTGTAGAATGCAAAAGCGGCGTCTGCCTGCGGCTTCGGAAGATACCTGCCGTTTGCCGTGCGGCACAAATGCTCCCTTTCTTCCCTCTCCAGGATACTTCCGGGAAGAATGCCGCCCCAGTATCCGCCCAGCGCATGCCATACGCCAAGCCAGGAAATCTCCTTCGGCCTGCAGATTTCTGCCTTCATTTTCAGAAATCCTTCCGGGAATTTCTTTTTATCAGGTTCAAAATCATACAATCTGCTCCCCTTTGCGGAAAGCCAGCCGTCATCCAGCAGGATCCAGCGCACCGGCACTCGTTTTTCCTTAAATTCCCGGGCCTTTTCTCTTATTTTCTCTTCGTCCGCTTCCTGGTAAAATGCATTCCAGGTACACCATCCCAAATAGCGGAATATTTCAGGGAACCTTCTGTCCTCCCTTTTTTTGATCCCTTTAGAAGCGGCCAGACAGGCAAACGCCTTTTCCACTGCCCGGTAAATATTTCTGTCTTCCACGTAAAGCAATACCGGCTCATCTACCTGGCTCATCCCTCCCATGAAGGCGGTCATTTCCAGAGAAATCAACATCTCTCCTCCCGGCGCCAGGGTAGTTTTATAACTTTCCCCCACGCCCGGGATCAGGCAGGCGTAATGATCTGCATATTTCAGGAAAGCCACCTGAGTTCCCGGCGGAATTTCAGCAAAACTGTTAAGAAACGCAGGTCTGGTCCACCAGTCGCTGAATAAATACATGACCGTGATCTTCTCCGGTTTTTCCGAAATATACAGATCCAGAATCACCGGTGTCTCCATCCTGAGGTTGGCATTTTCCTCCACTGCTGTATTGGAAATCGTAAAGGTAAGCCATCCGGTCTGTCCATCCGGGATTTTCCCAAGAACAAACCCTCCTGTGACTTCTTTCCCGTCTTCAAACAGCCATCCTTCCCTTTCTCCTTCCCGGACAGGTTTCTCCTGTGCCAGTTCCAGCTCTCCTGTCTTTTGACGCCGTACTTTCAATACTGCTTTTTTTATCTCTATCATCCTTTTTTCGCCGCCCTTCCCCCAATGGACGCCTGCTATTTCAGCCCGCCGGTGAAATCCAGGGCATCTTTTACTGCCAGTGAAATTCCCTCTCCGTCTTCCGGATTGGAAGTATTTGATGCATCTCCAAGATAAACAATGGAATCATCTGTATGTACTCTTCTGTTTCCGATTCCCATAATGGCGCCCCGCGGCTTTCTCCTCCACTGATAATCGCGCCCTAAGTATTCCTCCACCCGCGTTTCCAGAAATTGCTGAAATCTTGCTGCAAGCAGATTTTTCTCTCTTTTCAGCCATAATCCGACATTATATTCTCTTTCACCCACACGGAAGATCCAACCGTATGTCCCCTCATATTCTGCCCTGTAATCAAACAGGAAAAAAGGACTCCCGGCAGCATCTGCCTGAAGTATGGCAGATATTCCAACAGGGCTTCCTGCATCAGGGCGAAGCAGCGCTTTGCCGTCAAGATTTATTTTTGCCAAAGCTCCTGCTGCAAGTACGAGCCTTTTTGCTTTGATGCCGCATACTTCATATCCCTGATCCACACTTCTTATTTCCCCGGCGTTCCTGTTATAATAAAGAGGTATGTCTCTGTCTTTGATAAAATATTGCCTGAAAGCAGCGTCTGTCTTATCTCTTGCCAGGCCATATGCTTCTTTCCCGTAATCTCCGATCCTGTCCTCATACATCTTTCCATTTACATAATGAATATATCTCTGAATTTTCACAGCGCCGGCATCCATAAGAGATTCTATCGGAAAATCTATGCTTCTAAGGGCCTGGACACAGACGTAACTGATACCGTCTCCGCATACTTTTCTATAATGCTCAGGCTGTTTTTCCAACACGCACACGGAATAATTTTTCCTTTTTAATTCCCCCGCGCAGACACAGCCTGCCGGACCTGCGCCCACAATGATATAATCGTACATCATAGGAACGAATCCCCCTCCAATTGTTCAGCAGCTGCAATTGCCTTCGGATGTAAATGGCAGTACCTGCAGGCCGGAAGATATTTCACTGAAAAGAATTTTTTTATTTTCGCCGCCATTTCCTTTTTACTATGAATTTCTTCCAGAGAAATGATATCGTCAGCCCCTCTCTCCATGCCATGCTGCGCAAGATAACTTGCCTTTCCGCACCGGTACAGTGTTCTGCCATGAAATACAGTGCAGCTGTTCATCGGACAGCGAAGGAACATCCCTGCCAATTCCTTACCGGAGTAATTGTGTTTTTCAATCTCTCCAAAATCCAGCCAGATTTCATGGAACTGATATTCATAAGGCACACCATATTCCTTCAGTTTTTCGATCAGCCGTCTTTTATTCTCCATATACCTTTGATCGAGATTGGGATAATTGGAAATATGAACAGTCACACCGCTGTCTTTTATAGCGCGGATCACCCCGTCATCCGGAACAATGGTGGCGTTGGTCGTCAGTTCCAGCGTTTCTATTTTGGGGTTTTCTGCACATATCCGAACAATCTCTTTCAGTTCCGGGTTGAGAAAAGGCTCACCGCCAATGATATTTGCCACATAAATCCGATCTATATATGTTGTCAGTGCTTCCAGATTTTCACGGATTTCTTCTGCAGTAAAATGCCTTCTCTGACGGAAATACGGAATGCATTTTGCACAGCGCCTGCACCTCAGATTACAAAATGTCGTAATATCTATATCAGTAAAGGGCAGAACGATCCTGGAATCGGAATTTAATATGATGTTTGCCTTTTCTCCAAAAGTACGCCTTATCCTTCGTTCTCTGTCAAAGCCAAAGATCCTTATTCGGTTATAATATCGAAATCGCCCGAAACGTGGCGCAATATATCTGAATTTTTTACGAAACATCTACTGCCTCCGCAAGTTCACGGTAATACCGTTCCTCTCCAAAATGGTTCGCGCTGTTTTCATAACGATGGGGAGCCTTATCCTGGTCATAAGAAAGAAACGCGTCCCGGATATTTTTTTCAAAGGAATCTCCCCGCTCAAAAAATATTTTGTTGCTGTAATTTGCAGAATATTCCGGAATCCCTCCTGCTTTTGACAACAAAAGGAAATTTCCCATTGACATTCCTTCCAGTACAGTAAGCGGAGCCGGATCATCCATAATAGACGGTACGATCTGTGCGTCTGCCATCACATGATACTTTGCAACATCCTCATGGTTAATATATCCTGTCAGGATGATACTCTCCGGAGACTGTGCCGCCTCCTTTTTGACCGCCCTGTAATAATAAGACTCTTTATCCGATCCCGAACTGGCTGATCCGACAATAAACAGGCGGGATTTATGCCGAAGGCGCGGCAATACAGCGCGAAATGCCCTGGTCATTTCCAGCACTCCCTTTTCCGGACTTACACGCCCCGCAAACAGATATATCGTCTCTTCCTCACCAACATGGTATCTGTCACGCATTTGTTCCCGAAGGCTCTGCCGTTCTTCTGTCGAGTACGTCCACCCTCTTATACCATTTGTGACCTTTACAATTTCCGTATTCCGCAATTGGGGAACAGTCTGGTACAGATGGTCTTTCACATAATCACTGACTGCCAGTATCTTCCTGCAGCGGGCAAGATAAGGGATCATCTCCTCATTATCCACCAGATTGCTGTGCATGTGATACATACATTTGCGCTCAAACTCTTCCCCCATTACTTCAGACAGTTTTTCAAGCAGGGACATGTTGTTTTCCACGATCACCGCATCATATGCTTTTAAATCCAGCGTTTCCGTAATCTTCTTTATATAATGTCTGTTCCGGAAACAGTACTGCCGAAACATACTTCTCCAGTCCTTCTCTATTCTGTCAACATAGAGATAATACATCTTATCTGCAAGGGAAAGATAAAACGGCGTCCTGAAGTAATAATATTTCACGCCCTTCGTTTTTGCTTTTATTTCCCTTCCCTTAAACACACAGCTCGCAACAGAAATCTCATATCTGTCTTCTTTCGCATTATTTTCCGTAAATGTATCGATCAATTCTTCAACGGCTCCGCCTTTGTTCGCCGGTATCGGAAAAATACCCGCCGAGATAAACAATACTTTTTTCCGCCTCATATGTTGATCACACCACACTTCACGCTTCCGTAATATTTCCCTGCCAAATGGCATATGATTTCAACGACAAAAAGCCAGCTGTATGTTTCACCTTTAAAAATTCCCTTTATATTAGAAACCAGGGCTTTATATAAAGTTTTGTCTATACTGACTCTATTATTTGAATATACTTTTTGAAGTTTGGAACTTGAAATACCGTTTCTGAAGCTCTTCTTACAGATTCCTTTCAGAGTTCTCGGAGAGTGTGCCGTAATCTTTGCCGAAGGCACATATTTCAGTTTTGCCCCTTGCTCCAATGCTCTCCAGCATATATCTATATCTTCTGCATTGTTGGCAAAAAAGTTGTTGAATCCTTTTATCCGGCACAGGAGAGAACGTCTGTATGCACAGCTTGCTGTAATAAACGCTGTATTCAATGTTTTATCCTGCACATAATAAGGCTCGTCTCCATATGACATCAAAATCTGAAGGGATAGACGTCCCCAAAATTCCTCGTATTTATTATCCGACTTAGCGGGTCTGATGTAAGTGCCCAGTCCGTCAATGTCATCCTCTTCAAATGCTTTTCGTATCTCTTTTAACCAGTCTTTATCGGGAATGCAGTCCGCATCAATAAAGGCAATAATATCTCCTTTCGCTCTTTTTATCCCTGCATTTCTCCCGCCGGCAGCATGTCTTTTTTTATTTTCAACTACAATTGCACCGTATTTTTTTGCAATCTGCTCTGTACGGTCCGTGGACATCCCATCTGAGACAATAATTTCGTAAGGCTTTTCTGTTCCATCTGCCAATGCCTTCAAACACCGTCCGATACATTTTTCCTCATTATAAACAGGAATTACAACTGAGATCCTCATACTTTTCTCCTCATATCTTAACCATTTTCTTTTATAAACCTTATCGCATGCCCATCATACGCAAGCTTTTCTTTCGGGACAAACTCTATTGCCACCTCATTCATGAACAATTCATCTATTTCTTTCTTCATCCCCGGCGAAACGCTGTAACCATCCCTCTTCTCAAGTACCACTTTGATCCGGTTTCCTTTTTCCTGCAGGGCACGGTATTCTCCTTCAAAACCATACTTGAACAGACATTCTTCCAGCATACGTGGGAAAACATACTGCCCCTTGATCTCCAGACAGTCCGCCAGCCTTCCTTTATAGCGGAATCTTGGAAGATCTCTGCCGCAGCGGCACGGAGATGTATCCACTGCAATGTAATCATCTGTCCAATACCGAAGGATCGGGAAGCCCTTATCCCACAGGGTCGTATACACTGCAACTCCATACTCTCCCGGCTCTACAGGCATATGGGTAACCGGATCCAGAACTTCGATCAGCAGATATTTGTCCAGATAGTGCAGCCCGTCCTGATAGCGGCATTCCCCGGCCATGGGCCCAAATACTTCGCTCATGCCAAACATACTGTAACAGCTGGCTCCCCACATTTTTTCAATAAACTTCCTGCGCCCTTCCGTCAGAAACCCGCCGCCCAGAAGCAGCATTCTCACATTGGATTCCCCGGCGCTTTTCACGTACTGCGGATTGTCTGCGATCGAACACACCACACTTGGCCTTGTTGCAATAATTGTAATCGGCAGAGCTTCTACAAAATCGATCATATTATCCGGAGAGGGCTCCGGACAATTCACATATCCGCTTCCCATGGTCGTAAACTGCCACATCATTGAGTGAGCCATAACTCCCGTATCAACCGGAGCAAATACTCCTCCGAGGTCCCTTTCATTTACCCCGAGCTCACTGTAGAATGCTTTCACAAATTCATTGTAAACTTTTTTATCCTTCTTACTATATACATAAAAAGTTTTGCTGCCTGTTGTGCCGCTGCTTGAGAAAATGCCGTAGACGTCTTTTGTCGTTGCCGACGTTCTATCGAATGGCTTTGTGTTTCTCAGATCATCCTTGTACATAAACGGAATTTTTGAAAAATTTTCATAACTTTCAAAATCCTGCGCCCCGGCAATCTTGTCTGCGTAAAACGGCTGCGAGAAAATGCCGTCCTGGTACAGTTTCATCAACTTTTTCATTTCTTTTTCATACATAGAAATTTCCCCCCTGCTTTTTCCGCACAAATTTTCTATAATAAGAAGACTATGAGGGCTGCGATGCCCATCAACAGCAGCAGCTGCAGCCATGTATTGTAAGAGCCTATTTCCAGCATACCGTTGTACTGTCCCATATAGTAGATCATCTGTTTCCGGATATCCGAAAACTGTCCGGTTACCGCACATCTTTTTAAATAGGCAAAATCGCTGTCATGAATTAACATCTGCGCTACAAACTGCTGGCATAAAGTCGCCTTCTTCTCCCTGGAAAGGCGGTTCACCAGATGAGACATCACGATATTTTCCACGAGGAAAACCAGCGGGATTCCTGCCAATACCCACCATTTCCCGGAGGCAATGGCTGCCAGCACAAGGAAGAGAGCATATATGATATACAGCATACTTCTTTTCGGCAGGACCACGTCCCCTCTGTCCGGGTGCTTATGGATCAGATCACAGTCTGCTGTCCCGTAGAAGTTAAGCCGGCGGAACATGGCTTTCACCGGAATCCAGGTCTTTTTGCTGTGATAGACAAGCGCTTCCGCCGCCGCGTTGATCTCATATCCTTTTTCACAGATCTTCATACCCAGATCCACGTCTTCTCCTGCCGGTCTTTTAAATGTCTCATCAAATCCCTCTACTTCCAGGAAAACCTGTCTGCGGACAGAAAAATTTGCAGTCACACCCCATTCCACTTTCGGAAGAAACCTGGGCAGATAGAAACAGGTTAAAAAAGGTGTTGCTTCAATCGCCTTCCAAAACCAGGTGTCTTCCCCTACGAACTCTAATGGGCCTGCAACTGCAGCAATTTTTTCATCTGTATATTTTTCCGCATATCTTTCTATGATATGTTCTGTACAAATACAGTCCGAATCCAGAAACAGTACAACATCATTCTTAGCCTGCAAAACTCCGTAATTTCTTTTTGCAGAAACACTGTTCTCATAAAAAATGTATTTACAGTCATGCTCCCTGCATACGGCCTGAACTGCTTCGCTTTCTTCCGGAATGCTGTCGTCAACGATCAGTACTTCACAGTCTCCGGAATAGTTTTTCCTTGCGACATCTATACTCTCTATCAGCTCCGTCAGTAACCGGACTCTGCTTTTTGTCGCCACAACAATACTGAAACTTATACGATCCATCTTCTTCTATATCCTTTCACTACTACACAATAAAACGGTAAAAGATCATGGCAATGATAAGAATAAAAATCGAGTCATAATAAAGCCATATTTTCTTTACGCTGTTCTGATAATCTGATTTTATATGATATATTCCAAAATACTGCCCTTTGAAAGCAAGAGAAAAATCCAGATGCCTGATGGAATTTACCATTCTCCAAAATCTGTATTTCCCCTGCTGGAACATGGCAATTGTCCAGAAAAAAATATTTGCCTTCCCATTGCAGGACACATAATGTCTATACATCATAAAATATAAAAGCAGATACCACGCCAGCAGAAACAGGATCGGCACACAGGATCCTTTGATAAGCGCCATGATTCCCAGTACGCCTGTCACAAGCGCTGCCACATCGCCTGTCATCGGCAGCCTCCTGTGAACCAGTTCCGGATATCGTTTCAAAATATGATATTCCATCGTCCCCCAGCGTTTTGCTCTGTCATTTACCGCTTTGCGTGTATTCCATGTTTCCCTTGAATGATAAGTGACCGCCCCGGGCGTTGTTTTGATCAGATTACCGGCTTTTGTATAACGGTAAGTCATATCAAGATCGTCTCCGCCAAGCTTGAATGGAAAATTCTCTTCAAATTTTCCTATCTTAATTAATTCATCCCTGCGGAAAGCAACATTATTTCCGATCGTCCATGACACAAACGGCATAAACTTTGCAAAACCGAAAGAATCCAGAAAGGAGGTATGTTCTATTACATGCCACCAGAATTTCTTTTTTCCGACAAACTCCGTCAGTCCGAAAGAACCTGTAATCTTCGGATTCGATTCACCTTCCTTCAGTGTAGCCGCGTGGCTTTTCAAAAGCCCCGGCCCTACCGTAACATCGGAATCGATAAACAATATGTACTCATACCCGGCCAGGTCAATTCCTTTGTTTCTTTTCTTTCGGACACTGTCATCCCCTTCTATATACTGTGCATCATATTTTTCACACGATGCCATAATGGCCGCCTTTTCTTCTCCTTTACTGCTGTCTACTATGAGTACTTCTGTCTCTCCCAGATCATAATTTTTTCGTTCTTCATACAGCGATTCCAATAAGGCATCCACTAATTTTGACCTGTTCCATGTTGGAACGACAATCGAAAAGTCCATAAACTATTTTTCTCCCCTCTTTTCAGCCAGCCATTGCTTTATTTCCGCATAAGGAATATCTAATCTCCTTAAATATTCGACTGAACTGTGATCTAATGAGAAAACAAACATAATCGCCAGAAAGGTGGTCCATTTCATCTCACTTTTTCCACTCTCGATATTGGTAACCGTCTGCCGGCTCACCCCGATAATATCTCCCAGATCCTTTTGCGTTAAATTGTTTATTTTTCTCAATACAGGCAATTCCTTGCTTAATATTTCTGTACATCTCTTTAGCAGTTCTTCTTTTTTATGCATAGAATTTCCTTTCCTTTTTCCTGATGCAGGTTACAAATGAGGCATCCTGACCGGAGCACAGTTAAGATGCCTGCGTTGTCAGTTCTATTAATTATCATATATGATAATATCGATTTTTTCAACATTTCGATAAATTTTTTATCATTTTTCCCATTATATTTTGCTATTTTGAAAAATTTTTTATCATTATACCATTCAGACACAGACGCGCGCCCATTCTCTGAAGTTATGGATTTCCCCTAATTTAAGTTCATCCTTCCCGGCAACACTCCGCCTGATCTGCATCAACAGAAGTACCATACTGATCCCCAGCAGGATGTGTCCGATTCCTGCAATACCGGAAATTGCCGCGTCCATACCTGCGGAAAGCGCAGTCCCCAGTACCTGAACTATCCCTCGCACAACAAACATAACAACAGTCAGATTCAACCCGATATGATAGACAGCCAATACTCGTCCGGTCTTTGGTCCGGTAAAGGAAAAACTCTTTTCCAGAAGAACCAGCAAAAGGAAGAATACCATGCCGAGAAGGAAATAATGGGTATGTACCACTGCAAGTGTCGTTTTAGCAGTAAATCCGTTTATCTTGGTAAACTCCCGATAAAACACTCCTCCAACCATTGCCAAAACAGCATACAACAAAGCCATGTTCATGTAACGTTTCATACTTATCTCTCCTTATTTCATTTCTTTTTCAGAAAATCCCTCTTTCAGCCAAAGGCAAAAAGAGGGATTCAATTTGATCCGATATTTATTCAAATATTTTCTAGTAGAGCTTCGCTCCTGCCGGGATCCTGTCATCCACCATCAGAAGATTCAGTCCTTCATGGCCGTCCTCCTCATGTACAGCTGAGATCAGCATCCCCTCAGAGTCAATTCCCATCATCTTTCTCGGCGGCAGGTTTACGATAGCAATCGCTGTCTTTCCAACCAGTTCTTCCGGCTCGTAATACTCGTGAATACCGCTTAAGATCACGCGGTCCTTGCGAACGCCGTCATCCAGAGTAAATTTCAAAAGCTTTTTGCTCTTGGGCACAGCCTCACATGCCAGGATCTTCACAGCACGGTAATCGGATTTTGCAAATGTCTCAAAATCTACCATCTCTTCAAAGAGGGGCTCGATCTTCACGTTGGAGAAGTCGATCTTCGCTGCCGGTGCTGCCTGGCTTTCATTATTTGCAGCGTGCTTTGCTGCGCCCTGTGACTTCATTGTCGGGAAATATTTTATGATCTCTTCGTGATCACTTATTCCGACTTGCAACTGAATATGGATATTACTCACAATCCTTCGTTATCATTCATTATTCAATTCATTTTGTTGTCATTTTGCTGTCATTTTTGAATTTTGTTGTCACTCTCGAATTTGTGCGCCCTTCTTAAAAGATATCTAATTTGGCAGCCAAATTCTCAAATGATTCCTGTTTCTTTTTCTCTGTTGCTTCCGCATAAATGTCCAGTGTGGTTTCAATATTCTTATGCCCCATAATGGACTGGATGACTTTTAAATTTGTTTCATTTTCACAAAGTCTGGTACAAAATGTATGTCGCAAATGATGACACGAAAAATTTGGAAGAATCACTGGATCTCGGTTCTCTTTTTTGGCCTGCACAACTTCTTCTGCATTATAATTATTTGCAATGCGCTTGATTGTGTGATTCACAGTCTGCGGATTCGGCACTGAACCAAACCGGTTACAAAAGATAAAACCGGACATTCCGTCTATCTCTGTTTCATTAAAACCAGTTTCCTGCTGTTCTTCATAAAGCATTTCAAAGGCATCCTTTACGATATCAAGCATCGGAATTGTCCTGATACCTGCATCTGTTTTCGGTAATGCTACTCTCAAAACACTTTTATTGCTTCCATTCATCGGATAGTAGACAATGCTGTGGTTGATACTTATCACTCTATTGTCAAAATCCAGATCCTGCCAGCGAAGTCCTAATGCTTCTCCTATTCTGCATCCGGTTCCTAACAAAACTGTGAACATCGGCCACCAGTGAAAATAAATCGGATGATTCGCAATATACTCCATGAATTTCCTCTGCTGGTCAACCGTCAGAGCATGACGTGCACCTCTGTTTTTTCCAGATTCACGGCTAATCTCTTTCATCACACCATCTGTCGGATTCTTACGGATTATTTCATCTCTTACCGCCAGCTGAAATGTAGGATGTAACAGACAGTGTACCGTATCCAGCGTTCCTAACGAAATATTCTTCTGATTAAGAAGATAATAATAAAATTGAAGAACATCTGAATACTTTATTTCCGCAATCCGTTTCTGACCAAATGTTCCACGTACATAATGATCGTATGTATAGGTGTACGAGCTTTTGGTTGATTCCCTCAGATTATGTTTCGTTGATATATATCGGTCAAACGTATCATTCAGACTGGCTTTTCCAGCAACATATAAATCTAATCCATCCAATTGATCTTTCAGAAGTTTTTCTTCTTTTTCCCGAAGTTCCGCTAAATCATTTGCATATATGAATTTTCGTCTTCCAAGCGGATCCGTATAAGTGTACATATACCGCTTATCTGACGATCTTTGCACCTCTCCTTTTCTCAATACCCTTCCACGCAGGTCTTTCCTTGTCTTTGCCATGCTGTATTCCTCCTTCCAATATGAAAGAAGGACTCACTGATTATTCCTTCTTGGAGATATAAGTCTCCACTCCACGTAAAACCACATCTGTAGTCGTCAAATTATGTTTTTCGGCGTATGCAAGCAGCTGTGAATATAATTGATCAGACACACGAATGCTTATAACTTTCTTTTTTACATTATCGGATTTTGGTCTTCCCATCTTAGTCATAGCAACTTTCATACCTCCTATACTACACATTATACTTTTCGTATGACAAAATGTCAACAGGCATATAATCATATCAGAGTCTCTTTCATACTGCTAAATCAGTATTCTCTAAATGTTTCAAGATACTTTTCAAAGATCTCACAATTCACCAAGACAACCTTATCAATCTTATAGACCGCCTTGGCTTCTTTTGCCAGTGCCTGGAATTTTGTCAAACCCAAACTATATTTTTCTGCTCCTTCTTGGTATCTTACAAACTTCTTTTCAAAGCGTTTTGTAGCTTCCACATCTTTCCTTGCAAAACCCATAATTAAAAAGCCCCTTTCTTCAGATTAAAAGGAAGTAATATCCTTTATATATCCAAAAGAAAAAGGCTTTCTTTACAACGTCCGTTCTTTATTTTTCAGCTTTTATGTAAAATTATCTACTTTTTGTTGTATGTGGCCCCATAAAATAACATTGGAGAGGAAAAAAACAACTACGATAACTGGCTATTACTTGTCCTCAACTTCCACCATTTGTTCCTCCGACTCTATGTTTACAACCGAAAAGGATAAGCGCCCTGCTGCATCAATAAACATTTCAATTTTCTGTTTTCGAAATAAAAGTATATTTGTAGTCAATACATGAAGAATACCTTTATCAATATTTCTTACCTCATCCTCAAATGAAGCAACAATCTCCGACACAGCTTGAATAAATACCTCCTTTTGTTTATCTGGAAAGTTATCAACTCTACTTAATAAATCATCCCACATCAAATACATTCTCTGTTTAGAAACACTATCTTTCTTTGATGCTTCTAATGACATGTAATCGATCACATCTTTTGTAACAGACATTAAGCAACCTTCATCCAGTAAAGATTGCAAGTACCCAATTAATCTCGTATCATCCACTTTCTGTCTAACCAACCAATCTGAAACTGAAATAACATTTAGATTGACTAACTCATTTTGTGATAAAGATGCTAATATTGCTTCAATTATTACCAAAGAATACTCTTCATTATGTTGAACAAATGCTATAGCATCATAATCACAAATCCCGAATAATTCCTTGCTATCAAATTTCCCAAAAAACTCTCCGGACAGATCCTGATCACTCTTGACGGTAGGTATAGCCTCACAATACTTTTTAAAACCTCCGGCTTCTTTTAGCCAATAATCTTTACCGCCCTCGTCTACTTGATTAATAAAAAGCTTCTCGTCCATAACCCCTAAAAAAGCTACAGTATCTCTATTATATTCTTTAATGACCTCTGCAACATCTGAATCAGCTTGTACCAATGTGGATTCCATAATGGTTCCGCCGGATTCACCTATTTTATCTGCCGGATATCCCGCTTTATACAAAGCAACTAACGCCGAAAAAGAAATTACATATTTCTCTGCTGGTTTAGATGCATGAACCATCTGCCTAACAAAATAGTCATGAGATGAAAGAATCACATCTACAAACTGAAAATATGTAAGATGTGTAAATCTTTTATACGTATACAGTGGTAACGGAACCTCTTGAATGTTATTATACTGTTCAAGCCAATCAACTGACTGTCTTTCATCAGGAGTGATTTGAGAAATCATTTCTGTAAAAGCAGAAGAATCCATTTTTCCATTCTGTACCGGAATAGATAGTTCCTTAGCAAATCCATTCTGAGTCATTTTCGCTATACATGTTCTAAATAAGTAACAATCTAACGGCACTATGTCTGTAATTACATATAAATCATTATCTATAGTAATTTGATTACCGGTATGCTTTCTTAAAAAGCCTAGCCTAGCAGCATCATCAATATGCACATGATAATCATTATTCCAAACATATGGAGAAGTTGGGAGAATACAATCCTTATATACACATAACCAGCGTTGACTACCATTATTTTTTTTACAGCATGCCGCAGTATCGGCCTCGATTCCTGTTATTGTTATTGCTTCATTACTGTGTATGGATGTCGAAATTTCTATATATTGTCCAAACGCAGGATTGTAGCTTTCTCTGGACATTAAAATAGCACGTATATTTTCACTCTTCGCTCTTGATATATCGCCCTCATTCAAATAGCAGGCAGCCGCAAGCATATGTAGTCGTGATGTATCTACCTTTATTGCTGCATTTAATACCTCTTTACTGACTTTTCGCTTGTTCACCAGTGATAATGTTATCAATGAATCTATAACAAATTCATCGGTGCTATTATCTTCAAACGCTGCTCTATACCACTTCAAAGCTTCTACATCATTCTTTTTACCTTGAAGAATAATCGCTTTATATTTTTTTATTTTAAAACCTTTTTCACCTATTTTTTCATGTTTTTTCACATACAATTCAGCAAGATCATATTCATGAAAATTGAGTAAACGCTCAATTATAAGATAAGCTGAATGGCTAAATAAGCTTGTCATTTTACCATCACGACATGCTTCAACAAACGCCTTCTGATTTTCCTCTAAATCTGACAAATTCAACAGTTCATTCCAATATTCATATACATTACTTAATTCATCGCTATGTTTTTTTAATTGAAATTCACGTTCATCATTCAGCCCCAAAACCTTCAACGCACCTTGATACACGAAAAACAGCGACCAATCTTTTTCAAAGATTTCCTCATGTTCCCTACAAAAGTCTATTATTTCCTTCTCATTTTTACTTGATACAAAATAATTGTTTAGCAACCAATATGCTTCATTTCGTACCGAATAATCGTAAATCTCATTTAACCCTACTTCCCTTTTCTCGATTTTTATGGCATAAACATAATCAGAAAGGGGACGTTCCTGCATCAAATCCTTGGGAACATACTTTTCTGCTACGTCAATTTTATCCATTAACAAATATGCTTTTATTAACACAGAATAGTAAAAGCTTCGGATTTTTTTGCATAATCCGTCATAGATCTCCTTATACTGCAGTATTTGAGTTATTACAGTGGTTAATTCTTGCGAATTATCATCTGCATTATCGATTATTAAATCCTCTATCCTCTTATCCGCTGTTAAGATATCCGTGAACCAAGTTCCCTTTCCTTTTCCTACCTCTTCCATGGCAAAATGAATATTTCTTATCCGCTTCTCATATAAAGATAAAATGACAATCAACTTTATTAGTCTTTCTTCCTCATAGACCAACTTTTTATTGAGCGTAAAATTGTGAATTTCAAGACCGCCATCAAGAGTAATCTCTTCTGAAAAGATTCTTTCATTATTGCCACTTATCAAACTATCTACAATATTCCGCAGTGATTCCACAGTTATGGCTTCCATCAGTCCATCTATAGCTTCGTCTCTAAACAGAAGTAAAGGAAGCACTGTTCTAACTGCGTTATCCCTAATTCTCACATCAGAAATATCAGCTATTCTTTTGACCGCGTCTGCACATCTCTCTGAACGTAGGATTTGTGACAAACAGTCGTAGAAAACCGACAAATCATCAGATTTATCTTTTACCGCAATTGCAAGATCATCAAATTCCTGAATCCGTCCTTCGTACAGCTCCTTCGATAACAAATCGGCTATCAATGCCGCTTTTGTATTGCTAAGTTTTCCCCCCTCTTTTATTGCATTAAGAATTTCTCTATGCTCTTTGCAATCTTCTTTATGATTAGCATTTACTGCTTCTTCTAATTCCGCAAATTGATTCATGCATATAGACACCATATGTCGCTGTTCAACAGACAGACTATTACGATAATAAGTACCTACCCTATCCATTATTAAGTGATATAAGTCTTTTATCACACGCTCTTCACTGTTTGCAAACGTAACACCTTCTGCGACTGCTATTTCTCTCGCTTTTTTAATCTCATCTCTAAGGAATTCTTTATTTCCCTTTTCAAGTTTGGTTGCAATCGACCGCTCGATCACCTTGTTCAAAAAATCTGTATTACGAATGAAGTAATCAAAAGCACTCGAATCAATATATATGCTCTCATTTTTCTCGCAAAACGCACTAATATCTTTTCTAAGCATCTTGATAAAACGTTTCAAGCGATACCTGTCTAGCCGCTTCTTTATGGCGGAAGTAGTAATATCATATATTAAGTTCTCCAACATAGTCGACAATAACTCTGTCATAACCTCCTCAGATCCTTTCTCTCTCCAATGCCCTAAATATTGCATCCCCCGGAGAATTGTATAATATAATCTAGAATGTCACAAACGTACCATCCATGTAAAATAACACACTTCTAGTCACTTGTTCTTTTTGATAATTTACTATTTTTTCCAGTTGATGTAAGCTCATAACTTAATGTTATGAGTTTCTGAATCTCATCCCTCGGCACCGATCCATCTAGAAGGATACTAATCCAATTTTCTTTATTCATATGATAAGCTGGAAAATATCCTGTCCTATTTCTCAATGAACCGATTAACGCCGGATCACATTTCACATTCACAACATCTGTCATTCTTTCATCAGGCAACCTCAATTTTTTTGTATTCACTTCCAGAATGACAGCATACCATTTTTGATTCTCTGAATGACGCAATACTGCATTCCAATCCTTCCACGGATAATCTGGCTTCGTTCCATAGACTTCTTTTACCCAGCAAAACAATTCATCTCGTTCCAATTCTGCATCTCTCCTGTTACACTTATTTACCTGTAATAATAATCCATATCAATATTATAAAATTCTGAAAAGCGCTGCACAATAATTTTTTATTTTTCCTATCTTATCTTGTATTTCATAACCCTACGAATTCTATAAGTGAGAGGGTTTGAATCTTCAAGAGCAAGATCCACTCATGTTAAACAGTATAGCCTTTTCAGGCATCTGTTTACCTTCTGAGTTTTATCTTGATGGGGATTTCGTTTTCCCCATACCCTCGATATCAGACGTATTCTACGTCAACCGGCTTCCACCAAATGGTGTACGCATCACTAATTCAAATATCGGAAGGGACAGCCGATACTCATTAGTGACATCACTATGTGATGGAAAATCAATGCGAAAGGAGGAATATGAAAACAAGTAAAAAGCAATTAGAACTACTTCATCCACATTTTGTGGCTGTACGATTATCAGATATTGAAATAGAACTCTTAGATCAGAACGCTTCCATTTTGGGTGTCTCTCGGTCAGAGTATCTTCGCAAACTATTAATAGAAAAAGAAATTTGTAATCGTATAGAAATTGTTGCAGATATAAAAATACTTCGCAAGCTAGTCAGCGAATATGGCAAGATTGGTTCTAATCTGAATCAGATTGCCCGGTATTTTAACAGTGGCGGAGACCGCTCTCGTGCTGTCGAAGAAGAAATTCATCAATGTATTTCCGATCTTTTTCTCCTAAGAAAAAAAGTGTTAAAAATGGCAGGTGAAACAAATGGCAATCCTGAAACATATTAAAAGCCGAAATGCGAATTACTCAGATGCAATTGAGTATCTGCTCTTTCAGCACGATGAAAAAACAGGAGAAAAAATCTGGGATGAGTTGGGCAGAAGTATTCTTAGAGAACACTTTTATATGAGTGGCATCAACTGTGATCCCATGTCTTTTGATAAAGAATGTGAAATGACAAATTCAAAATTCTATAAAAACCAAAAAAGTTCTGAAATCAAAAGCCATCACTACATTATCAGTTTTGATCCTGCCGATGTGACAGAATGTAGACTGACCGGAGAAAAAGCACAATTCTTATGTTTGGAACTTGCCAAAAAAATATTTCCTGGCTATCAGGCTCTTATAGTTACTCACATAGATGGACACAATCAATCCGGAAACATTCATACACACATCGTAATAAACAGTGTCCGGAAATATTCTGCTGAACGGGAATCTTATATGACGCAGCCTCATGACCATGAAGCCGGATATGAACACCGTTCCACCGACAAGTTTTTGGAGTATTTCAAAAAAGGAGTTATGGATATGTGTCTTCAGGAAGGTCTGCATCAGATTGATCTGCTCTCACCTGCAGAGAAAAAGATCACGCTGAAAGAATATATGGCTCAACAGTCCGGACAGAAAAAACTGGAAAAGATAAATAAGAAAATTCTCACAGATGGACTGGAACCATTGTCATCCGTTTTCCAGACGCAAAAACAAGAATTACGGACTGCCATTGAGGACTGTGCTGCACACTCTAATAACTTTGAAGAATTCCAAGCCAGACTTTTGGAGCAGTATCATATTTCTGTGGTTGAACAAAGGGGTCGATACAGTTATCTCCATCCAGATCGTGATAAAAGGATTACGGAGCGTTCTCTTGGAACCCGTTATGGAAAAGAACGACTGGAACAGATCTTTTTGCATAGGGATCCTTTCCTGATTTTCCATATCCAATCTCCTCTACGGCTGGTTGTAGATCTCCAGACAAATGTAAAAGCAATGCAAAGTCCAGCTTATGCCCATCGTGTAAAGATTACCAATCTGCAACAGATGGCAAATACTATCATCTATATTCAGGAGCATGGATATAACACGCAGCATGATCTGAAAAAACATCTTTCCAAAATAACCAACAAACTTGGAGAAATGGAAAATCTGCTCAGACAATATACAGCAGAATTAGAAACCGTAAACCTTCAGATCCGCTATACCGGTCAATACTTTACAAACAAGAAACTGTATTCCCAATTTTAAAAAGCAAGAATAAATGGAAATTCCGTAAAGAGCATTCCGCAGACATTCAGGCATATGAAGATGCAAGAGACTGGCTGAAATCTTTTTATCCGGATGGAAAAATGCATTCCATGAATGTTATGAAATCTCAGAAAAAAATTACTGGACAAGATCCAGTCTCAAAAAATCTCCATTCAGTCTTTAAAGGAAAAACAAAAAGAGCTGGAAACTGCAGATAAAAACGTAGATGCGATTCTTCGGATGCAGATTCCAAAAGCACAAAGAACATACCATCAAGAACGATAAGAGATAAAGGAGGACTTATGACACAAAATGAATTTAACGTTGTATTTGAACAACAGATAAGACATTGTGCTGATATTCTGGCACATAAAAAGAAGGAATATACCGGTGACCGCACAGATCGGTGATGCGCGTTTAAAATTGCCGCATCTCTCCAAAACTGTTCAAGAAAGGCAGCACTCGCAGGAATGATGTCGAAGCACATCGTCTCTCTCTATGATATGTGCTATTCCAGTCTGCTCCGTTTTGATCAGGAACAGTGGGACGAGAAAATCACAGACTGTATCAACTACCTGATACTGCTGAAAGCATTGGTAAAGGAGGAACAGGCTTATGGATCACATTGAAACAGAAATCCTGAACTGCATTGCCGTCCGGAAAGCAGAACAGAATATGGTCTTTACTGCAACACTAACGCAGCATGGACATACCATTCGTGACATGAAAGACCTGTTGAATCTCTATCAGAAATCATTCAGTAATGAAACGCTGAAAAACATTGCGAACCTTCCGCATCCTACAGTACAGAAATTTACTGTGATCACGGTTGCTGTAGTAGGTGCCAGCAGACGTTTTCTTACACAGATAACCAGACACCAAAATGAAGTAAAATGTATGAGTGCTTCTTTACAGTACAGTAATTATTCCGGAAAGGCAATGTTCGCAGTTCCATATGAAATTCTGACTGCCGGAAAAGAAATCCAAGATTTATATATGAAAAGCTGTCAGTCTGATCTAAGTTGTTATGAACAGCTCTGTAACACAGGAATCAGCCATGATGCTGCCGCATATGCTACTCCACAAGGACTAAGAAATGTTTTAGTTATCAGTGCCACTCCTTACCAATGGAAACATATGATTGGGCAACGTACCTGCCGGAGAAATACAGACGAGACTAGAATCGTTATGCTAAATATCTGGCAAAAGCTGTACAATCTCAGCCCTGCGTTATTTGCTCCAGATCTCACCGGTCCGTTTTGTCAAAGAGGCGAATGTAAAGAAGGAAAAATGTCCTGTAAGCGGTCTATCCCTAAATTATGGATCCCAGCTGATATCTTAAAAGAAGATTATCCAATTCTTTTGGAAAGGAGGCACATGCATGAAGATTAAACTTATTGATTTTGGTCTTAAAGCTGATCACCATCCATTCTGACCACATGAAAATGATGCCGGCGCGGATGTATTCATGCCCTATGACTGTACCTTAGAACCGGGAGAAATTGCCAGAATTCCTCTGGGGTTTGGACTGGTAATTCCTGATGGTTTCGCCGGATATGTATTTCCACGAAGCAGCATGGCTGCAAAAGGTCTTGTATGTGAACTTCCACCTATTGATTCAGGTTACAGAGGCGAAATCCATGCCATCATCAGCAATGTAAGCTCCACACCACAAACACTACATAAGGATACCCGGGTGGGCCAACTGGTCATTACACCGATATTGATTACTGATTTTGTGTTGGATTTAGGAAAATCCAGAGACAAAGGATCCTTCGGAAGTACCGGAGAATACTTTTTAATAAGAGCAGGGCGACAGAAATGATATGCTCCCCTTTAGGTAGACAGTTGAAATAATAGAACTGTTTATCTGGAGGGGAGTTTTATTATGCCTAGAGGAATATTACCAGAAGTGAAGCTGCAGGCCGTAAAAGATTATATTTCAGGAAACGGATCCTATCTATCACATGCCAATGAACTTGGAGTGGATGAAAGCGTTTTTAGAAGATGGATTAACAAGTACAAAGCATCCGGAGAATCCGCTTTCATCAGAACAGGACACAATCAATCTTATTCAGCCTCCTTTAAAAAATGTGTTGTTGAAGCGTATCTAAACGGAGAAGGATCTTACAGGAAACTGGCAGTCACCTATAACATTCCTTCCGAAATTACAATCAGACAGTGGGTTTTGAAGTATAATGGACATGAGAAGCTGAAAGCTTCTGGAACGGGAGGAATTGCTATCATGACCAAAGGAAGAAAAACCGCCTTCGATGAACGGGTTGAAATCGTACAATACTGCATCGCCCATGATCATAATTATGCCAAGACAGCAGAACAGTTTGGGATTTCTTACCAACAGGCACGTAATTATACAATAAAATACGAGAACCAGGGAGTGGAGGCTCCTCGTGACAGACGCGGAAAACGAAAACCAGAAGCAGAAATGTCAGAACTCGAAAAGCTGCGGGCAGAAAACCGGATCTTACGCGCAGAAAAAGAACACGCACAAATGGAGGCGGATTTCCTAAAAAAACTTGCAGAAATCGAAAGGAGGCGGGGCTGAGCCGGCAAAGGAACAAACACATTTATCAGGTGATCAAAGAGGAGCATGAAGAACACCATTACCCGATCCGGTCCCTATGTCAGCTTGGCAACATTACAAGAGCGGCTTACTACAAATGGCTGAACCGTATAGAAACAGCAAATGACCGGCTGAACAAACAGATTTCCGGCCAACTGGAAGCAATCCATCAAGAACATCCAGACATGGGATATCGGAGATTGAATGACAAACTCCGTCACGATAACGGCATAAAAGTAAATGATAAGAGGATCCTGCGCATATGCAGAAAACAGCAGATAAGATCAAACTTGAAATATCGTTATGACGGTTGCACCCGGCCATCGAAAAAGCCAGCTTTTATAGCAGAGAATGTTTTAAACAGAGACTTTCATGCAGATAGCCTGAACAAGAAATGGGTAACAGATGTAACAGCGTTTAAATATGGCACTTCATTTGACCACATCCATAAGCTTTACCTGAGTGTGATTCTGGACTTATGCGATCATCGTCCCGTTGCATATGTGTTAAGTGATCACAATAACAATCAACTCGTATTTGATACTTTCGATCTGGCAGTAAAGAACAATCCGGGAGCTCATCCGATCTTTCATAGTGACCGGGAATTCCAATATACCTCCCGTGTATTTCACCAAAAGCTAGTAGATGCGGGGATGACACAGAGCATGTCCCGGGTAGCGCACTGTACGGATAATGGACCTATGGAGGGATTCTGGGGGATACTAAAACGCGAAATGTATTATGGGAAGAAGTATCATACCAGAAAAGAGCTTGTACAAGCGATAACGTCATATATAAACTATTACATAAATGACCGCCCGCAAAGGTGCCTTGATGTATTAACACCGTTTGAATTTCATGAACGGTTATTAGCCGCATAAATATTGCCCGGCACGAGCCGGGCAACACAAAAATTTTATATTTTTTTCATTGTCTACTTGACGGGTAGCACATCGAAATCCTGTCGCCTGCTCTTATTTACTATTCTTTTAATCTTGCATATGCTGCAGACAAATCTCTTTAGCTGCCATAACTTCCTGACGACTATAAGTATCATCATTGAAAAGCTCTAACAGATACCAATATAAATTCGAATCAACTTTAAGATATTTTCCAAATTTTTCTATTGCATCTGAATACTGTTTATTTTCCATGTCCTCATATCCTTGTCTCAAACATTGAAACCTGTTCTGTTGAACATTACCAGCATCCATAATCTATGCCAATCCCAAAACAAAGGCAACAAGTATTATACATATTTTTTCTTTGAATACATCTTTTCCCATGTAGATGCAGCTTTATTCTTTATAATATACCTTTTTAAATTCATCTCACATTTCTCCATCTTCTTATATAAAAATATGAACAGTCTGGAATTTCTATATAAGAGTCATATTATCTCAAAATTTTTAACCATCTGCCTTCTCGGTCAAATACTCTTCTATACGCTGATAATAATCTGCCACAGCTTCCTCGGCGTATTCTCTTGCGTCAATTTCACACTTTTGATAATAATAGTCATAATAATCACTAGCACCTTCTTTATAATCACTGAATTCTTCAGCATAACTTTTAGCATCTTTCAATAATCTCAGATTTTTAGCATCCTCGGGTGAATTTTCTAATACTGAAACGAGACAATGTTCATATGCATGAAATGCTTCATGACAAACAGATTCTAATACTTTTGATGCATCATCATTCATTAAATGATCTAGATTAATAATAATCTCATGTGTACCCTCAACATAATGTCCTAAAGTATACTCGCCTAAATTTTCCACTCCAACATTTAATTCATGTGGTATCCCTAAAAATTGACGCTCGATGTTTGACACTGTTTGTAACACAGCCAATCTCTCTTGGGCCGATAATTTCTTCCACAATTTTTCCTGTAAAAGAAGTATGGAATCAATGTTGTTCTCTATTGTTTGCTCCTCTAATTCTTTAGATGACGTTGCTACAACAGTTGATTGAATCATACTGAAACCAAACAGCACCTTAGTTCCTATAAAAATCATTGCACAAGTCAATCCTAATGCGAAGAAAAACTGTGTACAAGATATGGTATTTCGGATTCTATTCACTATGATATATTTTACTTTCTTTTTATTCTTTATTTTTCTGCATAGAGTAATACCAGCACATATAATAGAAAGCATACTAGAACTAATAAGAACTACAGAAAAAAGCAATTTATTCAGGGATATGTAAGTTATAGTTGCATATATTCCAAAGGGAAATGCTATATTAGCAAATAAACTTCTTACGTTTCTGCCTCTCCCTAAATTAATCAGAACACCAAACAGCTCCAAAGTAATAATTAGAGTAATCAGTATAATTCTAGACTGAGCATAACTCATACCATTGATACACCGAAAAAGAATGTTTCCGTAGCAAACAAACCCCATAAACGTGTAAAACAAAGTTTCTCCGATATATTCACAACATCCGTATGTATTTCTATTCATCATGAATTATGCCTTCTTTCAACATTATCAGTTATGCTGGTCACTCTTTTCCATCGTTTCCGAGCAATGCTACTATCTCTTCTCTGAATAGGTCTGAATCAAAATCATCACTACTGATTGATTTGCCACATATCATGCTCTCAAGACGCCTCACTGTATCTGATAGTTCATAATTAATAAGCACATAATCATATTCTCCTATACATCTTGCTTCCTCTCTTGCAATCTGCATTCTTTTCTGAATTTCATTTTCACAATCACCTCTACCAAGAAGTCTGGATTTTAAAGTATTTGCATCGATAGCAACAAATACTGAAATAATTTCCACTTCCAGTCGTTTCAAATCCAAATCTTGCTCAATTTGGCGTTTCCCCCATATATCGATTTCAAGAAGTACTGTATAGCCGGATTTTATTTTCTCTAAAATAGGTTTTCTAGGACTTCCATAAAAATGATTTCCATAACGATTATATTCAATATAACTTCCTTTTTTCAGATTTGACTGAAACTCGTCTGAAGTAATAAAAGTATATCTATCTGTAGCATTTCTCCTTTCCCGATCTGTATCCGATACGCTCAACCAGATATCAACATTATTTTCCAACAACTTTTCAATTATAGAACCTTTTCCACTTCCCGAAAATCCCGAAACCACAATTATCCTGCTCATCTTTGCTACCTCCAATATATTAACTTACATCTATCTTCACCATAACCTAAAATTTGTCAAAGAAACATATACTGGGAGTTCACAGCTTATTTAATGTCATCTATCAATCCATACTCCAAGGCTTCTTGTGCAGTCATCCAATAATCTCTATCTGAATCTTTTTCTATTACATCCTTGGTTTTTCCGGTTTGGTTTGCCAAAATTGTATACAACCGTTCCTTTGTTCGTAAGATATGCTTAGCAGCAAGTTCTATCTCTATTGCCTGACCTCGGGTTTCTCCTAACGGTTGATGGATCATTATTTCTGTATTTGAAGTAGCATATCTTTTCCCTTTTGTCCCGCAAGCTAATAAGAACGCTCCCATAGATGCTGCCACCCCTGTCGCAACAACTTTGATATCTGATTTTAAAGAATTCATGCAGTCGAGTATCGCAAGACCATCTTTCACAGAACCACCCGGAGAATTGATTATAAGTGTTATATCCTTCCAATTTCCAACAACATCTAGGTATCTGAGCTGACAGATAATCTCTTTTGCAGTTGTTGAGTTGATTTCATCGAACAAGTATATTGTTCTATTTTCTTGAAAGTCATATGTAAAAAGATCCATCTCTTCAATTCCAGATTTTGTAATGCGTTTCATATTAGGAATCATCTTCTGTACCTCCGAACAATTCATCATATAATTCTGAAAGTTTTTCCTCTACATCATCTTCAGTGATTTCTTCTTCATTTGTTGTCTTCTTAGTATTCTTCTCCTTTTTATCTGACTTTGAATTTTTTTTCACTTCTTGTATCTCTGCCTCTTCAAATGAAATTTCTCCTGATATAAGCTGTGAAAATAAGTTTTCCGGCGTGAAAACACTAAAATCAAAATCTTCTAAATTATCATGCCACGGTTCAAATTCGTTCGTTTCAGCAAGCATCGGATAGACTTCATAATCTGGTAATTTTGCTGCATATAAATAATCTCCAACTATAACTAATGCATCTTTGTATGTTCTTGTCTTTTTCATATGTCTAAGATCATCAATTGAAACTGCTGGAACGGTTTTCTGCTCTTTTGATAAAGCAATATTACCGGCTTCTTCAGAAATCTGCTTTAACACATCTACACTGCTGTTTCCCAGAAAAATATGAGCTTTCATATTGTATTTAATATTTAACCAATCCTTTTCATATGTTGCCACCATACCATCATCACTTTGATACACTATACTAAAGTAAATTTGACGTGATCTACTGATGCTAACCTTACTTCCCAAATTGGGGACAAAAGTATTAGAACACTCATCTATGATAAAGTGAACGTCTTTCGGTGCCCCCTCAGGCTTGTCTCTATATCGATTCGTATATTCATCGATTAATTCTTGATACACTACATCCATCAAATATGATGCCACGCAGTCCATTCCTGTTGTCTCATCGGGAATGATAAAAAAAAGCGCCATCGGTTTTTTATACATATCTCTTGGTTCAAAAGTCGAAATTGATATCTGTTTCAACAAAGCCTCACATACTGCAAATTCCTCAATCAAGGCACTAGCGGAAATAATAACAGAGCGCACCGTATTTTCTGCAGCACCAAGAATATTCAACAGCTCTCGTACTGGGTTATAAGGTACATTCTTTGGCATAATCTCCAATAACATCTCCGCAATCTGCTTTATGTAAGCAAAATCCATACGAATAAAAGATTTGACAGATGCTAAGTTAAACTTTTCTTCCTCACCGGTTGTATTTATAAGTAACATTTTTAAGATATCTATAATCAAACGATTAAGGCGTTGTCCTTCTTTTGGCCAAAAAGGATCTTTTGCTGGGTTATTTTTTAAAAGATTTCCGAGAAATTTTTCAAGATAAATATTTGCCTTAGTTTTTTCTCCCGCTTTCAAAAATGTAATTACAGGAGCCAAAACATTTAATCCATCACCGCTAAAGTTACGTAGATTGATACAATGGACTTCATATCCATTTGTTTGTAACAAATGAATGATTGCAGGATCAGCATAGAGTTCTCCCTTAGGATCGTTTACTACAAAGGAACATCTATCATTTAATACACAACTTAATATTTTCGGTCGAACAACACAGCGTGATTTTTTGTTTCCAGATTCACCACTGATACGTACATGTGGTCCGTATCGAAGGCAGTAAAGTTTATGCTGAATTAGATCGTAATGAACTGGTATTCCTGCTGCTATATGCGGATGTTCCTTAGCTTTGAAATCATACACATCACATATCTTTAAAAGATCTTCTGGTCGATTAGATAAAAAACGCTGATTTTCCTCTTGATTTGCATATTGTCTCCAAATAGATTCATAATCATAGTTTCTGTTTTTACTCATAATCAAACGATTCTCCCCTTTCCAATAGAATCTTTATGTTCTTTACTACTTTTTTCATACCCTCTCAATATTTTTTCCATTTCTTCGTCATAAAGCATATAAAATCCCGTTGTCCTTACCTCTTTTGCGCTCTGAATTAATAGTTGTTCATCAATCCATGTACTTGTTCTAGAAATGGAATTTTCTAATCCTGCAAGCAGTGAATCTAACTGTGATATGCCGCCAACTTTTTCTTTAGCTTCAATAATCATACCTGCCATCTTCGCTATCAGCTCTTTGGAAATACGTTTATGTTTCGTACTTATGTAATGTTCTAGTTCTTCTGTATTTTGAAAAACTCGATTAACCGTTATACAACCTTTTTCAAAATACTTAGAAAGTAGAATGATTAATTCTCTTACGTCCCCCTCCCCATATGCTCCAACCGTAAAAACATATCTTAGGTTAAAATATGAATGTTGATCATGAAGATACATAAAAAAAATATTAAGAAAATCTTCGTGGATTCGATCTTCCAAAATCCACTCTTTCAAATCTATGACAACCGTTTTTTCCTGAGATTCATCTGAAAATGGGTGATATCGACAGACTTTTTCATAGTTTATAATTCCTTCCCAATTTTCTTGATAGGGGGGTACATATGGTAAGGAGTAAAAAGACCATGATATTTCCCCATATTTTTCATTAATAAACTCTAATACAATTTTGTCGTTATCTTCAACTCCCGGGGTTAAAACTAAATTAAACTCTTTCATATTCGCCCTCCTATGCCACCATCGATTTTGTCTGAAGGAACTTACCAACAGAAATAATCTGAAGGAAATAACAAATATTAAAAAAAAGTTGTTGTTTATCTGTATAAGAAGAGCAAATCATATTTAGTCCAATATGTTTTTCTCCATTATCATCTACAAATACAACATCATACCCTTTTTTCTTAGCGTGTTCTCCTAAGCAAAGAATACCATTCTGTAAATCTATAGGATAAGCTCCTATGTACTTATTCATATTTACCCTATTGCCGTTTCCGGAAATACTAAATTCAACTCCAGCATATCGACAAAAATAGACATCGTATATGCCTATATGTTTATATTGATACGTTATTCCTAATCGATTTAAAATCATAAATAATACTCTTTTCTTTTCATTCATGCTAATCCACCTCCCGTGACAATGTTGTATAACAATATTCTTCAATTTTTTTTATCCTCTTGTTAGATGTCGGATGGCTAGCATACATAATGTCACGAAGTGTTTTTGGTGCACCATCTTCCAATGAAAACCTGCTTAAAAAGAATGCAAGTTCATTCCCAAAATTCATTTTTGCTGCAAAATGATCCGCACTATACTCCATGTTTCGACTGATCATTCCGACTGTTATCTGATATATAAACAAAAATATATGCTGAAATCCTGTAAAAACCCATCGAATCATCCTACTCAAAAATCCAGTAATAAAGAAAGATAAAAATCCACCACCTATACCGAAAAAACACAGTAAAGCAAAAACAATCCAAAGAAAACCTGTGCTCAGAAATCCCATTATGCTCAAACCAAGGATAATAATAGTTATATCGCAAAAAAGAATCCGCTTGATAAAAGCATCTCCAATAATGCAATGCCCACTTTCATGTGCGAGGACACCAGAAATACTGGCTTCATCTAGAGCAAGCAATCCTCTTGTCACTCCAATATGGCTTCGGCCATAAGAATATGCATTTATTCGTTCATCAGGTACCATATACAACCGAAGATATTCCAGATCTATTCCTGCACTATTTCCCTGTTCACAAAGTAACTGATATGCGCTCTCAAGTTTGGATTTATAATAAATATCCAAATCTCGAACTGGTATGGCTCGATCTTTTGCAAGGCTTGCATATTCTCCCAAATACGCAATAATCGCAATAATTGCTGTAATTCCTATCGCCCATTCTGCTTTGAATACAGAAGAAAATACAAATAAATTAATTGTCAATAAGGCACACGCTCTAGCTAAGCCAAATATTTTCCTCATGATCACTCACTCCCCTCATACGATTTACAATGTAGTCATTATCTTTCTTCCATACATGTCCAAAATAATCTGATTCGACTTTAATGTTGATAGTAGTTCTTTAGAATACAGCGCCTCCTTTACAGGGGCAAGAGTCTGATATCCTTGCGTTTTATTTCGACCCAAAAGTACATCCCACGGTTTGTTACTTGCAATTCTTCGATCTAATGTTTCGTTATATGTACTTTTTTGAACATAAACTTCTCCCAACTCATTTTCCAATAGGCCTGCACTGGACATATTGTGCCTGCCATATATCTTTATTTCCGAACGGTTTAATATTTCTGGCAACATCGAACTTGGTGCGGTAAATATGTCTTTTGATAAAATATTTAAAGTTACACTTGAACAAAACTCCGTGCAAAGATAATGTAGTTCTTCTCTTCTACCATTTCCACTATCAATATAAATCACGGTATTAAACTTACTATCCTCATCTATCCCAAACTTCAAAAGTTGTATTACCATCTGTTTTAAATTCTGATCTCGGCCTAATTTTCCTGTCTGCAAGACAACAGCGGACTTTTGAAGTTCCTTCTCGATCGGTTTCATGGAAATTTCCTCAACAAATGGTTGAAGTAACGGAAATATATCTTCCAGATCTGCCCCTATGGAAGAAAGTTCACTGTATTTACTTAAAAGAAAATACATCTCATCGTTATTGATTATTCCTCCCCTTACCATGTCGTCTAGTTTTCTTACAACAGATTCATAAGTGCTATATTCTTTAGCAAGAACAGATAATGTAAGATTTGTAGACTCTCCCTTCAATAACTGCATATGTTGAATGAAACTAAGATAAGCCACCACTTTCTGTTGTCCCTTTTCCGTCATTTGAAAAGTTCCCAGTAACTCCCGCAGTTTCGAAGTATTCGTAAAAGTAGTAATGTTAAACGGATTGAAAATAAACATACCAGAAAGCCCATTTATCACACTGTATCCTTCAGACGTTAACTTTTCTACTACACCAATAGAATCTTTTGTATCATCTATAACCAGCAATGTATGATTTTCTGAGTATGCCTTACGAATAATCTGTTTCAATAACACCTCTTGAGCCTGTGTTTCTCCTGAGACAAGAAACTGTATTGGTCTTTTTGTTTGTCTTATTGCATGTTCAATATAAGATAAATAATTCATTCCCGTGACCCTCCTATTCTCTAATCTGAACTCGGTAGGGGTGCTCCGATTGTATTTTTATATACATTTGACCAACTGATAAGCTAGCAAAATCCTGATCTTTTACCCAAGGTTCTTCTGTCATTTCCACTATCGGACGATCATACCTCGATATCGGTGTTATTATTTTCTGAACAAGATGATTTCCGTAGGCAGCCTTTAAGAGATCCCGTGTTGTAGCATCCATACCCGGATTAAAACTGGCTATTACCGGAAAACCAGCTAATAAAGATCGAATATCGTGTTCGTTTTCTTCTTCTGCTACGGTAAACAGACATTCAAAACTTTGAGTAGACAGCAATAATTGGGTTCTTTTTCCATTCACATCCCGTCCTAATGTCGCAAGTTTTGCCAACGGGAACTCTCTGGCACGAGTCTTGTCTACTTCGTCCAACACCATCAGTAAATCCCCACTTATAGATGTCTCACTTCCAAGCATCAAATTTGTTATTTTTTTCAAAAAGAACTGCTCCATTATATAGGAGGACTTACTTCCTTCTTCGTGACAAATGCAAATCCGAGTAACATCATTTTTCCCGCTACTATGAAGGAAATCCCAAATGGAATCTTCCCCTGGTTCTGTGAAAAATCCTCTTACCCCTCTCGCAATCTTTGAAATAAAAATAAAAATGTCATGAGCACGTTTAGTCAACTTATACGCATTCTGGTTTTGGGAATCATAATCGAAGTTTATCTTAAGAAAATTATGGTTAGGTGGATAATTTGCAATTATCCTCAAAATCTTTTCTGGTTCTTCATTCTCAAGGAAACCAAAAGTTCTATCATTAGTAATGTTTTCACTTGTTGAATGAAGTAATGCCCAAAAATATCGATCTACTGTTTCTTCAGCTGTATCCACAAAGTAAAGATTTGCTCCTGCACTTTTGTGGAACTCCGAAGCAGCAATTGAAGTAAATTCCTGTATACTCTGGAAGTAATTTTCTTCCCCTGCAGAACGAAATTCCTTCATAGCATTCCATCTGAACACTCGCTCTTTAGGATATCCATTAGAATTCTGACAAATAAACAGTCCCCTATTCCCTATAACTTCATCAAAATCATGTGGTTTTATCTGAAGAATCACTAACCGAAGATCCGGTTCTTCTTCTAAGCGATATCTAACTATCTTTTTGACAAATTCTGTTTTTCCTGTACCAATTCCTCCGGTAATAAAATAGTTTGTTTTTTGAATCGGAATTCCTATAGGTTTATATCCAGGCAGTATATAAGCTGGAATACCGCCGCCAACGGACCAAGATGGAATTATCTTTTTTTCAACATCCCTCTCAAAATACATTTTTATTCCTCCTATGCATCATCTTCATCCGAAGAAAAGCTGTAATCATCCATTGCACTCATTGTATCTATATCCACTGAATTTTCATCCACTCCTATCATCGCATCATTTTCTTCTAATGTCTGCATACTGGAAGTATCCATTGTCTGTGCTTCCAAAACATTGGACATTTCAAATGTATCTTCATATATAACTTTACCATTCGCTACCGCAAAATCAAAAGTTGCAAGAATCTGATTACGACCACCGTTCACTGCCGAATCTACATCAGCTATCAGCTGTTGGTCATGAGCCATTTTCTCGGTTCCTATGCGACCTGCCTCTCGTGCCGCAATTTCTCCAGGATGATTATAATAGGACTCCCAAGAATCTGTTTCTACTTCCGAAAGCCGTTCTTCCAAACTTGCTAACTCTTCCGGTGTCATACCTTGTCTTACTTCACTCAAAAATGAAGCTTGAAAATCTCTTAAATGGGAATTTTCATGAAATACTGTATCATTCATCTCTCGTAAATTGTTGGGTTCTTTAAGCGTATCCGGTTTAATTAAATCGGAATTTAAAACTATTGTGTTACCCTGTTGGTAGCCATATTCGTTTGCCTCAAGCTGTTGAGAAAGAACTTCTGCAGGAATCATATGATTTTGAACAGCAATTTTATCCGACAAAGCCTGGAACTGTTCCAAAATTTCTGCTTCTGACATTTTTGAAACGCCCACTGTATTCAAATTATGTTCTGCAAGAGTTCTCTCTCTCAAAGCTTCATATTCTTCTCTTGTCATAACTATTCCTCTTACTATCGAAACAAACATCGTATTAGTATATAAATACCGGCAATCATAATTACTGCTGGCATTGCTGTGACAATTATTGCTTGAAATATTTCAAGCACACTTGATGTAAATGCCGATGAGCCAGTAATCTTCTGAATAATTGCTAAAACCAGACCCAGAAAAAGCACTATTTTTAATAAACTAGTTCCTTTTCTCATACTAATACCTCCTAATATTCTGCAAGAATTTGCTTGCCCTGATCACTATCACTTGAAAGGAAAGTTACAGTTCTGTTAACAGAACCATCCTCGCCAAGTCCCCTGCCTGCCTGGTGAAAAGGTCCCGAAGATCCAAGCCCTTTTACGGTTATGTTCGCACCGTCACTTCCCAATTCATCACAAATAATGGACTTAACTGCCTCTCCTCTTTCTTCACTCAGAGGTCCCACATAGTTACTTTCCACATCTATGCCCTCATCGCCGGCACATCCTCCACAAATAAGCAATTCAAACTCCTTATTCTTGGACATAAACTCAATCACATATGAAAGTGCTTCTTTTGCTGCATTTTTATCCAGAAATTCTGCTGTACCTGGTTGGAATGCAATCTGTTTCTCGTTAAAGGTAATTCCTTCACCTTCATTGAAAATAGAATCCACCTCATCTTCATCAGACACATTTTCTGCTGAAACAACTTTTACAAGTTGAGAGGTCACTCCCTCTGTCGGCATGCATGATACTGGCTGATCTGGAAAATTATAGGTTTCATCCAATGCAAGTCGCTTCTTAAATGTAACAGATTCAGCTCCCAATCCTTTAAATAGCTCATCATAGAAAGTCTTTAACTTTTCCGCTTCCTCTGAAGATAGTTCTGTCTGGTCTCCCCGGACGTCAGAAAGATAGTAAAATACTACTCGAATCCCTGACATGTCTAAATTTAATTTATCTACAAGAGTTGCAACACTTTGCTCAATATCCATTGTCGAAATTGGGCAATCAATCATATTAATTTCGCCTATCGTGCTAATTCCCGTATGGCAGATCACAAGTGTATTCGACAAATCATCGGTTTCTCTTGCTCTGATAGCTCTTATCCCTAAAGTCAATGCTGCAGCCATGTCCGTTTCAGGTGCAGATGGAGTAGCTTCCTTAATCTTACTCTCTAGGTCAGCTTGCATCGAATTTTGAATTCTCGTAAGCATAGCCTGTGTGTATCCCTTATCCTCAAATGATGGCACTACTCCCTCATAAATAAGAGATGGCTTTCCATCAGCGCCAATAATAGTATAGGGACTACCTGCTGCTTTCATAAGATATGCCAATTCATCAATACTGCAATCCATAACAGGATTATTATTACAGTTCCCAACGATAACACTCACATTTGATGCTTCGATCACTTCTGGATCTTTGCCACATCCTACACATGCCAAAGTAAGCATCATCACGATTCCCAATACTGTGATTCTTTTTGCAATCTTCTTCATCTTATCTCCTCCTAAACCGCCATTTTGTGAATTTTGTTAATGTTATCTCTCTTATCTTCTCGATGGGCACCAGAAGATTCACTTTCTTCCAGCATATTTTCTACTGTTTTTGCTGCCTTTTCGACTGTTTCAGCTGTTCCGATAGTCTCGGCCCAAGTACGTGTGAACTGTGCCTTTAACTTTTCTGGAAGTATAGATATTTGGTTTATAGCCGCCTTACGTTTTTCTTGATCAAGTCTCATAGCTGCTTGATGTTCACCTAAAATCGCCTCTCTCTCCGTTAGGGCATTCTCTAAGTCAAGTTCGAGGATAGATTTCTCTTTCTCTAACTTCCTTTTTTCCAACACTTTGTCTCTATTGCGGTTATGGTTAAAATGGAAGCATAACAAGCCAGTAAATGCAGTCAGAAACGAAGTAATCAAGGTGATACCGTACTCCGCCATCGTGTAACCGCCTTCTCTCGCAATAAACTGGCCCGACGCAGAAATTGTGCCAAACTGTTGATCCATAGAGCCAAATTTAATCATTGGGCCAGCAACAACACTCAAACCAAATGCCAACAGATACGAAACTGACAAAATAATACGGGTTCTTTTGCTCATAAAGGATTCATCAGTCGTTGACCAAATATTTCCAAGAGCTGACATACTACAATTTGACGTAATCGCCATTGCAAGAACACTTACGAAAAGAAACAATCCTCCCATCGTCACAATACTTTGAAGATAAGGAAATGTAACGAGGACGTCCGAGACAATTGCAAAAATGTTAATAAGAAAGCCCATAGAAATATGTTTATGTTTACCGAACACCTGTATTTCGTTATGTGCCTTATATTCCTTCAGAGGTTCGAGCTCTTCTTCTATCTTCTCCAATCTTGTTTTAAGCTTCTCAATAACACGTTCTACTTTACCAAGACGAGTATTTGTTACATTCTGAATACGAGTACTCTGATAATCGGCCCAAGCACAGTCATTCTCAAAATCAGCTTTGATGGGATTCAAAATCTCAGCATCAATGTAGCCATATGCCTCTGTCCCAGAGTTGTGTTTATCCATAGACTTCACCAAAGGTTCAAAAGTCTTCATTGTTTTTTTACAAAGATTTTCTGTATACTCTGGATCATTATATTTATAGCCATGAGCTATATAACCAATGGAATTTGATAAAACGGGAAGCTGTGTGTCAACAAATTCCTCCTGCAACAATTTTGTAGAACTTCTTTTCTTCTTAAACATACTTCTTACCCTCCTTTATGTAATTTGTTAACATTACATCGTCATTTCCATATGTCTGTTTATAATCATCTAATACATTAGAATAAGACATTTCTGGAAACTGCTCCACAGATACAGCCTTAAGACGCATACCATGACTATAAGTGGCAAAACGTGTCTTAAACTCCTCTGCTACGGCTTCAAGTTCCTTCTTTAGAGTGTATTCACACGTTTTTATTGATTTTTCAAGTTCAATCAACTTACTAAGAATTTCCGTGTGGTTCTGATATAGTGTATTTAATTTCTTCCCAGTAGCTTCGCGCTCTCTCGCTGTAGCATCATCACTGCATATACATTTTTTTATCTCATCACAGAGTCTCATATCTTCTTTAATGAGCTGTTCTGCTTTGATCCTCGCAGGTGCTAGATAATTTCCTAATACTCCAACCATTCGTTTGCAATAACTCTTATAGTTCGCCATCTGCCGTGCAGTGTATTTTGATCTAACACCTCCCGTTTCATCATCTATACATACATCTCGCCAAATATTTGCATCAAAAAAACCAAAACAACCAACAAAAAATTTAGGTGTAGCAAGACCGTGAGGTTTAAGTTCCTTAGGAAAAATCTTTTCATTCTTTCCAACAATATCTGTTACAAAATTTACATTTTTCTTACTCATAATGCTTCCCCCCCTTTTACGCCGCTCCAAGTTCTTCCAATGCAGAACGCCTATATGATTTCATCAAGCACTTGGCAATTGTGTGATCGCGTCTGGGATTGCTATTATAACTGTGATATTTTCGCAATTCAGTTTCTGAGCGACCGTTACGAAAGTAGTCATACACCCCTTTATGATATTTTTCGCTGAATAGATATGCTTGTCCCGTATCGCAATGTAAATAGAAATGAATATAATTGTTGCTTTTTTTTATAGTAATCTTGTTCTTCATGATAATTCCTCCTCGCTTTTGTTTATGTTCAAATTTTACTATAGCCTTTATAATATGGACATTAACCATGAGTATACAAAAAGGGTATGTGCATAAAGCACATACCCTTTAATAATATTCGATATTCTGTTTAACAGTGAAAGACCTATCTGGTCCTCTTCGTTATCGCGTCCACGATCTTCGATTCCGAGGACCAGATAATCCATCGAGCACTCATATAGCTCGGCAAGCTTGGCAAAATGTGGTGGTGTGGGCCAGTTTTTACCGCTTTCCCACTTGTAAATCGTCAAACGACTTACATCCATGATCTCTGCAAGCCTTTCTTGGGTGAGATTGTTAACACATCGCAGTTTTCCGAGGCGCTCTCCAACTATTTTACGGGTTACTTCTACCTTCTGTTTTTTTGTAGTTTTCATCATACTTTCTTTCTCCTTGACTTTTGTAGTTCCCGCATATCCATTGAATCACGAGATAAAAAATAAAAGCATCCGTAAGATTGTATGATAGAACCCTGTTTAGTTGTACCTAAATGGTAACATATCACTCACAATTTTTCAAGATTCGACACATATACCAGCTAATATCCAGCTAATATTGTATATCACCAGTATACATTTATGAATCAACGACCTAAGTTGATAATACGTTCGAATTCTCCTTGATTAAACAATATTTTTGTGATCTCATCCATTTCTTTACTTGTTATAGGGTCGAGATTATGGGCAAGATTATTTCGATAAAAATAAATATACATTATTGCATCCGTATGTTCTTCCCACTGTTTTTTAAGTTCTTCTTCTGGGTTCTGATTGCCTACAGGGGTAGATAAAAGTCTAATATTAGGTTTTTTTCTTCCAATCCCTTTGCTAAGATCAGATTTGTCATTAAAATATCCAATATGAAATGTAAAATTACCCATTGTCGAATTAAGCCTTCTAAATTTTTCCGAGTCAAATTCTCCATTATCATCTAAAAATTCGTTCCAAAAGTATCTCTTATCTCCAATAGTAATCGGATTTTTTGCCTTATCTGATAATCGAAGAGAATAAATCCGGGCATGATACTCTTTTAACAACCCTTCTATTAGTTTACAATACATTAATGCTACAGGACAAAAATCAATCTCTTTTCCATTATCTTCTTTATACTTATATAATAATTTATGTAACAATATTGTAAACTCATATTGTAAATGAAATTTTTCCGGAAGACATTCTTTTATCGATAATACCATTTCTTTTGTCAAATTGATAATACTGTAATTATCCTGAATATCTGAAATGTCTTCTTCTAAAGCAACATCAAGAACAGCCTTACTACAATCATTTGTATATTCTTTTTCCGCCGGAAGCATAAGTTCTTCCAATTCTTGCTCTTTTTCTCGAATCTCCGATTGTGCATCGGGGTCATCTGATAACTCATCAATTTCAGCGCGTAAATCATTTATTCTCTTTTGGTTTTCTTCCGAAATACATTCTGGAATATACTCCTCCAAAGAAGGAAGCAATTTCCCATTCTGTAAAGGAACTGGATTATTCAATACAATTTGTCTCAAAGTATTAGTAATATTTTGAACATTAATATGCACCTCATTATGGTACTTATCACCACCGAACCAATCACCAACAATTTTTCGTATATTTGCTTTGGCGTCATCATGAATTATCGGCAACAGACCACCCAACAATTGAGCTTGCCTCAAAGCATTTTGTTTAGAAAAATAAACCAATAATTTTTGGTCAACGGATAATCCTTCTTTATTGTCAAATTCGGATTGTTGACTTACTTGCTCCTCTTGGTAAATTTTCTTTTCATCAAAATTATCATCTGCGCTTCCAAGAAATGCAAAATAATAGAAAATAGTCCTAAAAACATAACGTATATGACCATCTTTTTTAGAATCTTTTTCCCTCAAAATACCTCTTGCAACTGCAATTTCTAGAGAATCATGCATCTCTTTTTCATCTCGAAGAATTCCCTTCTTTGAAAACTCATCTACCGAGAAACCATCTTGATGAGTATTCGTATGTAACCACTGCGCTATGTACCAAAGATACTGCATGTCTGAATCCCGTCTTAAATTTTTTGTCACTGCCTCATAAATCTCGCGAATTCTTGATCGTTCCGCTAATTTTGATTCTTGTTGTTCAATAAGTCGCTGAGTTGCCTCTGCTACATCAGAAGCATATATAACCTTTCGTTTCGCATATTTGTCTGGATTTGCTATAATGTCCTCTATAATAACATTACAGATTTCTTTCCCATACAGTGCAACTCCACCCGTATAAGCATATAATGCTTGCAGTGCTGAATCTGAATAAATTAAGTTTGTTCCTCTAATGTTTTTACTGTTCTTTATCATATTCATAAATGGCTTTTCTTGAAGCGGTTCCACCGCAACTCGAGCATCCGAAGGAAATGCCTGTCTCCAGACAGATTTATCTTCAAGAATCATATGTCGAAGTAAATCGTCGGATCCACAAACAATCAATTTTATGTTCATATTCTGGCTATCATACGAAAGCATCTTACATATCTTGACAAATTCACAAGATAAATCCACTTTTTTCCATCTTTCTACTACTTGTTGGAATTCATCAAGTAAAATCCATAATTCGATCTCCTGAGCAACAAGTAACTCATTCATTTCATCATACCGGTCAATTATAGATAAACTATCATCAGACAACACTTGAACAATTCTATGAAGAACCTCCTCTGAAATCATTTTTTTCTCAGGCTTTCTTAATCTTCTTATTCCTGTAAAACTCTTAATTATAGTGCTAACCAGCAAATATTCCGAGATTTTTTCATTATCATCATAAGGAACTGGATAATATGGGGAAATAAAATTATTTTCATAATACTTTTCTTCATCCCTGACTCCTTCTCCACCATAGATAATGCTCATAACATTTCCTCTTGATTTAACCAGATCATTCATAATCCAGTTCATAAGAGAAGTCTTTCCTATTCTAGATGGACCATATATTACCGTAATACCAGTTGGAATAGTATCACTTAAAACTTCCTGCCGATCCTGCCTCCCAAAAAGCATTTCCGAATCAGTTACTGCCTTTTTTACTTCATATCGATTCTGTGTTTTGACAACTATTCGCTTATCTGGGTTTGTAATTGTCAGCGGCTTATCAGCTGAGCAGATAATATCCCAATTATCTCTTTTATCCTTTTTGATAATCGATATGTTTACGTTTAACGATTTTTCCGATCCATTTAAAATTAATTGTTCCTTTCCACCCGTAATAAATCCGCTCTGCAAATTACATATATTATTAATTTCTATTTTCTTTCCAAGATGATTATCTTGTTTTAATATCACCTCAATAGCTTTTGTCTGAAAATCTACTGTACATTTTCCAACATTTTCAATTAGAAAATACACATAACCGTCTGTTATTTTATCCTTATAATTAACAATATCTATCTTTAATTGGACGCCTTCCTCTATCTTATTGCACTCAGTTTGAATTGAATCGAACACATTTCGAGTATAAACAGACTCTTCGAAGTCTTGTGACATCGTCTTTAATTTACGAAACCCTGCATAACGTTCTTCATAAGATACTTTCCTGTCAAGTAAAGCTTCCGCTGGTCGTAAAATTCTATTTCTTAATTCTTCAAAATCAGTTCCTGTATGATTATCCTTTAAAAATTCACTAATTACAGATGCATAATTAATCCATCCTTGTAAAGAAATGTTTCGCTTCAAACACTGAGCATAACATTCATTTAATTTTACTAAATTGGCAGAATCACCCCGCTCGGAAAATAAAGTCCGGTTACTATAAAGATTACTGAGTATTTCCAGTTGATCTTCAATCGTAAGACTTATTTCAGGAGAAATAGCATCCAAACCAATCATCAGAACCAAACTATTTTTTGCAGGCAACTTAGTACCATCATTTCTTTCCCCGTTAATTTGGGGATAGTTACATAATAATTCTACCGCTGCTTGAAGCCTTTCTTCTAAAGTTAGAGATGTATTCGTGTATTTTTCAGCAAGCATCTGTGCATTCTCTGAGGAAAGAATTTTGTCCTCAACCTCAAACATTTCCTTCAACTTCTTGATAAAAGAAAAATCTCTTTTTTCAGCTGAAGCTCCCTGACTACTATCAAGGACGGTTCGATCCGGCCTGAATTTTTGTACATTACCTAATGCATAACTAATAATATTATCTGCTTCTTGTTTCCATACTATAGGAATTCCTTGCTTTATATCGCAACTTGTTGCGATCTCATTAGCATTGTTTCGATCCTCCTCTATACATGCTCTTAATGCGGACATATAATTAAAAATTGCCATTGCTTCTTGATGGTTAAAGCGTGATAAATATTCTGTTAATTTTCCCAATTGAACAAGCGGAGCTGTTTTACTATGTTGTATAATTGTACGTCGTATATTTCCATATATTTGTGATGTAAATTGTCGCGAACACATAAGAGGAATTAAAACAGCTGCATGTCTATTAAATACTTGCGTATCAAGTTCTAATACCATTTTTACAACCTCGCTCGGTTTTTCTTGCGATGCGATATCATCAAACAATGGACTTATTTCTGATAGACTAAGATCTTCCATTAATGCCGTAATTGTATCATAAGCGTACTGTGAAACCGCTTTGGCTACACTAATTGCACTTGAATAATTGTGTCTTTCAATATCTTCCTTTACCAAAAAATATAAGGACCGATTGGCTTCTCTATAATCAATTTGTTCAATTAACTTTCGAGTCACCTCTTTTTCATCTTCAGAGAACTGTTTTAGAATACCAATTTTCTCTTTCAAAAATGTACCCAGCTTCCCCTCCATTAAGGCGAATAGAAAGTATTCTTTATCCTGGACTTCAATATCGGTAAATGCCATAAAATCTTTAACATTTTTAACAAATGGTATGTAAGCTTCATTATACACATCATTGTAATGCCCTTTTCTTTCCATGATAGATACAATTAATCCATCGTCAAAATTTTCCTTAGAATATAGAACACCGGCTAAGAATAATTTTAGATATCTCCACTTTTTATAAAAGAAATAGTATCCTACATTCCAATCAAGTTGGGCATAGAACGAACTTGTCAAAAATCTCAAATAGGTTTTATATAATTGTGCATCTTGACATATCTCTTTATATTCCATTTCATACCGATCATAAATATCTTCATCATATAAGACGCTGAATATATACGAGTACACCAATAACTTATATTTTAAATTAGTACAAGAACTGTCGAATGCAAACAATTGATCTTTTTCCGGATATGTACTTAATATTTTCGCACAATCATATTTAAATCTGTCCACACTTCTTTCATCCCAAAGCAAAGGCTCTAATGACATTAACTCATCGTTATCTGTATATACCTTTTTTAGAATACTTAATACGGCAGAATCCCTAGAAGTCATATCATTCCATTCTGAACTATTTAATAATTCCATCGTTTGAGCAGTATTTTTTGAGATCAAATAATTATGACATATTTGTCTATATACATATGCTTTATCTCCGGAAATACGAACCAAGCTTTTCAAATCAGATATTTCTAAATCTCTCCCCAATGCTTCTATCATAATATAATAAGATACATCTCCTGTCTTATTATATTGCTCAATGCAAAATCCTTTAAATTCTGCCATAACTTTTGCATATCTTTGATTCCAAATATTCTCTTGAATTAAATGTTCTGTTGCACCTTTCTTTTTCAGCAACAAACCAACGTCCCTAGCTATCTCCAGATCATTAGTACTACGTAAATATACATAAACATATGGCAAAAAGTTAAACGGCAACTCTTGTGGATTTGTTAAATTAATAATATTTCTTATTGCAAATTTTGAATTTAAGTTTCCACTATACCCAATTTTTTTTGATAAAACTGTTTCACAGACCACAATTGCCCATGCGTTGATATCTACACGCTTTGATAAATGACTTAAAAACAAAGTCCATGTTTTTTCATCCGTTGGATTTTCTACAATTTTATTATAAAAAAATGCAAAAGCATGTGTAGGCCTATATCCTTTGAAATTAGGAATTTTGATTAATTGTGTCCATTTGAGGAAATCCATTAATTCATCATAATATAATGTTGAAAATGCCAACTCTATAACATCATAGTGATTACTTAATTTTCCATTTATATCCTTAATTTTCTTACGAATCTGAGCATACAAACGAGTAAATCCATTTTCAGTTTTTGACTGAAAAATGTGATATAGATATAACACCTTCATATATTCTTGCTGATTACAATATAATGCTATTAAACCAGTAATGATGTAATAACGATTTGTCAGAATATTATCCAACAATAACTCAATTGCATAATCTATAGAAAACGAATCCCCAAAAATAACAAATGCTTTTGCACTTATCCCATTATTTCTAAAGTTTTCAATAATAACATTAATCAATAACTGTTCTTTTAAATTTTTTGTAATACGATTACTCTGTTGGATATATGTTATCGCCTCCACATATCGTTGAAGTTCAACTAATGATAAAATATATTCATGAATTATAATTTCTGAACTTTCTTCATTGATGAACATATTCTCAACTAATAAATAAACATCAGAGAATGCTTCATATGCTCTTTTCATAAACAGATTATCAAGAAGTTTCCTAATCTCGTTTACATTATATTCTGTTAGCGTCAATTTGTTCAAATACCATTCAGCATAATGTTTCTGTAACTTCAATTGATTCGTAATATCTAATTTAAAAATTTTAAACAACTGAACAAAGTCTTTTTCTCTTTCAATAGTAATCTTATCATATTCACTGAAAATCTTATCAACCACTGTTTTTGAGTATTCCTTCCACTTAGATATAGCTATGAAATTATCCTCAGAAATTCTAGCTTCATCCATATTTGGAGCAACAATAGTCGTAATATAGGATAACAGTACATACATTGATATATCTTCTTGTGTCAATGAATAAATAATCTCTAACGAATTTAGTAATTGTTTTTGCTTATGCAATTTGGTGAATTTATTATTAATAATATGAAAACGTAATATTTCATCTATTGACGTAGCGTTATCATTCAAACATACCCAGCAGAGAATATTAAGCATTTGAATAGGCAATTCTTTCTCATTTGCAAACTTTTCCCAAATTAGGGAGATAATCTTCTGAAAGAGTTGTAAACTTACCTTTTTATCAAGCAACTCAATAATTTCTTCTTCGCAACATGTTTCATAACTGAAATATAATTTAATTAATTTGTTATTCACCGACTCTTCATCTTCTTCCAAAAGAACAGTGACTTTCAAAAGTTCTTTCAATTCTCCAGCATCGATATATACCGACATAATGTTGGTTTTCATAAGTCCCGGTAAATTAACAAGTTTAAAAATATATTTATCTACAGCTACTAAAAAATTAGTAAAAGAACACAAGAGGTTTTTCTTGTTTTCCAATGGAATATGGGTTAACTGCAACGCCTCTTTTCCCATTTGTATGTATTCACTAATAGCCTTTTCAACAGCAGGTTGACCCTTATGAATACAACTCCTAATAAAAAACAACTGCGGTGTCAGATTATTATAGCATAAAGAAAATCGTTTAGTTAATCCTGCATAATTATCATTACGAGTTCTAGAATATCCAATGTTATTGAGCATTTCTACAACAATAGCATTTCCAACAGGAAGTTCGATGGAAAATAGCATAGTATCAACACATTGTTCTATCATTTCACTTGAAAATCCTGAATCACCTTTCCATTTCTTCGCAAATTCAGGTGATGTGGTTATCTTAAAGAGTTCCTTATGAAAAGGGGTAAGCACAATAGTATTTTTTTTATCTGGATATAATAATTGTGTAGCACAAAACAATGTTTTCTCCATGTAGTCTATTGGCAATTCACAAAAATTAATTTTTTCCATACTTTCAGACGAAAGATATTCATAATACTTTCCCTCGTCATATAATTGATCTAATAAGTAGTAATTTACAGTAGAGCTATCGTTTTCCTTATTAACTTCCCCATTCTCATTTTCATAATCTATTACTATTTCACCTCCACGGCGAATTATTAATCCAGGATATTTCGTACCACTGATAATAACATTTTTTTTAAGTTCATACTCTGGCAAATAGGTATTTATAAATAGTTCCACACTTCCTGCGTAATCTCTAAAATTAATCATACCACATGTTTTTGTAATATCCGGGAACAAGGATGCTTGAATAAACATGTTTTTTGCTAAAGTCACCTCTATTTTTTTGCGTATATTCTCCAATATTGTTTTAAAATTTGAATCAGTATTTCCGGATTCATTGTTTATCAAAATTACACCTGTGTGTTTTTTCCCATTGATAATATAATTTTTTTCAAAACGAAATTTAGGAGCTAGGAAATTCTTTACAAATCCTGCGACTGTACTTGCATATTTCTTGTAATCGGCAACTCCCATCTTCTGTAACACTTTAGGAAAATTTGCAGCATATATTACACCATTTTCATCCAAAAAATCTAACAATTCCCTCTGTATTTTTTCTTTAATTTCTGAATCCAATGTGATATTGCTAATCTTCTTAGAAGAAACCAGTTCCAATAAAACTTCATCCGTATCCCGCCCGTTATCTAGTAAAATAATGCTAGGATACCTTACTCCTCCAATTACAATGTTTTTGCGAAAGCAAAACTTCGGAGTCAAATATAAATTCACAAATTCTTCTATACTATCAGCATATCTTCTATAGTTTTCTATTCCAACTTTTTTCAACAATTTAGGAAATGATGAAGGGAAAAAAATAGCATCTGTTTGTATCTCACGAATCAATTCTTCCTCAACTGCTTCCCTTAATTCATCAGTCAACTTATCCTTTGGAACTTCCTTAAGTGTTTTTATACAAACATTTTTCTCTGATACTTTCATCATTACACATTGCTTTTTGGAATAAGTACGAAGTATCTCTATAGGATACTGATGATTGATTGTAAGCTGTTCAAATCCTGTTTTTTCATTTATTTCTTTACCTCCCAATACAAACCGTACTAGATATACATTTTCAAATGTTTGTATTTTTATATCTTCGGGGATTATTGTTGCGTATTTTGTCGAAAACATAATATTTTTTTTAGAATTTATTTCAAGATTGGAGAAATATTTTTTATCAAAATAAATATCTGATATAAACGCTTTCTTTTTCCCAAACACAATAATAATGCCTATACTATACGAAGCAGACATTTCAACATTATCAGAAAGCAATTCATCAATTTGAATGTACTCAGTAATATATGAATCAGCACTACTTGATTTTTCAACAGCTAATTCATCGCAAACTCCCACAGTAACATTTTCATTTTCCTTTTTACACATAACACAATCCTCCGTTTACTATTCTTTTCAAACAAACCGTACCAAAAAAGAGCACACAAATATAATATCTGTTATTTAAACGGCATTCATCCTAAAGTTCCCGTATCTTCAGTCTTTTACTGTCCCATAAGCAATCTTATTTTCATATCTCGATTATACTCCCTCTTTCTGTGATTGACTATAGATGCTCACTTTTATCTAGCTTTTCATACAAAATCAGCATATAAATAGCTGCTATGCTTTTCAGCCCATTATCACCAGAATATCAATCCAAAATTGATTCTACTATTAATTTCATACATTACGCTTTTTCAGCATAAAAAGAAAGCCTAGGATATATTATCCCAAGCTTTATTATCCATTTCAGAAAAAACACTTTTATTTTCCATTTCTCTCTATCTGCCAATCCAAATATTTCGGCATAGGTTTCCCTGATCTTACGGCAATTGCTATCTGTTTCTGTCGCAGTCTTTTAGACTGATTTTCTTTAGTTTCTCAGGAATATTCTCCGCCGTCTTTCTGCTCTGGTTATTTACCTGTCCATCTACCATATCATAATTAGCTTCTGTTCCGGATTTCCAGCTCTGTTCATACGTTCCATTCTCATAAAATTTCTGATAATGTTCCAGCCTTATTTTCAGATTCTTCTTCTCTGCCTCTGATTCCGACTCTTGCAGATAGCCGTGTATTTTCTGCTTTGTTGCTTCATCAAATCCATTTTTACAGGTATCTAAAAGCAACTTTCCATAGCAGTCTAAAATGGCACAATCACTAGCAAAAGGAAGAATACCACACCGAGAAGGAAATAATGGGTATGTACCACTGCAAGCGTCGTTTTAACAGTAAATCCGTTTATCTTGGTAAACTCCCGATAAAACACTCCTCCAACCATTGCCAAAACAGCATACAACAAAGCCATGTTCATGTAACGTTTCATACTTATCTCTCCTTATTTCATTTCTTTTTCAGAAAATCCCTCTTTCAGCCAAAGGCAAAAAGAGGGATTCCATTTGATCCGATATTTATTCAAATATTTTCTAGTAGAGCTTCGCTCCTGCCGGGATCCTGTCATCCACCATCAGAAGATTCAGTCCTTCATGGCCGTCCTCCTCATGTACTGCTGAGATCAGCATACCCTCAGAGTCAATTCCCATCATCTTTCTCGGCGGCAGGTTTACGATAGCAATCGCTGTCTTTCCAACCAGTTCTTCCGGCTCGTAATACTCGTGAATACCGCTTAAGATCACGCGGTCCTTGCGAACGCCGTCATCCAGAGTAAATTTCAAAAGCTTTTTGCTCTTGGGCACAGCCTCACATGCCAGGATCTTCACAGCACGGTAATCGGATTTTGCAAATGTCTCAAAATCTACCATCTCTTCAAAGAGGGGCTCGATCTTCACGTTGGAAAAGTCGATCTTCGCTGCCGGTTTTTCTGCCTTTGCAGCTGCCGGCGCCGCCTGACTTTCATTGTTCGCAGCATTCTTTGCCGCTCCCTGTGACTTCATTGTGGGGAACAAAAGCACGTCACGGATTGCCGCAGAATCTGTCAGAAGCATACACATTCTGTCAATACCAAAGCCGATTCCTCCTGTCGGCGGCATACCGATCTCCAGAGCATTGAGGAAGTCTTCATCTGTCGTGTTTGCCTCCTCATCGCCCATAGCAAGCAGCTCTTCCTGTGCTTTGAACCGTTCTTTCTGATCAATAGGATCGTTCAGCTCGGAGTAAGCGTTCGCCATTTCCCAGCCGTTCATAAAGAACTCAAACCGCTCTACATATTCCGGATTTTCCGGTTTTTTCTTTGTAAGCGGAGAAATCTCAATCGGATGATCTGTAACAAAAGTAGGCTGGATCAGGTGTTCCTCTGCAAACTCTTCAAAGAAGAGGCTTAAGATATCGCCCTTCTTGTGATGCGCCTCGTATTCTACGTGATGCTCGTCCGCAAGTTTCTTGGCATCCTCAGTTGTCTCTACCTCGTTCCAGTCCACACCGGCATATTTCTTCACTGCATCTACCATAGTGATACGCTCAAACGGCTTTCCAAGATCCATTTCTACGCCGTTGTATACGATTTTAGTAGTTCCCAGAACTTCCTGCGCTACATGACGGTAAAGATTCTCTGTCAGATCCATCATTCCGTTGTAATCTGTATATGCCTGATACAGCTCCATCAGAGTAAATTCCGGGTTGTGCCTTGTATCCAGACCTTCATTTCTGAATACACGCCCGATCTCATACACTCTTTCCAGCCCGCCGACGATCAGACGTTTCAGATACAGCTCCAGAGAAATGCGGAGTTTAAAGTCCTCTCCCAGAGCATTAAAATGTGTCTCAAAGGGTCTTGCTGCAGCTCCTCCGGCATTGCTTACAAGCATAGGGGTCTCTACCTCAAGGAATCCCTGTCCGTCCAGGTATCTCCGGATGGAACTGATAATATGAGAACGTTTGATAAATGTATCCCGCACTTCCGGATTCATAATGAGATCCACATATCTCTGACGATAACGCATATCTGTGTTTGTCAGTCCGTGGAATTTCTCCGGAAGGATCTGCAGGCTCTTAGACAGAAGCTTTACTGCAGAGGCATGAATGGAAATCTCTCCTGTCTTTGTCTTAAAGACTTCTCCTTCCACACCTACAATATCACCGATATCCAGCTTCTTGAAATCTTTGTATTCTTCTTCTCCTATGCCATCTCTTGCAACATAGCACTGGATATTTCCGCTCTGATCAAGAACATTACAGAAGGATGCCTTTCCCATCACACGTTTCTGCATCACACGGCCTGCAACCGTCACGTGCTTTCCTTCCATCTCCTCATAATGATCCTTAATATCAGATGTATGGCATGTCACATCATAACGCATAACCTGATAGGGGTCTTTTCCGTTTGCCTGAAGCTCCGCCAGCTTCTCGCGGCGTACCTTTCTAAGCTGGTTTAAATCTGGTTCCTGGGCATTCTTCTGCTGATTAGACACTGATCTTCACTCCTCTTCTCTTTTATCCTTATTATCAGATACCGCCCTGTTTTAGAGGGAACGGTCGATCTTCAAAACTTTGTACTCCAGTTCTCCTGCCTGCGTCTCTACTTTTACGCTGTCTCCGACTTCATGTCCAAGAAGGGCTCTTCCTACCGGTGACTCATTGGAAATTTTTCCCTGCAGGCTGTTGGCCTCTGTAGATCCGACAATCTTAAATTCTATCTCTTCTTCAAATTCTTCGTCATACACGGTAACGATGCATCCAATGCTGATCTTATCAAGATTGACTTCATCCTCCACAACGACTTCCGCATTCTTCAGGATCTTCTCCAACTCTTCGATCCGTGCTTCGATGTCGCGCTGTTCATCTTTTGCTGCATCGTACTCTGCATTTTCTGAAAGGTCTCCCTGTTCTCTTGCTTCTTTAATTTTATCAGCAACTTCTTTACGCTTTACGACTTTCAGATTTTCCAGCTCTTCTTCCAGCTTCTTCAGACCGGTGTAGGTAAGAATTCTCTTCTTTTCTTCCATGACTATCCTCTCCTCTTTCTTGCTTTATTTCTGTATATCTGTCAGGGCCTTTCCCTTATATAAATCTACTTTCGCAATTTCAATATTATACATAACAGACTTTATAATGTCAATAGATTTTCGCCTCCAGAAGTGCCTTTAATTCTTCATAACTTTCCACCTGATTGATGGCCTCCCGAAGCCTGGCAGAACCCGTCATCCCTTTGGTATACCAGGCCACATGACTGCGCATCTGACGGATTCCCTGATACTCTCCTTTATATTTGATCTGAAGCGCCGCATGCCGGAGCATCATATCCCTGATCTCTGTATTGGAAGGTCTGGGCAGAATGTCTCCTGTCTCATCGTAGTGCTTCAATTCCCGGAAGATCCATGGATTCCCCTGTGCTCCCCGGGCAATCATCACCCCGTCGCACCCGGTCTGTTTCATCATGTCCATTGCTTTTTTTACAGAAGTCACATCTCCATTACCGATAACAGGGATGCCAACCGCTTCTTTGACCTGCCGGATAATATCCCAGTCCGCTTCCCCGGAATAATACTGCTCTCTCGTCCTTCCGTGAACCGCCACTGCCGCCCCGCCGGCTTCCTCAATAATCTTTGCGATTTCCACAGCATTTATACTGGAATCGTCAAAGCCTTTACGGATTTTTACCGTCACAGGTTTCTGAATTGCTTTGACCGTTTTGGATACGATCTCATAGACCAGATCCGGCTGCTTCATCAAAGCAGACCCTTCTCCATTTTTCACTACTTTAGGAACCGGACACCCCATATTGATGTCTAAAATCTGAAAAGGAAGTTCTTCTATCTTTTTGGCCTGCTCGCTGATGACATCAGGATCCGAGCCAAACAACTGGAGGGATACCGGATACTCTTCGGGATGGATCTTCAGAAGTTCCCTGGTATTACGATTTTCATACTGAAGCGCTTTTGCGCTTACCATTTCCATACATAAAAGGCCGGCACCCTGCTCTTTGCAGAGCAAACGGAATGGCAGGTCTGTTACGCCTGCCATCGGTGCCAGCACATACGGGTGCTCGATTGTAAGATTTCCTATTTTCATCTGTCAGATGTCCTTTCCGTTTCCTGCTCCTTCTTCTTTCCCCGGAAACGATTCCTTTCATATATAAGGCGCAGACCTTCCAGAGTCAGGATCGGATCATAGATATCAATACTTTCCGTTGCTGCCGCAAGGATGTTTCCAAGTCCTCCTGTTGCCACTACTTTCGCATCCAGATATCCGGATTCCTTTTTCATCCGGTCAATAATATATTCTGTCTGACCGATATAGCCGTACACCAGTCCGGCCTGCATACTGGACACTGTCTCTCTGGCCAGAATAGTATCCGGTTTCCGTATTTCAATCTCCGGAAGCATGGCTGCATCTCCCCACAGCGCTCTTGCTGATGTGCGGATCCCCGGCGCAATGACTCCCACTGCAAATGTACCGTCCGGCTCTACCAGATCATAAGTAGTCGCTGTACCAAAATCAATGACAATAACCGGCCCTCCATACAGATAATAGGCTGCCACTGCATCCACGATCTTATCCGGTCCTGTCTGGCGCGGATTTTCTGTTGCCACCCGGATTCCGGTCTTGATCCCTGCAGAGACGATGATCGGCTTCCGGTTAAAATATTTAATAATGCAGCTGCCCAGAGAATGCATAATGTCCGGCACGACAGACGCAATGATAATGTCGTCTACTTCTTCCGGATTTTCTCCCTGGTTCCGGATCATTTCCCGGATCGCTATTCCATATTCATCTGAAGTTCTCGGCTGTTTTGTTGTCATTCGGAATTTTGCCAGAAGCTCGCTCTCCCGATACAGCCCCATTGTAATATTTGTGTTGCCTACATCCATTACAAGCAGCATTCGTCAGTCCCCCTTTTTCTGTTCTTCCTGTCCCAGGAAAAATACCTGATAGTACAGCTGAAGAGCCTCCAGAAGTTCTTCTTTTTCCCTTTGCAGCTGCTTGATCTTAAGCTGGCTTCCGATCTCATCAAACATGGCGTCTCCTTCTACAGAAGACACCTCGAAACACAGCGTTCCATCTTCCTCATAAGCCAGTGTCAGGATTCCTCCCACATCATGTACATAGAGCACACACATGATCTTCAGCTCATCCTTTACATGATCCGGAAGCTGTTCAAAGTCCGGATTGAGATAATATTTTTCCTCATATGAATTTGCCCCGCAGAGCACAATTTTATCCTTATACATATCCATATATTCCTCGTACAGAGACTTCCCCGGAAAACACAGCCTCGCGTCTGCCGTCCTCCCGCTCCACAAGAAGCTCTCCTTTTTCATTGATCCCCAAAGCAAATGCCGTATACTCTCCCTTTGGATCGAGCACGCGCACTTCTCTTTCCTTATTTAAAAGAAGCCCGTTGTAGCGCTCTTTAAGCCCTGCAAGACTCCCATCCTTCAGAAAGATCTCATAATTCTTTTCAAATTTTTCCATCACCTGTGCAACAAGCTTAGCCCGGGTCCACTCTTTGCCGGATTCCAGTTTCAGGGAAGTAGCCCTCCCTGCCAATTCTTCCGGAAACTCATCATGGTTCACATTAATCCCCACTCCGATCACCACATAACTGATCTGTTCTTCTTCCAGACTCATTTCCGTCAAAATGCCGCATATTTTTTTCTTATTTATCACAAGATCATTGGGCCATTTGATTCCGGCATCAAGTCCGGTCTCTTCCTTCACCGCCTCTACGGCGCTAAGAGCCATGACCAATGTCAGCATAGGCGCCTGCACAGGTGAGATCTGCGGTTTTAAAAGGATACTCATATAGATATCCTTTCCGGGCGCCGACTCCCATCCTCTGCCGCGCCGCCCTTTCCCTGCACTCTGTGCATCCGCCGCCGCTAAAGTGCCGTGGGGCGCCCCTTCTTCTCCCAGGGCCTTTGCCCGTGTATTGGTAGAATCTGTTTCTTCATAATAAAAGACATTCCGCCCTGCCCATTTTGTCTCGATCCGGCTCTCAATTTCAGCTTTTGACATCACATCGGGACTTCCGGTCAGGTGATAACCTCTCCTGCGGACTGCCTCTATTTCATACCCTTCTTCTTTTAGCTGTTCTATTACTTTCCAGACAGCAGTTCTGGACACATGAAACCTGTCACAGATCTGCTGCCCTGATACATATCCATCTGCTGCCCGAAGCATGGATAAAATTTCTGTTTTCATTTCGTGATTATTCTCCAAGCGTTGCAACCATTATGGCCTTGATAGTGTGCAGACGATTCTCCGCCTCGTCAAACACAACTGATTTCTCGCTTTCAAATACGTCCTCTGTTACTTCTTTTCCTTTATTTGCAGGCAGACAGTGTGAGAACAGTGTGGTATCCTTGCCGGTGCGCTTCATCAGCTCTGCATTTACCTGATACGGAAGGGCAAGCTTTGTTCTCTCCTGTTCTTTCTTCTCCTCGCCCATGGAGAACCATACGTCCGTATAGAGCATATCCGCTCCTTCTACCACATCCAGTTCATCCGATACTTCCACTACAGAACCTGCCTCTTTTGCATAACCTCTGCATTCCTCTACAAGATCTGCATCCGGCCACAGACGTTTTGGAGCTGCAATAGCAATATTCACTCCAACCTTACTGCATCCCATCAGAAGGCTGTTTGCCACGTTGTTGCGTCCGTCTCCCAGATAAACAATTTTCAGTCCTTTAATATGTCCGAAATTTTCCTTCAGTGTAAGCAGAGTTGCCAGACACTGTGTGGGATGCCACTGATCTGTCAGACCGTTCCATACCGGAACGCCGCTGTACTGTGCAAGAGCTTCTACAAATTCGTGGTCAAATCCTCTGTATTCAATTCCGTCAAACATACGTCCCAGAACACGCGCCGTATCTTCAATACTCTCCTTTTCGCCGAGCTGCAGTTCGGACCCTGCCAGATATGTCGCAGTTGCACCCTCGTCCTGCGCCCCGATAGTAAAAGCACATCTCGTTCTTGTAGAAGGTTTTTCAAAGATCAGGGCAATATTCTTTCCCTGCAGGCTGTGTCCTTTGATTCCTTTTTTTCGTTTTTCTTTCAGCTCCTCTGCAAGATCTACCAGGTATAAAATCTCCTCTGCAGTAAAGTCTCTTAACTTCAAAAAACTACGTCCTTTTAAATTCATATCACTCGTTCCTCTCTTCTTTTGGTCTTGTCGGCACACGGCTGTATCCGGACCGCCTGATTTCTTTCCATAATACCACTGTTTCCGCGTTTCTTCAATATTATATCTTTTGGTGTTTTTCCTTCATAGCCTGTTTTTTACGGTACATTCCTGCATCGGCGCCGTCCAGAAGATCCCGCATCAAACTCCCTTCCTCTCCTGCAATCTCATAACCGCTGGCAATTACAATCGGAAATTTTCTGTCTCTGTTTTTGTATTCCAGCTGCCGCTCCAGGTTCTGAATATTTTTTTTCAAATCTTCTTCCGTCGTATTTTCCAGTATAACGACAAATTCATCTCCGCCCATGCGATAGCATATTCCAATTCCTTCAAACACTTGACGAATACATTCCGCCGCATCCCGGATCAGGCTGTCTCCCTCCAGATGTCCATACTGATCATTGATCTGCTTCAGGTTATTGATATCCATTACAATACAGCCTTCTCCTGTCTTTACCTCCCGTCTTTCCTGCTCTTCAATAAAGGCTGATCGGTTGTTCATCCTCGTCATCACATCCGTATAAGCAAGGCTCCGGTATACCTTGGTACTGGCACTGGCTTCCAAATGGTAATAGAGTTCGTCTACTGCCGTACTGGCAAGGCAGCCGATAAAAATAAAAAGTCCCGTACTGTAAAAAACCGGATATAACCGGAAAAATCCCGTATAAAAAACACCCAGAGAAATCATTCCGGACAAAGCCAGAAATCCAAGTCCTATGATCGTCTTCCTGATTTTCCTGTTTTCCTTCTGCCGCACCTCTCGAATACCATAAAACAGCACAGTGATCACAGAAACGACGATCAGAATATGCTGGATCGACAGCGTTTCATACAGGTTGAAAATACGAAATAAATAGGAACCGCTTGTAAATACGGCATTGGTCAGATATAAAAACTCCAATATTGACAGGGCTTTTTTGCCTTCTGTCATCATCGTTTTCATAAAGCAGACAAAAAAGCAGGGCATCATCATAAAAGAGAAAAAGGAAAACAGAGTGATTACTGCTGTTTTTCCCGTGACGATCTGCAGAATACTTGAATCTGTGATCTCCCAGACACCTGTCAGAAAAATAAAAATCCCCAGATACCGGAAACTTTTTTTCACTGTGACAGGACTCCTGCCTGTAAAAGCAAAACTCATAACCGTCACGGCAATTCCCAGAATAATAGTAAAGCATCCGAGAAAAGCCATATACAGATTTTCTTCCACTACTTTCAAAAACACAGCATCCTGCGGACCGATCCATGAGGCATATTTACCGGCAAGCAGCCCCTCTCCGACCTCTTCTCCTATACAAAGTGTCAGTTCCTTTCCACCTGCATCGGCAGAAAGAGGGATCCATTGGAGCATCAGCCCTTTTTCCCTGTATTTGTCATTATATTGGAAAATAGGTTCTCCATCCAGATATACACGAAAAGGCTCCCCGCAGTTTTCTACGGCAAAGACCAGATCCTTTGGATCATCCTTCGGAATCCGGTAGTGATACTCCATTTCCCCCTCACTCGGGAGACTTCCACTTTTTACTATCCACTCTTCACTTAAATCTGTCACTTCTTTTAAAGGCTCTATCCTTGCAATCGGCTCAACAAACCAGGCCTTAGCCACCGCTGCTGCCATTACCGCCGCTGCCAGAACTGCCAGGATCCATTTTTTTCTCCTCATTTCCTTCTTCGCTGTCTCCCCGCCTCAAACATCAGGATTGTAGCGGCAATGGCTGCATTCAGCGATTCCACTTCCCCTTCCATGGGGATGCGGATATAGGTGTCTGCCATCCGGGCCGTTTCTTCCTTAAGTCCATTTCCTTCATTCCCGATCAGGAAGGCACTGCCGCCTGTATAATCTTCCTCGTCATAATCTGCCGTCCCTTTCAGATGGGCCGCATAAATCCGGATCCCGGCTTCTTTCATCTTGTGAAGAAATCTTTCCATGTCATCCTCACGCCTGCAGGGAACCCGGTATACGGATCCCATTGTAGATCGGACAGTCTTGGGATTATAAAGATCCACACAATCGCTGCTCATAACAACTCCGGTCACGCCGGCTCCCTCGCCGGTTCGAAGGATAGTACCCAGATTTCCCGGATCCTGCAGATTATCCAGCACCATAAGAAGAGGCGGCTTCCCGCCTGTCTGCAGATCAAACATCTCCTCTGCAGACGGCTCCTTTCTTCGTGCCATCACACACAGGACGCCCTGGGGCGTCTTTGTATCTGAAACGTGGGAAAATACATGATCCGCAAGAATTTCTGCCTGAATGCGGGCCTCCTGCTCCTTCCGGCAGATCAGTTCTTTTTCTTTCTTTGCAAAGCTTTCCGAGACATACAGTTCTCTTAACATTTCCGGCGGCGCTTCCCGAAACATCCTAAGTCCTTCTGTCAGAAACACCTGCTCTTCCTCTCTCATCCTCCGTTTTTTCTGAAGTCCCGCAAGTCTTTTTATTCTGGGATTGGCTGTACTTGTAATCATACTTTTCTCACTCTTTCCTGAATCGTTGCAGATCCTGATTTCTTCCGATCAGGATCAATATCCCGTCATCCTGCAGGGGCCGGAAAGGATCCGGATTCACCTCTACCTCTTCTCCCCGCATGATGCCCACTACATTGATGCCGTACTTTTTTCGTATATCCAATTCCTCCAGTGTCCTGCCGACCCATTTGCGGGGCACTTCCACTTCTACCATGCTGTAATCCGCCGACAGAGTGATCCAATCCGCAAAATCTGCAGACACGAGATTTTTGGCTACCCGGGAACCCATTTCCCACTCCGGATGCACCACCGCATCCGCGCCGATCTTCCTTAGGATAGCGGCATGATGTTCGTGCTGCGCCTTTGCCAGCACATAGGGAACTCCCTCCTCTTTTGCCAGAAGTGTCGCCATGATATTGGCTTCCATATTCTCTGAGATCGCCACAATAAGGCCATCCAGATTTCTGGCACCCAGTGATTTCATCAAAGATGGTTCACCGATATCTGCCCGCATGGCATAGGAGACATGATCGGAAATCTCCTGCACCTTTTCCATATCCTCATCTACAGCGATTACCTCACAGCCCAGCTGCTGCAAAGAAAGCGCCACGCTCACTCCAAAATTTCCAAGCCCTAAGACTGCATACTGTTTCTTCATACTGATCTCCTCGCCTGTTCTATCTTTTTTCTTCTCTCCTGCTGTTTCCTAACCTACCATAACTCTCTGTGTGGGCAGTTCTCGCTCCAGTCCTTTTTGTTTTGCCCGTCCGCCAAACAAAAGCGCCAGTGTCATCGGTCCGATCCGGCCAATATACATCAATACCATAATAACCGCCTGACTGCCCCTTGCAAGATCCGGCGTCAGGTCAGCGGTCAGTCCCACGGTTCCGATTGCCGAGCAGGTCTCATAGAGAACCCGGATAAAGGATACATCCTTCTCAATTCCTGCCACAATAGCTGTCCCGGTAAACAGCGCGATCACTGCCAGTGTAATGACAGCCGATCCCATACGAATGTTCCGTTCTGCCACTTTTCTGCCAAAACACTCTGCGTCGTCTCTTCCTTTCACTACAGCCATACAGCAGATCACAATGAGACCGATGGTTGTTGTTTTGATACCTCCGGCTGTTCCGCCGGGAGATCCGCCGATAAACATCAGCACACAGCTCACCATCTGGGATTCCGTTGTCAGAGCTGCCTGCGGAATGGTTGCAAACCCCGCTGTTCTTGTAGTAACAGACTGGAAAAAGGATGCCATGACCTTACTTCCAATCGGAAGATTTCCCAAAGTATCCGGATTGCTGTACTCTGCCAGGAAGAAATTCAAAGCTCCGGCGCATATCATTCCGGCTGTTACTGTCAGCACTACCTTAGAATGAAGGGAAAGCCTTGTAAACCACCATCTTCCCGGATTTTCCTTTTTCCACGCTCTTCGGATGCCGGCCAGCAGATCATACCAGACAATGAATCCCAGGCCTCCCAGGATGATCAGCAGCATCGTCGTCACATTTATGAGAGGGTTATTTACGTATTTTATAAAACTGCTGCTTCCCAGGATATCGATCCCGGCGTTACAGAACGCAGAGACCGCATGAAATACAGAGTACCAGATTCCTTTTATTACTCCATATTCCGGAATAAACTGGAAAGCATACAGCAGCGCCCCCACTCCCTCTACAATAAAGGTTCCTTTCAGGATTCTTAAGATAAATTTCACCATGCCGCCCGGCGAATCCATGTTATAGGTCTCCTGGATAACAATCCTTTCTTTTACCGTAATCTTTTTCCGTAAAATAAGAAAAAAGGCTGTCACACATGCGATCACCCCCAGTCCTCCCACCTGGATCAGGATCAGGAGTATCACCTGTCCAAGCAGGGTGAACTGCGCTTCCGGGGTCACTGTTACAAGACCAGTTACGCAGACAGCCGATGTCGATGTAAACAATGCGTCCATAAAAGCAATCGGGCGGGTATTGCAGGCAGGAAGCCATAACAGTACTCCCCCTGCAAGGATCACTCCCAGAAAGCCTGCTGCCAGTATCTTCATTGTGTTCCATCTGATATTCTTTTTCATGCTACAGCCTCCACATTTTGTGCAAAGGACATGTTTTTTCTACATTCTGAAGCGGTAGCCCACTCCCCATATTGTCTCAATATACTGAGGATTAGCCGTATCCACCTCTATCTTTTCACGGATCTTTTTGATATGCACTGTGACAGTGGCAATATCTCCAATGGATTCCATGTCCCATATTTCGCTGAATAATTCATCCTTAGTATACACATGATTGGGATGACTTGCAAGAAAAGTCAGCAAATCAAATTCCTTGGTGGTAAAGTTCTTCTCCACTCCGTTGACCCACACTCTGCGGGCTGTCGTGTCAATCTTAAGCCCACGGATCTCGATGATCTTATTGGCCTCAGCCGCACTTCCGATCAACCGCTCATACCGGGCAAGATGTGCCTTTACCCTTGCCACAAGTTCACTGGGGCTGAAAGGTTTCGTCATATAATCGTCAGCTCCGAGTCCCAGTCCCCGGATCTTATCAATATCATCCTTTTTAGCGGAAACCATAATGATCGGTGTGTTTTTCTTATCCCGCACCTGACGGCATATCTCAAATCCGTCTACACCAGGCAGCATCAGATCCAGGATCAGCAGATTGTAATCATTTCCAAGAGCCATCTCCAGTCCGCTCTCCCCATCGTTTGCCACCTCCACTGTAAATCCGGAAAGTTCCAGATAATCTTTTTCCAGGTCAGCAATCGCCTCTTCATCCTCTACTATCAAAATTTTACTCATTGATCGGTACCTCCTGATATTTACGGAGCACAAAATACATTGTTGTTCCTGTTCCTTCCCGACTGGTTGCCCAGATCTTGCCTCCGTGTTCTTCTATAATTTTCTTTACAATGGACAGACCAATCCCGCTTCCTCCTTTGGAAGAATTTCGGGAAGCATCTGTTCTGTAAAACCGTTCAAATATATTGGTGAGATCTTTTGTCGCGATCCCTCTTCCATTGTCTTCCAGCTCAATTTGCACAAAATCTCCTACGTCTTTCACTCGCAGATTGATTTTTCCCTTCTGCTTATCCATGTACTTCAGTGAATTGTTGATAATATTGTTGATCACCCTCTTAATCTGCTCCGCATCGGCAATCACTTTCACATCTTCTTCCACATAGTTAAAATAGCCAAACTCCACATTTCTGGACTCCAGCTCAAGGGAAAGCTCCTCGGAGCAGTCGTTGAAATAATCGTTGACGGAAATAATCTTGAAATTATAGGGAATCCGGTTTGTATCGATCTTGGAATATAAAGTCAGTTCGTTGATCAGAGTATCCATCTCACTGGCTTTATTGTAGATCGTCCGGACATATTTATCCATCTTCTCCGGCGTGTCTGCCACTCCGTCTATAATTCCTTCCGCATAGCCTTTGATGGCTGTCACAGGCGTCTTCAGATCATGGGAAATGTTGCTGATCAACTCTTTGTTTTCATTGTCAAAAGAAAGCTTTTCTTCCGCATTGGCTTTCAGTCTCTTTCTCATTTCCTCAAAATCCTGGCACAGCCGTCCCAATTCGTCATCCGTCTTCCATTTCATCTCAAAGTCAAGGTTGCCTTCTTTGATACTCTGTGCTGCCTTCTGCACCTTCCTCAAAGGCCCCATGACTGTATGATAAATCCAGAATACAAGAATAAACGCCGTAAAGATCAAAATAAGCGCAACCGCTGCCAGAACATCAACAGCAAAATCCTCCAGCTCCGGAATTGCATTTCCTACATCGGTAACAATAAACGCACTGGCTGTTGCCCCGTCATCAAACTGAAAATCCACCTGCCTTACAAGAGCCTGCGCTGCTCCTCCCAGGTAGATCCCGTTCTCAGATGTAGTCTCCGATTCCCCATAACCGGGCAGCTGATCTATTACACTGTCTGCCTCTTCTGTATCAATACCAATGTAAAGAATCGTTCCCTCTCCTCTGACGATCAGATAGGATTTCTTTTTGTTCAGCGCCGAATTAAAATCATTGAGATATGTTGCATCGATCAGCTTAGAAGGGTCTTCTCTGACTGTCGCCTGCAGCTCGTGGTAAGAATTTTCTGTCAGTCTGCCCATCACCTGAAGAGGATTCGACAGAGCATCAAAAGTCGTCCCGGAGATTCCATATGTTTTTTCAATTGCACTTAACTGGTACTGACCGATCAGCATAATAAAAAGGCTGGTTAAAAGTACCGGCACCATGATCACTGCCAGAAAAGCAATGATCAAACGAGTTTTAAATTTCATACGCACAGACCTCCGTTTTTATTTTAGCACAAAAAGAGCGCTTTCCTTAAAAAGCGCTCATAAATTTTTATAAACTTTTTATAAATACTTTTTCAGATCTTCTGCCCGATCTGTCTTTTCCCAGGGAAGATCCAGGTCTGTGCGCCCAAAATGGCCGTATGCTGCAGTCTGTTTGTAGATAGGCCTTCTAAGATCCAGCATTTTAATAATGCCCGCCGGGCGAAGGTCAAAGTTATCTCTGATGATCTCCACAAGCTTTTCATCGCTTACTTTTCCGGTTCCAAAGGTATCTACCATAACTGAAGTCGGGTGTGCAACTCCTATGGCATAGGAAAGCTGAATCTCACATTTCTTAGCCAGTCCTGCTGCAACGATATTTTTTGCAACATACCGCGCTGCATACGCGGCAGAACGATCCACTTTCGTGCAGTCCTTTCCGGAAAACGCTCCGCCTCCGTGACGGGCCATTCCGCCATAAGAATCTACAATGATCTTCCTTCCTGTCAGTCCGCTGTCACCGTGGGGTCCTCCTATCACAAAACGTCCGGTAGGGTTAATAAAATATTTCGTATTTTCATCCGTCATTCCTTCCGGGATAATGGCGTCAAACACATATTTGCGGATATCCTCATGGATCTGTTCCTGTGTCACATCCGGATCATGCTGTGTGGAGAGAACAACTGCGTCCAGTCTGCAGGGAACTCCCTCTTCATCATACTCTACAGTTACCTGTGTCTTTCCGTCCGGTCTCAAATATGAAAGAGTTCCGTCCTTTCTTACTTCCGCAAGTCTTCTCGCAAGCTTGTGTGCCAGCGCTGCCGGATACGGCAGCATCTCTTCCGTCTCATCTGTGGCATAGCCGAACATCATTCCCTGATCTCCGGCTCCGATAGCATCCAGCTCTTCCTCTGACATTTTATTTTCCTTTGCCTCCAGCGCTTTATCAACACCCATGGCAATATCCGAGGACTGTTCGTCAATCGCTGTGATCACGCCGCATGTATCAGCGTCAAATCCATACTTGCCTCTTGTATAACCGATCTCCCGGACAGTATCTCTTACAATTTTCTGGATATCTACGTACGCGTTTGTTGTAATCTCACCCATAACCAGCACAAGACCTGTTGTCGTACAAGTCTCACATGCCACACGGCTCATGGGGTCCTGCTCCATCAGCGCGTCCAGGATCGCATCTGATATCTGGTCGCACATCTTATCCGGATGTCCTTCTGTTACTGATTCGGATGTAAATAATCTTTTTTCCATATCTGCTCCTTTTCCTTTCTCTTGTCCAGCTGGCAGTAAAAAGTCCGCTTATTAAAAATAAGCGGACTGTTATAAACCAAACCAATCCTCTTATTGTTCGATCACTCGCTCAGGTTGGCACCTTCCGTTCTATCGGGGTTGCCGCAGCTTCACAGGTCCTTTGTACCTCCACTGCTCTGAATAAGAGAAATACACGTTTCTGTTATTGAATTGTTCCTCTGTATCGCAAATGATACAAATAATACTTTATATGCTTTCTTTGCATAAGTCAATAGATATTTCCGAAAATCTAGCCCACCTTCAGCATAAACTTACGGATTTCTTTTTCTGTGGAAACTTTTTCGATCACAGCCCCCAGGCTTCTTAGCTTCTCGTCGAAACGCTCATAGCCTCTCTGGATATAAACGATATCATCCACGATCGTAATACCGTCAGCAGCCAGCCCCGCGATACACAGCGCCGCTCCTGCCCGAAGATCCGGCGCGCTCACCCGTGCAGCTGAAAATCTTTCCACACCTTCAATGGTAGCGGAATTTCCTTCTACCTTTACATTGGCTCCCATACGTGCCAGCTCATCCAAATATTTAAATCTGTTCTCGAAAATACTTTCCGTGATGATACTTGTCCCTTTACAAAGAGCAAGTGTCACGCCGATCTGCGGCTGCATATCTGTAGGAAATCCCGGATAAGGAAGGGTTTTTACATGTGTGCAGCTCAAGCTTCCCTTGGACACGACGCGCACCGCATCGTCAAATTCCTCTACCTCACATCCGATTTCCACAAGCTTTGCAATTGTTGCCTCCAGATGTTTCGGAATCACATTCAGAACCGTTACATCTCCTTTGGTAGCTGCCGCTGCAAACATGAAAGTTCCAGCCTCGATCTGATCCGGAATAACAGAATACTCTGTACGATGCAGATGAGAAACTCCGCGGATCTTGATCACATCCGTTCCTGCTCCCCTGATATTTGCTCCCATACTGTTGAGGAAGTTGGCAACATCTACAACATGCGGTTCTTTCGCAACATTTTCAAGAATGGTAAGCCCCTCTGCCATGGCTGCCGCCATCATAACATTAATGGTAGCGCCCACACTGACAACATCAAAATAAATGTGTTTTCCTACCAGCCTTGTTGCCTCGGCGATAATCTTGCCGTGTTCAATGTCCACATCCGCACCAAGCGCGCGGAATCCTTTCAAATGCTGGTCAATGGGACGGCTTCCAATGTTGCATCCTCCCGGAAGCGCCACCTCTGCTCTTTTATATTTCCCAAGAAGAGCTCCCAGCAGATAATAAGATGCTCTTATCTTCTTAATATAGTCATATTCAATATCAAAACTGGATACGCCCCGCCCGTTAATCTTTACGGTGTGGCGGTCCACACGGTGCACAGACGCTCCGATCCCGGAAATAGCATCCAGCAGTACATTAATGTCATTGACATCCGGAAGATTGTCAATCATAACTGTTTCATCACTCATAATTGCAGCCGCAAGAATAGCAAGGGCTGCATTTTTTGCTCCGCCTATCTCCACTTCACCGACAAGCGGATTGCCGCCTTTAATAATATATTGTTCCATACTGCACCTCGATCACACTCTCATTCTCTGTCTTCTTTCGACAGATCTTGAAGCTTTTTTTGCCCGTTTATAATCATTATTATATCGTAAATTTTCTTCGAAATTCATGGCATTGATATCCTGCCGTCCCAAATCTTTGCGGGTATAATATCCTCGGCAGATTTTTAGCGCTCGGCTTTTGGCGGTTCCGCCAAAACCGATATGCGCAGATATAATGTCCGATGACATTATATCATATATCAGCCGGTTGTAAAACATTTTTTATACTTGTGTAAAAATTCTGTAACATTTTACCAAGTCAAAAAATGTTAATTTTCTAATGCCTCTAAAACTTTACCAATTGTCTGCTCCAATGTCAACCCATCTTCGCTGATTGTGATATCTGCATATCTTTCGAACAGAACTTTCCTCTCCTCATAAAGTTCCCGAAGCGACTGTCCTTCCCGAAGTGTAACGCCCCGTTTGTGAGGATCACCGATCCTGTCTCTTATCGTTTCATACGATGCCTGAAGATATACGATTTTTCCGATCTTTTTAAAATGCTCCATAGCATTCCTGCAGTATACAATACTTCCGCCCGGAGAGATCACAGTGTGCTCTGCCTCTATCCGGGCATTCACCTCGTCCTCAATTTCCCGGAATCTATCCAGCCCCTCTTCTCTAATAATCTCATGCAGCAAACGTTTTTCCTGTTCCTGTATCAGGATATCCGGATCAATAAATCCGTATCCCAGCCGCTTTGCTGCAACAACCCCTATGGTACTCTTTCCGGAGGCCGGCATTCCGATAAAAATAATATTATTCATACTCCTTCTCCCTATCTTTTGTTCTCCCCACTTTGCCTTGACCACCTGCAGGCAAAATCTTCTCCCAAACCGAAACTATTTTTGCTATTGTATCACATTTTCTATTTATTTGTCCATTTACATATTTTTAAAACTGCTTACCACACATTTTGAACTATCCGGTCATATAGTCGGCAAGAAAAACAGAAGGAAGCCTGACAGAATATCAATAATACTTTCTTCTGTATTTTCTGTGGTCACAGCGTCTTTTATAAATCTCCTGGTACAGCATAACTTCCAGAAGTTCTCCAAGCCATTCTCCCGGGTTTTCTTCCCGGTCTTCCATCTTATTATAAATACGGCTGCACATCAGTCTAAGCTGCAGTTTATCCGGGTATTCATCATATAACATGCTGCCTTCATATTCCATGCGGTCGCACTCTTCCTCCACGAAGGGCAGCGCTCTTTTTGCAGTTTCCGGATACATACTCTTCATGTATTCAAAATCTCTTCTTTCCAGTCTCTCATCGTCATATAAAAGCGGCATGGGATATGCCATGTAATACGGTAATTTCCTTTCCATTCGTCTTACGCCCTCCTGAAAAAGAGTTATCTGGAAATAGTATATTCCAAAATCGGCTGTTTGTTACATAGGGCGCATCCCACAGAACATTTTATTTAGCGGGGAATGGCGTTTTCTGCCAAACAGAAAATCCCCCAAAAACCAGAACACACTCCGGTTTCGGGGGATCGGATCATTTATGCCCGTTCACTGTAATGATGTGCATCTTCGAGCATCATATCTTTTACCTTCATCAGACGGATCTGGGAACTTCTCTCGTTCTCATCCAGCTTCATCGTGATGTATTTGATTGTTTCCTGTGCTTCCGGAATAATCACATGCTCCAAAGCATTTACACGGCGTCTTGTCTTTTCAATCTCAGCCGCCATAAGCTGGCATGCTTTTTCCGTCTCCGCAAGCTTCAGCATATCCGGCAAAATATCTGCCAATGATTTCACCGCTCCGTCCAGATCGCTGGATGTAAATGCGAAACCATATGAGTAAATGTCATTGGCATCCGCTGTCCTTGTCTTTGACTCAAACACCGGAATGTTAACGCTCATGACATTTTTCTTGCCGACCTCCAGGTTCACTTCCTGTTTTGGCGCCATTAAAGCTGTATTTAATGTGGCCGCATCCATTCCGGCCCTTGCTATGACAAAATTTTTATTTGCAGAGAGGATTCCGGCTTCCACCTTCTGACGAAGCTCCATATTTTCCCTTGCCAGATCCAGAAACTGCCGCATCAACTCGTCACGCTTATCCTTCAGAAGCTTGTGGCCTCTTCTGGCTGTGGCAAGTTTTTTCTTCGTTCTGGTCAGCTCCATACGGGTTGGAGTGATCTGTGTAGATGCCATTTTGCTGCCTCCTTTAATTTTCTCATGAGGACGTGCATGCCGTCCCCCCGCCATGCCCCAGCTCGATTCCGCTTTGCTCCTTCTCGCTGGAGGGCGTGCGCCCTATGCGTTCTTCCTTTCCCGCCATGCCCCAGCTCGATTCCGCTCCGCTCCTTCTCGCTGGAGGGCGTACGCCCTATGCATCTGCACAGAATCAGTTGTCAGCAGATAAATCTGCACAACTGATTCTGCACATCTGCGCATGGCTTATTGTTTACCATAGTACATATCCAGATACTTATCGTCGATTCGTTTCAATTCGGATCTTGGAAGTATGGACAGCAGTTTCCAGCCAATATCCAGTGTCTCTTCTATAGATCTGTCTGTGTTGTATCCCTGGGATACGTATTCTTTTTCAAATTCGTCTGCAAATTTTGCATAGATCAAATCGATCTCTGTCAGAGCTGCTTCACCAAGGATCGTCATGAGCTCTTTCGCGTCTTTTCCGCGGGAATATGCGGCAAAGAGCTGGTTCATTGTATTAGAATGATCTGCTCTTGTCTTACCCTCGCCGATACCTTTATCTTTCAGACGGGACAGGGACGGCAGTACATCGATGGGCGGCTGAACGCCTTTCCGATACAGATCACGGCTTAAGATTACCTGACCCTCTGTGATATATCCGGTAAGGTCCGGGATCGGATGGGTCTTGTCATCTTCCGGCATGGTCAGGATCGGGATCATCGTGATACTTCCGCTTTTTCCTCTCTGACGTCCTGCACGCTCATACATCTGTGCAAGGTCTGTGTACATATATCCGGGGTAGCCGCGGCGTCCGGGAACTTCTTTTTTCGCTGCGGAGATCTCACGGAGAGCATCCGCATAGTTTGTGATATCGGTCAGAATAACAAGGACATGCATATCCTTTTCAAACGCAAGGTATTCTGCCGCAGTCAGCGCCATACGCGGTGTGGAAATACGCTCAACTGCAGGGTCATTTGCCAGATTGACAAACAGAACAGTTCTGTCGATGGCTCCTGTCTCCTTGAAGGATTCTACGAAGAAGTTAGACTCCTCAAATGTAATACCCATAGCAGCGAATACAACGGCGAAATTCTCGTCTGTTCCCCGCACCTTTGCCTGTCTCGCGATCTGGGCTGCCAACTGTGAATGAGGCAGACCGGAACAGGAGAAGATCGGAAGTTTCTGTCCGCGGACAAGAGTGTTCAGTCCGTCAATGGCAGATACGCCTGTCTGGATAAACTCTTCCGGGTATACGCGGGCCGCCGGGTTCATAGGCAGACCATTGATATCTCTTCTTTCATCCGGCAGGATTTCCGGGCCGTCGTCAATCGGACGTCCCAGACCGTCGAATACACGTCCCAGCATATCGCCTGACACGCCAAGCTCCATGCTTCGTCCAAGGAACCGCACCTTGCTGTTGCTAAGGTTAATTCCTGCAGCATTTTCATAGAGCTGTACAACTACATTGCTTCCGTCAACCTCAAGCACCTTGCAGCGGCGTTTTTCTCCATTTGCAAGTTCAATTTCTCCGAGTTCGTCATATGTGACTCCCTCTACACCTTTTACCATCATAAGTGGTCCGGCAACTTCCTGTATGGTTCTATATTCTTTTGGCATAGTTTAGAAGTCCTCCTTTCCGAACGCACCTGCGATCTCTTCTTTTAATTCCTCTAATATTTTTTCGTACTCTGTCTCCACATTTTCTGTGGTTGTATATTTGTAACGTCCGATTTTTTCTCTGACAGCCATTCCCAAAAGAGCATTCATTGACGCCCCTTTATTCAGAGCCTCCATAGACTGCTCATAGAATGCCAGCACCAGCTTCATCATCAGATACTGTTTCCGAAGCGGTGTGTAGGTGTCTACTTCGTGGAAAGAGTTCTGATGCAGGAAGTCCTCACGGATGGATCTTGCCGCTTCCATCTTCAGGCGGTCCACCGGTGAAAGTGCATCCATACCTACCATCTGTACGATCTCTTCCAGCTCTGCTTCTTCCTGCAGAAGGCTCATCATCTTCTGGCGGTCTTCCATCCAGTCAGGTGCCACTGTATTATTGAACCAGTCACTGACATTATCCAGATACAGAGAATAGCTGGTCAGCCAGTTGATAGCCGGGAAATGTCTCTTGTATGCCAGGTTGGAATCCAGGCCCCAGAATACTTTAACGATACGCAGGGTTGCCTGTGATACCGGCTCTGAAGTGTCACCGCCCGGAGGAGATACGGCTCCGATAACGGACAGAGATCCTTCTCTTCCTTCTTTTCCAAGAGAGATCACATGACCTGCTCTTTCGTAAAATTCTGCAAGACGGGAACCTAAGTATGCCGGGTAACCTTCCTCACCGGGCATTTCTTCCAGACGTCCCGACATTTCACGGAGCGCCTCCGCCCACCGTGAAGTGGAGTCTGCCATCAACGCAACGGAATATCCCATATCGCGGAAATATTCTGCAATGGTAATTCCTGTGTAAATAGACGCTTCACGGGCTGCGAAAGGCATATCCGATGTATTTGCGATCAGAACCGTTCTTTCCATTAGGGAGCGTCCTGTCTTTGGATCCTTCAGTTCCGGAAATTCATTCAGAACGTCCGTCATCTCATTTCCACGCTCGCCGCATCCGATATATACCACAATGTCCGCTTCTGCCCATTTTGCCAGCTGGTGCTGAATAACTGTCTTACCGCTTCCGAATGGTCCCGGTACTGCAGCAACACCGCCTTTTGCAATCGGGAAGAAGGTATCGACTACACGCTGTCCGGTTACAAGAGGTACATCCAGCGGCAGTTTCTTTACATACGGACGTCCGCGCCTTACCGGCCATTTCTGCATCATGGTCAGCTCTTTGTCTCCGTCCTTTGTCTCCACTACTGCAATGGTCTCTTCTACCGTAAATTCTCCGGACTTGATTTCTTTTACTGTTCCTTCCACACCGTAGGGAACCATGATCTTCTGCTGTACGATGGCTGTCTCCTGAACAGTTCCCAGCACATCGCCTGCTTCCACTTCATCTCCGACCTTTGCAACCGGAACAAATTCCCATTTCTTATCTCTTTTCAGGGCTGCAACCTCAACTCCTCTTTGCAGGTTGTTTCCTGAAATCTTCATAATATCGTCAAGCGGTCTCTGGATTCCGTCATAGATGCTTGCGATCAGACCTGGTCCAAGCTCAACCGCCATTGGAGCTCCTGTGGACTCTACCGGTTCTCCCGGTCCAAGTCCGGATGTCTCCTCATATACCTGAATGGACGCCTCATCACCGTGCATCTCGATGATCTCCCCGATCAGACGCTGCTTACTTACACGTACAACGTCGGACATGTTTGCATCACGCATACCGGATGCAATGACAAGGGGTCCTGCTACTTTTTTAATCGTACCTGTACTCATAACGGACGAATCACCTCTACTTTCTTAGTTACTGAATAAGATGTCAGAACCGACTGCCTGTTCCACGGATTTTTTCACGCCGCGGACACCATTCCCCGTATTTCCGGACACTCCGGGAATCTCTATGATCGCCGGAATGATCTGATCCTGATATCTTGCAATCTCATGTTTTAATTCAGCTGCCAGCGCTTCTGTAATATAGATCACCCCATACTCTTCTGCTGCCAGCTGATGTAATCTTGCCTCGGCCTCCTCCTGGGATGCGATGGGAAATATATCCAGCCCAAGTGCGGCGAAGCCATAAACGCTGTCATAGTCGCCCATTACTGCTATCTTATACATACATCTCCCTTACCCTTTCCCGGATTGAATCATCCGGAAGTTCGCTTCGCTTGCCGGAAAGTATGATTCGTACCGTTTTGATTTCATTCTGCCTTGCAAGTACATAGGCTACTACCGGGCCTATGGTAAATGATTCATATTTCTGCGGGCTGATCGTCTGTATGATGCGGTTGTCGCACCAGCGTTCAAATGCGGACGGGGACTCTGCAAGTGCCTCGGCGCCTCCTGCGTACTCTGTACCTGCCAGGTAGTCCCGGATTGCTTCCGGCCCGTTAAGGGCTGCCCTGGACAGCTGATCCACACTGATGCTTTTGCATTCAGCCATAGCCCGTTTCATAAATTCTATTGTTTTCGCGGTTTTCTGTGAACGTACGGCAATCTTGATGTCTGCAACTGCAACCGCTGATTCTGCGTAATCCCGGATGATCTTATCCTCCGCTTCCATCCCTGCTTTGTAGATCGCATCCAGCGCCGCCCTGTCGATCATAATATCGCAGAGCTGCCCGTCACGGGTGTGAAGCAGAGTATCGTAAGCTTCCGCCGCCACAGAACTCATGATTCCGGGCAGCCGTCCAAAATCCTTCTCCCGGATAATTTCCAGCATTTCTTTTCCCGGGACAGCCGCATCTTCATAGTAAATGTCACGTCCTGTATCTTCCGTGCACACTTCTTTGATGGCCGCTTTCAGATTATGGAAAAGCTTCGGATATGAGAGGACGTCAAATTTTTTCATATCTATGGAAAGTTCCTTCATAACCTGCCATATCTTCTCTTCCTCTCTTTTTAACATCCTTTCTGCATCTGCAGACGTATCGTTGTCTCCCCATCCGCGCTCCGCGAGAAACTGAATGCACTGTTCATAGCTTTGACACGCAATCAGCTGCTCGATCACAGCGTTGGAAAAAAGAGAGACTTCCAAAGCCCGTATGCGCGCAACCGCGTAGGTATACATTTCACTCATTTAAGCTCCTCCTTACGCTTTTGCCAGGCTTATAAAAATAACAGCTGATAAACACAGTCTGATAATTCATCTTTCTTCGCATCGAACATTGCCCTTATCGTACAGTTTTCTTCCACTCCGCCGTACACAAGGATAAAACCGTCCGTCACTTTTTTATCTTCTTCTCCAAACTTCAGGCTTCCGCCCCTGGCTTTCGCTGCCGCCTCTATTTTTGCTGCAAATCCGTCCGGCATTCTCTCCCGGTCTGCTGCAGAAAAATAGATTTCTCCCTCCTGGGCAAGTGCATATTTATCAAGCATTTTTTCAAGCAGCGCGAAATAGGATTCTGTATCCATCGCACATACTGTCTCATAGGCTTTTTCAAGAACTTCGGCAATCACTTCCTGCTTTGCTTTTAAGATTTCTGTTCTTTTCTTAAGGTCAATGGAAGATGCCACCCGCTCCTTATAATTTGCAATTTCTGCCGCTGATTTCTGGGAGATGCCGTCTGCAGCTTTTGCCGCTTCCTGTGTGGCCGTATCCAGGATCTCTTTTGCCTGGTTTTCGGCCTCCTGGATCTTGCTGTCAGCAGTTGCTTTCGCTTCATCCAGGATCTGGCTTTTCATTTTTTCTAATCCAGTCATTTTCAGCTCTCCTTTTTCTCCCTTTATTTTTGGTTTCTTTTCACTATACCTGGATTCCGTTTACTGCCAGGAAAGAAATCAGAAGAGAAAGGATGGCGTATGTCTCAACCATCGCCGGGAACAGCATCGCTTTACCGAACTGATCCGGTTTCTTTGCCACGATTCCAATAGAAGCCGCTGCTGCCTGTCCCTGTGATTTACCGGAGATCAGTCCCACAATACCAACCGGCAGGCATGCTGCAAGGATCAGAAGTCCTGTCTGTACACTGATATCTGCAATTCCTCCTCCGAGGATACCGATCTTGGACAGTGTAATGAATCCGACCAGCAGTCCGTAAAGTCCCTGCGTACCAGGCAGAAGCTGGATGACCAGAACTTTTGCAAATTTACTCGGATCTTCTGTTACAACGCCGGCTGCTGCCTGACCTGCAATACCTACACCAATGGCTGAACCGCATCCTGCAAATAATACTGCTACTGCTGCACCAAGCAAAGCATATACAATTCCTAAATTTTCCAAAATATTCATAACCTATGTTTCCTCCTTAATATCTACATATTTCGTGTCTGCACAGAAAGGCTCAAAAGGTTTTCCTCCACCTTCATAAAATTTACCGAAAAATTCCACAAACTGCAGACGATTTGTATGCACATATGCTCCCAGCAGGTTGATCGCCAGATTCAGTGCATGACCTACAATAAAAATAACAATAAATGCAATAATTCCGAAAATATTATTCGGCACCATGCTTCCCATCTGGTTGATAACAGAAGCAATAACTCCCGTTGCCAATCCCAGCGCCAGCAGACGAGAATAGGACAGCACATCGCTTAACCAGCCGGTAATATTGTAGAGATCGTATGCTCCAAGAGCAAGTCTGATCCCTGGGTTTTTCGTTCCCCGCCCCGACATCAGAACAATTCCGACTGCTCCAAAAATCGCCAAAACCTTGGCCATAAGATTCACCACATCCGGGAATACGATCTCTGTCTGGGCGATAGATGCAAACAAACTGCTCGGAAGCAGCATCAGGATCAATCCCACAACCAGGCAGAACCATAACACCACATCACAGAAAAAGTCCATAAACTGTCTGTTTTTAATGCACATATATCCTTTAATTCCCAGCCCTACAAAAAGATGAATCACGCCAAATAGCATAGAGTATACCAGCAGCTTCATCGGATCATTCAAAGGAATAAACCATAATGCCGCCGGTGTGATCGTTGTTCCGAAAAATTTTGCCGATACCACATCCACAATATTTCCAAAGTATCCGCCAAACAGGATTCCCCAAATGACAGTGGAAATTCCACAGAACATAAACAGTTTGATAGACTGGTACATTCCGGGACTCATACGCGGAAATTTCTTCAGCAGGACAAAGCAGGCAATTGCCAAAATTGCTCCGTATGCCGCATCTGACAGCATCATGCCAAAGAAAAATACATAGAAAAATGACATGATCGTTGTCGGGTCAAATTCTCCTCTTTTCGGAAGACCATAGGATTCCACGATTCCTTCCCAGCTCCTGGAAAAACTGTTGTTTTGAAGAATGGTGGGAACTTCTTCTTCCTCTCCCACTTCTTCTACATCCATTACACAGTCGTAATTTGCGCCAATGGCTTTTTCCAGCGCAGGCACAAATTTTTTGGCTGTGTATCCGCTGATGACAAATGTCCTCTGTGACTGGGGCAGGGTTCCCAGCACCTCATATTTCTCAGCTCTCATGCGGAAATAGTCTGAAATGTATCTCAGCCGCTCCCTCTCTTCGGCACAGGACTTGATCTTGTCTTCCTGCTCTTTGATTTCATTATTCAGTTGTTGTATGCTTTCTTTCAGCTCCTGCGTCTTAACAGACGGTACTTCCTCCGACAGTTGTGCCGGTCTGGCAAATCCCGCTGATCTCAAGACCTCTTCCACCTTTGACGCGTCCTTTCTCATACAAAGGACCGCCAGATATACCGCATCCTGATCAGATGATATGATCTGTATATCGACAGCTTCCACTTCGGGGAGCTGCTCTGCCAGAGTGCTGTATACGTCCTGAAGCTGCGTCTCCGCCGCCATGGTCCCTATGAACATGGCAACTTTTTTTGTTCCGGAATAGTTCATTGGAACTTCCAGAGAAAGATACGGGGTCAGACTTTCAATCTGATTTTCAAGCTTCAGGATCGCCGCCTTTTTCTCTGCAATAACCTTACTGGTCTGGATCAGATCAGCAGCCGTATCCATGATTTTCTCTTTGTCGGCAACCGCTGACTGGAATCGGCTGCTGCCGATCAGCTTTTTGCCTTCCAACGAAGCAAACATGGATTTTGACTCCGGAGCGTATCCATCCAGTACATCCAACGCCTGATCCGCAATATTGGCTTTTTTTTCAAAGCTGACCCGGGCATTCATGGTATCCATTCTGGAAAATGCGTCATCCTCATCGGCCACCTGGCTGATTTCCAGGATCCCCATGGACTGCAGCTTCTCCAGAATTGACTTCCGGTCCTTCTTCAGCGCACAGATACTGACTCTTTGCATCTGCAATACTGCCATAGACTCATCCCTCCTTTTCCTGTTTTTGTGATGGTCCTTCCCACATCAGACGAGGTTATCAATGACGGTCTGAACAGCTTCATCCATCTTTTTCCCCGCTTCTTCTTTGAGAGCAGCGACCTGCACATTTACCTCTTCGAGCGCTTTTTTCGCTGTCTCATCTCCCTCGGCCCGGGCAGCGTCCATCTCCGCCTCAGCTTTGGATTTTGCATCTTCGAGCGTCTTATCCTTCATCTCCTTCGCTTCCTCCGATGCATGATCAAGGATACCCCGGCATTTTTCTTCTGCCTGTTTTACAAGCTCTTCTGCTTGCTTTTCTGTCTCCTTTATGGACTTAATGGTTTCCTCTACCATGTGTTCACCACCTCTCTTGTAGTTAAGATTTTACTATGAATCAGTAGAAAAGTCCAGTTTAAAGTCTCAACTTTTTAAATCGTCTCCTGCAATAATCACTCAATTCAAACAATTTCCCATTTAATCAGTCTTGTCGCACAGGCGATTTCAGGCCTCTATAATGGCATAAAAAATAGGCTTCGCCTATTCAACTCCCCTACCCCTCAATCATGAGGGGATAGGGGGTTTTCTTTTGTTACTTTTTCTTGCATAATAGACTTATGAACATCTTACAAAGAATCTTTGCAGACCATTATGAAGAAATTAAATATACTCTTCATCCCAGAGAGACTGAGATGGAAAATATCAATAAGATGATCAACTGTGGTGATCCTTCTTTTGGCGGTGCCATGTACAATTGTCCGCACTGCGGGAACTTCAAATTCGTTCCTTTCCGCTGTCACAGCCGTTTTTGCCCTTCATGTGGCAACAAATATTCTATGGAACGCACCACCAGTATGTCTTTCAAACTCGTTAGCGTCCAACACCGCCATTGCGTTTTTACTATTGATGAAAATCTCCGCAGCTTCTTCCTTCAGGACCGATCTCTTCTGAACTGTCTCTTCCATTCCGTCTCCAGTGTAATATCAAGGATGTTTTTCAATCTAAACCATGCCCAAAATTTTACTCCCGGCTATATCATGGTCCTTCATACTTTTGGCCGCGATCTCAAATGGAATCCCCACATTCACTGCCTCCTTTCCGAAGGTGGCTACAGTAATGACGGCTTCTGGCGCCATGTAAAACACTTTAACTACAACTATCTGCGCAATGCTTTCCGCACGGCTCTTCTCAATGAACTGGAAGACCGGATTGGACCTTCTTTCAAAAAAGTGAAAGCGAAATGTTACACTCAGCATAAGCAGGGCTTCTATGTCTATGCTAAACCGAATCTCTGCGATCCGAAAGTAGTGGCTAAATACATCGGCCGCTATCTTGGCAGGCCAGTAATTGCCACTTCCAGGATTGACCGGTATGACGGAGATATCGTTACTTTCCACTATAACCGTCACGAAGATGAACAGTATGTGGAAGAAACTTTGCCTGTTATGGATTTCATAAAACGTCTCATCCGACACATCCCGGAAAAACATTTTAAAATGATCCGCTATGGCGGTCTGTATGCAAGGCACCGCAAGATTGATTCAAAACTGCACCGTGTCATCTCAAAAGAAAAGCATAGGATATACCGCAGCTTCACTCAATGGAGAACATCTCTTTTTCTCTCCTTCGGATATGACCCCCTGTATTGTTCCGAGTGTAATCATAAAATGGAGTTCTTGGAACTTTATTACAACCACAAGCGCGTACCTCTCGAAGAAATGTACGAGAAAGTAATGTCCAAATCTCGTGGAAAGCGTTCCTCCGCGTAGAACCGTTGTGATATAATCCTCTCAAAGGAGGTTGCTTACCATGAAACCAGATATTGAGGAACTGCGCAAAAAGTACATAGAGAATCCACCCGAAGGAATGACATCCGAGGACATTCGCCATATGAGCGAGGATGACCTTCTGGATATGGATTATTTTCTGAATGAAGACGACCCTTTTGACGATTTGTTTGGAGAAGAAGGTTTTTATATCTTCTAAATCTAACCATCGTCCTATTGTCATGCCCACTCCCCTGTTGATTTAACATATGTTCGATCAGTAGGGCTTTTTCCCCCTTATCCAAAAATCGGAATTTCCTATAAAGTAAAAAAAGGGCTTTTACTCCCATTCCAAACGGTGTAAATGCCCTTCTTTGCACATTCCTGCAAAATTATTTTGTCTAAGCGCTTCATACAGTACAATCGCAACAGAATTTCCCAGATTCAGCGAGCGAATGTCTCCTACCATCGGGATCCGGATACTTTCTTCTTTATGTTTTACCAAAATCTCCTCTGGTATTCCTGCACTTTCCTTTCCGAACATGATATAACAGTCCGGTTCATAATTTACTTCTGTATATATTTTTTCAGCTTTTGTCGTTGCCATGTAGATTTTTGCTCCCGGATTTTTCTCCAGAAAATCTTCATAGTCGATGTACGTTGTTACATCCAGGTCTTTCCAATAGTCCATGCCGGCCCTCTTCAGGCTTTTTTCATCTAGGCGGAAGCCAAGAGGTTCGATCAGATGAAGCCTGGCTCCGGCAGCCACACAGGTTCTTCCGATATTCCCTGTGTTGGCCGGAATCTCCGGCTCATGCAACACAATATTCAACATCTGTTTTTCTCCTTTTCGTCACTGATATAATTTGAAGATCTCATCCGGAGCAGGCCGGTCCAGATAACGGATCTCCTCTCCATTTTGGATCACCTTGTCTCTGCCGGCAGTTATTCTCCCGATCATCCGTGCTGCAATGCCTCTTTTCTCCAGCATCTGCACCGCCTTCTCTCCATCTGATACAGTAAAGAGGAAACAGCCGGCTGACGTAAGCTGATAAGGATTCAGCCGGAAATACTCACATACCTCTATGGTTTCCTGTAAAACGGGGATCTTCTTCATATCGATCCTCATTCCGCCACCGGTTTGCTCTGCCAGGCGCCACAGCGCGGCAAGTATCCCTCCATGGCCCACATGCAGCACAATATCTGCTCCGCTCTCCCTCACTGCATCGATTTCCCGAAGATTTTCCGGACAGATTTGATATTTCTGTATTTCTCTTAAAAATGCAGGCGCAAAATGGCCGGACAGCTCTTCCTGTTTTTCCGATACGATTCTAAGCATTCCTTCCATGCCGGCCCATTTTGTCATGACAACCGCTTTTTCTTCCGCTTCTTTTGACCCTTTTCTCTTTTTTTCTGTCACTCCGCTGATGGTGACGGTCACTTCAGGAACAAGAAGAGCTCCATTCACCGCCGTTTCTATTTCCGCCTTTCGGATCCCCTCTTTTTTGCTTTTCTCTCTTAAATCCTGCTTCAGCCAGGACACATAAGATTTTTCCGTCCCGGCGGGCGCCTGAATCCTGGCTTTTACTTTAAGGCCTTCCGCTTCAGCGGCCGCCATCGCATACATTCCATGATAAAATGCCAGGGCTGCCAAAGCGCGGTTGTTTCCGTACAAAACAGACGTTTCTGCCACTGCTTCATATTTATTCTCTTTATCCATGGATTTGTTTCTCATACTCCATTCTCCGGTCTTATTTTACGACTGCTCCCGGGCCTGTTCGTCAGTCTGCTGCGCTGCAGCATCTTCCTGATTCTCCGTTGCCTGACCGCCGCCTTTGCTGACTGCTTCCGAGATCTTAGCCGCATCCTGGGAAGCGATAGCTGACTGCAGTGCTGCTACTGCCTCTTCACTGCCTCCGGCCGTTCCCACTTCAATAATTTCATCTGAAGCCGAATAGCTGCTTGTATTAAAGACTTCCCGGCTTACCTCCTCGCCATCCTCATAGACAATCTTCCAGAGCCTTGCCTCAACGCCATCGTGAGGACTGCCGGTACTTGTCATTGTTCCAAAGGCCGCCTCCGGATTTTCTTTATATGTTGTTCCATGCTCTGTCGTGCTGACTGTCTCGCTTTCGTATTCCACTTTCCTGCCTTCCGGCCTTGTATCTTTGCCGTATATAATAAACTGAAGCTGGTTGCTGCTGTTAATTTCTCCATATATATAGATCGGCGTATCATAGGAATTTTTGAATTTAAAATCCAGATAGTCTCCTGCGATCGCCGCATCTCTGGACGGTTTTACATAGGCCACTGTCATGGAATGAGGCGCACGCTCCACTATCTCAAGCTCCGCATAGATCACTGCATTGTAAAGAGTTGTAGATACCTGGCATATGCCTCCGCCGTAATCCGAGACGACCTGCCCGTTCTCATAGGCGCCGGCTTCCACATATCCGTTTTCAGCAGTATATGGTCCGGTAACCTGCCCTACAGACAACGTTTCTCCCGGCATGAGGATCTTACCGTTCAGCCTTTCCGTCCCGGTCTTCAAATTATTCCATCGTTCTCCTCCTCCGGCGTCTGTCCAGAAGCTTCCCAGTTCATCCTGAATTTCCGAGAGATCCTCCTCAGTAATTTCCGGCTCTTCTTTCTTGGTAGAAACCTCCACAGAAAAATCTTCATGATTCCATTCCTGATTCAGCTGCTCTGTGATGACTTCAATCGTTGCTTCTATGTCCACCGCTTTTCCTTCCTGTTCAGGGGTGATCTTAAAGCCTGTGGCAGTTTTCTCTATTGCCGCATCCTGGGCTCCCTTTATCAGAGGAACTGCCCGCTCATTTAAAACGGCCTCTGTCAACTCTTTATCCAAAGTGAACTTTTCCCGGATCACAAGACCATCCGCTTCCAACCTCTTCATACGGCGGTATCTGGTCCAGACACTTCCCTTTTTCCCGTAATCTACCGCCTCTTTTGTAAGGCTGTCCAGATCATCAGAAGAAAGTCCCAACTCTTCCAATGTAGCATCGGCACTTCCATTTTCCGTTTTCAGTGAAACGGTTACAGCCCGGTCTTCTGCCAGATGCTCCTCAAGCAGTTCCTTCGCCTGGTTCCTTGTCAACCCCGACACATCTACTGTCCCGATGCTGATATTGTCCGCGATAATATCTCCTTCTACTGTATTTACATATTTTCTAAGCGCAAGATAAGAGCCTGCAAAAACAAGAAGGATCAGAAAAACTGCTGCAAAAAACAGAACTGTCATCCTCCTTTTCCTTTTCAGGCTCATTCTTCTTGTGACTTTACGGCGCCTTCTTTCTGACGTCATGATTTCACCTCTTTATTCTCACTCCATCTTATTTCTTCTCATGTTAAATCCGGTCTACACCATAATCGAAGGAATCACTGATGTTGCTACCATAGCAACAATCACAATCATAATAACGATAGCGATGACCCTTCTCGTTTTCTTATTATTAAAATTCATTTTCTGATATTCCTCTCTTCTTTAACTCTGCTGCCTACATTTTAAACTCTTTATTTGCTTTTTGCAACCTGCCGGTCACTCCCGTTTCCAATCCGCTCCGGCACTTTCACCTCAAGCCACAGCGCATCTTTTGTCAATGGATCTCTCCTGCTGTAATCGAACAAAATGTACCTGCCTTTCAATGGAAAATATTCCAGATGCGTCATTCTTCTCATCTGATTTCTGTCATATTCCATGTAATGAGGAAGGTATATGTGTTCCTTTTCCTCCCTCTCATAGAAAAGGCGCGCTGCTTCCTTTTCTACCAGGTATTCCCCGACAAACTCAGGACGGCTCTTGGCATTCTCCCGCAGATAATAATCAAAAACCAGGCATTCCCTGAACTTCTCTTTCTCTTCCGGAAAAGTTTCTTCAATATAAGACAAAAAGATCTGATATCTTGCCGGCCGGGAATGCTGAAGGAAATTGAGCCTTTTTCTTTCGTAAAATTCCGCCAGATTTCTATACAGATCAAAGGGAGATTTTACATTTTTCTCCAGACATTCTATAGAAAGTGTAAACTGTCCGCTGTTGTAATAAACCTCCACCATCTCTTCCACGCCTTTTAAAATAAGTATATCAGCATAAGAAAGCCACTTTGTCCTAAGGACCTCATAAGGAGGGCTGCTTTTGCAGACAAGACGGTAGTCCTTTTTCCGCGTTTCCATAAAGGAACCCTTCAGCACTTTCAAAAAACCGAGTTGAAGCTGATCGGGATGCAGGCGATAAACATCATCAAACGAAGCCGAAAAACTTGCCAGATCTTCACCAGGCAATCCCGCTATCAGATCCAGGTGCTGATGAATGTTGTGATTTTTTTGAATTTTCTTCACCTTTTCAGCAACCTTATCAAACTGCATCGTCCGATGAATTTCTCTGATAGTGTCGGGATTCGTAGACTGCACGCCAATCTCCAGCTGAATCAGTCCCGGCCTCATGGCCCCCATCAATTCAATCTCTTCTTCCGTCAGAAGATCTGCAGATATTTCAAAATGAAAATTGGTAACACCATTATCATGCTCCCGGATATACTTCCAAATCTCCATCGCATGACGGTGACTGCAGTTAAATGTCCGGTCCACAAACTTCACTTGGGGGACCTTGTGTTCCAGAAAAAACTGCAGTTCCTGTTTCACCAGCTCCAGACTTCGGAAGCGAAGCTTTTTATCTACGGAAGACAGACAGTAACTGCAGGAGAACGGACATCCCCGGCTGCTTTCATAATATATGATCTTATGCTCAAATTCTTTCATATCCCCATAGACAAACGGAACTCTGTCCAGATCCATGACCTCTCTCCAGGGATGGTCCTCAATCTCTCCCTTTTCATTTCTCCAGGCAATTCCCTTTAAGCAGCTTTTATTCTCCCCGGACACAAGAGCTGCAAAGGTTTCTTCCCCCTCACCCTTCATGATTCCTTTCACTTCAGGAAATTGTTCCAGCATGGCAGGCGCATCGAAAGACACTTCCGGTCCTCCCAGCCAGATTTCGGTATCGGGAAGAATTTTGGCTGTTTCCCTGATAAGATCTTCTACCATGGAAATATTCCATATATAACAGGAGAAGCAGAGCATATCCGGCTGTCTTTTATAGAGATCCTCCAGAATCGCATCCTCCTGCTGATTGATGGTATATTCTGCAATTTCTATATAAGGTCCATCGCTTTCCGTGCACGATCCGCTGCCGGCAGACTCTTTGGATTCTTTGTTCTCTTTAGAGCCAGGCATCACAAAACAAGCCTGTGCATAGCTTTTCAGGCTGTACACCGCCAGGTTGGAATGAATATATTTTGCATTTATAGCTGCTAACACAATTTTCTTCTTCATCATGCCTGTTATTCTACTATATTCCATAGGAATTTACAATGAAATATGTGCAAGGTTCATTGACAGCTAAATTGAAATTTTAAATTCCGGTGAAGAGGTAAATTCCACCATACTTTATTTTTCGCGGATTTTACAGGGGATTTTTAAGCAAAATCTCCAGTTTTCTGTTATAATTAGCTAAACTCATCGAAAAATACTTGATTTCTGGGCATGGGAAACGGACCGCTGGAATACGGTGTGCGGGACTGAATTCCACCGGCCACATCTAAAAAATGTGAAACGTTTACTTCCAGTCTGACAGCAGATTTCGATCAGTTGATTAGTGATTAAAGCGGATCAGCTTAGGCGTCAGATTTACCTCATCCGGGGCAATCGGTCTAAGCTGAAATGCGTTTAAGACCTCTTCTCCAAGTGCTTCCAACGCGACGCTGTATGGCGTCCTCCCACCCAGGCTTTCCCTCGGTGTGGAATTGATATGGTTCACAATCAGGTTTACGTCCCATTGTGTAAGGAATTCAAAACTGGTTCCTTTTGGGAGGATCATCCGCAGCATCGTGTGTGCTTGTTCCAATCCGCCCTTCTGCCCACTCTGCATCGGGTCACAGTAATAAATGCTGGAACGCTGTATTCCGTTTACGCCGGTTTCCAAAGCATCCGGATCACCAAATTCAGAGCCCCGGTCCGTGAGGATATATTCAAACACGGAAGTAAATTCATAGGTTCCCATACGCTTTTCCAGACGGTCAAAAACAAGACGGACAGCGCCTTTGGTGCAGCGGTTCATCAGAAAAGCAAGGAAGAGTTTTTCTTTGGTGAAAAACATGGTCAGCAAGGTCTTTTTTGATTCCCTGGAAGAATGGACAGTATCCATCTGGACATAGCCTGTAAGGGCAAGGGAACAGAAGTCATGATATAATCGGTTGCTAAAGACTGCTCTGTCCGTGATCTGTGTTTTATGGCACCTTCTTGGTTTGAAATGAACTTTCCGTTTCAGATCTATGTTCCTTGCCGTAAAGAGTCCCTGGTCAAGATACGAATACAGGGTACGGACGGACATATCCAGCTCCGGATGGTTTGTCAGGATATGATAGGGAGACTGTCCCTGTTCGATCAGAGGGGAAATGATCTGATCCTTTTTGTGAAGCTCCCGTTTGGTCATGTTAATACCTGTTCTAGAATCCCGGAGTTTTTCCCGGTATTTCCTGTCAGCGAACCTGGCGTTATAAGAGTATTTGTGGGCAAGCGTGCAGTGATTGATTTTTTTCGTACAGCCGTTGCAGACATAGGGAGCCCGGTCAAGCCTTACGCAATGCTCTTTTTCAAAGTTTCTGCAGGTTTGGTTGCAGGTAGGACAGGATGCGCATTTGATTCCGCACAGGACAATCTTTCCACAGGCGTTCGTTTTCTTACAGTGATAGCGGTGAATACAGAAGTTTTTGGCATTATAGAAAGTCCCTTTGTGATACCAGTCTGAGAGACGGTGAGCCCTGACTTCTTTAGAGATTGTAGTAGGATCCTTACACAGGAACCTGGCAATATCCTTAAAGGAAGTGCCCTTATTTAGTTCGTTTTCGATATAGATACGGTTTTCAAGGGTAAGATGTTTTTGGTTACCAGGAATATATTTACTCATGATGAGCCTCCTTCTACTGCTGTCAGAAGGAGAGATAACCATACCATGGATGTATGAAAGAGTAAATATCAACTGTGCAGAAGTAAACGCTACTACCCGTAGGAGAGGTGGAATTTAAAATTTCATTTTTGGAGGTTCATTGACATTTTTCCCAAAACAAGGTAAAATAGTGAACCGTGCAGCCGGGGTGGTAGCGGTACCTTGAACCTGCAATCCGCTATAGCAGGGGTGATATTGCGCAGAGGGCGAAAGCTGGCAGGGCTGCCCTTGGTAAGTGACGTTGATATCCGGGTCTTACGCGACGGAAATCCGTGAACCGTGTCAGGTCGGGAACGAAGCAGCACTAAGCGGAACCTTCCGGGTGCCGTGAGGGTGCCTGGGTTGAGTAAACTGCCAAGGTAACGCCTGTTGGCCCAGTTCGAAGCGCAATGCACAAAAAAGAAATCCGACATCGTGTATATATAAAGAAGGAAGGTCCCATTTATCAGGCACCTTCCTTCTTCTTTTTTTTCTCCCGCAGTTCCCTGAAAAACGATTTCATCAGTTCCGAACACTTCTCTTCCAACACCCCTCGCGTTACATCCGCCTGGTGGTTAAACCTGTCCACCTGAAGAAGATTTAAAACAGAACCTGCGCAGCCTGCTTTCGGATTCATACATCCGATCACTACTCGGTCCATGCGGGATTGGATGATTGCCCCCGCACACATCTGACATGGTTCCAGCGTCACATACAAAGTACACCCCTCCAACCGCCAGTCCCCCAGCTTTTTGCTGGCTTTTCGAATTGCCGTAATCTCCGCATGAGCCAGTGGGTTCTTGTCCGTATTTCTTCTATTATACCCCCTGCTGATAATTTTTCCCTCGTGCACGATCACACATCCGATCGGCGTTTCCTCCAGCGCATAGGCCTTCTTCGCCTGCTTCAACGCTTCCTTCATATACTTTTCATCCGTATCTTTCATTTTTACCCACCACTTTCTTCATTTTTACCCACCGATTAGTGCAGTTTGGGACGTAACAAAGTTTAACTTTGTTACGTCCCAAACTGCTACCGTTTCACCTGGCGGCACCAGTACCCAAAATCATCTTCTTCGTTTTTCTCATCCGCCTCCAGGGCTATCTCATCATCTGCGATCCGCCGGAACTGCGGAAAGCCAAATGCTTCTGCCGCCTGGGCCTCTCTGGCATGATACACGCCCGGAACCCCCAGCAAACACTGTTCTCCTTCTTCTATCAGGAGAAGATGATGATAATTGTAATACCCATGCAGCAGGAAACTATTATTGGCAAGCCGCCATTCGCATCGTTTCAGCCCTGCAATATCCTGGCGCTGGATCTTGATATACCGAACCCCATCTGACGAAGACCGAGATCCCTCCTCTGATCCCCTCTCTTCTGCTTTTCCTTCTTCCTCGCCGGTATCTATCCAATCATCCTCTGACATCTCGCCATCCATCTCTTCCTCACATACTTCATCTTCCTGCGTCCGGATCTGTTCTTCTTCGGCCTTTCTCTGTGTCATCTCTAAAATATCCGGTTCCGGATCTTCTTTCCACGGCTGCATTTGTTCCACAGCTGCCGGAGTATCATCCCATACTGCTGCAAACCGCCTTTTGCTTCCGTTTTCCAGAATAACGCCTTCAATACGAGAATAATTTTCCCGCCTTCCCGTATCTTCAGGAGTAAAAAAAAGTCGATAATTGACTGCCGGATTTACATGTTCAATGTCCCCCTGCCAGATCCCGATGCATTGTCCTCCTTTTAAATAAAAAATATAGACTTTCAGCGTCTTATCTTCTGCAAGGTGAAGCCCCTTTCCATGAATATGTACCACCGTATTTTCATCCTGCTGTTCTACCTTGACAAATCCTACATTTCGGATTCGCTGTCCATTCTGGTATTCATACAAATAGCGAATAAACCGTTTCAAACCTCCACTTCCATTCTTTGTTTGGTTATCACAATCTATTCGCCACACCCACGGAAAATGCCTCTTCCTTACAGAATCGCTTTCAGCTCCTGATAAAGCCGCTTTGCGTAACTGTCTGTCATGCCGCAGATATAATCTGTAACAAGCAGCAGCCTAAGATAGAGTTTTTCCACGTCCGTTTTTCCTTTTGCATGATAATGATAGGCATTTTTGTAGTTACTGGATATGAAGGAAACCATCCTCTCATCAATGGAATCCAGCTCTTCTCCCGGATCATCATATTTGATGATTGCACTCACAAAACAGTCCATCAGATAATCGATCATAACCGCTTCTGCCACCTCCATCCGGTAAATGGGCCTGGAGGTAAAAACCTGCTGATAAGCCATTCTTCCCAGCAGTTCCATCAGCTCTTCTGCAAAGGTCCCATAAAACAGGTCATGTTTATAGGTACCCTCCATAATTTCTTTATAGTTGGACGTAAATCCAAAGGTCGCGCATGATATGAGGAATCCCTGCGCTCTTACGATCCAGTTCTTAACCGCATATTCCTCCGGATTTCTTACCTTCTTTTCCAATCCTCTTTCATATAACTGGGCTAATTTCTGTGCTGGATTAAAAGAAACTTTTTCGTTTTTATTATCATTTTCAAGTTTCTCAAGTTCCTGTAGCAGAAAATAGTAGGAAATGAAGCCTTTTATAAACGCGTCTTCGATGTCTGCAGTTTTGTAGGCTATGTCGTCCGCCGCTTCCAAAATGAATGTCAGGGGATGCCTGCAGCCATTTGTCCCTGTGGCCTGCTGTATTTCGCGGAACATATCTTCATCCGCATAGTAGTAGCCCATCTTTTTCTCTTTAATATCTTCCGAATCCTCCCGAATCCCCACCGAGGGAACCGGATATTTTACGATCGTATTCAAAAGAGCATAGGTCAGATTCATCCCGTTTTCATCAACCAGGAAATGAAGCTTGGTCACCAGACGAAGCGCCTGGGCATTCCCTTCAAAATGATAAAAGTCCTCTTTCATCTGTTCCGTCAGCACATCTTCTATCAGCTTCCCGTGAAAAGTAAGCTTTGAAAGATTCCTCCGAAACCATTCCCGTATAGCTGTTTCACCGAAATGTCCAAAGGGCGGGTTCCCAATGTCATGGATCAATCCGGCACACTGAAGGATATTGCAGATATCCTCTTTCATCTGCGGAGTAAACTCCGGGTCCTTTTTATATGCAAGAATATTTTCCCCGATGTTTTGTCCCAATGATTTCGCCAGAGACGACACTTCCAGAGAATGCGTCAGTCTCGTTCTGATAAAATCACTTTTATCCAAAGGAAATACCTGCGTCTTATCCTGCAGCCTCCTAAAAGAAGCACTGCCAATAATACGGTGGTAATCCTTCTCAAATTCACTTCGCAAATCTGTTGATCTGACATATTTTCTGCTGCTCTCTCTGCTTCTTTGCGGCGACAAAAGCTGTTCCCATTTCACCGAATACCGCACCGCCTTTCCTGTTTCCTCCAAGAACAAATCCTACCTTTTGCTCTTCCCGTTAATCTAAATAAATCGGAGGCTCATAATCATTTCCAAGCAACGCTTTCTTTCTCTCCTGATATCCCAGGAAAGCCCATTCTGTCATATCTGTCCACTGGTGGTTGCTCCTGTCATAGACCTGTACATATCCAATTCGTTTCGGATGCATACGCACAGTGTTTGTCTCATATTCATGGCCGGTATAAGGATTTACCTCGCCTTTTTCCAAATCCTCTTCCTCCGGATCCCCCGGCAGATCCATCTCACCTTCTGCCTGTCTGTTTTCTATTTCTTCTTCCGAACTATTCTGCTCCTTACTCTCCCGGTCTTTTTCCTCCGTTTCATCTGACAACGCTTCTGATATTTCATCGGAAACTTCCATGGCATTTTCTTCTTTTTCTTCCTGGACTTCCTGTTCCGTCTTTGCGTCTTCTTTTCTTACTCTTCTCTGGAAGAAATCTCTCCAGCTTCCTCTCTGCTTTTTAACCGGTTTTTCACTTTCCTGTACCACTTCTTTCTGCAGCTCTTCCTGTGGCTCCTCTTCCTTCTCCTCTGCCTCTTCCCGGATCGTCTCCTGGGGTTCTTCTTCCGGTATTACCTCATCCGCTTCCGAATCATCTGCCGCTGCAATGTCTGCTTCCGGTTCTTCTGTTTCCGGAGCTGTTTCCAACTCATCCAGGCTATGATGAATATCCATCAGCTCTCCGATTGTAATATCTCTTTCCGCCGGCATTTTCTTCTCTTTTCTTTTCTTCTTTTTGGTAAGCAAAGTAAGCTCCGCCTCCGTCGGCGCAGCCTGTCTGTTTTCCTTTTCTTCCTCTGCCTTGGCTTCCCCTAAAATACTAAGGTGGAACGGGCATTCCAGAATTTCGGCAATCATGCGCATATCCTGCTCCTGGAAATTATCCCTTCCCAAACGCTGAGTCAGATTCTGCCGGGACATCTTCTTCCCGGTCCGCTCTTCAATTATCTCTGCGAGTTCTTTGATTGTCATGCCTTTTCGGCTTAAGATAATTTTGACCTGTTCTCCGAATGTAAGATCTAACATGATATTCCTCCTTATTCAATTGAAATATACTCTCCCTGAAGGTCTACAAATTTTCTTTAGTAAACTTTTTTATTTCTTCATAAACCTATCTTTTTCCCATAAATATTTTATCAAAACATAAGATATCCGTCAATCCGGGATTTCGCTTTCCAGCTCTGTCACTTGTATTTCCGCAAACTGATCCGATGTACTGCACACCGCCATTTTAGCATTTACACCGTCCATCTGATATTCTTTATAAAAAAATCTTTCCGGAAATTCCTCCGGCTTTTTCACAAGTACCGGATGATCTTCTTTGTCAAATTCTATCTCAAATTTTCTTGTATCAAGCTTCATTCCCAGGCGCACCGCTTTCATAAAGCTTTCTTTCAGCACCCAATACCTGAAAAATGCATCCGCCCGGTTCCTGTCGCCATCCTGTTTTTGAATATGTGCCATCTCCCCCGGACAAAAAAATCTTTCCGCCACCTTCATCCTTGCTTCTTTGACCGTTTCAATATCGCATCCGACCATTTCCCCCTCCCGGTCAGAGGCACTGCAAAGGACATACTTCCCAGAGTGAGACAAGTTAAAAGTTTCTTCTCCACTCCAGCCGTAATAAGATTTCATTTTCTCCCATAAAATCCAGGCTCCCACGCTCTGGGCACGGTCTATCGGAAACCGGAGCCTGTCTGCTTTCCTTTTTCGCTCTTCCGGCACAAGCTCATAAAATTTCTTAAAGCACTTCTCTTCCGTCAATTTTGAAATATCTGCAAGCCATGTGTAGATCATACTCCTGACTCCCTCAACCTCTTTCTTCTTATCTTCCAGTCCGGAAGAAATTTTGTCATATAATTCTGGAAACGCTGATTATGACTTGGCTCGATCAAATGGCACAGCTCATGCACCAGCACATATTCCAGACACTCTTCCGGACAGAAAATCAGCTTTGTATTCAGTCTGATCTTCCCTGTCCTCGGCGTACAGCTGCCCCATCTCGTCTTCATCCATCTAAAGGTCCACCCGGAAGCGTGTACTCCCATAACCGGCTCCCACTTTTTCGCATATTGCAGTACCTGTTTTTTCATTTTCTCAATCTGCCCCTTTGTGGGCTGCCCTGCCTCTCCTTTTCCTGCCTGCGCCCTCATCTTCTCCTGATGGAGCCTGATCCATTCCTCTTTTGAGTCCACAAATTTTTTAATCCGTCCAGAAGGTGTTCCTTTCGGCGCAGTCACAAGCACCTCCCCTGCCGGAGGTCTGATATACAGATTAATATTCTTAATCCTGCGATACTCTATCTGCACAGGAATACCATTCAGATCATATATCATACTGCTCATTCCACTCCTTCAAAACTTCTTCCTCTATTTTCAGCATTTCTCTGTCATAGGTATAAATTCCATTTACTTCTTCCTCCACATCAGAAAGCTGGGTGTAAATGGTCACAGACAGTCCCTCCGCCAGTTTCGGAATAATCTGTTTCCGCATCAATTGTGAATATCCCCGTGTCAGTTCTCTTTTACTTCCGAAAATGCGGTATCCATATACTTTACTGTACATGCTGTGTTCCCGAACCCTCCAGCAGTAACCGCCAAATTCTGTCAGCGCAGTAATCCTCTTGTCTGCTCTAAGTTTCAACTCAAAGAAATAATTATGGATACTCCGGAAATCTCCACCGGCCTGATCAAACCAGCCGCTGGCCTGATCCACCAGACGTGTTTCATCCTGTTCCCTGGCAGCCGCCGTAATCTCTTTCGCATCGAACTGCCCCCAACCTTCATTGAAAAGGACCCATGTAATGATAGACGGATGATTCTGCAGAAGCCGGATAGTCTCTTTCATTTCTTCTACAAAAATTTCCCGGCTTTTCCCTTCTCTTCTCCCAAGGAGCCCATATGTACGATCCGTCACACGCAGATTTATTTTTTCAAATGCATTTGCCATGTAAGTGACATACCAGCGCTTGTACGGACGGCCTCCGCAGACCATATCCTGCCACACCAGCATTCCCAGGCGGTCACAGTGATAATACCAGCGTTCCGGCTCAATCTTAATGTGCTTGCGAAGCATATTGAATCCCAGTCGCTTCATCTCTTTAATATCAAATTCCAACGCTTCATCGGTCGGCGCAGTATAAAGTCCATCCGGCCAGTATCCCTGATCCAGCACTCCCTTCTGCAGATATGGGCGGTTGTTTAAAAACGGCCTTAAAATACCTTTCTCATCCTTTTTGGCCGAGATCTTGCGCATAGCAAAATAACTGTCCACTGTATCTTCTCCAAATGTAACTGTCATCTGATACAGAAACGGATCTTCCGGACTCCAGGGATGCATCTCTTGAATCGGAATCTGTAAAGGAACCCCTGCTTCCCCTTTAGCTTCTACGGGCTGCATTTCCTCCGAAGAAATTTCCACTGTAAATCTTCCGCCCCTGTTAGAACACACCGTTATTTCAATCATTTCTTCATCAAATAGAGGTGTAGTCTTTATCTCTGTAATATATCGGCCGGGAACCTGCTCCATCCATACGGTCTGCCAGATTCCGCTCTGTGCAGTATAAAACATTCCGCCTTTGGCAAGTTTCTGCTTTCCCCGGCTGTAATAGGAGTGATCCGTAAAATCTCTTACTGCCACTAAAAGCTCATTTTCTCCTTCTTTCAGGGCATCTGTTACATCTGCAGTAAAGGGCAGATATCCGCCAAGGTGTTTCGTTACCAATATCTTATTTATATATACAGCCGCAAACTGATCCACCGCACCGAAATGCAGAAGCCATCTTTTCCCATTCTCTTTTCTCACTTCCCGGGGCAGGATCCTTTTGTACCACAGCACCTGCCTTGGCCGAAGCTGCCTTTCCACTCCGGAAAGAGGCGCCTCCGGAGAAAACGGCACCAGTATTTTCCCGTCAAATCGGTCCGGAATGCGCTTCGTCCCCATGATAGCATAGTCCCAGAATCCATTGAGATTCAGATAGCTTTCCCGTTTCATGGAAGGCCGGGGATATTCCTGCAGCACCTGGCCTTGGCTTTCCTTAACCTGATCGGTCCATCTTGTTTTTAACTTTTTCATGTGCTGCCTCCTTTGCCTCTCGTCGTTTTCCTTATTATAACGGATATGCCGGAACCTCACAAGTAAGACCTCTCCACTCGCCATGCCACCTCGACTATGGCTCCGCCATACTCTCGGTCCCGGGCTCTCGCCCTAAACCAGATTTTCTCCACTCGCCATGCCACCTCGACTATGGCTCCGCCATACTCTCGGTCCCGGGCTCTCGCCCTAAACCAGATTTTCTTTCCTCGCCATGCCACCTCGACTATGGCTCCGCCATACTCTCGGTCTCGGGCTCTCGCCCTCTGACCAGATTTTCTTTCCTCGCCATGCGACCTCGACTATGGCTCCGCCATACTCTCGGTCCCGGGCTCTCGCCCTCTGACCAGGTTTTCTTTCCTCGCCATGCGACCGAGACTATGGCTCCGCCATACTCTCGGTCTCGGGCTCTCGCCCTATAAAAATCTTCAAAAACAGCCAGCCCCGCTTTTGCTCGTGCAAGCACGGCAAAGTGGGACTGGCTGTTTTTTCGCTTTTTGCATGGCTCGTTGCCATCAGATATTCCAATGCTTATGTTTTGATGTTTTGAGGCGGGCCATGGCTCTTGCGAGGGATGCCTGTGACAAGTAGTATTCCTGAAGGCTTTGTTTGTGGCGCAGTCGTTCTTCTGCTCTTTGTTTTGCCTCTTCTGCTCTTTTGACATCTATTTCTTCGGGCCGTTCTGCCGCATTGACGAGGACGGAAACCCGGTTGTTGATGATTTCTGCAAATCCCTGTGACACTGCTGCCGTAATCCATTCCCCTTCCGGAGTTTTCAGGTGCAGTTCGCCGATTTCTACTGCCACGACCATATTTTCATGGTGGGCCAGTACGCTGAACTGTCCGTCCTCAATAGGAAGGATCAAATTTTCGCATTGCCCGTCATAAAAAATTTTATCACTGGATATAACTCTTAGATGAAATGTTTTCATAAGCGCTTACTCCTTCGCTTCCGCCTTTGCTTTTTCTATAACTTCATCTATTGTTCCTACATTGAAAAATGCGTTTTCAGGATATCCATCCATTTCCCCATTTATAATTGCCTTGAATCCGCGGATGGTTTCTTTTAAAGGCACGTATTTTCCGGGGATTCCTGTAAACGTCTCTGCTACCGAGAATGGCTGGGACAGGAATCTTTGGATCTTTCTTGCACGGTTTACTGTCATCTTGTCTTCTTCTGACAGTTCTTCCATACCAAGGATCGCGATAATATCCTGCAACTCTTTATATTTCTGAAGAATCTCCTGTACGCGGCGCGCTACCATGTAATGCTCTTCTCCGACTACGTCTGCCTCCAGAATACGGGAAGTGGATTCCAGAGGATCCACAGCAGGATAAATACCCTGCTCCACAATCTTACGAGACAGAACGGTTGTCGCATCCAGATGGGAGAATGTTGTGGCCGGCGCCGGGTCCGTCAGGTCGTCTGCCGGAACGTAAACTGCCTGCACAGAAGTAACAGATCCGTTTTTTGTAGATGTAATACGCTCCTGCAGGGCGCCCATCTCGTTTGCCAGAGTCGGCTGATACCCTACAGCGGAAGGCATACGTCCCAAAAGCGCGGAAACTTCTGACCCGGCCTGGACAAAACGGAAAATATTGTCGATAAAAAGCAGTACGTTCTGATGTTCCCGATCCCGGAAGTATTCTGCCATGGTAAGCCCTGTCTCTGCTACACGCATACGAGCTCCAGGCGGCTCATTCATCTGCCCGAATACCAGAGCCGTCTTATTCAGAACGCCTGATTCACTCATTTCTGTCCAGAGGTCATTTCCTTCACGGGAACGCTCTCCGACTCCGGTGAAAATAGAATATCCGCCGTGCTCTGTAGCAATATTATGGATCAGCTCCTGGATAAGGACAGTTTTTCCGACTCCCGCACCTCCGAAAAGACCAATCTTACCACCTTTTGCATATGGGGTCAGAAGGTCAATGACCTTGATCCCCGTTTCCAGGACTTCTACCGCCGGACTCTGTTCTTCAAAACTGGGCGCTTTTCTGTGGATTACCCAATGTTCCGTATCTTCACTGATCTTTTCCTTATCATCAATGGTTTCGCCAAGCACATTGAAAAGGCGTCCAAGCGTCTGTTCTCCTACCGGCACCTTAATTCCTGCTCCGGTTGCAGTTACTTCCATTCCCTTATAAAGTCCGTCACTGGAAGCAAGCATGATGCAGCGGGCTGTGTTGTTTCCCACATGCTGTGCAACTTCCATTACACAGCGTTTGCCACCGTTATCTACTTCCAGCGCATCCTTGATAAAGGGAAGATCTTCTATACTATCAAATTCCACATCTACAACAGGTCCCATAACCTGTACAATTCTTCCTTTTGTCATAATGCCTTGTCTCACTTCCTTTTCTGTGCGTTGGCACCGCCGATTACCTCTGTTAATTCCTGGGTAATATCCGCCTGCCTTACACGGTTATAGGTTATATTTAATTCAGCCAGCATATCCGTTGCACTGTCTGTTGCATTTTTCATAGCCTGCATACGTGAATTTTGCTCACTGCAATAGGACTCCACCAGACATCCGTATATTGTTCCTACCAGATAATTTGGTACAATACTGTCCATGACCCTGTGCGCTGAAGGATACAGCGTAACGGATTCCCGGTATACCCCTGCTTCCGCAAGCATTTCTTCCGGAGAAAAATTTATTTTTTGCAGTGGAAGAAGCTTTAACTCCTCCGTCTCTGCCTGCAGTGCATTTTTCATCTGGGTGTAGATAATATAGATATCATCTACCTTACCTTCCTCAAATAATTCAATCATGCCCATCGCAATCTTTCTTGCGCGGTACAGATTAGGATCCTGTACCGTGTAACGGAACTCGGAATCCAGCTCATCCTCCCTTTTGGAAAAATACTGCCTTCCTACTTCTCCCAGCACGAATACTTTATGTCTGCCCGGTTTTGCCAGCAGCTCTTCCGCCTTTTTCAATACATTGTGATTGTAAGCTCCCGCCAGTCCCTTATCTGCCGTAATGACAATACATGCTATCGTCCTTTCTTCCTCCGGAATCCTCTCTCTCCGGTCGAAGAAATGGCTGTGCATATCCGGCACATGACGCAGGATTCTTGCGATTTCCACCTGCATAGCATAAAAGAAAGGCTCTGTTTCCGTCAGCTTCTTTCTGGCCTGCTTCATTTTAGAGGATGAAATCAGGTACATGGCATTTGTAATTTTCTTTGTTTCCTGAATACTGGCCATCCGCTCTTTTAATTCTCTTGCATTTGCCATAATCACACCTGCTTATCTTTTCTCTTTAAATTCCTTTACAATATCCAGAATCTTTTGAAGCAATTCGTCATCTAATACTTTTTTATCTTCGATGGCCTTACAAACCTCCGGATATTCCCTGTCAAAGTAATCCAGCATATCCAGCTGTACTTCTTTTACCTTCTTTGTTTCTACATCCAGAAGCAGCTTGTGAGTCGCCGCACACAAAGTAATCACCTGTGCATGCAGACTTAATGGATTGCCAAGCGGCTGCTTCAGAAGCTCTGTCAGACAGCTTCCATATTTCAGCTGCATTTTTGTAGCGTCATCAAGATCCGAACTGAACTGAGTAAAAGATTCCAGCTCCCTTGCCTGTGCCAAGTCAATACGTACGCTTCCCGACGCTTTCTTCATTGCTTTTGTCTGTGCAGCGCCGCCGACACGGGAAACCGAAAGGCCTACATTGACCGCCGGTCTCATACCTGCATTAAACAGATCGCTTTCCAGGAAAATCTGTCCGTCTGTGATGGAAATGACATTGGTAGGAATGTAGGCTGATACATCTCCCGCCTGAGTCTCAATAATCGGAAGGGCTGTAATAGAACCTCCTCCTGCTGTTTCATTTAAGCGGCTGCTTCTCTCCAAAAGTCTGGAATGCAGATAAAAGACATCTCCCGGATACGCCTCCCGCCCCGGGGATCTCCCCAACAGGAGCGAAATCGCACGGTAAGCCACCGCATGTTTCGACAGATCATCATAAACGATCAGTACATCTTTTCCCTGATACATAAAATATTCTGCCAGGGCTGTGGCAGAGTAAGGTACGATATACTGCATAGGCGCGCATTCACTTGCTGTAGAGCAAAATACAGTCGTATAATCCATAGCGCCGTGAGAACGCAGCGTATTTACAAGCTGAGCCACAGTAGAAGCTTTCTGACCGATTGCAACATAAATACAGATAACATCCTTCCCTTTCTGGTTCAGTATGGTATCCAGCGCAATAGACGTTTTACCCGTCTGGCGGTCACCGATGATAAGCTCACGCTGTCCCCGGCCAATAGGAAACATGGAATCAATAGAAAGGATTCCTGTTTCCAGCGGAACGCTTACGGATTTACGCTCAACGATCCCCGGTGCTTCCTCCTCTACCGGACGATAATCTGCCGCCTCAATCTCTCCTTTCCCATCAATAGGAGAACCAAGGGCGTCCACAATTCTTCCAATATAGGCTTCCCCTACAGGAATACCGGCCATTTTACCGGTTCTTGCCACCTTAGTTCCTTCCTTTATATCAGAATCATCTCCAAACAAGATACAACTAATCTCATTCTGCTTGATATCCTGCACCATACCTTTCAGACCTGTTTCCAGTGTCACAATTTCACCGTACATGGCATGGTCTATTCCATAAACGGAGGCGATTCCATCTCCAACAGAGACAACATATCCAACTTCCTGATCTCTGCTTATCACGTCATAATTTTCTATCTCTTCTTTTATAATAGAGATAATTTCTGTTGAGCCGATTGTACTCAAGTTTTTCACCTCCAGGTCAATTTTTGTTCTAATCTCTTCAGGCGTCCCTGTATGCTGTAATCATACTCCCTGCCATTCACATGCAGAAGGAACCCGCCAATCAGTTCCGGGCGCTTCTCCATGTTCCACTCCACACTCCTGGCATGGAACTTATCACATATGAATTTTTCCATTTCTTTCTTCTGCCCGTCCGTCGGAGCTGTCACATATACAAGATGCGCAGTCACAATACCTGACATCTCATTTTTCTTCTGACGATACGCTGCAAATATCTCTGAAATATCTCCGGCCTTTCCGTGGTCTGTCACTACCTTAAGAAAATTGCGGATTGACGGATCAAAAATCCTGTCGATCAACTTATGCTTCTTCTCCAGTGTCACCACCGGATTCTGAAGAACCTGTACAAGTTCCGGGGATTCTTCAAAAATCTGCTCTGCCGCCATGATTGCTTCTTCGGAAACTTCCAGGTCAAACAGCACCTTCGCATAACGTATAGATGCCATGGAACAGTACGCTTCTCTACTTTTCGCTGTTTTCATTGGGGTCACCTGCTTCTTTCAGAAATTGATCATACATTGCCTGGCTGTTTTCTTCGCTGCAGTTTTCTGTAAGTATCTTTCTTGCGGCATCTACAGCAAGCCCTGCAACCTCTGTTTTCATTTCTCTTAATGTCTGTTCTCTTTCCAGATCAATGGTTTCCCTGGCTGTCTTTATGATCTTTTCCGCCTCTTCTCCCGCATCGTCCAAAATGCGGTCATATTCCTTTTTCGCATCCGCTCTGGCCTGCTCGATCATCTGGCGAGACTGGTCTTTCGCCCCGCTTAAAGCCTGTTCATACTTTTCTTTCATCTCAAGGGCCTGTGCCTTTTGATCACTGGCATTTTGAAGCCCTTCTTCGATCATGGCTTTTCTTTTTTCCATAATATCAGTCAGCGGTCTGATCAGAAATTTTCGAAGCAGAAGGAAGAGAACTACCAGGTTTATCATTTCCAGGACAAAGTTAAAGTCTAAACTTAACACTTCCCAGTACCTGCCTTTCTATATATTCCGTCTTCCCTTTCCGGTTTCCATTCCTACTGGAGGAAGAAAATAACAAGAAGGCCGATAATGAAACCATAAATAGCTGTAGCTTCTGCAAGAGCACATCCAAGGATCAGAGTTTTGCTGATCTTGCTTTCTGCTTCCGGCTGTCTTGCAATAGCCTCTGCTGCTTTTCCTGTTGCAATTCCAATACCAACACCTGCTCCAATACCTGTAAATACTGCGATTGCAGCTCCGATTGCAATAATTGTTCCTGTCATGTCTTTTACTCTCCTTTTCTTTCTCTATTCCATTTCCTCATTCATAAATAATGCAGTCAAAAATACAAATACATATGCCTGCAAAAGTCCGTCGAATATGTCAAAATAAAAACTCAACGGAATTGGTACTAAAAGTGGCACGACCTGTTTTACAAGTTCCATAACCACAAATCCTCCCAGCATATTACCGAAAAGCCGCATGCAAAGCGACAACGGGCGGATAAAGATTTCCATCACCATGATCGGTGCTACAATGGGAACGGGTTTGGCAAAATGGCAGACCCAATGCTTCATACCATTTCTATGTATGCCTGAATACTCAATCACCAGCATACTCATGATGGCAAGTGCCGCCGTTACATTGAGATCCTTTGTCGGCGGCTTAAATCCGGCAAGGCCAATGACATTTGATACTGCAAGATAAAGTGCCACTGTAATCAAATAGGGGATGTAGCGTTTGTTTTCTTTGCCGATAATACCCTCAAAGAAATCCTGCGCCCATCCGATAGCCGATTCCAATGCAAGCTGAACTTTCCCGGGATTCTCTATTTTCAGATTTCTCACAAACAATATGGAGAGAATCGTAAGCGCTGCCATAATAATCCAGGTAACGACAATGGACTCATTTACGGCAATGCCGCCGAAGATCGGAATTTCAAAAACCGGTTGACAGTTCAGTTCTTCCAGCAGCTTTTCCGTTAATTCTTCCGTACTATCCCCTTCTTTCCTCTATTTTTGTCTTGTAGATATTACTGCTATCTTTTAGCTTTGTCAATCAATTTTAACGACATTTTAGCGCCTTGTTTCCCTATGGATTTCTTCCTCTTTTTTATGAAAAACCTCTCCTTTTCTTTCCACTTTTTTGTCAAAATTATGTGTTTTTTCTTTTTTTCTTCCGCCTTTTCTATTTGAGATTTTTTTCAAGACTATTTTTGCACAATAATCTTCTTTTATTTTCTATTTTTTTGTATCTTTTTTGCAATTCTTTTATATTTCAGCAATTTTGCCTTTGTATCATATCTACAACCACATTTCTCTTTTTTGTCTCATTTCGTCATTTTTACTTTTTCTTTCCATCCTGGTTTTTCCAGATTTTCTTTTTCCAGTTAAGATGTTTTTAATAAAATTTTGTTTTCTTTTAGATTCTGAAAACATTTTAGACACATTTTCCTCTTATAATAAAACCAGATAGTTGAAAACACATCAACTATCTCCCCCCTCATAAAGTAAATGCATCGAAGGGTTCGCCCTTCGATGCAAACTTTACTCTCATTCCTTTTAAATAACTATAACTACAGGCTCCCTTCACAGGTTATCCTATGAAGGGAGCTTCTGTTTTTCTATTCCAATTTCTTTCAGCACTTCTGCAGAAATCTCCGGGAAAGGGATCACCGGTCCCGGATCTCCTTCATGATCTCCGATCATCTTTTCCATCCATATCATATGGTACCATCTGCCGAATTTAAAACCGCTGTTATGGAATTTTCCCACAAGTTTATATCCCAAATGCTCATGGAAAGAAGCGCTGTTCTTTGTCAGATATTCGTCCTCTTCCTCCGGATATCCGATGCAGGCATTGAGATTTCGAATATTTCTAAGTCTGGAAGCATCTTCCAGTGCCTGATACAGCTTTCTTCCTACACCGTTCTTTCTCTGGCCCTCTTTTATGTAGATCGTTGTCTCTGCCGACCAGCTGTACGCCTCTCTCCCCACAAAGTTTCCCGTGTAGGCATAGCCGATTATTTCACCGTCTTCTTCCGCTACAAGATAAGGGTGTTCCCGAAGAATATTTGTCATCCTTTGTCGAAATTCCTCCAGATCAGGCACTTCATATTCAAACGTAATAGCCGTTTTCTCTACATACGGCCTGTAAATCTCCAATATTTCCGGCGCATCTTCCAGGCATGCCATACGGACAATCACTGTATGTTTCATTTTGATTCCTCCATCCGTTTGTATTTAAAGCGGCAGATCCCTCTTTTCAAATCCTGCCACAGAAACTGTAAAAAGACAAAACGTCAACACAAATAATATCCCGACTCCAGCTAACGCCTCTGGTTCATATTGTACGATTTCTTCCGGCATAAACAAGCTTAAAGGCGTAAAATATTTTAGAAAATTCACCTTATCATTTACCTGGGAGAGCATCTGTATAAGAACAAAGATTAGGCCAAGTCCCGCCCCAATGCCGACAGAATATTTCAGTTCATTAAACATACATGCAGTCAGAAAACCAAGGGCCGCCAAAAAAAACTCCAAAAATAGCAGTCCTGCATTTAAAACAAGAAATTCCGAAACCTCAAGCTCTCCTTCGTACATCAAAGCGCTGAATACTATCACCAAAACAGATGCATACACAACCAGCAGCAGGATACCCAACAACAGAACAAACCCCTGTGTAACTAAGATTTTCTTCCGGCTGTAATGTGTGTTTAGCAAATAAGCCATTGAACCTTTATCTATATATTGCGCTGCCAGCTTATAACACATGATCATCGTATATATAAATGGAATGACGATCAGAATAAAACCGTACAGATAGTTAATAATAAAATCCAGCAAAGTAATTCCCGGATTCTGCATTCCAAATGCCGCAAAAAGCTCCGGCATACTTTCTGCCATAGCATTGATCCCTTCTCCTAGTTCCGGATCATACATCGCCGTAATGACACCTGCATATATTGTGATAATACCCATAAACAAAAGCAACAGCCTGCCGTTCGACTTTATCCCCATTTTCAAAAGCGGCATACTCATACCCGTTCCCCTCCGTAATACTGCAAAAATACTTCTTCCAATGTCTGGTGTCTGGCATTGATATCCTCCACCTCATATCGATTCAATTCACGCAACAGCTCCATCGTATTTCCTTTCATTAAAAAACATACTGTATTGCAGCTCCTTTTACTGCCCGGATATTTTCCCTGGAACATTTTTGCACTTCGTTCGTCCGAAAATGTAATCTCATAATGTTTGCTTCTTTCTGTCCTGATTTTCTCCATATTTTCGTCAGCAACTATTTTTCCATTCTTTATCATAACAATCCTGTCACATGTATTTTCAATTTCCTCAAAAATATGCGAGGACATCAGAATCGTTTTTCCTTTCCGCTGCTCCTCCTTTATCATCTCCACAAACTTATTTTGCATAAGCGGATCAAGCCCGCTTGTAGGCTCATCGAGGATCAGAACCGGTGCATCCTGCATGAAGGCAACTACCAGAGCGATCTTTTGTTTCATACCTTTTGACATTTTTTTCAATTTTACTTTAGGATCAAGCTCCAGATAATCGATCAGCTCGCCGGCATATCCCAAATCTTTCATCTGCTTCATTTCCGCCATAAAACGAATAAAGTCCATACCGGACATGTGATCCATAAAGGCAATTTCTCCCGGAAGATACCCAATCCTTTTCTGAATATCAGCCGCCCGCCGAAAACAATCCATACCAAAAATTTCCGAACATCCTCTGTCAGGCTTAATAAACCCCATCAGATGTCTGATCGTCGTTGTTTTACCTGCTCCATTTGCCCCCAGAAACCCAACTGTCTCCCCTGCATTGGCAAAAAAAGAAATATCGAAAATGCCTTTTTGATCCCCATAATCTTTTGTAAGATTCTTAATATCTATCACGCTCATAAATAATTCTCCTTGTAGCTTATTTTGCGCAGCATTTCTTTCCATTGATCAAATTCCCTTACCATTTCCTCAAAAGAAACAGGGAGATTCATTCGCCGCTTCTCCAAGAGATATCCTTCTGAGAGCCAACTCATTTTTATTGTAATTCATTGACTATTTTTTTCAACCCCTCCTGTCACCTCTTTATAGTCATCTTTCCAAATATTCCATGAGATAAGCAGCAGTTTATGAAATCTTAAACCCGGCTTAAGAATATTTCGTTTTCTTTTATTTTCTCCTCATACTTTTGACATATTTTCCCTTTATAATAAGAGTCAGATAGTTGAAGAACACATCAACTATCTCCCCCTCATAAAGTAACGCGTCAGGATCCGCAATCTCCCGACGCCATACTTTACTCTCTCATTCCTTTAGATAACTATAACGACAACGAAAACCCACCGGCCGAAAGGTCAGTGGGTTTTTGCTGTCTGTATCCCATTTCTTTTTATATCAACATAATTTTTATGTTTTCAGTTGTCATAATCTATTTCATCTGATAAAATAAACTCATATAACTCTACATAATGTATTTACCCAGGGAACCGATGGGGCGATATGCCAGCTACCCGGCAGAAAGGGGGTTGGTGCTTATGATAACATGGTCTGATCTATTTACCTTTATCATTATGCTTTGTGCAGTTATTAGCCTTGCAGCCGATAACCACCGCAAAAAATAGCGCCCCCACCCAGCCAGTGTAGCGCTATTTTTACAATACATATTCGCCGGGTGGCTAGGTTTTAGCTAGCTATCGGCTCCCTTGTTAAGTATATTATAGCAAAGATAAGTAAAATGTCAACTGCCCACTTTAAGTCTTGCAGACCAGTTGATTTCCACTGTCTATATTCCATTTTTATAGTGACATAATTTTTTCACTTTCAGTTGTCATAATCTATCTCATCTGATAAAATAAACTCATACAATTCTACATAATGTATTTACCCAGGGAACCGATGGGGCGGTATGTAGCCACCTACTCATAAGAGAAAGGGGCTGGTGCTTATGTACGTAACATACAGCGATTTATTTACTTTTGTTATTATGCTGGTTGCTGTTATCACCTTTGTTATGACCGTCAATAAGCATAACAAAAAATAACGCCCTCACCCGGAAAAGTGTAGCGTTATTTTATGAAACATAATTACCGAGGTGGCTAGATTTCAGCTAGCTATCGGTTCCCTTGTTAAGTATATTATAGCAAAGATAAGTAAAATGTCAACCACGCAAAATGAATCCCAAGGATGAGTCACACAAGACTTCCTTTTTCACCGAAAATACAAAATCAATACTTTCTTAATTCGGAGTTAAGAAATTTTCGTTTTCTTTTAGAATTCTATCATACTTTTGACACATTTATTCTTTATACTATGAATCAGATAGTTGATAAACAACTATCTTTCCCCCTCACAAAGTAACGCGCCAGACTTCGCAACTTCTGGCGTCACACTTTACTCTCATTCCTTTAGATAACTATAACAACAACGAAACCCGTTAGCCTTTAAGGTTAACGGGTTTTCGCTGTCTGCTCCTTTTCTTACCAGAGAGTTCCAATAATCACTACCGAATACAGAACTTGCATCCGTAAAGGTGTACCGCATCAGCAAGGTCTGACAATCTGAGAATTGCAAATTCACGGTCAATCACAACACTTGGAGATCCCGTTGTCAAATGTTGGTCCAGATAACAGGCCTTTATAACTCCGGATCAATCTGGGCTTTCATTTCTTTTGTTTGTCCACTGGCCAGATCTACAAACTGATCCTGGACATCTTCCATATGGAACTGCGCATAGAACGGGCAAAAATCCTGCTTTCATCAACAAAATATCAAGTTCAGAAAATTGCTGAAAAAATCGGAATAGAAAAACCAAACAGCTTCCGGCAGGCATTCAAACACGCAACCGGAATGTCCCCCTCGCAGTTTCGCCGAAAAACACCGGAACATTTATAAAACTGCCGGAAGCTGTTCCCTTTGATCCGTCTATTCAATTCCTTCCGTTTCAATAACAAATTTTACTGTTCCATCCATAGAAGAATCTTTTCCGCTAAATGTATCATAACGGCACGTTTCAGAAGACAAAGCCTCCAGGCGGTCCAACACTCCCTGCAATTCTTCTTTTACTGCTTTCTGGATCCGGGACGTTCCTTCTTCCTCCAACTGTGCCATACCCGCTGAAAGAGCTCCGGCACCGGACTGGAGCCGGGAGATCCCTCCTTTCACCTGTGCACTTCCCAACTGCAGAGAGCTCCCTCCCTTGGTCAGCTCTTTTGTTCCTGATGCAAGAGAGAACGCTCCGTTTCTTAATGAACCGCTTCTTCCAGAAAGACCGGCACTTCCTTGCGCCATCTGTGTTCCCAGAGTATCCAATCCGGCTGCCAATCTGTTCGTTCCTCCTGACATGGTCTCTATCCCAGCTGCAATGGAAGGACTGCTGTTTTTTATCTGATCTGCTCCATTTCGTAAGCTGTCATTAAAACCGTTCAACTTGTCAAATCCATCCAGAAGACTGTCAATTCCTTGCGAGGCCTCTCCCAGTTCTTCTGATGAATCCTTTAATTGTTCCATTCCTCCTGACAAACTTTCTACTGCTCCGTTCAGCCCACGCATGCCTTCCTCTAAAGTTTCCACCCGGCTCCCCAGATCTTTCAGATCTTCTTCGGGAAGCTGCTCTTTTACACTGCTGATCTCATCAAGTCCCCCCTTAAGATCCTCCATCTCTCCCGGAAGCTTTCCTGCGGCCGTTTCAAAAGTATTTAGGTCAGATTCGATACTGTCAATTGTTTTCGAAATTCCCGAGATATCTATCTGTGAAAAGTCCGGTTCCTGAACAGTGTTCAAGTTCTCCATTCCACTTAAGTTCTCTGCCGCATTCTTCGCATGATCAAGGTCAGTGATCACCTGACGGACCTCTTCCGCGGTTCCGTCCTGTCCTTCCTGCTCCAGGCAATTAGCCTCCTGTTCCAACTTACCTATCGTGGTCTCGATGGAAGAAACGCTCTGCTCCGCCGCATTTTTCGCACTGGCAATTTTTTCATTATTCAATGCTACTGTATTGTTGATCTGTCTGACCTGGTCTATACAGTCCGCTTCCAAACAGGACAGCTGCGAATCCATTGTTTCAAGCTGCCCGGAAACATCTTCCAACGCAGCCGCAATATTTTCCGCCGGATATATCATCTCTTCCTGCAGTTCTGTTTCCAGTCCTTCTGAAGCATTCGCCAGCTCACGGCTTACTTTTATCATATGATCCACTTGAATCAGTAGATTGTTTACTGCATCTTCAGAGAGTACTTCCCGAAGTCTGCCGGTTTCTTTTGCAAGTTCCTCTGATGCTGCCAGGATATCTTCACCGGAACTTCCCTCTCCATCCACACTGGCAGCAAGCTGTGCCGCTGCTGTCTTTACTTGTTCAAGTCCATCTCCCAGCTTCGAAAGATTTTCCGCCCTTTCCGAAAGCTGCTGTTCTCCCTTTATATAGGCGGTCACTCCTTCAGCCAACGCGTCCGCGCCTTCTGTATACTCCCGGGCCCCCAGTGCAATTGTATTGACCCCGTTGACATATTCCGTCACTGTCCCGGACAACTCGCCATTTACTCCCAGGTACTTTTGAATACTGCCATTCAGCACATCCACGCCTTCTGTATATTGATCTACACCAAGTGCAAGCGCTCCGGCCCCTTCATCTAAAATCTCAATTCCACTTTTAAGTGCCTGAATCCCCTCGTCAAACTCTTCATAACTGCTTCCGAGAGTATCTGCCCCGGCGGAGAGCTGCCGGGAACCGTCTGTAAGTTCCAGGGCTGCATTTTCCAGTTCATCTATCGAAGCCTGCAGGGAATCAAAATCTGTAATGTCCTCGGTGTGAATATCCTCCAAAAGGTCTGTCAATCCTATTGTAAAAGCAGGCGACATAGAAAAGTCTTCCACATCTGCGGAAATATTCAAAGTCTCCGGGATCGTAAGTGCCAAATCCTCGGCTTCTTTCATCTCAAGATCCAGGCTCTCCTTAAGTCCCGGCATAGCAAATCCAATTACAATATTCCGGTTTCCATCATTGATCACCTTTCCATTATCGATTACCACATTAGAAAATGTTTCATTCGGAAGAACAAGCCCTGTCATCATAACGAAGGGACTATATACCTCCTCTTCTTTTCCATTTACAGAAACTTTTCGTTTTTCATAATTCCTGTAATCGATCCGTATTTCCAGGTGTCCGTTTTTTCCTTTTAATTCTTCCGGCTTCATCTCTTTCCCGTCCAGATAATATGTCAATTCTACAGAAACCGGAAGATCCTGTTTTGCTGTTCCCTGATAGTAAATATCTTCTCCTTCCGCATTCCATACTATCTCACTTCCGTTTTTTGTAAATGTTTCTTCTCCCTTTACATTTTTCACCTCATCCAAAGAACTGACATCCGAAAGGCTTCCTGAGTTCTCGATTCCCTTAAGCCAGTCTGATACGGTCACTTTTGTCTGTTTTCCACTGGCGTCTGCATTGACATATACTGTTTCATCCTTACTGATCTCACTTTCTGCCGCTGCGTTGACCGGCATCACACACATCACCGCCGACATTCCTGCCGCGATGGAAACTGCCACTTTTTTTCTGTTTCTGTTCATATGAACCTACATCCTTTCTATACAATATTTCTTATCCTCTATGGCAAACCCGACTGATGTCTTACAGATTACTTTATCAAATATCATAAACATTGCCGGAAGCAGCAAAATCACTACACACATACTGATTAGAGCTCCCCTCGCCAGAAGCGTACAGATTGAGCCGATCATATCTACATTAGAATAAATCGCAACTCCGAATGTAGCCGCAAAAAAACTGAACCCGCTGCTGACTATGGATACCATACTGACTCTGTGCGCTATATCAATGGCTTCTTTCTTAGTCCGTCCCCTCTGTCGTTCCTTCTGGTATCGGCTCGTCATGAGAATCGCATAATCCACTGTCGCGCCAAGCTGTATTGTTCCGATCACAATGCTTGCTACAAAAGGCAGGCTGATGCCCTGATAATATGGAATTGCCATATTGACAGCAATTGCAAATTCAATTACAGCTACAAGAATAACCGGGATTGAAATAGATTTGAACGTCAGCATAATGATCAGAAAAATTGCCGCGACAGACACAGTATTTACCATTTTGAGATCCACATCTGTCACATCCTGAAGATCTTTCATCAGCGGCGCCTCACCAATCACCATAATATTTTCGTCATATGACTTTACAATAGTATCAATCCGGGCAATCTGAGCATTGACTTTATCTGTCGCGGAACCGTATTCCGAACATACAAACGCCAGCTCGCAGTGTTCACTTTTCAACATTTCTCTGATTTCCTGTGGAATCATAGAGTCCGGCACAGAAGGCCCGATCAGTGAATTTTGACAAAGGGTCCATTTCACCCCTTCTACCTCTCCAACTTCTTCCAGCATTTTCTGCTTCTTCACCTCATCCATATCTTTATCCATAAGAATCAGATGCATATTTGCCATGTCAAAATCTTCTGATAATTTTTCATTGGCAACATTGCTGGGAAGGGATGCCGGCAGTGACTGTGCAATATTATAATAGATATGAGTATTGCTGTTTCCGTAAATCGCCGGAGCAAGCAACAGTAGAAACAACACGATCCACGCTTTGTAATGCTTTGTAATAAATCCGGAAAGATGATCCATACTGGGAATCAAAAGTTTATGGGAAGTCTTTTCAATTCCTCTGTCGAATGTAAGGATCAGCGCCGGAAGCACTGTAACACAACAGATCACTCCCATAATGACGCCTTTCCCCATGACAATCCCCAGATCCCTCCCCAGGGCAAACGTCATAAAACAAAGCGCGGCAAATCCGGCAATCGTTGTTACAGAACTTGCCATTACAGATTTAAAGGTATTGGCAATGGCATGCCCCATGGCACGCTCTTTTTCTCCCGGGAATCTTCTTTTATTTTCCTCATAACTGTTTAACAGGAAAATAGAATAATCCATCGTGACCCCAAGCTGCAGTATTGCTGTCAAGGATTGTGTGACATAGGAGATTTCTCCCAAAAAAATATTAGTTCCCATATTATAAAGAACTGCAAAACCAATACTTACCAGAAACAGCACCGGCACCAGGAAGGACGCTGATGTCAGCTCCAGCACTAAAAGGCACAAAAGTACTGCAATTACCACATAGACCGGAAGCTCCTGAAGGCACAGGTTTTTAATATCTGTGACCACTCCCGTCATACCGCTGATAAAGCACCGTTTATCTGCAATTTCCCTCATCTGTGTGATCGCATCCATAGCCTCGTCCGAAGAGGTAGTATTGTCAAAAAGCGCCAGCATCATCGTTGCATCTCCCCGAAAAAATGTTTCCCTCATCTCTTCAGGAACCATTTCCACCGGAAAGCTAAGATCTGCGGCATCATCATACCACAGCACATCTTTTACATGAGGAACTTTGCTGAATTTTTCTTCCATCTTCTGTACATCTTTCAATTCCATATCTTCTACAACCACCATAGAAAATGCACCCATCCCGTATTCATCTACGAGAATATCCTGCCCTTTGACAGTTTCCAGGTGTTCCGGAAGATAGCTAAGCAGATCATAATTCACCCGGGTCATTCCCATCCCGACCACAGCAGGAATTGCCAGAAGCACTCCCAAAAGTAGAATAAGTTTTCTGTGTCTGGCAATCCATTTGCCGACTTTCACCACCAGTATCAACCCCTTTTCCTATTTAACTTTTCGTTTCACTGCATATTTTTCTAAAGCAGCTTATTTTGTACAGCTGTCACAGCCCTAAGTATAATTAAAAAATGACTAATAGTCAATATTTTCGAGTCAAAAAAATGAATTTTGGTCATTTATTGACTTTCCTGCGTTTTTCTTACATAATATAAGTAACGCTTCAGACAGATCAGCGCGGCACTGATTCCGCAGGGCTGTTTGAGACAACAAAGGATTGAGGTACACAAATGGGTAAAATTGATGATAATAAAAAGAGAAAGAAAGATGCTCTGCTCTCCTCGGCTTTCCAACTATTTACAGAAAAAGGCTTTTCCAAAACAACCATATCGGATATTGTCAACCATGCCGGACTCGCGAAAGGTACTTTCTACCTGTATTTTGAGGATAAATATGACCTCAGAAACCGGGTCATTGCCTACAAAGCCGGGCAGTTATTCGACAATGCCTGCCAGGAACTTGAAAAAAACAGTATAAATAGCTTCGAAGAAGAACTTCTGTTTATTACAGACTATATCATTGATTGTTTCTGCCGCCAGCATTCCCTGATGGAATTTGTTGCCAAAAATTTATCATGGGGTATTTTCAAACACACTTTTTCCAGCACAGAATTTATGGCATCTCAGGACTTCTATGATCATTATCTGCAGTCCATGGAAAAGTATCATATAAAATGTAAATCTCCTGAGCTGATGCTTTTTACCATAATCGAGCTGATCGGAGCTACAAGTTATAACTGCATCCTCCACAATCAACCTGTGTCCATTGAGGAGTACCTCCCCTATTTACATGAAACGCTCCGACATATTATTATCGTATATACAGACGAGACACCTTCCGCCTGATGTACTTATCAAAGGCAAAAAAATAAGCCGTATACAGCAAACCCCTGCAGGGATTTTCTGTATACGGCCGTTTCTATTGGCGTCTTATTCTTCTATATAATGAACCCTTGTTTCCTCATACCGGTTCTGCTGCTTTCTCTCCTGTGCCGGATACCTTTTTCCCAATGTCATTCCAGAATGTCTATCTTCAGTACCCTGTCAACTGCCATTCCCGGAAGGCCTCTGTAAGCATATGCTCCCGATTCGAACAGCAGATACATTGTTCCTCCATCCATGCATATCTGTTCCAGCATACGGGGGAGCCGGATATCCTGCAAAGCCATCTCGTCTGTATAGTCCCGTATTCCGTCTGATACCTGGTAAGCGGCCAAACGGGAAGGTGTAATTCCCATAGAATAGGAAAGAAAAAGCATATCTCCAAGGAAGGTCATTCCCTGTGCATATCGGGAAATTTCCAAATCATCCTCATCTGCAACTCCCTGACGGCTGTGCTGTCCGTCATATTCCACCCGGACACTTTGAATATTTCCATCATCCTGGAGCTCATACTTTTTAATCATTCCGTTTCCTTTTGTCGAATAATAACCCACATACAGATAGGAATGATCATATGTCATGAAGGAACTCCGGGGAATATCCAAAATATTGTTTACATGAAGGAACCGGATCGGCCTGTATTCTTCCGTAAAATGATAGGCTTCTATTTCTTCTGCCGAGATCGCGTTCACCTGTGCCACTCCGTTCCTGCTCCCACACACCCAAAGATTGTGATATTCATCATCATAGGCCAGACTGCCTACATGGGCTTTATTGGGAAGGACAAGCTCTTTCAGGAACTCGTGAGTTTCCTTGTCTATCACATAAATTACTGAATTATGGGTTTTGGTATGGCAATATGCACTGATGAACAGGTATTTATCTGACACCGTAATCCCCTGAGGCGTCATGCCGCCGCATACAGACGCTTTCCTGTCTCTGTTTCCCCGCACTGTCATAGTTGCCTTCAGTCCCGGAATCACATAGGTGCCGCTGTCCGTTTCATCTTTATGTTTTTCGACAGCTTCTTCATACAGTCCTCTGTAAGGTTTCAGACGTTCCTTAAATTCTCCCAGGGAATAGACAGCGCCGTCTGTGCTTGTCTGAACAGCAGATACCTGCGGCTCGGTCTGCCCCCGATAAACAAAATCAATACCATAGTATCCTGTAGGGATCAGAAAGACAAGCACACAGATAAAAAGAAGCCGTCGTTTCCATCTCCCCCGTTTTTTCTCTTTTTCTTGCTTTTTTCTTTTCATTGCGCTAACTGTTTTATCCGGTTCAGGCTCTTTGCTACTGCCGGTATAGAAATAATGATAATTGTGAGTATTGCTTCCGCTAAAATGTAACTATAATTATATAAGATCGGATACAGGCTCTTCAAAGCCTGTGGAAAATTTTCCGGCATATAGTCCATCCAGTACAGATAACCGCCCAGAGAATGAAAAGCGCCACGTGCCAGAACTGCTGCAACATATCCCTTCAAAAGACCATTTTTCGAACGCATAAAAAATCCTGCTATTCCCATGGCGGCAAAGGCAAACCAGTAATCACAGCATACCTGGAACAACGACAACACATATGGTTCCTGAAGAAACTGCAGGATTCCATAAGCACATCCCACGAAAATGCCCGTCCTTACCCCATACCAGTTTCCGATCAGTACAATGAAAAGCATACTGCATAGAGTAACACTTCCGCCCCATGGCAACTGAAAAATTTTAATATATGAAGTAAGAAAAGCGAGCGCCATTGCCATTCCGCAGAAGGCAAGCTGTTTTGTACTGATCCTTCTCCCCTGTTTTCCCCTTCTGGCAAAATATACACCCACAGCCAGAAGCAGGATTCCCGCAATCACCGCCGCCACATATCCTGCTCCCGTCAGATAGCCTTCACTATTTACCAAAAAATTTCCCATAATCTCTTTTTCCTCCGCTCTTTCCTGTACAAAAAAACCACCGTCCCCGCAGCTCACAATGTCCGCAAAAACAGTGATTTTTAAATGCGCGATCAGGGGTTCGAACCCTGGACACCCTGATTAAGAGTCAGGTGCTCTGCCAGCTGAGCTAATCGCGCATATCTCATTATTTTGTTAAGACTTCCTTAACGCAAGAAATATTATATAATAGTTTCAGACACAATGCAAGTAGTTTTTTCTATTTTTTTCATTTTCCATAGCTCTTAGTCATTAGCAGACGAAAAGTTCCTCAAGCTCTGCAAAATCCGTCGTCCGAAATTTACGGATATCCGGTTCTTTTTTCCTGAAAGTTACATATACTTTTTTTAGTCCGCAAGACCGGACTATTCCAGTTCTGCCATCCTCTTGCCGGTGGGACAGGCCTATACAAAACCGGAAAGGAGCAAAAATTTGTACCGTTTATATCATCGCCGCGATTTTACATATATTTTATGGACTTTTATACTTGGCAGCATCTGTCATTTTCTCTACGAATTTTCCGATTATAATCCTTTTCTGGCCCTGATCGTTCCAGTAAATGAATCTGTCTGGGAACATCTGAAGCTGGTCTTTTTCCCCGTATTGTTTCTGACCATAGCGGAATATTCCCTTCGACGGCCGAATCCTTCCATGCTGTTTGCTTCCCGCTTTGTCGGCGTGATCTTTGCCATGGCTGCCATTACAGTACTATTTTATCTCTATACTTTTATTGCCGGTCGGAGTATTTTGCTTCTGGATATCCTGATTTATTTTACAGGAATCTGCCTTTGTTATATTGCCTCCAGCAACTTATTTCCCCGTTTCCGGCGCGCCGATCCGATGAAAATTTTTTTCTGTTGGTTCCTTTCTGCACTTTTATTCTTCTTTTTTTCGTGCTGTCCTCCGGAAATCGGCCTGTTTCTGCCTCCGCAATAGCAGCAAACGCAGTTTTACACAGGGCTTTCCGCAAAAAAGCACACCGTTTAACACAAATTGACACGTAACATTTTTCAAAAGTGTTACGTGTCAATTTGTATGTCAATTAACTATTATTCCCCTGTAAAGAAATTCTTGATCCTTGTCAGAAGCCCGTCTTTAAATCCGCTTTCATTCACCGTACTGTCAGTAATGACATCGGAGCCAAGTGCCTCATCGTTTGTTTCGCTTAAAATACCATCATCAGATCCGACAAAGAAACTCTTTACTGAATTCCATATGTTTGCCAGCGCTCCATCATCTGCTGTAAGGTTATCGAGCGTATCTTTCAGCGCATTCACATCATAATCATACTGGGAAATTTTTTCCATAAGGCTGACAATCTGCTGTCTCTGATCATCTGTCAAAGTAACTTCGTTTTCCTGTGCAATGTTGTCAACCGCCTCACCAATCTCCTGTTCATCTGTCAGGCCCTGATCCAGCACTTCTGTCTTCACGTCTTTTATCACTTCCGTTGCTTTCTCCTGTCCAACACTGTCCGCAATCTCTCCGGTTGTGACAAGCTCTTCCATAGCAGCTTCTTTTTGGCCTTCGTCCAGATTCTCGCCGCTTGCCTGTTCATATGCCATGATAATTCCCGTCAGCGCTCCGGTTCCGGAAACTTCAAAAGGACAAGCTGCAATAACATTACAGTTTTCCATACCTGCTGTTGTCAGCGTACTTGCGATCATAGCACTGGTCACATAATTAAGATTTGCCGTTTTTACTTTGATTCCTCCGGAATCTGTAGGCTCTACATAAGCACAGCTGTTAGTTGTAGGTCCGATCTGTTCGTCAGTAGCAATGCCCTGCATATACTGTACTTCGTCTGCATGAGTAACAACGATAGTTTTTACTTCATCCGCTGAAGTCCCAAAATATTCATACATGGATGCTCTTTGTTCTTCTGTAAGATTCTCTCCCAGAGTAACAACTTTCTCACTATCCGTCTGGCCGTCTTCTGTTTCTTCTGTCGTTTCATCTGTAGTCTCTTCTGCAGTAGAATCCTCGCCTGTTGTTTCTTCTGCTCCTGCAGCCCCATCTGTTCCTTCTGTTTCTCCTGCAGTATCCGATGTGGTTCCATCCTCTGTTCCCACAGTTCCATCTGATGAAGTTGTTCCGTCCGTTGTTGCTCCTGAGCCTTCTGCCTCCCCTGCGGTTCCGGAAGCTCCATCTGCTGCGGCATCGCTTCCCGTTTCTGTATTTTGCGATGCAGTATCCTCTGTTCCCTGGCTGCTGTCAGCTGTATCAACTGCTCCAGCCGTCATTGGTACCATTGACGTTGTCATAACTGCTGCCATAAGAATTGGCAAAATTTTTTTCATTTTCATAGCTTTCGGTTAATACCTTGTCTCCCTTTTTAATTATTTTTGATAAACGGCTCCACCCTTATCCAAAAGGGTATGTTTTACCGTCACCAATATAACACACTTATTCCAAAAAGTACATGAAAGTTTTCTTAAAATTAGATGAAAAAAAACGAAGGAGCCGCCCTAAAGCAGCTCCCTGACTCTCTTTTCCAATATATTTTCTCCTACTGTTCCCTGCATTCTTGCTTTTACAGTCCCGTTTTTGAACATTACAAGAGTCGGAACAATATCCGCTCCATATTTCACCGCCAAATTCGGACATTCCTCAATTTCCACTTCACAAAATTTCACTTTTTTCCGGTACCGTTTCTCTATATCCTCTGCCACTGGCTTCGTCATTGCACATTTTGGACACCAGGAAGCATAAAACATAACCACCACCGGAAACTTTGCCTGATTTACTTCAGCCTGGAAATTTCCCTCTGTCAAATGCAGCATCTCTTTCCTTTCCAGCCGGTCAGCATTTGGAATTTAATATCCGGTATACTTCATCCAAAGATTTATGCAGGCAGTCGATCATGGGACTTTTCTTTCTTATCCAATACAGCCTGCAGTACAGCTTTGACATTCTTCGTCCAGATTTTCTTCGTCCCATATGCCTAAGGCTCCCTTTTTTGTTTTCTCTATATATTATGCAGAGATCCCTTTATCCTTGACTGACGGCGCTGCAGTCATCTTACAGATAGGATTGCCCTGTGAAGAAAACTTTTCTTCATATTCCGTCATCACATTGCCCCGGCACATTTCTTTATCGTGGTGAAGATCCCAGCTTATGGCTTTTAAGTTCCATCCAGTCTCTTTAGCCTGCTCCAGGGAAAATTGAAACAGCTCCTGATTATCCGTCTTAAATTCCACCACCCCATCTTCATCGAGTATTTTTTCATACCTTTTCAGAAATTCCCTTGAAGTCAGCCTTCTTCTTGCATGACGTTTTTTAGGCCATGGATCTGAAAAATTCAAATAAATTCCCGCCACCTCTTCTTCTTCGAACACATCCGGCACATCTGCTGCATCCATACAGATAAAGCGGATATTTTCCAGCTTCACGCCCTGTTTCTCCTCTATAGCATCAAGACGCTCTACTGCTCTTAGCAGAACACTGGAATAGCGCTCAATCCCGATATAATTTTTATCCGGATTCTTTTCCGCTAATGTTGTTAAAAACTGTCCTTTCCCCATCCCTATCTCTACATAGACCGGATGCTCATTTTCAAAGACCATGCTCCATTTTCCTTTTTTCTCCGCTTCATTTTTAATTACCTTTTGGTGCTCACTCAAAATCCGATCTGCTCTTGGTATATTTCTAAGGCGCATTTCTCTTCTTTTCCTTTCCCTTTTATCAAACAGCAAAATTCAGGCGGAGAAATAAACCTCCCTTTTACGGTCTGTATTTCTCCGCCCGAACAAGATTTATTGATATTCTTTAAAACTCAAACACAGCCACTCCATATGGCGGAAGCTTATAGGCAAACGAATACGGCCTTCCGTCGCATTCACCCTTTTTCGCCTTATAGATCTGTGGTCTTTCCTCGCCTGTTCCGCCATACTTTTTATCATCACTGTTCAAGATCAGCTTATACTGCTTTCTTCTCGGAACGCCTACACGATAATCATCTCTTGCCATAGGTGTAAAATTACATACAAAAAGCAGATTTTTCTTATTTCCTTTGGAATGACGGATAAAGCTGTAAATGCTTCTGTCTCCATCATCTGCATTTACCCACTCAAATCCTTCCCACGTATCATCCTGTTCATACATGGCCTTGTTTCGTTTATATAAATGCAGAAGATCTCTCATCCAGTTCTGTATATACTGGTGCTCCGGCTCCTCCAGAAGAAACCAGTCCAGTTCCCTCTTCTCACTCCATTCCCGAAGCTGTGCAAATTCCTGTCCCATAAACAACAGTTTCTTACCGGCATGTCCCATCATAAAAGCATATCCGACCTTCAGATTTGCATATTTATCAAATCCAAGTCCCGGCATCTTATTGATCATAGAACACTTCAAATGCACAACCTCGTCATGAGACAATACAAGAATATACTTTTCGCTGTATGCATAACTCATGGCAAATGTCATCAAGTTATGAGCCCCTTTACGGAAATAAGGATCCAGCTTCATGTATTCTGTAAAATCATGCATCCATCCCATGTTCCATTTCAGGCTGAAGCCCAGACCGTCATCCTCCACACTTCCCGTCACCTTGGGCCAGGCCGTGGATTCTTCAGCGATCATCAGCGCTCCCGGGTTCCTTCCCAGCACAACAGAATTGAGATGTTTGAAAAATCCGATAGCTTCCAGATTTTTATTTCCGCCGTATTTATTCGGTACCCATTCCCCGTCGCGTTTTCCGTAATCCAGATAAAGCATAGAAGCAACTGCGTCAACCCGCAGACCGTCAACATGAAAATCTTCTATCCAGAACAATGCGTTTGCGATCAGGAAATTCTGCACCTCATTTTTTCCATAATCAAAAATCTTTGTCCCCCAGTCGGGATGTTCCCCTTTCCTGGGATCCGCATATTCATAAGTCGGCGTACCGTCAAAGTCCGCAAGACCATGGGCATCTCTTGGAAAATGAGCCGGAACCCAGTCAAGAATAACCCCAATCTTATTTTTATGAAGATAATTCACCATCCAGGCAAAATCCTGAGGTGTTCCGTACCGGGAGGTAGGAGCAAAATATCCTGTCACCTGATATCCCCAGGAACCGTCAAAGGGATGCTCGGCAATGCCCATAATCTCAATATGGGTATATCCCATATCCTTAACATACTTCGTAATCTCACGCGCAAATTCCCGGTAATTATAAAAACCGTCCTCATCGTCAGGATGCTTTTTCCATGAGCCGATGTGGACCTCATAAATCGACATAGGCTGTTCTGTATGCTTCCATGCCTTTCTCTGCTCCATCCACGCCTGATCCGACCAGGAAATATCGCTGATATCAATAATTCTGGAGGCAGTTCCCGGACGAAGCTCTGCATAATTTGCAAAAGGATCTGCCTTGTAAATATATTCCCCTTTATATGTCTTGATACAATATTTGTATAAAGCATACTCCGGCACATCCGGTATAAAACAGGTATAAATCCCCAGTGGTTCTCCTCTTTCCATGACATTGGCTGATTCATCCCAGTTATTAAAATCTCCGACCACTGAGACTTCTTCCGCATGGGGAGCCCAGACTGCAAAATATATCCCTTCTTTTTTTCCGTTCTTTACCCGATGCGCCCCCAATTTCTTATATATCTCATAATGGTTCCCCTGTCCAAAGAGATAATGATCCAGTTCTCCGATTTCATATGGTTTTACGGTCTTTGTTTTTCCCATAAGCCCACCCTCTCGTCTTAAATTTGTGATAGCTTCATTATACTTTATTACCTGTCAAAAAGAAAGAGTTTTGACAAAATACATCGCCAAAACTCTTTCTCTTTTGTTTCCGTTATTCTCTAGATTTTGAAGTCGTCTTCCTTCAAAATAATGCGGTCTGATTCGTCTGTTCCCTTGCGGAACATACGTCTTGCCAGATGCTTTACATTCGCTTTCTGGGAATGTTCAATCGCTGCATCCATAATCTCTTTTACTTCAGCTACCGTCACGGCATGATCTTCTCTCTGCATCACATCAATTCTGCTGTACAGTGCCAATATACCCATCTCATCCAGCTTATACCCGTTTTCCTTAGCATAGGTCTGTCCAAAAGTTACAAGCTCATCATTAACAAATACCGGAAGCTCCAGTTTAGAAGTTAATTTCTTCTTAAACTCCGGATTGGCAGTGAAGAGCCGTTCTAACGCTTTTCTCTGATCCTCCAGCACAAACAGAAGCTCTCCTGTCTTCTTTTCCATCAGAATGTTCAGATCACGGACCGTTCTGGCATTCAGCTTTCCGGCCTTCTCAATGATAATTGCTCCGCCTTTCAGCTTCTGAATGATATTAGGGATATCCTTTTTATTTAAGGCTTCTCCTGTTACAATGGCAACTTTTCCCTGTTTAAGGTTACGCTGTTTCTGAATTGCTTTGACAATATCAACCGCAAGAACAGTTTTACCGGATCCTTTGTGTCCGATAACAAGGATATTTCCAACTTTCGACGTTCCGTTTCTTCTCTCCCGGCGGTCATTATCCAGAACTTCTACTATCTGTTCACTCATACCACGCACCGGAACAAAGTAAGAAAACAGCTGTTTCTGCTCCTCTGTAAGTCCCGCCTTCAGACCGATCTCACTTGTAGCGCTCAAATCATAACGCCCTGTCACTACAAATCCTGTATCAAATGGAACGCCGCCTTTGCCTTTCTTAATACGCTTCTGGATCTCCTCTTCCGTAGGCTCTTCGATCACCAGCTCTTCCTGCTGTTTCTTCTTCGGTTTCGTCTCCTCTTCCTCGTCATCATAGAAGTCATCATCATAATCGTCATCTTCTATATCATCATAGTCGCTGTAGTCATCTTCATCGAAGCTGTCGTCATCCATATCATCTTCAAGGTCATTATCCTCATATTCATCTTCGTATTCGTCGGCATAATCGTCCTCGTATTCATCCTCGTAATCGTCTTCGACATACTCATCTTCATATTCGTCTTCGAAATCATCCTCATCTTCGAAGTCATCATCGCCTTCGAATCCATCATCCTCTTCAAAGCCTGACTCGTCGTAATCTACTTCATCATAGTCCGCCTCATCATATGACTCTTCTTCGCCGATATAATCAGAAACTTCTTCGTCAGCAGGCTCTTCTATGGAAAGACCTCCCAGATTCATGCCCTTATCCTCCGGCTGATCTTCTGCTTCCAATTCAGCCATCAGCTGTCTAAGATCCGCTGTCATGCTCATATCCTGACTCTCTTCAGGAATTTCTTCTTCGTCCTGCACTTCTGCATTCAGCATTTCTTCCGGCTCGTCCGCTTCCTCAAATATTTCCTCTGCAGCGGATTCTTCCATTACTTCTTCTGCAGGCTCTTCCGGTTCGTCTTCTTCCTCTGCGATCTCCTCTTCAGTGATTTCTTCAACCACTTCTTCCACAGGCTCGTCCGGTTCCTCCTCGATCATTTCTTCGATTACTTCTTCTGGTTCTTCTTCCGGTTCAACTGCATTTCTTACTGCTTCTTTAAATTCTTCCGTTGCTTTTCCGGATGCGATCCGATCCAGAAGGGCTTCTTCTTCCTCTTCTTTCAGCTTCGCAAGTCTCTTCTCTTCATCCGCCTTTTGTTTTGCAAGAATGCGCTCCTCTTCGGCTTTTTGCTCCGCAAGTCTCCTTGCCTCCTCCGCCGCTTTCTGCTCTGCAATTTTTCTGGCTTCTTCCGCTGCACGCTGCTGTTCTTCTATTCTTCTGGCTTCCTCTTCACGGCGGCGCTGTGCCTCCAGCCGTCTCTGCGCCAGTTTTTCTTCATCTTTCTTTCTCTGCTCTTCAATAGCCTCCGCATTGCCTTTTTGCTTTGCTTCCCACTCTGCCAGAATTTCCTCTATCTTCATCTGACCCGTGATACGCATCGCCTCATCCTGCTTTGTGCTGGCCTTTTCCTCTATATCCAGTCCTTTTGCAACACGCACGCCATTCGCCAGCGCCTCGGAGAGCGTTGCTCCCTTTACAGTCTGGCGGATAGATGATTTTTCCTTAGGCTTGGCTGCCATTTCCTCTTTAGCTTTTTCCTGTGCCGCTCTAAGTTCATCAAGACGAATCTCCCTGGTAGCAGCTTCCTCCTCTGAAAGAGTGCCTGACTCTTTTACCTCCGGAATATCCTCCTGTTCCAGGGAATCCTCCGCTTCTTCCAGTTCATCCTGCATTTCCTCTTCCGCTTCCTGAGGCTTCACATCCTCTTCTGCCGACGCTCTTACCATTTCTCTTCTGCCGGTTTTCTGGCCGCCCATACTATTGTATTTCTCCTGCTGCAACGGTGTCAGCGGCTTATATTTCATCTTCAGTTCCATCGCCTGGTAAACGTATTTTCCTTCGCTGAACCACAGAATCAGGTCGTCGCATTCTTCCAGACATTCTGCTGTCATACCTGCCTCATCATAAAGCTTCGCCAGCTCATAAGCCCACTTTTCCACATACTCTGCCTTTTTGAAGTCCTCCAGTGCAGCAATCTGCTCTGACACAGGCGCACGCCGTGCTTTCAAAATTTTATATTTTAATATATACTGGTTCGGATCCTTCGGAGCCAGCTTTACAAATTCCTCATAACAATCGGAAGCTTCTTCAATATCATTGATCTTTAATGCCAAGATTCCCAGACGATATACGATCTTTCTACTGCCAGGAGAGCGGTCATAAGCGACAAATAAAATGTCTCTGCTCTTCTGGTACTCCCCGTTGTATTCGTATATCTCGCTGACATTATTAAGCATTGAAGCATTTTTTACTCTTCGCCAGTCGATCGTGTCAGCAATCTCCATGGCTTTTTTATACTGCCTCTTTTCCATGTATTCGAGCATTTGCTCTGTTTTAACCCGATATTCATATTTATCCAATATTCTCACCTCAATAATGTTTACTTTTGTATATATTTTAACTCTTTTAGTGTAGCATATAGGATAGTCAATGTCAAAATAGAAATATATTGGAAAATGGGGATTTTATGGCGAAAAATGATATTTTACCTCCCAAGATAGTGCCGAGACTATTTTCATAGAAAAAAGCAGCCACCGTAAATACTTGAAACTTTTTTACAGTGGCTGCTTTCTATTAAATTTTATCATATTTTAAATTATATCTCGGAGGATATTTTTCGATTAATTGCGTTCCCTTGCCTTTTTCCTTTTATTCGATTTTTTCTCAAAGTCTGGATTTCTTATTCCTGAATCATATATTTATATCGCCCTCATATTCTCTATATAAAATATTTTCCGAGTTATTATAATATCTATAACCGTTCCCGTTACAGCTCTTCATCCCTTATTATAACTATATAATCTGTAACGCTATTAAGCTATTCCTTCTATAACATATATTTTATATAGCTCCCTGATATAAATCTGATATATTAGTCCGATACTTCTTCACGCATCCTCTAATATCTTTGATCTACGTGGTATTTATTCAGTATATCTGCAAATTTTAATCTCTTTACACCGGTGATTATACTCTCCGATTTTTCCTTTATAAACTTTTACCGGCTTCTCTATAATTAAGGCTTATTCTATGGGAACCTTCATTTGCCTTACCACCGATATACTGATTATGAAATTCTGAATTGTCCAATGGATTAAGCCTCCTTCCGTTTTATTTCCGCTCTATATATCTCACCAACATATGAAATATATTTTGAAATCCTTTTCAGATATTATTTATATATTATACTTATTACTTTTTATTTATTTCCTTTCTCGTCAGAAATAAATTTTATTAAATTTAATATATAACTTTTATCTGGTTTATTGGATTTCTTTTGGATTGACTTTATAATAGCACCACCCCTTTTATTTGTCAATACTATTTTTTATTTTTATTTTAATTAATTTATAATTTTCTTATTGTATAATAATATTCTGATAATTTATATTTTTTCACCATTTCACTCACTTCATATTGTTAACTTCATTTTTTATTTAGTTGACAATTCACTTTCCTTCTTTTATACTTTTTATAAAGTATTTTACAGGAGGATTGTAGCTATGTTTCAAAAACCAGATGACTTACCACAACACCCTTCACAGACAGCATCTCCAGGCAGCATTCGCCTTTCCACGCGTTCTATGGTACTGACTGCTTTAATAACAGCTGTGACCTGTATTCTGGCACCGCTTTCTATTCCCATTCCTTTCAGCCCTGTACCGATCACGCTGACAAATCTTGTCATCGGATTCAGTATCTATCTTCTAGGATGGAAGAAGGCTACTTTAAGTTACATTATCTACCTTCTTCTGGGGCTTGCCGGACTTCCTGTATTTTCCGGCTTTTCCGGAGGATTTGCCAAATTTGCCGGTCCCACCGGAGGATACCTGATCGGTTTTATCTTCCTTACTATAATCGGCGGACTTATCATAGATCATTTTCCGCAAAACCGTATCTTTCATGCTATCGGTCTGATCGCCGGAACCGCTGTCCTTTATTTATTCGGTACATACTGGCTCTCATTTCAAATGGAGCTGTCTTTTACTGCCGCGTTAGCTATTGGCGTCATTCCGTATCTGGCAGGAGATTCTGTAAAAATTATTCTGACTGTCATTCTCGGTCCGGAGCTCTGGAAACGAGTAAATGCAGGAATTTCTTAAAAAGGGCTGCCCCCACCGGGCAGCCCTCTCTTTGCTTTTTTATAGTTTATCCTTTTACTGCGCCTGCTGCCACACCTTTGATTATATGCTTCTGGCAGGACAGATAGAAAATGATCACCGGGATGACCGCCAGGATCAGCGCCGCCATGATGGCGCCCATATCCACCCGTCCGTAGCTTCCCTTCATATACTGGATCGCAATGGATATGGTCTTGTATTCATTCAGGTCCAGCACGAGGTATGGCAGGAGGAAGTCATTCCAGATCCACATGGTTTCCAGTATCCCCACAGATATATATGTCGGTTTCATAATAGGAAGCACCACAGAAAAGAAGGTACGAAGAGGCGTGCAGCCGTCGATAAGAGCCGCTTCCTCGATCTCCAGCGGGATGGACTTTACAAAGCCGCAGAACATAAAGACTGCCAGTCCTGCCCCGAATCCCAGGTAAATGATGATAATTCCCCAGGGTGTGTTGAGCCTGGTCCGGTCCGCCACCAGAGACAGGGTGAACATCACCATCTGGAAAGGTACTACCATGGAGAACACGCAGAGCAGATAGAGAAGCTTTGTAAACTTTGTCTTTACCCTTGTAATATACCAGGCACACATAGATGTGCACACAAGGATCACCAGTACAGAGCCAACGGTAATAAATACCGTCCAGCCCACGGCGCTGAGCAGCTCGTACTTGTCAATGGCTGTCAGATAATTCTCAAGGCCGTTCCATGTCTTTTCTATCGGCAGCGTAAAGGGTTCTTTGTTGATATATACTTTTTTCTTAAAGGAATTCATAAGCACGATCAGTATGGGGGCGATGTAAACCAGTCCAAGAATGGTAAAGATACCGGTCCCAGCTGCGCTTATCCTGCTTCTCTTTTTCATTTACTGCTGCACCTCCTTTGAACGGGTAGCCCTAAGCTGGAGCATACCGATAGCCACAACGATGACGAAGAAGATCACCGCTTTGGCCTGTCCGACGCCCTCCCATCCGGTACGTCCGTAGAATGTGTTGAAGATATTCAGCGCCATCATCTCGGACATCTTGGACGGTTCTCCTGCCGTCAGTGACAGGTTCTGGTCAAAGAGCTTGAATCCATTGGTAATAGACAGGAACATACAGATGGTGATGGATGGCATCATCATGGGGATGGTCACTTTGAAAAGTCTCTGGATCCTCGATGCGCCGTCGATCTGGGCCGCCTCCACCACATCTCCGGGGATGGACTGAAGCCCTGCAATGTAAATGATCATCATATAACCAATCTGCTGCCAGCTCACCAGAATAATCAGTCCCCAGAATCCATACCACTCATTCAGTCCCAACGCTGTATTGTAACGAGCCAGTATGCCGTTAAAAATAAGCTGCCAGATATAGCCAAGTACGATGCCTCCGATCAGGTTCGGCATAAAAAAGATCGTGCGGAAAATATTGGTTCCACGCATTTTCTGTGTCAGCGCCATGGCAAGGGCAAAGGCGATCACATTGATCACCACCAAAGAGACCACAGCGAAAAGGGCTGTATACCAGAAAGAATGTCTGAATACAGTGTCCTTAAATGCCTCAATGTAATTGGATAATCCGACAAATTTCGCATCTGTGACTGTGGTAAATTTACAGAACGAAAGCCAGATCCCCATTATGAACGGAATAATAAATCCAAGGATAAACGCGCAGAATGTGGGAAGCACAAAGATGGGCATATACCGCTTGATCGCTTTTTCCATATAAATCCTCCTCCTTCTGAAAAAGCGGCGTTCAGACTTTTTCTGCCCGCCGCTTTCCTGTTCAATTCTATATATCTTTCAGCTCTTCCGGAAAGATTACTCTGCCGATGCCGCTGCTTCTGTAGCCCATCCGTCTACAAACGCGCTTACAACTTTATCCCAGTTGGCATCTGTCTGATCTGCCGCATATGCTGTCAGCGCAGAACCCACACCGTTTTTCCACTCTTCAGAAGGCATGGTTGAGAATACCCATGTCACAGGTGTTTTTCCGTCTTCCATATATGCGTTTGCTTCATTCACCAGTGTATTTTCAGACTCAAGGTTGGACTTGAACGGAATGACAAATCCCATATCTTTGCACATAGACTCTACACCTTCATCGGAAGTTACGCACCAGTTCATGAAATCCAGTGTTGCCTGGATATCTTCTTCAGATGCCTGGGAATTTACACACCAGTAGTTCTCTGTTCCTGTGCAGACGCCCTGGTTCTCCTCACCCTCAACTCCGATATAGATCGGAAGAATGCCAAGGTTCTCATCTCCGATATCCGCAATATTGTTGTACTCCCATGTACCGTTCTGGTAGAAGACTGCTTCCTCTGTCACAAATTCTGCTGTGGAGTCGTCGGCTGTCTTTGTGGAAATCTCTGTCGGTTCGCAGGTTGCATTATTGATGTACAGATCCCAGATCTGGCGGTAATTGTCAAGGTATGTGCCCTTGATGGCATCTGTATTGTCAATACCCTCATCCTTGTACTCATAGTAGATCGGAAGATTGGCCAGATGTGTCTTGAATCTCCAGTCAGATGAACTGTCCATTCCTGCTGATGTAAATGCGGAGAATCCAAGTTCATCCTTTCTTGCCGTGATGTCTTCCACTACCTTTTTAAAGCTGTCAAAGTCTGTGATATCCTCTGCTGTGTAGCCTGCTTTCTCAAGAAGGTCCTTGTTGTAGATAATGCCGTAGTTCTCGATAACGTAGGCAATACCTGCCATCTTATCGCCATCCATCAGCGCAAAGCTGTCGTCTGTCAGCTCCCCTGCTATGTCAGAATCAGACAGATCATAACAGTAGTCTTTCCAGCTTGCCAGTCCCACCGGTCCGTTTACCTGGAACAGGGTAGGCGCATCTGTCTTTGCCATTTCTGATTTCAGAGTTTTCTCATACTCTCCGGAAGCTGCTGTCAGAACTGTCACCTCCACGCCCGTCTCCTCTGTGTAGACTTCCGCCAGTTCCTGCCAGTAATCGTCCGCTTCAGGTTTAAAGTTGAGATAATATACCTTTCCTTCTGCTTCGCTGCTTCCGCTGTCCCCGGAATCGGAGGAGCTTCCGCATCCTGCTGCCAGGCCTGCTGTCATCGCCGCAACTAATAATAATGACATTACTTTTTTCTTTTTCATATCCTTCCTCACCTTTCTGAAAACCTCGGTTTTCTTTGTTCTGGGATTATTATAACCGCCCTTTTCTCCTCCCCGTTATCAAATAGAAAACCAGGAATGCCAAAAAAAATACTTCAGAGCCGGTATGTTCTCCGGCGCTGAAGTATCACTGCTCCTCCAGAAATTCCTGGATGCTCTCATCTTCTTTTCTTGTAAATTCCTCCGGGCTGATCTTGCCCTGGGCCAGATCAGGGAGGATGGTTCCCAGCGTCTCCTCCTGCAGGATGGAGTTCCATTTCACCTGGTAGTTAGGGACAAGGACCGGACCGCTTTTGTAAGTCTCTATATAGTCCCTCTCCGCCTGGGTCAGGGAATCCGGGTTCTTCTCAAACAGTTCCTCCCTTTGCTCCATGTTCATCTGCGTGCGCAGCTTCAGAAGAGCCGCCGCTCCCTCTTTGACTTCCTGGCTGTAGCTGGACACAATGGCCCAGCCAAACGTCTCCGGAGATGAGATCAGCCTGTTTTCCGGAAATGCCGAGAATCTTACTTTGTCCTGCCACTCTTCCGGAATCTGATCCATCATCCAGTATCCGTTGGGAATCATAGCTGCCTTCCCGGAGAAAAAATTTTCATAGGACACATCAAAATCAACATACAGCGCATCATCTGTGGTGTACTGAAACAGCCGCTCCAGTGTCCGGGCAATACGCAGCCCGCTTTCACCCTGGTAGGTGTCCGGGTAGAACTGCTGCATGAATTGCAGCCCTTCCTCCGTGGAGGCTGTCTCCGCCGTGGCAAAAAGCATGGGCGCCCAGGCTGTCCCTTCCGTATGAAGGGCCAGCGGAGTGATACCGCAGCTCTCCAGCTTCTCACAGCACTGCCAAAATTCCTCCCATGTGTCAGGAAATTCTTCAATGCCTGCCTGGGCAAACAGCTCCTCATTCCAGAAAATCCCGGAACAGGAAAATGCCGCCGTACTGACAGGGCCCAGATAAATACTGCCGTCCTCCTCGCTGCAGGACTCCAGCACCGACGGCTCGATCATCTCCATCCACTCTTCATCTTCCTTGATATATCCGGACAGTTCCTCGATCCTGCCATCCTGGATCATCGTATAATAGAAAGCGGGAAGCATCCGAAGATCCGTAATAACTGCCGGGAGGGTATCCGTCACATTCTGCCGTTTCAGGTTCTGCCGGTACTCTTCCTCCGTCTCCATGACCCACTCCACATCCGCCTGCCACTTTCCATCATACAATTCATTGAATGCCTGGATCACATCCTCCTCATTTTTATTTCCTGTAGAGGAGTCCACGATCAGGATGACCGGGATGGACACCTCCTCCCCGCCTGCTTTTTCCTCTGCCTGCCTTCCCGCGCAGCCTGCGGCTGCTACGGAGAAAAGCAGGGAAACCGCTGCCGCCTGTATGAATCTTCCTTTAAATCTGTATCTGTTCCTGCTCATATGCCTCCTGCCCGTCTCCTTGAGGAATTTTAATTGTACACGTTGTTCCATCAGCTTGCGCTTTGCAGTAAAAAGCCGCCCCGTCCCCGTACTTCAGCCGAAGCCGGGTCAAAATATTTACCACGCCGTAGCCATGCCTCTTATCCGGAAAGCTGTTTTTCATCTCTCCCAGCGGCAGCTTGTTCATCCCGTTGATCTTCTGCACCATGTCCGCCTCCATGGGGGTGCCATTATTATACACCTCCAGGTACAGCTCTCCTTCTTCCTTCCACACAGTGATCCGGATCTGTCCTCCCTCAAAAATATCCTGGAATCCATATTTTACTGCATTTTCCACAAGAGGCTGCAGAACCAACTTCAGAACGGTTGTATGGGCGGCATCCACCTGGCATTCCACTTTATATGAGAAAAGATCTCTATTTCGTATCTGCTGGATCTCCAAGTAGCTCTTCACATTCTCCAGCTCATCTTCCACAGTCACTATATCGTTTCCTTTGCTCAGCGACAGCCGCAGATATCTGGACAGGGCCTGGATCATCCGCATAGTTGTCTCTTCCTTGTTGATCCGTGCCAGCATATAGATCGTATCCAGTGTATTGTACAGAAAATGGGGATTGATCTGGCTGATCAGCATGTTCAGCTCCGATGTGCGCAGCTCTCTCTCCTGCTCCTTGATCTCCTCCAGCAGCCTCTGGATATTCCCGAGCAGTTCATTGTAGGAGTGACCGATCTCGTCCAGCTCTGTGTTTGTGTGAAGCTCTATGGTCCGATCAAAATTGCTGCCGTCAAATTCCGCCATGGCCGTCCGGATCTCCTGGATGGGCTTTGTAAATCTTCTGGAGAAATAAATACTCAGCACCGCAGCCGCAGCCAGCACTACAAGGTAGATCCCGGCCAGCACCAGGAAAACAGGGAAGATCCCCTGGTTCAAAACTTTGTCCGGCACAAAGGAAAAGACCGCCAGCCCGCTGGCCTCATCCCGGTACGCCGACAGAACGCCCCCAGGAATGTGCTCCCCCTCCAGGATCATACCGGCAGATCCGCTCCCGGCGATACGCTCCGAAATATCTGCCTGGCGCTTCTTACCCAGGCTGAATTCCTCCGGGACCGAGGAAAAACAGAGCTGTCCTTTGGTGTCGATAATTCCAACCGCCGCCTCGCTTGTCAGCTCTCCACTTGTCCCTGTGATCCCCTCCAGAAACGCATCATCCATCTTGAAGAACAACATCCCGGGCTCGTGGGCGTACTCCATGCTCCGGACATACCTTCCGATAAAAAGCGCCTCCTGCTCTGTTCCAAAAAGCGTATCCTTCGCCCAGAACCATTTCGTCCGGGCGTAGTCCTCTCCCAGATAGTCCTGGAAACCGCTGTCCGTCACATCCTCAAAGGTTACATCTGAATAGGATTTACTGTATACGTTCCCTTTATTATCCACATAGCAGTAATCCGCGATGTGCTCCAGCCCCACATAGGCGAAATACTTACTCAGACCAATGCGGCTGACTTCCTCCAGCCCCTTACTGCGCAGGCTCTGCTGCACATCGTCATAAAGGACGCACTCTGCCGTCGCCTCATCGCTCTGACGGAACAGATTTTCCAGGCTGATGCCCATTCTCTCCGTCATGAACTCGTATTTTGCGATCACCGCCCGGGTCAGCCTGTTCTTTATATACAGGCCGGCCCCCAGGCTGGAGAGAAGAAGCGCAAGCCCCAGGAGCGCCGCTGTATACTTCAGATATTTTTTCTGTATACCAGATACCTTCTCGTTTCTTTTCATATTGATTTCTGTCTATCCCTCATACTCTTTCTTGTATTCGCTTGGGAGCTTTCCCGTGTACTGCTTGAACACATGGGAAAAATAGGACGGGTTGTGGATTCCCACCGCCTCACAGATATCTCCGATACTGCCTTTTCCTTCCTCCAGCAGCTTTTTGGCCTTCTCCATCCTCTGCTGGAGAAGATACTGCTTAAACGTCATATGGAACGTATTTTTAAACACCCTCCCAAAATAGACCGGGTTCAGATAAATATGGGAAGCTACAGATACAATAGACAGTTCCTCGTCCCTGAGATGCTCCTCTATGTAGGCCACTGCCTCTGACATGTACTCTTTGAAATATCTTGTCTCATCCTGTTTTGCGTCGCTTTTTCTCACTTCAATGGCCGCGCACAGGATCCGATAACAGACATCAACCATCTTAGCCGCGCTGATGCTCCTCAGATTATCATAATAGCCTCGGAACTTTTCCCGGATATCTTCCGTCAGCCCGTAAGATGCCTGGAGCATAAGTTCCACTTTCAGCATCATCCGGTGGAGATGCTGCCGCTGCTGTTCCTCCTCATGGGGCAGCCCGTAGACAAACTGGACAAAGGCCTCCTTCAGCTCTTTCTCACTGTTCCTGCGCACAGCGTTCACGATGAGGTTGTCCCTGTCCCCGCTTTCTCCGGCCGTTGCCGCCTGGTCCGGCAGCTCCACCCCCTCCGGGGAAGTAAAAGCACCCGCTCCGGACACACTGGCAATCTCGAACAGCTTCCGTGCTTCCACATAACTTCTTTTGATCCCGGCAATTCCTTTGTAGGGCTTGGATATGGCGGCTATGACCCTGCTTTGCTCCTCCTTTTTGATGTATTCCAGGAAGTGCTTCAGCTTTCCCACCGCCTCTTTGTCCGTGGTGCGGACGATAAATGCGCTGCCCGTCTCCTCCCCGTCAGCCCGCCAGCAGAAATAGCGGCTCTCCAACTCTTCTTCCAGCCTTTTAAGAAGTGAGAATCTGGCCGCTTCATAATCCAGGTAATCCGTGATCTTGTAGGCCACATCTATATCCGCATACACAGTGATAAAGCGCTCCTCATTTCCAGGCATATCCCCCAGCGTCCGGAAAACTTCTTCCACTTTTTCCTCCGGGAGCCTGTCCCGGACATAATTCTGTACAACCACCTGCTGAAAGCTGGTCCCATCCTTTACCAGAAGCTTCTCCCAGCTCTCATACCTGGCCTCCTGCTCCATCTGCTCCATGCAGGTCCGGTAGGCTGCCTCCATGGTCTCCCTAAGCTTTTCGTCCTCAATAGGCTTCAGCAGATAAGCAAAAGCCCCCAGATCACAGGCCTGCTGGGCATAGTCGAAATCCCGGTAGGCACTGAGGACGATAAACATGCAGTCCATGTCCGTTTTCTGGATCTCCTCCATCACCATAAGCCCCGTGATCTGCTTCATCCGGATGTCCGTCAGCACCGCATGGGGTTTTGTCTCTTTGATCACTTCTATGGCCTGTTCGCCGCTCTGGGCCGAGCCCACTACCTTAAAGCCCATATCCGCCCAGTCATAGGTGTCAAGCAGTCCCTGCAGCAGGATGGGTTCATCGTCCACGATCACAAGTTTCAATAATTTCATAAAAACCTCTTCTTCCAGGAGCGCCCGGCCAACCTCCTGCTGACCGGTACACTGATTCTATTTTATCATATCATCATGTACTATTTTAAGTCCTCCAGGAGAAAAACCTGTAACAAAAACTATACATGGTATATAAAAAATTAAACTCATGTACTTCCTTACTGACACTTGAAAAACTGTGTGTAATTCTTGACTGCACGCCGAATGATAAGATGATATTTAAACGCGGGAAACAAAAAACGGGATGCTCCATACATAATATGAAGTATCCCGCTTTGCAGACAAGACTCTCAAAATAATAAATCAACTGTAACACAGGAGCCTGTACTCTTTTCAAGTACCATCTGCCTCAATATTTACACTACATTACCTAAAACATTATCCTTTATAATAATTGATCAGACATCCCTTAAGAATGATCTCTCTTTCTGCATCTGTCAGATCTCCCAGTTCCAGATCCAGCTCTTTCAGTCCATCCTCTTTTACAATGTAAGTTGTAATGACATTCGATTTCTCTTCTACTGCCTTGCGAATGTCAGGGACAAAAATATAATCCCCGTTTTTAAAACTTAGGTGCTCATGATCTTCTTTTGTAAGGAATGGAAGCATTCCCCAGTTAATCAGATTTGAGCGGTATCTCTTTGTAGCATATTCGTTTGCGATATTGGCCCATCCGCCAAGCACTTTCTGACAGGAGGCCGCCTGCTCTCTGGCGGAGCCATCTCCTGGCTTTACTGCAAAAATCGTACTTCCCACACCGATATTGCCTTTTCCGACCTCCGGATACGTCTCCTGGATTTTCGCCATGACCGGCTTTAACTCTTCCAGTGCATCCAGCGGGCAGGTCCCCTCTTCGATGGCTTTCTGAGCTTTCTGCACCTCTTTTGCTCTGCCCACATATGCAGGATCTTTCCTGGAAAGCGCAAACTCTGCAAGCCCCAGCGGGTTAGAACGATAAGAAGATGTCTCTCCGGAAGGAATCAGCTCGTCTGTTGTGGTTACCGGATCGTGGATCTCTGATACAACTTTCAGGATCAGATTCTCCGGCAGAGCTGACATCTCCGGCCAATCCTTAATATTCGGTCCGAATTTGATCTCTACTGACGGATCTGCCACGCCGTGACTGTCAAATACACGATTTGCATAGATCTTGCTGTCAAAGTGATATTTCTGCCCTTTGTATTCTACATCCATCGCTGTTGCCGGAGTCAGGAACCCTTTGTTTGCTGCTGTAGCTGCGATCGATCTTGCATCCATTAAGGCAACGGAAGCGATCTGTCCGCTCTGCAGCTTGGAGCCTTCTCTGTTAGGGAAGTTCCTTGTGGAGTGACGGATAGAAAATGCGTTATTTGCCGGAGTGTCTCCCGCTCCGAAGCATGGGCCGCAGAAGGCTGTCTTGACAATTGTTCCTGCCTCCATCAGATCTGCAACCGCTCCGTTTTTCACCAGTTCCATATAAATTGGCGTACTTGCCGGATATACGCTGAAAGTAAATTCATCTGCTCCGATATAATGTCCTTTGATAATGTCGGCAGCTGCACAGATATTTTCAAATCCGCCGCCTGCACATCCTGCAATAATTCCCTGATCCACATACAGTTTTCCGTCAACGATCTTACTCTGCAGGGAGTAATCCACTGCGCCGTCCAGGCTGACAAGCGCCTTCTTCTCTACATCATGAAGGACATCCGCCAGATTTGCATTGACCTCGTCGATCGTATATACATTGGAAGGATGGAACGGCATCGCGATCATCGGACGGATCTCGCTTAAGTTTACATAGACCATACCGTCATAATATGCCACACTGCCCGGATTCAGTTCCTTATAATCCTCCGGTCTTTCGTGGATCTCATAAAATTCGCGGATCGTCTCATCTGTCTTCCAGATGGAAGACAGGCAGGTTGTCTCTGTCGTCATAACATCGATTCCGATACGGAAGTCTGTGCTTAATTTTTCCACACCGGGACCTACAAATTCCATCACCTTATTATTAACATAACCATTTACGAAAGTCGCGCCGATAATTGCCAGCGCCACATCCTGAGGACCTACCCCTTTGATCGGCTCTCCGTCCAGATAAATACCTACTACCTGCGGCATTTTTATATCATAAGTTTTATTTAAAAGCTGTTTTACAAGCTCAGGTCCCCCTTCGCCCATAGCCATCGTTCCCAGCGCTCCGTAGCGGGTATGGCTGTCTGAACCGAGGATCATTTTTCCGCCGCCTGCCAGCATTTCTCTTGCAAACTGATGAATGACTGCCTGATGAGGCGGTACGTAAACACCACCGTACTTCTTTGCACAGGTCAGTCCAAACATATGGTCATCTTCATTGATGGTTCCGCCTACTGCACAGAGGGAATTGTGGCAGTTTGTCAGGACATAAGGAACCGGAAATTTCTCCAGGCCTGATGCTCTCGCTGTCTGGATAATTCCTACAAACGTAATGTCATGGGAAGTCAGCTTATCAAATTTAATCTGAAGGCGTTCCATATTTCCGGACACATTGTGCTCCTTCAAAATATTGTAGGCCATTGTCTGGGAAGCTGCTTCTTCTCTGGTCACACTGCTTCCGGTTTCGTGGCGCACTTCTTCTATATCTTCAACGATTTTTGTGCCGTTTATCAGATATACGCCGTTATCGTAAAGCTTTATCATCTTTGCAATTCCTCCTGATTCTTTTTTCTTCTGCCCTTTGCTGGCACCTGTCTGTTTATTGTAGCCCGGTTCTGTCCAAAAGTCAAATTGCATCCTCACTGCTGTGTTCTTTTTCTTTCATTGCTCTCATATGTTTTTCCACCATCAGCGCAATCTTAAAGGTCATAGCATCTTCAAACACCCGCACATCCAGTCCGGTCTTTTTCTGGATCTTCTCCAGGCGATATACCAGAGTATTTCGATGTACATAAAGCTTCCGCGCCGTTTCCGATATGTTCAGATTATTTTCGAAGAACGTATAAACTGCCGTCAGTTCTTCCTCCTCAAAACTGCCTGCCGCATTTCCTTCAAACACCTCATCCAGAAACATTTCACACAGCTTTTCGGGAAGCTGATGGATCAGCCGTCCGATCCCAAGCACTTTGTAATTGAGCACCCGTTTCTGCGGATAGAAAATCCGCCCTACCTCCAGCGCTGTTTTTGCCTCTCTATAGGAGCCTGAAACTTCCTTAAGCTCTTCTGTGATCGTGCCAAAAGCTACTCGGACGCCAACCATCGCTTCCATTCCCAGCGTATCTACAATAACATCGGCAATATGCTGTACTTCCGGATAATCCTCTGTTTTTTCCAGCGCTTTTATCAAAATTACATGTCCCTCTTCTACTGACGTTATAAAGTCTTTTATTCCTGTGGCAAAAAGACTCCGAAGTGTTTCCATGACAATGCTTTCTGTTTCACTCCTGGATTTTATCAAAAATACCACTCGTTTTCCGGTAACAGGTATCTTCAGTTTTTTTGCCTGATTATAAATATCAACCAACAGCATATCGTTCAGAAGAAGATTCTGGATAAAACGATTTTTGTCCATTCGGTTCCGGTTGATCTGGATCAGGCTTTCCAAATGACTGACGCCGAACCTTCCGGCCATGACTGCTCTCTCATCCGTCCCGTCCACAGCCAGAACATACGCCGTATCTCCCTCTGCCAGAAACAGGCTTTCTTTTCCTATAGTTTCCCTCGTACCGGAATGTTCAAATTCTGCAATAAATTCTGCGATAGAATCGGCGTCAGGCTTTGCCTTTATACTGGTCGCTGCCACACATTTTCCTTCTTGACTCCATATGGAGCATTCCAGTCCGGCGATTCTTCTGATCTCCTGTATCAGTTTCTGTATCGTTTGATTTGAAAGCAACTGTTCACATCCTTTCCCTGTACTCTGACTGCCTTTTCCACTCTTTCATCCGGCAGTCAAACAGATGTATTTCTCTCTCTGTCTGATACTTTCTGGCAGAAAGGTATCCGATGACGGCTCCCAATATCAACACCGCAGCAATTTGAGATGTTCTGATCTTCATTTTATTCTCCCCTCACTATCTCATCCCTACATTGCTGCCGCCTTATGAAACAGCCGTCAAAAAATGTCGGTTTTTGACTTTTGCCTTAATACAAAAGAGGGCGGTACCTCGCTTTCGTACCGCCCCTTTTATTTTCAAGCCGAAATCTAGTTTGTGATTGTCTGCTCTGTCTCTTTGTCAAATACGTGGATCTTTTCTGCATCCAGCGCAAATTTTACAACATCGCCTGTTCTTGCGGTTGTTCTTGGATCAACTCTTGCTGTCATGCTTGCTCCCTCGTAATCAAAGTACAGGAATACTTCTGCTCCCAGCATTTCGTATACGCGGATCTTAGCTTCGATTACTGTATTAGGAGATGCCTCAATGAACATCTGCTCATCATGTACATCCTCCGGACGAATACCAAGTACAACTGTCTTTCCGTCATATCCTCCTTCGATCAGTTTCTTTGCCTTTGCCGGCGGAAGCTCGATTGAGGACGGACCTGCCTGGAGAACAACCTTGTCTCCATTCACTTTACATACAGCGTCTACGAAGTTCATCTGAGGTGATCCGATAAATCCTGCAACAAACAGGTTGCACGGATAATCGTACAGTGTCTGCGGAGTATCTACCTGCTGTACAACACCTGCATTCATAACAACGATTCTTGTTCCCAGAGTCATAGCCTCTGTCTGGTCATGTGTTACATAGATGATCGTTGTTCCCAGTCTCTGATGAAGTTTGGAAATCTCAATACGCATCTGTCCACGAAGTTTTGCATCCAGGTTAGAAAGAGGCTCATCCATAAGGAATACCTTTGGATTACGAACGATCGCACGTCCCATAGCAACACGCTGTCTCTGTCCACCGGAAAGAGCTTTCGGCTTACGGTCAAGAAGTGCTTCCAGATCCAGGATCTTTGCAGCTTCACGTACCATTTTATCGATCTCGTCTTTCGGTACTTTCCGAAGTTTCAGTCCAAATGCCATATTGTCATAAACTGTCATATGCGGATACAGAGCGTAGTTCTGGAATACCATCGCGATATCACGGTCTTTTGGCTCTACATCGTTTACAAGCTTGTCTCCGATGTAAAGTTCACCGGAAGTAATCTCCTCAAGACCTGCAACCATACGAAGTGTTGTGGATTTACCACATCCGGACGGTCCTACAAAGATAATAAATTCTTTATCTTCGATTTCCATATTAAAATCCTTTACTGCTTCAAATCCGTTAGGATATGTTTTGTTAATATGCTTTAATGATAAACTTGCCATTTCTTTTCGTTCCTCCTGTTCGCCGACTCTTTTATTCTGTAAAAAGTATATTAAAAATGGGTAAATACGACTATACCAAAGTTGAACAATCTTTTTTTATTTTTCTATACAAGTTGACTAAGAAGATTTCTCCTGCTGCCGTCATACTGCTGTTGTCAGGATAAAAGAGCCTGGTAAACATCTCTTTTGGAAATTCCCCTGTCTTTTGCCACCTTTTTCATGGCTTCCTTCTTCTCTACCCCTTGTTCGGTATAATATTCCATATGCTCCGGGATGCTCATTTCCTCCCACTTTCTTCGTGTTTCTTCCTGCAGCTTCTGTATACTTTTACCTTCAATGACGAGCACACATTCCCCTCTTGGTTCATTGGCTTCATAATACTGCAAAGCCTCCTTAAGTGTTGTGCGGAAAATTGTTTCATGTTTCTTTGTCAGCTCCCGGCATACGGAAATCAGCCTGTCTCCCAGCACATCTTCCAGCTCTTTCAGCGTTTTCAAAAGCCGATGGGGCGCTTCGTAAAGAACGATCGTCCTTGTTTCCCTTTTAAGTGCTTCCAAAACACTTTTCCGCTCTTTTTTATCGGAGGGGAGAAACGCCTCAAATGCAAACCTCCTTGTGGGAAGGCCGGACAGGATCAGCGCCGTGACACAGGCTGCCGGCCCGGGAATGGCCGTAACCGTCACTCCCGCATCTGCACACATTTTCACCAGCTCTTCTCCGGGATCGGAAATTCCCGGCGTCCCCGCATCTGTAACAAGGGCAATGTTCTTTCCTTCCATAAGAAGCTGCAGCAGTTTTTTCCCTTTTTCAATTTTATTATATTCATGGTAACTTGTCATAGGCGTATGAATATCGAAGTGATTCAAAAGCCGGATAGTATTGCGGGTATCCTCCGCTGCAATGAGGTCTGCCTCTTTCAGCACCCTCGCCGCCCGGTATGTCATGTCCTCCAGATTCCCAATGGGAGTCGCACACAAATATAAAGTACCTGCCATATTATTTCCCTGCCCTTTCTTCGTCTGGTTCATCCAGGCCGTACAGTTTTAATAATTCTTCCGTATAAGTCCCGCCTTTTTTGTATACGATCAGAGGCGGTTCTACCGTCAGGCGGGGACGGCCGCCTTTCACCCCTTCTACCAGGACCATATTCGGCTCTTTGTCTCTATAGGGATAGACAAGGCGCATACGCTTAGGTTCCAGATGATACCTGCTCATTCCTGCCAGGATCTCCGTAAGCCGAAAGGGCCTATGCACCATATAAAATCTTCCTTTTTCTTTCAGAACAAGAGCACTTTGTCTTAATACGTCTTCCAGCGTACAGAGCACCTCATGACGCGCCACGTATTTGGCATAATTTTCATTTTTCAATCCATGCTGCCCGATCATATAGGGCGGATTCACCGTAACGACATGAAAGGAGGCGGCGCCGAAAAGGGCGGATGCCTCCTTGATATCTCCTGTTACGATCGAAATCTTTTGTTCCAAATGATTCAGGCATACACTTCTTCTTGCCATGTCAGCGCTCTCTTCCTGAATTTCCAGCCCTGCAAAAGACTGTCCTTCCGGATTCTTTGCCTCAAGAAGCAGAGGGAGGATTCCTGTTCCCGTTCCCAGGTCCAGTGCCTTTTCCCCTCTTTTTATTTTTGCAAACGCCGAGAGAAGAACCGCATCCATACCGAAGCAGAATCTGCCCGGACTCTGGATGATCCGGTATCCATTGATCTGCAGGTCATCCAGCCGTTCTCCTGGTTTTAAATTATTCATCATCTAATTTGGATACCCCTTCATTCTTACCTTCCAAGGCCTTCAGTTCTTTCAGCTCTTCTTTGCTAAGCTTCATTTCTTTTTTCTTCTTTTTGGAACGGAAGCGCAGCTCTCCGGCCTTGTATTCCCGGATTTCTTTTTCGTCATCATCCAGCTGCACCACTACTTTGACAAGCTGGCGCAGCACATTGACAGACTGCACTTCTCCCCGCAGTTTCTCCGGCGTTGTCACCGTATCTCCCACTGCCGGCAGCCGGCTGTTCAGTTCTTCGTACGTCTCCTCCTCATTGGTCAGACAGCACATCAAACGGCCGCACACTCCTGATATTTTGCTTGGATTCAGAGACAGGTTCTGCTCCTTTGCCATTTTGATCGATACCGGCGCAAATTCTGTCAAATATGTATGACAGCAGAGCGGACGGCCACAGATCCCTATACCTCCCCGGATTTTCGTTTCATCCCTCACGCCGATCTGGCGCAGCTCAATCCTGGTGCGGAACACACTTGCCAGATCTTTTACCAGTTCGCGGAAATCGATCCGTCCGTCTGCAGTAAAGTAAAACAGTACTTTATTATTGTCAAATGTATACTCCGCATCGATCAGTTTCATTTCCAAACCGTGCTTGCGTATTTTCTCCAGGCAGATCTTGAATGCTTCTTTTTCTTTCTCCCGATTCTTTTCTTCCTTCCGGATGTCATCCGCTGTGGCAATGCGAATGACAGACTTCAGGGGAAGGGTTATGTTATCTTCTTCTACTTCCCTCGGCCCTGCTGCCACATAACCAAATTCCACTCCTCTTGCCGTTTCCACGATCACGTTGTCTCCCTGCTTGATCTCCAGCTTTCCGGGGGAGAAAAAATAGATCTTTCCGGCAGTGCGGAATCTTACTCCAATTACTTTTATCATATTGTCAGTTCTCCTTTATCGTCAAAAGCAGGAGCTCCATCACCAGTTCAAAATTAACATTGGCTTTCAGCCTCTGCTTTGCTTTTTCCAGGCTTTCCAGTATCAGCTCAATCCCTTCGTAGGAGCTTTTGCGCGCCCTTTCCTGGATATAAGGAAGCTGATCTTTGAATACTACCCTGTCCATTTCTTTTGTTGCCTTATACAGCAGTACATCCCGGTACCATATCATGATGATATCCAGATAATCGTTTACCTCCAGCTTATAGGTGCTGATCTTTTTAATGGCCTTCACAATTTCGCTGACATCCATCTCGTTGATGTACTTTAAAAGCTGTACCGCTTCCTCCCGGATCTCATTGAAATATTCGGAGTTTGCCAGCATAATAGCGCGCCCCATATTTCCCTGGGCAAATGCCGTGCACATGTCCGCCTTGTAATCCGGTATCTGCAGGCTTTCCATCAGATATTTTCGGATCAGCGTATCCCGGATATTCCGGAGCTTCAGCATGACGCACCTGGATGTGATCGTCGGCAGCAGCACTTCTGCATTTTCTGTCAAAAGGAAGATAACCGCATATTCCGGTGGTTCTTCGATGGTCTTTAAAAGGGCGTTCTGTGCCTGTACTGACATCAGATCCGCTTCTGCTATAATATAAATTTTATAAGGTCCCTGATAAGGTTTGATCTGTATATCATTGTTCACCTGCTGCCGGATATCATCCACACTGATGGTATTGGGCTTCTCATGGTTCACCCGGATAATATCCGGGTGGTTGCCGCTTTCTGCCTGCTTGCAGGAATGGCACACATTGCATGGATCCGGCCCTCCTTTTTCGCACAGGAGTGTTGTGGCAAAAAGATTGGCCAGCATTTTTTTGCCGGATCCCCGCTCTCCATTCAGAATGTAGGCGTGGGACACTTTATTTTCCTCTACTGCATTGTGTATATATTTTATAATATCCTTATGTCCTACTACGTCTTTAAAGCTTGCCATTGTATATTACCTCTGTGATTTCTTCTAAACATTGTTCTTTGCTGCTGTTGTCAAACCTTCGTCTGATACCCAGCTTCTTCAGGTTCTCTTCTGAAAAATCCTCTTCGTCTGCCAGGAAGCGGCGGCACATTTCTTTGTATTTAGGCTGTGCCTGCTGCCGTTCCCGAAGGAGCGCCCTTGTAAGCCTCTCCCCGTCTTCGACTTCTATATAAAGGGGAATCAAATGTTCTTCCCCGTAATATTCTCTCATTTTTCCATAAGATTCCAGCGTTCCGATCATCAGATAATCAGAACTCTCCAGATCAATCTGCCCGTCCGCTGCAGTAAAATATTTCCAGATGCCATGAACCGTATCATAAGAGCGGATTTCTATGATCTTGTGCTCTGCTTCCATTTTAGCCAAAGCCGCCTCATCTGTAAAAAAATATTCCACCCCGTTTTTTTCTCCTGCACGGATCGGCCTTGTCGTATAAGGGACAACCATTCCAAGCTGTGGACAGCGCTCTTTGAGTTCTCTGAAGATCGTGTCCTTTCCGGATGCACTTTTTCCCATGATATAAAATATTTTACCCATTGTTCCAGACTCCAATGCTTCCTTCTTTTTCCAGGCCTTCTATTTTAAAACCAAGCTTTTGATAGCCTGCAAGCCGTTTGATACATTCCCTGCTGATCCGCTCGCCCGGTACGATCATCGGGCAGCCCGGCGGATAGAGGTAGGCATACTCCAAAGAGATCATTCCCTCGCTCTTTTCAACAGGCAGGTATGTTGTTTCTTTCGCCCCGCAAAGGGCTGCCTTGGCGCTTGTACAGATAACAGAATTTTCAGGCAGTTTTGCTATATCGTCTTCCTGTACGTTTTCCCGAAGTTTAGCAGCTGCATCCAGCTCAAACAGGGCCTGCTCAAACCGTGCAAATCCTTCCTTCGTATCTCCCGAAGATGTCATGGCAAGTACATAGGATCCCGCCGCCATCTCCATCTGAAGATGATACTTTTCCAAAAGCTCCCTGTACAGCTCTCTGCCGCTCATATCCGTATGTCTTACAGAAATTACAAGTTTTGACCGGTCGTAATGTTCTGTCTGTACCAGTTTCAAATGTTTCAGATTCTGCAGATTTTTCCGCAGAGTATCAAGATTCCTTACATAAGGTTCAAAAAGCTGCTCCTTCTCCTCCCTGAGCATCCGAATACATTCATGAATACTCGCCATCAGGATATAGGAAGGACTGCTTGACTGGAGCATATCCAGATAAGAAGAAATCCTTCTTTTATCTATATACTCCCCTCTCATATGGAGCAGCGCTGTCTGTGTCAGAGAGGGAAGGGTTTTATGAAGGCTGTGGATCACCACATCCGCACCTTTTTTCAGCGCATTTTCCGGAAAATAAGGGTGAAATCCAAAATGTGCGCCGTGGGCTTCATCCACGATCAGGGGGATTCCCCTTTCATGGACTGCCTCTGCAATTGACTCAATATCAGAGACAACTCCGTCATAGGTGGGTGAGACAATAACAACCGCCTTTATCCGGGAATGCTTAGTAAGCGCAGCTTTCACTGCGCTTACGGAGATTTCCGTATTTAACTGAAACTGACGGCTGAAACCGGGCCACAGATAGACCGGTTCCAGCTCATTCAGAAATATGGCATGGTAGACGGATTTATGACAGTTTCTTGCAACAAGGATCTGATCTCCCTTTTTCGTACAGCCAAGAACAGCACTTAAAATCCCTGCTGTACTTCCATTTACCAGAAACTTCGTTTCCTCTGCTCCGTAGAGCCTGGCCGCCTCCTGCTGGGCTTCTTTTATAATGCCGTCTGCATGATGAAGATCGTCAAACCCCTCAATCTCTGTAATATCGATCCCATAGGGAAGCCCTTCACCAAAACGTATCTGATTTCTTTTGTGTCCCGGCATGTGGAAGCCATAATAATCCGTATCGCTGTATGCCTTCAGCCTGCTGTATAGTGTCTCCATATATATTCTCTACAATCTTTTCAGAAGTTCTTCTCTTTCTTTTTCGTATCCCGGTTTTCCAAGAAGAGCAAACATGTTTTTCTTGTAGCTCTCTACTCCCGGCTGGTTGAAAGGATTTACACCGGATACATATCCGCTGACGCCGCATGCAAATTCAAAGAAGTAGAACAGCTGTCCCAGATAATATTCGTTCTGCTCCGGAATATTTACCATCAGGTTCGGAACATTTCCGTCTGTATGTGCAAGAACAGTACCGTTCATTGCGCTCTTATTTACAAAATCAACGGTCTTTCCTGCCAGATAGTTCAATCCGTCCAGATCTACCGGCTCTTCATTCAGAATGATCTCTTCCTGAGAAGTTTCCACATTCATTACGGTTTCATACATGATACGGCTTCCATCCTGGATAAACTGTCCCATGGAGTGAAGGTCTGTCGTAAGATCAACAGATGCCGGGAAGATTCCCTTCTGGTCTTTTCCTTCGCTTTCGCCGTAAAGCTGTTTCCACCATTCTGATACATAGTGAAGGCTTGGCTCATAGTTTGCCAGCACTTCCACAGATTTTCCTTTTCTGTGCAGAATGTTTCGGATTGCCGCATACTGGAGAGCGTCGTTTTCTTCAAATGGGTTGTTCAAAGCCATCTCTCTTCCGGATGCCGCGCCTTCCATCAGCTTTTCAATATCTGCTCCGCTGACTGCGATCGGCAGAAGGCCTACTGCTGTCAGTACAGAGAAACGTCCTCCTACATCATCCGGAACAACAAATGTTTCATAACCTTCTTCTGTTGCAAGGTTCTTCAGCGCTCCCTTTGCTTTATCAGTTGTAGCGTAAATTCTCTTTGCCGCCTCTTCTTTGCCGTATTTTTTCTCCAGCATTTCCTTGAAAATACGGAATGCGATAGCCGGCTCTGTTGTAGTTCCGGATTTGGAAATAATATTTACGGAGAAATCTCTGTCTCCGATCACGTCAATAAGATGTTTCAGGTAGGTACTGCTTATGCTGTTTCCTGCATAGTAAATCTCCGGTGTCTTACGGATTTCCTTTGGAACCATGTTGTAGAAATTGTGGCGCAGAAATTCAATTGCTGCCCTTGCTCCCAGGTAGGATCCGCCGATTCCGATCACGATCAGCACTTCGGAATCTGCCTTTATTTTCTCTGCTGCTTTCTGGATACGTGAAAACTCTTCTTTATCATAGTCAACCGGCAGATCGATCCATCCGAGGAAATCATTTCCCGCACCATTTCTGCCTGTCAGCACATCTTTTGCATCTTCCACGATCTTCTTCATAGCTTCTATTTCATGTTCTTTTACAAATGCTGCTGCTTTTGAATAATCAAATGTCACTTTACTGCTCATAGTAATACCTTCCTTCTATCTATCTTATGTTATTTCCATCCGGGTAATCTGCTATTATTACATGTGCCCCCCGGTAGCTTTTTAACGCGCCTGCAACACTTTTCCATCGGTATCGCACACTACGCTATTTTTATTTTAGCAGTATTGCCCCCTCTTGGCAAGGAAAATAGCGTATGGAAATCAAGCCAGAAACTCTTCCAGGATCTCTCTTATCAGTACTTCTTTGGGCACTTCTTTTTCTTTCTGGTCTTTGCACTCGTCTTTCAGATCTCTCGCTTCCTCTGCCTTCCTTTTTACTGAGGCATTTTTTACAGAGCTGTTTCTGGTCCGCTGGCTGAAAGCTGCGTTTTCTTCCTTTTTCTGCTCTTCTGTTCTTTTTACCGCAGCAACTTCCGGCTCCATGCGGTTGGCCGCCTCCCAGGCTCCGGCTGCTTCCGAAACAGTCTGTGCTCCTGCCTCCCTGGAAGCAAGGGGTTCCGGCGATGGTTCGTCTTCTTCCAGAAGCACGTCGCCTGCTGCCCGGGTATCTGCAACCGTCTGTGAAACCGCCCCACTCTGTATTGGGGTTCTTTCCGGTTCAGGCGGCGCCATTTCCTTCCACTCTTCCCGTATCTCTTTTTGCTGCGCCTTTTCGTACCTGCGGGCGCAGATATTTTCCAGGTAGTCTACCATGTAATTTTTCACTGCATCCAGCTGATACTTCTCATCTCCGGTAAGCTGGAACAGAAATACAAGGATGGCCGTTCCCGCTCCCCCGGCAGCGTACTGAAGCACCTGATCTCCCATACCATATAGTGAGTACCATGCCGCTGCTCCGGCAAGACCGAAGATCAGGCAGAGCCATACCGCCGCCTTTTCCATCCTCCGCCATGTGTGGAGACGAAGTCCCACCACGCGGTATTCATAGAGATATTTTCCCACAAAGGCATCTACATTCTGCACCCGGTCGCTGATCATGCAGGTATGTTCAAATTTTGCTTTGATCAGCCGGACCAGAGCATGACTGCTTTTGTTCATGTTTCCTGCTGCCCGAACCAGCCTTTTCAGGGAAAATCCCGCCACACATTTACTAAGCACTCCTAATACCGCTGCTATCCCGATCAGTATGACCAGGATCTGCTTGTCCAATACCACTTCTAACATCACAAAACCCTCCTTCTTTGATTCGATTATACTCGAACCGGAAGAAGAAATCAGAAAAACCGTTCAACAGTTTTCGTCTCTGGTTTCTTGCATTTTGTTGGTTTTTCTTCTTTTTTGACAAAAATGGCAGGACTCATTTTTCAGATCCGCGGAAGCAGATTTTTTACAAGCCTTACACTGTGGCTGATTGCCTGCTTTTCAAAAGCCGGATAGTCCATCGTGGCGCTGTTGTCGGCTTTATCCGAAATCGCCCGGATTATGACATACGAAATTTTGTTCAGGTAGGCGGCGTGCGCAATGCCCGCTCCCTCCATCTCTGTGCACAGAGGATGGAATTTTTCTACAATACTTTCTTTTACTTCTTTTGATGATACAAACTGATCTCCAGTCACAATTCTCCCTGTAAAAGTGTGGATATCCGGATTTGCTTCCTCGTTTGCCGCTTTCGCAAGTTCTATGAGGCGCTCATCCGCCGGAAAAGAAAAGATATCCATTTGCGGGATCTGTCCCGGTTCATAACCAAAATTCACCGCATCCATATCATGATACAGAGCGTCTGTAGAAATAACCATATCTCCAATATCAATTCTGGCATCCAAAGATCCGGCAATTCCTGTGTTGATCAGCACGTCCACCTTATACACCGTAGCAAGAATCTGTGCACACAGGGCAGCGTTCACCTTGCCGATACCGCTTCGTACTACAACCGCATCTTTTCCGCACAGTTTCCCTTTCACAAAGGTCATGCCGATCTGTTCCTCTGTTTTTTCTATTTCCATAGCTTCTTTCAGAGCCGCCACTTCGTCTTCCATTGCTCCGATAATTCCTATCATACGCTTTGCCTCCTTTTACTTTTTCTTACTGCATTGAGTATATTCGTTCCGGGCTGCTTTGGCAAGTCCGGGATACTGCCGCTGACGGAATTTTGTATGAAACAGGCTTGCCAATAAGGGGTACCATCTGTCATAATAAAAATATTGATATTTTCTTAATGACTACAGAGGAGGTATAGATATGCAGTACAGACCAATGGGCGTCTGTTCCAGACAGATCAATGTAGAATTAGACGGAGACACCATTAAATCCGTAGAGTTTGTCGGAGGATGCGCAGGCAATACAATGGGAATTTCTCATCTCGTCAAAGGAATGAACGTGGACGAGGCCATCGAGCGTATGGAGGGAATCCGCTGCGGCAACAAACCGACATCCTGCCCGGATCAGCTGGCAAAAGCCCTGCGCGCCGCAAAAGATTGTTAAATGTTTAACAGGAGACGTAACACTTTTAAAGTTTACTACGTCCCAAATCGACATATACCCCGGGTATTTTTGTCAATTTTCTATATTTATCTATAACGGAAAAGGAAGGCAAGCATTCATGCTCACCTTCCTCTCCTGTTTCTTGGATTTGTTCTCTTGCTTTCTTTTTGCTGGAACTGCTGTATTTACTACTTTGCGACGACTTTAGTCCTTTCAGACCTGATGACGGCTTCTCAATGTAAGGAAAAAATAAAAAAATTAGGTTTCATATAGTTTCCAATTTGCACCGCAAAGTAGTAAATACAACAGTCCCAGCATGGTGCTTGGTCATGTTTCTGGCTAATACAAAGGTCTAAGGTTCCTCAATGTAAATACCATCGGTGTAAGAACTGCTCATGTCATTTCCTGCCGAATGTACACAGCGGACACGGTAATACCAGTCCCCTTCGACCTCCAACCGTTTGTTGGAACTGACAGAAAGTGAATCTTTATTTTCCTTCTGCCAAAGATCTACATAGTGCCAGTCATCGTTTTCATCCTTTGCCCGTTCTACCATCACAGACACTTTTACAGATTCTACTTCATGCTGTGCAATAGTCGTTCCTCCGGCATAGATGACTCCGGGACCTAACCGTACAATTTTAGAATACCCGGTCTGAAGGTCTGCACCTCTGGTAATTAGTGTGGCTATACCTGTAGATTCTGTTTCGTGTGTGAGATATGAGTGATTGTTGATAGGTTGACTTTCAGTCGCATTTGTTTGGAATCCCGCGCTGATTGTTAGTCCCATAATCATCACAGCAGCACAGCACACAGATATAATCCTTCTCTTCATATCATCCCTCCACATTTCCTACTTTTCTTTCCTCATATAGTAAGACACATATAAGGACAAAAACTGACGGGATTTTTATAAAAAATGTAAATTTTTTAAAATTTCTTCTAATTCTGCCTTTTCCATAATACCTGTCAGCTGATAATGAACCTCCTGATAATCAAACTCTGCTGAAAATTCTGTTTCATTAGTTTCTGAAATCAGATATTCTCTCACCTCAACAGTAAAGTGCTCTGTCTTGTATGGATAGGTATCGACCAGCTGATCTTCAATATCAGAACCAAAAGAACCATCCGCATAGGACAGGCTGACAATATACGAAACAACATTTCCTTTCATATCAAAAAGCAGATTTGCCGTCTGCATCATCTCATCTATTTCTGCCCCGACAAACCGCATTCCATCTATGTTTGTGAATAGTCTCACCGGATCAATCCCCAATTCATCTTTTATCTGCTGATATGACTTTTCTTCTTCGCTTTCTCCGGAACTCAATATCTCGTCATCATCTGAATTAATTCTCGTCATCTCTCTTCCGCCAACCATCTGCTGCATGACTTCCATTACTCGTTTCGGTCCGCCTACACTTGTGATTCCAAGTCCCAGCACAAATATCATCACAGCAGCAAGGGCCGCAATACGTCTCCAGCCCATACGGCGTTTTCGTACTGTCCGGCGGGTCTCATCTTCTTCCCGCTCTTTCTGAAGCATTCTTCCCAGACGGAGAGCCTCCCGGTCCTTCTCCGACAATTTACTGAGAGCTTTCTGTGTCTCGTATTCTTCTATCTGTGCATACAGCCTGTCCTTCACACTGTCATCAGGGGACAGATCAGCAAGCTCCGGATGCTCTTCCAGCTCTTTTTCTATTTCTTCTGCCTCCCTCTGAAGCTGTTCATTCAAAAACTGACTGAATTGTTCGTTGTCGAATTGTTCTTTCATGACATACCTCTCTCGATTTTCGATTTATAGCATTTTCATTTATGACTTTTTCTTGACCCTTTCCCTTGTTACGTATACAATTGTCTTAGAATGTTTAAATCGGAGGAACAATATGAAACGTATCATTTTAACCGGCGGCGGTACCGCCGGCCATGTTACCCCTAATATCGCTTTATTGCCGCGGCTAAAAGAATTGCAGTATGATATTCACTATATTGGTTCTTACAATGGCATTGAAAAAGAATTGATCGAGCAGTTCGGCATCCCTTATCATGGAATTTCTTCCGGGAAGCTCCGCCGCTATTTCAGCCTTCAGAATTTCACAGATCCTTTTCGCGTATTGAAAGGGTTTGGGGAAGCAAAAAGGTTGATCAAACTATTAAATCCTGATGTTATTTTTTCTAAAGGCGGTTTTGTATCCGTTCCTGTTGTCATGGCCGGAAAAAAATGTAAAGTACCTACTATTATACATGAATCCGATATGACTCCCGGTCTTGCAAATAAATTGTCGATTCCCTCTGCCACAAAAGTCTGCTGCAATTTCCCGGAGACAGTAAAACTTCTCCCCGCAGACAAAGCGGTTCTGACCGGCTCTCCCATCCGTCAGGAATTGCTGGAAGGCGATAAAGAAAAAGCCAGATTATTTACGGGATTATCTCCCGACAAACCGGTTATTCTTATTATTGGCGGAAGCCTGGGAGCCGCTGCGATCAATGATGCCGTGCGCAGTAATCTTCCTGAAATCCTGAAAGAGTTCCAGATCATTCATCTGTGCGGACGCGGCAAGCTTGACCCTACTTTAAACAATATAAGCGGCTATGTCCAGTACGAATACATCAAAGATGAGCTGAAAGATCTGTTCGCACTTACGGATATTGTAATATCAAGAGCCGGTGCAAATGCTATCTGTGAGCTGCTTGCCCTTCATAAGCCCAATCTTTTGATACCTTTATCTGCCAATGCAAGCCGCGGCGACCAGATCCTGAATGCCCGTTCCTTTGAACGCCAGGGCTTCAGCCTTGTTCTGGAAGAAGAAAATATTACCAGTGAAACTTTGCTTTCATCTATCCATGAATTGTATGCAAATCGCCGGCAGTATGTAGATGCTATGGCGAAATCTCACCAACAAAATTCTATTGACACTATTATTGATTTAATTGAATCTGCTGTCAATGAATAATATTGCTGTAAAAAACAGGTGTCGTATCGGCACCTGTTTTTATGCTTCATGGATGTGGTCATATTCTTCTCTGCAATACTCCTTTATCCAATTTCTTGCTCTATACAACATACTATGTAAAGTATCCAGATTAACACCCATACACTCCGCTACTTCTTTCTGCGGTCTTTCCATACAGTAAACCAGCGTAACCGCATCATACCATCGGCGATTCTTTTCATACAGTGCATCTAAAATCGTTATCGTAGATGTAAACACTTCGCTAAATTGAAATTTTAAATTCCGGTGAAGAGGTAAATTCCACCATACTTTATTTTTCGCGGATTTTACAGGGGATTTTTAAGCAAAATCTCCAGTTTTCTGTTATAATTAGCTAAACTCATCGAAAAATACTTGATTTCTGGGCATGGGAAACGGACCGCTGGAATACGGTGTGCGGGACTGAATTCCACCGGCCACATCTAAAAAATGTGAAACGTTTACTTCCAGTCTGACAGCAGATTTCGATCAGTTGATTAGTGATTAAAGCGGATCAGCTTAGGCGTCAGATTTACCTCATCCGGGGCAATCGGTCTAAGCTGAAATGCGTTTAAGACCTCTTCTCCAAGTGCTTCCAACGCGACGCTGTATGGCGTCCTCCCACCCAGGCTTTCCCTCGGTGTGGAATTGATATGGTTCACAATCAGGTTTACGTCCCATTGTGTAAGGAATTCAAAACTGGTTCCTTTTGGGAGGATCATCCGCAGCATCGTGTGTGCTTGTTCCAATCCGCCCTTCTGCCCACTCTGCATCGGGTCACAGTAATAAATGCTGGAACGCTGTATTCCGTTTACGCCGGTTTCCAAAGCATCCGGATCACCAAATTCAGAGCCCCGGTCCGTGAGGATATATTCAAACACGGAAGTAAATTCATAGGTTCCCATACGCTTTTCCAGACGGTCAAAAACAAGACGGACAGCGCCTTTGGTGCAGCGGTTCATCAGAAAAGCAAGGAAGAGTTTTTCTTTGGTGAAAAACATGGTCAGCAAGGTCTTTTTTGATTCCCTGGAAGAATGGACAGTATCCATCTGGACATAGCCTGTAAGGGCAAGGGAACAGAAGTCATGATATAATCGGTTGCTAAAGACTGCTCTGTCCGTGATCTGTGTTTTATGGCACCTTCTTGGTTTGAAATGAACTTTCCGTTTCAGATCTATGTTCCTTGCCGTAAAGAGTCCCTGGTCAAGATACGAATACAGGGTACGGACGGACATATCCAGCTCCGGATGGTTTGTCAGGATATGATAGGGAGACTGTCCCTGTTCGATCAGAGGGGAAATGATCTGATCCTTTTTGTGAAGCTCCCGTTTGGTCATGTTAATACCTGTTCTAGAATCCCGGAGTTTTTCCCGGTATTTCCTGTCAGCGAACCTGGCGTTATAAGAGTATTTGTGGGCAAGCGTGCAGTGATTGATTTTTTTCGTACAGCCGTTGCAGACATAGGGAGCCCGGTCAAGCCTTACGCAATGCTCTTTTTCAAAGTTTCTGCAGGTTTGGTTGCAGGTAGGACAGGATGCGCATTTGATTCCGCACAGGACAATCTTTCCACAGGCGTTCGTTTTCTTACAGTGATAGCGGTGAATACAGAAGTTTTTGGCATTATAGAAAGTCCCTTTGTGATACCAGTCTGAGAGACGGTGAGCCCTGACTTCTTTAGAGATTGTAGTAGGATCCTTACACAGGAACCTGGCAATATCCTTAAAGGAAGTGCCCTTATTTAGTTCGTTTTCGATATAGATACGGTTTTCAAGGGTAAGATGTTTTTGGTTACCAGGAATATATTTACTCATGATGAGCCTCCTTCTACTGCTGTCAGAAGGAGAGATAACCATACCATGGATGTATGAAAGAGTAAATATCAACTGTGCAGAAGTAAACGCTACTACCCGTAGGAGAGGTGGAATTTAAAATTTCATTTTTGGATGTAAACACTTCTCTCTTCCAGAGTTTTCTAAAGAATATCGTTTCAGTGCTCTCACTGCAATCCATTTTATCTTCACCAAATTCTTCAAAATCTACAAGCTGTTCTCTGCTGCGATCTCTTCTGTAATTCAAAGCTATATTTCTGGTTGTTGTCAACAGCCATTGTCTGGTATTATCGATCGACGCATGTTCCATGTAGATATAGTATCTAAGAAATGCCTCCTGTGTAATATCTTCTGCAGTATGCCATTCCTTTGTGTACATCATTGCTGTCTGAAAGATTTTGGCCTTATGCTGTTCATATATGGCATCGAATCCGGATCCTCCTATGAATTCTATTTCCACATCAATATTCCTTTTATCCCTTGTATTCCTTTTTCTATCAGGCCTCTCGCAATTTGGCAAGAATGTCGTCCCGTTCCTCGTCTGTAAGCTCTCCCATTTTCCATCCAAGCCCAACCTGGTCTCCCTTATAACGCGGAATTAAATGCATATGGAAGTGGAATACCGTCTGGCCGGCAGTCTCGCCATTATTCTGCACGACGTTATATCCGTCACAGCCCAGCACTTCTGTCAGTTTTGTAATCATTTTTTTTGCAACCGGCAATGCTTTTGCCGCCAGTTCGTCGGGAAGCATATACAGATTCTCGTAATGTTCCTTAGGTAAAAGGAGTGCATGCCCCTTGGATGCAGGTCCCAGATCCAGAATAATGCGAAAATCATCATCCTCATAAAGAGTAGCCGACGGAATTTCTCCATTTGCTATCTTGCAAAAAATACAGTTTTCATCTCTCATATCATCATCCTTCTTTCCTTAAAATAGTAATTGAATATTTGAACCGCCAGTGCTAAACTTGAAGTCCAGAAAGGCGGTAGTATCCTATGTTTACAAGTACTGATTACGACAAATTAGAACAATTAATGTCAGAAAAGCCCGAAAATCGAACTTTGATCCAGAAACTTTTGTCATCTCAGGAGGAAACGATATCAGCTATCAGCCATGAAATCAGAAATCCCCTCACTTTAGTCTACAGTACGCTTCAGTTTCTGGAATCACGCCATCCCGAAATCATCTCTGACCGTTACTGGCGTTCTATGCGCGAAGATATTGAATATATGAAACAGCTTCTTGAAGAGCTTTCTTCTTTGAATCACAGTACATCCTTAAGCCGTTCCGTGTTTTCTTTCCGCGAATTTATGGAGCATATCGTACTTTCCTTTGCTTCTTCCTGCATGGATGGTCCGATTGAATTTACCTCTTTTTTGTCTCCTTCCCTTCCAACTGTCTGTGCAGACCGCACAAAACTTAAGGAAGTATTTCTCAATATTCTGCGCAACGCTGCAGAATCTATTGACGGATCCGGCTCTATCCGGCTTGAAGCATTTGTACAGAACCACAATATTGCTGTACAGATTGAGGATTCCGGCTGTGGTATCTCCGAGGAACAGCAAAGCCAGATCTTTCAGCCCTTTGTGACCTATAAATCCAATGGAACCGGACTGGGACTTGCCATTGTCCGCCGGGTCATCGATGCCCATGAAGGTCAGATAACTGTAACATCAACGGTAGGAAAAGGAACCGTATTCACGATCCTTCTTCCAATATAAACATATTGCCAGGATGAATCCGCAGACCAGCCCGCCAATGTGAGCGTAATTATCTACTCCTGTGCTTGTAAACCCATAGTACAATGTAAAGACTGCCATCCACGCCAATCCTCTGCCGGATATCCTGCCAATCCTGCCATGATTTCTGACCGCTATATAAAGAAGCGCTCCGATAATGCCAAAGATTGCCCCTGAAGCGCCGGCACTTACCGCATACTCTCCTGTTCTGATATCCACAATCATAGACAGCAGATTTCCGGCAATACCTGAACAGAGGTATATAATAACATATTTTATTTTTCCAAGTGTCAATTCCAGCTGCCACCCCAACAACCCAAGGCTTAGCATATTGTTCATAAGATGAGAAAAATCAAAGTGCAAAAAGATGCTGCTGATCATTCGATAATACTCACCTTGCTCCACCAAAGGAGTAAGCATAGCGCCATGTTCTATCATGAAGATCGGATCTTCTGTTCTTCCCTGAAATACCAGAAAGAAAAATACTGCCACGTTTACTGCCAATAATCCAATTGTAAATACTGCCTTTTTCTGGTACATTTTTTCTCCTTTAATGAAGTCTGCCCAAATGTACACTTCTTGGGGCAAAGATATAGTGTCTGACGATATTATATCATAAATCGAAACGGAGTGTGTATTTTTCTTCTTCCGTCAACAGATTGAAACATTTCCTGCAAATTACTACATTTTGTTATAATTCTTCTTCATCAATATAAATTCCGTCCCACGCTTTCCATACCGGTTTTTTATGGCGTTTCAGAAAGTTTTTTACCGGGTTCCACATATTATCCGTCTCTCGCAGTATACTGCTTCCCATTTCCTGACTTGTAATCCAGTCATGTTCTTTTGTGTCATATGAATATTCCGCAGGTTCTTGTTCTGTATGCTGAAGTATTGCTGTCTTTTTTTCTTCTTCATCTTCTTCCAGTTTTTTCAAAATTTTCCTCAGACTATAATTTTCACGCATAGTTTCCTTATGCAGCAAAAAAGCGCATTTCACGCTATTGTCATCCTGATAATCTGTCCACTGCACAAAATGTTCTGTTAGTTTATGAAAAGCCTTCCATACATCCCATCCTCCCAGCGGATAGTAGCAGAAAGCATATTCCCCATTTTCATAAAAAATAAATTCCGGATCCAAAACAATCCTATCCGCATCCAAAAGATATCTTGATGCTTCTCTTAGCAGTGCCAAGACTTTTTTTGTAAATTTTTTCATTTCTCTTATAGTGATTTTTCTTTCTTCATAGATCGATTTTATGCTTCTTTTTCCAGTAATATCATATTCATACAAACTGGTTCCATCCTGTCCCCTCCCCCTTACGTCCAAAAACCCTTTTATATGATTTTCTTCCAGCATTTTCATTTGATAATCTTCTATGTAGGCAGTTTCTCCTTCAAATATCAGCATAGTCTGCTCAAGTCCTCTTCTATACTCTGCCTTTTCTATTCCATATTCCTTTTCTAACATATCTTCTCCCTTATTTCCCGATTCTTCGAAAATCACGTATATATTTTTCAGGATCCGTCACTTTCATTCTATGCTCTGTCGATACTGTCATTCCCTTTCTTCGGGAATAAGCATGAACTAGGATCATGTTTTCTTTCACCTGCACCTCCACAGCTGCATCCGGAAAGAGGATACATTTCCCATGTATCCTCTCCTGAAAAGCCCGGATCAGAATATCAGGACTGACACCATCTTTTTCTCTCGCCTTCGTACTCCCAACTACTGCAGTTTCATAAGCGCATGAAGAAATAATATTCTTGTCATGAAAATAAAATAATGCCAAAATGCTGACTGCTAATATCATCCCTATCACCGGCATCAGATATGCTGCCTCCACAGTCAGGCTTCCCTGATATTTCTTTTTTAATATTGACTTATCCTTTTTCCTGTCACTCATAAATACATTCACTGACCATAAATATAATAAAACCAAAAGTTACAAACGGCGTCATTGGAAGAGCTGCATGTCTGGACCATCTTTTCTTTACAAGGCACACTGCGGCTGCCCCTGCCATCAGCCCCCATGCCACGATCAGCACTTCAAGAACAGCCCAGATTCCCAGATAGACACCAAGAGCTGCCAAAAGCCAACCGTCTCCATATCCCACCGCCTGATCTGTCACATAGGCAATTCCCAGCAAGATGCCTCCGACTGCCGCTCCTGCCGCACAAATATACCAGGGATTTTCCGATACGGTCAGTCCATATCCTATTGCCAGTATACTTCCCAACATCAGGACAAATCCGGAAATTTTCCTGAATAATATATCATACACAGAAATTCCTGTCAGAACCCCTAAACATATCAGGTTTTCCACATTAAGTTCCTGAATGATTTTTGTTATCCGCATTTTGAACAAGCTCCTTTCCCCGCCGCCTCTGACAGCGGTACTGCATAAATTGTTCTTTTCAGACCGCTGCAGCTTAAAGATGAATGATAGCGATTTCCATAATCTGTAATATACACTTCTTCCCCCAGCTGGCGGCCTGTACACCGTTCACAGGGATAATATTTCCCCTGGCTTTTATTTCTAAGAGCATCTACCTCATTGGACGGTACTGTTTTGATCGACAGCTCCAGATAGGTACAGTGATAGTCTTTGTGGTAGACCATCCCTGTCTCTGTAATATAAACAACGGTTTCATCCCTATGTAAAAATCCTGTTTTCTCGTATCCTATCCATCCTTTTAATCTGCAGGACTCTTCCATCGGTACTGTAATTTGTCCAAAGAATCGCACCGGAAGAAACACTCTGTAATTTACCCGGATCTCCATAAGTCCTGTCACCGGAGACATGTAGGATTTTTCACAGCGTATTCCCTGACTGCCACCTTCTATAATACTTTGCTCCAGCCGCTCTTCTCCAATTGACTCAATCACCGTTTTTTCAATCTCTCCCGGAATGAGAACCGGCTTCATATATGCTTCTCTGGCCGCCATCTTCCCCGCCGACTGCATTCCGCTTCGTATGCTTGTCCGCACTGACATTACTTCCATCATATAGCAAAGCGCAATAATTGCCAGAAAAAACATAGGAACAGCCAGCGCTGCCTCTATTGTTATACTTCCGGAAACACAGAAAGGCGCCCTTTTGTTCAACAAACAATGATGACGATGTGAGATATTTTGATTAAAGAACATGGTTGTATCCGTGAAAGCCATTTTGCACCTCTCTTTCCATAGTAAATAATTCCTTCAAAAGGACGCCTTTCCATGTTTCCGGCTTCTCTTTTGTCTGGCTATATAGGTAAATCTCTGAAACTCAGCAATATATAAAATCTAGTTATATCCGAAATAGGTAGCAAAGCGGTAATTGATCCCTCTGCGAAGTTTGCAAACAGATTCAAACTCTATTTTTGTGATACAGTAATCTGCCCGAAACCAGGTAAATCCCTTCTCTGTTCTCAATTTCTGCTCCATCAGATTCAGGCTGCGCCGGGCTGTCTGCCCGGTGTTTTGCAGGAAAAGTAAGATTCTTATATAATCGGTATAATCCAATCCTTTTTCTGAATCTTGTCCGCTTTTCCATTCTCCCTCTTCTCCCAGCCGGGACAGGGCGGACAACTGAAGCTGCCAGCTTTGCCGATCTTTCGTTAAAGGTACTTTTCTTCCGTCCAGCAAAGCTCTTATATCCACCACGCTCTCTCCAAAGGCCCAGGCAAACAGAAGCGCCTGCATAACTGCCTCCGTAATTGCCGGGACAGCCAGCAATGTGCACAAAGTAAGCGCCATCGCTCTTGCTTCCGCCTTCTTTGCACTGTCGCTTTGCAGATAAATATAATTAGGAACTACTCGGATAGCCAGGAGCCGCTGTACAACATATTCCAGATTTTCTCTGTCGCTGCCTTTTCCGCCAAGTATGTATTCCAATTCATACTCCAGCGCACTTGCTGATGCCCCGGTATCACTCTCCTCTTTTGAAACTGCCGATTTGAAGTGCTCTAAAAGATATACTCCCAGCGCCAGAGAAGAAGCGCCTGTCCCATCTGAAACATCCTGGAAGTCTCCATATCCTTCTTCCAGGCTTCTGTGAAATACCATGGAAGAAAGTTCGATACTTTTCGCCGATACTGTTTTTTCCTTTGGCATAACAAGGTTTAAAAGCGGAGAATTTTTCAGCCCGGAAACTGTATTTAAAGGATTATCTTCTGTCGGCAGCTGCTGCTCATTTTCCTTCAGCAAATCTTCCAGTGTCTGATTTTGATTTTCTTCCTCTTTCTGGAACTTCTTTGCCTCTTCGCTCTGGCTTTTCCAACTTTGCGCCTCTCCCAGCAGCCCATCCAGCTTATCCAAACCGTATTTATGCTTTACCCACTGATTCACCTGTTCAAGAAAAGGTGCTCCTCCTCGGTCCGTGATAATTTCCATTCTTTTTATACTGTGCTCCATATTTCCCGCACCATAATAGGAAAGCCGATCCATGATCCTATCCTTAGAATAGCTGCCGCTTTCATAACTTCCTTCCAGGACAAACAGATCAAATTCTTCCAGCATCTCTTTCTGATACTCTGCAAACACCGATTCCACCGCCCGGTTCATATCCGCTCTTCTGTAGTTTTTCGCGCTTTGTATAGAAACGCTTTCCATCAAAGAACCCGCAAAGGAAATCAGCAAAATAAAAATCAATGCTAAAAAAGCAGTCATTTCTCCCCGCAGGTTCTCCAACGTTTCAGATTCCTGCACTTTCACTTGTAATTTTCTGAAATATAGTCTGGACCAGGCTGGTAAGCTGGGACTTAAAAATAATGACAAGCCCAATCAGCACAACTAAAATTAAAATCACTTCCACTACGCCAATTCCCTTTTTTTCTTTCATCAAATGCATAAAATAATGTAGTCTCCACATATGTTCTCCTTCCTTATAAACTCTATAGTTGAATGGATAAAAAGGCCGGAACAATAATGATGATCATCACAACCGCCAGCATAAAAAACATGGGAAGAAGAAGTTTTGTCCCCGCTTCTTCGCCTAATCTTTTTGCCAATGCTTTCCTCTCTTCAAAAGCATGAATCCCTTCCAGACGCAGCATATCTGCCAGCCCCTTCGTCCCTTTCCTCAAGTTCTGGGACAGCAGCGTCCCTAATTTCATATATGCCTGCAGCCTGCACCTGCTTCCAAACTGCTCGTAACACTCTCTTTCCGGTACTCCGCTGCACATTTCATTCCAGGCCGCCTCCATCTCCTCATAGGCGTACCTTTTCTTTCCCTTTATCTTCTTTTTCTTATATTCATCTATAATCTTTTTCCATGCGCTTTTTGTACTCATCCCGGCGCTTAAAAGCAGATTAAGCTGGCTTACAATCCGGGGATAATCCTGCATCATCTGCCTGTCTCTGTCATCTTGTTCTTTTTTCCTGTTTTGTCTGTCCAGGAAAAACAGAAGTACTGCCACCACAATCCCCATAATCAACACAGTTAATCCCCGGAAGTCCATAGGATAGTAATACGAAATTTCCTTTCCATTTACTTTTTCAGGTAATTTTATTGTTTCTTTTGTCTTATTTTTCGTATCTATTCTTGAGATTTCTGTTTTAATGTCCGCGATTAGATTTTCTGTCTTTGTTTTCACTGGAGGATACACGCGAACTGCCATCTCATGCATAGCCTGCTTAGTCTCATCTTCTGTATAAGTCAGGCATGCCTTTAACTGTACCAGAATCCCCGTTTCACCCTTTTGTTCCAATTCTTCAACCGTCTCCTCATGAAGTTTCCCATTGATGTCCATGATATCGTAACGGTCCAGCTCCCACTCTACTTTTACAGGCTCATCCGGAATACTTGTAACCAGATTAAGATCCGTCTGCACCTTTTCCGCACTTTCATTTTCTGCCAATGCCAGTCTTTCTATCTGCTCTACCGCTCGACGGAACACCTCCTGAATTTCTCCGGCTGTATACTGCCTTTCCATTATCTCAATCTCGATTGGTTCTTCTATTTTTTGACCGTCTGCCGAAATCTCCAGCTGCTTTTTTACCGTTCCTTCTCCATAGGAATTTCTTGAAATCGTTTTCTGCGAAACAATGGATTTTCCAATATCGCTTGCAAGAAGAACCGCTGCCAGGATTCCGGTTATCACCAACACCGCTGCCATTAAATTTCTATATTTACAATTCTTTGTCCAAAATAGTAGGCTCCGGCGTATATCATCAGACATATACTCATCACTCCTACTCCTAAAACATTTCCGTATAAGATTTCCATAAATTCCGGAAAACTGATTTTCATATATCCGATAATTCCAAAAGGAATCGCTGACATTACTTTAAATTCATACTTTTTAGCAGCGATCAGTGTTTCGATTTCTCTTTCCACTTCGATTTTGTCCCTGATCTGCCCAATAGAATCTCTGATAATAGACAGAAGATCCCCTCCGCTTCTTTTTGCTGTCACAAAAACATTTACAAAATTCTGCAGGTCTTCCTGCTTTACCCGGTCCGCCCACTCCTCCAAAATCTGTTCCGTAGGAATTTGAACAAAAATCTGGCGGATCATATAGGTAAACTCTCTTTGGATTGCCGTTTGTCCATTATAAAGTATATCAAGATCTTTTTTTGTTTCTTTTATAGCGTTCTCCAAGGAATACCCTACATTCAGCGAAGCCAGCATCAAGCGGATCGCCTCCTGAAACTGCTGCCGAAATTCTCTTTCCTTTTGTTGTACACATTCCTGTTCCCAAATCTTCATATATCCGACTATCGCCGGCGTCAGAAGAAAAAACGCCCATATAGATTCGTAATACAAGTATGCGATCAGCCCCAAAAGAGCCGCAGCTTTTGTAAATGCCACAACATATTCATATTTCCTGATATCCTGCTGAAAATAATTTTTCTTTGTGGAATAACTCAGCAGCTTTTTTCCAGCTTCCCTTAACCATTTCCCCCGGTTTTCCTCCTTCTGTTTCCTCAAATTCATAAAGTGGTCTTGTTTTAATCTGAGCCTCCTCATAATTCAGAACCTCTACCACCTCCAGTATTTTCCTGCTTTTATCACGCAGTCTGCCAATGTGTATAATGATATCTATAGCCGACGCAATCTGTCTTTGAACAGCTGCCAGAGGAATGTCCATTCCCATAATCACCATGGTTTCCAGTCTTTGAAGCATGTCCTTTGGACTGTCCGAATGTCCGGTGCTAAGGCTTCCTTTATGACCGGTAGACATTGCCTGTATCATGTCAATTGTCTCCGGTCCTCTGACCTCCCCTACAATAATCCGGTCCGGCCGCATCCGAAGAGCCGAGCGTATCAAACTGCGTATGGTGATTTCTCCGGTTCCTTCTGCATTTGGATTTCTTGCTTCCAGCCTTACCAGATTTGGAACTCCCTGGATCTGCAGCTCTGCGTTGTCTTCGATCGTAATGATTCTTTCATCCTTTGGAATAAATTGCGACAGCGCATTCAACAACGTCGTCTTTCCAGAACCTGTCCCGCCGCTTATGAAAATATTGTATCCCGATACTACCAGCATTTTTAAAAATTCAGCCAACTCTTCACTTAGAGCACCAAGTCTGATCAGTTCCTTCATGGTAATCTGCTCCTGTGGAAATTTTCTGATGGTTACAATGGGACCGTTAAGAGCCACGGGATAAAGTACGACATTTACCCTGGATCCGTCAGCCAGCCTGGCATCCACGATGGGGGAAGCCTCATTGACCATGCGATTTGCTCCCGACACAATTTGCTGCACCACATCCTCTAAACGGGTTCTGGATGGAAATCTTTTATCTGTCAGATAAAGTTTTCCTCTTTTTTCCACAAAAATATTTTGCGTTCCATTAATCATAATTTCAGTAATTTCTTCGTCTTCAATAAAGTCCTGCAATACATCCAATTTTCGAAAAACATTGAATAATTCTCTTCCCAGGCTTACCTTTTTCTGCAGCGGAATATATTCCATCTCGCTTTCTTCTGCAAGCACGCGGAATATCAGCCCCGTCAGCTCGTCATCTTCGATTTCCTTTGATAGATCGAGCCTTTTCATAATTTTTTCCTGCAGCTGTTCTTCTGAAATCACATCGAACCACCCTCTCTGCTGTTTCACTGCTTCCCGACTGAAGCAGCATTCGCTCAAACTGACGGATTTTGGAAGCAGCAGACCGGTCATCTGAGACAGGCATGTATATTTCGTCGCAGACATTTAAAATTTTTACAATCCCCTGTATGCTCTCGCCTATGTCCAATATCAGCACATCATAAATGCTTCCTGTCAGAATTTCCTCAAAAAGCCATATCCACTCATCTGCTGAAATTTCTTTAAGATCATCCGGAATCTGAACCGGCGGAATATAGTCTACTCCTTCATACTGGCAGATCAATCCAGCCAATATCAGTCCCAGATTCCTCGTTTCCTGTTTCAGATAATACAGAAGTACAGATAAATTTTTCTGCGTTTCGTCCGGAAAGTATCCGTCTATGCCCGCGTAAGTTTCAAGATTCAGATACAATACGTTTTCCTTTTTCGATAACTCCCTGCTCATTTCCAACGCCATCGCTGTCTGTCCGAGACGGCGGACAGGAGAATAAAATCCTATGATCCTGCCTTCTTTGTCTTTTCGTATCTTCAGAATATCCTCCTGCTTTTCTTTCGCGCATATTTGCAGAAGCTCTGTAAAAATATTTTCCGCCGGCTGATATTTAAAAACTGACGGACAGGAATCGGCACAGATTTCCCTTTTTTCCGATGACAGAAGAATAAGCTTGCCCGAAGTTTTTACCACTTCATCCGGGTATGGTTCATAAAACTCTTCCGCCAGCATGAGAAAATCGATGGTACCTTTTTCCAGGATCGGCTGTATCTGCTGGGGACAACTGCATGTTTTCACTTGAAAGGCAAGTTCCCTTTTCCCGCTGAAATAGACAGCCAGCCTGGCAGCGTATTCTGAATCCGGATCACAGATGACCAAGTTTTTGCTGCTCACAAGTTCCCTCCTGTTACTAAAAAAATAACTCCATATTCAGTTTTGCTTGCGTTTTTGAATTTCTTAACCGAATGGCATAAGAACTCCAGAAACAATTCAGACGTTCAACAAGATTCAATCAGATACAAGTTATGACAACTTGTAGAATGTATTATATCCCTGTCTTCCATAAATGTCCATAGCTTTTCGAAAGATATGTAAACTTTGTGAGATTTCTACAAAACTTTATAGAGAACAATACCATAAAGCAACGCAACCCCAGGAATACCAAGGATTCCGGATGTCAAAAACGAAACCCCGTTCATCCCTACTGACGCTTCAATTCCCCTGCTGTCAAGAAAATAGTTTACAAAGAAAATAATTGCCATTCCTATTAATGCTCTGATAAAAAAATTAAAAATTATTCCTGGTTTTTCTTCCGACATATTTTTTCCTGCTTTTCCTCTTTTTCCATATATATCCTTCCTGACGGTATTTTATTCTACCTTTCTGGCTATACTAGGAATAAAGAGGAAAAAGCCATGGAGGTGACCGCCGCAATGAAACTATTTCAACGGGGAAAAGCAGCTGAAGAGGATATTTATAGAAGACTGTCTTTCGACAAAGATAATTTTGATATTGCAGAAGAGATCGCTCTTGCCAGACAGGAAATTGAAGATGCCTACAATAACTTCCAGAATGCTTCTGATCCTGATCTTATCGACTGTTACATTTACAGGGGAAACGCCGCATGGAAGCGGTATAGCTTTCTCCTCCGGCAGGCAAAATCAATTTTACCCAGGGTATAACGCAGTTTTACCCACCACTTAATGCAATTTGGGACGTAACACTTTTAAAGTTTGTTACGTCCCAAATTGCATTACAACTCTATTTCTATCTTTCTTCCCGTTCGCTTATACTGGTGATATTTCACTCCCGCCGCGTCGAACATTCTCTTTGATGCGGTCACAGACGGGGTCCCTTCATATTTGTTGCAGTCATAGATCACTTCTTTTATCCCACTTTGTATGATCGCTTTTGCACATTCATTACAGGGAAACAGGGAAACGTACAATTTAGCGCCTTCCAGGCTGCCTCCTCTGTAATTTAATATCGCATTTAATTCGCTGTGCACAGTATAGACATATTTTGTATCAAGGGGATCGTCTCCCTCTCTGTCCCAGGGAAATTCATCGTCAGAACATCCGATCGGCAAGCCATTGTATCCCATGGAAAGAATCTTGTTATCCTGGCTTACGATACAGCACCCTACCTGTGTATTCGGATCTTTCGAACGCTGTCCGGATAAGATTGCCACTCCCATGAAATATTCATCCCAGCTTATATATCCTTCTCTTTTGCTTCCCATCTCGTCCTTCCCCCTTTGTGCTATTTTGTACCAAAAATGCGGTCGCCGGCATCTCCAAGCCCCGGTACAATGTATCCATGATCGTTCAAATGATCGTCCAGCGCGCCTATATAAAGATCTACATCCGGATGCTCCTTCTGCATTCTCGCCACTCCTTCCGGCGCTGCGATCACACAGAGGAAACGGATCTTCTTTACTCCTTTTGCTTTCAAAAGCTCAATAGCCGCGGAACAGGAGCCTCCGGTTGCCAGCATGGGATCTACAACAAAGACTTCTCTTTCATCGCAGTCTGCCGGGAGTTTGCAGTAATATTCCACCGGGTTCAATGTCTCCGGATCTCTGTATAATCCGATATGGCCCACCTTTGCCGCAGGTATGAGCTGAAGCATCCCTTCCACCATTCCCAGGCCTGCCCGAAGGATCGGTATGATCGCCAGCTTCTTTCCTTCCAGTTCTTTCGCCACGGTAGGACATATAGGCGTGGTAATCTCTACATCCTGCAGCTTCAGATCTCTCGTTGCTTCAAAACACATCAGCATCGCAATCTCACTGACAATAGCCCGAAAGTCCTTTGACCCCACCTCCTGCCGGCGGATAAAGCCGATTTTATGCTGGATCAGCGGGTGGTCCATTACATATACATTTGACATTTGTTTTTTCCTCCTGGTTTTATCTTATTTTCCCAGCGCCGATATACAAGGGATCGGCACTTATTACCTCAGCGGCAGTATCACTGCTGCTGCCCCTTTCTTAAATTTTGATCACACGATGTCCGGCTGCTTTCAAAAGCCGGTTCATCACAGCACTTCCAATCCCTTCTGCATCAAAGGATTCACTGTAAATATAATCCGTACCATCAGCGTCAAATTCCCGAAGAATGCCGTAAAGATTTGCCGCCACTGTACTTTCGTCTTCTCTGGTTCCAATACATTTTATATTACTGCCTGAATATCTGTTTACTGTTTCTTCTGTGGCGATGATACCTGTTCTGTATCCCTGCTCCTCTTTTTCTCCCGCCATCTTTTGAATCGTACTTACAACAGATTCCAGCTCTCCTTCTATGACAGTCAATTCTGCCTTTGGCGCATAATGGCGGTATTTCATTCCCGGAGCCTTGGGAGGCGTTTTACTGTCTGCATCTAAGACAGCATGATCCACCAGGACCTGTCCGATTTCTTTTTCCAGCATTTCTTTTGTTACCGCACCGGGCCTTAAGATCATAGGCGGCTCCGAAGTCATATCTACAATCGTTGATTCCACCCCGATATGAACTGCTCCTCCATCCAGGATCATTTCTATTTTCCCGTTCAGATCATCCATCACATGTCCGGCGGTAGTGGGGCTTGGCCTTCCTGATGTATTGGCACTTGGGCCGGAAACATATCCGCCTCCGGCAAGGATCAGTGCTCTTGCAATCTCATCATCCGGCATACGAACGGCAACTGTCTCCAGCCCTCCCGTTGTTCCATAGGGCACAATAGAGGTTTTTTCAAAGATCATCGTAAGCGGTCCCGGCCAGAATTTTCGCGCCAGAGTCTCTGCCTTCTCCGGCACATGCTCTGCCACCTCATATAAATCTTCCAGCCTGGCAATGTGAACGATCAGAGGATTATCAGATGGTCTTCCCTTGGCCGCATAAGTCTTTGCTGCGGCTTTTTCATCCAAGGCGTTTGCCCCAAGACCGTATACTGTTTCCGTCGGAAAGGCAACCAGTCCTCCTTTTTTTAAAATACTGCCCGCTTCACGGATTATTTCCATATTCATTTGTTCTCGATTTATTCTTTCTACTTTTGTTTCCATGTTTTCTATTATAACATTATTTCCTGCTTTTTACTACCCTGCCGTCACTGCCCAGCTTTCTATCCCTTTGGCAATCGTTTTTGCCAGTTTCAACTGATATTCATCCTGGCTTAAAAGCTTTGTTTCCTCACTGTTGCTCAAAAATCCGCACTCCACAATAATGGTGGGAACTTCTGTTTTTTTCAGAAGATAGTATGTATCGTTCGCTTTTAACTCCCGCGTATTATCGGGAAATGCGGCAAGAAATTCCTCCTGCATTCTTTCCGCCGCCTCTTTTCCCTCCGCCGAATGAGTAAAATAAAAAATCTGAGACCCTTTTACTGTTTCATCGGGATAACTGTTCTGGTGAATGCTCACTGTCACTGCCGGTTCATTGCTGTTAATAAGTTCAATTCTGTTTTTCAGATCTTCTACTTTTTTATTAGAAGCATCTTTCGAACAGAGCATCTCGTCTTTCTCTCTTGTCATAATGACTTCCAGTCCATCCTTCTCCAGTATTTTCTTCACCTTCTTTGCTATGGCAAGATTCAGATCTTTTTCCAGGACATCCCCGACTCCCACCTTTCCCGGGTCTCTTCCTCCATGCCCCGGATCCAGCACAACCAGCTTATTGGCCTCTACCTTCTGTGCCGACGCATACCGGCTGACTTCTCTTCCTGCAAAGACAAGCCCTGCAAGAACAGCCAGCGCCAAAATAAACTCCAATCCTTTCCGCAAAAAAACATCTCCTGACAACACATATTTTATTTAATATATGTCTGTCAGGAGACGTTTATTAATTTACATATTTCAAAATCAGTTCCCAGACATCTGATTCTTCCTGACCCAGGCGCCACGCCGCTGTACCTGCCAGTTTATAATCCTTCATAAGCTGAAGTCTCGGCTCAAGAGACTGGGTATCTTCCAACCATACTTTATAGGTCGCTCCATCTGCTTCCCACTCCGCGTAATTCTGTTTGGTCGTGTCATCCCACTGTGCAGTGGCTCCTGCCTGCTGCACTACGGCTTTTGCTTCTGCCATGCTGTAAGCTGTGCTTTCTACTTTTGTAGTATACTGCTCCGCATCTGTTCCCTGGTCTGCTGCCAGCTCCTCTTCTGTCTTAGGCGTTTCTTTCCATACTCTCGTAAAGAACGGCACTGCATTGATCACCTTCTCTGCCGGCACTTCCTTGAGCGTATTCTCAATACCTGCCTTTACAAAATCATAAGAAGCAACTGAGCCTGCCTCCGGGGAACCGCTGTAATGTTCATCATAGCCCATGATGACTACATAGTCGGCAACAACTCCCTGTTCTTCCCGATGATACTGCTGATTATAAGACTGCGGCACATAATTATCCACAGAAAGTACTATACCGTTTTTCCGGCACTGTACAGACAGCTCCCGGATAAACTGAATGTAATGTTCTCCGCACTCATCGGAAATTTTTTCAAAATCTACATTAATTCCATCCAGTCCTACTCTGAGTGCCTCTGACATGAGCTGATTGATCAGGTTTGTCCTGTTTGCAGTATGGCTTAATAATTCATAGGATTCTTCCGCGGAATTAATTCCGCCGTCGAAATCACGTATCGCCGCCCAGACTTCTATATCTGACTGATGTGCGTAATTCACATAGTCCGCTGTAGCAATGGATTCCAGGTTGCCGGATGTATCTGCCACATGGAACCAGGTAGGTGAAATAGTTGTCAGTCCTTTCGTACTGGCGATCATTTCCAGAACACTGCTGTTGGCATCGCTGTTTGTAACATTATGCCATGCCATGTTAATAGTATAATCCTTGGAAATATTGGTATATTCAGGCTCTTCAAATCCTCTGTCTATTTTCTGAGTCTCCTCATCGCGAAGCGCGCTTTTCTTTACATATCCAATAAATCCATCTTCCGTGCGGACTTTTTTCCAGTCGCCTTCGTCCTCAATATAAGTTACGATGTCATTTTTACTGATTTCTGTAAGTACCGGACTCTTTACTCCGCCCTGATAACGTACCTGCGTATCTTTCTTCGCCTCTGCTACCTTCACTTCCCCGGTCTCTGTCACTACAACCACTCGACTGGGGTCGTCATAGACTTCATATTCCATATCCGTATACTGTTTCACAAAATCCAGCGCAATGTAAGCTGTACTTCCTTCTGTCTTTAAAATGACGTAATCCCCGGTGTTTTTCTGTTTTGAAACCGTATAATCCGTGCTTCCCACATCTACCGATACCGTATCATTGGGCAGTGTATAAAGCAGGATGTTTTCGCTCGGATCCCAATAGAATCTCTGATTGATATAATCCCGGACAATGCTGTATTCTACGTAAGCTCTTCCATCCGATATCATTCCTTTTGGTTCAAGAATATCATTATTTACAACGATAGCGAGCTGGTCTTCACTTTCTATTCCATAATATCCGTTTAAATCCGCCTGTTCTTTTGAGGGTCCGTATCTTCTCCACAAAAAGACAGCTGCAATAATTCCCACTATCAGTATTATGAAAAAACCTACTTTCAGAATCAGGTTACGCTTTCTTCTCCGTCTTGACTGCGGCCGCCTTCTACGGCGCCTTCTGCGTCTTTGTTCCATGCTGCACCTCCCACATATACCTCATTATATCAACTTTTGCAGGTTCCGTCATTATTTATTTCGACATTTAAGAATATTTTTGTAACAGTTCAGCCACAGGGTTGCCACATGGCGCGGCTGGACTGTTCTCCGTTATTCCGCGAGGGGTGTCTGCGCTTTTTTACTTTTAAATACTCTGGTTAACATGATAGAAGTACAACGCTTTCAGATCTCCGTTTTCATTTAAAACATAATCTCTCATATATCCGGAATCTTCACTCACCATATGCGCCTGTACGATCTGTGTCGGGCTTGCCGGTTTTCCCTCCATTGCAATATATACTCCCCGTTTTTCATACATGTTCAGCTCACTGAACATTTCCTGAAATTCCTTTCTTTCTTCCGGCATCACAGCCTCCTTTTTCCTGCTGCAAAGAAACCTTTTCCTTCCGTCTGCATAAAATGGAATATAACTAAAACTTACATTCAGACATATCTCCTTATGGAAGTGCGTGATATATTAAAATATGTCTGATTACAGAAACAGCACTCGCTTCTTTCAACATTTTTCGAGCAGATCTTTTTCTTGTTGAAACATGTTTTTGAACTTTTTCTGATTAAATAAAACTTTCCTGTTGAATTGCGTCTGATCCGACTTGTTTGAAATATTGTTGATTGGTTACTAGATTTACATTGAGATTACCTGATCGTAAATAAAATCTGATTGACAGATCTATTCTAAGAATGTATGATTTGGGAATACTAATTTCTGTATTGGTATTATAGCACCTATTTTTATGTTAACGCAAGCTTTTTTTATTTTTATTTTATTGAACTCTGATCATCCCATATGATATACTGTGAAAAAGGAAGTGATAATTATGAAGATTGAAAAGATCAACGATAATCAGATTCGCTGTACTCTTACACGTGCTGATTTAACTGACAGGCAGCTTCAGTTAAGCGAACTTGCCTATGGAACTGAAAAGGCAAAATCACTTTTCCATGATATGATGCAACAAGCGGCATTTGAATTCGGTTTTGAAGCCGAGGATATTCCTCTTATGATAGAAGCGATTCCCGCTTCTTCCGATTCAATCGTGCTGATAATCACAAAAGTCGAAGATCCTGAGGAACTCGATACTAGATTTTCTAAATTTGCCCCTTCTCCGGGAGGAGAATGGGACTCCGTAAAGGAATCAGCCCTTGAAAAGCTGGAAGGCGCCGAGGAGCTTTTAAATCTCCTGGGAAAAGTTAAGGAAAGTGTTTCCTCCGTGTCGGAAACTTCCGATAAGAAGTCAGAAAAGGAGCGCTCTCTTTCCCTCCGGCTGTTTTCTTTTACCAATATGGATCAGGTGATTCATGCAGCTCATCTGCTGCAGTCAATATATTTCGGTTCCAACACATTGTATAAAGACCATAAAGCCGATATGTACATTCTTGCCCTGACACAGTCAGACCACACAACACGGGAATTTAACCGAATCTGCAATATGCTGTCCGAGTACGGAACTTTGGAAAAAGCTTCCAGCGCCTCCCTGGCATATTTGGAAGAGCATTGTGAGATTATACTGTCTGCGGATGCAGTACAGAATCTTTCACAGATTTAATCAAAGACTTAAAAATCAATAATGACAAAAAAAAACATCCGGTCAGTCCAAGGACTTGTCCGGATGTTTTGCTTTCCTGAATCCAGAAAACCTGATTTATGCATTGGCATTGATAAACGCATTGATCTTTTCTACCAGCAGATTCGCATCGATCCCATGTACCATAGCTGCCTCTTCTAATGTTTCACCCTGGGAAGCCGGGCAGCCAAGGCAATGCATTCCGATTTCCATGAGAATCGGTGCCACATCTGGATTTACACTTAACAATTCGCCAATTGTCATTTCTTTATTTACCATAATTCATTAATCCTCCTTTATCTTCCACGTAGTTTTTATTATATCTGCTTTCTTTCATTGTGTAAACATTTAAAATAAATTTCTCGTTAATTTCTGGTTATTTATTTGTCAAGTTTCTTTTCCTGTTTTTTCGACAAAAACTCATTTTTATCATTTCTTCACAAAACATTCGTTCTTTTATTTGACGTAAGTAATCCACCAAAAACCGGGATATCCATGTGGATAATGTGGATAAGTTTTCAAAAACTTTGATTTTTCCACCTTTTTCATGGTTTTTTATGTGGATAACTTGGATAAGTCTTTTTTACAAAATTTTCCATGTTTTTACAAATTTGTGTAAATTGTACATTATTTCGATTTTCGAAACATTACATAAGTTATTAAAGAAAAAGTGGACAAGAAAGGTAGCAAATACGCCCTTTCTTGTCCGTTTTCTACTCTATTCTTCTTAATTTTTCTACAATGCTTCCTTTATTCCACATACGGTCGATCACCCACGCAATTCCTGCTGCCAGAAGGCTGCATATAAGGGCCGCCTCAAATGCAGGAAGGACTGATAAAGAGTACCTGGCAAACCACCAGTTAGATACGATTGCTTTTACTGCAGTAAGCGAAACTGCCGCACTGGCTGTTATACCTACTGCCCCGGCCAGGAGGGCGTACAGGACACCTTCATAGATGAACAGCTTCTTAAGCTGTCTCTGGCTCATGCCGATACTCCGCATGACAGCAAACTCGTTCTGTCTTGCAATCGCTCCGGTCAAAATGACATTGATAAGATTCAGGATGCCGATCACGGCAAAGACCGCCGCCAGTACGATTCCCACGATCCGATAGGTACTCTGTATCTCATCGAACTCTCTTTCTTCCGACAATCGGGTGATCATGCTGCTGTTCAACTGGGATGTGATCTGTTCTGCCTCGCTGTTTACCTCGGCAAACGTACCTTCCTCGGCATCAAATGCACAGACCAGCGGATCTGTATCATCCGGGAATATAGCCTGAAACTGTTCCTTTGAAAACACAACCGCCTCATATCCTCCCAAAGAAGAATCCAGTGTCAGATTATGCACTGCACCTGCCACAGCAAGCACTTCATACTCCTTTTCTTCCCCGCCAATATCCAGCCGGATTTTATCACCGGCATGGAACTCCTGAGACTCTTTCGCATAGAGGCCGTCATCTCCTAAAAATCCTGCCATGATCACGTAGTTTCCGCTGTTCAACTTGTCATAATCCAGTTCTCCTTCTATCAATATCACATCATTCAGAATATTTCTGCTCCACCCGTAAACTGTACGGCGCCAGTCAAACTCTGAAACTGCATTTCCAAATTCTTCTTTTGTGCCTTCGGTTACAATATTCGTCCTTTTCCCGTTAATCTCTGTAATATTAATCAGGGATCCCTGCTCGATGTCCGTAACCTGTTCCGGCGGAAGAATATGGCAGTATACTTCCCCAAAATTTTTTACATTTTCCATTTCACTTAGCTTTCCGGAAAGCTTCGGATTCAGTGTTTTTGTATAATCATCTACACTGAAATTCCCATAATTTCCGCTGTGCACAATAAAATCAGTCACTGCGTTCCGGCGGACATATATCTCTTTATCAAAGCATCCTGTCGCACCAAGTACACTGTTCAAAAGAATAAGGCTCAAGGCGATGCTCATGACCACAAGGACTGTCTTCCCTCTGTTTCGTTTTAAATTTGCCGACGCCATCTGGAAAATCCGATGATGGGAATCTCTGCCTTTCTTTTTGGCTTTGCCGCCTTCCTCACCGTCCTGATATCGCAGCGCTTCCACAGGAGATACTCTGGCTGCCAGCTTTCCGGGGCGGCCGCAGCTGATCCACACGGTAAGAAAGGTAAAGGCTGCCGACACCACCCACACAGCGGGATGGGGCATGATAAATACAGACTCTCCCACTGTTGTACTTGCCATGATAAGGGGCAGAAGTACATTTCCAAGAAGCCAGCCTAAGATAAGCCCTGCCGGAATCCCTGCCAGCGCCAGAAGATATCCCTGCCGCTTTACCATATATTTCAGCTGCTTCGGCGAGGTACCGATCGTTTTGAGCTGACCGTACAGCCGAATATCTTTCAGTATAGAAATGCGAAATATGTTGTAAATAATAAGATAGCCTGCCAGGAGGATCATCAGCACTCCGAAAACCGCCGCTGCTATCATTCCGCCTCCCATTTCATTCCTGTTCTCATAGGCCGGATTCGTGTGATGGACCACAAATCCCTCTTTTCCTCTTTCTGCGTCGGGATCAAATCCGGCGTTGGCGATCACCATGTTTAACTGGCCTTCCACATCCTCATCCGTAGCAAAGCTTCCGCGGATACAGTAAGATCCCGGGACGCTGGCGTCATGGGCGATGGTGCTTTCATCAATCCTCTTTTCGAGGAATGCCTCCGACACCATCACTTCAGCAGTCTGTTCATATTTTTCTCCCTCCCAGTATCCGCTAAGCGTCATAGGTTCTTCTTTTACTCCCTCATCCGTCAGATACTGTATGTTCACCTTTGTTCCTGTTTCCTCCGGGATCCCCAGAAGCCGCAGAATCTCCGTATCACAGGCAAACTCGTATTCTTCCTCGGGCATATGCCCTTCCTCAATTTCCATATAACTGTTCTTTGCATAAGTTTCCTCCATCCACGCCATGTTGACACTGATGTCCATAAGCTCCGGATTCACTATCTTCCAAAGTACCCGCTCTACACTCACGGTTTCCCACAACGGATCTTCCATAAGCTCTTTCGTTTTTTCAGCCGTTGTGAATTTAATCGAAGCCATAAATCTTGTTCCCGACTGGCGGATCGTCTGCTCCCGCACACTAATCTGAGTCCCCTGGAGAATGGTCGCTACTGCCGTAAAAAGGAGGGCCGTCAGCATAATGGCAAGAAGAGCAATCGCATTGCGGATTTTATTTGCTTTCAGACAGTTGTTGGATAACGTCCGGATAAATTTTTTATTGTCATTTTCTAAAAGCATCTCTATTCCTCCTCTATCCCAGATTCTCCCTGACAGACGGCGCTCCTTTAACGATCCTTCCATCTTCGATGCGGATCATCCTGTCAGCCACCTGAGCAATTTCAGGATTGTGTGTGATCATTACCAACGTCTGGTCAAATTCCGTACTTGTCATCCGCAGAAGTTCCATCACCTCCAGGGATGTCCTGGAGTCCAGATTTCCTGTAGGCTCATCCGCCAGGATGATCGCCGGCTTGCTGGCAAGGGCTCTTGCGATCGCCACCCTCTGCTGCTGTCCGCCGGACAGATTATTCGGCAGATTTTCCAGCTTTTCTTCCAGGTGCAGCATACGGATAATTTTTTCCACATACTCCTTATCCACCTGATTCCCGTCCAGCTCAATAGGAAGGACGATATTCTGATACACATTCAGAATCGGAACCAGATTGTAATTCTGAAATACAAATCCGATATTTCTCCTCCGGAAGATAGAAAGCTGCTCATCGTTCATCTTGGCAATCTTTTTTCCCCGAATAATAATTTCGCCAAAGTCCGGCACATCCAGACCTCCCAGCATATTCAGAAGCGTAGATTTTCCACTTCCGCTGGTTCCAATGATGGAGACAAACTCTCCCTGCCCCACTGCAAGGCTGACACCGTCCAATGCTTTTGTAATGTTGGGCTCTTTTCCATAATATTTTTTCAGGTTCTGTGCTTCCAAAATATAGTTCATAATTCTTCTGTCCTTTCTGTCCTGCGATTTTTCCTGTGAAGGAAACCTCCGTTTTCTACATCATAAAAAAAGATTATCTCAAACTGCTCTCAAAAATATCACAGTTTCGAGATAATCTTATGACTTCTGTCTGCCTTATCCCTCAAAAGTCTCCGGTACATCAGCAGGCAAATGCAGAGAAAAGACAGATCCGATCCCCTGTCGGGACAACGCCTCTACAAATCCTTTTTCCTGCATAATAATCTGACGAGTCAGATAAAGTCCGATTCCCACACCCTCTACATCATTGCTTTCCTTTTCCCGGTAAAACCTTTTAAAAATATTGGGAAGATTATCTTCCCGAATCCCTCTTCCCTCATCCTCCACACGGATCCTCACAAAATAGTCCGTCCTGTCGGCTCTGATCCGGATCCTGCTGCCCTTTCCGCTGTATTTTACCGCATTATCAAGAATATTGGCCAGCGCTTCCACTGTCCATTTTCTGTCAAACAGCGCCTCCAGGTTCTCACTGCATTCCACCTCTATATCTATCTCTTTTTTCTCCGCTTTCAAAGCGATGGTACACACTGCCTGAAAAATCAGGTCGTAAACCTTATTTTTCAGCGGTTTTACTTCTATCAGTCCTGTCTCCAGCCTGGACATTTTTATCATAGTCTTCATGAGAAATTCCAGCTTATCAATTTGCCTTTCCTCTGCCTCCATAAATTCCCCGGCTTTCTCAGGCTCCTGGGCCGCCAGCTCATGATACATGCGCAGATTGGCAATAGGCGTCTTAACCTGATGGGAAATATCACTGACAATCTCTTCCATCTGTTTCTTTTCTTCCCATCTCTGATCTGCCTGTGCCTGCATAATCTCGTAGACCTGTCTCATTTTGACCTGTATTCTTCCGATCAGTGTCTCCTTTTCTTCCTCAAAGGCAATCTCCTTATCTCCGCTTATCATGCGATCCAGTGTATAGGAAAGCTTCCGACTGTATTCCGTCAGATTTTTTCTTGTCAAAAGCATCGCCAGCACGGCGAGCAAAAGCATGATCAAAGCAGCTCCCAGCAGGGTTCCCGCCACAATCAATTCCATACCCGGCCTCATATTTCCATCCCCCTCCACTGGTATCCCATGCCGTACACCGTCTTAATATATTCGTGCCCGCTCCCTTCCAGCTTTTTCCGAAGACGGTTGATATTGACTGCAACAGTATGTTCATCTACAAAACTGCCTGATGTATCCCAGATTTTTTCCAGTAAAAGCTGCTTTGTCACTGTCCTATTTACAGTCATCAGTCTTAAGATCCGAAATTCCGTCGGTGTCAGCAGGAGTTCCCTGCCGTTCAGTCTGGCCTGCAGATTTTCAAAGTCGATAAGAAGCGCATCATCCCGGTATACAGAGTTCTCTCTTTTTTGCTCCTGTCGGCCGGTTTTGCGAAGCGCCGCCTCTATTCTCCGGCGAAGGATCGGCATATGAAAGGGCTTTGTGATATAGTCGTCCGCTCCGCAGTCAAATCCTTGCAGTTCATCCTGCTCCATATCCCTTGCCGTAAGAAAAATAACCGCTGTCTCCTTTTCTTTCTTCACCTGCCGGCAAAAATCAAATCCATCTCCATCCGGAAGATTTCCATCCAGCAAAATCAGATCTACTTTATTTTCTTCCAGATATAACATTCCTTCCGATAAAGAAAAAGCTGGATATACCCTGTAATCATGCATTTCCAGGTCATATACCAGCCCTTTGTTCAAATCTTTGTCATCCTCGATCAACAATATGCGTTTCATCTGGTTTCCCTCATCCTGCTAATGATATCTTGTGCAATCCCATTTTATCATCCTGCAAATGCGCCTGACAAGGGAAACTTTCATTTACAATACCCGTCGAACGGTCTTTATGCTCATGCAGGTTGCAGGAATGACTCCGATTCCTTTTGAAGGATTGATGGCATTTACTATCTGTCCATCTCCCATATAAATTCCCACATGTCCTTCGTACAGGATCAAATCCCCCGGCAATGCCTGGTCATAGCTGATGCCTGTACCCACATTTTCCTGATCCCAGGTAGTCCGCGGAAGGCTGATCCCAAAATGTGCATATACAGATTGGACAAAACCGGAACAGTCTGCTCCATTTGTAAGGCTTGTCCCTCCCCATACATACGGATTTCCGATAAACTGACAGGCATAATCTACAATTGCCTGTCCGGTACTTGATGCAGCCTGAGCCGCCTTGGCAGCTGCCGCTTCCCGGGCTTGTCTTTCTGCCTCTGCCCTTTCCTGTGCAGCTGCGGCGGCTTCTGCTGCTTCTCTTGCCAGCCGTTCCTCTTCCTCCTGCCTGGATTCGGCGTAGCGGAAGGGCTCCTCTTCTGTCTGGCCTTCAGAATTTTGTATGAGTTCCTGGGCTTTTTGCTGTGACTTATTTCCTATTATAATATAGTCTGTATATACATACCCTGTTACGGAACCCGACCGAATTTTTGTCCATTCTCCTACTGGTCCGATAATCTGGGCTGCATAATCCGTATACAACTTTCCTACCCATTCACTCTGTGTCGTTGGTTCACTTCGCACAAACAGAAAAGTATCTGTCCCCACGTTTGTGAACGCCATATCTGAATACTCTCCTTTTTCTGTCGGCACTAAATAACTCTCCACATTAATCTTTTCATCTGACGCGTAACAGTCATTTAATACCGCTTCAATTCCCACATTCGGAAGCGCTGCTTCTGTATCTTTATCCGAATCAGCTGCTTTTGCTGTCTCCCCGGAAATTGAAATTACTCCTGCCAAAGTAACTAAGAACAATCCTCTTTTAAGATTAGAATTCATAAACAACCTCCTCGATCTTTCGTTTATGTTTTCTTATCTTTTGTAAATATTACAGAATTGTTACAAATGTTACGATATGATTATATCAACCGCATTATGCATTGTCAACTGAATTTCTTTGAATTTTCTCTACATTTTATTATGTTTTTCTTAATATTTCTCTCTTTTTCAGTCGTAATTTGTTACAATTTGTTAAATTTCAGATTGTACAAATCAAAACAAAAAATGAACTGCCTAAAAAAGAGTTGACTTTTCCTCATAAAGATGTATAATTTAATTACAGTAATAATTATCATTATTATATAATTCACATTGCATTTATTAACTAGGAAGGGAGGATGCATCATGGCAAATTTGAAATACAGCCGTCAGCGTGAGGCGATCAAAGAATTTCTCGCCAGCACAAAAGAACATCCCACTGCCGATACTGTCTATATGCATGTGCGCGAAGAATTTCCCCGCATCAGTCTTGGTACGGTATACAGAAATCTCAATCTTCTTGCCGATATGGGCGAGATCAGCAAGATCACGACTCCTGACGGGGGCGACCGGTTTGATGGTACGATAGAACCTCACTATCATGTTATCTGTACGTCTTGCGGCAAAGTAATTGATTTATATATGGAACCTCTGGATTCCATTGACAAACTTGCTGAAAAGTGTTTTGATGGTTCTATAGAGTCTCATACTGCAATGTTTTTCGGAACATGCGGCGATTGTTTGAAAAAGAAAACAAAATAACTATTGACAATGCAGATAAAAAGTTGTAAATTAATATTAGTAACAATTACTAATATTAAAAATAAAATAAATCATAAGAAAGGAAGAAAGAACTATGAAAAAATTTGTTTGTACAGTATGTGGTTATGTTTATGAAGGAGAAGCTGCTCCGGCTGAATGTCCAGTCTGTCACGCACCGGCTGAAAAATTCAAAGAGCAGACAGGAGAAAGAGAATGGGCTGCAGAGCATGTTGTAGGTGTTGCTCAGGGCGTTAGCGAAGACATCCTTGCAGACTTAAGAGCAAACTTCGAAGGAGAATGTACAGAAGTTGGTATGTATCTGGCAATGGCTAGAGTTGCTCACAGAGAAGGATATCCGGAAATCGGACTTTACTGGGAAAAAGCTGCCTGGGAAGAAGCAGAGCATGCTTCCAAATTTGCCGAACTGTTAGGAGAGGTTGTGACAGACAGCACAAAGAAAAACCTGGAAATGCGTGTAGATGCTGAAAACGGAGCTACCGCTGGAAAATTTGATCTTGCAAAACGTGCAAAAGCTGCTAACCTTGATGCAATCCATGACACTGTTCATGAGATGGCAAGAGATGAAGCTCGTCACGGAAAAGCATTTGAAGGACTGTTAAAGAGATACTTTGGCTAAAAAACGCTGGGCTGCAGGATAAGTTTTTTTCTACAGCCCTTTTTATCATTCTTAATCAGTCACTTTACAGAAATCCATTATCACTTACTATAAACAAAAGGAGGATCAATTATGTCTAAATATGCAGGAACAAAAACAGAAAAGAATTTAATGGAAGCTTTCTCAGGAGAATCACAGGCACGCAACAAATATACATATTATGCAAGTGCTGCAAGAAAAGCAGGATTTGTCCAGATGGCGAACATTTTTGAAGAAACTGCAAATCAGGAAAAAGAGCACGCAAAAATGTGGTTTAAAGAATTTCACGGAATCGGTGATGTTGCTGAAAACCTGAAAGATGCCGCTGCAGGCGAAAATTACGAATGGACAGACATGTATAAACGCATGGCTGAAGAAGCAAGAGAAGAAGGATTTGAAGAGCTTGCTGCAAAATTTGAGGGTGTTGCAAAAGTTGAAGCGGCTCATGAAGCCCGCTATCAGAGACTTCTGGATCACTATACAGCAGGAGAAACTTTCAAAGGCGACGCTCCTCTTGGATGGAAATGCGGAAACTGCGGATTCATTTATTATGGAGAAGAAGCTCCGGAAGTTTGCCCGGTATGTGCTCATCCGAAGGCTTACTTTGAAAGAAAAGCCGAAAATTACTAAAGCAAAGCTGTAGAAAAATATTTTTCTTGTAAACGGCCTTCCGTCAAAACCCCTGCTCCTCTTTTCGAGGGCAGGGGTTTATAGCGCTGTTACAAATATTCTGCCTTTTCTCCTAATGCTTCAGCACTCCTGTTCTCTTTTCCTGCTTCAGCATAAGACCGCTCCTAAGAAGAATAGGACGCACTGCATTGTAGAGGACAGATACGAGGACAGTAGATACTACCGCATTGACAAATGTTGTGGCTGTGCTCCATTTTGCAAGCACTTCTGCCATCTGCTGCGGCTGTCCCAAAATGTACATCTTATAAAAATATCCTACCAGCGGATCTGCAATGACATTAAATCCAAGTCCGGCAACCGCTGCAATTGTACTCCATTTAAAGACATACGCCTTATCGTCACTTTCATTGATCTTTGCTATTCTGTGAGCAACTAATCCCACGATCAGACCAATACACAGTTTAAGGAAAAATGTTTTCGGGGCTCCTGTAATGTAAATCGGATCCATGATATCTGCAATTCCCATTCCGATCGCTCCTGCAAGCCCACCGTACCAGCCTCCCAGAAGAAGCGCTCCCAGTACGCAGAATGCATTTCCAATATGGAGCGATGTGGCGTCACCGCCCGGCATTGGAATTTTTATCTGTAGATATGTGAATGACACATAACACAATGCTGCAAGAATCGCTGTCTGTGCTAGTTTTGTAACCGTCTGATTTTTTTGTTCCATTTCGATGCTTCCTTTCTCTGTCGTTTTCTTTCCTTTTGATGTGTCTATCATATCACCAGAGTGGATTTGTAAAAATAGCCAGTTATTTACTTTTTAACCAGTCCAGTTTTAATATTTCGATTTTCAAAATATTTCTTAAAATTGTTGCATTTTTGGCGTAAGCGTATATAATATATGTATATGGATAATATAGTTTTAAAAACTACTTATTATGTTTTATATTTCTAGGAGGTAAAGATTATGACACAAATGATCAAGTCACACGTAAAAGATCCTGGAAGCGCAATTACACACTTCATTGGAATGCTGATGGCAATTTTTGCTGCTGTTCCCCTGCTGATCAAGGCCGCACATGAGCCGGGACGCATTTATATTATATCCATAGCAGTATATGCAGTAAGCCTTATTTTGCTATATGCAGCAAGCACCACATATCATACCTTTAATCGTTCCGAAAAGATAAATACTGTTTTGAAAAAAATTGACCATATGATGATTTTTATTCTTATCGCCGGAAGCTATACTCCTATCTGTCTTCTTGTACTGAAAGGAAAAACCGGTATTATTCTTCTGTCCATTGTATGGGGAATTGCTATTCTTGGAATTGTTTTAAAGGCATTTTGGGTATTTTGCCCCAAATGGGTATCTTCCGTTTTGTACATCGGAATGGGTTGGACGTGTGTGCTGGCATTTACACAAATTCTCAATTCCATGTCACCTGCTGCATTCGGTTGGCTGCTGGCCGGAGGAATCATCTATACTATTGGCGGAGTAATATATGCACTGAAGCTTCCTCTTTTTAACAACCGTCATAAAAATTTCGGAAGTCATGAAATTTTTCACGTTTTCGTCATGTTAGGAAGTGCATGTCACTTCGTTGTCATGTATGCATTCGTCCTGTAAGCCGGTTGAATAAATTGTACCGAACGAAAAGCCAGAGGTTACAATTCCTCCGGCTTTTTTTCTTTGTCTTCTTTCTGACATTTCTTTTCAATAAGCTCCAGCTTCTTTTTTCTTCCCATATGTTTGATCTCATATTCCCGACGCATGGCCTCTTCCTTTGTCTCATATATCTCATAATATTCCAGAGTTACAGGCCGTCTGCTTCCGGTATATTTTGCACCCTTCCCCTCATTATGGGCCTGGAGACGTTTCGCCAGGTTGTTGGTCCATCCCGTATACAACGAACCGTCCTTACATTTTAAAATGTATGTATAATTTGTTTTCGACAAGTTTTCCACTTGCTTTTCCCCCATCTTTTGACAGTTTATCCACATCTTTTCCACATTTTGCACTTCTATTATAACGAAACACACCGTTTTTTTCAAATAGAGACACCGTAAAACGCAAGTTTGCCCACCGTAAAAGGCAGTTTGGGACGTAACACTTTTAAAAAGTGTTACGTCCCAAACTTACTCCATAAACGTTACCGGATCGATTGGCTGTCCGTCTTTTCTCATTTCAAAGTATACATTGCAACCCTCAACACTGTAATATTTTGTAGGCTGGCTCACATATCCCAGTACCGTCTTGCCCTCCACATAATCTCCGGTATTAACAGTCACATCTTTCAGCTGGCCGTAAAACAGCTCATATCCGTTCCCGATATCAACGTTTACTGTTGTCCCCGTCTCGGCATTTTCATCAATGGATTTTACTACTCCCGCCGTACTGCTGATGACCTGGTCTCCTTCAGCACCGGAAATGATCAGTGCCGGATTGTATTTGTACTGATCCAGTGTAGAAAAGTATACGGTCTCGTCCATACTGTAATTCATCAGTACATTTCCGTCTACCGGCCACAAAAGCTTACTGCTTTCTGTAAAATTTACAGATGAGTTGTTTCCGGCTGTCTGCGCAGATATCCCTGCAGAAGATGAACCGTTTTCTCCGGCTGTCCCATCTGTATTTTCTGAAATTTGGGCGTCTTCCTGTTCCTCTGACTCTTCTGCAGCGCTGCTGCTGGCAACAGTAGGATCTTCTTCTGTATTGATCACAAGATTACTGCCTGCCTCTTCTTTTGTTCCATCCTCCGGCTCTTCCTCCCGCATATCTTTTTCCTTTGTCTCATCCTCTGACAATGCCAGCTCCTGCCGCTTTGCTTCCTGATAATCCCGAAGCGTATATGTTCCAACCATGATAATTGCGGCTACAAAGCAGACAGCGATTCCAATACCGGCACCCTTCCTCTTTTTTGAAGGTTTTTGTCTTTTATTCATATTCATCACCTCTGGCTATATTTTTGCCAGAAGCTGATATCATTATTCTGTATTACCAGAATTTCTAATAATTTCCGCAACCTCCCTTATTTCTGTTCCTTCAAAAAAATACTGCAGGATTTCTTCCGTTGTTTTTTCCTCTTTCGCCATCTCATTTGCCGTATATTGGCTAAGTCCCAGACCATGACCGATTCCCCGGGTTGTAATGCGCATTTTCCCATCATACTTCTGGAGAATAAAGCAGCTGGAATCTAATTTATATTTTTCCCGAAATTCCTCGCCGCTCATAGTCTCCTCTCCCACTCGGACACTGGTGACATAGCCCGCCGTATCCGTTTCTTTTATTTCTGCGTCCATGTCCTCTGTTGTGACTGTCCTGATCTGGTCTTTTGATTCAATATCGAGGGGACATTCTTTGATTTTCAAATAAGGATAATCCTCGCTGCCCAGCACTTCTTTTCCATCCCTTGTACTGCCGTTTGTCAGCCTGGTAAAAGGTGTGTTTGCCAGTTCTTCGCCGTACATTACAACTTGTCCCTCTGTCTCCTGCCAGGCATTTTCCATTTTTCGGTAATATTCGGAAAATTTCCTGCTCCCCCACTCTTCTTTCATTTCTTTTTCTGTCCAGAAATCGTCTGCAAGAACTGCCTCGCTGCCTTCTTCCTTCAATTGCTTGTATACGGCAGTCCGGACAAGTATTGCCTGGACTTTGATGGCCTCCTCTTCGTAGGATGCCGGAATCTCCTTTGCCATCCTGCCAATTCCGTATTCATCCAGAGGAAGCTGTATTTCTTTTTCCCCCTGCTTTACCATAACCTCCATTTCGTCTGCCGGAGCCGCTGTTTCTATTGATGGCCCGTTTAGGAAAACGGTCACTACATAAGGGAGCAAAACAATAATAATGATATAGCATCCCATTTTTTTCAACTTCTGCCGCATAAAATAAACCCTCCCATACCTTAATGTATGAGAGGGTTATCTCTTTTATACCCTTCAGGATTCCTGACCTTTTAAATCTCCACTGTCACCTTATCCAGATGCCAGATATCATCCACGTATTCCTGAATCGTACGGTCAGAGGTAAACTTACCGCAGCATGCTGTATTAAGAAGAGCCATTTTCGCCCATCTTTCTTTATCCTTATACGCCTCTTCTACTTTCTTCTGTGCCTCGGCATAAGCGCGGAAATCTTTCAGGATAAAATACATATCTGCCTTTGATCCGTCTTTCGGACAGAGAAGAGAATTATAAAGATCCCGGTACATCTCGTGATCTCCGTTGGAGTAAGTTCCATTGATCAGCTGATCTACCACTTTGCGGATATCCGGATCGCTGTTGTAAATATCCTGCGGATGGTAACCGCCGTTATTTTCATAATTGATGACTTCTTCAGAGCTTAATCCGAAAATAAAGGCATTCTCCATTCCGACTTCTTCCACAATCTCTACATTGGCTCCGTCCATAGTTCCAAGTGTAGGCGCTCCGTTCAGCATAAACTTCATGTTTCCTGTTCCGGAAGCTTCTTTTGATGCTGTGGAAATCTGTTCGCTGACGTCTGCTGCCGCAAAGATGATCTCTGCATTGGAAACACGGTAATCTTCAATAAATACCACCTTCAGCTTTCCGTTAATGCTGCGGTCATTATTGACTATATCAGCTACAGAGTTGATCAGCTTGATGATCTCTTTTGCCCTGATATATCCTGCGGACGCCTTTGCTCCGAAAATAAAGGTTCTCGGGAAGAAGGACATCTCCGGATGCTCCTTAATCTGATTATACAGGTACATAACATGAAGAATGTTGAGAAGTTGTCTCTTGTACTCATGCAGCCTCTTTACCTGTACATCAAAAATAGAGCGTGGATCCACTTCGATTCCGTTATGCTTCCTGATATATTCTGCCAGACGGACTTTATTTTTATATTTAATATCCATAAATTCTGCCAGCGCTTTGGAATCATCCGCATATTTCTTCAATCCGGACATAAGTGACAAATCTGTGATCCAGTCTTTTGTACCTATTTTTTCTGTTACCCAGTCTGCAAGGAGAGGGTTTCCATGCATCAGGAATCTTCTCTGTGTGATTCCGTTTGTCTTGTTATTAAATTTCTGCGGCATCATTTCGTAGAAGTCTCGAAGCTCCTGATTTTTCAAGATCTCTGTATGCAGTCTTGCCACACCATTGACAGAAAAACCGGCAACAATGGCAAGATGAGCCATTCTCACCTGCCCATTGTAGAGGATCGCCATCTTGCGGACTTTCTCCTCATTGCCCGGGTATCTTTCTCTTACCTGAATAAGGAAGCGGCGGTCGATCTCCTGGATGATCTGGTAAACACGGGGAAGCAGTCTGGAGAAAAGGTCGATGGGCCATTTTTCCAATGCCTCTGCCATGATCGTATGATTTGTGTAAGCACATGTCTTTGTTGTAATATCCCAGGCCTCATTCCAGCCGAGCTCCTCTTCATCGAGAAGGATTCTCATAAGTTCAGCCACTGCCACCGTCGGATGGGTATCATTCATCTGGAAGATCACTTTCTCCGGAAGTTTATGAATATCATCATGTGTCTTTTTATATTTTGTAATGGCAGCCTGTATACTTGCTGAAATAAAGAAATACTGCTGTTTCAAGCGAAGCTCTTTTCCCGCATAGTGATTATCGTTAGGATAGAGCACCTCGACAATGGTTTTTGCAAGATTTTCCTGCTCTACTGCTTTGTGGTAATCTCCTCTGTCAAAGGAATCCAGCTGGAAATCAGTAATAGCCTTTGCATCCCAGATTCTTAACGTATTGACATGATGATTTCCATATCCCACGATCGGCATATCATAAGGAATGGCAAGTACAGATTCATAATTTTCCTGTACAAATTTCGTCCGGTTTGTAGAATCATCATATTCTACGCGGATATTTCCGCCAAAACGCACTTCCTTGGCATATTCTTCCCGGCGAAGCTCAAATGGATTCCCCTCTTTCAGCCAGTTATCCGGAGTCTCTACCTGATATCCGTTTTCGATCTTTTGTTTGAACATACCATAGCGGTAGCGGATACCGCATCCGTATGCCGCATATCCAAGTGTTGCAAGAGAATCAAGGAAGCAGGCAGCCAGACGTCCAAGACCGCCGTTTCCAAGCGCCGGATCCGGCTCCTCATCCTCAATCGCATTCAGATCGATTCCCATTTCATCCAGCGCCGCTTTCACTTCTTTGTAAGCAGTCATATTGATCAGGTTATTTCCAAGCGCTCTTCCCATGAGAAATTCCATGGACATATAATATACTATTTTTGGATCATCCTTTTTAAACTGATTCTGTGTTGCGATCCAGTCATCAATAATAACCTCTTTTACCGCATAGGACACAGCCTGAAAAAGCTGCTGCGGAGTCGCCTCCTCTATTGTTTTGCGGTAAAGAGTCTTTACATTATGCTTTACCTCTTTTTTAAAAGTTTCCTTTTCAAATCTCGGATTATACATGATTATCCTCCTTCTTCAGACCCTTATCTTTCGACACCGATCGTCACTTTTTCTCCGTTGATATTCCATTCCTTCACATAGCCTGCCGGAGTGGATTTTTCAACAGAAAGTGCAAGTGTTTCACTGCTGATTTCTGAAGCATGATCTGCAAATACTTTTTCGGCCTTTTCGCTTCCTTCGTAACGGATGTGAATCTTGTCTGTCACTTCAAAATCCGCTTCTTTTCTCATTGTCTGTACCTTACTTATGATCTCACGCACAAAACCTTCTTCAAGAAGTTCCGGTGTCAGGTTTGTATCAAGAACAACTGTAATTCCATTATTATCCTCTGATACATATCCCTCCATCTGTGCTGTATCGATAAGAAGATCTTCTTTAAACAACGTGATTTCCTGTCCATTTACATTGAGTTTCAAAGCTCCTGTTTCATTGACTTCATCCATTGCTGCATTTCCGTCCAGTGATGACAAAGCAGCTTTGATTCCACCCAACATTTTACCATATTTTGGTCCTACTGTCTTTAACTGCGGTTTAAATGTATATGAAGTAAAGGAACGTACATCCTGTGTAAATGTTAAATTCTTTACATTCAGCTCTTCTTTTATAATATCCTGGTAAAATTCAGGAAGCTGTGTTCCTGTCTTGACAAACATCTGTCCGATCGGCTGACGGTTTTTGATATTGGCCGTATTTCTGCAGGCACGACCCATAACGACAATCTTCAGAACCTCATCCATATTAGCCTCAAGTTCTTTGTCAATAAATGCCTCGTCTGCTGTTGGGAAGTCGCACAGATGAATACTCTCCGGAGCAGACTTGTCAATGCTTCTTACCAGGTTCTGATAAATTTCCTCTGTCATGAAAGGAATCATAGGAGCTGCCACCTTGCAGAGAGTCACAAGCGCCGTATAAAGAGTCATGTACGCGTTAATCTTATCCTGCGGCATTCCTTTTGCCCAGAAACGCTCCCTGCTTCTTCTGACATACCAGTTGCTCATGTCATCTACAAAATCCTGCAGCGCTCTTGCTGCTTCCGGGATCCGGTAATTTCCAAGGTGGTCATCCACTTCCTTGATCAGTGTATTCATCTTGGACAAAAGCCATTTATCCATAACCGGCAGTTTGTCATATTCCAGTTCATATTTTGATGCGTCAAATTCATCAATATTCGCATAGAGAACAAAAAATGCATACGTATTCCACAATGTTCCCATGAATTTGCGCTGTCCTTCTACAACCGCTTTTCCGTGGAAACGGTTCGGAAGCCATGGCGCACTGTTTACATAGAAATACCAGCGGATCGCATCTGCGCCGTATGTCTCCAGAGCGTCAAAAGGATCTACCGCATTTCCTTTGGACTTACTCATCTTCTGACCATTCTCATCCTGCACATGCCCAAGAACAATAACATTCTTATAAGGAGCCTTGTTGAAGATCAGAGTGGAAATAGCAAGCAGAGAATAGAACCATCCTCTTGTCTGATCCACTGCCTCGGAAATAAAGTCCGCCGGGAACTGCTGCTCAAACAGCTCCTTATTTTCAAATGGATAATGATGCTGGGCAAACGGCATGGAGCCGGAATCAAACCAGCAGTCGATCACTTCCGGCACGCGGTGCATTTCCCCGCCGCACTTCGGACATTTGATAGTTACATCGTCAATATAAGGACGGTGCAGTTCAATATCATCCGGACAGTTGTCAGACATGGATTTCAATTCCTCAATGCTTCCAATGGAATGCTGATGTCCGCATTCACACTCCCAGATATTTAAAGGAGTTCCCCAGTAACGGTTTCGGCTGATTCCCCAGTCCTGAACATTTTCCAGCCAGTCGCCGAAACGTCCCTTTCCGATACTTTCCGGGATCCAGTTAATGGTATTGTTATTTGCGATCAGGTCGTCTTTTACCGCTGTCATTTTGATAAACCAGGACTCACGCGCATAGTAGATAAGCGGTGTATCACATCTCCAGCAGTGGGGATAACTATGCTCGAATTTCGGCGCGTCAAAGAGCAGCCCTCTCGCCTCCAGATCCTTCAGCACCTCCGGATCCGCTTTCTTTACAAACAGGCCGGCAAATGGCGTTGTCTCTCCCATGTTTCCTTTTTCATCTACCAGCTGTACAAACGGCATATCATATTTGCGTCCTACCTTGGCATCATCTTCACCAAAGGCCGGTGCAATATGAACAACACCTGTACCGTCTGTCAGTGTAACATAGCCGTCGCATGTTATGAAAAACGCTTTTTTATTCTGTTTTGCTGCACAGTCATAAGCACACTGATACAACGGCTCATATTCTTTATATTCCAGTTCCTGTCCTTTGTAAGTCTCCAGAACTTCATAGGCCGGTTTTCCTTCTTCTGCCAGTTTTCCAAGCACTGTATCCAAAAGAGCCTGCGCCATGTAATATACATAGCCGTCTGCTGCCTTTACTTTCGCATAATCTTCTTCCGGATTCACACAAAGACCGATATTGGACGGCAAAGTCCACGGAGTTGTGGTCCATGCCAGAATATAAGCATCCTCATCCTTTACCTTAAAACGGACGATAGCTGAGCGCTCTTTTACATCCTTGTAGCCCTGAGCCACTTCCTGGGCTGAAAGCGGAGTGCCACAGCGGGGACAGTAGGGAACGATCTTAAAACCTTTATACAGAAGTCCTTTATCCCAGATCTGTTTCAACGCCCACCACTCGGATTCGATAAAATCATTGTGGTACGTAACATAGGGATTATCCATATCTGCCCAGAAACCTACGGTTCCGGAGAAATCTTCCCACATCCCTTTGTATTTCCAAACACTTTCTTTACACTTATTAATAAAGGGTTCCAGACCATATTCCTCAATCTGATCCTTTCCATCAAGACCGAGTAATTTCTCAACTTCCAGCTCTACCGGAAGACCGTGCGTATCCCAGCCTGCTTTTCTTGGAACCATATATCCCTTCATGGTGCGGTATCTTGGAATCATGTCCTTAATAACACGGGTCAGGACGTGGCCGATGTGCGGCTTTCCGTTTGCAGTCGGAGGGCCGTCATAGAAGGTGTATGTCTCGCCTTCTTTGCGGTTTTCCATACTTTTTTCAAAAATGTGATTCTCTTCCCAGAACTTTTCTACTTCTTTTTCGCGGTCAACAAATTTCAAATCAGTTGAAACTTTCTTGTACATGTTTTTCCTCCTTGTTATTATTTTGGCAGGACACGTAACACTTTTAAGGTTTACTACGTGCCAAATTACAATTTGCCATGTGTAAAACTGCGAATTACCCTGTGTAAAATTGTATTGAATAAAAAAGCTTCCATCCTGTGTATTAGGATGAAAGCTTGCATTCCTTCATTTATAAACCACCTAACATACCAACATATGCCTTCCGGTAACGGCGGATCCCGTCAGTTCCTACTAAGAATTTTATGCTGTCCTTTCGGAAACTGCGACTCTAAAGTGATATTCAGATATATACTACTTGCACCGGCCTTCCACCATCGCCGGCTCGCTTGAACGTTCCCATATATCCTACTGTCTTCGTCATAGTCTTTTACGCATGGTCAATTCTTCTGTTTTTACGTCTTTAAAATTATAAACGGAAACCCTCGACAAGTCAAGTGCCTGCGTTTATCTTCCCCGACGATTCCGGCGCCGTCTGCGCCGCCTTCTTCTCGATCGGCGCTGTGCTGCTATCACAAGCCAAACTGCCAGTAAAACGATAATAATGAGAAAGCATATCAGAAGAAGCTGCCACACCGGCATTTTACTTTCTTCTATTTTTTCCTCTCCGGAAATATCTTTAAACGCTTTATCCCCTGAAAGCTTCACAACTGCCTCTCCTACCGGGTTATCTTGATAAGTGTAACTTAACAGACCTTCTTCACCGTTTTTCATACGGCTGATCTCACTGTCCAGATCAGAAAATTTCACATTTTCAGGAAGTGTTACACAGGCATCGTCGGGAATAGATGTTATCTTTTCACTGTCATTCTGCCCGGAAATCTTCACTTTTTTAAAATTGTTAAATCCATATTCCAGAAGTGCTTTTGTATCAGAATACACGTGGCCGGGATAAGTCTTCAATGTAACACATACCAACTTCATTTCTCCGTTATCCGCCAGAGTCACCAATGTATTGTTTGCCTCTGTTGTATATCCGGTCTTGCCGGCCACCGCATAGTTGTAATACTCGGAATTTCCCTCAAGCAGCATTTCATGCTTCTGCTGAAAGATATGTTCCTCCGTTGTACTTGACGCCGGAATTGTATAACTTGCCGTCTGGCAAATCTGTAAAAATTCCGGATATTCAAATAATTCACAGGCAATCAAAGCCATATCTTTTGCACAGGTATAATGCTGTTCATCCTGCACTCCATTTGCATTGACAAAGTTAGAATTGGAACCGCCCAGATCCCTGGCTTTCTGATTCATCTGATCCAAAAACCACTGGTAGTCTTCGCCCTGCCCTTTTGCTACCGTTTCTGCCACTGCATAAGCCACTTCGTTGGATGATGCAAGAAGCATGGCATACAGCGCCTGCTCCATTGTAATGACATTTCCTTCTTTCATTCCGATAGAAGCATATCCTGACCCCAGACAGGTAAGACTCTCCGCCGTGATCTGCACCTCATCTGTCATCTCCGCATACTCCAGCGCCAGCAGTGCTGTCAATATCTTCGTAATACTTGCCGGGTACTCCTTTTTATCTATGTTTTTTCCATAGAGAACTGCTCCGGTTTCCGCGTCCATTACTATTCCTGCATCGCCATAAATGCCCGGACCTTTGACCCATCCGTCCAGCTCATTGGTCTGAACCTTTTCCTTGTAGGTATTCTCCAGTTCTTTTTGGTACGGATCTATCTCCTCCTGTGTACCATCAACTGCTCCCTCCTGCTGTACTGTATCTGTACTGTCTGACTCCGGGGCGGCATAGAGTTTTGGCGCCGCTGCTGTGAAAATATTTACAGCAATAAGCGCGGCGGCAGCTGCCCGTATATATTTCTTCATTCCTGATATTCTCCCTGCTATATCATAACATTTATGCCTTAATTTACGCTCTAATTATGCACTATTATAAATGATTCGGCCTGTATATACAAGCCGAATCTTATTATACCCCGCCAAATACCCTGTCAGCGCCTGCTTTTTAGCCGGTAATCAATTTAAATATTGCAATCAAAATAGAAAATATCGCCACTCCTTTTTTCAGCGGCTGCGGCTTTATCATATCCGCGTTGCGGCTCCCGATCCAGACGCCCGCGCCATGACTGATCATAGAAACCACAAGCAACAGCGCCATAGAGGACGCATCACACTGCATACTATAACCTATGCAGGAAGGGATCGCAATAAAGATAGAATTAAACAGAGCCACTCCCACTGCCGTTTTGACCTGTACGCCGAACGTCACAAGAAGCGGCATTACAAGAATAGGGCCCCCTGCTCCGGAAAGAGCACAGATACACCCTGTCGCCAGACCGAATAAGATGGCCGCAGCAGCCGGTATCTTCCGTTTCCCTGCTTCTTCCCTCTCTTTATCCTTGCGCACCAGTATGGAAATTCCGGAGAGCAGCACTACCAGATAGAGAATCCGTTTCACAATACTTTCATCAATAAGAAGATTCATCCACACCCCGGCAATTGCCCCAATGATACTTCCGATACTGATAGTAACAGCAAGTTTCACATCTAAGTTATCGGACTTATAGTAATTCCGGGATCCCAAAATCCCGGAAATCAGAAAAGCAAAAAAGCTAAGAGCCATCCCCTGGGCTGCCGGCATTCCCATAAATCCGCTGTACAGCATAGGGAGGAGAAATCCGGCAATCCCTGTCAGGCCGATCATTCCCCCTATTATTATATTTGCCGCTATAATAATCAGATACTCTATCAATTGCTTTCCGCCCTTTCCTGATAACTTCTCAGATCATGCAGGATTCTTTCTTCATCCAGTGTCTGTATCTCGTAATCTTTCATCAAAATCCTGCCGCCGCTGACAGAATCCCTGATATCTCCCGCATTCACGCTCTCCATGATCGTGTTGGAAATCTTTCCGTATTCTGCCATATAAATGCGGCTTCTGTCAATGCCGACGATATCAGCTCTTGCTCCCTTTTTCAGAAAGCCGTCTACGCCGTCCTGTCCTCCCAGACACTGCTGTCCTTTTTCTGTTGCCATAGAAAGGATCGTTTTTGCCGGCATAATGGCAGGCTCGCTTAGAGGCACGCCCCAGGTCAGATTCATTACCGAACGGAAAATCTTCATTTCATTAAAGAGACTTAATCCTCCGTGAGCTGCCCCATCCGTCCCAAGCGCAGCTGTAATACCTTTTTTCAACAATTCCGGCGTGTGAGGCGCTGCTTTTCCGCAATTGCTGAAAGGACAGTGACATACTTTTATCCCTCTCTTTTCCAGGATCTCTTTCTCGTTTTCCGAAAGGAGAAGACTGTGAGCGCCCAGAAAATTTTCATTCAGCACGCCAAGTTTTTCCAAATATTCATAGGGACGCATTTGAAAACGTTCCATATAAAAATTAATTTCTCCCGGATATTCATTCATATGAGCCTGCAGCATAGTTCCGCGCTCCTTGGCCCTCTGCGCTGCTGCCAGTATCAGCTCCCTGGAGCAGGAGATCAAAGAGCGCAGAGAATAATAGACCTTCAGATTTCCTTTTCCATGGAAGCCGTCATACAGCTCATCCGTCCTTTTTACAGCCTCTTCTGCATCCATGGCTATGGACCGGGGAAGTCCTTTCTGATCCATGGTCGAATAGGAAATCGCTCCTCTAAGGCCGCTTTCTTCATAAACTGCTGCCGCCTCCTCCATGTAATAGCTTCCCGCATCGATAAATCCGCATGTCCCGGACCGGATCATCTCAACCGCTGCCGCCTGGGCACTTAAGCGCATTTTTTCTTTTGTCAGAGTACTTTCATAGGGAAGCATGATCCTTGTCCAGATCATAGGCATTTCGTCCAGAACTCTGCCCCGAAGAAGCTGCTGTCCCGTGTGCATATGGGCATCTACAAGCCCCGGCATGTAAATGCATCTGCTTCCGTCTATTTCCTCCGTCCACTGATACTTCTTTTCCAGCTCTTCTGCCGTATCAATATCCAAAATCTTTCCGTCCCGGATCAGGATACTCTTTCCTTTTTCCAGTTCAAATTCCTCATTTAAAAAGTCACCATCCCGGATCATCAGATCTGCCTGCATTTTCATCTTCCTATCCTCCCGGTTAAATTGCGTTTGTTAAGCCAAGTACAAGCTGGGCAATACATGCCGATCCCAGAAAAGTTCCTGTCATAACAAGGACGCCGATAATGATCATCTTCCAGCCCTGCTTTACAAAGGATTTAATCTGATCACTGATAGAAATCCCCGCATACGCTCCCACTAATGTAAGAGGCGCTGTGAAATTGATCTTGTCGGCAGATGCAATGATGAACTCTCTTGCCGGACAAATAGGGCTTGCCACAAGAAGTCCGATAATAGAACAATATGCAATGATCGGAAGTTTCAGGGGCACTACTTTACTGATCACCACAGCCACAGCGGAAATCGCAAGTAGAATGAGGATTCCCGGAAGAGAATCCATGAATCCGACCTCAAATCCCACAAAATTTGCAAGGGCAATTCCCAGCCCGGATATAATCAACAAAAGTCCCCACTCTGCATATCTCATTTATTCTTCCTCCACAGTAATTTCTTCTATTGTTTTCTTTGCATCTTCCGCTTCCTGCTTCTTTCTTGTCAGCACCTCGCTCGGCTCCTTTCTAAGCCTTGCAATAGGCGGCTCCAACAGTTCATAAAGCTTCTGGGTCAGCGGGATTCCCACAAAAATTGCCACGTAAATTCCTGTCAGTCCCGATAACGTCTCGCTTGTACTTGCAAGCGCCGATATCTGGGTTGCCATATCAGGATATACCAGCGTAAGACTTGCCACAGAACTTGCCATCAGGATACCGGCTCCCACACCGGACGCCATTCCCAGTGCATAGGGATGAAACACGTTCAAAGAGGCGATCATCGTTGCCAGAAATCCGAAATAAATCGTTCCAACCATACCGCCTACAACATAAATTGAAAGACTTCCTCTTGTTTCCGGCGAATCCGGTCCGAACATATCTGTGATCAGCGCCAGATTAGACTCTCTGTTGATAGAATGAGTTGCCCCGATAGCCTCTCTCTTCAATCCAAGAAGGAGCGCTACCGGCAATGCAAAAAAGATCGTTCCCAAATTTCCCACTTCCTGGAACAAAAGAGCCGGACCGGCCGAGAGCACTGTTTCCAGACTTGCCCCCGCATTGATCCCAAGCTTTGCAATAAAAGGGCAGATTGCCACAATAACCAGCTTGGAAGCTGCTTTTACTTCTTTTTTCTTAAAAATCTTCAACACTTCAGGACCGGAAATAATTCCCAGAAGAAGCGAGTAAAAAATAGGAAATAAGATCAGTGTCCCCGGACCAAGCGGAACTTTGATCTGTCCGATGGAATCGGCGATTACAATAAAAACAAAAGCCAGAAGAAAGATCTTATATTCTGCCTGAAATCTCGCTTTTGTCGACGGATACATGTAAATTTCCTTTTTCATAGATACCCTCCCATTTCTCTTCCATACTTGTCTTTTATCTATTATTTTCACTTATAATACGCGAGTATTATATAAGAATCTCTTCATTTAAAAAAGGACAAATGGGATGTTTTTGACACATTTCCATAAAATTATGTCGGAATTTGTAGTATACTATAGGAAAAGAAAATGTGGGGGAAATGAAATGACACTGGAAGAGCTTCTTTTGAAGGTTCCTGAACTGGAAACTTACATTCGCTATATGCCGGAAGAGTTGAAAAACCGGTACACGATCAAAACCTATGCGCCAAAAACGATCATCCATCAAAAGGATGAGCTTTTGGATTATTTCGGTATTGTGTGCGAAGGTTATCACCGGGTTATCAATGAATTTGAAAATGGAAATGTCTTTATGATCGAAAGAAATGATCCCATCGATTTTGTCGGTGAGGTCACTATACTGGCCGGAAAAGAACGAACCTCTGTCACGATCGAAACGCTGACAGAATGTACGGTCCTCTATTTTTCCAGAAAAGATTTTGAAGACTGGATCTCAAAAGATATCCACCTCCTAAGATTAGTTTCTCAGAAGGTGGCCTATAAACTGTACCGTTCTTCTTATAATAGAGGAAACCGCCTCTTTTATCCCCCGCAGCACCTGCTTTTAAAATATTTTCTTCAATATGCGGACGAATATCAAACTTTCGTCATCCGCCGCACGCGGGAGGAAATGCACGAGGAAACAGGCATCTCCGTCAAGACATTGAACCGCACCATACATGCTTTAAAAGAAGCCGGACTGATCGGCATTACGAGAGGAAAAGTCTCCTTTACTCAGGAGCAGATTCGGGCGGTCAGGGAATACCTTGCTCAAAAGACACCCTGATTCCCGCACCATGTCATCGTATAGTCAGGCTCTTTTGTCTCCTCATCTGTTCCTTCAGCAGAAATCGTCAGACCTTCCCGCAGATAGAAACGGACTGCAGCCTCATTTTTCTGATAAACATTTAAAGAAAAACTGTCATGCTTTCCCTTCACATAGTCAAGCAGAGTTTTTCCGATTCCCATAGACCGGGACCGGCGATCCACAAAAATTCCGGCAAGATAGTCTCCCGCCATACCGACGAATCCCCGGATGGCCGGAGTCTGCATTTCATCTTTCTTTTCTGTTTCTTCCTCATATACGTAAATCTCTGCCTCCGGAAGCTGTTCCTGTACCGAGTCATAGTGAGATTTCCAATAAGACGCATCTATAAAATCATGGGCTTCCACATTGCCATCAAGCCATATCTGCATCACCTGATGTATGTCTTCCGGTTTAAATTTTCTGATCATCTTTTTGTCTGTCCTTTCTCAAATTTTAACTGTACTGCCGCGCCAGTCTTTGGATTTCTTCCTTCATTTGAGCCACGACTTCCTCCGGCCCGAGAATCTTCACCCTCTCTCCAAGGGAAATGATCCATCCGAAAAACTGTGTGCTGACATGGACATCCACATTGACTGTAAAATGTTCCTCATCCGACGGAATCAGCATGATATCCTTTCCAAACCGGTCAATGATCACGCCTGCCAGAGTATTTTCCACCAGGAGCTTCACCTTCTCTTCCCTTCCGCCAAACATGCCAAAGCTCTTTTTCGCATAATCTGCCATATCCAGCTTCTTAAAATGTTCCTTTCCCTCCCGCTTCTCATCAGACATCTGAAGCCGCAGCATCTTATCTACACGATAGTGTTTAATTTTCCCGGCCTCGGAATCGTACCCGATCAGATAATAATTTTCAGCGTCCCAGGAAAGTCCCCACGGGCTGATATGGTAATAGGCGCCGTCATGACGCAGTTCCATCTCTTTTTTCACATTCCACTGAAAATACTGGAAGCGGATCTTACGGTTTTCGGAAATCGCATTGTGGATCGTATCTACTGTATAATAAATACTTTCATTCATTGTTTTGATCCGCCCGGAAACATATACCTGCCGCTGGAGCTTCATGGCTTCGTATTTGCTGACCAGCTTCTCCAGCTTCCGTATCAGCGCATTTGTCTTCCGCTCAGTAATAAATTTTGACGACTGGATCGCATCCACCAAAAGCTTTAATTCCGGCAGCTCAAAAGGTCTTTCCACAACATGATACCGGTATCCGCCGCCGACAGGCTCTCCTTCTACCTCGATCCCCAGTGCTTCCAGATCTTTTAAATCCGCATAGATCGTTCTCCGGTCAGCAGTAACCTCATATGCTTCAAGAGCGCTCATGATCTCCGGCATTGTAATATAGTGGTCATCATCTGTATTTTCCAGCATGATCTGCGCAAGACGGTATAACTTTAGTTTCTGATTACTTCCTTTTGGCATGTCTTCTTCCCTCCCGCCGATGCCCCTTATGAAGTTTTTATCATGTTCTTCACAGGATTCCTCATCATACTTCCCCTCTCTTTACAGGGTATATATCATGAGTATAGCATAGCTGGTAAAATTATTGTACACCAAAAGGAGGACGCAGGCTTTTTTTACATATTTTACAGAGAACTCCTTTTTCTGTTATCAAAACAATTTTTCCGAAAGCCTTATTTTCTATTTTATCATACAACCTCCCCGCGCTCATGCTCTCCCCCATGACAGTATAGATACCAAAAATGAAATTTTAAATTCCACCTCTCCTACGGGTAGTAGCGTTTACTTCTGCACAGTTGATATTTACTCTTTCATACATCCATGGTATGGTTATCTCTCCTTCTGACAGCAGTAGAAGGAGGCTCATCATGAGTAAATATATTCCTGGTAACCAAAAACATCTTACCCTTGAAAACCGTATCTATATCGAAAACGAACTAAATAAGGGCACTTCCTTTAAGGATATTGCCAGGTTCCTGTGTAAGGATCCTACTACAATCTCTAAAGAAGTCAGGGCTCACCGTCTCTCAGACTGGTATCACAAAGGGACTTTCTATAATGCCAAAAACTTCTGTATTCACCGCTATCACTGTAAGAAAACGAACGCCTGTGGAAAGATTGTCCTGTGCGGAATCAAATGCGCATCCTGTCCTACCTGCAACCAAACCTGCAGAAACTTTGAAAAAGAGCATTGCGTAAGGCTTGACCGGGCTCCCTATGTCTGCAACGGCTGTACGAAAAAAATCAATCACTGCACGCTTGCCCACAAATACTCTTATAACGCCAGGTTCGCTGACAGGAAATACCGGGAAAAACTCCGGGATTCTAGAACAGGTATTAACATGACCAAACGGGAGCTTCACAAAAAGGATCAGATCATTTCCCCTCTGATCGAACAGGGACAGTCTCCCTATCATATCCTGACAAACCATCCGGAGCTGGATATGTCCGTCCGTACCCTGTATTCGTATCTTGACCAGGGACTCTTTACGGCAAGGAACATAGATCTGAAACGGAAAGTTCATTTCAAACCAAGAAGGTGCCATAAAACACAGATCACGGACAGAGCAGTCTTTAGCAACCGATTATATCATGACTTCTGTTCCCTTGCCCTTACAGGCTATGTCCAGATGGATACTGTCCATTCTTCCAGGGAATCAAAAAAGACCTTGCTGACCATGTTTTTCACCAAAGAAAAACTCTTCCTTGCTTTTCTGATGAACCGCTGCACCAAAGGCGCTGTCCGTCTTGTTTTTGACCGTCTGGAAAAGCGTATGGGAACCTATGAATTTACTTCCGTGTTTGAATATATCCTCACGGACCGGGGCTCTGAATTTGGTGATCCGGATGCTTTGGAAACCGGCGTAAACGGAATACAGCGTTCCAGCATTTATTACTGTGACCCGATGCAGAGTGGGCAGAAGGGCGGATTGGAACAAGCACACACGATGCTGCGGATGATCCTCCCAAAAGGAACCAGTTTTGAATTCCTTACACAATGGGACGTAAACCTGATTGTGAACCATATCAATTCCACACCGAGGGAAAGCCTGGGTGGGAGGACGCCATACAGCGTCGCGTTGGAAGCACTTGGAGAAGAGGTCTTAAACGCATTTCAGCTTAGACCGATTGCCCCGGATGAGGTAAATCTGACGCCTAAGCTGATCCGCTTTAATCACTAATCAACTGATCGAAATCTGCTGTCAGACTGGAAGTAAACGTTTCACATTTTTTAGATGTGGCCGGTGGAATTCAGTCCCGCACACCGTATTCCAGCGGTCCGTTTCCCATGCCCAGAAATCAAGTATTTTTCGATGAGTTTAGCTAATTATAACAGAAAACTGGAGATTTTGCTTAAAAATCCCCTGTAAAATCCGCGAAAAATAAAGTATGGTGGAATTTACCTCTTCACCGGAATTTAAAATTTCAATTTAGCGACAGTATAGATACTGTTTGCCACATAGCCGATTCGACCAAGCCCTTCTATTTCCACACGGATGGCTTCCTTATCATATTTATTCTCCGGCTCTTTTTCAAGCTGCACTTTCATACCAGGTTCTAGAAATTCTGAACCATAATAATGTTCTGTTCCAGTTAGTGTGAAATATACTTTTTCCATTTTCTTCATATCCTCCCTTTTACTCTTCCATCCACTCTGCATAATCCGCTTCACTTGCAAACAACTGATATTCGCCGTCAACATATCCCATATAGCCGTTTTCTGTATTGTAACCTTTCATCGTTCCACTCTCCTTTTTTGTTCCAATCAACTTGTTTAATCATAAGATACAGCAATAGGTGTCGTATAAAAACGACACCTGTTAAAAATTTCAAAAAATCTTATTTTTTGATTTTCACATAGAGAGCGAAACGAAGCGAATATCTTACAGATAATTAAAGTCGGGCAAATATGTTCTTTGTTTTCATAGCAATAGACAAAGAGACAATTCCGGAGAATAAAATGACGGCAAATTCCGCCCCTTTTCCCAATTCAAACAAAATACCGTAAAGTGCGTTGCCTAATGACTGGGCGCATGTAGAAACAGTGATCATGACCGCGATCACTTTTCCTACTAAATTTTTCGGCGTCTCCGTCTGTATAAATGACATCATCTGTACAGAAAAAACAGTGGAAAACACCATAACCGCAAAACAGCATAATACAATAATCATATAATTTATCGTTTCAGATGGAGTCAGCAGTAAAGTGAAACTCATGGGAAGTACAGATAAGGCGCAGGCGGTCAGCAGATTGCCTGCTCTTTTGATCGTCAGCTTTTCTCTGAATATACCTGCACACATGGCTCCTGCCAGTCCTCCTCCCGCAAGAGCTCCTTGCGCGAAACCGTAAAGTGTATTTGCCCGGGTTTCTTCAAAACTCAAGACTTCTGTTATCAAATACGGCAGTGCAACCACGATCATAGCAGATAAAAACAAATTAATTCCGCTGATCACAAGGAGACATTTGCCCACAACCGGCTTTTCTCTGCGAATAAAATAAACGCTTTTGGTAAAATCCTTTTTCACAGTTTCCCATATATTTCCTCCGGAAATCTGTTTCTGAAATGGTATTTTTATAAAAATTTCCATAACAGCTGACAGGAAAAAGCAGATTCCGCAGATCAATAGTACCGTTTCTAATCCGTAGGCACTGTATAAGATCCCTCCAATCACAGGTCCCGTCAAGGAAGAAAAAGAGTTGACCGTATTAATAACAGATCGTGAACAATTTTTTCTTCATTTAGATAAATTCCTCCTTTTAATACCGCACGTTGGTATGTATAATTTTAAAAAAAGAGAACTGTCCGGTAAATTGGAGCATATCAATAATCTGCTTATTTTGCCGGACAGCTCCTTTTATTTGTTTTTCTGATAAATCGTTGTCAGCTCCTGTATCCTCTCGATCATTTCCTCGTCCATGATATCCAGTCCGAAGCCTCTCATCATCTCACTGAATACCATAAATTTGGAATAGGTTTCCTCTTCTGTATTTCCGAATATCATAGGATTCATCCAAATGTTAGCCACGAGTATGATCAGCTCCGCCAGCTGCTTTGGATATTCTGTCCGGATACTTCCATCGAGAATGCCCTGCTCAATGATGGGAAGAATATAGTTTGGCGCCACTTCTTCTATCGTGTCACTTAGCAGCGAAAAGAGAAGTTTTGGATTATTACTGAAATTCGGAGCAACTGTAAAAATATCATTCTGCACAGGACGGCAGATCGATGCTTTGAAAATTGTCTTTAACTTTTCTTTTCCGTTAAGATCCTGCCGGTCTCGAATTTCCATCAAAGTCCGGTTGGATTCCTCCGTCATACGATCCGTCACTGCCATTAAGATCTCTTCTTTTGATTTAAAATGATGATAGATGGCTCCTTTGCTAAGTCCTCCCAAATTATCAATAATATCCTGAATAGAGGTATGCTCATACCCTTTCTCCATGAACAGCCGGAAAGCAACATCTAATATGAGATTGACTGTCTCTTCGGGATGTTTATTTCTTGCCATTTTATCCGCCTCCCATATACATACTATTAGTATGTATATGGTATCATACCGTCAGTATGTTTGTCAATCTAAAAGCGAAGTGCTAATCATAGCACTTCGCCCAAATTCTTATTCCGATATCAACAAAAAGTTTTTACTTTATATTTATGCCTTAATGACTGTAATGTCCTATCATCATATCTGACTAAGCCGTCATTTTGCAATCTTCCCAAAACAATCCCAGGATCTCGATCAATCAAGTCTGCAAACTCCTGTATTGTTGCTAAACTAAATATCTTCTCTTTAGTAAATTTCTCATACTCACCTGGATCAATCAAAGAATCTGCCGCAAATTTATCTGCAATTTCTTCCTTCTCTCCGGTCTCTTGTTCAAATGAAATTCCATAATCACCATGAATGATGTGACCAATTTCATGGAAGAGTGTAAACCAGAATGTATCTGAATTTAATCGTCGGTCATTTACCATGAGCATTACATTTTTTTCGAGCTTCTTTGTTGCTCCGTTAATCTTAGAACCGGGCAAATTAGGAAGAATAACAAAAATCACTCCTGCTTCAAGAAATGCATTTTTAATCAAAGGATAAAAATCTTCATGGTTCTTTGTTAATGATAATGCATAATCTACGGCCTGCTTAAATTTCATCTTATTATACTTTGGAGCATCAATAATCAAGGCTTTATTAATGGCAATTTGAACCATAGCGTTTGCCTTAATTATATTGGCATTAGATATTTCATTTGAAGCACTTCGAAAGCTTACAGCCATATCTCTTTTCTTGAAAACAGACAATGTGGCAACTTTAAGGAACTTTCTCACTTCAATAATCTGTTCATCAATTTTTCTTGGCAAATCAGGTAATCCAAAATTCTCCCGAAAATACTTATAATCCAATGATTTGAAAGTTTCTTTTTCTTGTTCTAATTCTTCTTCTGATTTAAATTCCGCAATTAAAGCATCATAAGCATTTTGAAGATTAAGCCAATAAGAAACCGTAGTTCCCATCATACGAGACAATTTCATTGCAATATCAATGGATAAATTCTGCTCTCCTCTAATAAGAAGGCTAAGATTCTTAGGCGTTGTATCCAGCCTTTTCGCAAAATCCTCCTGGGTCAAACCACTTTCATCTACTATTTCTTTAATATAATAACCAGGGTGAAATGCAATGGTATCATTATATTCAATATAATTACTCATAATGTTTGCTCACCTCCGAAATTTCTACTACTTTAACCTTACCTGCTATCTGGTCTATATTACATGGAATATAAGGCTTTTCATTTTCATCCAGTGGCTGCAATATTATTCTCCACGGATCCCTTCTGGACTTAACATCAATTGCAAAATACCCTTCCAGATTTCTTCCATTTTTATTTTTGAGTTTATGGAAATGAAATATAGGCTGAACTATAATGTCTTTCAATATCTCTGCTTGTTGAAGAGCATTTATTCTTGATAACAAACTTACTGACAATTGCGAATCTCCATGAAATAATTTTTTAGCCGCCTTCCTATTCGTACATTGTGACTTAAGTGTCTCCGATGCATATATCAGTTCCAATCCACCCCTCCTATCAAAAATGAAATTACCTTTTGGGTAATTTCATTTTATCTCTGTCTATTAAAACTGTCAACAACTAAAAAGCAGATTTTCAAATGGGGACGGGGTTTTTGAAAAACCCCGTCCCCACTAAACACGTATAATCCTGACTCCGGATTTTTTCGCTTCTTCCTTTTCCTCTTCCGTGAAATTCCTGTCTGTAATAACCGCCGTGTAATCTGCCAGATGACTGACCTTTGCCATGGCCTGTTTGCCAAACTTTGATTCATCTACTACCAGATATCCCCGGCTGCATCGTTCCAGAGCCATTCTTTTTAAAAATGCCTTGTCTACCGTCGGCGTCGAAACTTCTAACTCTTCATTAATGGAAGCAGCGCCGAAAAATCCCACATCAAATCTGAAATTTTCCAGCATTTGAGTTGCATAATATCCAAGCATACTTCCTGTACTTTTCTGTACCACCCCTCCGCAGAGCAGAATCTCTGCCGGGCTGTTTTTCAGAAGTCCTGCTATTTCAAGATCGTTTGTCACAACCATAATATCCGATACATCCTGAATCACTTTTGCGATTTCATATGTAGTTGTCCCCGCATCCAGATAGATATTGTCTCCGTCTGAAACCAGCGACCGGCAGGCCGCTGCCAGTTTCCGCTTCTCATCTTTATGGCTGGTACATTTATCTGCATAGGCTACCTCCTGCTTTGCCACCGCACCTCCGTGGCACCGCTCCAGTAAATCGTCCTCCTGCAGTTTTTCCAGATCCCTTCTTATTGTCATAGTGCTTACCTGCAGGTTCTGCGCCAGATCTTCTACCTGTGCGCTCCCCTGCCTTCTGATAATTTCCACTATTTTAGCCTGTCTCTCTGCCGCCAGCATACAAATCACCTCTTACTGGTCATTGTACACGATTACATGAAAATACTCAATACGAGAACTTCAACAACACCGACAGCCCATGCGATTGTGGATGTCACTGACCATACCTGCAGCTGGTCTTTTGCTTCTGTAACACCCAGCGTTCTGTTTACTACCCAGAAATAACTGTCATTAAAGTATCCGAAGAACAGGGAACCCACGCAGCATGCGATCGCGCCAAGTGTCGGATTTACGCCCGCTGCTACAATGATCGGAGCAGAAATACTTGCTGCTGTTGTCATGGCAACAGTTCCTGATCCCTGGATAAAACGCATTAAAGTGGAAATGATAAGCGGCAGCACAATGATCGGAATCGCTGTCTGTGCCAGTCCCTCTGCCATATAGGTACCAAGACCGGAATCTTTGATGATCTGTCCGAGAGCTCCGCCTCCGCCGGTTACAAGCATGATAATACCGGCAGACTGCATTCCTTTTTCCATTTCTGTCAGAGCAGTATGTCTGTCAAGATTCCTTCCAAGTGTAAAGATAGCAAGAAGAAGTCCAAGACCTACCGCGATGATCGGCTGTCCGAGGAAGATAAGTACTTCCCATACTCCTGTTGTCGCTCCCATAGCAGTGGCTACTGTATTGATCAGGATAAGAATAATAGGGAGAAACAGCGGTGCAAAAGATTCAAATGTGCCCGGCATGTTCTCATCACCCATATGGAACGCATTCTCATAATCCGGTTCACGGTAAGGCATCTCTACGATTTCACCGTCATCGTTTGGAATACGGTAAAATTTCTTCGGCAGAATCTTCTTTGCATAAATGATACAGGCAATTGCCATTGGAAGGGCAAGAACCAGTGTCATTAAAATAAATGTACCTACATCGATTCCAAAGATACCGCATACGCCTAAGGGGCCCGGAGTTGGCGGAACGAGGGAGTGTGTGATAACAAGCCCTGCTGCCAGCGCAACGCCAAGACCGATGACGGACTTCTTCGTTGCTCTTGAGATCGCCTTTGCGATAGGTGAAAGAACCACAAAACCAGAGTCACAGAAGATCGGAATAGATACAAGGAAACCTGTCAGGCAAAGAGCCTCCTCTTCTCTTTTCTTTCCAAAGAGCTTTAAGAATGTATGCGCCATCCTCTTTGCAGCTCCCGTCACTTCAAAGATCTGTCCCATCATAACACCAAATCCGATGATGATACCGATGCTTCCAAGTGTGCTTCCAAAACCTCCGGTGATAGAGTTAATAATTCCAAGTGTAGTGCCGTCCTCCAATGTGGTGTTTGCCAAAGGCATACCGCCTACAACCCCCACGATAACGGTACAGATGATAAGGGCAAGAAATGCCTGCACCTTTGTTTTTAATACCAGGACAATAAGAATAATAATACCTACTGCAAGACCCAGCAGCATTCTGTTGCCGTCAAGTCCTCCTACCATAATAGAACCCTCCTTTAGATAAGTTTTCTCTCTTTACTTTTCTCTTTTACTTTACAAAATGAGGTGCGTATTTTGCGGCCAGCCGGATGGCTTCGATCATGCTCACGGCACTTACCTTTCCGGTGCCCGCTATATCAAATGCAGTGCCGTGATCTACAGAAGTTCTAAGAATCGGCATTCCATTTGTTATTGCGATTGTTTTTTCAAAATCCAGCGTCTTTGTCGCGATATGTCCCTGGTCATGATACAGGGAAAGAACGCTGTTGTATTTTCCAATGGCTGCCTGATGGAATACAGAATCCGCTCCTACAGGCCCCGCCACATCATAGCCCATTTTCTTCAGTTCTTCGATAGCCGGAATAATCTCTTCCACTTCTTCCCAGCCAAAGAGTCCATGCTCTCCACTGTGCGGATTAAGTCCTGCGATCGCCATTGTTCCTTCATTGACGCCCAGCCTTTTTAAAGCCTCTGTGCACCGCACTACATAGTCGATGATCCGGTCTTTCTTGATCATATCAAGCATCTGCCGCAGGGAAACATGTCTTGTCAGGAAAAATACTCTCATACCATTTGTCTCGAACATAGTCAGAGGATCTTCCGTCCCGGTTAAAGCGCCGAAAATCTCGGTATGGCCGATAAAGTTTACATTTCCTGCCTTCAGGGCTTCCTTGTTGATCGGCGTTGTAGATACTGCGTCTACTTCTCCTGCATTTGCCAGCTCAATACTTTTTGCAATATACTCATATGCCGCTTTTCCGCACATGCCGCTGACTTTTCCAAAAGCAAACTCATCCATATTGATATTGTCAAGGTCGATCAGATTGAGTACGCCTTTTTCGTATCTTCCATCCGCCGGCTTTTCCACTACATTGACTTCCAGCTTCACACCTGTAATGTCAATTGCGTTTTCCATGCATTTTTTGTCTCCTACAATAATGCAGTCTGCTACATCTGTCACCTCTGCAGATGCAAGCGACATTGCTACAATCTCCGGACCAACTCCGGCCGGGTCTCCCATCGTTACTGCAATCAATGGTTTTTTCATCTTTCATTCCTCCCTGTCTTAAATATAAAGTTTCTCTTTCAGATAAGTAATACAGCGGTTGATCGCATCATTTTGTCCCTGGCTTCCGCCCTTTGTAATGATGTGTACACCTTCAAATTCTCCCTTTAAGAACTGTCCGTAAGCTGCCAGTGGAAGTACTTCATCCATAAGGCTTAATCCTGCGGTATTAAATCGGGCACACACAGATACCGTAATATCCCCGCCGCTTGTGTAAAGACCCTTGAACTCCGGCTCGGCCTTGAAAATGCGGTAGGTAATCTCTGCAAATCCCGAATTGATCCGCTCTGTCACTTCATCCATGGAGCAATGATATTTCTCCATATAAGGTTTAAAATCTATACGGTTTTCCGGATATATACCGTCCCCTGTCACAGTGGATACCATATTCAGCTTGCACTCCCTTAGGATTTCCTCTGTCACTCTGGAAATTTCTTCTTCCCTTCTTGCCTCGTCCTCCAGAAGTTCCTTTGTATTGACAAACACGTTGTGAGTTCTCTGGGACAGCCACAATTCCTCCATCTGTTTCCTTGTATTAGGATGGACGCTTCCTACTACTGCCAGAATACGGCTCTTCTCCTTCTTCTCGGAAGGTGTGATCAGCTTTCTTGAAAGAGTTGCCGTAAATACACCCGGATCTACTGCAACTACTTTCAGTTTGCTGGTGATCACTGCGTCTGCGATCAGGTCCAGGTCTTCCTGAGTCACACAGTCAACGACCAGAATCCTGCAGCCCTCTTCCACATGTTTCTTCATCAGATCCGCCAGATAATGCTTTCCATGCATCAGATCTTTCATAAGGACAGACGCTACTTTGTATTTGCTCTGCTCTGCAAAAAGCACTGCGTCCTCCGAGATCTTAACAGGTGTTTTCGGATCAATGGCGATATCTGTTTTATGTAAGGGCAGTCCGTTTACCAGCATGTAGCCTCCGATCACGATACGTCCCGAAGAGGGAAAACACGGCGCAACAACAGCCACATAATCTTCTCCCAGACAATCCAGCATAGCATCTGTCTCACTGCCGAGATTTCCTCTCAATGTACTGTCAATCCTTTTAGAATATACCTTAACCTCATCATTCTTTAACAGACCGCAGACATTATATACCCGATTGTAAGCAATCTTGGGATCTACCCCCCGGCTGTCTGTAGGATACAATACACAATCACAGTCCTTCAGCGTACTTAGTTCAATCCGCTCTGTGTTCATGACTGTATAGGCAGTGTAGTTCATCTTTTTCAAAAGCACACCTGTGGCATTTGCTCCTGTCAGATCATCCGCAATCACTACACACTGTGGCATTTCTTATTCCTCCTTTGCCTTAATGTTCTTTTATGTTTATATAATACTTCTAATGTTTATTTGTGTCAATTTAATCTATTTTTTATCAATGTTTTTAGAGATTTTTTACAATTATTATGTTTGTTTTTGTTGTTTTTCATCTCTATTTTTGTTCATTTTTTATTTTAAAACATTTGATTTGAACTATAAGAAATTGGCAAAGAAGATTTTAAGAACCAACTTTATTTTAAAGACATGATTAGAATAGTACGGCCGCCAGGGCTGCATTTTACAGCCCCTGTCTGCCTGTAAATGTTAAATGGTCCGTCTATTTCTTCAATAAAATTTCTACCGCTTCTTTCAGCGTACTGTCATCACCTACATTACCCGGAAAGATGACGTATGGAACAGAAGGAAATCTGCTTTCCTCCCCTGTCTGCCATACCGGGATACCCGGCCTGATCTGTCCAAGCACATTTGCTTTTTTTACTGCCAGCGCCTTTGTTCCCACATCACTGGATGTAATGCCGCCTTTTGCAATCACAAAGGCAGGCGTAACGGTAAGACGCCCCACCAGGGACTGCACTGCATCTGAGATTTTTACAGAAAGACGAAGTTCGTCTTCCTTATCTCCTGTGTCTGCTGTAATAAGTGTACGGGTCGTACTGCAGCATACCGTCTTTCCGGCACGAATACATTCTTCCTCTTTTTCCAGGCAGCGTTTTACTTCTTCCTCAAACGCCGCGTCATCCTTCACAAGAGCTGCATTTAACTCGATAAATTCAATGTCTTTCAGCTCTTTCAGTGCCTCCAGCTGGCGGGTTGTCTTTTCAGTGTGAGATCCTACCACAATGATACCGCCGTTGTCTGTCTCTTTGACTACCATTTTTTCTCTTGTAAGAAGAGGCTGGCTTGTCACGCCGCCCATAACTTTTACAATAGCGGCCGCCGTACGCATCATAAAGGTCTTTCCCTTTGCCATTGCCCGGTACAAAGCCACGCAGAATACTTTGATATCCGCATAATCCACAGCATTGACAATAATCTTATTAAAATCTTTTACTGCCAGAAGCTGCTCCTCTATCCTATCTACAGCCATATCATGGATATCTTCCAGAGAAATACAGGTGACATCCTCTTTCTTATAAGCTCCTTTTGTTTTCTCCTCTACATAGGATGGCAGATCAGCAGCTGTATAGCCAAATGTCTTGTCTTTGGCAAATTCTGTCTCATTGGCAGGTACAAGAGTATCGCCGTATTTCACATAATGTACGTTGTTAATGGTAAATCTTCCGCCTTCTTTAAAGAAAGGGCAAAGGATCTCGCCGTCTACGGTTTTCCCTGTATATTTTTCATAATCTGCTTTCAAAAGCTCTGTCTCTAAAGGATAATGTCCCCGAAGCGTACTGTCGCTTCTGCTGATGTAAATGTACTCTTTTCCTGTTGCTTTGGCCGCCTCGTCTGTCACTGCGGAAATCTCATGGTGAGCTTTTATTGTCTGTTCTTCCGTGAATCCCCTGGAATTAGTCAGTACATAGAAAAGGCTGTTTTCTTCTTCAAATCCCTGGCGGATGCTGTCCTTATCCCATCCTGTATATACAGAAATATCATGAACCGTCTGTACTCCTGTAGGATCATCGTCCAGCACAACAATTTTTTTATGGTTCTTTTCAATCTCTTTTTCTAAGAGACTATCGATATATGCCTCGTCTATTTTTTTATAGGAAGTCAAAATATCTGTACTGATCGCCATTTTTGTTTCCTCCTTCTCCTCTGCTCTCTCTGCCCTAATCCACTTTTTTCACTTCCACGTCTGCCAGCTTTTCAAAATACTGTACGATTCCGCCGTGGTCATCCTCCATATGTCCATGAATTTTCAGAGTCTGGAGAATTTCATAGAGCTGTGCCGTGTATGGAATCGGAACATCGATCGCATGAGCTGTATTTACCACATTTTTAATGTCTTTATGATTGATGCGGATCGGTCCGCCTGGTTTGAAATTCCTCTCCACGATCATAGGAATCTTGGAATCAAGAACAGCGCTTCCTGCCAGACCGCCCCGGATCGCTTCATATACTTTAACCGGATCAGCCCCGGCTTTTGCCGCCATAACAAACGCTTCGGATACAACAGCGATCGTATTGTTGACAATGATCTGATTTGCCAGCTTTGTCACGCTTCCGCTTCCCGGACCGCCGATCAGCAAAGCGGAAGATCCCATGATGTCAAAATATGTTTTCAGGGCATCAAAGTCCTTTTGATCTCCTCCCGCCATAATAGCCAGTGTTCCGTTGATGCCTCCTGTTTCTCCTCCTGATACAGGGGCGTCTACAAAACCAACGCCAATCTCTTTCAACCTTTCATAGCACTCTTTGGACTCAACGGGCGTAACAGAGCTCATATCACATACAATGCTTCCTTCTTTTATAAAAGATGCCACTCCGCCTTCTCCGAAAAGGATGGATTTTGTAATATCACCGCTTGGCACCATAATAAATACAACACCACATTCCTTTCCGATTTCCTCGTATGTACCCTCCTGTGCTCCGGCTGCCACTACATCTTTTACCGCCTCTTTGTTCAGATCTGTTACGATCAGATCCACTCCTGCTTTGAGCAGATTTTTTGCCATTGGTCTTCCCATGATTCCCAGTCCGATAAATCCTGTTTTCATACTTTCTTCTCTCCTTTTTGTTTTTTTTCTTTCTAAAGTGTTCTTTTTTGTTCCTGTTTTCACTCTACTACATACCGGTATACCGGTCAATCCCTCAAATTCTCTTTCTCCGTTTTCGCTAATTTTACCCCTTATTTTTTGAGCAAAATCCACAGAAAATTGTTGGATTTTCCCATAGTTTTTGATAAAATATAGACAAACACAGTAAAGGAGCATCTACCAATGATGACACTCAACGAACAGGCCTATGAACATTTAAAGAAAATGATTTCCGAAGGAGAGCTTTCCTATCACGAAATCTATTCTGAGACAAAGCTTTCCAGAGAACTTGGCATTTCCCGCACTCCTTTCCGCGATGCGATCCACAGGCTGGTGCAGGAAGGCTATATTGATATTATTCCAAGCAAGGGATTTCGCCTTCATCAGCTTACCCGGCAGGATGTGACAGAAACATTCCAGGTCCGCTCAGCTCTGGAAACTTACTGTACCATGGAGATTACGCGCACTTTCGCTTCTAAAAAGGCAAAGCGCCTCTTTAGCGAGCTTCACTTTATTATGGATGAAATGAAAGAAATCCTGGAGGTTTCTCAGTCCATCCAGGATTTCTGTACTTACGATTTTCAATTTCATATTTCCATCGTTCACTACCTTGAGAACCAGCAATTCTCTGCTATTTTCGATACCTTTATGTACCGGATGCAGCGGCTGGCCCAAATGTCCCTTTCCCATCCGGGAAGAATGAAAGATACATATGATGAGCATCTTGCTATCCTGAATGCCATGGAGCAGGGAGATATTGCACATATCTATGACATTACTCTGCGGCATATGGATGTACCAAGAGGTATTAATCTGGAAGATCTCTAAGGTCTTTGTATCTCCTGTAAAGTGACGTTAAAAAGCCCTTCCTCCAGCTTCTCCTGCAATGCCTGATAAAAGCATCTGGCATTGCATTCTTCTTTTTTTCCAAAGGTGCACCCACCTCCATCTTCCAGGCATTTACTTATCTTGATGCTCTGCCCCATAGCCTTAGCCACATCTCCGAAACTGATCTCATCCAGCCCTCTTGCCAGATGATAACCGCCTTTCACTCCGGCGCGTACCTCTACCAGGCCGGACTCTTTCAATCTGTTGAGGATTTTAATTGTATATCTTCTTGGAATGTGGAGGCGCTCCGACATCGTCGCTGCATTGATCCTTTCTGTCGTTTTTCCCAAAAGTGTAAGAATCCACATAGCATAATCTATTGTTAATGTAACCTGCATCGGTTTTCTCCCTCCTGCTTTTTCGGCATGTAAAAAAGTGTCTTCGACACTTCAACTCCCCTGCCCCTCAATCTTGAGGGGTTAGGGGTTTCTTTTTGTGCCATTTTCCTTCATAATAGCCTTATGAACATACTACAGAAAATTTTTACAGACCATTTTGAAGAAATGCTCTATCTTCAACATCCCCGTGACTCTGTCATCGAAAATGTAGAAAAAATGATTCATTGTGGCGATCCTTCTTTCGGTGGCGCCATGTATGCCTGCCCTTCCTGCCGAAATTTCAAATTTGTCCCCTTCCGCTGTCATTCACGTTTTTGTCCTTCCTGCGGCAACATGTATGCCATTGACAGGACTACCTCTATGTCTTTTAAGATCATCAATGTCCAGCATCGCCATTGCGTTTTCACAATCGCCAGGGAACTCCGCCCTTTGTTCTTATCTGACCGTTCTCTTTTAAACTGCCTTTTCTCTGCCGTTAACAGTGTTATCTCTCGTATGTTCCATAAAGACAACAAATCCGAACTCTTTACTCCTGGTTTTATCTGTGTTCTTCATACCTTTGTCAGGGACTCGAAATGGAATCCTCATATCCATTGTCTCGTTTCTGAAGGTGGGGTTGGAAATTCTCTTCGCTGGCGTCATAAGAAACACTTCAACTACAAACTCTTGCGTGACTCCTTTCAGACCGCCCTTTTGAACGAATTGCATTCCAGAATCGGCGATTCCTTTAAAAAACTTAAGGCTTCTGTCTATGCCGACCACAAAAATGGGTTTTATGTCCGGGCCATGCCCAATAAATGTAATCCTTCTCAAGTAATCAAGTACATTGGCCGTTACCTTGGCAGGCCAGTCATTGCCACTTCACGTATTGACTCTTATGACGGCAAATTTGTTACCTTCCATTACAACCGCCACGAAGACGAGAAGCTGGTTACCGAAACCATTCCTGTTCTTGATTTCATGGCCCGGCTTACCCAGCATATCCCGGAAAAACATTTCAAAATGATCCGTTATTATGGGATTTATGCCAGGCATCGCAAATCTGACAGATATCTTCACAAGGCTATCTCAAGGGAAAAACATAAAATATTTCTTTCTTTTAACCGTTGGCGGGATTCCATCCTTCATTCCTTCGGATATGATCCTTTAAAATGTCCTTCCTGCGGTACGCCCATGCTGTTTCTTGAATTATATTTCAACCACAAACCCGTTCCTTTGCATGAATTATATGAAAGGGCTATGCGAAAGCATCGGTGCCGATCCCCTGCCGCTTTTTCTTCTCTTCCATAGTCTCCTGCTGCATGGTACAATCAAGGTACCTGATACAGAATGGAGGCGGTCACTATCAAACGAGTCACTGAGGCTGAACTTGCAAAGGAACTTCGGGAACAGTATATGAAAAATCCTCCAGAAGGCATGACCTCTGATGAGGTCCGCGACTTGAGCTATGACGACCTTTTGGACATGGATTATTTCTTACACGAATTTGATGATCTGGAGGATGACGACTTCGGTGAGGAAGGTTTTTACATCTTCTGACCTTGAACCGTCTAATTTCCATGCTCGCTTTTCAGCGGGTTTTCTTTTTCTCAAAATTCATCAATCATGCTTTTTTCTATAAAGTAAAAAAGGAGCGTTGCTCCATAGATGAATTAATCATCTATTTTGCAACGCCTCCTTTACATCCCTCTTTGTTATTAAAAGAGGAACATGTTCGCTGTAAGTGAAACTACAATGATAGAGATAATCAGCAACGGTCCACCAATCTTCACAAAGTCCATAAACTTGTAACCAGCCGGCAGGATCTGAATGTTTACAGCAGTCCCGTAAGAAGTAGCGATTGCGAAATTGGAGGTTGCCGCAATCAGAATTACCCACGGTACCGGGCTGATTCCCAGGGCAAGAGCCATCGGGATGCAAATCGGGCACAACATGGCCGCAGTCGCATTGTTCTGCATGAAATTGGTCAGTACACTACACAGCACTGCGATAACCACAGTCAGTACCGGAACAGAAGCATTCTGTCCTCCGAAGAAGTTCAGTACGAAGTTGGCGATCATCTCACCGCCGCCGGTCACATCAAGACCAGTTCCCAGTGTACTTACTGTACCGATTACGATAAATACATCCCATGGAAGATCTGCGTAAGCTTTCTTCACACCGATACATCCGGTAGCGATTACGATGGTGGCGCCGATCATACCAACCAGCGCAATATTCAGATAATTGCTGAAAGGTTCAAATCCCTGAATAATGAACAGTACGATACAAAGAAGCATAGTACCCAGAGCCACATTGCCTTTCCACTTTGGAATATCTGCATATTTGTCTTCTCCGTTATCCTCATAGAGATCCTCTGCATACATATTTCCATCGTTGAAATGCGGGCTTCCCGGTTTCAGGACTTTTTTCAGCAGCCAGTAACCAAAAGTTCCCCAGAAAATAATCTGTACGATACATACTGGGAGCATGATCTTGGTCATATCGAATACACCCAGCCCCGCCTCATAACCTTTATAACCCTGCAGTACGGAGTTAGCTGCCAGCTGAGACGTAGAACCTATCAGGGTAGAACCTCCTCCGATGATAGCGCCGGTTCCTGCCGCGAAGATAACCATTTTGGAACGGATCTTTCCAGCAGATCCTGCCGCTACTACCGCGATCAGCGGCATCCAGATGGCAACGGTTCCGTTGTTGCTCATGAATGCAGACATAATCGTACAACAGGTTGCCGCCGCAACCACGAAACGGCGCTCAGATTTTGCCCACCAGGAGTTGCCGATCTTTTTACCGATACGGTCCGCCACACCAGTCTCGAACAGAGCAGCGCTGACCACGCACATACCGACTACCATGATCCATCCGGGAGCAGAGAATCCTTCATATACTTCTGACAGCTCTACTTCCGGTACCAACATTGCCATAGCCACAGCGCCGGCCATAGAAACAATACTCATAGGGAATTTACCCCATATAAAAAAGGCAATCGTAATTATAATAACAATAATTGCAACTAAACTTGAATCCATTATTTCCCATCCCTCCAATTAAAGTCTTCTCTATTATACTTCCGCCCACTCGGCGTTTTTCCACTTCGGATGATCATAGACAGCTTTGTCGGCCACGTAAGGCCATTTCTTTCCTTCTATGATAGCCAGGCAGCCATTTATACACATCTGCGCCATCTTGATCACAGCTTCCCGGGTCTGGGCAGCAGAGTGAGGACTAGCCACCAGATTCGGGCAGTTCAGCAGCGGATCGTCTGCTGCCGGCGGTTCGTTGCAGTACACATCAGTGCCGCCTCCAGCAATCACGCCGTTTTTCAATGCTTCTACCCAATCTGCCTCGTTGATGATCCCGCCGCGACTGCAGTTGATCAAAATAGCGGTCTTCTTCATCAGTTCCAGCTGCTCTTTTTTTATCATATCTTTTGTCTGCTCGGTGAGCGGTACATGGATAGTCACCACATCACTGTCTTTCAGAAGTTCTTCATAGTCCTCATAGTAGACGGCGCCGTAACCTTCAATCTGCTCTTTGTTCATAAACGGATCGTAAGCTGAAACTTTCATTCCACATCCTTCACATATCCTGGCAACTTCTCTTCCGATTGCGCCAAGGCCCAGGATACCTACAGTCTTTCCCTCCAGCTCAAAAGCCTTCTTCGCGTCACGGATTTTCCAATTGCCTTTGCCCATCTCTATCTGCGCTTCCAGCATATTCTTGGACAGAGCGAACATCATAGCGACAGCATGCTCTGCCACGCTCCGATTGTTCGCTCCCGGAGTGATCACAACCGGAATCCCATGGGCAGTAGCCGTTTTCACGTCCACAGAATCATAGCCCACACCAGTACGTCCGATGACTTTTAGATTCGAACTGTTCTCAATGGCATGTTCATCGCATTTTGCAATACGTACGATCAGCGCATCTGCATCTTTCATTTCATCCAGATAATTGTTGGGGTCTCCATTATCAGCCACGTAAATGTCAGCTTTTCCTTCCAGCATAGCCAGTCCTTCCGGACATACAGCCTGTGTCATTACTACTTTCATGCCGATTTCTCCTCTCACATGTATGTATTAGTTCATCCCATTGTTCTTGTTCTCTTTAAGAACTTTCTTCAGGGCTTCCACCCCCTCGTCGCACAGATAGTTAAACGGGCTGCGGCACTCGCCTACCGGATAGCCAAGCATTGAAACGGCTTTTTTTACAACAGTGTTCGGATTGCCGTATTTGAATACCGCACGGAAACCGGCGATGGATTCCTGTGCTGCCTCTGCTTCTGAGATTCTGCCCTCTTTGAACAGATTATAGATAGAAGAAAGTACATGTGGATATACATTGGAGCATCCTGCGATACCACCGAATCCGCCTTCCTTCAGGCTCGGAAGAATCAGGGAGTCATTACCGGACAGTACATAAAAATCTTTATCCAGATCTTTTGTCTGCTGAATATATGCTTTTAAGTTGTCCCAGTCGCCACTGGAATCCTTTGCACCAACGATTACATCCACATCCTTTGCAAGCTTTGCTACTGTCTCCGGAAGCAGTTTGTTTCCTGTACGTGCAGGAATATTGTACAGAACAATCGGGATGTCCACATGTTTTGCAACTTCTACATAGTGATCATACAGTTCTTTCTGTGAAGCAACTGCAAAGCTTGGCGTAATAATGGACAGAACATCTGCCCCCAGCTCCTGTGCTTTTTTGCTCATACGGATGGTGTCCCTGGTGGAAATACATCCCGAACCTGCGTAAACCGGAACACGGCCTTTTACATGATCAATAGTTGCTTCCAAAACTGCGATTTTCTCATTTTCGTCCAGGATGTAACCCTCGCCGTTGGTCCCGAAGCAGAAAATGCCATGTACGCCTCCGTCGATCAGACGGTCAATCTGAATACAAAGCTCATCCAGATTTATGCTCTCATCCTCTTTCATCGGGGTCAGAATTGGTGTGATAATTCCTTTCAATTCCACGTTTTTCATGTTGAATCTCTCCTTTGCACTTTATTTTAAAATTTTTATTGCAATCTTTTCCATGATGTCCTCTGTACCGAAACCTCCTGACTTCGAGATTACCTGCTGCCGGCATCCGTTCCATTCCAGAACAGAGACTGCAATACCAGGTTCGATTTCACAAACCGGCTCCAGTTGAGAGCATCCGATATTTTTCATATATCCCATCAAGGTATCGCCTCCTGTCATCAGGATCGTCACGTCCATCCGACGGCTCACGATCTCCCGAACGATTCTTCCATGAGCATTTGCGATCAGGTATCTCACTTCTTCTGGAGAGATTTTATGCTCCCTCATATAGATTTCCTTTTCCTCATTCTCATCGAAGGTATCAAGCACTACCTTTTTCTTTTTCTGACAAAGCTGTAAGATTTCTTCCAAAAATTGTTTTCCCTCTGGCGTATCATAGTAGAAAGGATTCAGTTTCTGACATGCCGTAAGATGTCTTCCCGCAAATCCGGCTTTTTCCTTTGCATAAACCACCTGCTGTTCTGTGATCCGGTTCAGACTTCCGCAAGCTACGTAGAAATACTCAGTCTTTCTGTAGGTTCCGGGCGTTTGGCGCTGGAATGGGATCCGTTCCACCAGACGGTCTGCCAGAGCCGCACATCCAGCTAACAGATTTATATTTTCCTTCCGGAACAGTTCATCCAGACGCAGGTCAATATCCTCCGTTTCAACAAGGTCGCAGACCACAATCTCCTTTTCCTCTTTTCGGGAAGGAATATTTTCCCCGCATCTGACACAGATAGTGGGAACACTGCTCTGTTCTCCTATAATATCCGGCAGATATGATTTCGTCACCGGTTCAAAGGGATCCCTGCCAAAAACACTTTTCTCCAGAAGTTCTCCTGATATGTAATGGATACCATTTTTGGTGATTCGATCGATCTGAGGATATCCTGGCAGAAAGTACAGTCTTTTGTCTTTTTCGCTATCCAGAATAGCCTGCAATTCAGCTCCAATGTTGCCACGCAGAGCCGAATCCGTCTTCTTAAAGATATATTCCACTTCGTGCTCTGCTGCCCAGATACATAGCTGGTATACAGCGTTGTATGCATCTTCTTTTGACATGGAACGGGATTCCGTATCCACCACCAAAACCTCTGTTTCCTCTTTAATGTCATCTTTCTCCAGCTTTTGTTTTGTGAAAATCTGTGTACAAATCCCTTTTTTAGCAAACTGGACACCTGTGTCCAAAGCTCCGGTAAAATCGTCTGCAATCATCAACAGTTTTACCATTTTTCTTCCCCCTGTTTATTTTCGATTCCGGGCAAAGAGAATTGCGTATTCAATGGAGTTTAACAGACTCAGCGCATCTGAAGTTCCCTTTCCCGCCTGATCAAACCCGGTTCCATGATCCACTGATACACGGATGATCGGAATCCCAAGGGTAATATTCACACCAGCCACCGCATCCCATTTCTTCAGTTCCTTATTATAAACAAACCCTTTGACTTTCAGCGGGATGTGCCCCTGATCGTGGTACATGGCAACTACAATGTCGTACCATCCACCGAGAGCTTTGGAAAACACTGTATCCGGCGGAGTCGGTTTTTTCTCCGGAATACAGATTCCCTCTTCCATCGCTGCGTCGATTGCCGGCTGAATCTCCTCAATCTCCTCGGTACCAAACATTCCATTCTCCCCACAATGCGGATTCAATCCGGCAACTCCAATCTTCGGGGTCTTGATTCCCAAATCCTTGCAGGCCTGGTTCGCAATGCGGATCACATCCAGAACTCGATCCTTTTTCACCAGACTACAGGCCTGGCTCAAAGAAACATGGGTAGATACGTGAACCACCCGGAGATTGTCATGTGCGAGCATCATTGTATATTTAGATGTATGGGTATAATCCGCATAAATCTCGGTATGTCCGGAATAATGATGGCCAGCCATATTGATCGCCTCTTTGTTCAGTGCATTAGTCACTGTAGCGTCGATTTCTCCTTTCATGACCAGCTCAATCACTTTCACTACATACTGGAACGCCGCCTCACCGCACATTTTGGAAACTTTTCCAAAGATATGTTTTTCCATATCCACAAGGCCCATATCATAAACATCAATGGTTCCGTATTCGAACTTAGCGTCTTTTACTTCCTCCACCGGATGAATCTTAATCTGCCCTTCTTTTCCGGCAATCTTCACTGCCTGTTCCATACAGTTAGCATCGCCGATGATAATCGGACGACACTCTTCGTATACTTTCGGATCTGTCAATGCTTTTACGGATAACTCGGATCCATTTCCCGCCGGATCTCCCATGGTAATTCCAATAATCGGCCTCTTAATCATTTCTTCATCCTTCCTTTCCTGCCAGATTATGATCTGTAAGCTTTCATTTTATTTCAGGACTCTCTTATAAATCGTACGGATATCTTCCAGGCTTAACTCTCTCATATTATTCACCAGAAGCCTGGTCTGTTTGCTTCCTGCGTCTACCAGAAAATCAAGGTCTTCCATCTTTACACCAAACTGATTCAGATCCGTAGGAATGTCAGTCACTTTCACGATATCAGCTATCTGTCCGATTATATAGTCTGCTTTCTCATCAACATTTTTGGAGTTCTGCTCCGGAAATACTGCATCGCACAGCTGTGCCAGTCTGTCTTTGCATGCCTCTTTGTTGTATTCCATAACATGCGCAAACAAAATCGCATTGGATACACCGTGCGCAATATGATATTTTCCTCCAAGCGGATAGGAGAGTGCATGAACGGCTGTGGTTCCGCTTCCTGTAATGGCAACGCCGCCGTAAAAAGCGCCAAGAAGCATGCTGTTCTTTGCCTCCATATTATCCGGATTACTGTATGCTTCGCGGATATTATGGAAGATTAATCTTGCGCCTGCCGCTGCGTATGTATCGGAAAATGGAGTTGCTTTTTTAGATGTATAGCATTCCACTACATGAGCCAAAGCGTCTACGCCGGTAGCTGCAACAATGGATTTGGGAAGTTTACGGATCATTTGAGAATCCAGGATCACATAGTCCGGAATCATGCTGTCATTAACAATTCCCTGCTTGGACTCTTCTTCCGGAATTGCAACGATGGCGTTACATGTTGCCTCGGATCCGGTACCACAGGTGGTCGGGATCATCACTGTTTTCACCTGTTTTCTCGCCCGAGTCGGATCTTTCAAAAGATCACGGATGGTATAATCTGCACCTTTTAATACGGAGCACAATTTTGCCGCATCCATAACGCTTCCGCCGCCAATACCAATGATCAGGTCTGCGCTGTAATCTTCTGCCTCCCTGATAACACGCTCTGCATCCTGATAAGCAGGCTCTGCTGTCAGATCATCAATCACTTTATACTCGGCCTCAATCTCATCCACTACTCTGGTAAAAATATCAAGAAGACCAGCTTTTCTAATTCCTTTGTCTGTATAAACGATCAATTTCTTTGCATTTTCTTTTTCGATAATGTTGTTAATATTCTCAATACATCCTTCTCCACCGTAAATGCAAGCTGGAATCTTAATTTGATATCCCATATAATCTCCTCCATTCATAATGTTTCATTTTAATACAAATTTTATTCCTATTTCATTTGTGTTTATACAATAGCATTTTTATATTCATGATTCAACGCAAAATATTTGTTTTTTCGTTTAATTTTGACACGTTTTTATTATTGTTTGTTGTAATATGAAACATAATAGATTATAATATTTTTATCATCAATAAAAGGAGATTTTTATGCGTAAAATCAGAATTTTAGTTATCGCTCCCTACGAGGGGCTGGCAGACGCGGTCTCTGCCATTGCTCAAGAACGACAGGACGTGGATATAACTGTAGAAGTGGGCGACCTGGACGCCGGAAAAAGAATCGCAATGAGCCTTGCCCACAATAATTATGACGTCATCCTCTCTCGGGGAGGTACAGCAAAGCTAATCCGTTCCGCAGTCGATCTTCCTGTTGCGGAGATTTCTATCTCCGGTTATGATATTCTCCGCACTATCAAACTGGCGCAGAATTATTCCGGGAAGTTCGCCATCGCCGGTTTCTCTTCCATCACCGAAAATGCACACATGATCTGCGACTTGCTGCAGTACGACATTGACATTTTTACGTTCGCCAGTGAAGAGGATGCTTACCGCTCCCTTCAGGCCGCCAAAAAAAACGGGTGTACCCTGGTACTGTGTGACATCACAGGAATCAACGCAGCCAAACGGCTGAATTTAAATTCCATCCTCATCACCTCTGGAACAGAAAGCATTCATTCAGCAATCGACAACGCCATTGAACTGATCCATTCCGCCGAACACGTATACAGGCAGAAAGATCTTTTTCAGGCGCTTCTTACCAGCGATGACCGGGAATTTCTGATCTATGATCCGGCCGGTTTTCTCTGGTTCTCCAGTTTTCCTCAGGAAGACCAGAATAATTCCCTGATGAATCTGGTGCAGACCTATCTAAAAGCCTTTTTGAAAGTACCTAATCAGAGCATAGAACGTCAAATCCGGGATAAAATATATACTCTGTCCAACCGCCATTTATACTATGCTGGCCAAAAATATACAGGCATCACCATCAAACAGAAGGAAGCCATTTTTTCAGAGGAAAATCTGGGGTTCAACATTTATAATAAATTAGATCAGACTCCCAATGATTTCATGGATTCCTACAGCAGTTCCAACAATATGGGAACAATTTCATTCACCATCGATGAGTATAGCAAGAGCCGGCTCCCGGTTCTGATCCTAGGAGAATCCGGAACAGGAAAAGACAAAGCCGCCTCGCTTCTTTACGAAAACGGTCCATTTTGCCATGCACCTTTTTATACCATCGACTGTGAGCTGATAAACGAACGTAAATGGAATACCCTCCTTTCCAGTGAAAATTCCCCGTTGAACACTCTGCACACCACAATTTACATTAAGAATCCAGGGGCATTGAGCGAGGAACAGGCCAATAAACTTTTTGCCTATCTGGATAATGCCGGTCTGGCCAACCGGAACCGTCTGATATTCTCCCTTGTTTTGAATACCAGACAGTACCCAAACACAAAAACCTGCAGAACTTACCTGGAAAATCATTTCTCCTGTCTCACACTAAAGCTTCCACCTTTGCGGGAACGAAAAGAAGAAATTCCCAGCATTGTCGCTCTATACCTGCACCGGCTCAACGTCCATCTGGGCAGGCAGATCATCGGGGTAGAGTCGGAAGCCATGGAGCTAATGACAAATTTTTCCTGGCCGCAAAATCTGAATCAACTTCGCCATATTCTCCGGGAACTGGCAGTTATCACCCAGACGCCATATATATCTTATCAGAATGTGAAGTATATGCTTGATCAGGAACTTAATCTTTCCGCAACTCAGGTTCCCATTAATCTGGATCTCTCCCAGACTATGGAAGAAATCAATTATCAGATTATTCAGATGGTTCTCAAAGAGGAAAACGGCAGCAAAGAGAAAACTTCTCGCCGGCTCGGAATCAGCCGCAGCACACTATGGAGAATCTTAAAAAACAGACAGACAGGGAACTGATCCCCTGTCTGCCAAATCTTTCCATGACCTATTTTTCCCATAAGTTTGCTCTTTCTATAAGTTCAACTTTTCCCGAAAAAATATGAAAAAAGCCGAAAATCTTGAAAAATCAGTGTTTTCGGCTTTTTTTGTAAGCGTCGCTAAGAGGATTTGAACCTCCGGCCTACCGCTTAGGAGGCGGTCGCTCTATCCAGCTGAGCTATAGCGACTTATTAAAATAATGTCCCAGTTATCATTTCATAATAACTGCCGTACTAGTATAGTTTAGCATTTTGCAGATATAAAATCAATCATTTTTTGAAGTAGATACCCTTATTTTAAATTAAGACGGGATAAAAAATCCCGTCCTAAACTAAAAGTTAATTCTTCCCTGAAGCCACATATTTGCTTTAAATCTTCTTCCAACTGCAGGTTCTCCCAGCACTTCCTTTACAGGCACGCACACATCAAACTGCAGTTCATTGACATCAAGTTTCATCACATACAGTTCTTCTCTTGTTTCTTCATTTTCAATTGTATGCAGTTCCAATATTTCTCCCAGAATAGAATATCTGTCGCATTCCACTCCATAGGGCATAAAATATGTATCCACAATACTGAATACATCTTCTGTTACAAGACGTTTTGAAACTTTGGAATAAATATCAATATCATCCAGAGTCAGGCTTTCCATTGCTGTCTGATCCCCATTTCTTGCAGCGCTTAAAAGCATCATTCTGTTTCTTGATTCTTCCCTGCTCCGTTTCTCCAGCTCTTTTGTTTTCAGAACAGGAAAAAGAACTGTACCGGAATTACAAAGACCGGACAAAGTGACAGATCCGAATTTCATGCTTCCGCCTGAAAGCTGATTCTCTTTCATATATTCCAACACATTCTGAAGATGAAAAATAAGGCTGATCCCTACTTTTACATCTTCACATATGCCTACATATGCTTCCCTGTCCATTCTTTTTTCCACACTGATATCAGCATAAGAAGAAATCCCGCTTCCGATAAAATATGGATAATAATACTGTCTGAAAAAATTTTCCTCCATATCCATATCTCCGCAGAGCGCCACTCCGATTCCTGCTCCGCACTCTTTCTGGTATTCGCAGAAATCGGATTCTGTCTCTACTGATATCAGCTCATGACTGGAATAATGCTCTTCCATTTCTTTTAAAAAGGTATTCAGCTTTTTTCTTGTTGAAATATTTCCATATCCTATTGCTTTTAAATATTTATGCATCGGCTTCTTTCCTGAATCATTGTCTACAAGGATTTATTTTTTCTTTTCTATTTTTTCCATTCCACCCATATATGGACGCAGTACCTCCGGAATCTTCACAGATCCGTCTGCCTGCAGATTATTTTCCAGGAATGCAATTAACATTCTCGGAGGTGCTACTACAGTATTATTCAGAGTATGGGCAAAATATTTGCCTTCTGCTCCTTTTACACGGATGCCAAGTCTTCTTGCCTGTGCATCTCCAAGATTAGAGCAGCTTCCTACTTCAAAATATTTCTTCTGTCTCGGGGACCATGCCTCCACATCACAGGATTTTACTTTCAGGTCTGCCAGATCTCCTGAACAGCATTCCAGTGTACGTACCGGAATGTCAAGAGAACGGAACAGGTCTACTGTATTCTGCCACAATTTATCATACCATACCATACTTTCTTCCGGTTTACATACAACGATCATTTCCTGTTTTTCAAACTGGTGAATACGGTAAACTCCTCTTTCCTCGATTCCGTGAGCTCCTTTTTCTTTTCTGAAACATGGTGAATAAGATGTCAGTGTCTGCGGAAGTGTGCTTTCATCCAGCATTGTGTCGATAAATTTTCCGATCATGGAGTGCTCGCTTGTTCCGATCAGATACAGATCTTCTCCCTCGATCTTATACATCATGGAATCCATCTCTGCAAAGCTCATAACTCCGGTTACTACATTGCTTCTGATCATAAACGGAGGAATGCAGTAAGTAAATCCTCTGTTGATCATGAAATCTCTTGCATAAGCCAGTACAGCAGAATGCAGTCTTGCAATGTCTCCCATCAGATAATAGAATCCGTTTCCTGCAACTCTTCCTGCACTCTCCAGGTCAATTCCATTAAAGCTTTCCATTATTTCTGTGTGATATGGAATCTCAAAATCCGGTACAACAGGTTCTCCGAATTTTTCAATCTCAACGTTTTCGCTGTCATCTTTTCCGATCGGTACAGAAGGATCAATGATATTCGGAATTGTCATCATAATCTTTTTGATCTTTGCTTCTACATCCTTTTCTTCATTAGAAAGGCTTTCCACTCTGTCAGCATTTGCCTGAACTTTTTTCTTTAATTCTTCTGCTTCATCCTTTTTACCCTGTGCCATACATGCGCCGATTTCTTTGGAAATCTTATTTCTCTCTGCACGAAGTACCTCAACCTCCTGCTTGATGTCTCTGTTTTTCTTATCAAGCTCTAATACTTCATCTACAAGGGGAAGCTTTTCATCCTGAAATTTCTTTTTAATGTTTTCCTTTACTACTTCCGGATTATTTCTCACAAATTTGATATCTAACATCTTTTACACCTCATCCTTTATATTAATTTTACTTGTTGCACCAATTTTACCTGTTGTATTTATTTTTCCGGTTGCTCCGATTTTGCCTGTTGCATTCATCCTTCCGGTTGCGCTGCCTTTTCCGCCTGGCCGTTTCTTTGTTTCTTTTACATCCATGTTATATACTTCACTGAAAATTGCACGGTCCAAAGCTTCTGCTTCTTCTTCTGCAAGTTCTACATAACTTTCTCCCTTTACAATTTCCTTTATATAAGTATAACATCCTTCTCGGCTATGCATAGCATTAATTACCCATCCACTGTTATTTCCATCCAGCATTGCAAGTGCAAAACTTAATTTTCCGCCCATTTCATTGAAGGCGTCATATTTCACTATACCCAGCTTTTTAAAGTCTTTTTCCATCTTTCGGTATATATCTTTTACATCCTGTCTGTTCTGTTTTGTCAGTTTAGCAAGACCATCAATTTCCGAAAATTTTGAAAGGATACTTTCTTCTAAAGTTTTGCCATCTTTTCCTCTCATAAACGAGTTGTAGCTGTTTTTTAGTCTGTCATATTTCATACTTACATTTACATATAAAGCGAACAGAGCAATAATTAAAATGATCAGAAATAAAAATATAAATGCAGGATCTATTCCCAATCTTGATAATATTGTACTTTCCATTAAATCTATTCTTCCTTTCTTATGGACATAATCATATCGAACATACGTTCTAATTCATCATCCGAATAATATTCTATTTCTATTTTTCCCTTTCCCTTTCCTTTCACTGCAACATGTACTTTTGTACCGAACACTTCTTTCATTTTATCTTCTAAATCTGTATAAATAAAAGAATTTTCTACTTTTTTCTTCTCTTTTGCCTTTTTAGGATTTTTCAATTCCTTGATCAACTTTTCAGTCTCTCTTACACTCAGTTTTTCATCAAAGATTTTATTTGCGAGAATATACTGTTGTTCCAGATCATCAATAGCGAGAAGTGCTCTTGCATGTCCTGTACTGATCATATCATCAATAATCATCTGCTGAACTTTTTCATTAAGTTTCAGAAGTCTCATAGAATTGGTAACTGCTGTCCTGCTTTTTGAAACTCTTTCAGCTACCTCATCCTGTTTCAGGTGATATTCTTCCAGAAGCTTTTTAAAAGCCATTGCTTCTTCAATCGGATTTAAATTTTCTCTTTGAATATTTTCAATGAGAGCAATTTCTACGACTTCCTGTTCATTATAGTCCTTAATGATAACAGGAACTTCTTTAATCCCTGCTATTTTAGCAGCTCTCCATCTTCTCTCACCGGCAATAATTTCATAATAATCATTTCTTTTTCTCACAATAAGAGGCTGAAGAACCCCAAATTGTTTGATAGAATCAGCAAGTTCCAGAAGGGCATCCTCTTCAAAATTTCTTCGCGGCTGCTCTCTGTTTGGCTCTACCATATTTATTTTCATCATCTGTTCACCGGTTTTCATTTCTTCAACATGTGAAGGCTCCTTTTTTTCCGGTTTTTCTGATGCTTTTGATGACCTGTTATCTGGAATGAGACTGTCAAGTCCTTTTCCTAAACCTTTCTTTTTTACCGCCATATTTTTCCCTCCACTATTTATTGATCACTTCATCTGCCAATAATCTATAGCTTTCTGCTCCCGCTGATTTTGAATCATATTGATTGATAGGCATTCCGTAACTTGGAGCTTCTGCCAGACGTATATTTCTGGGAATAATGGTTTTGTAAATATTCTGATTCAGATTATCTTTGACATTTTCTACTACTTGCAGCGAAAGATTTGTTCTTGCATCATACATTGTAAAAACAACTCCTTCTATAGATAAAACTGGATTTAATCTTTCCTGAACCAGTTCAATGGTATGTATTAACTGGCTTAAACCTTCCAAAGCGTAATATTCACACTGAATTGGAACCAAAACAGAATCTGCCGTTGTCATAGCATTAATGGTCAGCATACTTAATGATGGAGGACAATCAATAATAATAAAATCATAATTATCTCTGATTTTTTCCACTTCTTTCTTTATAATATACTCTTTATCATCAATTCCTATTAATTCTATTTCCGCTGCAGACAGATCTATATTTGTTGGAAGAATATCCAGATTTTCAGATACTTCCCGGCAGATAATATCTTCTATTTCTGCTTCGCCAATAATCAGATCATAAACTGTCTTTTCAACTTCATCTTTACTGACTCCTAATCCACTCGTCATGTTTCCCTGTGGATCCATATCAATGGAAAGTACTTTTTTTCCTTTTTCCGCCAGACATGCCGAAAGATTAATTGCCGTAGTCGTTTTTCCAACTCCACCTTTTTGGTTAGCAATCGCTATAATTCTTCCCATTTTTTATACTCACCTTTCTCATGATAGTTATTAGTATAACATCTTTTTTTGCTATTATCTACATTATGTTTCACGTGAAACATATTTTTTCTGTTTTTCATAAATGTTTCACGTGAAACATTTACTTTTTTGTATACGTTCGTACTTTCTTTTTCACTTCTACAATATTATCTTAATTTTCTCCCTCTATAAAAAATATATATTAATCTTTGCTATTCTGTACTTTACATTATTATCTTTATTTAAGGTATAGCTGGTACTTTTTAATTATCCGCCTTAAAAAGTTTAAATCTCTCCACTATTAAAATACAAATATGAAAAGAGAAAAATTTATTTTTTATCGACAGCGTCGGTGTACAAGGGGACAATACGCTCTATATTTTTGTAGAAACAAATCAAATATTTTTAAGACATATTTTCTATTAAAAAATAAAACCATTCCTTTAAGATGTTTCACGTGAAACATTTTTCAAAAACTCTTTAGTTATACTCCTATTTATGATAAAATATTTATAACTCATTCAGTATATATAAACATATAGGCGGATGATAATTATAAAAAAGAAGGGAGAATAAATATGAGCTGGAAAAAGAATCTTACAATCACAACTATTCTTGCCGGAACAACTGCAATTGGTATACATCTGATAAATAAAGCAATTTACGTTTCTGCCACCCTGGACAATCTGTTAAGTCATACACCCGAAAACTACTACGAATGGAAATTCGGTAAGATTTTTTATCGAAAAGCCGGAAATGGAAAACCTATTTTACTAATACATGATCTCTCCTCATACAGTTCTTCTTATGAATGGAGCTATATGATAGATGAATTATCAAAAACCAGAACTGTATATGCTTTGGATCTGCTTGGATGTGGAAGATCAGATAAGCCTGCTCTTACCTATACAAATTTTCTCTATGTACAAATGATCACTGATTTTATTAAAAATGTTATAAAAAGTAAAACAGATGTTATTGTTACAGGAGAATCTTCTTCTTTTATTTTAGGATCTTGTCAGAATGACCATGATATTATAGATCGGATTATTATGATAAATCCATCTGATATACAGACATCTGCGCATATACCTAATAGCAAAACTAAAATTTTGACCAAATTAATTCAGCTTCCTCTTATCGGAACACTTTTATATAACATCCTTACTCAAAGAAAAACCATAGAAAATCTGTTTTGTACCGAATATTTCTATGATAAAAACAACATATCTGAAAGAGATACTAAGGTTTATTACGAAGCTGCTCATATCGGAAATGCTGAATCCAAAAATCTGTTTGCAAGTATTTCCGGAAGATATCTGACTTCCAATATTAAATTATATCTTGAAAATTTGAACAACAGCATATTTATCATTACCGGAAGTAAGGAAAAGTATCTTGAAACTGCTTCAAAATATAAAGATATACTTCCTTCCATTGAAATCACTTCTATAGATAAGACATCATATCTTCCGCAGCTTGAAGATCCTTCAGGTATTTTGGAACAAATCAATATTTATCTTGATGATCCGACAGAAGAGTAAACATGAAATATCTCTGATCTGAAATAAAAGAACCGCTGCTTAATGCAGCGGTTCTTTTGACGGAAGACCTGCTTTTCTGGGATATTTTCCCGGCGTACTTTTTATCTTATTTATTATAACAAAAGATCGTCCAATATCTGTTTCCGGAATCTTAAATTTCACTACTTTTTCTGCTTTTCCACCAAGAAGCGACAGTGCTTTTTCTGCATCCTTTAATTCTTCATCTACTTCTCCTGATTTATAGGATATAAAATATCCTCCCCTTTTTAAGAATGGGACACAGTATTCTGATAAAGTGGATAGATTGGCAACAGCTCTGGAGACGCATAGATCATATTTCTCTCTGTGTTGTTGATTTTTCGCATAATCCTCTGCTCTCCCGTGAATAGTATCGATTCCGGAAAGACCAAGCTCTTCAATTACTGCATTTAAGAAATTAATTCTCTTATTCAGGGAATCCAGAAGTGTAATATCCATATCAGGAAAAACAATCTTTAAAGGAATCCCCGGAAACCCTGCTCCTGTTCCGATATCAATTACCTTTTTTGTTGTATCAGACAAGAAGATATTCTTTTCTGAAAATGCCTTTACAATACAAATACTGTCAAGAAAATGCTTTTCATAAACTTCTTCGTATTCTGTAATTCCCGTAAGGTTCATCACCTTATTCCACTCAACAAGCATTTCATAATATTTTGAAAATTGTCTCTTCATTTCATCAGAAAGTATAATGCCAAGATCAGCTGCTCTCTTTTCAAATATTTTACTCATAATTTACTCCCGGTTTCTGTATTGTTCCATATATACAAGAAGAACTGAAATATCTGCCGGCGAAACACCTGATATTCTGGAGGCCTGCCCGATTGATACCGGACGGTACTCCTTTAATTTCTGCAGAGCTTCTATTCTTAAACTCTTTATACTATCATAATCAATATTTGCCGGTATTTTTTTATTTTCAAGTTTTTTAAATTGCTCTACCTGCTTCTTTTGCCTGGATATATAACCTTCATATTTAATATTTATGTTAACTTGTTCCCACACTTCTTCTTTCAGGTCATTCGGAAATTCCGGACGATCTTTATCAATCTCTTCAAGACATTCATAGGAAAGTTCCGGACGCCTGACTAATTCTGCAAGAGAAATGCCGGAATTAAGAGGAGTGCTATTATATTTTTGCAAGATTTCCTGCACTTTCTTTTCAGTACCGACATGTACTTTTTTTAATCTCTCAATCTCTTCTTCGATCAGCTTTTCCTTATAGAGAAGTCTTTGATATCTTTCTTCTGTGATAAGACCTACTTCATATCCCTTTTCAGTCAGCCTTTGATCCGCATTATCCTGTCTTAACAAAAGCCTGTATTCTGCTCTTGAAGTCATCATCCTGTAAGGTTCGTGACTTTCTTTTGTCACCAGATCATCAATTAAAACTCCTATATAAGCTTCTGAACGGTCAAGAACCAGAGGTTCTTTCTCTTGAAGTTTTCTTGCTGCATTAATTCCTGCTATCAGTCCCTGTGCCGCCGCCTCTTCATATCCGGAACTTCCATTAAACTGTCCTCCGCTGAAAAGTCCGTCAATTTTCTTAAATTCCAGTGTAGGCCACAGTTGTCTTGCATCAATGCAGTCATACTCAATTGCATATGCATTTCTTACAATTCTTACATTTTCAAGTCCGGGAACTGTACGGTACATGGCATACTGCACATCTTCCGGAAGAGAACTGGACATTCCTCCAATATACATTTCATTTGTTTCCAGTCCTTCCGGCTCAATAAATACCTGGTGCCGGTTCTTATCTGCAAATTTTACAACTTTATCTTCAATAGAAGGACAGTACCTTGGCCCTGTTCCCTCTATCATACCTGAAAACAGCGGAGAACGATCCAGATTCTGCCGGATAATTTCATGCGTCTTTTCATTGGTATAAGTCAGCCAGCAGGAAACCTGTTCCTTTTGTATACTTTCCGGATCTGTAGTAAAAGAAAAAGGAACGATTCTTTCATCACCTGTCTGTTCTTCCATTTTACTGAAATCTACTGTATTCTTGTCTATTCTGGCAGGTGTTCCTGTCTTAAACCTATACATCTTGATTCCAAGCTCTTTTAAGCAGTCTGTAAGATAATTGGCAGCCTGAAGTCCGTTTGGCCCGGTATTCATACTTACATCTCCATAAATACATCTTGACTTCAGATAAGTTCCTGTACATAGAATAACTGCCTGACAGCGGTAAATTCCTCCTGAATAAATCTGCACACCAATAACTTTTTTCTTTTTTTCAGCGCCTGGTGTCTCTATATCTTCTGTGAGAATATTTACAACTTCTGTCTGTTTTATTTCCAGATTTTCCTGATTTTCCAAAACCTGACGCATTGTCCTGCTGTAACATGCTTTATCTGCCTGTGCTCTCAAGGAATGTACTGCCGGTCCTTTTGATCTGTTCAGCATTTTTGACTGGATAAATGTCCTGTCTATTACTTTTCCCATTTCTCCTCCAAGAGCATCCACTTCTCTTACAAGATGTCCTTTGGAAGTTCCTCCTATATTTGGATTACAGGGCATCAGTGCAATACTGTCTACACTTACGGTAAAAACAAGAGTTTTAAATCCCAGTCTCGCACATGCCAAAGCTGCCTCACATCCTGCATGACCTGCCCCTATGACAGCTACATCATATTTATCTTTACTTTCCCATACAGAATTTGCTGAAAATTTCATTTACCAAATCCTCTCCTACCATCTCTCCTGTAATACTGCCCAGAGTTTCATAAGCATCCATAAGATCAATTGAATAAAAGTCTTCCGGCATATCATTCTCTATACTTTCTATCACTTTCATCAAACTGTCTTTTGCACGTTCCAAAGCTGTTTTATGACGGATATTTGTAATATAGATTTCATTATTAAATGAAATTTCACCATGATAAAACATCTCTTTCACGATTTCTTCCAGCCGATCTATCCCTTTTTCTTCTTTTGCTGAAATTTCAATTACAGGAATATTTTCAATGTTATACTCCTTACATATTTTTTTGATTTCTTCTTTTGTTACTTTTCTTTCCAGATCTGACTTATTTAAAAGAAGGATTGATTTTTTCCCCTGAATAAATTTCATGATCTCATAATCATTTTCATCTAAATCATTGGAAGAGTCAACTACATAAATAATAAGATCCGCCTCTTTTGCATAATCTTTTGCCTTGTCCACTCCTATTTTTTCTACTTTATCGTCTGTATTCCTGATTCCGGCAGTATCAATAATATTCAGGGAAATTCCCTGGAGATTAATCGTTTCCTGAAGAATATCTCTTGTTGTTCCGGCAATTTCGGTTACAATTGCCCTTTCTTCTCCAAGCAGTACATTTAACAGAGAAGATTTTCCTGCATTCGGTTTACCAAGAATAACTGTATTGATCCCTTCCCGGATAATCCTTCCATCGTCTGCAGTTTTTAAAAGAGTTTCTATTTCTTCAATAATTTCTTTTGTTTCCTTTTTTAAAACATTTCCATATCCATCAATACTGATATGTTCAGGATCATCTAAAGCAGACTCTATAAATGCAGTGTGGTAAATAATTTTATTTCTTAAGTCACTTATCTTTTCTTTTACGCTTCCCCGAAGCTGCTTAAGTGAACTTTTTAATGCATAATCATTTTGTGACTGTATGACATCAATGACTGCCTCTGCCTGTGACAAGTCCATCTTTCCATTTAAAAATGCTCTCTTTGTAAATTCTCCTGGCTGTGCCGGTCTGGCTCCATTTCTTATACAGGCTTCCAGAATCTTTTTTACAACATAAACGCCGCCGTGACAATCTATCTCTACTGTATCTTCTCCGGTAAAAGTATGGGGACCTCTCATCAGCATAACGAGAACTTCATCTATTACTTTTCCCTCTTCTTCAATAAACCCGTAATGAATCGTATGAGTTTTCTGATCAGACAGCCTTTTTCCTTTTTTATTTTTATATATTTTATCGGCAATCGCAAAAGCCTCTTCTCCGCTCATTCTTACGATCCCGATTCCAGACTCTGCCATAGCCGTAGATATCGCTGCAATCGTATGATTATTTTCCATACTCAATCTTCTCCTATATTATTGAAACAAATAAATCTTCCTATTTGAAGAACGAAGTTTCCTATTGAATAAAAAAGCAGGGGTTTTACAACCCCTGCCCCTTTACTTTCTCACTGGTGTTACAACTACGCGGCGATACGGCTCTTCTCCTTCACTGTGTGTTGTTACATGCTTATCCGCCTGCAAAGCAGAGTGGATGATCCTTCTTTCATATGGATTCATCGGTTCAAGTGAAACTGCTTTTCTTGTTCGTTTTACTTTGTGTGCAATATTTCTTGCAAGATTTTCAAGAGTTTCTTTTCTTCTTCTTCTGTAATCTTCTGTATCAAGCTTTACTCTCACATATCCTGCCTGCATCTTATTTGCTACTCTGTTTGTCAAATATTGGAGGGCATCCAGAGTCTGTCCTCTTTTTCCAATGAGGATTCCCATATTATCGCCCTTCATATCAATATTAAGGGCTCCTTCTTCATCAATGGATGATTGAATCTCTACTTCCATGCCCATTGAATTAAGTACATTCTGAAGAAATTTCTCACATTCTTTGATCGTACCTTCTTCTACCTTGGCAAGTTCAGTTTCTGCTTTCTTAGTATCTTTTTTTATTTCTTTCTTTGTTTCCTTTTTGATTGTTTTTACAGGTTCTTTCTCTTCTTCTACTTCGAGATCAATATTGGACGGAACAGCTTCTTTTACCAGTTCTTCCATGCTTTCTTCCAACAATTCTTCTTCTTTTTCTTTCTCAGGTTTTCTTCTGGCTTTGATTACAGCCTGCTTCATTCCAATCCCTAAAAATCCTGCACTGCCTTTTTCGATAATATCGTACTCTAACTGATCACTTGTTACTCCAAGCTGGATCAAGGCTTCCGTAATTGCATCATCAAGTGTTTTTGCAGATACTGTGATTTCATCCATAGTATGTCCCTCCCTACATTTTCTCAAAAATAACCTGTAAAAGATCATTTCTGAATTTCTTATTTATTTTCGTTATAATTCTTTACAAGATTTGCTTTGGAAGCAAGACTTCCTGCCTTTGCGTTTTTCTTGTTTTCTTCCGCTTTTTTCAGTTTTTCTTCTTTTTCTTTATCACTGATAACTGAAGTCTTTGCTTTTGTCTGGATGCTTCTTGCATTTGTCTGAGCCATGGCATTTATTTTTTCTGCCTTTTCTCCACGTTTTTCACGTTTCTTTTCAGCTTTTTCTTTATTTTTTTCAATCAGTTCTTCCACTGACATTTTCTTCAGATGACTGTTAATGATCACCTGCTGGATACAACGTACTACTGCACTGATGATCCAGTAAATACCAAGACCTGCCGGCAGGGATATAACAAAGAACAATGACATAAGCGGCATCGTGATATTCATTGTTTTCATTGTTCCTGCCATTGGATTATCTTTATCCATTGCCTGTCCTGAAATAGCCTGTGAAAGTCTCATACTTAAATACTGTGTCAGAACAGAAAGGGCAGGAAGTGCAATTGCCGTTACAATGAGAATTACTGATGAAACTCCAAACTGACTGCTTATTTCTGCTCTTTCAGAAAACATCTGCATCGGTGAAAGAGACAGATCCGGAATAGTAAGGAATTTCTGCACATCACCAGCTGCATTTTTGATTGCCGGAACATAACTTTCCATATCATAAACAACAGGATACAATGCAAACAGAAGAACCATCTGGATCGCCATAGTCAGACATCCGCCTGTCATGGATGTTCCATATTTATCATACACCTGCTGCATTTCTTCATTCATTTTCAGCTGTGACGCCTGATCTCTTTTATTCTGATATTTCTTTCTTATTGCTGTCAGCTCAGGATTCATAACGCTTGTCATTTTTGACGTTCTCTGCTGTTTGATCGTGAGCGGCATCATGATCATATAAACAATAATAGTATATAAAATAATTGATAATCCCACCAGACCTACATCTGAAGGAAGAATATTATCTAAGACCGTATAGATAACATTCATGACCTTTCCCAAAAGCCATGCAATCTGTCCGACAATAGGCCAATTTGCTGCTGTCAACACAACACCTTCCATATTTACTTATCCTCCGTTTATGGTCATTCGTTTTACAACCTCTCTTTCCATCATTCTATGGAACCGGGTCGTATCCTCCTTTTGCAAATGGATTACAGCGAAGGATCCTCCATACTGCCAGAAGACCTCCTTTGAGGGCTCCGTATTTTTCCAAAGCTTCTATTGCATACTGCGAACAGGTGGGAAAATAAATACAGGTAGAATATCCTTTCATTCCTGAAAGATATTTTTGATAAAATCTCACAAGACCTATCAAAAACTTTTTCATGTCTTTCACTCCATTTACTGAATCTATATTACCCTCTCTTATTTTCTAGGAGGGTACCATTTTATGAAGACGGGAAAGATGCAGGAGAGCACTCTCGATTTCCTTAAAGCTTTTCCCTTTCGATCCTGCTCTTGCTATAACTACAATGTCCTTTCCTCTTAGAAACATATCTTCATTCAAACGGTAACTTTCACGTATCAATCTTGTTAAACGATGTCTTACTATACTGTTGCCAACTTTCTTACTCACTGAAATTCCAATTCTGTTTTTTTCCGTACAATTATCAATAACATACATAACCAGATATCTGTTGGCATTTGATCTTCCATTTTTATAAACGTACTGAAAATCTTTATTCTTCTTTAATGATTCGGAAAAATTCATATTATGATCCCTTTTTTTAGCTGGGAAGTTCAAAAACTTTCCTTATAAAATTAAGAAGAGAAGAAAAGGCCACAAATATGCGGCCTACGCTGATAATCTCTTTCTTCCTTTTGCTCTTCTTGCAGCAAGAACTTTTCTTCCGCCTGCTGTGCTCATTCTTGATCTAAAACCATGAACCTTAGCTCTTTGTCTCTTTTTTGGCTGGAATGTCATTTTCATTGATATCCACCTCCCTTATATTTTACACAGGAATACTCCCGCTTATTTCTAAAAGACATCGTTTTGATTATATGCAAAAAAGCCCCGCAAGTCAAGCAAAACCGACGATTTTGAAAAATTTGTATATATAAATAGGAAGTAAAGTTATCAACAGTTTGTGGATATCTTTTAATTTTTTTGTGGATAATATGTTAATTTTGATTTTTTTTATCTTCCAAATCCTTTATTTTACACAGATTTGATTTTCAAAAAGTTATCCACAAGCTTTTTTCATTGCTTAAATATCCGTTTTGATGTAGAATATAAGGGAGTGGTTTTTGTTATAAAATGCCTGAAATGCAGATAGATTAGGAGTTAATTGTAATGAACATCGTAGAAGAAAAATGGCAGGAAATCATTGAACATTTAAGGATTGAACATGAATTATCCAATGTTTCCTTTAATACCTGGATAAAACCTCTGAGGGTTTATAAAGTAGTAGACAACACGGTATTTATTCTTGTCAATATGAATGCCAGCGTCGAATATATTGATAAAAAGTACAGACTTCCTCTTACCGTTTCTATTGCAGAAATTACGGAAAAAGAATACGAGGTGGTATTCATTTCTGAGGACGATGAACAATTAGAGGAAATTATGGAGATGGCCTCCAAAACTTCTGAAAAAAAGAAAACAAAATCAGCTGCACAAAAGGCAGGTCTGAATCCGAAATATACTTTTGATACTTTCGTTGTAGGTGGAAACAACAGCTTTGCACATGCTGCTTCTCTTGCGGTAGCGGAATCTCCCGGTGAAGTTTACAATCCCCTTTTCCTTTACGGAGGTGTAGGACTTGGGAAGACTCATCTGATGCATTCCGTTGCTCATTTTATTTTGGAAAAAAATCCAAAGAAAAAAGTTCTGTATGTGACGAGCGAAACTTTCACCAATGAACTGATCCACGCACTGAAAAATCCAAAGGAAACTTCTATGGCGGATTTTCGTGATAAGTATAGAAATAATGACGTTCTGCTTATTGATGATATTCAGTTTATTATTGGAAAAGAAAGTACCCAGGAAGAATTTTTCCACACTTTCAACCATTTACATACAGCCGGGAAACAGATCATTATTTCCAGTGACCGTCCTCCCAAGGATATTGAAACGCTGGAGGCAAGACTTCGTACCCGGTTTGAATGGGGGCTGATTGCCGATATATCTACTCCTGATTATGAGACAAGAATGGCAATCCTTCAGAAAAAGATTGAAATGGATTCCTTACAGAAGTATAACATTCCGGCCGATGTTCTGGAGTATATTGCATCAAATGTAAAAACAAATATACGTGAACTGGAAGGATCTCTTAATAAACTGATTGCGCTTTACAAACTGGAAAATAATCAGCGGGAAATTGATATCACTCTTGCAGCAGAAGCTCTCAAGGATATCATTTCTTCCAAAAATCAGCGGGAAGTAACGCCGGAACTTATTCTTGATACCGTATCTGAACATTTCGGCATATCAATAGATGATTTAAAAAGCAATAAAAGAAATGCTGAAATTGCTGTTCCAAGGCAGATTTTCATGTATCTTTGCAGAAGCATGACAGATACATCATTGAAAGTTATCGGTATTATTCTTGGAGGAAAAGATCATTCCACCATCAATCATGGCGTAAATAAAATAAAATCTGAAATAGAAGAAAATGAAACACTTAACAATACAATAGATATCATTAAAAAGAAGATCAATCCTTTATAAAGGCTTGGAATCTTTCGTGGAAAGCTTGTTTATAACTATGTGGACAAGCTGGGGATTAACATTTTGATTTCTTTTTTGTCTGTAACATGAACAGAGTTTTCCAAATCAGTTCCACATGGAAATAAAATGGTTTCCACATACTTTTTAAAGTGACAAATCCCTGAATACAAAGCCTTAGAGGGGTTTTCCACCTTATCAAAAGCCCTACTAAGAATAAGACGAAATTATAATATATATTTTTATTTACTTCGCGTGTGAAAGGAGTTATACACAGCTATGAAAATCATATGCAATAAATCAAATCTCGTAAAAGGAGTCAGTATTGTATCTAAAGCAGTTCCTTCTAAAACAACAATGCCTATTCTGGAATGTATCCTTATCGATGCCACTATGGATATCATAAGACTTACAGCCAACGATATGGAACTTGGTATTCAGACAGAGATAGAAGGAGAAATTATAGAACATGGCATGATTGCCATTGATGCAAAAATCTTTTCAGAGATTGTAAGAAAGCTTCCTGATAATGAAATTGTGATTGAGACAGATAACAATCTTCAGATGACAATTACCTGTGAGAAAGCTAAATTTGATATTTCCGGTAAATCAGGAGATGACTTTTCTTATCTTCCTATTATCGAAAAAAATGAGACTGTTACAATTTCACAGTTTACATTAAAAGAAGTGATCAGACAGACCATTTTTTCTATTGCTGATAATGAAAGCAATAAACTGATGACAGGAGAATTGTTTGAAATACAGAATGGAATTTTAAGAGTGGTATCTTTGGACGGCCATCGTATTTCTATTCGTAAAATTGAATTAAAAGAGCCTTGCGAAGACAGAAAGATTGTTGTTCCCGGAAAAACATTAATCGAGATCAGTAAGATTCTTTCCGGTGAAGCTGAAAGTGAAGTATGTATGTACTTTACAAATAATCATATTGTATTTGAGTTTGATAATACTATTGTTGTTTCCAGACTGATCGAAGGAGAATACTTCAAGATCGATCAGATGCTTTCCAGTGATTATGAAACAAAGGTAAGGATCAATAAAAGAGAGCTTTTGAATTGTATTGACAGAGCTACTCTTCTTGTAAAAGAAGGGGATAAAAAACCAATTATTATTAATATTGGTGACGAAGTTATGGAACTTCGGATCAAATCACAGCTGGGCTCTATGAATGAAGATATTATGATCCATAAAGAAGGAAAGGATCTTATGATCGGATTTAATCCTAAATTTTTGATCGATGCTTTAAGAGTAATCGATGATGAGGAAGTGGATCTTTATCTTATGAATGCAAAGGCGCCATGTTTTATTAAGGATGAAGCAGAAAATTATATTTATCTGATTCTTCCTGTAAATTTTAATGCGATTTAAGGGAAGAGGAGAATAAAAAATGCAGTCTGTACATTTAAGGGATGAATTTATCAAGCTGGGACAGGCGCTTAAGGCGGCCGGGCTTGTAGAATCCGGTGTAGAAGCAAAAGAAGTGATCCAGGACGGCCTTGTTAAGGTAAATGGTGAAACCGATACAAGACGGGGCAGAAAGCTGTATGCCGGAGATATTGTTACTTATAACGGGGAAGAGATAAAAATTGAAGATTAAATCTTTGAAACTCAAGAATTTCAGAAATTATGATATTCTGAATCTGGATTTTGATGATTCTACTAATATTTTTTATGGAAATAATGCCCAGGGAAAAACAAATATACTGGAATCTGTCTACCTGTGCGGGACAACAAAGTCCCACAGAGGTACAAAAGACAGAGACATGATTCTTTTCGGACAGGATGAAGCGCATATTGAAGCATTTATCGAAAAAAGAGGAATTATTTATCAAATTGATATTCATCTGAAAAAGAACAGTCCCAAGGGAATTGCCATAAATAAAATGCCTATCAAAAAAGCCAGCGAATTGTTTGGTATTGTAAATATTGTTTTTTTCTCACCGGAAGATTTAAATATTATAAAAAACGGTCCTTCAGAGAGAAGAAGATTTATCGATCTGGAGCTTTCACAGCTTGACAAAGTATATCTTAGTAATTTATCTAATTATAACCGTATTATAAACCAGAGAAATCACTTGCTGAAAGATATAGTAAGACAGGAACATACAGAAAAAGGACTTCTGGATACATTGGATATATGGGATATCCAGCTTGCAGAATATGGCGAAAAATTAATAGAAACAAGAAATAAATTTATTAACCAGGTTAATGAAATTATTTCAGATATTCACTGTAGATTAACCGGAAATACAGAAAAAATAGAGGTTTCATATGAGCCTGATACAGGAGAAATGTCTCTTTTGGATTCGTTGAAAAAATACAGGGAAAGAGATATGCGTATGAAAAGTACCACATGCGGTCCCCACAGAGATGATATATGTTTTGTAACAAACGGAATAGATATACGTAAGTTTGGATCGCAGGGACAGCAAAGGACGGCAGCTCTTTCTTTGAAGCTTTCAGAGATTGAACTGGTAAAAATGTCTGTAAAGGATACCCCTGTACTCCTTCTTGATGATGTTTTGTCTGAACTGGATAAATACAGGCAAAACTATTTATTAGAAAGTATAAATGATATTCAGACTTTGATTACATGTACAGGAGTAGATGAATTTGTAAATAAGCGTTTTTCTGTTAATAAAGTATTTCATGTCCATCAGGGGCATGTGACAATGGAGAACTAGGAGGATATTATGAGTACAGAAAAGGTACAGCATGAGTATGGTGCAGATGAAATTCAGATATTGGAAGGACTTGAGGCTGTAAGAAAAAGGCCCGGTATGTATATCGGAAGCACATCTGCAAGAGGATTGCATCATCTTGTCTATGAGATTGTTGATAATTCCGTAGATGAAGCATTGGCAGGATTCTGTGACAGTATTTATGTGGAAATCAATAAAGATAATTCCATTACAGTAACTGACAATGGGCGGGGGATTCCGGTTGGAATTAATCATAAGGCAGGCATTCCGGCTGTAGAAGTTGTCTTTACTGTACTTCATGCCGGCGGAAAATTCGGAGGCGGAGGATATAAAGTATCCGGAGGACTTCACGGAGTAGGGGCTTCTGTTGTAAATGCTCTTTCCAATTGGCTGGAAGTGGAAATCTGTAATGAAGGAAAAATTTATAAACAGCGTTATGAAAGAGGAAAAGTTATCAATAAACTGGAAGTGATCGGGGAATGCGATCCCGATAAGACAGGAACAAAGGTAACTTTTATGCCGGATGATACTATATTTGAGGAAACCGTTTTTGAATATGATGTGCTTAAAAGAAGGCTTCGGGAAATGGCGTTTCTTACCAGAGGCCTGAAAATTGTGTTGACAGATCACAGACCAGAGGACGGGGATGTGGAAAAGTCCTTTCATTATGAGGGGGGAATCAAAGAATTTGTAACGTATTTGAACAGAAGCAGCACTCCGCTTTATGAGGATGTTATTTACTGTGAAGGAATGGTAAATAACGTGCAGGTGGAAGTTGCAATGCAGCATAACGATTCCTACACAGATAATACGTATGGATTTGTTAATAACATTACAACTCCTGAAGGCGGAACACATATTGTAGGTTTTAGAAATGCGCTTACAAAGACCTTTAATGATTATGCAAGAAAAAATAAACTTTTAAAAGACAGCGAGCCAAACCTTTCAGGAGAAGATATAAGAGAAGGCCTGACAGCTATTGTTAGTGTAAAAATTGAAGAGCCTCAGTTTGAAGGACAGACAAAACAAAAGCTTGGAAACAGCGAGGCAAGAGGAGCTGTGGATAATGTAGTGAGCAGGCAGCTGGAAATCTATCTGGAACAGAATCCATCGATTGCCAAGACCACTATAGAAAAATCGGTTCTTGCCCAAAGAGCAAGAGAAGCAGCAAGAAAGGCAAGAGATCTGACAAGAAGAAAATCTGCTCTGGATGGAATGTCCCTTCCGGGAAAACTGGCAGATTGTTCAGATAAGGATCCTGCAAACTGCGAAATTTATATTGTAGAGGGAGATTCCGCGGGAGGATCTGCCAAAACGGCAAGAGACAGGGCAACACAGGCTATCCTTCCCCTTCGAGGAAAGATATTGAATGTGGAAAAAGCCCGTCTGGATAAGATTTATGCCAATGCGGAGATAAAAGCAATGATCACTGCATTCGGAACAGGTATCCACGATGATTTTGATATATCAAAACTTCGTTATCATAAGATCATTATTATGACAGATGCCGATGTGGACGGAGCACATATCAGTACGCTGCTTTTGACATTTATGTACAGATTTATGCCTGAGCTTATAAAGCAGGGATATGTATATCTTGCAAAACCGCCTCTCTTTAAGCTGGAAAAAAATAAAAAGATCTGGTATGCCTACGATGAAAAAGAATTAGACAAGATTCTGCAGGAAGTAGGAAGAGATTCAAATAATAAGATTCAGCGCTACAAAGGACTTGGAGAAATGGATGCTGAGCAGCTATGGGAGACAACCATGGATCCGGAACACCGCATTTTGGAAAAAGTGGTGATGGATGATGAGACAACATCAGAGCTGGATCTGACCTTTACAACCCTGATGGGGGATAAGGTAGAACCAAGACGTGAATTTATTGAGGAAAACGCAAAATATGTTCAGAATCTGGATATATAATTTGAATGCCTGATAAGCAGACAGAAAGGTAGAAAAGAATGGAAGATAACATTTTTGATAAAGTCCAGGAAGTAGACCTGAAAAAAACAATGGAGAAATCCTATATTGATTACGCCATGAGCGTTATTGCTTCCAGAGCGCTTCCGGATGTAAGAGACGGATTAAAGCCGGTGCAAAGAAGAATCCTTTATTCTATGATCGAGCTGAACAACGGGCCGGATAAACCACACAGAAAATGTGCCCGTATCGTCGGTGATACCATGGGTAAGTATCATCCTCACGGAGACAGTTCTATCTATGGAGCCCTTGTCAATATGGCGCAGGAGTGGTCAACCAGATATCCTCTTGTTGACGGTCACGGAAATTTCGGAAGCGTGGACGGAGACGGCGCGGCTGCCATGCGTTATACAGAGGCAAGGTTAAGTAAAATATCAATGGAGCTGACTGCAGATATCAATAAAGATACCGTTGATTTTGCACCAAACTTTGATGAAACGGAAAAGGAACCTGTTGTACTTCCGTCAAGATTTCCAAATCTCTTAGTAAATGGTACTTCCGGTATTGCAGTCGGAATGGCAACAAATATTCCGCCTCACAATTTAAGAGAAGTTATTGACGCTGTTGTGAAGATCATAGATGATCAGATTGAAGACAAGGGCGTTACTACAATGGAAGATATACTGAATATCATAAAAGGTCCTGATTTTCCGACAGGAGCCACTATTCTCGGAACAAAGGGAATTGAGGAGGCGTACCGTACAGGGCGCGGCAAGATCAGGGTTCGTGCAGTGACAGATATAGAGACTCTTCCAAATGGAAAAAGCCGGATTATTGTTACGGAACTTCCTTACATGGTAAATAAGGCAAGACTGATTGAGAAGATTGCCGAACTTGTCAGAGATAAAAAGATTGACGGGATCACAGAATTAAGTGATCAGTCCAGCAGGGAAGGGATGAGGGTATGTATTGAACTAAGAAGAGATGCCAATGCAAATGTCATTCTGAACCAGCTTTACAAACATACACAGCTTCAGGATACTTTCGGAGTCATTATGCTTGCTCTGGTAAATAATGAGCCGAAAGTAATGAATCTTCTTGATATGCTGAATCATTATCTGGCTCACCAGGAAGAGGTTGTAACAAGAAGAACAAAATATGAGCTGAATAAGGCAGAAGAAAGAGCTCATATTTTAAAAGGTCTGCTTATTGCTCTGGATCATATTGATGAAGTGATCAGTATCATCCGTGGTTCTGAGACTGTGCAGATTGCTAAGGCAGAACTTATTAAACGGTTTGATCTTTCAGACGCGCAGGCACAGGCAATTGTAGATATGCGTCTTCGTGCTCTGACAGGTCTGGAAAGAGAAAAACTGGAAAAAGAATATAATGAGCTGATGGAGCAGATCAAGGAATTAAAAGCTATTTTAGCAGACCGGAAAATTCTTCTTGGAGTGATCCGTAAAGAAATTCTTGTGATTCGCGATAAATACGGCGATGACAGAAAAACAAAGATCGGTTTTGATGTATATGATATTTCTATGGAAGATCTGATTCCAAAAGAAAATGTGGTTATCACAATGACAAAACTTGGCTATATCAAGAGAATGTCAGAAGATACCTTTAAAGCTCAAAACAGGGGCGGAAAAGGAATCAAAGGAATGCAGACAATTGATGCGGATTATGTAGAAGAATTGTTCATGACAAATACACATCACTACATTATGTTCTTTACAAATGCAGGACGTGTATACCGACTGAAAGGATATGAGATTCCGGAAGCCGGAAGGACAGCCAGAGGAACAGCGATCATCAATCTTCTTCAGATTATGCCGGAGGAAAAAATTACAGCAGTTATTCCGATTGATGAATACCGGGATGGAGAATATCTGTTTATGGCAACCAGAAAAGGACTTGTAAAGAAAACGCCTCTGAAAGAATATGCCAATGTAAGAAAGACAGGGCTTGCAGCCATTACACTTCGGGAAGATGATGAACTGATAGAAGTAAAATATACGGATAATGACAGGGATGTTCTTCTTGCTACAAAATATGGACAGTGTATTCGTTTCAGCGAGAAGGATGTAAGACCTACCGGACGTACTTCTATGGGTGTCAGAGGAATGAATCTGACAGATCATGATGAAATTATCGGAATGCAGCTTGATTCCCAGGGAACACACCTTCTGATCGTATCAGAAAGAGGAATGGGAAAACGTACTTCTATGGATGAATTTACTACCCAGAACAGAGGCGGAAAAGGTGTGAAATGCTACAAGATCACCGAGAAGACAGGAAATGTTGTGGGCATCAAGGCAGTAAATGAAGAAAATGAGATCATGATCATCAATACAGAAGGAATTGTGATCCGGATGGAATGTGCAAGTATATCTATACTTGGAAGGATTACTTCTGGAGTGAAACTTATTAATTTACAAGAAAATGATAAAGTTGCAAGTATCGCGAAAGTAAGAAAAGGCGATGAAGATGATAATGACTCGGAAGAGGATACAAAAGAGCAGTAAAATATTGATGTAATCAATAAAAAGAAATAAAAGCACCCTGCAATTGATACGCTATTTAATGGCTGTTCACTTGCAGGGTGCTTTTTCTTTTACTTATCTTTTTTACTTATTGTAAAATCTGCTGTGTTCAAATTCCCGGATAATGATCTGGGCAGTTTTTTCAACAGCGGCAATTACAAATTTAGTACATTGAGCTTTTCTCTCCGGAGAATCTTTTTCCATACCTCTTGTCAGAACACGGCAGCAGGTTCCGCCGCATATTTCCTTGAAAAAGTCATGCATTTCATTGCACAGCTGGAAGCAGAAACCATTGCTGGGATCACCGGGCTTAGTCCGTCCGAAAAAGTAGCCAATGCACATAGTTGAACCTGCAAGAGCGCCGCAGATACAGCCTCCTCCGCCAAGTCCCCATGGAAATCCGGTGCTCATGGCAAGAGCGTCATCAGGCATATCCAATTCAAAATTTTTTTTAATCGCATAAATTACAGATTCTGAACAGGTGAAACCAGAATGGAAAATATCTACAGCATCCTGTTTCAGGTGTTCCATGTCAATAGATGTAGTCATAGAAAAAACCTCCTTTTGTAGATAAGATAATTATAAAATGACCCGGGGTATAATGCAATTGGGGACGTAACATTTTTTAAGTTTACTACGTGTCAGATTGCATTATACCCCGGGTATTTTTGTAATTTTATATAATAACATGTCATTCATTCGATTATGGAATGAATCTGCACAGAAAAGGAATTGCTTCAAAAAGGAAAATTAAATAAAATAGAAAAAGAAAATAGTAATGAAAATAAGGAGGGAACAAGAGTGGAACATAGAGAGAATGATTATAAAGTAAATGATTTAAGAAGTGCTCTTGATTTATTAAGAAGCCTGCCGGGACAGCTGATAGAAACAGATACGGAAGTGGAGCCGATGGCGGAATTGTCCGGCGTATATAGACATGTAGGAGCAGGAGGAACGGTGATGCGCCCTACAAAAGAAGGACCTGCCATGATTTTTAATCATGTAAAAGGACATCCCGGGGCAAGAGTTGCAATTGGGCTTCTGGCAAGCAGAAAGAGGGTGGCAGCTCTTCTTGGCGGAAAACCTGAAGATCTGGGAAAAATGCTTTATCGTAGTGTGGATCATCCGATTCCGCCTGTTGTTACAAAGGAACCGGCTCCATGCCAGCAGGTCGTACACCGTGCGGATGAAGAGGATTTTGATCTCTATAAGCTTGTTCCGGCGCCTACCAATACGCCGGATGATGCAGGTCCCTATATTACAATGGGAATGTGCTATGCCACACATCCGGATACAGGACTAAGTGATGTGACGATCCACAGGCTCTGCATCCAGGGAAAAGATGAGCTTTCTATTTTCTTTACGCCGGGAGCAAGACATATCGGAGCTATGGCAGAAAGAGCAGAACAGCTGGGACAGAAACTGCCGATTTCCATCAGTATTGGTGTAGATCCGGCAATAGAGATCGGTTCCTGCTTTGAGCCGCCTACTACTCCTCTTGGTTATGACGAACTTGCAGTTGCAGGTGCTCTCCGCGAAAAACCGGTAGAGCTGTGCAAATGTCTTACAGTTAATGAGCGGGCTATTGCAAATGCAGAATATGTAATAGAAGGAGAAGTGATTCCGGGCGTAAGGGTGCAGGAAGATCAAAACAGCCATACCGGATATGCAATGCCTGAATTTCCAGGATATACAGGACCTGCAAGTTCCAATTGCTGGCTGATTAAAGTAAAAGCTGTGACTCATAGAGAAAATCCTATCATGCAGACTTGCATCGGACCAAGTGAAGAACACGTATCTATGGCAGGAATCCCTACAGAAGCCAGTATTTATGGAATGGTGGAAAAAGCAATGCCGGGAAGGCTGAAAAATGTATACTGTGCTTCCGCAGGAGGCGGAAAATATATGGCGGTTCTTCAGTTTCAGAAGAAGGAAGCAAGTGACGAAGGGCGGCAGAGACAGGCAGCGCTTCTGGCATTTTCTGCTTTCAGTGAACTGAAGCATGTGTTCCTTGTGGATGATGATGTGGACTGCTTTGATATGAACGATGTATTGTGGGCAATGAATACACGGTTCCAGGGAGATGCAGATATTATCACAATTCCAGGCGTCCGCTGTCATCCGCTGGATCCATCCAATGATCCGTCTTGTTCCGTAAGTATCAGGGATCATGGGATTGCGTGCAAGACTATTTTCGACTGTACTGTTCCATTTGACCAGAAAGACAGATTTAAAAGAGCAAGGTTTATGGATGTAGATCCTGAAAAATGGACAAAAAACACAAAATAAGAGGAAGAAAATGAAGGAAAAAAGAATCGAAAAAGAACTTTCTTTTTCAAAATTAATAATAAAGTTTACAAAGATAGGAAATGATTATCATATTATTCTCGAGGGAGGAAACAGACCTCACATAGGATGTACTGTTTTGGCAATTCCCCGTCCTTCTTTGAAGGAGGATGGAAGCATAAGCAGTACAGCTTCTGTTATTAATGTAACCGGTCATAAGGATGAATTTCTCTGCAGATATCTTGCAGAAAATTTTGCTGCCAGGGAAAATGCAGTAACAGTATGCACAGGCGGATTCCACACGGATCATATTACGGAAGAGCAGATTGAAGAGGTAAAAAAAGCAGTTTTTACAGTTTGCGAAGAATGGAAGGAAGAATAAAAAAAAGCAGGCGGCCTGGCCGCCTGTTTTGCATTTAGAGGATGGTTTACTTTATTAAGAGAATCAGATTTCTGCCCGCCGCATTACCAGATAGCTGAAAGTATTGATAACAAAAATGCAAATAGCTAATGTCAGCATTCCAATAAACGGATTGCCGCTGGAAATACCTAAAGCCATAAGGCAGAAGGAGAAAAGCGCCGCAAAAATATCGGGAAAGCATACCGTAATAACGGGGATTCCGCCAACAACAAGCAGAGGCAGACCTACAGCGATCAATACTTTTCCAGGCTTGGCAGATCGGTAAAATAAAATGGCGATCAAATATCCAGCGGAGAAGAATATAAGCATGATAAGAAAGGTAATAATAAGATCCACGAAAGTTTTTATTATCGGATTTGCTTCATACATAAAATTAAAATACAAACTGGAAGAAAGAGTTATATAACGTACATTATTTACCGAAATAATATCTATGATATATAGAAACAAAGTATCCATAATGGACATGATCAGGCTAAGGATAGAAATAGTAAGTAATCCTCCCAGGAAAATCTTTTTTCTTGATACTCCGTTTTGCATGAACAGACAAAAATATTCACGGAACAGACAAAGACCTACAATGAGACAGAAAAACTCTGAGGAAAAGCCAATTCCACCTGTATTTTTGTCTCCGGCAATGTTCATTCCCACAACAGCGATAGCGAGAATAAGAGCAATTACGATATAGTAAATAATTAATGCTTTGGAAAGATCAAGGCATTGATATTTTAAAATTTTTTTCATATAAAAACACTCCTTTCGATAACAGCCAATTTATATACTTGTAAGATGGATAAAGAGTTTCTGCAGATCCATAGGAGACTTTTCCAGTCCTTCAGGAAGGTGCTTATCAGACTTTCCAAGGATATATGCCGATTTCAGACCGCCAATGACATCTGCTCCCAGAACCTCTGTATATTTAGGAAGAGAAGATAAATAACTATCTACTTGTGAAATAGTTCCAGAGACAGTGTAACTGTTGGCTAAAAGGTTATCGCGGGATTCGTTTTTAAGAATTTCTCCTTTTTTTATAATAATTACTTCTTCTATGACATTTGCTACTTCTTCAATAAGATGAGTAGAAATTACTGCTGTAAATGGCTCTTCACTATATTTTTCAATCAAAATTTTATAAAATAAATCCCTATGGTATGCATCCAGCCCGAGAACAGGTTCATCAAAGAAAACATAAGGAACATTTACGGATAAAGCCAGAATATTTCTAAAAATAGATTGATATCCTGTAGATAGGCTTTTTATTTTCTTCTTTATATTTAATTCAAACATTTCAGAAAGTTTCAAAGCATATGCTTCATCAAAAGAAGGATAAAAATCTTTTGATATTTTGAAGGCGTCTTTTACTTTCATACTTTCAGGATACAGATTTTTCTCATTGATCAGAAAAATTTTTCTTAAGGCGTCATCGTTTTCAACAGATGGGACACCATCCACAGTTACATACCCTTCATCGGGATATTTGCGGTTACTGATAATATTAAGAAGCGTAGATTTTCCGGCTCCGTTGCGACCAAGAAGGCCGTATATTTTACCCTCCTCAAATGTGAGATTTATCTGGTGCAAAGCCCTGGTATCCTTAAAAGATCTGGATATATTCTTTACCTCGATTCCTTTCATTGTGAAAATCCCCTTTCAATCATTGCAATAATATCGTCACTGGTAATTCCCAGCCTTTTGGCTTCTTCGATCAGGCTGCTGATATAATTTGTATAAAACTGATCTTGTCTTTTTTGTCTTAGCTTCTGAACGGCACCATCGGAAACAAACATTCCAACACCCCTTTTCTTAAAAATAATATTTTCATCTACAAGAAGATTAATTCCCTTTAAAGCTGTGGCAGGATTAATTTTATAATTTACTGAAAATTCCGTAATAGATGGAATCTGGCTCCCCTCTGGAAAAGCCCCGGTCAGGATACCATCTTCGATCCCTTCGGCAATTTGCAAAAAAATAGGTTTTTCCTGGTCAAGATTAAATTTCATTCCATAGTTTCCTCCTTTCCCAAAAGTTCTCTTCATACTTTATGTCCATGTTATTTAGCTAAGTGGTTAATTAGTTGAGTAATTAACTATATATGTATTAAAGCATAGAAAAGGATAAAAGTCAATAGCGACATTGAAATATGTTCCCAAACCAATTATACTTATAGAGATAAAATGTGGATAAGTCAGCAGATATAAGGATAATACAGGGAAATTTACTAAAAAGGGGACAGACTATGCGAACAATTAATGTGAATGAAATTACAGAGCAGATCAAGGAGATGTGCATCGAAGCAAATCATTATTTATCAAAGGATATGGATATTGCAATGAAAAGAGCAGAGGAGGAAGAAGCTGCTCCTCTTGGAAAAAAAATTTTGCATCAGCTCCAGGAAAATTTAGAAATTGCAGCAAAAGATACCATTCCTATATGTCAGGATACAGGTATGGCAGTAATTTTCCTGGAAATAGGGCAGGATGTCCATCTGGAGGGAGGACTTCTTGAAGAAGCTGTAAATGAAGGAGTCCGTCAGGGATATGTACAGGGATTCTTAAGAAAGTCAGTAGTAGGAGATCCTATCATTCGTGAGAATACAAAAGATAATACACCGGCAGTCATACACACCAAAATTGTGGCTGGAGACAAAATAAAAATAAAAGTGGCACCCAAAGGATTCGGCAGTGAGAATATGAGCCGCGTGTTCATGCTGAAACCGGCCGATGGACTGGAAGGTGTGAAAAATTCCATTTTAACAGCAGTGAAGGATGCAGGTCCAAACGCCTGTCCTCCTATGGTTGTAGGCGTGGGAATCGGAGGTACTTTTGAGAAATGCGCACTGATGGCAAAGGAGGCTTTGACGAGAGAAGTCGGAGTTCATTCGGATATTTGCTGGGTAAGAGAACTGGAAGAAGAAATGCTTAAAAAAGTAAACAGCCTTGGCATCGGACCGGGAGGGCTTGGAGGAACGACAACAGCCCTTGCAGTCAATGTAAATACTTATCCTACTCATATAGCAGGCCTTCCGGTTGCAGTCAATATCTGCTGTCATGTAAACAGACACGTAGTCAGAGAGATTTAAAACAGAGAACTTTAAAACATAGAATTTTAGAATAGATAACCTAGGAATATGAGAAGAAAGGAAGTATCCGTTATGGATAAACATATAAAAGCACCTATATTAAAAGAAGTGGCAGAACAATTAACATCCGGAGATTATGTTTATATTACCGGAACCATTTATACTGCCCGGGATGCAGCTCATAAGAGAATGGACGAAGCGCTGAAAAGAGGAGAGAAGCTTCCTTTTCCAATTGAAAACGCAATGATTTACTATATGGGTCCTTCTCCTGCCAGAGAGGGGCGTCCTATCGGATCGGCAGGCCCTACAACGGCAAGCCGTATGGATAAATATACTCCTCGCCTGCTTGATCTGGGACTTGGAGCCATGATAGGAAAAGGAAAAAGAAGTCAGGAAGTTCTGGATGCGATTGTGAGAAATAAAAGTGTATATTTTGCAGCAGTAGGAGGCGCCGGAGCTCTTCTGTCAAAATGTATCAAAAGCTCTGAAGTGATTGCATATGAAGATTTGGGGACAGAAGCGGTGCGAAAATTGGAAGTGGAAGATTTCCCGGTGATCGTTGTGGCAGACTGTCATGGAAACAATCTGTATGAAAGTGCAATGAAAGAGTATAGAAAATAAGTATAATTAAAAAGGGAAGAAAAACGAGATGAAAAGAATATTACTTATGGTTTTCAGAAACTTTTTGCTTGTTCCGTTTGCCTGGTGCAGACTTTGTTATCATGCCAGCCATACGGAAAAGTATTCTGATGAGGAACAGTATGCTTTACTGAAATATATTACACTTCGGGCTAATCGTGGCGGAAATGTGACGATAGATGTTCACGGAAGTGAAAATATACCAAAGAAAAATGGATTTATGTTTTTTCCGAACCATCAGGGATTATATGATGTTCTGGCAATAATAGAAGCAACTCCCTGCCCTTTTTCTGTAGTAGCAAAAAAAGAGATTGCAAATATACCGTTTTTAAAGCAGGTCTTTGCCTGCATGAAGGCATATATGCTTGACAGAGAAGATGTGAGACAGGCTATGCAGGTAATTATCGATGTGACAAATGAAGTAAAAAAAGGAAGAAATTACCTGATCTTTGCAGAAGGGACACGGTCGAAAAACGGCAATCAGCTTCGGGATTTTAAAGGAGGAAGTTTTAAATCAGCTACAAAAGCAAAGTGTCCTATTGTTCCGGTAGCACTTTTAAATGCTTATAAACCATTTGATACAAATACGATTGCTCCTGTTACAGTACAGGTGCATTTTCTCAAACCCATGTATTATGAAGAATACAAGGATATGAAAACCACAGAGATCGCAGCGGAAGTAAAGAGCAGAATAGAAAAAGTGATCCGTGAAAACGAATCATAAATTTTTTTTGTTTTATCGTGATAAAATATTTGATATTTCTATATATAAAGGAATTGTAATCTTTCTCCCCACATTCTATAATTCAGAAAGGATAAAGTAATAGAATATGGAGGGATTTTGTATGTCTGGTGAAATAGAGGATTCCCGGCGTATTACAGAAGGGGTGATCTGGAAACAGCTTTTGTTTTTCTTTTTTCCGATCATGCTGGGGAGTTTTTTTCAGCAGCTCTATAATACAGTAGATACAGTGATCGTGGGACAGTTTGTAGGGAAAACTGCTCTGGCGGCAGTTGGAGGATCTGCAGCACAGATCGTCAGCCTGATTGTAGGATTCTTTACAGGTCTCTGTTCGGGCGCGTCAGTAATTATAGCCCATTTCTTCGGAGCCAGAGACCAGGTAAGAATCGGAAAAGGCCTACATAATGCTTTCGTGCTTGCTCTGGCAGGAGGGATTTTCTTTACGATTGTAGGGATAATTTTTGCTCCGCAGATGCTGGCTGGAATGAATACGCCTTCTGAAACAATCCCGGAGGCTACTGTATATCTGAGAATCTATTTTGCAGGACTTACTTTTGCTTTCATTTATAATATGGGATCCAGTATTTTGAGGGCGGCGGGAGATTCGAAGACACCTCTTTACTATCTGATTGCCTGCTGTTTTTTAAATATTATTCTGGATATTTTATTTGTTGTCGGGTTGAAAATGGGGGTGGCCGGAGCGGCATTAGCGACCTTTCTGTCTCAAGTATTCAGTGCTGTCCTGGTATTAGCGAATATGATCCGGGAAAAGGGATCTCTTCATTTATCTATAAGAAAACTTAAAGTTTCAAAAGATATTATGAAATCCCAACTGTGGCTGGGGTTGCCGACAGCATTTGAATCAACTTTGTTTGCCATTACAAATATTGCAATTCTATCCGCACTGAATACATTTGGAACAGATACAGTGGCGGCATGGTCAGCTCTTGGTAAAATGGATATGATTTTCTGGATTGTCAGCACTTCTTTCGGTATTGCTATTACATCATTTGTCGGACAAAATTACGGCGCAGGCCGCATGGATCGTGTGAAAAAAAGTACGAAGATCTGTATTGGAATGTATACCTTGTGCGCTATAGTGATAAGTTTGTTCCTTGTTATAGGAAAAAGTGCTCTGTTTCGTTTATTCACATCGGACGAAAGAGTGATAGAAATAGGATGCGATATGCTGATGAGGATTGTTCCGTGGTATACTCTTTATGTATTTATTGAGGTACTGCCTGAGGCCCTGCGGGGAGTGGGGGATGTTATAGGTCCTGCAATTATTACATTGGTGGGAATCTGTGCAATGAGGATCATATGGCTTGTGGGAGCGTTGGAACTGTCTCCGACAATAGGAAGCATTTTGTTCAGTTATCCTGTAACGTGGATATTGACATCGTTGGCATTTATCTTTTATTACTGGAGAAAAAGTTCTTTTGAAAATAAAAAAATACATTGACATTTAAGAGGAGGTCTAGTATAATAACCTCTGCTGGAGAAATACTCAAGAGGCTGAAGAGGCGCCCCTGCTAAGGGTGTAGGTCGGGCAACCGGCGCGAGGGTTCAAATCCCTCTTTCTCCGTTGGCAAAACTACTGATAAAAGATCAGTGGTTTTTTGTTTGCCAAATTGCATAATAGCAATAGTATAATATATAGTGTTTCTTCTATTATAAATATACTAATTGTTGGGTGTCGAAAAAACTTGAAAAAAAGTTAAAAAAAGCTATTGACACTACAAAGTAAAAATGCTATTATATTTGAGCTGACTCGTTGAGGCAGCAAACAGCAGAAAGCACCTTGATAACTGAACAATAGACAACGACCCTGAAAATTTCTAAGAGAAATATTCAGAACGGAAATCAGGCAGAAATCGAGAGATAGAAGCCTGGTGCCAACAGTAAATAACGGGATAGGAAAGCTAGTAGTTTTCCTGACCGAGAGAGAACTTTTTAACGAGAGTTTGATCCTGGCTCAGGATGAACGCTGGCGGCGTGCTTAACACATGCAAGTCGAGCGAAGCACCTACTTTGGATTTCTTCGGAATGACGAGGTTTGTGACTGAGCGGCGGACGGGTGAGTAACGCGTGGGCAACCTGCCTCACACAGGGGGATAACAGTTAGAAATGACTGCTAATACCGCATAAGACCACGAAACCGCATGGTTTTGAGGTAAAAACTCCGGTGGTGTGAGATGGGCCCGCGTCTGATTAGGTAGTTGGTGCGGTAACGGCGCACCAAGCCGACGATCAGTAGCCGACCTGAGAGGGTGACCGGCCACATTGGGACTGAGACACGGCCCAAACTCCTACGGGAGGCAGCAGTGGGGAATATTGCACAATGGGGGAAACCCTGATGCAGCGACGCCGCGTGAAGGATGAAGTATTTCGGTATGTAAACTTCTATCAGCAGGGAAGAAAATGACGGTACCTGACTAAGAAGCCCCGGCTAACTACGTGCCAGCAGCCGCGGTAATACGTAGGGGGCAAGCGTTATCCGGATTTACTGGGTGTAAAGGGAGCGTAGACGGCATTGCAAGTCTGGAGTGAAAACCCGGGGCTCAACCCCGGGATTGCTTTGGAAACTGTGGAGCTGGAGTACCGGAGAGGCAAGTGGAATTCCTAGTGTAGCGGTGAAATGCGTAGATATTAGGAGGAACACCAGTGGCGAAGGCGGCTTGCTGGACGGTAACTGACGTTGAGGCTCGAAAGCGTGGGGAGCAAACAGGATTAGATACCCTGGTAGTCCACGCCGTAAACGATGACTACTAGGTGTCGGTAAGCAAAGCTTATCGGTGCCGCAGCTAACGCAATAAGTAGTCCACCTGGGGAGTACGTTCGCAAGAATGAAACTCAAAGGAATTGACGGGGACCCGCACAAGCGGTGGAGCATGTGGTTTAATTCGAAGCAACGCGAAGAACCTTACCTGGCCTTGACATCCGAGTGACCGGTGAGTAATGTCACCTTCCCTTCGGGGCAATCGAGACAGGTGGTGCATGGTTGTCGTCAGCTCGTGTCGTGAGATGTTGGGTTAAGTCCCGCAACGAGCGCAACCCTTACCTTCAGTAGCCAGCAAGTAAAGTTGGGGACTCTGGAGGGACTGCCAGGGACAACCTGGAGGAAGGTGGGGATGACGTCAAATCATCATGCCCCTTATGGCCAGGGCTACACACGTGCTACAATGGCGTAAACAAAGAGAGGCGAGGCTGTGAAGCGGAGCAAATCTCAAAAATAACGTCTCAGTTCGGATTGTAGTCTGCAACTCGACTACATGAAGCTGGAATCGCTAGTAATCGCGAATCAGAATGTCGCGGTGAATACGTTCCCGGGTCTTGTACACACCGCCCGTCACACCATGGGAGTTGGTAACGCCCGAAGTCAGTGACCCAACCTTTTAGGAGGGAGCTGCCGAAGGCGGGACCAGTAACTGGGGTGAAGTCGTAACAAGGTAGCCGTATCGGAAGGTGCGGCTGGATCACCTCCTTTCTAGGGAAAAGAAGTAGGGAGTTGTTGTCTATTGTTGAGTGATCAAGCTGTCAAAAGCTGATGACTTGATTCTGGTGGCGATGCGCCTGGGGGAAACACCCGTACCCATCCCGAACACGATGGTTAAGACCCGGGCGGCCGATGGTACTGCACTGGAGACGGTGTGGGAGAGTAGGTGGCCGCCAGATTAAAAAAGAAAAGAAGTGGCGGAAGCCCTTTGGAAAAGATGGGCTTATAGCTCAGCCGGTTAGAGCGCACGCCTGATAAGCGTGAGGTCGGTGGTTCGAGTCCACTTAAGCCCATTGGCGAAAGCCTTCAGATAAAAGAGGTAAAACCCACTTAAGCCCATACGGGGGATTAGCTCAGTTGGGAGAGCGCCTGCCTTGCAAGCAGGAGGTCACGAGTTCGAATCTCGTATTCTCCACTGTGCTTCAGGAATGAGGCACGATATGTACCTTGAAAACCGCATATAAGAAATAGATAAGATGAAATATCTTAACAAGACATCCGAGGTAATTGTTATGAACAGGAAACTGTTGTGATGATTACAACACTTTGAAGAAAACAAAGTAAAAAAATTGGCCGAAAGAACCAACACATGTAACGCTATACATGTGAGGAGGGAAGGGAACCCGTCCCTTTCATCCACGTTGGTTATGCAGAAAAGAGCACAGGGTGGATGCCTTGGCACTAAGAGCCGATGAAAGACGTGATAAGCTGCGAAAAGCTTCGGGGAGGAGCAAATATCCAATGATCCGGAGATATCTGAATGGGGAAACCCGGCGGAGAAAAGCTCCGTCAGCGTATGGTGAATCCATAGCCATGCGTGGGGAACCCGGTGAACTGAAACATCTAAGTAGCCGGAGGAAGAGAAAGAAACATCGATTTCCAAAGTAGCGGCGAGCGAAATGGAAAGAGCCCAAACCAGCGTGCGTGCATGCTGGGGTTCGGACCGCACAATTGATTCAACAAGTCTAGCAGAATGGTTTTGGGAAAGCCAGCCAGAGAGGGTGAAAGCCCCGTAAGCGAAAGATAAGTTGACAAGGCGGGATCCAGAGTACTACGAGACACGTGGAACCTTGTAGGAAGGAGCGGGGACCACCCCGTAAGGCTAAATACTCCTTAGTGACCGATAGCGCATAGTACTGTGAAGGAAAGGTGAAAAGGACCCCGGGAGGGGAGTGAAAGAGAACCTGAAACCCTGTGTTTACAAGCTGTGGAAGGACTATATAGGTCCGACCGCGTACTTTTTGTAGAACGGTCCGGCGAGTTACGCTGGCTGGCGAGGTTAAGTCCTTAAGGGATGGAGCCGAAGGGAAACCAAGTCTTAATAGGGCGATGAGTCAGTCGGAGTAGACCCGAAACCGGGTGATCTATCCATGTCCAGGTTGAAGTTGCCGTAAAAGGCAATGGAGGACCGAACCCACATCCGTTGAAAAGGGTGGGGATGAGGTGTGGATAGGGGAGAAATTCCAATCGAACCCGGAGATAGCTGGTTCTCCTCGAAATAGCTTTAGGGCTAGCCTCACACAAGTCTTACGGAGGTAGAGCACTGAATTTCCTAGGGGGCGTCAAAGCTTACCGAAGAATATCAAACTCCGAATGCCGTGTAGATGGTGTGTGGGAGTCAGACTGTACGAGATAAGTTGGACAGTCGAAAGGGAAAGAGCCCAGACCTGCAGCTAAGGTCCCAAAGTGTGTGTTAAGTGGAAAAGGATGTGGGATTTCAAAGACAACCAGGATGTTGGCTTAGAAGCAGCCATACATTAAAAGAGTGCGTAATAGCTCACTGGTCGAGAGGTCCTGCGCCGAAAATGTCCGGGGCTGAAACACACCACCGAAGCTCGGGAATTGATCTGATCAATTGGTAGAGGAGCATTGCATACGGGAAGAAGCAGTACCGGAAGGAGCTGTGGACTGTATGGAAGAGAGAATGCCGGAATGAGTAGCGAGAGGAAGGTGAGAATCCTTCCGGCCGAATATCCAAGGTTTCCAGAGTAAAGCTGATCTGCTCTGGGTAAGTCGGGACCTAAGGCGAGGCCGAGAGGCGTAGCCGATGGACAACAGGTTGAGATTCCTGTACTACGATATGACAGAACTGTGGGGACGCAGAAAGAGAGCACTACCGGGAATGGAGAGACCGGGGCAAGCGAGGTAGGAGGCAGGTAGGCAAATCCGCCTGCCAATCTGAAGACGTGATGCATACCGAACTAAGAGTAGGGAAATGTGTGAGCTGGCTGCCAAGAAAAGCCGCTATTGTTCATATCGTACCCGTACCGTAAACCGACACAGGTAGATGAGGAGAGAATCCTAAGGCCGACGGGAGAAGCATTGTTAAGGAACTCGGCAAAATGACTCCGTAACTTCGGGAGAAGGAGTGCCTGGGAGACCAGGCCGCAGAGAATTGGCCCAAGCAACTGTTTAGCAAAAACACAGGTCTATGCGAAACCGAAAGGTGAGGTATATGGGCTGACGCCTGCCCGGTGCTGGAAGGTTAAGGGGAGAGGTTAGCGCAAGCGAAGCTTTGAACTTAAGCCCCAGTAAACGGCGGCCGTAACTATAACGGTCCTAAGGTAGCGAAATTCCTTGTCGGGTAAGTTCCGACCCGCACGAAAGGCGTAATGATTTGGGCACTGTCTCGACAATGCACCCGGTGAAATTGAAATACCAGTGAAGATGCTGGTTACCTGCGCCAGGACGGAAAGACCCCATGGAGCTTTACTCCAGCTTGATACTGGGATTCGGTATTGCATGTACAGGATAGGTGGGAGGCTAGGAAGAGAAGACGCCAGTCTTTTTGGAGCCGCTGTTGGGATACCACCCTTGCAGTGCTGGGTTTCTAACCTGCAGCCGTGATCCGGCTGGGGGACAATGTCAGGTGGGGAGTTTGACTGGGGCGGTCGCCTCCGAAAGGGTATCGGAGGCGCTCAAAGGTTCCCTCAGAATGGTCGGAAACCATTCGAAGAGTGCAAAGGCAGAAGGGAGCTTGACTGCGACACCGACGGGTGGAGCAGGTACGAAAGTAGGACTTAGTGATCCGGTGGTATAAAGTGGGATTGCCATCGCTCAACGGATAAAAGCTACCCTGGGGATAACAGGCTTATCACTCCCAAGAGTTCACATCGACGGAGTGGTTTGGCACCTCGATGTCGGCTCATCGCATCCTGGGGATGAAGTAGGTCCCAAGGGTTGGGCTGTTCGCCCATTAAAGCGGTACGCGAGCTGGGTTCAGAACGTCGTGAGACAGTTCGGTCCCTATCCGGCGTGGGCGTAGGATATTTGAGAGGAGCTGTCCTTAGTACGAGAGGACCGGGATGGACTGGCCGCTGGTGTATCTGTTGGTTTACCAAGGCCATGGCAGAGTAGCCAAGCCGGGAAGGGATAAACGCTGAAGGCATCTAAGCGTGAAGCCCCCCTCAAGATGAGATATCCCTACGATAAGTAGTAAGACCCCTTGAAGACGACGAGGTAGATAGGGCAGAGGTGGAAGTGTGGTAACACATGGAGCTGACTGTTACTAATCGGTCGAGGGCATAACCAAGGAAGGTTCAAAAAGGCTGGAAGATGGATAGATTTCTTGTATGTGGTTTTGAAGGTACATAATAATCAGTTATGTATTACTTCAATATGGCCCAGTGGCTCAGTTGGTTAGAGCGCCGCCCTGTCACGGCGGAGGTCGAGAGTTCGAGTCTCTTCTGGGTCGTTTATATGGGATCTTAGCTCAGCTGGGAGAGCATCTGCCTTACAAGCAGAGGGTCATAGGTTCGAGCCCTATAGGTCCCATATTATGGATGGATTCCCGAGTGGCCAAAGGGGGCAGACTGTAAATCTGTTGGCAACGCCTTCGAAGGTTCGAATCCTTCTCCATCCATTAGCCGATTAAGTTCTTGAGAGATAAGAATCGGCGGAGAAGCAAGCAATACTTGCAATAAGCCGATGTGGCTCAATTGGCAGAGCAGCTGATTTGTAATCAGCAGGTTATCGGTTCGAGTCCGATCATCGGCTTTTCAATCCAAATATTTGTTAAATACTGACGCGGGGTGGAGCAGTCTGGAAGCTCGTCGGGCTCATAACCCGAAGGTCGTAGGTTCAAATCCTGCCCCCGCAATTTTGCCCAGATAGCTCAGTCGGTAGAGCAGAGGACTGAAAATCCTCGTGTCGCTGGTTCGATTCCGGCTCTGGGCACTTTCTTTTCTTCAAAACTTTTAGGTAAATAGGGGCGTGTAGCTCAGGTGGTAGAGCACTTGACTTTTAATCAAGTTGTCCGGGGTTCGAATCCCCGCACGCTCATTATTGAAAATAACGGAAAGCCATGTAATTGGCTCTCCGTTATTTTTTTGAGATTTTCAAAGTAAAGGATTCTTTAGAAGTAATACTTTTTAGAAATGATACTCTTTAGAAATACCCAGCTTTCTTCTAAATTCAGCAGTTGCATTTTCCAGATGAAATTCCTCAAGTGCACCCAAAGTAGAATATTATTTGAGCGATATAGGGGAGCAGTTTCTTCCTGTATTAGATACTTTAGAAGATTGGGGAAAACAATATATTCAGTATATGAATGAAACAGAAGTTTAAAGATATTTACATTTTTACCCGGGGTATTTCGCAGTTTTACCCATGGATATATGTAACTGGGGACGTAGTAAATTTTAACTTTACTACGTCCCCAGTACAATTTATCCTTTTTTCTTTACCATTCTTGCCTGTATAATCAGATACAGCGGATAGATCAGACAAAGCAGCGGAAGAAGATAATTTGCCGGAAAACCTAATTTTTCAATAAATCCTTGGATCAAAATAAAGATGATGATCAAAGGGAGAATATAGGTCAGGTAGCCTTTCGTCCATTTTGGAAGCTTCAGGCCCTTTCCGCTGTTTACTTCTGTATAGTAATTATCCCAATTCCATGCGTACCGGTTAGTACAGAATAAAAGGTATAAAAGAGATCCAAGCGGAAGAAGCGTATTGGATAAAATAAAGTCTTCCAGGTCCTGTACAGTTGTGCCGGGTCCAAAGGGCTGGAATCCGCTCCATAGATTGAATCCGAGAGCACATGGCAGGGAAAGTATAATGATTGCAATAATATTTACAATAACAGCTTTTTTACGTGTCCAGCCAAAATCAATGGCAAATGCGATAATATTCTCAAATACAGCAATGATTGTTGTAAGAGAAGCAAAAGCCAGGAATACGAAGAACAGGGAACCCCATACACGACCTCCGGCCATTTCGCTGAATGTCTGCGGCAATGTAACAAAGATCAGGCTCGGACCGCTTCCGGCATCCACATTGTAAGTGAAGCAGGCTGGGAAAATAACCAGTCCTGAGAAGAAGGCAACTGTTGTATCAAGGATTACTACATTCAGGCTTTCGGAAACGAGAGAGTGTTCTTTATCGATATAGCTTCCGAAAATTGCCAGTGCTCCGATTCCAAGACTCAAAGTAAAGAAAGACTGTCCCAATGCAGCAAATAAGATTTCTCCAAGGGAGTAATTTTCAAGAGCCGTTTTGAAATTAGGAATCAGATAGAAGGAAAGCCCTTCCTTTGCGCCTTCCAGGAAAAAACTGTGGATAACCAGTATGATCAGAATGAAGAACAGAAGTCCCATCATGTATTTCGATACTTTTTCCACACCGCCTTTCAAGCCGCGTGAACAGATTAAAAATCCTACAATTGTTACAACCAGCATCCAGCTTATCTGCTGTACGGGATCTGCAAGAAATTCACTGAAAGTAGTTTCTACTTGTGCGGTGTTTAACCCGGTCATCTGACCGGAGGCCATTTTGTAAAAATAAGCCAATGTCCAGCCGCCGACAGTTGTGTAAAACATCATAAGCATATAGTTTCCAATAAGCGGAACCAGCTTGGTAAGGTGCCATTTTGTTCCTGCAGGTTCCAGAACCTCAAAAGATTTGGCTGCAGATTTTTGTGAAGCCCGCCCGACAGAAAATTCCATTGTCATAATAGGAAGTCCCAGTATTGCCAGGAAGATCAGATAAATAATGACAAAGGCAGCTCCTCCGTACTGTCCTGTAATATAGGGGAAGCGCCATACGTTTCCAAGTCCGATGGCACATCCGGCGCTGATAAGGACAAAGCCGAGCCGGGAAGAAAACTTTTCTCTTTTCATTTTTATTTAACCTCATTTTCTACACTCTCATCCTTTCTATTCTAAGGAATAGTATATGCCTTGTCAATCAGAGAATATCTTGAGTTTCCGCAGAATTATCCCCTAAGACAAATATGCTGCGTTTTGTTATCCACAACTTTCAAAAAATGTCCAAAATATAAGGAATCCTGTTCCTTTTTGATGTAAAATTAAGCTACCAAACAAAAACTTTACTAAACAAAAAAGAAAGGGGATTCCTTATGGCTAATTCTACATCAACTACTTATCGTTTGAAAAGAAAAATTTTGACTTTTACTAATAAAATCTCCCGCAGACTTTCGAAACCAGACCGAAAGTTCACAGCAGATATGGTTTATGGCATTCTGGCATCCAGAAGCTGCCTGCTCACTGATATTTCCGACCAGCTTCATGAAACAGTACAGAAAGCCAATACTGTAAAACGGCTTTCCAATCATCTTTCAGAAGGAACGCCGGCTTCTGCGGCTGCTTCTTATCTCCATACCGTAAAGAGACGCGTTCCCTCTGAACCAGTGGTCCTCATTGATGAAAGTGATATCGTAAAACCAGATGGAAAACAGTTTGAAGCTCTTGGTATCATTCGCGATGGTTCTGAAAGCACACAGACGAAAAGTGTTTATAAAAAAGGATACCATGTAACAGAGGCCTGTGCCCTGACTGCCAGCAAGCATCCTGTCAGTGTTTTTTCCATGATCCATTCTTCTGCTGAGAAGGACTATAAATCTGTAAACACCATCACGTTTGATGCGATCAAACAGGCAGCTGCTCTTTTTGGGAAGGCCACCTTTGTTATGGACCGCGGTTATGATGACAATAAGATATTTCTCGTCCTCGACCATCTGAAGCAGAATTACGTGATCCGTCTGAAATCCAACCGGAAACTTCTTTATCACAATAAATGGACAAAGGCAACGGAACTGCGGAACCGGAGGAAAGGAAAAGTAAAAGCGGATGTTTTCTATAAAGGAAAAAGACATACCGCATATCTTTCCCACGTAAAAGTTCATATCACTGCCTCCCGGAAGGATATCTATCTGGTCCTGGTCTATGGGATCACGGAACATCCCATGATGCTGGCTACAAACAAAGAGATCCGTTCAAAGGATGATGTGATCCGCATTGCCAGAACCTACTTTTCCAGATGGCGGATCGAGGAATATTTTCGTTGTAAAAAGCAGACCTATCAGTTTGAAAACTTCCGTGTAAGGAAACTGGAAGCCATTAATGCGCTTAACTTTTATATTACTTTAGCCATGGCATTTTTAGCGCAGGAAGAATTAAGTCCTGATACAAACCCCCTGAAAGTTTCAATCATACAGGAAGCTAATCCAATCAAGGAGAAAGTCAGTTTCTGCTATTATCGGTTGGCAAAAGGCATCTTCGGCATACTGTCATATGCAAAAGAGGGCATCCGGCTCTGGTACAGGACAAAACGTCCAGTGAACCGTCAACTCTGCCTTAAGCTGACCGTTTGAATAGATAAAAGAATATATCTCCCCAAGCCCGGTTCCGACGGGGCTTATAAAAGTGCCTCTATTCTCGGTGCTGCCATTCTAAATTTCTCAAAAAACAGCAGATTGGTACTTTAGGAAGACATATCTATCTTTTTAATGCAGTTTGCGGAAACTCAAGGAGAATATGCATAAAAGGGGGAATTTCTGGAAAAAATAAGGTTGACAGTTCCGGAAATATCGTTTATATTTGTTTGTAGATAAAAGGGAGTAACTAGCATACACATTTTATAGTATGTTTGCGATAACGTCAGTACGATGAGAAATCATCCGTATCGTAATGAAATAGTGAGACTTTTATTGCATAACAAATTTTATGCAATAAAGTCTCTTTTTTTGTTCCTTTTCATCAAAGAGTTTTATTGCAAAAGAAAGTGAGGAGAAAAATATGCTGACAAGCGAACAAGCCAGACAAAACCAGGAAAAATACGGTTTTAATGAGCTGGTAGAAGGAAAGAAAAAAAGTGTCTTTCAGATTTTTCTGGAACAGTATAAGGACTTTCTCGTTATCATACTGATCATAGCGGCTATTGTATCAGGATTTCTGGGAGATGTGGAAAGTACTGTTGTTATTCTGGTAGTTATTACCATGAATGCAATCCTGGGAACTGTACAGACCGTTAAGGCAGAGCAGTCGTTGGACAGCTTAAAGCAAATGTCCGCACCGGAAGCAAAGGTTATTCGTGACGGAACGTTGATTCAGATTCCCGCAAGAGAGGTTACAATCGGTGACCGTGTTATTTTGGAGGCGGGTGACTGTGTACCTGCAGATGGAAAACTGGCAGAGTGTGCCAGCTTAAAAGTAGATGAAAGTGCTTTGACAGGAGAAAGTCTTTCCGTAGAAAAATCTCTGGATGAGGTTCCGGAAGGAGCGGCTCTTGGTGATCAGACGAATCGGGTATTTTCAGGAAGTTTTGTTACGTACGGACGGGGAGCTTTTGAAGTAACCGGAATTGGTATGGGAACAGAAGTCGGAAAGATTGCCAGCCTTTTGAAAAACACATCCGAAAAACGTACACCGCTTCAGGTAAATCTGGATGAGTTTGGAAGAAAACTTTCTATATTAATACTGATCTTCTGTGGAATCTTATTTGCCATTAATATTTTCCAGGGCGGTTCGGTAGGAGATGCATTCCTTTTTGCTGTTGCGCTGGCCGTTGCGGCGATCCCGGAGGCATTAAGTTCTATTGTAACGATCGTACTCTCCTTTGGTACTCAGAAAATGGCAAGAGAACATGCTATTATCCGTAAACTGCAGGCAGTAGAAGGTCTTGGAAGTGTGTCTATTGTCTGTTCCGATAAGACAGGTACACTGACTCAGAATAAGATGACAGTGGAAGATTACTATGTGGATGAAAAAAGAATCCCGGCAGCACAGATTGATCTGAATGAAGAAAATCAAAATATGCTGCTTCATTTCAGTATTCTCTGCAACGATTCCACCAACACAGACGGTCAGGAAATCGGTGATCCTACAGAGACTGCACTTATTAACCTGGGAAGCCGTCTTGGCAAAGAGGCTCTTGAGGTCAGAGATACTTATGAAAGAAAGTCAGAAATTCCGTTTGACAGCGACAGAAAACTGATGTCTACAGCGCATGAGCTTCGCGGAAAACATATTATGGTTGTAAAAGGAGCGGTAGATGTTCTCCTTACAAGAATGACCCATGTCCGCATTGGCAAAGATGTATTGCCTATGACAGAGGAGGAAAAGGCGAAGATCGAGGCCCAGAATATGGAATTCTCCAGAGGAGGTCTTAGAGTTCTGGCTTTTGCCTACAGGGAAATCGAAGGTGACCGGGCTATTACTCTGGAAGATGAAAATGATCTGATCTTCCTCGGACTGGTATCCATGATGGATCCGCCGAGAGAAGAATCTAAAGCAGCAGTTGAAGAATGTATCGAGGCAGGAATCAAGCCGATCATGATTACCGGAGACCATAAGGTAACAGCAGCAGCTATTGCAAAACGGATCGGAATCTTAAAAGATGAATCAGAAGCCTGTGAGGGAGCAGTCATTGAAAATATGTCTGACGAAGAGCTGCAGGAGTTTGTTCCGAAAATTTCGGTATATGCAAGAGTATCACCGGAGCATAAGATCCGAATCGTCCGCGCATGGCAGGACAGAGGCAACATCGTTGCCATGACAGGAGATGGTGTAAACGATGCGCCGGCTCTGAAACAGGCGGATATCGGTGTGGCAATGGGAATTACGGGAACAGAAGTTTCCAAAGATGCAGCGGCGATGGTGCTGACAGATGATAATTTTGCTACTATCGTTAAGGCGGTAGAAAACGGACGTAACCTGTACAGGAATATCAAATATTCCATTCAGTTCCTTCTTTCCGGAAACTTCGGAGCGATTCTTACTGTTTTGTTCGCATCAATCGCAAGCTTGCCGGTTCCGTTTGAACCCGTACATCTTTTGTTTATTAACCTTTTGACAGACAGTCTTCCTGCTATCGCACTGGGTCTGGAACCTCATACAAAGGATGTAATGAAGGAAAAACCAAGACCGATCAACGAATCGATCCTTACCAAGGATTATCTCCTTAGAATAGGAACAGAGGGACTCTGTATCGGAGCCATGACTACAATTGCATTTTTGATCGGTCTGAATCAGGGAGGCAGTCTTCTTGGAAGCACTCTGGCATTCGGAACCTTATGTACATCCAGGCTGGTACATGGATTTAACTGTAAATCCAACAGGCCGGTGATCTTTACGAATCGTTTCTTCAATAATGTATATCTGATAGGTGCATTCGTATTAGGGCTTTTACTGATCACAGGCGTGCTGATGATACCTGGACTTCACAATATCTTCCAGGTTGTCACATTAAACGGAACACAGCTTCTGACTGTATATGGACTGGCGCTTCTTAACCTGCCGATCATACAGTTTTTAAAGAAATTGAGGAAATAAAATGGATTTAAATAAAGAAAACATCAAAAAAATAAGAGGAATTATCATTTTTACGGCACTTCTTATCGTATGTCTCTGGAAATATGATGTAGTGTTTGAGTTTTTTCGCTTTATCTTTGGTGTTACCTTTCCCTTCATTTTGGGAGGAGCCTTTGCGTTTGTACTGAATGTACCTATGAATTTTTTTCAGCGCCATCTCTTCCCGGAGGAAAGAATAGAAAAGACCAGGTGGCTTAAAAAAGCCGCCCGGCCTTTCAGTCTGATCCTGGTTCTGATTCTGGTAATCGGAGTTGTGTCTGTAGTTATGTTTATATTGATTCCGCAGCTGGGAGCTACATTTGGAAGCCTGGGCAGCAGTATCCAGAATTTTGTGCCAAAAGTACAAAAATGGGCGGAAAATGTTTTTGAAGGAAATGAACAGATCAGAAGCTGGATTGGCAACCTGAATTTTGACTGGAACAGGATTATGGAAGTAGGAGTGGATTTTTTCCGCCATGGTGCAGGCAATATGCTGGATTCCACTATAACAGTGGCAAGGAGTATTATCAGTGGACTGACAACTTTCTTTATTGCATTTGTATTTGCCTGCTATATTCTTCTGCAGAAGGAAAAGCTCAATATTCAGGTGAAAAAGGTAATGTTCGCTTTTATTCCAAGAGGAAAAGCGGAGGCAGCGCTGGAGGTATTTTCTCTTACCTATAATACCTTTTCCAGTTTTTTGACAGGGCAATGTGTGGAGGCGGTAATCCTCGGATCCATGTTTGTGGTTTCTATGTCTGTTTTAAAAATACCATATGCTCTGCTGATAGGTATTGTAATAGCATTTACCGCTCTGATTCCTATTTTCGGTGCTTTTATCGGGTGCGCCATCGGTGCGTTTCTTATATTTATGGTAAATCCTGTAAAAGCATTGATCTTTGTCATTTTATTTTTAATTTTACAGCAGATTGAAGGAAATCTGATCTATCCCCATGTGGTGGGAAATTCTGTAGGACTGCCGTCTATTTGGGTACTGGCAGCAGTCAGTATAGGCGGAAGCCTGATGGGGATTGTGGGAATGCTTATTTTTATTCCTATTGTGTCGGTATTGTACGCACTGTTTCGTGAGATCGTGTATCTGAAACTGAAACAGCAGCAGATTGATCCGTCTGAAATAGAATAAACAGATTTCTGGTGATATCTGGCGTCTGCTTTCATAAGATATAGAAAGAAGACAGTTCAGGTGAAAGAATGCTCAATTATCTGTGGGCCGGAATGATCCTGACCGGGATCATTTATGGGGCCTGTACCGGAAATCTTGTGGAAATTACAAATGCAGCTCTGGATTCCTCCAAAGAGGCCATTACACTGTGTATAACGATGGCAGGTGTAATGGCCTTTTGGACAGGATTAATGGAGATTGCAGAACGAAGCGGAATGATCACAGGCCTTGCCAGAAAAATGAGGCCGGTCATCCGCTTTTTATTTCCCGCTTTGCCTAAAGGTCATCCGGCTGCCAGGCATATTACAACGAATATCATTGCCAATATACTGGGGCTTGGCTGGGCGGCGACACCGGCAGGACTTAAGGCTATGGAAGAACTGAAAAATGTAGAAGAGGACAGAAGAAGAGGAATCCTGCCCGGGCCGGTAAGAAAGAAGGGGATTGCCAGCAATGAAATGTGTACATTTTTGATCATCAATATCTCTTCTTTGCAGCTGATCCCGGTTAATATTATCGCCTACAGGAGCCAGTACGGAAGCGTGAATCCGGCGGCTATTGTGGGAGCAGGGATCCTGGCGACTACCGTGAGTACGGGAGCAGCAGTTGTATATTGTAAGATGAAAGAACGAAAATGGAGAGCGTAGAGCTCTCCGTTTTTAAAATTTCTTGTTGATAATACACAAAAAATATTAAAAAATTTCAATGAAAGGCAAAAAAAATTCTATGTTTTATAATCTGCTTCTTAGATATACTGTCAATATCAACAAAAGCACAGACGAGTTGTGCGAAAAAGAAGGGAGAAAAGTAAAATGAAAAAGAAAATGGCCTTATTGACAATGGCTGCAGTACTGGCGCTTTCTGTTACTGCATGTGGTTCCAGCGACAGCGGATCCTCAAGTGACGATTCCTCCAGCTCATCAAGCTCAGAGGTAGCTAACAAAGACAAACCGCTGGTATGGTTCAACCGTCAGCCATCTAACAGCTCTACAGGAGAGCTTGACATGACAGCACTTAGCTTCAACGATGACACATACTATGTAGGATTCGATGCAAACCAGGGTGCTGAACTTCAGGGAACAATGGTAAAAGACTACATCGAAGCAAACATCGATACAATCGACCGTAACGGTGACGGCGTGATCGGATATGTACTGGCTATCGGTGATATCGGACACAACGACTCTATCGCACGTACAAGAGGTGTTCGTAAAGCTCTTGGAACAGGCGTTGAGGCAGATGGAGCAATCAACAGCGAGCCGATCGGAACAAACACAGACGGATCTGCAACAGCAGTACAGGATGGTTCCATTGAAGCAGGTGGAAAAACATATGTTGTTCGTGAGCTGGCTTCACAGGAAATGAAAAACTCTGCAGGTGCTACATGGGATGCAGCTACAGCAGGTAATGCAATTGGAACATGGTCTTCCTCCTTTGGTGATCAGATTGACGTAGTTGTTTCTAACAACGACGGAATGGGAATGTCAATGTTCAATGCATGGTCAAAAGACAACAAAGTTCCGACATTCGGATATGATGCAAACAACGATGCTGTAGCTGCTATCGCTGAAGGATACGGTGGAACAATCAGCCAGCATGCAGACGTACAGGCTTACCTGACACTTCGTGTACTTCGTAACGCACTGGACGGCGTAGATGTTGATACAGGTATCGGAACAGAAGACGAAGCAGGAAACGTTCTGACAGACGATGTTTATACATACAATGCAGATGAGCGTTCTTACTACGCACTGAACGTTGCAGTAACAGCTGAAAACTATGAAGAATTTACAGATTCTACAAAAGTTTACGAGCCGGTATCCAACCAGCTTGATGAAGCAGACCATGCAACAAAGAAGGTATGGCTGAACATTTACAATGCTTCTGATAACTTCTTAAGCTCAACATATCAGCCGCTTCTTCAGAACTATGATGATCTTCTTAACCTGGATGTTGAATACATCGGTGGAGATGGACAGACAGAGTCCAACATCACAAACCGTCTTGGAAACCCAAGCCAGTATGATGCATTTGCTATCAACATGGTTAAGACAGACAATGCAAGTTCCTACACATCAATACTTAGTCAATAGAATTTTGGGGAATAGGGATGAGGCGATTATAGGGGAGAAGAAATTCTCCCCTAATAATCTATTTAGGACTATGAAGATACCGGAAACAACTTTCCGGTATAGATCATGAAAATCAATATACGTATACAGGAGTAATAGTAATGGCAGATAAGAAAGATGATATCGTCTTATCGATACGCGGTATGAGCAAATCCTTCGGTCGTAACCGGGTTCTGGATCACATCAATCTGGATGTGAAGAGAGGAACAGTTATGGGACTGATGGGTGAAAATGGCGCCGGTAAGTCAACAATGATGAAATGCCTCTTCGGGACATACCAGAAAGATGAAGGCAATATCTTCCTTGATGGAAAGGAAGTCAGTTTTTCCGGACCAAAAGATGCTCTTGAAAACGGCATTGCAATGGTGCATCAGGAACTGAATCAGTGTCTGGAACGAAATGTAGTTGATAATTTATTCCTTGGACGTTATCCAGTAAACTCTATGGGTATCGTTGATGAGGGGCGAATGAAAAAAGAGGCATCTGAGCTTTTCAGAAAGCTTGGAATGACAGTTAACCTTACACAGCCGATGCGGAACATGTCCGTATCCCAGAGGCAGATGTGTGAGATTGCAAAAGCGATTTCCTACAATTCAAAGGTAATCGTTCTGGATGAGCCTACTTCTTCCCTGACAGTACAGGAGGTAGATAAGCTCTTTGAAATGATGAGAATGCTGAAGGAGCAGGGAATTGCTCTGATCTACATTTCTCATAAAATGGATGAGATCTTTACGATCTGTGATGAGGTATCTGTACTTCGGGATGGTAACCTTGTTATGACAAAGAGTTCCCAAGAAACAGATATGAATGAACTGATTGCGGCGATGGTTGGACGTTCTCTTGAGAACAGATTCCCGCCAGTAGATAATACACCGAAGGATGTAATCCTGTCTGTTCAGCATTTATCTACAAAATTTGAACCATACCTTCAGGATATTTCTTTTGATGTAAGGGAAGGTGAGATTTTCGGATTGTACGGACTGGTAGGAGCCGGACGTACAGAGCTTCTGGAAACAATCTTCGGAGTGAGGACCAGAGCAGCAGGGCGTGTTTACTTTAATAACAAACTCATGAACTTCAGCAGTGCCAAAGAGGCAATGGATCACGGCTTTGCCATGATTACGGAGGAACGTAAAGCCAATGGACTTTTCCTGAAAGCGGACCTGACCTTCAACACGACCATTGCGAATCTGGATCAGTACAAATCCGGTCTGGCGCTTTCAGACGCCAAAATGGTAAAGGCAACCGCAAATGAAATTAAGACGATGCATACAAAATGTATGGGACCTGATGATATGATCACCAGTCTTTCAGGAGGAAATCAACAGAAAGTAATTTTCGGAAAGTGGCTGGAGAGAGATCCGCAGGTATTCATGATGGATGAGCCGACAAGAGGTATCGATGTCGGAGCAAAATACGAAATCTACGAGTTGATCATTAAAATGGCAAAAGAAGGGAAAACGATCATTGTTGTTTCTTCAGAAATGCCGGAAATTCTGGGAATTACCAACCGTATCGGAGTTATGTCCAACGGACACCTTTCCGGAATTGTAAATACGAAAGAGACAAATCAGGAAGAGCTTTTAAGACTCAGTGCAAAATACCTATAATGAGGGAGATTGATAGATATGGCTAATGGAAACAGTAAAGTCCTTACGGCAGAGCAGGAAATGGAGCTGCTTGCGCCAATTAAGGATTATGTCGGGAAAATTCAGACAGAGATTGACAGCCTGAGAGAAGATGGTACAGATAAAGTTGTTTCAATCCAGAACGTTATGGACGGACTGAAAAGAGACAAAAGCCGGACAAAGAGTGAGAAGGATGCAGAAATTGCAAAACTTCAGGAGACTCTGGGAAAGGCAAAGGCAGTAGAGGCACAGAATAAAGATAAAATATCTAAACTGATTGCTGATGCAGAGAAATATCTGAACGCTCATTTCGATAAAGAATATTATCAGCCGGTAAAAGAAAGCTGCGAGCAGGAAAAAGTGCTGGCAAAAGAAAAATACAAAGAGGATGTTGCCAGACTGGAAAAAGAACATCAGCAGAACCTTTCCAAGCTTTCTGATCACCAGGAAATCAAAGATGAAAAATACGTTCATAAGAACAGGCTGTTTGATGCTAAAATGGAACTGCAGAAAAATCTTCAGCAGATCAAAGACAGAAGACATGCAGCTTTCTCATACAGATACCATTTGATCGACCTGCTCCGTATGTCCAAGTTTACATTCGGAGAGACAATGGCTCAAAGATGGGAAAACTACAAATATACATTTAACCGCAGGTCATTCCTCCTGCAGAACGGTTTGTATATTGCGATCCTTTTAATCTTTATCATCCTGTGTATCATCACTCCGATGATAAAAGGATCACCGCTTCTTACATACAATAACGTATTGAATATCCTGCAGCAGGCTTCACCAAGAATGTTCCTTGCACTTGGTGTTGCAGCTCTGATCCTCCTTGCAGGTACAGACCTTTCCATCGGACGTATGGTTGGTATGGGTATGACCACAGCAACGATCATCATGCACCAGGGAATCAATACAGGCGGTGTGTTCGGACATATCTTTGACTTTACGACTATGCCGATCGCCTTAAGAATCGTTCTGGCGCTGGTAGCATGTGTTGTTTTATGTACATTCTTCACAGCTATTGCAGGATTTTTCACAGCGAAATTTAAGATGCATCCGTTCATTTCAACAATGGCAAACATGCTTGTTATTTTCGGTCTTGTTACTTACGCAACAAAAGGTGTATCCTTTGGTGCGATCGAGCCTACAATTCCGAACATGATCATTCCAAAGATCAATGGTTTCCCAACTATTATCCTTTGGGCAGTAGCAGCCATTGCAATTGTATGGTTCATCTGGAATAAGACAACATTCGGAAAGAATCTGTATGCAGTCGGCGGAAACCCGGAAGCAGCAGCAGTTTCAGGTATTTCCGTATTTGCTGTAACAGTAGGAGCTTTCGTTCTGGCAGGAATCCTTTACGGATTCGGATCATGGCTGGAGTGTATCAGAATGGTAGGATCAGGATCTGCAGCTTATGGGCAGGGCTGGGAGATGGATGCGATCGCAGCCTGCGTTGTAGGTGGTGTATCCTTTACCGGTGGTATCGGTAAGATCTCCGGTGTAGTAGTTGGTGTATTTATCTTCACCGCACTTACCTATTCTCTTACAATCCTCGGTATCGACACAAACCTTCAGTTCGTGTTCTCCGGTATCATTATCCTTGTAGCGGTAACACTGGACTGTCTGAAATATGTTCAGAAGAAATAATATAATTTAATTGATTTGGCACGTGGCACTTTTTCTGTGTTACGTGCCAAATTGCATTTTACCCTGTCTTAAATTGTAAATATTTACCAGCAATCTATGTCATATAATTTTCACTTTATTTCCCCGTTGTCTAATATAATCGCGCTATACTGTCTTTTGTACCATATAGACAAAAAATATCTGTTTATGTCAAAAAGAAAGGAGCGTAACAAGATATGGAAAGCACAGAAGAAGCGCTTGAAGACTTTAGGAAATATCTGATTGAATGCGAAAAAGGGATTTCCACACAAAAAAATTATGTAAGGACAATTCGGGATATGATACAGCAGCCAGATTATGTTCTGTCAAAAGAATGGATGGCTGTCTATCGAAACAGACTGAAGGAACGTTATAGCGGAACGACGGTAAATAACCGTCTGGCAGCTATTAATAATTATCTCGAATATAAGGGAGAAACCTGGAAAGTAAAATATATCCGCATTCAGAAAAAAGCATATATTGAGGAGTCCAGGGAATTCGGGAGAAAAGAGTATGAAAACCTTCTAAAGGCATGTGAGGAAGATAAGCGCTTGTATCTGGCTGTGGAAACACTGTGCTCTACCGGGATCCGTATTGGAGAACTGAAACATATACGGGCAGAACTGTTGGATACAGGGAGCGTCAATGTTCTGCTCAAAGGAAAACAAAGAAGAATCCTTTTACCGGATCGACTGATTGAACGTTTAAAGCAGTACTGCAAGGAGCAAAACATAGAGGAAGGCCCCGTGTTTGTAACACGTACAGGACGTCCGCTGGATCGGAGCAACTTGTGGCGCAGCATGAAAAGAGCGGGAGAAAAAGCGGGACTTTCATCGGAGAAAGTCTATCCTCACAATTTACGCCACTTATTTGCAAGTGTATTTTACAGACGGGAGAAAGATCTTTTGAAATTAGCTGATATTTTAGGTCATAGCAGCATTGAGACTACCAGGCAATATCTGGTATCAAGCGGCAAAGGGCACCGTCAGAAAATCAATGAGATGGATTTAGTCAAATAAAAAACAACACAATCCGCCTTGTGTTGTTTTTCTTTCTTATTCTATATCATAAATTTCCAATTTTTGTCAATAGTTTTTTATAAAAATGTAAAAAACGGAAAATCTATGCCAAAAATCCATATTTCCCCTTTTATTTTTATCTGCACGTCAAATAAATTTTTAATATATTTTTCTGGTTTTAAAAACATCTTGTGAAAAAATAAATTTTTCTAACTCATTAAACAACACAGGGCGGATTGTGTTGTTTTAAAAGAAACTGAATACAAACCTTACCGGTTTGGGTTTGGAATGGAAGATGAAACTGAAGATGAACACAAAAGCAGAAAAAGGAGAAGATTATGCAGCTAAACCTCACGACAGATTACGCAATCCGGTTTCTCTTATGCCTGGGCGATACAAAAGGGATAATGACAGGAAGTTTGATTGCAGACCAGATGAAAATACCCCCCAAATACCTTCTGAAGATAGCGCGAAAACTGCGCGGAGCAGGAATGCTTGGTACAGTAACCGGTGCAAAAGGAGGATATTATCTTCTAAGATCATTGGAAGAAATTACTCTTCTTGATGTTCTGAATGTAATGGAATCGTCAGTGAAAGTCAACCGTTGCCTGGAAGATGATGGATACTGTAATCGCGGAGCGGTAAGCACCTGCCAGATTAGAAAGTATTACCAGTACATCCAGAAGGAGATGGAAAATAAGTGGTTTTCCAGAAGCCTGGGAGAGATTGTAAAAATGATGGATGCAGAAACCTGTGCAGCAGATGATATGCAAAAGGAATTGACGGAGATAAAGTGCAGCCATGGTTTGCGGGAACAGAGATTGGCAAGAAGAAGAGAGCTTCAAGCGAATATTATAGAAAGTATTCCTGTAGCACAATGTGTATCGGAAGAGAATGGGAAAGGATACCATGAAAAAATTGTATGAAAATGAGGCGATAAGTGGTGAATAGAAAAAGACGGAATATTTTGGTTGCTATCTGCATCATAGTAATTCTTGCCCTGACAGCTGGATTCTGGATCAGGGAAAAAGGAAAAAGTGTTCCGGAAAATCATCATTCTGAACAGACAAATGAAAAAAGTAAAGCAGACAACTCCGAAAGATCTGAACAAGCCAATGCATCAAAGAAAAAAGAATATACCGAAGAAGAAAAAGCGCGGATAGAGGAACAGACCGGAGTGACAGTCCAAAACGATGGAACCGTAGAGGTGAATATCGGAGAAATTCTGGAGGAAGAAGAGTCCGCGGCAGTCAGCCGGGAAGAAGCAGAAAAGAAGATCCTGAAAGAAGCAGGAAAAGGATATGAGATAGAGCGGCTGGGGCTGGAAAAATACCAGGACAACATGTACTGGGCAGCCCGCGTTGTTAAAGGAGGTGAGGCCAGACAGATATGGATCGACGCAGAGGCAGGAGAGACATTCCTGAACCAGAAAGAATAAGAGATTAAAAGGGAGGAGGTGAAAAGGAAAAGTGAAAGGAGAAGAAGGCAAGATCAAAAAGCACAGAAAAAGGAAAGGCAGAGTAAACTGGCTGAAACGGAGCCTGGCAGTCTGTTTGGCAGCGGCAACGCTGATGACAGGCGTAGGGCTGGAAAGCGTGTTTGCAGATGAGGCGGTAAGTAACGGCAAAATCGAGACACAGCAGAGTGCGCAGACAGAAGTTCAGACACAGGCGGAGACAGGCGAGGCAGATGAGAATACAGCCGCAGCTAATGCAGCTGACCCTGCAGATCATAACAATGACCCGGAAAGTGTGACAACGGGCGGAGAGGCAGCTGATTCCCAACAGAAACAAACAGCAGATTCAGACAGCGGCCAGACATCGAACGAAAGTCAGAGTACAGATTCTAAAGCTGAAGCAGCCATACAAGGCAGTGAAAAAAATACTGCTGACGGTACAGATGCAGCCGGCACAAATGCAGCCGATAGTGCGGCAGATATGTCTGATACAGCTGGAACAGAGTTGCCGGAAACCATTCCTGTGGAGCAGTTGAAAGCGAATTTGAAAGCCTTTCAGGCACAGAGTACATCTGTACAGCAGGAAGAACAGATACAGGTATGGCAGTATTATCGGGAAGAAAGAGATTATCTTCTTTCAACCCAATCGGCAGGATTTGCAGGCGGCATGATGGATAACAGCAACGTTCCAAAAAGTTTGTATGGGAATGGCGTACCGAGGAAATATGGACATGCAGAACTGGTATATAGCAGCGGTACAGATTATGAGAACGCAGTTGAAATCACCGGGCTGTATCCGGGACCGGTAGATGGAAGTAATCCGGTGCAATGGTACTATGTTTTGAAGGATGGCGATCAGTCGCGGGATACAGGCGACTATGGAGAGGTCAGTGTAGGGCATAAGCTGCCGGAGACAAAAGGAAATGAGACAGATGGTACACCGGCAGAGGTGGAGATTCGTTTCTTCTATACTACAGAAAGCAGCAAAAGTCATACAGTGACTGTTAATTTTGGAGGCATACAAGATAAAAATCAGTCATCCAGAACAGACTGGAATATATCTGTAAATGGACAATCACCGACAGTGAATAATCTGCCTTCAGCAATGCCGATCACTAATGTCCCGGACGGGAAAGTTGTTCCGTTTAGCTTTACCCTTCCGGCGAGATATGAGTATGCGGAAATAGAAGTGAAGACAGTCTCTGTCAGTGACAATAATAAAGAAACAACAACCGTATACACAACGAAGGAAGGAGAAGACCATTCTCTTGAACGGAGCGCCGATGCAAGATCTTACAGTGGTTACTTTGTAACGCTGGACGGCCCTACAACCGTAAACTTCAAAGGTTATCTCTATAATTCCGATGCCAGGCTGTATTTTGCAGCCTACTCTGATATGGCAATGGATTCCGGTGCATGGGATCCGGTAAGTAATCCGCAGACAAGAGGCGGTTCCAGAGTCTATACTAAGTCAGGGAATGTAGCAGGAGGAACCAGCACCCCAACATACGACCTTAAAATAGACGATGTAAACGGCCAGAGATGGGATTATGATAATCTGGGTTATGGAATGGGAAGCTATTCGGGCGGAGGAGAACCTTATGTCATGGGGGACTGGCAGACCCGCGCTGTGTATCAGGGAAGTGGAAGCAGTTATTCGCATGCGAGCAAATTTGTACGGGCCAATAAGGGCTGGACAGGCAGCACAGAGGGATTGGAGATTGATACCAGTTATACGGAAAATTCAGGTCTTACTCCTGGAAACGGCAGTAAGGTAAGCGTTGTAAGAGATCAAGGCACGGGGCAGAAGGACACTGTTCCGGTAGGGCAATACACACCCGGTTCGGAGGTGGCTTTCCAGTTTGATACTATATCCAACAATCCAAGTGGTTCTGGCGGTTACAGTTTTGTACCTACGGCATTGTCAATAGATATTTATACAAGTAATGCTGCTTTTAGTACCGAGGACTTTGCGAGGCAGACTTTTATACTCCCATCAGGAAATAATCAATCCATTACTAAAAATCTTGAAATGGGAGGAAAGATTACCATTACATGTACAAGTTGGCAGCAGCAAGAAACGGAACCTTTTAATGCAAATCATAAATTAACTGACGATGAGATGAATAACTTTACGCTAAAGGTAGGAGATTCTCATGCTTATGCAAGGACACCCAGTGGAAGTACCTGGAATCAGAGCTGGGTAAGATGGTATTCCTATGAAGTGAAGGTTCAGGGCTGCGCATACCCATTTAAACTGTTTCAAACGCATGCTTCCGGAGCGCAGACAGGAGCTGTTTTGACAGAAGCGAACGGCATAGAGCTGGGAACAGGAAATCAGGCTTCCGCTTCAAATACAGATATAAAAAATTCCTATATCTGGAAAAGACCCAGTGCTGGACAGGGACCATTATATTATCCTCTTACAATTCCATATGCTGTTTATGGGTACAACATACATAATTCCGGAACGGAAAATAATTCTGTTCAGTTAGGATTAAAACCCAAAATAGGATATACAAAGCCTAAAGTTATTTCAAATTCAAATAAAATAACAAGCACCCCTACCAACGGAGCCGGGACAAGCTTTCCGTTAGGAGAGGCCGGAAGGTACACTTATAGTCTTAAGATCGCCGGAGATCAGGATTTGTTCAATCAGCCGGGAACCTTCCGGATTAATGCGGAGCCTATTGAGGTTCAAGTACTCTATAACGATAAGAACAGCAACGGAGGTACAAAAGAAGGAGTCAAAATGGGGTACGGAGGGAATCAGGCAGTGCTGAACACAGTGTTGACATCCTTTGGAAATATCCCGACAGGCCAGTATTTTAACGGTTTTACTCTTACGATGAAAAAAGGGAACTCAGATACCGATACATTAAAGATTACAAATCCAAACAGTCAAACAGGACAGGATAAGAATGTCTGGCATCTGGGAGATCTGGTAAATTTTGATGAGCTCTATAGTCAGATGGAGAAAATCTTCCTGGATGAAGATACCGTAAAGTATACTCTTGAAATCGTACCTCAGTATGCCCGAACACCAGGAGCAGACTCCCTGATAGATGGAAAATTTACGATCCAGAGACAGACGGGATTTAACAATGGAACAACCTATCAGGATGACGCTTTTAATGAGAAGTCAGAGTATACTCTGAAAGCAGTCAACGGATCGGAAGTAGTAGCGGTAGGTTATAAAGAACAGCTGGAATTAAATAGTAGGACTTATGTCTTTGGAAAGTCCAGCAAGACAGAGGGAAAAGTTTCTGCGACAGATCCATTTGCAAAACTTTATTATCTCTATGGAGTATCTGTAAAAATCGACAGCAGCGGTATCAATGATGTTCTTACCAGTGGCGGAAGCGCAGGTACAGAAGCGCAAAATGCCATTGACGCTTTTAATGCAGCGAACGCAGATCGGTACTATACCAGTATCAGTGGAGAGGATAATGTCATTGATTATACTGACGTTTATCAGAAGCTTGAGGCTGTAGACTCGAATAACTTCAGTGGATTTGCAGCCAAGGTAGGAAGCACTACTTATAACAGTTTGCTCCTTCCGGAAAAAACCGGAGTCGATCTCTATAAGCTGTATGGAGGAAATAGTGTAGAAACAAATAATCCATATAGTGATAATTACCGAGATATCTGGAATGCGCTGTTTACAGCAAGCCAAACAGACGGTGTGCTGACACTGGTACCGGTTTATGCATCCTTAAGGATCGATCAGGATGGAGAGACAAGTTACAATAAAGAGACCTATACAGGCGGAAATGCCGACATGGATGTCAACAATGGCAGTGTAACTTTAAGCGCAGACTTTAGATTCAACGGGAATGCAGCTGACCTGCTGGCAGGAGGCGTAAGCTTTGCAGTAGTGAAGGATACGAAAACGCCGGATTCGACAACAGGAATCATGACAGATAATGTTAAGGCGACAGAAGCGGTTGCCTACGGAACGCTGAAAAGCGATGCTTCAGGAGGAATAACAACAGAAAACACAGGAGGAAGCTACTGGAACAATAAGCTGACCCTTGATCTGACAAAAGGAGTTGCCATTAATAACGGCACGATTTCTCTTCCATTTACGATCAACAGTATAGATGAAAGCGGTAAGCCGTCTATCCGATATGAAGAGGATGAAAAGGCAGATTACAAAATTTATGTATGGTCTGCAGGGAATGCGTCTGCAGCACAGATTAATCTGGCAGATGGAATCAGTGATACAGAGCGAAACCTGCTTACAGGAGGAAGTTCTGATATTCCGGGAGATACTAACCAGCTCAAGGTTCTTCCAAAGGCAGTATCTACGATTGAAGAGCAGAAGGTACCTGGTGGTGAAGCAATTCAGCAGATTGAAAGTCCGGATCCTATAGTAACAAATGCAGAAACAGGTTTTGATGTTACCGGAAGCTTCCAGGCAGATCCTTGGTATCCAGTAGATTTACAGATTGGCAATAGTGCAGCTTCAGAAGCAAAAGTACATATTGCACTTTACAAGAAGAATCCAGATAGTAATCCACCAGATTGGCATAGCTGGGCTTTTGATGGAGATTTAACAAGCGGAGCAAGTGTTGCAGGTTCTACAGAGCAAAAGACAAATAAAGGAAGGATTGATTTCGGAGGCGATGGAGAGGCTACTGTCACATTCCCTATTTTTAATCGGATAAATCCTACTAATGGTAATCCGACCGTTTCCTGGCAGTGGGATGACAGGGCCAAGTACTGTATCGTGGCGTGGAATGAATCTAATAAAGATCTGGCGGGAGATAATCCAACATTTACTGAAAACAATTTATGTCCGGGAGGAGCACAGTCTGATGAAGCACCTAGTGTAACATCAGAAATTCAACTGCAGTGGCAGGAGAGCAACTATTATGTTTACATACCGGCTAACGTAATCCTGACAGAGGATGAAGCTAATGTAAGCGGAGGATCTGAAGGCTATGCAGGAGCAGCAGCAACAATTCGTTATAAGAACCCAAGTAGCGGGAATCCGGCAGAAGGCAACAATGAAAAAGACCAGCCAGAAGTAGAGGTTAAGGTAGAGGCTGATAAAGCTATGACAGAAGAAGCCACTGGAAACAAAACCATGACAATGGGAATTTACGGAACAGATGGTACAAAACGCCAGATAACTCAAGAAAGTCCGGATCCTATAGCCGGAACAACAGGGAATTATGCTTGGGTAGGTGTATTGAAAAATGCAGGTGATTCAACAGAAACAACAGCAGACACCAAAGAAAGCGTTCCAACAGGAAAAAGTATTTCTTATCAGATTAATGCCAAAACCAATAATGGAGATGCCAGAGGAACAAGCTATACGGGAACTGTAGAGTATATTCTGACACTTCGGGATTATGTAAGGCCAACATCATAAAACAGCAGATGGAGGAAAAGAGATGAAAACATCTAAAGTAATCAGAAAAGTACTGGTATGTGCCGGACTCTGTCTGCTGCTGGCGGTAGCTCCCTTAGGGAGCGCTAAGGCCGCCGGAGTGGACAGTGGAGTTAATGTAACGTATGTTGCAAAAGAGACTCAGGGAATCGGCGGAGACGGTAGCGAAGGAAGCAGCACGATCAACGCCGGGAAACGCACTAGTCCGGTACGGACAGGAGATGCCTCCTTACCCATAGCATATCTGGCTATGGTTATGATTTCAGCGGGAGCAATTTTACTGATCCTGCTGAAGGATAAAAAAGAAGAAAAAGAGGAGGAAAGTGCATTTTAAAAAATACACTTTCAAGACACACGGAAATCCATCAGCCGGGAAAAAAGAGATGGAGGGGAACAGGATGGAGAGGCCATCCAAACAATAAAAAAACACAGAGAAAAGGAAAAAAAGAAGTATGAAGAAGAGATTAGCAACATTAGCAATTTTAGGAGCAATGACAGTGAGTGCAGTAGCACCGATGAGCGTATTTGCAGCAGAGTCAGAAACGGAAGTGAAGTATATTACTGGAGCAGTAACACCAGGTGGTGGAGATGCAGGATACTATGTAACCATTCCGTCAGACATTATGTTCCAAGATACAGCTACTGCAGTAGAGCAGAAACTGGAACTGAAACCGGTTGATACTACCAAAGGTCTTCCGTATGGTCTGGAAGTAGGAGTTGGTGTTGCGTCAGCACAGGGTGCTGTAGTTAGCAATGGAACTTATGGATCTCTTAAATATGAAGTAGACTATACAGCAAATGAAGGTGGGGCGAAATTAGCAGAAGGTTCTACTGGAGATCCGACAGATGTTTTTGTAGGAACGTTGAAGAGTAAGAGTACACCATCTGCAGGTGATCAGACTCTGGCTCTTACAGGTCAGGCAAGGCTTCTACAAGCTGCAGGAGTTGGAACACCGAAAGGAACAGAATTTGTAGATACCCTGACTTACACGATCACACAGAATTAGTTGTCTTCTTAGCCCTCTAATCCTGATTCTATCAAAAACAAGAAAAGTAAAATAAATGATTCAAAGAAAAACAGGGAGCCGGAAAAGGATCTGGCTCCCTGTTTTGAAAAATAAAGAGCAGTCAGAGTCCTTCTATAAAATGTAAGAAAAAAGAGAATGGAAGTAAGAAACAGGAGAAACTCATGAAGTATTTTATACAGTTTGATGCAATAACAAAGAATATTAAGGAGCAGCGCTCCTTTCAGGATAAAAAAGGTCATCAGTGGCCTTACCTTACCATCGAAGAATATAAGGAACTTCCGGAAAAGGAAAGACGCATTGCCGGGGATTTAAGACGGCAGGATTCCGGAAGTGCAGAGCTTACTTTAGAAGACGGGGAGGCCCTGACAGGGCTTTATGAATATCGCCCGGGGAAGCGGTGGAACGAAAAGACCATTGGTTATATTCCGGTTGTACCGGAAGGAGAGGGGGATGAGCCGGTCTGTTGTGTGAGAATCTTAGGACGCTCCCTGGTAAAGACCATCCTTTTACCCCTGTTGCTTTTGTGCCTCCTGGCAGGGATTGTGCTGGGATTTTTGTGGTATCTAAGGGATGAAGAGGTTCCGGGACTGGATGAAGCCCAGATTGCTTACCATGTGGAAGGGATGGTAAATAAGGATCCAAGCCAGATCATGCTGCCGGGGATCAGTCAGATCACAGCCCGGGCAGGGGAGGAGCATGTGGAGCATGTTCTTTTTAATCCGGAAGGCAATCCCTGTTATTTCAAATTCCACCTTGTACGCAATGATACTGGGGAAGAACTTTACACTTCCGGACTTGTGGAGCCGGGAAATGCGGTTATGGAGTTCGACCTTACAGAACCTCTGGAAGCGGGAAGTTATGAAGTAACAGTACAGGTGGAGACTCATCCGGTGGATGATCCGGAAGGTGAAATGAACCAAGGGGCGATCAAGACTACTCTGGTAGTGGAATAGGAACAAAAGAGAAGGGAATGAAAAGTCTATGAGCAGAAGATTAGTGGAGAAAGAGCTGGAAACCAGCAGTAAAACTTACAGCAGGAAAGAAGGCTGTTGGAATTACATTCCGGCAGGGATGGCGGAAGAAGAGGAGATTACGCCCCAGAAGATTATAGGGGATATCGGGTACCGTTCAAAGAAAGAAGAGGCAGCGTTCCTGCTGGGAGAGGAAGGGACGGAAGTGGCGGTAAACCCCTTTAAGGCTAAACTGGGATACGGACAGAAAGTACTGGGATATATCCCCTGTGAGGAGGAAGATGGGGGAGTGATCTATGTGCGGGTGATCGGAAAGAGCTGGGGAAAGATTCTGATTCCGCTGGTAATTTTGCTGGCGTTGATTGCCGGCGGACTCTGGTGGTATTTTGCCCAGAACCGGGGGCCGGATCTGGACGATTCAGCCATGGCTTATCAGATGCCGGGCGGTCTGAAGAATGAGGATCCAAGCCAGATCATGCTTCCCGGATTCGGAACCATCGATATGGAAGCAGGTCAGAGGACGGTTCATGCAGCATTGTCCAATCCGGAGGGAAATCCCTGTTACTTCAAATATACAGTAAGTCTGCAGGAAGGAGGAGATGTCCTCTATGAGAGTGGATGGCTGGAGCCGGGAACGGCAGTGACAAAATGGGAGATCGCGGAAGAACTGGAGCCGGGAGATTATCCAATTTCCCTTTTGGTGGACACTGGAAGTCTGGATGATTATCAGCAGGAAATGAATAAAGGAACCATTAATGCTACCCTGCATGTGGAGTAAAACCATGAAGAGAGAACAAAAGAAGAAAGGATTCCGGCAGGCTGTATTACTGTTAATGGGAGTATTTGTTTTATCGGCCCTTGCAGGATGCGGGAAGAAGCCGGCAGAGGCACAGGAAGTCACCAAGGCGGAGGGGACGCTCCGAATCGGGGAGGAGATTACCCTCTATATAGAAGATACCCAGTACATGTCTCAGGTAAAGCCGCCAAGTCCCATGGGATATTATGACTATTATCCGGAAGAAGAAGGCTGGAGGTATCTGGTGGTATCGGGGACGACAGAGAACCGAAGCGGAGAAGATTTCAACCCAAAGAGATGCTATGTGGAAGGATACGTGGATGGCGAACCAAGGGAAGGAAAACTCCTCATTTTGGCGGCTCCGGGGACAGAATTTTGGGATACTCTGCCGGCAGACAGCAAGAAGGGAAGCTGGGATTTTTACTTGTTTACCTTGATCAGAGAAGAGGAAGAGCCGGAGGAACTTGGGTTTTTCTATAATGATGGTTTTACAGAAGCAAAAGAAGGAGAAAAATGGGATCATAAGATTACCCTGGAGCTGTTCGAGTAAAAGAATAGGCAGAAGGAGAAAAGGAAGCCATGTCAGAAAAAAAGAAATTACCGCAAACAGAGGAGATCGCCCGTTATATTGAAGAGATGGAGATCCGGAAGAAAGTAATCGGAGGCTGGGAAGAAGAGGATGTGCTGGAGCACATCCGAATAATCAGCGGGAAGTATGAAGAAGTGATCCGGAGCCTGCAGGCGAAGATAGAGGAACAGGCGGAGGAAGAGGAAGAGAGGAAGAAGGAATACGGGAAAAAGAGTACGGAACTGATTGACAGCATGGCCCAGATCCGAGAGTATCGGGAGCATATGCTGGGGAAAGCCAAAGAGGAGGCAGAAGAAATTTTAAAAGCAGTCCGGGAGCAAGAAAAAGAGGGCGAGGAGCGGATCCGGGAATTAAAAGTGATGTATGAAAAGGAGCGGCAGGAATATCAGAAAAAGGCAGGGCTTTTGAAGGAGCAGGGGCGCATTTTCAGCGAGAATGCCCGGAAGATTTTGGAGGAGATAGAGGCGCTTCATGACGGAATGGAATAGGAAGGAAATAAAAGAAGAGAGCCCGGTGGAACAGGCAGTTTCCAGTCGGATAGAAGAGATCCGAACAGAAAAGCGGGGCTGGAAGAAGTGGGCAGCAGGGACCGGAGCAATGGCTTGTGTACTTTTTTTGCTGTCTCATGTGTTTTTCGGACTTGCTGTTGTAGAAGGTTCTTCTATGGTTCCCGGATATCAGGATCAGGATCTGACCCTTTACGGAAAAGTCCGTGGGGAATTGAAACGAGGAGATGTGGTGCTTGCCAGGATACAGGATGGGAGGACACTGATCAAACGGGTCATTGGGCTTCCCGGAGAAGAAATTTATATAGAGAAAGAAAGCGGAGGAGTATACATAGATGGGGATAAACTGGAAGAACCTTATATACAGGGACAGACAAGCCCCGGGATTGGTCAGGAAAATCCGTTGACGCTGCAAGAAGGGGAATACTTTATTATGGGAGATAATCGGGAGAATTCTTCCGATTCCAGATATTACGGACCAGTGAAAGAAGGACAGATCAGAGGAAAAGTCTTATGGTCCTTAAGGAAGGATTAGGAGAAAGAACAGGAAAAAGGGGAGGAAAAACAGGAGGAAAGGAAGTGGAAAGGATTGGAAAAGAAAAAAGTAAAGAAAGTACTTCCGCTGCTGATGGCGGCGACCGTAGTATTTTCGGGATTCTCAACAGCGTGGGCAGAAGAGCCGTCAGGGGAGCAGGGATTGGGACAAGCTAATGAAGTAGAAATGTCAGGCGAGCCGGAAGTTTCAACGGAACCGGAGACATCGATGGAACCGGAAGAACCGGAGATTCCGGAGGAACCAGAGACACCGACGGAACCGGAAACTCCGGAAGTTCCAACGGAGCCAGAGACACCGGAAGAACCGGAAATTCCAGCGGAGCCGGAAACGCCAACGGAACCGGAAGAACCAGAGATTCCAGAGGAACCAGAGACACCGACAGAGCCGGAAACTCCGGAAGGTTCAACGGAGCCGGAAACGCCAATGGAACCGGAAGAACCGGAAATTCCAGCGGAGCCGGAAACACCAACGGAACCGGAAGAACCGGAGATTGCAGAGACACCAACCGAACCGGATAACGGGTCAGATGAAGAGACAAAACCGATTGCTCCGTCGCCATCTGTACCGCAGACAGGATGGAATCCACAGGTACTACCAGTGACGGGAAATCAAAAGGAAAGATTCCTGGAAGAGTTTACTCCGTCAGAACGGCTCATTCCCAAGGTTTTACGGATAAAGTACAGTACAGATATGCCTCTTGAGAATATTCCGCCCTTTATTACTACAGAGATGATCACAGGAGCTTTGAAGGTACAGGATGAATACGGCTATCCGGCTTCTGTAACGATTGCTCAGGTTATTCAGGAATCCGGATTTGGAAAGTATGGTCCTTATGGTGAGAAGGGACAGGGGCTTTCCTACCTGGCCTTTCAGTACAATAATCTTTTCGGAGTCAAAGGGAGAGGGCCGGCCGGGTCTGTTCAGATGAAAACAGGGGAAGAAACAGAAGAAGGGAGAAGCTATACCATTCGGGCAGGATTCCGGATGTACCATACATACAGCGAAAGTATGGAGGACAGGGCAAAACTTTTGAAGGAAGTATATAGTGATCTGATCGAAGGGGTAACGGACGCCAATACTTTTGCCATGAGGATCGGAAGCCGTTGGGCAACGGACGTTGATTACGGAAAAAGCCTGATCCGGCAGATGGAAACTTATGATCTCTATCGTTTGGACCGAATGACACTGGAGACTTTTGACAGTCTGCTTGGAGAGTTTGCAGATCCATGTCCGGGGTCACAGGTAACAAGCAGATTCGGGTGGCGGCAGTGGAGCCATTCCTATCATAAAGGGATTGACCTTGGAACCGGCAGTGAAAATATCCCTACCTATGCGGTGGCAGCGGGAACAGTGATTGAAGCAGGCTGGGGCGGATCCGCCGGCAACTGGATCATCATTGACCACGGAGAAGGAATTGTGACAAAATATATGCATCACAGCGAGATGTATGTCAAAGAAGGAGACAGGGTGGAAAAGGGAGAGCAGATCGGTTTAAGCGGAACCACAGGGCGTTCTACAGGGAATCACCTGCATTTCCAGTTGGAGATAGACGGAGAAGCAATTGACCCGGAACCATATCTTTTCCCAGAGGAAAGCGGACTGAACAGTCAGGACTAAAGGGAAGAGAGCAGCACATCAGAAAAATGGCAGTAATCCTCTTTTTTACTTGACATAAGTATAATTCGTCGATATAATAGATGACATAAAGACGATGTAAGTGAAATAGTAATTGAAAAATATAGAAGGAACAGTAAATTACACATATTCAAAAGGAGGAATACTATGTTAGAAAAACAGGATATTGAAATAATACGGTCGATTATGCAGGAGTCGGAAGAGCGGATAATGGAAAAATTCGATCAGAAGCTGCAGAGAGCGCTGCGTGAGACAGAGAATGGTCTACTTGAGGAAATGGACAGGATGAGAGAAAGCCTAGAAGAGAAAATTGCAAATGTCGATAAAAAGGTAGATAATCTGGAAACTTATTACAGGATAACAAAGCTTGAAAACGATAATACCTCCATTTTATTAAAAATAGTGGGGGACCTGCAGGAACGGGTGATCGTGCTGGAAAAGAAAACAGCATAATATACAAAACAAACGGATCAGACAGAGCACAGGATCAATGTGCTGTCTGGTCCGTTTGATAATAGAAATGGAAAAGATCAGAGCGCTTCTTTGATTCGCAAAACAGCGTCTTCAAGAATGCCGTTTACGTCAGCGCCCTGGATATCCAGGTTTTCAGCCTGAAAGCAGAGCACTTCCGGTATACTGTAAAAGGCATCAGACAGAGCCTTTACATAATCGTAGCCCAGGTTTCGGTCTGCGATAGGGCCGCCTGCTGTTGTCACATAAATGATACGTTTTGCTTTGCAAAGTCCCAGGGGAATACCGTCCGGGGAATACTGGAAGGTTACGCCGACTACTGTAACATGTTCGAGATATATCCTTAAGATGGAAGGAAAAGCCAGATCCCAGTAGGGCGCTGCAATAACAATTTCATCTGCGGCAGCAAACTGGGCTGCATAGCGAAATAGAGGATCTGAAAAATTTTTGGATGAAATAAGCTGGTTTCGCTTTTCTAACAGTTCCAGATCCAGAGGGGAAAGTTGTTCATGGCCAAGATGGACTTCTTCTATCTGTCCGTTTAATTTTTTCAGAACTTCCTGTGCCAGTAAACAGGTGCGTGAGCAGGGTCTTACGCAGGCATTGACAAATAATATTTTTTTCATGTTGACTCCTTTTTTGTTCAAATAATACTACCCTCTTTTTGCAAGAGTATATCCTTTGTGAAAAGAGAGTGGAGCGGATAAAGGATACGCTGTGATTTTACGATATACTTCCCTTATTTATTTGTCAAGACAGGGTTGTATGTTTCAAAACATCCGTAAATGTTTACAAATGGTTTTGGTGGTTGCTATAATAATAGCAGCCATTCTTTTGTATGGTAATGTTTATATGACGGATGGAAATTATGTACATGGAGAAAGATTTATGGATAAATATACGGTTCTTTTGGTAGACGACGAAGAAGAAGTTATACAGGTGATCATGAAGAAGATCAATTGGGAGGGCCTTGGGTTTTCTGTGATCGGCTATGCAAACAATGGCGTAAAGGCGTTTGAAATGGTAGAGGAGTTCCAGCCGGATGTAGTCATGACAGATATAAAGATGCCATATATGGACGGTATGGAACTGGCGGGACGGATCAAGGAGGAGTTTCCGGCAACTAAGCTTTTGATCTTTACCGGGTTTGACGAGTTCGAGTATGCCAAGGAAGCAGTACACCTGGAGGTAGAAGAATATATTTTGAAGCCGGTCAATTCACTGGAGCTTACAAATGTATTTACTCAATTGAAAATAAAGCTGGATCAGGAGATCAGTGAGAAAAGAAATACGGAAATCCTTCAGAAATATTATATGGAATCCCTGCCTCTTTTGCAGGCGAACTTTTATTCTACCTTGATAGAAGGAAGGATTATGGAGGGAGATCTTCCCAAATATATTGAAGATTATCAGATTTCCCTGAAAGGGCCGTTTTTTTGCTGTGTTGTGATCCATACATCCTCAAGGCAGGTTCCAAAGAATATGAACCCGGTGCTTTTGGCGACTTCTGTTCAGAAGCAGGCAATGGAACGATTGGGCGGTAAATGGCATCCAAAATATTTTTCCTATCTGGGAAATACAGTGATGATCGCACAGCTGAAGAATGAAAATGAGGTATCAGATCTGACAGACGAGTGCGATCGCTTCTGCCGCTATGCCAGTCGTATGATCGGAGCGGTGGTTATCATTGGAGTAGGACAGGTGTGCAGCGATATCCTGGAGTTGTCCCAGTCCTATAACGGTGCCAGGGAGGCGGTTTCTTACCGTGCAATATATGGCGCCTGCAGGGCGATCAACATTAAGGAAATTGCGCCTTCTGAAACGGGAAGAGCCGTTACGGCTAATGATGCGGAGTTATCGGAACTGTTTAAGAAGATTCGGATCGGATCACCTCAGGATGTGACGGAAGCTGTGGATAAGTATATGGATCGGATGTCTTTTCCCGATAAATCTTTGCAGTATCATCATATTGCTGTGATGGAGATGGTGAGCGCTCTGTACCGGTTTGTATCTAATAATGATCTGGTTGTGGAAGAATTTTCAGGGGATACAAGACAGCTGTACAGTAATCTTCTGGATCTGGAGCCGGAGGCTCTGCGAAAATGGCTGTTGGACATCAGTTTTTTATTTCGGGAAAACTTGATGAATGCAAGAAGCCGCTCCAGTAAATCTTTTGTATTCAGGGCCAAAGAATATATTGATAATCATTATTTTGAAGAGGAATTATCTTTGGACAGCATCTGTGATCTGCTGGGTGTTTCCAATTCCTATTTCTCAACCATTTTCAAAAAGGAGACAGGGCAGTCGTTTATCGGGTATCTGACCAGTTACCGAATGGAGAAGGCGGCGCATTTGCTGCTGGAAACAGCGGAGAAAAGTTACATGATAGCAAAAAGTGTAGGATATGCGGATCCAAATTATTTCAGCTATGTATTTAAGAGGCAGTTTGGAGTGTCACCGTCAAAATACAGGACGGAGCAGGAGGAAAAGTGAAGAAAAAATATTTCAGATATTTACAAAAATTAAAGCCAAGAGGGATACAGTCGGTTTTAATGATCGTTCTTTCTGTAATTTCTATTTCAATTATGATAGTTTTGGGTCTGATCCTGTATATGCGATTTTCCACTCTGTCCAGAGAAGATATGGTGCAAAGCACGCAGAAGCTGACAGAACAGGCAGGAGAAAGCATGGAGGATTATCTGGTGAGTATGCGCCAGATATCTGATGTCCTGTATTATAATATCATTAAGGAAAATGATTTTTCCAACCAGGATCAGGTGATTCAGGAAGGAATGAATCTCATGTACGAAGCAAACCGGGAAAATCTAAGAAGTGTTGCTTTGTACAACAGTTATGGAAGTCTTATGGCAGCGGAACCGGTGGTGTCTGAAAAGGCAGATCCCAATGTAACACAGCAGGATTGGTATGTGAAAGCGATGGAAGAAGTGGAAAATGTGCATTTTTCTACTCCTCATATTCAAAATCTTTTTGATGATAACAGTCTGCGTTACTATTGGGTCATCTCTTTAAGCCGTGCAGTAGAGATTACGGAAGACGGAGTGACCAGACTGGGGGTTCTTCTGGTAGATATGGATTATTCGGGCATTTCCCGGATGATGAATAAACTGAATACAGATAATAACGGACAGTATTATTATCTGTGTGACAGTAACGGTGAGATTATTTATCACCCCAGGCAGATCCAGATCAGTGATGGAATTAGCAGCGAAAACAGTAAGGGCGCTGCAGAATACAAAGACGGAGTTTATGATGAGAAGTTTGAAGGGGAGAGGCGGAAAGTCGTTGTCAATACAATAAGCTACACCGGCTGGAAGCTTGTAGGGGTAATTCCCTATTCAACTTTTACACATGGAATGATCGATATCCGGTATTTTATCGTAATGATCATTCTTGTGATGATTATGATGCTGTGTGCGATCAACCGGGTTGTTTCTCAGAGGATATCAAGGCCTGTCCTTCTGTTAAATGAGTCAGTCAGGGAATATGAAGCGGGGAAAAAGCCGGAGATTTATATTGGAGGTTCGCCTGAGATCCGGCATCTGGGACAGTCCATTCAAAATTCTTATGAACAGATCGACCGTCTGATGAAGGAGATTGTTCTGGAGCAGAACGAGCGGAGAAAGAGCGAACTGGATGCATTACAGAGTCAGATTAATCCTCATTTTCTATATAACGCCCTGGAATCTATTACCTGGATGGTGGAAGGCGAGCGTAATGAGGAAGCAGTATTTATGATTTCACAGCTGGCCCGCCTGTTCCGGATCAGCCTTTCCAAGGGACGTACAGTGATCAGCATTCGGGATGAGCTTCAGCATGCGAAAAGCTACATGAATATCCAGAAGATTCGTTATAAAAATACATTTTCAGTGAAATTCGATGTAGATGAAGAGGTTTATTCCTACTGTACAGTGAAACTGATCCTTCAGCCGATTTTGGAAAACGCTATTAATTACGGTGTCAGCAGTATGGATGACTGCGGAGAGATCAGGGTGACCGGAAGGAAAGAAGGGGAAGTCATTATCCTTGCAGTAGAGGACAATGGACTTGGCATGTCGGAAGAAGAGGTGGAATTTGTGCTCACAGACAGCAACCGGATCCATAAGCATGGTTCGGGAGTTGGACTGATCAATATCAACAACCGGATCCAGATTTTATTTGGAAAAGAATACGGGCTTGTAGTAGAGAGTGAGCCGGATGAAGGAACAAAGGTTTCCATCCGCATTCCGGCAGTTCCATACACAGAGGAAAACGGAAAGATTCTGGAAAACGGATATATATTAAGTAAAGAGAAGATCAATGATATAGAAGAGAAGACAAAGGAAAGCAAAGATGAAGAATGACAAGAAAACGTTTATTCTGATCGAGGCGGTGCTGGCAGTACTTATTCTCGTGTTGGCGATTGTTATGATCAGCGAGAAGAGACAGGATGACAGATACAAGATTTCAGTTGTTGTCCCAAATTCCGATGACCGGCAATGGTCAGCTTTTAAATATGGCCTTAGAATGGCTGCCGCTGATAATAACATAGAGATGTCTGTGGCAAGTACAGCAGAGACACTGACAGCCCAGGAGGAAGAGCGTTTGCTCCGGGATGAGATCGAAAACGGGGCGGATGCGCTGATCCTCTATCCGGTACCAGGAGAAGAAACAGAAGAAATGCTGCAGGAGATTGGGAAGAAAGTTCCCATTATGCTGGTGGGTTCTGCTTTAACAGATGGGGAAGACACTGTGTTCCCGGTGACGGAACCGGATCATTATACCATGGGAAAAGCCTTAGGGGAGGAATTGATAAAAGATTATGAAGGGAAACTTGACGGTAAAACACTGGGAATCCTTTCTGAAACAACAGATTCGGCAGCAGTGATAAGCCGGGAGATGGGATTTCGGGCTGCCCTGGCGGATTCAAATGTCAGGATCCGGTGGGCGGTAGGACATCCCTTTACAGAAGGCGGAGAGAGCTTTCTCGGAGTGCAGCCGGCGGTCGATATTATTGCGGCGCTGGATGACAGCAGCCTGACGGCAGCAGGAGAATGTGCGGCCTCAGACAGTCTCCACGGCGCACGGATTTATGGAATCGGAAATTCCACAGAAGCGGCTTATTATCTGGACACCGGTGTGGTGGAATGTCTGCTGGTAGCAGATGAATTTAATCTGGGATATCAGAGTCTTAATGAAATAGCCAAAGAACTGGATGATTATCTGTATCACATGCAGAGTATAGAAGTGTATCATACTATCATACGAAAGGAAGAACTGTTTTCTGAAGAAAATCAGGAAATTCTTTTTACAATGAGTCAGTAGAAAATGAAAGGAAGCGCAATGAAGAAAAAGAGAATTTTGTCGGCGGGAATCATTCTGGGAACGACAGCATTGCTTCTTAGTGCCTGCGGGAATCAGCAGCAAAATCAGGAAAACCGGCTTTATATAGGAGTTACTTACTACAATCAAAGTGACACTTTTTTAAATGAGATGCTTGACTCTTTTAAAGCGCAGTTAGAAGAGATGGAGGTTGGCGGCACAGTGCCTGCAGTGACGGTGAGAGATGCCGCGGGGCTGCAGAAGACGCAGAACGACCAGGTGAAAGAACTGATTGACGCCGGCTGTAATGTACTGTGCGTCAATCTGGTAGACCGGGCAGATCCGTCGGATATCATCGATCTGGCAAGAGAGTATGATGTGCCGATTATTTTCTTTAACCGGGAACCGGTGGCGGAGGATCTCATGCAGTGGGACCGGCTTTACTATGTAGGAGCAGATGCGAAGCAGTCCGGGGTGATGCAGGGAGAGCTGGCAGCAGACGAGATATGGGAGAATGAGCAGATCGACCGCAACAAGGATGGGAAGATTCAGTACGTTGTGCTGGAAGGAGAGGCAGGGCACCAGGATTCCGTTATCCGTACAGAAAATTCAGTGAATACGCTGCAGCAGAAAGGAATTGCACTGGAAAAGTTAAGTTACGAGATTGCAAACTGGAACAGAGCACAGGCGGAGAACCGGATGGAGCAGATGATCGGTCAGTATCAGACCAGCATTGAGCTTGTGCTGGCGAATAATGATGACATGGCGCTGGGAGCGATAGATGCTTATGAAAAGCTGAATTACAGTGAAACTTCAAGGCCTGTGATCTTTGGCATAGACGGAACAGATGATGGATTGAAAGCGATTCGGGATTCCAAGCTTACAGGGACAGTGTATAATGATAAAGAGGGACAGGCGGAAATGATGGCAAAGCTGGCAGCGGCTCTTGTATCGGGGGAGGGAATGGAAGATCTTCCTTTTGAAAACGACCGCTATCTTATGGTCCCTTATTTTAAGGTGACACCGCAGAATATAGAGGAGCTTCTGGGAGAAGAAAATATCAGTCCGGAAGCAAACGAAAGGGGATAAATTTGACATTTTACTGCTTATAAGTTAAAATAAAGCGACAAATTACATCGAAGAATCAAATATCCTGGAAAGACTATGTTATAAGGGAAAAAAGGGGAAGGAGATTACGCGATGTATAAAAAAGGTTCTAAGGGCTGGTTTAAACACGGTGATTTTCTCGTGTTGGATCTGATCTGTCTCCACATTGCTTTTGTATTGTCCTATGTGATCAGACATGGTTTTATCAACCCATACAGAATAGAAGTATACCGCAGCATGGCTATTTTCCTTACCATGGCGGATATTATGATCATTTTCCTGTTTGAGACATTGAAAAATGTACTGAAACGAGGATATTATAAAGAATTTGCGGCTATTGTGCAGCAGACACTGATATTGGAACTTCTGGCAACTCTTTATTTGTTCAGTGTACAGGATGGCTTTATCTATTCGCGTATCACTTTGTATGCGATGGGGCTTATTTACTTGCTGGTCACCTACTTTGTGCGTCTTGGGTGGAAGCGGCTGCTGCGAAAGAGGCTTAAGGACGAGCGGACATCGCTTATTATTATTACAACAGAATCCATGGCAGAGTCTGTTGTGCATGAAATTGTGGACTACAGTTTTGAGCGGTACAAATTGGCGGGAATCGTTGTGATTGATAAAAATATGGAAGGGCAGTCCGTCCATAAGATTCCGGTTGTTGCAACAGTAAGAACAGCAGCTGATTTTGTATGCCGGGAATGGGTGGATGAAGCGTTGGTTGTGATGCCGCCAAGAGATCCTTTGCCGGAACAGCTCATTAACCAGTTGAGCGAAACCGGAATCACCGTACACATTAATGTGGGGCAGCTGCCGGAATTTGAAGGAAAAAGACAGTTTGTGGAAAAGATCGGCCGGTATACTGTTCTTAGTACAAGCATAAATTATGCCACAGACAAGCAGCTTTTGGGAAAACGGATACTGGATATTATTGGAGGACTTGTAGGCTGCCTCATTACAATAGTCCTGTTCATTTTTATTGCACCTGCAATCAAGAAAGAATCACCGGGACCGGTATTTTTTACCCAGACAAGAATCGGGAAGAATGGACGCAAGTTTAAAATGTACAAATTCCGAAGCATGTATATGAATGCCGAGGAGATGAAGAAAGAGCTGATGGATCAAAATAACATGAAAGACGGCATGATGTTCAAAATGGATTTTGATCCGAGGGTCATTGGAAATAAGATTCTTCCGAACGGACAGAAAAAGACGGGTATCGGGGATTTTATCCGGAGAACATCGCTGGATGAATTTCCGCAGTTTTTTAATGTGCTCAAAGGAGATATGTCTCTTGTGGGAACACGGCCTCCTACATTAGACGAGTGGGAGAAGTATGAACTCCGACACCGGGCAAGACTTTCCATTAAGCCGGGAATTACCGGACTTTGGCAGGTCAGTGGGCGCAGCAAGATTACAGATTTTGAAGAAGTAGTCAAATTGGACAAGCAGTATATTACAGATTGGAGCATGGGACTGGATTTTCGTATTCTTTTCAAAACAATCCAGTCGGTGATCAAAAAAGACGGTGCGAAGTAATTTGCACCGTCTAATTTTGGACTCCCTCTTTGTCGGGAACGGTTATTGATGTTTTAAAGCGGAATCAAAAGAGGTTTCAGAAGGAGAAAAATTGATTTTCTTGACATATTGATAGGATTCTTTCATTCCGGCTAAACGATCCATCCCGGTATCTTCCCATTCTATGGAGAGAGGTCCCTGATAGCCGATCAGGTTTAATTCTCGTATGATTCCATCAAAATCAACATTCCCATGACCGACTGAAACGAAATTCCATTTTCGGCGGGTATCCCCAAATGGGAGGTGGGAACCAAGGATACCGGCCTTTTCATTTTTGTTTATTTTCACATCTTTCATATGTACATGATAAATATGATCTTTAAAATCTCTTAAAAATGTCAATTCATTTACACCTTGCCATACAAGATGGCTGGGATCAAAATTAATTCCCAGTGTATTGCGAAAATCAAATATTTCTAATAATCTTTGTGTAGAATAATAGTCGAAAGCGATTTCGGTCGGATGAATTTCCAGTGCGAACCGGATATGATATTGGTCAAAGACGTCTAATATAGGATTCCATAAATCATAAATATCCTGGAATCCTTTTTCCACCATGGCGGGAGTTGTCTGGGGATAGGAATACCACCATGCCCATATAGGAGATCCAGTAAAACCGGTTATAGTGTTTACGCCCAATAGACAGGCTGCCTCGGCAGTTTTTTTCATTTCTTCTATCGCCCATTTCCGAATTTTCTGGGGCTGTCCGGACAAATCGGAAGGAGCAAAAGCATCCAGGCGGGGGTCCCACACATCCCCGACACACTGTCCGGTGAGATGGGCGGACAGAGTCCAGCACTTTAATCCATATTTTTCCATAGTATCTTTTATGAAAGGAATATATTCTTTTTTGTACAGTGCGCTGTATACATTAAAATGGGCATGAGTGGCAAGCTCTAGGCCGTCATAACCGATGTCCGAAGAAATACGGCAAAGTTTTTCCAAAGGGAGATCTCCGAATTGTCCGGATGCCAATGTAATAGGTCTGTTCATTTTCTGTCGCTCCTTTCTTTTATTTTTGTCTGAGGGAAACCCACTCTCCAGTGCGGGCAGAATCCATACATGCGAAGACGGCTTTCATCGCGGAAAGAACATTTTCAGCGGATGATAAGGGGGATTTGCCGGAAGAGACGGCGTCTATAAAAGCATCTATTATACCGGAGTTTGTCTGATGATCGTTTGTCTGTATCTGGTCAAGTTGATAGTACTCATGAGTGGAATCTTTATGATCGATAACAATGGAATAGGAAGGGTGATCATACAGGCGCATTACACCGTCCGTTCCATACAAAATAGTAGAGTTTTCTTCTTCTCCATAATTTGACCAACTTACGGTCATGGAACCTATAATACCTCCTTCCAGCCTATAAATGCAAATGGCGTTGTCATCAACTGTTATGGGACTGCCGTCAGGCCTTTTTTTGTCCAGAGTATCCATGCAGGCCATGACAGCTGTTATTTCTTTTCCGGTCAGATATTGGATCAAATCTGTTTTGTGGACACCTAAGTCACCCATGGCGCCCATGGAAGATTTTGACTTATCGAAAAACCAGTTGTTTTGCCGGTCAATGGTCCAGTTTTCCGGCCCGCTGTGAGAAAAGCGGGTCTGAAAAGTGAGAACTTTTCCGATAGCAGTAGCGTCTATTAATTCTTTGGCCTTTTGATGTGTTTTTGTGAACCTTTGATTGTGACCGATCATTAAAATGTGCTGTGTCAAGGCGGCGGTTTCTGTCATTTGGATGCACTCTTCCAGTGTAATTCCCATGGGTTTTTCACAAAGGACATGTTTGCCCGCCTTTAGAGCCTGTAATGTCAGCGGAGCGTGGAATACATTAGCGGTACATATACTGACAGCATGAAGATTTGGAAGATGAAGCAATTCTTCAGCAGAGGTGCAGACTTTTGCATGATAAATTGAAGCGGTATTTTTTGCCCGCTCTATATTGGGGTCATAGACAGCTGCGACCCGGCAGTCCTGTCTCTGGCTGTATTCCGGCAGATGCCTTGTCAAGGCGATCTTGCCGCAGCCGATAATTCCTACATTAATCATAGCTTTTCCTCCTTATTATTTTATATGAAAGGGAGGTTAAAATGAAAGTATCACAGAGGAAAACAGGAAGTCAATATTTGTCAAAAAAGAAACAAAAAGAGAAGATGAGAGTGATAAAAATTAGCATTTTAATATTTCGGATTTATAACCAACAGGAATATTGGAGAAAATAAAGAGACAATATAGCGAATAATAGAAAAAATTTCCAATTAAAAGAAAAAAAGACAATACAGTACTAAATTGAGATATTCTATTAAATGGACAATATAGAAAGTTGATTGATATAATGAGACTGACTAAAGGGAGGTACGAATTTTTGAGGCATGGATGACTGATCAGAATCCAACAACAAAGAGAGGAGAAAAGTTATGAAGAAAAAAAGAATCTTGGCAATGTTTATGACAATTATACTGACATTAGGATTATGTGCGGCCTGCGGGACGCAGGAAGCAGAGACAGATAGTGGAACAGAGGAAGGGGAGGATAATAAACCTGAAAAACTTGTGATTTTAATGTCTTCAGAAGGAACAGGTCCTATGGAGAACGCAGTAAAGACATTTGAAGAAGAGACAGGGATTGAAATTGAACTGCTTTCTGAGGCGTATGACAATATGCACAACAAAATTATGACTATGGTTGCAGGAGGCAGCCAGCTGGATATTGTTTCGCTTGATACGGTATGGCCGGCAGAATTTGCGGATTCAGAGCTGATCGTTCCACTGGATGATTATGTGGATGATGAGTTTGGGTCGCAGTTTGTAGACATTGCGTGGGAGCAATTGAAATATGACGGACACCAATATGGTATTCCGACAGGAAACGATGCAAAATGGCTGTTTTATAATAAGGAAATATTGGAAAAGGCCGGATATACAGAGCCTCCAAAAACGTGGAAAGAGTTAAGTGAGATGTCTTTAAAAATGAAAGAAGAAGGACTTGTGAAATATGGGATGGCCTTTGGTGCAAGCCAGTCGGAAGGACTTACCTGTGATTTTACATCCTTGTTATATGGATTTGGAGGTCAGTATAGAGAAAGCGATGAAGATGCAAGCGGAGAGTGGATGCTGAACAGTGAGCAGTCGGTAGAAGCACTGACATGGCTGAAAGAGTCTATGGGTAACGGGGTAGTAGATCCTGCATCTATCACTTATACAGACCGCAATGTAATGAATACATTTATGGCAGGTGATGTTGCGTTTGTAACCGGATGGTCTTCTTACTGGACAACCACAAACAGTGAAGAGGAATCTGCTGTTGCCGGGAAAGTAGGAATGACAATGCTTCCCGGATCAGAGGAGGCCGTCAGTGGAAGCGTGGCAGGTGGCGGAGGTTTCGCAGTAGTGTCAACAACAGCCAGCGAAAAATGGTCAGTCGAATTTCTGAAGTTGCTTTGCAGGCCAGAAGTTCAAAAAGACTTTTTGAGTGGAGTTTCACAGATGCCGACTTTAAAGGAGCTTTATAGTGACGAAGCCCTGGTTGAAGAGTTCCCGATACTGGATATGGCATATCCACAGTACGAATACGCTCATTTCAGACCGATTTTAGTACAGTATCAGGAATGGAGCAAGATGGTTCAGGAGTCTATCCATAAAGTGATTGCTAACAATGAAGATCCGGAAACGGTTTTGAACGATCTTCAGAATCAGACCACAGAGACTATAAAGGGGTAAGGCTTTTAAGGAGGCAGAAATGAAAAGTAAGTTTTTGGCAAAGGAGGCAAGACTGGGGATATTTATGATATCCCCGGCCATGCTGATTATAATAGGATTGATGTTATATCCTCTAATATATACGCTCTATCTCACAGTTGCGGATTATAATGTTCTGACAGGGGTAAATAATGGTTTTACCGGAATTGAAAAATATGTCCGAGTGCTGACAGACAGTGACTTCTGGAATGCAATGGGTGTTACGATGTATTTTGTAGCAGGCTCTCTTGTGTTGCAGACAATTCTGGGGTTTATTGTTGCGTTATTTTTAAATATTCCGTTTAAAGGCCAAAAACTTTTAAGAGCGGTGATGCTGGCGCCTTGGGCAGTTCCCACAGTTGTAAATGCACAGCTTTGGAACTGGATTTTGAATGCCAGCTATGGAGCGCTGAACAAATTACTGCTTCAGATAGGTTTGATCGATGAACCTATTGTATGGCTTGGGGATCCCAAATTGGCAATGAACGTCATTATTTTGGCAGATACATGGAAAATGCTTCCGCTGTTTGTGATTATGCTGTTAGCGGGGATGTCGACCATACCGGAATCCCACTATGAAGCAGCAAAACTGGAAGGAGCCGGATTCTGGTTTTCTTTCAGAAAAATTACATTTCCTCTTTTGAAGCCAATGCTTCTCGTAGTTTTAATCATGAGAACAGCGCAGGCGATGAGAGTTTTTGACATTGTGTATATGTTGACCCAAGGCGGCCCAAATAGCAGTACGATGACGATCAGCTATTATACTTACTATCAGACATTTGGGCTGTTCGACTTCGGATATGGCTCTGCTTTAGCCATGATTGTGACAGTTTTGACAGTGGGAATAGCGGTTATCTACAAGAAGGTATTGAAATCAGATGATATATACTAGGGGGTGAATATATGAAAAGGAGTCTGACAAAAAGGAGCATCCGCAAAATATTACTGCTGGCGGGGAGTATTATGTTTATTGTATGGACTCTTCTTCCGCTGATATGGATGTTTATTTCCAGCATCAGTCCTACCAAGCATCTTCTGGATCTGTCGGCTTCGTGGTTCCCGGAACACCCGGACTGGAGCAGATACCGGGAAATCATGTTTTCTGAAACAATTTTAAACAAAGGGACGATTGTATCTTCTCCGGCCGCTGTTTTTAAAAGGGCCCTGTTTAACAGTATTTTTGTGTCCGGAGTGACCACAGTGATATCTTTGGCGGTGGGAAGTATGGCGGCATATGCTTTTGCCAGGTTAAGATTTCGATTTCGGGATAAACTGCTGCTTTTGATTCTCTTCTTCCAGCTTCTTCCTACTATCTCGCTTTTGATCCCGCTGTATGTGATCTTTCGGAAGATGGGAATTATTGACAACATGATTTGCCTGATTCTGCTTTACGTTTCTTTTACAATGACATATACCATATGGGTGATGAGCGGCTACTTCCGTTCGATATCCCGTGATCTAGAAGCAGCGGCAATGGTGGACGGATGTTCGAGGTTCGAAGCATATGTAAGGGTGATTCTTCCAATAGCAAGACCAGGCCTTACAGCGGTCGGGATATTGGCGTTTTTAATGGCGTGGGACGAATTTATGTATGCGCTCATATTTATGAACTCGCAGTCAAATAAAACGATAACGGTAGCTTTGTCGGAATTTACATCGAAATTCGGTATTGATTATGGAATGATGATGGCAGCAGGCTGCATAGCCACTGTCATACCGGTGGCAATATCTATTATTTTTCAAAAAAATATTACCCAAGGTCTTACGATGGGAGCATTAAAAGAATAAGAGTGAGGAAAAGCAATGAAAAAATTGAAAGTAGGAATTATTGGATGCGGCACAATTGCGGAAGGACAAGCTATTGCGGCTAAACAGTTGAAAAATACAGAACTGACAGCTGTGTGCGACGTGATTGAGGAAAATGCCTGGGAGTTTGCAAGGAAGTTGAATGTGCCAAATGTATTTACAGATTATAAAGAAATGTTGCAGACAGATTTGATCGATGCAGTCTATAACTGTACTCCCAATTTTATGCACAGGCAAGTGGTTGTGGATGCGGCAAAGGCGAAAAAACACATTCTGACACAGAAACCCTTCGCCAATACACTGGAGGAAGCACAGGAAATGTGCGAGGTAGCTTCAGAAAATAAAGTTATTTTGCAGTCGGCATTTTTCGAGAGATTTCGCGGATATTGTCAGGCGATGAAAAAATGTATCGAATCAGGAGAAATAGGAAAGCTGAAGATGATAAAGACACAGATGTCTCATGCTGGAATCGGAGACTTTTATTATCCTAAGACAAAATGGTTTCATGATCTGTCGTTGGCCGGAGGAGGATGTCTTGCAGATATGGGGGCACATCATCTGGATCTGATGAGATGGCTGGCACAATCAGAAGTGAAATGTATAGACGCTCAGATAGACGAGGCGGGTACGGGGATTCCGGAAAAAAATGCAATCGTGAATATTACCTATCAGAATGGAATTATGGCGCAAGGTCATTGGAGCTTTTCTACCATTGCGCCGGAAGGCGTGTGTTATGACAAGTTTGAATTATATGGAGAGAAAGGAACTGTTTTTGTGACGTGGGACAGAAATAATGCTCCGAGATTTCAGATTGTCAAAAAGGGTGATTTGCAGTGGACAGATTATCCTTATGAGGAAATAGACGGATTTTTCGCTATGGAAAAACATTTTGCCGACTGTATTTTACAGCACAGAAAGCCTATGACTACAGGATATGATGGAATAAAATCGGTTGAAACCATATTAGCGGCATATAAAAGTGCAGTAACAGGGGAGAGACAGTATTTGGAATAAGGAGGAATATAGGAATGAAGCTTGGATGTGCAGTGTGGTGCTTTACAGCTCCGCAGTATCAAGCGCCGTATGAACCAGCAATTCATACGATTGGAAAGATGGGATTTGATACGATTGAATTGATTGCCCATAATCAAAAGGATGTAGACGTTTATTATACAAATGAAAAAATCCGGGAACTGCGCCACTTGATAGCCTCATACGGGATGGAGCTTTCACAGTTTGCAATATATACAGAGCTGACTCAGGGGCTGTCCAGTATCAATGAAGAAATAAGGGAAGAAGCTCTGAATAATTTTGAAAAAATGGTAAAAATCGGATATGAGTTGGGAACCGGGATGATCAATATGGTTTCAAACTGGGTAAACGGATATGAATGTCAGGTGCAGTATCTTCCAAATTATTGGTCGCCGTTTCTTGGCGGCGGAGCTTTTGCAGAGCTGACCCAGAATATGAAGATGCCGGAAGATTACGACGGGGAAATAATATGGAAGGAATATATACAGACAATACAAAGGTGTGTCGATATATGTAAAAAGTATGGCATGCGTTTTAATATTGAAGGGCATGCTAATGTAATTGTAGGAAATTCCGATGCAATGCTAAGAATGTTTGATTCGATATCGGATCCGGCTCTGGGGATTAATTTAGATGTGGCATGGCACATGATCCAGAGGGAGTACATTCCCATGGTAATTGAAAAACTGGGGAAAAAGATATTTCATGTCCATATGCGCGACGGTGACGGCATAGGAAACTATGGACTTCCGCCGGGAAGAGGAATTAATAACTGGGAAGATACATTTGCTTCTTTAAAAAAAGTTGGATTTGATGGAAGTGTCTCCTTTGAACTTTCACATTATATGGAACCGGAAAAGGTAATCGGGGACGCGCAGCAATTTGTAAAAAAAGTTATGGAAAAAATCTTGTAGTGAAAAGGGAGGAGGATATTTATGCAGGAAGGGATTGAAGAGAGATATTTTGTAAGTGAAAGCAATAGCGCGTCTTTTAAAATTTTTGTACATGAATATTCATCTCCCCTTCACTGGCATAAATATCTGGAGATACTCTATATTTTAGAAGGCAGGGTCCTGGTGTCTATAAATGGAAAAGAGAGGATTGTAGAACCGGGGACATTGATTTTTATTAATACAAAGGAGGAGCATTATACAGATTTTATCAACCATGAGAAGCATAAAATCTTATGTATTCAATTTGATGCGGATATTTTGTATACACTGGGCGGGATTGGACATGAGATGAAATATATCGCAGCGCTTCTAAACCACAAAGTTCCATACCCGGCCTATATAGATCTGGAGTCGGAAAGTGACATTCTTCCCATTCTTTACGAACTGCTGAAGGAAGTTGAAGAAAAGAAGGTGGGATATGAAATGATCTTAAAGGCGGATTTTTATAAACTGATCGTCTGGTATTATCGAAAAGCTGAGGAGTTTGAAAAAGATGTCAGGATGCAGGGAATCCGGGAAAACAGAAGTGATGAGGAGCGTATGAATATAGTTTTCCGCTATGTGAGCGAAAACTATATGTATCCGATTACTACGTCGGATGCAGCTGATTATGTCTTTTTAAGTTATTCCTACTTTTGCAAAATGTTTAAAAAACATATGAAAATTACTTTTATGGAATATTTAAATAAAGTCAGAATGGTGGAAGCGAAAAAGCTACTGGTCCATACAAATCTTAGTATTGGTGACGTGGCATCAAGAATCGGGTACAGGGATCAGAATTATTTTACCCGTCTGTTCAAAGAAACCTACCAGATGACGCCGAGCAGTTACCGAAAGGAAGAGGGGAAGGGAAAGGAATGAAAAAACCGTTTACATGGGGGATTATAGGGGGAGGTTTTATTTCGCACCAATTTGCGGAAGGACTAAAGAATCTGTCTGACGTACGGATAGGAGCAGTGGCATCTGCCTCTCATACAGGATCGCCTATCAGTGCAGAACGATATTATAATGATTATGAGCAATTGGCGGAGGATGAAGAAATAGACGCCATATATATAGGGACGATCCATCCTCGGCATTTTGAAAATATTTGTCTGTGTCTGCAGAAGAAAAAGCCTGTTTTATGTGAGAAGCCTATTGTAATGCATGCATCTCAAATGGAATGTTTGCTGGAATTGTCTGAAAAGAGTGGAACTCTTTTGATGGAAGCAATGTGGAGCAGGTTCCTTCCGTTGTACGTTTACTTAAAAGAAAAGATAAAAAAGGGAGAATTTGGGAAAATAGAGCATATGAAAATCAGCTTTGGAGAAAAGGCAGAGCCCTCGAAGAAACGGCTGTTCAGTGCTGACCTGGGCGGAGGGGCATTGATGGATATCGGTGTTTATGGGATTAATCTTGCAAAATGGCTTCTAGAAGAAGACCCGAAAAAAATCCAAAGCTGGGTGAGAGTGAATGAAGAGGGTGTTGATCTGACAACATTTTGTAGCATGCACTTTTCTGATCTGTGTGATGTTGAAATGACAGTATCTATTGAAAAGAAATTAGAGAATAGTATGTGGATTATGACAGACAAAGGGGAATATTATATCCCGTATTTCTGGAGGCCGGATACATTATTCCGCTTCTCCCCCGGTCAGAATTTTGATATGAACCGTCCCTGTCAAAAAAACGTGTTTGAAATAAAGGGGAATGGTTATCAATACGAAGCGGCTGCCTTTCAAGAGACTGTATATAAAGGAGAACTAGACAATAGTACAATGCCGAGGAAGGAAAGTCTTAAAGTAATGAAAATTTTGGACGAGATTCGGGAGAATGCGATACATTTGTAAAAAATATCGGTCTTTGGAAGTATGAGACATCAAAAGCACCGGCCATCAAAAGTGCCGGAATAGAAAGAATCCTATTCCGGCGCTTTTGCAGTCGGTGTCTCTTTCAGCCGGGGCCAGACGGTAAGGAGCATTGTAACGAAGCTTGCTGTTCCCCCGATAAAATTGGACACGGGTTCTGCCAGAAATACGCCGTCGGTGCCAAATCCGATTGCCGGGAGGAAAATGGTAAGGGGGATCACGATAATAACTTTTCGGAACAGGGAGAAAAAGACAGCCTGCTTTGATCTGCCCAGAGCAACGAAGGTAGACTGACCTGCAAACTGCAAAGCCATCATGAAAATTCCGAAAAAGTACAGTCTCATAGCAGGAACGCCCTTTTCCAGCAATTCCGGTTCACTGTTGAACAGATGAATAAAAAAGTGCGGGAAGAAAAATAAAAGGGCCCACGCTGCCAGGGAAAAGATAATACAGGCGACAGAAGTAAAACGGATTGCTGCTTTTACCCGGCGGTATTCCCCGGCTCCGTAGTTAAAACTCATGACAGGCTGCGCGCCGCTGGTCAACCCGTTTACAGGCATGGTGATAATCTCGCGGACAGAGTTTATAACAGTCATGATGCCTACATAGAGATCACCGCCCCAGCGCTGCAGCATAGCGTTGCACATGATCTGTACAGAACCGTTGGTAATGGACATGACAAAGCCGGACAGTCCAAGCCCTGTAATATCTTTTACGATAGAAAGCTGTGGACGCGCCAGAGTGCGGGGGAGGCGGATCACAGCTTTTTCCCCTGTCAGAAAGCGGAACACCCATACTGCGGAGACGAACTGCGACAAAATAGTGGCAAGGGCAGCCCCACGGACACCCATATGGAATACAAAAATAAAAATCGGATCCAGAATCAGATTCAGGACTGCTCCGATGGAAACAGTGAGCATTCCCATTACGCCAAATCCCTGCGCGTTGATAAAATTATTCATACCAAGACTTACCATGACAAACAGTGTGCCGCACAGGTAAATGGACAGATAAGCATCGGCATAAGGGTAGGTGACATCACTGGCGCCGAACAGATACATGAGGGGGCGCCGAAATATAAAGCAAAGAAGAGCCAGGAGAATCCCGCTGATCAGGAGCATGGAAAAGGAGTTTGCCATGATCTTTTCGGCCTTTTTCTCGTCGCCGGATCCTCTGGCTATAGAAAAGAGGGGAGCGCCGCCCATGCCGAACAGATTGGCAAATGCAGTGATGATTGTAATGACTGGAAGAGTCAGTCCGATACCGGTCAGTGCTTCTGTGGAAGTATGGGGGATATGGCCGATATAGATGCGGTCTACCACATTGTACAGGACGTTAATGAGCTGAGCTAAAGTCATGGGAACAGCCAGGCGGAGAATGTTTCCAGAAATACTTCCTTTGCTGAAATCACTTGAGTTTTGCATAGTTGCTATCATTCCTTATCGATTCATTCTGCTTTCTAGTATAGACTTTTTGGAGATTGTTTTCAATGTTCCTTCATATAATGAAAGAAACAGAACTTGGCAAAAGGTGAAAGAATGGATGTATTTATGATCGTATCCAACATGATCATTCCCCTGCTTATCGTGGGGATTGTATGGTTTGGCGTTTCCAGGAAGGTACCGGTGTATGATGCCTTTATAGAAGGCGCAAACAGCGGCTTTAAAATCGTGCTGAAGATCATGCCCACAATGGTTGCACTGATGATCGCAGTGGGAATTTTACGATCATCCGGTTTCCTTGAAATGGCTGCAGAACTGATCGGGAAGTTTACGGTACATATCGGATTTCCGGGAGAACTGGTTCCCCTTACTATCGTAAAAATGTTTTCTTCCTCTGCGGCAACAGGGCTTTTATTGGATCTCTATGAAGAATTTGGGACAGATTCTCTCATCGGACTGATGGGATCCATCAGTATGTCCTGTACAGAAACTATTTTTTATACCATGAGTGTCTATTTCATGACGGCGAAGATTACAAAGACCAGGTATACCCTGGAAGGGGCGTTGATCGCCACATTTGCCGGACTGGCAGCCAGCGTTGTTCTTGCGGGCTGGATGGTATAGACAAAAAAGAGGTGAAGGAGGAACGTTTGAAAAGCCCTTCTTCGCCTCTTTCTTTGTCTTGCTGTTATTCCCCTAAAGCATATTTTTCTACAATCTCAAAGGGAGCAGGTCCGGTATCCAGGACAGCTTTGTGGAAACGTTCCTGTGTAAAAGAGTCTCCCCATTTTTTGATTGCTGTTTTTTTCAGTTCCAGAAATTCTACATAGCCAATATAATATTTCAGATAGTTTCCCGGATCTCCCAGAATAAGGTCGTAGATGTCCTGTATCGTCTGGGTATCGGTGATCCCGAAGTTGCGGAAAAAGGATACTGTCTCTGCAAGGGACCAGCCGTCGTAATGGATCCCCATATCTGCCAGGGCGTAAAGTCCCAGGATCACGGAGGCGTTCCGCTGTGCCAGAACAGCCTGCTGTGTATCCAGCGCCGAATAGTAATAACTGATCATTTCCACATAGGTTGCCCACCCTTCCGTATAGCCGCCCCAGTCCAGCAGATTCCGGATGGGATCCGGATTTGTGGAGGCGTAGTATACATTTTGATAGAGATGGCCGGGGTAACCCTCATGGGCTAAAGTCGTGTAGAGCGTCAGATCATCGGGCAAATGTCCTTCGTTAATGTAGATGACATTGTCATCTGTGTCGTCTATGGCAGGGACCATGAAAAAGGCAGGGCTTAAATAGTCCTCCATTTCTGCCTGCACCTGCTTCACCTGAATATTGACGTCAGGAAGGGCGGGAAAATCGCCGGAGCATTTTTCTTTCAGACTGTCAAGGATCACAAGGGGATCAGTATTTTCCAGAGTCAGTTTTACTGTGCTGCCGCCGGAGGACTCACCTGTTTTGCTGCTTTTTATAAGAACAGACTGCATGGCAGTAAGATCTTCTGCCATCTGGGACTTTGTAAGATCCTGCAGATCAGAAACGCTCCGGGAGGAGCCGGTATCCCGGCGGACAATATATTCATAGTAGGCTTTCCCGTTAGGATAGTAACAGAGACCGTTTTGATTCTTTCCTGTATTTTTCAGAGCAGCCATTGCGGCAGAAAGCTTTCGGTAGGAGGGGAAAATATTTTCATTTACCAGTTTTTGATGCTGGGATATGTAGGCTTCCTTTTGCTGTTTTGAAAGGTCAGGTACAGTTTCAAGCCGCTCCTGAAAGGAGGAAAATAAATAATGGCTGTCACCCATGGATGCAAAAGAACTGCATTCTTCGATAATATCCTGAGCGCAGCGGGAAGACATGAAAAGGCCGGCTTTTGATTTTTCTTTCTCAAATGCGATGAGGGAAGCAAAATGCTCAGGCACGTCGCTGATAAGAGCAAGGTAACTGTCAATGTCCTCGTCAGAATAAAAGGGATATTCGGATAAAAGGATGGGGAGCTGTGACTGGACTCCTGTGAGGGGGCTTAAGGGCTCTTCGTACAGTGCAAATGGCACGGCATGCAGAGATTCTGTCAGATAGCTTCTCAATACATCGTAAGTAAGCCGGTTTTCCCGTGAGAGTTTCTGACGGCGAAAACTGTCGAGGACAGCCAGAGTGTTTTCGCAGGAAGCGCTTAGAGCCGTCGGATCGGCTGTATAGGCGCCCAGAGTGACGGGGGTGTTTTCAACGCCATATTTTTCAGGATATTTCAGAGTATAGTGAAGGGTGATGGCGCTGGATGAAACTTCCTGACGGAAGAGGTCTGCAGTAAACTTAAGGAAAGCATCGTTTTCATCCTGGGAAAATAGACGGGTACAGGCGTTCAGAGAAATAACAGCTGTAAGAGCCAGACAAAGAAGAGCAGAAAGCTTTTTTTTCATATAAAAATCCTAAGGGTTTTTCTCTATAAATATGCGGAAAGAAAAGTAACTATTCACAGCCGTTTCAGGACTGAAGCGCGTAAGCCGGGCGAGTGCGCATGCGGGTGGGGCTGTGAATAATGATAAAAGGAATGATTCCCCGGAAGATGGCGCCCAAGGGATTGAAAAAAAGAAATCTCCATGATAACATGACAACGGCGGGATTCGTCGCAGCACAGATAAAAAGGAGTACAGATGAAATTTGTATATGAGATTCCAGACTCGTTCTGGAGCCTGTTTCGTTCCAGAAACAGGGAAATATATATGGAAGCTTTGCTTCAGATCAATGAAGAATATGAGTATAATAATTATTTTTTAAGCAGGGATGCCTGCCTTCAGATATTGAGTGACTATTTTGCCAGCAAAAAGATCCGTCTGGAAATGGAAGAATCAGAGAGTGAACTTGATATGTTGGAAACGCCGGCGGCCCGCATCCTGAACTGGCTTGTACGATTCCAGTGGCTGAAAAAATCGGAGGATTACGGAAGCTTTGTAACAAACATTGTCATACCGGACTATGCGGCAGTGTTTATTGAAGCGTTTGAACAGATGACCCGGGAAGGGATGGATGAGACGGATCTATACATTCAAAATGTGTATGCGACCCTCTATTCTTTCCAGAATAATCCCAGGCTGAATACAGGAATGCTGCGGTCGGCGCTTGTCAATACGAGAAAACTGAATAAAGTTCTCCAGGACATGCTCCACAATATGGATCGGTTTTTCGGACGGCTTCTGGAACAGCAAAATTACGGACAGCTTCTTGAAGAGCATCTGGAAGGTTATGTAGAGGAGGCGGTCAGCAGGAAGTATCACATTCTGAAAACAAGCGATAATTTTTATCTTTACAAGATGGATATTAAAGAATGTCTGGAAAAAATAAGAGATAATGAAGAAACTATAGACAGGATCGGAGAAGAGGGTCTGGAAATACTGAACCGGATCGAGAGAAGTTTTGATGATATGGAGCGGCGGATCTCCAATATGGATAGAGAGCATACAAAGTATATCCGCGCTACAGTGACAAGACTGAATTATCTGCTGAGCGGACAGACAGATACAAAAGGGCTTGTGGTGCAGCTTTTGAATCAGATAGGAAATGATGAGAACGGGGAGGAGAAACTTGCAAGAGTCGGGGAGAAGATGAATCTTTCTCTGTTGGAAATGCTGTCGGATAAATCTCTGTACAAGAGGCGGAAAGGACGAAAGGATTTCATCAGCCAGATGGAGAGAGAAGAGGAAAAAGAGGAGCTTTCCCGGGGAGAAGTGCTGAAGCTGAACCGGATCCATACCCGTTACAGCCGGGAGCAGATAGAAGAATTTATTGAATCCCATATGGAAGAGGAAAAAATGTGCCTGGAAAACATAGAGATCCGGGATGACTCGGATTTTGAGAAGATCATACTGGCATACGATTACAGTATAAGAAACAGCAGCAGATATCAGGTGATTGAGGAAGAAGGACAGGTAGTGAAAGGGAAATACCGCTGTCCGAAACTGACATTTGTAAGGAGAAGATTATGATAACATATATAGAAGAGCTGACAGACCAGGAGAGGGAGGCGATCCGGGAGGCGATCCAGCTTCTGTACCGTCAGACCTACCTTCTGGAGAGAAGATACGACAGACGGACAGAGAAATACCAGTATACAAAGGAGTATAGAACATGCAGCACGCATCTGGAATTTCTGAAAGACTATTTTGCAGTCGCCGGAATTTCTCTGGAAGAAAATGTGCATGACGGGATTATTTACATACAGGGAGAAACGCTGTGGGGCGAGAAGCTTCCAAGGCTTGCCACAGTGTATCTGCTGATCCTGAAGCTGATCTATGATGAGCAGATGGCGCAGGCAGCGTCCAGTACCCGTATAGTGGCGACGGCAGGTGAGATCAATCAGAAAGCAGGGGCGTTTCGTGTGATCAAGAGCATCCCATCTCCCACAGAGATGAGGAGGACCATAGCGCTTCTGAAAAAGTATCAGATTGTGGAGCCGCTGGACATTTTAGAGGAATTGAACGAAAATACGAGGATGATCATTTATCCTACAGTCAATCTGGTGCTTTCGGGAGATCATATCCGAGAACTGCTGGAAAGTTTTAGCGAGGAGGAAAACAGTGGAGAAGAAACAGCCATTCAAAATACTATCGAAGATCTGTCTGAATAATTGGCATTATATTGACAGGAAGATTCTCACTTTAAATGAAGGCATTAACTTTTTTACAGGACACTCAGGCAGCGGGAAATCTACAGTTATCGATGCGCTTCAGATCGTGCTGTACGCAAATACGGACGGCAGAGGATTTTTCAACAAGGCGGCAGCAGACGACTCCGACCGGAATCTGATCGAATACCTGCGCGGGATGGTAAATATCAGTGAAAATAATGAATCAGAATATCTGAGAAACAAAAACTTTTCCACCACAATCGTCCTGGAATTTACTAACAGTTCCACAAAAGAGGAGGAGTGTGTGGGAGTCGTATTTGATGTGGAAACTGCCTCCAATGATATAAACAGGCTCTTTTTCTGGCATCGGGGAGGCATTTTGCCAAATGCCTACAGAGGAGAGGGAAGAGTGCTGTCTACCCATGAGATACGGGAATATCTGCAGAGGAATTTTTCACAGGAGAATTATTACTGTGGTCCCAGCAATGAACGGTTCCGCCGTCAGCTCTATGATGTCTATCTCGGCGGACTTGATATAGAGAAATTTCCCCGGCTTTTCAAGAGGGCGATTCCGTTCCGCATGAATATCCGGCTGGAGGATTTTGTGAAGGAATATATCTGCATGGAGCAGGATATTGAGATTGAAGGAATGCAGGAGAGTGTTCTCCAGTATGGAAGAATGCGAAGCAGAATAGAATCTATACTGGGAGAAATAAAATGGTTGACAAAGATCGAAGAAAATTTCGAATCTCATAAGGATAAGTGTCTGGAAGAGGAATCATGGAGCTATCGTGCCGGCCGGCTGGAGATTTTGCAGCTTGAAGCAAGACTGCAGGAAATTAAGGACCGCAAGGAGACAGCCATTCAGGAGACCGAACAGCAAAAGAAGACAGAGGAAAGCGTGGCTGCAAAGATCCGGGAAATCCAAAAAGAGTATGAAGATGTCATTGTAAAGATCGCCCAGACGGGATATGAGGAGATCAAAGGTCAGATCAAAGAAACGAATGCCTTCCTTGAACATCTGGAAAAGAGCAGAACAGACCTGATAAAACTGGCTGAAAGTATGGGAAAGTGGAAAAGTCAGGACCGCGTATCCAGCCAGACACTTCAGGATATCGGAAAATTCTGCAGTTTTAAGATTACGGAAGAAGAACTGGAACGGATCCAAAATAATCTGAAAGAAATCCGCCAGGAAGCCGAGGAGGAAAAAGCGGATATTGGAAGTCAGCTGCGGGATGTGAAGCAGAAGTTAAAGCTTCTGGGGGAAGAGGCGTCAGATCTGAAACAGGGGAAGAAGCATTACCCTCTGGAAATCGAGGAGGCGAGATACTATATCCGAAGCGAGCTGCAAAAGAGGGCAGGGAAATTTGTTCATGTTCAGATTCTTGCGGATCTGCTGGAAGTAGAAGATGAGACATGGCATGCTGCAGTGGAAGGCTGCCTGGGGAACCATAAGACAGCGCTTATGGTAGAACCGGAATATGCCGGGGAGGCCATAGAGATTTATGAATCCATGGATAAGAAAAAGTTTTGCCGGGCAGCAGTGGTTGATACGAAAAAGCTGATGGAGAATGAACACCCGGTACAGAAGAGCTCACTGGCCGAGGAAGTGAAAGCAAAAGAAGAATATGCACAGGCATATATAAATTTCCTTCTGGGGAATATTATAAAGTGTAAATCTATTAATGAATTAAGAAATTATAAAATTTCTGCAACACCAGATTGCATTCTTTACAAAGGATATCGTGTTCAGCATATCAATCCGGAAAATTATACGAGAAGAGCTTATATCGGAGAAAACAGTTTAAGGAGAAGACGGAAACAGCTGGAAGAGAGGAAGGAGCAGCTGGAAAAGAGAAGGCTGCCTCTGGAAGAGGATATGGAGGATATCCGTACGCTCCTTTCCATGGAATATCTGGAACGTCCGGCAGCGGATTATCTTCATATGATGGCAGATATTTCCACGATCCGCAAAAAAGAAGCAGAAAGAGAAGAACTTCTGGCCCGCCTGGAAAAGATGCAGGGTGGAAATGTGGGACAGCTGGAAGAGGAAAAAGAAAGGCTCAAGGAGCAGCAGGTTTTGAACGAGAAGAACCTGGAACAGATACGAAAAGAAATCTGGGGCCGGGAGAGCCGGATCCGTCAGGCAGATGTACAGTATCTGGATATCAGCAGTCAGCTTAAGGAGAAAGAGGCAGCCTTTTTGGAAGACAGCCGTCATGCTGAAAGTTTTCAGCGTTATCTGGCAGAAAAGCGAAGCAGTAATTATGAGTATCTGCGGGGACTTTGCCAGAGAGAGGTGCAGAGCTGTCAGTCAGAAAGGGAAGAAAGATATCAGGAACTTGTAGATGCAAGAAGCGAATATTTAAGGCAGTATCCCCACAGAAGCTTTTCCGTCGGAACAGAGGACAACAAAGAATACGCAGAGCTTCTTGACAGACTGAAATGCGACCATCTGGAAGAATATCAGAAAAAGGCAGCCCAGCAGGCACAGGCGGCAGTGCGCCACTTTAAGGAGGATTTCGTCTATAAAATACGAAGCGCCATTAAAGAAGCCTACCAGAGGCAGGATGAACTGAACCGCGTCATCAGCCGGCTGGATTTCGGAAAAGATAAATACCGGTTTGTCATCGGGCCGAATAAAGGGCCGGACGGTGTATATTACAAAATGTTTATGGACGATTCCCTGGAAATCAATCCGGCGCAGCTCCCTGACGCTATGGACAGCCAGATGGATCTTTTCACTATGGAGCACGAGGACCGTTATGGAGATGTGGTAAATGAGCTGATCCAGATTTTCATTCCGCCGGAACACGCTACTCCGGAAGAGATGGAGGAGGCAAAACGGAATATGAAGAAATATTCTGACTACCGAACCTATCTTTCCTTTGATATGCAGCAGATTGTCAGGGGCGAGAAAGATATGCATATCGGGCTTGGAAAAATGATACGGAAAAACTCCGGAGGAGAAGGGCAGAATCCGCTTTATGTAGCGCTTCTGGCAAGCTTTGCTCAAATGTACCGCCTGGATGAAGGGAGGCGGGGCCGGCGCAATCCAACCATCCGCCTGGTTATTCTGGATGAGGCATTTTCTAAAATGGATGCCGAGAAGGTGGCTACCTGTATCGAACTGATCCGGGGACTTGGCTTCCAGGCTATCATCAGTGCGACAAACGACAAGATCCAGAATTACCTGGAAAATGTGGATAAAACCTTTGTTTATGCAAACCCGGATAAACAGAGCATTTCCATTATGGAATTTGAAAAGGGAGAGTTTGCCGAACTTACGAAAGGGACAAGTTAAGCCTTGCGGCTGACCGGGGGATATGATATAGTAAAAACAGAAAAGGGGGCAACCGCCATAAAGTGGTTGACCTCTGGTTGATGATAAGCCTACCTGACGGTAACAAGATTGTAATAGAATTACCACCCTGAAACCGCTCAAAGTTTAGAGGGTGGTTTTTCTATGTTTAAAGCACTACTTGATAAACGTAAAAACGAATGTCAGTAATGCCAGGATGAACATTCCAAAGGCTATAAGATCTTTAAAGTAAAATGGTTTTTTGTCCATCAGCATCACCCCCCATTCTATGTAGAATGAAGGCCAAGCCACCCTGTAACACGATTACTCCGTTTGTACAGTATAATATAATGCAGACGGGCGGACAATCAAAAATAACGAAAAATGTAAACTAGTGTGCGGTGAGTGTAATCCTTGACATTTCAGAGTACCTATGCTAGGATTTTAGATACGATTAAACAAAGAAAACGCAGTGATGAAGAGAGTACTTCTGGAGAAGTTTTACAGAGAAATTCCTGTGCGGAAGACTTTGGAAAGAGTATATTTCTGAAGAAAACCGCCGCAAAGCTGAGAAGGAATAAATGAAAGCAGAAGGAAGATGGCTTCTGAGCGGCGCACCGACCGTTGGACAGTTGCTTGCAGGATGTAAGCAGCGATTCTATGTTCAGCGCAGGCTGCGATGGGTCCGCCCTTTACAGCGGACAGATGTCTTTTATGGCACCTGATGAGATTTCTGCCGTGAGGCAGGGATGAAAAGAAGTGGTAACACGGCTATGCTCGTCTTCTTTGGTTCTTTACAGAGCCAAAGGAGACTTTTTTATTTAATGGGAAATTTCTTTCCTATTAAATAAAACGCTCCGCAGGATGCGCACTTGCGCGAAGTGGAATTTTGCCGCTAAGGCGACCGCGCTCGGCGCGAGAGTTCCGCAAGCGGAACTCTTTGTTCTTTGTCGGGAAACTTCATTGCCGGGCAAATGAATTACTTTATTTTTAGAAAAGCTGTAAAAGGAAGAGAAAAGGAGAGAAAGTGAAATGGAAAAACAGAAATTTTATATGACGACAGCGATTGCCTATACATCAGGCAAACCGCATATCGGCAACACTTATGAGATCGTACTGGCAGATGCGATCGCAAGATACAAAAGGAGCCAGGGATACGATGTATTTTTCCAGACAGGAACCGACGAACATGGACAGAAAATTGAGCTGAAGGCAGAGGAAGCAGGAGTTACCCCCAAAGAATTTGTGGACAATGTAGCCGGAGAAATTAAGAGAATCTGGGATTTGATGAATACTTCTTATGATAAGTTTATCCGTACAACGGACGCGGACCATGAGAGGCAGGTACAGAAGATTTTTAAGAAATTATATGAAAAAGGCGATATTTACAAAGGGTACTATGAAGGAATGTACTGTACGCCCTGTGAGTCCTTTTTTACAGAGTCCCAGCTTGTAGACGGCAAATGTCCGGACTGTGGACGTGAGGTACAGCCGGCAAAGGAAGAGGCGTATTTCTTTAAGATGAGCAAATATGCAGACCGTCTTATCGAGCACATTAACAGCCATCCTGAATTTATCCAGCCGGTTTCCAGAAAAAATGAGATGATGAACAATTTCCTTCTTCCGGGACTGCAGGATCTTTGTGTATCCAGAACTTCCTTTAAATGGGGAATCCCGGTAGATTTCGACCCGGATCATGTGGTTTATGTATGGCTGGATGCCCTGACAAACTACATTACCGGAATCGGATACGACTGTGACGGAGAGAGCACTGAGCAGTTTAAGAAAGACTGGCCGGCGGATCTCCACCTGATCGGCAAGGACATTATCCGTTTCCATACTATTTACTGGCCGATCTTCCTGATGGCGCTGGATCTGCCTTTGCCGAAGCAGATCTTCGGACATCCGTGGCTGCTTCAGGGCGATGGAAAAATGAGTAAATCCAAGGGAAATGTACTGTATGCAGACGAGCTGGTAGATTTCTTCGGAGTAGATGCTGTGCGTTACTTTGTGCTTCATGAAATGCCGTTTGAAAACGACGGAGTGATTTCCTGGGAGCTGATGGTGGAAAGAATGAACTCTGATCTTGCCAATACACTGGGAAATCTGGTAAACCGTACCATTTCCATGACAAACAAATATTTTGGCGGAACAGTGACAGACAAAGGCGTGGCAGAAGAAGTAGACCAGGATTTGAAAGCGGTTAAAGAGAACATGCCAAAGGCAGTGGAAGAAAAGATGGACAGCTTGAGAGTGGCAGATGCGATTACCGAGATTTTTACCCTGTTTAAACGCTGCAATAAATACATTGATGAGACAATGCCGTGGGCGCTGGCTAAAGATGAGGCCAGGGCAGACCGCCTGGAAACAGTGCTTTACAATCTGCAGGAGAGCATCAAGGCAGGCGCACGGGCGCTGGAACCGTTTATGCCTGAGACATCAGAGAAGATCCTTGCACAGCTTGGCGATGGAAAAGTGACAGAGAAACCGGAAATCCTGTTCCAGAGACTTGACCTGGAAGAAGTAATGAAAAAAGTAGAAGAGCTTCATCCTCCGGTAAAAGAGGAAGAAGAAAAAGTGGAAAATGTGATCGATATAGAAGCAAAGCCGGAGATCACATTTGATGATTTCGGAAAAATGCAGTTCCAGGTGGGTGAAATCCTGGAATGTGAGGCGGTGCCGAAATCAAAGAAACTGCTTTGTTCCAAAGTGAGAGTAGGAAGCGAGATCAAGCAGATCGTATCCGGAATTAAGGCGCACTATACTCCGGAAGAAATGGTTGGAAAGAAAGTTATGGTTCTTGTAAATCTTAAACCGGCAAAACTGGCGGGAGTATTATCAGAAGGTATGCTGCTGTGCGCCGAGGATGCAGACGGCAACCTGGCCCTGATGACGCCGGAGAAAGATATGCCGGCCGGGGCTGAAATCTGCTAGTCGAGGACGAAATAATTTCAAAAAAGAATAAGGCGGCTGTAAAAGAGGGCGGAGGATTCATTGAAATCCCGGCCCTCTTTTATGTTCATTCATAAAAATTTAATTTTCCCGTAATATGAATTTAAACAGTTTTATGGTATAATTGTTCTACTCTTTTTAGAGCAATCATTTTGAAAAACGAGAGTAGACAGAAAATATGATGATTTTTGATACCCATGCACATTATGATGATGAACAATTTAATCCGGACAGAGAAGAACTGCTTTCGTCCATGGAAGCCGGAGGAGTCGGCACGATCATGAATGTAAGCGCATCCTTTGACTCCTGTGAGAATGTGCTTGGCCTGGCCCGTCAATATCCGTTTGTGTATGCAGCGATCGGTGTACATCCTGATCATGTGGGATGTCTGGATGAAGAGAAGATACAGAAAATGCAGGAGCTTCTTGAGGATGAGAAGGCGTTGGCAGTAGGAGAGATCGGACTTGATTATTACTGGAAGGAAGAGCCGGAGGAAATTCAGCAGAAATGGTTTATCCGTCAGCTTCAGCTGGCAAAGGATATGGATCTTCCGGTTATTATTCACAGCAGGGATGCAGCTGCCGATACGCTGCGCATTATGAAAGAGCATGGCAGAGACATTGGCGGTGTGATCCACTGTTTTTCCTATTCCCGGGAGATTGCCCTGGAATATGTGAAAATGGGCTACTACATCGGTATCGGAGGCGTGGTGACATTTAAAAACGGAAGAAAGCTGAAGGAGGTTGCGGAGGCTGTGCCGCTCTCTTCGATCGTACTGGAAACAGATTGTCCGTATCTTGCGCCGGTGCCGAACCGAGGAAAGAGAAATCATTCCCTGAATCTGACCTATGTGGCAGAAGAGATTGCCCGTATAAAGGGGATTTCTGCCAGTGACGTGATAGAAGAGACAGAGAAAAATGCAAGAAATCTGTACAGGCTGTAAGGAGTGAGGGGAGAAAAATAAAGGAGGTGGGGGATTGGGAGCAACTCTTGGAAATCCGCAGAATACCATTGAGATATTAAAAAAATATAATTTTTCATTTCAAAAAAAATTCGGACAAAATTTTCTTATAGATACTCATGTGCTTGACAAAATCATAGCAGCAGCAGAAATCACAAAGGATGATTTTGTGCTGGAGATAGGTCCCGGAATCGGGACGATGACACAGTATCTTGCAGAATCTGCAGGGAAGGTTACGGCAGTAGAAATCGACAAGTCTTTGATACCTGTTCTTGAAGATACCCTGAAAGAGTACCAGAATGTAACAATTATTAATGAAGATGTTCTTAAGCTTGATCTTAATGATCTGGTTTTGAAAGAAAATGGAGGAAGGCCCATCAAAGTAGTGGCAAATCTTCCATATTATATTACGACGCCCATTATTATGGGATTATTTGAAAAGCATGTTCCATTGGAAAGCATCACGGTTATGGTGCAGAAAGAGGTGGCAGACCGCATGCAGGTCGGTCCCGGAACCAAGGATTACGGCGCATTGTCTCTGGCAGTGCAGTATTACGCCAAGCCGTATATTGTGGCAAATGTTCCGCCCAACTGTTTTATGCCAAGACCAAAAGTAGGATCGGCAGTCATACGGCTTACGGTACATCAGGAACCTCCTGTACATGTGGAGGATGAGAAGCTGATGTTTGGGATTATCCGGGCGTCCTTCAATCAGAGAAGAAAAACATTGGCGAATGGATTGAAAAACTCAGCAGAGCTGAATCTTTCCAGAGAAGTAATTGCAGAATGCATCGAAGAACTCGGCAAAGGGCCGGGGATCCGGGGAGAGGCATTGACGCTGGAAGAGTTTGCGATGCTCAGTAATAGCATTTATCACAAGATAAATGAGTAACCTGTAAATTTATGAATTGAGACAGAAAGGAGAATGCGCTCATGGAAAAACGTTATCCTGCAGCAAGAGCATTATTTGAAATTACGCCGGAGATTGAACACCTGGCTGAACTATGTGAAGAAAAGAATGCGATTGACAAAGAGCTTTACACAAAATATGAGGTAAAGAGAGGGCTTCGAGATTTAAACGGAAAAGGCGTCCTGGCGGGACTTACTAATGTTTCCGATATTTGTGCAAAGAAAATAGTAAACGGAGAAGAAGTTCCCTGTGAAGGAAATCTTTATTACCGCGGTTACAATATTAAAGACCTGGTAAAGGGATTTCTGGAAGCGGAGCACTTTGGATTTGAAGAAATTACATACCTTCTTCTCTTTGGAGAACTTCCTACAAGTCAGGAGTTGGAGAAATTTCATGAGACATTGGTTGAGAGAAGAACGCTTCCTCCCAATTTTGTGAGAGATGTCATTATGAAAGCTCCAAGCAGAGATATGATGAACAGTCTTTCACGGTCTATTCTGAATATGTATTCCTATGATGCAAAAGCAGATGATACGTCAATTTCCAATGTATTGAGACAGTGTCTGAATCTGATCAGTCAGTTCCCGATGATGATGGTTTACGGTTATCACGCATACAATTACCGTATGGGTGAAGACTTGTTTATCTATGCGCCAAAACCGGAGCTGTCCACAGCTGAAAATATTTTGATGATGCTGCGGGAAGATCGGAAATACACGAAACTGGAGGCTAAAATTTTAGACATGGCTCTGGTTCTCCATATGGATCACGGCGGCGGTAATAATTCTACTTTTACTACACACGTTGTAACCTCTTCAGGAACCGACACATACTCAACGATCGCAGCAGCAATGGCTTCTTTGAAAGGACCGAAACATGGCGGAGCAAATATCAAAGTAACACAGATGTTTGAAGATATGAAAAAGACCGTCAGCGACTGGGAAGATAGAGATGCTGTCAGACAGTATCTGTGCGATCTTCTGGATAAAAAAGTCTTTGACCAAAAAGGACTGATTTATGGAATGGGACATGCAGTTTACTCCATTTCTGACCCGCGTGCAGATATTTTTAAAAAATTTGTGAAGCAGCTGGCAGTAGAAAAAGGATTTGAAAAAGAGTATGCACTTTATGAAATGGTAGAGCATATGGCTCCGGAAATTATCGGCGAAAAGCGCCGGATCTACAAAGGAGTAAATGCGAATGTTGACTTTTACAGCGGACTTGTATACAGCATGCTGGGACTTCCAAGTGCTCTTTATACGCCGATCTTTGCGGCGGCGCGTATTGTAGGATGGAGCGCGCATCGTCTGGAAGAGCTGAAAAATGTAGATAAGATCATACGACCGGCATACAAAGCACTGGCTCCGCACAGGGAATACATCAAGATGGAAGACAGATAAAAGTGAAACAGTGAATTTCCAGGAGGAAAATCTCATGAAAAAAGAGTTTTACTACCCTTCGGCTGACGGAGAAACCCAGATTCACGCAGTGGAATGGATACCGGAGGGTGAGGTTCGGGCAATACTCCAGATCAGTCACGGCATGGTAGAGTATATAGACCGATACGATGAATTTGCTTCCTGGCTTACCGAAAAAGGCTGGTATGTAACCGGCAACGATCATTTGGGACATGGAAAATCCGTTTCTTCGGAAGAAAAATATGGATTTTTCCATGAAACAGATGGGAACCGTTGTGTGATCGCAGATATCCACAGATTAAGGGAACGCACGGAGCAGACATATCCAGGCGTTCCTTATTTTATGATGGGGCATAGCATGGGATCCTTTTTGGTAAGACAGTATCTTTTTACATATGGAAACGGACTGGCCGGCGCAATTATAATGGGAACAGGGCATAAGAGTGCGGCTGTTTTGAATTTGGGGCAGATGCTCTGCAGGATCATTGCCGGTGTAAAGGGATGGAATTTTCGCAGCAATTTGATCAACGCACTGGGGATAGGAAGTTATAATAAAAAGTTTGAACCTTGCGAAAGTAAGCAAGAATGGGTGACATCGGATCCGGAAATCAGAGGCAGATATGAAGCAGATCCTCTTTGCAGTTTTGTATTTACTGTAAATGGATACCACCAGATGTTTGAAGGCATGAAAGAGCTGACAAAAAGGAGTAACATGAAGAAAATGCCGAAAAATCTGCCTTTATTATTTGTGTCTGGAGAAAAAGACCCGGTAGGTGGTTTTGGGAAAGATGTAAAAAAGGTATATGAATCTTATCTTAAGGCCGGCATGAAGAATGCCGAGATCAGACTCTATGAAAATGACCGTCATGAGATTTTGAATGAACAGGATCGAAGAGTGGTTTATGAAGAGCTGTATCAGTGGATGGAAAGGAACCTTTCGGGATAAAAGAGCAGACTAAAACAGCGGAAACCCGCTAACCTTACGGCTACCGGGTTTCCGTTGTTGTTATAGTTATCTAAAGGAATGAGAGTAAAGTGCAACACCAAAGGACTACAAGCCCTGGTGTCTTACTTTATGAGGGGGAGATAGTTGACTCCTGTTCAACTATCTGAACATAGTATAATCTATAAATATGTCCAAAGTATGTTAAATCTATAAAAGAAAAAGAAATTTTCTTAAAACAACCTTAAGAATTAAGAAAATTCCAATAAACTGCAAATATATGAGTCGAATTAAGAAATATTTATTCTAATTATAGCAGATAACACAGCAAAATCAAGCCCGAAGAAATTTTAATTTTCCTCTTGCAATTTTTAAAATTATATGATAATATATCTCTTGTTCGCGGGTGTAGTTCAATGGTAGAACACCAGCCTTCCAAGCTGGATACGTGGGTTCGATTCCCATCACCCGCTTATTTTTATGCCGTATTCTTGATTTTTTCCCAGAAGATGTTATACTGATATATATGCAGATATAGTCTATCGGTATGACGCTAGCTTCCCAAGCTGGAAAGGCGGGTTCGACTCCCGTTATCTGCTTAAAGATAAGCCGAGAGTGCTGAAAGTTCAGCATTCCCGGCTTCTTTTATGTTTCAGCTGTTTTGCAGACATTGGGAAAGAAAAGTAGGATGGGATTCAGGAAACCAGAGTCCCTCTCAAGTGACCGGTCAGGATATCTACAAATTCTCCGGTTGTAGGCTTGCTAAGCAGGGGACAGGGAGAAATAGTCGTTAGCAGACTCCTGTTTCCCCTCTCCCAGCAGACATTGATAACTGTGCGGAGATCGCGCTCTACACTTCCCACGCTTGTGTGGCAGATTTCCGCGATTTTGGGATAAAGCACCTTACTGATTCCAAGCAGGTAGTCTTCATCCCGGAGACAAAGATCAATTGCAATGACCAGATATCGATAACCTCGATATGTAGCACCGATTCCAAGAGAACGAACTAAATATTGAATTGCTTCCATTTGTTCGATAACTATAACTCCCTTCTTGCAGACGGGATTCCTTAATTTATCATAACTGAAAGTTACCATATTTTTATTATAGACGACATTATTCGATATAATTCGACAAAATAAGAAATCGAGGGAACGTTTTGAAAAAAGTACAATATATTATTAGTAAATGGGATCGTATGGGGAAACGGTTGTGGGAATATATGGTATTGATGTGGGCGAAATGCAGGGAAACATTAACTGGGAACAAGTGAAAAAAGAAGGCGTCCAGTTTGCGATGCTGCGGTCCGGATATGGGGCGGGAAGTATGGATGTACAGTTCCGGAAAAATGCAGAAGGGTGCGCCAGAGAGAAAATTCCCTTTGGAGTATACTGGTCTTCTTATGCCTGGACGCCCCGGATGGCACGGAAAGAGGCGGAATTTTGCATAGAAACAATAGAAGAGTATAAGTTATCCTACCCGGTTTCCTTTGTTTTTGATAAAGACTCTGTAAAATATGTGGAGACAAAGGGAATTGCTGTTACAAAAATACTGGCGACAGAGATGGCGGAAGCCTTCTGCAGACGGATAGAGGAGCTGGGATATCGGCCTATGTATTATAGTAATAAGGATTTTCTTGACCGGATGTTTGATGAAAGTCTGCAGAAAAAGTATGCTCTTTGGTATGCACAGTATGAAGGGGAATCCCATTCAGAAAAGACTGTAATATGGCAATATACGAACAAAGGGAGGATGAGAGGGATCAAAGGGGATGTGAATGAAAATATGGCTTATTAAAAACGGCGCTGCTATGGAGCGGCGCTGTTTCTATGTTCATAATATCTTAAGAATTTCCCAAACTCCCTCTTAAAAATTACCTGCTATTCTTGTAATATATAAGGGAGGTGATGAAAATGTCAAAAATATTGGTATGTGATGATGACAAAGAAATAGTGGAGGCAATTGAAATATATCTGACTCAGGAAGGATATGAAGTAGTAAAGGCATATGACGGACAAGAGGCATTAAAGGTATTGAAAGAAACGCCGATAGACCTTCTGGTGATCGATGTCATGATGCCAAGGCTGGATGGGATCAGAGCAACTCTTAAAATCAGAGAGGAAAATAATATTCCCATTATTATTCTTTCGGCGAAATCGGAGGATGCGGATAAAATACTGGGACTGAATGTAGGGGCAGATGATTATGTGACAAAGCCGTTTAATCCACTGGAACTGGTGGCGAGAGTGAAATCTCAGCTTCGCCGCTACACCAGCCTTGGGAGCACAGTAAAAAATGAAAATGAAGCGATATACACAACAGGAGGTTTGGCTATCAACGATGACCTCAAGGAGGTTACCGTGGACGGGGAAACGGTAAAATTGACACCTATCGAATATAATATTTTATTGCTTCTTGTTAAAAACCAGGGAAAAGTCTTTTCTATTGAACAGATTTATGAAAGTATATGGAACGAGGATGCAATCGGGGCGGATAATACAGTAGCGGTGCATATCCGGCATATCCGGGAGAAAATTGAAATTAATCCAAAAGAGCCCCGGTATTTAAAAGTCGTATGGGGAGTCGGCTATAAGATAGAAAAACTTTAGGAGGGAGCTATTATGAAAAACTGGTACAAATCAGCGCCGTTGAAAGGGATTCTTCTGGTGATCCAACATGTACTGGTTATCCTGGCGGCTGTCAGTTTCGTGTGGTTGGCGGCATATCCGGGAATCACACAGGATATTCTTTCAGAAAAAAATGTGGAAAATTATGAAGAGTCCCAGGGATTTGGAAGAGAAGTGCTCGCGGATTCACAGAATGCGCTGGCTATACTTATGGAAAAGGAACAGCTGGAGACAAATGGAAAGCTGGATGAAAATAAAATTGTAGATATCAGGGAACTGTCGGATCATTCGACAATAAGCGGAGAGAACAAAAACGGTCTTGCATACCGCCTGGGTGAGTTGAATGACTGGGGAATCCGCAGGGAGAATGGAGAGATCGCCACCTCGGAAGAGGGGGGGTATAATTCGATCATCGTCTGTGAAAAGCAGGGCGGCGGATATCAATATTTTTATTACGATGAATTTCGTGAATTGATTGAAAACGGCTCTCTTTCCTTTGTGGAAGATTCGGAAACCACAGTGACGCAGGAAGATGTGCTGGAATGGCTGCGGGACGGGTCGTTTTACAAAGGCGCTACCGGATGGTCGTCAGAAGCGCTTATTGACAGAAATAACCAGATCCAGTACCGGACATTCTGGAATTATGACGGGTACTGGATAGATGAGGCATATGCTCCGGTGGGAGCCCAAAATATCCTGGAAGTTGTCAATAACAATCCAGAATGGAACGGGAAGCTGCAGGAGGCGTTTTATCTGCTTGATGCAAGTATTGGCACCATCAGAAGCGACATGGTCAATTATGAAGAAATGGGAAATTTCTGGACAGAAGGAAACACCAATCTGACCTATTTGTATGCTGATACCGCTGATAAAACCATATATACAAATAAAGAAGAATATAAGGATTACGGTAAGCTGGAGGAGAATCTTCAGAAATTGACAAGCAGCGGACGTTTCGCATTGGTAGAACCAAAGCTTGCGGATTTTCAGTCAAATATCAACGGGGCAGATGCGAATGAGTGGACACATGTGATCTCGGAAATGTGCGGCAAAAAGGATGATTTTGTTTATGCAGTCAATGTAGATACCGATTTTCCGGTCCAGGATAGTTACTACAGTCAAAATGTGCTTTATGAGGAGTACGGACCGCAGATCACGGGAATGCTTGTTATGGGAATCCTGTCAGTGATCGGAATTATTGCTGCATTTGTCTGGCTTACGATCGTGGCGGGACGGACGCCGGAAGATCAGGAGATACATCTGAATTTACTGGACCGTATAAAAACAGAACTTATGGCAGTGATCTCCGTAGGTGTGTGGGTATTCATCATATATTTGATTACGGATATTTACTCTTATTCATCGTCGTATTCGACAGTGGAAGCCTATAGTGAGAACTCTTATGCTGCAGTGCTGAATGTTACTGCTTCGGATATTGTGCTGGTAAGTATCATAGCCCTCTTAAGCTGCATGATCTTTATGACAGCATATTTAAGCCTGGTCCGCCGCATCAAGGCGAGAACGCTCTGGAAAAACAGTATATTGAAGTGGCTGGTGCAGGTGTTTGGAAAAGTGGTACGGCACATGGGCGAAATATGGAGAACCGTGCTGGTACTGGCAGGAATTGCATTCCTGAATATTCTGGGCATTGGGACAGCATCCGGACCGGTGGTCCTTTTAATGGTCATTGCAGATCTGGCTGGTGCTGTTTATATGGTCTATCAGGCAGTGGGAAGACACAAGATCGGCCGGGGAATAGAGAGGATTGCAAAAGGTGAGGTTGACTACAAAATCCCTTTGGAAGGGCTGAAAGGAGGACAAAGAGAGATCGCAGAGAAAATTAATACAATAGGAGAAGGACTGGATGCAGCAGTGGAGGCCAGCATGAAAAATGAACGCCTTAAGACAGACCTTATTACAAATGTATCCCATGATATCAAGACACCTCTTACGTCCATTATCAATTATGTGGATCTTCTGAAGAGAGAAAACTTTACGGATCCTAAGATCCGGGGGTATCTGGATATTCTGGAGGCGAAGGCACAGAGGCTGAAAACATTGACAGAGGATGTAGTGGAGGCATCCAAGGTCAGCTCCGGAAATATTTCCCTGGAATATATGGATATCAATCTGACAGAAATGATCCAGCAGACCAGCGGAGAATTTGAAGAAAAATTCCGTAAAAGACGTTTAACAGAAGTACTCAGTATTCCGAAAGAACCGGTTATTATTCGGGTTGACGGCCGCAGAATGTGGAGAGTACTGGAAAATATTTATAACAATGCGGCAAAATATGCAATGGAAGGGACAAGAATCTATGCAGATCTGAGTGTGTCAGATCAGACGGTCGTGTTCTCCTTGAAAAATATATCTGAACAGCCTTTGAATATCAGAGCGGATGAACTGACAGAACGTTTCATCAGAGGCGATGTTTCCAGAAGCACAGAAGGAAGCGGACTTGGTCTTTCCATAGCCAAGTCATTGACGACCATGCAGGGAGGAACGTTTGACCTGTATCTGGACGGAGATTTGTTCAAAGTAACGATCACCTTCCCGGAAGTCAAAAAAACCCAGGGCTAATTGCAAAAAAGGACACCACTAATGTTAAATTGGGACGTAGTAAACTTAAACTTTACTACGTCCCAATTTGATACATTTACACATTTGTTGAATTACGCTATAATATGGCTATGGAAAATTTAAGACAATTATTCAAGGACAATTTAAATACAGATTTTATCACAGCGGTATTGAGCAATCCGCGCCAAAAAGGGCACGTCAGTAAGGTGCGGGTGCGCCCTCTGATGAAAGGCGGCATGCTTTTCTTTCAGTTGGAGGAGCAGAAAGGCACCCAGGCTTTTCACAGGAATTTGAACGCAGAAGAGACTTGTGAAGAGTTGATGCAGTATATGGAAGAAATGAAGCAGATGCAGATGGAAACGAGACGGTTCTTTTTTTCTATATTAGTAAGCAAGAAAGGGAAGGTTACAATAAAGAAAAAAGCTCAGACCGGTACGGTGAAGGAAGTGGACTTTTCTCATGACAGGAAGAAGCGATATATTCTTAAAGAGGGAACGAAGATTCCGTTTCTTGTAGATCTTGGCGTTATGACGGAAGAGGGAAAGATTATAAAATCCCGTTTTGACAAATTTCGTCAGATTAATCGATTTCTGGAATTTATTGAGGATGTGCTGCCGCAGCTTCCGGGGGACAGAGAGATCACCATTCTGGACTTCGGATGCGGAAAATCCTATCTGACGTTTGCGATCTATTATTATCTCCATGAGCTGAAGGGCTATGATATACGGATCATCGGTATGGATCTGAAAGCAGATGTCATTCGCCGCTGTAATGAACTGAGTAAAAAATACGGCTATCAGAAGCTGAAGTTCCTCGAAGGCAATATTGCGGACTATACAGGGGTAAATGCGGTGGATATGGTTGTTACACTTCATGCCTGCGACACGGCAACCGATTTTGCTCTGGCGAAGGCAGTGGAGTGGAATGCAAAAGTTATTCTGTCTGTTCCCTGCTGTCAGCATGAACTGAACGGTCAGATTCAAAATGATATCCTGAAACCTGTTCTGAAATACGGGCTGATTAAGGAGAGAATGGCGGCCTTGATTACGGATGCGCTGCGCGCGGAATACCTGGAAGGGCAAGGGTATGAAACCCAGATTTTGGAATTTATCGATATGGAGCATACCCCGAAAAATATTCTGATCCGCGGAATAAAGAACGGACAGAGACAGAGTATGGAGGCAGTGGAAAGATGTGAAGAGGCGCTTCATGTGTCTCCGACCTTGAAACATCTGCTGGAAACAGTACATGGAGTAGAAATGAAGGAGTAGTAATAGCAATGAAGAAACACCTGATCAATGCGGGGATTCTGACAGCGGTTTTTATTGCTGCTGTGATTTTGTTCAGCTACCTTACGAACAGGGGAAATAATAACATGACAGCAGATCTTGGCGGGGCAACACTCCCGTCAGTTTCTTTTTCCTGTGAAGGGTATGAAGTGAATTATCTGAACGGCTATAAAAAGGAAATGGATCTGTCCACTATGAGGGACAGCATTACCCCGGTCAGTGGAAATAAGCTGGAAATGCATATCGAATCCTATGAAAGCCGGATCCAGTCTGCAAACTGCGCGGTGTATACGCTGGACGGCAAGGAAAAGCTGGGCGAAAATACATATAATGATCCGGAAAAGACGGTAACGATAGAATTTGAGGACGGTATACTGTCAGAAGAACGTCTTATGATCCTGGCCCTTTCTGTGGATGACCGGGAAATCTATTATTATACGAGAGTGGCGGATTCGGCTGATTTTTCCATGTCCGCCTGTCTGGAATATGTGTATAACTATCACAATAATGCGATGGGAAAAGTAGAAAACGTAGGAGTAGGAGCGGCCCTGGAACCTTCGGGAGAGGCGGTGACAAGTTTTTACCATGTAAATATTAATTCTGATTACGACCATGTTTCCTGGGGAGGGCTGGAACCGGCAGTGGAGGGAACGGAACGCTGGAAAATCGTGGAAGCAAATGAAACGTACACCTCTGTGCTTCTGGAATATGAAGTGCGCTGCAAAGGGGAAGAAAATGAGACGGACCTTTACACAGTAGATGAGTTCTTCCGGGTGCGGAACGTGGCCGGGACCATGTATCTGCTGAATTATGACCGGACGATGGATCAGATTTTCAATCCGGAACAGACCGTGCTAAGTGAAAATGGAATCCTGCTGGGAATTACAGACCCGGATGTACAGTATCTTGTAAGCAATGACGGAGTGAGAACGGCGTTCATACAGGCAAATGAACTGTGGTATTACAATCAGGACAGCGATGAGATGTCCCTTTTGTTCAGTTTCATGGATTCGGAAAGCGCTGATATAAGAAATCTGACAGATGAACATGAGATCAATCTCCTTTCCATGGATAAATCAGGTAATGTAACCTTTGCGGTATGCGGATATATGAACCGTGGAAGCCATGAAGGGGAAGTGGGAACTGCAGTTTACTTCTATGACTCGGAAAAGAACAGTATTGATGAGAAAGCTTTCATTCCCAGTACAAAATCAGCGGCAGTGACAGCCCAGGAGTCTGGCAATATGGTTTACTACAGTGTAGCCCGGGAAATGCTTTACGTACTCACAGGCGGTACACTTTATGAAACAGATATGGAGAAAAAAGAGACAGCTACTCTGGTGGAAAATCTGACAGACCGGCAGTACGTAACATCAGAGGACGGACATCTTTTGGCATATCAGTCTAATGGAACATTGGAGCAGGCAACTGAGATTGTTGTAAAAGATCTGGAAAGCGGAAAGGATCGTACAGTGGAGTGTCAGGAGGGAGAATGTATTCTGCCCCTTGGATTCGTCAATGAAGATTTTGTATGTGGAAAGGCGAGAACATCAGACATAGGACAAAATGTATCCGGTGAAACGACGATTCCTATGTATAAAGTAGAGATACGTGATTCAGACAATGAGGTAGTTAAGACATATGAATCGGACAGTGATTTCGTGTCGGGAGCCGAAATAAGCGACGGAATGATCAATCTGGAACGGGTAGTGAAAAACGGAAATATTTACACAGGTATTGCGTCCAGTCAGATTACGAGCAATGAAGAGAGAAAGGAAAGCAATATTTCTCTCGAGTCTTATGTGACAGAATTAAAAGAAACCCAGATGCGCCTTACATTTGTGGATGGTATTTCTGATCTGGAGCCTAAAGTTCTTAAACCGAAACAGGTATTATATGAACAGCCCACAGAGATAGAGTTTGAGGAAAAGGAAAGCCGGGACGCCTATTACGTATATGGAACGGGGTGTCTCCAGGGAGTTTATGGCAGCGCAAATGATGCGGTTTTGAAAGCGGACGAGGTGAGCGGCGTTGTCATTTCTGCCGGGCAAAGTTATGTCTGGGAGAGAGGGAACCGGAGTCTTAACTATCTCATTACCGGAAAAGATGATGTTATCAATACTCTGCGGGAGCTGCTGAATGGAGGAACAGGAGCAATGGATGCGGTCAGACAGACGATCGGTGAAAACGTGCTGGATCTGTCCGGATGCACAACAGAAGAAATGCTGTATTTTGTCAGCCGGGGCATCCCTGTGGTAGGAATGACGGGAGAGGGAAGTTCGGTTATCCTGATCGGATATGATCAGACCTATGTTACTTACATTGATACAGCTTCAGGCAGCCGAAGCGCCATCTCTTATGAGCAGATGGACGCTGCGCTTGCAGGGACAGGACGCGCGTTTGTGAGCTGCATTCCGTAAACCGCTGCTGCGACAGCGTTACATAAAAATATAATACAGAAGAAATTGCCGAAGTGGCCGGAGAGAAATTGACGGACGTTTCGGCAGTTTTTTATTTCTGAAATCTTTCTGTCAGTAAAGTCTCAATTCACACTTCCTTCACCAAAAAGATATTGAATATCACCAAAAACACAACTATAATGGTATAAAAGAAAAAGAATACCTTGAAGGTATGCAAAAGGAGAATTATGACAGAGATATTGATTTGCGGGTGCACTGAGCTGTTTACGGAAGATGCCCTTCTCCGTCTGGCGGAAGAGTATCGTGTGGTGATCGCGGGACCTTCGGCAGTATCAGGAAACCAGAAACATATAACAGCATATAAGACATCACCGACAGAGGAAAAGTTCCGTCAGTTGTTTGATGTATATAGCTTCCAGACCATTTACTATGTGAGCGGGTATACAGACGGGGGAAATGGTCTCTTTGGCGAAACACAGCAGCTGGAGCAGGTTATGCTGGAATGCAGCCGTTCGCGGGTGGATAAGCTGGTTGTTTTTTCGACGGTGGACAGTCAGAATTATATGGCTAGTTATGGGAAACAAGGTGAGCTGTTAAAGAAGGATTACTATTCCAGCCGCTGTTTCGGAGCAGGACAGATGGAAGAGATGTGTCAGTATTTTATGGAGAGAAGTAAAATGCCGACGGTTATGATCCGACTGCCTTATCTGGCTGACCGTATCAATGACAAAAATTTCCTGGGACACATTTTCCGCAGCATGTATGAAGAGGAAAAAGTGATGCTTCCTTACCACAGGGAGGATCCGCTTAATTTCCTTACGCTGGACGATCTGGTGGAGCTGATGTTCCAGCTGACAGAAGAAACAGAGGATGACAGTGGCATTTATTATGCGGTAAGCGGATATCATTATACTTATGGCGACCTGGAAGATATGTTGAAAATTGCGGTCCCGGATGCAAAAATCGTATACGAGAACTATCCGTTTGTGGCAGAAATACCGTCTTATCCAAAAGAGCTGAGGAGAAAATACGGGTTTATCCCTATGGATAACGCGATGGAAAATATAGGTACATATTACAGAACCTTTGTCAATGAAGTCATGACACAGAAATCCGGACTTGCAGGAAAGATCATGTCTCTTTTTGCCAGGGCAGGGAAAGGTGCTCTTAAATATGTAGAGCTCGTGCTGGTATTTATCATTGCGGAAATTATCAGTCATTACACATCAGAATCAATCTATTTTAAATTTGTAGACGTAAGACTTTTCTATATTATCATCATGGGAACAATTTATGGAATGCGCACAGGTCTTGTGGCAGCAGTTCTGGAATGTCTGGTACTGATACGGGAATATGCGCTTATGGGAATGAATGGAACCATTCTCTTCTATAATATTGAAAACTGGATTCCATTTGTTGTTTATCTGATGGCGGGTTCCATTACCGGCTATATTTCCAATAAAAAAGACGATGCGCTGGCATTTGTGCGAAGAGAATATTCCCTGCTGCGGGACAAATATCTGTTTTTAAGTGATGTTTACCACGGGGCTGTGGAAAATAAAGGAGAGTATAAAAAACAGATTCTGGGATTTAAGGACAGTTTTGGCAAAATTTTTGATGCAGTGCAGAAACTGGACAGTGAATATCCGGAGCGGATCTTTTTTGAAGGAGTTAAGGTACTCGAAGATATTCTGGAAAACCATACAATTGCCATTTATACATTAGATTCCTGGCAGAAATTCGGCCGTCTGGCGGTATGTTCCAACAGTTTGCTGACAAAGCTGACAAAATCTATTCGTATTGAGGATTACAGCCAGCTGTATGACACGGTGAAAAAAGGGCAGGTGTGGAAGAATACAGATATGGTTCCCGGAATGCCCATGTATGCATGCGGAATTTTCAAAGAAGGAACGATGGTACTCCTTATTACAATTCAGGAGGCGGATGTAGAACAGTACGGTATGCATTATATGAATATTTTCCAGATTATGTGCGGACTGGTGCAGACGTCTTTCCTAAGAGCGTTGGAATATGAAGAGCTGGCAGAAAGCAAGATGTATGATCCAAGGACGCATATTGCTTATCCGGAAAGGCTCCGCCAGCTTTTGGAAGTGCAGGAATCCATGAAAGAGGCCGGTGTGGCGGATCATGTGCTGATCCGGTTTAAAGATAAAGATAAAGAAAGAGTCAGCGATCAGTTATCCGGTATGATACGTGCCAGCGATGTATTGGGAACGGATGAAGATGGCAATATTTATCTTCTGCTTGTGCAGATGAACCGGGAGAATTTCCGTATTGTAGGAGACCGTTTAAACGGAAAAGGCATGAAATATCAGATTGTGGAAGCGGTCGGATAAAGGATGGGAGAATCTGTGATAATTATATTTTTAATCATTCATATCATTCTGTGTATCCTCGTATATCTTCTTATGAGGATATCGCTTTTAAAAACGCCGCGGCAGTTTATGCCGATCGTATGTCTGGTTCCCCTGTGGGGGCTTTTGGCACTCCTTTTTCTGGAGATACGGACCAGAGGACGGCAGGATATATATGAAGAAGTGGGAATTGAAAAACTGAAGATCAATGATGCGATCCACCGAAGCATCCTGATGGAAGAAGATCCTATCGAAGATCGGGTCGTACCTCTGGAGGAAGCGCTTCTTATCAATGATCCTCTCACCAGACGAGAGCTGATGATGGAAGTCATGTATGCCAATCCCGATGACTATGTAAAGCAGCTGAAAGAAGCCCGAACAAATGATGATACAGAGGTTGTTCATTATGCGGTCACAGCTCTTGCAGAGCTGCAGAAGGAATACGATCTTCAGTTTCAGGAGCTGGACTGGGAATTGGAAAATGATCCGGACAATGACGACATTACAGACCGTTATCTGAAGCTTTTAGATCAGTATCTGGAAAGCGGAATTGCGGAGGGAAATGAAAGGATCTTAAAACTTCGTTCTTACAGCGGCATGCTGGAGAAAAAGCTTAAGAATCATCCTGACCGTCTGCCTCTGTGGAGAGAAAAAGCGGTTACCGATTTAAGGATTGGAGAATATGATGAAGCCCGTCAGGAGATTGAGCATATCATGCGGGAATGGGACAGAAATGAAGCGGGCTATCTGCTGATGATACAATACTATTCTGCGGTACAGAGCCGCAGGGGGATTGAACAGATATTAGAGACAATTACCAGAAAAAATATTTATCTCACGCCGGAGGGAAGGAGTCAGATCAGGTTCTGGCAGGAAGAAGGAAGGAATAGTATTTGAAAAGAAGAAAGCGGCAAAAGGGAGGCATTTTCCGTTTCCGAAAACTGCAGACAGTGATTGTAGTCTTTTTATTGCTGGTAGGCGTGCTGTGCTTTGTGCAGTGGAATGTCCCTTATGAGGAACAGGAAAGAGAGCTGGAACCTGTAGAACAGGACAGCCTTGATCTGGTGACTTTGGACCAGGATCCGGAGTGCCTTATTATCTGGGAAGATGATGATACGGGCAGACAGGGACTGGAGCTTATGGAAGATATCTTAAGCCAGATGAGAATTCCCTATGAAACAGTGCAGGGGGAAGAGGCGAACCGGCATGACCTGGAAGATTATGAGACTGTTGTTCTGTCGGTGACTCGCTGGAATATTTTGGATGAGACACTTCTGAAGCTTCGGGACTGGCTGGAAGCAGGGGGAAGTCTGATGGCCCTCTATCCCCCGGAGATCAACGGAAGCTTTCAGGTATTTGCAAAAGACTTCGGAATTGAAAGACTGGGAAATGACTACGTCGTAACGTCCGGTCTTCGGATGACCCGGCCCTTTATGATAGGCGGGGACAAGGAATACGTAATTACGGATCCCTTTGAGTCATCCCTGTCAGTATCCCTGGATGATAACGCAGAGGTCTATATGGAATCTACAGATGAAAATCTGGTTCCTCTGATCTGGAAGACAAAGCAGGGAGAAGGAGAGGCTGTATTCTGCAATATCGGAATTGTGGAAAAGGCATACCGGGGGTTCTACTCCACAGCTTACAGCCTGCTGGAAGAAACATGCGCATGGCCGGTGATCAACGGTTCTACGTTTTATATTGATGATTTCCCATCTCCGGTTCCCGGAGGGGAGAGCAAATATATTAAGCGGGATTACGGGATGACGATCTCGGAATTTTATACACAGGTATGGTGGAATGATGTATATAATCTGGCGGAGGAATACGGCATCCGCTACACAGGACTTGTGATCGAGCAGTATTCTGACGATGTGGAGCAGCCCTATGAGCGCAATAATGATACACAGCGCTACCGATATTTTGGAAATATGCTTCTTGATCAGGGAGGGGAGATCGGCTTCCATGGGTACAATCACATGCCGCTGTGTCTTCTTGGATTCGATTACGGAGACGGATATGAGTCCTACCGGCTGTGGCACAGTTATGAGGATATGCTGGCCTCTATCCAGGAGCTGAAAAGCTTCTGTGAAGAGATGTTCCCTAAAGAGAAGTTCCAGGTTTATGTCCCGCCCTCCAATATCCTTTCCGAGGAAGGCAGAACCATGCTGAAGGAGGATGTGGACGGGATCAAGGCCGTTGCCAGTGTCTATATCGGCGGATTGGACGAAGTGGCATACGAACAGGAATTTGAGGTGGCGGAGGACGGGATGATCGAGACGCCCCGTATCATATCTGGATATATTATGGATGATTATACCCAGCTTATAGCATTCTCGGAACTGAATTTCCACTATGTAAACACTCATTTCCAGCATCCGGACGATACCCTGGACGAGGACAGGGGAGCGGCTCTTGGATGGGAGGAAATGTATCAAAGGATCTCAGACTATACCGAATGGCTGTATACATCGGCGTCGGACATCCGCAATCTGACCGGCAGCGAACTGGCGGCGGCAGTGCAGATTTACGACAATCTGGAAGTGGAACGGGACTATACAGACGGAAGATTAAAACTTCATCTGGCAAATTTCAGGGATGAAGCCTGGCTTATGGTCCGGATCAATGAGGGAACGCCGGGAGAAGTGACAGGAGGGAGTCTTACGGAAGTGGCAGAAGGACTTTATCTTCTGGAAGCACAGGATGATGAGATAGAAATTGTAATTGGGCAGTAAGGAAGACAGAAGGGTACAGAGAAAGGAAGCAGGATGAACAAAAAGCAGAAACGCTATATTTCGGTTATTATTGTATTAATTGTATTTATATTGATTGCGGTTGCTCTGCTTGGACAGTATGGCTGGATGGTGACAAGGACAGGAGGCGGGGAATCCGGCCTTTCCATTCTGGAGGATAACAGTTTTACAAAACTTGGTTACAGTGGAGAGGAAACGCAGGAGGAGAATCCGGACTGCCTTTACCTGTGGGACAGTACAGATGAAAATTCTGCCGTCTTTTATGATCAGATGACGCAGATCCTTCACGACATGAAGGTAGAGTATACTGAGACAGATCTTAGCAAGGAAGAGATGCCGGATCCTGATCAATACCAGATTGTCATTACGGGATTTACAAACTTTCAGGAACACAGCAGTGTCATACTGGAAGTGGTAAGCTGGATGGAGAAAGGCGGCAACCTTCTGATGCCGCAGGTTCCGGAAACCGGCAGTGTGTACAGTTTTATGAGTCCGAGGATCGGCGTGGAAAACCTGGGTTCCGCCTACTATGAAGTCAGTGGAATCCGGATCAAAGATGATTTTATGATTACCGGAGAACAGACAGAGTATGCCATCGAATATCCTTATCAGTCCGCGCTTACGGTCTCCCTTGGAGAATCCTGCGAAGTTCATATGGTGTCGGCGGATGAAAGAGAAGTGCCCCTTTTGTGGGAGACGGACCGCAGGGAAGGGCATGTGGTTGTTGTGAACCTGGGGCATTATGAAAAAAACTGCAGAGGAATTTACGCGGCAGCTTACAGTCTTCTGTCAGAGTACTGTGTATGGCCTGTTATTAACAGTTCGGCGTTTTATATAGATGGTTTTCCTTTCCCCCTTCCAAAAGAAAAGAACTCCTACATTACAAAGGAGTATGGGGACAATATGGATATGTATTCTTTTTATGTCAGAGAATGGTGGAATGACCTTATCAGTCTGGCGGAAGAATACGGCATTTCCTATACAGGAACGATACAGGAGAACAATGATAATGATGTAGAAGCGCCTTTTGAGTCAAAGGCTTCCTCCAACCGGTATCAGTATTTTGCATCTACTTTAATGGAACTGGACGGAGAACTGGGCCTTTTCGGATATAACCAGCAGCCTCTTTGCCTGGAAACCAGCGATATCGGGACCCGGGAGGGAACAGAAGAGGAGACCGGAGAGGAGACGGAAGAGCTGGATTATGAGAAGGATCTGGGTCTGAAATACTGGAACAATAAATCGGACATGGCAGCAGGTCTTAAGGAAGTGGAGGAATTTCAGAAAGGAATTATTGACAGTGAAACGATGCAGGTCTATACGCCTCCTTCCAATATCTGGTCAGAGGACGGACTGGATGCGATAAAAGATACTCTGCCGGATATCGCAGCCGTGGCGGCGGACTATTTCAGCGGCGGATATGCGAAGGAGCAGGAATACGAAGTAGACGAAGACGGGATGATCATGACGCCCCGCATAACATCCGGAGGAGAAATCAGTGAAGATATGAAGCTGAGCGCTTTTTCGGAGCTGAATTTTCACTATGTGGTTTCCCATTCTATCTCTCCTACAGATGTGCTGAATCCGGATGCGGGAGCTGATCTTGGCTGGCCTGCCATGGTGGAAAATCTGAACGATTATGAAAAATGGCAGGAAGAGGCGGCGCCGGACATCCGACGGATGACAGGATCTGAAATGGCAGGCGCAGTGCAGAGATTTTATTATTTAGGATCAGAAGAGATCGAGACAAAAGACGGTCTGGAAATCCAGCTGTCGAATTTTCAGGATGAAGCCTGGCTGATGATCCGTTTTAACGAGTGGACACCGGATGAAGAGTCGGTGAAAGGCGGAAGCCTGACGAAGCTGAGCGGGAATCTGTATCTTCTGGAAGCAGAGCAGGATACGGTTACGATTCAAAGAAAGGATGCAAAATGAGGATCTGTGTAATACTGGAAGGGTGCTATCCCTATGTGACAGGAGGGGTATCTACCTGGGTTCACCAATATATGAAGGCCATGCCCCAGCATGAATTTGTAGTTTGGGCGGTAGGTGCTGATTCCAAAGATCAGGGAAAGTTTAAATATGAGCTTCCTGACAATGTTGTAGAGATCAGGGAAATCTTTTTAAATGACGCTCTTACCATGCCTTTTGTAAAAGAAAAATACAAGTTTAAAGAAGAGGAGCTGGAAGCGCTCCGGGAATTTGTAAACTGCAGGGAGCCTGACTGGGAAACTTTGTTCCGCATGTATCATGACAATAAGGTATCTCCGGTGGCATTTTTGATGAGTGAGGATTTCCTGGAAATCCTTATGAAAATCTGTCATGAAGAGTACCCTTATACCAGTTTTTCGGATCTTTTTCATACAGTCAGATCTATGCTTCTTCCGGTGCTCTATATTTTGCAGTCAGATGTGCCCAAGGCGGATATTTATCACGCCATTGCCACAGGTTACAGCGGAGTGCTCGCGAGGCTTGGAAGTTATGTCAATGGTGTGCCCTATGAGATTACAGAGCACGGAATCTATACCCGGGAGAGAGAGGAAGAGATCATCCGTGCAAAATGGGTTATACCGGCATTTAAAAGATTTTGGGTGCGTTTTTTCTATATGTTGTCGGGTGCGGCATATGGCAAGGCTTCTATGATCACCAGTCTCTTTGATAAAGCAAGGGAAACACAGATTGAGATGGGATGCGTCCCGGAGCTTTGCAGATACATTACCAATGGGATTCATTACGAGAGGTTTTCCTCCATGAGGCCGAAAAAGGATAATGGATATGTAGATATTGGGGCGGTTCTTCGGATTTCCCCGATTAAAGATGTTAAGACCCTTCTCTATGCATTTGCGGATCTGCGAAGCAGGATTTCGAATGTGAGACTTTATATTGCAGGACCCGAGGACGATGAAGAGTATGCGAAAGAGTGTTATGACCTGAAGGAACAGCTGGGGCTTGCCGATGCATATTTCCTTGGGACAGTCAATATTCTGGAATATATGGAAAAATTTGATTTTACCGTCCTTAGCAGTATTTCAGAAGGACAGCCGCTGGCTGTTCTGGAATCGTTCGCTGCAGGAAGACCCTGCGTTGTAACAGATGTGGGATGCTGCAAACAGCTGATAAACGGGATGGAGGGAGACGACCTGGGAGTGGCGGGCTACTGCGTGCCGCCCATGTACAGGGAAGCGCTCTGTGATGCACTGGAAATGATGTGTACCCATACAGAGGAACGTTATCAGATGGGACAGATCGGGAGAAAGAGGGTAGAAAAATACTTTCGGCATGAAGATATGATACGCAACTATCAGGAAGCATATGATGAGGTGTTTAGAAGATGGCAGGAATCGGTTTCAGCTTAAAAAGATTATTCAGTAAACGAGGATTCTTCTCGCTTTGCAGGGCATACGGATATGCGGGAATTATTTGTGCAGGGCCTATGATCCTGGGTGTTATCATGCTGGCGGGTGTCAGTCTGACAGCCAGGCTGGCAGGAATGGAAGCCCATGACAGGGAATTGATGAACTGTATGCTTACTTACAGTCTGTTAGTTTCCCTTAGTATCACCAGCTGGTTCAACATGGTTACGACCCGCTATGTATCTGACATGCTCTATGAGGAAAAGCTGGATAAGATCATGCCTTCTCTTTACGGAAGCTGTTCTATTATGCTTGTGGCAGGAGCCGTTCTTTACGGAGTTTTTCTTTGGTTTTCAGGAGTGCCCCTGATCTATCAGATCCTGTGTCTGTGGTTTTCCCTCATTCTGATCGTAGTGTGGATGGAAATGGTTTACCTGACAGCTCTTAAGGACTATAAAGGAATCGTGCTTGCATTTACCATTTCCCTGATGCTGGGATTCCTGTGCGCTCTTATCCTTGTCGTTATCGGATGGGTCAGTATTGTGAGTCTGATGCTGTGTATTATTATTGCCTATGGCACGCTGATGGTATGGTATTATAAACTGCTTCTTGACTATTTCCCTAAAAGTGAGGGAAGCAAATATACATTCCTGCGTTGGTTTGACCGTTATAAATCGCTTGCTTTTACAGGAGGTTTTATCAATATCGGGTTGTTTGCCCATCTTGTGATCATGTATTTCGGACCTTTGCAGATTCAGGTTGAGGGGCTGTTTTACGGGGCACCGGCACATGATGTTCCGGCGCTGTTTGCGTTTTTCTCCATTTTGATCACGACCATTAATTTTGTGACTTCTGTGGAAGTTCGTTTTTATCCGTCTTATCGGAATTATTACAGCCTGTTCAATGACAACGGCTCTATCAGGGATATTGAACAGGCAGAAACGGAGATGCTGACCATTCTGAAGCAGGAATTGACTTTCAGCGGACATAAGCAGCTTATTTCAACGATTCTGTTCGTTGTATTCGGGAGTTATGTATTGGAGTGGCTCTCACTTGGATTTACGGATACATCTATTGGAATTTTCCGGTTTTTGTGTACAGGATATGGAATTTATGCGATCAGTAATTCCATTATGCTGATTCTCCTCTATTTTGAGGACTACACAGGTGCGCTTCTTGGCACGATGGCCTTTGCTGCAGTCAGCGTGGTTGCCACGATCCTGCAGATTTTATTTGGCTCTGTCAACTTCTTTGGCCTGGGCTTTCTGCTGGGCGGTATTGTATTTTACTTTATTGTCTGGCTGAGGCTGGAATGGTATACAAGGAGGCTCCCCTATTTCCTCCTGTGCAGGAAGGCTTTTGTGCCGAACATGGAAAAAGGATTTTTTGCAAGGCTGTGTGATCGCCTGGATGCCAGAGATGAAAAGAAGGCCAATGCACCCAAGGAAAAGTGGAAAAAGAAACGGCGGAAAATGGCGGGAGCAGCCATGCTTGCCCTTGTGTTTCTCCTGAATGGCTGCAGTGCAGATACGGGTGCCGTTTCCGGCAGTACCGGAAGCGATGTAGAAGCGGCAGCGGAAGATACCCAGGAGACAAAAGGTGATCCGGTAGAAAAGGAAGAGCTGGAAGAATCCGAGGAGACTCTTCAGGATAATAAGGCAGTATATGCGGATGATGATGAGACTTCTGTGGTAACCATGTATCTGACTGTATCGGAAGGAAATGCGGCAGATCACACGAACCATACCTGGACAGAGATCAACAGTCTGGATAACTATTATTATGAGGACAATAATCTGGACCGCTACAATTGTGAAGCCCTCCTTCAGATCGGGGATGAATTCGGAAATGGCGAGACTTCGCCCAACGCTACAGTACAGATACGGGGACAGTCCTCATCCAGACGGGATCAGAAAAATTATAAAATTCGTATTAAGGATGGCATGGGTGAATGGAGAGGACAAAGAACGATCGCCCTCAATAAACATGTAGGAGATGTCTATCGTTTTAAAAATAAGCTCGCCTATGATCTGATGAAGGATATTCCCCAGATGATGAGTGCGAGAACACAGTTTGTGCGCCTTTATGTGAAGGATACTACAGAGGGGGGAAACGGTACATTTACCGACTATGGATTATATACTCAGGTAGAACAGATTAATAAAACATATTTGAAAACACACGGACTTGATAACAAAGGTTATTTATATAAAATTAATTTCTTTGAGTGGTATCAATATGACGAATTGAAGCTGAAAACAGATGAAGATTATGATGAGAAAGCCTTCGAAGAATATTTGGAGATCAAGGGGAATGACGATCATACAAAGCTTTTGGAACTGCTGGAAAAGGTCAATGATTACTCGGTTCCGATAGAAGAAATTGTGGAACAGCATTTCGATATGGATAATATTTGCTATTGGATGGCGTTTCACATTTTAATCGGAAATTACGATGTAGGATCCCGAAACTATTATTTGTACAGTCCTCAGAATTCAGATAAATGGTATTTTATTTCATGGGATAATGATGCAGCCCTTTCAAGGACGCAGTATGAGCAGAGTAATTATTCGGAAGGACTTTCCTGGGAAAGAGGAATCACTCAGTTCCTTCACGTAATTCTATTTAACCGTATTTTCCAGGAGGATGAATATCGGGATATGCTGACAAATGCTGTGGAGGATCTCTATACCAATTACCTGGCGACAGAAAAAATGACGTCTATGATAAATCAGTACAGCAGTGTAGTAAAGCCTTATATCTATAGCAGTCCGGATGTGGAATACGCCGTAGAAGAAGACCAGGCTGTCTATGATCAGCTGGTTGCTGCCCTGCCGGGTGAGATTAAATTGAATTATCAGTATTATCAGGAAAGCCTGGAAAAACCGTGGCCTTTCTATGTGGGAACGCCAACAGTGGAAGATGGAAAGATCAACGTACTGTGGGATGCATCCTACGATACGGATGGAGAAGATATTACGTACCGCGTTGTGCTGGCGCGGGACTGTGACTATACGGATGTGATCTATCAGGCGGATGGTCTGCAGCTTCCGGAGGTCAGCTTTGACATGCTTCCGGCCGGACAGTATTATCTGAAGGTGCAGGCGGTCAATGAGTCCGGTTATGTGCAGGACTGCTATGACTATTACTCCCGAGAAGATGGAGGAGGAAAAGCGTACGGAACGAAAGCATTTGTGGTGCAGGCTGACGGAACTATAACCAATGTGGACAATGCGGACGTATAAGCCTATGGCAATTGTTGCGGTACAAGGAGGAAGAATATGAGAAAAAAGACAGGGCAAATCCTAAGCCTGCTGCTTTTGCCGGCGCTGCTTGCCGGATGCGCCGCCGGCAGCGGCGACAGCGGGACACTGGTAAGCGCCGATGAAACGTATGAAACGACGGGACAGAGTTCTTCAGATTATGAGCTTCAGGATAATAAGTCGTTATATGAGGAAGAAAATAATGAAGTTGTGACCATGTATCTGACAGTAGGACAGGGAAATGAAGAAGATGATACAGATCATACCTGGACAGAGATCAACAGTTATCCTTTGTATTACTATGAGGAACATTCCATTACTCCATACAAATGTGAGGCTGTGCTTCAGGTCGGCGATGAAGCCGGCCCGGTGGAAGGAGAATTCGGCTACAGTGACCGGACTGCCAACGCTACGGTGCAGCTTAGAGGGGAGGGCGCTTCCCGGCAGCAGCAGAAGAGCTACCGGATCAAGATCAAGGACGGCGATGGTGATTATAATGGACAAAAGACAATTTCACTGAATAAACATTCCGGAGATCCTGTCCGATTCAAAAATAAACTGGCATATTCTTTGATCCAGGAGATTCCGGAAATGATCGGCGCCAGAACACAGCTGGTTCACCTTTATGTGAAAGATAAGACAGAGGGAGAGGACGGATTGTTCCAGGATTACGGGCTTTACACCCAGGTGGAACAGATCAATAAAACATACCTGAAAAATCACGGATTTGACAATGACGGCGCACTTTACCAGGTGGGAAATTTTGACTAGCAAAGGCATGAAGACGTAATTATGCTGGCTACAGATGCAAATTACGATAAAGATGCATTTGAACAGTATCTGGAGGTGGATGGATCAGAAGAACACGATACTCTTATCGCCCTTCTTGATGCAGTGAATGACACAGATAATGAAATCAGCGATGTAGTGGAACAGTATTTTGACAAGGATAATCTTTACTATTGGATGGCATTTCACATTTTAATGGGAAATAAAGATGTATTGGACGGAAATTATTACCTGTACAGTCCAAGGGGCGTCGATAAATGGTATTTCATTTCCTGGGATAACGACGGGATTTTGAAAGAAGGCTATGAGGCCATGGAGGATGAGACTTACCAGAGATCCTGGAATAAAGGAATTTTTACTTTTTCAGATACGGTCCTGTTTGAGAGAATCTTAAAAGACCCATCCTGCAGACAGAATCTGGACAGTGCGGTGCAGGATCTCTATGAGAACTATCTGACAGAAGAAAATGTACAGGAAAAGATAGATGATCTGCAAAAAGCGACAGAGGACTATGTATATTCCCTGCCTGATCAGACGTATGCCAGAGTGAATGAAGAAAATTATAACATCCTTGTTCAGAGTATGGCGGAGGAGATCAAGACGAACTATGAGGAATACACAAGCAGTATGGCCTCCGCATGGCCGTTCCATATTCTGGAACCGGTAAAGCAGGGAGACAGCACTGTCCTTCAGTGGGAGGAATCCTATCAGGAAGGCGGCGGTGACATCACTTATTCTGTGGAGCTTTCCAGAGACTATACATTTTCTGACTGTATGGTAAGCGAACAGACCGGGGAAACGAGAGTGGATGCCGGATCACTTTCTCCGGGACAGTATTTTGTTCGGGTACGGGCAACCGGTTCAAATGATGTTTCCCAGGACGCCTATGAATATTATCAGACAGAGGCGGGAAGCAAAGCCTACAGTACTCTTTGTTTTTACGTACAGCAGGACGGCAGTATTTCTGCCGTCAGCTACAGCGAGGATTGATGAACGATGGCAGGATTGAGAATGAGACAGCCGGTTTACCGGAATGAGTGGAAATATTATATTTCTCTGTGGGAAGGAGAGCTTTTGAAAAGGCGTCTGCTTCCATTTATGGAGCGGGATGCCCACGCTGAAGGCGGACAGTACACGATTCGCAGTCTGTATTTTGACGATTATTGGGATTCGGCATATGAGGAGAAGATCATGGGTGTCGTAGATCGGCAGAAATGGCGGATCCGGATTTATAACTACAGTGATTCCAGTATCAAGCTGGAGCGGAAGAAAAAGTGGGGCAGTTACATTCATAAAGATTCCGCATCCCTTACAAAAGAGGAATACAGAAAGATACTGGAAGGGGATTACGAATTTCTCCTTTCCAGTGAACAGCCTTTGTGCAGGGAATTTTACTATGAGTGTACAGTGAAACTGCAAAGACCCAAAGTAGTCGTAGACTACGAAAGAGAACCTTTGATCCGACCGGAAGGTGATGTAAGAATTACCTTTGACAGAGATGTACGGGCAGGGGCCTTTGATTATGATATTTTCGATCCGTTCCTTCCGGTTACCTCGGTGCTGGATGAGAATATGATGGTTCTGGAAGTGAAATTTACAGAAATGATCCCCGAACTCATCAAAGAGCTTTTGCCTCTTGACGGGCAGGAGTTTTCCGCGATTTCAAAATACACATTATGCTATGACAGAGCATTCCACAGAACGGATATGCTGGCAGGAATATCCAAAACAAACAGGAGGGGCAAAAGATGAATATAAGAGATTATTTTAAAAACTCAGTCTGGGAGTCCTTTATGGACGGCCAGGGTCTGACTGCTGATTTTATGACAAAGGCAGTTATTGCAATGCTGCTGGCCGTAATACTGGGAATCTTTATTTATAAAATTTACGGTCATTATTTCGGAGGAGTTGTATTTTCCAGTTCCTTTGCGGTGACTCTGGTGGGGATGACGGTACTAAGCTGCATGCTGACGCTGGCTATCAGCAGCAATATCGTGATCTCCCTTGGTATGGTCGGTGCGTTGTCTATCGTCCGGTATCGTACTGCGATCAAGGATCCCATGGATCTTTTGTATCTGTTCTGGTCTATTTCTGTGGGAATCACGCTGGGAGCCGGACTGTATGTGCTGGCGATTGCTACGATGCTTATTATGGTGGCTGTAGTGCACTTGTTTTATAACCGCAGGAAAAAAGGAACGATTTTTATACTGGTAGCTCATTATGAGTCAGAACTTGCAGGGGATGAGATACTGAGAATACTAAACAAGATGAAGCATCAGCTGAAATCCAAGACGATCCGCGGAGAGCTGACAGAACTGACCATCGAGCTTGTCTGCAGAAACAACAACACTCTTTTTATGGAGCAGATCCAGGCAGTAGAGGGTGTACGGGACGTATCGCTGATCCAGTACAATGGAGAGTATCACGGATAGGAGAATGATATGGGAAGAAGAAACTCGAAGGTTCCGTATATCATGATGGCTGTACTTGCCGTTGCCATTGCCGCGCTGCTGATCTATATCGTACCTTACCGATATCAGTTGAATCATACTGTATCCTTTAAGGAAACTGATGAGCCTCTTAACAATCCTCTTACCGGGTATGCGCCATCGGCGGACAATGAAGAGGAGTGCCAGGACTCGCAGCTGGTATACATTGGCGTGACATGGAGTATGTGGGAACCGTCACAGGGAGAATATGACACAGAAGCGCTGGAAGAGCTGTTCCATATTGAGGAATGGAAGAGCCAGAATAAGCATGCCGTGCTTCGGTTTATCTGTGATATTCCCGGTGAAGAGGGACATAAAGATATTCCGGAATGGCTGTACGAGAAGACGAGAGACGGAGAATTTTACAGTACAGAGTATGGAGCGGGCTATTCTCCGGATTATTCCAATGAATTTTTCAGAGAGCGTCATGCCCTGGCAATTCAGGCGCTTGCAAAGTACTGTAATAAAGATGACTTCGTGGCTTATGTGGAACTTGGAAGTCTGGGACATTGGGGAGAATGGCATACCAATACGGATGAAGGTCTTGAGCCGCTTCCCGATGCAGAAGTATGCTGGGATTATGTGCTGGATTATTCCGATAACTTTCATAATGCAAGGCTTCTGATGAGAAGAAATTTTGTGATGGCGGCAGATGGAGATCTGGGGCTTTACAATGACATGATCGGAAGTGAAAGTGATACGGAAGAGTGGCTGGACTGGATCCAAAATGGAGGAAGTTTTGAAACCTCCGGAAAAGCACTGGAGTATGAACCGATGGAAGATTTCTGGGAGAAGGCGCCAAGCGGAGGAGAGTTTACCAGCGAATATACTATGGAAGAGCTTTTGTCAGACCGGCTTTCAGAGACTTTGGAGATGATCCGGGATTCTCATACGACTTTTATCGGTCCCAAATGCCCGGAAGGAGATCTGAAAGATGGAAGTGTAGCAGAGAGTATCCGGGAAGAGCTGGGATACCGCTATTACATTTCACGTTTAAGTACCCAATATTCTTTCCGTGACGGAGAGCTGGAAGTGACGATGACATGGGAAAATTCAGGTCTTGCGCCGTTGTACTGGGACTGGCCTGTCACTATGTATGTATACAATTCTGACGGGGAACTGAAATACTGGGAAAATATAGAGATCAATCTGTCAGATCTGGTGCCGGGAGAGACAGTTGAGACAACAAACCATATCCCGTTTACAGATGAATTTCGGCAGGGATATCAAATAGGCATAGGAATCACGGATCCGGATGAGGAGGAACATATTCTTCTTGCTATGGAAGGAAGACAGACAGATAATGTTCAGATCATATACACTTATGAATAGAGGAAACATAAACAGATAAAGGAGGAAAATGATATGGCTGGCAATGGAATGTTCCGGACATCACTGTTCGGAGGTTTTAACAAAACAGATGTAGAGGAGTATATTAAGACACTGGAGCATGAAATAGAATCTGTAAAAGTGCTTCATCAAAAGGAAAAAGCAGATCTGTTAAGAAAGATGGAGGACAGTCAGGAAAAGGCAGAGCAGGTGGACTTGGAAGTGCCAAAACTTCAGGAAGAGACTGCTAAGCTCCAGGAAGAAAACGACAGACTGCACCGGCTGCTGGAGGAAGCAAAGGATCAGTCGGAAAGAGCAGATCAGGATATGCCGGAGGGCGAATACAAAGTCCTTCAGGAAGAAAATGCTGCGTTAAAGGAGAGAATGGCCCAGCAGGAAAAAGAGCTGGAAAATCTGAAGAAAAATCAGGATGGCGGATTTTTTGATTATGAAACAGTTTCCAAGATTATGGATGATGCCAACCGCAATGCAGAAGCCATTGAGGAGGAAGCGAAGAAGCGGGCAGAAGAGATGATCGAAACAGCAAAGGTTGAAACAGAGAAACAGAAGGATATCATTGCGGCAAGGATCAATGCTCAGCTGGAAGAAAAAGGGATTCAGCTTATCGCGGCGAAATATAAGATCGAACAGTATATAAAAGAGATTGAAAGTGCGCAGCAGGGGCTGTTTAATATTAATTCCAGGATGATGAAAATGGTGCAGAATATGCCGGTGCGCCTGGATGATTACTGGGAGGGAGAGCATTACCGTGAGTTGGAAAATGCCAGAAAATACCGTCATGCCAATGCACTTCTAGGGCAGGAAGGTGTGAAAGAATCAATAAAACTGGAGAATGGAATAAAGAAGGATGGAGAAAAAGCGTAAAAAGCGATATGGCTATCTCTTCCTTTCAATGCTTATTCTCATATTGGTTATCCCTGTTGCTATACAGAGGATGAGTGCAGCAGTTCTTGACAGCGCAGAAACAATGGGAAGCGAAACAGCTCATGTATATGCATTGAATGAGGTGGCTGTTACAAATCAGTACGAAACTGTGCTGGAAACGCTGGAATATCAGTTGAGACCGGAAAACCGAACGGACAGTTATGAGAAGCTGATCCAGCAATATCTGAAATTTGCAGATGAGGTGATGGGGCTTGATGATGTGGAGGCCTATGTATCTGTAGATGGGAAAATTTATGCAGCTACTTATTGGGAAGGAGATGAAACATTTGATCCACTGGGGACACAGTGGTATCAGCAGGCGATAGAAGCGGATGGGGAGACTATTTATACAGATGCTTATATCGATGTGCGGCTGAATAAGACCGTGGTGACCCTGGCAAAACAGATTAAGGGAACAGAGGACGTGGTGGCAGTGGATCTTTATCCGGACCATCAGCTGGAACAGGAGAGAAAACAGCGCCTTCCGGAAGGGACGAACTATTTTCTGTCAGATTCAAAAGGAGAGCTTCTGAAATACAATCTTACTGTGAAAAGCCATGAAGATCTTCAGGAGAAATTTGATGAAATTTTTGCAGGAATCCTGAAAGGAGAATTTGATACTTATGATTCTTATATTATAGGAGTGGACGGTGTCAAGAGAGGCGTATATTATTACAAGCTGGATTCAGGATGGTATTCGGTCGTTACGATTCCTTATGACACTTTGCTGGAATCCTATGAAGGAGCCTGGAATGTATTTCTGGGAATTATGGGAATTTTTGTTGTGTCTGTGATCATTTTTGCAGTAGCCGATTACCGGACAAGCAGGAAAGCGAAAGTTTACAATGAGATCGTAGGTGTGCTGGGGAATTCTTATTACGCACTTTATCAGATTGATCTGAAAAGCGGACAGTATACGATGCTGAAAGGGTCTGACTATGTGAGGAACAGGCTCCTGCAGAAAGGGGAATACAGCCAGCTTCTGGATATCATGAAGGAGCTGATAAGAAAAGAAGATTATGAAGAATTTTTGAATACCTTTTCTACAGAAAACATGGAAAAACTGGTGCAAAAACGGATCCGGGATTTTGGAGGAGATTTCAAAAGACTTTTCAACGGGGAATACCGATGGGTGCATGTTCAAATGCTTTATGATGAATCTTTGCAGAAGGGAACAGTGGTACTTGGTTTCAGGGATATTAATGAGGCTAAGGAACATGATCTGTCCATGCTGGAGCTTTTAAAAGATTCTCTGGATTCGGTAGACAGCATGGCAAAGAGCAAAAATATGTTTTTCTCCCAAATGTCCCATGATATGAGAACTCCGCTTAATGGAATCATCGGTATGGCAAAACTTGCAAAGAATCATACCGAGGATGCAGATAAGACAGCGGAGACGCTAAGCAGGATCGGACAGCTTGGAAATCAGCTCCTGGAACTGATTAATGAAATACTGGATATTTCCCGGATGGAAGAAGGGAAGCTGGAACTTCGAAGCGAGAGTTTTCGGATAAAGGAAAATCTGAAGGAACTTGCAGAAATTTTCCGGCTACAGACGGAAGAAACAGAAAAGCAATTCCTGACCCATATCGATATAGAAGACATCTATATCAGAGGAGATTGGGGAAAGATTCAGCAGATTTTAAATAATATTTTGTCAAATGCCTTTAAGTTTACTGCGGACGATGGAAAAGTGGAGATGACAGTAACAGAGGAAAAAGACAGCAACAGCAAATATCGCAAGTACCATTTCCGCATTCAGGATAATGGTGCAGGTATGAGCCGGGAATTTCTGAAAAAATTGTATCTGCCTTTTGAAAGGGAAGTGCAGTTCGGGGCAGCGAATGTCGCCGGGACAGGGCTTGGAATGCCCATTGTGCATGAACTGGTGCATAAGATGGGAGGGACCATAGAAGTGGAAAGTGAGCTGGGAGAGGGAACGGAATTTGAAATAATGATCCCTTGCCAGATCAGTGAAGAGCAGGTTCTTCCGCAGGAGGAAGCAAAAGAAAAAGGCGGAAACGAAGAAGCTTTCCTGGAAGGAAAGAAGGTGCTTATTGCCGAGGATAATATGATCAATATGGAGATTGCACAGGAAATTCTGAAAAGTTTCGGTATGGAGTCGGAGGAAGCCTGGAACGGGAAAGAGGCAGTGGAGCTGTTTGAGAGAAAACCGACAGGCTATTTTGACATCATTTTAATGGATATGCAGATGCCTGTGATGGATGGATGCGAAGCTGCTGCTGCAATCCGCTGTTCAGAGAAAAAAGACGGAGGGACCATTCCTATTATTGCAGTGACGGCAAACGCCTTTGCAGAGGATATTGTCTCCACGCAGAAAGCGGGGATGAACGCACATGTTTCCAAACCGATTGATTTCCAGATATTAAAAGAAACGATGGAGAAGCTGCTTAAAAATTGAATGGGAAGCAGCTTCCGGGGAAAAATAGAAAAAGAGATACCAGGTCAGGAGGGTGGACGATGAAAAAGGACAGCAGCAAGGACAGAGAAGAGACAGTAAATAGAAATAACACAATACTGATCGTGGATGATGATGAAATAAACAGGGCAATTCTGGAAAATATTTTTTCTTCCGGGTATTGTGTGGAAGAGGCAGAAAATGGCAGGATTGGATTGGAAAAATTGTTTGCACAGACAGAACGTTACTGTGCGGTTTTGCTGGATGTGGTCATGCCTGTTATGGATGGAATAGAAGTGTTGAAGATCCTGAATGAAAAAGGGACTCAGACGGAAATACCAGTGTTTCTGATCACTGCTGAAGCAGATGACAGGATTTTGAAAACGGCGTATTCACTGGGAGTAATGGATGTTATCCATAAGCCTGTTATCCCCTATGTAGTAAGAAGACGTATTGATTCTGTTATAGAGCTTTTCCGCGCGAGGAAGAGGCTTAGCAGTAAGGTGGAGGAGCAGCAGAGTGAGCTTTTAAAACAGGCGGAGCAGATTATTCTGCTCAATATGGGAATGGTGGAAGCATTGTCTACCGCCATTGAATTTCGAAGCGGAGAATCCGGAGAACATGTACATCGGATTCATGATATTACGGAATATCTTCTGCGAAATACAGAGTTGGGAGAAGGACTGAAGGAAGAAGAGATCAGACAGATTGCGATGGCTGCTATCATGCATGATGTGGGTAAGATAGCGATTCCCGATGCTATTTTGAATAAACCGGGCAGACTGACTCCGGAAGAGTATGAGATTATGAAAACCCATACAACTCAGGGCGCCCAGCTTTTAAAAAAGATTCCGCATATTATGGAGCACCAGATGTTTCAGTATGCATATGATATTGCAGAACATCACCATGAGAGATGGGACGGCAGGGGATATCCTGATGGCCTGAAAGGAGATGAAATTTCCATGTGGGCTCAGATTGTTTCTCTGGCGGATGTTTACGATGCACTAGTGAGCAAACGGGTGTACAAAGGAGCTATTGAGGTGGAAGAAGCGCTTCGGATGATCCGGGACGGAGAGTGCGGAGTGTTTAATCCGAAACTTCTGAAGTGTTTCATGCAGGCGGAAAAACCTCTGCGCAGGCTGTATCAGTAGCGTGTTTTTATTGTAAAATTTTGGAAAGAATAGAAAAGGAGGTCGTGTGGAGATGGTAGAAAAGAAAGTGATCTATCCTGTTCTTACCCGGTTCTTTGACTGTTATCTGAAAGAGAGGAACATTGCAAAAACCCTGTCAATAGTTGCAGACGACCTGTATTCTTTGGGAACCGGCGATGAGGAAACAGCGACGAATAAAGAAGAATTTGCCAGGCTGCTTGAGGAAGAAATTAAGGGTATACCGGATCCGATTCAGTACAAAATTATGGATTATCAGGAAAAGCAGACAGGGGAGAACAGCTGGGAATGTCTTTGTAAGGTAGAGACTGCCGTCAGATTAAATGGAAGCGAGGAAGAGATCCGCTACCTTACCCGTTTTACCGGAGGATTCCGGAGAGTGGGGGAAGAATTTTTAGCGACCGCTCTCCATATGTCGGAAGCCAGCTCATATCAGGAAAGCGGAGAATTTTTTCCGCTGCGCTTTTTTTCAGAAAAGACAGAAAAACTCAATGAGACAGCCCAACATGAACTGTTGGACATTATCTGCCAGATGATGCCGGGAGGAGTGATCGGAGGATATATTGAGGACGGATTTCCACTTTATGTAGTAAACGATACGATGCTGGAAATGATGGGATACACATACAATGAATTTGTAGAAGAGACAGAAGGACTGGTCATTAATTCTATTCATGAAGATGATGCCCATATGGTAGAAAAGCATGTTCTGGACTGCTTAAAACAGGAAAAACAATATGCCATCGAATATCGCGTGAAGAAAAAAGACGGCTCCAGTTTGTGGGTGTATGATATAGGGCGAAAGATTATAGCAGAAGATGGACGTTCAGCGATCATCAGCGTTCTCGTAGATATTTCCGAGAGCGTCAGGGTGAAGAAAAACCTCATTGAAGAATCCAATCGGGACTTTCTCACTGGAATATATAATCGGAAAGGCGGGGAGGCTACCGTAACAGCCAAGATGAATAACAGTGATGCACCATATATCTTTCTAATGATCGATCTGGATAATTTTAAAAGTGTGAATGATATGTATGGTCATGGAACCGGAGATAAGATGCTTCGCTTCTTTGCAAAACAGCTGCGGGAGACATTTCGAAAGACAGACATAGCTATTCGGTTGGGCGGTGATGAATTTGCGGTCTATGCACAGCCTTGTTTTAATAAAGAGGCAATTCAAAATAAGGTTGAAAAGATTATAAAAGATTATGTTGAGGAGGCAAAGAACAGGTGTCCGTCTGTAAGCACATCTGTATCAGTAGGCGGAATATACAGCATGGAGCCCAGATCTTTTTCCAGTATATATAAGGCTGCAGATGGTATTTTATATGAAATCAAACAGAGCGGAAAAGGTCGATGCGAGATACGGGAAATATAATAGAAAGAGGGGGTTTTGAAAAACCTCCTCTTTCTATTAAGTAAGATAATGATACCCTATTTAAGAATACCTTTTGCTCTGATGAGATTTGAGGTATCCCTCCTTATTTTAAAGCAGCAGGCCGGGAAAACAAAGTTCCCTTATAGCGATTGAGTGCATAATAGACAATCATACCCAGAATACCGCAGGAAATAATCTCACCAACGCCCACCGTAACCATAAGAAACGGGATGGGAAGGGCGACGCCGTATGCGTATTTTAAAACAAAAGGCACAATGATCGTGTTGGATACCATCGGCGGGATGGTTCCGAATACCGGTTTCTGATTCCTGAGCAGATAGGTGCAGATGGCACCGATCAGTGTGGCAATGCTTCCGAAAACAATATCGGGCAGCAGTGCGCCTCCAATGATATTTCCCACCAGACATCCGATAAACAGACCGGGAACCGCTGCTGGGGTAAACAGTGGAAGAATCGTAAGCGCCTCCGCAATTCGCACCTGAATTTCTCCGAAGGAAATCGGTGCAAAGACATACGTCAGGACAACATAGATAGCGGCGATCATGGCCGCCTGGGTTAAAAATGCTGCGTTTTTGTTTCTCATATTCTGTTCTCTCCTTTAGTTTTGTTTTACGAGTGGAAGGTCTCGAACACTCGATTCATTTAACGCCGGGAATCGGCGGCAAGCCCGATAGACCTTGGTTTTCGCCTTAGCGTACAGAGCAGGCTGCCAGTGACAGCCTGTGTGTAATGGGCTTTGCAACGTGAAGTAGTATAGCATGTGTAGAGCTAAAATTCAAGCTGTACCCGCAATTTACCCACAATGAAATAAAAAAGTACTCTACTCCGTAGCGGAGGAGGTTGTCTGCCTGTTGCCATTGTGGTATTATGTGAACAGGAACAACCGTGTTACAGGGTGGCTTGACCTCTATTCTACATAGAATGGGGGTGGTGCTGATGGATGAAAAACCGTTTGATTTTAAAGATTTAATGGCTTTTGGAATGTTCATTTTAGCATTACTGACATTCGTATTTACGTTTATGAAGTAATGTTTTCAGCATAGAAAAACCACCCCGGAACTTTGGCTGGTATCAGGGTGGCATTTCTATTTACCATTTTGTGAGGTCAACCCCTTGTGGGCGGTTGTTCCTTTTGTGTCTTTAATATAGCATATTTGACCGGGGCGTGCAAGGTTTTATGAAACTTTATATGCTAACCCCTTTTTTAACTTCCCGGTGTGGCACAACACCAAACAGTATGCTATAATGGGGGAAACGTGCAAAAAGCAAAGGGAAATTTAAAGGAGTAAATGGATATGAAACTGACAACGATCAAAGAGCTGTATAAAAACAGAGAAGATTATTTGGATAAAGAAGTCACCATAGGCGGCTGGGTACGGAGCATCCGGGATTCCAAGACGTTTGGGTTTATTGTTGTAAACGACGGTTCCTTTTTTGAACCGCTGCAGGTTGTGTACCACGATAAAATGGAAAATTTTGCAGAGATTTCCAAACTTAATGTAGGGGCGGCGATCATTGTAAAAGGAACGCTTGTGGCAACGCCGCAGGCAAAGCAGCCTTTTGAGATCCAGGCAGAGGAAGTGACAGTGGAAGGAGCTTCCGCGCCGGATTATCCGCTGCAGAAGAAACGCCACAGTTTTGAGTTCTTAAGGACGATTGCCCATCTCCGGCCGAGAACGAATACATTCCAGGCTGTATTCCGGGTAAGATCCCTGACCGCCTATGCGATCCACAAATTTTTCCAGGAGAGAGGATTTGTCTATGTGCACACTCCTCTGATCACAGGAAGCGATTGCGAAGGAGCAGGGGAAATGTTCCGTGTAACCACATTGGATATGGAAAACGTTCCAAAGAATCCGGACGGTACGGTGGACTATTCCCAGGATTTCTTTAACAAAGAGACAAACCTTACAGTCAGCGGTCAGTTAAACGGAGAGACTTACGCCCAGGCTTTCCGGAATATTTATACGTTCGGACCCACGTTCCGTGCGGAAAATTCCAATACCACAAGACATGCGGCAGAGTTCTGGATGATCGAGCCTGAGATGGCCTTTGCAGATCTTGATGATAATATGGCTCTTGCAGAATCCATGCTGAAATACGTGATCAGCTATGTGTTGGAAAATGCGCCGGAAGAGATGAATTTCTTCAATTCTTTTGTAGATAAAGGACTTCTTGACCGTCTGAATAATGTCGTTTCTTCTGACTTCGCGAGAGTGACTTATACAGAAGCGATTGAAATACTGGAAAAGAACAATGATAAATTTGAATATAAAGTATCCTGGGGAGCAGACCTTCAGACAGAACATGAACGTTATCTGACAGAGGAAGTTTACAAGCGTCCGGTATTTGTAACGGACTATCCGAAGGATATCAAGGCTTTCTATATGAAGATGAATGATGATAATAAAACGGTTGCAGCAGTAGACTGTCTTGTTCCGGGAATCGGGGAGATCATCGGAGGAAGCCAGAGGGAAGATGATTATGATAAGCTGGCTGCCCGCATGAAGGAGCTGGGACTGAAGGAAGAAGATTACGGATTTTATATGGATCTTCGGAAATATGGTTCTACAAGGCACTCCGGATTTGGACTTGGCTTTGAAAGATGTATTATGTACTTGACGGGAATGAGCAATATCAGAGATGTGATCCCATTCCCAAGAACAGTAAACAACTGTGAACTGTAAAGAGGGACAGAGCCGAAGGAGGTTCGTATGAGTATGAATATATTAGTAGTGGATGATGAGCGGGAAATTGCGGATGTAATTGAATTATATCTGCAAAATGACCAGTATACGGTGTACAAGTTTTACACTGGGCAGGATGCGCTGGACTGCATTTTTGAAAAGAAGATCGATCTGGCTATTCTGGATGTCATGCTTCCGGATATCGACGGTTTTGAGATCCTGAAAAGGATCCGGGAGAAATATACATTTCCGGTGATCATGTTGACGGCGAAAACAGAGTATATGGACAAGATCACCGGACTGACTATGGGAGCGGATGACTATATCCCCAAGCCTTTTAACCCGCTGGAGCTGATCGCCCGCGTGAAAGCACAGCTTAGGCGTTATACACAGTATAACGACGGAGGCAAGGAACAGGGAGACATTATAGATTTCGGCGGACTTGTGCTGAACCGGACTTCCCATGAATGTGTTTATAATGAAGTGCCGCTTACTCTGACTCCCATTGAGTTTGATATTTTGTGGCTTCTGTGTGAGAACAGGGGAAAGGTGATCAGCTCAGAGGAACTTTTTGAGAAAGTATGGCATGAGCAGTATTATAAAAACAGCAACAATACGGTTATGGTACATATCCGTCACCTGCGGGAGAAAATGAGTGTACCGACCGGAACTTCAGACTTTATCAAGACAGTATGGGGAGTAGGTTATAAAGTTGAAGAATAATTATCGTAAATTAAAATTCAGTATTCTGCTTCAGACAGTGCTTGTAACGGCGCTGACTGTATTAGTTGGCGGCTTTCTTCTGAATTATGTGATCGACGGCGTGTACAATGACAGCTTTGCAACGACGTTTGTAAAGGTGCTGGTCGCATTTGATGTGGAAGAACAGACCGCCATTGATTTATATTGGCGTCTGTTGGGAGATAATAAGGTATTTTTTATGATCCTGGGCTTCCTTCTTCTTTTTGCGCTTTTCTTTTATGTGGCGCTGTCAAAGATGACGAAATACCTGGATCAGGTAGGGGATGGAATTGAAAACATTATTTCAGAATCTACAGAGCCGATCCATCTGATCACGGAGCTTAAACCTATTGAGATCCGTCTCAATGAAATCAAGGCGACGCTGAAGCGTCAGGAATTGGAAGCAATTGAAGGAGAAAAGAAGAAGAATGACCTGGTTTTGTTTCTTGCCCACGATCTGAAAACACCCCTTACATCCATTGTGGCTTATCTTGCTATGCTGGAGGCGCATCCTGATATGCCCCGGGAGGAAAGAGAAAAATATACCCATATTTCTCTGGAAAAAGCGATTCGTCTGGGAGAACTGATCAACGAATTTTTTGATATTACAAAATTTAATCTCCAGGATATTGAGCTGGAGCCGGTAGAAGTAAATCTATCCATGATGCTGGAACAGATTGCGGATGAACTCTATGCGGTCCTGCAGGAAAAGGATCTGACCTGCGAAGTAGAGGCAGAGGACAATCTGAATATATATGGAGATCCGGACAAGCTTGCCCGGGTATTTGATAATATTTTAAGAAATGCAATTGCCTACTGCTATGCAGGAACAAAAATCCGTATAGAGGCGCATAAGAAGAAAAATGATATTGAGATCATTTTTTCCAATCAGGGGGAACGGATTCCAGGCACAAAGCTGCAGACAATATTTGAAAAATTCTACCGGCTGGATGATTCCAGATCCAGTGAAACAGGAGGGGCAGGCTTGGGGCTTGCCATTGCCAAAGAAATCGTAGAACTCCATGGAGGCAGGATCATGGCAAAGAGTGACGATGAACAAACACAATTTATTGTGCTGCTTCCATCCAGAAACAAGCAGGAGGAGAAAGAAGAAATTGAAATTCATTCACATCGCAGACGTACATTTAGGAGTTCGTCCAGAGGCAGGAAAGGCTTACAGCGAAAAGCGGGACACCGAAATCTGGGAGACATTTCGAAAGATAATCATGATATGTGAGGAGGAGAAAACAGATCTTCTCCTGATTGCCGGCGACCTCTTTCACCGGCAGCCGCTTTTAAGGGAACTGAAAGAGGTGAACGACATGTTTGGCTCCCTCTCCTATACAGAAGTGGTAATGATCGCCGGCAACCATGATTATATCAAGCCGGGAGCTTACTACGGACGTTTTGACTGGGAACCGAATGTTCATATGCTGGCAGGAAAGGAGCCATCTGAAGTTCAGATTCCCAAGCTGAAAACATCTGTCTGCGGATGCAGTTATCATGAGCGCAAGATTACGGAAACATTGTATGACAAAGCTTTGCCTTCGGGAGAAATGGATTATGAGATCCTTTTGCTCCATGGAGGGGATAAAGAGCATCTTCCCATTGACAAGGCTAAGATAGAAAAATTAGGCTATGACTACACGGCCCTTGGCCATATTCACAAGCCAACGTGTCTGATTCCGGGAAAAGCGGCTTATGCAGGAGCGCTGGAACCTACGGATATCAATGATACGGGAAAGCATGGATATATCAGAGGGGAGATAACAAAAGAGGGGTGCCGCTTTACATTTGTCCCGTTTGCAACGAGGGAATATGTTCATCTTGCTTTGAATGTGAAGGTGGAAATGAGTGGATTTTCTTTAAGAAACGTGATTCAGAAAACCATAGAAGAAAACGGGAAAGAGAACATTTATAAGTTTCTTTTAAAAGGATATCGTGATCCGGAGATCCGGTTTGACCTGACTCAGATGGATGTATATGGAAATATTGCAGAAATTACAGATGAGACAAAGCCGGCTTATGACTTTGAAAAACTATATGAAAAAAATAAGGACAATTTGCTGGGAAGTTATATCGCAAGCTTTGCAAATGCTGAAAAAGACAGTATGGAATATGAAGCGCTGTGTGCCGGGGTACTTGCGCTGATGGAGACAAAAGGGGAGAGTTATGAAGATTCTTAAGCTGGAGCTGCAAAATTTTGGAAAATTTCAGAACGAGGTCCTGGAGCTTAATGATGGGATACAGCTCTTTTACGGAGAAAATGAGTCGGGAAAGACAACGATTCACACATTTATCAAGAGTATGCTTTTTGGTATGGAGAGAGGCCGGGGAAGGGCGGCAGCAAATGATACATTTTCCCGCTATGAGCCGTGGGAAAATCCGGGATATTATGCAGGGGCAATGGAATTTGAGTGCGGGAAAAAGCGGTTTCACCTGGAGAGGAGCTTTGATAAATATTCCAAACGGGCGTCCCTTGTCTGTCTTGATGACGGAGAAGAATTTTCGTTGGAACAGGGCGATCTTATGATGCTGCTTCCGGAACTTGATCCGGAAGGATATTCGGATACGCTGTATATAGGGCAGGCAGGGGCGCGTACAGGCCGGAATCTGGCGGCCCGCCTGAAAGATTATGCTACGAATTATTATGTGACAGGCGACAGCGAGCTCAATTTAACAGCGGCAAGGAATGCCCTGGACGAACAGAAGAAACAGCTGGATCGTCAGATGAAGGAGAAGCTGGAGAAAAAGCAGAGACAAAGGGAAAAGCTGGAACAGGAATCTTCCTACATATGGCGGGATGTGCACCGACTGGATGAAGAACTGGAGCGGATAGATGAAGCGCTGGAGAGAAAAGAAGCGGAAGAGAAGGAAAAAGAAAACCGCCGTGTCCTGGATGATATCCGCCCGAACAAATGGAGGATCCATCCTCTGGAAGTGGCGGGGATTTTACTTGTCATAGTAGGGGCTTTCGTGCTGATCGCACGGCCATGGAACTATCTGGTGGCAATCATTATTGCACTGATCGGCGGAATTTACAGTTGGAATCGTCTGAAAGAAGGGAAGAAAAGGCAGAAAACCCCTCCGGAGCTTATGCTGGAAGAGATCACACCTGAAGAAGAGCTGTCTTCCCGTGAGAAGCTCCTCTGGGAGAGGACGTTGTTTTTTAATGAGAAAGAAGAAAAGCGTATCCAGTATGAAAATCTTCAGGAACAGCTGGCCGAACTGGAGGAATTTGACCAGTCTTATAAGAGACTGGAAGAAAAAAAGGCAGCTGTCTTGCTGGCTTCCCAGCGGCTGTTGGAAGTGTCCGGTAAGATGCAGGGACAGCTTCAGCAGGATCTGAACCGCACAGCGTCTGATGTGATAAGCAGCGTGACGGGCGGAAAATATACAAGACTGATCACGGAAGAAGATCTGCGCTTAAGTTTTCTGTGTGAAGGAAGAAAAATCCCGGCAGAACATGTCAGCGCGGGCACACTGGAGCAGGTCTATTTTGCGCTCAGGATGTCGGCGGCAAATCTGCTGTATGAAGAAGTATACCCGGTGGTTTTAGATGATACCTTCGCTTTTTATGATGAAAGCCGTCTGAAAAATACACTGCAATGGCTGGCGCGGCAGGACAGGCAGATTCTGATCTTTACCTGCCAGAAACGGGAGGAAGAGATCCTGCAACATGAGAGGATCGATCATTCTGTTCATGTATTAACGTAATGAATTCTTCCATGACCCGAGTCTTAAATTTGTGGGTTTTATAATAAAAATACACTTGCCGTCTGGCGGCATCGCCTTCCAGCTTATAGTAGACTAATGTTTCAAAAGAGGGAAGCTGACGGACCAGTATATCGCTGATAAAGGTTGCCCCAAGCTGGGTAGAAGCCGCCATATATGCAGTGGACTGCTGCTCAAGCTCCAGAATGATATTTGGTGAAAAGCCTGCTTTCTGGCATAAACGTTCACCGCGGCTTCTTGTGTCGTTGCCGGGAGAAAGCATAATAAAAGGCAGATCCGAGAAAGCCTTGAGAGGAACTGCCGGATGTTCCGGGCGGAGATATGTCTGATTTTTCACATCATCATAGGAGAGCTGATATCTGGACAGCTCTCTATTTATATTGGCATTTTTCGGGACAGCCAGAAGGATGTTTTCACTGCAGTATAATTCCCGGTCATATAAAAGGTGGTCATAGTGATAGTTGTCAATTACGAAATCCAGGGAGTTGTTGCCGAGAAGTTCTTCCAGCTGTGCTGTGTTTCCTTCCGTCAGCCGGATATTCACATGAGGGAACCGCTGCTTGAATTTTGTTACAAGCGGGGGCAGGATGTAGGCGGAGAAAAGGTTGCTTCCGCCCAGGGATAAATGTCCGGTTTCCAGATTGTTCAAATGATTCATATCATTTTCCACACGTTGTTCGATCTTAAAAATTTCTTCCGCTGCTTCGATATAGACCTTGCCGGCTTCTGTCAGCTGCAGGGGCGAGGTGCTGCGGTCAAACAGAGGCACACCGATACTCTCTTCTATCTTTCGGATGCGGGCGCTTAAGGATGGCTGACTGATATAGAGATTCTGCGCCGCTTTTGTAAAACTTCTTTCGCGGTACACTTCGTACACATACTTTTTCCAGGTAAACATTCCGTCCTCCTTTGGGATCCACGGCAAAACGATGCTGATATTATAGTCAAAACTATATAACATATATATAATTATAGATATTTGAATATATTATAGCGGGTTTATATAATAAAGGCAAATAAAAAGTTTGTTCGGACAAAAAAGTGGATCATACATAGGAGGCAGTATTATGGAAAATTATAAAATGGCAGAAAAGATGAGCAACGTACATTCCGATATCAGAGGCCCGCTTTTTGTGGAAGCAATGAAAATGCAGGAGGAAGGTATCCCGGTGCTGAAACTCAATACGGGAAATCCGGCCGCTTTTGGCTTTGGGCTTCCGGAAAGCATTAAAAACGCTCTGACCGGACATCTGGAAGAGGGAGTGGGATATTGTGATTTTCAGGGAATGAAGAAATCCCGGGAAGCGATCTGTGAATATGAAAGGAAGAAGGGAATCAAAGGAATTACACCGGAGGATGTCTTTATCGGAAATGGAGTCAGCGAGGTGGTATCCTTTGCACTGCCGCCTCTTCTGAATGACAATGATGAAGTGCTTGTGCCGGCTCCCAGCTATTCACTGTGGGGAAATTCGGTGTACCTGGCAGGCGGAAAGCCGGTTTTCTATCTGTGTGATGAGCAGTCAAAATGGTATCCGGACATGGCTGATATTCGCTCAAAGATCACGCCGAAAACAAAAGCTTTAGTTGTGATCAATCCTAACAATCCTACCGGAGCGCTTTATCCGGAAGAAGTCTTAAGGCAGCTGGCCCAGATCGCAAGGGAATTTCATCTGATCCTCTTTGTAGATGAGATTTACGACAGATTGGTGATGGATGATCTCACCCATATTTCCCTGGCTTCTCTGGCGGAAGATATTCCGGTAGTTACTATGAATGGATTGTCAAAATCCCACTGTCTCTGCGGATACCGCTGCGGCTGGATGGTGATAAGCGGCCCCCGCCATTTGACAGAAGAATATAGGAAGGGAGTCGTTAAGCTTACCTCTATGCGGCTATGCGCGAATACATTGGGTCAGATGGTAATTCCGGCTGCCCTTGAGGATATGGAAACTCCGGCAGCTATGGTAAGACCGGGCGGGAGGATTTATGAGCAGCGGAAAGCTACAATAGATGAGTTGAAAAAGATCAACGGACTTTCCTTTGTAAAAAACAGCGGTGCGTTTTACATTTTTCCCAAATTGGATATCCGGAAATTCCAGATCACAGATGATAAGAAATTTGCCAGGGACCTTCTGTATGCAACAAATATCCTTCTCGTTCCGGGAAGCGGGTTTGACTGGAATGCTCCTGATCATTTCCGGATCGTCATGCTGCCGGACAAAGAGGTGCTTTCTGATGCGGTCAGAAAGATCGGCAGTTTCCTGGATGGATATAATCAAAAAAGAGTGAGCATACAAAGTGTGTACACTCACCCTAAAAAGCTTCAGAAAAAATAATATATTTTAAATATTAGATTTCTTCGCCGCGGCGGTATTTGTCGACAACATTCTGGATGCGGTCAACAGGATTCAGAATGCTGCTGATAGAACCGTCGTGGTTCAGCGTATCGATCATAAGCGCAATATACTTGCTCATATCACAGTTGATATAGTACGGACGGGAAAGAAGCTCAGGCGTCTGGTAAATAAGATTTGTTGTAAGGATTCCGTTTATGATCCCTTCTTCATAGGCCTGGTCAAATTTTTCCATACCGTTTGTAAATAAGCCGAAGGTAGCAGCGGCATAAATCCGTTTTGCCTTCCTCTGTTTCAGCTGGCGGGCAACATCCAGGATACTGTCTCCGGAGGAGATCATATCATCCAGAATGATGACGTCTTTTCCTTCCACAGAAGACCCCAGAAATTCGTGGGCAACAATCGGATTGCGTCCGTTTACGATACGGGTGTAATCACGGCGTTTGTAGAACATACCCATATCAAGGTTCAGCACGTTGGCAAGATACACGGCGCGTCCTGTTGCTCCTTCATCAGGGCTGATGGCCATCATGTGCTGGCTGTCGATCTGAAGATCTTTTACATGTCGCAGAAGTCCCTTTACAAACTGATAAGTCGGGCGGACAGTTTCAAATCCGCTTAAAGGGATCGCATTCTGTACACGGGGATCATGAGCGTCGAAAGTGATGATATTGTCCACGCCCATGCGTACCAGTTCCTGAAGCGCGAGAGCGCAGTCCAGGGATTCACGGCTGCTTCTCTTGTGCTGGCGGCTTTCGTAAAGGAAAGGCATGATCACGTTAAGGCGCCGGCCCTTGCCTCCGATGGCGGCAATGATTCTTTTCAGATTCTGAAAGTGATCGTCCGGGGACATGTGGTTTGTGTGTCCGGACAGAGAATAGGTCAGGCTGTAGTTGCAGACATCTACCATAAGATAAATATCTTTTCCGCGTACGGATTCTCCGATGATACCCTTGGCTTCTCCGGATCCGAAGCGGGGAACCTTTGCGTTGATCAGATAATTATCTCTTTCATACCCGCTGAAAACGACGTCGTTTTTGTGGATATGTCCGTCCTCTCTTCTCCATTTCACCAGATAATCGTTTACCCGGTTTCCCATTTCCTCGCACCCGTCAAGGGCAATGATCCCAAGTGCTCCAACGGGAATGTTTTCCAAGTTTCGTTCAGTGCGGCGCAGCATAAGTTACAGTACCTCCTAAAATTATATTCTGTTCATCAGTTTTTTCTGTATGCGAATATCGTCACCGGTCAGTCGAAGAACGGTATAAGAACTGGTAATTCTTGAAAAAATCCGTTCCGAATAAATATTTTTCAGATCCTCCAGGGCAAGATTTGTGGAGATCAGAGTAGATTTCTGCCGCAAAATCCTTTCGTTCAGGCAGACAAACAGCTGTGATACTGTAAAGCGGTTGCTCATTTCTGTTCCCAGATCGTCAATGATCAGCAGATCACAGTTGTAAATGTGTTCATAATCCATCTCGGCTTCTTCTTCACGGTGAAACGTGTTCTTAGCAAAGATATCAAAAAGTCGGGCTGCTGTAAAGTAAATTACGGAAAAAGATTGATCAAGCAGCTCTTTTGCGATGCAATGGGAGAGAAAAGATTTTCCGACTCCCGTATCGCCGTAAAGAAGCAGATTCCGAAATTCAGATGAAAAAGTATCTACAAATTCATGGCAGGACCGAAGGGCAATCTGCATGGCTTCCAGAGAGGAACGCCCTGTCAGGGGATCAATGTGGCTTCCCGAATAGTATTCCAGAGAGCAGGTGTCAAAATTCTCCTTTTTCAGGATACCCTGAAGATTGGACTGCGTATAGAGCAGGTCGATCACTGCTTTCTGAAAACAATGGCACTTCCGTGTGCCGATATAGCCGGTATCGCGGCAGTCGGGGCAGGTATAATGAAGATCGAGATAGTCTGTCGGATAACCGCCTTCTTTTAAAAGAG